>BPGH01000001.1:0-2390000 GCA_026002935.1 Acidimicrobiia bacterium
CGGCGGCCGACGCCAAGGCCGAGGTGCTCGAGCACGAGCGGCCGGACCGCTCGCCCGGCACCGCCGCGCCGGAGCTGACGGACGGGGAGATCGAGACGATCCGGGCCCTGCAGGAGGACCTGCCCTGCACGCCGAGGCCGTTCGCGGTGCTCGGCGAGCGCATCGGGCTCACCGAGGACGACGTGCTCGCTCGGCTCGCGTCGTTCCGCGACCGCAAGCTGATGCGGCGATTCGCCGCGGTGATGAACCACCGCAGCGCCGGGTTCAAGGCGAACGCGATGGGGGTGTGGGCGGTGCCGGAGGAGCGCCTCGACGAGGTCGGCCCCCGCATGGCCGGCTTCGCCGCGGTGAGCCACTGCTACCGGCGTCCCACCTACGAGGACTGGCCCTACAACGTGTTCACCATGGTCCACGGGCGCTCCGCGCGCGACGTCGAGGCGGCGATCGAGGCCATCCGCGACGAGACCGGCGTGGCCGAGCACTGCCTCCTGTGGTCGGTGAAGGAGTACAAGAAGGTGCGCCTGCGCTACTTCACGCCCGAGTGGGACGCGTGGGCGCGTGCCCATCTCGCGCCCGTCTGAGCAGTCGCGGCCGCTCAGCGCCGCCGGCGGCGCGCACCGGCGCGCCCGAGCCACCACACCCCGGCGGCCGCGCCCGCGAGCACGGCGCCGGCGGCGGCGGCCCGGGGCAGCGCACGCGGGCGCGCCGGCGAGGCGAGCAGGATCGCCTCCTCGTTGGAGTGCACGGGCTTCCACCCGTGCTGCTCGATCCGGTCGTTCGCGACCACCCACGGGTGCGTCAGGTACGGCAGCACCGAGGGCGGTGCGTCGCCGAGGCCGCTCGTCCACGTGACCTGCAGCACGCGCTCGGCGGCGTCGGGAGGCAGGCCGGGCACGCGCCGGCGCGGGTGCAACGCCGCGGCCTCCTCGGCCGTCAGCCACCCGTCGGCCGCGACGTTGTAGGCCCCCGCGGAGCGGGCGCTCCGCGGCCAGCGCGACCGCCGCGGCCGCGTCGTCCACGTGCACGACCTGCACGGGCGGCGCCGCGTTGCGCAGCACGACCGGCGGGCGCCCGGTCGCCGCCGCGGCGAAGAGGCTCGAGGCGCCGGGCCCGACGACCGGCGCCAGGCGCAGGCGCGTCGCGACGCGGCCGTTCCCGGCACGCTCCCACTCGACGAGGCGGCGCTCGCACTCGGCGTCGAGCAGCGCGGGGAGGAACCCGGGGTTGGGCCGCAACGGCGCGTCCTCGGTCAGCGGGACCGGGTTGTTCGGCCACGCCCCGTAGACGGCCGCGCTCGACGGACGCACGACGCGCGCGACCCCGGCGCGCGCGGCGGCGTCGAGCACCCGCTGGGTGCCGTCGCAGTTGACGCGCGTCATCAGCGCCTCGTCGAGGATCGGCCCGACGATCGCGGCGAGGTGGACGACGACGCGGGCGCCGGCGAACAGCGCGTCGAGGTCGGCGTTCACCACGTCCGCGCGGTGGAACGCGAGCTTCCGGGCGCGCCGGGCGGGCTCCCGCACGTCGAGCCCGACGACCCGTTCGACCGCGGGCGACGCGTCGAGCAGGGGCAGCAGGCGCTGCCCGAGGAAGCCGGACACGCCGGTGACGGCGACGGTCGCCGCGGCCTCGCCGTCGTCGGGGCGGGACGGGGTGGACATCGTCCATAGACTGGCGCAGTGAGCGACGTTCCCCAAATGGGGCCGGGCTTCCCGAACCCGTTCGGGTTCGACTTCACGCAGCTCATGCGCATGCTGCAGTCGCAGGGTCCGGTCAACCTCGACGTCGCCCGCCAGGTCGCGACGGCGGTCGCGACCGCCGACCCCGGCACCGGCCAGCCCCGGCCCGAGCCCCCCGTCGACCCGGACGCGGCCCGGGCGCTGGACGACGTCGTGCGGGCCGCGCAGACCTTCGTGGCGGACGCGACCGGGATCTCGGAGGCGCTCGGGGTCCGGTCGCGCAGCGTCGACCGGGCGACCTGGGCCGCCGAGACGCTGCAGGGCCTCGCGCCGGTGTTCGAGTCGCTGGCCGCCGCACTCGGGCGCGCCCCGGGTCCGGGCGCGGCCGACGCGGGGGACGCCGCGCCCGAGGACGCGTTCGTCGGCGCGCTCGTGCAGTCGCTGATGCCGGTCCTCCTCGGCGTCTGGTCCGGCTGGATGGTCGGCGAGCTGTCGCACCAGGCGCTCGGGCAGTACGACCTGCCGCTGCCGCTCGCCGCGCCCCCGCAGCTCCTGTTCGTCGCGCGCAACGTCGACGAATTCGCGGCGGCCTGGTCGCTGCCGCGCGACGAGGTGCACTACGCGCTGGCGCTGCGGGAGTCCGTGCACGGCGCCCAGCGGTCGGTCCCGTGGGTCCGGGAGCGGCTCGTCCGGTCGTCCCAGGCCTACGTCGGCGCGTACGAGCTGCGGGCCGACGCCCTGGAGGAACAGCTCTCGGGGCTCGATCTCACCGACCCGTCCTCCGTGCAGCAGATCGGGAACGTCACCGACGCGGGCGCGCTGCTGGGCGCCATGCGGTCGGAGCGCCAGGGCCCGCTGCTCGAGGAGTTGCAGCGCTACGTGTCGGTGCTCGAGGGCTACGCCGACGTGGTCGTCGAGGCGCTGGGCGAGCGCATGGTGAGCTCGCACGCGCGCATCGACGAGGCGCTGCGCCGTCACCGGCTCGAGCGCGGCCGTGCCGCGTCCTTCGTCGACCGCCTGCTGGGCCTCGAGCTCGACCGCGGGCACTACGAGGCGGGGCTCGCGTTCTGCCGCGGCGTGGTCGAGCGCGCCGGCATGGAGGGGCTCAACCGGTTGTGGGAGGACGAGCGGATGGTGCCGACGCGCGCGGAGCTCGAGGCGCCGGGCCTGTGGCTCGCCCGCATCGAGCTCGGCTGACCCGGCCCGGGGAGCAGGTGCCGCTCAGCCTCCGCGATCGGCCTCGCGCTCGCGTGCCCGGTCGCGGCGGCGCACCGCGAACGCCGGCGCGAGCGCGACCACGACGACCGCGACCGCGACGAGCGTGAAGAAGAGGCCCTGCCCCTCGTCGAGGCGCCCCAGCTCCTGATCGATCGCGGCGATCTCGCTCGCCCGCAGTCCGCCGGCCGCGTCGCCCTCGGCGCCGGCGTACGCGTCGTCGAGGTCGCCCGAACCGGCCACGTCCCCCGCCGCCGGGTCCTCGCCGGCGGTCGTGCCACCCGGGAACCCGAGGAACCGGAGCCGCCGGAACCCGAACCGCCCCCCGACGTCCCGCCGCCCCCCGCCGCCCCCGAGCCCGCTCGTCGCCCGGCCCGGCTCGACCCGCGGGCCGCTGAAGGCCGGGTCGCCGAGCGTGGGGTTCCGGCAGGTGCTGGGGTCGACGCGCGGCGGCGCGGGCGCGCCCGGGATCTGCGCCGCGGCGTCGATCGACAGCTCCACGAGCACGCGCGGCAACGGCGAGTAGCCGAGCGCGGGCGCACTCGCCTGCCCGGCGCAGACGAAGTAGTGGATGAACCGGGCGATCGCCTCGCCCTTCTTCGGGTCGACGCCGTTCGTCGGGGCGATCATGTAGCTGTAGCTCGAGATCGGGTAGGCGATCGGGTCCGGGTGCACGTACACGTCGTCGAGCACCTGGGTGCGGTTGTTGCCGTTGATCCTCGCCCGTTCCAACGCCTTCGCGACGTTCCTCGCGGTCGGGAGGACGTACGCACCGGAGGTGTTCCTGACCGCGACGACGGGGCGGTCGCGTTCGAGCGCGTAGCTGGTCTCCACGTAGGTGATGGAGAAAGGACCGGTCGCCTCGTTGTCGACGACGTTGGCGACGCCGTCGGAGCCCGCGGCGCCCTGTGCTGCCACGGCCCGCCCGGGCGGATCGCACGGGAAGTTCTGCAGGAACTGCTGCCCGGGGAACGTCGAGGTCACGGGCGCGGTCGAGCGGCACGACGCCCACGCGTTCCAGACCTCGCGGGCCCCGGGCGCCTTCGCGAGCCATGCGGTGAACTGGGCCGTCGTGCCCGAGCCGTCGGACCGGTAGACGACGTTGATCTGGCGGTCGGGGAGCTGGCGCCCACCGTTGTCCGCGGTGATCGCGGGGTCGGACCAACGCCAGATCGTCCCCGTGAAGATCTTCGCGATGGTCGCCGGGGAGAGGCGGAGGTTTCGCACCTCGTTGCCGGCGGCGTCGCGCACGTTGTACATCACGGCCGTGCCGCCGGCGACGATCGGGAGATAGACGAAGCAACGCCCGTTGACGCGCTGGCCGCCCTTGCCGCACGAGGCGTCGTCGCTCGCCTGGTACTGGTCGCCCGGCGAGTACGGGATCTCACTCACGCCGAAGTCGACGCGGTTCTCCGCGAAGAACGTCCGGCCGAGCGTCGAACCCCCGCCGGAGTAGTCGACGCGCAGGCCGAAGCGCGCGACGTCCGCGCGCCACTGCTCCACCGCGTTCTGCGACCACGTCGACCCCGCGCCGAGCACCTTCGGGAGGTTCTCCTGGGCGCCGGCGTCCGAGACCGTCGACGACGCGGCGACCAGCAGGGCCGTGACCAGGGCGAGCCTCCGGATCACCCGAACCTCCCGTGGACGTAGTCGGCGGTCCGCGAGTCCCGCGGCGCCTCGAAGATCTGCTCGGTGGGCCCGGCTTCGACGATCCGGCCGGGCTCGTTCTCGGCGGCGAGGAAGAAGGCGCACTGCTGGGAGACACGCGCGGCCTGCTGCATGTTGTGGGTGACGATCACGATCGTCACCTCCTCCTGGAGCTCGGAGATCGTCTCCTCGATCCGGCGCGTCGACGTCGGGTCGAGCGCAGAGCACGGTTCGTCCATCAGCAGAACCTGAGGTCGCACCGCGAGCGCCCTCGCGATGACCAGGCGCTGCTGCTGGCCGCCCGAGAGCGACCCCCCGGAGGCCTTCAGGCGGTCCTTCACCTCGTTCCACAGGCCGGCCTTCGTCAGGCACTCCTCGACGAGTGCGTCACGGTCACGCACCTTGATCCCCGAGAGCTTCAGGCCCGCGAGCACGTTCTCGGCGATGGTCATCGCGGGGAAGGGGTTCGGCTTCTGGAACACCATGCCGATCCGCAACCGGGTCTCGGTCGGCGGCAGCTCGTCCCCGTAGATGTCGATGCCGTTGAGCGTGACGCTCCCGGCGAGTGAGGCGCCGGGAACGAGCTCGTGCATCCGGTTCAGGATGCGGATGAACGTGGACTTGCCGCAGCCCGACGGGCCGATGAGCGCGGTGACCGTCCGCGCCGGCATCTCGAGCCCGACCGATTCGAGGACCTTGCGGTCACCGAACCACGCCGACACGTTGCTGGCGACCAGCGTCGCTGGTTCGCGCGACGGCTGCTCGGGCACCACCTCGTCGCGTACCGGGATCGCCGATTCCGACACCGCCACCGGTCACCTCCGCGCGACCTTCGAGCGCGCGCCGAAGAAGCGCGCGAGGCTGAACAGGATCAAGACCATGAGGATCAGCACGAGGGCGCCCGTCCACGCACGGTCGATCTGCGCCTGCTCCGGGCTGCGGATCTGCTGGTAGACGAACAGCGGGAGACTCGACTGCTCCTCGAGCGGGTTCGTCTCGAGCGACGCCGAACCGAAGGCGGTGAGCAGCAGCGGTGCCGTCTCGCCGATCGCACGCGCCACGCCGAGGATGACGGCGGTCACGAGGCCGATGCGAGCGGTCGGCAGCACGACCCGCAGCGCGGTACGCCACTCCGGCGCACCGAGCGCGAGTGAAGCCTCCCGCAACCCGCCGGGGACCAGCCGGAGCATCTCCTCGGCGGTCCGCGTCACGGTCGGCAGCATGAGCACCGACAGCGCGAGGCCCGCGGCGACGCCCGAGAAGCGGCCCGAGAACGGCAGCCACGACACGACGGTCCCGATGACGGGGATCGAGCCGCTGTTCGCCACGATCATCGCGTAGACGAAGAGTCCCGCGACGATCGAAGGGACGCCGCTCATCGCCTCCACGACCGCGCGCAGCGGGCGTCGTAACCGGCCCCGCACCTCGTTGAGGTAGACGGCGGTCATGATCCCGAGCGGCACGGAGCACACCACCGCGATCCCGACCTGCTGCAGCGTCCCGACGATCGCGTGCAGCGCGCCGCCCTCGTCGGCCGGGGAGAGCGGCCCGGTGAACTCGAGCGTCTCGGTGAAGAAGCCCCAGTTCAGCGCGGTGATCCCCTTCTGCAGGACGAAGAAGAGGATCAGCACCAGCGGGACGAACAGGCCGACCGCGGCGGAGCCGACGACGACCGCCATCACCCGGTCGGTCGCGGCCTGTCGTCCGAGGTGGCGGTGCACGACGGTCCGGTAGACGAACAGCGAAGCGACCCACCAGCCCAGCACGAAGCCGAGGCCGCCGCCCATCGGGGTGAGGCGGAAGAACACGAGCCACGCGAGCGCGCCGCCGGCGACGACGGAGCCGGCGAAGAGCCCGACGTCGAGGGGACGCAACGCCCGGGGCCGGATGCGCTCCACGACCGCGGGAGCCCCGGTGGCCACCGTCGGTGCGTCGTGGTCACGGACGTCGACGACGGTCACAGCTCGATCCCCTGTCCCGAGCGGGACCGGGCAACGATGATCGTGGAGAGCGAGTTCACGACGAGGGTGACGACGAACAACGCGAGACCGGCCGCGACGAGCGCGCTCAGCGCGACGCCCGACGCCTCCCCGAACCGCAGCGCGATGTGCGCGGCGATCGAGTTCGCACCCTGCTCGAGGATTCGGGGCGAGATCTCGAAGACCGGGCTGATGATGAGCGCCACGGCGATCGTCTCGCCGAGCGCCCGGCCGAGACCGAGCATCGAGCCGCCGACGATCCCGCCCCGGCCGAACGGGACGACCACCGTCCGGATCATCCCCCAGCGGCTGCCCCCGAGCGCGAGCGCGGCCTCCTTCTCCCCCTGCGGCGCCTGCGAGAACACCTCGCGCACGACCGACGTGACGATCGGCACGACCATGAGCGAGACGACCACGCCGGCGACGAACGCGGACGACGCGAACTTGTCGGTGCGCACCTCGAAGACCGGTACGAAGGCGAGGTGGTCAGCCATCCACGACGACAGCCCGATCAGGCGGGGCTGGAGGAAGTAGAAGCCCCACATGCCGTACACGAGGCTGGGGACCGCGGCGAGCAGGTCGACGAGCCCCGTGAGGCTGCCCCGCAGCCAACGTGGCGAGTACTCGTTGATGAACAGTGCGGTCCCGATCGCAACGGGGACCGCGAGGACGAGGGCGATCACGGCGATGACGACGGTCCAGTACAGGAGCGCGGCGATCCCGAACACCGGCGGGTCGTCGGTCGGGAGCCACGCGGAGTCGGTGAAGAAGCCCGCACCCGCGACCTGCAGCGCCTCCCAGGACTCGACCGCGAGGAACAGGCCGATGAGGCCCATGACGACGAAGGTCGTGGCGCCGGCCGCGACCGCAAGGCCGCGGAACACGCGGTCACCGAAACCGCGCCGGACCGTGATCGGGCGCGGGACGTCGGACGACGCGCTCCAGGACGGCCCGCTCGGGTCGAGCTCGACCACCGTCATGATGCAGTCGTGCGCGCAGGCGAACCGTTCGGCGTCACAGCGGCCGCACCGTAACGATGCATCGTGGCAGCGAGCCCAACGACGGGTGAACGACCATCGAAGCCTGCGTCGATTCAGCCGACGTCCTCGAGGACTTCGCGCGCACGTCGCGGCACACCGGTGGCCACGGACAGGTGACGCCGACGCGAACACTCGCGTCGTGCCCGGGCCGACTGCGCGCGGCGCGCGATGATCCGGCCCCGGAGCCCGAGGTCGGCGAGGCGGCGGGGAACGCGCTGCCCGAGGTCGGTGGAGGAGAGCCGGGCATGGCGCGCCGAGTGCTGCTCATCTCGATGTGTGTCCTGTTCGCCGCGTCCCTCGTGCCGGATACCGCCGGTGCGCAGGCGGCACCGGAGATCGCCATCACCGCCCGCACCTGGGACGGCCGGACCCCCGAGGGCCTCGACGCCGGGCAGCGGCTGCTCGTGTCGGTCACCGGCGTGCGCGAGGGACGGGGACAGCGCACGCTCACGCAGTGCCGGGCCGACGCGACGACGGCGTCGTTCCGGACGGCGTGCGCGCGCCCACTGCGCGCGATCGACCAGCAGAACGTCCAGGACCTCGAGCTGCGGACCGGCGAGCTGACGCCGATCGAGGCCGGCGCACCGCCGTTCCGCTGCGACCATGCCAACCCGTGCACGGTCGGTCTCGAGTACCGGGAGGGCACCTCGATCGTCGCCGCCGCCTTCGCGCCCGTGACGTTCCGGCCCCCTCCCCGCACCTGTCCCGTCCCGAAGCTCGGCGCGACCGAGCTGAACGGTTCGGGCACCGTCAACCTCGAGGCGGCGTTCCTGCGCTGGGTGGTCGACGTGTGCACCGACCGTGATGCGATCGGGTTCGCCGGCCGGAGCTCGCCCGCCGGCCGCATCGAGTACCGCGAGGGGCGCAGCGACTTCGCCGTCGTCGCGTCCCCCTTCACCACCTCCGAGCTCGACGCGCTCGCGCAGCCCGGCGACGACGGCAAGCCCAACCCCAGGGCGCGGTTCCGCTACGTGCCCATCGCGATCACCGGGCTGGCGGTGCCGTACGTGTACTACGCCAAGGAGTTCGACCCGAGGACGCAGGCGGTTCGCCGTTCCCCCGTCACCGACCTGCGGTTCTCGCCCCGCTCCCTCGCCCGCATCCTGAACACCCGCGCGCAGCGGATCGAGGACGACGCGCTCGTCGCCGACAACCCCCGGTTCGGCACCGACGTCGGGGCGAACGTGTGGGTGTCGGCCCGTGCCGGCCAGTCCGCGTGGGGCCTCAGCATCCTCTCGTATCTCTACTCGACACCCGAGGGGGAGGAGGCCTGGGAGGCGGGCCGGACCGACCAGCCGCTGCCCGGCGAGGCGGAGCAGTACCGGACGGGGCCGATCGAGGACTTCCCGCCGAGCAGCGCGTACACCTACAGCCGGCCGCTGCTGATCTCGGGGTTCCTCGAGTCACCGCCCCAGGGCCGCAGCGAGGGCCTGAACATCGCGGTGTTGGACACGAGCATCGCGGTGAACGTCAACGCCGCGTGGGCCACGATCCGCAACGCGGACGGCCGCTACGTGCTGCCCGAGCCCGAGAACCTCCTCGCCGCGGTGGCCGCTGCCGACCGTATCGAGGACGAGCACGGGCTGCGCCTGCGGATCGACCCGACGAAGATGCGCGGCGACGCGTACCCGATGACCATGGTCTCGTACCTCGTCGTGCCCGAGACGACGCTGTCCGACGAGGAGTTCGCGCTCGTGCGCCGCTTCGTCGAGCACGTCTACACGAAGGGGCAGACGGACCTGCCGCCCGGGTACGCACCGCTCCCCGACTTCCTGGTCGCCGCCGGCCGGCGCCAGCTCGACCAGATCACGGCGCTCCGGCGCACGCCGGCCACCACGCCGACCACGGTCCCCGCGACCGGCGCCGCCACCGACGGGTTCGACGACTTCGGTGGCGGGTTCGACGACTTCGGCGGCTTCGACTCCGGCGGGTTCGGCGACGGCGGCTACTCCGGGGACACCGGGGCCTACGACGACGCGCTCGCCGCCGGTGGGGGCACCGTGACGGCCGATGACCTGGCGACGCCCGAGCTGGCGCGCCGTGCGCTCGCGCTGATCCTCGCGGCGCCCGCCGCGTTGCCGCCGGCCGCCGTGGCCGCGATCGCCCTCGCCGCGCTGGTCGGCGGCCCCGCCGCGGTCCGGGCGGGCCGCCGGACCGGCCCCACGGCGCGCGGTACGCGCCGCGCCCGGCTCGCCGCCCGGTGGCGGGCCCTGACCGCGCGCCGCGCCCGCCCGCCGGACGCGGCCGGGAACCCGTCCGGACCCGTCCCCGGCGCCCCGGCATGACGGCGACCGACACCCCCACCCGGTCCGCCGCGCCGACCGTCGATCCGCCGCCCGGGCCGGCCGGCCCGGCACCCGCGGCGCGCCGGCCGGGGGCGAGCCTGCAACGCTGGCTGAACCGGCGGTCGCTCGTGCCGCTCGGTCGGGCGATCACCGCGGTCGGGATCGTCATCGGCGGCTTCCTCGCCTACGAGCTGGTCGCCTCGGACCTCCAGCACCGACGCGCCCAGGCGGAGCTGCGGCGGGAGTTCGCGGCGATGCTCCGGGTGGCCGCGGCAGGCGACGCCGCCACGACGGGCGACGAGGAGGTCCCCGAGGACCTGCAGGACGAGCTCGTCGAGCAGGCGACCGGGGAGGCCGCGGAGGCGGCCGCGCAGGCGGCGCCCGGGCCGATCGCGCCGGGCACGCCGGTCGCCGTGCTCGAGGTCCGACGCCTCGGCATCACGGAGGTCGTCGTCGCGGGCACCACCCCCGAGCTCCTCAAGCGCGGTCCCGGGCACTTCCGCAACACGCCACTGCCCGGTGAGCGAGGCAACGCCGTCGTCGCCGGACGGCGCACGACCTACGGGGCGCCCTTCCGCCGGCTCGACGCGCTGCGCGTCGGCGACGAGATCGTGGTCACGACGACTTCGGGCCGCTTCACGTACGTCGTCGAGGAACCGCCCGGCGAGCAGGGCGACGACGAGCGCGCGGCGTTCACCGTCGAGCCGGGCGACGCCGACGTCATCAGCGACGCGGGCGACAACCGGCTGACGCTGATCAGCTCCGACCCGCGCTTCCTCGCCTCCCGGCGCCTCGCGGTCGTCGCCGGGCTCGAGGGCCGGCCCGGCGCCCCCCTCGACGTCCCCCGCCCGACCGTGATCGGCGCGAACGAGTCCGCGCTCGCGGGCGACGCCAGCGGCTGGGTCGGGGTGCTGCTGTGGGGCCAGCTGCTCGTGCTCGCGATCGCCGGCGGCTGGGTGTGGTCACGGCGCGGCGACCGGCGCAGCGCCTGGCTCGTGACCGTCCCCGTGGTCCTCGCGCTGACGCTGCTCTGGTACGAGAGCCTCGACCGGCTCCTGCCGGCGACGCTCTGAACCGGACCCGCCTGCGCGCGACGCGTGCCCCGGGGGGCGGGACGACCGGGTCCCGACCGCGCGCGTCGTCGCGCCGTCCGGCCGCGTGCACGAGGCCGCGCCCGCCTGCTCACGGGCCGGCGAGGTCGTCGTGCCGTCCGGCCGCGTCGACGAGGCCGGACGGCATGCTCACGGGCCCGGAGGGGTCTGCGGGCGGTCGCCCCGACTCGAGGCCCAGGCGGTCGCACACCGATGCGACCGCGCCCGAGACGTCGCAGTCGAAGCGCCCCTGGACGTGGCCCACGCTCCACCAGTCGTGCTCGCCCGAGTCCTCGAGGAACACCCACGCACGTTCGCACTCGATGCCCAGCTCGGCGCACGCGGCCGTGTCCGGCCGCACCGACACCACCGATGCGCCGTCGCGGCAGACGCTCACCTCGAGGCCGGCGACGGCGTAGCCGACGCCCTCCATCACCGCGCGCGCGAGCTCCACGCCCGCCTCGCACGGTGCGGGGTCGGCGATCGCATCGGGTGTACCGGCATCCGCACCGCCGCACGACGCCGCGAGCACCGCCGCCGCGAGCGTGGCGACCGGTCGCACCGATCGCCGCGCGCGGCGCCACCCGCGCCCACTCCCCTCGCCCGTCCTCGCCGATCGCATTCGGGACCTCCTCTCCGAGCCACTCGTCGCGCCGGTCGCGCCTGCGCGGTACGGCCCGGCCGTCCGGGACGTGGCAGGGGGCCCGGCGCGTCGCACCGGGCCCCCTTTCGACGCCCAACTGAAGCCGGTCACCGCGTGACCGGCGCCGCGCGTCAGTTCACGTCGTTGGTGTTGATGATCCGGCAGTGGCTCTGCACGGAGCTCGGCGTCTCGGGCGTCCCCGAGGGGCCGAGCGGCAGCGGGATGAACCCGTTGTCCCGGATGATCCGCTCCACGAGCGTACGGCCGTTCGTGAAGGTGCCCGGGTTGTCGGGGTCGGGCAGCAGGTCGTGCTGCGACGCCGGCTTGCAGAGGAACCCGCGGATGCCCACGAAGTCCCGGATGTAGCTGCGGGCGTCACGCTGACCCGTGTTGTGCCGGATGACGTTGAAGATGTCGCGCGACCCGGGGAAGGCGCCGCTCACGACGTTCGCCTCGCTGGGCGCGACCCCGTCGACGCTCAGGCCCCCGATCGCGGCCGGGACGCCACGGACCGTCTGCTGGAACCCGTTCTGCTGGAGCCGCCCGAGCGAGTAGATGAAGATCGACCAGTCCTCGCAGGAGTTGCCGAGGCCGGCCGGGTTCGAGCCGTTGATGCCGTTGCCGGTGAGCGGGTCACGGACCTCGCAGTCGTTGTCCGAGCTGTTGAGGATCGGCGTGGCGTCGTTCTCGAAGATCACCCGCTCGCCGTCGGCGATCGCCGAGTTCTTCTGGTCGGAACCGATGCAGTTCTGGTCGTTGCCACCGGCCAGCAGCAGCTCGGTGTACGACGGCTGGGTCCCGGACCCGAACTGCGCAGCCCACACGATGATGGGCTCGGTGTTGGCGGGCTCCGGCGGGGTCTTGGCCGCGCCCCAGGTCGTGACGGAGCACGTCACGTAGATGTTCTGGAGCATGGTGCGGCTGATGTTCGTCAGCCCCTCCGCCGGGTCACCGGGCGCGTACGTGCCGGTACCGTCCGGGTTGTTCGGGCCCGAGCCCCACGTCACGGGCACCACGGCGTCCTTCGCGTACGCGTGGAACAGCAGCCCGTCGACGTCGGTCGTGCGGGGCCGCCGCGACGACCGCGCGAAGTCGACCGCCCGGTTGGGGTTGTCGGTCGGGTCCGGCGTGTTGAGGAACGAGTTGGTGAGCGGGAGGTCGACGTTCGATCCCGCGAGCGCCGTGACACCGCTGCTCGACCCGACCGGGTACAGGTTCACGATGAAGTCGTGGTCGGCGTTCGCCCGCCGGATGCCGAACGCGTCGATCGTGCCCTGACCGAAGTACCCGGCGTCGATCTCGGAGATCTTCCAGGGCTTCGTGCCGGCCGGCCCGGGCGTCGTGCCGTTGGTCGTGTTGTTCGACAGGTTGAAGTCCGCGCAGCGGTACCCACCCTGCTTGTCCTGGTTGGTCTCGGTCTCGCAGCCCGGGGTCCGGTTGTAGAAGTCGGCGAGATCCGACATCACCTTGAAGGTCGTGTCCGAGCCCGTACCCAGTACGACGTTGACCACCTTGTTCGGGCTCTGACCCGTGCTGAAGTCCTGAGCGCCCGCCGGCGCCACGACCCCGAGTACGAGCCCCAACCCGACGGCGGTCGCGCCGCCCACCTTCAGTGCTCTTCGCACTCCGCAGCCTCCTCGACTGTGTTGATCGGGACCGCGCCGCCGTTGTAACCCGGCGTGGTGACCCACCTCCGTCGCCGCACCGTCGCGGCGATGAACGGTCGCGGAAGGAAGGACGTCGCACACACCCCGCATCGCGCGCCGGGCACGCGTTCGGGCCGTGTCGCGCCGTGGCCGGCCGGTGAACGGCGCCGGAACACTCGGGCGCCCCACCCGTTCGGGCACCGCGCCGCCGTGTGGGCCGTCGTTACGGTTCGCACGACGACGTGCGGGAGGAGCGGTGGTCCACTGGCGGACGCCGGTCGTGATGGTGCTCGTGGCATTGATCGGCGCCGGATGCCAGCGGTCGGCCGGCGACGAGGGCGCCGATGCGACCACGACGACGACAGCGATGCCGACGGCCGTCGGCTCCCGCGAGGTCGCGTTCGCCACGATGCTCGGCCGTGAGGGTCAGCTCGCGCTCGTGGAGCTGGGGGCCGGCAGTCCCCCCCGGACCGTCACCGACGAGGCGGCGGTCTACGAGTCCTTGAGCTGGTCACCCGACGGCGAGCGCGTCGCGTTCACCTCGGACCGCGACGGCAACTTCGAGCTCTACGTGCTCGACCTCGCGGCCCGTCGGCTCACCCGCCTGACCGACGACCCCGCGGCCGACGCCTGGCCCACGTTCTCCCCCGACGGGGAGCACATCGCGTTCACCTCGGACCGCGCGGGGTCGTTCGGCCTCTACGTGATGCGCGCCGACGGCAGTGAGACCCGCCTCCTGCACGGCGAGCCCAGCGGTCGTGCGAGCGAACCGGTCTGGTCGCCCGACGGGCGCCGCATCGCGTACACGTGGAACGCCCCCGGCGGCAGTCCCGGCCTCGGGAACGACGAGGTCTTCGTGACCGCCGCCGACGGTTCCTCGCCGCCGCGCAACCTGACGAACCATCCGCGGCCCGACTACGGGCCGCGCTGGTCGCCCGACGGACGCCGGATCGCCTTCGTCGCGCAACGTGACCAGGCGCCCGACGTCTGGACGATGGACGCCGACGGCTCCGACCAGCGCAACCTGACCGGCAGCGCCGACGTCGCGGACCTCGCACCCGCGTGGTCACCCGACGGCGGTTCGATCGCGTACCTGTCGTTCCGGGACGACCCGTTCGCTCCCGACGTCTTCGTCGCCGACGCCGCCGGGCGCGTGGCCCGCAACGTCACTGCGAGCCCCGACCTGGCCGAACGCGCGCCGCAGTGGATCGATGAGGGCTGGTTGCTGTTCGGCGCCGCGGCCGAGGGCGTCGAGAACCTGTTCGTCGCGCCGGCGGACGGGTCCCGCACCCCGATCGCCGTCACCGCGCACCGCGCCCGCGACCTGTGGCCCGCGCTGCGACCCGGCGCAGCCGGCGCGAACTCGCGATGAACTGTTGCCGTCGCGGTCGCGCCCCGCTTGACCCGGCGCGACGCACGAACGGAGTCTCCCATCGTGCAGATCGGGGTCGAGTCACCACCTCCCGCCGCCGGAGGGCGGGGGTACCTCACCGACCCCGCGCCCGGGGCGACCGGTGACGCCGGGGGTTCGCGGTTGCGGACGGCGCTCGTCACCCTCGACGCGACCGCGAGCGCCGTCGCGTGGACGCTCGCCGGGACGGTCGTGGGGGGATGGTCGCCGGGCCGGGCCGCGCTGCTCGGCGCCGTGTGCGCGTCGGTGACCGTCTGCCTCGCGGGGGCCCGGCACCTGTACCGGGCCCGCAACTGCCTGGTGCAGACCGAGGAGCTGGCGGCGCTGCTGCGCGTCGGGGCGCTCACCGGCATCATCGGCGGCGCGCTCGCCGGGTGGGCAGGTGAGCCACGGCCCGGTCGGGTCGCCGCCGCCGGCGCCGCCGGCGCGGCGGCCGCGCTGGCGTGCGGCCGGACGCTGTACCGCCACGTGCTCACGGAGGCCCGGCGCGCCGGCCGCCACCACCGGCGGGTGGTGATCGTCGGGGGAGGCGACGACGCGCGCAACATCGCCGCACTGCTCGACGACCATCCCGAACTGGGCTTCACCGTCGTCGGCTGCGTCGCCCCGGCGCACGGCGCGAACGTGCCCCAGCCGGTGCTCGGCACCGTCGAACAGCTCGCTGCGGTCGCCGCCGAGCACGGCGTCGACGGGGTCGTCGTCGCCACCGGGGATCTCACGCAGTCCGAACGCGTCGTCGCGGTTCGGCGCGCGCACGCGGCGGGGCTCCACGTGCAGCTCCCGACCGCCTACCCGGGGATCGACCGCCGGCGCCTCGTGCACCACCACCTGATGCACGTGCCGTTCGCGTACGTCGAGCCTCCGGGGTCCCGGACCGCCGCCCGGGCGGCGAAGCGTGCCCTCGACCTCGTCGTCGCCACGTTCGCGCTCGCCCTCACCGCACCCGTGTGGGTCGTCGTCGCAGCCGCGATCAAGCTCGACGACGGCGGACCCGTGTTCTTCTCGCAGGAACGCGTCGGGCTCCACCGGCGGACCTTCCGCTTCCGGAAGTTCCGCACGATGGTCCCCGGTGCCGAGGGACTCGTCGGCGAGCTGCTCCCCCACAACACCCGCCGGGGCGGCCCGCTGTTCAAGGCGGACCACGATCCCCGCGTCACCCGGGTGGGCCGCTTCCTGCGGGCCACGAGCCTCGACGAGCTCCCTCAGCTCCTCAACGTCCTCACCGGTGACATGAGCGTCGTCGGGCCGCGACCGCCACTCCCGAGGGAGGTCGAACACTTCGACGAGGAGCTGATGGCCCGCTTCGACGTGCGGCCGGGCATCACCGGCCTCTGGCAATTGCGCGCGCGCGACAACGCTGCGTTCTCCGCCTACCGCCGCCTCGACCTGCACTACGTGCAGAACTGGTCGCTCACGTTCGACCTCGCGATCATCGTCGCGACGTTGTGCGAGCTGGCGGTGCGGCCCTTCGCGCACCGGGCACGCGCGCGGGTCGCACGTCCGTCGCTCGCAGTCGTCCCGGGCGGCGAACCGCCCCCCGCGTGAACGGCGTCGGTCACGCCGCTCAGGGCGGCGAGGCGGCGGGAACGATCCGTACGGCCGCGGTCGGAACCGTCGCGGCCGCCGTCGGTGTGGTGGGCGCGTGGTCGTGGCGCCCCTCGGCGGTCGAGCTCGTCACCCCCGTCGTGGTCGTCGCCGGGGCGGCGATCCTGCTCGCGCTCGCGTTGTCGCGGTTCTGGGGGTTCGTGCTCGCCGCCCTGGCCGTCCGCGCGTCGATCGACGGGATGGGCGCCGGCGGGGTCGTGGACCCCGCGCTCGTGCTCGGCGTGATGTTCCTGGCTGCCGCCGCCGCATGGATCGTACGGAACCGCGACCGTGACGCCCAGGTCCCCTGGTCACCGCTCCACTGGGGCCTCGCGGGGTTCGTGACGGCCGGCGGCGTGAGCGTGATCGCGTCGGAGGCGCCCCGCGCCACGGTCGTCGAGGTCGTCCGGATCTGCACGACGCTCGCGATGTTCCTCGTCGTCGGACGGTTCGCCGTGCGGCCGCGGCACCGCGACCAGGTACTCGTCGCGCTGGCCGTGTCGGCCGCGGTGCCGGTGCTCGTCGGGCTCGCCGCCGTCTCGCTCGGGATCTCCCCCTTCGAGACGAAGGGGGAGTTCACACGCCTCACGTCGACGTTCGCGCAGTCGAACACGTTCGCCCGCTACCTCGCCGTGACCCTCGTCGCGGTCGTCGCCCTGCACCCGCACCTGACCAGCCGGCACCGCCGGGCCGCCGACCTGCTCGGCGCGGGCACGGCGATGTGCCTCGTGATGACCTACACCGTCGGCGCGTGGCTGGCCGTCGCGGCGGGCGTGTGCTGCGTCGGCCTGCTGCAGAACCGCCGGATCGTCGTCGCCACATTGGCGGCGGTGATCGTGGCGTTCGCGGTCGCGCCCGGCGTCTCCGCGCGCGTGCAGGACGCCGGCCTCGGGGTCGAGGACGACGCCGACGAGTCGGGATCGTTCGACTGGCGCCTCGCGTACTGGTCCGAGTTGCTGCCGCTCGCGTCGGGGAGCCCAGTGACGGGGATCGGTCTCGGGGCGACCGCGGCCGTGTCGGAGCGTTCGAAGGCGCCGCACAACGACCTGCTCGCCGCGTACGTCGAGACCGGGCTGTTCGGTCTCGGCGCCTATCTGCTCCTCCTCGGGGCGGCCGCCGCGACGGCCCGTTCGGCCCTGCGCCGCGAGCAGGACGGGATCGACCGTGGCGTCGCGGTCGCGTTCGCCGCGTGCTGCGTCACCTTCGCGGTCGCGAGCCTCGCGGCGAACGTCATGCGGTCCGTCGCCCTCATGTGGTGGATGGCCGCCCTCGCCGGGCTCGTGGTCGCGGCCGGCCGGCGGGAGGTGGTCCCGGCCCCTGCGGACGCACGCTGAGATGCGGATCCTGCACGTCAACAAGTTCCTGTACCGGCGGGGCGGCGCCGAGGCGTACATGGCGGACCTCGCCGCGCTCCAGGAGCGCTCGGGCGACACGGTCGCCTTCTTCGGGATGGCGCACCCGGACAACGAACGATCGGAGCTCGCGGACACCTTTCCCGGTCACGTCGAGTTCGGGACGGGCGCGAGCGGCCTCGACCGGCTGCGGGCCGTGCCCCGGATGCTCTGGTCGGTCGGCGCGGCGCGAGGCATCACCGCGGCCGTCGCCCGCTTCCGCCCCGACGTGGTGCACTTCCACAACGTCTACCACCAGCTCTCACCGTCGGTGATCGACGCGGTCGCACGACGCGGGGTGCCTTCGGTGATGACGGTGCACGACTACAAGCTCGTGTGCCCCAACTACCAGTTGCTCGCGGGAGGTGCCCGCTGCACCGACTGCGTCGGCGGGTCGCTGCGCTCGCCACTCACGCGGCGCTGCAAGTCGGGCAGCCTCGCCGCGAGCGCGCTCCTCGCCGCCGAGACCGCGCTGCACCGCCGGCTGCGCGTCTACGACCGGCTCGGCGCGCTCGTCGCGCCGAGCCGGTTCCTCGCCGACCTGCTGACGGCGTCGGCGCCGACGCGCGTGCCGGTCCGCCACGTGCCGCACTTCGTGGGCGGTCCGGGGCGACCCGGCGCCCCACCCGGACCCGACCTCCCCGAACCCGGCCTCGTCGTGTACGCGGGACGGCTCGCACCCGAGAAGGGGGTCGACGTGCTGGTCGAGGCGGCGGCCGCGTTGCCCGGTGCGCGGGTCGACGTCGCGGGCGACGGACCGGCCCGCGCCGACCTCGAGCGCCTCGCCCGGGACGCGGGAGTCACGAACGTCCGCTTCCTCGGGCACCTCGCGGCCGGCGACCTCGCGCGCCTCCTGCGCCGAGCCACCGTGGTCGCGGTCCCGTCGCGCTGGTACGAGAACCAGCCCCTCGCGGTGCTCGAGGCCTTCGCGGCCGGCCGGCCGGTCGTCGCGAGCGCGCTGGGCGGGATCCCCGAGCTGGTCGAGCCCGGACGCGACGGCTTCCTCGTGCCCCCCGACGACCCCCGACGGCTCGCCGCCACCCTCGCCCGCGTGCTGCACGACCCCGCCCTCGCCCGAGCGATGGGGCGGGCGGCGCGCGCCAGGATCGCCCGTGACCACGACTCCGCGACCCACCTCGAACGGATCGCGGCGTGCTACGACCTCGCCGCCCGCCGGCTCCACGCGGCGGAGGCGCGGGTGTGAGACCGTTGCGGGTCGCGATGATCGGCCAGCGGGGCGTCCCGGCGACCTGGGGCGGGATCGAGCACCACGTCGAGGAGATCGGCGCCCGCCTCGCGGCCCGGGGCCATCACGTGACGGTGTTCTGCCGACGCGGCTACGCGGACCCGCGCGCGGCGACGCACCGCGGCATGGAGCTGCGCCCGGTCCCGACGGTCGCGTCGAAGCACCTCGAGGCGATCGTGCACAGCGGCCTGTGCTCGCTCCACGCGGCGGCGGGCGCGTTCGACGTGGTGCACTACCACGCGCTCGGGCCCGGCCTCCTCGCGGCGCCCATGCGGCTCGCGGGGAGCGCAGCCGTCGTGCAGACCGTGCACGGGCGTGACGACCGCCGGGCGAAATGGGGCCGGGCCGCGCGCTCGCTCCTGCGGGCCGGCGCCTGGTCGAGCGCCCGCGTGCCCCACGAGACGATCGCCGTGTCCGAGCACCTCGGCTACGAGTACGCGCGGCGGTACGGGTCGGTCGTGCACCACGTCCCCAACGGCGTGCGTCCGGTGCACTCCCTCCCCCCCGGTGACGTGCTGGCACGCCTCGGCGTCGAGGCGGGTCGGTACGTCCTGTTCGTGGGCCGGCTCGTGCCGGAGAAGGCGCCCGACCTCCTCGTGCGCGCCTTCGCCGGGATCCCCGACCCGGGCCTGCGCCTGGTCGTCGCGGGTGGGTCCTCGCACACGGACCCGTACGTCTCCGGGCTGCGGCGGCTCGCCCGAGCGGACGCGCGTGTGATCCTCGCCGGTTGGGTGACCGGACCCGCGCTCGACGAGCTCTACGCGAACGCCGCCTGCTTCGTGCTGCCCTCCGAGCTCGAAGGCATGCCTCTCACGCTGCTCGAGGCGGCGTCGGTGGGCACCCCGGTCGTCGCGTCGTCGATCCCGCCGCACGTCGAGGTCCTGCGCGTCGCGGGCCCCGGCCGCCGCCTGTTCCGCACCGGCGACGGCGGGCACCTGCGCGAGGCGCTCCTGACCGTGCTCGCGGACCCCGGGGCCGAGCGCGCCGGAGCGCGTTCGCTGCGCGCCGAGGTGCTCGCCCGCTTCGACTGGGACCGCGTCGCGGACCGGACCGAGGAGATCTACCGCCGCGCGCTCGCTGCGGGCCGGCGCGGGCACGGCCACCGGACATCGCGTGAACCGATGGTGAACCCGACGTGATCCCTCGTCCCCTCGTCGCGCCCGCCTCGCCGCACGTCCGCGGGCCTGGGCGAGAATCGCGCCCTGTGCCCGCCGCCGTGCCCCGACCCGCGGACCACGGCCTCGTGAGCGTCCCCCGGGCCGTCGCGCTCCTCCGCCGGCACGCCTGGGCGCTCGCGGCGACCGCCGCGCTCGCCGCCGCGCTCAGTGGGATCGTCGGGCTGAACGCGCCGCGCCGCTACGACGTCACCACGACGACGCAGGTGCCGTCGTCGGGCGACGCACGCGGCGCGCAACGGTTGGTCGAGGACCTCCAGGCGGTCGTCGACGACCCCGCGCTCGGCGACGCCGTCGCCGAGCGGGCCGGCGTCCCCGACGCCGCGATCACCGGTCGGGTCACCGTCCGCCAGATCGGCGAGAGCTCGAGCATCCGCTGGCGGCTGCGCGTCGGCGGGGACCGGCGTGACGACGCCGGGCGGATCCTGCTCGCGACGGTCGAGGAGGCACACCGGGCCGTGATGCGGCCCGACGTGACCGAGGCGGAGCGGGCGCTCGGGACGGCGACCCGCGCCCTCGAGGACGCCCAGGAGGCGCTCGCCAGCTTCACGCAGACGACCGGCTTCGCCGGCCCCGACGCGTACGAGCGGCTCCAGTCGGAGCTGACCGCGGTGCGGATCAGGGCGGAGACCGCCCGGGCCGAGGGGGACCGGACCGTCGCAGCGGCCCTCGACCGCCAGGTCGAGGCGCTGCAGGCCCTCGTCGGCGCCGTCGCGGAACAGAAGGCCGAGTACGACGCGTTGACGGCCCAGCGCGCCCGCGCCGAGGCGCGCGTCGACCGGGCGCAGGGCGCGCTCGACGCCGTCCGTGCGCGCCTCGAGGCGCTCGACTCGACACCGACCCGGCCGACCGCACCGGTGGTCGTGACGCCGACCGCGATGGTCGTGCGACGCGCGGTCGCGGCAGCCCTGGCCGCGACCGCGATCGCGGCGGTCGCGATCGTCGTGCTCGACCACCGCCGCGCCACGCGGGCGGCGACGCGGCGCACGACCCGCACCGAGGAGCTGCGGCGCGCGATGGGTGCCGTCTGAGATGCGGGCGACGCGGGAGCGCCTGACCCGCCGGGCGGGCGAGGCGGCACGGGAGGTGCGGGTCCGGCTCCGCATGCGCGCGCCCGAGGAACGGCGTCTGCCCGACTTCATGGTGATCGGCGCCCAACGCTGCGGCACCACCTCGCTGTTCAACTACCTCTCGGCGCACCCCGACGTGACGCCGAGCCTCGGCAAGGAGGTGCACTTCTTCACCCGGCACTGGGGGTGCGGGATCCGGTGGTACCGGGCCCACTTCCCCCCGTGTGCATCGCCGACCACCACCTTCGAGGCGACGCCCTACTACCTCTTCCACCCCCACGCCCCGTGGAGAGCCGCCCAGGTCCTGCCGCATGCCCGCATGATCGTGCTGCTGCGCGACCCGATCGCGCGAGCCGTCTCGCACTACCGCCACAACCTCGCCCTCGGGAACGAGCACATGTCCTTCGCCGACGCGATCGCCGCCGAGCACGACCGCACCGCCGCGGAGTTCCAGCGGATGCTCGACGACCCCGGCTACGAGAGCACGGCCGTGCAGCGTTACAGCTACGTGGGGCGCGGCCGCTACGCCGAGCAGCTCGAGCGGTGGTTCTCGGCGTTCCCGCCCGAGCGGTTCCTCCTGCTGCGCACCGAGGAGTTGGAGCGCGACGCGGCCGGGGTGGTCGCGCGCGCGCTCGAGTTCCTCGGCCTGCGACCGTGGGCGACGATCCCGTTCGAGCGCCTGTCACACCGGTCCCGCAGCACGCCGGCGGGTGTCGGCGACGACACGATCCGCAGGCTCGAGGCCGCGTTCCGGGCCGACGGCGAACGGCTCGCGGCGATGCTGGGCCCCGAGTACTCGTACTCGTGGAGCTGACGGAGCGCCGGGGATGACCGACCCGCTCACCCCGACGCGCCGGCCGCGACGGTCGCGTCGGCGCCTTCGCCTCGTGGGGGCCGCGCTGGCCTGCGTCGTCGTGGGGGCGCTCGGCCTCCCCGGCGGCCCGGCCGGATCGGAGCCGCCGCCCGCCTACCTGACCCTGCTCTTCGGACGCGCGCAGTGGTCGGTCGCGCCGGGGTGCGCGGGGACCCCGGCTGGCGCGCTGACGCTCACCCAGGTGGCGAACCGGATGCGCGGCCATGGCGTGAGCGGCGTCGGCGCCGTCATCACCACCTTCGCGGACGGCTCCAACGGCACGGGCCGCCACTGCACCGGCGGGATCCGGTACGCGAACTGGACGGACCTCGCCGCACTGCGCGACACGTACGGCTGGACGTTCGTCAGCGACGGCCGGACGCGCAGCGACCTCTACGCGATGGACTTCGCCCAACGCCACGCCGAGTCCTGCGGGACGATCATGGCGTTCTGGGAACGGGGTCACGAGCGGGCCCACGGGCTGTTCGCGTACGGCAACCCTGTCCCCGGCCTCGACGCCGTGCCACCGGACATGGTCCGGGACCAGGTGTCGGGTTGCTTCGCGTTCACGCGCCGCTACACCTCGGGCGAGCGGAACGTGCGCTCGCGGATGACCTGGCCGTGGTACCAGCGCACGCGCTCGGTCAGCGGCGGGTTGTGCAACGACCCGGCGCTCGCCTGCTATTCGGACGTGCTGTCGACGGCGCGGCGCTACGACTCACCGCACGCGCTGGCGTCCTTCGCGGCCGCCGAACCCGACGAGTGGGCGTCGCTCCAGGTGTACCGGCTGGTGGAGGGCGCGCGGACCACCGGCTCGGGGACGCAGTGGGACTGCACCGACCCCGACTGGCGGCGGCACTGGACCAGCCAGGAGGAGGTCTACTGCTGGAGCGACTTCGAGATCGTGCTGCGCAGCATCCCGGACCACGTGACGGTGACCGATCCGCTGACCGTGGCCTCCGACTGGCGACGGCGCGGCTGACCCGGACCCGCGGTGTACCACGGCCGCAGCAGCCCGTCGGTCGACGTGGCCGGCATCGCGCGCGGGGGCGGGGCGAACCTCTTCGGCGCGATCGTCTCGCAGGTCGGTGCGTTGGCCGTCACGATCCTGCTCGCGCGGTCGCTGGGCAAGGCGGCGGTCGGCGTGTACGCGCAGGTCTTCGCGTTCCTCCCGCTGCTCGGCCTGCTGTCGCTCGCCGGCTTCCGTGCCGGCATGACGCGTTTTGTCGCGATGTACCGCGCGACCGGCGACGACCCCGCGGTCGTCGGCACGGTGCGGCTCGGGCTCACCGCCTCGGGTACGGCCGGTCTCGCGTGCGGTGTCGCCCTCGCGCTCGCGTCCGACCCGCTCGCGCGCCTCCTGGACGAGCCGGACGCCGCGGAGCCGCTGCGGATCGTCGCGATCGCACTGCCCTTCCACGTCCTGACGGAGGCCGCGCTCTCCGCGACCCAGGGGTTCCGCACGATGCGCTGGTTCGCGGGCATCGGGCTGGTGCTCGAGCCCGCGGTCAGGACCGCGGCGACGTTCGTGTTCGTCGCGGCCGGGCTCGGTGTGCCGGGCGCGCTCGGCGCGGTGGTGGTCTCCAACGTCCTCGCGTGCGCTGCGGCGTGCGTCGCCCTCGCGCGGATGATGCCCCGCCCACGGGATCCCGTCCGCTACCCGGTCGGCGAGGTGTTCTCGTTCTCGGTCGTGAGCTGGGTCGCCTCGCTCGCCGCGACCGGGATCACGTACGTCGACGTGCTGATCATCGGATCCCTCATGAGCAGCGCCGACGTCGGCCTCTACCAGGTCGCGACGCGCACGGTGATGATCGCGTACGCGACGATGCTCCCGGTCGTGCAAGCGGTCTCGCCGCGGCTCGCCGACGCCCACGGTCGCGGTGACCGGGCCGCGTTGCACGGCACCTACCGGATCGCCACGAGCTGGATCATCCGCAGCTCGCTGCCCGTCTTCGTGATCCTGGTCACGTTCCCCGGCGACGTCCTGGCGCTGTTCGGGGACCCGTTCCGTGCCGGGGCGACCGTGACGGTGGTGCTCTCGGCCGGGAAGCTCGTCGACGCCGCGACCGGGCCGTGCGGGCTCGTGCTCAACATGGCGGGCCGCGTACGCACCAACATGGTGAACAACGTCG
Organism: Acidimicrobiia bacterium; assembly: GCA_026002935.1. Classification (GTDB taxonomy): domain Bacteria; phylum Actinomycetota; class Acidimicrobiia; order IMCC26256; family PALSA-610; genus BPGH01. Next base: position 24,088 of record BPGH01000001.1, read on the forward strand.
TGGCCCTCGCGCTCGACGTCGCACTCGACCTCCTCCTCGTGCCCCGGATGGGGATCGCCGGCGCCGCGGTCGCCTGGGCGGTCACGCTCGTCGTCGTCAACCTCGCACGAGCGCTCCAGGTCGAGCGGGCCTTCGGCTTCCGCCCGCTCGACCGGTCGTCGCTCGAGGCCCTCGTCCCGGCCGGGGTCGCGATCGGCCTGCTGTACGGGCTCCGGCTCGCGGGCGTCCCGACGTCCCTCGAGGTGGGACTCGTGGTCACCGCCGTCACCTTCGCGGCCGCGTACCTCCTGCGCGGGGCGCCGGAGGAGGACCGGGCGCTGATCGACGCGCTGCGGGCGCGGCGCGCCGGTCGGGTGGCCCCGTGACGGGCGCCCGGGACCGTGCCGCCGACCTGTGGTGGGCGGCCCGAGACGACCTGGGCCGCCGGTTCCGTGCCGCGGCACGGCCCCGCCGGCGCCCGCCCCACGACCTCGGCATCGACGAGCTCGTCAGCCCGTTGCGGTACGACATCGTGATCCGGATGGCGTTCTTCCGGTTCGTCCGGGCCAACCGGGAGCTCGCGCACACGGATCCCCGGGCGTTCACGGAGCTCGCGCTCGGCCACCCGTACGCCGCATGGTTCGAGGAGATCGTCGTGCCGCGGCTCGGGAGCCGCGCCGCGACGCGGGCGTCACGGGTCGAGGCCTTCCACCGGCGGGTCCGCAGGACGGTACGGCTCGACGAGCGCTTCTCGCACCGGGGCTTCGACGCCCGCCACCCGGTCTCGGTCCGGTACGTCGAACACCTCACGACCGACGGCGGGAAGACGCTGCGCGGCCGCTTCTACCCGGTCGACGGCTGCCACCGTCTCGCACTCCTGTCGCTGCAGGGGCTCTCGGTGCTCCCCCGGGCCTTCTACCGGATCGTCGAGGTGGACGGCCCGCCCCCCGACAACACGCGCGCCCTGCTCCGCCGGGTCCCGGTCTCCGAGAGCGACTACGCCGGGTTCGTCGGACGGGGCTACGGGCTGACCGCCGCCGACCTCACCGATCTGCTGGCGCGCGCGCAGGGACTGGGCGACCCGAAGGCCGCCGAGATCGCGCAGCTCGTCGCGATCGACGCGCCGCTCCTCGCGGCTCACTCATAACCCCACGCGTCGAGGTGCGACCGCAGCGACCGTTCGACGAGCGGTCGCTGCGCGCCGAGCACCGCGTCGACGCGCGACGGGCCCGCCGCCACGTGCGCCCCGAGCGACCCCTCGAGCCGCCGGTCGCGCCGGATCCCCGCGAAGCGGCAGACCCGGGCGACCACGGCGGCGGGCTCGCGGACGAAGTCCTCGTACCGGACGTCCATCCACGCCGCGGCCGGCACCGAGGAACGCGCGCGTTCGTAGGCGTCCATCAACAGCTTCCACGCCAGGCCCGCGAGCAGCACATAGGAGCGGCCCGACTCCTCCCATTCCCGCGCGTAGTGGTCGGGCAGTGGACCGAACCCCCACCCCGCGGGGCCGCGCCGGCCCTGCCACCACGGCATCGTCAACCACGACGCGGCCACCTCGCGGCCGTCGCGCACGACGTGCACGAAGCGTGCATCGGGGAACACCGCGTGCAGGTACCCCGCGCGCGGCCAGCCGGTGAACTTGTGGAGGACCACGGCGCGGCGCTGGCGCTCGGCGCGCCGGCGGAAGAAGGCCTGCGTCCGGGCGGCGAGCCACGGGGTCGCGTCGGCGGCGGTGAGGTCACGATCCGGGTCGACCAGGAGCGGGCTGACCTCGCGCGCGAGCGCGCGGTATCCCTCCGACGGGGCGAACCGAGGGCGCCCCTTGCGCGTCAGTCGGTGGCCGAACGCGGCGTGGACCGGCTGGTTCCACCTGGAGACGAGGTGCGCCGGCCCGAGCCGGTCCTCGAGGTTGGAGAGGAACGCCACGTCCGGGTTGCGCGCGAGCACCTCGTGCACCACCGTCGACCCGCAGCGGCCGGTGCCGATGACGAACACGGTCCGGAACGTCACTCGCCCCTCATCACGCGTAGCCGAGACGGACGAGCGCATCACCCTGCAGCCGCTCCACCGTCGCGAGCGCCGTGACCCCGAGGGCGGGCGTCGGGACACGCCGCGGCGCCGACAGCGAGGCCAGCGCGGCCGCGTACCCCGCGGTCACCTCCAGCCCCGCGAACGACGCGACCGGGCCGAGCACCCCGGACGGGTCCTCGACCACCTCCTCGTAGCGGACGCGCCGGACACGGGCGGCGTCGACCGTGGCGAGCCCGCGCTCGACGGCCTCCACCTCGGCCAGCCAGTGGCGGGCGCAGCACTCCCAGGGATCGCCGCCACCGGCCTCCCAGTCGCGTGGCGTGCCCCCGTACCACCACAGATGGCAGTCGCTCCACCAGTCGACCCGCGACAGCGACGCCGCCACGTCGCGCCCGTCCCGCAGCACCACGACGAAGCGCGCGTCGGGGAACACGTCGACGAGGAGACCGATGCGCCGGTTGTTGGCGACCCGCTTGGCGACGACGACGTCACCGCCGGACCAGCGCCGGAGGCCTTCGAAGCGCCGGCGCAGCGCGGCCCGCTGGTCGTCCGCCGCGCGGTCGAGCTCCTCCTCGGGGATCCCGCACGACCGGTACACCGGCTCCGCCTCGACCGGCATCGGCCACGCCCGTTCGGCGAGCCGGCGGCGGCGCCCGTAGACGTACGCGTTCGAGCGATCGCGTCCGAACCACGCACGGTCCCGCAGCGCGGGCCGCGACGCGGCGAACCGGTTGAGCACCGCGACCGGGGCCAGAGACGGCAGACGCCGGGCGTATTGCGAGAACCAGGCGGCGCGCGGGTGGAGGCACAACGCCTTGTAGACGAGCGTCGTCCCCGAGCGCGCCGGGCCGATCACGAACACCGGACGCTCGGCGGCCGCGCTCACGCGGCCTCCCCGTGCCGCGCGACCTCCCGGCCACCGGCCCCGGCCGCGACCGTGCGCCGGACCGGTGCGGTGACCGCGCCGATCAGCCATCGGGTCGCCCCGGGCAGCTCCCGTTGCCACGCTTCGTCGGCACGGATGCGCACCAGGCCGCTGCGCAACCGGTCGGGGTTCCCCGCGACCCGGTGGCCGGGCCGGACGACCAGCGAACGCCGGTCGACGAACGTCGCCGGCGCGTCGTGCCCGACGAAGCGGAGGACCTCCTCCACCGCACGGGGCGCGTCGCGCACGAGGTCCTCGTAACGCAACAGCCGGTACCGCGACGATCCCGACCACAGCCGCGCGGCGCTGAGGTTCCAGACCGTCCACAGCGCCGTGGACCGCCACGGCCCGAACCGCTCCATGTACTCACGCGGTGCACCCGCCTCGAGGGGCTTGTGACGCTGCCAGGAGTACGCCGTCGCGCGGGGGTCGCGGACGAGGTGTACGACGTGCAGGCGCACGCCGTGCGCCCGTTCGACCAGGTGCCCGTACATCGGCGACTTCGAGGAGTCGACGACCAGCCGCGCGTCCGCGACCTCGGCGACCGCGCGGTACAGGCGACCGAGCACGTCGCGCAACACCGCCGTGCGCCGCTCGACGCGCGCCCGGCGGCCCGCGAGGAACGCGAGCGCGTGGCGGACCCGCGTGCCGTTGCGGAGCGCCGCGAGCACCTCGGCCACGAGCTCGTACGAGCACCCGCCGTACGCCCGCTCGAGCACGGCGGCCCAGAAGGGGCACTCGCGGAACGGCCGGCCACAGCCGCACAGACGGTTCTCGCAGTGGCCGCGCTCCCAGACGTAGCGGGCCTCGCCGACCGACGCGACACCGGCGACCGACCCCAGCATGCCGTCGAGCAGCGTCGAGCCGCTCCGACCGGATCCCGCGATGAGCAACACGTCCACGTCCTCGGGCACGTCCGCCTCCGTCGCCGACCCACGACCGCGCAGGATGGTCGCGCCCGCGACGGGTCGCGCCCGGGGGGCGGGGCGCCCGCATCTCGACTGTTCACCTGCCCATAACCGGGTGCATCGCGAGTGGCTCGGTACGCCCCCCTACCGTGATCGCCCGTGACCAGGCGGGTCGTCGGCCTCATCGCGCTGCTCCTCGTCGCCGCGACCGTCACGACCGCGTGCTCCGACGGCGGGGGCGGCGAGGAGGAGCGTTCCGGGGCGGCCGCGGCGGGGACGGCAGCGACGGCCACGGCGCCCGGACGCGACCGCGCCGGTCCGGTCGCCGCGGCGACCGCCACGCGCGCACTCGCCGATCCGGCGTTCGGGGTCAAGTACGACCGCTTCCGCGAGCTCGACGGGTCGGACGCGTACCTCCGCTCCCTCCCGCGCGGCGTCACGTGGTACGAGGTCGAACGCTGCGTCGTCGAGCCACGGCCCGGTGAGTACGACTGGCGCACCGTCGACGGCGCCGTCGCGCAGACCGACGCCCTGGGTTGGGAGGTCGTGCTCAAGATCCGGACCGGGTCGTGCTGGGTGACCGGACAGGCGGTGGGCGACGACACCGGCCGCCGCCGGATGTCGACCTCCCTCCTCCCGCTCGACCTGGAGGCCCACGCCGAGTTCGTCCGGCGGCTGGTCGGGCGCTACGCCCCCCTCGGCGTGCACGCCTGGGCGATCGAGAACGAGGTCAACGCGCTGAACTTCTGGCAGTCGGGCGCGGACGACTACCAGCGCCTCGCCCGGGTCGTGTCCGGTGCCGTGCGCAGCGCCGACCCGGAAGCCGTCGTCTACGACAGTGGAATCAGCAGTGCGGGATACGGCACCGCGATCGCCAGGATGTACCTCGAGCGCGGCGACGAGGCACGGGCGGTCGCCGCCTACAACGCGTACTACGACCGGCGGTTCTCGACCCGTGCCGCCGACTACCAGCGGGTCGACGACGCCGAGGAGCTGCGCGCGCAGCTCGACTCCGACCGGGGGCGGTTGAACCTCGCGTTCGTCGACGCCACGCTCGCGCTCGCGGCCGAAGGCGTGTTCGACGTCTGGCAGCTCCACTTCTACGAACACTGGCGGAACGTCGACGGGCTCCTCGAGTTCCTGCACCGGTCGCTGCCGCCGTCGATGCCGATCGAGGCCCTGGAGGTCGGGCTCTTCAACCCCGACGACCGGTTCGACCCCGCCCAGCACGCGAGCGAGGTCGTGCACACCGTCGCCCGGCTCCTCGCGGGCGGCGTCCGGCGGATCGTGTTCCTGCCCCTCGCCCACAACCCCGACGGGCGTGAGCCCGAGGAGATCCGGTGGGGCCTGCTCGACCCGCACACCGGCACACCGCGCGTCGCCGCATCGCTGTTCGCCACGTTGGCCGCCGCGGGATCGGCCGCGGGCGCCGCGACACTGGTCGTGAGCCACGACGGCGTGACCATGGTCGCGGTGGGCGGCACGCGCCGGTCCGCACTGATCGCCTGGGCCGACGCCGGCACGCGGCTGGGGCCGCGGCCGGAGCCGCTGGGCGGGATCCGCGCCGACGGTTCGAAGGCGCAGTGGGGGCCCGGCGGCCTCGCGCTCGATCCGGACCCGGTGGTGTTCACGGCCGACGTCGCGCTCGCAGAGATCGGCGAGATCGCGGGGGGCTGAGGCGGGCAGCCGGGCTCACGGCGCGCTCCACGCGAACTCGCGCCCGACCAACGCGAAGGTCGCGGCGTTCGAGGCCGCGAAGCGCTCGGCCAGGCGCCGCCGGACCGTCGCGGGCATCCCGGGCGCGCCCGACGGCTTCAACCTCGGGACGCGGCGCGGCGGGACGGGCGGGAGACCCAGGAACGCCTGGACCCGCCCGACGCCGGCGACGGGGTCGGCGAACAGCTCACCGTGGTCGAGCACGAGCACGTCGTCGGGCGGGAAGCACGAGAACAGGCGGGCGAGCTGCACGTCGTAGCGACCGCGCGCCAGGTACGAGTGGTGGCGGTGCGCACGGCTCACGTAGGTGGGATCGCGCGCGAGCCGCTCCTCCTCGCCGAGCAGCCGTTCGTGCTCGGCGTCGATGGCGGCTTCGAAGGAGAGCTGCTCGAACCCGCGCGCGACCTCGTACGCGTGGTGCGACCAGGCCCGCTCGACCGGGTCTCGGAGCACGACGACGAGCCGGACCCCGGGGAGCACGGCCCGGATGCGGGACGGCGCGAGCGGATGGAAGAGGTAGTACGGACTCGCCTCGCCGGTGACGACCGGCATCCCGATCCGCCGGGCCCTCGCCGCAGCCCGGCGCGCGCTGGGGAAGTGCGATCGGAACCAGTCCCAACCGAACCCGTGGTTCACGTCGAAGTAGCGCGTGCCCTTCGGCACGTTCGGCGGGAGCACGGCCGGGTGCTGCGCGATCACCTGCTGCAGCGTCGAGGTCCCCGCGCGCTTGACACCGACCACGAGGTACGAGGGCAGCAACCGCGAACGCGCGGTGGCCATCAGCAGGCGGCGTCCGAGCGGCACGCCCGCGTTGCGGTCCGGGTCGGTCGGCACGGACACATCGTGGCGATCCGACGATTGCGCGGCGGTGAACGAGGGCCGAAAGGTCGCCGGACCCGCCCAGGACGGGGCCGACGCGATCCAGACTCTCGCCGACCGGGCGCGGCCGTCGGGGACGCGCCCATGCGTGAGAGGCCTGATGACGATGTCGACCACCCACCGCCACGCGACCCGATCCCTGCGCGTCGTGCTCGCCGTCGTGCTCGCCTTCGTGGCGGTCGCCGGGGCGTTCTCGGCGGCACCGGCGGGGGCCGACGGGGTCGAGGTACCGGGACGCGAGGTGCGGGATCACGGGTACAACCGCTTCTGCCACGAGACGCGCCTGCGCAACGGCGCCCTCGTCCCCGGCCTCGACACCCTCTACGGCCAGACCTGGCAGGGCCCGCGCCGCTCCGGCCTCGCCGGCGCGCCGCCCACCTTCACCGTCACCGACGGCACCGTCACCGTCACCGTCACCGGCTTCACCGGCACCAGCTTCGACTGGTCCTCCGACATCCCGCTCGACGGCGTGTTCGTCAACGCCGGGACGGCACCCCACGCCGCACACCGCTTCTACCGCTACGACCCCGAGACCACCTCGGACACGGGCCTCACCAGCGCCGACGCGACGACGCCCATCGACCACATCCAGTTCTGCTACGACCTCGGCCCCGACCGCGAGGTGCGGGATCACGGGTACAACCGCTTCTGCCACGAGACGCGCCTGCGCAACGGCGCCCTCGTCCCCGGCCTCGACACCCTCTACGGCCAGACCTGGCAGGGCCCGCGCCGCTCCGGCCTCGCCGGCGCGCCGCCCACCTTCACCGTCACCGACGGCACCGTCACCGTCACCGTCACCGGCTTCACCGGCACCAGCTTCGACTGGTCCTCCGACATCCCGCTCGACGGCGTGTTCGTCAACGCCGGGACGGCACCCCACGCCGCACACCGCTTCTACCGCTACGACCCCGAGACCACCTCGGACACGGGCCTCACCAGCGCCGACGCGACGACGCCCATCGACCACATCCAGTTCTGCTACGACGTGCCGTGAGGAACGGTGGCCGACGCGGCGGTGACGCGCGGGCGACACGCGCCCGAACGATCGGGGGTCGGCCCGTCCCGCGGGCCCGCCCGCTCCGTAAGGTCGCAGCGCCCGGACTCCCACGTGGAGGTGTCGTCGTGACCCCGTCTCGTCGTGCTGCGCTGGCACCGATCCTCGCAGTCGTCCTCGTCGGCGTGTCGTGGTTCTGGGCCGTCCGCGCGGCCGGAGCGGACGAGGTCGTGCCGGTGACGGGGAACCGCTACTGCACGGAGACGAACGTCGGCGGCACGACCGTCCGCGGCCTCGACACCGACTACGGCGAGCGCTGGCGGGACGTCCGCCTGCGTGAGCTCGACCCGACCCGGCCGGACCACACCGCGGGCGACGGGACGCTGGAGGTCACGATCACCGGCTTCACCGGCACCGGCTTCGACTGGTCGTCGAACATCCCGATCGACGGTGTGTTCGTCAACGCCGGGGCCGCACCCGCCACCGCGCACCGCTTCTACCGCTACGACCCCGAGGCCACCTCCGGCACCGGGCTGACCGGCGCGGACGGCACGACGCCCATCGACCACATCTCCTTCTGCTACGACGTCGAGGGCGACGACGACGACGGATACGACGGGCCCGCGACGCGCATCGAGGTCGCCGGCAACCGGTACTGCACCGACACGGTGGTCGGCGGGACGACGATCCCCGGGCTCGACGACGAGCACGGGGGCGGCGCCCGGTGGGCCGACGTGCGGTTGCGCAGCCTCGACCCGACCCGCCCGGACTACACGGTCACGGCCGGCGACGTCGAGGTGACGGTCAGCGGGTTCACGGGCACGAGCTTCGACTGGAGCGCGACCCGACCGCTCGTCGGCGTCTTCGTCAACGCCGGGACCCGGCCGGACACCGCGCACCTCTTCTACCGCTACGACCCGCCCGTCTCGGCCGACTCGGGCCTCACCGCCGCCGACCCGTCGGTGCCGATCGACCACGTCTCGTTCTGCTACCTGGCCGCCGAGGGGCCGTCGACGTCGACGACCGTCGCGAGCTCGACGTCGGCGCCCACCACGCAGCCGGGGTCCTCGACGACGGTCGCGGGGGCGACGAGCTCGTCGACGAGCGCGGCGCAGTCGAGCACGAGCACCACGGACGTCGGCGGCGCCGGCGCGTCGACCACCACGGCCGACCCGGGAGGCACGGGGGACGGTTCCTCCGTGCTCGGCACGCTCGCCACGTTGCCGTTCACCGGCGGCGACACCGGGCTGTGGCTGCTCACCGGCTCGTCGCTCGTCGCGGCCGGCGCCTTCACCACCGCGGCGCTGCGGGACGCCCGCCGGCGCCGGCGCTGACGTCGGCGGACGCGCCGCCGGGCCCCGGGGGGCACGGGGACGCCCTAGAACCAGCTCGTCGACGCGGCGGCCGGTGAGGACGCGAACATCGCGTCGGCGCGCGCGAGGGTCCGGCCGTCGCGGGCGGCGACGGTCCCGGCCTGGGCGAGCTCGCTCCAGCGGTTCCCCCCGAGCGCCACCGCGCCCAGCGCCGCGGCGCTGCACGACAGGTCGGCCTCCTCGGTGGTCGGGACGCACGCAGCGTCGCGGTCTTCGCCCTCGACCGCGAGCCGCGCCCGGGCGCCGTCGGGCTGGTGCACCTCGACCACCAGCCGGTCCGCGCGCGGCGCGTAGCGCCGCGCCGCGAGCAGCGCCCGCGGGTCGAGCGGCGCGAGCCACAGGCCGTCGTTGACGTAGCGGACGCGCACGCGCCGTGGGTCCGTCACGAGGTGCCGTAGCGGCTCGTCGACGGGCAGGTCGTCTCCGGCCACCGAGGCCACGAGGTCCACCCCGAAGACGTATCGCCACAGCGCGGCGCGCACGCCGGGCGCCGCGGCCTGGAGGTCGAAGACCCGCAGGCGCCGGTCGGGGAGCCCGCCGTCCCACCCGCCGGTGATCTCGTAGGCGACGAACCCGTCCGCCGCGCCCGAGGTGTCCTCGTGGACCACGAAGAACACCGCCTGGTCGGTCCGCACCCGCGCGAAGTACTCCTCGGGCCACCAGGTGGCGGGACGCGACACCGCGCCCGCCCGGGCGCGCCGTAGCCGGTCGTACACCGCCGGCAGCACCTCGGCCGCCTCCGCGGCGTCGATCATGCGGAGCCGGCCGGCGCGCACCTCGTCGCGGAACCGGACGCGGGCGCGATCGGCCTCGACCCCGAGTCGCCACGCCGCGACGCCGTAGCCGAACCGTCCGTAGATCGCGCCCTCCGACGCGGTGAGCACGGCGACCGGCTCCTCACGCGCGCGTGCGTCGGCGTGCAGCGCCTCGATCATGCGGGTGAGCACGCCGCGTCGGCGGTGCGTCGGGATCACCGCGACCCACGACACGGCGGCCGCCGGGACGACCCCGCCGCCGGGCAGGGTCAGCTCGAACGAGTACGCGCGGCTCGTCCCCACGATCTCGCCGTCCTCGATCGCGGCGCGCGTCCGGTCGAGCTCGGCCTCGGTCCACGTGCGGGGCCCGCCGGGCGCGGCCGGGGCGACGCCGAAGCCCCGCAGGTCGGCGCGGCGGAAGTCGTCGACCTCGGCGGCGCCGACGGGCCGGATCTCGAGCGGCACCACGCGGTTCTAGCCGCGCGGGGCGCCGGGCGCCGGTGGATTTCGCGGTGCCTCCTGCCGGCGCACGGCGCCGACGTAGGTGAGCCCGCCGAACAGGAGCACGACCGACACGAGGAACACCCCCGAGCGGCCGCCCCCGAAGAAGACGGTGGCGAGGACGCCGCCCACGACCCAGACGATCTGGAATCGCGTCTCGAATCGCGCGAAGGCGCGACCGCGCACGGCGTCGTGACCGTCACGCTGCAGGAGGCTGTCGAAGGCGAGCCGGGCGGACGCCGCCGCGAACGCGACGGCGAACGCGGCGAACGTGAGCGACGGCCGACCGTACTCGCGCGCCGCGAACAGCAGGGGTACGGCCGGGACCACGAGCGACGCGGCGAGGATCCACTCCTCGCGCAGCCGGCGGCGCAGCAGGGGCGCCGCGATCGTGCCGAGGCCGTTCCCGAGAGCGCTCGCGAGCAGCACGACCCCGTACACCCATGCCGCCTCGTCCTGCTTCTTGAGGACGAACGCGGCGAAGAACGTGGTGAACCCGACGACCCCCCGGACGACGGCCATCGCGCCGCCCGCGGCGACGATGCTCGGTGCGTGGAGCGCTTCGCGCTCCTCGGGGGTCTCGTCGCGCGCCACGTGCCTCGCGCGCGGGATCGCGAGCGCGGCGGCCACCCCGAGCACGAAGATCAGCGCGCCGACGCGCAGCACCCACTCGGGCCCGGCGAGCTTGAGCAGGACGGCCGCGATCGGACCGCCGGCGACCCCGCCGATCACGCCGATCAGCGCGAGCCGCGAGTTCGCCGCGACGAGCTCCTCGGGGCTGTCGGTCACGGCGGGCACGAGCGCGCTCTTCGAGACCGACGCGCCCTTCGAGAGCACGAGCGTCCCGAACACGAGGGGGTAGAGCACGAGCTCGTCGAGGGCATCGGCCATCGCGACGCACAGGACCGCCCGCCCGGCGAACGTCGCGGCCATCACGAGCCGGCGCCCTCCCCGCGTGCGGTCGAGGAGCGGGCCGAGGATCGGCGCGACGACCGCGAACGGGGCCATCGTCAGCAACAGGTACAGCAGCACGTCTCCCCGCGCCGCGCCCGCCGGCGCCGAGAAGAAGATCGAGTCCGCGAGGGACACGGTGACGAAGACGTCGGCGCACACGCCGACCGCGTGCGCGAGGGCGAGCCGCGCGAACGGCGTGAACGTGGTCGACTCGAGGCGTGGGCGCGCTTCCGTAGTCGCGGCAGGGTACCGCCGTACCGGACCGGCATCCGTTTCCCGAACGCGAAACGCGCCGTTCACCCGTTCGTCGCCCGGACGACCGGAGGCGGCGAGGACCGCGCAACGTCGCGTGCCTACGCTGCGCGTGTGGCACCCGCGCCACCCCGCCCGTGACCGCAGCGCCCGGAGACCTGCAACTCCCCCGTGACCTCCGGACCTGCGGGCGGGCGGGAGGCCCCGTCGGCGCCTGTACGATCGCGGCATGGCCCTGCCCGACGCAGTCGGCCTCCCCGCCGCCGGCGACGCCCGCTACCTGAACCGCGAACTGTCGTGGCTCGACTTCAACGCGCGCGTGCTCGCGCTGGCCGAGGACCCCGAGCTCCCGCTCCTCGAGCGCGCGAAGTTCCTCGCCATCTTCAGCTCGAACCTCGACGAGTTCTTCCAGGTGCGGGTGTCCGGCCTGAAGGAACAACTCGCGGCGGGCGTCCGCAGCACGTCACCGGACGGGCTCGACCAGGTGGAGCAGCTCCGCGCGATCCGCGCGCGCGTCGAGGAGCTCGTCACCCGCCAGGCGGCCGTGTTCACGAAGGACGTCGTGCCGTCACTGCGGGACGCCGGCGTCGAGTTCGCCGACTGGGCGGATCTCGTCGACGACGAGCGCGACCAGCTCCGGCGCGAGTTCCAGCACCGGATCTTCCCGGTCCTCACCCCCCTCGCGGTCGATCCGGCACACCCCTTCCCCTACATCTCGAACCTCTCGCTCAACCTCGCCGTGGCCGTGCGCGACCCGGCCAACGGCGAGAGCCGCTTCGCGCGCGTCAAGGTGCCGCCCCTGCTCCCCCGGTTCGTGGCGCTGCCGAGCGGGACGCGCTTCGTCCCCCTCGAGCAGGTCATCGCCGCGCACCTCGACACGCTGTTCCCCGGCATGGAGGTGCTCGCCGTCCACCCCTTCCGCGTCACGCGCGACGCGGACATCGAGCTCACCGACGAGGCCGAGGACCTGCTGACGGCGATGGAGTTCGTGCTGCGCCAGCGCACGAAGTTCGGCGCCGCGGTGCGGCTCGAGGTGGACTCGTCGATGACCTCCGACGTGCTCGACCTGTTGTGCCGCGAGCTCGATCTCGGCCCGTCCGACGTGTACGTGATCGACGGGCCGCTCGACCTGAGCGGCCTGTGGACGCTGTACTCGCTGCGCCGGCCGGAGCTGAAGTACCCCGAGTACAAGCCGCAGACGCCTCCCCCCCTCGCGGGGGGCGACGACGCGGACGTGTTCTGGGCGATGCGCAGCGGCAACGTGCTGCTGCACCACCCCTACGACTCGTTCGCGACGTCGGTCGAGGCGTTCGTCGCGCAGGCGGCGGCCGATCCCCACGTGCTCGCGATCAAGCAGACGCTCTACCGCACCGGCGGCGACGAGGCGGGCATCGTCGCGTCGCTCGTGAAGGCGGCCGAGGCCGGCAAGCAGGTCGTGGCGCTGGTCGAGCTCAAGGCGCGCTTCGACGAGCAGGCGAACATCGAGCGCGCCCGCATGCTGGAGCAGGCCGGCGCCCACGTCGTCTACGGGCTCGTCGGTCTCAAGACGCACTCGAAGATCCTGCTCGTCGTGCGCCAGGAACCCGACGGGATCCGCCTGTACGTCCACTTCGGCACCGGCAACTACAACCCGAAGACCGCGACCATCTACGAGGACCTCGGCGTCCTGTCGTCGGACCCCGACCTCGGCGCGGACGTGAGCGAGCTGTTCAACCACCTCACCGGCTACAGCCGCCAGGGCGCGTACCGAAAGCTCGTCGTCGCCCCGGGGCAGCTGCGCGAACGGCTGCGAACGCTCATCCGCGGCCAGGCCCACCCCGACGGCCGGATCACCGTGAAGATCAATTCCCTCGCCGACGCGGAGATGATCGACGAGCTCTACGCGGCCTCGGCGGCGGGCGCGCGCATCGACCTGGTCGTGCGGGGGATCTGTTGCCTGCGCCCCGGTGTCGCCGGCCTGTCGGAGCGGATCTCGGTCCGGTCGATCGTCGGGCGCTACCTGGAGCACTCGCGCATCTTCCGGTTCGGGCCGGCGGGGGCCGCGGACACCGAGTACCTGATCGGCTCCGCCGACCTCATGCCGCGCAACCTCGACCGGCGGGTCGAGACGCTGCTGCGGGTCGACGACCCGCGGCTGCGGGCCCGCCTCGACGAGATCCTCGAGCTCAACCTGGCCGACGACGTCCTCGCCTGGACGCTCGAGCCCGACGGCACCTGGCGGAAGGTGCCGAACGTGTCCGGCATCGAGTCGCAGGTGCGGTTCCAGCAACTCGCCGTGGCCCGGGCCCGCGCCCGCACCGAGGGCTGAGCGTGGGATCGCACCGCGCGTCCGACGGGCGGGGCACGGTCGCCGACGTCGTGCGCGACGCGATCGCCGGGTCGGTTCGCCGGTTGCACGAGCACGAGCACGGCGTGCGCCGGGGCGGCGACCCCGAGGACGTGCACCAGGCCCGCGTCGCCGTACGGCGGTTGCGGTCCGACCTGCGCACCTTCGAGGCCTTCCTGGACCCCGCCTGGACGGCGCCGCTGCGCTCGGAGCTGCGCTGGCTGGCCGGTGAGCTCGGGCCCGTGCGGGACGCGGAGGTGCTGCACGCCCGCCTGTGCGACCACGCGAAGCTCCTCCCGGAGGGGCATCGGGAGGAGGCGGAGGCGGTCGTGCACCGGCTGGTGAGCGAGCGCGACGCGGCCCGCGCCCACCTCGTCGGTGCGATGGGGTCGGCGCGCTACGCGCGCCTCGTCGCCGGCCTCGACGACGCCGCGCGGCGGCCGCGGTTCACCGCGCGGGCGGCCGACCCGGCGCGCCGCGCCCTGCCGTCCGTCGTCCGCCGTCCGTGGCGCCGCCTGCGCGACGACGTCGCCGCGCTCGGCCCCGCACCGACGGACGAGGCGCTCCACGAGGTCCGCATCCGCGCCAAGCGCGCCCGGTACGCCGCCGAGGCGGCCGCCGCGGCGCTCGGCGCGCGGACGCGGCGGTTCGCCCGGGCGCTCGCCGCGCTGCAGGACGTGCTCGGGGAGCACCAGGACGCGGTGGTCGCCGGCCGGTGGCTCGCGTCCGCCGCGGCCGGCTCCCCGCCCGCGCAGGCGTTCGCCGCCGGGATGCTCGCCGAGGTGGAGGCGCAGGCCGCGCGCGCCGCCCGGGCCGCGTTCCCGGCCGCCTGGCGCGACGTGCGCCGCCACCGCCCCGCGTCGTGGTGACCGGCGACGGCCCGGCCGGCCGGCTCGTGCGCGCCGCGGGCGGCGTGGTGGTGCGGCACACCCCCGGCGGCACCGAGGTGCTCGTCGTGCACCGGCCGCGCTACGACGACTGGAGCCTGCCCAAGGGGAAGGTCGACCCGGGCGAGGACGAGGAGGATGCGGCCCGCCGCGAGGTGGCCGAGGAGACCGGATGGCTCACCGAACACGGCCGGGAGGTCGCGACGGTCGAGTACACCGACCGGCACGGGCGTCCCAAGCGCGTGCGTTACTGGGAGATGACGCCGGTCCGGTTCGCGGGGTTCACCCCCGGCGACGAGGTGGACGAGGTGCGCTGGGTCCCGATCGGGGCCGCGGGCGCCCTCCTCTCCTACGATTCCGACCGTGCGGTGCTCGACCGCTACCTGACCCTCCGGCGCGGAGACGGCACGTGACGTTGTACCTGTTCCGGCACGCGAAGGCCGGCGACCGGCAGCGATGGGAGGGCGACGACTTCCACCGCCCCCTGTCGCGCCGCGGTCGTCGGCAGGCCGAGGGCCTCGTCGACCTCCTGCGCGACGTGCACCTCGAACGCATCCTGTCGAGCCCGTACGTCCGCTGCATGGAGTCGGTGGTGCCGCTCGCAGCGAGGCGCGGGGTGGCGATCGAACCCACCGACGCGCTGGCCGAGGGCGCCCCGCTCGAGGCGGCCCTGGCGCTGGTGCGCAAGCACGCCCACCGGGACACGCTCCTGTGCTCGCACGGCGACGTCATCCCGGCGCTGCTCGACCACTGGGGTCGCCGCGGCCTCGACCTCGGCACGGCCCCGCAGTGCCCGAAGGCCAGCACCTGGGTGATCGACCTCGACGGCACCGGCGAACCCGCGGCCGCACGCTACCTGCCGCCACCCCCCGACTGACCGCCGGCGGGCGACGCCCGGACGGGGACGGCACCGGCCCGGGCTGCGGCCCCTGGATGTGGGCCCGGGCCGGCACGTCCACGGCGACCGTAACGGCCGCGGCCTTCGGGCCGGTGTCGGGCCCGTGCACGGGTGATGACGGTCCCGTGATCTGTCGAGACCCCGTCGTTCCGTACACTCCGAGCCGCCGAGAAGAGGAGCAGAGATGACCGTCGAGACCGGACGAGAGGCACCCGACTTCACGCTGAAGGACCAGGACGGCAACGAGGTGACGCTGTCGTCCTTCCGCGGCACGAAGAACGTGGTGCTGGTCTTCTACCCGTTCACCTTCACCGGGGTGTGCGAGGGCGAGCTCTGCTCGCTGCGCGACGACCTCACGACCTTCGAGACGTCGCAGGCACAGGTGCTCGCGATCTCGTGCGACTCGCGCTTCGCCCAGCAGCAGTGGGCGAAGCAGCAGGGCTTCACGTTCCCGGTGCTCAGCGACTTCTGGCCCCACGGCGAGGTCGCACGCCGCTACGGCGTCTTCAACGAGGCGCTCGGGTGCGCCAACCGGGCGACGTTCGTCATCGACAAGGACGGCAAGGTGGTCGACCGCTTCGAGTCGCCCGACCTCGGCACGCCCCGCGGCAAGGAGGCGTACGAGGCGGCGCTCGCGAAGCTGTCCTGATCCCGTCACGCGGCGCGCGGCGGGTCGCTCAGGCGCTCGCCGCGCTCGCGGTCGCCTCGTAGCGGTAGCCGACGCCGCGGATCGTCACGATCCGGGTCGGGTTCGCCGGGTCCTCCTCCACCTTCGATCGGAGACGCTTGATGTGGACGTCGAGCGTCTTCGTGTCGCCGAAGTAGTTGGGGCCCCAGACCCGGTCGATGAGCACGTCGCGGGTGAGCACCCGGCCCGCGTTCGCCAGGAGCAGCTCGAGCAGCTCGAACTCCTTCAGCGGGAGCGAGATCGGTTCGCCGCGCACGTACACCTCGTGGCGCGCCGCGTCGAGCCGCACGTCGCCGACCTCGAGGACCTCCGGGTGCTCGCGCCGGTCGTCGGTCACGGGCACGCGCCGCAGCGCCGCCCGCACGCGCGCGATCAGCTCCCGGAGCCGGAACGGCTTGGTCACGTAGTCGTCGGCGCCCACCTCGAGACCGACGACGGCGTCGATCTCCGCGTTGCGTGCCGTGACCATGATGATGGGGACGCGCGAGCGCGAGCGCAGCTCGCGGCAGACGTCGACACCCGACATCTTCGGGAGCATCACGTCCAGCAGCACGAGGGCCGGCTTCGACGCCTCGAAGCGCAGGATCGCCTCGGCGCCGTCGGCGGCGGTCTCGACGATGAACCCCTCGCGCTGCAACGCGACCGAGAGGGCGTCACGGTAGGACTGCTCGTCGTCGACGACGAGGATCAGCGGCGGGTCGGCCATCGGCTTCGGTGCTCCGTCGTTCTCGCCTGGTTCGGTTCGGTCGGCCCCATCAGGAGGCCTCGGAGAGGGCGCGCGGGCCGCGCTGCGCGTGCGGGAGCGACAGCACGAACGTGGAGCCCTCCCCCTCGGTCGACTCGACACTGACCTCGCCGCCGTGTGCCTGCGCCACGTGCCGCACGATCGACAGGCCGAGCCCCGTGCCGCCGGTGTCGCGGCTGCGGGCGCGGTCGACCCGGTAGAAGCGCTCGAAGATGCGCTCGAGGTCGCGGGAGGGGATCCCGATCCCGTGGTCCCGGACCACGAACGCGACGCGGTCGCCGTCGACCCGCGCCGACACCTCGACCGGCTCGGCGGGCCCGGAGTACTTGATCGCGTTGTCGAGCAGGTTCACCAGCGCGCTGCGCACCTGACGGGGTTCGCACGGGATCTCGACGTCGGGCGGCACGCCGTTCACCAGGATCGGAACCCCCGCCTGGTCGGCGGCGGCCTGGACGTGGTCGACGGCCTCGTTGACGAGCACCCGCGCGGGCACCGGGACCCGGGTCGGCGCCTCCTGCGACTCGATCTGCGACAGGTCGAGGAGGTCGTCGACGATCCGCGAGAGGCGTTCCGCCTCGCGCAGCACGCGCTCCGCGAGCGACCGCACGACGGCCGGGTCCTCCGAGGAGATCATCGTCTCGGCGAGCAGGCCGAGTGCACCGATCGGTGTCTTCAGCTCGTGGCTCACGTTGGCGACGAAGTCGCGCCGGACGCTCTCGATCCGCCGGCTCTCGGTCACGTCCCGCACGAACGCGGCGGCGCCGACGGTCTCCACCCCCTGGCGCAGCGGCACGGCGCGCAGGGCGAGCACCTGCGCCGGCGGCCCGTAGAGCTGCAGCTCCCGCTCGGCGAGCTCACCGAGCAGCGCCCGCTCGATCAGGTCGTGCATCGCCTCCTCGGCGAGCGCATGGGCGTGGCGGGCGCCCGTGAACCGCTGCGCCGACCGGTTGCGCAGCACCTCACGGCCGATCCGGTCGACGACCACGATGGCCTCGTCGGTCTCGTCGAGCGCGGCGACGAACCAGTGCTGCATCGCCCGGGCCGACGCCACGCGCTCGCTCGTCTCGTTGAGCAGCTCCGCGACGGCGGCGGGCAGGGCCCGTCCCGGGGCGTCCACCCCTCGCCGGGGCATCCGTTCGGCCCGGTGGCGGGCGAACGCCCAGGACGACGCGACGGCGGCGAGCACCCAGCCGAGCACGAGCAGGACGACCAGACCGCTGTTCACCCGACCGCCACCACGCGCGGCCGCGCCCGGGTGGCCGCCGGCCGGGCGGCGAACCGGGAGAGGGCCCCGTGCGCCACGGCCCCAGGGTACCGAGCGGCCCGCCCGCCCCAGGTGACGTGCCGGTGGCGTGCACCTGACCGGGGCGTGAACAATCGACGGCGACGCGGGAGGCGCCGCCCCGCGCGCGGGCATCATGCGGGCGGCATCATGCAGGCGTTCGGTTCGGTACGTACGGGGACGGTGACGTGGAAGAGGCCCGGAAGCGGTTCCACCACGAGCTCGACGGGCTCCGGACCGACCTGATCCGGGCCGCGGCGGAGACCAGCGAGGCGATCGCGGCGGCGACCCGCGCCCTGCTCGACCACGACCTGGCCGTCGTCGAGCGGGTCTTCGCACACGACCGCGCGGTCGACGAGCTGCACGTGTCGATCGAGGCGCGCGCCTACCACCTCCTCGGGCTCCAGCAACCGGTGGCGCACGACCTGCGAACCCTGCTCGCCGCGCTGCGGATCCTCCAGGAGATCGGGCTCTCGTCCGACCTCACGGTCACGATCGCCAAGGCGGCACGGCGCTCCTACGGGATGGAGCTGCCGCCCCGCATCCGGGGGATCATCGACCGGATGGGCCACCAGGCCGGCGTCCAGTTCCGCCTCGCGATCGACGCCTTCGCCGACGAGGACGAGAACGTCGCGAACGCGCTGTCCGACATGGACGACGTGATGGACGACCTCCAGAAGGAGCTGTTCCGCGCGATCTTCGACCTCTGCAAGGCGGACGAGGCCGGGATCCAGCAGGCGGTGCAGATCGCGCTGGTCGGCCGGTACTACGAGCGGATCGCCGACCACGCGGTCCTGATCGGCAAGTGGGTGAACTTCATGGCGACCGGCGAGCTGCCCGAGCCGCCGAGCCGGGAGGAGCCGGACCCCGGTCAGCGCACCTCGGATGCCAGGTAGCGGGTGTCCCCGGTGAGCAGGTAGCCGAGTCGCTCCCCGATCACCACGGCGTGGTCGGCGATCCGCTCCAGCGACCGGCCCACGAGCACGGCGGTGATCGCGACGTGCGCGGCGTCGGGGCCCGACAGGCCGACGAGCCGTTCGGTGAGCGCGAGGTAGTGCTCGTCCATCACGGCGTCACGGCGGCTGAGATCCTCGGCGTGCGCGGGGTCCCGCGTCGACCAGGCCTCCAGCGCGCAGTCGAACGACTCGACGGCCACCTCGGCCATGCGCAGCAGCGTCGCGACGACCTCGGGATGGCGGACGAGCGCGTCGTGGTCGGGGGCGGCCTTCACGACCCGCAGCGCGAGGTCCCCGATGCGTTCGAGCTCCTCGAGGATCCGCAGGACCGACACGACCAGCCGCAGATCGGCCGCGACCGGGCTCTCCCGGCGGATCAGGTCGTAGCACCGCTCGGTGAGCGAGACGTGCATCGAGTCGATCTCGTCGTCGCCGGCGACGACCCGGTCGGCGAGCGCCTCGTCACCCGTCGCCAGCACCTCGCGGGCCGACCGGAGCGCGTCGCCCACCCGGATCGCCATGACCTCGACCTGCAACCCGAGCTGCTGGAGCTCGCTCGTGAAGTGCTGACGCAGCGGCTCGGCGGGACCCGACGCGCCCGTCGCCATCAACCGAACCGACCGGTGATGTACGCCTCCGTTCGCGGGTCGGAGGGGGTCGAGAAGATCTTCTCGGTGGCGTCGAGCTCGACCAGCACCCCGGTGCGCCGGTCGCTCTCCTCGTTCACCTCGGTCGTGAAGAACGCGGTGCGGTCGCTGACGCGCGCGGCCTGCTGCATGTTGTGGGTCACGATCACGATCGTGTACGACTGCTTGATCTCCTGCATCAGGTCCTCGATGCGCGAGGTCGCGATCGGGTCGAGGGCGGAGCAGGGCTCGTCCATGAGCAGCACCTCCGGGTCGACGGCGATCGCGCGGGCGATGCAGAGCCGCTGCTGCTGCCCGCCGGACAGGCCGAGTGCCGAGGACCGGAGCCGGTTGCGGACCTCCTCCCACAGCGCGGCCCGCCGCAACGACTGCTCGACGATCTCGTCGAGCTGCGAGCGCTTTCGGATCCCGTTGACCCGCGGCCCGAAGGCGACGTTGTCGTAGATGCTCTTCGGGAACGGGTTCGGCTTCTGGAACACCATCCCGATCCGGCGCCGCACCTCCCCCGGGTGGGCGTCCGGCCCGTAGAGGTCGATCCCGTGGTAGGTGAGGCGGCCCTCGATCCGGGCGCCCGGGATGAGGTCGTTCATCCGGTTCAGGCAGCGCAGCACCGTGGACTTCCCGCAGCCCGACGGCCCGATGAGCGCGGTGATCTCGCCGCGGCGCACGTCGAGGTCGACGTCGCGCACCGCGCGGAAGTCGCCGTAGTAGACCGAGAGGCCCTCCATCCGGAGCACGACCTCCGCCTCGACGGCGATGTCGTCGGACTCGACCCGCCGGGTCGCCGCCACCTCGAGGTCTCGCATCAGCCCGTTGCCTTCCTCGTCCCCGACGGCCAGGCCGTCGTCGTCACCGGCGCCGCTCGCGTCACGCACGGCGCTTCTCGAACTTGTTCCGGATGAGGATCGCCGTCATGTTGAGCGCGACGAGCATCACGAGCAACACGACGATCGCGGCCGCGGCGACGACGTGGAACTCCGCCTTCGCGTCGGACGCGTACTTGAAGATGAGCAGGGGCAGGACGGTGTAGCCGCTGTCGAGCCCGTCCGGGTTGAAGGTGACGAACGTGAGGGCGCCCAGCAGCAGCAGCGGTGCCGACTCGCCCAGCGCGCGCGAGACCGCGAGGATCGACCCGGTCGCGATGCCCGGCACCGCCGCGGGGAGCACCTGGCGCCAGACCGTCTGCCACTTGGTCGCGCCCAGGGACAGCGAGCCGTCGCGCAGCGACGGTGGGACCGCACGGATGGCCTCGCGCGAGCTGATGATGATGACCGGCAGCACCATGATCGTGAGCACCGCCGCGGCGGAGCCGATCGTGAACCCCCACCCGAGCGGGCCCCGGGCGATGAACGCGAGCCCGAGGATGCCGTAGACGACCGACGGGACGCCCGCGAGGTTCTGGATGTTCACCTCGATGAGGCGGACGTACCACTTGCCCTTCGGTGCGAACTCCTCGAGGAACACGGCCGTACCGATGCCGAGCGGCAACGACGCGACGGCCGAGACCCCGACGACCCACAACGACCCCCAGATCGCGGACTGGATCCCTGCGCGTGCGGGCCGGGCCGACGGCATGTTGGTGATGAGGTCGCGGTTCAGCCGCGGGCGGCCCTCGACGAACACGTCGACGAGCAGGGTCACCAGGACGACCAGCGCGAACGCGAGGGCGAGGAACAGCAGGACGCGGAACGCGAGATCGGCCGCCCGCCGGCGCGCCGAGGCGGTGTCGGCGAGCGATGCGGCGGCTGCTGCCGTCCCGGTCGATGCGACGGCCGTCACTCGTACTCCTCCCGGAAGCGCTGCACGACGCGGATGCTGACGAGGTTGAGCACGAAGGTGATGACGAACAGGACGGTGCCCACCGCGAAGATCGTCTTGTAGCCGGTCGAGCCCGTCGGCTGGTCGCCGATCCCGGCGAAACCGATGAACGAGGCGAGCGTCTGCACACCCTCGCCGGGGTTGAAGGTGAACCGCGGGTTGCTGCCCGCGGCGAGCAGGACGATCGTCGTCTCGCCGATCGCGCGGGAGAACGCGAGCACCGTCGCCGCCACGATGCCCGACAGCGCCGCCGGCACGATCACCTTGGACGCCGCCTCCCGGCGGCTCGCCCCGAGCGCGAGCGCGCCGTCGCGCAGGGTGCCGGGCACGGCGGCCATGGCGTCCTCCGACAGCGACGTCATCGTCGGCAGGATCATGATGCCCACCACGAGCCCGGCCGCGAGCGCCGAGAACGTGCCGACCTCGCCGAACGGCCAGAACCGCTGGACGATCTCCGGGTTGACGAAGAACAGCGCGAAGAACCCGAACACGACCGTCGGGATCCCGGCGAGGATCTCGAGCACGGGCTTGACGACGGCTCGCACCCGGGGCCGGGCGTACTCGCTCAGGTAGATCGCGGCGGCGAGACCGCACGGCACGGCGACCAGCACGGCGGTCGCCATGATGAGGAACGTGCCGGTGACGAGCGGCCACACCCCGAACTGCGGGTCCGCGAACAGGGGGGACCAGGTGGTGCCGCCGAAGAAGTCCGAGAGCGGCACCTCCCCGAAGAATTCGAGCGCCGGCCGCAACAGCGACACGACGATCGCGACGGTCACGCCGACCGAGAGCAGCGCCGTCGCGAAGAGCGAGCCGACGACGGTCCGCTCCACGAGCAGGCGACGGCGCAGGCCGGGTGAGGGGGCGAGGCCCCGCTCACCCGGCCGCGTCGACAGGACCGTCGCCGCCACTCAGGCGCCCTCGATGGCCGCCAGCTCCTCGCGGGCGGTCGCGAGCTGCTCCTCGGTCAGCGGCACGAACAGCGCCTCCTCGGTGATGGTCTCCTGGTTCTCCAGGTAGAACTCGAGGAACGCCTTGACCTCCGGTCGCTGTGCCGCCTCGGGCTTGGTGTAGACGAACAACGGCCGGCTGAGCGGGGTGTACTCGCCGGACTGGACCGTCTCCACCGTGGGGGCGACGCACCCGTTCCCGCCGTCGATCTCCACGCCCTTCACCGAGCCCTCGTTCTCGAGCAGGTACGACAGGCCGAAGTATCCCATGGCGCCCTTGTCGCCGCTCACGCCCTGCACCGTGACGTTGTCGTCCTCGGACGGGTTGTAGTCGGTGCGGGTCGCACCCTCCTCGCCCACGATCGCCTCGGTGAAGTAGTCGAACGTGCCCGAGTCGGACCCGGCGCCGTAGAGGGTGAGCGCCTGGTCGGGGAACGACGGGTCGATCTGGTTCCAGTTGTTGATGGTGCTCCCCGGCTCCCAGACCTTCTTGAGCTGCTCGACCGTGAGGCACTCGGCCCAGTCGTTCTCGGGGTTGACGACCACCGAGAGGCCGTCGTTGGCGACGATGAGTTCGAGCGGCTCGATGCCGTTGCCCTCGCAGGCCTGCGTCTCCTCGTCCTTGATGGGCCGGGACGCCATCGAGATGTCGGTCTCGCCGTTGCAGAACTTCTCGAAGCCGCCGCCGGTGCCCGAGGTTCCGACCGGGACCTGCACGCCCGGGTTCTCGTTCTGGAAGTCCTCGGCGGCGAGCGAGATGAGCGGCGTCACCGTGCTGGAGCCGTCGACGCGGATCGTGCCGGACAGCTCCTCGCCACCGCCCCCCGTGTCCTCCGATGCGGAGCCGCCGTCGTCGTCGTCGCCGCCGCACGCGGCGAGCACCAGCGTGAGCGCCAGCGTGGACGCCAGCAGGCGCCACGGTGCGCGGGAACGTCGTGCCATTCGTCGGGCCTCCCTGTGGGTCATGTCGGCGCCGACGCTACGGATGCCGGGTGAACGGCCGGGGGGCCCCGAGGTGACGAACAGGTGAACCGGCGGTGAAGGCGCGGCGGACTACTCGATGTCGTCGCCGAGGTCCCACTCGAGGATCAGGTGCTCGCGCTCGGCGTCGCGGGCCACCCGCTCCCGGTTGCGGCGGAACTGCGGGTCGTACACCGGGAGCAGCTGGAGGCGGGCCATGGCCCGCTGGCGGAACTCGTCGATCAGCGCCCGGTCGCCGAAGACCCCGTGGATCTCCCAGTGGGGCGCCACCGGTCCGGTGTACACGATCTTCACGTGACCCCGGGGCGGGATCTCCTCTTCCAGCTGTTCGGGCTCCATCGCCATGGCGACCAGGGTACCGGGAGCGCCCCGCGCCGGCCCGGGCGGGGCGCTCCGCCTCCCGGTCACAGGTCGTCGGGCCGCTCGCCGAGCGTGACGGTCACGGTGCGGCGGTCGCCGTCGCGCACGAAGGTGATCTCGAGGCGGTCGCCCGGCTGGTGGCTGCGCACCGCGCTCACCACGTCGAGGGCTTCGTCGACCGGCGAGCCGTCGATCTCGACGATCACGTCCTTCGGCTCGAGGCCCGCGTCGGCGGCGGCGGAGCCGGCGGTCACCGTCGCCACCACGGCGCCGCGCTCCACGCCGATCTCGTCGGCGAGCCGGGGCGTGACGTCCTCGGTGGAGACGCCGAGGAACGCGACCTGTGGCTCACGGCCCTCGCGCAGCGCGTCGATCACCGGCTTCGCCGACGAGATCGAGATCGCGAACCCGACGTTGTTGGAGTAGTCGGGACTCGCGATCGCGGTGTTGATGCCGACGACCCGCCCGTTCATGTCGAGCAGGGGCCCGCCCGAGTTGCCCGGGTTGATCGCGGCGTCGGTCTGGATCGCGTTGTAGAGGATCTCGTCGCCGAGGTCGATGACGCGGTCGAGCCCGGAGACGATGCCGGTGGTCACGGTGGCACCGCTGCCCTCGGAGAGGCCCAGCGCGTTCCCGATCGCGACGACCGGGTCACCGACCTCCAGCTCGTCCGAGTCGCCGAGCTGCAGGTACGGCAGGCCGTCCCGGTCGACCTCCACGACCGCGAGGTCGAAGCGCGCGTCGCGGCCGACGACCTCGCCCTCGAGCTCCGTGCCGTCGGCGAGGTACACCGAGACCGTGCGCGCGTTCCCGACGACGTGCGCGTTGGTGACGACGACGCCGCCCGGGTCCACGACGAACCCGGTGCCCGTCCCGCGGCCCCCGAACCCGGCCGAGTCGATCCGCACCACGGCGGGCCGGGTCGCGTCGAGGATCGCGCCGATGTCGCCGGGCTGTTCGACGACCGGGCCGTCGCCCGTGTCGGACGAGCCCGCGGAGGAGTCGGCGGCGCGCTCGACCGTCACGGGGGTGCTCGTGGCCGGCTGCGGGTCGTCGTCGAGGGCGACGACGAGCCCGCCCGCGACGAGCGCCCCGACCAGGGCGCCCGCGACGCCGCCGACCAACGCCGAGCGCGCGCCGCCCGCCCGCCGCGCGCCCGCCTCGGGGGGCCCCCACGGGGACCCGGGCGCGGCGGCGGGACCGGGCTCCGCGGCGGCGGGCGCGGGACCGGAGGGCGGCCGCGGCGCGTCGGGACCCGCGGTCGCTCCGGCGGCGGGTCCGGGCGCCGTCACGTCGGCGTCGCCCGCGGGGTCCACCGGCGGATCCAGATCGACCGGCTCGACCGGCTCGACCGGCTCGACCCGCTCGGGCGGCTCGGACGGCTCGGGTCCCGCACCCGGCGCCGTCACGGCGTCGGGTCCCCCGACGACGGCGCGCGCCACGACGTCGGTCGTCGGCTGCGTGCCCGTTCGCTGTTCGTCGTCACGGTCTTCCATCGTCACTCCCCGTGTTCGGCGCGGGTCGTCCCCACTGAAGCACCCGAACGTGATCCGTGCCCCGAAGCGTCCCGGTCGCGACTGGGAGTTTGCTGAGACGGCGCACCGGGAAGCCTGAGTGTGACCGATCCGGGAACCCGGTGCCGTCGCGCGGCGTTGAAGGGGACGTGATGCTCCCGCCACCCGAAGCGGAACCCTGGATGCTCGACGCGAAGTGCCGCGGCGCCGCACCCGCTGCGTTCTTCCCCTCCGACGGTCTCGGCGTCGAGAGCGCGCAACGCGTGTGCACCACCTGTCCGGTGCGCGTCGAGTGCCTCGAGTACGCGCTCGCGAACCGCATCGAGCACGGCGTGTGGGGCGGTGCCTCCGAACGGGAGCGCCGCCGCATCCTGCGGCGCCGCCGCGGCGAGCGCGACGGGCAGCAGGCCGGCGTCGCCGGCGCGTCACGCCGCTGACGCGTCGGCACCGGCGCCGCGGCTACCAGCGGAACGGTGCGAGCACCGTGTCGCCCAGTCGCCGCCAGATCGGATCGCGGGGCGCGGAGACGTCCGCGGCGAGCGCCAGCAGGTCCGCGCGTGAGGCGTCTCCGACGCACGTGAAGACCAGGCCGTCGCGCTCGAACACGACGACCTCGCCCGCCGGCAACGAGTAGGCGCGCGCCGGCGCGCCGCCGACGCGGACGTCCTCGCCGGGCGGGAGCGCCTCCCACACGAGCTCCCCGCGCTGCTCGAACACCGAGACCGCGAGCACGCCGTCCGAGTAGAGGAGCTGCGCGGTGCCGTCGCGGTGCAGCCAGCGGCCGAGCAGCGCGAACCCGGGGCCGGCGCGCCGCGGGTCGCGCGCGTCGTCGAGGTCCTCGACGGCCTCGGGCGCCGGCGCGGCGGCCACCGTGTACGACGTCGCCATGGGCACGTCGATCTCCAGCCGCTCGAACGTGACCGCGCGCACGACCCGCCCGTCCGGGTCCAGCCGCTCGCGCCGCAGCGCGACGCCGCTGTCGTCGTCCACGTAGACGCGCTCGACCGCCACGCCCTCGTGGCGCGCCTCGAAGACCGTCGTCGGACGCCCCGCGACCAGCGGCCCGTCGCGCTCCTCGACCACGTACTTGCGCGACGCCAGCTCGGCGTCCGCGACGACCGATCGCCGGGCCAGCACCTCCCATCCGGCCCCGTCGTGGAGCGCCGCCGCCTCCTCCGAGACCACGAGGGAGTCGTCACCCTCGACGTGCACGACCCCGCCCGCGTGGCTGACCTCGATCCGCTCGCGGTGGTGGGCACCGCCGTCGTACCACTCGACCGCGACGACCCCGGTGAAGGTGTGCGCACGCACCTGCTCGCGCACCCGCTCGACGACCTCGTCCCACCCGTCGGGCCCCGCGGTCTGGTCGCCCGACGCCCCGGCCGTGACGAGCACGACCAGCGCCGCCACCGCGACCGAGCCGGCGACGACGGCCCCGAGCGCGCCGGCCCCGGCGAGTCGCCTCATCTCGGCAGCTCCGCCGGGACCGCGGCCGGGGCGACGAGGTGCGCGGGCTCGACCTCGAGCCCGGCGGTGGCGGCGTGCGTCCGGGAGAGGTGGGCGATCGCGGGGCGGACCTCGCCCTCGGGCCCGGGGCCGTCGGGGGCCGCGGCCACGACCGCGACGATCGTCGCCGCCACCGCGGCGACGGCCGCGAGCGCGGTGCGCGCCGCCGGGGGGCGAGACGGCGCGACGCGGGCCGCCCGGCGCGGGCGCGGCGCGGCGGCCCCGGGGGTCCCGCGGGTCAGGTCCGCGAGGAACCCGGCGGGGGGTTCGCGAAAGGGCAGGCGCCGCAGCGCGTCGCGCGCGGACCGGACCGCCTCGAGCTCCTCCCGCCAGCGCGCGTCGGCGGCCAGCCGCGCCTCAACGGCCGCGCGCTCGGCCGGGGTGCACTCGCCGTCGAGGTAGGCGGAGAGCAGGTCGTCGGGGAGCGGCCCGCCGGTCACGCCAACGCCTCCCGCAGCAGCCGCCGCCCGCGGTGGATCCGCGACCGCACCGTGCCGACGGGAACCCGCTGTTGCGCCGCGATCTCCTCGTACGACAGGCCGACGACGTCGCACAGCACGACGGCGACGCGGAAGTCCTCGGGCAGCGCGCCGAGCGCGCGCTGCACCTCGTCGGAGAGGTCGTCGCCCGGCGCGTCGGCGGGGGGCGCGGGCGGCAGCACGGCGTCGGGCGTCTCGGGGAGCGCAACGGTCGCGCGGCGCCGGCGGCGGCGCACCTCGTCGAGGAACACGTTGGTGACGATCCGGGCCAACCAGCCCTCCAGCGAGCCGGGCGTGTACGACTCCAGGCCCCGGCGCACCCGCACGAGCGCCTCCTGCACGAGGTCCTGCGCGTCCGCGTCGTTGCCGGCCAGCCGGTACGCCACGTTGTAGAGGAACCGCCCGTGGTCGCGGGCGATCTCCTCCCACGTGGGAACCGCGTCAGCCACGGGGGGAACGAACCGCCGGCGCGACGAGTTCCCGGACCGCCGCGGTCGAGGCTCGGGTCAGTCGGAGCCGGGCGTCTTCGGCTCCTCGTCCTTCGCGCCCTCGGCGAGACCCTGCTTGAACTCCTTCTGGGCCTGGCCGAGGGAACGGGCCAGCTTCGGCAGCTGGGAACCGCCGAAGATGACGAGCACGACGAGGAGGATGATCAGCCACTCGCTGGCACCTGGCATGGGGACTCCTCGGATCCGGGACCGGCTCCCGGTCGCGCCCTCAGGCTACCCGTGGGGTCACGCCCGTGCGGCCTCGGCCAGCAGCTCGACGTCGTCGAGCGCGCCGGCCTGGAACGGCACGGCGCCGACGCCGAGGATCAGCGTCTCGACGCCGAGTGCCTCCCAGGCCGCGACCTGCTCGCGCACCTGCTCGACCGTGCCGACGAGACGGCCGGTGCGGAACGCCTCGAGGTCGACGCCGTCGAGGACGCCGCGGGGCGACGACGCGCGCAGGCGCTCGAACCGGCGCGCGAGGTCCCGCTCGTCCTCGCCGGCGAGGGCGTACAGGCCGAGCGTCCTCCACACGGAGGCCGGGTCGCGCCCGACCCGTTCGCAGGCGCGCTCGAGCACGCGCAGCCGCTCGCGGTAGGCGTCGGGCGTCCACGTCCAGCAGGTGTTCCATCCGTCGGCGTGCTCGGCGACGAGTGACAGCAACCGGTCGCCCTTGCCGCCGACGAACACGCGCGGGCGCGGTACCTGCACCGCGGCCGGTCGGTTGACCGCGTCGACGGCACGGTGGAACCGGCCCTCGAACGTGAACGGCCCGCCGCCGAGCAGGCCGGTGACCACCTGCACGGCTTCGCGCAACCGCTCGATCCGCTCGGGCGGCGGCGGCATCGCCGTGCCGAGGGCCTCGTAGTCGGGCTCGTACCACCCCGCACCGATGCCGACGTCGACGCGTCCCGCGGACACGCGGTCGAGCGTCGCGAGCGCCTTCGCCAGCACCGCCGCGGGCCGCAGCGCCTCGCACAGCACGAGCGTGCCGAGCCGGACGCGCCCGACGACCCGGGCGAGGGCGGCGAGCGTCACGATCGGCTCGTAGCAGCCGTAGCGCTCGGCCGGGCCGCCGTACTTCGCGAGATCGAGGAACAGGTGGTCCGACAGCCACAGCGAGTCGAAACCGGCCGCCTCGGCCGCCTGCGCGTAGCGCACGACGGTCGGGAACGTGAGCGGGTCCTCGCCGGCGACGGAGTAGTCGTACTGGGGCAACGCGAGTCCGAGCTTCATGCGCGCCGCCGAGGCTACCCAGCCGTACGCTTCCGGGCGGTGCTGGAGTGCGTCGCCAACGTGTCGGAGGGCCGCGACGTCGAGGCGCTGCGCGCGATCGCGTCGGCGTGCGGCCCCTCGCTGCTCGACGTGCACGCCGACCGCGACCACAACCGATCGGTGTTCACCCTCGCCGGCCCCGGCGCGCGCGACGCCGAGGGCGCGGCCCGCGGCCTCGCCCGGGCCGTCGCCGAGCGCCTCACGATCGTCGGTCACGAGGGTGTGCACCCGAGGTTCGGCGCGCTCGACGTGGTCCCGTTCGTCGCGCTCGGCGGCACCGACGCCGAGCGGCAGCTCGCGGCGATGACGGCGCGCGCCTTCGCGCGCTGGTGGTCGGACACCTACGGCGTGCCGGTGTTCTGCTACGACGACGCCGACGCGCAACGCCGGGACCTGCCGCACGCCCGCCGCCACGCGTTCCGGTCTCGAGCGCCCGACTTCGGCCCCGCGGCCCCGCACCCGCGCCTGGGGGCCACGGCCGTGGGCGCCCGCGCGCCGCTCGTCGCGGTGAACCTCCTGCTCGTCACGCGCGACGTCGTGGTCGCACGGCGCATCGCGCGCCGGATGCGCGAGCGCGACGGCGGCCTCCCCGGCGTGCGCGCGCTCGGGTTCCTGCTCGAGTCGGAACGACGCGCGCAGGTGTCGCTGAACCTGGTCGACCTCACGCGCACGGGCCTGGAGGAGGCGTGCCTCCACGTGCGCGACCTCGCCCGGCAGGAGCACACCGAGGTCGCCCGGGTCGAGCTGGTCGGGCTCGTGCCGCGCGCCGAGCTCGACCGCTGCTCCGACGAGTTCCTCGCGTGGAGCGGCCTCGACGCCGAGTCGACGGTCGAGGCCCGCATCGGGCGGCCGCCCCGCCGACTCCCCTGAGACGGGGCGGACCCCCGGGCCGGGACGGGCGGGGCCGCGCCGCTCAGGCGCCGACGATGCCGCGGCGGGCGAGGGCGCGCTGGCGGCGGATGCGGCGCCGCTCGCGCTCCGACATGCCGCCCCAGATGCCGAACTTCTCCCCGTGCGCGAGCGCGTACTCCAGGCACTCGGCCTGGACCTCGCACCCGTGGCAGACCGCCTTGGCCTCCCGCGTCGACGCCCCCCGCTCCGGGAAGAAGAGGTCGGGGTCGACCCCGAGGCAGTTGGCGCGCTCCTGCCAGCGCCGGTCCTCGGCCTCGACCCGCAGCTGGATCATCATCTCCCGCATCGGCTGCCCCCTCGCTCCGTGACGCTCCCGCGTGACCCGTCGTGCCCGGCCCCGGGGCGGGTGCCCTCGCACCGGCCCCCACCGGCCGAAATGCCGCCGATGGAATTACATCCGTGTCATCATGGCCCGTCGGGCCCGGCCACGCAAGGGGGTCTTCGCGCGCGGGCCGGGCACGGGCGCCGACGAGGATGCGAGATGCCGCCCGCCGGCGGGGCCGCGAGGGATGCTCAGGCGCAGGCCGGGGCGCCGGGACCGGTCAGCACCGCGTGGAGGCGCCGGACCGCGTCGTCGACCTGGGGCACGGCCAGCGCCGCGCCGAACCCGCGGTTCGGCTCGGACCGGCCCCACAGCTGCGGGATCACGCCGACCACCGGCGCCGCCACGGCGGCGGCGACCTCGTCGGGCGTCAGGTCCGTGGAGCCCTCGTCCCCGGTGCACACGACGCCGAGCCGCACCCGCGGGTCGAGTGCGCCGCGGGCCCGGGCGGTCTCCACGTGCTCGACGAAGTGCTGGGCCGGCCCGAGCTCGTCGGCCCGCGGCGTCACCGCGAGGAGCAGCCAGTCGAGGACCTCCAGGCGGCCCCCGACGACCCGGCCCGGTCCGGACGGACCCACGACGAGGTCGCACACGACCACGCCGAAGTGCGCGCGCAGCGCCGGGAGCGCCCGCTGCGCGCCGAGCCGCAGCCGGCCGTGTGCGTCGCCGGCGGTCCCGACGACCGTGAGCGGCGGGTGCGAGCACCGGGGCAGGCGCGCGACCGGCGGCGCCGCGGCGCCGCCGAAGTCCTCGAGGTACGGGCCGCGCACCCCCAGGCGCGTCGTGACGTCGCGCGCGAGCGGGTCGGCGTCGACGACGCACACGCGGCCGGGACCCAGTCGCCGCGCGAGGCTCGCCGCGACGTTGACCGCGACGCCCCGCTTGCACTCGGGCGAGCGCGCCGTCGTGATCCCGATGGTGAGGGCCGCCACGTCCACGGTGTCGGCCGCCGGCCGCACCGCCCGCAGGCGCCGCGGCACCGTGTGATCGCTTTCACGGCACGGGAGCGGTACGAACCGGGCAATCGACGCAGACGGTCGCGGGAGCACCGCCCCGGCTACGACGACGCGCCGCCGTCCGCGTGGTCGCGCTCGAGCCGCAGGGCGGCGCTGTTGATGCAGTAGCGGAGCCCGGTCGGGCGCGGCCCGTCGGGGAACACGTGACCGAGGTGCGCGCCGCAGTGGTCGCAGCGCACCTCGGTGCGCACCATGCCGTGGCTCGTGTCGACGTGCTCCGACACGGCGTCGCCCGAGACGGGCTGCGTGAAGCTCGGCCACCCGGTCCCCGAGTCGAACTTGGTCGCCGACGCGAACAGCTCCGCGCCGCAGCACACGCACACGTAGGTGCCCTCGTCGTGGCAGTCCCAGTACTCGCCGGTGAACGCGCGCTCGGTGCCGGCGCGCCGCGTCACCTCGAACTGCGTCGGGGTGAGCCGTGCCCTCCACTCCTCGTCGGTACGGGGCAGCTCCTCGCGGGGCGTACGGGTCATCGTCCCTCCTCGTCGCTCCTCGCCGGCGGACGCCGGGGCGACCGTACCCGTTCCCCGCGCCGGTGCCCGCGCCGCCTCAGGCGGGGGCGAGCGCCCCCGCGGTGACCCGGCGCAGCGCCGCGACGGCGGCTCCCCGGTCGTGCACGCAGGCGTCGGCCCCGAGCGCCAGGGCCCGGGCGGCGTCGCCCGGGGGGGCGTACGCGACGAGGCGGGGCCGGGCCCGGCGCGCCCCGAGCGCCGACAGCACGAGCCAGCCGTCGAGGACGGGCAGGGTGAGGTCGACGAGGACGGCCGCGGGCGGGTCGGTGACGGCGGCGCGCACCGCCGCGTCGCCGTCGGGCACCAGCGTGGTCTCGAAGCCGGCGCCTCGCAGCACGCGCCCCGTCGTGCGGGCGAGCGCCTCCCGGGGCTGCACGACGAGCACGCGCGGGACCACTGCGACCTCCTCCCTGAGCACCTCGGCGGCGGGCGTCCCTGCCCTCCGGACGTCCTCATCGGCGCGCGTCGGCGCCGCTGTAGCGGTCGGTCCCGACGGCCCGGCCGGTCAGCCGGCGCGGCGCTGCTGTCGCCGTTCCTCGAGGAAGTCCACCAGCACGTAGTCGCCGAGCGTCTCGGGGGTCGTGAAGAACGCCCGCCCGCGGTTCATCCGCATCATGCGCTCGACGAACTCGCGCAGGTAGTAGTTGTCCTCGAGCATGAACGTGTTGATCCGGATGCCGTCCTTGGTGCAGCGCTGCACCTCGCGCAGGGTCAGCTCGATCGTGCGGGGCGACGGCGGGTAGTCGAACCAGGCCTCGCCGTTCTCGATGTGGGCCGTCGGCTCGCCGTCGGTGATCATGATGATCTGCTTGCGGCCCGTCTGTTTCGACAGCAGGCGCCGCGCGAGCAGCATCGCGTGCTGCATGTTGGTGCCCCACTCGAAGTCCCACGTCGCCTCGGGGAGCCGCTCGGGCCTCACCTCGCGCGCGACGCGCCCGAAGCTGACCATCCCGAGGTAGTCGCGGGGGAACTGCGTCGAGATCAGCGCGTGGAGCGCCATCGCGACCTTCTTCGCGGCGAGGAACCGGCCGCGCATCTCCATCGACAGCGAGACGTCGAGCATCAGCACCGTCGCCGAGCGCGTGAGCTGCTCGGTGCGCTCGATCTCGAAGTCACCCGGCCGCACGTGCACGGGGGTGCCCGCGCCCTGGCGTGCGATGGCGTTGCGCAGCGTGCGGCCGACGTCGAGGTGGAAGGGGTCGCCGAACTCGTAGGGCTTGTGCTCGTCGGATCGCTCGTGGCCCGCACCGGAGCGCTCGATCTCGTGGCGGCCCGACCGGTCCTGGAGCAGCCGCCGGAACAGGTCACCGAGGGCGCGCTGACCGATGCGGCGGATGCCCTTCGGCGTCAGCTCCATCCGGCCCTCGCGCTGCTCGATCAGCCCGGCCTCCTCGAGCTCGCGCGCGAGCCTGGCGAGCTGCTCGAGTGACCGGGCGGCGTCGTCGCCCAGGAGGTCGCGCACCTGGTCGAGGTCGACCTCGGCGAGCTGGCCCGGGTTGGTGGCGTTGCGGAGCAGGTTCTCGAGGGCGTCGATGTCGCCGAGCTGGTCGAGCACGCTGCCGAGCTGGCCGAGCGGCATCGGCTCGTCGCCGCGGAACGGCATCCGCTGCCCCCACCCCATCTGCGGGAAGGCGTTGCGCAGGTTCTGGGCGAGCTGGTCGACCTGCCAGCGCAGGTCCATGTCGTCGAGCAGGGCGTTCGCGAGCTCCTGGAGCTGCGCCCGCTGCTCGGGCGTCATCGAGTTGAGGAGCTGCTGCATCTGCGCCATCGAGCGCGCCATCTGCTCGAGCAGCTCGTCGAGCGACTGCGGGTTGCCCGGGAAGAAGTCGCCGTACCGCTGCATGAAGCCCTCGAAGTCGGGCTCCTCGCCGCGCTCGCGCTGGCCGAGCATGTGGTTGAGCTCGGCGAGCATGTCCTTCATGCGCGCGAGCTCCTCCGGCGACATCTGCGACATCCCCTGGTGGAGCTGGTTGAACATCGAGTCGAGGAGCTGCTTGCGCAGCTCCTCCATCAGCTCCTCGAACCGCCGGCGCGCCGCGTCGTCCATCCAGTCGTACCGCTGGAGCTCGCCGACCCGGCCGGCGAGGTCCGGCGGGAGGCGGTCGAGCTGTTCCCGCCGCTCGCGCGCGAGGTCCTCGAGCAGCTCCTCGCGGCGGCGGTCGCCGGATCGCCGCGCGTCGTCGACGCGGCGGTCGATCCCCTCCCGCTCCTGCTCGACGATCTCGTCGAGCCGCTGTGCGATCTCCTCGTAGACACCGCCGAGGTCGTACCGGTCGAGTTGCTCCCGCCGGCGCTCGCGCAGCCGCTCCAGCATCTCGCGCAGCCCCGCGACGTCGCGGCCCTGCCGGTCGCGGAAGCCCTGCTGCATCATGCGGCGGAGCGCCGCGTGCAGGTCGCCGTGGTACAGCAGGTCGTCGGTCATCTCGTCGAGGAGCGAGTCGGCGTCGAGGTCGAACCCGACCTGGGTGCCGTCCCAGCGCGAGTACCGGAACCTGGTCACCTCGCCACCGTACCCCTAGCGTCGCGGCCGTGGGCTTCCCCGACGGCTTCTGGTGGGGCACCGCGGCGTCCGCCACCCAGGCGGAGGGCGCGGCGCCGGCTTCCGACTGGTACGCGCTCGAGCGCGCCGGGCTCGTGCCCCCCTCGGGCGACGGCAACGGGTTCGCCCGCCGGTTCGCCGAGGACTTCGCGCTGTACGCGCAGTACGGCCTGACCCACCACCGCCTGTCGATCGAGTGGGCCCGCATCGAGCCCGAGGAGGGACGGCGCGACGACGCGGCGGTCGAGCACTACCTGGAGGTGCTCACGGCGGCCCGCGACGCCGGGGTCGCCGTGTGGGTGTGCCTGCACCACTTCACGCTCCCCGGCTGGTTCACCGAGACCGGCGAGGGAGGGTTCCTCGACGGCCGGGCCCGCTCCTACCACTGGCCGCGCCACGTCGCGTTCTGCGCGGAGACGTTCGGCGACCTCGTGTACGGGTGGAAGCCGGTCAACGAGCCCGCCGCCTACGCCTCGATCTACCTGCAGGGCGGGCGGCCGTGGTCGCGGCTCGACCTCCCGCGCGCGTACGACGCGATGGCCGCGATGCTCCTGGCGCAGCGCGAGGCCTGGCGCGAGCTGCGCGGCGGGGGCCGGCCGGTGGCGACGATCCACAACCTGTCGCCGGTCTTCACGACCGCGGACACGGTGCCGGCGGCGCGCACCGCGCGGGCGCTCGAGGAGATCGGCTGGCGCATGTGGCTGCGGGCCGAGCGCGACGGCGTGCTGGCGGTGCCCGGCCGGCCCGAGCGCGAGGTCCCCGACCTGCGCGGGGCGTGCGACCTGATCGGGTTCTCGTACTACTCGGCGACCGGGGTCGGCGCCTCCGGCGACGCGGTCCCGTACCCGCCGGGGGCCCGGGTCGGGCCGCTCGGGTACGCCCCGTGGAGCGAGGGCCTCGACCACGTGCTGCACCGGCTGCACGACGAGCTCCCCGGCCGCCCCCTCCTCGTGTGCGAGCACGGCGTCGGCACCGACGACGACGAGTGGCGCTGCGAGGTGCTGCGCGAGTCGCTGCGGATCCTCGACGACGCGATCGCCGAGGGCATCGACGTGCGGGGCTTCTTCCACTGGACCGGCGTCGACAACTACGAGTGGCTCCACGGGTTCGGCGTCCCGTTCGGCTGCTTCACGCGCGACCGGGAGCCGCGGCCGAGCGCCGAGCTCCTGCGCTCGTACGCCGTGGACCGCCGCTGACCCGCGGCGCCGGAACGGTCAGCCCCGCCCGCGGTACGCGGCGCGCGCGCCGACGGCGTCCTTGTTGAGGCGCTTGGTGAGGTGCAGGCCCTCGAGCACGAACTCGACGCCGGAGGCGACCCCCGCGGGCGACTCGCCGACCCCGAGGTCGGAGAGGACGGTGCCGATGCCGTCGAGCCGCCCGAGCAGCTCGCGGTAGCGCGTCGCCGGGACGTCCTCGCCGGTGTGCACCACGAGCCCGTCCTCGAACGACGACACGATCGGACCGAGCGTCTCCGGCCTGACCCGCGCGCGGAAGACCTCGAGGATCGCCGCCTTCACGATCCGTTCGAGCACCTGCGAGTCGCGGCCGTCGTCGAGGGTCTCGATCTCGACCTTGCCGCCGGTGGACGCGGCGAGCGCGTCGAGGTCGGAGACGCGGGGCACGACCTCCCGCTCGCCGTTGACGAGCGCGCGCCGTGTCGCGTTCGCGACGAGCGTCTCGTAGTTCGTGATCGAGAGCCGCGCGGAGACGCCGGAGCGCTGGTTGACGTGCGGCGAGCGCCGGGCGAGCTGGCTGATCTCGGCGACGATCTCGGTCATGAACTCCGGCACGGTCACGGTGACACCGTCGGCGACGAGAGGGCGCGCCTCCTGGTCGATGATCGCCATCTCCAGCTCGGTCTCGAGCGGGTAGTGCGTGCGGATCTGCGAGCCGAAGCGGTCCTTGAGCGGCGTGATGATCCGCCCGCGGTTCGTGTAGTCCTCCGGGTTCGCGGACGCGACGAGCAGCACGTCGAGCGGCAGCCGGATCTTGTAGCCGCGGATCTGGACGTCGCGCTCCTCGAGCACGTTGAGCAGGCCGACCTGGATGCGCTCCGCGAGGTCGGGCAGCTCGTTGATGGCGAAGATGCCGCGGTTGGTGCGCGGCACCAGCCCGTAGTGGATCGTGAGCTCGTCGGAGAGATAGCGGCCCTCGGCGACCTTGATCGGGTCGACCTCGCCGATCAGGTCGGCGATCGACGTGTCGGGGGTCGCGAGCTTCTCGCCGAACCGGCGGTCGCGGTGCACCCACTCGATCGGCGTCTCGTCGCCGCGCTCGGCGACGAGGTGCCGCGCGTACGACGACACCGGGTGGTACGGGTCGTCGTTGATCTCGCTGCCCGCGACGATCGGCATCCACTCGTCCAGCAGGCCGACCAGCGAGCGGATGATGCGCGTCTTCGCCTGGCCGCGCTCGCCGAGGAAGATGACGTCGTGCCCCGCGAGCAACGCGTTGGCGAGCTGCGGGAGCACGGTGTCGTCGTAACCGACCACGCCCTCGACCAGCGGCTCGCCGGCCGCGAGCCGGCGCACGGTGTTCGCCCGCACCTCCTCCTTGACCGGCCGCGACACCCAGCCGCTCTGCCGCAGTTCACCGAGGTTCCCGGGCCGAGTCATGCGCGGCAGTGTACGTCTAGGGTTCGCGCCGTGGACCTCGGCGGAGGATGGCGTGCCCACCCGGCCGACGGCGACCTCGCGAAACGGTTCACGAGCGAGGCGTTCGGCGACGACGGCTGGATCGACGTCACCCTGCCGCACCACTGGCGCACGCACCCCGGGCTCGCCGGGACCGACGGCCCCGTGCTGTACCGGCGCCGGTTCGCGTACGGCCCGCCCGGGCCGGACCGGCGCGCGTTCCTCGAGCTCGACGGCGTCTTCTACTTCGGTGACGTCTGGCTGGACGGCGCGTACGTCGGCGCGACGGAGGGCTACTTCGTGCCCCACGCGTTCGAGGTCACCGACGCGCTCGCCGGGCGCGGCGAGCACCTCCTCGCGTTGGAGGTCGCGTGCCCCCCGCAGCGGGACCGAACGGCGAAGCGCACCGTCACGGGGGTGTTCGGCCACTGGGACGCGACCGATCCGGACTGGAACCCGGGCGGGCCGTGGCGGCCGATCCGGGTCGTCGAGACGGGGCCGGTGCGCATCACCCGGCTGCGGGCGCTGTGCGTCGAGGCGGGCGTCGACCGCGGCCGGCTCGCCTGCGACCTCGCACTCGACGTGCGCGGCGGCCCGGCCGACGTCGCGATCCGGTCGCGGGTGACCGCACCCGACGGGACACCGCTCGCGGCGGACGTGCGCCCGTTGACCCTGGCGGACGGCCCCAACCACCGGTCGTTCGCGCTCGTGGTCGACGACGCGCCCCGGTGGTGGCCGCACTCGCTCGGCGGGCAGCCGCTGTGCACGCTGGAGGTCGTGGTGGAGGTCGGCGGCGCACCGAGCGACCGGCGTACCCTCCGCACGGCCTTCCGGGAGGTGCGCGCCGACGACTGGGTGTTCTCGGTGAACGGTGAGCGCATCTTCCTGAAGGGGACGAACCTCGCACCGACGCGGCTCGCGCTGGGGGACGCCACCGCCGAGGAGGTCGCCGCCGACGTCCGCCTCGCCCGCGACGCGAACCTCGACTTCGTGCGCGTGCACGCGCACGTCGGCCGCGAGGAGCTGTACGCGGCCGCGGACGAGCTCGGCGTGCTCGTGTGGCAGGACCTCCCGCTCCAGTGGGGCTACGCCCGCGGGATCCGGCGGGAGGCGGTGCGCCAGGCGCGGGCGATGGTCGACCTCCTCGGCCACCACCCCAGCGTGTTCCTGTGGTGCGCGCACAACTCGCCGTTCGCGCACGAGCGCGAGCCCGGCGAGCCGTGGACCCGCGGCCGGCTCGTGAAGCTCGTGGCGACGGCGGCGCTGCCGACGTGGGGAAAGCAGGTGCTCGACCGCTCGATCGCGCGGGCGATCGCGCGCGCCGACCAGACGCGCCCGACCGTCCGGCACAGCGGCGTGCTGCCGGGACCCGGTGAGCCCGGCACCGACGCGCACGCGTTCTTCGGCTGGTACCACGGCTCGGCCGGCGACCTCGCGCGGGCGGTCCGCCGGTGGCCGCGCGCGGCGCGCTTCGTGTCGGAGTTCGGCGCGCAGGCGGTGCCGACGACGGCCGGGTGGATGGAGCCGCCGCGGTGGCCCCACCTCGACTGGGAGCGGCTCGCGCGTCACCACGCGCTCCAGCTCGACGTCTTCGGCCGGCGGCTGCCGCCCTCCGACGCGAAGACGTTCGAGGAGTGGCGCGACCTCACCCAGGCCTACCAGGCCGCGCTGCTGCAGCTCCAGGTCGAGGACCTGCGCCGGTGCCGCTACGCGCCGGTCGGCGGCTTCGCGCAGTTCTCGTTCGCCGACCCCCACCCGGCGGTGGGCTGGTCGGTGCTCGACCACGAGCGGGTCCCCAAGCGCGGCTACGGCGCGCTGCGCGACGCCTGCCGCCCGGTGCTGCCCATGGTCGAGCCGCGCGCCGGGCTCGTGCACGTCGTGAACGACACCCGCGTCGCGCTGTCCGGGGCCGTCGTGGAGGCCGTCGTCGACGGCCGCCTCACACGCTGGCGCGGCGACGTCGGCGCCGACTCGATCGCGTACGTCGGCACGGTCGAGGTCGCCGACGCCGTCGACGTCGAGGTCGCGCTCGAGCACCCCGCGGTCGGCCGGGTCGTCAACCGGTACCCGCTGCTCGCACTGCGCCCCTAGGCGGCGCGCGGGGCGGGCCGGCCGGGCGGGGACCGGCCGGCGGCGGGTGCCCGGCGGATTCGTCGTGGCCGGCCGGGCGGGACCTAGATTCCCGTTCACGAGGTCACGAGGGCCGGGAGCAGCACCGAAATGGCAGCAACGCTGACGCCCCGCGGGGGCGTGGCGCCCGTCCGGCGGCCCCGGAAGGGCGGGCCGGCGATCGTCCGCTTCTACCGGTCGGCGGTCGGCAAGAAGTGGGTCATGGCCGTCACCGGCATCGCGCTGATGGGGTTCGTCCTGGTCCACCTGATCGGGAACATCAAGCTCTACCTCTCGAAGGAGGAGCTGAACCTCTACGGCGAGGCGCTGCGCGA
Organism: Acidimicrobiia bacterium; assembly: GCA_026002935.1. GTDB lineage: Bacteria > Actinomycetota > Acidimicrobiia > IMCC26256 > PALSA-610 > BPGH01. The sequence continues at coordinate 63,533 of BPGH01000001.1, forward strand.
CATGCCGGGCCACCTCCTGCCCCGCACGTGGCTGCTGTGGGCGTTCCGCCTCGGCCTGGTCGCGGCGTTCGTGCTGCACGTCCACTCGGCGTGGGGCCTGACGGTCATCAACCGGCGCGCCCGCCCGGTGGGGTACCAGTCGAAGCGCGACTACGTGGCCGCGACGTTCGCGTCACGCACGATGCGCTGGACCGGGCTGATCGTGCTCCTGTACCTGGTCTTCCACCTGATGGACCTGACGTGGGGCAACGCGAACCCCGACTTCGTGCGCGGCGACCCGTACAACAACCTCGTGTACTCGATGCAGCGGCCGGCGGTCGCCCTGGTCTACGCGCTCGCGAACGTGGCGCTCGCGATCCACCTGTCGCACGGGGCCTGGTCGCTGTTCCAGAGCCTCGGGATCAACAACCCGCGGTACAACGGCGCCCTGCGCAGGTTCGCGTACGGCTTCGCGGGGATCATCCTGGTCGGCAACCTCTCGTTCCCGATCGCCGTGCAGCTCGGCCTGGTCGACCTCGCCTGCCCGGGCGACGACCCGGTCGCCGAGTGCAACGAGGAGTCCGGACTGTGAGCATCCGAGGTGATCTCGTCGCGCCGGTCCCGCCGGGGCCGCTCGAGGACAAGTGGGACAACCACCGGTTCTCGATCAAGCTCGTCAACCCCGCGAACAAGCGCCGCTTCGAGATCATCGTCGTCGGCACCGGGCTCGCCGGGGCGTCCGCGGCCGCCACGCTCGGCGAGCTGGGCTACAACGTGAAGGTCATCACGTTCCACGACTCGCCGCGGCGGGCCCACTCGATCGCCGCGCAGGGCGGCATCAACGCGGCGAAGAACTACAAGAACGACGGCGACAGCGTCTACCGGCTCTTCTACGACACCATCAAGGGCGGCGACTACCGCGCCCGCGAGGCCAACGTCTACCGCCTCGCCCAGATCTCGGTCGACATCATCGACCAGTGCGTCGCCCAGGGCGTGCCCTTCGCACGGGAGTACGGCGGGCTGCTCGACAACCGCTCGTTCGGCGGCGCCCAGGTGTCGCGGACGTTCTACGCGCGGGGCCAGACCGGCCAGCAGCTCCTGCTCGGCGCGTACCAGGCGCTGATGCGCCAGGTGCACCTCGGCACCGTCACGTTGATCCCGCGCACCGAGATGCTCGACCTCGTCGTGAAGGACGGCCGGGCGGCCGGCGTCGTCTGCCGCGACCTCAACACCGGCGAGATCTACTCGCTGTCGGGCCACGCGGTCGTGCTCGCGACCGGCGGGTACGGCAACGTGTTCTTCCTCTCCACGAACGCGAAGAACTCCAACGTCACCGCCGCGTGGCGGGCGGCGAAGAAGGGCGCGTACTTCGCGAACCCCTGCTACACACAGATCCACCCCACGTGCATCCCGGCGAGCGACGACTTCCAGTCGAAGCTCACGTTGATGTCCGAGTCGCTGCGCAACGACGGCCGCATCTGGGTGCCGAAGCAGATCGACGACCCGCGCTCGCCCGACCAGATCCCCGAGGACGAGCGCGACTACTACCTCGAGCGGCGCTACCCCGCGTTCGGCAACCTCGTGCCGCGTGACGTCGCGTCGCGCGCGGCCAAGCGCGAGGTCGACGCCGGCCGGGGCGTCGGCCCGCTGAAGAACGGCGTCTACCTCGACTTCTCCGACGCGATCCGCCGGCTCGGCCGCAACGTGATCGAGGAGCGCTACGGCAACCTCTTCGAGATGTACGAGCGCATCACGGGCGAGGACCCGTACGTGGTGCCGATGCGCATCTACCCGGCCGTCCACTACACGATGGGCGGGCTCTGGGTCGACTACAACCTGATGAGCAACCTGCCCGGCCTGTTCGTGCTGGGGGAGGCGAACTTCTCCGACCACGGCGCGAACCGCCTGGGCGCGTCCGCGCTCATGCAGGGGCTCGCCGACGGCTACTTCGTGATCCCCTACACCATCGGCGACTACCTCGCCCCGATGCTCGGCGAGCGGCCCGTGCCGGTCGACGACCCGGTGTTCCGGGAGGCGGAGCAGGCGGTCTCCGACCTGACCAGGAGGCTGCTGTCGATCAACGGCAAGCGCACCGTCGACGACATCCACCGCGAGCTCGGCAAGGTGCTGTGGGACAACTGCGGGATGGCCCGCAGCGAGCAGAGCCTGCAGAAGGCACTCGCGGAGATCCCGGCGATCCGTGAGGAGTTCTGGAAGAACGTGCGGGTGCTCGGGGGCGACGAGACCCGCAACCAGGCCCTCGAGAAGGCGGGCCGGGTCGCCGACTTCCTCGAGTTCGGCGAGCTCATGTGCATCGACGCGCTCCACCGCAACGAGAGCTGCGGCGGGCACTTCCGCGAGGAGTACCAGACCGAGGACGGCGAGGCGCTGCGCGACGACGAGAACTTCGCGTACGTGGCCGCGTGGGAGTTCACCGGCACCGGCGAGCAGCCGAAGCTCCACCGCGAGGCGCTCGAGTTCGAGTACGTCAAGCCGTCGACCCGTTCCTACAAGTGACGGAGCCCCGATGTCCGACAAGCAGATGCGCATCACGCTGACCGCCTGGCGCCAGGACGGCCCGGACGCGCCGGGGCGGTTCGAGACCTACGACGTGCCGGGGGTCAGCCCCGACATGTCGTTCCTCGAGATGCTCGACGTCGTCAACGAGCGGCTCCAGCGGGAGGGCAAGGAGCCGATCGCGTTCGACCACGACTGCCGCGAGGGCATCTGCGGCTCGTGCGGGATGATGATCAACGGCCAGGCGCACGGCCCCGAGCGCGGCACCGCGACGTGCCAGCTCCACATGCGCAAGTTCCGTGACGGTGACCACGTGACGATCGAGCCGTGGCGGGCCGCCGCGTTCCCGGTGATCCGCGACCTCATCGTCGACCGCACCGCGCTCGACCGGATCATCGAGTCGGGCGGCTACATCAGCGCCCCGACGGGCGGCGCCCCCGACGCGAACCTGATCCCGATCCCCAAGCCGGTCGCCGACGCGGCGATGGACGCCGCCGCGTGCATCGGCTGCGGCGCGTGCGTCGCGGCGTGCCCCAACGGCGCGGCGCAGCTCTTCACCGCGGCGAAGGTGCAGCACCTCAACCTGCTCCCCCAGGGCCAGGCCGAGCGCTGGGACCGCACGATCAACATGGTCGAGACGATGGAGGAGTACTTCGGGTCCTGCACGCTGCACCGCGAGTGCGAGGCGGCGTGCCCGAAGTCGATCTCGATCGACTTCATCGCGCTGATGAACCGCGACTACGCCAAGGCACAGCTCGCCCAGCGGCGCCTCGTCGGCCAGACCTTCCCCTGATCGCCGCGCACCGCCCGGTCCCCCGCGTCAGGCGCCGGCGCCCCTGCGCCGGCGGTGGAGCCAGGCGAGGCCGCCGGCGGCGGCGAGGGCGGCCAGGCCGCCGGCGGTGCCGCCGACCAACGCGAACGGGAGGTCGCCGCCGCCCGTGGCGCCCCCGGTGTCGTCGGGGCGGCCCGCCGCCCGGGCGGTGGTCGCCGCACTCGACGACCCCGTGGCCGGCATCGCACCCGCCGCGCCGAACGGCCCCGTCACCTCGTAGGTGACACCGCCGCCGCCCATCCGCTGCGACGACACGTACAGGCGGGTCCCCGACGGGTCGAACGCCGCGCCGGCGAGCTCCGACCCGGCGTGGGCCTCGGAACAGCGCAGCACCACGGCCTTCGTGCCGTCCGCACCGAGCAGCACGAGCTCCTGCGACTCGTCGGTGTCCTCGCACACGTAGAGGTCCCCGGTCAGCGTGAAGACGGTGTTGTCGGGCCCGTCGATCCCGGGCGCACCGGGCATTCCGGGCTCGTACAGCACGCGCATCCGCTGCGAGCGCGTGTCGTAGGCGCGGATGCGCTGGTCGGACTTCGTCGTGAACACGACGACGCCGTCGTGGTACGAGATGCCCTCGCCGCCCGCGTAGGTCGTCGCGTCGGGATCGTCGGCCGCGACCCACGTCACGCCGCCGTCGTCCGCCGTCCGCGCCGCCTCGAGCACCCCCTCCCCGAGGTCGCCCCAGCGGGCGGGCGTGAACCGGTACAGGCGCCCGTCGGCGGAATCGGCCGTCTGGTACACCGCCCGGCCCTCGGGATCCACCGCGACGGCCTCGTGCCAGAACGCCCCCATCGCCGGCCGCACGACCGCCTCGCGCCCGCCCCACGGGTCGCACTCCCACACCCGGCCCCGGGCGGTCTCCTCGCAGGAGCACCACGTGTTCCAGGGCGTCACGCCGCCGGCGCAGTTGCGCGACGTGCCGGTCAGGACCGGGTACGCCGAGACGACGTCCCCCGCGGCCGAGAAGCGGATCGCGCCGACCCCGCCACCCCCGCCGTCGACCTCGCTGTTGGACACGTAGATCCACCCCCCGTCCTCGGTCGCGAACGTCGCGCCGCCGTCCGGGAAGGCGTGCCACCGGTGGGAGGTGCCGGCCACCGGCTCCCCCGCGCGCGCGAGGACCCGGGCCCGGAACCCCTCCGGCAGCATCAGGCCGTTCTCGTCGGGACCGCGCAGCGCACCGAACGGTCCCGGCCCGGTGCCGCCGGTCCCCGCGGGCACCGCGGCGACCAGCAGCGGGGCCGCCGCCGCGGCCCGCAGGAAGCCGCGCCGGTCCATCAGGCGGCCCCGCCGGCCGCGTCGAGGGAATCGAGCGCGGAGCGCAGGTCGGCGACGAGGTCCCCGGCGGTCTCGATCCCGACCGAGCACCGCACGAGCGCCGGGTCGACCTCGAGCGCAGAACCCGCCGCCGACGCGTGCGTCATGCGGGCCGGGTGCTCGATCAGCGACTCCACGGCACCGAGCGACTCCGCCAGCGTGAACAGGCGGGTGCGCTCGACGAGCGCGATCGCGGCGGGCTCCCCGCCGGCGACACGGAACGACACCATGCCGCCGAAGTCGCGCATCTGCGCGCGCGCCACGGCGTGGCCCGGGTGGTCCGCGAGACCCGGGTACAGCACCTGCTCGACGCGGGGGTGCGCGGCGAGCATCGCCACCACCGCTCGCGCGTTCTCGCAGTGCCGGTCCATGCGCACGGCGAGGGTCTTCACCCCCCGCAGCACGAGGTAGCAGTCGAACGGCGACGGCACCGCGCCCGTCGCGTTCTGGAGGAAGCGCAGGCGCTGCGCGAGCTCGTCGTCGGAGGTCGCGACGAACCCGCCGACGACGTCGGAGTGCCCGCCGAGGTACTTCGTGCTGGAGTGGACGACCGCATCGGCGCCCAGCTCGAGCGGCCGCTGCAGATAGGGCGTCGCGAACGTGTTGTCGACGACGACGCGCGCGCCGCGCGCGTGGGCGATCCGCGCCGTCGCCGCGATGTCGACGATCGAGAGCAACGGGTTGGTGGGTGTCTCGACCCACACGAGACGGGTGCGCTCCGGCCAGCCGCCCGCGAGCGTGCCGGGATCGGAGAGGTCGGCCGCCGACCACGTGATGCCCTGCGGCGCGTGCACCCGGCTCACGAGGCGGTAGGTGCCGCCGTAGGCGTCGACGGGGATGACGACGTGGTCACCGGGATCCAGCGTCCGCAGCACCGCGTCGGTCGCGGCGAGGCCGCTCGCGAACGCGACGCCGTGCGACGCACCCTCGAGCGCGGCGAGGCACGCCTCCAGCGCGGCGCGCGTCGGGTTCCCGCTGCGCGAGTACTCGTAGCCGCGGTGCCGGCCCACCGCCTCCTGCGCGAACGTCGTCGCGAGGCTGATCGGCGGCACGACCGCGCCGGTGACCGGGTCGGGGTCCTGGCCGGCGTGCACCGCGCGGGTCTCGAAGCCGGTCACGTCGCACCCGGGAGCGCGCGCCCGGCGAGGAACCCGAGCACGTCGGATCGCGTGAGCACCCCGATCGGGTGGCCACCGTCGAGCACCAACACCGCGGGCCCCTGGTCGAGGCACTCGACGACCCGCGCGACCGGCTCGCCGATGCCGATCATCGGCATGGGCGGGCCGCACAGCTCCCCCACCGGCCGGTCGAGCGCGGACGCGTCGCGGAACACCAGGTCCATCAGCTCCAGTTCACGCACCGTCCCCGTGACCTCCTTCGCCGCGAGCGGCAGCTCGTCCGTGACGCTGACCACGAGCTGCGACACGCCGGTCTCGCGCATGCGCGCGATGGCGGCTCGCCCGGGCTCTCCGGGGGTGACGAGGACGAGCGCCGGGATGCGGTCGTCCTTGGTCGCGAGCACGTCACCGACCACCGGGCCCGGCGCGCGCAGGAAGCCCATGTCGGACATCCACGCGTCGTCGTAGACCTTCGAGAGGTAGTTGCGCCCCGAGTCCGGCAGCAGCACCACGACGACGTCCCCGGGCCCGCACCCGCGCGCGACCTCGAGCGCGGCGTGCACCGCGGTGCCCCCCGAGCCGCCGATCAGCAGCCCTTCGCGCCGCGTGACCCGGCGGGCGGTGAGGAACGAGTCCGCGTCGGGGACCTCGACGACCCGGTCGACGACCGACGGGTCGTAGGTCGCCGGCCAGAAGTCCTCGCCGACCCCCTCCACCAGGTAGGGCCGCCCGGTGCCGCCCGAGTAGACCGAGCCGGACGGGTCGGCGCCGATCACCTGCACGGCAGGGTTCCGGCGCTTCAGGTGGCGGGCGACGCCGGTGATCGTGCCACCCGTGCCGATCCCGGCGACGAAGTGGGTGACGCGGCCGGCGGTCTGCCGCCAGATCTCCGGCCCGGTCGTCAGCTCGTGCGCACGCGGGTTCGCGGGGTTCGAGTACTGGTCGGGGCGGAACGCGCCGGGCGTCTCGCGCACGAGCCGTTCGGCGGTCGAGTAGTACGAGCGCGGGTCCTCGGGCGGCACCGCGGTCGGGCAGACGACGACCTCGGCACCGTACGCGCGCAGGAGCGCGACCTTCTCGTCGCTCATCTTGTCGCTCATCACGAAGATGCACCGGTAACCGCGCTGCGCCGCGACGATCGCGAGGCCGGCACCGGTGTTGCCCGAGGTGGGCTCGACGATCGTGCCGCCCGGCCGCAGCAGGCCGGCCGCCTCCGCCGCGTCGACCATCGCGACCGCGACGCGGTCCTTGACGCTGCCGCCCGGGTTGCCCTGCTCGACCTTCGCGAGCAGGTCGCAACGCAGCTGCTCCTCCTCGGCGATCCGGCGCAGCCGCACGAGCGGGGTGTTGCCGACCAGGTCGAGGATGGAGTCGGCGACGTCCACGGGCGAACGCTACCCGTGCGCGACCGCCCGGAAGCGCGCCCGCAGGCCGCTCGCGTCGCAGCGACGCGGCTCCACGACCGTGGCCGCGCGCGGCGCCCACGCGGCGGCGACCTCGGCGACCGGGCGGCCGTGCAGCACCGCGGCCGCCTGCACGCACGCGCCGGCCGCAACGTGCTCCGCCCCCGCCGGCACGACCACCGGCCGCGCCGAGCAGTCGGCGAGGACCTGGCGGTAGGCCCCCGACCGCGCGCCGCCGCCGAGGAGCACGAGCCGGCCCCCGGTGGGGACCCCCGCGGCGGCGAGCGCGTCGAGCCCGTCGAGCAGCCCGCACACGACCCCCTCGAAGGCGGCGCGTGCGAGGTCGGCGCGGGTGACGTCCGCGCGGATCCCGGTGAGCGTGCCGGTCGCGTCGGGCCGGTCGGGCACCCGCTCGCCGTCGAGGTACGGGACGAGGACGAGCCCGCGCGCCCCCGGCTCCGCGTCCAGCGCGAGCGCGTCGAGCCGGGCGTGGTCGACGCCGAGCAGCCGCGCCACGGCGTCGGTGACCTTCGTCGCGTTGAGCGTGCACACGAGGGGCAGGTGGCGGCCGGTCGCGTCGGCGAAGCCCGCGACCGCACCGGTGGCGTCGGCCGTCGGCCGGTCGCTCACGGCGAACACGGTCCCCGACGTGCCGATCGACACCGCGACGTCGCCGGGCGCGAGGGCGACGCCCAGCGCGGCGGCCATGTTGTCCCCGGTCCCCGGGGCGACGAGCGCCGGCCCGCCGGTCAGGTGCGTGATGCCCGCGACGGCCTCGGGGGCCAGCACGCGCGGCAACCGCGGCTCCCAGTCGGCACCGGCGTCGACGATCGCGAGGAGGTCGAGGCGGTAGCGCCCCTCCGCGGGCGAGAACCAGCCGGTGCCCGACGCGTCGCCCCGGTCGGTCACGTGCTCACCCGTGAGCCGGTACGTCAGCCAGTCGTGCGGCAGGCACACCCGGGCGAGGCGCGCCCACGCGTCGGGCTCCGACCGGTGGAGCCACGAGAGCTTCGTGATCGTGAGCGCGGCGACGGGGACGGTGCCGCACGCGCCGGCCCAGGCGTCCGGCCCGCCGAGCCTCCCGATCAGCCACGCGGCATCGGCGGCCGACTCGGTGTCGTTCCAGAGCTTGGCGGGGCGCACCACCTCGCCGTGCGCGTCGAGGACCACCAGGCCGTGCTGTTGCGCCGCCACGGCGACCGCCGCGACCGCACGCAGGTCGGCGTGCTCGCCCGCCGCCGCCAGGGCGCGCCCGAGGGCCTCCCACCACGCCCGGGGGTCCTGTTCGCTGCGCGGCGGGGTCGTCGGCGGGTGCGGCGCGCGGCCCTCCGCCACGACCGCGCCGGTGTCGGCGTCGCGGACCTCCACCTTCGTCGACTGGGTCGACGAGTCGACCCCGAGGACGAGCGGCACGGCTCAGCCCCCCTCCCGGGTCGCGCCCGGGCCGGCCCTCCCGCCCGGCGCGGTCACCGGACGCCGAGCAGCAGCTCGGTGACGAGCTGGTCGAGGCGCTCGTGGCCGTAGCCGCGGGCGCCGAGCCCGTCGGGGTCGTGCGGGCCGCGGCGGATCGCCGCGATCGCGTCGGGGGCGTGGCCGCCGGGCGAGGTCGGTTCGGCGATGCGGCCGGCCATCGCCTCGTCGAGCGCGGCGGCGATCTCCGGGTCGGCGGCGAACCGGCGGGCCTTCTCGCGCAGGATCAGGTAGCTGCGCATGCACCCGCGTGCGAACTCCCACACGCCGTCGGCGTCCTCGGTGCGGTACGCGTGCGCGTCGAAGTGCCGCATCCCGTCCCAGCGAGCCTCCTCCAGCAGGCGCACGAGGTGGAACGCGTCCTTCAGGCCCTCGGAGGCGAAGCGGAAGTCCTGGTCGAACTTGCCGGGCACCTGGCCGTTCAGGTCGACGTGGAAGAGCTTCCCCGCCCACAGCACCTGCGCGACCGCCTGGTGGAACGAGAGTCCCGACATCGTCTCGTGGGCGAACTCGGGGTTGATCCCGACCATCTCCGGCCACTCCAACCGTTCGACGAACGCGAGGGCGTGCCCGACCGTCGGCAGCAGCAGGTTGCCGCGTGGCTCGTTGGGCTTGGGCTCGAGCGCGAAGCGCAGGTCGTAGCCGCGGTCGCGCACGTGCGCGCAGCAGAGGTCGACGGCCTCCTTGTAACGGTCGAGGGCGAGCCGGACGTCCTTCGCCGCGTCGCACTCGGTGCCCTCGCGCCCTCCCCACATGACGTACACGCCCGCACCGAGCTCCACCCCGAGCTCGATCGCGTCGAGCGTCTTGGCGAGGGCGTAGCGCCGCACCGCGGGGTCGTTCGCGGTGAACGCGCCCTCCTTGAACACCGGGTGCGAGAACAGGTTGGTCGTCGCCATCGGGACCTTCATGCCGGTCGCGTCGAGCGCGCGGCGGAACCGCCCCAGGATCGACGCGCGCCCGGCCGCCGACGAGCCGGGGGGCACGAGGTCGTCGTCGTGGAAATTGACCCCGTACGCGCCGAGCTCGGCGAGCCGGTGCACCGCCTCGACCGGGTCGAGCGGCGGCCGCACCTCGTGCCCGAACGGGTCGCGGCCCCGGTTGCCGACGGTCCACAGGCCGAACGTGAACCGGTCCTCCGGCGTGGGTGTCGGCACCCCGTCCACGCCCGCGAGCGTAGGCTCGATCCCGTGGCGACGCCTGGGCCCCATCTTCCCGAGCCCCAGCACTTGCCGCCGGCAGAGCGCATCCGGACGTCGTGGCAGCGCCGACCCGGGTCCGACTACCTGTTCGACTTCTGGAGCGCGTTCGGGTGGTCGGTGCTCACGTGCGGCTTCTACAGCTACTACGTCCTGTTCCAGCTGATGCGCCGAGCCCGCGACCACAATGCCCGGCGGCTCGAGATGCTGGAGGCGGCGCGGACCTACGCGTGGGAGCGCGCCCTCGGCCAGGGCGTCGCAGACGAGCTCACGCCTGCGTTCGAGCGCGTCGCCGCGCAACTCGCCGTCCTGCAACAGAAGGCGAGCGAATTCCGTGACCCCGCCCTCTGGCTGGTACTGGCGATCCTCACGGGCGGCATCGCCACGTACGTCGCGTGGATCCTCCTCGACGCGGACCTCGACACGCACGACCGGGCCGAGGTCTCGATCGAGGCCGAGCTCGCACAGATCTACGCTCGGCTCGGCGTTTCGATCCCCACGGCCGACCCATTGCGCGTCAAGGGCCGGCACAACTACGTGGGTCGCGTGGTCGCGACGATCGCGACGTGCGGGGTCTACGGGTTGTTCTGGCTCTACGACCTGATGGTCGAGGGCAACCGCCACTTCGAGGCCAACTGGGCGTGGGAGGACGACCTCGCGCGCGCGGTGCAGGCCCTCGAGGCGGCCTGACGGGACGATGCAGCGGCACGAGTTCTCGGTGGTCCTCGGGGCCCCGCCCGCCGAGGTGTGGGAGGTGTTCTGGTACCGGGGCCCCGACCGCCCGCAGCCACGCGACGGCCGTACGCGCATCGAGATCCTGCACCCGGGCGACGAGGTGGGCAACGGGCTGGTGCGCCACTGCACCTTCCCGGTGCCGCGCTGGCTGGGCTCCGGGGGCGTCGGCCGGTCGTGGGAGTGGTGCACCGAGGTGCGGCCCCACGAGTCGTGGCGCTACGACGCGATCGGCAAGCCGCTGTGGTCCCGCGCCACGGGCTGGACGCGCCTGGAGGACCTCGGCGACGGGCGCACCCGCGTCCACTTCGCCGAGGAGTACGAGGCGTTCAACCCGGTGATGCGGGTCCTGTTCGAGCGGCGCGTGCACGCCGCGATCTCCCGCGACAACGACGCGATCCTCGCCGCGCTCGAGGGCGGGCTGGCCTGGCACCGGCGGCGCCGCGCCCGCGCGGGCGGCGACGGCCCGGCCGGGACGTGACGCGCGGGGTCGCCGGCGGGCGGACCGTGCTCCTGTTCGTCTACGGGACGCTCGCGCCCGGGGGGCGCGCGTGGCCGATGCTCGAGCCGTACGCCGTCGCGGTGCGGCCCGCGTCCGCGCCCGGCCGCCTGTACGACACCGGGCGCGGCTACCCGGCCGCCGTGTTCGGTCCCGGCGAGAGCCGCGTGCACGGCACGCTGTGCACGCTGCGCGACGCGCCGCTCGACGCGCTCGACGCGTGGGAGGGCGACGAGTACGAGCGGCGCACGATCACGACCGACGACGGGACCGCCGCGCTCGCGTACCACTGGCGGGCCGGCCTCGCGGGGCTCCGCCCGCTGGCCGGCGGGCGCTGGCCGCAACTCGCGAACGGCTGACCGGCGGGGGCGGCGTGAGGCACGCCGCCGCGACCCCGAAACCGCCCGGTCGGCCTGCCGATGGGAGGGCGATGGGCCTCGACGGCATCGCGGGCGTCCACGCCCGCATCACGCAGATCCAGCAGCGCTTCGGCACGGCCCTCGCCCCCGCCGAGGCCGCATCGCCCGCGACCGGCGGCGACTTCGCGGCGCTGCTCGCGTCCCACGACACGGCCGCCCGTCCCGCGCCCACGGGGACGGTCGCCGCGACGGGCACGCGCGTGCGCGCCTTCCTCGACGAGGCGCTGCGCCAGGCCGGCGACCCCTACGTGTGGGGGGCGCACACCTCGCCCGCCGACGCGGACCCCGACGCCTTCGACTGCTCCGAGCTCGTGCGCTGGGCGGCCGCGCGCGTCGGCGTCCGGGTGCCCGACGGGTCGTGGCTCCAGTACCTCGACCTGAAGGCGAAGGGCGCGCTGGTCCCGGTCGAGGAGGCGCTGCGCACCCCGGGGGCGCTGCTGTTCTCGTTCTCGAGCGAGCCGACCCCGGGCGGCGGCCGGCCCGGCCAGGCGCACGTCGCGATCAGCCTCGGTGACGGCCGCACGATCGAGGCCCGCGGGCGTGAGCACGGGGTCGGGGTGTTCGAGGCCGGCGACCGGTTCGAGTACGGCGCGGTGATCCCCGGTCTGTAACGTGCCGGCGTGCCCGATCACTCGTTCGCACGCGCGTGGCGCGCCGTCGCCGAGTTCGCGCCCGGGCGAGAGGCCGTCGTCTGCGGCGACCGCCGCCTGAGCTTCGCGGCGTTCGACGCGCGCGCCGAACGGCTCGCGCACGTGCTGCGCGGGGCCGGCCTCGCACCGGGCGACAAGGTCGCGATCGAGTGCGTCAACGCGCCGGAGTACCTGGAGGCCTTCTACGCCGCGCTGAAGCTCGGCTGCGTCCCCGTCAACGTCAACTACCGCTACGTGGGGGCGGAGCTCGCCTACCTGCTCGACAACTCCGACGCCGCCGCGCTCGTCTACCACGACGAGTTCGCCCCGACCGTCGCCGAGGCGCTCGCGTCGCTCGCGCCCGCGCGCCGGCCGCGCCTGCTGGTACAGGCCGCGCACGCCGGCGACGGCCGGCTCCTCGACGGCGCGCTCGACTACGAGGACGCGCTCGCCGGTGCACCCCCGGGCCGGGCGACCGACCGGGAGCCGAGCGGCGACGACCTCGTCTTCCTGTACACGGGCGGCACGACCGGCTCCCCGAAGGCGGTCATGTGGCGCAACGACGACCTCTACGTCGCGTTGTGGCAGATGGCCCGGCCCGGCACGCAGCCGCCCGACGTGCGCGCGTCGATCGCGGCCGGCAAGCGCGCCGCGACCGTGCTGCCCGCCTGCCCGCTGATGCACGGCACCGGGCTGTTCATCTCGCTGTCGACGCTGTCGGGCGGCGGCACCGTCGTGCTGCTCGACACGCCGCGGCTCGACGCCGAAGCCGTGTGGGACGCCGTGGAGCGGGAGTCGGTCGCCGCGCTGACGATCGTCGGCGACGCGTTCGCGCGGCCGCTGCTCGCGGCCCTCGACGCCCACGCCGGGCGCTGGGACCTGTCGTCGCTGCGGGCGATCACGTCCTCGGGCGTCACCTGGAGCCCCGAGACCAAGCAGGCGCTGCTCGAGCACCTCCCGGGCGTGTTGCTGATCGACTCCCTCGGCGCCTCCGAGGGCATCATGACCCGCACCGAGACGCGCCGCGGCGACGAGATCGCACCCGCCCGGTTCCGGGCGAGCGACCGGCTCGTCGTCGTGACCGACGACGGGGACCTCGTGCAGCCGGGCGACGGGCGGGTCGGGATGCTCGGCGTCGGCGGCGCGATCCCCCTCGGGTACTACAAGGACGAGCACAAGACGGCGGCGACCTTCCGCACCGTCGGCGGCCGCCGCTACTCGATCCCCGGCGACTACGCGTCGATCGACCCCGACGGCACGATCCGCCTGCTCGGCCGCGGCTCGGCGTGCATCAACACCGGGGGCGAGAAGGTCTACCCCGAGGAGGTCGAGCTCGCGCTGCGCGCGCACCCCGACGTGTTCGACTGCGTCGTCGTCGGCGTGCCCGACGACCGGTGGGGCGAGATGGTGGTCGCGCTCGTGCAGCTGCGCGACGGTGCGGCGCTCGACCCCGGCGCGCTCGGCGCGCACTGCCGGGCGACGCTCGCGGGCTACAAGGTGCCGAAGCGGTTCGTCGCGCTCCCCTCGCTCGAGCGCTCGCCGTCCGGCAAGGCCGACTACCCGCGCCTGCGCGAGCTCGCCCGCGCCCACACGGACGCGCCGGGCCGGCCGGCCGGGTGAGCCGCGCCCGCGCGCCGGGCGCCGCGGCCGGCCGCCCGGGGTTGCCCGTTGATACCCCAGGGGGTATCATGGCGACATGGACTACAGCGAGGAGCTGCTCGACGAGCTGCTGAAGCGGCTGGCCCGCGTCGAGGGCCAGGTGCGCGGCATCGCGTCGATGCTCAGCGAGCGCCGGGAGTGCCGCGACGTCGTGACCCAGATCGCGGCCGCCAGCAAGGCGCTCGACCAGGTCGGCTTCCGGCTGGTCGCGGCCGGGCTCGCCGCCTGCCTCCAGGAGCCCGACCCCGAGTCCAAGGTCGCCGAGTTCGAGCGCCTGCTCTCCAAGCTGGCCTGACCCCACGGTCGAGGAAGGTGCGCGATGTTCTTCCGCCAGTACTACCTCCAGTGCCTGTCCCACGCGTCGTACCTGATCGGCGACGAGACCACCGGACGCGCCGTGGTGGTCGACCCGCAGCGCGACGTCACCCAGTACCTCGAGGACGCGCAGGCGAACGGCCTCACGATCGAGCGCGTGATCGAGACCCACTTCCACGCCGACTTCCTCTCGGGCCACCTCGAGCTCGCGCAGCGGACCGGGGCGGTGATCGCCTACGGCGAGGCCGCCGAGGGCGCGTCGTTCCCGATCGAGAAGCTCGCACACGGCCAACGCCTCTCGCTCGGCGAGGTCGAGCTCGAGATCCGCGCGACGCCGGGCCACACCCCCGAGTCGATCAGCATCGTCGTGTACGAACGCGCCGGCGACGAGATCCCCTACGGCGTGCTCACCGGGGACACGCTGTTCATCGGCGACGTCGGTCGGCCGGACCTCCTGTCGTCACGCGGCGTCACCGCCGAGGAGCTCGCGCGCCTGCTGTACCGGTCCACCCGGGAGCAACTGCTCACCCTCCCCGACGAGACGCGCGTGTACCCGGCCCACGGCGCCGGCTCGGCGTGCGGCAAGCAGCTCTCGACGGAGACCGTCTCCACCATCGGCGAGCAGCGACGGACCAACTACGCGCTCGCCGACATGACCGAGGACGAGTTCGTCCGCGTGGTCACCGAGGGCCAGCCCGTCGCGCCCCTGTACTTCGCCTTCGACGCCCAGCGCAACCGCGAGGACCGCGCGCTCCTCGACGAGGAGCAGCCGCCGCCGCGCCTCACGCTCGACGAGGTGCTGGAGCGCCAGCGGCGGGGGGCGGCCGTGCTCGACACCCGCGAAGCCGCCGACTACGCGCACGGGCACCTGCGCGGCTCCTACGAGGTCGGCCTCGGGGGCCGCTTCGCGGAGTACGCCGGCGACGTGCTGCACCCCGACCAGGAGATCGTGCTGGTCACCGAACCCGGGGCCGAGCTCGAGGCGAAGATCCGGCTCGCCCGCATCGGCTTCGACCGCGTCGTCGGCGTCCTCGACGACCACGTGCGCGCGTTCCTGGAGCACCCCGACGTCGTCGAGCGGTCGTCGCGGCTCTCGGCGGCGGATCTGCGCGGCCTGCTCGGCACCGGCGTGCAGGTCGTCGACGTGCGCAACCCCGGCGAGATCGCGGCGACCGGGACCATCCCCGGGTCGGTGCCGCTGCCGCTCGCCCGCATCACCGCCGCGCGCGAGGTGCTCGACCCGGCACGTCCGACGGTCGCCTTCTGCGCGGGCGGCTACCGTTCGGCGATCGCGGCGAGCGCGCTCGCGGCACTCGGGTTCGCCGACGTCTCCGACCTGCTCGGGGGCTTCGAGGCCTGGCGCGCCGGCGGTCACCCCGTCACCGAACCAGCCGAGGTGTGAGACCACCATGTCCGTGTTCGACCCCAACCAGGTCCCCGAGGTCGGGGTCGTCGACGCCCACGGCGCCGACGGCCACACCGTGCTGCTCGACGTGCGCGAGGCCGACGAATGGGCGGCCGGGCACGCGCCGGGCGCCGTGTGGATCCCGCTCGGCCAGCTCGAACGGGCGCGCACCGAGGTCCCGTTCAACCGGCGCGTCGCGTGCGTGTGCCGCTCCGGGAACCGCTCCGCCCGCGCCGCCGAGGCGCTGATCTCGTGGGGATTCGACGCGGTCAACGTCGCCGGCGGGATGAAGGCGTGGGCCGCGGCCGGGCTCCCCGTCGTGCGCGACGACGACACCCCCGGCACCGTCGTCTGAGCCGCGCCGGACGGCGCGGCGCCGGCCGGGACCCCCGGACCGCGCCGCTACCGGTCGGTAACCTGCGGGGGATGGTCTTCTCGCGCGCCGACGCGCTCCGCCGCCTCGACGGCGAGGACTTCGACGTGCTCGTGGTCGGCGGCGGGATCACCGGCGCCGGCGTCGCCCTCGACGCCGCCAGCCGCGGCCTGCGCACCGCGCTCGTCGAGCGCGACGACTTCGCCTCGGGCACCTCGTCCAAGTCGTCGAAGCTCGTCCACGGCGGCATCCGCTACCTCCAGCAGAAGGAGATCCGGCTCGTCTACGAGGCGCTGGCCGAGCGGCAGGTGCTGCGAAAGACCGCGCCGCACCTCGTGCGGGTCCTGCCGTTCCTCCTGCCGGTCTTCACCCACGACGGCATCCTCCCCCGCCGGCTCGCCCGCCTGCTCGGCACGACCATGTGGCTGTACGACCTCACCGGCGGCGCGCGCATCGGGCGGCTGCACCGGCGGGTCTCCAAGGACGAGGCGTTGTCGTACATGCCCACGCTGCCCGCCCAGCGCCTCGCGGCGTCGTACGTCTACTACGACGCGCAGGCCGACGACGCGCGCCTCACCCTCGCGGTCGCGCGCACCGCGGCCGACCACGGCGCCGCGGTCGCGAACTACGCGCGTCTCGTCGGCCTCGACAAGGGCGCCGACGGGCGGGTGACCGCCGCACGCGTCGAGGCCGACGGACGGACCATCGTGGTACGGGCCCGCGCCGTCGTGAACGCGACGGGCGTGTGGGCCGACGACGTCCGCGCGCTCGACGAGGGCGCGCACCCCTCCTCGATCCGGCCCGCGAAGGGCGTGCACCTCACCGTCCCGTGGTCGCTCGTCCGCAACCGCATCGCCGTCGTCGTACCGGTTCCGAAGGACCGGCGGTCGGTGTTCGTCGTCCCGTGGGGTGAGCGCGACGACGGCACGTTCACGTTCACCTACATCGGGACGACCGACACCGACTACGACGGGCCGCTCGACGACCCGCAGTGCACACCCGACGACGTCGAGTACCTCCTCCGGGCGATCAACGCGTCGGTCACGACGCCCATCGGTCCCGGCGACGTGCTCGGCACGTGGGCGGGGCTGCGGCCACTGGTGCGCGACGCGGGGAGCGCCCGTACCGCCGACCTGTCCCGCCGGCACTCGGTCCGCACCTCGCCGGCCGGCGTCGTGACCGTGACGGGCGGCAAGCTGACGACCTACCGGCGGATGGCCGCCGACGCGGTCGACGAGGTGGTGCGGGTGCTCGGTGTCGACGCGCGCAGCCGGACGAAGCACCTGCGGCTGCACGGCGTCACGGGCTGGGACTCGCCCGACCTCCCGCGAGAGCTCGCCACCCGCTACGGCGGGGACGCCCGCGACGTGCTCGCCCTGGCCCGGGCCGACGCGCGCCTCGGGGAACCGCTCGTCCCGGGCCTCCCGACGATCCGCGCCGAGGTCGTGTACGCCGCGCGCGCCGAGATGGCCCGCACCGTGGACGACGTGCTGTCGCGCCGCACACGCGTGCGGATCCTCGCCCGCGACGCGTCGGCCGCCGCCGCCGACGAGGTGGCCGGGCTCATGGCCGGCGAGCTCGGCTGGGACGAGGCGGAGCGCCGGCGCCAGGCCGAGCGGTACCGTGCCGCGGTCGCGGCCGAGCGCGCCGCGGCGCAGCTCCCGGAGACCGCGCTCGCGGCGCGGCTCCGGCCACCGAGCTGACGGACCGGGGGGACGATGGACACCAACCGCGGCGCGCCGACCCCGCCGATCGCGTTCGCGCACGGGCCCGACGCGGTCACCGACCGGCTGGCGACGCGCCGGGTGGAGGTCGACGACGCGCTCGGGTCTCGCATCGAGGCGACCGGCGCGCGGCTGACCCGCGCCGCCGGGACCGTCGCCGAGGCCAGCCGTGACTGGTGGCCGCTCGCGATGATCTGGGCGCTCGACGACCGCGTGGGCGCGCGCGCCGGTGCGGTCGTGACCCCCGACGGACCCCGCGCAGGTCGCGGCGGTGCTGCGCCTCTGCAACGAGGCGCACGTGCCGGTCACGGCCGCGGCCGGGCGCAGCGGCGTCTGCGGGGCGAGCGTGCCGGTGTTCGGCGGCGTGCTGCTCGACCTGACCGGGCTCGCCGGGATCCGGGACGTCGACACGACCTCGATGCTCGTCGACGTCGCGCCGGGGACCTTCGGCGACGTGTTCGAGGACCAGCTCCGCACGGAGCACGGCGTGACCTGCGGGCACTGGCCCCAGTCGATCGCGCTGTCGACGGTCGGCGGATGGCTCGCGTGCCGCGGCGCGGGGCAGCTCTCGACCCGCTACGGCAAGATCGAGGACCTCGTCGCGGGGCTCGACGTCGCGCTCGCCGACGGGACGGTCGTGCACACGGGCGGCGCGCCCCGGGCGGCCGTCGGGCCCGACCTGACCCAGCTGTTCGTCGGCTCCGAGGGCACCCTGGGGGTCATCGTCGGCGCCCGCCTGCGCGTCCACCCCTCCCCCCCGGCCGAGGGGCGCGCCGCGTACGCGTTCGGCTCCTTCCCGGCCGGGCTCGACGCGATGCGCCGAGTGGTGCAGCGCGGCGCGACCCCGGCGGTGCTCCGCCTCTACGACGCCGTCGAGGCGGACCGCTCGTACCACACCGGCGACCGGCACGTGCTGCTCGTGCTCGACGAGGGCGACGCGCACCTCGTCGACGCGACCATGCGGGTCGTCGCCGAGGAGTGCCGCGACGCCGAGGCGATCGACGTCGCGCTGGTGCAGCGCTGGCTCGAGCACCGCAACGACGTCTCCGCCCTCGAGGCGCTGGTGCGGCGCGGGTTCGTCGTCGACACGATGGAGGTCGCCGCGCCGTGGCGGTCCCTGCCCGCGATCTACGAGCGTACGGTCGCCGCGATGCGCGCCGTCGAGCACACGATCGTCGCCTCCGCGCACCAGAGCCACTCCTACCCCGGCGGCGCCTGCCTCTACTTCACGTTCGCCGGCCGCCCGCCCGAGGAGGAGCGCGAGGCGTACTACCGGGCGGTCTGGGACGCGGGCCAGCGCGCGGTGCTCGGCCTCGGCGGCGCGCTCAGCCACCACCACGGCGTCGGCCTCAACCGGGCGCGGTTCGTCGCGGACGCGCTCGGGCCCGCGTTCGGGGTGCTCGCCGCCGTCAAGCGGGCGCTCGACCCCCGCGGCATCCTCAACCCGGGCAAGCTCGGGCTCCCGAGCCCCTTCGGCGAACCCGCCTGGCCGTGAGCGTCCTCGTCGTCGACGTCGGCACGAGCAGCGTGCGCGCCGCCGTCGTGCGGCGCGACACGACGTTCGCGGCCGAGGTCGCCCGCGAGACGCTCTCCCGAGCACCCCGCCGACGGCCTCGTGCAGTTCGACGCGTCGCTCCTCGCGCGCGTGGCGCTGGAGGTGGCGCGCGCGGCGCTCGAGCGCGCCGGACCGGTCGACGCGGTCGGCATCTGCAACCAGCGGGCGTCGACGGTGGTGTGGGACCGCACGACGGGCGAGCCCATCGGGCCCGGGATCGGCTGGCAGGACCTGCGCACCGTCGGCGCCTGCCTGGCGCTGCGCGCGCAGGGGCTCCACCTCGCGCCGAACCAGAGCGCGACGAAGCTGCAGTGGCTGCTCGACACGTTCGACCCCGACCGCGACGCCGACCTGTGCTTCGGGACGGTGGACACGTGGGTCGCGTGGCACCTGTCGGGCGGGCGGCTCCACGTCACCGACCCGACGAACGCCCTCGTGACCGGCCTGCGGTCCGCGACCGGGGGGTGGGACGAGCGGACCCTCGAGGTGTTGCGGATCCCCGAGCGCGTGCTGCCCGCCGTCGTCGACTCGTGCGGCGTGTGCGGGGAGGCCGCCGCGCTGCCCGGGTCCCCGCCGATCGCGGGGCTCCTCGGCGACCAGCAGGCATCGCTCGTCGGGCAGGGCTGCGTGCGGCGCGGCGACGCGAAGATCACCTTCGGCACCGGCGGGATGCTCGACGTCGTGCTGGGGCCCGGCACGCCGCCCTTCGAGCGGCGGGGCCCGCACGGCACCTTCCCGATCGCCGCCTGGAGCGTCGGTGGTGCGGTCACGTGGGGCGTCGAGGCGGTCATGCTCGCGGCCGGCACGAACGTGCAGTGGCTGCGCGACGACCTGCGCCTCGTGTCCTCGGCCGCCGAGACCCACGACGTCGCCGCCCGGTGCGACACGACCGACGGCGTCGTGTTCGTGCCGGCGCCGCTCGGGCTCGGCACGCCGCACTGGGACTACGGCGCGCGCGGCGCGCTGTTCGGGCTCACGCGTGGGTCCGGCCGGCCCCAGGTGGTGCGCGCCGTGCTCGAAGGGGTGGCGCACCGCGGCGCCGACCTGGTCGAGGCCGCGGAGGCCGACGCCGGCGTCGCCATCCCGGTCCTGCGCGTCGACGGGGGGATGACCGACAACCCGACGTTCGTGCAGGCGCTCGCGGACGCGGCGCAGCGCCCGGTCGAGGTGTCACCCCGGCGCGAGGCGACGGCGCTCGGCGCGGCGCTCGTCGCCGGGCTCGCGGTCGGGCACCACCGCCGCGTCGCGGACCTCGCGGCGACGTGGTCGCCGCGGGTGCGGGTCGAGCCGGCGCGCGTGCTCGACCGGGAGGCGTGGCGGCGGGCCGTCGAGCGGGCGCGGGGCTGGATCCCGTCGCTGTCGGGCATCGACCTCTGAGCGCGCCGGGCCGCGTCAGCCGGCGGGCGCCTCGGCGGCGCGCGCCCGCTCGTCCGCGAACGTGCGGGCCAGCCACAGTCCCGACGCCGCGGCGCCCGCGGCGACGAGCGAGACGAACCGGCCGCGGCGCGAGATGCCGGGCGCGGCCAGCGACACGAGGGCGTCCACGGCGTCGGCCGCGGCGCCCATCGACAGCCACTCGGCGTCCTGCGTGCGCTCCTTCACCGAGGTGAGGGCACCGAGACCGAGCACGAGGTCGCGGGCGCCCATCATCCGCCCGACCGCGCGCGCCTCGGGGGTCACCCGGCGCAGCCAGCCGCGCAGCACGAGGCCCGGCGCGACGAGCATGACGAGACCGACGACGATGCGGCCGCGTGCGAGCGCCGCGGCGAGGGTCCGGGGATCGGTGTCCACCGCGCCATCCTCGCACGCACGGCCGCCCCACCCCGACCCGGCCGCCGCACCCGAACCCCGCAACGCGCCGAACGGGAGGCCGTCCCGGATCGGGCCCACCCGCCCGCCACGCTCACCCCGCCTCGACGCGGCCCCACCAGCCCGTCGTGGCGCGCCCGTCGGCGTCGGTCGCCCGGCACACGGCGCGCTGCGCGACGAGGCCGTGCCCGAGCGGCACCGGCGCCGCGCCGATCACGTCGAGGGCCAGCTCCAGCGACGCGTCGACGACGACGCGGCCGCCGCCGCCGTGCATCTCGGCCCGGGCGCTGCGGACCGGCTCGGCGGCCGCGCCGCCGAGCCACACGAACCCGTCGGCGGCACCCGCGCCGTCACCCTCGGCCAGCACGAACTCGTCCGGGCCGCCCCCGCACCACGACCACGTCCCGGCGACCGGCCGGTCCACGCCCCACGAGCGGCGGTAGGCGCCGCGCGCGTCGAGCTCGAAGCGCGACGGCCCGAGCGCCACGTCGCCGTGGACGGCGCCGGCGAGCAGGTAGCCGCGGACGGCGTCCCGGGCGCGCGCGTGGGGCGGGGGCGGGACCGTCGCCTCCCACTCCAGGTCGACGCCGAAGGGGACCCGCTCTCCCCGCTCGCCGGCGAGCGCGTCCGCCGGGTCGTCGAGGCGGACGGCGAACGCCTCGAGCCCGTAGGTCCAGTGCTCGAGCGGCGTCTCGCACCACAGTTCGGCCCACAGCCCCTCCGCCCGCACCTCCAGCCCGGCGCGGGGCAGCGGGACGTCGTGGTCGCGCACGACGACGGGGCCGGGCAGGTCGGGCAGCACGAGGTGCGTCCAGTACCACGCCCGGCCGAGGCCCGGGAACAGCGCCAGGCGCACGGTGAGGCCGACGCCCGCAGGCGTCCACGCGTCGAGCTGCCACGCGTCCGACCAGTCGCCGGCGCCGGGGCCGGCGGGTGGCGCGTGGCGCGCCTCGTCGGCGGGGTCGGGCGTCACGGGACCGGGAGGTAGTAGTCGGCGGGATCCTCCTCGACGGGCGGGCCGACCGCACCGTCGGCCAGCTCGAGCAGCGGGTACAGGTCGAGCGAGTCGCGCGGCACCGTCCAGTCGAGCCCGACGCCGGCGAGCTCGGCGAACGGCCGCAGGAACGTGAAGTACACGTACGCACCCGCGTCGATCTTCGCCCGCCGCTCCATGCCGGCGATCATGCGGTAGAGGTCGCGCTGCGCGGACTTCGCGGCGGCCGCGATCGCGTCCCACCTCCCGGGGTCGACCGCGACGGGCTCACCGGACGCGACGTCGAAGAGCCCGAAGCCGACGACGTGCGCCAGGTAGTCCTCCGGTTCGGTCACCGACGTCCCGAAGTCGGTCACGCGCAGCCGCACGCCGTCGAGCACGAACGCGCCGAGCAGGTCGGTGTACGGCATGCCCGCGGCGACCTGCGCGCTCCACGGGAAGTGCGACGGGCCGAGGCGCCCGAACGACCGCAGCAACAGCACGCGGCCGCCCGGCAGCTCGTAGGGGCCCGAGTCCTGGTACCCCGAGCGGGTGTCGAACCACAGCAGGAACAGGTACGACGTGAGCAGGGCGTTGAGCCGGGCGACGCGCGCCCTCGTGGCCGCGTCGTCGACCGGCCCGCACGCGGCGGCGATCGCACCCGCGTGGGCCCGGTAGGGCGTCGCGATCCCGCCGGCGTCCCACGCCTGGTGCGTGCCGTCGTCGAACCGGTAGGCCCTCGACGCGCGCTCCCAGAAGTCGAGCACCGGCGCCAGTGCCGCGGCGTCGCGGCCGTGGTCGAGGAGCCCCGCGCCCGCGAGCACCTTGCGGCCCAACAACGTGAAGTTGGGCACCGCCCACAGGTGCACGTTGTCGATCTGGGTCGCGAACCGGTGCCCCGCCCGGCCGAGCTCCTCCGGCGGCACCGCCGCCGCGATCTCCTGCACCATCTGCGGGTAGCGGCGGTAGCACTCGACGCACGCCACGAGGATGTAGGCGGTGACGGGGATCAGCGCGGACTCCAGTGCGGTCCGCTGCATCGTCAGCGCGTGGGAGATCTCGCCGTGGTACCGGATCCAGCGGTTGATCTCGTCGCGGGTCCAGCCGTCGCCGAGGCCGCTCACGCGCCGCCGACCTCGCGCACGACCCCCTCCTCGCCGCTGCAGTCGACCTCGACGACGTCGCCGTCGGCGGGCTCCTTCGTCAGCGTCGCGCTCATGATGCAGGGCACCTGGTACTCGCGGCTCACGATGCCGATGTGCGACATGGGCGTCCCCGAGAGGCAGACGACCGCGGTCAGCTCGTCGAAGATCGGGGCGAGGAACGTCGCGCCGGCGTCCGCGACGCACGCGACGACGCCTTCGGCCGACCCGTCCATCAGCGCGAGCACGTCGTCGGGTGAGGAGAGCCGCCGCCAGGCGCCCCGCACCGGCCCGCTCGCGAACACCTTGGTCCCGTGCCCGATCTCGGCCATGGCGGCGAATCTAACTCGTTACGATCACCGCCCGTGCTGCCCGACGAGTGCTACCTCCTCCTGCACGAGGTGCGGATGCGCGGCTTCGTCGAGCTGTCGGCCGTGACCGAGGAGCGCCTGCTCGCGCCGCTGCTCGACGCCGGCCTCGTGGCGCGGGCGCGCACCTCCCTGCGGGTCACCACCGAGGGCCGCTCGTTGCACGCGACCTGGGCGCGCCTGGCGCCCGGGAGCGAGGCCGAGCAGGTCGTCACGCGGGCGTACGAACGGTTCCTGCCGCTCAACGCGGAGCTCCTGCGCGTCTGCCACGACTGGCAGGTGCGGCCCGGCGACGTGCCCAACGACCACCGCGACCTCCGCTACGACTGGTCGGTGATCGACCGGCTGCGCGCGCTCGACGAGCGCGCCGCGCCGGTCGTGCGGCGCGCCGCCCGCGAGGTCGCGCGCTTCGAGCCGTACCCGCGCCGCCTGCGGGCCGCGCTCGCGCGCGTCGAGGAGGGCGCGCACGACTGGCTCACCTCCCCGCGCCTCGACTCGTACCACACCGTGTGGATGCAGCTCCACGAGGACCTGCTCCTCGCCCTCGGGCGCGACCGGGCGTCCGAGGCCGGGGGGCCCGGGGACCCCGGCGGGGCGTGAGCGCCCGGGAGTGGGACGATGGTGCCCGCATGGTGACCGGCCCCGCCGACGACGCCCTCGCCCGGGCGGTGGGCGAGTTCGTGGAGCGGCTGCGGCCGATCGTGCTCGACTGGCCCGACGCGCGCGGCGCCGACCCCGAGGCCGTGGCGCGCGGGATCCTCGTCGAGGCCCGGCGCCTCGCGGCCGGGTTCCTCTGCGCCGACGGCCGCCTCGCCGACCGCCAGCTCATCGCGTTCCGGCGTTCGTTCGGCCCGCTCGAGCCCGAGATCGCGAACGGCCCGCTGCAGCGCCTGCGCGAGGGCGACGTGGTCACGCGCGACGCGTCGTTCATCCGCGAACCCTCCGCGCTGTTCCTGCAGCTCGTGGCCAACGACCGCGCCCAGGGCACCGCGACGGCCTGGGAGTACTACGAGGCCGCGCTCGGGATCGGCCACGCGATGTGCGCGCTCGCCGACCTCCCCACGAGCGACTGTCTCGCCGCGCTCGACGAGTACCGGGGGATGCTGCTGCGGCACCTGCGGGCCGGCGGCATCGGGCGACCCGGCCCACCCGCCGCCGACACCGCGCGGTGGCGCCCGCCCGAGACGCTGGGCGGCCTGCCGGGTGAGCCGCCGGAGGCGGCGCCGACGCTCGACGCCCTCCTCGACGAGCTCGACGGGCTGGTCGGGCTCGCGGAGGTCAAGCGCGAGGTCCGACTGCTCGTCAACCTCACGCGGGTGGAGGAGCTCCGCCGCCGGCACGGCCTGCCCGTCCCCGAGCGCAGCCGGCACCTCGTGTTCGTCGGCAACCCCGGCACGGGAAAGACGACGGTCGCGCGCCTCCTCTCGCGCATCTACGGCGTGCTCGGCGTGCTCGAGAAGGGACACCTCGTCGAGACCGACCGCAGCGGCCTCGTGAGCGGATACGTCGGCCAGACCGCTGCGAAGGTGCAGGAGGTCGTGCGGCAAGCGCTCGGCGGGACGCTGTTCGTCGACGAGGCCTACGCGCTGTGGGTCGACAGCGCGCAGGACTTCGGCCACGAGGCGATCGCGACGCTGCTCAAGCTGATGGAGGACGAGCGGGACCGCCTGGTGGTGGTCGTCGCCGGCTACCCGGCGCCGATGGAGGAGCTCCTCGACGCGAACCCGGGCCTGCGATCGCGGTTCCCCAAGACGATCGTGTTCCCCGACTACACGACCGACGAGCTCGTCCGGATCTTCGAGTCCCTCGGCGAGAAGCACGAGTACCGCGCCGGTGAGGAGACGCTCGCACGCGTGCGGGCCTACGTCGACGCGCAGCCACGCGGGCCGTCGTTCGGCAACGCCCGGCTGGTCCGCAACCTGTTCGAGGCCGCGGTCGAGTTGCACGCGACGCGCGTCGTCGAGCACGCCGAGCCGACGAAGGAGGCGCTGAGCACGCTGGTGCCCGACGACATCCCGGCGCCGGGCACGCCGCTGCCGGCACCGGCGGGCGGGCCGTGATCGTCTCCGAGCCGCGCCGCGGCCGCCTCCCGGCGCGCGTGCTCGCGCTGGTCGCCGCCGCGGCGATGGTGGGCGCGTCGCTCGCGGTGCGGGCGCTCGTGCTCGACGACGACGGGCCGGGCGACGGCGGCGGCCGCGCCGGCACGCCGCGGCTCGCGTGCGTCACGGAGCTGCGCGCCGTCTGCGAGGCCGTCGCGTCGGGGGACGCGGAGGTCGTGGTCGAGCCGTCGGGTCGCACCGAGGCGACCCTCGCCGCCGCCGCCACGCCCGGCGACGCGGGGATCGACGCCTGGCTCGCGTACGCGCCGTCGGTCGGCATCGTCGTCGACGCGCGCGAACGCGCCGGGCTCGAACCGATCGTCGAACCGGCCGGCACCCCCCTCGCCCGGTCGCCACTCGTTCTCGTGGCGCGCGCCGATCGGGCCGCCGCGCTCGCGTCGTGGTGCGGCGGCGAGGTGTCGTGGCGCTGCATCGGCGACGCGGCCGGCCGGCCGTGGCCGGAGGTCGGCGGGCAGGAAACGTGGGGCCGGGTCCGGCCGGCGCACGCCGACCCGGTGGCGACGGCCGACGGGCTGCTCGCGCTCGGCCACGCCGCCGGCACGTTCCTCGCGGCGGGTGGCACGGGTGGCCTCACGCCCGACGACGTGTCACGGCTCGACTGGGAGACCAGCGACACGTTCCCGGGATGGTTCCAGCGGCTCCAGCGGGCGATCCCGGCCGACGCGTTCGACGGCGGCGACCCGTTCGCGCGCTTCCTGCAGACGCGGCTCACCGCGTACGACCTCGTCGCGACGACCGAGGCGGCGGCGACCACCGGCCTGCGGCGGGCCGCCGGCGACGTCCGCGACGCGGCGGAGGTCCTCTACGCTGCGCCCGTGGCCACGGCCGACGTCGTGCTCGTCGCGGTGGGCGGCACGGACCTGGGCGACCTCCCCGCCGCGGTGCGCCGCGCGCTGGCCGACGGCGGCTTCCGCACCGCCGGGTCGTCGGACGCGCCCGCCGGCGGCGCGCCCGCGCTGCCCCCCACCGACGGGCTGCCGGCACCCGGCGCGCTGGGCGCGCTGCGCGACTACTGGCGGGGCGTCGTCCGGTGAACCGCACGATCCGCACCCTCGCCGGCTCGCTCGTGCTGGCGCTGGCGCTCGCGGCGCCGACGGCGTGCGCGCCCGACGACGACGCGGGCGGCGCCGGCGGCGGCGCCGGCGACCTCGCCGACCCGGGCGACTGCACCGCGATCGACATGGCGGTGTCGTCGGAGAAGATCGCGCTGCTGAGCGACCTCGCCGAGGAGTTCAACGGCTCCGACGCGGCCGAGCTCGACGGTGGCGGCTGCGCGTTCGTGCGCGTGCAGACGAAGGCCTCCGGCGCGGCCACCCAGCTGCTCGCCCAGGGCTGGCCCGACGAGGACGTGAACGGCCCCCGGCCCGTGGTCTGGTCGCCGGCCGCGTCGTCGTGGGGCGCGATCCTCGACCAGCGCCTCGCCGACGCGGGCGAGGACCCGATGGTCGGCGAGTCGACACCGTTCATGCTGACGCCGCTCGTGATCGCCATGCCGGAGCCGATGGCGGACGCGCTCGGCTACCCCGACCGGCCGATCGGCTACGCCGACATCCTGCGTCTCGCCCGCGATCCGCAGGGGTGGGCCGCGTTCGGGCACCCCGAGTGGGGGCCGTTCCGGCTCGGCAAGACGAACCCGAACTTCTCGACCAGCGCGCTGTCGGCGACGATCGCGCAGTACTACGCCGCGACGGGCAAGACCGACGGGTTGACGCTCGAGGACCTGGCACGCCCCGAGGTGCAGGAGTTCGCCCGCGGCGTCGAGTCGTCCGTCGTCCACTACGGCGACATCACGATGACGTTCCTCAACAACTGGTTCCGCAACGACGTCCGCGGCACCTCGTTGACGTACGTGTCGGCCGTCGCGGTCGAGGAGAAGTCGGTGATCGACTACAACAAGGGCGATCCCGACGGCGTGCTCGCGCCGGGCGAGGAACCACGCGAACCGCGCGTCCCGCTCGTGGCGGTCTACCCGAAGGAGGGCACGCTCTACAGCGACAACCCGTTCATCGTCCTCGACGCGCCGTGGGTCGACGACACCGAACGGGAGGGCGCCCGCGCCTTCGCGGAGTTCGTGCAGCGGCCCGCCGCGCAGCAGCGGGTCCTCGAGTTCGGGTTCCGGCCCGCCAACCCCGAGGTCGCCATCGGCGAACCGATCAGCGCACGCTGGGGCGTCGATCCCGGCCAGCCGGAGACGCTGCTCGAGGTGCCCGAGCCGGAGGTGCTCACCGCGCTCCTCGACCGGTGGGCGCAGGACCGCAAGCGCGCCCGGGTGATGCTGCTGCTCGACGTGTCCGGTTCGATGGGGGACCCCGCCGACCCCGACGGCGACCCGGTCCCCACGAAGCTCGACCTCGCCAAGGAGGCGGTCGTCGATGCGCTCGACGAGTTCGCACCCGACGACCGGGTCGGTCTGCGCGTCTTCACGACGGAGCTGACCGGCGGCGAGCGGCCCGAATGGCTCGACCTGGTGCCCGTCGGTGACCTCGCGGGCAACCGGGAGCGGATCGTGCGGGCCGTCAACGACCTCGTGCCGCGCAACGGCACCCCGCTGTACACCGCGACCGGCGACGCGTTCGACGACATGGTCGAGGGCTTCGACGAGCAGCGGATCAACGCGATCGTGCTGCTGACCGACGGCCGCAACGAGGACGTGAACGAGGACCTCGAAGGCCTCGTCTCCCGCCTGCGCTCCCGCTCGGAGGGTGAGTCGTCCACACCGGTACGGGTGTTCGCGATCGCGTACGGCGGCGACGCCGACCTCGAGACGCTGCGGCGGATCGCGGAGGCCACCAACGCCCAGGTGTACGACGCGTCCGACGCGACGACGATCTCGAAGGTGTTCACCGCCGTCGTGAGCAACTTCTGAGCCGATGGCGCTCGAGCGGCTCCCCCCGCACCTGCGGTCGCGGCGCACGGCCGAGGCGATCACGGCGCCGGCGGCGGTCCTCGCGGCCGGGGTGGGCACGTCGGTCGCGATCCTCGCGGGCGCGCCGCTGGCCGGGATCGTGCTCGCCGGCGCGCTCGCCTGGGGCGCCGTCGTGGCCCTGCGGCTGCCGCGGCGGCCGCGACCGCTGCGCGGCATCGACCCGAAGACGCTGTCGGACCCGTGGCGTCGCTACGTGCACGAGGCGCTCGGCGCCCGCCGCCGGTTCGACGAGGTCGTGCGCGCCGCGCGCAGTGGGCCGGTGCGGGACCGGCTCGCCGAGATCGGTACGCGGGTCGACGCCGCGGTGCAGGAGTGCTGGCGGGTCGCGCGCCACGGCGACGCGCTCGACGACGGCATCCGCTCACTCGACCTCGCCGCGGTCGCCCGCCGTCTCGAGACCGTGCGGGGCACCCGTCCCGATTCGCCGGGCGCAGCCGAGTCGTGGGACCGGACCGTCGAGGCACTGGAGGCGCAGCTGGCGTCCGGCCGGCGGCTCGTCGCCGTCGCCGACGACGCCCGCCGGCGGCTCGAGGTGCTCGACGCGCGGCTCGACGAGGCCGTCGCGCGGGCCGTCGAGCTCTCGCTGCGGGCCGGCGACGCGTCGGAGCTGCACGGCCTCGGTGCCGACGTCGACCAGCTCGTCGGCGACATGGAGGCGCTGCGCCAGGGGCTGGAGGAGGTCCGCAGCGCCCAGGCGTGACCCGGCCCGCCGGGGAACCCGTGCGCCCCACCACGTAGGCTGCGCGCCATGCTGAAGCTCCTGCGCCGCTGGTGGAAGTACATGACCGCCCGCCTCACGGGGAGGTTCGAGGAGGCCGCGGACCCGAAGGTCCAGCTCGAGCAGGCGATCATGGAGGCGCAGGAGCAGCACCGCCGGCTCACCGAGCAGGCCGCCAACGTGATCGCGCACCAGAAGCAGACGCAGATGCGCCTGGAGCGCGCGCAGGAGGAGCTCGAGAAGGTCACGGCGAACGCGCGACAGGCGCTCCTGCTCACGGACGAGGCCGCCCAGAAGGGCGACACCACGAAGGCGCTCGAGTACCAGCAGGCGGCCGAGGCGTTCGCGAACCGGCTCATCGCGCTCGAACGCGAGGTCGAGGACCTCAAGGCCCTGCTGCTCGAGGCGACCCGCAACGCCGACAACGCGAAGTCGGCGGTGCAGAAGAACTCCTCTGCGCTCCAGAAGAAGCTGAGCGAGCGCCAGCGCCTGCTCTCGCAGCTCGACCAGGCGAAGATGCAGGAGCAGATGAACAAGGCGATGGCGCAGCTCTCCGAGACGATCGGGGAGGACGTCCCGACGTTCGAGGAGATCCGCGAGAAGATCGAGGCGCGCACCGCGCGCGCGCAGGGCGCCGCGGAGCTGCAGGGCGCGTCGGTCGAGTCGCGGATGCTCGAGGTCGAGCAGGCGCAGATCAACGCCGAGGCCCAGGCCCGGCTGTCGGAGCTGCGCACGCAGCTCGGGCTCCCCGCCCCTGGCGCCACGGCCGTCGCGCCCACCGATGACGCCGCGCCGGCGCCGCCGCGTCCCGCCGAGCAGCCGGCGCCGGGCGACCAGGCCTAGACGGCCGCCGCGTCGGCGCCCGCGCGGTACAGGTCGGGCTCCAGGAACACGATCCGCGCCGCGGGCACCGCGGCGCGGATGCTCGCCTCGACGCGGTCGACCTCCTCGGCGAGCTGCTCGACCGTGAGGTCGCGGTCGAACTCGAGCTTGGCGGCGACGACGATCTCGTCGGGGCCGATGTGCTCGGTGCGCAGGTGGATCACCCTCGTGACGCGGGCGTGACCGCCGATCGCGGCGCGGATCCGCGCCACGTCCTCCGGGGAGGCCGCCTCGCCGAGCAGCAGGCTCGCCATCTCGAACGCGAGGAAGACCGCGATCACGACGAGCAGGACGCCGATGCCGAGGCTGCCCGCCGCGTCCCAGCGGGGTTCGCCGGTGATCTCGGCCATGGTCACGCCGACCAGCGCGATGACGAGGCCGAACTGGGCGCCGAAGTCCTCCAGCAGCACCACCGGCAGCTCCGGCGACTTCGACCGCCGGATCCACGCCAGCCAGGGCTGCCCCTTGCGGACCTTGTTCGCCTCCACGATCGCGGTACGGAACGACCAGGCCTCGACGACGATCGCGAACACCAGCAGGCCGATCGCGAGCCGGACGTTCTGCAGCTCGTGCGGGTGCCGCAGCTTCTCGACGCCCTCGTAGATCGCGAAGAGGCCGCCCAGGCTGAACAGGACGAGGGCGACGATGAACGCCCAGAAGTAGCGGCGGTTGCCGTACCCGAACGGGTGCTCCTCGTCGGCCGGCCGCCTCGCCGCGCGGCCTCCGTACAGCAGGAGGCCCTGGT
Organism: Acidimicrobiia bacterium; assembly: GCA_026002935.1. GTDB lineage: Bacteria > Actinomycetota > Acidimicrobiia > IMCC26256 > PALSA-610 > BPGH01. Next base: position 94,361 of record BPGH01000001.1, read on the forward strand.
TGCCGGCGTCGGCGACGGAGTGGATCGACTCCGCGAGCAGCGACGCCGCGCCGGTGATCAGGAACACCACGAACTTGCTCACCGCGATCAGCGAGTTCGCGATCAGCGCCGCGACGACCGCCTTCGTCCCACCCTCGTGTCCGGCCACGGGCGCGACGCTAGGGCATCCCGCCGCGCGTCATCGCGATCACGTCGAGGGCCCGGTCGAGCTCCTCGTCGCTCATCAGCCCCCGCTCGCGCACGATCTCGCGGATCGGCCGGCCGGTGCGGGCCGACTCCTTCACGACCTCGGCGGCGGCGTCGTAACCGAGGTACGGGTTGAGCGCGGTGCCGACCGACGGCGACGCCTCCGCGTACCGGCGGCAGCGCTCGACGTCCGCCTCGACGCCGTCGACGCACCTGCGCGCGAACACGGTGCAGGCGCTCGTCAGCAGCCGGACCGACTCGAGCAGGTTGCGCGCGATCACGGGAACGTAGGTGTTCAGCTCGAAGCTCCCCTGCGACCCTGCGAACGCGACCGCGGCGTCGTTGCCGTAGACCTGCACCGCGACCTGCGTCACGACCTCGGGGATGACCGGGTTGACCTTGCCGGGCATGATCGAGGAGCCGGGCTGGAGATCGGGCAGCCGGATCTCGGCCAGGCCCGCGCGGGGACCGCTCGCCATCCAGCGCAGGTCGTTCGCGATCTTCGTCAGGGACGCGGCGAGCACCCGGAGCTGCCCGCTGCACTCGACGAGCGCGTCGCGTGCGCCCTGCGCCGCGAAGTGGTCACGCGCCTCGACGAGGGGCAGCCCGGTCCGCTCCGCGAGCCGGGCGACGACCTGGCGGGCGAACCGCCGCGGGGCGTTGACGCCCGTGCCCACCGCGGTGCCGCCGAGCGGCAGGACGCAGACGCGCGGCAGCGTGTCGCGCAGCCGCGCGATCCCTTCCTCGACCTGGGTCGCGTACCCCCCGAACTCCTGGCCGAGCGTGACCGGCGTCGCGTCCATCAGGTGCGTGCGTCCGGCCTTCACGACCTGCGCGAAGGCGCGCTGCTTGCGCCGCAGCGACCGGGCGAGCACCTCGGCCGCCGGGACGAGGTCCTCGACGACCGCCTGGGCGACCGCGAGGTGCACGGCCGAGGGGAACACGTCGTTCGAGGACTGCGACGCGTTCACCTGGTCGTTCGGGTGCACCCGTTCACCGAGCCGCTCGGCGGCGAGGTTCGCGATCACCTCGTTCGCGTTCATGTTCGACGACGTACCCGAGCCGGTCTGGAACACGTCGACCGGGAATTGGTCGCCGTGGGCGCCCGACGCCACCTCCTCGGCCGCCGCCGCGATCGCCTCGCCGACGCGCCGGTCGACTGCCGTGACCTCGCGCAGCCGGGCGTTGACCCGCGCGGCCTCGGCCTTGATCAACGCGAGCGCCCGCACGAGCCGCGGCTCGAGCCGGACCCCCGAGATCGGGAAGTTCTCGAGGGCCCGCTGGGTCTGCGCACCCCAGCGCGCGCCGGCGGGAACCCGAACCTCCCCCATCGTGTCGCGCTCGACGCGCACCTCGGGCATGGCATCCTCCTCGGTCGTCGGACGGCGCCGCCGGGCTTCGGGCGGCGCGCGCCGGGGCGTCTACCGTTGCCCCCATGGTCGAGTTCGCCTACCAGGACATGCTGCCCGTCGGCGCCGACGAGACGCCGTACCGCCTCCTGACCAGCGACTCCGTGCGGGTCACGGACGCCGCCGGGCGCCGGTTCCTCGAGGTCGACCCCGAGGCGCTCACCCTCCTGACCCGCGAGGCGATGTTCGACATCGCGCACCTCCTGCGCCCCGGCCACCTCGCGCAGCTCCGCGCGATCCTCGACGATCCCGAGGCGTCGGCCAACGACCGGTTCGTCGCCCTGGAGCTGCTGAAGAACGCGTGCATCGCCGCCGGCGGCGTCCTCCCCTCCTGCCAGGACACCGGCACCGCGATCGTGAAGGGCAAGAAGGGCGAGCGGGTGCTCACGGGCGGCGGCGACCGCGAGGCGATCGCGCGCGGCGTGTTCCGCACCTACGCCGAGGACAACCTCCGCTACTCGCAGCTCGCGCCGCTCGACACGTACACGGAGAAGAACACCGGCACCAACCTGCCGGCCGAGATCGAGATCGAGGCCGTCGACGGCGACGAGTACAAGTTCCTGTTCATGGCGAAGGGCGGCGGCTCGGCCAACAAGAGCCTGCTGTTCCAGGAGACGAAGGCGCTGCTGAACCCCGAGAGCCTGATGCGCTGGCTCGACGAGAAGCTGCGGACCCTCGGGACGGCCGCGTGCCCGCCCTACCACCTCGCGATCGTGATCGGCGGCACGTCCGCCGAGTACGCGCTGAAGACGGCGAAGCTCGCGTCCGCGCGCTACCTCGACACGCTCCCGACCGAGGGCAACGAGCTGGGCCGTGGGTTCCGCGACGTCGCACTGGAGCGGGACGTGCTCGCGCTCACGCAGCAGTTCGGGATCGGCGCGCAGTTCGGCGGGAAGTACTTCTGTCACGACGTCCGCGTCGTCCGGCTCCCGCGCCACGGCGCCTCGTGCCCGGTCGCGATCGCGGTCTCGTGCTCGGCCGACCGCCAGGCCCTCGGCAAGATCACCGAGGAGGGCGTGTTCCTGGAGCAGCTCGAGACCGACCCGGCGAAGTACCTGCCCGACGTGACCGAGGACGACCTCGAGGGCGGTCCGGCGGTCGCGATCGACCTGACCCGGCCGATGGACGAGATCCGGCGCGAGCTGTCGAGGCTGCCGGTGCGCACCCGCGTGATGCTCAGCGGCCCGATGGTCGTCGCCCGCGACATCGCGCACGCGCGGATCAAGGAGCGCCTGGACCGCGGCGAGGGCCTGCCGCAGTACCTGAAGGACTACTGCGTCTACTACGCGGGCCCGGCGAAGACGCCGCAGGGGTACGCGTCCGGCTCGTTCGGCCCGACCACCGCGGGGCGCATGGACTCGTACGTGGAGCTGTTCCAGGCCAACGGGGGCTCGTACGTGATGCTGGCGAAGGGCAACCGGTCGCCCGCCGTCACGGAGGCCTGCAAGCGGTACGGCGGCTTCTACCTCGGTTCGATCGGCGGCCCGGCGGCCCGGCTCGCCCAGGACTGCATCACGAAGGTGGAGGTGCTCGAGTACCCCGAGCTCGGCATGGAGGCGGTGTGGCGGATCGAGGTGCGCGACTTCCCCGCGTTCGTCGTCGTCGACGACAAGGGCAACGACTTCTTCGCGCAGGTGTCGCGTCCGGTCGGCGTCCGCGGCTCCTGACCGGGCCGGTCAGAGGGCGACGCCCTCGCGGGCGAGGAGCGCGCGCTTGAGCGCCACCGCGTCGCGGCCGCCGCCGTAGCCACCGATCCGGCCCCCCGACGCGACGACACGGTGGCAGGGGATCGCGAGGGGAAGCGGGTTGGAGGCCATGACGTTGCCCACCGCGCGTGCCGCGCCCGGCCGGCCGGCCATCGCCGCCAGCTCCCCGTACGACACGGTCTCGCCCCAGCCGACCTCGCGCGCCAGCGTGTCGAGCACCCGGCGGCGGAAGCCCCCGACACCGTCGAGGTCGAGCGGAAGGTCGAGCTCGTGGACGCGGCCGACGAGCCAGTCGTCGAGCCGGGCCGAGACCCACGGGTCGGGATCGTCCGGCCGCCCCACCGGCGGCGCCGGGTCACCCGGCAGGCGGATCGCCCGCACCCCGCGGGGCGAGGTCACGACGGTGACCGGGCCGTAGCCGGTCGCCTGCACCCACCACCGTGCCGTGCCGCCCACGCGCCGACCTCCCGGGCCCCGGTACCGCCACCCACGCTACGCCGCCCGGGGCGGCTGCGACGGCGCCGCCGGCCAGCGGGCCGCGGACCCGGCGGTCACCCGAGCAGGCCGAGCTCCTCGACGGCCGCGCGCTCCTCGGCCAGCTCGGCGACCGACGCGTCGATCCGCTCGCGCGAGAACGGGTCGAGGTCGAGGCCCTGGACGATCGACCAGGCGCCGCCCGCCGTGGTGACCGGGAACGACGAGATCAGGCCCTCGGGGACGCCGTAGGAGCCGTCGGAGCACACCGCCATCGACACCCAGTCGTCGGGGGGTGACCCGTGCACCCAGTCGCGCACGTGGTCGATCGCGGCGTTCGCCGCCGACGCGGCCGAGGACGCGCCGCGCGCCTCGATGATCGCCGCGCCGCGCTGCTGGACGGTCGGGATGTACGTCCGCTCGATCCACTCCTGGTCGACCAGCTCCGCCGCGGGCCTGCCGTCGACCCGCGCGTGGAACACGTCCGGGTACTGGGTCGCCGAGTGGTTGCCCCAGATCGTCATGTGGGTGACCGACGTGACCGGCACGCCGCACTTCGCGGCGAGCTGCGCCTTGGCCCGGTTGTGGTCGAGGCGGGTCATCGCGCTGAACCGGTCGCGCGGGATCGACGGTGCGTTGTTCATCGCGATCAGGCAGTTGGTGTTGGCCGGGTTGCCGACGACGAGGACCCGCACGCCGTCGGCGGCGCCGGCGGCGAGCGCCTTGCCCTGCGCGGTGAAGATCGCGCCGTTCGCCTCCAGCAGGTCCTTGCGCTCCATGCCCTTCGTGCGCGGCCGCGACCCGACGAGCAGCGCGTAGTCGACCCCTTCGAAGGCGCGGTGCGCGTCGTCCGTCTGCACGACGCCGGCGAGCAGCGGGAAGGCGCAGTCGTCGAGCTCCATGACGACACCCCGCAGCGCGTCGAGCGCCGGGGTGATCTCGAGCAGGTGCAGGACGACGGGCTGGTCCCGGCCCAGAAGGTCGCCGTTGGCGATCCGGAACAGCAGGCTGTAGCCGATCTGACCGGCGGCGCCGGTCACCGCGACACGAACAGGTGGCTTCACGGCGCCAGACGCTAGCCCTCGGCGGCCGCGCCCTCCGAAGCGACACCGAGCAGGATCGCGCGCGCCTCGGTGAGCTCCGCGATGCGGGCGGCGGCCCGCGCCGCCACGCCGCCCGAGTCGGGGTGGGCGTCCCGCAGCAGGCGGCGGAACCGCCGGTTCACGTCGTCACGGACGATGCGCGCGCCGGCCCGCAACCCGAGCACCTCCATGGCCCAGCGCTGGTCGCCGGGCACGCCGACCCAGAGGTCCTCGGCGGGCGGGCGGCCGGGGCGGCGGGTACCGGGCGCCGCGAGCGGCGGCGCGACGGCCTCGCCGGCGTCGAGCACGCGCACGACGACGTCGGGCGCGAGCCCGCGCCAGCGGCCGGCGAGGACCTCACGGATCGTGCGGAGCGCGACCCCGCGGCCCGACGGCGGCAGCGACGCCGCGGCCAGGACGGCGCCGAGCACCTGGGGCACGGCGGCGCCGTGGGCGTCGAGCTCGACGACGACGGTCAGCCCCCCGAGCAGCACGCGGTGGCGCGAGCGGTCGAGGCCGTGGGTGTCGTGCTGGAGCCGGTGCCGCAACGCGATGCGCGGGATCGCGAGCCCGTGGCGGGCGTCGTGCACGATCCGCGCCAGCGGCTCGTGCTGCTCCTCGTCGAGCTCGCCGAGCCGCGACGCCACGACGGCGCCGAGCAGCGCGGCGCCGGGCGCCGGCCCCGCGGTCGGCAGGTACGCGCGGTCGAGCGCCACCCGTCTGGTCGGCATGTGCCGGCGCGTGTGGCGGACGATCAGCTCGGCGAGCAGCACCCGCTCGACCCTCCCGGGATGGACGGCCCTGCCGTTCGTGTACGGCGCCGCCCATCGTCGCGGACGCCCGCCCGCCGGGCGAACCGGGCGGGTGGCCGCTTCAGCGGGCCGACGCGATCACCGCGAGCGTGACGACCCACGCGACGAGCAGCACCGCCGCGAGCGCGAGCATCGCCGAGCGGGTCAGCACCCGGGCGCCGGTCGCGGCGGGGCGGTGGAGCCCGCACGAGGGACAGCGCGCGGCGTCGGGCGCGACGGCGGTTCCGCACACGGCGCAGCGCGGCTCGGGCAGGGCCGGTGCGGTCACGAGCCGGCCCCGGCCCGGCGCTCGGCCGCCTCGACCGCGTTGCGCAGCAGCATCGCCCGCGTCGTCGGGCCGACGCCGCCGAGCCGCGGCGTGATCCAACCCGCGACCTCGGCGCAGGCCTCGTCCACGTCGGGGACGAGGCGCCGGCCCTCCATCGTGAGCCCCGCGCTCACGAGCGCGGCGCCGGGCCGCACCATGTCGGGCGTGATGATCGACGGGATCCCCGCGGCCGCGACGAGGATGTCGGCCTGGCGCGTGAACTCGGGCAGGAAGTTCGTTCGGGTGTGGCAGACGGTGACGGTCGCGTTCGCGTGCGGCTCCTTCAGCGACAGGAGGTTCGCGAGCGGCCGCCCGATCGTGAGGCCGCGCCCGACGATCACGACGTGGCGGCCCTCGATCGGCACGTCGTGGTGGGCGAGCAGCGCCTGGATGCCGAGCGGGGTGCACGGGCGGGGGGCGCGCACGCCCATCACGAGCTTGCCGAGGTTGACGGGATGGAGCCCGTCGGCGTCCTTCGCGGGGTCGACGGCGAGCAGCGCCTGCTCCTCGTCGAGGTGGCCGGGCAGCGGCATCTGCACGATGAAGCAGTCGACCTCGGGGTCGGCGTTGTAGTCGGCGATCAGGTCGAGCAGCTCGCGCTGCGTCACGTCCGCACCCAGCTCGGTGTGGCGCGACCGGATGCCGACCTCCGCGCAGTCCTCGCGCTTCAGCCGGACGTACGCGTGGCTGTTGGGGTCGTCGCCCACGAGGATGGTGCCGAGCCCGGGGGTCACCCCCCTCGCCCGGAGGCCCTCGATGCGGGCGCGCAGCTCCACCTTCACCGCCGCGGCCAGCGCGTTGCCGTCGAGCAGGGTCGCGGCCATCAGTGGAGGAAGTGCCGCTCGCCGGTGAACACCATCGCGAGCCCCAGCTCGTCGGCCCGCTCGATCACCGCGTCGTCGCGCATCGCGCCCCCGGGTTGGATCACGGCCGCGACGCCCGCCGCGGCCGCGGCCTCGACGCCGTCGGGGAACGGGTAGAAGGCGTCGCTGGCGCAGGCGCCGCCGCGCGCCCGCCCGGCCGCCTTCTTCGCCGCGATCTCGCCCGCCTCGACCCGGTTCTGCTGGCCCGCGCCGATCCCGACCGCCTGGCCGTCCTTCGCGAGCACGATCGCGTTCGACTTCACGTGGCCGCACACCCGCCAGGCGAACTCGAGGTCCGCCCACTGCCCGGGGGTGGGGGCTGGCCTTGGTGACGACGCGCCAGTCGTCGCGGGCGGAGACGAACGCGTGCGGTTCCTGCACGAGGAACCCCCCGGAGATCTGCCGGAGGTCGAGTGCCTCGCGGTCCGGCGGTGCGGCCTCCAGCAGGCGCGTGTTCTTGCGCTTGGCGCGCAGCACGTCGAGTGTGCCGTCGGCGTAGCCGTGCGCGATCACGACGTCGGCCTGCGGACCGTCGGCCATGCGGGCCACCGTGTCGGCGTCGACGGCGCGGTTCAGCGCGACGATCCCGCCGAACGCCGAGCGCTCGTCGCACTCGAGCGCGCGCCGGTACGCGGTCGCGAGGTCGTCGGCGACGGCGACCCCGCACGGGTTGGCGTGCTTGACGATGACGCACGCCGGCCGCTCGCCGAGGTCGTGGGCGAGCCGCCAGGCCGCCTCGGTGTCGTAGAAGTTGAGGTACGACAGCGCGAGGCCGCCGTGCTGGCGCAGCGAGTCCCACCAGCTCCGGGTACCCCGCCGGCGGTAGCGGGCCGCGCGCTGGTGCGGGTTCTCCCCGTACCGCAACGCCTCGTCGGTGCGTTCGAGCGCGAGGATCAGGTGACGCGGGAGGAGGTCGTCGTCCTGGAGCCACTGCGTGATCGCGGCGTCGTAGGCCGCCGTGTGCGCGAACGCCTCGATCGCGAGGGTGCGCCGGGTCCGCGCCGACAGCGTGCCTCCCTGTTCCCGCAGTTCGGCGAGGAGCGGCTCGTACTGCGCGGGGCTGGTGACGACGGCGACCCACTCGTGGTTCTTCGCGGCCGCCCGCACCATCGCCGGACCGCCGATGTCGATCGTCTCGATCCCCGGGCGCTCCAGGAACGGGTAGAGGTTCGACACGACGAGGTCGAACGGTGCGATCCCGAACGCCTCGAGGTCGTCGAGGTGCGACTGTTGCGAGCGGTCCGCGAGGAGGCCGCCGTGGATCTTCGGGTGCAGCGTCTTGACCCGCCCGCCGAGGATCTCGGGAGCGCCCGTGACGTCCTCGACGCGGGTCACCGGCACCCCGGCCGCCTCGATCGCGGCCGCGGTGCTCGACGACGACACGAGCTCGACGCCCAGCGCGTGCAACCCGCGCGCGAGCTCGGCGAGCCCGGTCTTGTCGTGGACCGACACCAGCGCGCGCCTGACGGTGGTCCTCATCGACCGATCAGCCTCTCGATCACGTCCGGGTAGAGCCGCCGCTCCACCTCCTTGATGCGTTCGTGGAGGGTCGCCTCGGTGTCGCCCTCCAGCACCGGCACCGCCTCCTGGGCGAGGATCGGCCCGGCGTCGACCTCGGCGGTGACCATGTGCACCGTGCAGCCGGTGACCTTCACGCCGTGTTCCAGGGCGTCGCGCACCGCGTGCCACCCCTTGAAGGCCGGGAGCAGCGCGGGGTGCGTGTTGACCGCTCGCCCGCCGTACGCGTCGACGAAGGGCTTGGCGAGGATGGTCCCGAACCCCGCGATCGCGACCAGTTCGACGTCGTGGCGGCGGAGCGCGTCGATCACGTCGTGCGTGTAGGCGACCCGGTCGAAGGTGGGACCGAAGTCGGTCCGTTCGACCATCTCGACCGGTATGCCCGCTTCGCGGGCGACCTCGACGGCCCCGCAGGGCCGGTCGACGACCACGGCCACGACGGGGAGGCCCCGCTCGACGAGCGCCCGCAGGATCGTGCCGCTTCCCGAGGCGAGGACCCCGACCCGCATGCCCCGCACCGTAGCGGAGACCACCGGGCGCGGCCCGGGGCCGGTGGTCCCGCCCCGGGACCCGAAACCCGGGCGGGGATCCGCCGATGGAGGACGCAGAAGTGTTTGACTGCTCGCATTCTGTCGTCCCGCTGGAGGGGCCGTGGACAACAAGCAGCCGAGCCCGGGCGAATGGGCGATGATGGGCGGTGCCGTCGTCGCCCTCCTGGGCTCCTTCCTGGACATCTCGGGTGACGTCTCGGCGTGGGGCCGGGGTGCCTTCCCGATCGTCACGCTCATCCCGCTGTACTGCGTCGTCGCCGGGGTGCTCGTCGCGGTGCAACGCTTCGGCAACGTCTCGCTCCCCGATCGCCTCGCGGGGTTCGGGGCCGGCCAGCTCAGCCTCGCGCTCGGCTTCTTCGCCACGCTGATGAGCCTGTGCTGGCTGATCGCCGCCGACGACACGGGTGCGGGCCTGTTCCTCCTCCTCGTCGGCTCCGCGGCCGTGCTCGTCGGTGCCGTCCTCGTCGCTCGCCAGCAGGCGCCCACGGTCGGCTGAAGGAGCCCGCACGATGAACAACCTGAAGCTCTCCCCCGGCAACATCGTGATCCTCGTCGCCGGCGCGGTGATCCTCGTCGCCTCGTTCCTCCCGTTCTACGACGTGCCGACGATCGGGGACATCGACGTCGACTTCGAGACGGGCGAGGTCGAGGTCAGCGGCGGGGGCGACTCGGTCAACGCCTGGAACCCCGACTGGGGGTTCCCCGTCACGACGTTGCCGGCGGTGCTCGGTGCGGCGATGGCGGTGGTGGTCGGCCTGACGGCGTTCGCGAACGTCCGCCTCCCCGAGCGGGTCATGGGATTCTCCTGGAACCAGATCCACCTGCTGGCCGGGGCCCAGACCGCGATCATGATGCTCGCGTTCCTGATCGCCGACTCGCCCGACAAGGGGATCGGCTTCTGGCTCATGCTCCTCGCGTCGATCGGCCTCGTCGTCGGCGCGGTGCTGCGCGAGCGCGAGCCGGCGGCGGCCTGACACCGTCGCGACGGGCGGGGCCGGCCACCGGCCGGCCCCGGTGACGGCACCAGGTGGGGAGGTACGGTGCACGAACCGGGTACGACCCCGGCCGCGAACGGCGGTGAGCCACTGGTCGAGGCCGGGCCGCGGCCGCGGCCGTCACTGGCCGACGCGCTGGCCGCCGGTGGCGCGATCGTCGTGGCGATCGGCGCGCTGCTGGTCGCGATCGACCTGATCGACGGCTCCGGCGAACCCGACTGGGAGCTGGGCGCGCTCGTCTTCGCGCTCCTCGGCGCCGCCGGGTACCTCCTCGCGTGGTTCGGCCCCACGTCGACGCGACCGGCGGCGGTGACCGCGGTCGCCGTGTCGGTCCCGTTCGTCTACGGGTTCCTCATCCTGCCGGACGCGGGCTCGTTCGCCGACGTGCGGCCGTTCGTGCTCCTCACCATCGGCACCTGGGTCGTCGCATACGTCGTGCCCAGGACGCGGGCACGGCCCGTGTTCGTCGCGGCCTCGGCGATCCTGGCGTGGCTGTGGATGGTCGGCGAGGTGAGCGACCTCGACGCCTACGGGGCGGCGCCGGTGCCGTCGCCCCCGTACACGACGCCGGGCGAGTTCTACGACGCCGCCCGCGGGGGCGGGTCCGTACCGATCGTGCCGGCCGGCGACGCCGCGGTCGGGCTCGACGACCTCGACCCCACCGACCCCCTCTACTCGCTCGCGCAGGACTGCGCGGACGGTGACGGCGCCGCGTGCGACGCGCTGTGGTGGGAGTCGGAGTCCGGGAGCGACTTCGAGGAGTTCGCCGAGACCTGTGGCGGTCGCGAGCCCACGGGCCGCGCCGGCGGGTGCGAGGAGCTCCTCGGCGGCGACGACTTCGGCACCGACGACTTCGGCACCGACGACTTCGGCACCGACGACCTCGGCACCGACGACTTCGACGTCGAGGTCCTCGGCGACGAGGTCCCCGAGGACCGGGTGCTCGAGGTCGGGATCGTGTCGCTCCTGTTCGGCGGGGCGTATCTCGCGACCGTGCTCGTGCTCGACGCGCGCGGACGGCCGCGCCTCGCGACCGCGTTCGTCGTCCCCGCGGCCGCGGCACTGGTCACCGCCGTCTCGGCCCTGGGCGACGCGAGCGGCAGCGCGATCGTCGGAGGGCTGCTCGCGATGGCCGCCGGGCTCGCCGTCGGCGCCGTCGGCTGGCGCGGCGACCGGCGGTTCACGACGTGGCTCGGCGGGATCGGCGCGTCGCTGGGCGCCCTGATCATCGCGGGTGACGTGTCCGGGGCCGACGACGAGACGGGGGCGGACGACACCCTCGTCCCGGGGCTCGTGGTCGCCGCGTTCGGCGCCGCGGTCGTCGCGCTCGGCCACCTCGTGCGCGAGCGGCTCGAGCGCGGCCGCGTCCCGCCGGCGGCGCCGTCGGCGGGCGACGGTTCACCGGCCCCGGCCGACCCGCCCGGCTGGTCGCCGCCGGCGGACCCGCCCGCGGCACCCTGACCGGCCACCCCGGCCGGCGCGCCGGGGCCCCGCCCGGGCTACAGCGACCGCACGACCTCGGCCATCAGCGCGCCGATCTCGGTGGGGTTGGCCGCGACACGACACCCCGCGCCCTCCAGCGCCTCGATCTTCGCGGCGGCCGTGCCCTTCGAGCCGGAGATGATCGCGCCGGCGTGGCCCATCTTCTTCCCGGGCGGCGCGGTCACGCCGGCGATGTACGCGACGACCGGCTTGGTCATCTCGGCGGCGATGTAGGCGGCCGCCTCCTCCTCGGCGGATCCGCCGATCTCGCCGATCATGATCACGGCCTTCGTCTCGGGGTCGGCCTCGAAGCGCGACAGGCAGTCGATGAACGTGGTGCCCGGCACGGGGTCACCACCGATGCCGACGCAGGTCGTCTGGCCGATCCCCTGCTGGGTGAGCTCGTGCAGCGCCTGGTACGTGAGGGTGCCGGAGCGCGAGACGATCCCGACCGGCCCGCCCGCGAGCGCGATCTCACCGGGGGTGATGCCGATGTTGCACTTTCCCGGCGAGATGATCCCCGGGCAGTTCGGGCCGAGGAGCTGGGTCCCGGGGAAGCGGCGCTTCAGGTCGTTGTAGAAGTACGCCTCGTCGTGGGCGGGGACGCCCTCGGTGATGACGACGATGAACTCGATGCCGGCCTCGGCGGCCTCGAGCACCGCGTCCTTCACTCCGGGGGCCGGGATGAAGATGCACGACGCGTTCGCGCCCGTCGCGTCGCGCGCGTCGGCGACGGTCGCGAAGATCGGCACGCCGTCGACGTCGGTGCCGGCCTTCTTCGGGTTGGTGCCCGCGACCACCTGCGTGCCGTACGCGCGGTTGCGCATCCCGTGGAAGCGGCCCTGGCTGCCGGTGAGGCCCTGGTAGACGACCTTGGTGTGCTCGTCGACGAAGATGCTCATCGCTGTGGGCTCCCCCGGATCAGTTGGACGCGAGCTCGACGGCCTTGCGCGCGGCGTCGAGCATCGTGGGTTGCGAGATGAGGCGGTCCGATTCGTGCGGGGCGAGGATCGCCCGGCCCTCCGCCGCGTTCGTGCCGTCGAGGCGGATCACGATCGGGGCCTTCACCGCCACCCGGCCGAGCGCCTCGACGATGCCGTTCGCGACCTCGTCGCAGCGGGTGATCCCGCCGAAGATGTTGACCAGGATCGCCTTCACCTTCTCATCGGTGTTGATGACCTCGATCGCGTTCGACAGCACCTTCGCGTCGGCGCCGCCGCCGACGTCGAGGAAGTTCGCGGCGGACCCGCCCACCTGGTTGACGACGTCGAGCGTGCTCATCACCAGGCCGGCACCGTTGCCGATGATGCCGACCGAGCCGTCGAGCCCGATGTAGTTGAGACCCTTCTCCTTCGCGAGCCGCTCCCGCTCGTCGAGCACCTGGGTCGCGCGGTACTCCTCCCACTCGGGGTGCCGGTAGTCCGCGTTGTCGTCGAGGGTCACCTTCGCGTCGAGCGCGTGCACCCGGCCGTCGGGAGTCAGGATGAGGGGGTTGATCTCGACGAGGTCGCAGTCGCTGTCGACGTACGCCTCGTACAGCTTCAGCAGCACGTCGACGGCCCCGTCGGTCGCGCGCGGGTTCAGCCCCGCGGCCTCGACCCAGGCCCGGCACGCGGCCTCGGTGAGCCCCTCGACCGGGTCGACGTGGATCCGGGCGATCGCGTCCGGGTTCTCGTCGGCGACCTGTTCGATGTCGACGCCGCCCTGCGCGCTGAGCATGCCGAGGTGCTTCTTCGCGCCGCGGTCGAGGGTGAACGACGCGTAGTACTCCTCGGCGATGTCGGACGCGTGCTCGATCCAGAGCCGCTCGACGACGTGGCCCTTGATGTCCATGCCGAGGATGTTGCCGGCGTGCGTGCGGACCTCGTCGGCGTCGGCGGCGAGCTTGATCCCGCCGGCCTTGCCGCGCCCGCCGACCTGCACCTGGGCCTTGACCACGACCGGGTAGCCGACCCGGCCGGCGGCGGCGACCGCGTCGTCGACCGTGTCGACGGGCTCGCCGGCCGACACCGGGATGCCGTAGCGCGCGAACAGCTGCTTGCCCTGGTACTCGAACAGATCCACTCGTCGCTCCTCGGGGGTGATCGGACGGGGACGCTACGTCGCCGGCTCGGCCTCGCGCGCATCGAGCGCCGCCTCGAGCCAGCCCGTGATCGTCGGCAGCGGCGCACCCGGCGTGAAGACCTCGGCGACGCCGTGGCCACGCAGCGCGGGGACGTCGTCGTCGGGGATGATGCCGCCGACGAACACCAGCACGTCGCCGAGCCCCCGGCGGCGCAGCTCGTCGACCACCCGCGGGACGAGCGTCAGGTGCGCGCCGCTCAGCAGGGACAGCCCGACGGCGTCGGCGTCCTCCTGGAGCGCCGCCTCCGCGACCGACTCGGGCGTCTGGAAGAGGCCCGTGTACACGACCTCGAAGCCGGCGTCTCGCAGCGCCCGGGCGATCACCTTCGCACCGCGGTCGTGCCCGTCGAGTCCCGGCTTCGCGATCACGACGCGATAGCGTCGCTGCATCGGTCCCTCCCGCCGCGAGCCCGCGGCCCGGCGGCGGCGAAACGATACCGAAGCGGGCCGTGACCGGTCCCGTCGCCGGCTCCCGGCGGGCGGGTCGTCGGCGAAGGAGCGTCCGTGCGCAGCCCCCGCGAGCGCAACACCGACCTGAAGCTCCTGGCGGCGCTCACCGCGGTCGTGGTCGGGCTCGGCCTGTTCGTCGCCGCGGCGCTGCTCGTCGCGACGGGCGACGACGACGCCGTGGAGTGCGGCTCGATCGGCCTCGGGTCCGCGGAGGCGGTGCGCCAGGAGCTCGAGGGCGGTCCCGTCTACCGCACCGGCGGCGGGCGCTGCGGCTTCTGGCTCGGGCTCGAGGAGGGCGACGTGGTCGCCTACCGCGCCGAACAGCCGGACGGGTGCACGCTGCGCGTCGAGGCGAGGCGGTTCACCTGCGGCGGCACGGTGCGCGACCCGGCCGACCTCGCGCAGTACCCGGTGCGGATCGTGACGCGCGACGACGTGGACGCGCTCGTCGTCGACCTCGAACCGGTCCCCGACGGCGACACGGCCCCCTGAGGCGCGCGGCGGCTCAGACGCGCTGCAGCGGCGCCCACGCGAGCAGCAGCGTCTTCTCTCCGTGGTCGGCGAACCGCACGCGCGCCTCCGCCTTGTCGCCCTGGCCGGTGATGTCGATGACGACCCCCTCGCCGAACTTCTCGTGGCGGACGTCGTCGCCGACGCGCAACCCGAGCTGCTCGGCGCCGCGGGCGCCCGCCGGCCCGGCCGCCGGCGCGAGGTCGGGGTCCCGGCGGCGCAACGCGGCGGCGACCACGTTCTCGCGGTGCGCGCCCAGCCCGCGGCCGCGGCGCTCGTGCTCGCCCACGGTCACCACGAGGTGCGCGGGGATCTCGTCGAGGAAGCGGCTCGGCGGACGGTAGTCGGTGGTGCCGAACATCATGCGGCTCCACGCGTGGCACAGGTACAGGCGCTCCTCGGCGCGCGTGATGCCGACGTAGCAGAGCCGGCGTTCCTCCTCGAGCTCCTCGGGGTCGCCGAGGCTGCGGACGTGCGGGAACACACCGTCCTCGAGGCCGATGAGGAACACGACCGGGAACTCGAGGCCCTTCGCGGAGTGCAGGGTCATGAGCGTGACCGAGCTCGCGTCGGGGTCGGTCTCGTCGAGGTCGGTCACGAGCGAGATGGCCTCGAGGAACGCCTGGACCCGGGCGAGGCCCTGCGGCGGCTCGGCGTCGTCACCGACCCCGACGCCGCCGATCCGCACGAGCCCGCCGGGGTCGCCGCGCTCGACCTGGTCGTCGAACTCCCGGGCCGAGCCGATCAGCTCCTGGAGGTTCTCGACCCGCCCCTGGGCCTCGACCGAGCGTTCCGCCTCGAGCTCCGCCAGGTAGCCGCTGCGCGTGAGCGCCGTCTCCAACGCGGCGCCGACGCCGCCCGCCGCGGCGTGCTCGACCTCCTCGACGAGGTCGAGCAGCTCCTTGCAGCCGCCGAGCGCCCGGCCCGTGACCCCGGCCGCCGCGGCGTCGCGGATCGCCTCCCGGAACGTGACGCCGGCGCCGTTCGCGTACGACTCGATCTTCGCGATCGACGTGTCGCCGACGCCGCGCCGCGGGGTGTTGACGATGCGCTTCCACGACACCTCGTCGTCGGGGTTGACGAGCGCACGCAGGTACGCGAGCGCGTCCTTGACCTCCCGGCGGTCGTAGAACTTGACCCCGCCGAACACGCGGTACGGGACCCCCGCCCGGACGAGCGCCTCCTCCAGGACGCGACTCTGCACGTTGGTGCGGTAGAAGACCGCGATGTCACCGTGGCGGTGGCCCTCGTCGACCAGCCGGTGCACCTCGCGCACGACGAACTGCGCCTCGTCGTGCTCGTCGTCCCCCTGGAACCGCACGATCGGCTCGCCCTGGGCCTTGTCGGTCCACAGGTGCTTCTTGCGGGAGGAGGGGTTGTTCGAGATCACCGCGTTGGCGGCGTCGAGGATGCGCTGCGTGGACCGGTAGTTCTGGTCGAGCACGACCACGGTCGCCTCGGGGAAGGCGTCCTCGAACTTCAGGAGGTTGCGGTAGTCGGCGCCGCGGAACCGGTAGACCGACTGGGAGTCGTCGCCGACCACCGTGACGCTGCGGTGTTCGGCGGTGAGCAGCCGGATCAGCTCGAACTGCGCGGCGTTGGTGTCCTGGAACTCGTCGACGAGCACGTGCCGGAACCGCTGCCGGTACCGGTCGAGCGCGTCGGGGTGCTCGCGGAAGAGGCGCACGGCGAGCACCAGCAGGTCGTCGAAGTCGACCGCGGACGCCTCCTGCAGGCGGCGCTGGTACTCGGTGTAGACGTCCGCGATCCGGCGCTCCGCGGGCCCGACGGCCATCTCGCGGTACTGCTGCGGGAGCACCAGCTCGTTCTTCAGTGCGCTGATCTGCGCGTGGAGCTGGCGCGGCGGGAACCGCTTCGGATCGAGGTCCAGGTCCCGACGCACCCAGTCGGTGAGCCGCTGCGCGTCGGACTGGTCGTAGATCGTGAAGCTCGACCGGTACCCGAGCAGCGCCGACTCACGGCGCAGGATCCGCGAGCACGCCGCGTGGAAGGTCGACACCCACATGCGCCGTGCCACGGGGCCGACGAGCTGCGCGACGCGCTCTTGCATCTCGCCCGCCGCCTTGTTGGTGAACGTGATGGCGAGCACCTCGAACGGCGACACCCCGCGTTCGGCGACCAGGTGGGCGAGCCGGTGGGTGAGCACCCGCGTCTTGCCCGAGCCGGCGCCGGCGACGACCAGGATCGGGCCCGGCGGGAGCGTGACGGCCTCGTACTGGGCCGGGTTGAGGCCCGACAGGTCGAGCCTGCGCCGACGCGGCGGGACCGGCTCGGGGTGCTCGGCGACGTCGGCCATGGTCGCCCCAGCGTACCGATCCCCGGAGGGCGAACTACACGGTTGTGAGCGCCCGGGGTTCACACCTCGAGCAGGAGCGTCACCGGGCCGTCGTTGACCAGGGCCACCTGCATGTGGGCCCGGAAGCGCCCGGTCGCGACGGGGACGCCGAGGGCCGCCAGCCCGGCCGTGAACCGCTCCACGAGCGGCTCCGCGTGCTCGGGACGCGCGGCCGCCGACCACGCCGGGCGGCGCCCCCGCCTCGTGTCGCCGTAGAGCGTGAACTGGCTGACGACGAGCGCGGCCCCCCCGGTGTCGAGGAGCGACCGGTTCATCACCCCGGCCTCGTCGTCGAACACCCGGAGGTTCGCGACCTTCTCCGCCAGCTTGCGGGCGTGCGCCTCCCCGTCGTCGTGCGTCACGCCCACCAGCACACACAGCCCCGGGCCGATGTCGCCGACCGTCTCGTCGCCCACGGTCACGCTCGCCCGCGTGACCCGCTGCACCAGTGCCCGCACGGTGGCGACGGTACGCGAGCATGGCCGGCGTGATCGACCCGGAGTGCAAGCGCGCCCTCGGCCAGATGACGAAGGGCGTCCAGGTCGTCGCCGCGACCCACGACGGCGTCACCCGCGCGTACACGTCGCACTGGGTGACGCAGGTCGCGTTCGAGGAGCCGATCGTGATGGCGTCGATGTCGCCGCGACACGACACCCATCCGCTCGTCGCGGCGGCCGGATGGTTCTCGGTGTCGATCCTGGCGGGCGACCAGGTCGAGCAGGGCCAGTACTTCTCGTATCCCGGCCGGCGCTTCCGGCACGTCGCGAGCGAGTACCTCACCGCGGTCGACGGCGTCCCCGTGGTCGACGGCTGCATCGCGTGGCTGCGGTGCGAGACGTTCGAGCGCAAGCCGATGTTCGACCACGAGCTGTTCTTCGCGCGCGTCACGCACTGGGGATACGGGCGCCTGGGCGCGGACCCGCTCGTCTACTCGGCCCGGCACGGGTGGCGGGTCGCGTCCGAGCGCGCCCGCGAGCGTGGCGTGTCGGTGCGCGACCGGCTCCTCGGGCGGCTCGCGGCCGTGAGCGACGGCGACGACGACGCCGACGACGACGGGGCCGGCGACGCGTGAGCGGGTCCGGCCCCACCGGACCGGTCGCGCGAGCGGCCCCGTGCGGCCCGGCTCACCGGCGGACGGTCAGGACGCCGCCTTCTCCAGGTCGGGGCTCCAGCGGCCCGAGCGGGCGAGGCCGTTCATCCGGGCCCGGTGCAGGTAGGCGGCCTGGGCGGCCGGTGCGTTCGCGTCGTCGCCCTTCCAGGCCTTCAGCGCCGCGGCCTGCAGCGCCCGCCCGTAGGAGAACGACAGCTCCCACGGGTGCGGCCCCGTCTTGTTCATCGCGTCGAGATTGGCCGTCGCCTCCTCGTCGCCCTGGCCGCCGGAGAGGAAGACGATGCCCGGCACCGCCGCCGGGACGACCGCCCGGAAGCACGACAGCGTCGCCTCCGCCACCTCCTGCGGCGGGGCCGGGTAGCTCGGGTGCTTCTTGCCGGGCAGCACCATGTTGGGCTTGAGCAGCATCCCGTCGAGCTCGACGCGCTGGGCGTACAGGGCGTCGAACACCGCGTGGAGCGTGTCGGACGTGACCTCGTGGCACCGCTCGATCGAGTGGTCGCCGTCCATCAGCACCTCGGGCTCGACGATCGGCACGATCCCCTCGTCTTGGCAGAGCGCGGCGTAGCGGGCCAGCGCGTGCGCGTTGACGTCGAGGCAGTAGCGCGTCGGGATCTCGTCGCCCGCGATGTCGATCACCGCCCGCCACTTCGCGAACTTGGCGCCGAGCTCGCGGTACTCGACGAGGCGCTGGCGCAGCCCGTCGAGGCCCTCGGTGACGAGCTCGCGCGGCGACCGGGCGAGCGGCGTCGTGCCCTTGTCGACCTTGATGCCCGGGATCGAGCCCGCGTCGGCGAGGATCTTCGCGAGCGGCCGCCCGTCGGAAGCCTGCTGGCGGATCGTCTCGTCGAACAGGATGACGCCGCTGATGTGCTCGGCGGCGCCCGCCGTCGTGAAGAGCATCTCGCGGTACGCGCGCCGGCGGTCCTCGGTCGACTCCACGCCGATCGAGTCGAACCGCTTCTTGATCGTGCCGCTGCTCTCGTCCGCGGCGAGGATGCCCTTGCCGGGCGCGACGAGCGCCCGGGCGATCTCGTTGAGCGCCGATTGCTGCATCAGGGTGACTCCTCCGTCACGCGCGAATGCGGTGACCCGACGTTATCCCGTGCCCCGCGGACCGACCACGATCGCGCCACGCCCCGCCGCGGGCGCACCGGTCGCGCCCGTCCCGCCCGGCCGGTCGTGGCCGGCCGTTCCGCCCCGAAGTGCGCCGTACGCGTGCACCGCGCAGCGCCCCCCGGTCCCGTGGGCCGCGGCCGGGGGACCGAAGGCGAGGCGCGCGGTGCCGCCCGGCCGGACCGGCCGGCCGGTCACTCCCACTCGATGGTGCCCGGGGGCTTGGACGTGATGTCGTACGCGACCCGGTTCACCCCCGGGACCTCGTTGATGATCCGCGACGAGATGCGCTCCAGCAGGTCGTAGGGCAGTCGCGCCCAGTCCGCGGTCATCGCGTCGTCACTCGTCACGGCGCGCAGCACGATCGGGTAGGCGTAGGTGCGGTCGTCGCCCATCACCCCGACGGTGCGCACCGCGGGCAGCACCGCGAAGCTCTGCCAGATGTCGCGGTACAGCCCGGCGCGCTTGATCTCCTCGGTGACGATCGCGTCCGCGTGCTGGAGGATCTCGATGCGCTCGCGCGTGATCGTGCCGACGATTCGCACCGCGAGGCCCGGCCCGGGGAACGGCTGGCGCCACACGATGTCCTCCGGCAGGCCGAGTTCCTCGCCGATCGCCCGGACCTCGTCCTTGAACAGGTTGCGCAGCGGCTCGACGAGCTCGAACTGCATGTCGTCGGGGAGACCCCCGACGTTGTGGTGCGACTTGATGTTCGCGTTGTCGCCACCGCCCGACTCGACGATGTCGGGATAGAGCGTGCCCTGCACGAGGAACCGGGCGTCGCCGAGGTCGCGCGCGGCCTCCTCGAACACCCGGATGAACAGCTCGCCGATCGTCTTCCGTTTGCGTTCGGGGTCGATCACGTCGTCGAGCGCGGCCAGGAACCGGTCGGCCGCCTTCACGTGCACCAGGTCGATCTCGAACTGCTCGCGGAACGTCTGCTCGACCTGTTCGGCCTCCCCTCGCCGCAGCAACCCGGTGTCGACGAAGACGCACGTGAGCTGGTCGCCGACGGCCTTGTGGACCAGTGCGGCGGCGACGGCGCTGTCGACCCCGCCGGACAGGCCGCAGATGACCCGCTCGCGCCCGACCTGCGCGCGGATCTCGGCGACGGCGTGCTCGATGATCGACACGTTCGTCCACGTCGGCGGGCAGCCCGCCGCGTCGTACAGGAACGCCTTGAGCACCTCCTGGCCCCGTTCGGTGTGCCGCACCTCGGGGTGGAACTGCACCGCGTAGATGCCCCGGTCGCGGTCCTCGAACGCGGCGACGGGCACCGCGTCGGTGCGGGCGGTCACCGTGAACCCGGCCGGGGCACGGGTGATCGAGTCGCCGTGGCTCATCCACACGACCTGCTCGACCGGCTGCTCGGCGAACAGCAGCGACGAGCCCTCGACGTGCAGGTCGGTGCGCCCGTACTCGCCCTGCCCCGTGCGCGCGACCTCGCCGCCCAGGTCGCGCGCGATGAGCTGCGCGCCGTAGCAGATCCCGAGCAGCGGCACCCCGGCCTCGTAGATCGCCGGGTCGATCGACGGCGCGCCGTCGACGTGCACCGACGCGGGACCGCCGGAGAGGATGATCGCGTCCGGCCCGCGGGCGAGCATGTCCGCGACGGGGGTGGAGCGCGGCACGATCTCGCTGTAGACGTGGGCCTCGCGCACCCGCCGGGCGATGAGCTGCGCGTACTGCGCGCCGAAGTCGACGACGAGGACCAGCGCCTCGTGGGTCACGGCGCCACCGCCGCCGCCCCCGACACGGTCACGCCATGCCGATGCCCTGCGCGCGCTGCAGGGACTTGCCCTCGGTCTTGAGCGCGGGCGCCACCATCACCTCGGCCTTCTGGAATTCCTTCACCGTCTCGTATCCGGTGGTGGCCATCGACGTGCGCAGCGCGCCGAACAGGTTGAGCGTGCCGTCGTTCTCGTGGGCGGGGCCCACGAGGATCTCGCGCAGCGACGCCTTGCGGCCCGCGTTGACGCGCGCGCCGCGCGGCAGGGTCGGGTGGAAGGTGGCCATGCCCCAGTGGAATCCCCGGCCCGGTGCCTCGTACGCGGACGCGAGCGGCGAGCCGATCATCACGGCGTCGGCACCGCACGCGATCGCCTTCGCGATGTCGCCACCGGTGCGCATCCCGCCGTCGGCGATCACGTGCACGTACACCCCGGTCTCGTCCAGGTGGCGGATCCGCGCGCCCGCGGCGTCGGCGATCGCGGTCGCCTGCGGGACGCCGATGCCGAGCACGCCCCGGCTGGTGCACGCGTGGCCCGGTCCGACCCCGACGAGGATGCCGACCGCACCGGTGCGCATCAGGTGCAGCGCCGTGGAGTAGGACGCGCAACCGCCGACGATCACCGGCAGGTCGAACTCGCGGATGAACTTCTTCAGGTTGAGCGGCTGGCGCTTCGGGTCCTTCGAGACGTGCTCGGCCGACACGACCGTCCCCTGCACGACGAGCACGTCGAGCTCGGCGTCGAGCACGTGCTTCGCGTACTGCTCGACCCGCTGCGGGGTGAGCGACGCGCACGCCGTGACGCCTCCGGCCTTGATCTCCCGGATGCGCCGGCCGATCAGCTCGGGCTTGATCGGCTCGCTGTAGAGCTCCTGCATCCGCCGGGTCGCCTTCTCGGCGGGCAGCGACGCGATCTCCTCGAACACGGGCTCCGGGTCCTCGTAGCGGGTCCACAGGCCCTCGAGGTTGAGGCAGGCGAGGCCGCCGAGGCGGCCGATCTCGATCGCGGTCGCGGGCGACACGACGCCGTCCATCGCCGCCGCCATCATCGGCAGTTCGAACCGGAACGCGTCGACCTCCCAGGAGATGTCGACGTCCTCCGGGTCGCGGGTGCGCCGGCTGGGCACGATCGCGATGTCGTCGAAGCCGTACGCCCGGCGGCCCGACTTGCCGATGCCGATCTCGACTTCCACTGCCCCTCCGAGGTCCGCCTGCGCCCGCCGCCCGCAGGAAGCCGAGGATATCGCCCTGTTCGCGCCGGGGCGGGCTCCCCGAGGGGCCCCGGGGCGCGCCTCAGCGGCCGGCGACCAGGTGCGAGAGGAACCCGGTCAGGATGCGCGCCGTCGCCCCCCACACCGTCTCGTCGGTGAGCTCGTAGAAGTGGACGTCGAGCTCGGCGCGCGCCGTGTCCCAGCGCTCCTCCCGGTACACGCCGTCGGCCATCAGGTCCGACAGCGGGATCTCGAGCACGCGTGCGACCTCCCGCGGATCGGGCCGCAGCCGCGGCCGACCGGGCAGGAACCCGACGAACGGCGTGATGGTGAAGCGGGACGCGTAGGTCGAGATGCCCTCCAGCCGGGCGACCACCTCGACCTCGGAGGGGTCGAGCCCGATCTCCTCCTCCGCCTCCCGCAACGCCGTGTCCCGCAGGTCGGTGTCGAGCACCGGGTCGTACTTGCCCCCGGGGAACGCGATCTCGCCCTGGTGCGACGGCATCGTGTCGGGCCGCTTCGTGAGCACCAGGTGGGCCTCGCCGGCGTGCTCGTAGCACGGGACGAGCACCGCGGCCGCGACGCTGCCCGACACCGCGGGGACGGGACCCACGACGGGCGGCACCAGCGCGAGGCGGTGCCGCACCTGCTCGAGCGTCAGCCTGCGGCCCTCGGGTGCGAGGTGGGCCCAGGGTGCCGGCCGCCCGGGACGGTGCGACGGCGGTCTCGGGATCCGCTGCTGGCCGCCCGGTGGCATGCGCCCACCGTACCGGTGCTGGAAGACTGCGCGGTCGTCCGCGGAGCGAGGGGGCGTGGTGGACTGGAACCTGGCGACGATCTGGGAGTCGGTCTGCGACTCGCTGCCCGAGCGGGTCGCGCTCGTACAGGGCGACCGCCGCCGGACGTGGTGCGAGTTCGACGACCGGGCGGCGCGGCTCGCGCAGGCGCTCGCCGACGCCGGGCTGGGCCACGACTCGAAGGTCGCGTCGTACCTCTACAACGGCAACGAGTACCTCGAGGGGCTGTACGCGACGTTCAAGTTGCGCGGCGTGCCGGTCAACGTGAACTACCGGTACCTCGAGGACGAGCTGGTGTACCTGCTCGACAACTCGGACGCCGAGGCGGTGCTGTTCCACGCGTCGCTCGGTGAGCGTGTCGCGAACGTGCGCGGCCGCGCCCCGAAGGTGAAGGTGTGGATCGAGGTCGACGACGGCGGGCCCCACCAGGACTTCGCGCTGCGGTTCGAGGACGCGATCGCCGCGAGCGACCCGATGCCGCGGCAGGAGCGGTCGGGCGACGACCTCTACTTCCTCTACACCGGCGGCACCACCGGGATGCCGAAGGGCGTGATGTGGCGGTGCGAGGACCTGTGGGGGTCGCTCGCCGAGGCGACGTTCGCGCTCGCGGGCCAGCCGGTCCCCACGACGGCGGGCGCCGTCGGCCCGGCCGCGAAGGCGATCGTCGACGGTGGGCGCGACGGGGCGCACCTCCCCGCCTCGCCGCTGATGCACGGCACCGGTGCGTTCACGACGTTCCAGTCGCTGTTCACCGGCGCGCGCATCGTGACGCTCGTCGGGCGGCACTTCGACCCGCACGAGCTGTGGCAGACGGTGCAGCGCGAGCGCGTCACCCAGATGGCGATCGTCGGCGACGCCTTCGCGAAGCCGATGCTGCAGGCGCTGGAGGAGGCCGAGGCCCGCGGCGAACCGTACGACCTGTCGTCGCTGCAGCTCGTGATCAGCAGCGGCGTGATGTGGTCGGCCGAGGTGAAGCAGGGGCTGATGGCGCGAGGAAGCTTCCTCTGCTACGACTCGCTCGGTTCGAGCGAGGGGGTCGGGTTCGCCAACTCGATCTCGGCGCCCGGCATGGAGCAGGCGACGGCGCGGTTCACGATCGGGCCCGCGGCCCGGGTGTTCAAGGACGACGGCACCGAGGTCGTGCCCGGCTCCGGTGAGGTCGGGCTGCTCGCCGTCGGCGGCCACATCCCGCTCGGCTACTACAAGGACGAGACGAAGAGCGCGGCCACGTTCCGCGTGATCGGCGGCCGGCGCTGGTCGATCCCGGGCGACTTCGCGCGCGTGGAGGCCGACGGCACGATCACGCTCCTCGGCCGCGGGTCGGTCGTGATCAACTCGGGTGGCGAGAAGATCTACCCCGAGGAGGTCGAGGAGGCCGTCAAGCGCCACCCGGCGGTCGCCGACTGTCTCGTGGTCGGGGTGCCCGACGACCGGTTCGGCGAGGCGGTCACGGCGGTGGTCGCCCTCGAGCCCGGCGCCGGCGCGACCGCCGAGGAGATCGGGGCGTCGCTCGACGGGCTGAGCCGCTACAAGCACCCGCGCCACTACGTGTTCGTGCCGGTGGTGCAGCGCGCGCCGAACGGCAAGGCCGACTACCGGTGGGCGAGGCAGGCCGCCACGGCGGCCGTGTCCTGACGGGCCCGGGCGGGACGGGTGTGACCGACGGTGGCCCGACGGGCGCCCGGACGCGTGCGGGGCGGCCCGCAGGCCGCCCCGTCAGCATCACGACCGGCGCCCGGCCGTCACTTCTTCTTGCCGCCCGCCGACTCCACCTTCGCGAGCACGTCCCGCGCGTTGAGGATCAGCAGGTCCTCGCCGTCGACGGTGATCTCGGTGCCGCCGTACTTCGAGTACACGACGGTGTCGCCGACCGCGATGTCGAGCGGGATGAGCTCCCCGCTGTTCTCGGCGCGGCGGCCCGGCCCGACGGCGAGCACCTCACCCTGCTGCGGCTTCTCCTTGGCGGTGTCGGGGATGACCAGACCGCTGACGGTCGTCTCCTCGGCCTCGGCCGGCCGGACGACGATCCGGTCCTCCAACGGCTGCAACTTCATCGGTGCGCCTCCTCGACGGTGCGTCGGACTGCTCGGTAGCGAGGGCCTGCGGCGTGGAGTGGATTAGCACTCCCTCGCGTTGAGTGCTAACGGTACCAAGCGCCGCCGCCGCCCGGCAAGCCTCCCGCCCGGCCCCCCGGCCGCCGGCCGGGCCGGGCCCCGGCCGCTCAGGCGAGGGGCAGCGAGGGGTCCACGCCGGCGTCGAGCGGCGTGGGGCCGTCCCGGCGCAGGCGCCACCACGCGGCGGCCGCGACCATGGCCGCGTTGTCGGTGCACAGCCCGAGGGCGGGCACGACCGCCCGCAGCCCGCGCCGGGCGGCCTCGTCGAGCACCCGCGCCCGCAGCGCCGAGTTCGCCGCCACGCCGCCGCCGATGACGACCGTGCCGAAGCCCTCGCGCTCGGCGACCCGGACGAGCTTCGTGACCAGGACGTCCACGACCGCGGCCTGGAACGACGCCGCGACGTCGGCGACGTCGGCGTCGGGGTTCGCCCGCACGTGACGGACGACCGCGGTCTTGAGCCCCGAGAACGAGAAGTCGTCGCCGTCGTCGAGCATCGGGCGGGTGAACGGGACCGCCTCCGGGTCGCCGCGCGCCGCGAGCCGGTCGATCGCGGGTCCGCCCGGGTACCCGAGCCCGAGGAACCGGGCGACCTTGTCGAACGCCTCGCCGGCCGCGTCGTCGACGGTGCGGCCGACCACCGAGAACCGGCCGTGGTCGTGCATCGCGACCAGCAGCGTGTGGCCGCCCGAGACGACGAGCGTGAGCAGCGGCGGCTCGAGGGCCGGGTCCTCCAACAGCGCGGCGTAGAGGTGCGCCTCGTGGTGGTTGACCGCGACGTACGGCCGGTCCGTCGCGAGCGCCAGGGCCTTCGCGGCGCTGACCCCCACGATCAGTGCGCCCGCGAGCCCCGGGCCGTGCACCGCGGCGACCGCGTCGACCGACCGCAGGTCGGTGCCGGCCTCCACGAGCGCCTGCTCGACGACGTCGTCGATCAGCTCGACGTGGGCGCGGCTCGCGATCTCGGGCACGACGCCGCCGTAGCGCGCGTGGAGATCGGCCTGGCTCGCGACCACCGACGAGCGCGTCACCCGGCCGTCGTCGACCACCGCGGCCGCGGTCTCGTCGCACGAGGTCTCGATGCCGAGGACCCGCGTCACCAGGCCCTCGGGCGCTCGTAGTGCGTGGTGCCGGGCACCCGGCGGTCGAGGGCGTCGAGGAGGCGCGCGTACTCGGGCGCCCGGACGTCGTGCGCCCACATCACGAGGGCGTCCTCGCCGGTGTCGGCGTAGTACCCCTTGCGGACACCCTCCGCCCGGAAGCCGAAACGCCGGTACATCTCCTGCGCCGGCTTGTTCGACAGCCGCACCTCGAGGGTCAGCGCCGTCGCGCCCCGGGCGATCGCCTCGCGCGCGACGGCGAGCAGCAGCCGCGTCCCGATGCCGTGACGCTGCCACCGGGGATCGACCGCGATCGTCGTGACGTGGCCGTCGGTCGTCGACATCATGATGCCCGCGTAGCCGACGAGCTCCCGCCCGACCTTCGCGACCAGGTACGCGCGGGTCGACCGGAGCGCGAGCTCGCTGACGAACAGCGAGTACGACCACGGGCGCGGGTACACCTGCGCCTCGATGCGCAGCACCGACCGCAGGTGCCGGCGGCGCATCGGCACGACGTGCACCTCGAGCGACCCGAGCGAGTGGCGGGTGGCGACCATCAGGCGCTCCGGCGTTCCCACGCGATCTCGGCGTCGCTCTTGCGCAGGTAGATCGGGAGGACCTCACCCGGCGACGTGAACTCCTCCCGCTCGTAGCGCGCCAGGGCGAGCTCGGCGAGCGCCGACAACGACGGTGCGGCGTGGGCCGGGCCGGCGATCTCGACGCGGTCGACCTCCTTCAGCGACTCGGCGGCGGCGAGCGCGGCGTCACCGCACAGCAGCTTCTCCTCCCCGCGGGCGTCGAGCTCGCCGACGAGGTCGTCGATCGAGCCGAGCAGGTAGTCGGACTCGCGCTGCACCCCGCCGGGCACCGGGCGGTAGAACGCGAAGTAGCACTCGTTGCGGCGGGCGTCGATCGCGGGCACGACCAGCGCGCGCGAATGGCGCAGCGGGTAGGCGAGCAGGTCGAGGCTCGGCACGGGGATCACGGGGACGCGCAGCGCGTGCGCGAGCGCCTTGGCGGTGGTCACCCCGACGCGCAGGCCGGTGAACATGCCCGGGCCGGTGCCGACTGCGACGGCCGACAGGTGCGCGAGCCGCACACCGGCGCACTCGGTGACGTGGCGGATCGCCGGCGCGAGCTGCTCGGCGTGGCGGGGCGGCGTCGACGGTGGGCCGCCCAGCTCCAACCGGGCGAGCAACCCGTGCTCGGAGGCGAGCACGACGCCGACGCGCCTGGTCGCGGTGTCGATGCCGAGCAGGAGCATCAGTTCTCCCCGCCCCGGCCCCCGAACGGCGCGAGGGCGTCCTCGATCGCCGCGCGCCGGCGTCGCCAGCGCGTGCCGCGGGTCTCGACGGTCACGAGCCGCTCGTCGTCGCCGCCGGCCGCCTCGAGCCGGACGACCGCGTGCTCCGGGGGCAGGGCGCGCGCCACCGCCTCGCCCCACTCGACCAGGGTGACCCGTTCGTCGTAGTGCTCGTCGAGCCCCAGGTCGTGCAGCTCCTGCAGGCGGTCCAGCCGGTACACGTCGACGTGGGCGACCGGGACGCGCCCGCGGTACTCCTGCACGATCGTGAACGTAGGGCTCGTGACGGGCTCGCGCACGCCGAGCCCGCGGGCCACGCCCTGCGCGAAGGTCGTCTTGCCGGCCCCCAGGTCGCCCACGAGCAGCACGACGTCACCGGCCTCGAGCAGCGCGCCGAGCGCGGCCGCGACCGCTCGCGTCTCGTCGGCCGAACGCGTGCGGACCATCATGCGGGGGCGCCACGCGCGAGCAGCCGCTTGACCCGCACGAAGTCGGCGCGGACCTCGGCGAGCCGCTGTCCGCCGCCGCGCAGCACGGCGGCCGGGTGCAGCGTCGGGACGAGCACCGCCTCCGTCCCCGCCCGCCCGAACGCGAACTCCCGCCCGCGCAGCTTCGTGATCCCGTCGCTCGTGCCGAGGAGCAGCTTCGTCGCGAAGTTGCCGAGCGTGACGAGGACGCGCGGGCGCACGAGCTCGAGCTGGCGGTCGAGCCAGGGCGCGCACGCCTCGATCTCGTCGGGCAACGGGTCACGGTTCCCCGGCGGCCGGCACTTCACGACGTTGGCGATGTACACGTCGTCGCGGGTGAGGCCGATCCCCTCGATCAGCTGCGTGAGCAGCTTGCCCGCCCGCCCCACGAACGGCACCCCCTGGAGGTCCTCCTGCTCACCGGGGCCCTCGCCGACGAACATGAGCTCGGCGTCGGGCGCGCCGGTGCCGAACACCACCTGCGTGCGGCCCCGTGCGAGCCCGCAGAGCTCGCACGCGGCGGCCGCGCGCCCGACGTCGGCCAGCGCGTCGCCCGCCTGGTGTGCCGGGTGGGGACCCCCGAACAGCGACTCGGCCGACACCGGCGATGCTATCCGCCGCCGACGGCGGCGCGGACGGCCGTGGCGACCGCCTCCGCCGCCGCCTCGCGCAGGCGGTCGAGGTGCACGCCGGTCTCGCCGGTGGCGAGCGCGACCGCGGCGTCGCCGTCGAAGCGCGTGTGGGCG
Organism: Acidimicrobiia bacterium; assembly: GCA_026002935.1. Taxonomy (GTDB): domain Bacteria; phylum Actinomycetota; class Acidimicrobiia; order IMCC26256; family PALSA-610; genus BPGH01. The sequence goes on from BPGH01000001.1 coordinate 122,880, forward strand.
GGGCGCAGGCTGCGGGACAGCCCGTCGTGCGCCGACTGCGCGACGAGGTGGCAACCGAGCTTGTCGAGCCGCCCGTCGGTGACGACGACCGCGAGCGTGGTGTGTTCGCGCGCCGCGCCCTCCTCGAACGGCCGGTCGTCGGGGAACGCCGGGCTCCCCGGGGGTGCGGCCGACCCGGCCAGCACCCGCCCGTCGGCGCCGACCACGTCGCCGACGGCGTTCACCACCACGATCGCCGCGACGTGCGCGCCGTCGACCGGCAGCGCCGCGGCGCCGAGGCCGCCGGGCACGGCGTGCGCCCGGCCCCGCCACTTGCCGACCGTGGCGCCCCGGCCCGCGCCCACCCGGCCGGTCGCCACCTCGCCGTCCTCCAGCGCCGCGAGCGCCGCCGCCCGGCCCTCGGCCGCGCCCGGCGCCGCGCCGCCCGAGGCGGCCAGGTCGAACACCGCGAGCGCCGGGACGATCGGCACGGGCCCGCCCGCGGTCGGGAACCCGCGGCCCTGCTGCGCGAGCAGGCGCATCACGCCGTCGGCGGCCGCGAGGCCGAACGCCGAGCCGCCGGTCAGCACGACGGCGTCGACGCTCGCGACCGTGCGCGTCGGGTCGAGCACGTCGGTCTCGCGCGAGGCCGGCGCGCCGCCGCGCACCTCCGCGGACCCGACCGTGCCCTCGGGCACGAGGACCACCGTGACCCCCGTCCCCGCGCCCGTCCAGTGGCCGATGCGCACGCCGCCCACGGGCAGCACGCTCACGGTGCCGCGCCCACCTCGCGGGCGAAGTCGGTGACGAGCCGGTTGAACAGCTCGGTGCGCTCCAGCATCAGCATGTGCCCGCCGCCCTCGACGAGCTCGAGCCGGGCGTTCGGGATGAGGCGTGCGAGCTGGCGGGCGTGCGCCGGCGGGGTCAACGTGTCCGCGGTCCCGCCGATGACGAGGGTCGGGAGCTCGATGTTCGGCAGGTCGTGCGTGAGGTCCAGTCCGACGAGCACCCGCGGTGCGTCACGCCGGGTGTCGGGAGGGCACGACAGCATCATCTGGCGGACGAGCTCGACGTGGCTCGGGTGGGGGTCGCGACCGAAGCCGAGGCGCGCGAGCAGCAACCCGACGTTGGGTTGCGACCAGATCGGCGTCGTGTCGGGGACGCGGTCGAACAGCTTCTCCAGGCGCGCCTTCATCTGCGTCGAACGCGAGCCGAACGGCGTCTTGCACAGCGTCGAGAGCAGCACGAGCCCGCGCACCCGCTCCTTGGCGACCTGCGGGTGACGGATCACGAACGACTGGACCGCGACACCGCCCATCGAGTGGCCGACGAGCACCACGTCGTGCAGGTCGAGCGCGACGAGGACGGTCTCGACGTCGTCGGCGAGCGCGTCGAGCGAGTGACCGGCCTCGCCGAGCACCGACTGGCCGTGGCCGCGGTGGTCGTAGGCGACGGCACGGAAGCCCTCCTTCGGCAGCAGCTCCAGCTGGTGGAACCAGGTGCGGACCGAGAGGGTGACCCCGTGCGACATGACGATCGGCGGGCCGTCGCCGTTCTCGACGACGTAGATGGTGCCGCGGTCGTGGGTGTCGAGCCGGTGGTCCACGTAGATCGGCGCCTCCAGCGCCCGGGCCGCGTCGGCGTCCGGCCGGCGCCGCAGGCGCGCCGCCGCGACGCGCGGCGTCGCCCAGGCGGCGGCGCCGATCCCGGCGACGAGCCCGGCGACGCCGATCGCCCGGTTGCGCAACGAGCTGCCGCTCACCCCCGATACCTCCTCGGCACCCGCGGCCCGATGCCGCACACGATCTCGTACGGGATCGTCCCGACGCGCTCGGCCCACTCCGCGGCCGTGACGCGCGCCCCACCCTGCTCCCCGATCAGCACGACCTCGTCGCCCACCTGGACGGGCAGGTCGCCCACGTCGACCATGAGCTGGTCCATCGTCACGGTGCCCGCGATCGGGCACCGGCGGCCGTGCACGAGCACCTCGCCGCCCCGCTCGCCGAGCGCGCGCGGCACGCCGTCCGCGTAGCCGATCGGGACGGTCGCGAGGCGCGTGTCGCGCGGCGCGACGTACCGCAGCCCGTACGACACGCCCGCGCCCGCAGGGATGTGCTTGACGAACGACACGCGCGCCTTGACGGCCAGCACCGGGCGGAGCGCGACGACGCCGGCGAGGGCGGGTGCGGGCGCCACGCCGTACACGCCGATCCCGACGCGCACCGCGTCGTACCGGCCGTCACCCAGCGCGAGCGCGCCCGCCGTGTTGCACGTGTGCACCGTGCCCGGGTCGATGCCGGCACCGCGCAGCGTGGCGAGCACGCGGGCGAAGCGGGCGAGCTGCTCGGCGGTGTCGGCCCGGCCGGGTTCGTCGGCGACCGCGAAGTGGGTCAGCGTGCCCGCGAGCGCGAGCTCGGGGTGCGAGCAGATCTGGCGCGCGAGGTCGGGCGCGTCCTCGGGCCGGCAGCCGACCCGGTGCATCCCGGTGTCGACCTTGAGGTGCACCGCGACGGGCGCGTCGGCGCCGACCGCCGACGCCGCCTTCGCCAGCGCCTCGACGCCGGAGGGCGTGTAGACGACCGGGGTGAGCCGCCGGTGCACGACCGTCTCCGCCGCCTCCGCGACCGGTTCCGACAGCACGAGCACCGGCGCGTCGATCCCGGCCTCCCGCAACGCGACGCCCTCCTCCACGAGCGCGACCGCGAGCGCCGACGCACCGGCGTTCAGCGCCGCCCACGACACGGGCACCGCACCGTGGCCGTAGCCGTCGGCCTTCACGACGACGATCACCCGGGCCGGCGCGACGTGCGCCGCGAGCGCGCGGACGTTGTCGCGCACCGCGCCGAGGTCGACCTCGGCCCAGACGGGCCGGTAGTTGCTCACGTCGTGCGGGCGATGAACCGGACGATGTCGCCGCGCGCCACGATCCCCACGACGCGCCCGTCGTCGTCGACGACCGGGACGTGCGACGCCTCCGCGTCGTGCATCGCGGTCGCGACGTCCTCGAGCGTGGCGTCGGGCCCGACCGTCACGGGCTCCCGGTGCATCACGTCGGCGACGGTGGCGCCCGCGACCTTGTGGAGGTCCTCCTCCACGTGCTTCATCTCGCCCGGCAGCGGGATGGTGGCACCGAAGAAGCTGAGGAAGGTCGGGACGTGCACCCGGGCCTCCGAGACGATGAGGTCCTCGTCGCGCAGGATGCCGACGAGCCGGCCGCGCTCGTCGACGACCGGCATCGCGCCGAAGCGCCGGGCGGCGAGCTCGTCCGCGGCCTCCGCGACCGTCTGGTCGGGCCGCAGGGTCGCGACGTCGGTGCTCATGACGTCGCGCACGAGGGTCGTGCCCGCCATTCAGTCCTCCCCGGGTCCGGCGCCGCGGCGCAGCGTGTCCAGCGTACGGGGCAGCGCGTCGATCAGGTCCATCGCGACGAGCGCCGCGCCCGTACCCGCCTCGGCCGCGGCCCGGCCCTGCAGGTCGGCCGCGGTCGCGGCGGCGGTGAACGGGTCGGCGCCGTTGGCGAGCAGCCCGCCGACGATGCCAGCGAGCACGTCGCCGGTACCGGCCGTGGCGAGCGCCGGCCCGTCGGTGCGGTTGACGACCGCGCGGCCGTCGGGCGCCGCGACGACCGTCCCGGGGCCCTTCAGGCAGACGACGCCGCCGGTCACGCGCGCGAGGTGCCGGGCGGCCTCGACGCGGTCGGGGCCGACGGCCCGGCCCGCGAGGCGCTCGTACTCGCCGGCGTGCGGGGTCAGCACCGCCGGTGGGAGGCCCGCGGCGACGCGCACGCGCAGGGCGGCCGGGTCGACGGCGAGGGCGTTGAGCGCGTCGGCGTCGACGACCACCGGCACCGGCGCCTCGGCCACCACGCGCCGTGCCGCCGCGTGCGCGCGCTCGTCGCGGCCGAGCCCCGGGCCGATGCAGACGGCGTGGAACCGGTGCAGGTCCTTCAGCACGACGCGGCCCGCGTCCTCGTCGAAGCCGCCCTCCGGCGTGGCCGGCAGCGCGCGCACGACGACCTCGGGGCCCGCGGCGAGGCGCGCCGCCTCGGCGCCGGGCAGCGCGGCGACGACCATGCCCGCGCCGCAGCGCGCCGCGGCGCGCGCCACCATCGACGGCGCGCCCGTCATGCCGAGCGACCCGCCCACGACCAGGAGCGCGTGCGACCACTTGTGGTCGGTCGCACCGCGCCGGGGCAGCCACAGGTCGCCCGCGTCGAGGACGGCGAGCCCCGCCCCCGCGCCGCCCGGGCCGCTGACGTCGATCCCGATGTCGACGACGCGCACCGTCCCCGCGTGGGAACGCCCCGGCTCGAACAGCAGGCCGGGCTTCAGGGCGGCGAAGCAGACGGTCTCGTCCGCCACGACGGCCCGCCCCCGCACCTCGCCGGTCGCGCCGTCGACCCCCGAGGGGATGTCGACGGACAGGGTGGGAAGCCCGGCGACGGCCGCCGCGGCGCGCGCCGGGTCCCCGTCGAGCGCGCCCCGGAAGCCGGTGCCGAACATCGCGTCGACGGCGAGGTCGGCGCGGGCGGCCGCCCGTTCGACCCCGTCGACCGAGTCGAGGACGCGGAACACGTCGACCCCGCACCCCGCGGCCCGCAGCCGCCGGGCCGCGACGAGGCCGTCGGCGCCGTTGTTGCCGCGGCCGCACAGCACGACGACCCGCCGGCCGTAGGTGCCGCCGAGCATCCGGACGGCGGCGCGCGCGGCCGCGCCGCCCGCCCGTTCGACGAGCACCTCGAACGGCGTGCCGGCGGCGATCGCGCGCGCGTCGGCGTCGGCCATCTCCGCCGGGGTCAGGACGGGCTCCACCGCCGGGACCTCAGCCGCGCCAGCGGTCGGCCAGCCGGACGACCGGCTCCGTCAGCAGCTCGACGAGGTCGATGGTGCCGAGCACCTCGTCGCGCATCACCGGCTCGACCTCGGTGACCTGGTCGGCGATCGCCTCGTAGCGGTCGCGGTACCCCTCCAGCACGCGCCGGGCGGCGTCCGCGGGCAGGCGCTCGTGGAACCGGACGTGCAACAGCGTGAGGCCCGTCGTCTGGTTCGCCTTCACCTCCGGCACGAAGATCATGGTGCGGCCGTCGGCCCGCCCGCGCACGACGGTGACCTCACGCTCGCTGGCGGCACGGTGCTTGCTGCCGCGCAGCCGCGGGTCCTGCTCCGTGCGGGACGGGATGTCGCGGGCGATGCCACCGCGGTCGACGACGTGGATCGTGGCACCGTCGCGCGCCGGGTCGCCCTCGATCCGGTAGCGGGTCCACCCGACGACGGCGTCGACCGCCGGGTCGAGGGCCACGAGCGTGCGCAGCGCCCGGTAGGTGAGGTTGTCGCGCGGCGCCCCGGTCGCCAGCAGCTCCCGCACGAGGCGCACCTGCAGCAGGGTCTCGTCGGAGCGCGAGATCCCGACGGTGACCGTCTTCGCCTGGTGCTTGATCGCGTCGACCGGCCGGGTCAGCTCCTCGATGCCCTTCGTGAGCGCGCCGAGCAGGTCCTCCACCAGCGTGCTCGGCGTGCCCACCTTGCCGAACTCGAGCTGGTAGGCGTCGAGGGGGAGCACCCCCACCGCGTACCGCAGCAGCGACGCGATGCGCACCGCGGTCGCCGCCTCCATCGAGCCGTCGTAGGAGGAGGTGTGCAACAGGTCGAAGAACCTCGCCGAGACGGGCTCGATCTCGCTGGCGAGCGCCGCCAGGAGGTCGTCGCCCTCGCGGGCGCTGCTGACGACCGCCTCGATGGCGGCGCGCGCCTCGCGCAGCGGCCGGGCGGTCGCGTCGATCGCGAGGGCGGCCTCGTAGCCGAACAGGTGCCCGGCCAGGGCGCAGAGCACGAACGCGACGTCGGGGTGCACGCGCGGGACGGGGATCGTCTCGAGCGCCGCCCCGAAGCGCGTCTCGCCCTCGTCCGTGATGGCGATGGGCGCCGCCTTGTGCGCCCGGAAGATCGCGAGCTCCTTCGCGACGTCGTCGGCGTTCGACCCGCGCAGCCCGGCGGCGCAGACGATGATCATCGGCTCCGCCGACAGGTCGATGTGCTTCTTGTCCTCGGTGACGTCGCAACCGATCGACTTGTAGCAGAGCTCCGAGAGCTTGATCCTGATCTCCTCCGCGGCGACCCGGTTGACACCGTTGCCGACGACCGTCCACGACCGCCGGGCGAGCGCGTGCCGCTGCGCCGCAGCGGCCACCGCGTCGCGGCGCGCCAGCACCGCCTCCATGGCCGCGGGCAGTGCGCGCAGCTCGCCGAGCAGCTCGTGACGGTAGGCCGCGCGCTCCTCGTCGGCGCCGAGCTCCGCCGCGAGCGCGAACGCGAGCAGGAAGCCCGCCGCGATCTGCGCGTAGAACGCCTTCGTCGACGCGACGCTCATCTCGACGTCCCGCCCGTCCGACGTGTAGAGCACACCGTCGCTCTTGTCGACGAGGTCGCTCTGGCGGCGGTTGACGATCGCGACGACCCGCCCGCCCCGCGCCCGGACGACGTCGACGGTGCGGTTGGTGTCGGCCGTCGTGCCCGACTGCGAGATCGCGACGACCAGCGTGTCGCCCATGTCGCGCTCGAGGCGGAACCCCGAGAGTTCCGTCGCGAGCATCGCCTCGACCGAGACCTCGCGGGGCAGGGCGCGCCGCAGCGCGTGCGCGACGCCGTGGCCGGCGACCGCCGCGGTGCCCTGCCCGACGACGACGACCCGCCGCAGCCGCCCCGACCGCAGCCACTCGAGCACGGCAGGTGGGAACGTGTCGGCGCCGAGGCGGACGCCGAGCCGTCCACCGCGCTCGACGATCCGCCCGCGCAGCGTCTTGCGGAACGACGCCGGCGACTCGAAGATCTCCTTCAGCAGGTAGTGCGGCGCGTCGCCCCGGTCGACGTCGCGGGTCGTGATCTCGGGGGACGCCCACTCGTCGTCGCCGACCGGCAGCGGGGTCCCGTCGTACGAGCGGCGCTCGACGCCGCCCGGGGCGACGGCGACCACCTGCCCCTGGGTCGCCGGGTCGCCGGGCGACCGCATCGTCTCGCCGTCGAGGCGCAGGGAGCGGTCGCACTCCTCGACGACGCCGTACGGTTCGCTGGCGATCACGTACGCGTCCGGCGCCACCCCCACGTACAGCGCCTGTCCGGAGCCGCGCTGCGCGAGCAGCAGCCGCCGCGGGTCGGCCGCGACGTGGGCCACGATCGCGACCGAGCCCTCGAACGACGCGACCGACGAGCGGAACGCCTCGAACGGGTCGGCGCCCGCGGCGATCCGGCGGGAGACCAGGGCGGGGATCACCTTCGCGTCGGTCGTGATGTCGGGCGGGAACCGCAGCCCCTCCAGCGCCCGGATGTCGGCGTGGTTGTCGACGTCGCCGTTGAGGGCCGCGACGACGAACGGCCCGTCGGGCCGGCCGACCTCCTCGTGGTTCAGCGGGTGGGCGTTCGCCTCCGAGATGATCCCGACGCTGGCCCAGCGCGTGTGGGCGAGCACGACCGCCTCCGCCCGCTCGCCCCGCAACGCGAGCCGCAGCAGCTCGTCGCCCGCGATCTGCTCCCGCAGGCGCGCCGTGTTGTCGCCGAGCTCGCCGATCTCGGCGGCGGTCTTGTAGACGAACGAGAGGTGGCCGAGCGGGCGGCGCACCGACCCCGACCCGTACAGGGGGTCGCGCGACCGCTGCTCGACGAGCCGGGCGATCGCGGGGTCGTCGAGGTCGAGGTCGTGGCCGACGACCAGCACGTGAAGGCCCGCGGAGTCGCGCCCGCGCACCTCGAGCCGGTCGAGGGCGCAGAGCGCGAGGTGGATCGAGTGGTACGCCTCGACCCCGCCGCGGGTGGCGGGCGCCCCGCCGGCGAGGGCCGCGATCCCCCGCGCGGTGCGCACCCGGTCGCGCCCGACCGCCCACACCGCGTCCTTGGCCGCGACGATCGCGGCGTTGAGCTCCTCGATGCCCTCCCCGTCCCCGAACGCGGCGTCGAGGCGCACCTCCAGCTCCCCGAGCGCCCGGGCGATCGCCTCGGCCCGGTGCTCGAAGCCGGCGCACGCGACCGGGTCGGCCAGCAGCGCGGCGGCGCCCGCCGCGCCGCGCAGGGCGCGGTCGACCTCCGCCAGCCCGGCGGCGACCCCGGCGACGGCCGCCGCGTCGGGGACGCCGTCGCCCCCCCGCAGCCGGGCCAGCCCGCGGTCGAGGGCGTCGAGCAGCGGGGCGAGCTCCGGCGGCACCGCGTCGCTGGGGCGTCGCAGCACGGCGACGATTCCGCACATGTGGCACTGCTCCCGTGAGGGCGCCGGGGTCCCGCGCGGGCGCCGGGACCCGGCAAGTCTACGGGCGGGCGGCCGGGGACCCCTCCGGGCCGAACTGGCGCACGACGGCGGCCTCCAGCCGGGCCGCGGCGGCCTCCGCCACGTCCGGGTCGTGGGCCTCGACCATGACCCGCACGAGGGGCTCGGTGCCCGAGGCCCGCACGAGCACCCGCCCCTCGTCGCCGAGCTCCGCCTCGACGGCCCCGACCTCGGCCCACAGCCCCGGGGCGGCTCCGAGGTCGGGGCGGCGGTCGACGCGGACGTTGACCAGCACCTGCGGGAACCGCTCCATCGCGGACGCCACCGCCGACGCCGGGCGGCCCGCCCGCCGCACGAGGTCCGCGAACAGCAGGCCCGTGAGCAGGCCGTCGCCGGTCGTCGCGAGGTCCGCGAACACGACGTGCCCGCTCTGCTCCCCGCCGAGCACGAGGTCGTGCTCGGCGAGGGAGGCGAGGACGTTGCGGTCCCCGACCGGCGTCTCGACGACCCCGATGCCCGCCGCGGCGAGCGCCCGCCGCAGCCCGAGGTTCGACATCACGGTCACCGCGACCGCCCGGTTGCGCAGTGCGCCGCGGGCGTCGAGATCGAGCGCAAAGGCCGTCATCATCTGGTCGCCGTCGACGATCGCGCCCCGCTCGTCCACCGCGATGACGCGGTCGGCGTCGCCGTCGAGCGCCAGCCCGAGGTCCGCGTGCCGTTCCCGCACCGTGCGCACGAGGTCGTCGGGGTGCGTCGAGCCGCACCCCTCGTTGATGTTGCGGCCGTCGGGCTCGGCGTGGATGACGGTGACGTCGGCGCCGGCCCGCGCGAACACCGGCGCACCGACGGCCGACGCGGCGCCGTTCGCGCAGTCGAGCACGACGCGCATCCCGCCGAGGTCGCGCCCGCCGAGCACGCCGACCACGTGCGCGACGTACTCCTCGGAGCGGTCGACCGTCTCCCAGCGGGGCTCGGCGTCGACGGCGGCGCCGGCGAGCACGGTCTCGACCTCCCGCTCGACGGCCGCCTCGGCCTCGTCGCGCAGCTTCGTGCCGCCGGGCCCGAGCAGCTTGATCCCGTTGTCGGTCCAGCGGTTGTGGCTGGCCGAGATCACGGCCGCAGGGGCGCCCTCGCGCTGGGCGACGTACGCGACCCCCGGCGTCGGCAGCACGCCGAGCGCCGTGGCCTGCGCGCCCTCGGCCGCGAGGCCCCGGCAGAGCGCGGCCTCGATGCGCGGGCCCGATGCCCGGGTGTCGCGGCCGACGAGGAACCGGCCCGGCCCCAGGACCCGGGCGGCGGCCCGCCCGAGGGCGACGACGAAGTCGTCGGTGAGATCGGCGTCCGCGTCGCCGCGCACGCCGTCGGTGCCGAACCGGAGCAACGCGGCCCCGCCGGTCAGCGCTTCGAGTACTGCGGCGCCTTGCGGGCCTTCTTCAGGCCGTACTTGCGCCGCTCCTTCTCACGCGCGTCGCGGGTGAGGAGCCCGGCCTTCTTCAGCACGGGCCGCGTGTCGGGGTCGAGGGCGACGAGCGCCCGGGCGATGCCGAGCCGCAGCGCCCCCGCCTGCCCGCTGACCCCGCCGCCGTCGAGGGTGGCCTCGACGTCGTAGACCTCCTCGGTCTGGGTGAGGCGCAGCGGCTCCTTGGCGACCACCTGGTGGGTGAGCGTCGGGAAGTACTGGGCGAAGGGCCGGCCGTTCACGACGATCTGCCCGCTCCCGGGACGCAACCGCACGCGGGCGATCGACTCCTTGCGGCGTCCGGTCGTCTGGATCAGCGGCTTCGGCACGTTCGCGTTCCTTCGTGGGGACGGCGGCGGGGCCCGGGCGACGGGTCAGGCGGTCGTGCGGGCGCGGGCCCGGTCGGGCAGCGGCCGGGCGACGGGCTTCTGCGCCTGGTGCGGGTGGGTGGGGCCGGCGTGGACGCGCAGCTTCTTCAGCATCGCGCGCCCGAGCGGGCCCTTCGGGAGCATCCGGCGCACCGCGAGCTTCACGACCTGCTCGGGGTCGCGGGCGAGCAGCTCCTCGAGGGACCGGGTGCGGATCCCGCCCGGGTAGCCGGTGTGGCGGTGGTAGCGCTTGCCCTTGGCCTTGCGGGGGTCGATCGCCAGCTTCGCGGCGTTGACCACGATGACGTGGTCGCCGGTGTCGACGTGGGGCGCCCAGATCGGCTTGTGCTTGCCGCGCAGCAGCGTCGCCACCTCCGTCGCGAGCCGCCCGAGGATCGCACCCTCGGCGTCGACGACGTGCCACTCGCGGGTGATGTCGGCTGCTCGGGGCGTGAACGTACGCACGGATCGTTCCTTCGGGCGGCCGCCGCCGGCACCCTGGGGCGCCCGGGCGACGGGTCGGGTACGGCCCGGGGGCGCGACGGCGACACCCGGACGAACGGTGAACGATACCGCCCGGCGCGGGCCCACCACAACCCGGCCGGTGGCTACATTGCACGCGTGACCGGCACCGCCGCCCGCCCCACCGCCGCCGCCGGCCGAGGCCACGAGGTCGCGGACGAGCACCGGGAGGCCGTCGAGGCCGCCCTGGCCGTGCTCCTCGACGGCGAGCTCGAACCCGTCGTCGACATGGTGCTCACGCGCCGTGACGGCGCCTACGAGGCGCTCGCCCACGACGGCCGGGTGCGGTTCCGGCCCGACGGCGCCGGCGGCTGGGTCCGGGAGGTCGAGGGCGCCGACCCGCTCGCCGACCAGTCGACCGGCAAGTTCTCGCCGCTGGACGCGGAGCTCGCGGCGAAGCACCCCCACCGGCGCGACAACGCGTACCCGTTCGCGCACGAGCAGGTCGCCCAGCTCTTCGACTCCCCCGCCGCGCCCGACCTGTGCGTGATCCACTCGGCGGCGCACAACTGGGAGGACCAGGGCGGGCACCGGGGCGAACACGGGTCCCTCGACGTCGTGCAGGCCCGGGCGCCGTTCGTGATCGCCGGGAAGGGCGTGCGCTCGGGCGGCCTGGTGCCGCGCGCGGCCCGGCTCGTCGACGTCGCGCCCACCGTCGCAGCGCTCCTGGGCTGCGCCCCCCTGGACGACGACGAGGGGCGCTACCTCCGCGCGCAGGACGGCGCCGTGATCGAGGACGTGCTCGACCCGACCGAACGCCCGCGCCTGGTCGTCGGGTTCCTCCTCGACGGGACCAACGCGAACGTGCTCTACGACATGGCCGCCCGCGGTGAGGCCCCCAACGTCGCCCGGCTCGTCGAGACGGGCACCGCGTTCGGGCACGGCGCGATGGCGTCGCTGCCCACCGTGACCCTCGCGAACCACACGACCATCCTCACCGGCGCGCACCCCGGTCACCACGGCATCCTGCACAACGCGTGGTTCGACCGCGCGACCGGCCGGCAGATCGTCACGAACTCCTCGGCGACGTGGCCGACCGCGATGCGCCACCTCCGCCCCGGCGTCGAGACGCTGCACGACGCCGTCCACCGCACCTGGCCCGACGCGTTCACCGCGTCGTGCAACGAGCCGTGCGACACGGGCGCCGACTACTCGACGTTCGACTTCTTCCGGCGCGGCGAGGTGCCGCCGATCCCCGACAGCCCCGAGGGCCTGCCGCACACGACCGAGCGGTTCGTGCGCCCGTCGAAGGACTACTCGTGGTCGTCGGTCGTCGACCACATGGGGGTCGAGCAGGCGGTGGGCATCCTGTCGGGCCACTACCGCGACGCGTCCTACCCGCTGCCGCGCTTCCTGTGGTGCAACTTCACCCTCACCGATGCCGCCATGCACGAGGGCGGGCCGCACTCGGAGATCGCGGCCGCCGCGGTGCGAGACTGCGACGGGCGCATCGGCGAGGTCCTGGCCGCCGTCGAGCGTGCCGGCGTCCTCGACGACGCGGCGTTCTTCCTGGTCGCGGACCACGGCATGGAGGAGACCGACCCGGAGTGCCGGGGCGACTGGGGGGTCGCGCTCGCGCAGGCCGGCGTCACGGTCCGCGACGAGGGCTACGGGTTCCTCTACTTCGGGGTCTGACCCCCGTACGATCGCTCAGGCCGGGCCCCGGCCGGCCGAATGAGACGACGACCGCCGCCCGGCCGGTGAGGTGGCCGCGCGGCGCCCGGCCGAAACAGGAGCAGCACCCCATGCGCAGATTCCTCGCCCTCTCCCTCGCCGCGGCGCTCGGCGCCCTCGGACTCGCGGCCTGCGGTGGCGACGACGGGAACGACGAGAGCGGGTCCCCGGCGAGCGAGGACACCGCCCGGGACTCGTCCGACGACACGACCGACGACACGGGCGACGACACGAGCGGCGACGACGCCGAGGGCTCGGGCGGCGCCGACGAGCTGCGGGAGCTGCTCGAGCGGCAGTCGGAGGCGCGGATCAAGGTCACCTACGTGACCACCGAGGCCGACGGCACCGAGACCGAGATGACCATCGCCCAGGACGGCGAGGGTCGGCAGTCGATGGTCACCGACGGGACGCTGTTCATCTCCGGCCCCGACGGCACGATCTCCTGCGACGGCACCGGCTCCGACGCCACCTGCACCGAGATGCCCGAGGGCCTCGGCGAGCTCGGCATGCTCGGCTTCTCGCTGTTCACCTCCCTCGGCCAGGGGATGCTCGAGGGCGTGGAGGACGTCGACGGTGTCGAGACCACGAGCGACGAGATCGCCGGGCGCGACGCGCTCTGCGTCGACTGGGACGCGTCGTCGTTCTCCGGCATGCTCGGCGAGCTCGCCGAGGGCGACCTGCCCGACGACGCGCAGGTGCGCATCTGTGTCGACGAGGAGACCGGCTTCCTGCTCGAGTTCGGGGGGCAGGGTGACGGCGAGACGTTCTCGATCCGCGCCGTCGAGGTGAGCGAGCCGGAGGACTCCGACTTCGAGCCGCCGTCGACGCCCGAGACGATGCCCGACCTCGGCGACATCGACATCGACGAGCTGCTCGAGCAGGGCGCGGGCGGCTGAGCCGGCCGGCCCCGCCCGGCGGGCGCTAGTACCCGACCTCCCACAGGCACAGACCGCGCGGCGGGGCCACCGGCCCCGCCGCGTCGCGTCGGCGGGCCCGCAGGATCGCGAGCATCTCGCCGGCGGTGCGCCGCCCGAGGCCCGCCTCGACGAGCGTGCCGACGATCGAGCGCACCATCTGCCAGCAGAACGCCGTCGCGCGGATCTCGTAGCGCAGCACGCCGTCACCCTCGTCGACCCACGTCGAGTCGAGGACCCGGCGGACGGTCGTCGTGCCCTCCGCGGCTCGCCGGCAGAACGAGGCGAAGTCGTGCTCACCGACGAACGGGTCCGCCGCGAGGCGCAGGACGCGCAGGTCGAGCGGCTCGGGCACCCACCACGCGTAGCGGTCGCGGAACGGGTCCGGGACCGGGCGGTTCACGATCGTGTAGCGGTAGCGGCGCCAGCGCGCGTCACGCCGGGCGTCGAAGGCCCCCGCGACGACCTCGCACGACCGGACGACGACCTCGGGGCCGAGCATCGACGTGACCGACGACCCGAGCCGCCCGGGGTCGAGCGCCGCGCCGGCCGGGACGGGGAACGAGACGACCTGGCCCCACGCGTGGACGCCGGCGTCCGTGCGGCCCGCGCAGGTCAGCTCGACCGGCGCGCGCACGACCTTCGACACCGCCTCCGTCAGCACCCCGCCGACCGTCCGCACCCCGGGCTGGCCCGGCTGGGGGGCGAAGCCCGAGAAGTCGGTCCCGTCGTACGCGACGACCATGCGGACGGTCGCGGCCGCCCCGTCGGCCGGCGCCGCGGCCGCCGGCTCCGCCGAGGGTGACGCGTCGGCGTCGAAGAGCGTCACGCCTGGTCGCTCCCCGTTCGTGTCCCGGCGTGGCCCGGCGGGCCACGACCCTGCGGACGAGGTCAGACGAGCTCGATGCGGGCCATCGGCGCGTTGTCGCCGGGGCGCGGACCGAGCTTCAGGATGCGGGTGTAGCCGCCGTTGCGGTCCGCGTAGCGGGGGCCGATCTCCGTGAAGAGCCGGTACGCGGCGTCCTGGTGGTGGATGGCGGCGACGACCTGGCGCCGGTCGTGCAAGGTGTTGCGCTTGGCCTTCGTGATCAGCTTCTCCACGTAGGGCCGCAGCGCCTTCGCCTTCGCCTCGGTGGTCGTGATCGAGCCGACCTCCGAGATGAACAGGCTCGCCGCGAGGTTCGCCATGAGCTGCTTCTGGTGGGCGGGCCCGCTCCCGAAGCGCGGCCCCTTCTTCGGCGCCGGCACGACGCGCTACTCCTTCACCCGCAGCGACAGGCCGCGCTCGTCGAGCTTCTGGATCACCTCTTCGAGCGACTTCGCCCCGAAGTTGGTGATCGCGAGGAGGTCGTCCTCGGTCTTCTGCACGAGCTGGCCGATCGTGTCGACGCGCGCCCGCTTGAGGCAGTTGCGGGGCCGCTCCGACAGGTCGAGCTCCTCGATCGGCAGGTCGAGGTCGGGCGACGTCGAGCTCGGCGAGGCGACCTCGCCGAGCTCGAGCCCGCGCGGCTGGTCGGACAGCTCGGCGATCAGGTCGATGAGCTTGCGGAGCGTGTCACCTGCGGAGGCCAGTGCCTCGCGGGGAGTGATCGAGCCGTCCGTCTCGATCTCGAGCGTGAGCATGTCGTAGTTCGTCGCCTGCTCGACCCGGGTCGGCTCGACGGAGAACGACACCCGCCGCACCGGCGAGAAGATCGCGTCGACCGGGATCACGCCGATCGTGGTGGTGCGCTTGTTCCGCTCCGCCGAGAGGTAGCCCCGGCCCTGCTCGACGGTCAGGTCGAGGGCGAGCCGCCCCGACGCGTTGACGGTGGCGATGTACAGGTCGGGGTTGAGGATCTCGACGTCGGCGGTCGTCTGGATGTCGCCCGCGCGCACCTCACCGGGACCGCGCTTGTCGAGCCGGAGCGTGACCGGCTCCTCGGCGGTGCACCGCAGCACCAGGTCCTTCAGGTTCAGCAGGACGTCGGTCACGTCCTCCTTCACGCCTCTCACGACGTCGAACTCGTGGAGCGCGTCGTCGAAGCGCACCTGGGTAACCGCCGCGCCCGGGATCGACGACAGGAGGGTACGCCGGAGGCTGTTGCCGAGCGTGTGGCCGAAGCCGGGCTCGAGCGGCGAGATCGTGAAGCGCTGGACGTTGCCCTCGGGCTCGCTCGCCTCGATCTCGGGTCGCTGGATGATGAGCATGGGAGCCTCGCTACTTGGAGTAGAGCTCGACGATGAGCTGCTCGCGCACCGGGACGTCGATCTGCTCGCGGATCGGCAGGTCGCGCACCGTCGCACGCAGCTCCGGCTTGTCGACGTCGAGCCACTGGGGAACGGCGCGGTCGAGCGTGTCGACGTTGTGACGGATCACGATCATCTTGCGGCCCTTGTCGCGGATCGACACGACGTCGTCCTTGCGCAGCGTGTACGACGGGATCGTCACGCGGCGGCCGTTGACGGCGACGTGCCCGTGCCGGACGAACTGGCGGGCCTGGTTGCGGCTCGACGCGAACCCGGCGCGGTACACGACGTTGTCGAGCCGCAGCTCGAGCAGCCGCATCAGGTTCTCACCGGTGATGCCCGGCTGGCGCACCGCCTTCGCGTACAGCGTGCGGAACTGCTTCTCGAGCAACCCGTAGATGCGCCGGGCCTTCTGCTTCTCCCGGAGCTGCAGCAGGTACTCGCTCTCGCGGATCCGGCCCCGCCCGTGCATGCCCGGCGGGTAGGGGCGGCGCTCGATCGGGCAGCGCATCGTGTCGCACTTGCTGCCCTTGAGGAACAGCTTCATCCGCTCGCGCCGGCACAGTCGGCAGACCGGGCCGATCAGTTCGCGCGCCATCTCAGACCCTCCGCCGCTTCGGCGGGCGGCACCCGTTGTGCGGGATGGGCGTGACGTCCTTGATGCCCACGACCTCGATGCCGGCGTTCTGGATCGAGCGGATCGCGGTCTCGCGGCCCGAACCGGGCCCCTTCACGAGCACGTCGACCTTGCGGACGCCGTGCTCCATCGCCCGCCGGGCCGCGGCCTCGGCCGCGAGCTGGGCCGCGAACGGGGTGCTCTTGCGCGACCCCTTGAAGCCGACGTTGCCCGACGACGCCCACGACAGGGTCGCGCCCTGCTGGTCGGTGAAGGTGATGATCGTGTTGTTGAACGACGACTTGATGTGAGCGACCCCGTACGCGACGTTCTTGCGCTCCTTGCGCTTCGGTCGCCGGCCACCCGCTGAAGGCTTCGCCACTGCGTTCCTGACTCCTGGTCGCTCAGTGCTTGCGGGCGCGCTTCTTGCCCGCCACGGTCTTCTTCGGGCCCTTGCGGGTGCGCGCGTTGGTGCGCGTGCGCTGCCCGCGGACCGGCAGGCCCCGCCGGTGACGGAGGCCCTCGTAGTTGCCGATCTCCATCTTGCGCTTGATGTTCTGGCTGACCTCGCGCCGCAGGTCACCCTCGACCTTCAGGTTCTGGTCGATGTACGCCCGCAGCCGGGCGACCTCCTCCTCGGTGAGGTCGCGGACCCGGGTGTCGCGGGACATGCCGATCTCGTCGCACACCTGCTGCGCGGTGGTGCGGCCGATGCCGTAGATGTAGGTGAGCGAGATCTCGAGACGCTTCTCGCGGGGGATGTCGACGCCGGCGATGCGGGCCATCAGGACGCGTCCTCCCTCAACCTTGCCGCTGCTTGTGGCGCGGGTCGCTGCAGATCACGCGCACGGAGCCGTGCCGGCGGATCACCTTGCACTTGTCGCACATCTTCTTGACCGACGGCCGGACCTTCATCGGGCGTCCTTCATCCTGCGTGGTCCTTCGACCAACCGTGCGTGGCCTGCCGCTACTTGTAGCGGTAGGTGATGCGGCCGCGGCTCAGGTCGTAGGGCGTGAGCTCGACCTGGACCCGGTCGCCCGGGGCGATCCGGATGTAGTGCATCCGCATCTTCCCGGAGATGTGGGCCAACACCCGGTGCCCGTTCTCCAGCTCGACACGGAACATGGCGTTGGGCAGCGGCTCGATCACCGTCCCCTCGACCAGGATCGTGTCGTCCTTGGGCTTGGCCAGAAAGCGTCACCACCTCGGCGGGCCGGCGCGCCGGAGCGCGCAGAACGGGCGTAGGGCCGACTTGACAGCGTACCCGATCGGCGGTCCCGCCCTCAACCCGCCCCCGGCCCGCGCCGGGCGCCCGCCGCGCCGGCGGCCGGCCCGGTGCGCCCCACCACCGCCGCCCGGCGGCGGGCGTCAGGCAGGGAGCGTCAGGATCTCGGGCCCGTCGGCGGTCACCGCGACCGTGTGCTCGAAGTGCGCGGCCCGGGAGCCGTCGGCCGTGACGACCGTCCAGCCGTCGTCGAGCACCCGGGTGCGCGCGTCGCCGGCGCTCACCATCGGTTCGATCGCGAGCACGAGGCCCTCGCGCAGGCGAAGTCCGCGCCCGGCCGGCCCGTGGTTGGGGACGTCGGGGGCCTCGTGCATCGCCGTGCCGATGCCGTGCCCGACGTACTCGCGCACCACCGAGAACCCGGCCCGCCGCACCACCGCCTCGCACGCGGCGCCGACGTCCCCGAGCCGGTTGCCCGCCCGCACCTGCCCGATGGCGGCGGCCAGCGCCTCGCGCGTGACGTCGATCAGCTGCTGCGAACGGTCGTCGACCCGGCCGACGGGCACCGTGACCGCGGCGTCCGCGTGCCAGCCGTCGACGATCGCCCCGCAGTCGATCGACACGATGTCGCCCTCCTCGAGGACCCGCGGGCCGGGGATCCCGTGCACCACGACCTCGTTGGGCGAGATGCACGCGACCCCGGGGAAGCCGTGGTACCCGAGGAAGTTGGAGCGGGCGCCCCGGCGCTCCAGCACCGCCCGGGCCACCCGGTCGAGGTCGGCGGTCGTGGCACCCGGCCGCGCGGCCCGCACGCACTCCTCGTGCATCTCGGCGACGACGCGCCCCGCGCGCCGCATGTGCGCGATCTGCTCCGGGGACTTGCGCAGGACCACGGCCGCGGCGGGGTCAGGGGCAGCCGATGCGGGCGTCGATCGCCTTGACGATCCGCTCGAACACCTCTTCGCCCTCGCCGACGCCGTCGACGACCACGAGCACACCCCGCTCGCGGTAGTAGTCGATGATCGGCACCGTCTCGGTCTCGTAGAGCTCCAGCCGCCGGTCGATCGCCTCCTCGGTGTCGTCGTCACGCTGCACGACGCGCCCGCCGCAGGTGTCGCAGGTCCAGTCGTGGGCGGGCGGCATGTTCACGTGGTAGACGCGCTGGCACTGCTCGCACACCCGCCGGCCGGCGAGCCGGTCGAGCACGATCTCGCGGGGCACGTCGATGTTGACCGCGACGTCGAGCGGCGAGTCGGTGATCACCCGGTCCAGCTCCCGTGCCTGGTACAGCGTCCGCGGGAACCCGTCGAGCACGAAGCCGTCCCCCAGGGGACCGCCCGGGGCGAGGCACTCCTCGACCACGCCGACCACGATGTCGTCCGGGACCAGCTCACCCGCGTCCATGTAGCGCTTGGCCTCGAGCCCGAAGGCGGTGCCCGCGGCGGCGCGCTCCCGGAAGAGCTCGCCGGTCGACAGGTGCGCGATCCCGTAGTGCTCGGCGAGGCGGGCGGCCTGCGTCCCCTTGCCGGCGCCCTGCTTGCCGAGGAGCACGACGCGTGGCTTCGTCCTCGTCATGCTCAGCGCAGGAACCCTTCGTAGTTCCGCATCATGAGCTGGCTGTCGATCTGCTTCATCGTCTCGAGCATGACGCCGACGGTGATGAGGATCGTCGTCCCGCCGAAGATGAACGTCTGGATGCTCCAGATCTTCAGCACCAGGAACGGCGCGAGCGCGATCACCATGAGGAACAGCGCGCCGGGCAGCGTGATGCGGTTCAGCACCTTCGCGAGGTACCGCTCGGTCGGAGGACCCGGCCGGATGCCGGGGATGAACCCGCCCTGCTTGCGGATCACGTCGGCCTGCTGCTGCGGGTTGAACGCGATCGCGGTGTAGAAGTACGCGAAGAACAGGATCAGCAGCGAGTACGCGATCACGTAGGTCCAGGTGATCGACGTGTTCCCGAAGTTCTCGCTGATGAACTCCTTGGCGCCGTCCCACGGGAGCACGGTCGCGACGAGCGCGGGGAAGCCGAGCAGCGAGCTCGCGAAGATCACCGGGATCACGCCGGACTGGTTGACCTTCAGCGGGATGTACGTGCTCTGGCCGCCGTACATGCGCCGGCCCACGACGCGCTTCGCGAACTGGACGGGGATCCGGCGCTGGCCCGACTCCACCGTGACGATCCCGGCGATCATCGCGACCGCCACGACGATGATCAGGTAGAAGGGAAGGCCGCCGGTCTCCTCGTAGAGGTTGGCCCCCTGGAACGGCAGTCGTGACACCACGGACGCGAAGATCAGGATCGACATCCCGTTGCCGATGCCGCGCTGGGTGATCAGCTCGCCGAGCCACATCACCAGCGCGGTGCCCGCCGTCCACGTGATGACGATCATCACCGCCTTCCACGGCGTGAAGTCGGGGATGAGGACGAGCCCCTCGGGCAGGGAGATGCCGAGCGGGCTGAACCCGCTGTCACCGCGCCGCAGCGCGAAAACGAACGCCGTCGACTGCACCAACGCGAGCGCGACGGTCAGGTAGCGGGTCCACTGCGTGATCTTCTTCTGCCCGGTCTGGCCCTCCTTCTGCCACTCCTCGAGCTTCGGGATCACGACCCCGAGGAGCTGCATGATGATCGACGCCGTGATGTACGGCATGATCCCGAGGAAGAAGACCGCGACGTTCGTCAGGGCGCCGCCGGCGAAGAGGTCGAGGAACGGCAGCACCCCGCCGCCCGCCTGGTCGCGCGCCTCGCGCAGGTCCTTGATCGCCCGGAAGTCGACGTACGGCACCGGGATGTGCGAGCCGAGCCGGAAGACGCCGACGATGAAGATCGTGAAGAGGATCTTGTTCCGGAGGTCGGGGACCCGGAACATGTTGACCAGGCGGGAGAGCCCTTGCATGGGGTCCGGCGACCTCCGTGAAGACCGGGGACCGGCAGTGTAGCTACCGGTTGGTCAGGGCGTTCCCACGCGCCGGCGGCCGTCCGGTCGGCCACGGGAGCGGCAGGCGCTCGGCGGTCCCGCCCGCGGCCTCGATCGCCCGGGCGGCGGCCTCGGAGAACCCGTGGGCCCGCACCGTCAGCGGCTTCGAGAGCTCGCCGCGCGCGAGCACCTTCACCAGCCCCCGCTTCGCGACCAGGCCCCGCGCGCGCAGCGTCTCGGGGGTGACCTCCGCGTTCGCGTCGAATGCGTCGAGCGTGCTCAGGTTGACCACGTGGTACTCGACGCGGAACGGGTTCTTGAACCCCTTGGCCTTCGGCGTGCGCCGGTGCAGGGGCGTCTGGCCGCCCTCGAAACCCGTCGGCACGGTGTCGCGCGCGCCCTGTCCCTTCGTGCCCCGCCCGGCCGTCTTGCCGCCCTTGCCCGCGATGCCGCGCCCGACGCGCCGCTTGGGCCGCCGGGAACCGGGCGCCGGCTTCAGGTCGTGGACCTTCACTGGATCTCCTCCACGCTCACGAGGTGCGGCACGCGCGCGAGCATGCCGCGGATCTCCGGCCGGTCGGGCAGCACGTTGGTGGAGCCGATGCGGCCGAGCCCGAGCGCGCGCACGGTACCGCGGTGCTTGGGCTTGGCCCCGATGGTCGACCGGACGAGGGTGACCTTCAACTGCGACGCCATCTCACGCGACCTCGGTGATCTCGTGCCTGCCGGCGCGCTCGCGCTCACGGTAGGCGTCGAGCATGCCCTTCGTGGTCACCTCTTCGGGCGACTTGCCGCGCAGGGCCGCGATCTCCTCCGGGCGCTGCAGCGCGCGCAGGCCCGCCATCGTCGCGCGGGCGACGTTGATCGCGTTCGAGGAACCGAGCGACTTCGCGAGCACGTCGTGGATCCCGGCCGCCTCGAGGATCGCACGCGCGGCGCCGCCGGCGATCACCCCGGTACCGGGCGACGCGGGCTTCAGGAGCACCCGGGCCGCGTCGTGCTCGCCGAGCACCTGGTGGGTGATCGTGGATCCCGCGAGCGGCACGGCGAAGAGGTCCTTCTTCGCCTCCTCCATGCCCTTTTGGATCGCGGCCGGCACCTCCTTCGCCTTGCCGTACCCGAGCCCGACGTTGCCGCTGCCGTCGCCGACGACCACCAGGGCCGTGAAGGAGAACCGGCGGCCGCCCTTCACCACCTTCGCGACCCGGTTGATGGCGATGACGCGCTCGTCGTACTGACCCTCGGCCATGCGTGTCCCCTACGTCCTCAGAGCTCGAGCCCGGCTTCCCGGGCGCCGTCGGCGACCGCCGCCACGCGGCCGTGGTACCTGAACCCGCCCCGGTCGAAGACCGCGGTCGTCACCCCCGCCTCCTTCAGCCGCTCCCCGACGAGCCGGCCCACCTGCTTCGCCGCGTCCACCGTCGAGGTGGGCCCGCCCCGGAGCGAGGCCTCCGTCGTCGACGCGCTGGCGACGGTGCGCGCGGCGACGTCGTCAATCGCCTGCACGTAGATGTGCTTGTTGGAGCGGAAGACGGCGAGGCGGGGACGCTCGGCGGTCCCGGTGATCTTCTTGCGGACGCGCCGGTGCCGCCGGCGCCGCTGCTCGTGCTTGGTGAGGGCCATCGTCTCCCTACCCCACTACTTCGCCGACTTGC
Organism: Acidimicrobiia bacterium; assembly: GCA_026002935.1. Classification (GTDB taxonomy): domain Bacteria; phylum Actinomycetota; class Acidimicrobiia; order IMCC26256; family PALSA-610; genus BPGH01. The sequence goes on from BPGH01000001.1 coordinate 144,693, forward strand.
CGGCCTTGCGCAGCACGCGCTCACCGGCGTAGCGGATGCCCTTGCCCTTGTAGGGCTCGGGCTTGCGGATCTTGCGGATGTCGGCCGCCACCTGACCGACGAGCTGCTTGTCGCTCCCGCGCACCACGATGCGGGTCGGCTGCGGCACCTCGAAGGTGATGCCCTCGGGCGCGTCGAACCGCACGGGATGCGAGAAGCCGAGCGCGAGCTCGATCGCGTTCGGGCCCTGGGCCTGGGCGCGGTAGCCGACGCCGACGATCTCGAGTTCCTTCGCGAACCCCTCCGACACCCCGACGACCATGTTGGCGATCAGGGACCGCTGCAGGCCGTGCAGCGAGCGGTTGGCACGCGAGTCGTCGGCGCGCTTCACGAGGAGCGTGTCGCCGTCGCGCTCGACCGTGATGTCGCCCACGATCTCGTGCTCGAGCGTGCCCTTGGGCCCCTTCACCGTGACGCGCGCACCGTCGACCGTGACGTCGACGCCGCTCGGCACCGTGATGGGTTGCTTCCCGATGCGAGACATCCCCGAGCTCCCGTTACCACACCTGGCAGAGCACCTCGCCGCCGACGTTGCGCTCGCGCGCCTCTCGGTCGGTGAGGAGCCCCACGTTCGTCGACAGGATCGCGATGCCCATGCCCCCGAGCACACGCGGCACGGCCTCGGCCTTGCGGTACACGCGCAGGCCCGGGCGGGACACCCGCTTGATGCCCGAGATCGACCGGCGCCGGTCGCTCGTGTACTTCATCCGGATCTTCAGGCGCCGGCCCGGGCGCCCCGGGTCCTCCTCGACGGAGAAGCCGGCGATGTACCCCTCGCGCTCGAGGATGCGCGCAACGGCCTCCTTGAGCTTCGACGACGGCATGACGACGTCGTCGTGGAACGCGGTGTTGGCGTTGCGGATCCGCGTGAGCATGTCGGCGAGAGGGTCGGTCATCGTCACTGAACTGCCACCTCGCTCACCAGGACGACTTCGTCAGGCCGGGGATCTCCCCGGCGTGGGCCATGGTCCGCAGGCACACCCGGCACAGGCCGAAGTCGCGGTACACCGCACGCGGCCGGCCGCAGCGGCGGCAGCGCGTGTACGCGCGCACCTTGAACTTCGGCTTGCGCTGCTGCTTGTTGATCAGGGCCTTCTTCGCCATTCGGTGTCACCCCTGGCCGTCGCGGCGGAACGGGAAGCCGAGCGCGCGCAGCAGCGCACGCCCGTGGTCGTCGTTGGACGCGGTCGTAACGATCGTGATGTTCATGCCGCGAACCGTGTCGATCTTGTCGTAGTCGATCTCCGGGAACACGAGCTGCTCCGTGAGCCCGAACGTGTAGTTGCCGCGCCCGTCGAACTGGTCCGTCGGCATGCCGCGGAAGTCGCGGATCCGCGGGATCGCGAGGCTCACGAGGCGGTCGTAGAACTCCCACATCCGGTCGCCGCGCAACGTGACCTTCGCGCCGATCTCGTTGCCCTCGCGCAGCTTGAAGCTGGCGATCGACTTCTTGGCCTTCGTCACGAGCGGCTTCTGGCCGGTGATTACGGTGAGGTCGGCCACGGCGCCGTCGAGGAGCGAGCGCTGCTGGGTGGCGCGCCCCACGCCCATGTTCACCACGATCTTCTCGAGCCGCGGCACCTGCATGATGTTCGCCAGCCCGAGCTCCTGCTTCAGCGCGGGCAGGACCTCGGTGTCGAACCTCACCCTCAGGCGCGGCCGCTCGCCGGTCGCCGCGGCCATCAGACGTCCGCCCCGCACTTGCGGCAGACCCGCAGCTTGCCGCCCTCGGTCACCCGGTAGCCGATGCGCGTCGGCTTGCCGCACGAACGGCACACGAGCGCCACGTTGGACACGTGGATCGGCATCTCCTTGTCGATGATGCCGCCCTGCATCGTGGCACGCGTCGGCTTCTGGTGCTTCTTCGACACGTTGACGCCGTCGACGATCACCATGTTGCGCTCGGTGATGACGCGCGAGATGGTGCCGCGCTCGCCGACGTCCTTGCCCGCGAGGACCTGCACCTCGTCACCCTTGCGGAGCTTCATTCACAACACCTCCGGTGCGAGCGACACGATCCGCATGAACTTGCGGTCGCGCAGCTCACGGCCGACCGGACCGAAGATGCGGGTGCCCCGGGGCTGCATCTGGTCGTTGATCAGCACCGCCGCGTTCTCGTCGAAGCGGATGTAGCTGCCGTCGGGACGGCGGCGCTCCTTCTTGGTCCGGACGACCACGCACTTCACGACATCGCCCTTCTTGACCGACGCGCCCGGGACGGCGTCCTTGACGGTCGCGACGAACACGTCGCCGATGCCCGCGTAGCGCCGGCGCGTGCCGCCGAGCACCTTGATGCACAGGACCTCGCGCGCACCCGAGTTGTCGGCGACCCTGAGTCGGCTCTCCTGCTGGATCATTGCTCCGGTCCCGCCTCCGTCAGCGCGCCCGCTCGAGGACCTCGACCACCCGCCACCGCTTCTGCTTGGAGAGCGGTCGGGTCTCGGCGACCCGGACACGGTCGCCGACGCGCACGTCGTTGGCCTCGTCGTGCGCGTAGAGCTTCTTCGTGCGTTGCACGGTCTTGTGGTACCGGGGGTGCCGCACGCGGTCGACGACGGCGACCACGACCGTCTTGTCCATCTTCGTCGACACCGCGATGCCCTCCCGCACCTTGCGGGCGTTGCGGCGGTCCCCGGCGGTCTCGTTCCCCTCGGCCATTCCCGTCACCTCTGCTCCAGCGCCTCGGCCGCCGCGATCTCGCGCTCACGGATCAACGTGCTGATCCGCGCGATCTCCCTCCGCAGCTCGCCGAGGCGCGCCGTGTTGTCGAGCTGCCCGGTCGCGAGCTGGAACCGGAGCTTGAAGAGCGAATCCTTCGCCTCGGCGAGCCGCTGGGCCAGCGCGTCGTCGGAGAGCTCGCGCAGCTCACGCGTGCGCGTCATCGCTACGCCTCCTCCTGCCGAACGACGAAGCGTGCCTTCATCGGCAGCTTGTGGATCGCGAGTCGCATCGCCTCGCGGGCGACGGGCTCGGCCACACCCGACAGCTCGAACAGCACCCGCCCGGGCTTGACGACGGCGACCCACTTCTCGGGGTTGCCCTTGCCCGACCCCATGCGCGTCTCCGCGGGCTTCTGCGTGATCGGCTTGTCGGGGAAGACGTTGATCCACACCTTCCCACCGCGCTTGATGTGGCGGGTCATCGCGATCCGGGCGGCCTCGATCTGCCGGTTGGTCAGCCAGCCCGGCTCGAGCGCCTGGATGCCGTAGTCGCCGAACGCCAGCTTCGTGCCGCCCTTGGCGGTGCCGGTGAGGCGCCCTCGCTGCACCTTGCGGTGCCGGACCTTGCGCGGCATCAACATCGTGACAACCCTCCGGCCTCAGTCGTCGTCGCCGCGGAAGTGCGGGGTCTCGTGCTGCTGGCGGAGGCGGCGCTCGATGTCCTCCTCCTCCGCGAGGAGCCGCTCGAGCTCCGGATCGGCCTCGTGGACGACCTCGCGGTCGACGACCTCCTCGGCCGCCTCGGCGTCGACCGGCGTCGCCTCCGGCTGCGGCGCCTTGCGGCGCCCGCCGCCGGCACTGACGACGCGGCGGCCCGGCGCCTGCCCGGCCGTCTCGCCGACCGCCATCGCGGCCTCCTTCGCGATCTTGTCCTCGGCGGCGCTCTTGTAGGGCAGGATCTCGCCCTTGTAGATCCACACCTTCACGCCGATGCGACCGAACGTCGTGCGCGCCTCGGCGAGGCCGTAGTCGACGTCGGCACGCAGCGTGTGCAGCGGGACCCGCCCCTCGCGGTACCACTCCTTGCGGCTCATCTCGGCGCCGCCGAGCCGGCCCGCGCACTGGACGCGCACGCCCTGCGCGCCCGCCTTCATGGCGGTCTGCACCGCCCGCTTCATGGCCCGGCGGAACGAGACCCGGCCGGCGAGCTGGTCGGCGACCCCCTGGGCGAGCAGCGTCGCGTCGATCTCCGGCTGCTTGATCTCCTGGATGTTGAACTGGATCTTCGGGTTGCCGGTGATCTTGCGCAGCCCCTCGCGCAGCCGCTCGGCCTCCGCGCCGCGCCGCCCGATGACGATGCCGGGCCGCGCCGTGTACACGTCGATGCGCAGGCGGTCACGGGTCCGCTCGATCTCGATCCGGCTGACCGCCGCGCGCTCGAGCTGCCGCCGCAGGTAGTCGCGGATCCTCCAGTCCTCGATGAGGTGGTCCGTGTACTCCTTCTTGTCGGCGATCCAGCGCGACTTCCAGTCGGTCGTGACGCCGAGCCGGAACCCGTACGGGTTGACCTTCTGACCCATCTACTCGGACTCCTCGCGCTCGCTCGGCTCCGGCGACGGGCCGGGCGCGGCCGCGTCGCCCTCGGGCGGCTCGGGCGCGGCCGCCGCCTCCTGCGGGTGCTCGTCCGCGGCCCCGGCCGCCGCATCCGCCGGCGCCGCCGCGGCGTCCCCCTCGGGCCCGTGGTCGCGGTCGTGATCGTGATCGTGGTCGTGACCCTCGTCGCGGCGCGCGGCCTGGCGCGAGCGGCGCACCCGCTCGGCGCGCCGGCGCTGCGCGGTCGCGGCGCCCCGCCCGCGCGACTCCTCGCGGCGGCGGCGCTCCTCGAGCTCGTCCTCCTCGTACCGGGCGACGACGATCGTGATGTGCGAGGTGCGGCGGCGGATCCGGAAGTAGCGCCCGCGGGCGCGCGGCTGGCCCCACTTGCGGGTCGGGCCCTCGTCCGCGTACGCCACCGCGACGTACAGCTCCTCGGCGGGCAACGACAGGTTGTGCTCGGCGTTGGCGATCGCCGAGTCGAGCACCTTGCGCACGTCGGCCGCCGCGCCCTTGGGTGACAGCTGCAGCAGCCGTTCGGCGTCCTCGACCGGCAGGCCGCGCACGAGGTCGAGGACCTGGCGGACCTTGTACGGCGACACCGGCTGGTACCGGGCGGTCGCGCGCGCGTGGGGGGTGGTGAGGGTGACGGCCATCAGCGCCTGCTCGACTTCTCCTGCCCGGCGTGGTACCGGAACGTGCGGGTGGGTGCGAACTCGCCGAGCTTGTGCCCGACCATCGCCTCGGTGACGTAGACGGGGACGTGCTTGCGGCCGTCGTGCACCGCGATCGTGTGGCCGACCATCTCCGGCGTGATCGTCGAACGGCGCGACCACGTCTTCACGACCCGCTTCTCGTTCGCCTCGTTGAGGCGCTCGATCTTGACCCGGAGGTGCTCGTCGACGAACGGCCCCTTCTTGACGCTGCGCGGCATCTCGCTACCTCCGTGCGCCGCGCGTGCGCCGGCGGCGGACGATCAGCTTGTCGGACGGCTTGCCCCGCCGGCGGGTGCGGCCCTCGGGCTTGCCCCACGGCGACACCGGGTGCCGGCCGCCGGAGCTCTTGCCCTCGCCACCGCCGAGCGGGTGGTCGACCGGGTTCATCGCGACGCCGCGGGTGTGCGGACGCTTGCCCTTCCAGCGGTTGCGGCCCGCCTTGCCGATCGACACGAGCCCCGCCTCGCTGTTGCCGACCGCACCGACCGTCGCACGGCAGTCGATCGGCACGCGGCGCATCTCCGTCGAAGGCAGCCGCAGGGTCGCGTACGCGCCCTCCTTGGCGATGAGCTGGATCGCCGCGCCGGCACCGCGGCCCATCTTGCCGCCGGCACCCGGCTTGAGCTCGACGTTGTGCACGGTCGTGCCCACCGGGATGTAGCGCAGCGGCAGAGCGTTGCCGACCCGGATCTCGGAGCCCTGCCCGCTCTGCAGGACGTCGCCGACCGCCAGGCCCGCCGGGGCGATGATGTAGCGCTTCTCGCCGTCGAGGTAGTGCAGCAGGGCGATGCGGGCGTTGCGGTTCGGGTCGTACTCGATGGCCGCGACCTTCGCGGGCACGCCGTCCTTGTTGCGGCGGAAGTCGATCACGCGGTAGCGCTGCTTGTGGCCGCCGCCGCGGTGGCGCGACGTCATGCGGCCGTAGGCGTTGCGGCCGCCCGTCTTCGGCTTCGGCTTGGTGAGCGACTTCTCCGGCCGCTTCTTCGTGACCTCCGAGAAGTCGGAGACCGACTGGAAGCGGCGGCCGGGGCTGGTCGGCTTGCGTTTGCGGATCGGCACCTCAGCTCCCGAAGATGTCGATGCGGTCCTCGCCGGGCGCGAGCGTGACGATCGCCCGCTTCTGGTCGGGGCGGGAGCCCCACGTGCCCGTGCGGCGGTTGCGCTTGCGCTTGCCCTTGCGGTTGATGGTCGCGACCTTCGCGACCTTGCGGCCGAAGAGCTCCTGCACCGCGTTGCGGATCTCGATCTTGTTGGCGTCGTTCGCGACCACGAAGGTGTAGACGTTCGCGTCGTAGGCCGAGTACGACTTCTCCGACACGACCGGCCGGATGATCACGTCGCGCGGGTCCTTACTCATCGCCGCCGTCACCGCCTTCTTCCCCGCCGCCCAGGCGCGCGACCGTCGTCTCGAGCGAGGCGCGCGAGAACACGACCCAGTCGTTGACGAGGACGTCGTACGCGTTGAGCTCCTCGGGGAGGATGATCTGGACGCGCTCGCCCAGGTTGCGCAGCGACTTCCAGACCGCCTCCTCCTCACGGAACAGCACGACGAGCACGCGCGGCGGTCGGGAGCCCGCTCCGTCGAGGCCGAGCGCGCGCAGCAGCTCCTTGCCGGCCTTCGTGCGCGGCTCGGCGATGCCCCACTCGTCGACGACGAGGATCCTGCCCTCGGATGCGCGGTCGGACAGTGCGCCGCGCAGCGCGAGGCGGATCATCTTCTTCGGCGTGCGCTGCGCGTAGTCACGCGGCCTGGGTCCGTGGGCGATGCCGCCGCCACGCCACTGCGGGGCGCGGATCGAGCCCTGCCGGGCGCGGCCGGTGCCCTTCTGGCGCCAGGGCTTGGCACCGCCCCCCGAGACCTCCGAACGGCCCTTCGTCGAGTGGGTCCCGGCCCGGCGGGCGGCGAGCTGCGCGGTCACGACCTGGTGCATCAGCGGCACGTTCGGCTCGATGGCGAACACGTCGTCGGGGGCGTCGACCGTGCCCGCGTCCGCGCCGGCCGCGGTCTTGACGGGGAGCGTGGTCATGCGACACCCGCCTTCACGGCGCTGCGCACGAACACGAGCCCACCGTTCACCCCGGGGACCGAGCCCTTGACGAGCAGCAGGTTGCGCTCCGCGTCGCCCTCGACGACCTCCAGGTTGAGCGTGGTGACACGCGTCCCGCCGTGCTGGCCGGCCATCCGCAGGCCCTTGAACACGCGTGCGGGGGTGGCGCACGCGCCGATCGCGCCGGGCGCCCGGTGCTTCTTGTGGTTGCCGTGGGCGGCGCCCTGGCCGGCGAAGTTGTGGCGCTTCATGACGCCCGCGAAGCCCTTGCCCTTCGAGATGCCGGTCACGTCGACCCGCTCGCCCGGGGCGAAGACGTCGGCGTGCAGCACCTGGCCGAGCTGGAACCCGCTCACGTCGTCGACCCGCAGCTCGGCGAGGTACCGGGCGGGCGGCGCGTCGGCCGCCTTCAGGTGGCCGAGCTCGGGCTTGGTGAGGCGCGACGGCTTCGTGTCGCCGAACGCGAGCTGGACGGCGGCGTAGCCGTCGCGCTCGGGGGTCTTGATCTGGACCACGCGGCACGGCCCGGCCTCGATCACCGTGACCGGGACGACCCGGTTCTCGGCGTCGAAGACCTGGGTCATGCCGAGCTTGCGGCCCAGGATCCCTTTGTTCGCCATCGTTCCCTCGCTGTGTGACGGGGCGTCACGCGAACGCTCCGCTCGGGCTCGCACCCGGCGGAGCGTCGTTCGGTTGTGCCGCGCGGTTCCCGGCGGGCGGGCCTGCGCGGGCCTCGGTTCCGGAGCGGTCCTGTCGCCCCCGGGCGTCGACGGCCGGTGCCGGACCGGCACGGCCGGAGCCCGAGGAGCCAGGAGATGTTAGCCCGCCCGCCACCCTCCCGCCACCCGGAACCGGGCGGCGGCCCGGGAGCGGGGCCGGGCGGTCAGGCCTGCTGGATCTTGATCTCGATGTCGACGCCGGCCGGCAGGTCGAGCCGCTGGAGCGACTCGACCGTCTTGCCGGTCGGCTCGACGATGTCGATCAGCCGCTTGTGGACCCGCATCTCGAAGTGCTCCCGGCTGTCCTTGTCGACGTGGGGCGAGCGGATCACGGTGTAGCGGCGGATCTCCGTGGGCAGCGGCACCGGGCCGCGCACCTTGGCCTGCGTGCGGACGACCGTCTCGACGATCTTCTTCGTCGACTGGTCGATGACCTCGTGGTCGTACGCCTTGAGTCGGATGCGGATCTTCTGCCCGGTGTTCGCGGCCATCGTCCCTACTTGATGATCTTGATGACGCGGCCGGAGCCGACGGTACGGCCACCCTCACGGATCGCGAACCGCAACCCTTCGTCCATCGCGATCGGCTTCTGCAACTCCACCGTCATCTCCGTGTTGTCACCCGGCATCACCATCTCCGTCCCCTCCGGCAACGTGATCGTCCCCGTCACATCCGTCGTCCGGAAATAGAACTGCGGGTGATAATTCGAGAAGAACGGCGTGTGCCGACCGCCCTCCTCCTTCGTCAACACGTACACCTGCGCCGTGAACTGCGTGTGCGGCGTGATACTCCCCGGCTTCGCCAACACCTGCCCCCGCTCCACATCCTCCTTCTTCGTCCCCCGCAACAACGCCCCGATGTTGTCCCCCGCACGACCCTCGTCCAACAGCTTCCGGAACATCTCCACCCCGGTCACCGTCGTCTTGGTCGTCTCCCGCAACCCCACGATCTCCACCTCGTCACCGACCCGGACGATCCCCCGCTCCACCCGGCCGGTCACCACCGTCCCCCGACCCGTGATCGAGAACACGTCCTCGATCGGCATCAAGAACGGCTTGTCCACATCCCGCGTCGGCTCCGGCAAGAACGAATCGACCGCATCCATCAACTCCACGATCGAGTTCGCCCACCGCTCGTCCCCCTCCAACGCCTTCAACGCCGACACCCGCACCACCGGCGTCTCGTCCCCGGGGAACTCGTACTCGTTCAACAACTCCCGCACCTCGAGCTCCACCAACTCGAGGATCTCCTCATCGTCGACCATGTCCGCCTTGTTCAACGCCACCACGATCGACGGCACCCCCACCTGACGCGCCAACAACACATGCTCACGCGTCTGCGGCATCGGACCATCCGTCGCCGCCACCACCAGAATCGCCCCATCCATCTGCGCCGCACCCGTGATCATGTTCTTGATGTAATCCGCATGACCCGGGCAATCCACATGCGCATAATGACGATTCGCCGTCTCATACTCCACATGCGCGATCGAGATCGTGATCCCCCGCTGCTTCTCCTCCGGCGCCTTGTCAATCTGATCGAACGCCGTATACGCCACCGACGGATCCCGATCGTGCAACACCTTCGTGATCGCCGCCGTCAACGTCGTCTTCCCATGATCAATATGACCAATCGTCCCGATGTTCAAATGCGGCTTCGTCCGCTCGAACTTCTCCTTGGCCATGGGACTCCCTCTACTCCTTCGACGCGTCGGACGACGGTGGGGTGATCACTCGCCCCGGACGCGGGCGATGATCTCTTGCGCGATGGACTCCGGCACCTGCTGGTAGGAGTCGAACTGCATCGTGTAGGTCGCGCGACCCTGGGTGCGGGACCGGAGGTCGCCAACATACCCGAACATCTGGGCCAACGGCACCTTCGCCCGGATCACCTGCGCACCCGAGCGCTGCTCCATGCCCTCGACCTGGCCGCGGCGCGAGTTGAGGTCGCCGATGACGTCGCCCATGTACTCCTCGGGGGTCACGACCTCGACGGCCATGACCGGCTCGAGCAGCACCGGCTTGGCGCGCTTGGCGGCCTCCTTCAACGCCATCGACCCCGCGATCTTGAACGCCATCTCGGACGAGTCGACCTCGTGGTACGGACCCGAACGTGAGCCGGGCGCGCAGGTCGACCAGCGGGTAGCCGGCGAGGACACCGCCCTGCATCGCCTCCTGGATGCCGGCGTCGACCGCGGGGATGTACTCGCGGGGGATCACACCCCCGGTGATCTCGTCGACGAACTCGTACCCGCCGCCGGGGCCGGTCGGCTCGAGCGAGATGACGACGTGGCCGTACTGGCCCCGGCCACCCGTCTGGCGCACGTAGCGCTGCTCGACCTTCTCGACCGGGACCGTGATCGTCTCCCGGTAGGCGACCTGCGGCTTGCCGACGTTCGCCTCGACGTTGAACTCGCGCATCATCCGGTCGACCAGCACCTCGAGGTGCAGCTCGCCCATCCCGGCGATGATCGTCTGGCCGGTGTCCTCGTCGGTGTGGACCTGGAAGGTCGGGTCCTCCTCCGCGAGCGCGGTGAGCGCCTTGCCGAGCTTGTCCTGGTCGGCCTTCGTCTTGGGCTCGATGGCGACGTGGATGACCGGCTCGGGGAATTCGAGGCGCTCGAGGACGATCGGGTTGGCCCGGTCGCAGAGGGTGTCGCCGGTCGTCGTGTGCTTGAAGCCCAGGCCGGCCACGATGTCGCCCGCGTAGGCGACCTCGATGTCCTCGCGCTGGTTGGCGTGCATCCGCAGGATGCGCCCGACGCGCTCCTTCTTGTCCTTGGTCGAGTTGTAGACCTCGGAGCCCTTCTCGATCCTGCCGGAGTAGACGCGGAAGTACGTCAGCTTGCCGTACGGGTCGGCGACGATCTTGAACGCGAGCGCGGCGAAGGGTGCGTCCTCGCTCGCCTTCCGCTCGATCTCGTGCTCGCCCTTCGGGTCCGTCCCTCGGGTCGGGGGGATGTCGAGCGGCGACGGGAGGTAGTCGACCACCGCGTCGAGCATGGGCTGGACGCCCTTGTTCTTGAACGCCGAGCCGCACAGCACGGGCACGAACTCGAAGTCGAGCGTGCCCTTGCGGATCGCGGCGCGGATCTCCTCGGTCGTGATCGGCTGTTCCTCGAGGTACTTCTCGAGGAGCACGTCGTCGACGTGGGCGATGACCTCGAGCAGCCGGTGGTGGGCCTCCTCGGCGCGGTCCCGCAGCTCCTCGGGGATGTCGACGACGTCGAAGCGGGCGCCCTCGCTGTCGTCGTCGAGCGGCCACACGTGGGCCTTCATCGTCACGAGGTCGACGACACCGCGGAACTCGTTCTCGACCCCGATCGGGAGCTGGATCACCACCGGCACGGCGTCGAGGCGCTCGCGGATCATCTGGACGCAGCGCTCGAAATCCGCGCCGACCCGGTCCATCTTGTTCACGAAGCAGATCCGCGGGACGTTGTACTTGTTGGCCTGGCGCCACACCGTCTCGGTCTGCGGCTCCACCCCCGCGACCGCGTCGAACACCGCGACCGCACCGTCGAGCACGCGCAGGGACCGCTCCACCTCGACGGTGAAGTCGACGTGCCCGGGCGTGTCGATGATGTTGATCTGGCAGTCGCGCCACTGTGCCGACGTCGCCGCCGACGTGATCGTGATCCCGCGCTCCTGCTCCTGGACCATGTGGTCCATGACGGCCGCGCCCTCGTGGACCTCGCCGATCTTGTAGGTGCGGCCGGTGTAGTAGAGGATCCGCTCGGTCGTCGTGGTCTTGCCCGCGTCGATGTGGGCCATGATCCCGATGTTGCGGGTCTTCTCGAGGGGGAACTCGCGTGCCATGTCGGTGCTCTCTCGTGTGGTGCTCGGTGGGGAGTGGTCGGTGCCTCGGTGCGGGGTGCTCGCAGCACTCGACCGGGCCGAGGCCCGGTCGAGGGAGGGGGCGGGTCGGAGCCGCTCGGCGTCGGCTCGCGCTCAGCGCCCGGCGCCCTCCGTCACTGCTCGGATCACCATCTTCCTATCGGTCCCCCCGGGCCGATCCTCGGGGAAACGCCGGGGCCGGGCCCGGCCTTCCCGGGGATCGCCGCTACCAGCGGTAGTGGGCGAACGCCCTGTTCGACTCGGCCATCTTCTGCAGGTCCTCGCGGCGCTTGACGGCGGCGCCGATGCCGTTGCTGGCGTCGAGCAGCTCGGCGGCGAGCCGCTCGGACATCGTCTTCTCCCGGCGCTGGCGTGCGTACCCGACGATCCAGCGGATCGCGAGCGTCGTCGCCCGCCGGGGCCGGACCTCGACGGGCACCTGGTAGGTGGCGCCGCCGACCCGCCGCGACCGGACCTCGAGCTGGGGCCGGACGTTCTCGACGGCGCGCTTCAGCACCGTCACCGGGTCGCCGTTGGTCTTGCGGCCGATGTCCTCGAGCGCGCGGTAGACGATGCGCTCGGCCGTGGCCCGCTTCCCGTTGAGCAGGACCTTGTTGACGAGCTGGGTGACGACGACGGAGCGGTAGATCGGGTCGGGGATCAGCTCGCGGCGCGGCGCCGGACCTTTGCGCGGCATGGGGTGCTCAGGACTCCTTCTTGGCGCCGTAGCGGCTGCGGGCCTGCTTGCGGTTCGCGACGCCCGACGCGTCGAGCGCCCCGCGGATGATCTTGTAGCGGACCCCCGGCAGGTCCTTCACCCGGCCGCCGCGGACGAGGACGATCGAGTGCTCCTGCAGGTTGTGGCCGATGCCGGGGATGTAGGCGGTCACCTCGATGCCCGACGTGAGCCGCACCCGGGCGACCTTGCGCAGCGCCGAGTTCGGCTTCTTCGGGGTGGTGGTGAACACGCGGGTGCACACGCCGCGCCGCTGCGGCGAGCCCTTCAGGGCCGGCGTCTTGGTCTTGTCCCGCTTGGTCTGGCGACCCTTGCGGACGAGCTGGGCGATCGTGGGCACGCGTGTTCCTCGGGCGCTGCGTTCCGGTGGGTGACTCGGGGCGCGCGGGCGCCGCCGGAGCCGACCGATCAGCATAGCAGTGCGCGGGCGCAGCGCCGCCGGGCCGCACCGGGCCTCGAGTCGTTCGCACGCTGCGTCCCCGGCCGGCCACCGGATCGCGGACGGCCCTGGCGGGACCGCCCGCCGGGGGGTACGGTCCCCGCCGGGGTGGGGCGCATCCGATCCGGGTGCGGACCGGGCACATCCGACCGGGCGCGGGCCGGGGCCGCGTCCGACCTGGTGCGCTCCGAGCCGAGGAGGCGCGATGCGCACCGCCATGACCCTCGCCGCCGTCGCGGCCCTGCTCGCGGTGTCGCCCGCCGGCGCCGACTCGGTCGTCGCTGCCCGGGGGGACGGCGCTCGGCGTCGAGATCGCCGTCCCGGCACCCGGCGCGATCTTGCCCGCGGGCACCGTCGCGGTGCAGGGCACCGCCGCGGTCAGCGAGGCGCCCGCCGTGAAGAACACGACGCTCCTGTACGTCGTCGACGTGTCGGGGAGCACCACCGACGGCGCCGGCGTCGACTGCGACGGCGTCGCCGGCGACCGACTCGATCCTCACGTGCGAGAAGGCCGCGATCCGGGCCGTCAACGCCGAGGCGGCGCGGGCCCGGTCCCCCGTCGCGAACTCGGGCATCGTCGCGTTCAACCACGAGGCGCGGGCACTGGACCTGCTGCCCCGGATCGCCGGATCCCAGCCGCTCGTCCCGCCCGGCCCACACGTCGCGGCCGCCGTCGACACCCTCGTCGCGTCGGGCAACACGAACTTCGTCGCGGCGATGACGGTCGCGAACACGGTGCTCGGCCGCCCCGCCGCCAAGCCCGCCAGGACCGTCGTGTTCCTCTCCGACGGCCGGAACAACGGGACCGGCTCGCTCCCCGCCGTGCCGGTCGGGACGACCGTGCACTCCTTCGCGATCGGGGACGCGACCTGCACGACCGGGTCGCCGTCGCTCGCGGCGGTGGCCGCGCTCGGCGGTCCGGGCAGCTCGTGCACGAGGGTCACCGACCTCTCCGTGCTCGACGACGTCATCGTCGACCAGATCGGCTCGACGCTGTCGGGCCTGTCCGTCTCCGTCGACGGGGGTCCGGCGGTCCCGATCCCGAACTCCGAGATCGATCCCGACCTCCCCGCCAGCCGGCCCGGCGACCGTCGCGTTCGCCACGAACGTGACGATCGAGACGCCCGGCCCGCACCGGATCTGCGTCACCGCCGACGGCGCCGACGCCGGCGGGACCGGCTCGGCGTCCGACTGCGTCGACGTCGAGGTCGTCGAGACCCTCCTCGAGTGCGGCGACACGTGCACGGCGACCGTGTCCGACGGCGAGGTCGCCGACGCGCTGTTCGTCGGCGACGACATCGGCAAGGAGGTCGGGCTGCGCGTCGGCGACGCCGCGCCCGGCGAGTGCGGCGGGCAGGACTGCGTGACGGGCGTCGACGTGCTCTTCGAGGGAACCGGCGACGGCGGGCGCGCCTACCTGTTCACGGTCGTGAACCCGCCGTTCGCGACCCCGTTCCGCGAGGCCCGCGTCTACTTCGACGGGACGGAGATCACGCGCAGCTGCATCTCGAACCTCCTGTCGCACAGCGAACAGCTCCCGTGCAGGATCGTCGGGCCGTGGTTCAACGGCGGCACCGCGTACTTCGTGAAGTTCGCCGCCGATCCGAAGATCCGCTACCGCTGACGGGCGCTCACACCGGGCAGCGCGCGGGCCGGACGACCCCGAGCGTGCGGAAGAGCGCGCTCGCCTCCGCTCGCGCGCGTGCCGCGCCCGCCGGGTCCTGCGGGGCGTCGACCTCCGCGAGCTGGTCGAGCAGGAGCGCGACCGCGTAGGTGTTGTCGTCGGAGCGGGCGGCGGCGAGCGCACCGGCGAGCACCGCCCGCCCGCCCGGGCGGTCGCCCTGCTGCACCAGGGCGACCCCCCGGAGGCGTTGCACCATCGGCGCGAACGCGTCGAGCGCCGCCCGCGCCGCGTCGTCGGCGAGGAGCCGGCCGAGCGCGTCGAGTGCCGCGTCGGCCCGCCGCTCCCGCACCAGGATCTCGATCGTCGCCAGGTCCGCCTCGGCACGCTCGTGGTGGGCGCCCTGGCGCTCCGACTCGGCGCGGGAGCGCCCCACGAGCTCGTGGGCACGACGCGTGTCGCCCACGGTGGGCGGCGACGAGGCCGAGCAGCCGCGTCGTGAACGCGGCCGCACCGTCGCCCGCGCCCTCCTGGACGGACAGGGCTTCGGTCAACAGCTCCTCGGCCGGGTCGAGGTGACCCTGCTCGATCATGATCTCGGCGATGTTCGCGTCGATCATCGCCGCGCCCACCGGGTCGCCCATCTGCACGCGCGCGTCGCGTGCCTGGCGGTACCGCGACAGCGCCTCTCCCCAACGCCCGTAGAGGTACGCGGCCGCACCGAGGTTGTTCGACGCCGTCGCGATGCCGCCGAGATCACCACGGCGACGGTGGATCTCGAGCGCGCGGCGGGTCCTCGACCAGTCGTGGTGCACCCCGGTGGCCACCTCCGCGTGGTCGAGGACGACGAGGGCCTGCGCGAGCGCCCCTTCGTCGCCGACCGCCTCGGCGAGCTCGATCGCCTCGAGCGCGGCCGATCGCGCCACCTTCATCCTCCCCTCGCCGGCGCGGATCGCCGCGTCCCAGGCGTGCAGGCGCGCCCGGAGCACCGCGGCCTCGGGCGTGCCGAGGCCCTCCAACCGTCGCTGCGCACGACGGATCCGGCGGATCGCGAGCGACAGGGCCCCGCTGCGCTCCGCGACGAACGCCTCCTTGAGCAGGAGCCGCGCGCCGGCGAGGGGATCGTCGGGGCAGCACCTCCTGGCACCCGCGTACGACCGCTGCGCGTCCGCGTAGCACCCGGCGAGGTCCTGCACGTCGCCGAGCGCCTCGAGCAGCTCCGCCTCCTCGACCGGGCCGGCCCCGAGCCGCTGCGCGGACGCCAGGGCCCGGCGGTACGCCGACACCGCCTCGGCGTTCGCGTACAGCTCCCGCGCCGACTCGGCCGCGAGCCGCGAGTACTTCCACGCCTCCTCGTACCGCTGCGCCGCGAAGAAGTGGAGCGACAGCAGGGCGTCGATCCCCTCGGCCGTCCGGTCGGCCGTGGCGAGGATCCGTTCGGCGACCCGCGAGTGCAGCTCCCGGCGCGTCGCGAACGGCAAGCCGGCGTACGCGACGTCGCGCACGAGCGCGTGCCGGAACCGGATCGAGCCGTCCGGCTCCACGGCGAGGAACTCCGCCAGGCGCGCCCAGGTCGGAGGCGTCGGGCGCGGTGTCGACCACCGCGACCGAGTACTCCTCCCGGAACCACGAGCCGAGCACCGCGAGCCTCCGCAGGAGCGACCGCTCCGGCGGGGGGAGCCGGTCGATCCGTGCGGCGATCAGCCCCTCGACGGTGTCGGGCAGGGCGTCGAGCTCGCCACCGGCCTGGAGCGCACTCACGATCTCCAGGAGGAACAGCGGGTTCCCGTCGGCGCGTGCGACGACCGCCTCGACGCTCGGGCGCGGGAGCGGGCCCCCGGCGCGCGCGGCCTCGACGAGCCGGACGGACGCGTCGCGACCCAGCGGCTCGAGGTCGACGCGGGCGCCGGGGCCGTCGTCGGTCGGTGAAGCCGCTCGCGACGTCCCGACGCGTGACGACGAGGAGCCACGACCGCTCGCGGGCCCGGGACGCGAGGATGCCGCAGGAGCTCGCTCGACGCGTCGTCCATCCAGTGCACGTCCTCGAAGCACACGAGCGCCGGGCCCGGCACCAGCGCGCCGAGCAGGGCGTCGAGCGCCTCGTGCAGGCGCCGGCGCCGGGCCCGGTCGTCGAGCCCGCCGGGCCCGGCCGGCTCCTCCGGGCCGCCGCCGACGAGGGCCCGGACCAGTGGCGGCCACGCGGCCACCTCGGGCACGACGCGCGCCACGGCGTCGCGCAGCCGGTCCGCGCGCGCGGGCCTCCGGCAGTCCCCGCAGGCCGAGGAGGTCCGCGGTCAGCTCCCGGATCGGGAAGTAGGGGGTGGCACGCTGGTAGAGGCGGCAGCCCACGCGGTGCACGGGCACCCCGTCGAGCCGGCGCTCGACCTCGGCCACGAGCCGGCTCTTGCCGGCGCCCGCTTCGCCGACGACCTCGACGAACGCGCCCGGCGCGCCCGGGCCCGGCCGGGACGGCGGCCTGCAGCGTCGCGAGCTCGCGGTCGCGGCCGACGAGCGGCAGGTCGGCGGCGGCGACCGCGAGCCGCGCACCGCGCGGTGGGCCGACCACGGCCGCCTCGACCGGGCGCCGCTTGCCCTTCACCGTGAAGGGCTCGAGCGGGCGCGTCGCGAACAGGGTGCGGGACGCGTCGAGCACCGCGTTCGTGGCGACGACGGATCCGGGCTCCGGCCCGGCCCATCACGCGCGCGGCGAGGTTCACCGCATCGCCCATCACGGTGTAGGTGCGCCGCGACCGCGTGCCGATCACGCCGGCGAACACCGGACCCGCGTTGACGCCGATCCTGACCGGCAGGGGGGTGCCGCGGTCGAGGATCTCCCGGAGCGCGAGGAGCATCTGCTCCTCGTCGCCACCGCACGACACCGGCGCGCCCGCGGTGAGGAGGATCTTGCCCCCGTCGGCGGCGAGGTCGGTCCCGAGGAAGCAGAGGCCGCGCGCGTCGACCACCTCCTGCACCCCGGCCACGAGCTCGTGCAGCCGCCGCGCCGCGACGGCCGGTCCCGAGCCCGTGAGGACGGCGTCGAACCCGCCGTAGGCGAGGAACGCGACCGTGACCCGGCGGTGCTCCGACGCGCCCTCGCCCGCGGCGAGCACCTCGCGCAGCGCGACCGGGACGAGGACCTCGCTCCTCGCCGGTGGCGCGCGTCGCGCGGCCGGCGCGGCGGGTCGGGTGCGGCCGGCGCCGCGCGCAGCAGGCGGCCGGTGCCGCGCGTCCCGCCGAGGGCCGACGCGGGGAGCGCGGACGCGGTCGCGCCCGAGACCGCGATCTCGCCGGAGCGCGCCTGCTGTTCGACGGCGACGGCGGCGGACGCCGCCGGGCCCGCGAGCACGAGCTCGCGGTGCGATCCGCCGACCAGGAAGAAGTCGAACCGGCCGCTGTGGACACCCACGGTCATGCGGAGCACGACCCGGCCGGCCTCGGTCTCGATCACGGCGTCCTCGCGCAGCGCGGCCCGCATCGCGACGGCCGCCGCGGCCGCGCGCGGCTCGTGCGCGTCGCCGTCGAAGAACACGGCCAACGCGTCGCCGCCGAACTTCAGCAGCGTCCCGCCGAAGCGGTCGGCCTCCTCGAGCAGGCGGCCGAAGCATCGCTGGACGATCCCGGTCAGGTGCTCGGCGCCCACGCGGCCGAGGCGCGCCAGGCGCTCCGACATCCGGGTGAACCCCGACACGTCGGCGAGCACGACCGTGCCGGCGAGCGCGCGGTGCAGATCGGCGGCGTCCTCACCGGCGAGCCAGGTGCGCGCGGTCGGCGCGACGTACGGGGCGAGGGCTCCCACCCCCGCCGGGTCGGCCACGGAACGTGAGCGTACGCGCCGGCACCACCCGGAACGCGCCGGCACCGCACACGGGCGCCGGCGCGCCGGGCGACTACTCGCCGGCCGCCGTCTGGCCGTCGCCGCCGGGCGACTCCTCACCGAGGCCGGCGGCCGGGTCGGCCCCGCCCGCGGCCGCCTCGCCGGGCCCCGTGAGGATCCCGAGGTCGGCGACCGTCGGCTCGGTGCGCGGCGTCGCCGCCTCCCGCAGCCACGTCGCGAGGTCCATCTCCTCCTCGGCGTCGGACGTGTAGAAGGGCAGCGGCTCGTACTCGGGCGCGACCGTGCGGATCTCGCGGTACTTCATCATCCCGGTGCCGGCCGGGATGAGCTTGCCGATGATGACGTTCTCCTTGAGGCCCTCGAGCCCGTCGGAACGTCCCTCGATCGCCGCCTCGGTGAGCACCCGGGTGGTCTCCTGGAAGGAGGCCGCCGACAGCCACGAGTCGGTCGCGAGCGACGCCTTCGTGATGCCCATGAGCTCGGGCCGGCCCTCGGCCGGGCGCTTGCCCTCCTCCACGAGCCGGCGGTTCTCCTCCGCGTAGCGCCGGGCGTCGACCTTCTCGCCGGGCAGGAACCGGCTGTCGCCCGGCTCGGACACCGTGACGCGCCGCAGCATCTGCCGGACGATCACCTCGATGTGCTTGTCGTGGATCGACACGCCCTGGTCGCGGTACACGCGCTGCACCTCGTCGACCAGGTACTGCTGGGTCTCGCGGACGCCCTTGACCTCGAGGAGCTTCTTCGGGTCGAGCGGGCTCTTCGCGTCACCCGTGAGCCGGTCGCCGGCCTGGATCTCCTGGCCGTCGGTCACGGCGAGGTGGGTGCGGCGCGACACCGCGTACTCGGTCTCGTCGCCGTCGTCGGAGACGACGGTGATCACCCGCTCGCCCTTCTCGTTCTCCCCGATGCGCACGACGCCCGACACCTCGGCGAGCAACGAGGCGCTCTTGGGCGTGCGCGCCTCGAACAGCTCGACGACGCGCGGCAGGCCGTGCGTGATGTCCTCGCCCGCGACCCCGCCGGTGTGGAACGTGCGCATCGTGAGCTGGGTGCCGGGCTCGCCGATCGACTGGGCGGCGACGATCCCGATCGCCTCGCCGAGGTCGGCGATCTTGCCGGTCGCCATCATCCGCCCGTAGCAGGCCGAGCACACGCCCGACACCGTCTCGCAGGTCAGCACCGACCGGACCCGCACGCGGGTCACCGTCTCGTCCTCGACGAGCGCCCGCATCACGTCGTCGTCGACCTCGGTGTTGCGGCCGACGACCGTCCCGTCGGCCAGCGTGACGTCCTCGGCGAGGCACCGGCCGAGGAGGCTCGTCTCGAGCAGCCGCCACGCCTCGGGGCCGGGGACGACGTCCTCCACCCAGATGCCGCGGTTGGTCTCGCAGTCCTCCTCGCGCACGATCAGCTCCTGCGCGACGTCGACGAGGCGGCGCGTCAGGTAGCCGGAGTCGGCGGTGCGCAGCGCCGTGTCGGCCAGGCCCTTGCGGGCGCCGTGGGTCGAGATGAAGTACTCGAGCACCGACAGGCCCTCACGGAAGTTGGACTTGATCGGCCGCGGGATGATCTCGCCCTTGGGGTTGGCCACGAGCCCGCGCATGCCGGCGATCTGGCGCACCTGCATCACGTTCCCTCGGGCACCCGAACCGACCATCATGTCGATCGGGTTGAACTTCTCGGCGCGCAGCACCGAGTTCATCGCGTCGGTGACCTTGCTGGTCGCCTCCGTCCAGATCTCGATCTCCTGCTGGCGCCGCTCGTCGTCGGTGATGATCCCGCGCTCGTACTGGCTCTCGACCTTCGCGGCCTCCTGCTCGAACCGCTCGAGGAGCTCCTTCTTCTCGGGCGGCGTCGTGACGTCGGCGATCGAGATCGTGAGGCCGGCCCGGGTCGCCCACTCGAACCCGAGCGCCTTGAGCTTGTCGAGGCTGTCGGCGACCACGGCCTTGTCGTAGCTCGCGACGAGCTCGCCGACGACCTCGGTGATGTCGCGCTTGCGCATCACCTTGTCGACGAACGGGAAGTCGGCCGGGAACGCGTCGTTGAGGAGCAGGCGGCCCAGCGTGGTCTCGACGAGCACCTTCGTCGTGCCGTTCGTGCCGTACTCGGCGAGCACGATGCTGCGGCGTGTCCCGTCGTCGTCGGGGCGGGGGAACCGGTCCGCGGGGAACTTGCCCGCGGGCACCCGGACCTTGATGCGCGCGTGCAGCGACAGGGTCTCGCCGTCGCCGCCGTAACGCTCCTCGTAGGCGGCGAGCGCCTCGTCCATCGAGGCGAAGGCGCGCCCCTCGCCGGCGGCGCCCTCGACCTCCTCGGTGAGGTAGAAGACGCCGATGATCATGTCCTGGCTCGGCACGGCGATCGGCCGCCCGGACGCCGGCGACAGGATGTTGTGCGCGCTCAGCATCAGCAGGCGCGCCTCGGCCTGCGCCTCCGCCGACAGCGGCAGGTGCACCGCCATCTGGTCGCCGTCGAAGTCGGCGTTGAAGGCCGCGCACACGAGCGGGTGGATCTGGATCGCCTTGCCCTCGACGAGGACCGGCTCGAACGCCTGGATGCCGAGCCGGTGCAGGGTCGGGGCACGGTTGAGGAGCACCGGGTGCTCCTTGATCACCTCCTCGAGCACGTCCCACACCTGCGGGCGGGCGCGCTCGACCATCCGCTTCGCGGACTTGATGTTCTGCGCGTACTCGAGGTCGACGAGCCGCTTCATCACGAACGGCTTGAAGAGCTCGAGCGCCATCTGCTTCGGGAGCCCGCACTGGCGGAGCGCGAGCTGCGGGCCCGCCACGATGACCGATCGGCCCGAGTAGTCGACGCGCTTGCCCAGCAGGTTCTGGCGGAAGCGCCCCTGCTTGCCCTTGAGCATGTCGGACAACGACTTGAGCGCCCGGTTCCCGGGCCCCGTCACGGGACGGCCGCGGCGGCCGTTGTCGAACAGCGCGTCGACGGCCTCCTGCAGCATCCGCTTCTCGTTGTTGATGATGATCTCGGGGGCGCCCAGGTCGAGGAGCCGCTTGAGCCGGTTGTTGCGGTTGATGACGCGCCGGTACAGGTCGTTGAGGTCGGAGGTCGCGAACCGGCCGCCGTCGAGCTGCACCATCGGCCGGAGGTCGGGCGGGATCACGGGGATCACGTCGAGGATCATCCCCATCGGCGAGTTGACGGTGCGGCCGTCGTCGCCCTTGCGGTTGAACGCCGACACGACCTTCAGGCGCTTGATCGCCTTCGCCTTGCGCTGGCCCTTCGCGGTCGCGATGGTCTCCTTCAGCTCCGCCTCGACCTCCTCGAGGTCGAGGCGGGACACGAGGTCCTTCACCGCCTCGGCGCCCATGCCGCCCGCGAAGTACTCGTGGTACCGGTCGACGAGCTCCCGCCACACGCGCTCGTCGTCGATGAGCTGGCGTGGCTTCAGGGAGCGCAGCGTGTCCCAGACGAGCTGGAGCTGCGCGATCTCCTCGTCGTAGCGGAGGTTGATCTCCTCGAAGTCCTTGAGCTTCGCCTTCTCGGCGCGCTCGAGCTCGGCCTTCTTCGCGCCGCGCGCCTCGAGCTCCTCGAGGTCGGCGATGTACTGCTCGTCACGCTCGCGCTTCTTCAGCTCGCGCTCGCGCTCGAGCTCCTCGATCTCGGCGCGCATCTCCGCCTCGAGCGACGGCAGGTCGGCGTGGAGCTTCTCCTCGTCGACCCAGGTGATGAGGTGCGCCGCGAAGTAGATGACCTTCTCGAGCGCCTTGGGCGCGATGTCGAGCAGGTAGCCGAGACGGCTGGGGACACCCTTGAAGTACCAGATGTGGGTGACCGGCGCGGCGAGCTGGATGTGGCCCATGCGCTCACGGCGCACCTTCGAGCGCGTGACCTCGACGCCGCAGCGCTCGCAGATGATCCCCTTGAAGCGGACGCGCTTGTACTTGCCGCAGTAGCACTCCCAGTCCTTCGTGGGACCGAAGATCTTCTCGCAGAAGAGCCCGTCCTTCTCCGGCTTGAGCGTGCGGTAGTTGATCGTCTCGGGCTTCTTCACCTCGCCGTTCGACCAGGTGAGGATGTCGCCCGCGTTCGCGAGGTTGATGGTGAGGCGGTTGCTCTCGTTCACGTCGAACACGTGATGTCCCTCTCGTGGAGCGTCGGGGTGGCGGGCCGGCGCCGGCCCGCCACCGCAGCGTTCAGAAGCGTGCGGGCGCGGCCGCGTCCTCTTCGTCGGTGCCCCGCTCGGGGCGCGACAGGTCGATGCCGAGCGACTCCGTGGTGCGGAACGCGTCCTCGTCGAGCTCTCGGATCTCGATCTCCTCGCCGGCCTCGTTCATCACGCGGACGTTGAGGCACAGGGCCTGCATCTCCTTGATGAGCACCTTGAAGGACTCCGGGATGCCGGGCTCGGGGATGTTCTCGCCCTTGACGATCGCCTCGTACACCTTCACGCGCCCGAGCACGTCGTCCGACTTGATCGTGAGGATCTCCTGGAGCGCGTACGCGGCGCCGTAGGCCTCGAGCGCCCAGACCTCCATCTCGCCGAAGCGCTGGCCGCCGAACTGCGCCTTCCCGCCCAGCGGCTGCTGGGTGATCATCGAGTACGGGCCGGTCGACCGGGCGTGGATCTTGTCGTCGACGAGGTGCGACAGCTTCAGGATGTACATGTAGCCGACGGTCACCGGCCGGTCGTACGGCTCGCCCGTCCGGCCGTCGTAGAGCTGGGCCTTCCCGTCGGTGCCGATGAGCCGCTGGCCGTTCGCGCCGTCGGGGTTGAGCTGCGCGAACAGCTCCTGGATCGTCTTCATCGGGTGCGGTGCGCCGAGCGCGGACTCCTCGTCGGTCTCGTCCCAGTGCGCGCCGTCGAACACCGGGCTCGCGATCCACACCGCCGGCTCGGTGACCGGGCGGGTCTTGTTCGGGGAGTCGGGCCGCCGGTGCTCCTCCGACCAGCCCGTGACGGGCCGCGTAGCCGAGGTGGGCCTCGAGCACCTGGCCGACGTTCATCCGGCTCGGGACGCCGAGCGGGTTGAGCACGATGTCGACCGGGGTGCCGTCGGCGAGGTAGGGCATGTCCTCGACCGGGAGGATCTTGGCGATCACGCCCTTGTTGCCGTGCCGGCCGGCGAGCTTGTCGCCCTCGGAGATCTTGCGCTTCTGGGCGACGTACACCCGCACCAGCTGGTTCACGCCGGGCGGCAGCTCGTGGCCGTCCTCCCGGGAGAACACGCGCACGTCGATCACCTTGCCGGTCTCGCCGTGCGGCACCTTGAGGCTCGTGTCGCGCACCTCGCGGGCCTTCTCGCCGAAGATCGCCCGCAGCAGGCGCTCCTCGGGCGTCAGCTCGGTCTCCCCCTTCGGGGTGACCTTGCCCACCAGGATGTCGCCGGGGCCGACCTCGGCGCCGATGCGGATGATGCCGCGCTCGTCGAGGTCCTTCAGGATGTCGTCCTCAGGTTCGGGATGTCGCGGGTGATCTCCTCGGCGCCGAGCTTGGTGTCCCGGGCGTCGATCTCGTGCTCCTCGATGTGGATCGACGTGAGCACGTCGTCGCGCACCAGGCGCTCGCTGATGACGATCGCGTCCTCGAAGTTGTGGCCCTTCCACGGCATGAACGCGACGAGCAGGTTCTTGCCGAGCGCGAGCTCCCCGTGGTGGGTCGACGGGCCGTCGGCGAGGACGTCGCCCCTGCGCACCGTGTCGCCCTCGCGACCAGGGGCTTCTGGTTGATGCACGTGCCCTGGTTGGACCGGCGGAACTTCGCCAGCTTGTGCGTCCGCGGCCCGCCTTCTTGTACTCGACGGTGATCGTGTCGCCCGCCACGTCGACGACGGTGCCGTCGTCCTCGGCGAGCAGCACGTCGCCGGCGTCACGCGCGGCCCGCGCCTCGACGCCGGTGCCGATGTAGGGCGCGGTCGGCGCGCAGCAGCGGCACGGCCTGGCGCTGCATGTTGGCGCCCATCAGCGCGCGGTTCGCGTCGTCGTGCTCGAGGAACGGGATCAGCGACGTCGCGACCGACACGAGCTGCTTGGGCGACACGTCCATGTAGTCGACCTCGGCGGCCGTGACGTAGCCGATCTCGCCACGGCCCGCGCGCACGAGCACGCGGTCGTCGAGGAACCGGCCCTGCTCGTCGACCCGCGCGTTCGCCTGGGCGATGACGTACTCGTCCTCGTCGTCGGCGGCGAGGTAGACGATCTCGTCGGTGACGCGGCCCCGCTCCACCTTGCGGTAGGGCGTCTCGATGAACCCGAACCGGTTGATGCGCGCGTAGGTCGACAGGTAGCCGATCAGGCCGATGTTGGGGCCCTCGGGCGTCTCGATCGGGCACATGCGGCCGTAGTGGGAGGTGTGGACGTCGCGCACCTCGAACCCGGCGCGCTCGCGCGAGAGGCCGCCGGGGCCGAGCGCCGACAGGCGGCGCTTGTGGGTGAGGCCCGCCAGCGGGTTCGTCTGGTCCATGAACTGGCTGAGCTGGGAGGACCCGAAGAACTCCTTGATCGCCGCCACGACGGGCCGGATGTTGATCAGCGTCTGCGGCGTGATCGCCTCGACGTCCTGGGTCGTCATCCGCTCGCGCACGACCCGCTCCATGCGGGACAGGCCGACGCGGAGCTGGTTCTGGATGAGCTCGCCGACGGTGCGCACCCGGCGGTTGCCGAAGTGGTCGATGTCGTCGGGGTAGTAGCCGGGCTCGCGGGCGTGCAGCTTCACCAGGTAGCTGACCGTCGCGAGGATGTCGGCCTTGGTGAGCGTGAAGTCGCCGCTGCGGTTCTCGACGTTCGCGTCGGGGATCTCGAGGCCGAAGCGCTCCAGCCCGAGCAGCGGGTACTCCTTCGCCAGCTTCTTCGACACCTTGTGGCGCCCGACCTTGGCCTGGTCGTAGCGCTTCGGGTTGAAGAACAGGTTCTCGAGCAGCGCCCGGGCCGAGTCGGGCGTCGGCGGCTCACCGGGCCGGAGCTTGCGGTAGATGTCGATGAAGGCCTCGTCCACGCTCGTGCGTGTTGTCCTTCTCGAGCGTGTTGCGCATCGACTCGTACGGCCGGCCGTGCTCGTCGGTGACGAGCTCGAGCAGCTCCTCGTCGGTCTCGCCGAAGCCCAGGGCCTTGAGCAGGACGGTGACCGGCTGCTTGCGCTTCCGGTCGATGCGGACGTACACGACGTCCTTCTTGTCGATCTCGAACTCGAGCCAGGCGCCCCGGCTCGGGATCATCTTGGCGTCGACGATCTCCTTCTCGGGAGACGTCTTGTCGGGGCTCACGCCGAAGTAGACGCCGGGCGAGCGCACGAGCTGGGAGACGACGATGCGCTCGGTGCCGTTGATGATGAAGGTCCCGCGGTCGGTCATCATCGGGAAGTCCCCCATGAAGACCGTCTGCTCCTTGATCTCGCCCGTCTGCGCGTTCATGAAGCGCGCCGTGACGAACAGCGGGCGCGCGAACGTCATGTCCTTCTCCCGGCACTCGTCCTCCGAGTGCTTCGGGGGGTCGAACACGTGGTCGGTCAGCTCGAGCTTGAGCTGACCCGTGAAGTCCTCGATCGGCGAGATGTCGCGCAGCACCTCGGCGACACCGTCCTCGAGGAACCAGTTGAACGAGTCGGTCTGGACCTCGATCAGGTTGGGGAGGTCCTTGACCTCGCGCAGCTTCGAGAAGGACAGACGCTCACGGGACGCGAGACGAGCCAACGTCACTCCAATCCGGGGTGGGTCACGCGGTGAGGAACCGGTCGCCCGCACCG
The DNA here is from genome assembly GCA_026002935.1 of Acidimicrobiia bacterium. Taxonomy (GTDB): domain Bacteria; phylum Actinomycetota; class Acidimicrobiia; order IMCC26256; family PALSA-610; genus BPGH01. The sequence goes on from BPGH01000001.1 coordinate 170,643, forward strand.
GATCCCGGCCGGCGACCTGAGAGACGGAACTCGACGCGCGCAGCGTGCGGGCGCGCGTCGACAGAGGCCGGAATCGCTGGGAGGCACGACGGGGCAGACACGGCTACGCAGAGCATAGCCCGAAGGCCTGCCCTGTGCCAGACGCCACCGTCGGTTGCGGGCAGGATACGACGCCGCGACGCCCCTGACAACCATCAAGCGCGGTTCGGGGGCCCGGCCGGTTCGGCCTCCGCGGTCGCGGAAGAACCCGGCCGGCCCCTCGCCCGCAACAGGCGGCGCAGGGCGGCGAGGGACCCGGCCACCTCCACGTCGGCCCGCTCGTCGAGCGCGGCGAAGCCCGCGAGCACGGCGAGGACCGCGTCGGGCGGACCACGCAGCGTCGCGTCGGGGGGCGCGCCGGCCCCGGGGTCGCCCGTGCGCACCCCGTCGGCCGTGGCCTCCACCCGCACGCCCCCGCCCGGGACGTGGACCTCGACGACGACCGGCCGCTCGAGCCGGACGTCCCGCAGGACGGTGCGCACGGCCCCGTGCAGCCAGTGGGCGCGGAACTCGTCGTCACCCCGGCCGGTCACCATCAGCGGGATCCCCCAGCGCAGGAGCTCGTCGAGCACGGGCTCGAGCGCGCGGCCCCGATCGGTGAGCCGGTAGCGGTCCCCGGCGCGGGTGACGACACCGCCCCGCTCGAGCGAGCGGAGCCGATCGGCGAGCAGGTTGGTCGCGATCCCCGGGAGGCCGTCGAGGAGCTCGCCGTACCGGCGCGGACCGACGGCGAGCTCCCGCACGACGAGCAGCGTCCACCGGTCGCCGACGACGTCCAGCGCGCGGGCGAGTGCGCAGTACTGCCGGTACGACTTCATGGCGATCCTCACCGTATCACTTGATTCTTTCAAGCCCATGCTTTAGAAACTCAAGTCATGCATCGACCCCACCGGGGACTCGTCCTCGCCGCCCTCTGCCTCGCCTCCTTCGCGATCAACCTCGACACGACGATCGTCAACGTCGCCCTGCCGACCCTCGTCCGGGAGATCGGGGCGACCACCCGCGAGCTCCAGTGGATCGTCGACGCGTACAACCTCGCGTTCGCCGCCCTCGTGCTCGCCGCCGGTTCCGTGAGCGACCGCGTCGGGCGCAAGGGCGCCCTGCTGTGTGGACTGGCGGTGTTCGCCGGTGGGAGCGCGCTCGGGGGGCTCGCCGCGACACCCGGTCAACTGATCGCGGTGCGCGCCGTGATGGGGGTGGGCGCGGCCGTCATCTTCCCGACCACGCTCTCGATCCTCACGAACGTCTTCACCGAGCGGACGGCGCGGGCGAAGGCGATCGGCCTCTGGGGCGCGACGACCGGGTTGGGCGTGGCGTTCGGCCCGATCTGCGGTGGCTGGCTGCTGGAGCACTTCTGGTGGGGCTCCGTCTTCCTCGCCCTCGTACCGGTCGCGCTGTTCGTCGCGTTGCTCGTGGCGGTCGCCGTGCCGACCTCACGGGACCCCGACGCCCCGCCGGCGGACGTCGTCGGGCTCGTCCTGTCCACGGCCGCGATCGGGACCCTCGTCTTCTCGATCATCGAGGCGCCCGAGCGGGGCTGGACGAGCGTCGCGACGCTCGCGGGCTTCGGCGCGGCCGTCGCGCTCGGCGCGACCTTCGTCAGGTGGGAGCGCGACCACCGGACGCCGATGCTCGACGTGAGGCTGTTCGCGAACCCCCGGTTCTCGGCGGCGAGCGGGGCGGTCGCGGTCGCCTTCTTCGCCCTCTTCGGCTTCGTCTTCCTGGTGACGCAGTACTTCCAGTTCCTGAAGGGGTACACGCCGCTCGGCACCGGCATCCGGCTCCTGCCGGTCGCGGCGTCGATCGCCGTCGCCTCCGTCGTCGGCACCCGGCTGGCCGTGCGCATCGGGAACAAGGCCGTCGTCGCCGGCGGCCTCGTCTCGCTGACCGCCGGCTACCTGTGGGTGGCGAGCGCCTCGGCGGCCACGGGCTACGGCGAGATCGTCGCGCAGATGATCCTGCTGGGTGGCGGCATGGGCCTCACGTCGGCGCCCGCGACGGAGGCGATCATGGGCGCGGTCACCACGGAGAAGGCGGGGATCGGCTCGGCGGTCAACGACGCCACGCGTGAACTGGGAGGGACGCTGGGCGTCGCCGTCATCGGGAGCGTGTTCGCGAGCCTCTACTCGCAGCGCCTGGCCGACCTCCCCGCCTTCCTGCCCACCGAGGCCCGCGACGCGGCCGCCGAGTCCGTCGGTGCCGCGTTCGTCGCAGCCGACCGCGTCGAGGCGGCCGGGCTCCCCGGCGTGGCAGAGGCGCTGCGCGCCGTGGCATCGGACGCCTTCTTCAGCGGCTTCGCGGTCGGCTGCCTCGTCGCGGCCGGGGTCGCGGCACTCGGTGCGCTCGCCGCCGTCCGGCTGCTGCCGTCGCGGCCCGCGCCGCCGGCCCACGACGGGACAGCCGCCGGAGCTCCCCGTGGGCCAGGGGCGGACGTGGCGCTCGCGCAGTCGCCTACTTGAGCTCGACCGTCGCGCCGGACTCCTCGAGCTTGGCCTTCGCCTTCTCGGCGTCCTCCTTCGACACCTTCTCGAGGACCGGCTTCGGGGCGCCGTCGACGAGGTCCTTGGCCTCCTTCAGGCCGAGGCTCGTCAGCTCGCGCACGACCTTGATGACCTGGATCTTCTTGTCGCCGGCGGCGGTGAGGACGACGTCGAACTCGTCCTGCTCCTCGGCGGCCTCGGCGGCGGCCGCGCCCCCGCCGGCGGCCGGGGCGGCCGCGGCGACCGCGACCGGGGCGGCCGCCGTCACGCCGAACTCCTCCTCGAAGGCCTTGAGGAACTCGTTCAGCTCCAGGACGGTCATGTTCTTGAAGACGTCGAGCAGCTCCTGCGTGCTCATGGTCGCCATGGTTCCTCGCTCCTGTCAGTCGGTCTCGGTGGGTGCGGCCTCGGCCCCCGGCGTCCCGGTCCCGCCCGGGTCCGCGCCCGCCCCGGCGGCGGGGGCCCCGGGCGCTCCGGGTGCGTCGGCCCCGTCCGCGTCCCCCGTCTCCCCGGCGGCGGGGGCCCCGGCAGCGGGCTCGGCAGCGGGGGCCCCGGCAGCGGGCTCGGCAGCGGAGGCCTCGGCAGCGGGGGCCTCGGCAGCGGGGGCCCCAGCAGCGGGTTCGGCGGCGCGGGCGCCGGCGGCCGGCTCGCCGGCGGCGACGCGCTGGTCGACGTAGGCCTTCAGCCCGTACGCGAAGTTGCGCGTGAACGCCTGGAACAGGCCCGCCGCCTTCGTGAGCGGGGCCTGGAAACCGCCGGCGAGGCGGGCGAGCAGCTCCTCGCGCGGCGGCACGTCGGCGAGCGCCTCGACGTCGGCGCGGCTGAGCAGCCGCGCCCCCAGCAGGCCCCCCTTCACCACCAGGTTCGGGTTGGTGCGGGCGAAGTCGCGCAGCGCCTTCGCGGCGGTCACGGCGTCGCCCACCGTCGCGACGGACGAAGGCGATGGCGACCGGGCCCTCGAGCTGGCCGAGGATGTCGTCGAGGCCCACCTCGGCGGCGGCCCGCCGGGCGAGGGTGTTCTTGAAGACCTTGTAGTCGGTCGCCGCCGGCCGCAGCGCGGCCCGCAGCTGGGCGATCTCGGCGACGGTCAGCCCGCGGTACTCCGTGAGCACGGCGGCGTCCGCCGCCTCGAGCCGGGTGCGGATGTCGTCGACGACGGCGGCCTTGCGCCGGAGCTGCGCGCTGTCGCTCGGTGCCCTGGTCGGCATGTCGTTCCCCTCGGTGGCGGGCCGGGCGCCCGCGCGCCGCGCCGGGGCGGCGCGGCTCCGAGGGTCGCCTGGTCCGGCGGGCGGTGGCCCATTACCTCGTGTCGAGACCGGAGGTCTTCGGCGGTCGATTGACGGGCGGAGATGGTAGCACCCGCCGGGCGGGCGCCGCCGTGCCGCCGCCCGCGGCGCGAGCGGGTCAGTGCCCGTCGACGCGGGCGTCGGGGGCGATCTTCACGCCGGGGCCCATCGTCGACGACGCGGTCACCGCCTTCGATGTAGCGACCCTTGGCGGCCGCGGCTTGGCCCGGCACGATCTCCTCGAGCCACGGCCGTCAGTTGGCCACGAGCGCGCGGCACGGGAAGCTGGCCTTGCCGATCGGCACGTGCACGTTGCCGTAGCGGTCGGTGCGGTACTCGACCTTGCCGCCCTTGAACTCGGCGACCGCCTTGCCGACGTCGTTGGTGACCGTGCCGGTCTTCGGGTTCGGCATCAGGCCGCGCGGGCCGAGCACCCGGCCGAGCTTGCCGACCTCGGCATCAGGTCGGGCGTGGCGATCGCGACGTCGAAGTCGAGGCAGCCGCCCTCGATCTGGGCGGCGAGGTCGTCGGCGCCCACCACGTCGGCACCCGCCTCGCGCCTCGGCGGCCGCCTCGCCCGCGGCGAACACCGCCACCCGGACGTCCTTGCCGGTGCCCGGCGGCAACGGGACGGTGCCCCGCACCATCTGGTCGGCCTTGCGGGGATCGACGCCCAGCCGGAACGCGACCTCGACCGTCTCGTCGAAGCTTCGCGTGGCCAGCTCTTGACGAGCTCGAAGGCCTCGGCGGGCTCGTGCTGGCGCTGGCCGGTCGTAGCGCTTGGACGCGTCGAGTACGCTTGCCGTGTCGTCATCGCTCGACTCCTTGCGGCTCCCTCGTGCGGGCCCGTGCGGTCCGGCCGGGCGAGGTCGTCCCGGCCGCGGGCGGCCGAGCGCTAGTCGACGACCTCGACGCCCATCGACCGGGCGGTGCCCGGCGACCTGCGCCTTGGCCGCCTCGAGGTCGTCGCGTTCAGGTCGGGCATCTTCGTCTCGGCGATCTCGGAGCTGGTCCTCGGTGATCGTCGCCGACCGTCTCGCGGCCCGGGTTCTGCGACCCCTTCTCAGCCCGGCGGCCTGGCGCGAGCAGCACCGGCGTCGGCGGCGTCTTCGTGACGAAGGTGAACGACCGGTCCTCGTAGATGGTGATCTCGACCGGGATCACCGTGCCCCGCTGCGCCTCGGTGCCGCGTTGTACGCCTTGCAGAAGTCCATGATGGCCACGCCGTGCGGCCCGAGCGCGGTGCCGACCGGCGGGGCGGGCGTCGCCGCCCCCGCGTCGATCTGGATCTTCACGATCGCCGCGACCTTCTTCTTGGCCATCGTCCTTCGCGTTCTCTCGTGGGTGGGTGCCTAGAGCTTGGCGACGTCGGAGAACTCGAGCTCGACCGGGGTCTCGCGCCCGAAGATGTTCACGAGCACCTTGAGCTTCGACGGTCGACGTCGATCTCGCTGATGAGGCCGTTGAAGTCGGCGAACGGACCGGTCACTTGACCCGCACCGTGCTCGCCGACCTCGTACTCGAGGCGCGGCCGCACCTTCTTCTCCGCCGCCGGCCCCTCCGCCTTCTCACCGGTGCCGAGGATGTCCTCGACCTCCTTGCGCGACAGCGGGGTGGGGCGGGCGCCGCTGCCGACGAACCCGGTGACGCCCGGCGTGTTGCGCACGACGTACCAGGCGTCGTCGTCGAGCGACATGCGCACGAGGAGGTAGCCGGGGAACACCTTCTTCTGCACGACCACCTTGCGGCCGCCCTTGAACTCGACGACGTCCTCCATCGGGATGACGACCTCGAAGATCCGGTCCTCCACGTTCATCGACCGGACGCGGCTCGCGAGGTTCGACTTCACCTTGTTCTCGTAGCCGGACGTAGGTGTGCACGACGTACCAGCGGCCCGGCCGGTCGTACGGGCTCGGCTCGGGCTCGGGCACCTCCTCGACCTCGAGCAGCTCGGCGTCACCGAGGTCCTCGGGGTCGAGCGCGGCGGCACCGCCCTCGTCGCCGGACGCGGTGATCTCGGCGCGGTGGTGTCGGACGCGTCGTCGCCGGTCGCGGCGTCCTCGACGGCCACGGCGGCCTCCGGCGCGGAGGTCGACGCGCCGCCCGCGCGCTCGTCGGCGCCGGGCGCCTCGGCCGCCCCGCCGGGCTCGTCGTCGGTGTCGAAGAGGTGTGCCATCAGCCGAAGATCAGCTCCACGAGGTTGAGCGAGGCCCAGTCGAACCCGAAGATGATCGCGGTCATCACGATCACGCCGATGATCACGACGATCGTCGACTGGACGACCTCGCCGCGCGTCGGCCACGCGACCTTCTTCATCTCGCCGGGACCTCGCGCAGGTACTGGCGCGGGCCGGTGCGCTCGGCCTGCGGCGCCGGGCGCGCGGCGCTCGGGCGCGCGCGGCCGGTCGACGCCACTGCGCGCCATCTGCCGCTTGGTCTGTCGGTTCATCAGGTCGCTCCGGACGCGAGGCGGCACCGGGACGTCGTCGCCCGGCACCCGCAGGGCAGGAGGGACTCGAACCCCCAACCGCCGGTTTTGGAGACCGGTGCTCTGCCAGTTGAGCTACTGCCCTCCGGCCGGGGGCCGAGCACCCAGGTTAGCAGCGCGCCCTCGGGCGGCCCCCGGCGGCCCGGCGCGGCGACCGCCCCTCGCCCGCGCGACCGGGACCGCTCAGGCGACGGCGCGCCGGCGGGACCGGGCGATGATCAGGGCGGCGGCGGCGCCGGCGGCGAGGGCGGTGCCGACCGCCGCGCCGCCGTACGCGAGGCGGCGCGTCGTCACGTAGGTGCGCAGCGCGCCCCGCTCGGCGGCCTCGGTGATCGCGGCGAGCGTCTCGCCCAGCAGCCCCGGGGTCGGCTCGACGTAGCGCGCCCGCAGCAGCTCCAGCGTCCGCACGAGCTTGCGGTACCGGGCGACCTCCGCCTGGCACCGCAGGCACTGCTCGACGTGCCGGCGCACCTCCAGGTCCGTCGCGTCGTCGTCGACCAGGCCGGGGAGCACCGCCGCGACCTCGTCACACCGCATGGGCCTCCGCTCCTTCCTCGTACAGCACGTCGCGCAGCTTCCGGCGCGCGCGGTGCAGCCGCACCTTCGCCGCCGCGACGGAGATGCCGAGCTCCTCGGCGATCGCCTCGTGCGGGAGGCCGTACACGTCCTTCAGCACGACGATCGTGCGGAGCTTCGGCGGGAGGTCGTCGACGGCGGCGCCGATGCGGGCGAGCACGTCGGTGGACTCGGCGGCCGCCGCCGGCTGGGCCTCGGCCCGGGGGTCGGCCGGCTCGGCGACCTCGTCGATCGGCTCCGCTCGGTGCCGGCGCCGCTTGCGCATGTGCGTCGCCGCCGCGTTGGCCGTGATGCGGTACATCCAGGTCGAGAACGCGGCGTCACCCCGGAACTTCCCGATGGCCCGCCAGGCCCGCAGGTAGGCGTCCTGCACCACGTCCTTCGCGTCCTCCTCGTTCCCCGTCAGGCGCCGCGCGAGCGTGAAGGTGTCGACGAAGGTGCGCCGCACCAGCTCGTCGAACGCGTCCCGGTCGCCGCGGCGGGCGGCGCCGATCAGCTCTTCGTCGTCCAACGGGTCGCCTTCCAGGCCGGGTGAACGGGTCGGACCCCGGGGCTGTGGAAAAGGTTACGCCCCGGGTCACCCCGGGGCGTCGGACCCTGCGGCCGGGCCGAGGCGGGCGGTTCCCGCCGGCCGGGGCCGGGCTAGCGCGTCTCCTTGTGGAGGGTGTGGCGCTTGTCCCAGCGGCAGTACTTCTTCATCTCGATGCGCTCGCGGTCGTTCACCTTGGACTTGACGGTGATGTAGTTGCGGCGCTTGCACTCCTCGCAGGCGAGGGTGACCTTCACGCGCTTGTCGGACTTCGGCACTGCTCGCTCCCCTACTTGATGATCTTGGTGACCCGGCCCGCAGCCGACCGTCCGGCCACCCTCACGGATCGCGAACCGCAACCCCTCATCCATCGCGATCGGCGCGATCAACTCCACCGTCATCTCCGTGTTGTCCCCCGGCATCACACATCTCCGTCCCCTCCGGCAACCGGATCGTCCCCGTCACATCCGTCGTCCGGAAATAGAACTGCGGCCGGTAATTCGAAAAGAACGGCTTGTGACGACCACCCTCCTCCTTGGTCAACACGTACACCTGCGCCTCGAACTCCGTGTGCGGCGTGATCGACCCCGGCTTCGCCAACACCTGACCCCGCTCCACCTCCTCCTTCTTCGTCCCCCGCAACAGCGCACCGATGTTGTCCCCCGCCTGACCCTCATCGAGCAGCTTCCGGAACATCTCCACCCCGGTCACCGTCGTCTTCTTCGTCGGCCGCAACCCCACGATCTCCACCTCGTCACCGGTCCGGACGACCCCCTGCTCCACCTTCGGCCGGTCACCACCGTCCCCCGACCCGTGATCGAGAACACGTCCTCGATCGGCATCAAGAACGGCTTGTCCAGATCCCGCACCGGCTCCGGCAAGTACGCATCCACCGCCTCCATCAACTCCATCGATCTGAGTCCTGCCCACGCGCTCGTCCCCCTCCAACGCCTTCAACGCCGACACCCGCACCACCGGCGCGTCATCACCCGGGAACTCGTACTCGTTCAACAACTCCCGCACCTCGAGCTCCACCAGCTCCAGCAACTCCTCATCGTCGACCGCGTCCGCCTTGTTCAACGCCACCACGATCGCCGGCACCCCCACCTGACGCGCCAACAACACATGCTCACGCGTCTGCGGCATCGGACCATCCGCCGCCGCCACCACCAAAATCGCCCCATCCACCTGCGCCGCACCCGTGATCATGTTCTTGATGTAATCCGCATGCCCCGGCATATCCACATGCGCGTAATGACGGTTCTCCGTCTCATACTCCACATGCGCGATCGATTGATCGTGATCCCCCGCTGCCGCTCCTCCGGAGCCTTATCAATCTGATCGAACGCCGTGATACGCCATTCCCCGGCATCCCGATCCGCCAACACCTTCGTGATCGCCGCCGTCAACGTCGTCTTCCCATGATCAATATGACCCATCGTCCCCACGTTCACATGCGGCTTCGTCCGCTCGAACTTCTCCTTGGCCATGGGTGCTGCTCTTTCGCGTCGGACCGGGGTCCCGGTGTCGGTCGGGTGTGTCGGCGAGCGGACCTGGTCTCGCGTGGTAGCGGAGGCGGGACTCGAACCCGCGACCCCACGATTATGAGCCGTGTGCTCTGACCAACTGAGCTACTCCGCCAACGACGGAGCGGCGCCCGCAGACGCCGCTCCGCGAGCCCCCTTACGGACTCGAACCGTAGACCCCTTCCTTACCATGGAAGTGCTCTGCCGACTGAGCTAAGGGGGCGAGGCCCGGTAAGGATAGCCGCCGCGACCGCCCCGACGGACCCGGAGACGCCCGTGCTGCGAACCCGCCTGGTCGAGCCCCGCGACGCCGAGGCGATCCGGGGGATCTACAACGTCGAGGTGCTCGAGTCGACCGTCACCTTCGACCTCGTGCCGCGCTCGCCGGCCGAGCAGCTCGCCTGGGTGGAGGCGCACTCGGGCGGCCACCCGGCGATCGTCGCGGTGGACGCGGCCGACCGGGTGCTCGGCTTCGCGTCGCTGTCGCCCTACCGGCCGCGACCCGCCTACGCGACCTCGGTCGAGGACTCCGTGTACGTGGCCCGCGACCACCGGGGCCGCGGCGTGGGCCGCCGGCTGCTCGGCGACCTCGTCGAGCTCGCGCGGGACCACGGGTTCCACACGGTGATCGCCCGCATCGTCGGCGGCCACGAGGCGTCGATCGCCCTGCACCGGGCGTGCGGGTTCGAGCCGATCGGCTGCGAGCGCGAGGTCGGCCGGAAGTTCGGCCGCTGGCTCGACGTGGTGCTCATGCAGCGCATGCTGTGAGCGGCGCCGCGCCGCGGGCCCGCCGGCGCGTCGTGGTGGGCCGGGTTGGATTCGAACCAACGTAGCGAGAACGCAACGGGTTTACAGCCCGTCCCCTTTGGCCACTCGGGTACCGACCCGGGTCCTACGATAGCAACCCGCTTCGCCGCGCCTTCCGGGAGGAGCACCGCGATGCCGAGCTTCGACGTGGTCTCCGAGATCGACCTGCAGGAGGTCCGCAACGCGGTCGACCAGACGATGCGCGAGCTCGCCACCCGCTTCGACTTCAAGGGGACCGACAGCACCGTCGAGCTGAAGGACCGCGCGATCCAGCTCGAGTCGGCCACCGAGGACCGGCTGAAGGCCGCCGTGCAGGTCCTCGAGGAGAAGCTGGTCCGGCGGAAGGTGTCGCTGAAGGCCCTCGAGCACGGCAAGGTGGAGGAGGCGGCCAAGGGGCGCGCCCGCCAGCAGATCACCCTCCAGGCCGGGATCAGCACGGAGAAGGCCAAGGCGATCGGGAAGTTCCTGAAGGACCTCGGGCTGAAGGGCGTCCAGCACCAGGTGCAGGGCGACCAGCTGCGCGTCACCGGCAAGAAGAAGGACGACCTCCAGCGGGCGATCCAGGCGCTGCGGGACCACGACTTCGGCATCCCGTTGCAGTTCACGAACTTCCGGGACTGAGCCGCCGGGCGGCCCGCCTCACCCGACGACGGCGTACAGCCTCCACGGCCCGTCGACCCCCTTCAGCTCGTGCTCGCCACGGTCGGCGAACCGGAGACCCGACCCGGCCACCAGGTCGACGACGGTGCGCGACACGAGCACCTCGGACGGGCCCGCCGACTGCGCCACCCGCGCGCCGATGTGCACCGTCAGCCCGCCGATGTCGTCGCCGCGCAGCTCGACCTCGCCGGTGTGGAGCCCGACGCGCACGGTGAGGCCGAGCGCCGCGGCACCGTCGACGACCGCCCGCGCGCAGGAGATGGCACGCGCCGGCCCGTCGAAGGTCGCCACGACGCCGTCGCCGGTCATCTTCACCTCGGACCCGCGGTGGGCGGCGAGCTGCGCCCGGATCATCGCGTCGTGGGCGTCGAGCAGGTGCCGCCAGGCCCGGTCGCCGAGCCGCGTGAGCTGTTCCGTCGAACCGACGAGGTCGGTGAACATCACGGTCGCCAACGCGCGGTCGGCGGGCGGCGTCGACCGGCTCCCGGTCACGAACTCCTCGATCTCGCGCGCGACGGCCTCGTGGTCGCCGACGTAGGCGACGGGGTCCTCACCGGCCAGCTCGACCGCGCGGGCGCCCGGGATGCGCGCGACGACGTACGCGACCCGCTGCCGCAGGCGGTCCGCATCGGGGGACGCCAGCGGACGGGTGAGCACGAGCGTCGGCACCCGGATCGACGGGAGCACCACCCGGAGATCGGACGCCATGCCGGTGCGGTAGACGGCGCCCGCGACCGACGGGCTCATGCCGCGCCGGCGCGCCCCGCGCCACCACCTCGCCAGCGTCTCGTCCCCGGCGAGGCCCGGGAACGGGAGCGGGGTCGGCCCTCCCCGCAACCACTCGTCGCGGATCGCGTCCAGGAACCGCTCCTGCTCCTGCGGTGAGAGCCCCCAGGGGTAGTCGCGGTCGGACCTCCACCGGGCGTTCGGGTTGAACAGCACCAGGCGGCTCACGCGTCGCGGCACGCTCGCGGTGAGCAGCATGCAGACCACGCCCGCCGGCATGTCGGCGGCGAACACCGTGACCGCGGTCGCGCCCGCGGCGTCGAGGACGGCGACCGCGTCGTCGAGCCAGTGCTCCCACGTCGTCTCGTCGATCCGCGCGATCGGGTCGGAGAGCCCCGTGCCGCGCCGGTCGAACCGGATCACGCGCGAGAACGCCGAGAGCCGCTCGATGAACGGTCCGCACGTCGGGCCGGCGATCTGGTCCTCGACGGAGATGCCGTGCGCGAAGACTGCGAGCAGGTCGGGCCCGGCACCCGTCACCTGGTAGGCGACGTACGCACCGTCGGTCGTCTCGGCGTAGCGGGTCCCGGCCGACGGCACCACGGGATTCTGCCCCGCCCGGCCCCTCCGGGCGACCGCCCCGCCGCGCGACCGGCCCCGGGCCGTGGCGGGGTCAGACGGTGCTGTAGGCGCGCAGGCGGCGGATGCGCTCCTGCGTCGGCGGGTGGGTCGTGAACAGGTTGGCGAACTGCACCCGGCGGCCGGTGAGCGGGTTGACGATGAACGCCGAGGCGTGGGCCGGGTCGACGTCCATCGGCACGCGCCGGGCGTAGCCCTCGATCTTCTCCAGCGCGCGGGCGAGCGGCTCGCCGGTGCCGAGCAGCTCGGCGCCACCGCGATCGGCCTCGTACTCGCGCGACCGGGACAGGGCCATCTGGAGCAGGGCCGCCGCGATCGGGGCGAGCACCATCAGCAGGAGCGCGCCGACCACGTTGTCGTCGTCGTCACGGTTCCCGCCGCCGAACAGGGCGCCCCAGAACGCGATGCGCGCGACGAACATGATCGCCATCGCGACGGCGGCAGCCACCGACGAGATCAGGATGTCGCGGTGGCGGACGTGCGAGATCTCGTGCGCGAGCACGCCGCGCAGTTCGTCGCGGTCGAGCACCTGCAGGAGCCCCTGGGTGACGGCGACCGCCGCGTGCCGGGGGTTGCGCCCCGTGGCGAACGCGTTCGGCTGCATCGCCGGGCTGACGTAGATCGCCGGCATCGGCATCTCGGCGCGCTGCGTCAGCTCCCGCACCATCGCGTACAGCTCGGGGGCCTCCGCCTCGGTGACCGGCCGGGCGCCGGCCGCCCGCACGGCGAGCTTGTCGGAGAACCAGTAGGAGCCGCCGACGAACACGAGCCCGACGACGAGCCCGATCACGAGGCCACCGGTGCCGAACAGCGACCCGATGCCCATGAAGAGCCCGCCGAGCGCGGCGAGCAGCACGGCCGTCTTGATCGAGTTCTTCACCATCGACCTCTCCAACGCCGCGCGAACGCCGCGGGTTCCCGGACCGACGCTACACGGGCGCCGCGGGTTCCCGGACCGACGCCACCCGGTCCGGGACCGGGGCGCGCGTGCCCGGACCGGGGCGCGTGCCGGGACCGGGGCGCGGGGCACGCACCCGCGACGCGCCCCGCCCGCGGCCGGCACCGTAGTGGTCACCTGCGCTCCGGAATGTTGCACGGGTGGTGACCACGGGCGCCGCGGTGACCACGGGCGCCGCGGTGACCACGGGCGCCGCGGTGACCACGGGCGCCGCGGACGGGGGCGCCCGGCCGGCGGCCGGCGGCCGGCGGCGGTCAGCGGGCGGCCGGCGGCCGACGGGCCGGCGGCGGTCAGCGGCGGCCGGCGGCCGGCGGCGGTCAGCGGCGGTCAGCGGCCGGCGGCGGTCAGCGGCCGGCGGCCGCGAGGTGCCCGCCCGCCGGCGGGCGCACCTCGCGGGGGTGCATCGAGCGGGCGAGCGCGTCCTCGTAGGTGACGACGCCCTCGGCCACGAGGTGGCTCAGCCAGTGCTCGAGCGTGCACATGCCCTCGTTGCGCCCCGCGGCGAGGATGTTGCGGATCTGGTGCGTCTTGCCCTCGCGCACCAGCGAACGGACGGCGTTGTTCGCGATCAGGATCTCGAACGCGGCGACCATGCCGCCGCCGACACGCGGCAGCAGCCGTTGCGACACGACGCCCGAGAGGCACGCGGCGAGCTGGACCCGGATCTGGTTCTGGCGCTCGGCCGGGAACATGTCGGAGATCCGGTCGAGGGCCTGCGGCGCGTCGTTCGTGTGCAGCGTCGCGAACACGAGGTGACCGGTCTCCGCGATCGAGAGCGCGAATTGCACGGTCTCGGGGTCGCGCATCTCGCCGACGAGGATGACGTCGGGGTCCTCCCGCAGCGCGGCGCGCAGCGCGCGCTCGAAGCTGTGCGTGTCGTAGCCCACCTCGCGCTGGCTCACCGCGCAGTTCTTGTGGGTGTGCACGTACTCGATCGGGTCCTCGATCGTCAGGATGTGCCCGCGCCGGTGCTCGTTGATGTAGTTGATCATCGCGGCGAGCGTCGTCGACTTGCCCGAGCCGGTGGGCCCGGTGACCAGCACGAGACCCTGCGGGAGGTTCGAGAAGAACTCGATCGCAGGCGGGAGCCCGAGCTCGGCGAACGTCGGGAGCCGCAGCGGGATCACCCGCAACGCCATCGCGAGGGTGCCCGACTGGTGGAAGCAGTTCGCCCGGAAGCGTGCGACCCCGTTCCAGGAGAACGAGAAGTCGACCTCCTTCACCGCCCGCAGGTCCTGGCGCAACTCCTCGGTCAGCACGCCGAGCAGCAGGTGCTCGACCTGGTCGTCGTCGAGGATCGGCTCGTCCTCGAGCGGCAGGAGCTGCCCGTCGACGCGCACGAGGGGCCGGTTGCCGGCCGTGAGCAGCAGGTCGGACCCGCCGCGGTCCCACAGCTCGTGCAGGTAGCGCTCGATCGGCGCCACGTTCACGATCCCGGCCATCGCACTCCTCCGCGCTCGGGTGACGACGGTTGTTCGGCGCGCGTTCGGTCCGAATTGAGCGCAATCGCCGGAGCCGGCCCCGTCACACGCCGGCGCAGCGGCCCGGGTCCCGCGCCACGACCCGGCCGTCGGCCAGGGCGAAGTCGTCGGCCGGGTCGCCGTCGACGTAGGGGACGCCGGTCACCGGGTTGGTGCCCTGCAGCACGGCGACGTCGTCGAGGTCGGCCCGGATCGTGCCGGGGTTGGCCGCGACGTACGCCTCGACCGCCGTGCGGAGCTGCTCCCGCTCGGCCGCGCAGGCGCTCTCGGAGGCGTCGTCGGAGAGGCGGTCGGCGGCGAGCGCGACGACCCCGGCGAGGATCCCGAGGATCACGACGACGACGAGGACCTCGACGAGGGTGAAACCGCCGGCCCGGTGCGCACGCATGGTGCCTTCTTCGGCAGCGCGGGCCGCCGGCTCGAGTCCCGGGGGCGGCCCGGACGCGCCCGGGCCCCGCTCCCCCGGGGGAGCGGGGCCCGGCGCCGGGCGGCGGCCTCAGCAGCCGCTCGTGTCGACGGTGTGCTCGGCGACGCTGTACGACCAACCCGGGGTGGTCCCGTCGTACTTCGGGTTGTTGCTCGACAGCAGGTCGTTGTCGTAGAGCTCCTGTGCGATGGTCGTGACGTTGTCGGGGTCGGTGTTGGCCTCCGGCCACACGCCCTGGTCGGCCCGGTAGGCCGCGACCGCGGTGCGGAACGTCTCGCCCTCGGTGATGCACGCCTTGTTGTCGGCCGAATCGGTCAGGTTGCCGACGGCGAACACGACGATGCCGGCGAGGATGCCGAGGATCACGACGACGATGAGGAGCTCGACGAGGGTGAAGCCCTTCTCGGCGACGCTCCGGTCGTCGTCCCCACGAATCTGCTCGAACATGGTGCTGGTCTTCCTTTCACCCGAGGGCCGCCCGTCGCCGCCCGCCGGCTCTTGTGGTGGCCGCCGCCCCCACCGGCGGCCCGGTCCCGTACACAACGGCCGCGGCCCCCGCTCCCTGAATGGGCCGCGCGGCTCATTCGCGCCCGTGCGCACGTGGCGCCCGTCACATCACATCCCGCCGCCCTGGAGCTTCGAACTGCTCATGACCCCGTACATCGCGGAGATGAGCGCGACGGCGACGAAGCCCACGATGACGCCCATCATCACGATGACGGCCGGCTCGAACAGCGACGTCAGCTTCTTGAGCTTGTACTCGAGCTCGCGCCCGTAGTAATCGGCCGCGTTCGCGAGCTGGGTGTCGAGCGTTCCGGTGTCCTCGCCGACGCGGATCATCTGGACCGCCGCCCGCGGGAAGAGCTCGGTGTCGGCGATCGGCTGGGCGAGACCCTCACCCTCGAGCATGCGCTCCTGCGCCTCCACCATGCCGCGCTCGAACACCTTGTTGTTGGCGCCCTGCATCGCGGCCGTGAGCGTCTCGGGGAGCGGCACACCCGCCCGGGTCATCGCCGCGACGATCCGGCACACGCGTTCCGTCACCGCGAACAGCACCACGTCGCGGACGAGCGGCATGCGCAGGAACAGCGAGTCCCGCAGCAGCCGCCCGCGGGGTGACCGCTGCAACCACGCCCCGGCGGCGACGAGTGCGGCCGCGAGCGCGAGCCACACGAACCACAGCCCGTGCGCCACCGACGAAAGGCCGAGCAACATGCGCGTCGGCAGCGGCAGCTCGGCGTCGAGGCTCTCGAAGAACTTGGTGAAACGCGGCAGGACGAACACCGTGAGGATCACGACGGTCGCCACCGACATCACGCCGATCACCGCGGGATAGGTGAGCGCCGACTTGACCTTGCTCCGGGCCTCGAGGTCGCGCTCCACGTAACCGGAGAGCTGGTCGAGCGCGGTGTCGAGCTGGCCCGTGAGCTCCGAGGAGCGCAGGATGCCCACGTAGTACGGGGGGAACACCTCGGCGTGCTCCTCGAGCGCCTCCGAGAAGGGAACACCGGCCTGGATCTGTGCCCGCATGGTCGCGACGATCTCGCGGAAGCGCTTGTTGTCGGAACCCTCCTCCACCACCTCGAGTGCGTCGGTGATGGGGATGCCGCTGCGCACGAAGGCCGCCATCTGGCGGGAGAAGTGCATGATCTCCGCCCTGGGGACGCGCTGGGGCGTGAGCTCGAGCTCGTTGAACCGCTTGCGCCGGCGGATCTGCTTGACCTCGAGGTTGCGCAGCATCAGCTCGTGGCGCAGCACGTCCTCGTTCGGCGCCTCGGTCCTCGCCTTGATCTGCGCGCCGTCGGGCGCGACCGCGACGTACCGGTACACGGGCATCGGGTGCCTCCTGACCCCCACTCAGAGCACGTAGACCGTGCGCAGGACCTCGGCGATGGTCGTCTTGTCCTCGTTCACGAGGCGTACGGCCTGTTCCCGCAGCGTCTTCATCCCCTGCGCGATCGCGAGGCGGCGCAGCTCGGCGTGCGGCGCCCCGGCGACGATCAACTCCTTCATCTCGTCGGTGACCGCGAGCACCTCGTAGATGCCGAGCCGGTCGTAGAAGCCCGTCTGCCCGCAGAAGTTGCAGCCCGCGCCGTGGAGGAACTGGGCCTTGGCGGTGTCGCCGCCGCCGCGCTCGAAGAAGGAGCGTTCCTCGGCGGTCGGCCGGTACGGCTCGGCGCAGTGCTGGCAGATCCTGCGGATGAGCCGCTGCCCGACGACGCCCAGCAACGACGACGCGATCAGGAACGACTCGATGCCCATGTCGATGAACCGGTGCAGCGCCGAGGTCGCGTCGGTCGCGTGCAGCGAGGACATCACGAAGTGCCCGGTGAGCGCGGCCTGCACGGCGATGCGGGCCGTCTCGACGTCGCGGATCTCACCGACGAGGATCGCGTCGGGGTCCTGGCGGAGGATCGACCGCAGCCCGCTCGCGAACGTGAGCCCGGCGGCCTCGTTGATCTGGATCTGGCTGATGCGCGGGAACACGTACTCGACCGGGTCCTCGATCGTGACCACGTTGAAGGCGTCGTCGACGATCGCGCTCAGGGTCGCATAGAGCGTCGTGGTCTTGCCCGAGCCGGTCGGACCGGCGCAGATGACCATCCCGTAGGGAGACCGGACGAGGTCGTGGTACCGCTCGTAGGTGTCGGCCGACATGCCGAGCTGCGACAGCTCGATCATGCTGCGGGACTTGTCGAGGAGCCGCAGCACGCACTTCTCGCCGAACACGACCGGCGTCGTCGAGACCCGCACGTCCAGCTCGTGCCCCGCGACCTCGACGGCCATCTGCCCGTCCTGCGGCTTGCGCCGCTCGACGATGTTCATGTCGGCCATCACCTTGATGCGCGAGATCAGCGAGGGGCCCATCGCCGGGGGCAGGGCCATCACCTCGTGGAGCGCGCCGTCGGTGCGCACGCGGATGCGGACCTTGTCGGCGACCGGCTCGATGTGGACGTCGGAGGCGCGGTCGCGCACCGCCTGCTCCAGGATCAGGTTGACGACCTTGACGATCGGCGCGTTCTCGTCGACGACGGTCTGCACCTGCGTCTCGGGCGCCGCGGTCGCCCGGCGGGCCTCGAGGCGCGCCTCGAAGATCCGCAGCGCGTCGCCGAGATCGGCCGCCGGGGTGTAGATGCGGTCGAAGACCCGGTCGATGTCGCTGCGCGCGGCCAGCAGCAGGCGCACCGGGTGCGCGAGCAGCTCGATGAGCTGCTCGACGAGGTTCTCGGCCAGCGGGTCCCCGACCGCGACCTCGATCCGGCCGCCGTCGCGGCGCACCGGCACGGCACCGAGGCGGCGGGCGTCCTCCTCGGGCAGCAGCGCGGCCACCTCCGGGTCGAGCTCCACCCGCCGCAGGTCGACGATCTCCATCGAGAGCTGCTCGGCGAGGACCTCCACGAGCGTGCGCTCACCGATGAGCCCCAGCTCGACGAGGATGTGCCCGAGGCGCTTGCCCGACCCGGTCTGGGCGGTGAGCGCGTCGCGCAGCTGGCCCTCGGAGACGAGGCCGCGACCGACCAGCATCTCGCCGAGCGGCCGCCCGCTGTGGACCGGCCCACCCTCACGCGCCGGCGCCGGGGGCTCGGACCCACCGGGCGCGGCGGCGGCCGCCGGCCGGTCGTCGTCGGGGAGGATCGTCGTGCCCTCGGTCGCGGCCGGCTCGGCGAACCGCTGCGCGATCGCCTGGCCGAACTCCTCCAGGGCGTCCTTGCGGGTCCGGGTCAGGCGCACCGCCCCACCCCCACGACCGCGCCCGCGCCCCGCGGGCGGGCGGGCCGGTGCGTGGCCGGCACGGCGGGCGACGGGTGCGGCGGGCCCGCCGCCGCAGGACGCGCCCCGGTCCCGGCGCCTCCCGTCCCCGTTGCCGACATCCCCACGCTCCCTTCACCGGACCGGGCGTCGTGTTCTCTTCGGCGCCCGCGGCCGCGAGGTGATGAGGAATTCGCCCGGACGGCGCGTCCTGCCAGGATCGGGAAGTGCCGCCAGGATCCGCCGGACGAGAAGTCCGGTCAGTCGTAGTAGCCCGAGTGGACGTACAGGCAGGGGATGCCCTCGGCGCGGAACATCTCCACGTTGCGGCGATCGTCCTCGAACGCGAGCACCAGCGCGAACCCGGCCGCCCGCAGCTCCCACACCGTCGACTGCTTGAAGTCACGCGACAGCTCGTAGTCGCCCCACGGGCGCATGATCAGCAGGTCCCAGCGGATGCCGTAGCGGCGCAGCCACGCCTCGGTCAGGTGGTGCACCCGGTGCGGGCGGGCGGTGAGCAGCACGATCTGCAGGCCGGGGTCGAGCAGGTCGAGCAGCGTCCGCACCTCCTCGATCACCGGGTCCTCGCCGCAGGCGTCGAAGAATGCCCGCCAGTCCCGGCGCGGCGCCTCCAGGTAGTGCTGGCGGCCCGCGGCGTCCGACAGCACCCCGTCGATGTCGACGACGACGGCGCGCCCCGGTTCGAGCGGGCCGTGGTGCCAGGTCCAGTGCTCGGGGGCGTATCGGGTCACGGGTCTCGGGTCACGGGTTCGGCGGGACGGCCGCGCGCCGGCGACGGCGCGCGCCGGTCGGTCGGCGGGGCTCAGTCCTCGGCGGGTTGCTGCGCGAGGTACCGCGCCTTGATGCCGTCGACGACGGCCGGGTCGGCGAGCGTCGTCGTGTCGCCGAGGGCCTGGTCCTCCGCGACGTCGCGCAGCAGCCGCCGCATGATCTTGCCCGAGCGCGTCTTCGGCAGCTCCTCGGTGAACAGGATCGACCGCGGCTTCGCGATCGGCCCGATGAGCTTCGCGACGTGGTCGCGCAGCTCCTCGACGAGGGCATCGGTCGGTTCGACCCCGCCGCGCAGGATCACGAACGCCGCGACCGCCTGGCCCGTCGTCTCGTCGGTCCTGCCCACCACCGCGGCCTCGGCCACCGCGGGGTGGTCCACGAGCGCGGACTCGACCTCCGTGGTGGAGATGTTGTGGCCGGACACGAGCATGATGTCGTCGACGCGGCCGAGCAGCCAGAAGTAGCCGTCCTCGTCGCGCTTGGCGCCGTCACCCGCGAAGTACTTGTCGCCGAAGCGGCCCCAGTAGGTGTCCCGGTAGCGCTGCGGGTCGCCCCAGATCCCGCGCAGCATCGACGGCCACGGACGCGTCAGCACCAGGTACCCGCCGCCCGGGATCCCGGCCGGCCGGCCGTCACCGTCCACCACGTCGGCCGCGATGCCGGGGAGGGGGAACGTCGCGCTGCCCGGCTTCAGCGTCGTCGCACCGGGCAACGGGCTGATCATGATCGCGCCCGTCTCGGTCTGCCACCACGTGTCGACCACGGGACAGCGCTCGCCGCCGATCACCTTGTAGTACCAGACCCAGGCCTCCGGGTTGATCGGCTCGCCCACCGTCCCGATCACGCGCAGGGACGACAGGTCGTGCTTCGCGGGGTAGGAGTCGCCCCACTTCATGAACGTCCTGATCGCCGTCGGCGCAGTGTAGAAGACCGTCACCCCGTACCGCTCGACGATCTCCCAGAACCGGTCCTTGTCCGGGTGATCGGGCGTGCCCTCGTACAGCACGCTCGTCGCGCGGTTCGCGAGCGGCCCGTAGACGATGTAGGAGTGTCCCGTGACCCAGCCGATGTCGGCGGTGCACCAGTAGACGTCGCGGTCCGGGTCCAGGTCGAACACGTACCTGTGGGTGTACGCGACCTGGGTCAGATACCCGCCCGTCGTGTGCATGATGCCCTTCGGCTTCCCGGTCGTGCCCGACGTGTAGAGGATGAACAGGAGGTCCTCGCTGTCCATCTCCTCGGGGGGACACTCCGGCGACGCGGACCCGACCAGGTCGTGCCACCAGTGGTCACGACCCTCGCGCATCGAGATCTCGGTCCCGGTCCGGCGCAGCACGAGCACGTGCTCGATCGAGGGCGTCTGCGCGATCGCCTCGTCCGCGATGTCCTTCAGGCGCACCACGGATCCCCGCCGCCACGCCCCGTCCGCGGTGATCAGCACCTTCGCCTCGGCGTCGAGGATCCGGTCGCGCAACGACTGGGCCGTGAACCCGCCGAACACGACCGAGTGCGGCGCGCCGATCCGGGCGCACGCGAGCAGGGCGGCCGGCAGCTCGGGCACCATCCCCATGTAGATCGCGACCCGGTCGCCCTTGCGCACGCCGAGGTCCTTCAGCACGTTCGCGAGGCGCGACGACTCCTCCAGCAGTTCGCGGTAGGTGATCGTGCGCGTGTCGCCGGGCTCGCCCTCCCAGTGGAACGCGACCTGGTCGCCGTGGCCGGCCTGCACGTGGCGGTCGAGGCAGTTGTGGGCCACGTTGAGGCGGCCGCCGACGAACCACTTCGCGAAGGGCAGGTCCCACTCGAGGATCGTGTGCCACTCCCGGAACCAGTCGAGCGCCAGCGCCTGCCTCGCCCAGTGGCCCTGCCAGTCGGCCTCGGCCTCGTCGTAGACCGACGCCTCCGTGACGAGCGCGTCCCTGCGGAAGTCCTCGGGCGGCGGGAACGTCCGGCCCTCCCGCAGCAGTGCCTCGAGCGCCTCGGCCATGCGACCTCCCCTCTCGTGGCGTGGAGGCTACCGGCGGCCGCCGGCGCGGAACACGACGACGGTGTGCGCCCCGAGCCCGCCCGGGTCGGTGAGCGCGTCCGCCTCCCGCACCCGGCTGCGCCCCGCGAGCGCGGCGAGGTCGCCCCGGGCCGCGCCCTCGTGCCAGGCGGCCCGTCCCTGCGCGACGAGCTCGTCGATGCCGAGCGTGCGCAGCCACTCGGCCTGCGAGGTGCGCGCCACCGTCTCGAGGCCGGCCCGGTGCGCGGCCCGTTCGAGCTGGACGTACAGCACGTCGCCGGTCACGTCCTGGGTGCCGGGAGCCTCGAGGGGGTGACCGCCCGGACCGTGCCCGCGGTAGGTGCGCAGCCAGCCGTCGCGCGGCGCTTCCATCACGTAGTCGACGACCACGAGGAATCCCCGCCGCAGCACCGCGCCGCACGCGTCGACCCACGCGTCGAGGCCCCGGGGGATCGGGACGCGCACGCCCGCGACCGGCACGTGGTCTCCCACGGGCGGCGGGTCGGGCAGCGGGACGAGCACCTCGCACAGCGCCCCGTCGGCACCGACCCCGACGCGCACCTCGCGCCAGCCGGCCCCGTCGAACTGCGCGATCCCGAACGGCAGGTTGTCGAGCAGTTCGTTCGCGAACACCACCCCTTCGAAGGGGACGGCCGGAAGGTCCTCCAGGGCGGCCACGACCGGGCCCGCGGCGGGGACCGGCACCGGCTCGTCCTCCGTGGTGGCGTGCACGAACGGCCCGAGGGCCTCGTCGGCCGGCTCGAGCGGCAGGCGCTCCGCCTGCAGCGCCCGCAGCGGCGCCGACCGCTCGACCAGCACGTACCGCAGCGCGGGCGCGCACTCGGGGCCCGCGCGCAGCACGTCCCCGGCGAGGCGACCGCTCCCGGCGCCCGCCTCGACGACGAGGAACGGATCGGGTTCCCCGAGCGCGTGCCACCAGCGGTCGTGGGCGCGGGCGACGCACGCACCGAACAGCGAGCCCACCTCCGGCGACGTGACGAAGTCGCCGCCGTGCCGGCCGGCGCCCCCACCCGTTGCGAAGAAGCCGTGCTCGGGGTCGTACAGCGCGAGCTCCATGAACACGTCGAACGGGATCGGGCCCTCGCGCCGGATGCGCTGCGCGATGGTCCGGGTCAGTACGTGCCCTGGCGGGGCCACGATCCTGCCGACGGGGTCAGAAGGCGAGCTCCCCGACCCGAGCGAAGAGCTGCGGGTAGACACCCACCACGAGCGTGACGGCGGCCGTGATCGCGAGGGCACCCGTGAGCGCGTACGGCACCTCGATCTCGCTTCGGTCCTCGCCGGCGGGCTCCTTGAACCACATCTGGCGCATCACGCCCGCGTAGTAGAAGAACGCGATCACCGAGTTGACGCCGGCGACGACCGCCAGCGTGATCCCCCACGCGCCACCGGCCTCGACCGCCGACTGGAACATCACGAACTTGGCGAACCACCCGGCGAGCGGCGGGATCCCGGCGAGCGAGGCCATGAAGACGGTCATGAGCACGGCGAGCGTCGGCGACGTCTGGAAGAGCCCGGCGAACGAGGAGATCTCGGCCGACCGGGTGCGGCGGGCGGCGGCGATGACGACCGCGAACGCGCCGAGGTTCATCGCTCCGTACACGAGCAGGTAGATCACGACCGCCCCGAAGGCCGTGTCGGCCTGCCCGAGGTCGCCCGCCGCGCCCGCGATGCCCGCGGCCGCGAACGGCACGAGCATGAACCCGCCCTGCGCGACCGACGAGTAGGCGAGCATCCGGACCACGTTGGTCTGGCGGAGCGCGGCGAGGTTGCCCAGCGTCATCGACAGCGCCGCCAGCACCCAGATGACGGGCCACCACAGCTCCGTGCCCGCGCCGTCGACGCCGTAGAAGCCGAAGAAGACGATGTTGAGCAGCGCCACGAAGCCGCCCGCCTTCGACGACACGGAGAGGAACGCCGTCACGGGTGTCGGCGCCCCCTCGTAGGTGTCGGGCGCCCAGAAGTGGAAGGGCACCGCGCTCACCTTGAAGGCGAAGCCGACCAGCGAGAGGAACACCGCGACCGCGAGCAGGGGCGGCGCACCCGCGGCGCTCACCTGCGCACCGATCTCGGCGAGGCGGGTCGAGCCCGCGTAGCCGAAGATCAGCGACATGCCGTAGAGCATCAGCGCCGACGACAGCACGCCGATCACGTAGTACTTCACCCCGGCCTCGTTCGAGACCCGGTCGTGCTTGCGGTACGCGGCGAGCACGAACGTCGGGATCGAGATCGTCTCGAGGGCCACGAACATCGTGATCAGGTCCCGCGCGCTCGCCATGACGCTCATGCCGAGCACCGACGTGAGCAACAGGAAGTAGAACTCGCCCCGGTAGTAGTCGCCCTCCTGGATGTAGTCGACCGACAGGAGGATCGTGACGTAGGCGGCGACGAGGAAGAACGCCTTGAGGGCGAGCGCGTAGTTGTCGACCACGTACGCGCCGTCGAACATCGCCCGGTCGGCGCCGTCGTTCGCGAGCGTCACGACGGGCACGAGCGCGGCGAGGACGCCGATGGCCGCGATGCGCGACACCTGCGTGGCGTCGCGGTCGGGCAGGAGGAACGTCGCCACGAGGGTCAGCAGGACCGTCGCCGCGAGGACGACATCGGGTGCGAGCGCGTGCCAGTCGAAGACCGGGTTCACGTCAACCGCCGAACACGTTCGCGATCTGGGTCACCGCGTCGTCGGTGACGCCGAACAGCAGGTTGGGGAAGATGCCGAGGACGAGGATCAGCACCAGCATGGGGAGCCACGCCGTCCACTCGTAGGCGTTGACGTCGTGGACGTGCGCGTGCTCGAACTCGGGCTTCGGGGTGCCGAAGGCGACCTTCTGCAGCATCCACAGGAGGTAGCCGGCGGCGAGTACGGTACCGATCGCGGCGACGACCATGTACGTGCGGAACGTCTCGACCGGCAGGCCCTCGGCCGGGCTGAACGCCGAGAGGATGGCCGGGAACTCGCCCCAGAAGCCGGCGAGGCCGGGCAGCCCGAGGCTCGCCATGGCGCAGAACCCGAGGATCCAGCCCATCT
The DNA here is from genome assembly GCA_026002935.1 of Acidimicrobiia bacterium. Lineage (GTDB taxonomy): Bacteria > Actinomycetota > Acidimicrobiia > IMCC26256 > PALSA-610 > BPGH01. The sequence goes on from BPGH01000001.1 coordinate 194,860, forward strand.
TCGGCGCCTGCACGAGCAGCCCGCCGAGGCGCGACAGCTCACGCGTGTGGAAGTTGTGCTGCACCGACCCGGCGAGGAAGAACAGCATCCCGGTGATGAGCCCGTGGGCGACCATCCCGAAGATCGCGGCGTTGATGCCGAAGTCGGTGAGCGTCGCGATGCCGAGCATCACGAACCCCATGTGCGCGACCGACGAGAACGCGATCAGGCGTTTCATGTCCGACTGCGCGAGGCACCCCAGCGCGCCGTAGACGATCCCGATCACCGCCAGCAGGCCGATCCACGGCGCCCAGTCCTCGGCGGCGTCGGGGAGCATCGGCAGCGCGATGCGCACGAACCCGTAGGTCCCGAGCTTCAGCAGGATCGCGGCCAGCAGCACCGATCCGACGGTGGGCGCCTCCGTGTGCGCATCGGGCAGCCAGGTGTGGAACGGGAACATCGGCACCTTGATCGCGAAGCCGAGGAACAGCCCCGCGAAGATGAGGTTCGCCGTGCCACGCGTGAGGCCCGCGCCGGCCGCCTCGGAGAGCGCCACCATGTCGAAGGTGTTGCCGCCCGGGACGTCGACCTTGAAGTACAGGGCGAGGAAGCCGAGGAGCATCATCGCCGAGCCGAACAGGGTGAACAGGAAGAACTTGATCGACGCGTACTCGCGGTTCGGGCCGCCCCAGACGCCGATCATGAAGAACATCGGGAGCAGGACCACCTCGAAGAAGATGAAGAAGAGGATCAGGTCCTGCGCGACGAAGGTGCCGTTCATGCCGACCTCGAGGACGAGCATGAGGGCGAGGAACGCCTTCGGGTTGTGGGGCTCGGGGAAGTGGTTCCAGGAGTAGATGACGCACAGGAGCGTGACGAACGCCGACAGCGCCAGCAGCGGGAGCGAGATGCCGTCGATCGCGACGTGGTAGCGGCTGTTGATGACGTCGATCCAGCGGTTGTTCAGCTCGAACTGGAGCTCACCGCTGCGGTCGTAGTCGAAGTCGGCCAGGATGCCGACGACGACGCCGAACGTCGCGAGGGTGGTGACCAGCGCGACCGTCTTGATGAGCTGCTCCTCCGCACGCGGGATGAGCATCACGATCAGCGCGCCGACGCCCGGCAGGAACACCGCCAGGCTCAGTGCCCACTCCGACCATTCCATCGAGTGAATTCCCCTCCGCTAGCCCGCGACCCACAGCAACGCCGCGAACACCACGACGGCGGCGACGAGCAGGAACGCGTAGAACTGGAGCCGACCGGTCTGGATGGTGCGGACGGCGCCCCCCGCCTCCCCGGTCGTCAGGCCGATGCCGTTCACGACGCCGTCGACGCCCTTCTGGTCGACGTAGTCGTACGTGACCCTGCCGAGCGCCCGGGCGCCGCGGCCGGTGTAGTTCAGGACGTTGTCGATCACGTGCTGGTTGAACCAGTACGCGGCGCGGGCGAGCGGCGCCTTCACGAAGCCGACGACGACGTCGGTGTAGAGGTGGTCGAGGTAGTACTTCTCGACCAGGAAGCGCTTGCCCGCGCGGGCCACGGCGTTGCGCTCGGCGAGCCGTTGCGGCCCGAGCCCGAGCCAGTAGTACGCGTACGACGCGCCGATCCCGAGCAGCGCGATCGCCACCGAGATCACCGCCTTGGTCCAGTCGAACGCGTGGTGCTCGACGGGCACGAACGCGACGGTCGGCTCGACCCACTCCTGGAACTTCTCGATGTCGAAGGCGGTCGCGTTCAGGAAGCCGGCGAAGACGGAGAACACCGAGAGCACGACGAGCGGCACCGTGATCAGTCCGGGGCTCTCGTGGGGCGCGCCGTGATGGCCGTCGTCGTGGGCGTGCGCCGTCGCGACGGGTAGCCGGTCGTCCTCGTGCCGGTCCTGCGCCTCGGCGAGGTGGTGCTCCACGACCTCGTCGCCGGCCGCGTGCGAGGGGTCCGCGTGGGCGTGGTCACCGCCGCGGTACTCGCCGAAGAACACGTAGTACACGCAGCGGGTCATGTACGCCGCGGTCATGAACGCACCGACGAGCCCCACGACGAGGAACAACTCGTAGCCGTTCTCCCCCGCCCCCAGCAGGATCTCGTCCTTCGACCAGAAGCCCGCGAGCGGGAAGATGCCGGCGAGCGCGAGCGTGCCGATCAGGAAGGTTCGGTAGGTCGTCGGCATCACGGTGCGCAGGCCGCCCATGTCCTTCTTCATGTCGAAGGAGTGGTGCGACCCCGAGTGGCTCACCGAGCCGGCACCGAGGAACAGGTTCGCCTTGAAGAACGCGTGGGTGAAGAGGTGGAACACCGCGGCCGTCCACGCGCCGACGCCGAGACCCATCACCATGTAGCCGAGCTGGCTGATCGTCGAGTACGCGAGGACCTTCTTGACGTCGTCCTGCACGAAGGCGAGCGCCGCGCCGATGATCACGGTGATGCCGCCCACGGCGGCCATCAGGTTGACCCCGCCGTCGTCGATCGAGAAGCCCTCCCAGAACACGGGGTACACCCGGGCGCCGAGGTACACGCCGGCGACGACCATCGTGGCCGCGTGGATGAGCGCCGAGACGGGCGTCGGGCCCGCCATCGCGTCGGGCAGCCACGTGTGCAGCGGGAACTGACCGGACTTGCCGATGATGCCGAGGAGCAGCGCGGCCGCCGTCCAGAACAGGAGGGTGTGGCCGACCTCGCCGGAGGTCGCGGCCTCGTTCACCGCCAGGATGCTGAACGAGCCCTCGCCGGTCGCACGCTCCACGACGAAGTACGTCATGATCACGCCGGTCAGCAGCCCGATGTCACCGGTCCGCGTGGTCAGGAACGCCTTGAGCGCCGCGTCGGAGTTCGGCTTCTCCTCCCACCAGTGCCCGATCAGCATGAAGGAGCAGAGGCCGACGAGCTCCCAGCCGACCAGGAGCTGCAGCGTGTTGTCGGCGACGACGAGCGTGAGCATCGACGCCGTGAACAGGCTCAGCGCGGCGTAGTAGTGGGTGAACCGCCGGTCACCGCGCATGTACTCGGTCGAGTACACGTGCACGAGCAGCGAGATCAGCGTGACGACGAACATCATCATCACGGCGAGCCCGTCGATCTGGATGCCGACGCCGAGCTCGACGCCACCGTTCTGGAACCACGTGGTGTGGCGCGTGACCGGCTCGACCACCGCGCCGTGCGCCTCCTCGGCGCCCAGCCGGCCGACGCTCCGGCCGAGCGCGCCGATCACGCGCGCCAGTGCGTGACCGCCCTCGGCGTCGGCGCCCTCGGCGTCGGCGACGCGCTGGATCCACTGCAGCGCCGCCCCGCACGCGAGGACGAACGAGGCACCCACCGCGGCGACGCCGACCTCCGAGCCCTGCTTCGGGAGCCGCTTGCCGACGAGCAGGATGACGGCGAACGAGACCGCCGGGACCAGCGGGACGAGCCACGCGTTCTCGAGGAACCACATGAGCGCCGGCTACCCCTTCAGCACGTCGACGTCGTCGAGGTCGGAGCTGTGCAGGTTGCGGAAGATCAGGAGCACGATCGCGAGGCCGACGCCGACCTCGGCCGCGGCGATCGTCAGCACGAACAGCGCGAAGACCTGCCCGGCGACGCTGCCGCTGAACGCCCCGAACGCGACGAGGTTGATGTTCACGGCGGCGAGCATCAGCTCGATGCTCATCAGCACGAGCACGGTGTGGCGGCGGGTGAGGACCCCGTACACCCCCGTCCCGAACAGGACCGCGCCGAGCAAGAGGAACTGGTTCAGCAGCATCGATCGCTCCTCAGTCCTTGCGCGCCAGGACGACGGCGCCGATCAGCGCGGCGAGCAGGAGGATGCCGACGACCTCGAAGGGGATGATGTAGGTGCGGAAGACCGCGTCGGTCACCTCGATCGTGCGCGTCGGCGCCTCGAGCTCGATCTCGGTGTCCTCGAAGGCGTCGACGAGCAGCGCCCCGAGGATCCCGACCAGCGCGACCGCGACGACCAGCCCCGGCCACTTCAGGTCGTTGTCGAGCGACTCCTTCGGCTGCATCGGTGCGCGGGTGAGCATGATCCCGAACAGGAACAGCACGATCACCGCGCCGATGTAGACGAGCACCTGCACCCAGGCGACGAACTCCTGGCCGAGCAGCAGGAACTGCCCCGCACCACCCGCGAGGACGACCACGAGGTACAGCGCGGCGTGCACGACGTTCTTCGTCGTGACGACACCGATGGCGCTCAGCACCATCGCCGCCGCGAGCACGCCGAACACGACGTTCTGCGCGATCATGCCGCGCGCCCTCCCCGGCGGGCCCTCACTTCTTCCCCTTCACCTCGGCGCCGATCTCGAGCGGTTCGGGCTCGGGGACCGTCGCCATCCACTCGCCGAGGCGCTCCTTGTCGTGGAGCAGGTCGGCGATCCTCGGCTCGCTGTACTCGTACTCGGGGCTCCAGAACAGGGCGTCGAAGGGGCAGACCTCGACGCAGATGCCGCAGTACATGCACAGCGCGTAGTCGATGTCGAAGCGGTCGAGCACGCTGACGCTCCGCGGCCGGCCCCCCTCGCGCCGCGGCGGCCGCGTCTCCTTGTGCCCCTCGATGTAGATGCACCAGTCGGGACACGAGCGAGCGCACAGCATGCAGACCGTGCAGTTCTCCTCCTTCAGGGCGATCACGCCGCGCGCCCGTGTCGGCGGGTCCTCGCGCTCGTGCGGGTACTGCACCGTGACCGCGGGCTTCGTCATCGTCCGGAACGTGACGCCGAGGCCCGTCAGCATCCCCTTGATCTCGCGCTTCATGGCTCGCTCCGCATCAGAAGGCCACCTTCAGCACGCCCGTCGCGAGGATGTTGACCAGCGCGATCGGGATCAGCCACTTCCAGGCCAGCGCCTGGAGCTGGTCCTCCCGGAACCGCGGGTACGTGAAGCGCGCCCAGAACATCAAGAACGCGACGATCATCATCTTCACGAACAGCAGCGCCGGACCGAGCAGGTCGAAGAGGAGCTGGTCGGTGCCGAAGGGGTCGCCCCAGGGCAGGCCCCAACCGCCGAGGAAGAGGGTCGCGGCGAGCGCGGAGAACGCGAACGCGGTGCCGAACTCGCCGATGAAGAAGAAGAGGAACCGGAACCCGGTGTACTCGACCATGTAGCCGGACACGAGCTCCGACTCCGCGACCGGCATGTCGAACGGCGGCTGGGTCAGCTCCGCCTGCGCCGCCACCATGAACACGGCGAAGCCGACGAACTGCGTCAGGATCAGCGGCAGCCCGATCCCGCCGAACCCGAAGATCTCGGCGTCGCTCTGGTACGCCACGATCCCCTGCAGGTTCATCGTGCCGGCCTGGATCACCACGCCCACGACCGCCAGCACGAGCGGCAGCTCGTACGCGATGAGCTGCGCCGCGGCGCGCAGGCCACCGAGCAGCGCGTACTTGTTCGCGCTGGCCCAGCCCGCCATGAGCACCCCGACCACGCTGAGGCTCGAGACGGCGAGCGCGTAGAACACGCCGACGTCGAGCGGCGCCACGACGATGCGCGGCCCCGCGGGGATCACGACGAACACGAGGAACGTCGACATGACGACGACGGCCGGCGCGAGCGCGAAGACCTTGCGGTCGGCGTGCTCGGGCATGATGTCCTCCTTCTGGAGGAACTTCAGGCCGTCGCCGATGAGCTGGTACCAGCCGTGGAACCCCCCCGGGTCCATCGGACCGAGGCGGCTCTGCATGTGGCTCATCATCTTCAGCAGGAAGACGTAGCCGAGGATGAGCGCGCCGAGCGGCACGATCCCGAGGACGACGAGCGTCTTGATCCCGAGCGTCGTGCCCCAGCCGATGTCGACCGCGAGGGTGGGTGTCACCGGTCGATGTCCCCCAGGATGAAGTACAGGCTCGCGAGGATCGTGATCACGTCGGGCACGTAGACGCCGCGCAGCAGCCACGGCAGGATCGAGACGTTGCTGAACGACGCCGACCGGATCTTGACGCGGAACGGGCCCGTGGCGCCCTTCGAGACGACGTAGTAGCCCATCTCGCCCAAGGGGTTCTCGGTGTTGACCCAGACCTCGCCCTCGGGAACCTTGATGATGCGCGGGACCTTCGCCATGATCGGGCCGCTCGGCATCCCGTCGACGAGCTGCAGCACCATGCGCGCCGACTCACGTGTCTCCTGCAGCCGCACCCAGTAGCGGGCGAACGAGTCGCCGTCGGGGTGGGTCCACACCTTCCAGTCGAGCTGGTCGTACACCAGGTACGGGTCGCCGTCGCGCCGCAGGTCCCAGTCGACACCGCTCGCGCGCAGGTTGGAACCGGAGACGCCGTAGGCGGCACCCAGCTCGGACGGGATGATCCCGATCGAGCGGGTCCGCTGCTCGAAGATCGGGTTGCCGACGACGAGGTCCTCGAACACGTCGCACGACTCGAGCACCTTGCGCATCGCCTCGCGGCAGTCGGCGATCCAGCCCCACGGCAGGTCGTCCTTGAGCCCGCCGATCCGGTTGAAGTTGGGGTGGAACCGGCCGCCCGTGACCGCCTCGATCAGGTTGAGCACGTACTCCCGGTCGCGGAAGCCGTAGAACGCCGGCGTGATGGCGCCGACCTGGAGTCCCATCTCGCCGAGGAACAGCAGGAACGTCGCGATCCGCGACAGCTCGGTGAGCGTCGTGCGGATCCACTGGCGCGCGCGGCGGCGCCTCGATCCCCATGAGCCGCTCGGCCGCGTCGACGAACGGCACCTCGTTCGCGAACGACGACAGCCAGTCGATGCGGTTGATCAGCGTCGTGATCTGCGGGTAGGTGCGGAACTCGGTCAGCTTCTCGTAGCCCCGGTGCATGTAGCCGATCACCGGGTCGGCCGCGACGACGCGCTCGCCGTCGAGCCGCACGACGAGGCGCAGCGTGCCGTGGGTGGCGGGGTGCTGCGGCCCGATGTTGAGCACCATGTCGCCGGTGTCGAGCTCGACGTTCATCTGGCTGTCGGCCAGGTGCCGGTACAGCGTCGGGTCGACGTCGAAGCTCGGGAGGCCGCCGGGCGGCGGCAGGTCGGGGGGACGGTTGGTGCCGGTGGTCGTCACGCGTCCGCACCCCCCTCGCCGTCGTCGGCCGACTCGCCGGGCATGGGCTCGACGTCGACGAGCCCGGGCCACGGCTTCACCTCGCGCGCGAGCAGCGGGAAGTCCTTGCGCAGCGGGTGACCCTCGAACTCCGCGGGGAGGTAGAGGTGGCGCAACGCGGGGTGCCCGTCGAAGACGATGCCGAACATCTCCCACGTCTCGCGCTCGTGCCAGTCCGCGCCGGGGTACACGGGGACCCACGACTCGGCGCGCGGGTCGTCGGCGTCGACGTCGGTCTTCAGCGTCACGCCCCAGCGCGGGCGGTGCGTCGACTCGACGTGCGCGAACACCTGGAAGCGGCCCGCCGAGCCCGCGACCCCGAAGGTCATCTCCTTCGGCTGCACCGGGGAGGACGTGTCGCCCGACCCCTCCTCGGCCGCCGACGGGGCCGGCATCCAGTCGATCGCGGAGACGAACGACAGGTAGTCGCAGCCGAGGCGTTCCTTGCAGACCTCGGCCGCCCGCCGCCAGGCGTCGGGCGCGACGCGCACGACGAGCGCCCCGAGCGCCGAGCCGTGCTCGACGAGCGCGTCGCCCAGTTCGGCGCGCAGGCGCTCGAGGATCGCCCGGGCCGGCTCCGAGAGGTCGGGGGCGGCGCCGACGGCCGTGCCGGTGTCAGCCAACGACGATCGGCTCCCGCTCGTCGGCCGGCTGCGCGCCGGCGCCCCGGTAGCCCTCCTGGATCCGCTGCTGCAGCAGCACGATCCCCTGGATGAACGCCTCGGGCCGCGGCGGGCACCCCGGCACGTACACGTCCACCGGGATGATCTGGTCGACACCCTTGGTGACCGAGTACGAGTCCCAGTAGGGGCCGCCGCAGTTCGCGCACGAACCCATCGAGATCACGTACTTCGGGTCGGGCATCTGCTCGTAGAGCCGCTTGATCGCCGGCGCCATCTTGTCGGTGACCGTGCCGGAGATGACGATCAGGTCCGCCTGGCGCGGGCTCGCCGGGAACGGGATGACGCCCAGCCGCATCACGTCGTAGCGCGGGCCGGCGAGCGCGGCTCCCATCTCGATCGCGCAGCACGCGAGGCCCCACTGGAACATCCACAGCGAGTACTTGCGGCTGTAGTCGAGCAGCCAGTTGACGGGCTTGAGGAGCTTCGCGTCGGATCCGGCTAGGCCCACTTGAGCAACCCCTTGCGCCAGACGTACGCGAGCCCGAGCAACAGGACCCCGATGAAGATCGTCATCTCGATCAGGCCGAACCACTCCAGGCCGTCGACGTCGATCGCCCAGGGGAAGATGAAGACCGCCTCCACGTCGAAGATCACGAAGAGCAGGGCGTAGATGTAGTAGCGGACGTTCGCCTGCCCGAAGAGCGGGAGCGGGTCGGCGCCCGATTCGTACGTGACGTACTTCTCGTCCTGCGGGTTCGTCGGCCGCAGCAGCCGGGCGAGGCCCAGCATCGCCCCCACCATGCCGAAGGCGGCCACGACGAACACCGCGACGGCGAGGTACTGCCTGTAGAACTCGGTCACGCCGCGCCTTTCGAACCCGGCCCGGTGGGGAGACGCGCGGAGTATACGCGGGGGCGATTTTCGGCCGCGGAATCGGGCGGGGGGCGCGAACCTCGCGTCCTGCGCCGGAAATACCGGCCGTGCGGCGGGCGTCGGGAGGGTCGTGGAACGGCGACGAGCACCGCACAAGGTGACCGGGGTCCGCGCCGATGTTCGCGCCATGGGAGCGCGGCTCACGTTCCCCGGATCGGATCGCTCGCGGCCCCGCCGGCGGGGTCCGGGGCGGCCGCGCACCGCGTTCGTGCTCTCGGGCGGCGGGAACCAGGGGGTCGCGCAGGTCGGCATGTTGCGCGCGCTGCTGGAGCGCGGGATCGTGCCCGACGTCGTCGTGGGGACGTCGGTGGGGGCCCTCAACGGCGCGGCGATCGCCTACGCGCCGAACCTCACCGGCGTCGCGCGCCTCGAGGCCGTGTGGTGCACGCTCACGGCGGCCGACGTGTTCCCCGGGGGCCGGCTCCACCGGGCCTGGAACGTCGTGCGGCGCGGCACCCACCTGTTCCCGAGCGACGGGCTCGAGGCGCTGATCGCCCGGGCGACGCCCGCTCGCACGTTCGGTGACCTCGCGGTCCCGCTGCGTGTGGTGGCGACGGACCTCGACTCCGGCGAGGAGGTCGTGCTCGCCCGCGGGCCGCTCCAGCCCGCCCTGCTCGCCAGCGCGGCGCTGCCGGGCGTGTTCCCGATCGTGGAGCACGACGGGCGCCGGCTCGTCGACGGCGGCGTCGTGAACAGCGTCCCCCTCTGGCACGCGCTCTGCGGCCCGACCGGGCGCGTCTACGTGCTCAACGTGTCGGCGGGCGCGAGCGACCGCCCGCTGCGCTCACCGCTCGACGTCGTCATGACGAGCTTCCAGCACGCGCGCAGCCAGCGCTTCGACCTCGAGATGCGTGCCGTGCCGGCCGACGTCGAGGTCGTCGTGCTGCCGCGGCCGCCCGACCCGCGCGACCTGTTCGACTTCTCGGGTGCGCCCGAGCTGATCGCGCAGGCCCACCGGCTCGCGTGCGAGGCCCTCGACGCCGCGCCGCGACCGGGCACGGCCCGCGCCGAACCGATCCGGCTGCGGATCGGCCGCCGCCGCCGGGGCGACGTCGCCTGACGGGTCCCGGCACCGGATCAGGGCGCCGGCCAGGGGGCGTCGACGGACACGGCGAACGGTGTGCGCGACCCGGCGGCGCGCGCCGCCGCGTCCGCGGTGGTCAGCCCCGGCGGCGCGAAGTAGTGGGTGCGGGTGAAGACGAGCCGGGCCGCGGCCCCCCGCAGCGGATCCGTGTTCGGGAGCGCGCCCGTGAGCACGCTGCCCGCGGCGCCCCACTCCTGTGCGTCGGAACCGGTGCACGGCAGCGGCGACGGCGTCGTGTCGTCGACGTAGCGGGACGTGGCGGCGAGGGTGAGGTCGGTGTCGGTCGAGTGCGCGACGACGAGCGAGCCCTGCGGCCCCTCGTACAGCTCCCAGGCCAGCGCGCCGGCCGTGACGGCGTCGGGCACGCCGTCGACCGTCACGCCGCCGGGCGCGACGTCGCTGCGGTAGCGCATGCCGCTCGCCGCGGGCGACAGGTCGAGGAGGTCGTCGGGCCCCTCGGCGAGGGAGTGCACGCGCAGGAACGTCGTGACGTCCTCGCGTTGCGCGTAGAAGACGTGGCGTCGCTGCGTGTAGGTGCCGCTGTTGGCGCCGACGTAGTCGCGGATCGCCCGCACCGGACCGTCCTTGTTGGTCACGAACGCGCCGTGGCCGGCGGCGAACGTCTGCTCCGAGCGCCCGCACACGCCCGGCGCGAAGTGGTTCCGGTTGCGGTCGAGGATGTCGACGCCGCTCGCGCCGCGCGACCGGATGCGCAGCACGTCGGTGATCCAGCGGTCGAGGAAGTGCAGCTCGTAGTGCGCGCTGCGGACGCGGCTGTCCTCGGGGTTCGCGGGCGGCGCGGGCGCGGACGGCGGGTTGCCGACGGGATCCGGCCGCCCGTCGAAGTCGTAGTCGTCGGGGTAGTCGCCCGCGAGCAGGTCGAACGAGTACTCGACGTAGTCCCGCCCGGCCCCGGGGTCGAGCGAGCCGTCCGAGCGGAACAGGTAGAGCCACGCGCGCTCGCCGGGCCGCAGGGGGTCCTCGACCGTCACCTCGACCCCCGCGCCGACCGTCCCCGGGGGCGCGCCCGCGCCGGGCCCACGGGCCTGCCCGAACGCGTCGCCCGCCATGAACACGAGCTCGTCGTCCGCGTCGAACGTCGCGTCCGGGTCCGCGCCGGTCAAGGTGGACGGGTCGGAGTAGGCGAGCACGGGCAACGACCCCGCCGACGTTCCGGCGTGGACGTCCTGCAGGTCGACGGTGTGCCGCTCGTCGACCTGCACGGGGACCTGCCGCCACGGCGGGTCGACGAAGCGGTTGTACGAGTACGCGACGATCCGTTCCGGCGACGCGCCGGCCAGCGAGGGGAGCCCGGCCCCGGTCAGCACGACGGGGTCGTGCTTGCGGGCGATCGTGCTCACGTCCTGCGGATCGCAGGCCGCGAGGGCCACGAGCGCGGGCACGACGAGGGCGAGGGCAAGTCGGCGCACCGGGCGACGAGAGCACCGGGCGGCGCACGCCGTCAAGCCCGGCCGCACCCTCGGGGCGCCTCGTCCCGGCCCGGGCTCACTCGCCCCGGTAGGTGCCGAAGCTCCACAGGTTCCCCTCCGGGTCGCGCACCGTGAAGCCGCGAGACCCGTAGTCCTCGTCGGCCAGCCCGCGCACCACCGCGGCCCCGGCCGCCGTCGCGCGGGCGAAGAGGCCGTCGGGGTCGTCGCACACGACGTAGACCGCGTCGTTGCCGGGGACGCGGGAGCCGAACGGCCCGTCGTCCTTGCCCGCCGAGCCGAGCATCACGCCGCCGCCGGGCGGCCAGCGCAGTTCGGCGTGCTCGACGACCGACGGGTCGTCGTCGCGGGCGTACACGCACCGCTCCTCGAAACCGAACGCCTCCCGCAGGAACGCGATCGCGGCGCGGGCGTCCCGGTAGGAGAGGGTGGGCCAGATCATGGGGTCCGTGGTGGTCATGGGTCCAGCATCACGGTGCGACCGCCGCGCCGTCTTGGACGGATGGAACGTCCTCGAGCCGCAGCACGCTCGGCGCGCACCCCGCGAGCGCCGCGAACTCGCGGTCGAGGTGGGCCTGGTCGTAGTAGCCGCAGGCGGCGGCGACCCGCGCGACCGGCACCGACTGGGGCGAGTGCTGCAGCATCCTCCGGGCCCGCTCGAAGCGCACGACCCGGGCCGCGAGCTTGGGCCCGAGGCCGAACTCCCCGCGGAAGCGCCGGGCCAGGTGCTGGCGGCTCCACCCCACCTCGGCGGCCAGCGCGCCGACCGCCACCGCACCCCCCGACCGCACGACGCCCTCCCACGCGACCCGCAGCTCCGGCGCGACGCGCGCGTCGCCGGCGAGGCGCCCGAGCACGGCGTCGCAGACGGCGAAGCGCTCGGCCCATGACGGCGCGCCCTGCAGCCGCTCCCGGAGCTCGGTCCCCGCGGCGCCGACGACGTCCGCGAGCTCGTAGGAGCGGTTCCACAGCTCGGCCGCGGGCCGCCCGAGCAGCGCGCGGCAGCCGAGGGGGGTCAGCGCGATCGCGACGCCCTCCTGGTCACCGCCCTGTGCGACGAGCGCCGGCGTCGCGTGCAGGCCGCTCACGACGCAGCCGTACCGCTGCGGCGGCTGGGCGGGATCGGTCTGCGCGACGACGTCGATCCCGCCGCCGATCGCGGCGATGAACGTGAGGTGGCGCGAGGGCAGCCCGCGGTGCAGCCCCGGCGGGAACCCGCTCAGCCGGTAACCGAGGTAGCCGTCGACGAACGGGCGCAGCGGCGGTGCGGGCGGGCGGTGCACCGACTCGGCGCTCGGGGCGGCCACGGCGGGGAGCCTACGCCCCGGCTCGACCCCCCGCCGCGAGGAGCTGCGTCGCGTCGCGGGCGAAGTCGAGCACGACGTCCGGCAACAGGCCGAGGAACAGCACCCCGGCGGCCGCGATCGCCAGGGCGACCGCCGCGGCGAGGTCGACGCGCACGGGCCGGGCCGCCACCGCAGGGCCGTCGTCCTCGGGCGCGTACATCGCGAGGACGATGCGCAGGTAGACGAACGCGGACACGGCCGCCGCGAGCATGCCGACGAGCGCCAGCCAGTACTGCCCGGCGTCGACCGCCGCGTCGAACACCGACAGCTTCGCGACGAAGCCACCGGTGAGCGGCACGCCGGCCTGGGCGAGCAGGAACAACGTGAGCAGCGCGGCGAGCACCGGCTGCGCGCCGGCGAGCCCGCGGTAGTCGGCCAGCTCGTGGCGCCGGTCGCCGCGCCGGCCGACGACCGTCACGACCGCGAAGGCGCCGAACACCATGAGCGTGTAGGCCATCACGTAGTAGAGCGCCGCGGTCGTACCGGCCTCGTTGCCCACCTGTACGCCGATGAGCACGTAGCCCGCGTGCGCGACCGAGGAGTACGCGAGCATCCGCTTCACGTCGGTCTGCACGAGCGCGGCCACGCTGCCCACGACGAGGGACAGCACCGCCAGCGCCCACACGGCCGGCCGCCAGTCGACGCGGTACAGCTCGAACGCACCCGCGTACACCCGCAGGATCGCGGCGAACGCCGCCGCCTTCGTCGCGCCACCCATGAACGACACGACCGGTGTGGGCGAACCCTGGTACACGTCGGGCGCCCACATGTGGAACGGCGCGGCCGCCACCTTGAAGCCGAGCCCGACGAGCATCAGCACCAGGCCGGTGAGCAGCACCCCCTCCTCGAGGAGCGTCGTGCCGGCGAGGAACCGGGCGATGCGCGTGAGGTTGGTCGTCCCGGTACCGCCGTAGACGAGCGCGATGCCGTACAGGAGCACCGCGGACGAGAACGAACCGAGCAGGAAGTACTTGAGGCCGGCCTCCTGCGAGGTGACGCGCCGGCGGTCGAACGCGACGAGCACGTACAGCGCGATCGAGAGGATCTCGAGCGCGAGGAACACGACGATCAGGTCGTTGGCCGACGCCATGAGCATCATGCCCGTGGCCGAGCACAGCATCAGCGCGTGGTACTCGGGCGCCTCCAGCCCCTCGCGCCGCAGGTACCCGGCCGACAGGAGCAGGCCGAGGAACGTGGCGATCAGCACGACCGTCCTGACGAACACCGCGAACCCGTCGACGGCGACCATCCCCGCGATCGCCTGGTAGGGGCCGTCGCCGTCGACGACCACCCACTGGACGAACGTGAACACCCCCGCCGCGACGACCCCCACCAGCGCCGTGAGGAACGAGGCCTCGTCGACCAGGGGACGCCGGCGCGCCAGGGCCCGGCCGAGCACGATCGCGACGGCCGCGCCGAACAGCACCGTCTCGGGCGCGATCGCGAGCCAGTCGACACGCGGGGTGTCGACCGCCGCGTCGAGCGCCTGGGCGAGCACCGTCATCGGCCCGCCTCCGCTTCCTCCACGCCCGGGGCCGGCGACGGCACGTCGTGGTCGCTCCTCGCCTCGACGTGTTCGAGGAGCCGGTCGACGTCGGGTTCCATCCGGTCGAGGACGGGGCTCGGGTGGAACCCGAGGAACAGCGACAGCGCGAGGAGCGGCACCACGGTGCACAGCTCACGTGGACCGAGGTCGCGCATCCCGGCGTTGTCGCCGTCGGGCTCGCCGGTGACGGTCCGCTGCACGGCCCACAGGAGGTACACCGCGGCGAGGATCACGCCCGTCGTCGCGACGACCGCGTACCACCGGCTCGTGACGAACGCGCCGAGCAGCGCGAGGAACTCGCCGACGAAGCCCGAGAACCCGGGCAGGCCGATCGAGGCGAACGCGGTCGCGACGAACAGCCCTCCGAACACCGGGACGGCCTTCCACAGACCGCGGTACTGCGCCACGTCGTAGGTGTGCCGCCGGTCGTGGAGCATCCCGACCAGCAGGAACAGCGCGCCGGTCGTGAGGCCGTGGGAGACCATCGTGAACAGCCCGCCCTGGATCCCCTCGGCGGTGAGGGCGAAGATTCCGAGCACCACGAAGCCGAGGTGCGCGACCGACGAGTACGCGACGATCCGCTTGATGTTGGGCTGCATGGCGGCGACGACCGCCCCGTAGGTGATGCCGACGACCGCGAGCACGAGCAGGAGCCACGAGAGGTCGACCGCCGCCTGCGGGAACATCGGGATCGCGAAGCGCAGGAAGCCGTAGGTGCCCATCTTCAGCAGCACCCCGGCCAGCACCACCGACCCGGCGGTCGGTGCGTCGGTGTGCGCGTCGGGCAGCCACGTGTGGAACGGGAACAGCGGCACCTTCACGGCGAAGGCGACCGCGAAGGCGAGGAACAGGACGCGCGCGGTGCCGCTCGACAGCGCGCCGGGCGACGACGCCCACTCGGTCAGCACGCCGGCGTCGAAGGTGAGGAACCCGACGTCGCGCCGGTGCAGGAAGCCGACCGCCAGGATGCCGGCGAACAGGAACGCCGAACCCGCCATCGTGAAGATGAAGAACTTCATCGCCGCGTACCGGCGGTTGCCGTGACCCCAACCGGCGATGAGGAAGTACATCGGGACGAGCGTGAACTCGAAGAACACGAAGAACAGCACGAGGTCGAGCGCCAGGAAGACGCCCATGAGCGCCGCCTCGAGCACGAGCACCCAGAAGAGGAAGGCCTTGGGCCGGTCGACCTCGGCGGACGCGAGCAGCCCGATCGGGAACAGGACGGCCGTGAGCACGACCATGAAGAGGCTGACGCCGTCGACGCCGAGGGTCCACCGCACGCCGAGCGTCTCCATCCACCAGTGGGTGGAGACGAACTGGATGCCGGCACCGGCCTCGAAGCGGGTGACGAGATAGCCGGTGACGCCCAGGGTCGCGACGGTGACGCCGTACCCGAGCGCGCGCACGAGCTCCGGCCGCCGGGCGGGGACGAGGAGCGTCAGGAGCGCCCCGGCCGCGGGGAGCAGGACGAGCGTCGTGAGGATCGGGAAGTCGGTCACAGCGACCTCGCGAGCACGTAGCCGACGAGCGCGACGGCGCCCAGCACGATCCCGAGCGCGTAGTTGCGCACGAGCCCGGTCTGCAGGCGGCGCAGCCCCTCGCCGCCGAGGCGGAAGCCGGCGGCCACGCCGTTGACGGCGCGGTCGACGCCGCCGCGGTCGAACCCGTCGGCCAGGAAGCGCGCGAACGCTCCGAGGGGGCCGGACACCAGGCGGGCGATCCCGCGGTCGAAGTAGTAGGCGTTCTCGAGCACGCGGCCGACGGGGCCGAGACGCCTGGCGACCGGGTCCTCGCCGCCCGACGGCAGGCCCGCCCGGTAGAACGCGCGCCCGAGCAGGATGCCGCCGACGCCGATCACGAGCGCGGCGGTCGACAGCGCGAAGGCGGTCGAGAACGACGGCGCGTGGACGACCTCGACGTCCTCGAACACGGGGTGGAGCCACTCGCCCAGGAACTCGAGGCCCTGTTCGACGAAGGGGAGGTTGACGAAGCCGCCCACCACCGTGAGCACCGCGAGCGCGCCGAGCGGCACGGTCATGGTCCACGGTGACTCGTGCGGCTCGTGGGGCCCCCCGTGGGCGCCGGCGGCCGAGTGCGCCCCGGCACCGGGGTGGGCGACCTCGGCCGGTTCGTCGCCGGCCACCCCGGCCGCGGCGTCGTGACCGCCCGCCGCCTCCCGCCAGCGCTCGTTGCCGAAGAACACGAGGTACACCTGACGGGTCATGTAGAAGGCGGTCAGCAGCGCGGCGAGCGCGCCGACCAGCCACAGCCCGTAGTCGTCGCGGTACCAGGCCTGGGCGAGGATCTCGTCCTTCGACCAGAACCCGGCGAACGGGACGATGCCGGCGATCGCCAGCCACCCCACGATGAAGGTCCCGGCGGTGATCGGCATCCAGCGCCGCAGCCCGCCCATGCGGCGCATGTCCTGCTCGTCGTGCAGCCCGTGGATCACCGAACCCGCGCCGAGGAACAGCAGCGCCTTGAAGAAGGCGTGCGTCACCATGTGGAACAGGGCCGCCGAGTACGCGCCGACGCCCGCCGCGAGGAACATGTAGCCGAGCTGGCTGACGGTCGAGTACGCGAGCACCCGCTTGATGTCGTTCTGGACGATCGCGACCGTCGCCGCGAGCAGCGCGGTCGCGGCGCCGACCCACGCGACGACCGTGCCCGCGGACCCGGACGCCTCGAAGAACGGGTGGGCTCGCGCGACGAGGAAGACGCCCGCGGTCACCATCGTCGCGGCGTGGATCAGGGCCGACACGGGGGTGGGGCCCTCCATCGCGTCCGGGAGCCAGATGTGCAGGGGGATCTGCGCGCTCTTGCCGACCGCGCCCAGGAACAGGAGCAGCGCGATCGCCGTCACGGTCGTCTGCGCCAGGCCGCCCGCCCCCTCCATCGCGGCGTAGTCGAGGCTCCCGAGCTTCCAGAAGATCAGGAACATCGCGAGCATGAACCCGAAGTCGCCGACCCGGTTGGTCACGAACGCCTTCTTGCCGGCGACGGCGGCCGAGTCACGCTCGAACCAGAAGGAGATGAGCAGGTACGAGCACAGGCCGACGCCCTCCCACCCGAGGAAGGTGAGGAGGAAGTTGGAGCCGAGCACGAGCACGAGCATCGACGCGGCGAACAGGTTCAGGTACGCGAAGAAGCGCCCGAACCGGGGGTCGCCGTGCATGTACCCGATCGAGTACAGGTGGATGAGCGTGCCCACACCGGTGACGAACAGGATCATCGTCACCGACAGCGGGTCGACGAGGAACCGGAAGTCGACGGCGAAGCCCCCGGCGCGCAGCCAGGTGTAGCCGTCGGAGACCACCCGGCGCTCCTCCTCGGGGAGCGACAGGAGCGCGACGAACGCGGCGACCGACGCGAGGAACGACGCCCCGATCGTCGCGGTCGCGATCCAGCCCGCCACCGGCTCGCCGATCCGCCGGCCGAACAGCAGCAGGAGCACGGCCCCCGCGGCCGGGAAGGCGGGGATCAGCCAGGCGAGCTCGAGGAGTTCGTGCGCGTCCAACCCGTCAGCCCCTCAGCGCGCTCACGTCGTCGGCCGTGACGTCCTGGCGCCGCCGGAAGATCGCCACGATGATCGCGAGCCCCACCGCGACCTCCGCCGCGGCGACGACCAGCGTGAAGAACACGATCACCTGGCCGCCGATGTCGTCCAGCGCCTTGGCGAACGTGACGAACGTCAGGTTGGCGGCGTTCAGCATCAGCTCGATGCACATGAACATGACCAGCGTGTTGCGGCGCACGAGCAGGCCGACGCCGCCGATCGTGAACAGTGCGGCCGCGACCACCAGGTAGTAGGTGGGGGTGATGTCGAGGGCCGCGATCACGGCCGTTCCCCCTCGGCCGGGAGGCGGCG
The DNA here is from genome assembly GCA_026002935.1 of Acidimicrobiia bacterium. Taxonomy (GTDB): domain Bacteria; phylum Actinomycetota; class Acidimicrobiia; order IMCC26256; family PALSA-610; genus BPGH01. Next base: position 212,747 of record BPGH01000001.1, read on the forward strand.
GCCGCTGCGGCGCGCGAGCACGACGCCGCCGACGACCGCGATCACCAGCAGCACCGCGGTGACCTCGAACGCCCAGATGTAGTCGGTGAACAGGGCGCGGGCGAGGGTCTCGACGTTGCCGCTGCGGCCGTCCTCGTCGAGCGGGCCGACCGTCGAGCGGGCCCCGGTCGCCCAGTCGTTGCCGATCACGACGAGCACCTGCACGAGCAGCACCGCCCCGAGCACGATCGCGGCGTAGCGCTGGAACGGATGCGGCTCGTCGAGGCGCTCGTGCTCGTCGACGCCGAGCAGCGTGATGACGAAGAGGAACAGCACGACGATGGCGCTCGCGTACACGACGAGCTGGATGATCGCGACCAGGTCGGCGTCCTGCATCAGGAAGAACACGGCGACGGCCGCCATCGTGACGAGCAGGAAGAGGGCGCAGTGCACGGGGTTCCGGCCCAGCACGACCCCGAGCGCGCCCGCGAGCGCGCCGGCCGCGAGGACGAAGAAGAGCACCGCTTCCATCAGTCCTGCGCCTGCCCCTTCTCGGGCGGCCGGACGCCGAAGCCGAGCTCACCGGACCAGCTCACCCGGCCCTCGTAGGACGCGTCGCCCGACGGCGAGGTGACGCGCATCCACTCGCTCGTGTCGTCGTCCTCCCCGCCGAGCCACAGCTCCCACGGCAGGCGCCTCGCCCGGCCGTCGTCGCCGACGAGGAGCTCGTCCTTCGTGTAGATCGCGTCGTTGCGGTTGGTGAAGGAGAACTCGAACAGTTTCGTCTCGGTGATCGCCTCGGTCGGGCAGGCCTCGACGCACAGGTCGCAGTGGATGCAACGCAGGTAGTTGATCTCGTAGACGAAGCCGTAGCGCTCACCGGGCGACACCGGCTGGTCGGGGGGGTTGTCGGCCCCGCGCACGTAGATGCAGCGGGCCGGGCAGACCCCCGCGCAGAGCTCGCACCCGATGCACTTCTCCATCCCGTCCTCGTAGCGGTTGAGGACGTGGCGGCCGTGCCGGCGCGCCGGGCGCGGCGCCTTCTCCTTCGGGAACTCGGTGGTGACCTTCTTCCCGTACTGGCGCAGGGTGACGAGGAAGCCCGACAGCCGGCCCATCAGCGGAACTCCTCGACGTGTTCGCCGGGCCGGGGCATGCACAGGTACAGGACGCCGAACGCGCCGAGCGCGGCGGCCGCAACGATCGGCGTGACGACCCACACGTTCCAGCCCTCCTCGCGTGCGACGACGAGGGCGGCCGACACGAGGACCCACAGGACGGCGACCTCGATGAGGTACTTCCACCCGAGCGCCATCAGCCGGTCGTAGCGCATGCGGGGCAGCGACGCGCGCACCCAGATCGTGCAGTAGAGGAGCGCGAGGACCTTCACGAGGAACCAGAAGACCGGCATCAGCCAGACGTTCACGACGTTGTCGGCGGCGAGGAAGCCGAGCCCCGGCCCCGACGGGCCGCCGAGGAACAGCGTCGTCGCGATCGCCGACATCGTGATGACGTTCATGAACTCCGCGAGGAAGAAGATCGCGAAGCGGATGCCCGTGTACTCGGTGTTGAAGCCGCCGACGAGCTCCTGCTCCGCCTCCACGAGGTCGAACGGCGGGTGGTTGGTCTCGGCGGTCGCGGCGATCAGGAAGATCACGAACGGCACGAACGCGGCGGCCCAGTACCACTCGGTGGCGAACGAGGCCCACCCGTCCCACGCCTGCTCGTCCACGATCCCGCGCGTCGACAGCGTCCCGGCCTGGATCAGCACGCCGAGGACGGCGAGGCCGAAGGCGGCCTCGTACGACAGGAGCTGCGCCGTCGCGCGCACCGAACCGAGCAGCGGGTACTTCGAGCCCGACGCCCAGCCGGCGAGCATGATCCCGTACACGCCGAGGCCCGACATCGCGAGCACGAACAGCGCACCGACGGGCAGGTCGACCACCTGCAGGTAGGTCTCGTGGCCGAGGATCGAGACCCGGCCGCCCACGGGCACCACGCAGAACATCAGGAAGGCCGGCATGATCGACAGGTAGGGGGCCAGGCGGAACACGGGCCGGTCGGCCGAGCTCGGGATCGACTGCTCCTTGAAGAACAACTTGATGCCGTCCGCGAGCGTCTGCAGCACGCCGAACGGCCCGGCGCGGTTGGGGCCGATGCGGTTCTGCATGTCGGCGATCACCTTCCGCATGCCCCAGATGTAGAGCATCACCGCGACGAGCAGGAACGCGAACGCGACCACGACCTTGATCGCCACGACGCCGAACACCGACCAGGTGATCTCGCCGCCGTCGAACAGCGGGTCGAGGGCGACCACGGGAACCCCGGTCACCGCAACGTCTCCACGCGCAGGTCGGTGACCGGCTGGCCCGTGTCGACGAGCAGCGCCGCGCCCGTGCCGTCGGCCGCGAAGTCGAGCGATGCGACGCCGGCCGGGACCTCGGGGTCGGCGACGACGGGGTAGGTGAGGGAGCCGTGCGACGACACGAGCCGCACCTCGTCCCCGTCGGCGACCCCCAGTCGCGACGCGTCGTGCGGGTTGACGCGCAGCGACGGCCGCTCGAAGCGCTCGTGCAGCACGGGCGTCTCGGTGACGATGCGCCCACCGTCGTACAGCCTCCGCCCGCTCACGAGGCGCAGAGCGTACGCGTCACGCGCGGGCGCGGCGGCCCCGCCTGCCGCACCGTCCCAGACGTGCAGCGCGGGCGCGTCGGCGGCGCGCTCGCTCGCGGCGTGCGCGTGCTCGACCGCGTGCGCGGCCTCCTCCGGGTCCTCGCCGGGACCGGCCTCCGCCGCCGCGTCCGCGGCGCGGGCTCCCCGCTCGCCGCGGGCGCGCCCGCCGGGGCGGCGCCCCCGGCGCGGATCGGGTCCCACGAGGTGCCGGCGCCCTCCTCCGCCAGGATCGACAGGCCGCGGGTGCGCACGACGATCTCGCCGAGGTGCTCGCGCAGTGGGAGCACGACGCCGTCGCGCGCGCGCCGGACGAGGGCGGCGGTGGCGCCGAGCGCCGCCGGCGCCACGGCGGCGATCTCGTCGGTGACCTCGTCGACCGTGGCGAGGTCGAAGTCGGCCCCGAGGCGGTACGCGAGCTCCGACGCGATGCGCCAGTCGTCCATCGCGGTGCCCTCGGGCGCGACGCGCCGCGCGACCCGCTGCACGCGCCCCTCGAGGTTGGTGACGGTGCCGTTCTGCTCGCCCCAGACGGTGCAGGGCAGGAAGACGTCCGCGCGCGCGGCCGACTCCGACCGGAAGGCGTCCACGGCGACGACGAACGGCACGCCCTCGAGCGCGCGCCGGGCGAGCAGGGCGTCGGGGTGGTCGAGCAGCGGGTCGGCGCCGAGCAGCACGAGCACGTGGACGCGGCCCTCGGCCGCCGCCCGCAGGATCCCGTCGGCGTCGAGGCCGCGCCCCGCGGGGACACCGCCCCACCGCTGCGTGAACCACTCGCGCCCGGCGTCGAGCGTGACGCGGCCGGGCAGGAACCCGGGGGCCAGCCCCATCTCGAGCGCGCCGTGGACGTTGCCCCGGCGCAGCGCGGACAGGACCCGCACGTCGACCCCGTCGAGCGCCCCGAACGCCGCGATCGACCGCACCGTCGCGTCGGGCGCCTCCGCGACCGACGGCCGGCCGGCGACCACCACGAGCGGGCCGCCGCGCTCGCGTGCCGTGCGCGCCGCGAGCTCGACGACGTCGGCCCCCACCGGCTCGCCCGGCACCCGGCGGGCGACGTGCGCCGCATAGGGGGCCAGCGAGCCGCCGACGGGCGTGCAGTCGAAGAGCGGCACGCCGAGGTCCTTCGCCGCGCGGCGCAGCCGGAGGAAGAGGACCGGCACCTCCTCGCGCGGGTCGGGACCGAGCACGACGATCGCGCCCGCCCGGTCGCAGTCGTCGATCTCGGCACGCCGGACCCCGAGCACGACCTCGGCGGGGAGCCCGTCGCCCATCTGGCAGTCGACGTGGTCGGTGCCGATCACGCCCTTCGCGAGCCGCGCCCACGCGTACGCGTCCTCGTTCGTGCCGCGCGCGCCGCCGAGCACCGCGATCGCGCCCGGGCCGTGCATCCGGAGCACCTTGCGGATCTCGCCGGCCGCGGCGTCGAGCGCCTCGGGCCACGACACCTCCCGCAACTCGCCGCCTACCCGCAGGTGCGGTTCGCGCACGCGGTCGTCGGCGTGCACCCAGTCGATGCCGTAGCGGCCCTTGTCGCACAGCCAGCCGTGGTTCACCGGGTCGAGGTCGACGCCGAGGAGCCGAACGATCCGGTTCGACGACGACTGCACGGCACCGCGGCAGTGGACCGAGCAGGTCGTGCACGACGTCTCCGCGGTCGCGAGGTCCCACGGGCGCGCCTTGAAGCGGTAGTGCCGGGCGAGCAGCGCGCCGACAGGGCAGATCTGCACGGTGTTGCCGGAGAAGTACGACTCGAACGGCTGCTCGGCGAAGTTCAGCACCTGCGTGCGGTCGCCGCGCGAGACGAAGTCGATCAGGGGGTCGCCGGCGATCTCCTCCGCGAAGCGCGTGCACCGCGCGCACTGGATGCACCGCTCGCGGTCGAGGAGGATCATGTTGGACAGCGGGATCGGCTTCTCGTAGTGGCGCTTCTCCTCCACGAAGCGCGACTCGCCGGGGCCGAACGCGAGCGTCTGGTCCTGCAGCGGGCACTCGCCGCCGCGGTCGCAGACCGGGCAGTCGAGCGGGTGGTTGATCAGCAGGAACTCCAGCACGCCTTCCTGGATCTTCTCGACCGCGTCGGTCCGGGTGCGCACGACCATCCCGTCGGTGACCGGCGTCGTGCACGCGGGCGGGAACCCGCGCACGCCCTCGACCTCGACGAGGCACATGCGGCACATGCCGACCGGCTTCATCCGCTCGTGCCAGCAGAAGCGCGGGATGTAGACGCCGTGCTCCTGCGCGACCTTGATGAGCAGCTCGCCCGGCCGCGCCTCGACGGTCTCGCCGTCGATCGTGACGCTGACGGTCTGGCCTGCTCCTTCGGCGCCTCGGTGGACGTCACGCGCTCACCCCCACCCGGGCCTGCACCTCGTCGCGGAAGTAGCGGTGGAGGCTGGCGATCGAGCTGACGACCGACGGCCCGAGCGGGCAGATCGTCGTCTGCGTGAACGGTGCGTTGACGACGCCGGGCGAGATGTTGTCGCCCACGTCGAACAGGAGGTCGAGGTCCTCGGGACGGCCCATGCCGTGCGCCATCCGGTAGAGGACCTTCTCGATCCACCCGGTGCCCTCGCGGCACGGCGTGCACTTGCCGCACGACTCGTGGGCGAAGAACTTCGCGAGCCGCCAGGCGACGAGCAGCGGGTCGGTGGTGTCGTCGAACACCATGACCGCGCCCGACCCGAGCATCACGCCGTAGGTCTGCTGGACGAAGTCCATGTCGAGCGGCGCGTCGAGGTGCTCGTCGCTGCCGGTCAGCCACTGCGAGGACGCGCCGCCGGGGATGAAGAACTTGACGGCCCGGTCGTCGCGGATGCCGCCCGCCAGGCCGAACACGAGGTCGCGGAACGTGACGCCCAGCTCCACCTCGTAGTTGCCGGGCCGTTTCACGTGCCCCGACACCGAGAAGATGCGCGTGCCGGTCGAGCGGTTGACGCCGAGCTTCGCGTACTCCTCGCCCCCCATCTCGACGATGTGCGGCAGCGTCGAGAGCGTCTCGACGTTGTTGACGACCGTCGGCTTCGCGTACAGGCCCTCGACCGCGGGGAACGGCGGGCGGATGCGGGGCATGCCGCGCTCCCCCTCGAGCGACTCGATCAGCGCCGTCTCCTCGCCGCAGATGTACGCGCCGGCGCCCCGGTGCACGACGACGTCGAGGTCGAAGCCCGACCCGAGCACGTCGCGGCCGAGGAATCCGTGGGAGCGCGCGTCGGCGATCGCCTGCGTGAGGCGCTCGTAGCCCAGCGCGAACTCGCCCCGCAGGTACACGAACGCGAGGTTGCAACCGATCGCGTACGACGCGATCGCGATCCCCTCCACGAGCTGGTGCGGGTCGCGCTCGACGAGCATCCGGTCCTTGAACGTGGAGGGCTCGCCCTCGTCGCCGTTGACGACGAGGTAGCGCGGGTAGCGGCCCTCGGGGAGGAACGACCACTTCTGCGCGGTCGGGAAGCCGGCCCCGCCCCGGCCGCGCAGCCCCGACAGCCGCACCTGCTCCTGCACCGCCGCGGGGTCGCCGGTGCGCAGCACCTCCCGCCACACCCGGTACGCGCCGCTCGCGAGCGCGCCGTCGATCGTCCACGAGTCCTCGGGCCGCTCGTGGAGGCGGCGCGTGACGATCCGCCGCTCCTCGACGCTCACGCGGCACCTCCCGCCCTCGCGCCCGACACCGTGCGCGGCGCGAGGGCGCCGCGCTTGTACGCGTCGACGACGTCCTCGGCGAGCTCCGGCGTGAGCCGCTCGTGGAACTCGTAGTTGACCTGCATGGCGGGGGCGCCGCCGCACGCGGCGATGCACTCGACCTCCTCAACCGTGACGTCGGGGTCGAGCGCGTACCGCCGCTCCAGGTGGTCGAGGATCTCGGGCCCGCCGGTCACGAGGCACGACACGTTCGTGCACACCGACACGACGAGCCGGCCGCAGGGGCGCAGCTTGAACATCGTGTAGAAGCTGCACGTGCCGAACACCTGCGCGGGGGTCACGCCGGTCAGCTCGGCGATCTGCTCCATCGCCTCCGGGCTCAGCCAACCGTGCTGGTCCTGCGCGAGGTGCGCGAGCGGGAGGATCGCCGACTTCGGGCTCGGGTAGCGCGCCACGATCTCCCGGGCGCGTGCGAGGTTCGCGTCGGTGAAGAAGCTCACCGGTCCACCTCGCCCATGATCGGGTCGATGCTCGACACGATGGCGACCGCGTCGGCGACGAGCGTCCCCTCGGCCATCGGCTCGGCCGACTGGAGGTTGTAGAACGACGGCCCGCGGATGTGCATCCGCACCGGCCGGCTCGACCCGTCGCTCACCAGGTAGCAGCCGATCTCGCCGCGGGGTGACTCGACCGCGACGTACGTCTCGCCCGGCGGCACCTTGAACCCCTCCGTGAAGATCTTGAAGTGGTGGATCAGCGCCTCCATCGACTCGTCGATCCGGGCGCGCGGCGGCGGGGTCACCTTCTTGTCCTGCACGCGGTAGTCGCCGCGGGCATGCGCTCGACGCACTGGCGCACGATCTTGGCGGACTCGAGGATCTCGTAGAGGCGGATGCGGTACCGGTCGAAGGTGTCGCCGTTGGTCGTGTACACGACGTCGAAGTCGACCTCGTCGTAGGGCAGGTACGGCTGGGCCTTGCGGAGGTCCCACGGGAAGCCGGTGGAACGCAGGATCGGCCCGGTGATGCCGCGGGCGAGGCACTCCTGCGTGGTGATCACGCCGACGCCGACGGTGCGCTCGCGCCAGATGGGGTTCTCCGACAGCAGCTCGTCGTACTCGGCGACGCCGGCCTCGACCGAGTCGCAGGTGCGCAGCACGGCCTCCTGCCAGCCGTCGGGGAGGTCGGCCGCGACGCCGCCGGGCCGGATGTAGTTGCAGTTCATCCGCAGGCCGGTGATCGTCTCGAAGAGCCGCAGGCACTCCTCGCGCTCGCGCCAGCCGTACAGCATCATCGACACCGCGCCGATGTCCATGCCGTTGGTCGCCTGGAACAGCAGGTGCGACGACATGCGGTTGAGCTCGACCATCATCATGCGGATCCACTGGGCCCGCGGCGGCACCTCGACACCCAGCAGCTTCTCGGTCGCGAGCGAGAACACGAGCTCGTTGGAGAAGTTCGCGGCGTAGTCCATGCGGGTCACGTTGGTCGTGCCCTGCAGGTAGGTGAGCTCCTCGGCCGTCTTCTCCATGCCGGTGTGCAGGTAACCGATCACCGGCTTGATCCGCAGGACCTCCTCGCCGTCGAGCTCCATCATGAGCCGCAGCACGCCGTGCGTCGACGGGTGCTGCGGGCCCATGTTGATGATCATGGTGTCGCCGAGCTCGTCCTCCGGCCAGACGCCGCCGGTCATCACGAGCTCGCGCGTGCGCCGCGTGGCCCGCAGCTCCTGCGCGCCCTCGTCGGTGCGCCCCGCGAGGCGCTCCTCGTCCGCGTAGTCCCACGTCATCGCGGCGCCGGGTCCCCCTTGAAGGTGACGGGGACGCGCGCGACCGGGAAGTCCTTGCGCAGCGGGTGCCCCTCCCAGTCGTCGGGCATCAGGATGCGCGTGAGGTCGGGATGGCCCTCGAAGACGATCCCGAACATGTCGTAGACCTCGCGCTCGGGGAAGTTGCACCCCGGGTACACGGGCGTGAGCGACGGCACCGTCGGGTCGTCGGCCGGCACCTGGCAGATCACGCGGATGCGCCGGTTGCGCGCGTGCGACAGGAAGTTGGCCACGACCTCGAACCGCTCGAGCGGCTCGACGCCCTCGGGCCGCCAGCGGGAGCCGTCGAGCAGGTGGTCGACGGCCGTGACGTCGACGCAGGACGTGAACTGCTGCTCGTCGCGCAGGAACGCGCCGACCTCGGCGAACACCGCGCGCCCGACGTACACGACGGCCTGCCCGTGCGACGTGACCGCCACCGCGCCCGGGAACCGCTCGCACACGGCGGCCGCGACCTCGTCGGCCGCGGCGGCCGCCGCGGGGGCACCCTCCCCGGCGCCGGGTTCGTGATCCCGTTCACGAGCGGTGTCGTCGGCCACGGCGGGTCCTCGGTCGGGTTCGTCAGGAGATCGGGACGGGCTCGCCCTCGAGCCGGATCCCCGCGCCGCCGCGGCGCTCGGCGCGCCGCCGCAGCAGCTCACCGGTGCGGATCCGGTCGTGGAGCGTGAGGATCCCGTGCATGAGCGTCTCGGGGCCGGGCGGGCAGCCCGGCACGTACACGTCGACCGGGACGACCTGATCGACGCCCTGCACGATCGCGTAGTTGTTGAACATCCCGCCGCTGCTCGCGCACACCCCCATCGAGATGACCCACTTCGGCTCGACCATCTGGTCGTAGACCTGGCGCAGCACCGGCGCCATCTTCTGGGAGACGCGGCCCGCGACGATCATCAGGTCCGCCTGGCGCGGGCTCGCGCGGAACACCTCCATGCCGAAGCGCGCGAGGTCGTAGTGCGCGGCACCGGTGGCCATCATCTCGATCGCGCAGCACGCCAGCCCGAACGTCGCGGGGAACACCGAGTTGCGCCGGCCCCAGCGCACCAGGTCCTCCAGGCGCGCGGTGAGGAAGTTGTGGGGGATCGCGTCGAGGCCCATCAGGCCGCCTCCCCCGCGTCGGCGGGCGCGCCGGGCGTGAGCACCGGGCGCTTCGTGCGCAGCACCGGCCCGGGCTCGCGCCGGACGAGGCTGCGCACCGGCCCCCACTCGAGCGCGCCGACCGACAGCAGGTAGCCGAACGGCACGAGCAGCACCAGCACGAACACGCTCATCGCGACGAGGCCGAACAGCCCGAGGTCGCGGAACACCGTCGAGAAGGGGTAGAGGAAGACGATCTCGACGTCGAGCACGATGAAGCTCATGCGCGACCAGGTAGAACTTGACCGGGAAGCGCTCGGGCGGCTCCTCCTCCGGCACGATCCCCGACTCGTAGGGCGCCTGCTTCGCCGCGTGCGGCCGGCGCGGTGCGAGGAGCTGCGACGCGACGAACGACAGCAGCACGAACGCGACCACCAACCCGGCCATGACGAGGATCGGCAGGTAGTCGGCCAACGCGGTGCTGCTCCCCCTGGGCGGCGCTCGCGCGGAGGCTACCCGCCCGAAACGGGCGGGAACGAGTTCGCCGGGCGCGCGCCCGGCGGCGTCACCACCCGGCTCACACCGACGCCGGCGCCATCCGCACGAGCTGCGACAGCACCTTGTACGCCGCCTCGGCGGGGCCGACCTCGTCGGGGCGCAGCAGGTTCGCCATGATCCGCAGCACCCACTCCATCAGCGGGCGGCTGTGCATCCCGACCCGCACCAGCTCGCGCATCACCGCCGGGTTGCCGATCGCGCGCACGAACAGGCGGGCGGTCTTGAAGTAGAGGCCGTACACCTCCTCGAGGCGCTGCTCGTAGGTGCGCAGGGCGAGGCCGTCGCCGGTCCCGAGCGCGAGGTCGACCGCGTCGGCGGCGAGGCGCCCGGTCTCGTAGGCGAGCGAGATCCCCTCGCCGTTGAACGGGTTGACCGACCCGGCGGCGTCGCCGACGACGACGAAGCTCGGGCCGACCCGGGGGGTGACCGATCCGCCGGTCGGCAGGCGCCCGCCGGTGGGCGGACCGCAGGACGTCTCGGGGCCGATGCCCCAGGTGGCCGGCACGACCTCGCAGAACGCCTCCATCAGGCGCGACGTGTTGACCGACTTCCAGCCGGCGAACGTGGACAGGAGCCCCACCCCCACGTTGACGGTGCCGTCGCCGACCGGGAAGATCCACCCGTACCCGGGCAAATGGTTCCCGTGGCGGTCGCGGATGTCGAGGTGGCTCTCGATCCACGGGTCGTCGTGGCGGGGGCTGCGGAAATAGCCCCGGATCGCCATGCCGAGCGGGTAGGTGCGGTCCCGGGCGGTGCCGAGCGCCCGCCCGAACCGCGAGTTCGCGCCGTCCGCGACCACCGTGTAACGCGCGGTGACCCGCTCGGTCGCACCGGAGTCGCCGTCGCGGACCAGCGCGCCGGTCACGAAACCCCCGTCCACGACCGGGGCGACCGCCTCGGCGCCCGTGCGCACGGTCGCGCCCGCCTGCGCCGCCCGGGTGGCGACCATCCCGTCGAGGTCGCGGCGGCGCACGACGTACCCGTAGGACGGGAAGTCCGGGTGCGCCGGCCACGCGAGCTCGAGCGTCATGCCGTGCCCCATCGAGCGCAGGCCGTCGTAGCGCTGGTACCGGGCCAGCTCGCCCGCGAGGCCCATGTCGTGGAGCTGGCGCACGGCGCGCGGCGTGAGCCCGTCGCCGCACGTCTTGTCGCGCGGGAACCGCTTCTTCTCGACCACGAGGACCCGGTGGCCCCGCGCCGCGAGCCAGTACGCGGCCGCCGCACCCGACGGTCCTGCGCCGACGACGAGCACGTCGTAAGTGCTCACCCGGCCATGATCACACGGTGTGAACCCCGTTTCCGCACCGGAAGCGACACAATGTGCCGACCACGCGGCCCGCGTGGTAGCAAGAGCGCGCCGGGTCCGACGGTCGACCGGCCCTGCGCAGCCGTTCCGTTCGACGAGGAGCCATCGGGGCGATGCCCGACATCGTTCGCAGCCTCGGGTTGGACATCCCCAACGTGTTGGGCCCGCTCGCCCCGGCCGGGCGGCTCATCTGGTCGTCGCTGCTGCTCGCGATCGGCACCGTCGGCGCGTTCGTCCTGATCCGCCGCCCGAAGCGCTCCGCGGAGCCCGCCACCTGGGCGGCGACGATCGCGGGCGCGATCGTCGTGTGGGCGCTGATGATCCTCGCGTACGGGGTCGTGCCCCACGAGTGGCTCACCTTCGCGAACGCCGAGCTCAACTGGGGCAAGGACACGTACTTCCTGCGCGAGGGGCAGTTCCTCGGCGGGCGCTTCCCGCCCTTCGACGTGCCCCGGTTCGTCGGCGCCGACATCGTCGCCGCGACGATGTACGTCGTGTTCGGCGTGCTGAACGTCTACCTGTTCTCCGCCTGGCAGAAGCGCAAGGTCGCCGAGCCGGCCACGGCCGGTGAGGGCGAGGAGCCCGCGCCGCCGGTCACCGGGGGCTTCGCGCGCCTGCGGCGGCGCCGGGCCGGCGTCTCCGCGTACGGTCGTCCCGTCACGACGAGCGAGTGACCGCGATGGCGAGGACGGACGCGAACCCGCCGATGCCGGAGTTCGCGAGCGACTACGTGCTGGCCGAGGTCGACCCCGCCTGGCTCACCTCCGCCGTCAAGCCCAAGCAATTCCTCCACATCGACCAGGCCGAGTGCATCCTGTGCGAGGGCTGCGTCGACATCTGCCCCTGGAAGTGCATCCACATGCTGTCGGTCGACGCCGTCGACGACGCCGTCAACGCCGACCGCCCCGGCGACGACCCCCGCGACCACGTCATCTTCGTCGTCGACGAGGACGTCTGCACCCGCTGCGCCCTGTGCGTCGACCGCTGCCCCACCGGCGTCATCATCCTCGGCAAGGTCACCGACGCCTGGCGCGACGGCGACCCCAACGCCCGCACCGACCGGCACGGCTACGCCTACGGCGTCCGCTTCTAGCCACCCACAAGGAGCACGTTCGTGGCCCGCAACGGCACCTCCAACGGAAACGGGAGCCGCCCGAAGGTCCTCGAGAAGGTCGGCGAGATGGCCCAGGCCGCCTGGGGCTCGCAGGCGATGAACTCGATCTTCCGGCCGGGCTCGGTGTTCCGCAAGGGCTACACCGACTCCCCGCGGAACCGCTCCTACGTGATCATGAACAACGTGCTGTTCCACCTCCACCCGGTGAAGGTGAAGCGGCACGCCGTCAAGGTGTCCTACACGCTCTGCCTCGGCGGCCTCTCGTTCTTCCTGTTCATCCTGCTGACCGTCACCGGCATCTTCCTGATGTTCTTCTACCGGCCGACGGTCGAGGCCGCGTACACCGACGTGCAGACCCTCGAGACCGCCGTGTCGCTCGGCTCGCTCGTGCGCAACATGCACCGTTGGGCGGCGCACCTGATGGTGCTGTCGGTGTTCCTGCACATGGCGCGGGTCTTCTACCACGGCGCCTACAAGTCACCGCGCGAGTTCAACTGGGTGATCGGCGTGGTCCTGCTGCTGCTCACGCTGCTGCTGTCGTTCACCGGCTACCTGCTGCCGTGGGACCAGCTCGCGCTGTGGGCCGTGACCGTCGGCACCAACATGATGGGGTACACCCCGGTGTTCGGCGACAACGTCCAGTACGTGCTGCTGGGGTCGCGCCAGATCGGCAGCGAGACGCTGCTGCGGTGGTACGTGCTCCACGTGCTGATGCTGCCGTTCGTCGCCGTCATCTTCATGGCCGTCCACTTCTGGCGAGTCCGCAAGGACGGCGGCATCTCCGGACCGCTCTAGGAGGCGAGGGCTCAGATGACCGAGGTCCCCGAACACCTCCTCCGCCGCTCGAAGGAGCGCCGCAAGGCGCTGGGCCTGCCCGTCGAGGGCGAGGAGCCGGAGGCGGCGGCGCCGGCCGCGCCGGAGCCGGCCGCGCCGGAGCCGGCCGCGGGCGCCGAGCCCGCGCCCGGCCAGCCCGCGGCCGCGGCCGACACCGGGGAGGCGATCACCGAGGACAAGGGCGGCGTGCCCGCGCACCTGCTCGAGCGCGCCCGCAAGCGCCGTGCCGCGCTCGGCGGCGGGGGCGGCGCGGAGGCGGGCGGCGGTGGCGCCGCGGCCCCCGCGGCCGCGGGCGGCGCGCCCGGGCGGGCCGCCGCGGCCACCGCGGTCGCGCCCGCGCCCGCGGGCACGGGGCCCGGCGGTCACACCCAGCGGCTGCTCACGGTCGTCAAGGCGGGATCGATCCAGCAGACGCGCGCCGAGGCCCAGGACAAGGTGCACACCTGGCCCCACCTGCTCGCGATCGAGTTCGCGGCGATGCTGTCGCTCACCGCGTTCGTGACGCTGTTCTCCGCCATCACCAAGGCGCCGCTGCTCGGGCTCGCCGACACGAACCAGACACCGAACCCGTCGAAGGCGCCGTGGTACTTCCTCGGGCTGCAGGAACTGCTCACGATGTTCCACCCGATGGTCGCCGGCGTGACCATCCCGGGCATCGCGCTCGTGATCCTCGCCCTCACGCCCTACTACGACAAGAACCCGTCGACCAAGCCCGCCGACCGCAAGTTCGCGATCACGATGATGACCGTGTTCCTGATGCTGTGGGCGGTGCTCGTCATCATCGGCTCGTTCTTCCGGGGCGAGGGCTTCAACTTCGTGTTCCCCTGGAACGACGGCATCTACTTCGAGCTGTAGGAGCCCCGTTTGCCGATCGCCATCGTCATCCTCGTCATCCTCGCCCTCGCGGCGTTGGCGTTGTTCGCCACCGTCAACCGGCGGCGCGCGACGACGGGCACGCTCTCGCGCGAGACGCGGGCACGCGACGCGTCGGCGCCGGCCGCCGCGGCGGCCGAGCCCGGCACCGAGATCGAGGCGGCCGGGCGCGAGCGCGCCGAGGACACGAAGGAGCGGCTCGCGGGCGGCGTCCCCGCCCAGCGCGGTGGGACCGCCGTCGTCGAGTGGGAGCCGGTCGACGAGGAGGAGCTGGGCGTGTCGCGCCGGCAGTTCCTCAACCGGGGCATCCTCACCGTCACCGGGTTCTCCGCCGGGATGCTCGGCATCGGTGTGCTCGGCTTCCTGTGGCCGACCGGCGGCGGCGGCGGCTTCGGCGGCCGGATCCGGGCGCCGGGTTCGCTCGACGACATCCTCGCCCAGATCGCCGCCGACAAGCAGCCGCTGTACGTGCCGGAGGCGAAGTCGTACCTGCAGGCGTACCCGTCGTCCGCGCTCGACGCGGCGAGGAAGGCGTACCCGCCGAGCATCGTCACCGGCATGGAGCAGGGGGTCACCGCGCTGTACCAGCGCTGCGTGCACCTGGGCTGCCGGGTGCCGTGGTGCCACTCGTCGCAGTGGTTCGAGTGCCCCTGCCACGGCTCGAAGTACAACGCCGTCGGCGAGAAGAAGGACGGACCGGCGCCGCGGGGCCTCGACCGCTTCGCGGTGATCGTCGAGGGCGGCGGCGTCACGATCGACACGTCGACCGTCTTCCAGGGCCCGCCGATCGGGACCGACACCACCAAGCAGCCGCAGGAAGGCCCGTCGTGCATCTGACGTCGAGCGCACCCCTCGCCGCCATCTGGCCCGGCAGCCTGCGCCAGTGGATCATCGTCCTCAACGTGGTCGCGCTGGTCGCGATCGGCGCGTACCTCGTGTACAGCGCGTTCTCGCGGCGCGAACGCCAGCAGGAGAAGCCGGCGCCCAACGAGCAGAAGTTCCTCCCCGACGACGAGCTCGAGGGGCGCCGCCTCGAGCGGGTGCTCGGCTGGGCGCTGCTGTTCGTCAGCGCGTTCGCCGTGGTGCTGCTCGTCTACATGCTGCGCGAGCCGACGCGCCAGGGCGAGGCCGAGGAGTACTTCGCCGACGGCTCCGTCGAGCGCGGCCGCACCCTGTACGCGAACGCCAGCAGCGAGTACTACGACTCGGTCCTGTCGCTGCAGTGCGCGAACTGCCACGGCGCCGAGGGCGGCGGCGGCGCGGCGTCGACCGTCGTCGACCCCGACGGGCCGGGCGGGCAGCCCCCCGAGCAGGTCACCTGGCGCGCGCCGGCGCTCAACACCGTCCTCCTGCGCTTCAGCGAGGAGGAGGTCAACCGCATCATCACCTACGGCCGGCCCGGCACCCCCATGCAGGCGTTCGGCGTCGCCGGCGGCGGCGCGGAGAACGAGCAGACGATCGAGGACCTCGTCGCGTTCCTGCGTTCGATCCAGCTCAGCCCCGAGGAGGCCCGCGAGCAGGCGCGCCTCGAGCTCGAGGGCGACCCGTCGGCCGAGGAGGGCACCGCGTTGCGGGCCGGCGCGCGCGGCGCGGCCGAGGTGCAGCTCGCGGACGCGCAACGCGCGCTCGACGACGCTCTCGTCGCCCTCGACGAGGCCGAGGCGGCGCTGGCCGAGGCGCTCGGCCGGCCCGGCGACACCCCCGCCGACGCCCTCGACGACGCCTGCACCGACCTCGAGGAGGAGGTGCGCGCCGCCGACACCGTCACCGAGGAGCAGCGCACCGCCGGCGAGGCGTGCCGCACCTTCCGGTCCGCGGCCGCCGCCGCCGCCGAGGCCGAGGAGGCCTACGAGTGGGCCCAGCGGTGGGCCGAGTTCCGCGAGGGCGTGAGCGACGGCCAGCTCCTGTTCGAGCTGCACTGCGCGCGCTGCCACACCCAGGGGTGGTCGACGTTCGACCCGACGCGCCCCGGCGGGACCGACCGGCTCGGGCTGCCGGGCGGCGGTGGCGGCGCCGGCGGAGGGATCGGCTTCAACCTGCGCGACGGCGCACAGCAGCGGCGCTTCGGCGAGGGTGAGTCCGGCCTCGCCGCCCAGATCGAGTTCATCAAGAACGGCTCCGACGAGAACCAGCCGTACGGCCGCGGCGGGATCGGGTCGGGCCGCATGCCCGGCTTCGGGCAGATGCTGACCGACGAGATGATCGAGGAGATCGTGCGCTACGAGCGCGAGCAGCTCGACGCCACGACCTACGACGTCGACGGAGGGGACGAGTGAGCGTGTTCGTGCTCGCCAGCAGCGCCGGCGAGAAGACGCTGTGGGACCCGACGATCCTCGGCGTCCTCGTCGTGCTGTCGGCGGTCGGGCTGTTCTGCGGGTCGGTCTACCTGCTCCTCGCGACGAACCTCGGCGCCCGCCTCGGGTTCCTCGTCGCCGGCGCGTGCCTCAGCGGCTTCATGGTGCTGCTGTCGTCGCTGTGGATCACCACCGCGACGCCGCTCAACAGCCCGAAGGGGCGGCCGGCCGAGTGGGAGGTGAAGGAGGTCGTCGCCGACCCCTCGGAGTCGGGGTTCGAGGCGGTGCGCACGATCTTCGAGGAGGGCGAGGCCCAGGACGCCGAGCAGCTCGCGCAGCTCCGCTCCGCCGTCGACACCGCGCTCGTGCGGGTCGAGCCCGAGGGCGGGGAGGAGCCGCCCGAGCAGCCGTTCGCGCAGTTCGGCTCCAGCAA
The DNA here is from genome assembly GCA_026002935.1 of Acidimicrobiia bacterium. Taxonomy (GTDB): domain Bacteria; phylum Actinomycetota; class Acidimicrobiia; order IMCC26256; family PALSA-610; genus BPGH01. Next base: position 229,351 of record BPGH01000001.1, read on the forward strand.
CGACTACCTCACCGAGTTCGAGGGCTACCGCACCTACGTGGTCGGCGGTGACGCCAAGAACATCTTCTGGCACGAGCCCCGCTACGCGGTGGTCGAGATCTGCCCCCGCCTCGAGGTGGAGGTCGCAGCGGGCGAGCGGCCGCCGCCGCCCGAGTGCGACCCGCTCGGCGGCACCGAGTTCGTGGTCATGCAGTACGACTTCGGCTCGCTGCGCCAGCCGCCGTGGATCTACTTCGGCTTCTCGGTGCTGACGTTCGGCCTGTTCCTGCTCGGCCTGCACTGGTACGAGCAGGACCGCCGGGAGCGCGCCGAGGCCGGTCAGCTCCGCCCGGTCCCGAGCTCGTAGGAGCACACGATGGTCCTCGCCCAGCAGCTCATCGACGCGAGCAAGGACGGCGGGCTCGCCTTCCTCGTGTTCGCCATCATGGTCTTCTGCTTCACCGCGTCGCTGTTCTACATGGACCGCATCCGCCAGCGTCGCGCCGAGCGCGACGAGCGGCGCGACCGCACGGGCTGAACCGCCCCCCCGGCACCCACGGGGAGCGCCGTCAGGCGGCGGCCGCGAGGGCGTCACGCAGTGCGTCGAGCGTGCGCCCGACGTCCGCGGCCGTGTGCGCGAGGCTCGGGAAGAGTGCCTCGTACCCGCTCGGGGGCAGGTACACGCCCCGGTCCAGCAGCGCGTGGAACAGCCGCGCGTACCGCCCGTGGTCGGCGGCGCGGGCGTCGTCGTAGCCGCGCACCGGGCCGGGGTGGAAGAAGAACCCCACGAGGGTGTGGGCCCGGACGACCGTCGCCGGGGCGCCCGCGGCCTCGAACGCCGCACGCAGGCCCGTCTCGAGGGCCGTCGCCGTCGTCTCGAGCGCGTCGTACGCGGCGTCGTCGAGCCGCTCCAGCACCGCGAGGCCGGCCGCGGTGGCGAGCGGGTTCCCCGAGAGCGTGCCGGCCTGGTAGACGGCGCCGAGCGGCGCGAGGTGGTCCATCACCGCCGCGGCGCCGCCCACCGCGGCGAGCGGCAGGCCGCCGCCCACCACCTTGCCGAAGATCGACAGGTCGGGGGTGACGCCGGTGCGCCCCTGCATGCCCGCGGGGCCGACGCGGAAGCCGGTGATCACCTCGTCGAACACCAACAGCGCGCCGGCGCGCGTGCAGCGCTCCCGGAGGCCCTCCAGGTAGCCGGGTGCGGGCGGGACGAGGCCCATGTTCGCCGCGACCGGTTCGACGAGCACGGCCGCGACGTCCTCGCCGTGCTCGGCGAGCACCGCGTCGAGCGCGGCGAGGTCGTTGTACGGCACGACGACGGTGTCCGCGACCGTCGCCGCCGTGACGCCCGCCGAGCCGGGCAACCCGAGGGTCGCGACGCCGCTGCCGGCCTGCGCGAGCAGCGCGTCCACGTGGCCGTGGTAGCAGCCCGCGAACTTCACGACCTTCGACCGGCCGGTGGCGCCGCGCGCGAGGCGCAGCGCGGTCATCGCCGCCTCCGTACCCGACGACACGAGCCGGACCTTCTCCACCGACGGGACGCGCGCGCAGATCGCCTCCGCGAGCTCGACCTCGCGTGGGGTGGGTGCACCGAACGACGTGCCGTCGGCGGCGGCGCGCTGCACCGCCTCGACGACCGCCGGGTGCGCGTGCCCGAGGATCGACGCGCCCCACGACTGGACGTAGTCGAGGTAGCGGCGTCCGTCGACGTCCTCGATCCACGCACCCTCGCCGCGTGCCACGAACACCGGGTCGCCGCCGACCGAACCGAAGGCGCGCACGGGGGAATTGACCCCGCCGGGGATGCGCCGCCGGGCGCGCTCGAACCAGTCGCTCATCGCGTGCGGCTCACCGGCCGAGGAGCTCGGCGACCTCGCGGGCGAAGTACGTGAGGACCGCGTCGGCGCCGGCGCGCTTGATCGCCAGCAGGTGCTCGAGCGCGACCGCCTCGCCGTCGATCCAGCCGTGGCGCGCCGCCGCCTTCACCATCGCGTACTCGCCGCTCACGTGATAGGCGAGCACCGGCACGTCGAACCTGTCGCGCACGCGCGCGATCACGTCGAGGTACGCGAGAGCGGGCTTCACCATCACCATGTCGGCGCCCTCGTCGACGTCGAGCGCGACCTCGGTGAGCGCCTCCCGGGCGTTGGCCGGGTCCATCTGGTACTGCTTGCGGTCGCCGAAGCGCGGGGCGCACTCGGCCGCGTCGCGGAACGGTCCGTACAGCGCGGATGCGTACTTGGCCGCGTAGGCGCAGATCGCGGTCGACGTGAACCCGGCGCCGTCGAGCGCGGCGCGGATCGCCCCGACCTGGCCGTCCATCATCCCCGACGGTGCGATCACGTCCGCGCCGGCCTCGGCCTGGGCGACGGCGATGCTCGCGTAGCGCTCCAGCGTCGCGTCGTTGTCGACCTCGCCGGTGTCGGTGAGGATTCCGCAGTGCCCGTGGTCGGTGTACTCGTCGAGACAGTCGTCGGCCATCAGCACGAGACCGTCGCCGACCTCGTCGCGCAGGTTGCGCAGCGCGACCTGCACGACGCCGTCGAGGGCGTCGGCGCCCGATCCGTGGGCGTCCTTGCGGGCCGGCACGCCGAACAGGATGACGGCCGGTACGCCGAGCCCGGCGAGGGCGCGCACCTCCTTGCGGAGGCTCTCCTGGGTGTGCTGCACCACGCCCGGCATCGACGCCACGGGCTCGGGGGCGTCGATCCCCTCCTTCACGAACAGCGGGGCCACGAGGTCGTCGACGCGCAGGCCGTGCTCGGCGACGAGCCGCCGGAGCGCTGGCGTGCGCCGCAACCTCCGCATCCGCCGCTCGGGGAAGCCCACGACGAAAGGCTAGCGGCACGCCCGGGCACCGCTGCCAGCCGCGTCCGCTCCGATGACGGGTCTCGCTCCACCTGGTGAGAGGGACGTGGGGTCCCCGGCCATGTGCTCCACCCAGTCGGAGCGCCGGAGTGCCACTACGTGGAGATCGTGCAGAGCACCGCGATGACGGCGTGATCGCACGAGGAGGCTCCCTGACCGGATGCCGTTCCACGGAGTTGCGAAATGGGCCGCGACCGGACTCCGGAAAGAAGAGGTGGCGCTCACGAGGTGCGCGGCGGCCGAAGAGGTGACTCGCTATGCCTCAGAATGCTTCACTGAACACCGATTCGGAGAGGCCTGGCCGGCTCGGATTTCGTACGCGCGCGACCTGCGTGTCCGTCGTCTCGCGCATCTCCTCGACCGTGCACCGGCCGTCGAGGACCGAGCAGCTGACGAACCGCAGCGGCGCGACGATCGGAAGACCGCGCCCGTCGCTCTCCTGGGGCGGGAACGCGAGCGCAAACACGGCCCGGCGGTCGGACGAGAGCCAGACGTCATCGGGCACGAGTACCTCGCGCCCGAGTTCCGCAACGCGCTCGAGTACGAGGCTCCACCCTGACGTTGCCTTCTGCGCGCTCAGCACGACGATCGCCGTGACGGTTCCACCTCTCACCGTGCCGCTCGCGACGATCGTCCCGCCCGTCCAGGTCGCGGACACGATCGGCTTCAGCGGCTCACCGGCGATGGAGTCGAGGTGCGCGAGCGTTGCGCCACTTCCGACATCAACCAGCCGAAGCTCGTACGACGAGCGGTCGCCGACCGTCGCTCCGACCAGAGCAACGCCGCCGTCGTCGCTCAACGCAAGCAACTCACTGTGAGCAGCGAGCACTCTCATCCGCGTCGGGGCATCGAAGACGACCACGTCGCCACCCTCGCCACCGGCACGCGCACGACGCACGAGGAGCCTGTCTCTCGCCCATGCGAGCACGATGAACCTGTCCGGGCCGCTACTCCACGCAACGGGCACATCGCCTTTGGCGCTTCTGACGGTTACCACGCCGCCGTCCCGAAGGGGATCGGCCTGGGACGACACGTCGACGTACGCGAGCCGACCGGATCCGTCCACCGCGATCGAGTACGCGTCTGCGACCTCGAGTTGGTCCGATTCGCTTGCCAGATCGGCGAGGCGTATCTCGGGACGCCCGTCAGCCCGGAGCGCGTTGTAGAGCACGGTGCCGCTCGGCATCGCGACCGCGAGCGGAGCCGTATACGGCGGGAAGAACTGTCGAGCCCGGCCGGCACCGATCGCGGAACCGATCACGAAGCCGCCCTGCCCGCCGGACTCGACGAAACCGGACTTGCCGCTCAGGAGCAAGGCACGTGGCGCAGCGAACCCAGCGACCGACGAGGGAGGGCTGCCCTCCGGACCGTCGACGGAGACACCCGGATCTTCGCCTCCGCCGCACGAGGTAGCTGCCAGCGCGAGAGCGAGCGCTGCGACAAACGACCTGTGCTCGAACACCCCCCCCCATGGAGCCATCGAGGCGAAACGAATCGAAACCTGGCTCCGGCCCGGATTATCCGTTGCGATTCACCCCATGTCAACCGCTCGCGCCGCAGGCTGCTCGGCGTGACCGCGAGAAGGCGCTTCAGGCCGCCCCGCCGGCCCGCGTTCCCCCGAAGGCGTCGAGCACCGCCGCGACGAGGCCGTCGATCGTGTGCGGGTCGGCCTCGGCGTCGACGCTGAGGCCGCGCGCCCGCGCCGTCGCGGAGGTGACCGGGCCGATCGACACGACGAGCGGCGGGGGCTCGGGGAGCGGACCGACCGCGTCGCAGAAGTTCGTGACCGTCGACGACGACGTGAACGTCACCGCGTCGACGGCACCGGCGCGCAGCGCCTCGAGGTCGGCCGGGTCGGGCGCGGCCGGCCGGGTGCGGTACACGGGCAGGACGTCCGTCGTGTAGCCCTTCGCCTCGAGCCCCTCCGGGAGGACGTCGCGCGCCACCTCGGCACGCGCGAGCAGGACCCGGGCCGGGCCGGACGGCGCCGGGAACGCGTCGAGCAGCGACTCGGCGACGAAACGCTCCGGCACGAGATCGGCGACGATCCCCCGCCGTCGCAGCGCGTCGGCCGTTCCCGGACCGATCGCCGCGACCCGCGACGACGCGAGGGCGCGGGCGTCGAGCCCGGCGGCGAGCAGCCCCCGGTCGAAGAACGCGTCGACGCCGTTCGCCGAGGTGAACACGACCCACTCGTAGGCGCCCACGTCGGGCAGCGCGAAGTCGACCGGCTCGATCTCGATCGCCGGGATCTCGAGCACCTGCGCACCGAGCGCCTCGAGCCGGGCCCGCAACTCGCTCGCCTGCTCGCGCGCGCGGGTCACGACGATCCGCCGGCCGAAGAGCGGGCGGCGCTCGAACCACGCGAGGTCGAGCGCCGCGACCGCGCCGACGACGATCGCGGAGGGCGCCTCGACGCCCGCCTGTGCGATCGTGGCGAGCGTGGCGCGCACCGTGCGCTGCTCGGGCCGTGTCCCCCACCGCACCGCCGCGACCGGCGTGTCCGGGTCGCGGCCGCCGGCCACGAGCGCACGAGCGATCTCGGCGATGCGCCCCGCCCCCATCAGGATCACGAGCGTCCCGCCCGCCTTCGCGAGCGCGTCCCAGTCGGTGTCACTCGTGCCCTTCGCCGGGTCCTCGTGGCCGGTGACGACCGTGAAGCTCGTCGACAGCCCGCGGTGCGTGACGGGGATGCCGGCGTACGCGGGCGCGGCGATCGCGCTCGTGATCCCGGGCACCACCTCGAACGGCACGCCGGCCGCGATGCACGCCTCGGCCTCCTCGCCGCCGCGCCCGAACACGAACGGGTCGCCGCCCTTGAGGCGCACGACCTCCTCGCCCCGCTCGCCCCGTGCGACCAGCAGCTCGTTGATCTGCTCCTGGGTCATCGCGGCGCGACCCGGCGCCTTGCCGACGTCGACGAGCTCCGCGCCGGGTGGCGCGAGCGCGAGCAGCGCGGGCGAGGCGAGCCGGTCGTACACGACGACGTCCGCCCGCGCGAGCACCTCCGCGCCCCGGCGCGTCAGCAGTCCCGGGTCACCGGGCCCGGCACCGACCAGGTAGACGGTCACCGCGCGTGCTCCCCGAGACCGAGCACCGCCCGGCCGCCGCGGCGCTCGAGCAGGTCGTGTGCCGCGGCCCGCCCGACCTCCACCGGGTCGTGCCCCGCGACGCGCGTGCGCAGCACCACGTGACCGTCGAGCGACGCGACGAGCGCGTCGAGCTCGACCGTCCCGTCGTGACCGACCCGGGCGAGCGCCCCGCAGGGCACGTCGCAGCCGCCGCCGAGCTCGGCGAGGAACGCCCGCTCCGCACCGACCGCACGGTGCACATCCGGGTCGTCGGCGCCGGCCAGCCGGCGCCGGGTGCGCGCGTCGTCGGCGCGGCACTCGACGGCGAGCGCGCCCTGGCCGACCTGCGGCAACACGACGGCCGGGTCGAGCACGTCGGCCGCGCGGTCCGCGAGCCCGAGCCGCACGAGCGCCGCGTGCGCGACGACCACTGCGTCGTAACCCTGCTCCTCGCGCCTGCGCAGCCGCGTCCCGATGTTGCCGCGCAGCGGGCCGAACACGAGGTCGGGCCGCTCGTGCGCGAGCTGGGCCCGCCGGCGCACGGAGTCGGTGCCGACGACCGCCCCGGCGGGCAGGTCGTGCAGCGCGGCGCCCACCAGCGCGTCGCGGGGGTCGGCCCGTTCGGGCACCGCGGCGAGCACCAGGCCCTCGGGCGTGGCCGACGGCAGGTCCTTGGCGGAGTGCACGGCGAGATCGGCCCGGCCGTCGAGCACCGCCTGCTGCACCTCCTTCGCGAACACGCCCTGCCCCCCGATGGCGTGCAACGGGGACCGCTGGTCGGCGTCACCGGCCGTCTCGACGGTCACGAACACGACGTCGCCGCCGAGCAGCGACCCGACCCGTTCCGCCTGGCGGCGCGCGAGCGGACTGCCGCGCGTCGCGATGCGCAGCGTCACTCGTCGGGCAGCAGGTCGAACAGCGCACCGAGCGCGTCGGCGTAGTAGACGCCGCGCGGCGTGCCCGCCGCGTCCTTCACACGCACCGTCGGCTCGTGCAGCAGCTTGTTGACGATCCCCTGCGTCACCGCCTCGACCAGAGCGCGCGCCTCGGGGTCGAGGCGCGCGAGCCTCGACGCGAAGCGCTCGAGCTCGCGGCGGCGCACGTCCTCGCCGAGCTCCCGCAGCGCGGTGACGAGCGGCGCGACCTCGCGGGCGGCGCGCTCGGCGCGGTAGCGGTCGAGCTCGGACGCGACGATCTCGCGCGCCCGGCCGATCTCGGCGCGTCGCCGGTCGGCGGAGCGCCGCGCGTAGTCCTTCAGGTCGTCGAGGTCGAGCAGCGTGACGTCGTCGACCTCTCGCACACCCGGGGTCGACGTCACGGGGCAGCGCGACGTCCACGACGAGCAGCGGCCGGCCGTTGCGGCACGCCATCACCATCTCGACCGTGGAGCGCTCGACCAGCACCTCGCGCGACGCCGTCGAGGTGAGCGCGACGTCGACCTCGACGAACGCGTCGGCGACCTCGGTGAGCGGGATCGCCCGCCCCGCCGACGCGCGCCGCGAGCTCCTGCGCCCGCTGCGGCGTGCGGTTCGCGACCAACAGCTCCGCGACGCCGCGCCGAGCGCAGCGTGGACGCCAGGCCCGCACCCATCTGGCCGGCGCCGATCACGAGCGCCTTCGCGTGGTCGAGCGGGCCCACGTGCTCGGCCGCGACGGTCACGGCGGCCGACGGCACCGACACCGGGTGGCGGCCGATGCCGGTCTCGGTGCGCACGCGCTTGCCGGTCTCGACCGCGTGGCGGAACAGCCGGTGGAGGTGCTGGCGGGCGGAGCCCTCGCGCTCGGCCGCCTCCCACGCCTGGCGGACCTGGCCGAGGATCTCGCCCTCGCCGACGATCATCGAGTCGAGGCCCGAGGCGACCGCGAACAGGTGCCCGACGGCCGCGTCGTCGAAGTAGGTGTAGAGGTGCTCGTCGAAGTCGTCGGGCGTCGCGCCCGAGTAGGCGGCGAGGAAGTCGCGCACGTCGCCGACCGCCGCGTGGAACCGGGTGCCCCGCGCGTAGATCTCGGTGCGGTTGCAGGTCGACAGCACCGCGACCTCGAGCAGGTGCTCGCGGCCGGCGAGGTCGTGGAGCACCTTCGGCAGCAGGTGCTGCGGCACGGTCATCCGCTCGAGCAGCTCGACCGGGACGGTGCGGTGGTTCAGGCCGACGACGATGACAGACACGTCTTCAGCAGCTCCTTGGCCTCGTCGACCCGGCCGGCGCGGACCAGGTCCACGATGCCCGAATCGAACGCCGCCTGCCAATCGGCGTCCTCGCTCGAACGCCCCGACGCCCGCAGCGCTTCCCGCGCCTCGGCGAGCAGCTCCAGCAGGGTCTCGTACTCAGGGCCCAACTCCTCGTCCAGCCGCCGCCGCAGGTGCGCGGCCAGCGCCGGGCTGCGGCCGGCCGTGCCGATCGCCACGACGAGGTCGGCCCGGCGGACCACCGACATCAGCGTAAACGAGCAGTTGGCCGGGTCGTCCGCACTGTTGCACCAGATCCGGCGGGCCTCGGCCGCGGCGTACACCTCCGAGTCGACGGCCGGGTCCGCGGTGGCGGTGAGCGCGAGCCACGCGCCGTCGAGGTCGCCGGGCCGGAACGCCCGTTCGTGCAGCACGAGCCGGCCCTGGTCGGCCCAGGCCCGCACCTCGGCCGACGCCCGCCGGGCGACGACCACCACCTCGGCCCCCAGGTCGAGCAGCGGCTCGATCTTGCGGCCCGCGATCCGGCCGCCGCCGACGACGACGACCCGCCGGCCGCGCACGAGCAGGTTGACCGGGTAGCCGGTGAGCGCCGGGCGGCCGGCGCCGGGCGCGGCGGGCGGCGCCGGTGCGGTCACGGCGACGACGCCGCCGGGACGTTGCGGCGGAGCTGGTAGAAGGAGAGGATCTGCAGCTCGATCGCCAGGTCGACCTTGCGCAGCGACACCCCGTCGGGGACCGTCAGCACCGCTGGGGCGAAGTTGAGGATCGAGCGCACGCCCGCCGCGACGAGGCGGTCGGCGACCTCCTGCGCGGCGGGGGCGGGCGTGGCGAGGATCGCGATCGCGATCTGGCGCTCGGCGACGATGCGGTCGAGGTCGTCGATCGGCTCGATCGCGAGCTCCCCCACCCGCTTGCCGACGAGGGCCGGGTCCGCGTCGACCAGCGCCACGACCCGGAAGCCGCGGGCCCCGAAGCCGCGGTAGTTCGCGAGCGCGCGGCCGAGGTTGCCGATCCCGACGATGACGACCGGCCAGTCGCGGGTGAGCCCCAGCTCGCGGGAGATCTCGTGGAGCAGGTACTCGACGTCGTAGCCGACGCCGCGGGTGCCGTAGGACCCGAGGTAGGAGAGGTCCTTGCGGACCTTGGCGGCGTTGACGCCGGCGAGCTCGGCGAGGCGCTCCGAGGAGATCGTCGCGACCTGGCGCTCCGCGGTGTCGAGCAACGCCCGGTAGTAGAGCGGCAGGCGGGCCACGGTGGCCTCGGGGATCGGGCGCCGCCCGGACCGCGGCGTCGTCGTGTCGCCCACGCGCCCACGCTAGCGACCTTGTGCACGAATTCTCAAAGTGTGGCGCCGGGCTCCCCGGCCGGCGGAACCGGCCCCGCCGGGGTCGGGGGGGACCCCGGGCCGCCGCCGGGTCGCCCCAGCTCGCGGCGCAACAGCTTGCCGGTCGCCGAGCGGGGCAGCCCGTCCACGACCTCGATGCGGGTCGGGAGCTTGTAGCGCGCGAGGCGCCGGCCGGCGTGGCGCAGGAGCCCGACGGGGTCGGGGTGCCGCCCGGGCCGGGGGACCACGTACGCGACGACGGTCTCGCCCGTGCGCGGATGGGGCTCGCCGGTCACCGCGACCTCCGCGACGTCGGGGTGGCCGGCCAGCGCGTCCTCGACCTCGCCGGGGTACACGTTGAACCCCGAGACGATCACGACGTCCTTGGCGCGGTCGACGAGCGTCAGCCAGCCGTCCTCGTCGGCGACCGCGACGTCGCCGGTGCGCAGCCACCCGTCGGGGGTGAGCACCGCCGCGGTCGCGTCGGGGTCCTCCCAGTACCCGGCGAACACGTTCGGCCCGCGCACCCAGATCTCGCCGGCGTCGCCCTCGAGCACGTCCCGGCCGTCGCGGTCGACCAGCCGCACCTCGACGCCGGGCAGCGGCGGGCCGATCGAACCCGGACGCGGCGCGGGCGCGACCGCCGTCGTGGTCACGACCGGGGAGGCCTCCGTGAGCCCGTAGCCCTGGTGCACGTCGACGCCGAAGCGCTCGCGCATCGCGGCGGCGACCTCGTCGGGGAGCGCCGCCGCGCCCGACACGCAGAGCCTGACCCCGGCGAACGCGTCGGCCGGCGCGTCGGGCAGCGCCACCCACGCCGCGTACACCGCGGGCACGGCGGCGACCACCGTCACGCCGTCGGTGCGCAGCCGCGCGAGCGCCTCCGCGGGGTGGAAGTGCTCGACGAGGGCGACCGACGCGCCCGCGTACAGCGCCAGGCCGAGCACTACGTTGCACCCGAACACGTGGAACAACGGCAGCACGCCGAGCGCGACGTCGTCGGGGCCGATCCGCAGGCCCGGGTGGCCCTGCATCTGCTCGAGGTTCGCGAGCAGCGACCCGTGGGTGAGCATCGCCGCCTTCGGCGGCCCGGCCGTGCCCGCGGTGAACAGCAACACCGCGAGGTCGCCGGCCGCGCGGTCGACAGGCGGGAGCGACCGGGTCGCGGCGGAGGCCGCGTCGTCGAGCACGAGCAGCGGCGCCTCCGACCCCGCGTGCGCGCGGGCGCGCCGGCCGAGGTCCGCGTACGCGGCCGAGGCCACGACGATCTCGGGGGTGACGGCGGACAGGTCCCGCGCGAGCTCGTGGGAGGGCGCGGCCGGGTTCAGCGGCACGGCGACCGCGCCCGCACCGAGCGCGCCCAGGAACGCCGTGACGAACGCCGGCTCCGTGCCGGCCAGGATCGCGACGCGCGCGCCGGGCCCGGCACGGTCGGCGAGCAGCGCGTGCGCCCGGCCCGCCCGGGCCGCGAGCTCGCCGTGGGTCACGACGCCCGCCGGGGTGCGCAGGGCGGGGCGGTCGGGCGCCGTCGCGGCCGGGGCGCAGAGCGCGGCGGCGAGGTTCACGCCCCGGAGGCTACGTCCGCCGACGCCCGCGTTCTCGTCTCACTCTCAGTGGGATTTTGGCTCAAGGTTCGCGCGGAACGTGTCGTTACTCTGCTCCAAGCGAGGGGACCGGGCACCGGCGGGGGGCTGGCTGCATCGGCGTCTCCGACGGCACCGGCCGCCTCGCCCGAGATCGGGGGTCCCGGTCGTGGGTGTGGGCGAGTGGAAGCCGTCGGCAGGTCCGGCGGTCCCCACTACGTAGCCTCCCAGCCCGCCCCAGAAACGTCCGCTCCCGCGGCCGGGCCCCGAACCTCTCCCCCGCTCCCCGCGGTCCCCCGGCGCGCGCCGGGCCCGCACCGCCGCCCCGCCCGCAGGCCCGTCACGAGGCATCCACCGTGCCCGCGCCGGGAGCCGGCGACCCCGTACGGCCGGGCCGGGTCAGGGCCCGAGGCGGAACACGAACTGCGCGAGCGCCGCGCCGAGGATCGCGAGCAGCAGCAGCGCCAGGGCGAGGCTCGTCCCCCACCTCATCCCGCGCCCCCCGCCGCGGGCCGCCCCGTGAGCGTCACCCGGTCACCGGCGCGCACCCCGAGGGCCTCCGCGGCCGACCGGCGGTCGAGCGCGAGCGCGCACGTCCCGTACGAGTCGACGATCACCACGAGCTCGGACGGCTTGGCCTGCGCGAAGGTCGACACGAAGCGGGCGCGCCGGGCGTGCCCGCCGGCGCGCACCTCGAGCCCCCCGGCGACGTCGAGGCCCGCGGCCTCGAGGAACGCGGGGTCGACGTTGAGCTGGCAGTTGCCGAAGCGGTCGACCCACAGCACCTCGGCGTGCACCGTTGCGTCGTCGGCCACCTCCGGGAGCGGCACGATGCCGGGCGCGAGCGAGGCCGGGTCGACGTCGGGGCCGAGCCGCCCGGGGTCGAGCCCGAGCGCGAGGTGCGCCGCCGCCGGGGCCATCACGTCGCGGCCCGCGAACGTCGGGCCCGGCGCGGGGAGGCGGAACTCCTCGTTCTCCAGCGCGACGACGCGTTGCGGGCCGCCGAGCATGGCGACCGCCGGGGCGAGCAGGCCGTTGTCGGGCCCGACGAGGTAGCCGTGCTCCACCTCGACCGCGACCATCCGCCGCTCGGTGCCGACGCCGGGGTCGACGATCGCGAGCACCACGCCCTCGGGCAGGTACTGCAACGCGCGCACGAGCGTCAGCGCCCCGGCGCGCACGTCGAAGGGCGGGACGTCGTGGGTGACGTCGACGATGCGCGCCGCCGGGGCGATGTCGAGCATGACGGCGTGGCACACGCCGACGAACTCGTCGGCGCGGCCGTAGTCGGAGAGGAACGAGATGAACGCGGGCCGGTCGGACACCACCGCCGACGCTACCGGCGCGCCCGGCGGCCGCGGGGATCCGGCGCGGTCAGCCCGCCCGGTCGGAGCGCGGCCCCGGCGAGGTGCCGCGCTCGCCGCGGGGATCCGGCTCGGTCAACCCGCCTGGGTGTAGCGCGACGCCAGGTAGGCGTCGACGTCGGCCTCGGCGACGCGGAACGACCGGCCGACGCGCACCGCGGGGAGGTCGCCCGCCTTGATGAGGCGGTACACCGTCATCGACGAGACGCGCATCAGGTCCGCCACCTCCTGGACCGTCAGGAAACGCGCCTTGCTGAGATCCTTCGTCACGCGGACTCCCTACTCCTCCCGCTCCCCGGACCATACGCCCGTGCGGCCGGAGTTGTCGAGCGTGGGCGGCGATGCGGGTGTGACCTCACGCGCCGCCGGGACCGGGGTCCCCGCCCGCCCCGGCGGGGCCGGCCACCGGCCCGCCCAGCGCCCCGAACGCCTCCTCGAAGGCCTCGCCGACCACCCGGTACGAGCGCGAGGGCCGGTCCGGGTGGACCGGCACGGCGCACACGTGCGGCTCGCGGGCGGCGGCCACGAGCAGGCCCGGGCGGTCGAGCCCCGCGAACGCGACCGTCTCGAGGCCCTCCGCCGCGGCGACCTCGGCGAAGGGGCCGTCGGCGACCACGAGCGCGGACCGGCCGACGAGGAAGCACCACTCGACGGCCGTGTCCCGGCGCGACGCGGGGAGGAGCGACGCGCCGTCGGTGACGCACGCCACCTGCTCGACCCAGCGGATCCAGCGCGGCGTCCGGCCCTCGAGGCGCATCGGCCCGGCGTCCTCGGCGTCGTGGACCTGCGCACCGCGCGCCCGCGCCGCGCGTGCGAGCCCGGCGAGGAGTCCGAACGAGGACGCGGGGCGCGCCGACGCGAACGCGACGCGCCCGCCAGTGCGGGCCACCGCGTCGATCCGGGCGGCCGCCGCGTGGACGGCGCCGACGGTGCAGGCCGGGTCGATGCGGGGCGCGCGCGGGGTGGCACCGGTCACGGCCGCGAGCGCCGACCAGCACTCGCCGGCGTCGCCGCCGGCGGCCTCGACGAGGTGGCGCAGCTCCGTGCGGCCGGGCACCGACGCGGGGCCCGCGACGCGCGCGGCGACGAGCCGCTCCTCGAGCGTCGGCGGCGGCGCGGGGGGCTGCGGGCCGGGCCTCGACTCCAGGCGCGGCGGGCGGTTGCGCGCCTTCACGAAGTCCCGCCGAGCTCGCGCGACCGCCGCGTCGCCGCGGCGACCGCGTCGAGGAACGCGGCGCGCACCCCGTGGCGCTCCAGCTCACGCAGGCCGGCCGCGGTCGTGCCGCCCGGCGACGTGACGGCGGCGCGCAGCCCCTCGGGCGTGCCCTCGCCCTGCGCGAGCAACGCGGCGGAACCGGCGAGCGTCTCGACCACGAGCCGGACCGCGACCTCACGCGGCAGGCCGACGAGGACGCCCGCCTCGATCATGGCCTCCGCGACGAGCATCACGTAGGCGGGTCCCGACCCCGACAGCCCCGTCACGGCGTCGAGCGCGGGCTCGGCGACGCGTACGACGGTGCCGACCGCGCCGAGGACGCGCTCGGCGACCGCGAGGTCGTGGTCGGTCGCGTGCGTCCCGCCCGCGATCGCGGAGACGCCGCGGCCGACGAGCGCCGGCGTGTTGGGCATCGCGCGCACGACCGGCCGGCCCGGTGCCGCGGCCTCGAGCACGCCGATCGTGACGCCCGCGGCGATCGACACCACCAGCGCGCGCGACCCCAGCGACGCCTGCACCTGCTCGAGGGTCGCGGCGACGTCGGCGGGCTTCACGGCGACGATCACGACGTCGGCGTCCGCGACGGCCCACGCCGCGCTCGGCACGACCCGGACCTTCGGGTGGCGCTGTTCCAGCTCGCGCCGGCGTTCCGCGTCGATCTCCGCGACGACGAGGTCGTCGGGGTCCCACCCCCCGTCGACGAGGCCGCCGAGGAGCGCGGCGCCCATCCTCCCGCCGCCGAGGAGCGCGAGCCGTGCCACGCCGAAAGGCTAATCGCGCACGGACGCCGCCCCGGCGACGAGCGCGCGACGCGCGGCCGCACCCGCCACCGCCAGCCCGGCCGCCACCGCGCCGCCGATCACGAACGTCGCGCGCGTGCCGACCGCGGCGACGAGCGCACCCGCGAGGATCGGGCCCGTCGCCTGGCCGAGGCGCGCCGCGCCGACCCACGCGGCGACCATCACGCCGCGCTGCGCCGTCGGCGCGAGCTCGGTCGCGTACGCCTGGAGCGGGACGATCAGCATGGCCTCACCCACCCCCCACACGATCGCCGCCACGAGGACGAGCCAGACGCTCGAGGTCAGCCCGACCGCCCCGAACCCGACGGCGAAGCCGCCGAACCCGGCGAACACCAGCGGCCAGGTGCCGTTGCGGGCGCGCATCCCGTGCAGCCGCAACGACGTCACGACCGTCGCGACCGCCGGGAGGCCGAGCACCGCGCCGCGCGCCGTCGGCCCGAGTCCGAAGCGCTCCTCGAGGTCGAGCGGCAGCGCGGTCAGCGCCAGCCCGAACAGGAGCAGGAACGCGCCGAACCCCGCGGCGAGCATCGCCGCGACGCGGCGGTCGGCCAGGTAGGGGCGCGCGTCCCGGAACTGCACGCGCAGCGGCACGACCGTACGGGGGCGGTCGTCGGGCAGCACGCGCGCCGCGAACGCGGCGACGGCGAGCGCGGCGCCGTACGGCACGAACGCGAGCCGCCATCCGCCGAGCGCCGCGAGCGCGCCGCCCGCGAACGGCAGCACCGCGAGGCCCGTGGTCAGCACCGCCGAGTTGCGCCCGATCTCGCGCACGCGCCGCTCCCCTTCGTAGCGGTCGCCGAGCAGCACGATCGCGAGGTTGACCAGCCCGGCGCTGCCGAACCCCTGGGCGAGGCGCGCCGCGAACAGCCAGCCGAACGAGGGGGCGAGCGCGGCGGCGAGCCCGGCGACGCCGAAGGTCACGAGGCACGGCACGAGGACGCGCCGCCGCCCGTGGCGGTCCGCGAGCACGCCGAGCACCGGCGCGACCGCGAACCCGGGCAGCGACGCGGCCGCGACGACCGCGCCCGCGGCGCCCGCGCCGATCGCGAGGTCCTCCCGGATGTCGGGCAGCGACGGCCCGACGAGCGTGTTCGCGAGGATCCCGGTGAGGGTGATCGACCAGACGACGGCGAGGAACGCCGCGTCGCCGCCGGTCGCGCCGCCGGCGTCGCCGCGGCGCCCCTGCCCCTTCACCCCCGGGCGCGCCCGGGCGCGCCAAGGGCCCGAGGAACGCTCCGGCGCCGCCCCGCACTTCCCCGAACGGGGCGGGCCGTCCTGCACCTCGGGCCCGCTGGCGCCCGCACCCTATCACACCTACTTTTCGCAGGACAAGACATCGAGAGACAACTTCACGACTCGGGGCGACGCCCGAAGGCGAGGCGCGCCGCCGGCGCGAACCAGCGGTCGACCGCCTCGTAGCAGACGCCCACGATGCGGTCGAGCTCCGCGGCGTCGAGGTGCACGAGCAGCGTGCGTCCGACGAGGTAGCAGTCGCCGTCGGGGCCGATCGAGAAGTGCACCCCGTACATGTCGTGGCTCGCGCGCAGCAGCAGCCGGTACAGCTCCTCGTGGCGCGCCGGCGGGTCGGGGAGGAAGTAGAGCTCGTAGCGCAGCGTGCGCTGGTGCAGGTCGAAGTAGATCGTGGCCGCGTCGCGGTCGTCGGTGCCGAAGCGGACGTACCAGCGCCCGATCGCGGGGGTCGTGCTCGACCGCCTGCACCCACGGCTCGGCGGCGACCGGTCCCTCGAGGTGCGCCGCGATCAGCGCCCGCTTCTCCGCGAGGAACGCCTCCTCGAGCTCCGGCTCGCGCGCCATCGCGGGCCGATCAGTCGCAGCGCACGAGCCCGCGCACCACGAGGTCGCCGTAGAGGCGCCGCAGGCGCGCCGCCGCCATGCTCCACGAGTACCGGTGCGAGCGCGCCGCGGCGCCCGCACCGAGCTCCCGGGCGAGATCGGGGTCGCCCAGGATCCGGGCGACCGGCTCGGCGAGGTCGGCGGGGTCGCGCCCCTCCACCAGGAACCCCGTGCGCCCGTGCTCGACGAGGGAGCGCAGCCCGCCCACCGCGGACGCGACGACCGGCGTGCCGCACGCGGCCGCCTCGAGCGCGACGAGCCCGAACGACTCCGTGCGCGACGGCACGACGCACACGTCCGCGGCCCGGTAGTA
Organism: Acidimicrobiia bacterium; assembly: GCA_026002935.1. GTDB lineage: Bacteria > Actinomycetota > Acidimicrobiia > IMCC26256 > PALSA-610 > BPGH01. The sequence continues at coordinate 245,911 of BPGH01000001.1, forward strand.
GTCGACCAGCCGCTCGTGGCGCTGCGGCGGCACGAACCGCACGCGGTCGTGCAGGCCGAGCACGTCGACGAGGGCGCGGGCGCGCGCCAGCTCCGTCTCGCCGTCGGCGCCGCTCGGCCCGCCGACGACCACCAGGGTCGCGGCGGGGTCGTCGAGCGCGGCGAGGCACCGCACGGCCAGGGTCAGCCCCTTGAGCGGCTGGATCCGCCCGGCGAACAGCAGCACGGGCCCGGGCCCGAGCCGCAGCCGCCGGCGTGCCCGCAGCCGGTCGCCGGGCGAGAAGACCGTGTGGTCGACCCCCGGCGGGACCACCTCGATGCGCTCGGGGTCCGCGTCGTACAGGGAGGCAAGCTGCGCGCGCTCGTCGTCGGTGGACGCGAGCATCATGTCGGCGCAGGCCACGACCTCCTGCTCGGTGCTCGCGCGCAACACCGGGTCGTCGTCGATCCCGGCCTCGGCCTTCACCCGCGCGAGGGTGTGGAACGTCGCGACGAGCGGCAGGTCGAGCGCGTGCTTCACGCGGTGGGCCGCCGCACCCGACAGCCAGTAGTTCGCGTGGACGAGGTCGACGGGTTCGAGCGACCGCATGCGATCGACCGCCGCGTCGACGAACGCGTCGACCAACGCGGGCAGCTCGTGCTTCGGCACCGGCTCCCGCGGCCCCGCGTCGACGTGCAGGACGCGGAACCCGCGCTCCACCTGCACGACGGGCGGCTGCTCCGGGTGCTCGGTGCGCGTGTACACGTCGCAGTCGACGCCCGCGCGTGCGAGCGCCGAGGCGAGCGCGCGGACGTACACGTTCATGCCGCCGCCGTCGCCCGCGCCCGGCTGCGCGAGCGGTGAGGTGTGCACGCTGAAGACGGCGATGCGGCGGACGGACATCGGGCCGGATCGTATCCAAGGCGCCTCTCGCGCCCGCCCACCGGGCCGACCGGGGCGGCGGCCGCCCGGACCTGCGGTCAGCCGCCGCTCGCGGCGCCCGGCGGCCGGCCCCGGTTCTCGACCTGGAACGACCGGTAGATCTCGACCAGCACCTGCTTCTGCCGGTCGTCGAGCGTCGGGTCGCGCCGGATCGCGTCCGCGAGGTCGGCGGCCGCGCCCGGCGCCTCGTCGAGGATGCCGGCGCGCACGTACAACGTCTCGGCGGAGATCCGCAGCCCGCGCGCGATCGCCTGGAGGATCTCTGCCGACGGCTTGCGCAGGCCGCGTTCGATCTGGCTGAGGTACGGGTTCGAGATGCCCGCCGCCTCGCTCAGCTTCCGCAACGACAACCGCGCGTTTCGGCGCTGCTCGCGGATGAAGTCGCCGAGGTCGCGCAGCCGCCCCTCGATGGCGTCCGCGCTCATCCCCTTCAGCCCGCGCCGGCGACCTGGCGCGTCGCGATCTCGCGCTCGATGACGTCGAGCACCTCGTGGAGGTCGCGCCGCACGTCGGAGAGCTCGCGCTCGAACTCGCGCAACCGATCGACCGACGCGGCCAGCGCCGCGTCGTCGAGCGCCGGCAGGTTCGCGAGCGTCATGTCCCCGATCAGCTCCTCGCGGCCGTCGGGCCAGCGCAGCTCGACCGCCGGCGTCTCGGGCGCCGCGAGGCGCGCGGAGGTGGCGGAGGACCGACCGGGCTCGGCACCGAGGATGTCGGGCAGCGCGGCGACGAGCGACTCCACGCTCTCCCCGCGCGCGCGGCGCCCCTGCTCGGCCTCGAGGATCTCGATGCGCGCCTGCGCGAGCCGCCGGGCGTAGGAAACGGCGTGCTCGTAGTCGGCACACTCCTGCTTCATGATGCGCAGGTCGTCGAGGGTGCGCTCGCCGATCCCGGCGCGGTACTGCGGGTCGAGGAGCTCGCGGATCCGTTCCACCGATCGCAGGCTACCGCCGCCCGCTAGCAGGCCGCGCGCACGGTGGGGTAGGGGTTGACCGCCGCGCCGCCACCCGGGTGGATCTCGAAGTGGAGGTGCGGCGTGCCGCGCGCGTTGCCGGTGTCGCCCACGGTCGCGATCTGGTCGCCGGCGCTCACCGGCCCCGGCCCACCCACGTAGCTCTGGATGTGCGCGTAGAAGTACGTGTTGCCGTCGTTGCCGGACAGCCAGATCTGGTTGCCCCCGAGGCCGCTCGTGCTGTGGCGGACCGACCCGCTCACGACCGCGTAGATCGGCGTGCCGTAGCCGGCCATCATGTCGACGCCCTGGTGCCGGCGGCCGCCCGAGCGCGGCGCCCCCCACGAGTCCCCGAACGACGAGCCGGGGACCGGGCAGGTGAACCCGCTGATGACCGTGTTGTTGGACGGCCGCGGCAACACCCCACCGCCGCCACCACCGCCGCCGCTCGACGCCCGCGCGCGGGCCCGGCGCAGGGCGGCCTCGATCTCCTCGCGCTGGCGGCGCTCGCGCTCGAGCCGCTCGCGCAGCTCTCGCTCCGCGCGCTCGGCCGCCGCGACCTTCGCCTCCATCTCCTCGGTCGTCTCGCGCAGCTCCGCGACGAGCTGTTGCTGCTCGTCGAGCTGCTCCTGCAGCGCCGACTCCATCACCTGCAGGTCCTCGGTGATCGCGCCGAGGCGGTCGACGGCGTCGTTGCCCTGCGCGTTCGCACGGTCGAGCAGCTCACTGCGCCGCATCGCGTCGAGCACGTCGGTGCCGGCCATGATCGTGTCGATGTCGCCGTTGCCCGACTTGTAGGCCTCGACGGCGCGCGCGGTCGCGACGGCGGCGATCGCGCCGGCCTCGGCGCGGGTGCGCTCGAGCTCCTGGCGGGCGCGCGCGATGTCGCCCTCGAGCGTGTAGTAGCGCGTCTGCGCGGCCTCGAACTCCGCGGCGGCCTCGTTCGCCGCACGCCGGGCGGCGACGACCCGGGCCTCGGCCTCCGCGAGCGGGTCCGCCGCCCCCGCGGTCGCGGCCGGGACGACCGCCAGCGAGGTGAGCACCGTCACCGCCACCAGGGCACGGCGCAGCGTCGAACGGACGAGGTTCACGCGCACGGCGGGGGAACCGTAACAGAGGCACCCCCCGAGGGGGCGAATCCGTACACTCGGCGTGCGACGGCCCTCACGGCGCGTCGTCAGGACAGGAGCGGACCGCCCGAACCGCCCGAAACGGGCGGGAGCACGGCGACCTCGTCGCCGTCGTGCAGCACCGTCGCGGCGCCCGCCGGGGGCTCCTCACCGTTCAGCCACAGCCGGGATCCCTCCCGCACCCGTCCGAACGCGGCGCCGTAGCGGGCGTCCATCGCGGCCGCGAGGTCGGCGAGGGTCGCGCCGGCCGCGGCGTCGAACTCGTCGTGGGCGCGCCCGGCGGCCTCGCGCGCCGTCGCGAACAGCAGCACCCGCAGCCGCACCGGACCCCGGTCAGCGCTCGGTGTCGACGTTGGTCCGGGCGATCGGGTACGCCTCGAGCCGCGCCGGGTCGATCGGCTCGCCCGTCACCTCGTCGATGCCGTAGGTGCCCTGGTCGAGCCGCTCGAGCGCCGCCTCGATCTCGGCGAGCTCGGTCTCGAGCCGCTCGAGGATCGAGAGGTCCTTCTCGCGCTCGAACGTCTCCGAGCCCTGGTCGGCCGGGTGCTGGTCGTAGTGGGAGAGCTCGCCGACCTGGTCGGCCTCGGTGCGGTCGAGCCCTTCGCCGCGCAGGCCGGCGATGAGCTCCGCGACGCGCTCGCGCTCCGCCTCGAGCCGCCTCCGGACCGCGTCACCGTCGATGTCTGCCATGCGCGAACGTTACCCACCCCCGGCCCGTCCGGCACCCGGCGTCACGCACCCGCGCGGCCCTCGCCGCCCCCGTCGGGTCCCAACCGGGCGCGCACCAGCGCGGCCTGGTCGGCGAGCAGTTCCACCAGGCGCGCGCACCGCGGCGCGAACGCGGGCTCCTCGAGCACGCGTTGCGCGTCGAGCGGCCCGAGCGGCGCGACCGCCGCGGCCTCGTCGACGGCCCGGCGCGGGTCGTCCGCGAAGCGCGGCAGCGCCGGGCACCCGGGGGTCGAGCCGGCGCCACAGCGCCAGCAGCTCGTCGAGCGCCGCGACCACCGTGTCCCGCAGCGCGGCGGCGTCGGGGGGCAACGGCTCGTCGGCGACGACCTCGACGACCGCGCGCGGGTACGGGTCGTCGTCGAGCCAGCGCTCCACCCGGATCCGGCGCAGCCCGACGGCCGTCAGCGCGAACCGGCCGTCCGGCAGCTCGTGCGCGTGCGCGATGCGGGCGAGCGTGCCGAAGCCGAAGCGCGAGTCGCCGCCGCCGACCTCGCTGCCGCGTTCGATCAGCACGACGCCGAACTCGTGGTCGCCGGCGAGGCACTGGCGGGTCATGACGCGATAGCGGGGCTCGAACACGTGCAGCGGCAGGACGCCGTAGGGGAACAGCACGCTCCCCAGCGGGAACATCGGCAGCTCGCGGGTCACCACGTCAGTTCCACCGTGCCCGCACGCCGGCGAGGCGGTCGCGCAGGCGCTCGCGCTCGGCTTCGGGCAGTCCGGGGATCGACAGGTGCAGCGCCGTCATCCACGACAGGTGGCGCGGGTGGCGACCGAGGGGGCCGCGCTCGAGGTTCGCGAGCACGCGGGCGAGGACGAGACGGCGGGGCGTCGGCGAGAGGTGGTCGCCCCGGAACGGCACCCCCGGTCCGTTCACCGCGGCGAACAGCGCGCGGCACCCCTCGGGCCCGAGGAGCGCGCCCCCGTGGAACGGGTCGCACCACACGGCGCGTCCCCCGGCCGGCTGCACCAGGAAGTGCCCCGGCATCCCGACCGGGTGGACGGTGACGCCGAGGCGGCGCGCGACCTCGATCACGAGGATCGACAGCGTGATCGGGATGCCCTTGCGGCGCTCCAGGACCGAGTCGAGGAACGAGTTCTCGGGGTCGTCGTAGGTCTCGCGGTCGCCCGCGAACCGCAGGCGCCCGAACAGGTGCTCGCGGACGCCGTCGAACGTCGCCTCGCGGCAGCCGGCCGCGAGGTCGTCGACGCGCCGGCACCACGCGTCGACGTCGAGGCCCGGGTGCGCGTGCGCGGCGATGCAGAGGGCCGCGAGGTCGAGCCGCACGAGGTCGTCGGGCGCCGCGACCTCGGCCGCGAACCGCTTCCGGGCGTCCATCGGGACGACGGTACCCGGCCGGTAGAATCGGCGTTCCATGCGTCGGGCCGACGATCTCCTCGACACCGTCGCGCGCCGCCTCGCCCGCCAGCAGCAGCGACTCACCACCGGCCGCACCGGGGTCGTGCAGGCGCTCGCGGCGAGCGACCGTCCGCTCACGCTCCCCGAGATCCTCGCCGCGCGGCCCGACCTCGCGCAGAGCTCGGCGTACCGCAACCTCGTCGTGCTGGAGCAGGCGGGGGTCGTGCGCCGCATCGTGACCGGCGACGAGTTCGCCCGCTACGAGCTGGCCGAGGACCTCACCGGGCACCACCACCACCTCGTCTGCACGAGCTGCGGCCGGATCGAGGACCTCCCGGCGTCGGACGGGATCGAGCGCTCGGTCGCGGCCGCCGCCGCCCTGGCGGCCCGCCGCCGCGGGTTCCGCACGGCGCACCACCGCCTCGACCTGGTCGGAACCTGTGCCGACTGCGCCTGACCCGCCGATGGGTCCGGAGAGCCCCCCGGCCGGCCGGCCCGGGGGCAGGCGGAGCGCGGTGGCCCGATGACCGACGACCCCTGGATCAACTCCTTCGTCCTCCTGACGCTGGGCGCGAACGCGGCGACCCTCGCGCTGTGGGGGCTGGCCGCGGCCTCCCGCGCCGGGATCGGTACCGCTCGCTGGCACGACGTGCGGGCCGCGCTCGGCGACAGCGGCCTCGCGATCGCCGCGGTCGTCGCGGCCACCGCGACGGCCGGCTCCCTGTACCTCTCCGAGGGCGCGGACCTGATCCCGTGCCGCCTCTGCTGGTACCAGCGCATCCTCATGTACCCGCTGGCGATCGTGCTGGTGATCGCCGCGGTGCGGCGCGACTGGGGCATCCGGCCCTACGCCCTCGCGCTCGGGGTGCTCGGCCCCGTCGTGTCCGCCTACCACTACCTGATCGAGCGGTTCCCCGACCTCGAGGTGACCGCGTGCGACCCGTTCCAGCCCTGCACGACGGTGCCGATCTGGCGCCTGCACTTCATCTCGATCCCGTACATGGCCCTGTCGGCGTTCCTGCTCGTCGACACGGTGCTGGCCGCGGCCCAGCCCGCGCCCCGCGGACACCGGCCCGGGCGCGACGATGGCGGCCACCGAGCCGGACCCCGAGGAGGACCTCGTACGATGAGCGCACGTGCGTCGGCCAAGAAGCAGGCGGGGCGCGGCTCGCGACTGCCGCTGTTCCCGCTCCTGATCGGTGCCGTCGCCGTGCTCGGCGTGGTGGGCATCGCCTGGGCCGCGACCAGCGGAGGCGGTGACGGGGACGACCCGGCCGAGGCACCCGGCGGCGAGACCCGCGAGGTGACCGTCGAGGGGGACGCGCTGGCGCAGTTCCCGTCCTCGGCGCCCAACGACCGCCCCGACGCGGTCGCGCCGACGCTCGAGGGGGAGGACTTCGCCGGCCGGCCCGTCACCATCGCGCCCGACGGGCGCGCGAAGGCCGTGTTCTTCGTGGCCCACTGGTGCCCGCACTGCCAGGCCGAGGTGCCGCGGCTCGCGCAGTGGCTCGACTCGCACGAGCTGCCCGACGGGGTCGACGTCTACGTCGTGTCGACCCGGGTCGACCCCAACGCCGGCAACTACCCCCCCTCCGCGTGGCTGGCGCGCGAGGGGCTCGACTCGTTGCCGACGATCGTCGACAGCGAATCGCTCGACGCCCTCGTCGCGTACGGGGCGGGCGGGTTCCCCTACGTCGTGTACCTCGACGGGGACAACCGTGTGCTGCTGCGCACGGCCGGTGAGTACCCCGAGGGCGACGAGGTCTACACGCGGATCTTCGACGCGCTCGCCGCGGGCGGCGAAGGCCTCGAGGACCCGCGCGGCTGACCGGACCGGCCGCCGTCCCGCCGCGCGCCGGGCCGGCTACTCGGACGCGGGGGTCTGCGCGATCTTGCGCGTGATGTACGCCGAGAAGTACCCGCGGTAGCGCTCCTGCAGCTCCGGCAGCTTCCAGTCGCCGCCGGTGATCAGGCGGCGGCAGCTCGGCGTCCCGCACGCGCACACGAACTCGTCGTAGTCGTTCGTGTCGGTCATCGCGTAGTCGAAGCACAGCTCCTCGCCCGCGACCACGTCGGTCATCGTGACGAGCAGCAGCGAGCCGACGATGCCGCAGTTCGGCTCGCACGAGTGGTTGACGTAGTCGGCGGGCGCGAACGGGGGCAGGCTCACCAGGTACAGCCGGTCGTCGACCTGCAGCGAGTGGGTGCGCAGCTCCTCGGCGAGGAGGTCGAACTCGGCGCGCTCGACGACGTGGCCGCCGAACCCCGCGACGGTCGTCCCGGCCGGGATGTCGGCGGTCGCGAACACGCCGAGCCCCTTCGCGCCGGCGTCTCGCACCTGCGCGAGCGGCGTGAGCCACGACTGGTGCACGGCGCCTCCTGGGGGGTCGGTGCGCGGGAGCGGGAACTGACGGATCGGGCCGCCGGCCGGCGTCACCCATCGTCGCCGGTGCGGCACCGGCGGGCGGGATCGGGAACACTAGCCCGCCGATGGAGCGGCCAACGGTGTACGAGGCCGTCGGGGGCCAACCGTTCTTCGACGCGCTGGTCGGCGCCTTCGCCCGGCGCGTCGAGCGCGACCCGCGGTTGCGGCCGCTGTACCCCGAGGACCTCGGTCCCGGCATGCGCGCGCTCGCGCTGTTCCTCGCCCAGTACTGGGGCGGCCCGCCCGAGTACAGCGCGAGGAGGGGCCACCCGAGGTTGCGCATGCGTCACCTGCCGTTCGCCATCGGCGAGGTGGAACGCGACGCGTGGCTCGCCGCGATGCTCGACGCGCTCGCCGAGGTCGCGCCCCCGCCCGGGATCGCCGCCGCGCATGCGCGACCACTTCACGGTGGCCGCGGCCGCGATGGTGAACCACCCGTCCTGAGCCGTCCGCCGCCCCGGGGCGCCGCCGGCGACCGCCGGGGCGCCGACCGGGCGGCCGGGGGCGCGACAATGGCGCCGTGAGCAGACGCCGCGACCGGGAGCGCCTCGCGCGCCGGCGCCTCGCGTCGGCCCCCCGGGCGCGCGACGCACGGCCGGAGCGCCGCGCGCCGGTCCGCCCGGGGCGACTGTCGCCGCCGCGGCCCGTGCCGCCGGAGATCCCGCGGCCGCCGTACGCGCCCGACGCGCCGGTGCTCGTGCCCGCCGTGCCCCCGTCGGAGCGCACGGAGCGCATGCGGGTCGGCCGGGCGCGCCGCCGCGCGAGGTGCTGGCCGAGCTCGCCGCCGCGGTGCGGCCCGGGATCACGACCGACGAGCTCGACCGGATCTGCCACGAGGCGTGCATCGCCCGGGGCGGCTACCCGAGCCCCCTCCACTACAAGGGCTTCCCGAAGTCGCTGTGCACGTCGGTCAACGAGGTGATCTGCCACGGGATCCCCGACGACCGCCCGCTGCGCGACGGCGACATCGTCAACTGCGACGTCACGATCTACCTCGGCGGGGTGCACGGCGACTGCAACGCCACGTTCCTCGTCGGCGACGTCGACGAGGCCGGCCGCGACCTGGTGCGCGTCACCCGCGAGGCGATGTGGCGGGGCATCGAGGCCGTGCGGCCCGGCGTCCCGGTCAACGAGATCGGCCGGGCGATCCAGGAGCACGCCGAGGCCCACGGGTTCGGCGTCGTGCGCGCGTTCGTCGGGCACGGCATCGGCGAGGAGTTCCACACCGCGCCGTCGGTCCCCCACTACTTCGACCCGAACGCCGACACCCTGCTCGAGCCGGGGATGACGTTCACGATCGAGCCGATGATCACCGAGGGGTCGTGGGAGCTCGGGCGCATCTGGGCCGACGGGTGGACGGCACCGACCCGCGACCGGTCGCGCTGCGCGCAGTTCGAGCACACGGTCCTCGTCACGACCGGCGGCGTCGAGGTGCTGACGCTGCCTGCCCGGCGAGCCGCCCGGGTCCTGACCGCGCCGGGCCCTTCTGCCGCGGGCGCCGGCCCTCGCCGTCGGGACTAGGGTGAGAACCGCTCTCACATGACTGCCGCCGACGCGCTGCGGGCCGAAGGGGTCTGGTTCTCCTACGGGACGACGCCGGTGCTCGAGGACGTCTCGTTCTCGGTGCGCGCCGGCGAGTTCGCCGCGCTCGTGGGGCCGAACGGCAGCGGCAAGTCGACGCTGCTGCGCGTCCTGCTCGGCCTCGCCCGGCCCGAGCGCGGGCGCGTCGAGCTGCTCGGCGAGGACCCCCGCCACCTCGGCGCCCGCTGGCGCGTCGGGTACGTCCCGCAGCGCCTGCTCCTGCCGCCCGACCTGCCGGCGACCGTGGAGGAGGTCGTGCGGGCCGGGCGGGTCGCCCGCCGCGGCTGGTGGCGCTGGCCGACCCGCGAGGACGAGCGCGCGGTCGCGCACGCCCTCGACGCCGTCGCGCTCGGGGCGCAGCGGCGGCGGCGCATGCGCGAGCTGTCGGGCGGCCAGCAGCAGCGGGTCCTGATCGCGAAGGCCCTGGTCGGCGACCCGGAGGTGCTGGTGCTCGACGAGCCGATCGCGGGCGTCGACGCCGAGTCGCAGCGCCTGTTCCGCGACTCGCTCGTCCACCTCGTCGCCCAGCACGGCACGACGGTGCTGCTCGTCTCCCACGAGCTCGGCGCGGTGGCCGACGACCTCGACCACGTGATCGTGCTCAAGCGGCGGGTGGTGTTCGACGGCACGCCCGCGCGAGCTCGCCGGGCGCGGGGTGAGCCTCGGGGTCCACGCCGAGGCGCTCCCGCTGTGGCTGGAGGAGCTGACCTGATGCCCTGGCCGTTCGAACGCGAGTACATGCAGCTCGCCCTCGTCGCCGGCGTCGCCGTCGGCGCCTGCGCGCCGCTCATCGGCGCGTTCCTGGTCCAGAAGCGGATGTCGCTCATCGGCGACGGGATCGGCCACGTCGCGTTCGCGGGTGTCGCCGCCGGGCCTGCTGCTCGACGTCTGGCCGATCTGGTCGGCGCTGGTCGCGTCGGTGACCGCCGCGGTCGCGATCGAGTGGCTGCGGTCGCACCAGCGCACCTCGGGTGACCTGCTGCTCGCGCTGGCGTTCTACGGCGGGATCGCGCTCGCCGTCGTGCTCGCCAGCCGGGCGGACGCGGGCGCGGTGAACGTCGTGCCGTACCTGTTCGGGTCGATCCTCACCGTCACGTGGTCCGACGTCCGCGTGGTGGTCGCGCTCGGGCTCGTCATCGTCGCGACGCTGGCGGTCGCGGGCCGCGCCCTGTTCGCGATCGTGCTCGACGAGGAGTCGGCGCGCGTCTCGGGGCTCCCGGTCGACGGGCTCAACGCCGTGCTCGCCGCGCTGACCGCCGTCACCATCGTCGCCGCGATGCGCGTGGTCGGCGTGCTCCTGGTCGCGGCGCTGATGGTGCTCCCGGTCGCGGCGAGCCGGCTGTTCGCCCGGTCGTTCGCTCGGGACCATGGTCGCCGCGGCCGGCGTCGGCGTCGCGTCGGTCGTCGCCGGGCTCGCCGCCGCCCGCCGGTGGGAGCTCGCGCCCGGCGGTGCGATCGTGTGCACGAGCGTCGCCGTCTACGCGCTCGCCGCGCTCGCCGCGGGCGTCGGGCGGCGGGCCGGCGCGGGCCCGATCGTCTCGCGCTGACCCGGCGCCCGCGGCGCGCCCGTCACGACCAGAAGCTGCGCTCGCCCGGGTCGTCGGGCGGTCCCGCCGCGGCCGCCGGGCGGTCCCCCGCGGCCGGCACCTCCGTCGCCGGCGGGCGGCACGGGGCCGGCACGGTCCGGGCCGCGCCGGGGGCGCGCCGCCGGCCACCACGCGCGCGGCGAGCCACGTGGTGATCGGCACCGACGCGACGAGCCCGACGCTGCCGACCAGCGCGCGGACGATCTCGGTCGCGACGACCTCGCTGTTCGCGACGGTCCCGAGCGACTGCTGCGACAGCACGAACAGCAGCATCACGGGGAGCGCGGCGCCCGCGTACGCGAGCGCGAGCGTGTTGACCGTCGACGCGATGTGGTCGCGCCCGATGCGGAGGCCCGATCGGTACAGCGCCCCCGGCGGCATCGCCGGGTTCGCACGGCGCAGCTCCGCGACCGCCGACACCTGGGTGACCGTCACGTCGTCGAGCGCCCCGAGCGCACCGATCACGATGCCGCCGAGCACCAGGCCGCTCACGTCGACCCCGCCCGCGAGCTGCTGGAGGAGCACCGCCTCCTCCGACGCGTACCCGGAGAACTCGCCGAGCGCGGTGAAGATCGCGGAGAGGACGACCGTCAGGGCGAGCGACGCGAGGGTCCCGAGGAGCGCGACGGTCGTCATCATCGAGAACCCGTGCGCGAGGTACAGGGCGACGTACGCGATCGCCGCCGAACCGAGCACGGCGACGGGCACGGCGCCGTGGCCGTCGAGGATCGCCGGGAGCACGAACTGCAGGATCACCACGAGGCTCACCGCGATCCCGCCCAGCGCGGCGAGCCCGCGCAGCCGCCCGAGCACGACGACCGCGAGCGCGAAGAGCACGGCCGCGGCGAGCAGCACCGGGCGGCGCTGGCGGTCCGCGTACTGGTAGTCGAAGCCCGGTTCGGCACCGGGCACGTGGTTGAGCACGACGCGGTCGCCGCGCGCGAGGTCGGGGGTGGTCGCGGCGTCGGTCGAGAACGACAGCGTGCGCGTCGCGCCCGCGTCCGGCCCCTGGGTCAGGCGGACCTCGACGAAGCGGCACTCGACACCGCTCTCGGGCGTGGTGCCCCTCGCAGGGCCCGGTCGTGACGCCGACGACCCGGGCCTCGTACACGTCGTCCGCGAGGAGCCCGGTCGCGTCGCGCTCGGCGTCGCTGCCGAAGCCGATCACCCACATCCAGCCGGCGACGACCACCGCGATCGCGACCGTCACGGCGACGAGCGTTCGGCGCGTGCGGGGCGAGACGACCACGTCGTGGCCGTGGGCGTGGGCGTGGGAGTGCGCGGGCGCGGGTCCGGCCATCGCCCTCAGTGTGGCGTCGCCCGGTGGCCGCGGCGCGGACGGGTGCACGCCGCGGCGGTGCTACGTTTCGCCGCGTGCGGCTCCGGGGCGAGAAGGCGCTCGTCACCGGCTCGACCTCCGGCATCGGACGCGCGATCGCCTGCGAGTTCGCGCGCCAGGGCGCCCAGGTCGTCGTCACCGGGCGCGACGGCCGCCGCGGCGCGCAGGTCGTCGACCTGATCCGCTCGGAGGGCGGGGTCGCGCACTTCGTCCCGGCCGACCTGTCCGACGAGGACGCGTGCGCGGACCTCGTCGCGACGGCGGTCGGGCTGCTCGGCGGCTGCAGCGTCCTCGTCAACAACGCCGCGGGCGGCGACGCACCCGACGGCCCCGTCGCCGACCTGAGCACCGCGGCGTGGGAGGCGATCCTCCGGGTCGACCTCACGGCGCCGTTCTGGTGCTGCCGGGCCGTGATCCCGCACATGCGGCGGGCGGGCCGCGGCGCCATCGTCAACATCTCGAGCCGCCAGGCGACGCGCGCCAGCCGCGGCCTCGCCGCGTACATCGCCGCCAAGGGCGGCCTCAACGCGCTGACGCGAGCGATCGCGGTCGACTACGCGGCCGACGGGATCCGGTGCAACACGATCAGCCCCGGCTACGTCCTCAACGACCGCCGCGACGCGGACCTCCCGCCCGAGCGCCGCGCCCGGTACGAGGGGATGCACCTCACGCGCCTCGGCACCGCGGCCGACGTCGCCCACGCGGCCGTGTACCTCGCGAGCGACGAGTCCGGCTTCGTGACCGGCACGAACCTCGAGCTCGACGGCGGGAGCAGCATCGCCCGCGGGCTCACCCTCGGATAGCGCGCCGTGCACCCCCGCGTCAGCGTCAGCGCGATCTCCACCTACCGGCTCTCGCTCGCCGAGGACCTCGAGTTCTGGGCGGCGCACGGCATCGACCACGTCGGGGTGTCGGTCGCGAAGCTGGAGGCGCACGGCTGGGACGCCGGCGCCCGGCTGGTCGCGCGGGCGTGCGACGACGGACTGCGCGTCGGGAACCTGATCGGGCTCGGCCCGTTCCACCTCGCGCGGCCCGCCCGGTGGGAGGAGCAGCGGGAGCGGCTGGTGCGCGCCGTCGACCTCGCGGCCGCGACCGGGGCGGGCTGCATGGTCTTCACGACGGGCCCGGCCGCGCCCCTCACCTGGGAGGAGGCCGCCGACGCGCTCGCCGAGGCGCTGGCGCCGGTGCTGCACGAGGCCGCGACGCGGCGGGTGCGGTTCGCGATCGAGCACACGAACCCCCTCCGGGTCGACGTCGGGTTCGTCCACACGCTGCGCGACGCACTCGACCTGGCCGGGCGGCTCGGCACCGGGGTGTGCATGGAGGTCAACGCGTGCTGGGCGGAGCGGGCGCTCGCCGCGACGGTGCGCGACGGCGTCGACCGCATCGCGCTCGTGCAGCTCAGCGACTTCCGCGTCGGCACGCACTGCACGCCCGACCGGCTCGTGCCGGGCGACGGCGACGTGCCGCTCGCCCGGATCGTCGGCTCGCTCCTCGGCGCCGGCTACCGGGGCCGTTCGACGTGGAGCTCGTCGGCCCGCGCATCGAGGAGGAGGGCTACGCGTCGGCCGTCCCGCGCGCGGTGGCCGCCGTCGAGGCGCTGCTGCGTGACCTCGGCGAGGGGGCCGGTGCCTCAGACGGGTGAGCCGCGCTCGCAGGGCCCGTCGCTGGTGATCGCCTCGGTGCCGAAGCGCAGCGGGATCTGCGCGCAGACGGTCGCCGCGCCGATGCCGGCCGACGCCCTCCCGTGCGCATCTCGATCCGCCAGCGGGCCCGCTCCCAGTCCGACTCGGTCGCGAGGCCGATCGGGGTGCCGTCGGGCAGCGTCACGTCGTAGAAGGCGTCGTCGAACACCTCGATGGACGCGGCGTGCAGCACCTCGGCGTCGCGGACGGTCTGCGCCGCTGCGGATCGCGATCCCGCTCGCCTCCTCGACGAACCGGTCCGCGTCGTCGCGCATCGCGAAGCGGACGGCGTCGTCGGCGAAGACCACGATCGCCAGCGTCGCGACGGCGGCCAGCGCGACGCCCACGTAGCCGAGCACCAGGCCGGCCAGGGCGAGCCCGTCGCCGCCCTCCGCGCCCTGCGACCGGCGGATCGCCCGGCGCGCGAGGTGACCGGTGACGACCGCGGTCACGGCGCCCACGACGAACAGGCAGACGAACTGCGCGAGGCCCGCGACGAGCGAGACGACGGCGAGCGGGTGCGTGCGCGGCCGCGCGGCCGGAGGGGACCCCGGCGGGGGCGGCCCCGGCGGCGGGGACCACGCACCCGGCGGCGCCGGGGGCGGGACGTCGCCGGTCGGCGGCGTGGCGCCGGGACCCGACCCGGGAGGCTCGGCCTGCACGGTTCGCACCCTATCCCCCGTGCCCGGCCGCGCCGAGCCGGTCACGCGGACATCCATGTGCAGGGCCCGGGCCACGGACGGCCCGGGCCCCCGTGCCCGGCCGCGCCGAGCCGGTCACGCGGACATGAACGCCCCGCCGTCGACCATGAACGTCTGCCCGGTGAGGTAGCGGCACGCGTCGCTGCACAGGAACCACGCCACCGCGCCGATGTCGACCTCCGGGTCGCCCTGGCGCTGCATCGGGCAGTTCTCGACGAAGACCCGGTACCCCTCGCTGCGGCGTCCCGGCCTCGCCGTGGTGGGTCGGCGGCGGCCGGCGCGATGGCGTTCACGACGATCCCGTCGACCGCCCACTCGCGTGCGGCGGTGCGCGTCAGCGCCCGGATCGCCTCCTTCGACGCGTTGTACGCCGCGAAGCCCCGCCCGCCGGTGATCCCCATCGACGACGCGAAGTTGACGATCCGCCCCCACCCCTGCCGCCTCATGTGCGGGTACACGGCCTGCATCGCCCACAGCGTGCCCTTGACCCCCGAGCGTGTGGAAGACGTCGACGTCGTGCTCCGTCACCTCCGCGATCGCGCGCGAGCGGGCGGAACGTCTGCGCGTTGTTCACGAGGCAGTCGACCCGGCCGAAGCGCTCCACGGTCGCTCGCGACCATCGCCTCGATCTGGTCGCGCCGCTGCACGTCGCAGGCGACACCGAGGTTCGGCACGCCGAGCGCGTCGAGCTCGGCGCACTCGCCTCGCGCAGCAGGTCGGGCTTCCACTCCGCGACCACGACGGAGGCTCCCCCCTTGCCGAGGTGCAGCGCCATCCCCTTCCCGATGCCCTTGCCCGCGCCGGTGACGACCACGACCCTGCCCTCGACCGTGTGCATCGCGCGCGTCTGCTCGACCGTGACCACCGCGCCCTCCTCCCTCGGCTCGCGAACCTGACGTGCGCGTCACCCTACGGGCGCCGTAGCGTCACCGCCGCCGGCTCACGGAGGACGGGGGGCGATGGGCGCACTCGACGGACGGCACGTGCTCGTGACGGGCGCGGCGAGCGGGATCGGCCGCGCGACGGTGCTCGGCGCGGCCGCGGGCCGGCGCCGCCGTCTCGGTGCTCGACCGCGACGAGGCCGGTGCGCGCGGGCGGCCGCGGCCGAGGTCGCGCGCCGCGGGCGGCACCGCCCGCGCCCACCCCTGCGACGTCGCGGACGAGGCGTCGGTCGCCCGCGCGGTCGACGCCGCGATCTCGGACCTCGGCCGCGTCGCCGGGCGTCGTCACGTCGCCGCGGGCATCTTCCACGGCCCCGACCTGGCGCCCGCGCACGAGGTCGACGTCGACGACGTTCGCCCACGTGCTGCGCGTCAACCTCGTCGGCACGTTCGCGGTCGTCGCCCGCGCGCTCCCCTCGCTCGCGCGCGGGGGCGGCTCGATCGTGACGATCGCGTCGACCGCCGCGCTCCGCGGGCACGGCTTCGGCGCCGGGTACACGGCGAGCAAGGGCGGCGTCGACGCGCTGACCCGCCTGCTCGCGGTGCAGCTACGGGCGCGACGGCGTGCGCGCCAACTGCGTGTGCCCCGGCGGCGTCGACACCCCGATGACCGGCGGCGTGTTCGCCACCCCCGAGCCGCCGGAGCGCGCCGCGCACGAGCGATCCCGCTCGGCCGGTACGCCCAGGCCGGACGACGTCGCCGACGTCGTCGTGTTCCTCCTGTCCGACGCCGCCCGCTACGTCACCGGGCAGACGATCCCCGTCGAGGGCGGCGCCATCGTCGCCTGACGGTCGGGTACGGACCGATGCCGGTACGCCCGGTTCGCGTCGAGATCTCGCTCCGGGCGCCGGTGACCTGCGGGTTCGTCGCTCTCCGCGCGCCAGCTCTCACGCGGTGCGCCCAGCGGAATTTGCATGCCGCCGAGACCCGCTTGGTTAGGGTCGCCGGCAATGCGCCGACCCCGCTCGTGCCGTTCCGGCCGCGGGCGCAGCGTCGGTGGGGCGGAGCACACTCGCTTCACCGCGTTGTCGCGTGGACGCGTCCTCGTGGTCGCCGGCGTCGTCGCGCTCGCGTCCCTCCCCACCGGTGCCGGCGCGCAGCCGCACGCAGGACCGCATCGAGCGATCCGCCGCGTCGATCGAGCGAGGTCGCGCAGGAGTGGTTCGCGACCCAGCAGGAGGCGGCGCGCGCTCGATGCCGAGATCGCCGGGCTCCGGAGCCCGGATCGAGGCCGCCCGGGAGCACGCCGACCGAGATCGCGGTCGTCGCGCGGGAGCGCGCGGTCCAGATCTACAAGGGCAGCGGCGCCGTGTCGCCCGTCCCCGACGGCGACGACGCGCTCGAGTCGGCACGCCGGGTCGAGCTGCTCGACCGGGCCAACGCGCAGAGCCACCGGGCGATCGACGAGCTGACCGCCGCCACCGAGGAGCTCGACGCGCGGCTCGAGGAGCTCGAGGCGCGTCGCGAGGAGCACGCCGAGGTCGCCGAGCGGCTCGCCGCGCAGCAAGCGGAGCTCGAGGAACGGCTCGAGGTGTCTGCGCGAGCGGGCCGCCGACGAGGCGAGCGCGCGGCAGCGGCGGCAGGCCCTCACGTCCCGAGCGGTCGGCGGCCGCTCCGGCGGCTCGTCATCGCTCGGCGCCGGCCGGTCGACGGCACCCACCACGCGCCCGCGCCGTCGCCGCGGCGCCGGCGGCCGCGCCCGCGAACACGGCGACCCCCCGCAGCACGACCATCCGTTCCTCGTCTGCACGCGAGCGCGCGAGAGCGGCGGCAACTACCGCGCCGTCAACCACTCCGGCGGCTGGTACGGCGCGTACCAGTTCGCGCAGTCGACGTGGGACGTGACGGCCGCGCGCGCCGGGCGCGACGACCTGATCGGCGTGAACCCGATCGACGCGAGCCCCTACGACCAGGACGAGCTCGCGTGGACGCTCTACCAGTGGCAGGGCAACCGGCCCTGGGGCGGGCGCTGCTGACCCTCCCGCGCGCCCGGTCCCACGCGCACCGGTAGCGTCACCGAACGTGTGGTTCGGCCTGTACCTCCCCCAGCTGCGCATGTCGTGGGACCGCATCCTCGAACGCGCGCTCGCGGCCGAGGCCGCAGGGTTCGATTCGGTCTGGCTGATGGACCACCTCGCCGCGCCGATGGCACCCGAGGTCGACACGTTCGAGGGCTGGACGATCGCGACCGCGCTCGCGGCGAGGACCGAACGGATCCGCATCGGCCACCTGGTGCTGTGCGACCCGTTCCGGCACCCGGCGCTGCTCGCCAAGATGGCGGCGACGCTCGACGTCGTCTCGGACGGACGGCTCGAGCTCGGCATCGGGTGGGGATCCGTGCCCGACGAGCTCGCGCGCTACGGCTTCGGCCCCGAGCCGCCCGCCGTGCGCGCCGCGAAGCTCCGCGAGACGCTGCAGATCCTCGACGCGATGTTCTCCGGCGAGGAGTTCGACCACGCGGGCGAGCACTTCACGCTCGTCGGCGCGCGCGGCCGCCCGGTCCCGGTGCAGTCGAGGATCCCCGTGCACGTCGGGGGCGGCGGCGCGCGGTTCACGATGCCGCTCGTGCGCGAGTTCGCCGACTGGTGGAACTGCCCGGGGTACGCGCTCGACCGCATCGCCGAGCTGCGGCCACTCGCCGGCACCGCCCGCGTCTCGACACAGCACCCGATCGGCCTCGCGCCGTCGGCGCGCGAGCGGGACGACGTGGTCGCGACGGCGCACCGCCGGTTCGGCGCGTGGGGTGGCGTGATCGCCGGCACCGCCGAGGAGGTCGCCGCCGCGCTCGCCGCGGAAGCGGCCGCCGGCGTCGAGGGGTTCGTGCTCCAGTTCTCCGACTTCGGCGAGCCGGCGACGCTCGAGCGGTTCATGCGCGAGGTCGCGCCCGCAGTGCCGGTTCAGCCGCGCTCGCGGTAGGCCTTCCAGGCGGTGCCGGCGCCGAGGAGCGCCACGCTCACCACGAGGATCATCGTGGCGAGCACGTTGATCTGCGGCGGCACCTCCGTGCGCGACGCGCCGTAGACCTGGATGGGGAACGTGTTGACGTCGCCGCGCACGAACAGCGTGATGATGAAGTCGTCCAGCGAGAGCGCGAACGACAGCAGCGCCGCCGCGAGGATGCCCGGGCGCGATCATCGGCAGCGTGACCCGCGCGAACGTCCGCAGCGGCGGCGCGCCGAGGTCCATCGCCGCGTCCTCGAGCGTCCAGTCGAGGCCCCGCATCCGGGCCTTCATCGTGAGCGCGACGAAGCTCACGCAGAACATCACGTGCGCGATCACGATCGTGCGGAACCCCCGCTCGTCGTTCCACAGCCAGGCGAACGACGCGTGCGGCTGCGGGGGCGTGAGGAACAACGTGAGCAACGACGATCCCAGGACGATCTCGGGCGTCGTCAGCGGCAGCACGATCAGGAGGTTGACCAGCCCGCCCCCCCGGAAGCGGTAGCGGACGAGCGCGAGCGACATCAGCGCGCCGAACGCCGTCGCGACGAGGGCGGCGATCGCGGCGACCTGCAGGCTCACGACGAGCGCGTCGACCAGGTCGCCCTCGGCGAACGGGTGACGCCAGTTGTCGAGCGTGAACTCGTTCCACACGAAGTTGAACTTGCCCGGCGGGCCGGTTGAAGCTGAACGCGACGATGACCGCGATCGGCGCGAACAGGTAGACGAGCGCGAGCACCGCCCAGCCGTTGACCGCCCACGACCCGAGCCGGCGCAGCCAGGCGGGTGGCGTCCAGCCCGGGACGACCGCGGGCCGGGGCGCGGCGGTCGGGCGCTCGATCCCGGGCGCGACGGTCACACCAGCTCCTCGGTGCCGAGGATCCGCGCGTAGACCAGCACCGCGACCGTGATGATCGTCATCAGGATGAACCCGAGCGCGGCCGCCGTCGGGTAGTCGAGCTGCACGAGGAACTGGTTCTGCACGACGTTGCCGATCATCGTGTGGTTCGGCCCGCCGAGGAACTGGGCGTTCACGAAGTCGCCCGACGCCGGGATGAACGTGAGGAGCGACCCCGCGAACACCCCCGGGAGGGAGAGCGGGAGCACGACCTTGCGGAACGCCCGCCAGCCGTTGGAGTAGAGGTCGCGCGCGGCGTCGACGAGGCGCACGTCGATCTTCTCCAGCGCCACGTAGATCGGCAGCACCATGAACGGCAGGAAGTTGTAGGTCAGCCCGCCGATCACCGCCCACGAGGTCGCGAGGAGCCGGCCGCCGTCGGCGAGGACGCCGACGTCCTGGAGCAGCGAGACGACCGGTCCCTCGTCGGCGAGCAGCGTCCGCCATGCGAACGTGCGGATCAGGTAGCTCGTGAAGAACGGCACGACGACGAGGCCGAGCAACAGGTTGCGGTAACGGCCGCCGCGGAACGCGATCACGTACGCGAGCGGGTACCCGATCAGGATGCACAGCACGGTCGCGATGCCCGCATACGCGAACGAACGGCGGAACTGCTCGCCGAACTCGGTGATCGCGTCCGAGTAGTTCGACCACTCCCACGTGAAGTCCGGCTCGAAGTCGAAGCGGTTCGCCTTCGACGACAGCGACATCCGCAACAGCGTGGCGAGCGGGACGAGGAAGAACAGCGCCAGCCAGAGCACACCCGGAGCCAGCAGGCCGTAGGGCGCGAACCGGCCCCGCTTCACGCCCGGGGCCGGCTCACGCTCCACGCCGCCGACCGCGCCTCAGGCGCCGGTGATCGCGGCGAACCGCTCGTCGAAGCGCTGCTCCTCCTCCTCGTCGAGCGAGCCGAAGATGCGCACCTGCGCGAGCGACTCGTCGGTCGGCACGACCAGCGGGTTCTCGGCGAGCGCGACCCCGTCGGGCCCGAGCTTGCGCAGCTCGTCGGCGACGCCGTCGACGGGCGAGATGTACTGGATCGCCATCGTGAGCTGCGCGGCGTTGACCGGGTCGTAGAAGAAGTCGATCCACCGGGTCGCGAGCTCCGCCTTCTCGGACGTCTCGGGGATCAGGAAGTTGTCGGACCACAGCATCCCGCCCTCGGCGGGGATGACGAACCGGATGTTCGGGTCGTCCTTCGTGAGCTGCGCGACGTCGCCCGACCACGCGATGCACGCCGCGAGGTTGCCGGTCGAGAGGTCGTTGACGTACTCGTTGCCGGTGAACCCGCGCAGCTGACCCGAGTTCTTCGCCTCCTCGATGGTGTCGAACGCGCCCTGCGCGTCCTCGAAGGTGGGGTTCGTCGGGTCCTTGCCGTCGAGCAGCATGAACAGTCCGACCGTGTCGCGCATCTCGGTCAGGAAGGTCACCCGGCCCGAGAACGCGGGGTCGAGCAGGTCCTGCGTGCTGGTGAGGTCGCGCCCGGTCACCGAGCGGTTGTACGCGATCCCGGTCATGCCCGTCTGCCACGGCACGCTGTAGCGCCGACCGGGGTCCCAGCTCGGGTCCGCGAGCGCGGCGCGCAGGTTGGCGAGGTTGGGCGCCGCCTCGCGCACGAGCTCCTGGACCCACTGGAGGCCGATCACGCGCGCCGCCATCCAGTCGGTGACGATGAACCCGTCGCGGTTGGGCGAGCGGCCCTGCCCGAGGTTCGGCTGCAGGACGGTCGCGAAGTACTCGTTGTTGTCGTTGACGTCCTCCTTGTAGTCGACCTTCGCGCCGATCGCCTCCTCCGAAGCGGCGATCAGCGCCTTGTCCTCGTCGATGTACTCGATCCAGTTCGAGATGACGATGGTGTCGCCGCCGCCGCCCCATCGCCGGCGTCGCCGCCGTCGTCGTCGCCCGCACGCGGCCAGGATCGAGGGGCCGATCGCGACCGCGCCCGCGAGCGCTCCCGCGCGGCCGAGGAACTGGCGGCGGCTCAGGTGCGGCGGGGCGAGTCGGGGACGCCGGCGGTTGCTCATCGGACCTCCTCGGGGTGGGGATCGGGCACGGACGGGGCGGCGGTGCGGGCCGGGAGCAGGCGCGCGGCGTCGGGCTCCCACCCCGCCCACACCTGGTCTCCGGGCCGCAGGAACGGCAGCCGGTCGGCGGCGCCGACGTGTGCGACCACCGGCGACCCGTCCGGCGCCGCGAGTGCCACGCGCACGACCGGCCCCTGGAAGACGAGGTCGGTGACCGTGCAGCGCACGCCGACGTGCCCGTTGGCCGGCGCGTCGACGAGGACACGGACGCGCTCGGGACGCACCATCAGCACCGCGTGGTCGCCGGACCGCGGGTCGCCGCCGGCCGCGGGCACGGGGAGCCGCTGGCCGCCGACCTCGACCTCGCCGCCGGGCCCGGTGACCGTGGCGGGCAGGAGGTTGGCGCTGCCGATGAAGCCGGCGACGAACACCGATCTCGGCTCGTCGTAGATCTCGCGCGGCGCGCCGATCTGCTCGACGCGGCCCTCGTTCATCACCGCGATCCGGTCGCTCATCGTGAGCGCCTCTTCCTGGTCGTGCGTGACGAACACGAACGTGATGCCCACCTCGCGCTGGATGCGCTTCAGCTCGATCTGCATCGCCTGGCGCAGCTTGAGGTCGAGCGCGCCGAGGGGCTCGTCGAGCAGCAGCGCGGCCGGGTAGTTGACCAGCGCACGCGCGAGCGCGACACGCTGCTGCTGACCACCGGAGAGCTGGCTCGGCCGGCGTTTCGCGAAGTCGGACAGCCGCACGATCTCGAGCAGCTCGCCGACGCGGCGCTTCACCTCGTCGGACGGCACCTTGCGCGACCGGGGACCGAACGCGACGTTGTCCCACACCGACATGTGGGGGAACAGCGCGTAGTGCTGGAAGACGGTGTTGACGTTGCGGCGGTACGGCGGGACGCGCGAGACGTCGGCGCCCTCGAGCCGCACCACTCCCTCGGTGGGCGTCTCGAACCCGGCGATCATCCGCAGCGTCGTCGTCTTGCCGCAGCCCGACGGCCCGAGCATCGCGAAGAACTCGCCGCGTCCGATGGCGAAGTCGGCGCGGTCCACGGCCACGAAGCTCCCGAACCGCTTCGTCACCCGCTCGAGCGCAATGACACCGTCCAGTGCCGTCTCCCCCTCCCCCCGGGGACCGTCCGCAATATCGCACGTTCGCGCACGCGGGGGTCGAACGGCAAGGATCCCGTCGACATCAGCCGCCCAGGCCACGGAATCCCTTGCAAATCCCCCCTCTGACGACGCAACATCGTCGTCAGCGACCGAGGAGGGGGCGATGCCGCGCGAGAACTACATCGGGGGGAGCTGGCGGCCCGCGAAGTCCGGCAGGACGGACGAGGTGCTCGAACCGGCCACCGGCGCCGTGCTGGCCGAGGTCCCGTCGAGCGGCGCCGAGGACGTGGACGACGCGGTCGCCGCGGCGGCCGCCGCGTTCGGGGAATGGTCCGCGAAGACCCCCCGCGAGCGGTTCGAGGTGCTGTCGAAGGTCGCGGACGCGGTCGAGGCCGACCTCGCCACGCTGGCCGACCTCGAGATCCGCAACGTCGGCAAGCCGAGGTCGATCATCGACTTCGAGATGGACCTCACCGTCGACAACTGGCGGTTCTTCGCCGCGGGCGCCCGCTTCCTCGAGGGCCGTGCGGCGGGCGAGTACCTCGAGGGCCACACCTCGTTCCTGCGGCGCGACCCGCTGGGCGTCGTCGCGTCGATCGCGCCGTGGAACTACCCGCTCAACATGGCGACCTGGAAGCTCGGCCCGGCGCTCGCCGCGGGCAACACCGTCGTCCTCAAGCCGTCGGAGTTGACGCCCCTCAGCGCGCTGCGCCTCGCCGAGATCACCCAGGACATCCTCCCGCCCGGCGTCCTCAACGTGGTGTGCGGCCGGGGCGAGACGGCGGGCGCGTCGCTCGTCGCGCACCCCGGCGTCGCGATGGTGTCGCTCACCGGCGACGTCGCGACCGGCAAGGTGATCGCGAAGACGGCGGCCGACTCGCTCAAGCGCGTCCACCTGGAGCTGGGCGGCAAGGCGCCCGTGATCGTCTTCGACGACGCGGACCTCGAGGCCGTGGTCTCCACGCTCACGGAGGCCGGCTTCTACAACTCCGGGCAGGACTGCACCGCCCCCTGCCGGGTCCTCGCCGGTCCCCGCCTCTTCGACGACTTCGTCGCCTCGCTCACCGACTCGGTGTCGAGGATCCGAACCGGCGACCCGCTCGACGAGGAGACCGCGATGGGCCCCGTCGTGTCCGCCGACCAGCTCGCGCGCGTCGCCGGCATGGTGGACCGCGCGCGCGAGGCCGGCGCCGAGGTCACCACGGGAGGCCACGCCCGCGAAGGCGCCGGGTTCTTCTACGAGCCGTCGGTCGTCGTCAACCCCGCGCAGGACAGCGAGATCGTGCAGCGCGAGGTGTTCGGGCCGGTCGTCAGCGTGCAGCGCTTCGACGACGAGGACCAGGCCCTCGCGTGGGCCAACGGGGTCGACTACGGCCTCGCGGCCAGTGTTTGGACCCGCGACGTCGGGCGGGCGATGCGCATGGCCCGGTCGCTGCAGTTCGGGACCGTGTGGGTGAACGACCACATCCCGATCGTCAGCGAACTCCCGCACGGCGGGTTCAAGCAGTCCGGCTACGGCAAGGACATGTCGATCTACGCGATCGAGCACTACACCGAGATCAAGCACGTGATGGTGAAATTCTCATGAGCGACACCGACCAGGACCGGCTGAACGCGCGCGCGAAGGAGATCGCGTACTCCGAGACGCGCCGGCTCCTCGACCGCACCCGCGGGTCGAAGGCGCTCTACGAACGGGCGCTCGCGTCGCTCCCCCTCGGCGTCGGGTCGTCGTTCCAGGTCGGCGACCCGTACCCCGTGTACCTGCGCGAGGGTCGCGGCTCGCACGTCTGGGACGTCGACGGCAACGAGTACGTCGACACGCACGGCGGCTTCGGCTGCATGCTCGTGGGCCACGCCCACCCCAAGATCGTGGAGGCGATCACGCGCGCGGCGACCACCGGCACGCACTTCGCGGCTCCGACCGAGGCGACGGTGCTGTACGCCGAGGAGCTGTGCCGCCGCTTCCGGCTCGACAAGGTGCGGTTCGTCAACTCCGGGACGGAGGCGACGATGAGCGCCGTGCGGATCGCGCGTGCCGCGACCGGACGCGACGACATCGTCAAGATCGAGGGCTCCTACCACGGGCACCACGACCAGGTGATGTTCTCCGTCGTGCCCAACGCCGACCTGATGGGCGGGCGCGAGCAGCCGGCCTCGACCCCGATGTCGCTCGGCATCCCGAGGTTCCTCCAGGGCCACACCCACGTCGTGCCCTTCAACGACCTGACGGTGCTGGAGCGCCTCCTCGCCGAGCGCGGCGACGAGATCGCCTGTCTCATCGTCGAGCCCGTGATGATGAACATCGGCATCGCCGAGCCCGATCCCGGGTACCTGCAGGGCCTGAAGGACCTGCTGCACCGCCACGGCGCGCTGCTGGTCTTCGACGAGGTCAAGACCGGCGCCGCGATCGCCCCCGGCGGCGCGATCGAGCGTTACGGCGTGCAGCCCGACCTCGCGTGCTTCGCGAAGGCCGTCGCGGGGGGCACCCCCGGAGGCGCGTTCGGCGGCCGCGCCGACGTGATGGAGACGATCGAGCGCGGCGCCGCCCACCAGGGCACGTTCAACGGGAACCCGCTGGTGAGCGCGGCCGGCCTGGCGGCGCTGACCGAGGTGCTCACCCCCGACGCCTACGACCACCTGGGCGAGCTCGGCGCCCGCCTCGCGCAGGGCTGCGAGGCCGCGCTGCGCGAGCACGGCATCCCCGGCCACGTGGTCGACCTCGGCGCCAAGGGGTGTGTGTCGTACCGCCCCGAACGCCTCCGCAACTACCGCGACTTCCTCGAGGCGAACGTCACCGTCTTCGAGGCGTCGTACCCCTGGATGGTGAACCGCGGCGTGTTCATGACCCCCGGCGACGAGGAGCAGTGGACGCTGTCGGTCCAGCACACCGAGGCGGACGTCGACCGGTACGTCGACGCGTTCGCCTCGTTGTGCGCCGAGCTCGCGAAGTAGCGGATGGCACGCCGGTCACCCGACGAGCTCGACGACGCCGACAAGGCCATCATCGAGCTCCTCCAGCAGGACGGGAGGATGTCGTACACGCGCATCGCGTCCGCCGTCGGCCTGTCGGAGGCGGCGGTCCGCCAGCGCGTGCAGCGGCTCGTCGACAACAACGTCGTGCAGATCGTCGCCGTCACCGACCCGCTTCGGCTCGGGTTCCGCCGCCAGGCGATGGTCGGGGTCAAGACGGAGGGCGACATCTCGGCGGTCGCGGACCTGCTCGCCGCGATCCCGGAGGTCGACTACCTCGTGTTCGTGAGCGGCTCCTACGACCTGCTGTTCGAGATCGTCTGCGAGGACGACGAGCACCTGCTGTCGATCCTCAACGAGAAGGTGCGCACGATCCCCGGCGTGCGCACCACCGACACCTACACCTACCTGCGCCTGCACAAGCAGACCTACGCGTGGGGCACCCGGTAGCGAGGAAGCGGGGCGACGACGTGAGCGACACGACCGACGAGCGCAACGGACGGTGGCAGGAGGCGGCCCGGCGCCACCTCTGGCTGCACTTCAGCCGGCTCGGCCGCTACGCGCAGCACGAACTGCCGGTGGTCACCCGGGGCGAGGGCTGCCACGTGTGGGACCAGCACGGCCGCCGGCGGATCGACGCCCTGTCGGGGCTGTTCGTCGTGCAGGCCGGGTACGGCCGCCGGGAGCTCGCCGAGGCGGGCGCCCGCCAGGCCGAGACGATGAACTACTTCCCCATCTGGTCCTACGGGCACCCGCCCGCGATCGAGCTGGCGGAGCGCCTCGCGCGGCTCGCGCCGGGCGACCTGAACCGGGTGTTCTTCACCACGGGCGGCTCGGAGGCCGTCGAGTCGGCGTGGAAGCTCGCGCGCCAGTACTTCCGCGCCATCGGCCAGCCCCAGCGGTACAAGGTGATCGCCCGGCGCACCGCGTACCACGGCACGACGCTCGGCGCCCTCGCGATCACGGGCCTGCCGGGGTTCCGCACCCCCTTCGAGCCCCTCACCCCGGGCGGCGTGCACGTCCGCAACACCAACCGCTACCGCGACCCGCTCGGCAAGGACGAGCACGCGTTCGCCGAGGCCTGCGCGGCCGCGATCGAGGACGCGATCTGCTTCGAGGGTCCGGAGACCGTCGCGGCGGTGTTCCTCGAACCGGTGCAGAACGCCGGGGGCTGCTTCACCCCGCCGGACGGCTACTTCCGGCGGGTCCGCGAGATCTGCGACCGGTACGGCGTGCTGCTCGTCTCCGACGAGGTGATCTGCGGGTACGGGCGGCTCGGCACGATGTTCGGCGCCCAGCGCTACGACTACCTCCCCGACATGATCACGACCGCGAAGGGCCTCACGAGCGGCTACTCCCCCCTCGGGGCGGTGCTGTGCCGGGACTTCCTCGCCGAGCCGTTCCTCACCGGCGACGCGTCCTTCGCGCACGGCCTGACCTTCGGGGGCCACCCGGTCGGCTGCGCGGTCGCGCTCGCGAACCTCGCGCTGTTCGAGGAGGAGGACCTCCTCGGGAACGTCCGCCGCAACGAGGACGGCTTCCGCGAGCGCCTCGAGTCGCTCTACGACCTGCCGATCGTCGGGGACGTGCGGGGCGCGGGCTGGTTCTGGGCCGTCGAGCTCGTGAAGGACCAGGCGACCCAGGAGCGCTTCCCACGCGACCAGGTCGAGGAGGTGCTCCGGGGCTTCGTCGCGCCCGCGCTCTACGACGCGGGCCTGATCTGCCGCACCGACGACCGCGGCGACCCGGTGATCCAGCTCGCGCCGCCGCTCGTCATGGGGCCCGGGCTGCTCGACGAGGTCACCGACGTCCTCCGCCGCGTGCTCGCCGACGCGTCGGCGAAGGTGCACGGGTGAGGCCGTGACGCCGGGCACGACGACCGTGGGGGTGCCCCGCGAGATCAAGACCGAGGAGCACCGCGTCGCGATCACCCCCGACGGCGTCGCCGAGATGGCCCACCGCGGCGTGGACGTGGTCGTCGAGCGCGGCGCGGGGGCCGACTCGGGCATCTCCGACGACGACTACCGCGGGGCGGGGGCGCGAAGTCGTCGCGTCGGCGGCCGAGGTCTGGGAGCGGGCCGGGATCGTGCTGAAGGTGAAGGAGCCCCAGCGCGAGGAGCTCGCGTACCTGCGGCCGGGCCTCGTGCTGTTCGCGTACCTCCACCTGGCCGCCTACCCGGAGGTCGCCCGCGCCCTGCTGGACGCGAAGGCGACCGCCGTCGCCTACGAGACCGTGCAGCTCCCCAACGGGACGCTGCCGCTGCTCGCACCCATGAGCGAGGTCGCCGGCCGGATGGCCCCGCAGATCGGCGCGCACTTCCTCGAGCGGGCGCAGGGCGGCCGCGGGGTGCTGCTCGGCGGCGCGCCCGGCGTGCGCCCGGCGCGCGTCGTCGTGCTCGGGGCGGGCAACGTCGGCTGGAACGCCGCCTGGATCGCGCAGGGCATGGAGGCCGAGGTGCTGCTGCTCGACAAGAACCTCGACCGGCTCCGATGGGTCGACCAGATCCACCGGGGGCGGATCATGACCCTCGCGAGCAACCGGGGCGCGGTCGCCCGCGCCGTCGCCGACGCGGACCTCGTGATCGGCGCCGTGCTCGTCCCGGGCGGGCGCGCACCCGTCCTGGTCACCGAGGAGATGGTCACGACCATGAAGCGCGGGGCGGTGATCGTCGACTGCGCGATCGACCAGGGCGGCTGCGTCGAGGGGATCCGCGAGACGACGCACGCCGACCCGGTGTACGAGGCCCACGGCGTCCTGCACTACGCGGTCGGCAACGTGCCGGGCGCCGTGCCCAACACGTCGACGTACGCGCTCACCAACGCCACCCTCCCCTACGCGATCGAGCTGGCCGTCCGGGGGGTGCGCGCGGCGGTCGAGCGCGACCCGGCGCTCGCCGCCGGGGTCAACACCTGCGGCGGCCGGGTCCCCAACGCCGCGGTGGCGGGCGCGCTCGGCGCCGACCCGACCCCGCTCGCGGCCTGCTGGGACGCGTGACCCCGGCGCCGGGGCCGACCGGCCGGCTCAGGCCCGCCCGTCGGAAGGCGTGTCCTGCGCGCCGTGCAGCTCCTGGAGCGCGTCGATCGCCTCCTTCGGAGGGCGCGCGGCGTCGCGGTTGGCCTGCTGGAGCTGGGCGAAGATCTCCTCGCGGTGCACGTCGATCGACCGCGGCGCCTTGATCCCGAGCCGCACCTGGTCACCGCGCACCTCGAGGACGGTCACGACGATCTCGTGCCCGATCATGATGCTCTGGTTCGCACGCCGGGTGAGCACGAGCACGGGTTCCCTCCCTGGCCGTCCGCCGCGCCGCGGGCGGGCGGTCAGCATAACGCCGGGCGGGACGCGCCACGAGGTCCGCGCGCGTGCGTGCCGGGACGAACGCGCTGTGTGGGCGGGAACGGTCAGGCGGCGGCGAGGGGCGCCGCGACGCTGTAGCCCGAGGCGGCGAGCACCACCTGCGCGGCTTCCAGGGTGTGCCGGTTGACGACGACCGGGCCGAGCAGGTTGAGCGTGGCGTCCTCGGGACGGTCGCGCAGCGTCACGACGCAGAAGACCAGTGCGTCCTCCGGCGCGCGCAGCCCGAGCCGCGCCGCGGTCGCGTCGTCGAGGTCGAACTCGTAGTCGGGGTAGAAGACCCACGGCGGCACGACGACGAAGCCGACTTCGTCGTCGTCGAGCGACGACATCAGCATGAACGGCGTGTCGGCCGGGCCCCAGGGCGTGAGCTCGAAGCGGTGCGAGTCCGGGAACCCGGGGAGCCCCGCCGGGAAGGTGATCTCGACCGAGACCGCCTCCACGCCGTCCGTCACGTCGGTTCCCGTCATGCCCACGTCACGCCCCTACCGGAGGAAGTCCACGAGCGAGGGCTGGATCGCCCGCGCCGTCGCCTGCAGGGCCGCCTGGTAGGCGACCTCCTGGAGCTGCAGCTCCATCACCGCCTGGGCCAGGTCGGTGTCCTCGACGTTCGAGAGGTTCTGGCGCATCGTGAGGGCGTCCGCCGTGTTCCGGTCCTTCATCGTCTCGACACGGCGGTACCTCGTACCGACCTCGGCGAGGCGGGTCTTCACCGTCTCCGTACGCGTGTCCAGATCGGCAACGAGCGTGTCGAGCTGAGCCGGGTCGGTACGGATGGCGTTCGCGATCTGGTTCACCGCGAGGAACAGGTCGTCGCCGGTCGGGCCGAACACCTCGTCGCCGTTGACGTTGATCTGGACCCGCACACCCGGCGCGACGGTGCGCTCGACCGCCTGCGACACGCCCTGGTAGACGCCCGAGGCGTCGTAGGCGGCGTCGGCCGACGCCGTGCCCGCGAACACCGCGCGCCCGTTGAACTCGGTGTTGGCGAGGCCGAGCAGCGACTCGCGGATCTTCTCGACCTCGCTCGCGATCCCGCTGCGGGCCGTCGCGTCGGAGGACGCGTTGCGGGCCTGGATCGCGAGGTCGCGCACGCGGTTGAGCTGCTCCACCACGGCGGTCAGCGCGTTGTCCGCGATGCCGAGCCAGCCGAGCGCGTCGTCGATGTTGCGGGAGATCTGCTCGTTGCGGCCCATGTCGGAGCGCAGCCGCAGCGCGGAGACGGCGTCGACCGGCGAGTCCGAGGGGCGGCGGAGCCGCTTGAGCGACGAGATCTCGTCCTGCTTGCGCCCGAGGGCCGCGAGGTTGCGCTGCAGGTTGTCGGTCGAGCGACGGGCGAGCGACGTGTGGGCGATTCGGAAGTCAGCGGACGGCATGGCCGGTCACCTCGGCACCTTCATCGGCCGACCACACCCGTGCGGTTGACGAGCGTGTCGAGCAGCTGGTCGATCGTGGTCATGTAGCGCGCGGCGGCCTCGTAGGCGCGCTGGAACTGGATCATGTTCACCATCTCCTCGTCGATGTTGACGCCCGAGACGGCGTTGCGCGCCTCGTCGACGCGCGAGGTCGCCTCGGTCTGGATGTCGAGGCGCCGGTCGGTGGTCTGCGCGTCGACGCCGAGGGCGACGATGAACGAGCGGTACAGCGCGTCGGCGCCGGTGGCGGACGTGGCGAGCTCCGCGAGGTCGAGCGCGCGGCTGCCGTCGAGCGGGCCGCCGCCGGCGACCCCGGCGGCGACGGCCGCGGGGTTGCCGTCGACCCCGCTCGCGAGCGCGAGGGTCGCGGCCGAGGTCCCGGTGAACATGGCACGCCCGCCGACGCCGTCGGATCCGACCGCGGTGGTCCCGAGCAGGGTCGCGAACCCGGCGTTGGCGCCGTTGGCCCGGACCGTCAGGCTGTTCGTCCCCGTCGGGGTGATCGCGACCGACAGCGGCTCGCCGGGCGCGCCGGTCACGGTCACGGTCGCGGCGCCGGGTCCGATCGCCCCGTCCACCGCGGCCTGGAGGGCCGCCTGGAGCGCCGCGGCGCCGCCGGCGCCCGACCAGTCGGCGCCCGCGACGGTCACGGTCGCGTACCCGCCGCCGTTGAGCGCGACCTGGAACTCGAGGTTGCCCGCGGCGCTCTGGTCACGGTCGGCGGCGGCGATCTCCCCGGTGATCGCGCCGTGGAGCGCGTTCACGTCGTCGCGCAGCCTGGCCGCGACGGTGTCGAGATCGGCCAGGTACGAGGGGAGCGTCGAGTTGACCGCCTCCAGCATCCCCCCGGCCGTGCCCGACGACACCGACGCGGCGAACCCGTCCTTCACCCACCGGATCACGACGGGCGAGGACCCGGCGTCGAGCTGCAGCGCCTCGGCCCGGTCCTCGCTGACGAGCGGGGTCCCCCCGACGTAGACGTTGACCTGGCCCCACTCGCCGGGGCGGATGGTCGCACCGATCATCCCGGCGAGCTTGTTCGCGAGGAGGTCGCGCTGGTCCTGCAGGTCGTTCGACGAGAGCCCGGCGATCTCCGCGTTCTTGATCGTCTCGTTGAGCTGGGCGACGGTCGCCGCGGTCGCGTTGACGTCCGCGACGAGCGCCTCGAGCTCGCTGATCGTGTCGCTACGCAGCTGCGCGATGGCCGCGGCCGCCTCGTTGAACCCGGTCGCGAGGGTGCGGGCGCGCTCGATGAGCTGGGTACGGGCCGCGGGGTCGGCCGGGTTGTTGGCGACGTCGTCCCACCCCGCCCAGAAGTCGACGAACTGGCGGGCGAGCCCGACGTCGCCGGGCTCGGCGAAGAGCTGCTCCAGGCGGTCGAGCACCTGACGCGCCTGCTCGAGGTGCCCCTTCGCGCCGTGCTCGAGCGCGGCCCGGATCTCGAGGAACTGGTCGCGGTAGCGGACGACGTCCTGGATCTCGACGCCGCGCCCGTCGCCGTTCCAGCGCGACCAGAAGGCCGGCGAGAGCGGCGGGCCGACGTTGACCATGTCGATCCGCTGGCGCGAGTAGCCCTCGGTGTTCGCGTTCGCGATGTTGTGGCCGGCGAGCTCCAGGCCGCGCCGCTGCGCGTAGAGCGAGCTCAGTGCGGTGTGCAGCGCGGAGAAGTTCGACACGGTCGCGGCCTCAGATCGCCTCGTCGACGAGCCGGAGCGCGAGCGTTCGGTCGGTCGCCGCGCCCGCGGCGTTGTACGCCTCGATGTCGATCTCGCCGATCGCGTGCAAGGCCTCGCGGGTGGCGATCTGGCCCCGCTGCAGGAGGTCGCGGTTGGCCTTCGCCACGCTGTCGATCTCCTGCGCGAGGGCGAGCAGCGCGCGGCGGTGCTCCGCGAAGATCCCGTCCCACGGCGGCGGGGCGAGCGACGCGAGCTCCCGCAGCGACGGTGCATCGGAGAGCTGCATCTCGCCCGCGACGCCGGCGAGCGTCACCGCCCGCTCAAGCTCGGTCCGCTTGATCTCGGCGAGGACGGTCTCGACCTCGCGCGTGGCGTGCGGGAGCCACCGGTTGCGCCCGGCGGCGAGCACGAGCTGCTCCTCCTCGAGCTTGAACACGAGGAGCTCGAGCAGCTGGCGCTCGCGCCACAGGATGTTCGAAACCTCGCTGAGCGACATCTCCGGCACCTCGTCCGCCCGCTCCGACGCTGTGTTCATCGGCGCCGGGCCCGGTTTGATGAAGGGACCGGCCCGTGGCGGGCGTCACGGCGGGCCCCGGCGGGCGGGGCCGGGCGGGCCGGCGGCGCTCAGCGGAGGAGGCCGAGGGCGACGCCGCGCCGCAGCGCCTCGTGGCGGTTGGCCGCCTCGAGCTTGGTGTAGAGGTGGTGCAGGTGGGTCTTGACGGTCGCGAGGCTCACCGCGAGCGCGTCCGCGATCTCGCGGTTGGACCGGCCGTCGGCGAGCAGCGCGAGCACCTCGCGCTCGCGCGCCGAGAGCGCGGCACCCGCGGGACCCGGCGCCGCCGCCACCGGGCGCACCCCGCCGGCGAGCTCGGCGCCCAGCGCCGGGGCCACGTGGGCGACGCCCTTCGCCGCGGCCTCGACCGCCGCGGCGAGGTCGTCGGCCGGCCCGTTGCGCGACGCGACGCCGAGGACCCCGAGCGCGAGCAGGTACGGCACCACCGGACGGTGGGCGGCGTCGACGAGGGCGACGACGGCCGGGCGCGGGTGGACCGCGCAGCACCGGCGGGCGGCGTCCACCACCTCGAGGTCGGTGGCGCGGCCGAGCACCACGAGCCCGCAGCGGTCCATCTGCGCGACGCGCACGCCTTCCCGCGCGGCGTGGGTCTCGACGACGCTCTCGACGCCGAGGCGCGCGAGCACGGCGGCGATCCCTGCCCGCGCGAGGGGCAGCTCGTCGACGACGACCGCGGCGCGTGCCGCGTCGCCCGTGCCGTTGCCGCCTTCCGGGTCCACCGGCCTCCCCAGCCCGAGCCCCGCGCATCGTACCGCGCCGGGCGCGACCACGGCCACGATCCGCAGTCCGACAATCAATCCTGCGGTTGATCAAGCGGCCGCACTGCCGCCGCCGAGACCATCCCTGCGACCGGCGGGACGGCCCGACGGTCGACGGAGCCGAGCGACCTGGGACGGGGGGCACACCGTGAAGACCCAGCACATCGACATCGAGCGGGCCGCCTACGAGGACGCCCTCGTGCGCGAGCACCTCCCGCTCGTCCAGTACGTCGTGTCGGAGATCGCCAACCGGGTCCCGAGCCACGTGAGCCGCGCCGACCTCGTCTCGGCGGGCATGCTCGGCCTCGCGCAGGCCGCCCGGACGTTCGACCCCGGGCGCGGCATCGCCTTCGACCGCTTCGCCTCCACCCGGATCCGCGGCGCGCT
Organism: Acidimicrobiia bacterium; assembly: GCA_026002935.1. Taxonomy (GTDB): domain Bacteria; phylum Actinomycetota; class Acidimicrobiia; order IMCC26256; family PALSA-610; genus BPGH01. Next base: position 279,374 of record BPGH01000001.1, read on the forward strand.
CCTCGACGAGCTGCGCGGCCGCGACTGGGCGAGCCGCTCGGTGCGGGCCCGGGCCCGCAGCCTCCAGCAGGCGCAGGAGGACCTGACGAGCCGCCTCGGCCGGCCCCCGACACCCGAGGAGCTGGCGCGCGAGCTCGACGTGCCGCTCGAGCAGGTGCACAAGCTCGTCGAGGACGTCCACCGCGCGACCGTCCTCAACTACGACTCGCTCGTGCTCGAGGGCGACGCCGAGTCGTTCCTCGCGAGCGACGACGGCGCGCCGGAGGACGAGCTCCTCGACCGCGAACGCAAGGCGTACCTCATGGACGCGATCAAGGCGCTGCCCGAGCGGCTGCGCTTCGTGGTCATGAGCTACTTCTTCGAGGAGCGCTCGATGCAGGAGATCGCCGACGAGCTCGGCGTGAGCGAGTCGCGTGTCTCCCAGCTGCGCGCCGAGGCGCTCGCGCTGCTGAAGGACGGGATCAACTCCCAGCTCGAGCCGGACGCGGTGACGGTCGAGGCCCGGCCGAACGGCCGGGTCGCGCGCCGCAAGGCCGCCTACTACGCCGCGGTCGCGGCCGGCTCCGACTTCCGCACCCGCGTGTCGGAGCGGCCGGTCGTGACGACCGACCGGGTGATCGTCCGCCGGTAGCGGGCGGCCGCCGCGGACCGGGACGGACATCCGCGGCGAACCCCTCAGGTCGGTCGCCGACCTGCCGAGCGGGGCGTCAGATCCGAGGGAATCGGGCCGCGCACATCACGGAGGAGAAGCGCCGATGCGCATCAACCAGAACATCATGGCGTTCAACGCCTACCGGAACCTGTCGTCGACGGGCGGGTTGCTGGGCAAGAGCCTCGAGAAGCTGTCGTCGGGCTTCCGGATCAACCGGGCCGCCGACGACGCCTCCGGTCTCGTCATCAGCCAGGGCCTGCGGGCCCAGGTCTCGGGTCTGCGCCAGGCGACCCGCAACGCCCAGGACGGCGTCTCGGTCGTGCAGACCGCAGAGGGCGCCCTCACCGAGGTCCACTCGATGCTCAACCGCATCCGCGACCTCATCGTGCAGGCCGCCAACACGGCCTCCGCGGACGCGGCGGCCCGCCAGGCGGCGCAGAACGAGATCGAGCAGCTCCGCGACGAGATCGACCGCATCGCCGAGACCACGACCTTCGGGACGCAGCAGCTCCTGAACGGGTCGTTCGGGGCGCAGGCGGCGCGGCTGTCGAACGCGGTCACCGGCGCCACCTCGGGTGTCACCGTCGGTGCGTCGAACACGTTCGACCTCGTGCTCGACTCGGTCGGTTCGGACACGAGCCTCTCGGTCACCGTCACGGTCTCGGCCGGGACCTACACGACCGCGGCCTCCTACGAGACCGCGCTCCAGGACGCGATCGACGCGGCGCTGTCGGGCCAGTCGGGCTTCACCGGGGCCGTCACCGCCCACGTGCGTGACCTCGGCTCGGGCGTGTGGACCGTCGAGCTCGTCCGCAACTCCACCGACGAGGACGCGAGCCTGCGGGTCGCCAACCCCGGCAGCGGCGTCGTCGGCGTCGCGGCCGGCAACGAGGCCACCGACACCAGCGGTGGCGGCGTGTTCCAGGTCGGCGCCAACGTCACCGACACCAACCAGATCCAGGTCTCGATCGCGGACATCCGCATCAGCACGGGCACCCACGGCGCCTTCACGGCCCTGGCGGCGATCGACGTCACCGACATCTCCTCGCACGAGCAGGCCCAGGTCCTGATCGACGACGCGATCGAGGAGGTCTCGACGGTCCGGGGCGAGCTCGGTGCCGTCCAGAACCGGTTCGAGTCCACGATCGCGAACCTGCAGATCGCGACCGAGAACCTGTCGGCGTCGGAGTCCCGCATCCGTGACACCGACATGGCGCTGGAGATGGTGACGTTCACCCGCCACCAGATCCTGCTCCAGGCCGGCACGGCCATGCTCGCCCAGGCGAACGCGGCGCCGCAGTCCGTGCTGCGGCTCCTCCAGGGCTGACACGCGGCTGGGCACACGACGGAGGGGACCGGGCCCCGTGCCCGGTCCCCTCCGCGCGTGGTGACACGGGTCATTCGCGCTACAGCGGCCGCACCGGCCCGCCGAGAACTCCTCCGTCGGCGGCGGTGCCCCGGGCGGCGCCGCCGACGTGTCGGGTCGGGCCCACGGACGGGTCCGCGCACTTCACGGAGGAGAAGCGCAGATGCGCATCAACCAGAACATCATGGCGTTCAACGCCTACCGGAACCTCTCGGGGACCAGCGGCCTGCTGGGCAAGAGCCTCGAGAAGCTGTCGTCGGGCTTCCGGATCAACCGGGCCGCCGACGACGCCTCCGGTCTCGTCATCAGCCAGGGCCTGCGGGCCCAGGTCTCGGGTCTGCGCCAGGCGACCCGCAACGCCCAGGACGGCGTCTCGGTCGTGCAGACCGCAGAGGGCGCCCTCACCGAGGTCCACTCGATGCTCAACCGCATCCGCGACCTCATCGTGCAGGCCGCCAACACGGCGTCGTCCGACGCGGCGGCCCGCCAGGCGGCGCAGAACGAGATCGAGCAGCTCCGCGACGAGATCGACCGCATCGCCGAGACCACGTCGTTCGGCAGCCAGACGCTGCTCAACGGCGAGTTCGGGGCGCAGGCGGCGCGGCTGTCGAACGCGGTCACCGGCGCCACCTCGGGTGTCACCGTCGGTGCGTCGAACACGTTCGACCTCGTGCTCGACTCGGTCGGCTCGGACACGAGCCTCTCGGTCACCGTCACGGTCTCGGCCGGGACCTACACGACCGCGGCCTCCTACGAGACCGCGCTGCAGGACGCGATCGACGCGGCGCTGTCGGGCCAGTCGGGCTTCACCGGGGCCGTCACCGCCCACGTGCGTGACCTCGGCTCGGGCGTGTGGACCGTCGAGCTCGTCCGCAACTCCACCGACGAGGACGCGAGCCTGCGGGTCGCCAACCCCGGCAGCGGCGTCGTCGGCGTCGCGGCCGGCAACGACTCCACCGACACCAGCGGTGGCGGCGTGTTCCAGGTCGGCGCCAACGTCACCGACACCAACCAGATCACCGTGGCCATCACCGACATCCGCATCTCGAGCGGCACGGTGGGCGCGTTCACGGCCCTGGCGGCGATCGACGTGACGGACACGACCTCGCACGAGCAGGCCCAGGTCCTGATCGACGACGCGATCGAGGAGGTCTCGACGGTCCGGGGCGAGCTCGGTGCCGTCCAGAACCGGTTCGAGTCCACGATCGCGAACCTGCAGATCACGACCGAGAACCTGTCGGCGTCGGAGTCCCGCATCCGCGACACCGACATGGCGCTGGAGATGGTGACGTTCACCCGCCACCAGATCCTGCTCCAGGCCGGCACGGCCATGCTCGCCCAGGCGAACGCGGCGCCGCAGTCCGTGCTGCGGCTCCTCCAGTAGCCGGCGGGCCGACCGATTGAGTCGGGGGGAGGTTCGCCTCCCCCCGACTCGCTTCACGAGGGCGGAAGGAGCGGCAGGTGACGTCGTCGATCACGGGTCTGGCCACCGGGCTGGACACCGCGGCGATCATCAAGCAGCTCGTGGCGATCGAGCGCAACACCCAGAACGCGGTGAAGGCCCGCGCGACGAAGGCACAGGTCGCCCTCGCGACCTGGTCGGGCCTGCGCACCCAGCTCGCGTCGCTGCGCACCACGGCGCTCGACCTCGCCCGCCCGCTCGGCTGGCGGACGCTCACGGCGAGCTCGAGCGACGAGTCGGCCGTCACCGTCACCGCGGGCAGCGGCACGTTCGGCGGGACGCTGTCGTTCACCGTCGACCGCCTCGCCGCCGCCGGCAGCGTGCGCTCCGAGTACACGGTGACGGGCACCAGCACGCTCGTCGCCGCGGACGCCGCGATCTTCGTCGCCGCCGGCGGGCGGCGCATCGGGTTCGCGACCTTCGCCTCCGACGACGACCTCGCCACCGGCGAGCACACCATCACGGTCACGCAGTCGTCCGCCGCCGCCACGAAGGCCGGCACGACCGCCCTCGCCACGTCGACCGTCGTCGACGGCACGAACGACACCGTGCTCGTCGAGGTGAACGGCACGGCGCACACGCTCACGATCGCTTCCGGCACCTACGACCGCAGCCAGCTCGTCGCCGCGCTCCAGGACGCGGCCGACGCGGCCGGCGCGGCGGTGACGGTAACCCTCAACCAGGACGACACGATCTCCGTCGCCACCTCGCGCGAGGGCAGCGCGGCGACGATCCGCGTGACCGGCGGCAGCGCGCTCGGCGCGCTCGGCCTCACCACCGACGCGAGCGCCATCACCGGGACCGACGGCAAGGTGAAGGTCGGCGACGCGGCGGAGCAGACGCTCACGAGCATCGACGCCGGCTCCACCGTCGTGCTGAACGCGACCGCGGGGACGATCACGGCCGTGCTCGCCGGCGGGCTGCGGGCCGGCTCGGTGACGGGGGAGAACGTCTCGGTCGGCGACGGCAGCCTCGCGACCGTCGTCGCGAACGTCAACGCCGCGGGCGCGGGCGTCACCGCGAGCGCGGTGCAGGTCGCGACCAACACGTACCGCCTCCAGGTCACCTCCAACTCGGCCGGGGCGCTCAACGGCGTCAACCTCGCCGAAGCCGAGCTCGGTGCGGCGCTGGGCGGGCTCGTCACCCTCACCGAGGCCGCCGACGCGCAGCTCACGGTCGGCGAGGGCGACGGCGCGTACACCATCGTCTCGGAGACCAACACCGTCACCGGCCTGCTGCCGGGCGTGACGGTGAACCTGAAGAAGACGACCGGCTCCCCGGTCACGGTCACCGCGAGCCGCGACGTCGGCGCGATCGCCGACAAGGTGCAGGCGCTCGTCGACGCGGCCAACGCGCTGGCGCAGGCGATCGACACGGCGACGAGCTACGACCCCGAGACCCGCCAGGCGTCGCCGCTCACGGGCGACGCGACCGCCCGGCGGCTCCTGTTCGAGATCCGCCGTGCCGTCTCCGACGCGGTGCCGTTCGCGAACCCCGGCAGCCCGGGCCTCGCCGGCGTCTCCGTCGACAAGACGGGGGCGTTCACCTTCGACCGGGCGAAGTTCACCGCCGCCTTCGAGTCCGACCCGACCGGGATGGAGCGGGTCTTCACCCAGGGCGGCAGCGCCTCCAGCACCGACGTCACCTTCGTGTCGGCCGGGGACCGGACCCGGGCCGGCACCTACGACGTCGTGATCACGCAGGTCGCCGAGCGCGCGACCGCCGTCGGCCTCGAGGGCACGTGGCCGCTCGGCAGCCCGCCGACCGTGCGGGTGCGCGTCGGGACGAACGAGGTCTCGTACGCCATCGGGCCCACCGACACGCAACAGGACGTGGTCGACGCGCTCAACGAGGCGTTCTCGGCCGCCGGCCTCGCGCTCGAGGCGAGCGTCGAGGGCAGCGGCATCCAGGTCGCGACCACCGCGTACGGCTCGGCCGCCCGCTTCGAGGTCGCCTGGGACGGCTCGACCTGGGAGCAGCACACCGGCACCGACGTCGCCGGCACGGTCGACGGCGTCGCCGGGAGCGGCAACGGGCGCGTCCTGTCGATCCCGTTCGGCGACACCCGCCTCGGTGGCCTCGCGCTCGAGATCTCGGCCACGACCCCCGGCGCGCTCGGCACCTTCACCTACGAGCCCGGCCTCGCGCAACGACTCTCCACCGCGATCCTCGACGCGACCGACGTCGCGACCGGCTACGTCACCTCGACCGAGAAGGCGCTGCGCTCGCGTGTCGAGTTCATCGAGGACCAGGTCGAGTCGATGGAGCGCCGGCTGGTCCTCTACGAGGCGCGCCTCAAGCGGCAGTTCGCGACCCTCGAATCGACGCTCGGCGTGCTCCAGCAGCAGTCGAACTGGCTCGCCGGCCAGATCGCCGGCCTGATGCAGCAGTGATGGCCGGCACCCGGCAGGAACCGAAGGATGCACTCGGAGGGAACGGAGTCCCGATGACGCTCACCACGACGATGCGCGACCGGTACCGCACGAGCGCGGTGGAGACGATGTCGCCCGGACGGTTGCTCGTCGCCCTGTACGACCGCCTCGTCCTCGACCTGCACCGCGCGAGCGCGGCGATCCTGGCGCACGACCACGCCGGGTCCCACGAGGCGCTCGTGCACGCGCAGGCGATCGTCGCCGAGCTCCACGACTGCCTCGACACCGCGACGTGGGCCCCGGCGAAGGGGCTGGCCGACCTGTACCGGTACCTCGACTCGCGGCTGGTGCGGGCCAACCTCGCCAAGGACGCCGGCATCGTCGACGAGTGCCTCCGGATCGTCGAACCGCTGCGGGCCGCGTGGGCGGAGGCGGCCGGGGCCGCCCCGGGCGGGCCGGCGGCGTAGGCGATGGGGCCGCTCCCGGGCTGGGCCGCCGCACTCGACGAGTTCGAGGCCCGGCTCCTCGCCGCGGCCGAGATCCTGCGCGACGGCGGCGGCCGCCCCGCGCCCGCCGGCTTCACGCCGCCGGCGCTCGCCGGTCCCTGCCCGCCCGAGCTGCGCGCCCGGGCCACGGAGCTCCTCGCGCTCGCCCGGACGCTCGAGGACGGCCTGCGCGCCGAGCTCGGCGCCGTACGGGAGGAGCTGCGGCGCCTGCCGCGCCCCCCGGTCGCCGCCCGGCCGGGCCCCGGCTTCGACTCCCGCGCCTGACGAGCCCGCGCCCGACCCGGCCCAGGGCCGGGATCGCACGACCGAGCTCGCAGGACCGGGATCGGGGGGCCGGGAGGCTGCAGTCACCGGCGGAGCGTCCGATGAGGGGTCATGGGCCGCGCCACCCGCGCCGCCGGCCGCGCACGAACGCCGGCCGCCCGCGTCGAGCAGCTCCTCCAGGGAGCGCTCGCCGATTCGCGCGCGGGCCGGCTGGACGCGGCCGAGGCGACGCTGCGCCGCGTGCTCGCCGAGCACCCGGGCGAGCACCGGGCCGCCGAGCTGCTGGCGGTGGCGTGCGCGGAGCGGGGCGACACCGACGAGGCGGTCGCGATCCTCGAGGCGGCCGCCGAGCACGTCGGGCCCCCGGCGCCGCCGACGGTGCCGTTCCACAACAACCTGGCGAACGCGCTGCGGCGCGCCGGGCGCCGCACGGACGCCGAGGAGCTGCTGCGGCGGCTCGTCGCGATCGCGCCGCAGGAGTGGCAGCCCTGGCACAACCTCGGCCAGGTGCTGCGCGACCAGGGCCGCGTCGACGAGGCGCTCGCCGCGCTGCGCCGCGCGACCGCGCTCGAGCCGGCGTACGGGCCGAACCACGCGGTGCTCGGCGAGCTGCTGCACAAGCTCGGCCGGTACAACAGCGCGCAGGCCGCCCTCCGCCGTTGCATCGACCTCGGCTGGGACGCCGACGCGAACGTCTGGACGCTGCTCGGCAACACCCACCGGCAGCTCGGGCGCCTCGACGAGGCGATCGACCACCTGCGCCGCGTGGTCACGATGTCGGGCGGCGGCGCCTACGCGCGCAGCAACCTCGGCATCGCGCTCGCACAGGCGGGACGCCTCGAGGAGTCGCTCGCCGAGTTCGCCCTCGCGCTCGACGAACGTCCCGACGACGTCGCGGTGCTGTCGAACGCAGCGTACGCACACCTCACGGCCGGGCGGCTCGACACCGGGTGGGCGCTGTGGGAGCACGGGATCGACGGCGGCCCCCGCGGCCGCGAGCGGATGCCCCAGGGCGTCCGCCGCTGGACCCCCGACGACCCGGGGACGCGCGTGCTCGTCTACCGGGAGCAGGGCGTCGGCGACGAGATCATGTTCGCGAGCGTGTACGGCGACCTGATCGACGCCGCCCCCGACGTGATCGTCGAGTGCGACCGCCGCCTCACCGGCCTGTTCACGCGGTCGTTCCCGCGCGCGACGGTCCGGCCGTTCTCGTTCGACCCGGCCCGCGGCGGGGAGACCGTGGTGCCGCCCGACTTCGACCGCATCGTGCCCGCCGGCAGCCTCCCCCGCCACTTCCGGCCCGACCTGCGGTCGTTCCCCGACCGGCGCGGCTACCTGGTGCCCGACCCCGAGCGCGTCGCGCGATGGCGAGGGCTCCTCGCCGACCGGGGACGGCCGCTCGTCGGGATCTCCTGGCGCAGCATCGTCAAGACCGCGGAGCGCCGGCTCGAGTACACGCACCTGCGGGAGTGGGGCGAGATCCTCACCGTCGGGGGCGTCACCTGGGTCAACCTCCAGTACGACGACTGCGAGCGCGAGCTGCGCGAGGCCGAACGGCGCTTCGGCGTCGAGATCCTGCGCTGGCCGTGGCTCGACCTGATGAACGACTTCGAGGAGGTCGCGGCGCTCACCGCGTGCCTCGACCTCGTGCTGGCGCCGCGCAACGCGGTCGCGATGCTCTCGGGCGCGCTCGGCGTGCCCACGACGATGATGGGGAACGCGTGGGACTGGTCCGACCTCGGCACCGGCCGCTCCCCCTGGTTCCCCACCGTGGAGCTCGCCGTGCGCGAGCACCGCGACGACTGGGACGGCGTGCTCGCGCAGGCGGCCCGCCGCGTGGCAGGGCTCGTCGCCACGACGGGCCGATGAGGACGGGGAGCCGATGCTGGACCTGAACGGAGCGACGATCCTGCTCACCGGCGGCACGGGGTCGTTCGGCAACGCCTTCATCGACCGGGTCGTGCGCTGCTGGCCCGACGCCGTGGTGCGCGTCTACTCGCGCGACGAGCTCAAGCAGTCGCAGCTGCGCGCCCGGTACGGCGACTCGCAACTCCGGTTCCTGATCGGCGACGTGCGCGACCGGGCCCGGATGTCGCGGGCCGCGGAGGGCTGCGACGTGATCGTGCACGCGGCGGCGATGAAGCAGGTCGAGGCGTGCGAGTACAACCCGTTCGAGGCGGTGCGCACCAACGTGCTCGGCGCCCAGCACGTCGTCGACTCGGCGATCGACGCCCGGGTGCCGAAGGTGGTGGCGCTGTCGACCGACAAGGCCGTCAACCCGGTGAACCTGTACGGCGCGACGAAGCTGTGCCAGGAGAAGATCTTCGTCCAGGGCAACGCCTACGCCGCGCAACGCCACACCCGCCTCGCGTGCGTGCGGTACGGGAACGTCGTGGGGTCGCGCGGCTCGGTGGTACCGGTGTTCCGGGAACAGCTCGCCCGCAACGGGCGCATCACGATCACCGACGAGCGGATGACCCGCTTCTGGATCACCCTCCCCCAGGCGGTCGACCTCGTGCTCCACGCGCTCGAGCACATGGAGGGCGGCGAGGTGTTCGTGCCGAAGATCCCGTCGATGCGCGTGACCGACCTGGCCGACGCCATCGCCCCGGGCGTGCCGCGCGACGTGATCGGCATCCGGCCCGGCGAGAAGCTGCACGAGATCCTCGTGACGGTCGACGAGGCGCGCCACACGATCGACACCGGTGAGGTGTTCGTCGTCCTGCCCGAGCACCCGTGGTGGGACGAGATGGGCTCCGGCATCGTCGGCAAGCCGCTGCGCGACGGGTTCTCGTACGCCAGCGACACGAACGACTGGTGGCTCACGGTCGACGAGCTGCGCGGCATGCTGCCCGCGGCCTGAACGGTCGATGATCCCCTACGGCCGCCAGTCGATCGACGACGACGACGTCGCCGCGGTCGTCGCCGTGCTGCGCGGCGACCGGATCACGCAGGGACCGGCCGTCGAGCGGTTCGAGGACGCGCTGCGCGCCGTCACCGGCGCCCGCCACGCGATCGCGTTCGCGAGCGGCACGGCCGCACTGCACGGCGCGATGTGGGCGGCGGGGATCGGGCCGGGGGACACGGTCGCGACCTCCCCGTTGTCGTTCCACGCGTCGGCGAGCTGCGCCCGCTACGTGGGCGCGTCGGTCCGCTTCGTCGACGTCGACCCGGACACGCTGAACCTCGACGTCGGCGCCGTGCCGGAGTGCGACGCGCTGGTGGCCGTCCACTACGCCGGCCTGCCGGTCGACCTCGCGGCCCTGGCGCGCCGGCCGAGGGTCGTGGTGGAGGACGCCGCCCACGCACTCGGGGCGACGACCCCCGACGGGCCGGTCGGCAACTGCGCGCGCAGCGACATGTGCGTGTTCTCGTTCCACCCGGTCAAGACGGTGACGACGGGCGAGGGCGGCGCGGTGACGACGAACTCCGACGGGCTCGCCGAGCGGCTGCGCCGCTTCCGCTCGCACGGCATCCGCCCGGCACCGGAGCACGGCGGCTGGGCGTACGACATCGACGAGCTCGGCCACAACTTCCGGATCACCGACCTCCAGTGCGCGCTCGGGACGTCGCAGCTCGCAAAGCTCGAACGGTTCGTCACGCGGCGCAACGAGCTCGCCGCGCGCTACCGGGCGCTGCTCGCGGACGCGCCGCTCGAGCTGCCGCCCGCCGCGCCGCCGGGCTGGCGGCACGCGTACCACCTGTTCCCGGTGCGCGTGGCCGACCGCCGGAGGGTCTACGAGGCGATGCACGCCGCGGGCATCGGCGTACAGGTCCACTACGTCCCGATCTACCGGCTCACCGCGTACGCCCGCCTCGGGCACCGCCCCGCCGACTTCCCCGGGACCGAGCGCGCCTACGCGGGCCTGCTCTCGCTGCCGCTGTTCCCCGGCCTCACCGAGGCCGACCAGGACGCCGTCGTCGCGCGGCTGCGGTGCCTGACCGGCGCAGACACGTAGCCGCACGCGCCCACGGTCGGTCGTCATCCGAAGGCGTCGAGACGCCCACTGTCGAGGAGCCGCCGCGCCGCGTCGACCACAGCACGCGCAGTCTGCAGAGCCTGGAGAGCGTCCTCCTGGGTGACGCCGGGTGCATTGATGTCGGGGTACTCGGTTCGGTTACGACGCCTCCGGAGAGCGTGGAGACGACCGAAGACCTCCATCCCACCACGATCGTTGAACTGCGCCTTGACTGCATCGATGAGCGCGACATGGCCACCTCTCGTCGTCACCCGCAGTCCTTGGACCGCCAGCAGCGCGGCACACGCTTTCCGTGCCGCGTCGTAGCACAACTGGAGAGCCCCAGCGGGATCGTCGGCACTGCCCTTCGACGCCAGAACGAGATGCGCTCCCGCATCGTCGATGAGGCGAGCGGCAAGTGCTGCGGACGGCGGGACCCGCTCGAGCTCGCCACCCCGCGAGGAAACGCTCGACCTCGCCGCGTCCGCGCTCCCAGCTCATCGCGGACGTTCCGTCCCGGACTCGAGTCGGCGCAGATCGGCAGCGAAAGAGGGGTCCTCGTCGCTCACCAGGACGACGACGATCGGTCGAGATCGAACCTGCGCGATGAAGCTCTCTCGTCCTGACTCCCACTGCTCGCGCGTGCGCACGATCGCCTGCACCGGGAGACCGATGCGTCGTTCCGCTCGCTGCGCGGCCTCGTCGACGCAATCGCGATCGGCGTCACCGATGACGAGCACGTCTACATCGTTGGGCGGGCGCCCGGGCTCACCGTGGAATCGAGCGGCCCACGATCCGATCAGCAGCACAGCATCGGCACCTTCGAGGGCCGCGAACTCTTCCGCCACCACGGCGGGCGGACCATAGGTGGCGAGAACGATGCGACGGACCGCGTCGTGGAGTGGATGGCTCGTGTCCGCGCGGACGAGCCGAACGGGCCCGACTCTCCGGGTCGTGACGATCCCGGCCTGCTCGGCGCGGTCGACCTCACGCTTCACGGTGGGCATGCTCGTCCGCGACCACGCTGCGAGGTCCGAGAGGCTGTAGCCCATCGCCGGATCGACGAGTACACGCGCAAGGATCCGACCCAGGACGTCCGAACGAAGGAGGGGGAGCAGGGAGGGAGCCGGCGTTTTCATCAACCGTAAAGAAGTATACGGTTCACGAAACCATGGCCCCGGAGGTACCCCGATCAAGTCGCTCGCCACGGCGGCCGGGCGCGACCGTCGATCTCCGCCCCGGCCCGCGCGGCCCCTCAAGCCGCACCCGCGAGGCCGCCGGGCTTCACACCCGCTCGAAGAGCCACCAGGTGACGTCGTCCCAGCCGTCGTCGCGGCCGAGGAAGCCCTGGCGCACGAGCCGCAGCGACTCCGGGAACCGCTCGGCGAACAGGCGGCCGTAGTCGCGGCGGAACAGCGCGCCGGTGTGGCCCCGGTACGGCACCTCGGTCGTGTCGCGGTCGAAGTACTCGCCGCAGAGCACGAAGCGGCGGGCAACGCGCACCATCTCGTCCATCACCGCGCCGAGCGACTCCTCGGGCTGGTGGATCAGCACACCCTGCGTGAACACGAGGTCGATCGACCGGTCCGGGTACGGCATCTCGCGCGCGGCGACCCGGATCGCGTGCACCCCGGGCAGGCGCTCCTGCAGGATCTCGAGCGCCTTCTCGTTCACGTCGACGCCGTAGCAGCGCGACGCGCCGATCTCCGCCGCGATCCACTGCAGGTTGCCGCCGACGTTGCAGCCGACCTCGAGCACGCTCGCGGGCGCGAGCTCACGGATGAGCGGCCCCCAGAACTCGCCGCGGCGGCCGTAGGCGTCGAGGTTGCGCGCCACGTACTCGTCACCGAACTCGCCCGCCCACAACTGCTCCAGCCGTTGCGCCTCGGAGGTGGCCATCGCCCCGTCTCCCGTCGTCACGCGCGCACCGGGTGGCCCCGGCCGCGCAGGTACTCCTTGACCTCCATCGGCGTCTTCTCGGTGAAGTGGAAGATGCTCGCGGCGGCGACGGCGTCGGCACCGTGCTCCAGCGCCGCCGCCAGGTGGGCCGGCTCCCCGGCGCCGCCCGACGCGATCACCGGCACCGGCACCGCGGCGCTGACCCGGGCGATCGTCTCGAGGTCGTAGCCCGCCATCACGCCGTCGTCGTCGATCGACTGGAGCAGGATCTCGCCCGCCCCGCGCCCCACCATCTCCCGGGCCACCTCGACGGCGTCCCGGCCGGTCGGGACCGTCCCCGAGCGCACCCACACCTCGCCGCCGCGCCGCGTGTCGACCGACACGACGACGCACTGGGCGCCGAAGCGCCCGGAGGCCTCCTCCACGACCTCGGGCCGTTCGACGGCGGCGGTGCCGATCACGACCTTGTCGGCGCCCACCTCGAGCAGGGCGCGCACGTCGGCCACGTCGGCGACCCCGCCCCCGACCGCGAGCGGCATGAAGCACTCGTCGGCGAGCTCGTCGACGAGCTCCAGGTCGGGGCCGCGCCCCTCGGCCGTCGCGGCGACGTCGAGGAACACGAGCTCGTCGACCTCGCGCAGGTTGTAGACCTTCACCGCCTGCATGGGGCTGCCCACCGCACGCCGCGAGTCGAAGCGGACGCCCTTGACGAGCCCGAAGCCCTTGTGCAGCAGCGTGGGGATGACGCGGACCTTCAGCATCCCGCCCACCCCGCGTTCAGGAAGTTGCGGAGCAGCCGGATGCCGTGGCGCTGGCTCTTCTCGGGGTGGAACTGCACGCCGAACACGTGGCCGCGCGCCACCGCGGAGGTGAACGAGCCGCAGTACGGCGTCGTCGCGAGCACGTCGCCGCCGTCGTCGCAACGCAGGTGGAAGCTGTGCACGAAGTAGAAGTCGGTCCGGTCGGGGATGCCCTCGAACAGCGGCGAGGCGCCCGAGGCGTGCACCTCGTTCCAGCCCACGTGCGGCACCCGCTCGCCGGCGCCCGTCGGTTCGAGCCGCACCACCTCGCCCGCGACCCACCCGAGGCCGTCGGTCCGGCCGCCCTCGTGGCCGGCCGTGGCGAGGAGCTGCATCCCCAGACACACCCCGAGGAACGGCACACCGTCGTCGAGCACCTGCTTGCGCAGCGCGTCGTCGAGCCCGCGGTCGCGCAGGTTGCGCACTGCGTCGGCGAAGGCGCCCACCCCCGGCAGCACGATCCGGTCGGCCGCGTCGAGCTCGCCGGGGTCGCCCGTCACGAACGGGCGTCCGCCCGCCTCCTCGAGCGCGCGCCGCACCGAGTCGAGGTTGCACATCCCGTAGTCGACGACCGCGACGCGCGGGCCCACCGGGTCAGCCCTCCACGTTGTCGTAGTTGATCTTCGTGAGGTTCCCGTGGCGGTCCTTCACCAGCTCGCCGTGGCGGTCGGTCACGAACAGCCGCTTGTTCGTGAAGCGGTCGCACACCGCGACGAACTCGTCGAGGCTCATGTCGATGGCGTCGAGCACCTGCTCGATCGGCTTGCCGAGATACGTCCACGGGAACCGGCCGTCGTGCCGCCGCACGAGCTCCAGGGCATCGGCCCGGGTCAGGCGGCCGCGGCGCACGTGCATCGACGCGATGTCGGTCGCACGGCCGAAGCCGTACTTCAGGAACTTGAAGTAGTCGTGGATGCCGGTCTGGTGGTTGTCGAGGTTCTCGTAGTCGCACAACGAGCCCTCGATCGTGGTCGGGTAGGTCTCGAACCCGTGTGCCTGCGCGAACAGCGCGTTGGTCAGGCCGTCCCACGGCAGGAAATAGCCGAGGAAGACCCCGGTGACGCCGACGCGCTGCAGCTCCTCGTCCGTCGGGTACGTGTAGGGGATCAGGTGCTTGGGTTCGATGCCCTCGCGCCCGACGAGGTCGGTGACGCGCAACCCGAGCAGACCACCGAACTCCTCGAGCCAGCGGCGGGTGAGGGTGTTGCCGGTCGCAGCGGCCGCCGGGCCGCCGTACTCGTTCTGCGGGTTCTCGCCCCACACGATCAGCCGGATGCCCATCTGCACGGCGACGCGGACCGGGAGCGTGAAGATCGTCACGTGCTCGGGCCACGAGATGTCGCCGATCTCGCACAGCGCGAGCCGGTTGATGCGCCGGCGGACGACCGGGTTCGTCGTGTACTCGACGAAGTCGACGCCGAGCGACTTCAGGTTCTCGATGTTGCGCCGGCCGATGTCCGACAGCTCGTCGGTGGTCGCCGTCACGCAGAGCGGGTTCATCCCGAGCTGCAGCATGCGGATCGTCTGGGTCGTGGAGTCCTTGCCGCCGCTCACAGGGACGACGCAGTCGTAGTTGCTGCCGTCCGGCGACCGGTACCGGTCGAGCACCTCCTCGAGCTCGCGGCGGCGGGCGTCCCAGTCCACCTCGGCACGGGCCTCGAAATGGCGGCAGGCGCTGCACACCCCGTCGTCGTCGAAGAAGATGTCGGGCTTGGTCTCGGGGATCAGGCAGCGCCGGCAGTAGACGATCGGGCGCTTCGCGTCCCGGCCGCCCTCGACCACCCGCCGGGTGGCGCGCTCGACCGCGGTGGCTCCGTTCATGCCTCCTCCATCGGCAACGCCGGGTCGCGCCGCAGCACTCGGAAGCCGTCGTGCTCCCCGTCGGGCACGAATCCCGCCCGGGCGAACGCGCCGAGCGACGCGTGGTTGTCGGGGTGCACCAGCGCCGTCAGCCGCACCACCTGCGGATCGGCGGCGACGTCGGCGAGCAGCGCGCGCAGCAGCGCGGTGCCCAGGCCCCGCCCGCGCCGCGCGGGCGCGACCGCGATGCCGACCTCGCCGACCCCGCCGGTCACGTCGACCCGCACGGTGCCGACCCGCTCGCCGTCGAGCACCCCGACCCGCAGCCGGATCGCCGGGTCGTCGCACGCGGCCGCGAACCAGCGCGCGTGCTCGGCCGGCGGGATCGGCGCGCCCGACCGGCTCCACCGCACGGCATCGGGGTCGGCGCGGCACGCGAGGAAGAACTCCGCGTCGGCGGGCGTGGCCGGCACCAGGTGGACGGTCCCGCGAGGCGGCGCGGCGCGCGGGCCGACCGCCGCCCACGCCTCCCGCCAGGAGAAGCGGTCGCGCCCGACGCGCGCGACGATCTCCCGCACCGCGTCGAGGTCCTCGCGGGTGTCGACGGTCCAGCGCTCGTCGCCGGCCAGCAGGTCGGCGCGCAGGTTCGCGAGGGTGAAGCGCTCCGGGCGGCGGTAGACGAACGGGGTGACGTGCTCACGCTCGACCGGGTCGGCGGCGCACCGGTCGGCGACCCGCAGCGCGTCGGCCCGCACCACCTCGACGTCGAGCCCCTTCGGGAACGTGCGCGGGAGGACGTTGCTCGTGTAGTCGGCCCCGCGGTCGAGGTGCAGTGCGACCACCGCCGCGACGATCTCGGGGTCCACGAGCGGGCAGTCGGCGGTGAGGCGCACGACGTGCGCGGCGGGGAACGCGTCGAGCGTGGCGGCGAACCGCGCGAGCACGTCGCGCTCGGGCCCGCGCACCACGGACCTCCCCGCGGCGCGGGCGACCTCCTCCACCGGGTCGTCGCGAGCGAGGTCACTGGTCGCGACGACCACCTCGGGGCCGAGGCCCTCGAGACGGTCGAGCATGAACCGCAGCACGGGCCGGCCCGCGAGCTCGGCGAGCACCTTTCCGGGGAAGCGGCTCGAGCCGGTGCGCGCCTGCACGACGCACACCACGTCGCGCGCCGCGCTCACGGCCGGCCCCGGCCGGCGAGGAGCCGGACGATCTCACCGGCGACGCGCTCGGCGCCGCCGCCGTCCACCGTGCGCGCCGCGGCCGCCCCGAGCCGGGCGCGGCGGCCGGTGTCGGGCACGAGCGCCGCGGCGGCCGCCGCCGCGCCGGGCGCGTCGGCCGCCACGACCGCGCCGGCGGCCGCGAGCGCGGCGACCGCCAACCGCTGGTCCTCCGACAGGGCCATCGCGACGACGGCCCGGCCGAGCACGCACGCCTCCAGCATCGTGACGCCGCCCGCCGTGACCACCAGCGGTGCCGCCGCGAGCTCCCCGGCCAGGCCCGCCGGCGCGCGCACGGCGACGACCCCCTCCGGCACGTCCGGCGCGCCCCACGGCCCGACGACCAGGCGCACCTCCGTGCCCGGCACCAGCTCGGCCAGGCCCGCGGCCACGCGCGCCCCGACGCCGGCGCCGTCGGCCGCGCCGGTCGTCACGAGGACGCGCGTGGCGGGCGCGCCCGCGGGGACGACCGCGGCCGGCGGCATCGCCGCCGGGACCGCCGGGACCAGCGAGTAGCCGGCGCCGGCGAGCACCCTGGCCGCCCGGCGGTGCACGGACGCGTCCGCACCGGGCGACGGGTCGACGAGCAGGTCGACCGCGAGGTCGCGCCGCAGGTCGTCGAGCGCGACCAGCACCTGCGCCGCCGTGTCGAGCGTGTCGGCACGGTGGCGGTACGAGTCGACGACCACGACGGGGGCGTGCAACGGCCCGGCGCCGTCGAGCGGGGCGACGCGGCACCCGACGCCGTGCGCGGTGAGCGCGGCGGCGAGCGCCTCCATCCGCCGGCGGTGGCCGAGCCCGACGCCCGGACCCTCGTCGTGGACGAGGAGCGCGCCGGGCATCAGACCATCTCCCAGGTGACCACCTCGTCCTCGTCGATGTCGACGCGCGCGCGGCGGCCGACCAGTGCGTCGATGAACTTCGGCTTGATCCCGAAGCCGGGGCGCTTGACGGTGAGCATCTCCCGGGTGATCGGCGTGCCCGCGGGGATCGCGCACGCCGCGACGACGGAGCGGCGCGCCTTGCCGTACATCTCGGCCATCTCGGCCTCGCTCGGCCCCCGCTTGCGGCCGTCGCCCAGCGCCGCCTCGACGTCGCGGATGCGGGCGACCAATTCCTTCAGCTCGGCGGGCTCGACCGCGAACGGGTGGTCGGGGCCGACCCGGGTGCGGTCGAGGGTGAAGTGCTTCTCGACGAGGTCGGCGCCGATCGCGACGGCCGCGGGGGCGATGTGCGTGCCGAGCGTGTGGTCGGACAGCCCGACCGGGACGCCGAACGCGGCGCGCATCGTCGCGATCGCGCGCAGGTTCATCACCTCCGGCGGGGCGGGGTACAGCGAAGCGCACTGCAGCAGGCAGATGCCGTCCGCGCCCGCGGCCCGCGCCGTCTCGACGGCCTCCTCGACCTCCCCCAGCGTCGCCATGCCGGTCGACAGGATCACCGGGCGCCGCTTCGCAGCCGCGTACCCGATCAGCGGCAGGTCGACGAGCTCGAACGACGCGATCTTGAACGCCGCGACGTCGAGCGCGTCGAGCTCGTCGACGGCCCGGCGGTCGAACGGGCTCGACAGGAACTCGATGCCGGCGTCGCGGCAGTGGGCGGCGAGCAGGGGCTGCCAGTCCCGGGGCAGCGCGATCTCGTCGAGCAGCTCGTGCGGCGGCTTCGCGCCCAGCTCGCCCAGGTAGTCGAAGCGGGGCGTCTTCGTCGAGTACAGGGTCCGGCCGCTGTAGGTCTGGAACTTGACCGCGTCGGCGCCGGCCTCCGCGGCGACGTCGATCAGGCGCCGCGCGACGTCGAGGTCGCGGTCGTGGTTCGCGCCCGCCTCCGCGATCACGTAGCAGGGCCGCCCCGGCCCGACCTCCCTGGAACCGATGCGCACGTGCACCCGCGGCCCCCGATCCCCGCCCGTGCTCAGTGCTCCGCGACCACGGCGACGGCCTCGAGGATGCCCGCCACGTCGTCCTCGCCGCGGCGCTGCGCGATCTCGGCGAGGCCCGTGAGGGCGGTGAGGGGCAGCAGGGCGACGACGTCGTCGGTGGAGAGCGTCTCGGCGTCGGCCATCGCCAGGCCGTGCACGAGCGTCGCGTAGGCCTCCTCGGTCGCGCCACCCGCGAACAGCCGGGCCGCGATCCGCAGCGCCCGGCGCGAGGTGGTCGCGCCCGCGACCACCACGGAGTCGGTGAGCGCACGGGCGAGCACCCACACCTCGTCGAGCACCGTGCCCAGTTCGTCGTCCGGCAGCGACGCGACCGCCCGCTCCAGCGCCTCGCGTGCGCGGCGGTCGCCGAACGAGGCGTGCGCGAGCGCGGCGGCCCGCACCCGGTCGGCGGGGTCGACCGACGGGTCCTCCGCGCGGGCGAGCAGCGGGCACGTCCGGCCCATCCCGGCCGCCCGCAGCCGCGCCGACCACTCGAGCGCCCGGATGCTGTCCAGGCGCGCGGCGAACCGCGGCACGATCGCGAGCACGCGCGCGTCGCCGGGGTTGCGGGCCCAGACGACCCCGGCGATGCGGTCGACACCGGGCGCGTACGACGAGGCGAGCGCCGCGAGCACCCCGAGCACGCGGTCCTCGGGGAGCGCGTCGACGAGCGGCTGCGGGTCGAAGTCGGTCTCGGCGCAGAACCGGGCGATGGCGTCCCACACGTCGGGCGCGTACGGGTCGGAGGCCCCGGCGTCCATCACCTCCCGGAACGCGTGCTCCTCGTCCCCGGCGAGGTAGCGGGCGTGGGCGCGCACGACGCGCGCCGTCGTGGCCGAGCACGGGAACCACGGGTCCGTGGGGTGGGTCACGCCGTCGAGCAGCTCGATCGCGGCGTCGACCTCGTCGAGCTGGAGGCGGGCGGAGGCCTCGAGCAGCGCCGCGAGGTCGGCGTCGCCGTCGGCGTCGCGCAGCATCTCCGCCCACGCGGGGACCTCCCACGGCCGCCCGAGCGACAGGAGCACGCCGGCCGCGTACGCGCAGGCCGAGGCCCGCACCGCCGGGTCGGCCGCCGAGGTCGACGCGACCTCGAACCAGTCGAGCGCCTCGTCGACCCGGCCGTGGCGGAGCAGGTCGCGGGCGCGGTCGAAGTCCGGATCCCCCGATCCGGTCAGGTCGTCGATGAGGTCGGACACGTCGCACCTCCCGCGCTCCCATCGGCACCGGGCGGGCGCGGTGAAGCCCGCCACGGCGCGCGGCGCGCCACGCAGGGTGACACGAAGGGCTCAACTCGCGCCCGCCACGGCCGATGCACTGCGACGTAGGGCTTCGGGGCGGGCAGGGAGCGCTCGCACCGCCACACCACGGACGGGGCATTCGGACGGAGGGTTCGGTGCTCAGCACGCCGGCGCGGTGGGGGCGGTCCTGATGCTCGACCTCGCGATGCGCGTGATCCACCTGTCGCTCGACGGGCTCGCCACGCGCCAGCGCCTCATCGCCGAGAACCTCGCCAACGTCGACACGCCCGGCTACCTCGCCGCGCGCGTCTCCTTCGAGGACAACCTGCGCCTCGCCATCGAGGACGGCGCCCCGCCCGAGACCGCCGAGATCGCGACCGGCCGCTCCCTCGACGCGACCAAGACGAACGGCAACAACGTCAACCCCGACGACGAGACGCTCGCGCTCATCGAGACCAGCCTGCGCTACCAGCTCGCGGTCGAGTCGATGAACACGAAGTTCCGGATCCTGCGGACGTCGATGAGGCGCGACACCTGATGACGATCTTCTCGATCCTCCACACCGCCGGCAGCGGACTGCGGACCCACCGGGTCTGGATGGACGCGATCGCCGACAACCTCGCGAACATCAACACGGTCCGCCCGTACGACGAACCGGCGTTCCAGGAACGATTCGTCGTCGCGCAGGCGATCCGCACCGACGACAACGACCCGCCCGGCGTCGGCGGCGGCGCCCGGCCGGCCGCCGTGCTGTACGGCAACCCCGAGGGCCGGCTGCGTTACGAACCGAACCACCCGTACGCGAACGAGGAGGGGATCGTCCGCTACCCGGACATGAACCTCGGCGACCAGATGACCTCGCTGATCATCGCCCAGCGTGCGTACCAGCTCAACCTCGCGGTCGTCGACCGCGCGCGCGACGCGTACATCCAGGCCATCCAGATCAACGGACGGTGACGATGACGATCTCCGCGATCGGCCAGCTCATGGGCGCCGCCGGCCTCGAGCCCGTGGCGCGCACCGGCAGGACGGCCAAGGCCGCCGCCGCCGACCAGGACTTCGGGAACGTCGTCGTCGACGCGCTCCAGAGCCTCCAGGCGATGCAGGACCGGGCCGACGCGCTCGCCGTCAAGGCGGCGACCGGTGACCTCACCGACGTGCACGACTACACGATCGCCGCGACCGAGGCGACGCTCGCCACCGAGTTCACCGTCGCCGTGCGCAACCGTGCCGTCGAGGCGTTCAACGAGATCATGAGGATGCCCGTCTGATGCCGACGATCGACGTCGAGCGCCTCAAGGCGTACGGCCGGCGCTTCGCCGACGGCTTCACGCCCGGCCAGAAGGCGATCACGATCCTCGGGGTCGTCGGGGTCGTGCTCGCGGGCATGTGGTTCATGCGCTGGGCCGGCGCGACGGAGTACGCCGCGCTCTACACCGACCTCGACAGCGAGGACGCGGGCGAGGTGGTCGACGCCCTGGAGTCGCAGGGGATCGACTACCGCCTCGAGGACGGCGGCCGCACCGTCCTCGTGCCCCGCAAGGACGTCTACCGGATCCGGGTCGACCTCAGCGCGCAGGGTCTCCCGTCCGGCGGCAGCGACAGCTACGCGCTGCTCGACCAGGGCGGCATCACCAAGGACGAGTTCTCCAAGCGCGTCGACTACCAGCGGGCGCTCCAGGGCGAGCTCGCGCGCACGATCGAGGAGATCGACTCGATCCGCGCGGCCGACGTCAAGCTGACGATCCCCCAGGACCGGGTGTTCGTCGGGGGCGAGGAGGACCGGCCGACGGCGGCGGTGCTCGTCGACACCGGCACCACCACGCTGCCGGGCGAGACCGTGCAGGCGATCGTGCACCTGGTCTCGTCGAGCGTCGCCGACATGTCGCCCGACGACGTCACCGTCGCCGACGCGCAGGGCAACGTGCTCGCCGCGCCCGGCAAGGCCGGCGACCTAGCGCTGGGCGAGCAGAACGAGCAGCGCTCCCGGTTCGAGGAGAGCCTGGCGACCTCGCTGAAGAACCTGATCACGACCTCGCTCGGCCCGAACCGTGCAGCGGTGACCGTGTCGGCCGACCTCGACTTCGGCGAGACGAAGACGACCACGACCCGCTTCGAGCAGCCGAACAACATCCAGGTCCCCGTCAGCGAGACCACGAAGACCGAGACGTACACGGGCCCGGGCAGCGGCGCCGCCGGCGTGCTCGGCCCCGACGGCACGCCGCTCGCGACCGGCGACCAGCCCGTCGACTACTCCAACACCCAGGCCGAGCGCGACTTCGCGCTCGACCGGATCGAGGAGACGCGCAACGAGGCGCCGGGCGCAGTCGAACGGCTGTCGGTGTCCGTGCTGCTCGACTCCGAGGCGGTCGACGCCGGGGACGTGCAGCTCTGGGAGGACGCGCTCGCGGCCGCGGCCGGCATCGACCCGGCGCGCGGCGACCAGCTCCAGGTGCAGCGGGTCGCCTTCGACCAGGAGGCGCGCGAGGCCGCGGCCGAGCAGCTCGGCGCGGCGTCGGCGGCACAGTCGCAGACCCAGCTCCTCGACATCGTCCGGACGGTCGTGACGCTCCTGATCGTCGGGCTGGTGCTCTTCCTCGCCTGGCGCGCGATCAAGCGTGCCGAGGCGAACCGGGTGCCGCTGCGGGTGCCGCTCGACCTGCGCGAGCTGGAGGCCGGCGAGCTCGCCCTGCCCGCGGGCGCCGACGCGCCGCACGCGGCCCCGCCGCCGCGGGTGCTCGAGCCCGCGCCGATCCCCGCCGAGGCCGAGGTCGCGGCACTGATCGAGAGCCAGCCCGAGGAGGTCGCGCAGACGCTGCGCTCCTGGCTCGCGGACCGGAGGTCGTAGCCGATGGCGCAGGGGTTCACCGGCGTGCAGAAGGCCGCGATCCTCGTCATGCAGATCGGCCGGGAGCGGGCCGCGCCGCTCCTGCGCGCCCTGCGCGAGCAGGAGGTCGCGGAGATCATGGCCGAGGTCGCGCGGCTGCAGAACCTCGACGCCGAGGAGATCGCCACCGTCCTCAACGAGTTCAAGGAGACGTTCGTCGCGCGCGCACACGTCGCGCAGGGCGGGTACGACACCGCCCGCGAGCTGCTCGAGGCGAGCTTCGGTCCGCAGAAGGCCGACGAGATCCTCGACAACCTCGGCGTCACGATGGTCGCCGCGCCGTTCGAGTTCCTCCGCCGCGCCGACACCCGCCAGGTGCTCTCCTACCTGCAGGACGAGCACCCGCAGACGATCGCGCTCGTCCTCGCGCACATGAACGCGGACGCCGCCGCGATGGTGCTGAGCGCGCTGCCCGAGGAGCAGCAGCGCGAGGTCGCACTGCGCATCGCGAAGATGGACCGCACCTCCCCGGAGGTCATCGAGCAGGTCGAGGCGATCCTCGAGCGCAAGCTCTCGACGGTCATCCAGCAATCCGACTTCGCGCAGGCGGGCGGGCTCGAGACACTCGTCGACATCCTCAACTCCTCGGACCGGGCGACCGAGCGGCTGATCCTCGAGGGGCTCGAGAGCCAGGACGCCGAGCTCGCCGACGAGGTCCGCAACCGGATGTTCGTCTTCGAGGACATCACGAACCTCGACGACCGCGCGGTACAGCTCGTGCTGCGGTCGGTCGACGCCAAGGAGCTCGCCGTCGCGCTCAAGGGCGTCGACCAGAAGGTGCGCGACAAGGTGATGAAGAACATGTCGGAGCGGGCGGCCGCCAACCTCGCGGAGGAGATCCAGCTCCTCGGGCCCGTGAAGCTGAAGACGGTCGAGGAGGCCCAGAACGCGATCGTCCGGGTGATCCGGACGCTCGAGGAGGCCGGCCAGATCGACATGGCGCGAGGCGGTGACGAGCTTGTCGTCTGACCGGCACGGCCTCGCACGGGTCCGCGTGGTGCGCGGCGCCCAGGTCGGCGCCGCCGCCGTCGCGCCCGCCGACCTCGGCGTGGTCCGGTCGCGGCACGCGCGCGACCTGGTGGTCGACCCGCGCCTCGTCGACGAGGCGACCCGCGAGGGCTGGGACGCCGGCTACGAGGCCGGGTACCGGGCCGGCCTCGACGCCGCCCGGGAGGAGGGCCGGGTCCGCAACGCCGAGCTCACCGCGCGGCTGGACCGGCTGATCGCCCGGCTCCACGAGGTGTCGGAGGCGCTCGCGGCGCGGGAGGCGACCGCGCGCGCGGGGATCGAGGCGACCGTCGTGGACGCCGCGTTCGAGCTCGCGCAGGTGCTCCTCGGGCACGAGCTGCGCCACAGCGAGACGCGCGGGCGCGACGCGATCGCACGCGCCCTCGACTTCGCACCCGAGGCCGGCCACGTGACGGTCCGCCTGCACCCCGACGACCTCGCAACCGTCGGCGACCCCGAGCTGCTCGCGCCCGGGCGCGCACTGCAGATCGTGCCCGACCCGTCGCTCGCCCCCGGCGACTGCGTCGCCGACGTCGCCGCGTGCCGGGTCGACGCCCGCCTCGCGCCCGCGCTCGAACGGGTGCGGGAGGTGCTCGGGTGACCGCCGTCGCGCTGCCCGAGGCCGTCGTCGCGGCCGCGCGCCCCCGCGTGCTCGGCCGGGTGCGGCGCGTCGTCGGCCTCAACGTCGAGATCGACGGGCTCCAGCTCCCGATCGGCGCCGCGGTCGCCGTCCACGGCGCGGGCGGGCCGGTCGTCGCCGAGGTCGTCGCGGTCGACGGCGGCGGCCTCGTGTGCATGCCCCTCGGCGACCTCCACGGCGTGCGGGCGGGCGACCGCGTCGAGGCCTCCTCGGGCGCCACCGCGGTGCCGGTCGGCGAGGCCCTGCTCGGCCGCGTCCTCGACGGGCTCGGGCGCCCGATCGACGACGGCCCGCCGCTGCACGCGCTCCCCCGCGTGCCCGTCGAGCACACGCCGCCGCACCCGCTGCGCCGCCGGCGCATCGACACACAGCTCCCCCTGGGCGTGCGGGCGCTCGACACGCTCGTGCCCTGCGGACGCGGCCAGCGCGTCGGCATCTTCGCCGGGTCGGGGGTCGGGAAGTCGAGCCTGCTCTCGATGATCACGCGCGGCACCGAGGCGGACGTCACCGTCCTCGCGCTGATCGGCGAGCGCGGCCGCGAGGTCCGCGAGTTCATCGAGAACGACCTCGGGCCCGAGGGGCTCGCCCGATCCGTCGTCGTCGTGTCCACGTCGGACACGCCCGCACTCGTCCGGCTGCGCGCGGCGTTCACCGCGACCCGCGTGGCCGAGTGGTTCCGCGACCAGGGCCGCGACGTCCTGCTGCTGATGGACAGCCTCACGCGCTTCTCCATGGCGCAGCGGGAGGTCGGGCTCTCGGCCGGTGAACCGCCCGCGACGCGCGGGTACCCGCCGTCGGTGTTCGCGCTGCTCCCGAAGCTGCTCGAGCGCGCCGGCGCGTCCGAGACCGGGTCGATCACCGGCCTGTACACGGTGCTCATCGAGGGCGACGACCTCATGGACCCCATCGGCGACGCCGCGCGGTCGATCCTCGACGGTCACGTGGTGCTGTCGCGTGCGCTCGCGACGAGCGGGCACTTCCCGAGCATCGACGTGCTCGAGTCGATCTCCCGCCTCACGCCGGCGATCACGACGCCGCAGCAGCGGGCGGCGGCGAACGAGATGCGGCGGCTGCTCGCCGCCTACCGCGACGCGAAGGACCTGATCGAGATCGGCGCGTACGTCGCCGGGACCAACCCGGTCGTCGACCGCGCGATCTCGCTGCGTGAAGCAATGGACGGCTTCCTCCGGCAGGACATGCACGAGACGACCCCGGCATCGGACGCGTGGGGTGCACTCGTGCGGTTGGTCGGGGGAGGCCCCGCATGAAGAAGTTCCGGTTCCGGCTCGACTCGGTCAAGCGGGTCCGCGGGATCCAGGAGGAGCAGGCTCGCCAGCGGCTCACCGAGGCCAACGCCCGCGCGCGCAGGACGGCCGCGCTCGTCGAGGCGCGGCTCCACGCCTACCTGAGCACGCCCCGCCCGACCGAACCGATGAGCTTCGCCGACTTCGAGCGCGCCCGCTTCGAGCTCGAGGCGGCCGCGACCGCCCTCGAGGCCGCACGCATCGCGCACCGCGAGGCGCTCGACGAGGTCGACCGGCGACGCGTCGAGTGGCTCGAGGCCAAGCAACGGTGCTCCGCGCTCGAGCGGCTCGAGGATCGCCGCCGCGAGGAGCACCGCATCGACCTGCGCCGCGCCGAGGACCGCCTCGTCGACGACCTCGTCGTCGCGCGGCACCGGCTGCGCACCAACCAGGGGGCCCTGCGATGACCGTCGCCGCGGTGCCGCCGCCCGCCCCCGATCTGCCGCGGGTGCCCGACACCCCGGGCCGCGGCGCGCCGGGCTTCGAGGACGTGCTCGGGGCGGTGCAGCGCGACGACGGCGGGCCCGCGCCGGGCCCGCGCCGGGCGGCGCGCGCGGATCGCCGTGCGGGCGCGGACCGGGCGGGCGAGCCCACGCGTGACCGCCCGCCGCCGGACCGCGCGAGCGGCGAGGGCGCCGGGGCCACGGCGACCCCGACCGGGGACGCCCCGGCGAGCGAGCACCCCGAGGCACCCGCCACCCCGCCCGCGGCGCCGACGGCGCCGGCGGTGGCCGCCGCGCCGGTGGCCGCCGCGCCGGTGGCGGCCGGGCCGGTGGCGGTGCCCGGTGCCGGCACCACCGCGGCCACGGGCCCGGACGCGCTCCCCGCGGCCGAGGCGACGACCGGCGCCGCCGCCACGGGTCCGGAGGGAGCCGCGGCCGCGACACCCGCCCCGCCCGCGGCCGCACCCGTCCCCGCCCCGGCCGGGACGGTCCCCCGGGCACCGGCCGAGCCCGCCGACCCCGCGCCCCCCCACCGCGCACCCGGACGACCGCGCCGGCGGCGGGCCGCCTGCGACCGCCGCCGCGGCCCGGACTCCCGTCCCGCCCGCAACCGCGGTACCGACGCCGCCGGGCACGGGCGCCGCGGCCGGACGGGCCGAGGCCGCCGGCACGGGCACGGGCGACGAGCCGGCCCCCGCGCCGGCCGGGCCCGCCACCGCGGCGGCGCCCCCCCGCGATGAACGCCGGCCCCGCGCCGGACGCCCCCGCCGGACCCGACGGCCCGGCCGCCGAGCCCGGCGCGCTCGCCCCCGCGACCGCCGCCCCGGCGCGCCCCGCCCCCGCCGCCGCCCGGGTCGAGGGGCCGCCCGCCCCCGCCGCGCCGGCCGCGGCGCCCGAGCCGCCCGTCGAGCAGCTCGTGCGCGTGCTGCGCCCGCTGCGCCACGGCCCCGACGGCGCCTACCGGCTGCAGCTCGAGCTGCGGCCGCCCGAGCTCGGGCGCGTCGAGCTGCGCGTCGAGGTGCTCGACGGCCTGCTCAACGCGTCGCTGCGGGTCGACAACGAGGCCGCGGCCCACGCGATCCGCGACGCGCTCGACTCGCTGCGCCAGCGGCTCGAGGCCGGCGGCATCCGTCCCGGCTCGCTGCACGTCGACGACGGGCGCGCCGGCGCGCACCGGCGTGACGCGCGCGACGAACGACCGGGGCCGGCGACCACGGGCGACGACGACCCGCCGGCGCCCACGACCGCGACGGCCGCCGCGTCCGCACGGCCCGGCACCGACGGCACGCTCGACCTCCGGATCTAGGAGCACCGATGACCGCGATCGACCCCTTCGCCGACGTGCGCCTGCCGGCCACGACCACCCCCGCCGGCGCGCGAGCCCAGCGACCAGTTCGGGACGGACACGTTCCTCAAGCTGCTCGTCGCGCAGCTGCGCTTCCAGAACCCGCTGTCGCCCACCGACGGCACCGAGTTCCTCGCCCAGACCGCGCAGTTCACGGTCGTCGAGAAGCTGATCGAGATCGAGAAGCAGGCCGAGGAGTCGGCGCTCACGAGCCGGTTGCTGACGGCGACCACGATGATCGGGCGCGCCGTCACGTTCACGGACCCGGCGACCGGCTCCGAGGTCTCCGGCACGGTCACCGGCGTGCGAGTCGACCCGAACACCGGGACGATGCTGCGCGTCGGCGAGCGCGAGGTCGCGCTCACCGCGATCACCAGGGTCGACGTCCCCACCACCTGAACCCCCCGCACCAGAAAGGCACGACCATGCTCCGATCGATGTTCGCCGGCGTCTCCGGCCTCCGCTCCCACCAGGCGTTCATGGACGTCGTGGGCAACAACATCGCCAACGTGAACACCACCGGGTTCAAGACCAGCACCGTGCTGTTCCAGGACCTGTTGAGCCAGACGCTGCGCGGCGGCGGCGCACCGCTCGAGGGCCTGCAGGGCGGTACGAACCCGTCGCAGGTCGGCCTCGGAGTGCGCCTGACGGGCATCCAGCTCAACATGGCCCAGGGCGCGTCGCAGCTCACGGGCCGCTCGACCGACTTCGCCATCCAGGGCGACGGCTTCTTCGTGATCGACCAGGGCGGCACCCGCGCCTACACGCGTGCGGGCAGCTTCTCGCTCGACGGCATCGGCCAGCTCGTCACCGCGAACGGGGGGTTCGTGCTCGGGTGGCAGGCCGACGTCAACGGGAACGTCGACACGAACGCGGGGATCGGCGTGCTGCGCATCCCGGTCGGCCAGATCATCGCCCCGGTGACGACGACCGAGATCGCGATCGGCGGCAACCTGCCGGCGGACGCCACGACCGGCACGAACATCAACGTGTCGATCAACGTCTACAACAGCCTCGGGATGGCCGTCCCGCTGCGCGCCGAGTTCCGCAAGATCGCGAACGTCGGGACCGACGTCAACTGGGAGGTGCGGGTCTACGACTCGGCGAACAACGTCGTGTCCGGCCCGACCGCCGTGACGTTCGACTCGACCGGTGCGCTGACGACGGCGTTCCCGACGATCACCCAGGCGCAGCTCGACACGATCGCCGGGACCACCGGCACGTGGGACGCCGCCGGGATCACGCTCGACCTCGGCGCGCCGACCGACGCCGACCGCCTCACCGGCGCCGCCCAGCTCAACAGCGCGACCGCGCTGTCGCAGAACGGCTCCGCGATCGGGTCGCTCGTCAGCTTCAGCGTCGGCCAGGACGGCCTGATCACCGGCGTCTTCTCCAACGGCCGCAACCAGGCGCTCGGCCAGATCGCACTGGCGACCTTCGCGAACCCGACGGGGCTCGAGAAGGCCGGCGACTCGCTGTACCGGTCCTCGATCAACTCCGGCGAGCCGCAGATCGGCATCGCCGGTCAGGGCGGCCGGGGCACGCTCGCGGGCGGCACGCTCGAGATGTCGAACGTCGACCTCGCGGCCGAGTTCACCAACATGATCGTGGCCCAGCGCGGGTTCCAGGCGAACGCCCGGACGATCACCGCGTCGGACGAGATCCTGCAGGACCTGGTCAACCTGAAGCGGTAGCCCTCGCCCCTCCCGCCGCCGGCCCGCCGCGACGCGTGCGGGCCGGGCGGGCGCGGCGCCCGGCGCGCGGCGCCCGGCGCCCGTGGTCACCCCGTCGCCGACATGCCGTACCCGAGGTGACCACGGCCGGGGCCGGTCCGGCGGGGCCGGCCCGTCCGGCGGGGCCGGCTTGCCCGGCGGTCGCCGGCCTTCACCGGGCCGCGCGACGTGCCGATAGTCACAGCGACGGGACCCGGGACGGGCCCGCAGCGGCGTCCAAGGACGGATGGATGATCACGGTGACCCGGCTCAACGGGCCGGCGTTCGCACTCAACCCGGACCTCATCGAGCGGGTGGAGGCGACGCCCGACTCGGTGATCACGCTGGTCGACGGCACGAAGTACGTCGTCGCCGAGAGCGTGGACGAGATCATCGCGCGCGTGCGCGAGTCGAAGGCCGCGGTCATCGCGCTGTCGCACCTCCTCGAGCACCGCATGACGGGCGCGCCGACGCTGCGGGTCGTCCCCGGCGGGGACCCCGACGACTAGCGAGACCCCGAACGAGGCTGGGAGCACACGGTGGCGAAGAAGAAGGACGGAGACGACGCGGCGGAAGGAGGTGGCGGCAAGAAGAAGATCATCATGGCCGTCGTCGGCCTCCTGGTCGGCGCGTTCGTGGCGAAGACCTTCTTCCTGAAGCCACCGCCCCCCACCCCCGAGGAGGAGAAGCTCGCCGCGAAGACCGAGACGCTCGAGAAGTGGCGGCACTGCGCGCAGGTCAACCACGTGACCTTCGACGTCGCGGCGGCCGAGGCCGAGTTCGAGAAGCACTGGGCCGAGGAACACGGCGCGCAGACCGCGCCCGCACCCGCGGCCGAGGGCGCCGAGCCGGCCCCGGCGCCGGCCGAGGGTGAGGGCCACTCGGCGCCGGCCGGGCGGGCCGGCGGGCTGCGCGTGATGAGCGCCGCGGCCCGGCCCGCGGCCGGGGGCGGGGGCGGCGGCGCGATGCACGGACCGCCGGTGCTCGAGGTCGAGTCGATCACGGTGAACCTCGCGGGCGACCACTACCTGAAGGTGGGGCTCGGGCTCGAGCTCGTCGAGGGGGTCGACGCCGAGGTGGCCAAGACGCACGGCCTCGGCCTGCCGGCGCGCGACCTGCTCATCCAGGAGCTGAGCAACCGCACGATGGAGGAGCTCCGCCCGTCGGAGGTGCGGCTCGAGATCCAGCGTGAGATCGGCTACGAGCTGTGCAAGGACCGGCCGGACGAGATCCGCCGCGCCTACTTCACCGACTTCGTGATGCAGTGAGGCCGGCCGGCGCGCGTGCCGGCACCGGGCCGGGCCCGGGCCGGCGGACGCGGGCCGGCCGATCGGCTCAACCGGCGGCCGGGACCGCCGATCAGGGGCGGTGACCGTCGTCGCGCACAAGCGGCACAACGTCGTCCCCTTCGACTTCCGCCGCCAGAGCAAGTTCACGCGCGACCACGTCCGCGCGCTGCAGATCGTCCACGAGACGTTCGCGCGCCAGCTCTCGACGGTGCTCGCGACGACGCTGCGGTCGGCGGCGAGCTGCACGTTCTCCAGGATCGAGCAGTACTCCTACGACGAGTACGTGCGGTCGCTCCCGAACCCGTCGTACATCGTCATCCTGTCGCTCAACCCGCTGCCCGGCGCGGCGATCCTCCAGTTCCCGCTGCCGATCACCTTCGCCGCGATCGACCGGCTGCTCGGCGGGACCGGCGAGGCCGCGAGCCCGAAGCGCCCCCTCACCGAGATCGAGTCGAACCTGATGCGGTCGGTCGTCGACCGGGCGTTGCGCGAGCTCGAGTACGCGTACGAGACACTCGTGCGCGTCGAGACCGAAGTGGTCGCGCAGGAGTTCAACCCGCAGTTCGCACAGATCACCTCGCCGTCCGACATGGTGCTGGTGGTCAGCATCGACACCCGCATCGGCGACAAGCAGGGCCCGGCGACGATCTGCATCCCGTTCACGACGATGCAGCCGGTGCTCGAGGCCCTCGCCAGCCAGTCGCTGTTCCAGGACCACCGCGCCGCGGACCCCGAGCAGTGGCAACGGCAGCTCGAGCGTGCGCTGGCGGGCGTCCCGGTCGAGCTGCACGTCCGCTTCGACAGCGTGGCCCTCACCTCCCAGGAGATCATCGACCTGCAGGTGGGCGACGTCGTTCCCCTCAACCATCCCGTCGACAAGCCGTTGACGGTGAGCGTGGACGGCGTGCCGTGCTACCGGGCGGTGAGCGGCCGGCGCGGCAAGCGGCTCGCCTGCCTGATCGTCGCTACCGAGCAGGAGTCGGGGGAATGACGCTGATCGAGGAGCTGGCCGCGACGAACGACGTCGCGATGCAGGTCACCGCCGCGCTCGAGCAGGTGCTGGGCGAGGACGTGATCCTGTCGGTCGGGCTCCCGCGCCAGGAGCCGCCCGGCCCCGAGGTGCTGCCCGACGGCGACCTGCGCAGCGCGCTGGTGACCCTGTCGGGGCCGCTGCACGCGCAGGTGACCTTCCTCGCGGGCGCGGAGCTGGCGGCGACACTGGAGCAGCGATCGCCCGACGGTTCGCTGCTCGGCGCCCTCGGGCCGGCGCTCACCGCGGGCGCGCAGGAGATCGTGCGCGTCGCACGGGCCGAGGGTGTCACGGTCTCGGCACCCGCCGAGGCGGACCCCGCGGGGCTGCTCGCGTCGGCGGCGGGCGGCGAGCTGCTCGTCTACCCGCTGCTCGTCGGATCCGACCGCGTCGCGTGCCTCGTCGTGGACGTCGCGCCCGCGTCGGCCGCCGGGGAGGCCGCCGGCGCGCCCGCGGGGGCGTCGGTCGCGCGGCACGAGTTCCCCACGCTCGACGGCGGTCCCCTGCACGCCGAGGTGCGGCCGCTGATGCTCCTCGCCGACGTCGAGATGGGCGTCACCGCCGAGCTGGGCCGGCGCCGGATGAGCGTCCGCGAGCTGTTGTCGCTCACGCCCGGTTCCGTCATCGAGCTCGACCGCGCCGCGGGCAGCCCGGTCGACGTGCTCGTGAACGGCACCCTGATCGCCCGGGGCGAGGTCGTCGTGATCGACGAGGAGTTCGGGATCCGCATCTCCGAGATCGTCGCCGCCGACGCCGGCGCCCACTGATGTCGCAGGCCTCCACGTTCGAGCTCCTGCTCCGGCTCACCCTGTCGCTCGGGGTGGTGATCGGGCTGATGTGGGCCGTGTCGGCGGTCCTCAAGAAGCGCGGCCTGCTCGGATCGGCGCCGCGGCGCGCCCGGCCCGGACTCGACGTCGAGGTGCTCGCGCGCCGCCCGGTCGGCAAGGGTTCGTCGGTCGCGGTGGTGCGGGCGGCGGGGCACGCGTTCGTCATCGGGATCACCGACCACACGATCACGAAGCTCGCCGACGCCGACATCGACGACATCGAGATCGAAAGCGCGGATGCCCATTGGACGGCGCAGCCGCAGGGGATCACGAACCCCACCTCGGCATGGAAGACGATGCTCGAGCAGCTGCGCGAACGCACCGTTCGCCGCTGAGCGTCGCCCGCCCGCCCCCTCGCGACCGATGCGCACCCCGCGCCACTGGCTCGCCGCCGGTGCGCTCGCCGTCGCCGCGCTCGGCGTCGTCGCGCACGCGGCGCCCGCGGGGGCGCAGGTCGTCCCGGCGCCCGACACTCCGGGCACGCCCGTACCCGGCGTCGACGCGACCGCCGACGACGCGGACACCGGCGCCGCGCCCGACGCCTCGATCACCGTCGACCTCCCCGAGGTGGACGTCGACGGCGACGGCGTACCCGAGAAGCAGCCGGGCCAGAGCGTCCTCATCATCCTGCTGCTGACGCTGCTGGCGATCGCGCCCGCACTGCTCGTCATGCTGACGAGCTTCACGCGCATCGTCATCGTCCTGTCGCTGACCCGCAACGCGCTCGGCCTCACGGCGATCCCGCCGAACCAGGTCGTGATCGGCCTGTCGTTGTTCCTCAGCTTCTTCGTGATGGCCCCGGTGTTCTCCGAGATCAACGAGAAGGCGTTGCAGCCCCTGCTCGACGGGGAGATGTCGTACGAGGAGGCCTACGACCAGGCGAGCGCGCCGCTGCGGACCTTCATGCTCGACCAGACGCGCCGCGGCGAGCTCGACCTGTTCGTGAAGGCGAGCGGTGAGGACGCACCCGAGGACCGCGACGACATCAGCATGACCGTGCTCGTGCCGGCGTTCGTGCTCTCCGAGCTCAAGACGGCGTTCATCATCGGGTTCGTGGTGTTCGTGCCGTTCCTGATCATCGACCTCGTCGTGAGCTCCGCGCTGATGTCGATGGGCATGTTCATGCTGCCCCCGGTGCTCGTGTCGCTGCCGTTCAAGCTGTTGCTGTTCGTGCTGGTCGACGGCTGGGGACTCGTCGTCGAGTCGCTGATCACGAGCTTCAACTGACCGTGGCGGCCGCGGCCGCCGCACCGACCCGCCCGCGGGACCGCGGGCCACGAGGAGAGAGGAAAGAGCCGAGGATGACCGACGGTACGGTCGTCGAGATCGCGGTGCAGGCGATCCTGCTGACGACGAAGCTCGCCGCGCCGATCCTGCTCGTCACGCTCGGGATCGGCGTCGGGATCGGGCTGATCCAGTCCGCGACGCAGGTGCAGGAGCAGACGCTCACCTTCGTACCGAAGCTGGCCGGGGTCGCCCTGGTGATCCTGCTCGGCGGCCACTGGATGATCGCCGAGTTCACGGGCTTCACCAACAACCTGTTCGACCAGATCCCGTCGCTGATCCGGACCTGATCACGCAGGGGCCGGCGGCATGACCTTCACGTGGGACCCGGCGCTCGTGAGCGCGTTCGCGCTCGCGCTCGTGCGCGCCAGCGCGTGGCTCTTCGTCTCGCCGCCCTTCAACACCCGGATCGTGCCCATCCCGGTGAAGGCCGGGATCGCGGCGGCGCTGGCGCTCGCCGCGGCGCCGCACGTCGCGGACGCCGAGCTGAGCCTCGAGACCGGCCCGTTCGTCGCCGCGCTCGTGACCCAGGCGCTCGTCGGCGTCACGCTCGGCATGGTGACACTGCTGCTGTTCAGCGTGCTGACGGCCGCCGGGTCGCTGATCGACCTGTTCGCCGGGTACTCGATCGCCGCGATCTACGACCCGTCGACCGAGAACCAGACGCCCGTCTTCGGGCGCTTCTACCAGCTCCTCGCCGTGACGTTGCTGTTCACGACGAACGCGCACCTCGTGCTCGTCGGCGGGTTCCTGAGGTCGTTCGAGGCGGTGCCGGCCGACGGCCTCGCGAGCGCGGACGTCGCGGCGCTGCTGACGGGCAGCATCGGCATGTTCTTCGTCGCCGCGCTCGAGGTGGCCGGGCCGGTCCTCGCCTGCCTGTTCCTCGCCGAGCTGACGATGGGCCTGCTCGCCCGCGCGGCACCGAACCTCAACGTGTTCGTGGTCGCCTTCCCCGTGCGGGTGGGCGTCGCGCTGGTCGTCGTCGCGATCGCGGTGCCGCTGGTGGCGCCCGCGGTCGAGAACCTGGTGCGGGCGGCGGTCGAGCCGTTCGGGGGCTGACGCGCGGGGTCGGCGATGGCGGACAACTCCCAGAAGACCGAGAAGCCGACACCGCGGCGCCTGCGCGAGGCGCGCGAGCGCGGCCAGATCGCCCGCTCGCCGGACCTGTCCGCGTGGGCGGCGATGCTGGCGGCGACGGTGCTGATCCAGTCGACCGTGACGCGCGGGTCGGCGGCGTTCACGTCGATCCTCCACGAGATGGGCGAGGCGGCGGGGGACCCCGACGAGCGGCTCGCCACGCGCTTCGCCGCCCACGCCGCCTGGGAGGCCGTGGCCGCGGTCGCGCCGCTGCTGATCGGGCTGACGGTGCTCGCGGTCGTCGTCGGCGTCGCGCAGGTCGGCGCCGCACCGAACGTGAAGCGCCTGAAGCCCGACTTCTCACGGCTCAACCTGTTCAAGGGGATGAAGCGCCTGGTGAGCGCGTCGTCGTGGTGGGAGGTCGCGAAGTCGGTCGCGAAGGTCGGTGTGCTCGTCGCGGTCGCCTGGCCGGCCGTCGCCGGCGCCGCGCACGCGTTCACGACCGAGCGCGCCGACTCCCTCGAGGAGCTGGTCGGGCTCACCGGATCCACCGCGCTGACGATCCTGCGCAACGTGTCGGTCGCGGGCCTCGTGATCGGCGTGGTCGACTACCTCTGGCAGCGGCGCCGGCTGATGAAGCAGCTGATGATGTCGCGCCAGGAGGTGCAGGAGGAGCTGAAGCAGCAGGAGGGCAACCCGGAGGTGCGGCGAGCGATCCGCTCACGCCAGGCCGCGATCAGCCGCAACCGGATGATCTCGATGGTCGGCGGCGCGGACGTCGTGGTCGTCAACCCGACGCACTACGCGGTGGCGCTCCGGTACCGGCCCGAGCGCGGCGCCCCGGAGGTGGTCGCGAAGGGGGCGGGGGCGATCGCGGCCCGGATCCGGGCCGAGGCGGCGCGCCACGACGTCCCGGTGGTGCACGAACCCGCGCTCACCCGGGCGCTGTTCCGGGCGTGCGCCGTGGGTGACGTCATCCCGGTGGCGCTGTACGAGGCGGTCGCCCACCTGCTCGCGTTCGTGTTCGGGCTGCGGGCCAAGGGCCGGGCCCACGGCTACCACGACCTCCCCCGCCCGGTCCCCGTCCCGGCCTGACGCCGGGGCCGCGGCTCAACCGGGGCCCGATCCGACCGATCAGACCCCGGACGACCAGGACGTCTTCCACCGCGCGCCACGGAGGGCCCGGACCGGGACCACCGCGTGACCAGCACCCGCATCGGCCAGATCGCGATCCCCGCGGCGATCGTCGGCATCGTCGTGATGATGGTCG
Organism: Acidimicrobiia bacterium; assembly: GCA_026002935.1. Classification (GTDB taxonomy): domain Bacteria; phylum Actinomycetota; class Acidimicrobiia; order IMCC26256; family PALSA-610; genus BPGH01. Next base: position 314,946 of record BPGH01000001.1, read on the forward strand.
TGCCGCTGCCGACCCCGCTGATCGACCTGCTGCTGGTCTCCAACATCGGTCTCGCGACGCTCGCGCTGCTCGCGAGCATGTCGACGCGCCGGGTCCTCGACTTCTCGATCTTCCCGTCGTACCTGCTCATCGCGACGCTGTTCCGCCTCGCGCTCAACGTGTCCGTCACCCGGCTGGTGCTGCTCGACGGCTACGCGGGGAAGGTCGTCGAGGCGTTCGGGCACTTCGTGATCGGCGGCTCGGTGATCGTCGGCCTCGTGATCTTCCTGATCCTCATCGTGATCCAGTTCATCGTGATCACGAACGGCGCCGGGCGGGTCGCCGAGGTCGCCGCCCGCTTCACCCTCGACGCCATGCCCGGCAAGCAGATGGCGATCGACGCCGACCTCAACGCCGGGATCATCGACGAGGACGTCGCGAAGCTCCGCCGCAAGGAGATCGCCGACGAGGCCGACTTCTACGGCGCGATGGACGGCGCCTCGAAGTTCGTGAAGGGCGACGCCATCGCGGCGATCGTGATCGTGCTGATCAACCTGATCGGCGGCTTCGCGGTCGGCGTCATGCAGAAGGGCATGTCGTTCACGGAGGCGATCGAGACCTACAGCCTCCTCACGGTCGGCGACGGGCTCGTCGCGCAGATCCCGGCGCTGCTCATCTCGCTGTCGTCCGGTCTCATCGTGACGCGCGCCGCGACGGAGAGCGACCTCGGCACCGACCTGCTGCACCAGTTCACCCGCCACCGCCGCACGCTGCAGCTCGCCGGCGCGGCGATCTGCGCGACGGCGATCACGCCCGGCCTGCCCAAGCCGCCGTTCCTGCTCGTCGGCGGCGCGCTGCTGCTCATCGCGAGCCGGATCCCCGGCGAGGGCGAGGCCGAGGCCCGCGCGGCGGAGGAGGCGGCCGCGGCCGCCGCGGCCGCGGCACGCGAGCCCGCACCCGACTCCCCCGAGCACATCGCGACCGAGATGCGCGTCGAGCCGCTCGAGCTCGAGCTGTCGTACGACCTCATCGACCTCGTCGACCCCGCGCGCGGCGGCGACCTGCTCGACCGCGTGCGGGCGCTGCGCCGGAAGCTCGCACTGGAGCTCGGCATCGTCATCCCGCTCGTGCGCACCCGCGACAACCTCGACCTGCCGGCCCACACCTACGCGGTGCGCGTGCACGGCGTCGAGACCGGGCGCGGCGAGGCGCCACCCGGGCACGTGCTCGTGCTCGGCGACGACCTGCCCAACCTCCCCGGGATGGCGACGCGCGAGCCGGTCTTCGGCCTGCCCGCGCGGTGGGTGCCGGTCGAGTTCCGCCACCAGGCGGAGATCACGGGTGCGACCGTCGTCGACCGCGCGTCGGTGGTCACCACCCACCTGGCCGAGATCGTGCGCCGCAACGCCGCCCGGCTGCTCAGCCGCCAGGACGTGAAGATGCTCCTCGACATGGTCAAGCAGTCGGACCCGATCGTCGTCGACGAGCTCAACGGCGCGAACGTCACCACCGGCGAGATCCAGCGGGTGCTGCAGCTGCTGCTCGACGAAGGGATCGGCATCCGCGACATCGTGCGGATCCTGGAGGTCGTCGGGGAGCGCTCCCGGGTGACGAAGGACACCGAGCAGATCGCGGAGGCGGTGCGCACCGCGCTCGGCCCCGCGATCTCGGCGTCCTACGCGCGCGACGGCCGCCTGCCGGTGCTGACCCTCGAGCCGGTCATCGAGCACTCGCTCGCCGAGTCGCTGCGCACGAGCGAGCACGGCTCGTACCTCGCGCTGGAGCCCGGCGTGGCCGAGGCGCTCGCGCTCGCGATCGCGCGCGAGGCCGAGGCCGCCGAGATGAAGGGCGTCGAGCCGGTGTTCGTCTGCGCCGCCCAGCTGCGCCCGGCGATGCGGCGGCTCCTGCGCGCCGCGGCGCCGCGGCTGCCCGTCCTCGCGTACACGGAGCTCGGCTCGCAGCTCGAGCTCGAGACCATCGGAGTGGTGAACCTTGGCCAGCCAGCTGCGGTTTGAAGGCGCCGTCCTCGAGGACGTGCTGGAGCAGGTCCGGCGCGACGTCGGCCGCGGCGCGCGCATCGTCGCCGCTCACCGGGTGCGCAAGGGCGGCATCGCCGGATTCTTCGCGCGCGAGCACTTCGAGGTGATCGTGGAGGCGCCCGGGCCCGAGGTGGAGGAGGAGGCGGCGCGCCCGGCCGCGCCCGCCGCGGGCCGCGACCGGCGCGCCGGCACCGGCCGGGTGCGGGTGCCGGCGTCGATCCTCGACCTCGCGGAGGCGGTGAACGAGACCGAGCGGGCGGCGCCCGACATCGACCTGGTGGACGGCCCGCGCCCCGCGATCGAACCGCGCCCGTCCACCGAGTCCGCGGCCTTCGCCGACGTGCTCGAGCGGATCGCCGCGGTGGCCGACGGCGGCGACGACCCGGGCGGCCGGGGCGGCACGGGCGGCGACAGCCGCGGCACGGGCGGCGACGACCGCGGCACGGCCACGCGGACCGTGCACATCGACGACGACCGCGCCCACCGGGCCGACGACCGCGGCACGGCCGCGCGGACCGTGCACATCGACGACGACCGCGCCCACCGGGCCGACGAGCCCGACGCGCGGCCGGCGGCCGCCGGGACCGGCCGGGCCCGCCGGGCCGGGCGCGAGGACGCACCCGACGGCGACGGCCGGGCCGGGCGGCGCGGCCGGGCCGCGGCGGCCCCGGGCCGCGGCTCCCGGCCGGTCGCGGTCGCGACCGGCGTGCTCGACCACCCCGGCCCCGCCGCCGAGACCGACGAGATCGTGGTCGAACCGCCGGCGACCCCCGGCCGGCGCGCCCCGCGCCGTGCCGACGAGGTGATCGAGCGGCCCGAGAACGCGCTCGTGCGGCTGGGCGTGCCGGCGCGGCTCGTGCCGCGCGGCGTCGGCATGCGCGAGCTGCAGGGCGCGCTGGTCGAGACGATGTCGCGGCTGCCGGCGCCGCCCCCGCTGCCCGACGCGCCGGGGGTCGTGGTCGCGGTCGTGGGCGCGGGCGCCGAGCCGGTGCTGCTCGCGCGCGAGCTCGCGGCCGAGATCGGGACCGACCCCGACTGCGTCGTGCTCGCGGTCCCCCAGCAGCTCGGCGGCGGCGTGCCGGCGTGGCTGCAGGTGTGCGACGCGGCGACGGCGGAGGAGCGCCGCCGGTCGTGGCGGCGCCGGGCGCACCCGACGGTCGTCGCGTGCAGCCTGCCCGCGGCGACGGGCCGGGGCGCGCTGGGCTGGGCGCGCGAGATCCTCGACCACCTCGAGCCGACGTGCACGTGGGCGATCGTCGACGCCGGGTGGAAGTGCGAGGACGTCCAGCACTGGGCCGACGCGCTGGGCGGCATCGACGTGATGGCGCTCACCAACCTCGAGGAGACGGTGAGCCCCGCCGCCGTGCTCGACCTCGGGATCCCCGTCGGCCGGCTCGACGACCGGGTCGCGACCCCGGTCGCGTGGGCCGAGCTGCTGCTCGAACGGATGCGCTGAGGACCGGGGATGCGCCGCCCGACCGTCGACCCCGCCTTCACGTTCGGCATCAGCCTGGTGGTGTCGCTCGTGCTGTGGTGGCCGACGCTGCGCGCGCTCCTCGACGGCAACGTCGACATCACCGACGCCGGGCTGCGCTACCTCGGCGCGCTCGCGCTGTCGTGGTGCGGCGTGTACTTCGTCGCGTCGCTCGTGGCGATGTACGCGTCGCAGCCGCCGCCCGAACCGCCGCGGCCGCCCCGGCCGCCGCACCCGCTGCGGCGGGCCGAGGACCGGGCCGGCAGCGGGGTGCCACCGGCCGGCACGGGCGGCGAGTCGCGCGACGTGCCCGCGGCGTGAGCGGGCTGTGCCGCGTCGCCGGGCGTCGTGCCCGCGCCGTGGGCCGGCGGACGCCGCGTCGCCGCGCCCCCCGGGCCGGGGAGCGCCGCGTGGTGTTCAGGCCGCGGCGCGGCGGGCCTTGCGGGCCTGCTTCTGGCGGCGCCGCACGAGGCGGTGGCGCTCCAGCGCGGTGAGGCCGCCGAACACGCCGTCGGGCTGGCGGGTCTCGATCGCCCACTCCAGGCACTCCGACGCCACCGGGCAGGCCGCGCACACGGCGCGCGCCGCGTCGGCGTCGGCTTCCGACGCCGGGAAGAACAAGTCGGTGTCGAGGTCGCGGCAGGCCGCGTCGGCCCGCCAGTCGGTTCGCGCCATAGGACGGGTTCCAACCGGCGGGCGGCGCCCCGCATTCCCGCCCGTGGTCGCGCCCGTGTCGGTCGGGCGCCCCTGATCCGGGCCTCGCCCGCGGTACCCGTCACCCCGCGGCCCGCTCGCCCCCGGTACCCGTCAACCCGCGGCCGGGTCGCCGCCAGCGCCCGTCACCGCCGGTACCCGTCACCCCGCGGCCGGCTCGCCGCCGGTACCGGTCACCCCGCGGCCGGGTCGCCGCCAGTGCCCGTCACCGCCCGTACCCGTCACCCCGCGGCGGGGACGCCGCCGGGCCCGTCGCAACGGGCCGCGCGGGCGACGAAGTCCTCGACGTGGCCGGTGACCACGGCGAGGCTCGACGCCCAGAACTCGCCGGCTCGCACGTCGAATCCGAACCGCTGCGCGAGCGTCGCGGCGTCGGCCATGCCGGTGCTCGCGAGCAGGTCCTCGTAACCGGCGCGGAAGCGATCGGGGTCGTCGCGGTAGCGCGCGAACAACCCGATGCCGAACAGCAGACCGTAGGTGTACGGCCAGTTGTAGAACGGCGTGTAGTAGTGGGGCTTGACCGCCCACATGTACTCGTGACGGTGGTCGGGGTGGAGGCCGTCGCCGTAGGCGGCCTCCTGCGCGTCGAGCATGGCCGCGTTGAGCTCCCGCACCGACAGCGCGGTGCGGCGCCGGCGCCGGCACAGCTCGAGCTCGAACAGGAATCGGCTGTGGATGTCGACCACGACCTGGCTGGCGTTCACGAGATAGGTGTCGAGGAGCGCGAGCCGTTCGCCGTCGTCGAGCACCCGGGCGACCGACTCCTCGAACAGCAGCGTCTCGCAGAAGATCGACGCAGTCTCCGCGAGCGCCATCGGGGTGCGCCGTTGCAACGGCGTGCGGGCGGCGAGCGCGACGTTGTGGAACGCGTGGCCGAGCTCGTGAGCGAGGGTCGAGACCGAGTCGAGGCTGCCGTCGAAGTTCATCATGACCCGGCTCACGTCGCCGTCGACGCCCATGCAGTACGCGCCGCCGCGCTTGCCGTCCCGGATCTCGGCGTCGACCCAGCGTTCGTCGAAGGCGCGTGACGCGAGCCCGGCGAGACGCGGCGAGAACCCGCCGAAGGCGTCGCGCACGAGCCGGGTCGCGTCGTCCCAGGTGCGTTCGGCCGCGGCGCCGACGGGCGCGAAGAGGTCCCACCAGGGCAGGCCGCCGCCGTGGCCGAGGAGCGCGGCCTTCGCCCGGAAGTAGCGGCGGAAGTCGGGCAGCGAGGCGACGACCGCCTCCGTCATCGCGTCGAGGGTCGCTCGGTCGACGTGGTTGACGCGCAGCGCCGGCTCCAGGTCGTCGGTGAAGCCACGCCGGCGGTTGAGCACCGCCTGCTCGCCCTTGGCGCCGTTGAGCGCGGCGGCGAGCGGCACCGCGACGGTCTCCCACGCGGCGAGCTCGCCCTCGTAGGCGGCGCGCCGGCGGGCCGCGTCGGGGTGCGTCGCGAGGCCGCGCGCCATGGCCATCGGGACACGCTCGCCGGCGACGTCCACCATGAGCTGCGACGACACGTCGCCGTGCAGGCGCGCCCACGCGAGCGAACCGGACGGCGCGAGCTCGGCCGCGAGCGACTCCTCGGCCTCGCTCATCTGGTGGCGTGCGTTGTCGGCCGCGGTGCGCAACGCGAACTCGTGCTCGGCCGCGAGCGCGCTGCGCGAGACGAACGGGTCGACGCCCAGGGCCGCGACCCACGCGCCCAGCCGCTTGGTGAGCGGGCCGAGCGCGGCCGTACGCGTCTGGAGCTCGACGAGGTGCGCGGCCGCGGCGTCGTCGCGGCTGTCGGTGGTGACGAGCCCGTAGAGATAGGCGTTGACCGGGCGCAATCGGCGCTGGAGGTCGTTGGACGCGCCGATGACGGTGTCGAGGAGTTGCACGTCGGCGTCGGTGACCGGCCGGGGCGCGGTCGCGCCGATGCCGTGCTCGTCGAACAGCGCGACGAGCCGGTCCACGTCCGCGTAGACGCCTTCGAGCGCGGCGGTGAAGGCGCGGTCGTCGAGACCGGCGAAGACGGGCGTGAGGTCCCAGCGCGGCGGGGCGGTCGTGGCCACGGCCGCACGGTAGCGGCGGCCCGTGGCGTGCGGCGGCCCGAGGCGCCGGGGGCGGCCGGGGCGTGCGGCGGCCCGGGGCCGGTGTCAGCGGGCCCGGGCCCGCACGGTCGCGCGACCGCCGCCGTCGAAAAGGGTGACGGTCCCCGCCTCGCGCTCGAAGCGCGTCGTGGCGGCGAGCGCGGCGAGGAACACTCGCTCCTGCTCCATCACGCCGTCGGGCTGCGGACAGTGCGCGCGCGTGGTGGCGAGCGGCCCCAGCACGATCGCCGGCCCGTCGTGCGTGTAGGTGCCGCCGAACCGGTTGCAGCCGGCGTGCCCGCGCACGTCGCCGTCGGGGGTGAGCGCGAGCGTGATGCGCGTGCCGTCGAGCACCCCCACGAACGCGTCGCGCGCCGCGTCGAGGTAGCCGGTGACCTCGTACTCGCCCGCGGGGGTCGCGGGTTCGGGCGCGAACTCGAGCAGCGGCCGGCCGCCGCCGTCGGCGAGCACGAGCACCCCGGACGGGTCGAGGTCCCAGGTGCGCACCGCGGCGAGCGCGGCGAGGTACGCCTGCTCGGTGCGCATCGCGTCGGGCGGGCCCGCCATGCAGGTCGTCAGCGCGTCCCCGACGGTGAGCGTGCTGCCCGCGACCTGCACCGGCGCGCCGTAGCGGTTGACACCGGCCGAGCCGCCGACGCGGCCGCCCTCGAAGCGCGCGGTGACGGCGACGCCGGGCGGGACACCAAAGCCGCGGGCGCGCGTGAGCACCCACGCGGAGCCGTCGAGGTCGTCGGGCGCGGGCGAGCCCACGGACCCATCCTGCCCCGGTCGCGACCCGTCCGGGCCGCGTGGCCGTCGGTGGTCACCCCCTGCGCGTCATCCCGTGCTCCGGTGCCCACGGCGGGTTGCGCCGGGCCCGCCGACCGGCCGCTCCGTGGTCACCTCCGGCGCGACATCTCGTCACTGCGGTGACCACGTGCGGCGGGCCCGCGGGCGGGCCCGCGGTCGTGCGGCGGCGCTCGGGACACGGCGCGCCGTGCCACGCCACGGCGCGCAGATCCTGGGGCCGCCGCTGGCGGTGATCGAGGGCGCGACCCGCAGGGGTGAGCGCCGGGGTGGGTCGCCAGGGACTCGAACCCTGAACCTGCGGGTTAAAAGCCCGTTGCTCTGCCAGTTGAGCTAGCGACCCGGCGGGACCGCGACATCGGACGTGAATCCCTCCGCCGAGGTCTCCGTGGAATTGGGCAGGCGGCGCCTTGCCCTCGGGGTGCCGTGCGCCCGCCACCCAGGCTATTGGCCCGGCGAGGCGCGGCCGACCCGCGGTGCGGTCGGTGGGCGTCGGCCCGGGCGGACGGGGAGCACCCGGCGTGGCTACCCGCGCAGTGCCAGCAGCGAACGGCGACCTGCGGCCCGAACCCCCCCACGAGCGGTGTGCGCGTCATCGGGACGCGCCGCGCGCGGGGCCGTCGAGGGAGTCCCACTCCGTCCCTACGATCGCGTGTCGACAACACTGCCGTCGGGGCGGTGGGCGGATGGCGGATGCGCCCCGTGCAGCCGAGGAGCCGCCCCTCGGTTCGAGAAGGAAGGAGCCGTGCCGGTCGTCTTCGACGACAACGACGAGGTCGCCTACGACTCCGAGTGGGAGCTGTGCCGGGTCTGGTGGGTGGCCCGCCGGGACCAGGAGTTCTGGGACTACGACGACTGCCCTGCCGAGCAGGAGTGGTACCTGATGCGCCGCGACGGCCGCTACCGGATCGAGCGCTTCGAGGGCGAACCGATGCACTGCGCCCTCGAGGGCGAGGCGCCGTTGGAGTCGCACCCGGTCGCCGACCTCGTGGACGCGCTCCAGCGCCTGCAGCACGAGGCGACCGGGGCGCGACTGCGCATCGAGGGGTACCGCGATCACGGCGAGCTGTTGGACGCGCTCGTCCGGACCCCGGCCGACAGCGTCTTCGTCGACGGGATCGAGTACCGCCGCTTCATGCTGCCCGACGAGAGCACCTGCTTCCTGCCCCATCCCAGAGCCATCGACGACGTCGCCGACGAGCTCGCGCGCCGCAGTGTCTGGTGGGACGGCCCGGGCCCGGTCTCGTGGGACCGGCGCGAGGCGCTGTACTGGATGAACGGCGTGTGCGTCCTCAAGACCTACGACGACTGGGAAGGTCCGCAGCTCGTGCCGATCGGCCGCTTCCCGACCCGGCGCGAGGCGCTGCTCGAGGCCCGTTCGTGGTGCGAGCTCATCCGCATCGACGACGACGGCAACGTGATCGAGCCCGAGGACGACGGGTATCTCGGCGAGGTCACGATGGACCAGGTCGTCGGCCGGATCGTCGACGTGATCCGGGACGCAGCGCAGTCCGGGCCCGACCCGGACCCCGATCCGGACCCCGACGACGGGACGGAGTGAGCCGACGCCAGGGTGACCGTGCGATGACGCGTGCGAACGGCAGGCGGGATCCGGACCGCGGCCCGCACCCGCTCGCGCCGTTGAACGTCTTGGTGGAACGCACGCTCACGGTCGCGGACCTCGCCACGGGGCCGCTGTGGACGGTCTCGGCCGACGAACCCGCCGCCGACGCGGCCGCGACGCTCGCCGCCCGTGAGTTCGACGTCGCCGGCGTGACCGCGGAACCCGTCACCCATTACGTGACGCTCGAGGACCTCGCCTCGACGCCGCACGGCGCGGTGCGCGACGTCGCCCGGCCGATCCTCGCCGCCGAGTGCGTCGAGCGCACGCTGCCCCTGGCCGACCTGCTCGAGCTCCTCGCCGAACGGCACTACGTCTTCGTGCTCGACCACCACCGAGTGCGCTCGCTCGTCCACCGCGCAGACCTGCAGGCACCGGCGATCGGCGTCGTCGTCCTCGCGTATCTCACCGTGATCGAGACCGGGCTGCGGCCCCTCGTACTCGAGGAGCTCGGGGACGGCTGGCTCGAACACCTCACACCGGATCGTCGGGCCGAGTTGCACCGCCTCTACGAACGCAAGCGCCGGCACGGCGCCCAGATCGGCTACGAGGACTGCCTGTACTTCTCCGACTGGGTCCGCCTCGCCCGCAGGTGCCCGGGGGTGCTGCGCGCCCTCGGCTACGACACCGTGCGGCGGTTCGAGCGGGACACCGGCGCGTTCACGACGCTGCGCAACGACCTGGCGCACGGCGGCAACATCCTCGACAGTGCCGGTGGCGACCCGAGCCGGGCGGTCGAACGGGTGCGCCGCATCCGGGTGCTCGCCCACCGCGTCTGGGACGAACGCCCGGTGACCGGCAGCCTCTGGGACCGCTACGCGGCCACGATCCTCGTGCGGGAGGACACGGGCCAGGCCCTCACCGGTCCGGGGGCGAGCGACGCGCTGCCCGGGGCGACACCCATGCACGTGCTCACCGCGTGGAACCCCGGCAGCGTCCACCGGCCCGACGAGATGAACCGCCGGGCCAACGAAGCGCTCGCGCGGGTGCTGCACCGACGCGGCGTCGCGCCCACCCCCGTCGTCGGGGCGTCACCCGACGGCCGGTGGAGCGAGGAGAGCCTCCTCGTCGGCGGGATGCGCCGCGAGCACGCGGTCGATCTCGGGCGCCGGTTCGGCCAGCTCGCGATCTTCGAGCTCACCCCGACCGAGCTCCTCGTCGTCCGCTGCGCCGACGCCCGCATCGTGCGGCGCAGCCCGCGCCGCCACGATCCCCGTCCGGAACCTCCCTCGTGACGGTCGTCGCAAGGAACGACCGCCGGGCCGAAGTGCCGTGCTCGAACCACGGCGCGGCCGAGAAGGACGTGCCACAGGGGTGCCCTCCAACGAGATCATCTGGTGACCACCCGTCCGACCGGACACGGCGAGGACGCGTCCCGACTTCGACGCCTGTCGCCGGTCCCCGCCCGGCCGTAGGCTCCGGGCGTCGGCGACCGAGGAGGCAGCGGTGGGGCGTCACGAACCGGCCGGCCGAAGCGGTGCCGCGGACGGGGCGCGGCGCGCCGTCCGCACCGCCGGGCCGGTGAGCACCCGCCGGGGTCAGGGCGCGACGGGCGAGACGGGCGGGACGGGCCGCAGCACGCCCCGGCCCGGCGCGGGCGCGCCGTGACCCGCCTCGAGGGCGCGGTCGCGCTGGTGACCGGCGCCGCAGGGGGGATCGGCGGCGCGGTCGTCGCCGCACTCGGGCGCGCCGGGGCGCGGGTCGTCGGCGCCGACCTGTCGGGTGCCGACATCGACCTCGACGTCACCGACGCAGCAGCCGCCGGCGTCGCGGTCGACGCGGTGGTGCACGACCACGGCCGGCTCGACGTGCTCGTCACCACCGCGGGGATCGGCGTCGCCGGGCCCGTCCAGGACGTCACGACCGACGAGTGGCGGCGCACCTTCGACGTCAACGTGCTCGGCACCGTCCACGTCGCGATGGCCGCGTACCGCCACATGTGCCTGCGCCGCCACGGCCACCTCGCGCTCATGGCGTCGCTCGCCGGCATCGTCGTGCCGCCGACGATGACGCCGTACGCGAGCTCCAAGGCCGCGGTGATCGCGTTCGCAACCGGGTTGCGGCTGGAGGGCGCCGAGCACGGCGTCCACGTCAGCGTGATCTGCCCCGGCCCGGTCGACACCCGGATGCTCGACGACGGCGGCGTCGCGGGCGCGGTGCGCGGCGTCGACGTGCGCCGCTTCCTCACCCGCGCGGCCGGCCCCGCCCGGTCGCCGGCGAGCGTCGCCGACGCGATCGTTCGCGGCATCGAACGGGACCGCCCGGTCGTGCTGCCCGGGCGCGCCCGCCTGCTCGCGCTCGGCGCCCGAGCCGCGCCCCGCGCCGCGGAGCGGATCGTCGGCCGCGCCCACCGCGCCACCCGCTGACCGTCCGGCCCGTGCGCGCGGCCGCCCGGACCGCCGCGCACGGGCCGGCGGCTCACCGCGCCGGCAGGTCGCCCCAGAACCCGGCGACGCGCGCGATCCGGCCGTCGGGCGCGAGCTCGGCGACGTCGGTCCCCGCGACGACCGGCGTGCCGTCGGCCGCGTCGAGCCGCCATGCGAACCGGAGCTGGTCGCCGTAGCGGTCGATGCCGCTCGTCCGCTCGATCGTGAAGCCGGGGAACCGCTCGTGCACCTCGGCGAGCAACCCTTCGAGCGCCTCGTGACCGCTCACGTCGGCGAGCCGGTCGACGTGCCGGCCGTCGTCGGCGAAGACGGCGGCCACCAGCTCGGCACGCCGGGCCGGCTCGGTGGCGCGCCACATCTCCAGGTAACGGTCGACGAGTGCGGCCGTCGCGGTGTCGTCGACGGTCACGCCGGTGGTGTCGGTCATCGTGCCCTCCTCCGGGCTCGTGTTCGGGTCTCCGGCGACTCTGCCGGCAGCGGGGCCGAGAGGCGACGACGTGCGGGGTAGGGACCATTACCCGCGAGGTAGGTGAACCGCGCGCCGCGGGTCGCTACGGTGCACCCGTGGCGCCGACGCTGTCGCCCGAACGCACCGGCGTCGGGGCGTTGCTGCGCGAGTGGCGGCTGCGCCGCCGGCTGAGCCAACTGGAGCTGGCGAGCACCGCGGAGGTGTCGGCGCGGCACCTCAGCTTCGTCGAGACGGGCCGGTCGAAACCGAGCCGCGAGCTGCTGCTGCACCTCGCCGACCACCTGGACGTGCCGCTGCGCGAACGGAACACGCTCCTGCTGGCGGCGGGCTACGCGCCCGCGTACGGCGAGCGGTCCCTCGGCGACGACGAGATGGACCCGGTGCGCGACGCGCTCGACCGCGTGCTGCGCGCCCACGAGCCGTACCCCGCCGTGATCGTCGACCGCCACTGGGAGCTCGTCGCGGCGAACGGACCGGCGCTCACCCTGTTCACCGCCGGGGTCGCGCCCTGGCTCCTCGAACCGCCGGTGAACGTGTACCGGCTCGGCCTGCACCCCGAGGGCCTCGCGCCGCGGGTGCGCAACCTGCCCCAGTACTCGCACCACCTGCTGACGCGACTGCAGCGCGAGGCCGCGCTGAGCGGCGACCCGGTGTTGGCCGCGCTGCTCGCCGAGGTGCGCGCCTACCCGGGCCTCGTGCCGCCGAGCCCGGTCGGGCCCGACCCGGCGCGCATGCTGTACCTGCCGATGGAGCTCACGACGGCCGACGGGCGCGATCTGTCGTTCTTCAGCACCATCGCCACCTTCGGCACGCCGCTCGACGTCACCGTGGCCGAGCTGTCGATCGAGGCGTTCTTCCCCGCCGACGCGCGCACCCGCGCCGCCCTGCAGGGACCCGCGCCGCCGGAGGGTTGACGCCGGTTCGTCCCGTTGCGCGCCGCGGCCCACACCGCACCGGGAGCCACCGGAACCCGAACCCGTCGCGCGCCGCGCGCGACCACTGCGGCGTCGCGCGGTTGCCGCCGACTCGGGCGAGCCGACAGCATGCGGCGGGCGGGCACACGGGGGGGGAGCAGCGATGGGGCGTGCACGGACCGGGAACCGTCGGGTCGCCGCGGCGGCGGTCGCCGCCGCGCTCGCCGCCGGCGGGCTGCTCGCCGCACCCGCGGACGCCGGGGGCGCCGACGACGACAACCAGTGGCTCGGCCCGACGCTGAACCTCGCGCACGCGGGCGGCATCCACGAGGCGCCGCAGAACACGCTCTACGCGTTCGAGACCGCGGCCGCCCGCGGCGCCGACGTGATCGAGGTCGACCTGCAGATCACCGCCGACGGGCACGTCGTAGCGATGCACGACTCGACCCTCGACCGTACGACCGACGGCCGCGGCTGCGTGGTCGCCCACACGCTCGCCGAGGTCCAGCGGCTCGACGCCGCCGACACGCACGTCGACGGCGAGGGGCCCGTCGACGGCCGCCCTGCGGGCGACTACCGGTACCGGGGCGTCGCGACCGGCGCCGTGCCGCCCCCCGCCGGGTTCGACGCGCACGACTTCACCGTCCCGACGCTCGAGGAGATCTTCGAGGCGCTGCCCCGCACGCGCATGAACCTCGAGATCAAGGCCCCCGGCGTCGAGACCGTCGACGGCGTCGTGCACGACTGCCGCGCCGCGCTCGCCGCGATCCCGCAGGACCGGCGTCCCGACATCGTCGCCGAGGTGGCACGCCTGATCGACGAGCACGACGTGACCGACCGCGTGCTCGTCGCGTCGTTCTCCGACGAGCTCCTGCACGCGTTCGCCGCCGCCGCACCCGACGTCGCCACCTCGTTCCCCCTCGGTGAGGGCCTCGCCCTCCACGGCGCGTTCACGCGTGGCGAGACGCCGGCGAACCCGCACGGCCACGACGTGCTCCAGGCACCGATGGCGCTCGGCGACCTGCGCGTCACCGCCGATCTCGTCGCCTGGGCGCGCGACCACGGCATCGCGGTCCACGTGTGGACCGTCAACGACCCCGAGGAGATGCGCGACCTGATCGAGTGGGGCGCCGACGGCATCATCACCGACCGCCCGCAGGTGCTCGCCGGGATCCTCGACGACGACGACCCCGACGACGACCCCGACGAAGACGGTGGCGGCGACGACGACCCCGGTGACGACGACGGCGGCGACCCGCCGGCGCCGGATCCCGCCGCGCAGTCGCCGTTCCTGTGCACCACCGAGTTCCAGGGGCTCGGCCAGCCGGTCGTCGACAACCAGGAGCGGCGCGGCACGCCCGTGTACCCGCTGCGCGCCGACGGCACCCCCGACCGCGAAGCCCCACCGCTCGGGTGGAGCGAACGCTGCCAGGCCGCGCCGAAGGTCGAGTACCGCTACCGCACCGCCGACGGCTCGCTGCGCGACGTACCCGCCGGCGCGACCCAGCCCCCGGCCGACGTCGCGTACCTCGACACCGCCGACCTGATCGGCACGCGCGAGATGGACCTCGGCGGGGCGACGCGCATCCCCTACGTCATCCGGTACGAGCGCGGCACGCTGCCGGAGAACCGCTTCCTCTACAGCATCGCGATGCTCGTGCCGTGGGAGGAGGTCGTCGCCGCGGGCGCGTCCGGCGGCGGCACGGTCGAACCGTCGCACGACCACTGGAACCGGCGGCTCGTGTTCAGCTTCAGCGGCGGCGTCGGCATCGGACACAGCCAGGGGACGTTCAGCACCGGCGACAGCCTCCTCGACGAGGCCCTGCGCCTCGGCCACGCGGTGCTGTGGTCGAGCGGCACCCGCACGTCGGTGCACTACAACCTGGCGCTCGGCGGGCGGACCGCGCTCGAGGCCAAGGAGCTGTTCGTCGAACGCCACGGGCGGCCCCGCTACACCGTCGGGATCGGCGGGTCCGGCGGCGGGATCCAGCAGTACGTGTACGCGCAGAACCACCCGGGGCTGCTCGACGCGCTGATCCCGCAGTACTCGTACCCCGACATGACGACCCAGACGATCCACATCGGCGACTGCGAGCTGCTCGAGCACTACATGGACGTGATCGACGCGGCCAACCCGCGCTGGCGCGACTGGGACCAGCGCAAGCTCGTCGAGGGCCTCAACACGATCGAGGGCTTCACGTCGGAGTGGCAGGCACGCACCGGCGCGACCGGCAGCAGCGAGTGCATCGAGGGGTGGCGGGGCGCGACACCCCTCGCGATGAACCCGACGTTCGGCTTCACGTCGGGGCTCGACAGCGTCGTGACGCTCCCCGAGTACCTGCCGGACGTGATCGCCGGCGGCTACCCGGCCGAGTTCCCCGACCTCGGGCGGCTGCTGCGCACCCACGAGGACCCGTCGCAGTGGGTCGAGTGGACGCACTTCGCCGACGTCGCCGAGGTGTACGGGATCGACCCGGAGACCGGCCTCGCCCGCGTGCCGTGGGACAACGTCGGCGTGCAGTACGGGCTGCGGGCCGTCGCCGACGGCAGCCTGACCCCGCAGGAGTTCCTCGACCTCAACGCCCGCATCGGCGGCTGGAAGGAACCCCAGGACGCGGTGCTCGAGTCGTGCGCGCTGGCGGCCGCGATCGGCGGCGACGAGCTGGCGCTGCTCGCGGGCGCGATCGGCATGTGCGAGGGGAACGAGCCGGACTGGTGGAGCGCGCGGCAGATGACCTCGACCACCGACCCGGCCGTGCCCGCACCGCGCCGCGAGGGTGACGTGGAGGCCATCCGGGCCGCCTTCGAACAGGGTCTCGTGTTCCGCGGCGACCTGCCGCGCGAGGTGCCGATCATCGACGCGCGCCACTACCTCGAGGACCAGCTCGACATGCACAACGCGCACCAGTCGTTCGCGGTGCGCGAGCGGATCCGGCGCGCGGGCGGCGACGTCGACAACCACGTGATCTGGTTCCTCGACGCGCGCCCCCAGGTCGACGACGCGGCGACCGCCCGCCTGTTCGACCAGGGCTTCCGGGTGATGGACGAGTGGATGCGCGGCGTGCTGCGCGGCGAGGACGTCGACGACGCCCGCCCCGAGGCGGCGGCCGACAGTTGCTGGGCGACCGACGGCACGCTGATCGCGAGCGGCGACGACGTGTGGGACGGCGCGCTCGCCGCGATCCGTTCCGGCCACCGAACCGGTGCCGCCCGCGGCACCGACGCGACCTCCGCGCGCGGGCGCGCCGGACGCCACCGGGTCGGCGCCTGCACCGCGGCGTTCCCGTTGCACTCGACGTCGCGGATCGTCGCGGGCGGCCCGGTCACCGGCGACGTGTACAAGTGCCACACGAAGCCGGTCGAGCAGGCGATCAGAGACGGCGACTACGGCGTGTGGGAGCCGACCCGGGCGGAGCGGGCGCGCCTGCGCGCGATCTTCCCCGACGGCGTCTGCGACTACTCGCGGCCGAGCGTCGGCGACCCGCGCGCCGACCACGACCCGGACGACGACGACCGCGACGACCGTCACCGGCACCGCGACCGGTGGCGGCGGTGCTTCTGGTGACCGGCGCACCGCTCACCGCGGGCGCCGATCCCCCGCCGAGGGGCACCGCCGGGGCGGGGAACCACCAGTGCGGGGGCGCGCGCGGGCTAACCGGGTGACGTCGGCGGGACGGTCGTCGTCGGCGGCACCGTCGTCGGCGGCACCGTCGTCGGCGGCAACGTCGTCGGGGGCGCGGACGTCGTGGTCCACGACGGCGGCGGTGCGACCTCGAAGGTGATCGTCTCCAGCACCGTCCCCGCGTACGGATCGGTCAGCCCGCACGGCCAGTCCTGCACCGGCGGCGAGAAGGCGCGCACCTCGACCGTCGCCCGGTAGCGGCCGGCGGCCAACTCACCGAGGTACTTCCGTTCGATCCCCGCGCCCGGACCGGACGGAGGGGGCGGGGTATGAGGACCGAAGACGCCGTCGAGGCACAGGGCGTTGACCGAGACGCACCCTTCAACATCGGTGATCGGCTCCCCGACGATATAGCGCTCGACGACTTCGAGACAGACAACGGAGACCGAGGCGTTCGGTGCGTCGGGATCGGACCAGGTGACCTCGATCGCGACCGGATCGCCGTGGACCGGACGCGCGGGGACGATCGCGATCCGTTCGATGCGCGTGTTGTGGGGCGGCTGCGGGTCCCAGTACGGCGGCCCGCACGCCGGGTCGGTGGAGTTCCGGCACGTCGGGCGAACGGGCCGGCTCGCGGGCCGCACCGCCACACCGCTCGAGGGTGGCGCGGGCGGGAGCGACAACGTCGCGCCGAGCACCGAGCTCGCCGGCCCCCGGTATCGGGGCACCGTGCGCTCGGCGGGCACGAACCGCACCGGGTCCTGCTCGTCATGCGACGGCGCGACGAACACCACCACCGCCGTCACGGCCGAGATCGCGCCGAGGACCGCCAAGGCGGCGACGACCGCGCGCCGCCGTACGCGCTGCGGCGGCGCGACCGGGCCCGGCGCCCCGGCGCCGCCCCCGCACGCGCGCCCGTTCACCACACGATCTCGCCGGAACGCACGGTCTTGATCGCGGACCCGCCGGCGGCGGGGTACTCCAGGTCCACCTCCACCCGCACGCGCGCGCCGGGCGTGCCGAAGGCGCACGCCCGGGCGACGAACCGCGTGCCGGGCGCGACGGAGGCCGAATGGAACGTCCCGCCCGGCTCGGCGATGCAGCGGTAGGCGGTCGCGGTCGCGCCGGTCACGTCGCCGAGGCTCAACTCGATCCACGCGCAGCTCACCGCAACGGTGCACGACGGCGACCGGGTGGGTTCGCCCCGGCCCGCGACGACGGCCTGCCCGGCGTCGAGCTCGCCCGCGAGCTGCGCCGGCACCGCGCCCGCGCCCGGATCAGCGCTCGACCCGACCTCGACGCTCCAGGTCCCGGGCGGCGTGGCCCCGGCCGGCGCCTCGGGCGGGTCCGGGTCCGCCGGGAGCGTGGTGGGCACCGGCGGGCGCGCCGCGACCGGCGGCGCGGGGGCCGGCTCCGGGCCCGCGAGGTCGATCACGCCGACGAGCGCGAGGAGGGCGAGCGCCGGGACCGTGACGTTGCGCACGCGCCGGGCCCGGCGGCGGGCGCGCCCCGCTCGCATGATCGCCTCGAGGCGCGCCTCGTGCTCGGGTCCGGTGGCCGGGACCTCATCCATGGGGCACTCCCTCGGGGACTCCCTCACCGGGGAACCAACGGCCGGCGGGCCGCGCCGGAGGACGCGCACCAGCGGGCGCCGCCGTGCCGCCGGTCACGGCCCGCACGCGGCGACCCCTCCGTACACGCCGTCGACGAACGCCGACAGCCGCTCCGCCCAGGCCGGGCCGGCCTCGGAGAGGATCCAGCGGACGGCCTCGTCGAGGTCGCCGGGTGACAGCACGAGCTCGCGGTCGTCCGGCCCGGCGCCCGGGTGCATCCCGCCGAGCCACGCGCCCACGAGGCAGTACGGCGCCGGGTCCCCCGCCCGCGCGGCCGTGCTCGCCGCGAACCAGGCCTGCGCGACCGCCGCCCCGAGCGCGAGGTCGCCGATCGCGTGGAGCTGCGCGGCGCCGGGGGCGCGCACCTCGATCACGCCGTCCGGGCAGGCGCCGACCGCGGGGGTCCCGCGGGCGACGACCCCCGCGCAGCCGGGCCCGGCAACGTCGACCCACTCGAGCCGTGGTACGGGGCGCGCCGCGTCCGACAGGCCGTGTGCGCGCGTGAACGCCACCAGGTCCCGGTACAGCCGGCCGAGGATGCCGGCTTCCAATGGCAGGTTGCCGGCGCGCGCCTCGTCGACGTCGTCGAGGAAGCCCTGCGACGTGGTGCCCGGGAAGGCGTGCGGGTAGCCGAAACACTGCGCCCGGCCGCCGCGGTACCCGTCGAGGAACGCGACGACGCGGTCGAAGCCCGTGCCGTGCGCGTCGATCGTCCCGGCGCTCGCGCCGAGGGGGTCGCGCAGCTCGAGCAGTGTCGTCAGCATCGGCGCGACGTCGCCCGTCGCCCGCGCGTGCCTCGATCGCCGACCGACCGCGCACGAACCATGCCGCCCACGCGCCCGCGAAGCAGTCCGCCTGGAGCTCGACGCCGAGCGGCTCCTGGTCGGAGAGGCCGAGCCGGGCCTGCAGTGCGTGCCCGAACTCGTGGGCGGTGATCAGCGCAACCGTCCGCAACCCGCCGGCACCGCGCAGGAGGGCCTCGATCCAGCCCCGGTCCCACACGACGGTCTCGGTGACCGGGCAGAACACCGCGTTCTCCCGCAGCAGCTCCGGCGCGATCGGCGTGCCGCCGCACTCGGAGCGCGCCGCGCCGGGCGTGACGACCACGACGCCGCCCTCGAGTCGCGCGATCTCGCCGCGGCGGCCCCGGCCCCGCTCCTGCACCCAGTAGCGCTCGACGTCGGTCAGCGCGAGCGCCGCGGCCGCGTCCGCGTCGAGCTCCCGCTCCGAGCCCCTCGCGACCGGGCCGTCGGGCAGCACCGCGGCGCCCCGCTCGGCGCCGGCGCGTCCGTCGCCACACGCCGGGGCGCAGAGGAACGCCACCACCACCACGGCCGCGCTACGACGGCGCACCTTCCACCCCGAGCTCGGCACCCATCGCCGCGCGCAGGCGGGCCATGCCCCGCGCGAGGTGGGTCTTCACGCTGCCCCCGCTCACCCCCATCGCCGCCGCGATCTCGCTCTCCTCGCATCCCGCGAGGTAGCGGAGCACGACCGCCTCGCGTTGCTTGTCCGACAGCACGGTGAGCCCGTCGCGCACGAGCACCGACGCGATCGCGGCGTCCTCGTGCGACGTGACCTCGTCCCGTGCGGGCTGCACGCGCTTGCGGCGCACGGCGTCGATCGCGAGGTTCGTGACGACGCGCAGCAACCATGCGGTCGGCGCGGGATGACGCGACACCTTCGCCCAACGGTCGTACGCGCGCGTGAACGCCTCCTGCGCGAGTTCCTCCGCGATCGCGCGGCTCCCGACGACGCGTTCGGCCGCCGCGCGCACGCGCGTCCAGTCGGCGCGATACAGCGCCGCGAATGCCTCGTCCCCTGCGCCCCGGCGACCGACCACCCGCGATCCCCCGCGTCGTGCGGGCCGAACATAAGCCGGGCGGCCGGCGCTCGCACGCGGCTGCCCGACGCGGCCTGTCCTCCCGCGGGCCCGCCCGACCGTTGGGTGGGTGGAGGGATCGACCTCCGTGCCCCCTGCCGCGGGCGTGCGGGACCGCCCGTTCCCGCACGCCCGCCCGGGGTCCCCGCGGGAACGGGTGGGAACGGGAGGAACGATGCGCTACTGGACACCGCCGCGCGACGGCGCCGACGACCCCTCGTGGTGGCGGCCGCTCGCGACGCTCGCCGAGCTGCTCGCGGTGGTGCCCGACGTGCCGATGGTCGTGCCGTGCGACTTCCGCCTCGTCGGCCGGGTCGAACGTCCCGGCCGCGCGGCGATCTGGCAGCACCGGCACCGGACGACCGGCCGGTTCCTCCACATCGACGACGCGCTCGTCGTGTACCGCGAGCGCGTCACCGGCCGGCTCGTGCGCGACCGCGGCGGCTGGCGATCGGCGCTGGCGCGCCTCGAGCTCGCCGTCGCCGACCGCCCGGACCCCCGCGGCCACTGCGGGCAGTGCCGGGCCCTCCTCGCGCGGCGCGAGCGGGCGCGTGACGGCCCTCTTGCGGGACGCCCGGGCGGTCCCGACCGCGCCCCGGCGCCGGAACCCCGGCCGGCCCACCCGGCCGCGGTCCGATGACGTGCGCGCGTCCCCTCCACGCAACCGTCACCTGCCCGCGCGCGACACTCGCGGCGCCCGACCGGCCGACGAAGGAGCGCCCCTTGCCCCGTACCACCGGCCTGAACCACGTCGCGACGTGCACGCCCGACCTCGACCGGCTCGTGCGCTTCTACGCCGAGGCGTTCGAGGCCGAGGTGGTGTTCGAGACGGCCGCGACCGCCGACCAGCCGCGCCTGGCGATCCTCGACCTCGGCGGTGGCGCGTCCCTCAACGCGTTCGAGGTGCCGGACGGGTCGATCCTCGGCGACCGCCGCACCCAGGGCGGCCGCGGCGCGATCGACCACTTCGCGCTCGCGGTCGGCTCGCGCGCCGATCTCGACGACGTGCGCGAGCGCATCGTGCGCGCAGGCGGCGAGGTCGGCGAGGTGCAGCGGCTCGGCGGCGAGTGGTCGCTGTTCTTCCGCGACGTCGACGGCATGGAGCTGGAGGTCTGCGCGAAGGCGGGCTGACGCTCCGTCGCCGCACCCGGGCGCGCGCGGCGGCACACCCGCCGGCTGCGTCGGCCCGTCGTCCCGAGCGCCCGCACCCGGGCGCGCCCGGCGCGCGCGGCACGGTTCGTGCGAGCATGCGGCCGTGGCGACCATCGGCCCCGCGCTCGGCGGCACGCCGTCGCTGTTCTCCGTGGCGTTCGACCTCGGCACCGTCGGCTACCGCGCCGACGAGCACCTCGTGGCGGGAGAGGCCGAGCGTTACGCGGCGGCCGGCGCGCACCGCCCGGACGGCCGGTGGGACGTCACCGTCGCCGGGCGGGCGGACTTCACGACCCGGGTCGTCGTCCACCGCCCCGCCGACCCCGGCGCCGCCGACGGCACCGTCGTCGTCGAGTGGCTGAACGTCACCGGCGGGCTCGACGTCCCCGCGGTGTGGATGGCGACCCACCGCCACCTCGTCCGCACGGGCATCACGTGGGCGGGCGTGAGCGTCCAGCAGGTCGGCGTCGCCGGCGGCGGCGGCGTCATGCAAGGGCTGTCGCTGCTCGAGGTCGACCCCGGGCGCTACGGCTCGCTCCACCATCCGGGCGACGCCCACGCGCTCGGCATCTTCGGCGCCGTCGGGCGTGCGCTGCGCGACGCGCTCCCCCGTCTGCACGGCCTGCGCGTCGACCGGATGATCGCGGCGGGCGCGTCGCAGTCGGCCATGTACCTGACCACCTACGTCAACGCGATCCAGCCGCGTGACGCCGTGTTCGACGCGTTCCTGCTCCAGGGCCGCGCCGGGAGGGCCGCGCCCGTCGGCGGCTGGGACCCGGCGGCGGTGAGCCTGCGCGACGACGACGCGGCCGCGAACCGGGCCCGCCTGCGCGGCGCCGACCGCATCCGCGACGACACCGGCGTGCCCGTGATCGTCGTCCAGAGCGAGACCGACGTGTTCGGCCGGCTCGCGTCCCTGCCCGCGCGCCAGCCCGACTCGGACCACTTCCGCTGGTGGGAGGTCGCCGGGGCCGCCCACTGCGACACCTACTTCCTGTGCGCGGCGCCCCACGACGACGGCCGGCTCCCCGTCGCCGACCTCGCGGCGCTCGTCGACCGGGCCGAGACCTCCGGCCTGCCCGCCGAGCTCCCGATCAACGCCGGGCCGCAGATGCACTACGTGATGCAACGAGCCGTCGACGCGTTGCGCGACCGGCTCGCCCGCGGGACGGAACCGCCGACGGCGCCGCCGCTCGCGCTCGACGGCCCCGACACCCTCGCGGTCGACGAGCACGGGATCGCCCGCGGCGGGCTGCGCACCCCGTGGGTCGACGCGCCGGTGGCCGCGCTGTCGGGCCTCGGCCAGCCCGGTGAGCTGGCCGGACTGATGGGCACGACCCGGCGCTTCACCCCCGCCGAGCTCGCGGCGCGCTACCCGGGCGGGCGCGACGAGCACGCCGCGGCCTTCGAGGCGGCGACCGCCCGGGCGGTCGCCGCCGGGCACCTGCTGCGCACGGACACCCCCGAGATCACCGCGCTCGGGCGCGCCGCCTGGCCGGGTGCGTGAGCGCCGGGCCGACCCGGTAGCGTCACGCGGCCGCGCCCGCCGTCCCGCCGGAGACGCCACGATGACGACACGGGGGCACCGACTGCGCCCGTTCTCCCCCGAGTGGTTCGAACAGGCACGCGAGCTCACCGCCGGCGTCACGCTGCCCGGCGACCGTGCGTGCCGCGTCGGGTACCACGCGGGCGACGAGCGCTGGCACCTCGTCGTCGAACGCGGCCGCATCGTCGCATGGGGCCCCGGTCCGCTGGACGCGCCCGAGGTCGAGCTGCGCTTCGCGCCTCCCGACGCGCGCCGCATCCTCGCCCGCGAGCTGCGCGGCGACGACGCGATGCGCGCGACCACGGTGGTCGCGCCGGCTGCCGGCGCCACCTACGTGGGGCCGCCCGCCCCCCAGAACCTGCTCGGCCGGCCCGAGCTCGACGCGATGGCGCCGGTGCCGGGCGCGACGCTCACGGTCGCGTACCACTTCCGGCACGGCCCGTTCGGCGACGTGGACCACGTGCTGCGGTTCGAGGACGGGCTGCTCGTCGACCAGCGCTTCGGCACCGTCGACGCGCCCGACGTGCGCGTCGACGTGCCCTACCGCGCGATCGCGACCGTGCGCGCCGGCGAGGCGACGATCCTCGAGGCGCTCGCCGACGGTACCGTCGAGGGCGACATCGGGCCGCTCGCGACCCTCGCCGGCATCCTCGAGGACCCGGCGTTCCAGGCGGCCGAGCGCGCGACCGGCCGCCACGCGTACGCGCTCGCGGTGCTCGGCGAGCTCGACGCCGACCCCGGGTTCGCCACACGGATGACCGAGCTCGCGGCCCGCACCGCATGGACGTGACCCCGGCGTTCGACCGCACCCTCGCGCGGCTGCACCGCGAGCTCGACGAGGGGTTGTTCACCCGGGGCGCGCAGATCGCGGTGGAGCTCGGCGGCGTGCTCGTGCTCGACGAGGCGCTCGGTGACGCCGGTACCGGCGAAGGTGTCACCCCCGAGCACGTCTTCCGCGTCTATTGCACGATCAAGCCGGTCACCGCGGTCGCGGTCGCGCGCCTGGTCGACGCGGGCGCGCTCGCGCTGGACGAGCCGCTCGCGGACCGCCTCCCGGACCTGGCCGTCCTCGAGGGCGGGGTGACGCTGCGGCACGTGCTCACGCACACCGCCGGGCTCCAGCGTCCGATGGCGGTCGAGATGGAGATGGTCGCGCCCGAGCTCCGCCGCGCCGCGGTCGCCCGCGCGTCCCGGCCCCCCGGCTGGCGCCTCGGGGCCGACGCCGCCTACAGCGAGTACGCGGCCTGGCACGTGCTCGGCTGGCTGATCGAGGCGACGACCGGCGAGCCCCTGCGCGAGCACCTGCGCGCGCACGTGCTCGACCCGCTCGGCTGCTCCTCCACCCACGTCGGCATGACGCGCGACGAATACCTCGCGGTGCGGCCCCGCCTGGGCGTGAACTGCGACATGCGCCACCGCGGTGCGTACCCGATGCTGTTCGAGCGCAGCGAGCGGGTCTGCACCGAGACGAATCCCGCGCACGGCGGCTACACGAACGCCCGCGACCTCGCACGGTTCTACGGCGCGCTCCTCGACCGGCTCGCCGGAGGTGGCCCCGACGTGCTGCCCGCGCCCGCGACCCTCGCACGGTTCTGCAGCCCGGCCCGGCCCCGCGTGTACGACGAGGTCCTCGACCGCGAGTGCTCCTACGGACTCGGGTTCATGACCGATCTGAGCGACCACGCGTTCGGTGACCGTTGCGGCCCGGCGTCGTTCGGTCACTCGGGGAACGTCGGCGCGTCGTTCGCGTTCGCGGACCCGGGACGCGCGCTGGCGGTCGGGATCGTCTTCAACGGGCTCGTCGACCACGAGACCGCGTTCCTGCGGCGGCGCGCGCTCGTCAACGCGCTCTACGCGGACCTCGACGCCGCCGGGACGACCCCCGGCGCCGGCGCGGCCGCCGCTGACGGCGCGGACCACGGCGACGCGCCCGCCCGGCGGTTCTCGCTGCGCCGGCGCGGCCGCCGCTGAGCCGGCCCGGGACGACGCGCTAACGGACCCCCACCGTGCAGCGCGCGTGGTACGGCAGGCGCAGACCGTCGGCGCCGGCGTGGGCGCCGACGGCGTCGAGCACCTTCGCGTGGACGCGCGCGACGGTCGCGTCGTCGGCACCCGCGAGCGCGGCGACGACCGGCGCGGCGATCTCCGTCTGCAGCTGCCAGTACTGCTCGGGCGACTCGAGGTCGACCGTGCCGTGCACGTCCCGCTCCTCGACGTCGCGGAACCCCGCCGCGCCGAAGAGCCCGGCGAGCGTCCCCGGCTCCGCGCAGCGGAAGATTCCGGGCGCGTCGGGGCCGGGCGGGGGGACCTCGACCTCCGAGGCGATCGCCCCCATCATGATGGTCACCCACGGGTTGCCGGCCGGCTCGGCCCAGACCGACGCGCACACCCGCCCGCCGGGCCTCGTGACCCGGGCGAGCTCCCGCGCCGCCGCGTGCAGGTCGGGGAAGAACATGAAGCCGAACCGGCACGTCACGGTGTCGAACGCGGCGTCACCGAACGGGAGGTCGCATGCGTCGCACTCCCGGACCTCGACGTTCCCGAGGCCGCGCGCGAACGCCCGGCGGCGCGCGACGTCGAGCATCGCGGGCGACAGGTCGGTGATGACCACGCGGCCGTTCGGGATGCGGTCGGCGATCGTGAGGCCCGGCTCCCCGGTGCCGGCGGCGACGTCGAGGTGGGTGCCGCCGTCGCGCGGCGCGACGGCGGCGATCATCGCGTCGCCGACGGGGCCGAGCATCGCCTGCACCACGGCGTCCCACCGCTCCCAGCCGACGGAGAACCGGTCCCAGGACGCACGCTGCTGCTCGCGGATCTCGTCAGGGCTCGCGGTCACGGCGTCACCTCCCGCCGGGCGCCGGACGACGCGTGGATGTCGTAGCGCCGGTGTAGCCCTCCGGCACGGTGGCCGCAAGGGGTACGGCGGTCAGCGTCCGGTCGCCGAGAAGTGCTGGTAGTCCTTCACGGACCGGAAGTGCCCGCCCCAACCCCAGCCGACGGCCGCGAAGGCCTGCACCACCGCGTCGCCGTCGCGGATCATCCCCAGCGCGGGGACGGACCGGTCGAGGTAGAGCGCCCCGGCGGGCGGCGACACGCGCCCGCCGGCGACGTAGGGGTTCTGCACCGGGTTGACGTCGATGGCGCGTCCGTACGCGTGCTCGGACCAGCGTCCCGACCCGCTCACGAACCGGCAGTTGAACGCGGACGTGTTGTTCGCGGCCATCGACGCGTCGTCGCTGCCGCCGTAGTCGTCGACGAGCCGCATCCGTTCGATCGGGAAGTGCGCGTCCCACAGCGACCGCATGACGCGCCGCATCGCGTCGGCGGCGTCGGCGTGCACGACGAGCTCACCGGTGCGGGCGAGACCGTCGAAGCCCCAGTGGCGCACGGTCAGGTGGCGCAGCGCCGCGAGCGGCACCGGGCACCCCGCCCGCCACGAGGTCGGCGTCATCCGGGCGGCGAGCGCGGCGTCGATCGTGCGCACCGAGTCGCGGTAGCGCGCCGAGCGCACGGGCTGGGGCGTCGCGAGCCAGTAGCCGTCGCCGCTCGCGGTCGGCGCCAGGGCGACGACGGAGGACGGCGCGTACCCGTCGCCCGCGACCGAACCGAAGAACCGCGCGTCCCCGAACGAGAACACCCCACCATCCGACGCCACCAGCCAGTAGCCGCCGACCCGTCGGCGTCGCCGCCATCCCCACGATCGGCCGGTTCAACACCAACCCACCCGTCGAACCGAAGAACCGCGCGTCCCCGAACGAGAACACCCCACCATCCGACGCGACGAGCCAGTAGCCACGACCCGAAGGCGACGCCGCCATCCCCACGATCGGCCGGTTCAACACCAACCCACCCGTCGAACCGAAGAACCGCGCGTCCCCGAACGAGAACACCCCACCATCCGACGCGACGAGCCAGTAGCCACGACCCGAAGGCGACGCCGCCATCCCCACGATCGGCCGGTTCAACACCAACCCACCCGTCGAACCGAAGAACCGCGCGTCCCCGAACGAGAACACCCCACCATCCGACGCGACGAGCCAGTAGCCACGACCCGAAGGCGACGCCGCCATCCCCACGATCGGCCGGTTCAACACCAACCCACCCGTCGAACCGAAGAACCGCGCGTCCCCGAACGAGAACACCCCACCATCCGACGCGACGAGCCAGTAGCCGCCGCCGGTCGGCGTCGCCGCCAGGGCGACCGCGGGCCGGTGCAGCGGCGCCGACATCGCGCCGTGGAACCGCGCGCCGCCGAACGCGAGCACGTCGGCGGGCCGACCGTCGTCGGGCTGGCCGGGGCCCGGAGCCGCGAGGGCCCGGGGTGGGTCGGCCGCCGGGGCGGCCGCCATGAGCGCCGCCACGAGCACGGCCCACCACGGCGCGCGACGCGGGCGGGGCACGGCGCGGATTGTCGCGTACCCGGGGCGGGCGGCGGTCGCGCGGTGCGCCGGTGCGGACGACCCCTGCGGGCCCGTGCCGGTCACGCGGGCGCGCCGGCGCGGACCGCTGCCCTCAGCCCCCCGCCGGCGCGGGGACCGACGAGGACGTGGCCGGCGGCGGGCAGGTGCGCCCGGCGTGGCGGTCGAGGGCGGCGCGGGCGCGGATCGCGTCGGCGAAGTCGTACTGGGTCACGGCCGCCTCGAGCCGGTCGAGGTCGCCGGCGAGCTCCTCGGCGGTGACCTCACGCAGCTCGTCCAGGACGGCGCGGTACTCGGCGACGGCCGACTCCAGCGCGGCCTCGAACGCGTCGGGGTCGGCCACGTCCGCGCGTTCGACCGCGGTCGCCGTGGCGGCCAGCCGTTCCAGGAGCCCGCAGACCCGGGACGTGTCGGCCCCGGCGCCCCCCGTGCCGCATCCCGCGCCCGCGACCGAGCCCAGCGCGGCGCACGCCGCCGCCGCGGCGGCGAGGGGTCGCGGCGGCCTGGGGCGCGCGGGTGCGCGCCGGGGTGACCGGACGGCGGGCGGCACGGCCGCAACCGTAGCGACGCGCCGGGCGCGCCCGGCGGCGCGCCGCCCGACCGACCCGCCGCCCGACCGACCCGACGCCCGACCGACCCGGCGCCCGGCCGCCCCGGCGCCCGGCCGCCCCGGCCGCGCCCGGCGGCTGCGACCTGCGCTACGATGCGCGCCTCCGGTGGAGACGAGCCCCCATCGTCTAGTGGCCTAGGACGCCGCCCTTTCAAGGCGGTAACGGGGATTCGAACTCCCCTGGGGGCACTCGCGGGGAGGCCCGGCGGATCGCCCGGCCGAGCGTCCCCCGGCACGGTCCTGTGGTGCAGTTTGGAGTGCACGCCGCCCTGTCAAGGCGGAGGCCGCGGGTTCAAATCCCGTCAGGACCGCAACCCATCGAGGCCGGATAGCTCAGTTGGCAGAGCGCACGCCTGAAAAGCGTGAGGTCACCGGATCGACGCCGGTTCCGGCCACCGCCGCCGCCCCGCCGCCGGCACCGCCGGCACCCGCCGTGGGGACGGCCCCCATGCGAACGGCCCGGGCGCTGCCGCCCGGGCCGTCACGTCTCCACACACCTGCGCCCGATGCCCGACGGGGCATCGGCGCGCCGCCCGCGCAGGGATCGCAGCGGTGCGCGCGACCCCCGCCGGCGGGGGTCCCGATCAGATCCGCTCGCTGTCCTCGACCTGCTCCAGGAACTGCCGGATTTCGCTCGCCCGGAACCGGCGGTGTCCGCCGAGCGTGCGGATCGCGGAGATCTTGCCGGCCCGCGCCCAGCGCGTCACCGTCTTGGGGTTCACGCGGAACATCGCGGCGACCTCGGAGGGGGTCAAGAGGGCGTCGTCGTCGTGGGGTTGCATGTCCACCTCGGGCTCGTCGATCGGGCGCTGCGGGTCCGCTGGGAAGGCGATCGGGCGGGGTTCCGTACCCCACGTCCGGAACCGACGTACTCCTGCCAACCCGTCCCAGTGGGCCTGTGAGCCAGCCTATGAACGGAACGACCGGACCGGCAACCAACAAATTGACTGAATCTGGGCGACGTTCTGCGGGTTCGGGGGGTGTCCGGGGCTGATCCGTTCCGCCCATTCTATGCCAACCGGACCAACGTGACGGACCGGGACGGGAACGGCCGCGTACCCGATGGGCCGCCCCGCGCGCGGGGCCCGGCGCCGCGTCAGCCCCCGGTGCCGTCAGGGCCCCAGGTGGACGCGGCCCCCGCCGTCGACGACCTCGCCCACGACCCACGCCTCGTGGCCGGCCGCCACGGCGGCGTCGACCGCGCCCCGCGCGTCCCCGGCCGCGACCACCGCGAGCATCCCGAGGCCGAGGTTGAACACGCGGGCCATCTCGTCGTCGGCGACGTCACCGGCGCGCTGCACCTCGGCGAAGACCCGCGGCACCTCCCAGGTGCCGCGGCGCACCACGGCGTCGCATCCCGCCGGCAGCACCCGCGCCAGGTTCCCGGGGATGCCGCCGCCGGTCACGTGCGCGAAGGCGTGCACCTCCACCTCGCGGGCGAGGCGGACGAGCGTGGGCGCGTAGATCACGCTCGGGCGGAGCAGCTCGTCGGCGAGGCTGTGGGCCGCGCCGGGCCAGGCCGGCTCGTCGAGCCGGCGGCCCGCCCGGTCGAGCAGCGCGGCGCGCGCGAGCGAGTATCCGTTGCAGCGCAGCCCGGGGCTCGCGAGCCCCACGACCCGGTCGCCGGGCCGCACCCCCTGCGGGAGCACCCGGGCCCGCTCCACCACCCCGACCGCGAAGCCCACGAGGTCGAACTCGCCGGGTGCCATCACGCCGGGGTGCTCCGACATCTCGCCGCCGAGCAGGGCGCAGCCCGCCTGGCGGCAGCCCTCGGCGACGCCGGCGACGAGCTCCTCGACCTCCGCCGGCACGAGCTCGCCGACCGAGACGTAGTCGAGGAAGAACAGCGGCTCCGCGCCCTGCGCCGCGATGTCGTCGACCGACATCGCGACGCAGTCGATGCCGATCGTCGAGCGGCGGCCGGCGAGCCGCGCCACCACCGACTTGGTGCCCACGCCGTCGGTCGACGAGACGAGCAGCGGGTCGCGGTAGGCCTGCCAGTCGGGGGCGAACAGGCCGCCGAAGCCGCCCACGTCGCCCACCACACCGGGCCGGAACGTCGACCGGACGTGGGCCCGGATCCGCCCGACCGCCTCCTCGCCGGCCGAGATGTCGACGCCGGCGCCGGCGTAGGTGAGCCGGTCGCCGTCGGCGCGGCGGCTCACGTGCGCTCGGTGGGCTCGAGCGTGCCCGGGACGTGCAGCGTGCGGCGGCCCGGCTCGAGCGCGAACTTCGTGTCGTCGTCGGGCACCGGGACGGGGTAGCGCCCGCTGAAGCAGGCCGTGCAGAACGACTCGCCCGGCGAGCCGGTCGCCGCGACGACGCGCTCCAGGTCCAGGTACGCGAGCGAGTCGACACCGAGGTAGTCGGCGATCTCGCCGACCGACATGTCGGCCGCGAGCAGGTCGGAGCGCTTGCCGGTGTCGAGCCCGTAGAAGCACGGCCAGCGGTACGGCGGCGACGACACGCGCATGTGCACCTCGGTGGCGCCCGCCTCGCGCAGCAACGCGATGATCTGGCGGGTCGTCGTGCCGCGCACGATCGAGTCCTCGACGACCACGACCCGCTTGTTGCGGATGTTCTCGCGCAGCGGGTTGAGCTTCACGCGGACGCTCGCGCCGCGCTGGTGCTGGCTCGGCTGGATGAACGTGCGCCCCACGTAGCGGTTCTTCACGAAGCCGTCGCCGTAGGGGATGCCCGACGCCCGCGCGTACCCCTGGGCGGCGGGCACGCCCGACTCGGGTACCGGCATCACGAGGTCGGCCTGGCACGGCGCCTGGCGCGCGAGCTCCTCGCCGAGGCGCTGGCGCACCGCGTGCACGCTCTGGCCGTACAGGTACGAGTCGGGGCGCGCGATGTAGACGAACTCGAACACGCACAGCTTCGGCTGCGGCGGGGCGTAGCGGATCGACCGCACGCCGGTCGCGTCGATCGCGACGAGCTCGCCCGGCTCCACGTCGCGCACGAAGTGGGCACCGACGATGTCGAGCGCGCAGGTCTCGCTCGCGACCACCCAGCCGCCCTCGGTGCGCCCGAGCACCAGCGGCCGGAACCCGTGCGGGTCGCGCACGCCGAACAGGTGCGCCTCGTCCATCAGCACCAGCGAGAACGCGCCCGCGAGGCGGGGCAGCACCTTCACGAGCGCGTGCTCCAGCTCCCGGCCGTCGGCGCGCGGCACCGGCGGGTACTCGCGCGCGAGCAGCTCGCCGATCAGCTCGCTGTCGGACGTGAGCACGCCCGGCAGCATCCCGAGGCCGGCGGCGAGGTCGACGGTGTTGGTGAGGTTGCCGTTGTGGCCGAGCGAGAAGCCGGCGTCGCCCACCGACCGGTACACCGGCTGGGCGTTGCGCCAGGTGCTCGCGCCGGTCGTGGAGTAGCGGACGTGGCCGATCGCGAGGTGCCCCTCGAGCGGCGCGAGGTGCCGCTCGTCGAACACCTGGGTGACGAGGCCCATGTCCTTCACGACGGTGATCGTCTCGCCGTCGCTCACCGCGATCCCGGCCGACTCCTGCCCGCGGTGCTGGAGGGCGTACAGCGCGAGGTAGGTCTCGTGCGCGACCGCCTGGCCGGGCGCGTACACGCCGAAGACGCCGCACGCCTCGCGGGGACCGGAGTGCTCGTCCAAGGCCCCCAGTATCCCAGACCGGGCGGCGTCGGCGGTCACCCGGCCGTTACCCTGAGCGCCCGATGACCGACACCGGGTTCTGCCTGTGGTTCACGGGCCTGTCGGGCGCGGGCAAGAGCACGATCGCCAACCTCGTGGTCGACGAGCTCCGGCGCCGCGGCCACCGCGTCGAGCTGCTCGACGGCGACGAGGTGCGCGAGCACCTCTCGAAGGGCCTCGGCTTCTCGAAGGAGGACCGCGACACCAACATCCGCCGCATCGGGTTCGTCGCGAGCCTCCTCGCGCGCAACGGGGTCGTCGCGGTCACCGCCGCGATCTCCCCCTACCGGGCGGTGCGCGAGGAGGTGCGCGGCTGGATCGAGCGGTTCGTCGAGATCCACGTCGCGACCCCGCTCGAGGAGTGCGAGGCGCGCGACGTGAAGGGCCTGTACGCGAAGGCCCGCGCCGGGGAGATCCCGGAGTTCACCGGGGTGTCCGACCCCTACGAGCCGCCGGCGCACCCGGAGATCCGCGTCGAGACGTCGGGCCGCACGCCCGCCGAGTCCGCGGCGGAGGTCGTCGCGTGGCTCGAGCGGGCGGGCCTCAGCCCGCCCCGCTGACCCGCCGCACCCCCCGTCAGCGCTCGCCGAGGGCGCGGGGGATCGCGTCGCGCCAGGCGGCGTGCGCCTCGGCGAGCCCGACGTCGAACGCCCCGGTCGCGCGCAGGCGGTCGCCGCCCGCCTCCCCGACCACGACGGCCGGCACGCCCGCGACCTGGGCCCGGGCCAGCACGGCGGCCACCGCGTCGGGGTCGGCGGCCACCACGACCCGCGACGCCGACTCGGAGAACCACGCCTCGGCCGGCGTGCACCCGTCGACGGCGAGCTGCGCCCGGAAGCCCACCCCCGCGCCGAACGCCATCTCCGCCAGCGCGACCGCGAGGCCGCCGTCGGACACGTCGTGCACGCCGGTCACCTCGCGCTCGGCCACCAGGCCCGCGACGAGCCCGTGCAGCGCGGCGGCGCGCGCGAGGTCGGCCGCGGGGGGCGCGCCGCCGTCGCAGCCGTGCACGACCGCCGCCCACTCGGAGCCGCCGAGCTCCGGGCGCGTCTCGCCGAGCACGACGATCGCGTCGCCCGGGCGCCAGCTCGGCGCCGGGCGGCGCGTCGGTGAGGTCCTCGACGAGCCCGACGACGCCGACGACCGGCGTCGGGTCGATGTCGGCGCCGCGCGACTCGTTGTAGAACGACACGTTGCCGCCGATCACCGGGATCCGAAGGGCACGGCACGCCTCGCTCATCCCGTCGACCACCTCGGAGAACTGCCACATCACCTCCGGGTGCTCCGGGTTCCCGAAGTTCAGGCAGTTCACGAGCGCGAGCGGGCGCGCCCCCACGCACGCCACGTTGCGCGCCGCCTCCAGCACGACGAGCCGCCCGCCGGTGCGCGGGTCGAGCCGGCAGAAACGGGCCTTGCCGTCGGTGGCGAGCGCGATCGCCTTGCTCGTGCCCTTCACCCGCAACAGCGCGGCGTCGCCGCCCGGACCGACGACCGTGTTGAGGAAGAGCTGGTGGTCGTACTGGCGCCACACCCACGACTTGTCGGCGATCGTCGGCGTCGCGAGCAGCGCGAGCAGCTCACCGCCGAGGTCGGCGCCCGGCGGCACCCGCTCGCGCAGCACGGGCGCCGGGTCGGCGGCCAGGCGCGCGTCGTGGCCGGCGGGCCGGGCGAGCGGGCGCTCGTAGACCGGCCCGTCGCCGAGGCTCCCGGCCGGCACGTCCGCGAGCGGCGTGCGGTCGGAGCTGACCTCCGGCGGCGCGTCGCCGGGCGGGGGCGGCGGGTTCGCGCCCGGCACCCCGATCGCGTCGAACCAGCCGTCGTAGACGCGGAACCGCTTCGTGCCGGTCACCCGGCCGACGACCGTCGCGCGCACCTCCCAGCGGCGCGCCAGCTCGAGCACCGCGTCGAGGTCGCCCGGCTCGACGATCGCGAGCATCCGCTCCTGGCTCTCGGAGGTCATGACCTCGACCGGGTTCATGCCCGGCTCGCGCCGCGCGACGCGCGCGACGTCGACGTCCATGCCCATCCCCGCGGCCGCGGCGGTCTCCGAGGCCGCGCACGACAGGCCCGCCGCGCCGAGGTCCTGCACGCCGACGGCCAGGCCGCGCCCGAGCAGCTCCAGGCACGCCTCGATCAGGCGCTTCTCCTCGAACGGGTCGCCGACCTGCACCGACGGCCGCTTCGCCTCGCTGCCCTCCCCGAACCCCGCCGACGCCAGCACGCTCGCGCCGCCGATGCCGTCGCGGCCGGTGGCGGCGCCGAGCAGGACCGCCAGGTTCCCCTCGCCCTCGGCGCGGGCGAGCACGAGGCGCTCCTTCGGCAGGATGCCGAGGCACAGCACGTTGACGAGCGGGTTGTCGCGGTAGGTGCCGTCGAACACGACCTCGCCGCCGACCGTGGGGACGCCGACCGCGTTGCCGTAGCCGCTGATGCCGGCGACGACGCCCTCGAAGAGGTAGCGGGTGCGGGGGTCGTCGAGCGGCCCGAAGCGCAACGGGTCCATCAGCGCGATCGGGCGCGCCCCCATCGAGAAGACGTCGCGGATGATGCCCCCGACGCCGGTCGCCGCGCCCTGGTACGGCTCGACCGCGGAGGGGTGGTTGTGGCTCTCGATGCGCACCGCGACGGCGAGCCCGTCGCCCACGTCGACCACGCCCGCACCCTCTCCCGGGCCGACCAGCACCCACGGTGCGTCGGTGGGGAACCGCTTCAGGTGCACGCGCGACGACTTGTACGAGCAGTGCTCGGACCACATCACCGAGTACATGGCGAGCTCGAGCTCGGTCGGTTCCCGGCCGAGCTCGGCGACGACCGCGGCGAGCTCGTCGTCGGTCATGCCGAGCCGGCGGTGCAGCGGCTCGCCGGCCGCGGTGGCGTCGGGACGGGTGTCGGGGGGCGCGTCCGTCACCCGATGCACACTAGCGAGCACCTGTGTGGCAACATGCCGTCTTCGATTTTCGACAAATGGCGAGGTGAACGATGCCGCCCAGGGCGAGAAAGCGGACCATGTCGGAGGACCACAAGGCGGCCCTCGCCGAGGGCCGCAATCAGTCACGTGCCGTGAGCCGATATCTCGACGCACTCGAGGCCAACCGGCCGAAGCGGGGTCGCAAGCGGACGGCCGAGAGCGTCAAGAAGCGGCTCGCCGCCGTGGAGGCGGAACTGCGCACCGCCGGCGGACTCCAAAGGCTCTCGTTGCTGCAGGAGCGCCGGGACCTGGAGGTGGAGCTCGCCGGGATGTCGGCCGGCGGTCCCGACATCGCCGCGCTCGAGAAGGAATTCGTGAAGGTCGCCAAGGCGTACTCGGAGCGCAAGGGCATCTCGTACGGCGCGTGGCGCGAGTTCGGCGTGCCGGCCGACGTGCTCAAGCGGGCGGGGATCAGCCGGGGCGGCTGACCCCCCGCGCCCGGCCCGGCCCCGCCGGCCCGGCCCCGGTCCGCCCCCGGGGCGCCGGTCAGGCCGGGACGCCCACCGCGGCCAGGACCGACCGCAGCATCACGAGGCCGTCGGCCGACCCGAGCAGCGCGTCGGACGCACGCTCGGGGTGCGGCATCAACCCGACGACGTTGCGGCCCTCGTTGCACACCCCGGCGATGTCGTCGAGGCTGCCGTTGGGGTTGTCGACGTAGCGGACGACGACGCGGTCTTCGTCCCTCAGGCGGGCGAGCGTCGCGGCGTCGCAGACGTAATTCCCCTCGAAGTGATTGATGGGGATGCGCAGCACCTGGCCCGGCCGGGCGAGGCGCGTGAGCGGCGTCGTCGTCGTCTCGACGCGCACCTCGACGGTCTCGCACAGGAAGCGCATCCCGGCGTTGCGCTGGAGCGCGCCCGGCAGCAGGTGCGCCTCGCACAGCACCTGGAACCCGTTGCAGATGCCGATCACGGGGCCGCC
Organism: Acidimicrobiia bacterium; assembly: GCA_026002935.1. Taxonomy (GTDB): domain Bacteria; phylum Actinomycetota; class Acidimicrobiia; order IMCC26256; family PALSA-610; genus BPGH01. The sequence goes on from BPGH01000001.1 coordinate 349,803, forward strand.
CGCCGCGGCGTGCTCGGCGACCGCGCGCATCACCGGCGAGAAGCGCGCGATCGCGCCGGTGCGCAGGTAGTCGCCGTGCGCGAAGCCGCCCGGCAGCACCACCGCGTCGGCACCCCGGGTGGTCGCGTCGCCGTGCCAGAGGATCTCGGCCCGCGCGCCGAGCTGCTCGAACGCCCACACGACGTCCTGTTCGCAGTTGGTGCCCGGGAACTGCACGACGCCGACGCGGGCGCTCACGTCACGGTCACCTCGTAGGCCTCGATCACCGGGTTCGCGAGCAACCGCTCGCACATCTCCTCCACCTGCGCGCGGGCGGCGTCCGCGTCGGGGGCGTCGACGACGAGGCGGATCGTCTTGCCGACGTGCACCTGCGACACGTTGGTGTAGCCGAGCGCGGGCAGCGCCCGCTCGACCGTCGCGCCGGCGGGGTCGGCGACGCCGGGCAGGTGGGTGATGTCGACGCGCGCGGTGAACGACGGCACGCCGCCGATCGTACCGACGCGCGCCGGGCGGGCCGGGCCGCGCCTCGCGGCCACGACCCGCCCGGCGCGGGCACGCTCAGGTCACGGGCACGTCTGCGGGGCGATCGGCGTGACCGGGATCCAGCCGCGCCGCCACGCCTCCACCGCCTGGGAGGTCGCGAACGTGTTGATCCCGAACCCGTCGTTGGGGCTCTGGACCCGGCCGCTCGGGAGCTGGCGCGTGCGCAGCCAGTCCGACGGCTTCGCGTAGGGGTCGCCCGCGAGCGACGGCGCGACGACGTCCCGCCAGCAGCTCGCGTTCGGGTCGAACCCGGCCGCGGTGATCCCGAGCATCGCCATCGCGGTGGAGTTCGGGTCGTCGCTGCCGAACGCCTGCCACGCACCGTTCGACTGCTGCGCGTACGCGAGGAACTCCAGCGCGTCGCGCAGGTCCGCGTCGGTCCCCGGCACGTTCGCCGCGGCGAGCGCCTGGATGGCGGCGGCGGTCGTGTCGACGTCGGCGTCGTTGCCGTTCGGGTCGCCGAGGTAGTCGAACCCGCCCGACGCCTCCTGCGCGGCCCGGATGTAGGCGAGCGTGTTGGCCGGCACCGACCCGGAGACGAGTCGCTTGGCCATCGCCGCGTAGAGGGTGGCGTTGAACGCGCCGTAGCTGCCGTTCGGCTGCGCGCCGGCGTCGACGATCGCGACGAGGTTCGTCGCCCCGTCACCCTCGGGGTCGAACGCCGTGGCCGACAGGCCGAGCGGCGCGGTGACGAGCACGATCAGCTTGGCCGCCTGGCCCGCGTTGATCCCGCCCTCGGCGAAGTCGTCGAGGTAGTCGAGCGGGTCGTTGCCGTTCTTCGTGACGGCCTGCACGGCGGCGAGCGCCTGCGGCTTGCTCCACGACCACTGCTGCTGCGCGTCCTCCGCGATCGCGAGCACCGCGTCGGGTGTCTCGAAACCGGGGAAGCCGGCGACCTCGAACCCGCCGTCGTTCTGCTGCTGGGTCACGATCCAGTCGACCGCGTCGTTGCCGGCCGTCTTCGCGGGCCCGTCGTTCCATCCGGTGTAGCGGCAGGCGCTCAGCACCACCGCGAGGGCCAGGACCCCCGCGGTGGCGGCGAGCCGCCGCCCCCGTGCGCGCGTGGACATCGTCGTCTGCTCCTCCATCGGCCCCAGTCCTCGAGGGCCATCCAGCCGCGTTCGCGGCACGTCGCGCCGGCGCGGGTGCGCGCGGCGGCCCGGGGCCGGTGTTCGGGCTCCCCGTCGTGCGACGGGACACCGTTGCGGGTCAGCGCCGGACTCCCACCGGACTTCCCCGGCCCCGGACATCTCGACCGGCTCGAGCCCTCCTGCGGGCGAGCCGGGGCGCGCGCCGAGGGCGTCGGGCATCTCGGCGCGCATGCGGACCACCTCCGTCGAGCCCCGCTCCCCGAGGGCTCACTGCGGGCCGCGTGGGCCCGGCGGACACGGGCCGGCCGGGGGGCCGGCAGCACGGGCGGGCATCCTGGCTCGCGGCCGCAGCCGCTCACAGTTGCGGGTCAGCGCCGGACTCGCACCGGCTTCCCCCGTGCCCGCCTCCCGGCCACCGGCGACGCCGACGGGAGACGCCGGCGGGAGGGGCGGGCACCACGCCGGACGTCCGGGCCCGGCGCGACCTGTGCCGGTGGCGACCCTAGCGAGGTCGCGCGCGCGCCCGCAACGGAACGGGCGCGTGCACGCCGCGCGCGCCGCCCTCGCGGAACGCCCCGCACGCGCATCGCGCGCCACCGGGCCGCGCCGAGCGGGTGCTGGTACGCTGCGCGCCCCGCCGCCGGCGCGGCGGATGACAACCGAGGCGCCCGCCCGGGGGGAAGCCGGTCGAAGTCCGGCGCTGACCCGCAACCGTGGGCGCCGACGCGTGATCGGTCACGCGTCGGCGCGAGCCGGAATGCCCCGGCGGGTGCACAGGCTCCTGTGGCCGTCGTGGACTGCGGACCGGAGCCCGGAGCGGCACCGCGCGCGTCGGTACCGGCACCGGGCCCCCGGCCCGGCCGGTCGGCCGGAACGAAGGGGGAACCCGATGCGCAGCGCAACGGCGCGCCGGACGGCGCTCGCTGTCGCTCTCACGGCCGTGGTCGCGGGCGCGCTGGCGGTCGCGGGCGTCCCACCGACGCGACCCGGGCCCGCGGGCGCGGCGACCTGGACCGAGGGCGCCTGCGCCGGCACCGAGGGCGTCACCGTCGTCGTCGACGCCTCCGCCCTCGGCGGGCCGCTCACCGTGCGCTGCGCGCTGGGCACCCCCGCGAGCGGCTGGGCGGCGCTCGAGGCGGCGGGCCACGTGCTCACCTCGGTGCCGGGCTTCCCGGGCGCGGCGGTCTGCACGATCGACGGCCGGCCGGCGAGCGGCTTCCCCGCCTGCTGGGAGACGGGCTTCTGGTCGTACTGGCACGCACCGTCGACCGCGCCGGGATCGGCCTGGACGTTCTCGACCGTGGGCGCGTCGGCACGGGTGCCACCGCCCGGGAGCGCAGAGGGCTGGGCCTTCGCGACCGGGCCCGCGACCCCGCCCGCCGCCGGCCCCGCGTTCGCGACGACCACGACCACCGCGACGACCGCGCCCCCGACCACCGCGCCGCCGACGTCCGGGCCCGCCACCACCGCGACGACCGCGACGACCGCGCCCGCGAGCACCACGACCACCGTCGCCGCCCCGACCACCACGACCGTGCCGGCCCCCGGCCCCGGCACGCCGGCCGCCCGAGCCCTCGCCTGGCTCGGGGCCGAGCTCGGCCGCCACGGCGGGCTCCTGCCCGGCCCGTTCGGCGGCACCCCCGACCACGGGCTGACCGCGGACGCGCTGGTCGCCCTGGCGCTCGGCGGACGGGCCGGGCCCGCCGACGCCGCGCCGCTGCTGGCGGCGGCGGCCGACTACGTCACCTGGGACGCCTTCGGGCCCGACCTGGCCGGCGTCCGCCTCGCCGGGCCCGCGGCGAAGCTGCTGCTCGTCGCCGCGCTCGCGGGCAGCCCGCCGCCCACGGTCGGGGGCGAGGACCTCGAGACGCTGCTGCGGTCGCTCGTGCGCACCGGTGGCGAGGAGGCCGGACGCGTCTCCGACCGCAACCCGCACGCGCCCGACTCGAGCAACGGCTTCGGCCAGGCCCTCGCGGTGCTCGCGCTCGACCACACCGCGGGCGGGCCGCCGTCGTCGGCGGTGCGGTACCTGCTCGCGCAGCAGTGCCCGAACGGCGGCTTCCGCCTGTTCCTCGCCGGGCCGCGCTGCACCGACGACGCGCAGGCCGACCCCGACACGACCGCGCTCGCCGTGCAGGCCCTGCTCGGCGCGCCCACGGGACCCGACGTGCGCGCCGCGGCCGCGCGCGGGGTCGCGTACCTCCTCGACCGCCAGGACGCGTCCGGCGCAGTGGGCGGCAGCGGCCCGACCGCCGCCCCGAACGCCAACAGCACCGGTCTCGCCGGCCAGGCACTGCGCGCCGCCGGCGAGACCGCGGCCGCCGAGCGCGCCGCGGCGTGGGTGGGGGCGCTCCAGCTGCCGACCGACGCGGGCCCGGCCGCCGCCGACGCCGGCGCGATCGCGTACGACCCCGCCGCGCTGGCCGACGCGCTCGCCAACGGCATCCCCGGACCGGGACGCGACCAGTGGCGGCGGGCGACCGCGCAGGCGGTGCTCGCGCTCGGCCTGCCACCGCTCGCACCCGTCGTGGCCGGGCCGGCCGACCCCCCGGCGCAACCCGGCGGGACGACCACCCCGGCCCCCGGGCCCGGACCCACCGCGGGCGCCACCACCCCGGCCACGCAGGTCGGTGCGGCCACCGCCGGCACCGGCGGCGGCGCGCTCCCGCGCACGGGCCCCGCGCTCGGCGCCGTCGTGGTGGTGGGCGCCGGGGCACTCGCGGCGGGCCTCGCGCTCGCGCCCGCGGCGCGGCGGCGCCGGTGACCCGGGCCCGGCGGCGCACCGCGGCCGCGGCCGCGCGGGCCCGCGCCGCGCTCGTCGCGGTGGCGGTCGCCGCGCTCGGGGTGTCCCCCGCGGTGCCCGGCCTCCCGGCGCCGGCACCCGCCGCGGCCGCGACCGACGGGCCGTGCACCGACCCCGACGGCGTGACCGTCGTCGTCGACTTCCAGCAGCTCGGCGGCGGCGTCCACGTCCGGTGCGCGCCGCCGCCGGTCACCTCGGGGTTCGACGCGCTGCAGCGCGCCGGGATCTCCTACCGGACCGCGCTGACCCAACCGGGCTTCCTGTGCCGGATCGCCGACCGGCCCGAGGACGACCCGTGCGTCACCACCTCACCCGCGGACGCGTACTGGTCGTACTGGCTCGCACCCCGGGGCGGCACCTGGTGCTACTCGAACTTCGGGGCCGGCAACCGGGTGCCGCCCCCCGGCACGGTCGAGGGCTGGTCGTTCGCCCTGGACGCGGCGGCCACGTCGGTACCGCCCCCGTCCGTCGCACCGCCGCCGCCGCTGCCCGGCGTCCCGCCCACCCCCCTGCCGGCGCGCGACTGCACGACCCCGACCTCCAGCGCCCCGCCGCCGACCACCGGGCCTGCGGCGCCCGACGCCGGCGGCGCGGGCGCCGCAGGCGGTGGCGCCGCCCCGGCCGCGCCCGGGACGGCGTCCGGGGGCGGCGGCCCCGGCCCGGCGCCGGGAACGCCCGGCACCACCACGGCGGGGGCCACCCCGGCGCCGGCCACCACGACGACGGCGCCCACGGCGCCCGGTGGCACCGGCGCCCCGGCCGCGCCCGGCGATTCCCGCGCCCGCGACGCGGCGGCCGCCACCGTCGATCTCGGCGAGACCGGCGACACCGGGTCCCCGGTCGCCGTCGCCGCCGGCGCCGGGCTCGTCGCCACCCTCGGCGCCGCCGCCCTCGTCGCCGCGCGCGCCCGCCGGCGCCCGGCGCCCGGGGCCGGGCCGTGAGCCGGGCGCGGCGCCTGCCCCGGCCGCTGCACCCGGTCGCGTGGTGGGTGTGGGCGTTGGGCCTCGCGGTCGCGGCGAGCCGGACCACCAACCCCCTGCTCACGGGCCTGGTGATCGCCGTCGCGGCGGTGGTGGTGGCGCGCCGGCGCCCGGACGCGCCGTGGGCGGCCGGGTTCCGCATGTTCCTGGTGCTCGGTCTCACCGTCGTCGCGATCCGGGTCGTGCTGCGGGCGCTGCTCGACGGCAGCGCCGACGGGCACGTGCTGTTCACGCTGCCGGAGGTGCCGCTGCCGGAGGCCGCGGCCGGGATCCGCCTCGGCGGGCCCGTGACCGCCGAGGGCCTCCTCGCCGCGCTCTACGACGGCCTGCGCCTCGCCGCGCTGATCGTCTGCTTCGGCGCCGCGAGCTCGCTCGCCGACCCGAAGCGGCTCCTCAAGCACCTGCCCGGCGCGCTCCACGAGCTCGGGGTCGCGGCGACGGTGGCGGTCGCGGTGGCGCCGCAGGTCGTCGTGAGCGCGGGGCGGGTGCGGCGCGCACACCGCCTGCGCGGCGCGACCGTCCACCGCCGCCACGTGCTGCGCGCCCTCGCGTTCCCCGTGCTCGAGGACGCGCTCGAGCGGTCGGTCGCGCTCGCCGCCGCCATGGACGCCCGCGGCTACGGCCGGCGCGCCGCGGTGCCGGCGTCGTGGCGACGCGCGACCGCCGTGTGCACGCTCGCGGGCCTCGCGGGGATCTGCGTCGGCACCTACGGGACCCTCGACGCGACCGCGCCGCGCGCGCTCGGGCTCCCGGTGCTCGCGGCGGGCGCGGCGCTCGCCGCGGCGGGCCTCCTGCTCGCCGGGCGGCGGGTGCGGCGCTCGATCTACCGCCCCGAGCCGTGGCTCGCCCCCGAGTGGGGGGTCGCGGCGTGCGGCGTGCTCGCGGCCGCGGTGCTCGTCACGTCGGGGGCGACCGACGCGCTCCACCCGCCGCTGCAGCCGCTGACCTGGCCGTCGCTGCCGCCCGGCCCGACCGTCGCCCTGCTCGTGGCGGCGGCCCCCGGCTGGATCGCGCCGCCCCCCGAGCGCACGCCGGCCCCCGCCGACACGGCCCCGGCCACCCCGGCCGGCCGCCGGGCCCGGGAGGTGGCCGCCGCGTGATCCGCTACGAGCGCGTCAGCCTCACCTACCCCGGCGCGCCGGCCCCGGTGCTCGCGGGCGTCGACCTGGAGGTGCCCGAGGGCGAGCTGTGCGTCGTCGTCGGGCCGACCGGCTGCGGCAAGTCGACGCTGCTCGGTCTCGTCAACGGCCACGTCCCCCACTTCACCGGCGGCGACCTCGCCGGGTGCGTCCGCGTCGCCGGTCGCGACACGCGCACGCACCCGCCGCGCGAGCTCGCCGAGCTCGTCGGCGTCGTCCGCCAGGACCCGGCCTCCGGGTTCGTCACCGAGACCGTGGAGGAGGAGCTCGCGTACGGCATGGAGCTGCGCGCCGTGCCGCCCGCGGTGATGCGCACCCGCGTCGAGGAGACGCTCGACCTGCTCGGCCTCGCCGACCTGCGCTCCCGCCCGCTGCGCACCCTGTCGGGCGGGCAGGCCCAGCGGGTCGCGATCGGCGCGGCGCTCACCGCGCGCCCGCGCGTCCTGGTGTGCGACGAGCCGACCTCGGCGCTCGACCCGACCGCGGCCGAGGAGGTGCTCGCCGCGCTCACCCGCCTGGTCGACGACCTCGGCCTCACCGTGCTCGTCGCCGAACACCGCCTCGAGCGCGTGGCGCAGTACGCGGACGCGGTCGTCGCGCTCGCGCGGCCGGCCGGCGCGCCCGGTCCGGTGCGCGTCGAGCACGGCCCGCCGGGGCCGGTGCTCGCGGCCGCCGCGCACGTCCCGCCGGTCGTCGAGCTGGCGCGCCTCGCGGGCTGGGAGCCGCCGCCGTTGTCGGTGCGCGACGCCCGCCGGCGCGCCGGCCCGCTGCGCACCGCCCTCGCCGGGCGCGCACCGCGGGCCGCGGCGGCCGCCGCGGCCGGGCCCGCGCGGCTGATCGCGACCGGGGTGACCGTGCGCCACGGGCACGTCGTCGCGGTGCGCGGCGCCGACCTTCGCCTGCACGCGGGCGAGGTCGTCGCGCTGATGGGCCGCAACGGTTCGGGGAAGTCGTCGCTGCTGTGGGCGCTGCAGGGGTCGGGCCCGCGCGCCGCCGGCGACGTCCGCGTCGGCGGTGACGGACGGGCCGGCGGGGCCGACCCGGCGCGCCTCGACCCGGTCGCGCGCCGGCGTGTGGTGACGCTCGTCCCCCAGCACCCGGCCGACCTGCTGTACCTCGACTCGGTCGCGGCCGAGTGCACCCGCGCCGACGCGGACGCCGGCGCCGCGCCCGGGACCGCGGCCGCGATCCTCGACCGCCTCGCCCCCGGCATCGACCCGCACCACCACCCGCGCGACCTGTCGGAGGGCCAGCGGCTCGCGCTCGCGATCGCCGTCCAGCTCGCGGGCGCGCCGGGCGTGGTGCTGCTCGACGAACCGACCCGCGGCCTCGACTACGGCGCGAAGTCCCGCCTCGGCGCGGTCGTGCGGGAGCTCGCGGCGGACGGCGCCGCGGTGCTGGTCGCGACGCACGACGTCGAGTTCGCGGCCCGCACGGTGGGCCGCGTGGTCGTGATGGCCGGGGGCGAGATCGTGGCCGACGGACAAGCCCGGGCGATCCTGTGCGGCTCGCCCGCGTTCGCGCCGCAGGTCGCGAAGGTGCTCGACCCCGAGCCGTGGCTGCACGTCGGCGAGGTCGCCGCCGCGCTGGCCACCGCCGCGCCCGCCGAGGGCGCGGGCGCGAGATGAGCGCGGGCGCGGGCGCCGGCCCGGGCACGCCGGCGCGCCACGGGGCGGCCCCCCGCTGGCGGCTCGTCCGCCTCACCCCCCGGCGCACCGCCGCGCTCGCGCTCGCGTCGGCCGCCGGCGTCGCCATGTTCGCCTGGCCGTTGCTGCTCACCCCGCCCGAGGGCTTCGCGCACGTCACCGACGCGCCGTTCGCGTTCGCGCTGATCCTGCCGTTGCTCGTCGTGGTCGTCGCGGCGGAACTGGCCGAGGGCGGCATCGACGCGAAGGCGGTCGCGATGCTCGGCGTGTGCGCGGCGATCGGCGCGGCGCTGCGGCCGCTCGGCGCGGGCGCGGCGGGCATCGAGACCGTGTTCTTCCTCCTCGTGCTCGCCGGGCGCGTCTACGGGCCGGGGTTCGGGTACGTGCTCGGCGCGACGACCTTGTTCGCCTCGGCGTTGCTCACCGCAGGCGTCGGGCCGTGGCTGCCGTTCCAGATGGCCGCCGCGGCGTGGGTCGGCCTGGGCGCGGGCCTGCTGCCGCCCGCCCGCGGGCGCGCCGAGGTGCTGCTGCTCGCGGCGTACGGCGCGCTGTCGGCGCTCGCGTACGGGTTCTTCATGAACCTGTGGTTCTGGCCGTTCACCGCGGGTGAGGGCACGCAGCTCTCCTACGTGCCGGGCGACGCGGTGCTCGCGAACCTGCACCGCTTCGTGATGTTCACGATCGCGACGTCGTCGCTCGGCTGGGACCTCGGGCGCGCGATCACCAACGTCGTCGCGATCACGGTGCTGGGCCCGGGGGTGCTCGCCGCGCTGCGGCGGGCGGCGCGGCGCGCGTCGTTCGACGCGCGGACGCGGTTCGCGCCGGCCGACGCCTGAGCGGCCGCTCAACACCGGTCGCGGCGCGTGGCGGCCAGCGCGTCGTCGAGCACCGCGGCGGGTGGCCCGTCGGCGACGGGCGCGCGCCCGTCGACGACGACGACCCGGTCCGCGAGCCGGGCGATCGCGGGCTCGGCGGTCACGACCACGACCGCGCGCCCGCGCGCCGCGCGCCGCGCCGCGGCGAGCACCGCGGCGGCCGCCGCGGCCGGGCGCCCGTCGGCCCGCCCGACCAGGAGCAGCGGACGGGGTTCGGACGCACCCGCCAGGTCGTGGCCCAGCCGGGTGGCGGGGAGCCGCGGGCCGAGCACCGCGGTGAGCGAGCCGGGCCGCGGTGCGAGGAGGTCGGGGCGGGCCGAACCCGCCCGCCGGTCGCCATCAGGGTCACGGTCGCGGTCGCGCAGCATGGCGACGAAGGCGGCCCGGTCCACGCCGAGGTGGCGCTCGACGCGGCCCCGGCCGCTCACCGCTGCCGCCCCGTCACCGACGTCGCCGTCGCGCCGCGGGGGCCGGCGCGCCCAGGAGCCGCGGGCGCGCCGGCCCCGATGCGATGACCACCGGGCACGGCCGGGGCGAGCGGGGAGGCGGGACGCAGGTTCGGGCCGCGCGGGGCGGCGTCGTGCGGCCGTCGCGGCACGCCCCGGCGGCCGCAGCAGAAGCAGCGGTCGCCGCCCGCCGCCGCCCACGCCACCTCGCAGGCGAGGCAGTCGAGCATGAGGTAAGGCTTACCTAAGTACCACGCCTGTCAACCGGTGGCGCGCGGCCGCCCCCCGTCCCCCGGCTTGCGCCGGCGCCGATCACCAGCTATTCAGGGCAACCTCACCTGAGCGATTGGAGCCGCCGTGAACCGCACCCGGACCCCGCGCACCCGAGCCGTCGCGCTCGCCGTCGCGCTCGCCGCCCTCGCGCTCGGCGCCTGCGGCGGCGACGGCGGGGAAGGCGACACGGCCTCGGCCACCGGCTCGGCCTCCGCGCCCGCCGACGACGCCTTCCCCGTCACCGTCGAGCACGCGTTCGGCACGACCGAGATCCCCGAGGAGCCGCAGCGGGTCGTCACCTGGGGCTGGGGCAGCGCCGACGCGGCGATCGCCCTCGGCGTCGTGCCCGTCGCGATCCCGTTCCAGGACTACGGCGGCGACGAGCAGGGCGTGCTGCCCTGGATCCGGGACGCCCTCGAAGAGCGGGGCGCCGAGGTCCCGACGGTGCTCCCCGACGCGCAGGAGCCGCCGTTCGAGGCGATCGCGGCGGCCGAACCCGACCTGATCCTGGCCGTGTACTCCGGCATCACCGAACAGGACTACGAACTGCTCTCCGACATCGCGCCGACGGTCGCGTACCCCGACCAGCCGTGGGCGACCCCCTGGCGCGACACGATCGAGATCGTCGGCCGCGCGCTCGGCCGCGCCGAGGCCACACGCGAGGTGCTGACGGGCATCGACGACCGCGTCGCGCAGGCGGCGAGCGAGCACCCCGAGCTCGCGGGCAAGACCGTCGCGATGGTGTGGGACACCGGCGACACGTTCTACGTCTACAAGCCCGCCGACGCGCGCGTCGCGTTCACGCTCGACCTCGGGCTCGTCAGCGCGCCGAGCGTCGAGACCCTGGCCGGCAGCGCGCAGGAGGACGACACGTTCTACTTCACCCTCAGCCCGGAGCGGCTCGGTGAGCTCGACTCCGACATCCTCGTGAGCTACGCCGACACCCAGGAGGCGTCCGACGCGTTCCTGGCGTCGCCGCGCGCCTCGCTGCTGCCGCAGGTGCAGCGCGGGACGGTCGCGGAGGTCGTGGGCACCGAGTTCATCGCCGCGGTGTCGCCGCCGACCGCGCTGTCGCTCACGTGGGGGCTCGACGAGTACGTGTCGATCCTGGCCGACGCCGCGCGGCGTGCCGACGCGGCCGGGTGAGCGCCCGTGCACCGCGGGCGGGTGTCGTTCAGTCGACCGGGTGGTGCGCGGCGGCGTACAGCAGCTCCCGGGTGTAGCAGGCGGCACTCGCCCACCGTGCGGTCTCGAGGAGCCGCCCGGCCCCGAGGTCGGGGCCGGCGCGGCACACGACCGTGACGACGCCGAGCCCGCCGTCGACGCGCAGGTTCGCGTCGACGTGCTCGGCGTCCGCGACCGGGCACCCGGCGAGGAGGTCGCGCACCGTCGCGGGCGCGAGCACCGTCGCGAACCAGCACTCGCGCCCGCCCGGCCGGCCGGGCACGGCCCGCCCGTACAGCCCGCCGCCGTGGTCGACCACGCCCGGGCCGTCGAGACGCAGGGCGGTGACCCGCTCGGCGAGCACCGGCCACGGCGGACAGTGCCCCGCGAGGATCATGCCGCGCAGCTCGCAGATGCCGAGCTCCGTCGCGGTCCCGCCGTGCGCGCCGGCGCGGATCCCCGTCCCGTCGCCGAAGCGCACCTCGAGCGACAGCCCCGGCACCGAGTGGGCGACGGCGACCGCCATGCGCAACCGGGTGAACGCACCGACGACCATGGGCTCGGAACCGGGCATCTGCACCTCACGCGACCGCCGCCAGCCACCTCGCAGTAAGGTAAGGTAGTCCTTAGTTCTCGTCAACGGTCGGCCGCACCGGCCGGCAGGAGGTGGTCGATGCCCGGCACCGGCGACGCGCGGACGCCGATCCCGGCCGACGCGGACGTGTTCACGCCCGACGCGGTCGAGGCGATCCGCGCGCACATGAACGCCGACCACGCGCACGACAACCTCGTGATCTGCCGCGCCCACGGCGCGCCCGGAGCGCGACGCGCGGAGCTGCGCACGGTCGACGCCTCGGGGCTCACGTTCGCGGCGACGACCGGGGACGGCACCGTCGTGGTGCACGTCCCCTGGCCGTCGCCGGTCACCTCCCGCCGGCAGGTGCGCACGGAGGTCGTGCGCGTGTACGAGGACGCGCGCGTCAGGCTCGGGCTCGACGCGCCCGCCGGTCCCGACGCGCCGCTCGGCTGAGCGCCGCGCCCGCGAGCGCGGCCGCCGCACCCATCCCGGCGGGCACGAGCGACCCGGCGCCGGTGCGCGGCAGCGTTCCCGACCCGCCGCCCACCGCCGCCGAGGCGGCGGCGACCGTGGTCGACGCGCCGGCCGGCGCGACCGTCGTGCTCGCGGCCGCGCCCACGGTGGTCGGGCTCGTCGCCGGCACGGTCGTCGGCGCGGTCGTGGCGGGCGCCGTCGAGGTCGGCGCGGTGGTCGGCGCGGTGGTCGGCGCGGTGGTCGGCGTGGTGGTCGTGCCCGGCGCGCCGGTGGTCGTCGTCGCCCCGGTCGCGAAGCCGACCGCCAGTGTCACGGGGTCGAGGGGCGTCCCGGCCGGGTAGAAGCCGGCGAACGCGTCCGCGCCCGCCTCGGTCAGCGTCGCGGGGACCGACGCCCACGTGACCGTGCCCGTACCGACGGTCGGGGTCACCCCCGTCAGGTCGAGGGCCGCGAACGCCACGTCGTCGAACACGACCGGGGTGGGCGACTCGAGCGGCTTGGAGGACACGTCCGCGACGAGCGTGCCCGCCGTGCCCGCGAGCTCGACGCGCACGGCCGAGATCTGCAGGTCGAGCTGCCCCCCGTGGCCGGTGAACCGCACCGAGCCGCCCGTCGCGACGTCGGCCCCGGCGCCGGTCGTGTCGGCCGTGCCGGAGACGACGGGGAACCGGAAGGACCCGTCGGCGTTGGTCGACGCGCCCCCCGCGGTCGTGATCGAGCCGCCCGCGATCGGTCCGGTCACGTAACCGCGGAACGACGCGCGCACGCCCCAGTCGACCGTGCCCGACGCGACGGCCTGCTCGGCGGCGGTCGCGGGTGCCGGCGCGAGGGCGAGCACCGCGCCCGCGCCGAGGCACGCGAGCGCGAGGACGGCGCCGTTGCGGCGCGCGCGGGCGCGCCGGGCGGCGACGGTTGACCTATCCATGGTGCACCTCCGTGACGTGCGGGAACGGGTGGGACGCCGGCGCACCCGGTGGCGCCGGACGGGCGGGCAGCACCAGGAGCGCGCCGGTGCGCGGGTGCTCGAGCACCTCGACCCCGTGGCCGTAGACCGCGCCGAGCAACGCCGGGCGCAGCACCGACGCCGGCGCGCCGTCCGCGACGACGCGTCCCGCCCCCACGACCACGACCCGGTCCGCGTACGCGGCGGCCTGCCCGAGGTCGTGGAGCACGACGACCACGGCCCCGCCGTCGAGGGCGCGCCGGCGCGCGACCGTCAGCACCAGCTCCTGGTGCCGCACGTCGAGCGACGCGGTCGGCTCGTCGAGGAGGACGAGCTGGGTCTCCTGGGCGAGCACGCGGGCGAGCGCGGCGCGCGCGGCCTCGCCGCCCGACAGCGTCGGTACGGGCCGGTCCGCGAGGGCGCGCAGGTCGGTGGCGTCGAGCGCCGCGGCGACCGCGGTCGCGTCGCGCGCCTCGGCGGGGGTGCCCGCCCACGGTGCCCGGCCCATGTGCACGACGTCGCGCACCGTGAAGCCGAATGCGACGGTCGGCCGCTGCGGGAGCACGGCGCGCACGCGCGCGAGGTCGCGCCCGTGCCACCGCTCGACCGGCCGGCCCGCGACCTGCACGGTACCGGCGTCGGGGCGCCGGTCGCCCGCGAGCACGGCGAGCAGCGTCGACTTCCCCGCCCCGTTCGGCCCCACGAGCGCGACGATCTCACCCGCGTGCGCGCGCAGCGAGGCGCGCTCCAGCACCGGCCGCCCGCCGAGCCGCACGGTCACACCGTCGGCGGCGACCAGCACCCCGCCGGGCGGCACGGGCGCGGGCAGGCCCGCGGCGCGGGGACGCCTCACGCGAACCCCCCGTGCGCGTCGCGCGTGCGGCGCAGCAGCGCGAAGAAGAACGGGCTGCCGACGAGCGCGGTGAGCACGCCGAGCGGCACCTCGGACGGCGCGACGACCGTACGCGCGACCGTGTCGCCGACGACGAGCACGAGCGCGCCGGCGATCGTCGCCGCGGGCAGCAGCAGACGGTGGCCGGGACCCGCGACCATCCGCACCAGGTGGGGGACGACGAGCCCCACGAACAGGACGATGCCCGACACGGCGACGGCAGCCGCGGTGCACATCGCGACGATCGCGAGCATCGTCACGCGCAGCCGCTCGACGTCCACGCCGAGGTGACGGGCCGACCGCTCGCCGAGCGCGAGCAGGTCGAGCCGGCGCGCGTGCGCCCAGGCCGCGGCGACACCGGCCGCCGCGACGGGCCCGACGACCGCGACCTTCGGCCACGTCGCCTGCGCGACGCTGCCGAGCGTCCAGAAGGTGATGCTGCGCAGCTCGGCGTCGGTCGACAGGAACGTGAGCAGGCCGATCACCGCGCCCGTGAGCGCGTTGAGGGCGACGCCCGCGAGGATCAGCGTGACGACCTCGGTGCGCCCCGCGTGGCGCGCGGTGGCGTACACGACGACGACCGTCACGAAGCCGCCGACGAACGCGGCGGCAGCGACGCTCCACGAGTCGAGCAGCGCGAAGCCCGCGACGATCGCGCCGACCGCCCCCATCGCGGCGCCCGACGACACGCCGATGATGCCGGGCTCCGCGAGCGGGTTGCCGAACACGCCCTGGCACACGGCGCCGGCGCATCCGAGCGCGCCGCCGACGGTGACGGCGAGCGCGACGCGGGGGAACCGGATGTCCCACAGCACGCTCTCGCCGAGCGCGTCGGGGCGGGTGCCGACGTCGATCCCGAGCCGGTGCGCGACCGACGAGAGGATCTCGGCGGGCGGGATCGCGAACGCGCCGACCGACGCGGCGACGACCGTCGCGCAGCCGAGCGCGACCGCGAGCCCGCCGAGCAGGGGCACCGCGCCGACGCGCAACGGCGCGCGCTCGCGCACCGCGGCCCTCACCGGTCGCGCCCCGCGCCGCCGCCGTAGAGGCCCTCGATCAGCGCCGCGATCGCGTCGGGGGTGCGTGCGCCGAAGCCGTACAGCAGGCCGTCCTCGACCGTCACGACGCGCCGGTCGCGCCCCGCCGGGGTCTGCGCGATGCCCGGGATCTCCACGAGTCCGTCGACGCCACCGACCGACTCGAGCCCCGTCGTGGTCATCAGGATCACGTCCGGCGCGGCGCCGACGAGCGCCTCCGTGGTGATCGGGGTGAACGGGTCGTCGAGGCCCGCGGCCGTCCCGGCGTCGATGCCGCCCGCGGCCGCGATCATCGAGTCGGCGCCCGACCCCTCGCCGCCGATGAGGTACACGCCCGCCTGGCCGCGCATGTACAGGAAGGCGACGCGCGGTGCGGGCGCGTCGGGCGGGATCGCCTCCTGCACGCGCGCGATCTCGTCGCGCACCCGCGCGGCGAGGCGGTCCCCGGCCCCGGGGACCCCGAGCGCGGCGGCGACGGCGCGAACGCGTGCGCCGATTCCCTCGACGCCCGACGGCAGCTCGAACACGACGACCGGCACCCCGGCCCGCCGCACCTGCTCGAGCGCCTCGGGCGGGCCGGTGTCGGTCTGCGCGAGCACGACGGTGGGGCGCTGCGAGAGCAGCGACTCGGCCGACACGTCGTGGGCGCGGGTGACGAGCGGCAGGTGCCGGGCCTCGGGGAACGTCGCGCTCACGTCGCGGGCGACGACGCGGTCGCCCAGTCCGAGCGAGAACACGATCTCGGCGAGGCTCCCGGTGAGCGGGACGATGCGCGAGACGTCCTCGACGGTCACGTCGCGTCCGTCCGCCGACGCGACCGTGACGGGCAGTTCCGGCGTCGGCTTCGGGTCGGAGGGCGCGGTCGTGACCGGCACCCCGCCGTCGGCGGATCCCTCGGCGTGCCCGCAGGCCCCGGCGGCGAGGGCCGCCGCGAGCACGGCCGCGAGCGCGCCCGCGCGCCGCATCACGGCGTCCCGTCGCGGCGGCGCCGCCACCACCAGGTGCCGAACGTGGCGGCCGCGGCGACGCCCCCCGCGCCGGTGGCGAGGAACGCGACCCGCGCCGCGCCGTCCCCGCCGCCCGGCGCGTCCGCGAGCTCGACCCCGGGATCGCCGCGGTCGTCGCCGATCGCGGCCGCCGCGACGTCGCGGGCGCGGGGCGCGGAGGAGGTGACGGTCGTCGTCGCCACGGAGGTGGGCGTGCCGCCGGGAACGGTCGTCGTCGCGCCCGCCGTCCCGCCCGCGCCGCCGGCCGGGGCGGCAGTGGGGTCGGTGCCGCCCGGGCCGGACGCGGGGGTGCCGGCCGGCCCGCCGGACGCGGCGGGCACGGTCGGTGCCGGCGTCGCCGGTGGGGCCGTCGGGGGCGCGGTGGGCGGTGGGGCGGGCGCGAAGGTGACGGGCACGACGAGGTCCTGCGAGCGGTCCGCGGTGCGCGTGTGGTCGTTGCGCGTCACGACCGCGCACGGCGTCGCGCGGCAGTCGACCGTGCCGATCGTCGGGGTGACGACGAGGGTCGTCGAGAAGGACCCGCCCGGGCCGTAGGGCTGCGCGAGCCCGGCGCCGTACGGCGGGGGGTTGGACGTGATCCAGCGCGCCGCCCCTTCGGCGCCGGGACCCGCGCCGCCGCCGCAGGGGCTCGGGAGCTGGCCGGGCGGCGGCACCACGCAGAACGCCACGTAGATGCCCTTCGTCGTGTCGTAGCCGGCGCCGCTGACCTGCACGACCTGGCCCGCGGGGTCGAGCCCGCGGGTCGGCGTGACGGTGAGGGTGCGCGTGCCGTCGGTCGCGGTCTCGGCGTGTACGGGCGTCGCCGCCGCCCACGTCCCGGCCGTCACCAGCGCGGCCGCCGCGGCCGCCCGCGCCGCCGTCCACCACCTGCGCATCCGCTGCTCCAGTGACTAAGGTTCGCCTTACCATATCTAACTTCGGTGAGGTTGACCAAGCTGGTCCCGGATCGGGGATCGCCCGGGCCGGGAACCGGAGAGGGCGGTGACGGTGACCACGGTTTCGGAGCGCGCCCCCGCGGCCTTCTCGGACCGCCTGCGCGCCGCGTCCTGGGGCGCGCACGAAGCGGCGGCCCGGAGTCCCGTGATGCGCGCGCTGTTCGCGCGCGAGCTCCCGGTCACGGCCTACGCGGCGGTCGCCGCCCGCCTCGTCCCCGTCTACGCGGCGCTCGAGGCGGGGGCGGCCGACGCCGTCGCGGACCCGGCGGTGGCCGCGGTGGTCGGCGACTGCGCGGTGCTGCCCCGCACCCCCGCGCTGCACCGCGACCTCGCGGACCTGGTCGGGCCCGCGCGCGCGGCCGGGCTCGTGGCCGAGGCGGCGGCCGACCCGGTGGTCGCGCGCTACGCCGACCGCATCCGCGACGTCGCGCGCGCCTGGCCCGCCGGGTACGTCGCGCACCACTACACGCGGGTCATGGGCGACCTGTCGGGCGGGCGGGCGATCGCGCACGTCCTCGCGCGCGACCACGGCCTCACGGCCGCGCGCGGCGCGTCGTTCTACGCGTTCGACCGCGTGGGCGATCCCGACGCCTACAAGGCCCGCTACCGCGCCGCCCTCGACGACGCGCCGTGGGACGAGGCCGAGCAGGAGCGGATCGTCGCCGAGGTGCTCGGCGCGTACCGCGCCAACCACGAGCTGCTCGCCGGTGTCCCCGTGGACCCGCGCGGGGCCTGACGCACCCGACCCCACGGGCCCCCGGCCAACGGGCGGCGCGGCCCGGCCGCCCGCACCCACGCGACCCGGCGCCACCCACCGGCCCCCGGCCAACGGACGGCGCGGCCCGGCCGCCCGCACCCACGCGACCCGGCGCCACCCACCGGCCCCCGGGCGCGGCGTCGCCCCGCCGCCGGGGGGAACGAGAGGCGGCGGGGCGACGGCACGGCGACGGTGCGGGCCCGGCGTCCCGGGCCCGCCCGCAGCGGGCCGGTCAGGAGACGCTGATCGGCACGGCGAGCTCGTGCGCGGCGTTCACCGCCCCGGAGCCCGGGTACACGTAGACGCCGTAGTTGCCGGTCGCGCTCGACGACCCGAGGGTCAGCGTCGCCTGGAACCGGCCGGCGGAGTCGATGGTCACGAACGCCGGGTTGGTGCCCGACGGGTCGAGCAGGGCACGCGACGCCGGCGGCAGCGCCCACTTCTGCGCGACGACCGTGCGCGCGCTGCTCGGCGCGCCCTGCGACGGCCGCCAGGTGTCCGCGAACTTGCCGAACACCACGTAGACCCCCGCGGGCTGGCCGGCGAGCGGCGGCCGGGTGCCGATGTTCGCGGCCGGGTCGAAGCCCGAGCCCGAGACCGTGATCGTGTCGCCGAACAGCACGTCGTCCGTGGCCGACACGACGACCTTCGGGGTCGGCGCGAGGCCCGGCGGCGCCGGTGTGAAGGTGATGCTCAGGGGGTCGAGGCTCACGTTCGACCCGTAGAAGTCGTCCCACGAGATGAGCTCCATCGCCGCGGGGATCCCGACCGTCGGCGCGTTCGTGATCTTGTAGGCGCCGTTGGCGTCGGGCACCAGGTTCTGCCCCGACAGGTCGACGGTCGCGAACGGCACGTCGAGGGCGGCCTGCATGGCCGGCAGCGTCGGCGGGTCGAACCCGGCGTAGGGCCGGTAGTTGAGGTCGACGACGAGGGTGCCCGTGTCGCCGTCGATCTCGAGGCGGGGGTTCGCGACCGTGAGGTCGAGGACCCAGCCGCCCGACGAGTGCGCGTGGCCGACCGTGCGGACCGTGCCGGTCATCTGCACGTAGCCGACCTCGGTGGCGGGGTTGTACGCCGAGTCCTGGACCGACCACAGGAACGGACCCTTGCCGGTGCCGCTGCCGTTCAGCCAGGTCGCGCCGTCGGTGGCCGTGATCGCGCCTCCGGCGACCGGGCCGGTGACGTAGTCACGGTACGACTTTCGGATCCCCCAGGTGCCGGTGCACGCGGTGGCGACGAGCGTCACCGCGAGCGCGGCGGCGAGCGCACCGAACCGGGCGGGCCGGCGGCGGGGGCGGGACGGGACGGGGTCGGGGGTCGGGAACGGGGACGGGTGCCGGGGAGGGAGTTTGGTAAGGCTCACCTAAACAACTTGCCACGGGCGTGGCCCCACGGTCAACCCCGGGTCGGGCCGAGCCCCCGACCGGTCACCGGCAGCCGAGCGCCGCCCGCAGCGTCGCGAGGTTCCGCCGCATCACCGAGAAGTAGTCGGCCCCGGCCGCCACCTGCTCCTCGGTGAACCCCTCGAGCGGGTCGAGCACCGCCGTGCGCAGACCCCCGGCCTCGCGCGCGAGCGTCTCGGCCACCTCCGCCGACACGAGCGTCTCGGTGAAGACCGTCGTGACCCCCTCGGCGCGCGCGAGGTCGGCCAGCTCGGCGAGCCGCTGCGCGCCGGGCTCCTGGTCCGGCTCGAGACCCGCGATCGCCTCCTGCTCGAGGCCGTAGCGGGCGGCCAGCCAGCCGAACGCCGCGTGCGCGGTGACGAGGAGGCGGCGTTCGCAGTCGGCGAGGCCGCGCGCGAACTCGGCGTCGAGGGCGCGCAGCTCCTCCCGCAGCGTCGCCGCGTTGCGCGTGAACGCCGCGCGGTCGGCCGGTGACGCCTCGGCGAGCGCGTCCTCGACCAGGTCGACGATCGCGGCCGTCTTCGTCGGGTCCAGCCACACGTGCGGGTCGACGACGCCTTCCCCGTCTCCCCCGTGCTCGTCGCCGCCGCCGTCGTCGTCGTGCCCGTCGTCGCCCTCGTTGCCGTGCCCGTGTGCGTCGGCCACCTCGCCGGGACCCACGTCGAGTGCGTCGAGGACGACCACCGTGGGACCGTCGCGCCGGGCGGCGACCTCCTCGATCGCGGGTTGGAACCCGCGGCCCAGGGCCACGACGAGGTCCGCGTCCTCCAGCGCGTCCACGCCGGACGGCGTGAGCTCGAGGTCGTGCGGCTCGGCGCCCGGCGCGGTCAGGTTCGTGACCGCGACGCGCGCGCCGCCCACCCGCTGCGCGACCTCGGCCAGCGGCGCGAACGACGCCACGACCGAGATCCGCCCGTCGCCGGCCGCGTCACCGTCCCCGTCACCGCCACACGCGCTCAGCAGCGCCGCGGTGAGCACCGCGGCCGCCGTCCTGTACCCGACCACCCGCCCCGACCTCCTCCCGCGCCGGCCCGTTTGCAGCGCACCGTCGTTACGAGACTGATTCTCATTATGGTACCACGGCGGGGCCGGGGGTGCGGGCGGGCGGCCCGATCAGGTGCGGTCGGGCGCGAACCAGTCGTCGAGGCTCTCGCCGGTGATCCGCTCGTACGCCTCGCGGTAGCGGGCGCGGGTGTTCTCGATCGCCTCCGGCGGCAGGCGGGGCGCCGGCGGCTCGTGGTCCCAGCCGGTGGCGTCCATGAAGTCGCGCACGTACTGCTTGTCGAACGACGGCGGCGACGTCCCCACCTCGTACGCGTCGGCGGGCCAGTAGCGCGACGAGTCCGGCGTCATCATCTCGTCGATGACGAGCAGCTCACCGTCGAGCTCCCCGAACTCGAACTTGGTGTCGGCGAGGATGATCCCGCAGTCGTGCGCGTGGGCGGCGCCGATCCCGTACAGCCGGATCGACAGGTCGCGCAGGCGCTCGTAGCGCTCCTCGCCGACGAGCGCGATCGCCTCGTCCTTGGTCAGCGGGAGGTCGTGGCCGGACTCCGCCTTCGTGCTCGGCGTGAACAGCGGCTCGGGGAGCCGCTCCGCGCGGCGCAGGCCCGCCGGCACCCGGAACCCGCCCACGGTGCCGCGCTCGGCGTACTCGTTCCAGGCCGCTCCGAACAGGTAGCCGCGCACGACACACTCCATCCGCACCGGACGCGTCGCGCGCACGAGCATCGCCCGGCCGTCGACGTCACCCGCGGTCTCGGGGAAGTCGGTCGGGTCGCACGAGATCAGGTGGTTGGGCACGACGTCGGCCGTCCGGCCGAACCAGAACGCCGACAGGCCGGTCAGGACCCGCCCCTTGTCGGGGATCTCGTCGGGGAGCACGACGTCGAACACCGAGATCCGGTCGGTGGCGACCATCAGCAGCCGGTCGTGGCCGACCTCGTACAGCTCCCGGACCTTGCCGGAGTACAGATGTGGGAGGGCGGGCGGCCTCACCGGTGCGCCCCGGACTCGAGCGCGTCGAACGCGCGGCCCGTGTTCGCCAGCGCGCGCTTCAGGTCGAAGCACTCGTCGAGCCGCACCGGGTCGAGCGCGGACGTCACGTCGGGGTCCTCGGCGAGGAGCTCGCGGAACGAACGCTCCTCCTGCCACGCGCGCATCGCGTTGCGCTGCACGATCCGGTACGCCTCGTCGCGCGTGCGGCCGGCCTCGACCAGCGCGAGGAGCACCGGCTGGCTGAACACCAGCCCGTACGACGCGTCGATGTTGCGCAGCATCCGGTCGGGGTACACGCGCAGGCCCTCCACGACCGCGGTGAACCGGACCGTCACGTAGTACGCGAGCATCAGGGAGTCGGGCAGCACCACCCGTTCCACCGAGCTGTGCGAGATGTCGCGCTCGTGCCACAGCGCGACGTTCTCCAGCGCCGCCTGGAGGTTGGCGCGCAGGACCCGCGCGAGCCCGCAGAGCTGCTCGCACCGGACCGGGTTCCGCTTGTGCGGCATCGCGCTCGAGCCCTTCTGCTCGCCCTCGCGGAACGGCTCCTCGACCTCGCGGACCTCGGTGCGCTGCAGGTGGCGCACCTCGAGCGCGAACGACTCGACAGTCGCACCGAGCGACGCCAGCGCGTACATCACCTCGGCGTGGCGGTCGCGGGCGAGCACCTGCGTGGCGGGCACGGGCCGCAGCCCGAGGCTCGTGCAGACGTGCTCCTCCACGAACGGGTCGACGTTGGAGTAGGTGCCGACCGCGCCCGAGAGCTTCCCGACCGCGATCACCTCGCGGGCCCGGCGCAGCCGGTCGACCTCCCGGCGCACCGCGAGCGCCCACAGCGCGAGCTTGGTGCCGAACGTCGTCGGCTCGGCGTGGATGCCGTGGGTGCGGCCGACCATCGGCGTGTCACGGAACTCGTGCGCCCGGCGCGTGATCGCGGCGTCGAGCGCGGCGGCCGCCTCGACGATCCGGTCGAGCGCGCGGGTCACCTGCAGGGCGAGCGCGGTGTCCACGACGTCGCTCGACGTGAGCCCGTAGTGCACCCAGCCGCCCGCCGGTGGGCCGACCCGCTCCTGCACGACGTCGACGAACGCGGCGACGTCGTGGTCGGTCACCTTCTCGCGCTCGTGCACGGCCGCGACGTCGAACCCGGCCCGCTCGCGCACGAGGCGCGCGTGCTCGGCGGGGATCACGCCCAGCCGGGCCCAGGCCTCCACCGCCAGCACCTCCACCTCGAGCCAGGCACCGAAGCGCGCCTCGTCGGTGAAGAGGTCGGCGATCTCGGGGAGCGAGTAGCGGGGGATCACGTGAGGGCCTGGGCCGCGATGTCGCGACGGTAGTGGAGTCCGGGCCACGAGATCCGGCCCGCCGCCTCGTACGCACGGTCGCGCGCGGCGCGGATCCCCTCCCCGGTGGCCACCACGGTGAGGACCCGGCCCCCGTCCGTCACGAGGGCGTCGCCGTCGCGCCGGGTGCCGGCGTGGAACACGAGCGCGCCCGGCACCGCGGCGGCGGCGTCGAGCCCCTCGATCACGTCGCCCCGGCGCGTCGGCGACGGCGGGTAGCCCTGTGCCGCGAGCGCGATCCCCACGCACGCCTCGGCCCGCATCACGACCGGCGTCTCGATGTGGCCCGCCGCGGCCTCGCGGCAGTGCACGAAGAGGTCGGAGGCGAGGAGCGGGACGATGACCTGGCACTCCGGGTCGCCGAAGCGCACGTTGTACTCGAGCACCTTCGGGCCGTCGGGAGTGCACATCAGCCCGCAGAAGAGCACGCCGCGGTACTGCGCGTCGCGCCGGCGCAGCTCCGCGAGCGTCGGCCGGATCACCGCGTGCAGCATCTCGTCGACGAAGCCGTCGGGCAGGAACGGCACCGGGGTGTACGCGCCCATGCCGCCCGTGTTGGGGCCGCGGTCCCCGTCGAACGCGCGCTTGTGGTCCTGGGCGACCGCGAGCGGCACCGCGTCGGTGCCGTCGCAGAGCACGAACAGCGAGACCTCGGGGCCGGTCAGGCCCTCCTCGACGACGCAGGTGCGCCCGGCCTCGCCGAAGGCCTCGCCCGCCAGGTACGACCGCACGACGGCGCGCGCCTCGTCGATCGAACCGGTCACCGCGACCCCCTTGCCCGCCGCGAGCCCGTCGGTCTTCACCACGTACGGCCCCGGGAGCGTGTCGAGGAACGCGAGCGCTTCCGCCTCCTGCCCGGCGCGGAAGGTGCGGTGGCGCGCCGTCGGCACACCGGCGGCGACGAGCACGTCCTTCATGAAGGCCTTCGACCCCTCGAGCCGGGCGGCGGCCGCGTCCGGGCCGAACGCGAGCCGGCCACGCGCGCGCAGCGCGTCCGCGACGCCGGCGACGAGCGGGTCCTCGGGCCCGACGACGACGAGATCGGCGCCGACGTGGTCCGCGAGGTCCGCCACGGCGGCCGGGTCGGCGGCGGCGACGGGCCGGCACTCGCCGAGGCCGGCCATGCCCGGGTTCCCGGGTGCGCACACGATCTCGTCGACGTGCGGCGAGCGCGCGAGCGCCCAGGCGAGCGCGTGCTCGCGGCCCCCCGAACCCACCACCAGGACGCGGGCCATCAGGCGGCGCGGGGGAGCACGACCGTCTGGTCGCGCGCCGGGCCCACCGAGACGAACGTCACCGGCACGCCCGCGAACTCCTCGACGTAGCGCACGTAGTCGCGCGCCGCGCCCGGCAGGTCCTCGAGCCGGGCGACGGCCTCGATGTCGGAGCCCCAGCCCGGCAGCGTCTCGTAGACGGGCCGCACGTGGTGCAGCACCGACTGGTGGTAGGGGACGTGCTCGTAACGAGTGCCGTCGTCGCCCTCGTACGCGACGCACACCTTGATCTCGTCGAACGGTGAGAGGACGTCGAGCTTGGTGACGGCGAGCTCCGTGGCGGTGTTGAGCCGCACCGCGTGGCGCAGCATCACGAGGTCGAGCCAGCCCGTGCGGCGCCGCCGCCCGGTGTTGGTGCCGAACTCGCCGCCCCGCTCGACGAGCAGGTCGCCCACCGGGTCACCCTCGGGCAGCTCGGTGGGGAACGGTCCCGAGCCGACGCGCGTCGTGTAGGCCTTCACGATGCCGACGATCCGCTCGATCGCGCGCGGGCCGACGCCCGCGCCCGTGCAGACCCCGCCCGCGATCGGGTTGCTGGACGTCACGTACGGGTAGGTGCCGTGGTCGAGGTCGAGGAACGTCGCCTGTGCGCCCTCGAACAGCACCCACTGCTGCGCGTCGAGCGCCTCGTGGACGAGGTGCACGGTGTCGTCGATCAGCGGTGCGAGGCGCTCCACGTACGACATGTAGCGGTCGGTGATCTCGTTCGCGTCGAGCGGCAGCCGGTTGTAGACCTTGGTCAGCACGCCGTTCTTCTCGCGCAACGCGAGGTCGAGCTTCGCGCGGAAGATCTTCGGGTCGAGCAGGTCCTGGACGCGCAGGCCGACCCGCCAGGCCTTGTCGCCGTAGGCGGGCCCGATCCCGCGCTTGGTCGTGCCGAGCTTGTTCTTGCCGAGGTAACGCTCCGAGACGCGGTCGAGCTCCTGGTGGTAGGGCATGATGAGGTGCGCGTTGCCCGAGAGCCGGATCCGCCGGGTGTCGACGCCCCGCCGCTCGAGCATGTCGAGCTCCTCGATCAGCACCGCCGGGTCGACGACCACCCCGTTGCCGATGACCGGGGTCACCCAGGGGTAGAGCACGCCGCTCGGCACGAGCTGGAGCTTGAACACCTCGCCGTCGACGATGATCGTGTGCCCGGCGTTGTGGCCGCCCTGGTAGCGGACGCACAGCGCGGCCTCCTTGGCGAGGTAGTCGGTGAAGCGACCCTTGCCCTCGTCGCCCCACTGCATCCCCACGATCACCGCGCCGGGCACGAGGCACTCCCGGCGGTGCGTGCATTCGCGGTCACGTGGGGGGCATGGTAGCGGCCCGCCGGTCGGCGGCCGCCCGGTCGACGGCCGCCCGGTAGACGGCCCGCACGGCGAACGCCTGGCGCAGCTCCGCCACGACCTCCTCCCGGAACTCCCGGCGGTAGGTCGCGTCGGTCAGGAGGTAGACGGTGTAGTTGAGGCCGCTGAACGCCGTGAGGAACCCGGCGACGCGCAGGAGCTGCTCGGTCACGACGAGCTCGCGGCCGCCGAGGTCGAGGGCGGCGAGCCGGTTCACCTCCCCGGCCCACGAGAGGGTCGTCTCCTCGTCGACGACGAGGAGACCGAGCACGACGAAGAACCCGCCGATCAGCGCGCTGACCGCGACGATCTGGACGCCCTGGCCGAACAGGGCCACGAGCCCGACGTTGCCCCACTCCCGCCGCCCCAGTGCCGGCGGCTCGGTGGCACCCGCCGCCGGCGCGACAGCTTCGATCGGTGTGCCGCGCACGAGCGCGACGAGCTCGCCGGGATCGCCGAACCGGTTCAGCTCGCCGACGTCACGCGGGAGGCGCACGAGGACGAACGAGACGCCGACCGCGACGAACAGCCCGAGCGCGAGCCAGTACGCGGGCCCGTGGAGCGTCCCCGCCGCCTGCCACACCTCGGCGGTGAGGAACAGGAACGTGACGAGCAGCGCGAGCAGCGGCAGGGCGCGGGCGAGCAGCGAGACGACCGACTGGAACTGCGCGACGAGCCGGCCGAGGGCCCATCGGGTCATCGGCACGACGCCGTACGACGTGGACACGTAGACGAACCCCAGGATCGCGACGTTCACCGCCAGGGTCACGAGCGCCTGGCGGACCTGACCGCCGAACACGAGCGGGACCGCCGCGGGGACCACCACGAACGCGGCCACCTCGAGCGGGCCGAGGTCGTCGGGGCGCGCGAGGGCGCGGCGGCCCCGGGCGCGGTTCACGAGCGCCCAGCCGCCCAGCGCGAGCGCGAACAGCGCCGCGACGGCGGCCACGTCGAGCCAGATCGGGAACGCGCGGTTCGGGGCGAGCACCGCCAGCTCGACCAGGAACAGCAGCGTGAGCGCCGGCAGCGCGCGCGTCCAGATGTCCGTCGACGCGCGGTAGTCCGCGATGAAGTGCGGCACCCCGCGCGCGAGGAACCAGTCCTCGGTCCGCCCGAGGGGGTCGTCGGCCGCCACCGCGACAGTCTGCGCACGCCCCGGGCCCCGGGCGGCGGACCGCGCGACGGTCAGGCCCGCGCGCCCGGCGCCGGCGGGGCGGGTCGCGGCGGGCGCAGCTCGGCGCGCCGGCGCCCGCGACCGCGCGTCAGCAGCACCGCCACCCCGAGCACCAGGACCCCCGCGACGAACACGAGGAGCGGCACGCGGCCCTCGCCCGGGAACCACACGGCGATCGCCCACGGCACGTAGACGAGCAGCCCGAGCGAGCCGGTCAGCGAGTGCACCACCGCGCCCGGCCTCGTCCCGAGGGCGACCAGCGCCAGCGAGGTCGCGACCCCGAACGCGGGCGCGAACGACTCCCACTGCGCGCCGGTCACCGCCGCGCCGGTGAGCATCGCGGCCGCGCCGAGGAGCTCGGCCGCGAGGGGCGCGCGCACGAGCCCGCGCGCCGCCGCGAGGACGAGCAGGGTCCCCGTCCCCCACGTCACGAGCCCGGTCGCGCCGGCGGCGTCCTGCGCGAAGTAGCCGATCGCGGACGGCACCGCCTGCGCGGCGCTGACGGCGCCGACCACCGTCGCGACGACCGCCTCCGCGGGCCGGCGCGCGAGCCCCGGCACCGCGCCGACGGCGAGGAGCCCCAGCGCGGTCACCACGCCGAGCGGGAGCCCGACCCCGGGCGCCTCGCCGACCGTCACGCCGGCGCCGGCGACGAGCACGACCGCGCCGACCGCACCTGTGAGCACCGGGTCGCCGCCCGCGTCGCGGCGGGCGAGCGCGACGTAGGCCGCGCCGACCGCCCACACGACCAGCCCCGCGGCGGGGGCGGCGAGTGGCTGCGCCGCCGCAGTGCCCGCGACCACCGCGAGGCCGCCGAGGAAGGTGCACTGCTGCACCGGGCGCGCCCGGCCGGCCCAGAGCAGCGCGCTCAGGACGGTGACGCCGAGCGCGACCGCGAGCGCGACCGTGTCCGGGGCCCGTGCCCCCAGCCCGTCCACCGCGACGACGCCCGCGGACAGCCCGGCGGCGGCGGTCGCGGCCGCCCACAGCGACCAGCGCAGCCGCGCGAGCGCGGGGTCGGCGCGCTCGTCGACGAGCGCACCCGCGACGATCAGCGCGGCGGTGGCGCCCCACGCGAGCGCGAGACGCCCGGCCGTCCCGAGGTCGCTCCACCACCGCGAGACGGCCAGGACGAGCCCGGTGGTCGCGAGCACGCCGCCGAGGTAGCCGAGCGCCTCCGCGACCACCGGCACCCGCTGCCCGCCCCGCCCGCGTCCGCGTCCCGCCGGCCCGGCCGCGTCGCGGGCGTGCGCCCGCTCGTGGGCGAGGACGGCGTCGGCCTGCGCGGCCGAGATCAGCCCTGCGGCGGCCCAGCGCCGCAGCTGCGCCGCGAGGTCGGATCCGGCCTCGCGGCGGCCGGCGTTCACGCCGGTACGCGCGGCGGGTCGACGGCGTTGCGGAGGTCGAGCAGGAGGTCGATCAGCTCGGGCCGGCCTGCCGGCCGGGACGCGACCGCCGCGAGCGCGTCGAAGACCGGGCCCCGCACGTCGGGGTCGCGCTCCGCGGCGATGGCGTCGAGCGCGAAGAGCAGGTCCTCGGCGTGCTCTCGGCTGACGGTGCCCGCGCTGCTCACCACGCTCAGCGCGGCGTCGACCACCCGCACGAACGGCACGGTCATCTCCGCGCGCGCGGGCCGCCCCGGGATGCGGAGCCGGGCGGTCATCCGGCGGGTCCCCTTCGCACGACGCGATCGTCGCAGCGGACGCCGCCGACCGCACGGGGCGGAAGTCCCGACCCGGCGCGGTGGGTCGACCGCGCGCGGCGGGGCCGCCCGCACGGGCGCACCGGCCGGGGCGAGGTGACGTTCGGCCCCTTGGACGGGCGCCGCGCGCCCGGCACGATGGCCTTGTGGGCGACGCGTTCCTCGAGTGGTTGGCGCGCGAGCGGCCCGGGGAACCGGTCGAGGTCGTCGAGACGCACATCTCGCGCGTCGCGTTCGTCGGCGACCGCGCGTACAAGTGCAAGAAGGCCGTGTCGTTCCCCTTCGTCGACCTGTCGACCCCGGAGCTGCGCCGGCGCGACTGCGAGCGCGAGGTCGCGCTCAACCGCCGGTTCGCCCCCGACGTCTACCTCGGCGTCGTCGACGTGACCGACCCGGCCGGTCGCGTCGTGGACCACGCGGTGGAGATGACGCGGATGCCGCCGTCGCGCCGGCTCGCCGCGCTCGCGCGCGAGGGCGCGGACCCTTCGGGGTGCCTGCACGCGCTGGCGTCGCGCCTCGCCGACGTGCACCGGAACGCCGCGACCGGGGGACCGGTCGACGACGCGGCGTCGGCCGACGCGGTCGCGAGGCTCTGGGAGGAGGCGTTCGCGCAGACCCGCGGGTACGAGGGACGGCTGATCGACCGCGGGCGGGCCCGCTGCGTCGCCGCACTGGCGCGCCGGTACCTCGCCGGACGCCGGGCGCTGTTCGGCGCCCGGGTCGCGGCCGGCCGCGCGCGCGACGGCCACGGCGACCTCCTGGCCGACGACGTGTTCTGCCTCGACGACGGCCCGCGCGCGCTGGACTGCCTGGAGTTCGACGACCGGCTGCGCTGGTGCGACGTGCTCGCCGACGTCGCCTTCCTCGCGATGGATCTCGAGTACCTCGGCCGGCCCGACCTCGCCGCGCAGTTCCTCTCGGCGTACCGCGGCGCCGCCCACGACGACTGGCCGGCGTCACTGCAGCACTTCTACGTCGCCTACCGGGCACACATCCGCATGAAGATCGCGTGCCTGCGCGGCGATCGCGACGCGGCCGAGGCGCACCTGGCCCTCGCCCACCGGCACCTCGAGCAGGGACGGGTGCGGCTCGTCCTCGTGGGCGGCGCGCCCGCGACGGGCAAGACGACCCTCGCGCGGCTGCTCGCCGACGAGACCGGCTGGCCGGTGCTGCGCACCGACGCCGTCCGCCGGGAGGTCCTGCGCCGCGAGCCGGCGATGCGGGGCGCCCCGCGCGGTGCAGGGCTGGACGAGGGCGTCTACGAGCCGCGGGCGCGCACGCGCGTCTACGACGTCGTGCTCTCGCGCGCGCGTGCGCTGCTGTCGTCGGGCGAGAGCGTCGTCCTCGACGCCTCGTGGTCCGAACCGGCGTGGCGCGCCCACGCCGCTGCGGTCGCTGCGGACACCGCGAGCGACCTCGTCGCGCTCCGCTGCGTCGCACCGCCCGACCTCGCCGCGGCGCGTGCCGCCGCCCGCGCACGCGAGGGCCGGGACGCGTCCGACGCCGACTCCCGGCTCGCCGTCGCCCTCGCGCGGCGGTTCGCGCCGTGGCCGGGCGCGGTCGAGATCGACACGGCGAACGGGATCACCGCGGCGCTGCGCGCCGTCCGGTCCGCCGTGCTCGCGCCGCGCTGCGCCGGCCCGCCGGTCGCCACGGGCGGCGCCTGAGCACCCCCGGCGCCGGGCCGGTGCGCTCAGCCGGGGTCCCGCCCGGCGCCCAGGTGCCGGGCGAACCAGTCGGCCGCGAGCACGGCGACGCGCTCGAGCGCGCCCGGCTCCTCGAACAGGTGCGATGCCCCCGGCACGACCACGAGCTCGACCGGCGCGGACCGCATCCGTGCGCGCGCCTGCTCGTTGAGGTGCAACACGACCTCGTCGCGCCCGCCGACGACGAGCAGCGTCGGTGCCCGCACCTCGGCGAGCCGCGGGCCGGCGAGATCCGGCCGTCCCCCGCGCGAGACCACCGCGCGGACGTCCGTCGCGGGATCCGCCGCGGCCCACAACGCCGCCGCCGCGCCGGTGCTCGCGCCGAAGTAGCCGACGTGCGCGCCGGGGAGGCCGCCGCCGGTGCGTACCCACGCGGTCGCGGCGGCCAGGCGCGACCCGAGCCGTCCCACGTCGAACACGTTGGCCCGGTCGCGCTCCTCGGCCGGTGTGAGCAGGTCGAACAGGAGCGTGGCGAGGCCCGCCCGGTGCAGCACCCCGGCGACGT
This sequence comes from Acidimicrobiia bacterium, assembly GCA_026002935.1. Classification (GTDB taxonomy): domain Bacteria; phylum Actinomycetota; class Acidimicrobiia; order IMCC26256; family PALSA-610; genus BPGH01. The sequence continues at coordinate 379,818 of BPGH01000001.1, forward strand.
ACCGGTTGCGGGGGCTGAGGCGGCTGCTGCCGCTGCCGTGCGCGAACAGCACGACGCCCCCCGCGCCGGGCGGCACCGCCAGCGTCCCGGGGAGCGGCGTGCCGCCGGCGTCCACCACGACCTCGCGCTGGCCGGCCGGTTCGGCGCGGGCCGGCGCGGGCGGATCGCGGGGGTCGCGTCCCGCGCCGGGCACGTCCGGCGCGGCCCGCTCGAGCAGCTCGACGACCTCGGCGTCGGTCGTCTGCGAGAAGTCGTCGTACCACTGGCCGATCGCGTGGAACGGTTCCGGTTGCTCCAGGCAGACGAGCTCGTCGGCGTCGCCGCGCAGGCGCGCGACGGTGTCGGGGGGTGCGACGGGCGCCGCGAGCACCACCCTCCGCGCACCGTGGGCGCGCGCGACCTGGCACGCGGCCCGTGCCGTCGAGCCGGTCGCGATCCCGTCGTCGACGATCAGCGCGGTCCGGCCCGCGACCGGCACCGCCGGGCGGTCGCCGCGGAAGCGGCGAGCGCGGCGTTCGAGCTCCTCGCGCTCGCGGCGCTCCACCTCTGCGAGCTGGCCCTGGGTGACACCGGCGGCGCGGACGATCGCGTCGTTCACGATGCGGACGCCGCCCTCGCCGATCGCGCCCATGCCGAGCTCCGGCTGGTACGGCACCCCGAGCTTGCGTACGACGATCACGTCGAGCGGCGCGCCCAGCGCGCACGCGACCTCGTACGCGACCGGCACCCCGCCGCGCGGCAGTGCGAGCACCACGACGTCCTCGCCGCGCAGTCCCGACAGCGCGGCGGCGAGGCGCCGCCCCGCGTCGCGTCGGTCCCGGAACCTCACCGTCCACCCCCGTCGGGGCACGCCGCCGCCGACCGCAGCTCGACGACGAGCCGGCCGTCCTGCTCGCGGGCCTCGGTGCCGAGCGCCGTGCACGCCGTGGCGAAGCGCCGGGCGATCCAGGCCGCCTCGTCGGCGTCCGCGAGCCGGGTGTGGCAGTGGTCGAGCGTGATCGGGACGGCCTCGACGCGCCGCGGGCCGAGGTCGTCGAGCTCGACCAGGAAGACCAGCCCGCAGTCGTTGCGCAGCACCGGGTCCGTCGCGTAGTCGTCGAGGAAGTCGCCCAGGTCGTAGAGCACCCGCCCGGCGACGCCGTGGAACACGTGGGCGGAGTGCCCGGCGACGAGGGCGGCGCCGGCGCCGACCAGCGCGGCGGCCGCGGCGCGCACGCGGGCGATCGGCTCGCGCGTCATGTTCGGACCCCAGTGGGGCGAGACGACGACGCTCGCCCCGGCCGGGGCGCGGATCGCGTCGAGCAGCCACGCGTCGGGGCGGCCGTCGAGCCGCGCCAGCGCGACCCCGGGGCGGCCGGGCCCCGCGGCGAAGTCGCGCGGGTGGTCGGTGCAGCCCACGAGCGCGAAGGGGCGGCCCGCCACCTCGAAGGACGCCGGCCGGCGCGCCGCGCCGGCGTCGGCCCCGGCCCCGGTCGTGCGGATGCCGGCGGCGTGCAGGAGCTCGAGCGTGTCGGCCAGCGCGTCGTACCCGTAGTCGAGCGCGTGGTTGTTCGCGAGCGTCACGGCCGTCACGCCGAGCCGGGCCAGCACCTCGACGGCCGCGGGCGGCGCCCGGAAGAAGAACGGCTTGCCCGGGGCGGGCCAGCGTTCACCGCGCTCCGAGATGCAGCACTCGAGGTTCGCGACGACCGCGTCCGCGTCGCGCAGGACGGCGCACACGGCGGCATCGACCACCGAGCCGGGCCCCTCCTCCAGGATCCGTTCCCCGACGCGCCGACCGAGCATGACGTCGCCGAGGAGCGCGAGCGTCACCACCGCAGGCACCGCCGGCCTCCCGGAAGCGGGCGGCTCGTTCCCACCTCGCGACGATCGCGCCGCGAGGTGGCGCGCCCAAGGGCCGAAGGACCGCGCGGTCCTCGCGTCACGCCTTGACGACCCCGATCGGCACGAGCCGGGCGACGACCCGGGCCAGGCCGGCGCCTTCGCACGCGCGCACGACCTCGTCGACGTCCTTGTACGCGAACGGTGCCTCCTCCGCGAGCCCGCGCCAGGAGTGCGACCGGACCGCCACGCCGGACGACTCGAGCTCGCGGGCCAGCTCGCGGCCGCCGATCCGCCGGCGGGCCGCGTGGCGGCTCATCACCCGCCCGGCGCCGTGGCAGGCGGACGAGAACGCTTCGTTGCCGGCCACACCGGCGAGCACGTACGACGCCGTGCCCATCGAGCCGGGCACGATCACGGGCTGGCCGGTCGCGCGGTACGGCCCGGGGAGCTCGGGGTGCCCGGGGGGCAGCGCCCGCGTCGCGCCCTTGCGGTGCACGCACAGCAGGCGCTCCCGGCCGTCGACCTCGTGGCGCTCCAGGGCGGCGAGGTTGTGCGAGACGTCGTAGCACAGCCGGAGGTCGCGGTGGCCGGTCGCGGCCGCGAACGCCTCACGGGTCGCGTGCGTGAGGAGCTGGCGGTTCGCGCGCCCGTAGTTCGCGGCCGCCGCCATCGCGCCGAGGTACGCGCGGCCCTCCGCGGACTCGACCGGCGCGCACGCGAGCTGGCGGTCGGGGACCGTGATCCCGTGGCGCGCCATCGCGCCGAGCATGCGGGTCACGTGGTCCTGGCAGATCTGGTGGCCGAGCCCGCGCGACCCGCAGTGGATCATCACGCAGACCTGGCCCTCGTGCAGGCCGAACACCGAGGCCGTGGCGGGGTCGAGCACCGCTTCGACGACCTGCACCTCGAGGAAGTGGTTCCCCGACCCGAGGCTGCCGACCTGCGCGGCGCCCCGCGCGAGCGCACGGGGCCCCACCTCGTCCGCGTCGGCAGCCGCGACGGTCCCCCGTCCCTCCGTGTGCTCCAGGTCCTCCTCGGTACCGAATCCGCGCTCGACGGCGTACGCGGCCCCGCGGGTGAGCACCGAACGCAGTTCGTCGGGCCCGACCGACCACACGCCGCCCGGACCCATGCCCCGGGGGATGCCGCGGTCGAGGGCGTCCATGAGGTCGGCGCGGCGCGCCTCGACGTCGGCCCGGGCGAGGGTGCTCGTCAGCAGCCGCACCCCGCAGGAGATGTCGAAGCCCACACCGCCGGGGGACACGACGCCGCCGGCGGCGACGTCGGTCGCGGCGACCCCGCCGATCGGGAACCCGTATCCCCAGTGCACGTCGGGCATCGCGAACGACGCGCGGACGATCCCGGGCAGCGTGGCGACGTCCGCGACCTGGCGGAGCGAGGCGTCCTCGGCGACGTCGGGCAGCAGGGCGGCCGACGCGTAGACGATGCCGGGCACCCGCATCGCGCCGCGTGCCTCGATGCGGTACCGGAACGGCCCGGCCTCGACGAGCTCGATCGGCCGGTCGGTGGCGGCACGTGCGGTCATGGGCTCCTCCTCACACGCTCACCCGTCCGGGCACCCCGTCACACGTCGACGACGACCCGGCAGACCCAGCGGCCGTCGGTGCGCCCGAACTCGAGCCCCGAGCGCGAGACGCCCTTCGGGACGGCGCCGACCAGCTCGACGTCGCCGGCGGGCACCACACCGAACTCGCCGGCGATCGCGCCGTCCTCGTCCTCCTCCACGCTGACGGTGACGGGCAGCACGCCGCGCGCGTCGAGCAGGTACAGCACGTCGTCGAGCAACGCGACGACGACGTCCTCGTCGAGCGGGGCATCGACCTCGAACGGCACCGCCTCCGCCGGACGCGCGTCCGGGTCACGCGCCGCGAACGCGTCCACGAGCCCGAGGACGACCTCGGCGATGCACTCGACGCGGCTCGGCGCCCAGGCCTCGACGATCGTGTCCGCCGTGTGCGGCAGCGTCCGGTGGCCCGCTGCGGGCTCGCGCGCGGGCGACCCGCCGGGCGGCTGCGGGTCGGTCGTCCGGTGCACGCCCCCATCGTCGCCGCCCGCAGGCCGCCCGACCAGGGACCAACGAACCCGACCGCGCCGGGCCGGTCGCACCGGCGGGCGCGGCCGCACCGGAGCCGGGCAGGGCGGTGCCGTCGGCGCCGGTCCCGGCCATCGGCGGGCGCGGCCGCGCCGGGAGCCCGGGCTTGCGGGCCCGCGCGGCACGGGCACAATGGACGGGATCCGAAGGGCGGCGCCGCCCCCGTCACGGCGGGCGCACGGTCGGAGGAGGGACGATGGACGCGAAGGTCGGTGACGAGATCGTCGTCGACTCGCCGCACACCGGGGGCGTCCCGCGGCGCGGCGAGGTGGTCGAGGTGATCCTGCGCGGCGACGTCGTGCAGTACCGGGTCCGGTGGAGCGACGGGCGCGAGACGGTGTTCTCCCCCGGCTCCGACGCCCACGTCGTTCCCGCGCGGACGCGCGGCTGAACCGCGGGCGGTCCCCGCTCCCGCGGGCGGTCAGCGCTGCCCGAACGCGTGCCGCAGCCGCGGGATGCGCCGGATCACGAACCGGTCGAGTCCCAGCACCAGGAGCGCGGTGACGCCCCACAGGGGGTAGATCACGCCGAGCACGATCGCGATCACGAGCAGGTGGTCGGCGATTCGCGGGTCGGCCGGCCGCCGCGGCAGCCCGAGCGAGCCGGGCCGGCGACGCTTCCAGTACATCACCGCCGCGCTGATCACCGCCCAGATCAGCGCGAGGCACCCGAAGGTCATGACGATGCGGTTGACGAGGCCGAACTGGGTACCCATGTGCGTACTGATCGTGTAGTCGGCGGCCCGCCACACCGCGCCGAACCCGTACAGCTCCTGGCGCCCGAGCGTCGCCCCCGTGAACTGGTCGAAGTAGACGGTGAGCGCGTCCTGGCTGCGCCCGGGCCACGGGTTCGCGGCCGCGAAGCTGCCGTAGGTGACCGTGCCGTCGTCGGCCGTCACGTCCTCGGGGAACGAGAGCCCGAAGCCGTCCTTCAGGCCCTCCTCGCGCGCCGCCCGCACGACGAGGTCGAGCGACAGGCGGGCGGGCCCGTCACCGGTGCCCTCGTCGCCGGAGCCGGAGCCCCCGTGGCCCGAGCCGTGGTCGTCGCCCGCACCGAACGCCGCGGGTCGTGCCCCGGCCGGGGCGGGTGACGCGGGCACGCGCAGGTCCTGCAGCACCCAGTTGATCCGGTTGCCGAAACGGTCGACGTCGCCGAGGCGCGCCACCGACGAGGCGGGCGGGTCGGGGTAGCTGCCGGGCGTCGCCTTCTCCGCGAGGAAGTCGAAGTTGCCGCCCCACCAGCCCGACCACGGCAGCCCGGAGACGACGAAGAACACGAGCACCCACGACAGCAGGAACCCCGGCACCGCGTGCAGGTCGCGCCAACGGGCGCGGCCGCGCTTCGACAGCCGCGGTACGAACAGCGCCTTGCCGGTCCCCCGCTTGCGCGGCCACCACAGGTAGACGCCGGTCGCGGCGAGCACGAGCCCCCAGCACGCGAAGATCTCGACGAGCACGTCGCCGACCGCGAATTCGGCGAACAGCGGGTCCGGCCCGAACAGCCCGGCGGCCGTCGGCAGCTTCACCTTCAGCGCCTCGTTGTTCAGCGTGCCGTGGAGGCGGTTCGCGAGGCCGACGATGCCGCCGTCGGGATCGCGAGCGCCGAGCACCTCGCCCGTGTAGGGGTCGACGAACACGTCGCGGCCGTCGTCGATGCCGAAGCGCGTGGCGTGGCGGGCGTCGACCGGGGTCACGAGCGACACGATCGTCGCGTCGGGGAACTCGCGCCCGACCGCGGCGGCCTGCTCGTCGTAGCTCAGCCGCTCGCCCCCCACGTCCACGGTGCGGACGTCGCCCTCGAGCCAGTCCTGGATCGGTTGCGTGTACAGGATGACGAGCCCCGTCAGGGCGAGCAGCACCAGGATCGGCGCCGCGAACAGCCCTGCGTAGAAGTGGATGCGCCAGATCGCGCGCCAGCGCCGGCTCACGCGGTCGGAGTCGGGAGCGTCGCCGTTGCCGTCGGTCGCGCCGCGGTCGTCGTGTCCCGAACGGTTCGCCTCCGTCATCGCCCACCTCGCACGATCCGGCTCGCCCCGTGGCACGCGGCCAGGACCCGGAGCCGGGAGCACCGACTTCCCACCGACGGTCAGGTCGGCCGGTCGCGGCGACGAGTTCCCCGGACCGCGCGCGGCGTGCGCGCGGGCCGTCAGCGGCGGGGCGCGCCCACGGGGCGCAGCCGTCGCCGGCGCGGGGCCCGGGGCCGTTCGAGGCGGACGAGCGCCCACATCGTGAACAGGGCGGCGAGCTGGACGACGTGGGGCGACTCCGCGAGCAACTCGGCCCGGCCCTGTACGACGTCGACCACGGTGGTCGCGGTGAGCAGGACCGCGAGCGTGGCCACGACGGGCAGCAGCGCGCCCGCCCGCCGGGGCCGGGCCGCGGTGTAGACGAACCCGACGGCCAGCGCGACGGCGACCGCGCCCTCGTGGCGGGCGCCGTGCACCGGCAGGTCCGCGGCGTCGCCGAAGAGCAGCGGACCGAGGGCGGCGAGGAAGAGCAGCGCCGCGAGGGTCACGAGCACGAGCCGGAGCGCGTGCGCCGCGGGCGAGTGGGTGCGGTCGGGCTCGAGCGCCGCCAGCACTCGCGTCGCGAGGTCGGGCGCCGGGGCCTCGTCGCTCATCGCGCCATCGTCGCGCCGGCCCGCGGCGTCGCCAACTCGCGCCCGCGACCCGCACCCATCCGGTTGGTCGCCGCGGACGCACCCGCCGTACGCTGCGGCCGGTGGACCGGCTGACGACGCTGCTCCTCGACGCCCGGGACGGCGACCGCGACGCGTTCGCCGCGGCGATCCGTGAGTCGGAGGCCGACGTCACCGCGTTCGTCCGCCACTGGGCCCGCGCCTGCGACGTCGACGACGTCGTCCAGGACACCTACGTGCGCGCGTGGGGTGCCCTCGGCTCGTTCCGCGCCGCCGGAACCGGCCGGGCGTGGCTCCTCGCGATCGCGCGCCGGGCGTGCGCCGACGCCGTACGGGCCGCGCAGCGCCGGCGGCGCATCCTGCACCGCGCCACCGAGCAGGCGTCCCGGCTGCCGGGCCACGAGCCCGATCCCGCCGCCGCGCACGCGCTCGGCGCACTGATCGGCGCGCTCGACGCCGAGCGCCGCGAGGCGATCGTGCTCACCCAGGTCCTCGGGCTGTCCTACGAGGAGGCCGCCCAGGTGTGCCGGGTCCCCGTCGGCACGATCCGGTCGCGGGTCGCACGCGGGCGGGCGGCGGTGGCCCGGGCCGCCGAAGCCGGCTGACCGGCCCCGGCGCGTCACCGCACCACCAGCGTGAACCGTCCGCTCGGGTGCAGCGAGCACGCACCCGTGTACCGGCCCGGGCTCTCCATGCGGTACGAGCGCGTCGCGCGCGGGGGAACGTAGAACGGCCCGACGTCGGCGCCGAACGGCCCGCGGTTCTCGATGGTGAGCACCTGGCCGACCTCCAGCTCGACCCGATCGGGGAACGGCGACGCGCCCGGCACCCCGGTGCCGGGCGGCCCGGTGATCACGATCCGCTCCGCCGCGGCGGCGCCCGTCACCTCCGCCACCTGCGGGGCGCGCGGGGCGGGCGCCCCGCACCCGGGGCCGAGCGCGAGGCCCGACGTCACGGCCGCGGCGAGCAGCGCCCGCCGGCGCCGCCCGACGTCGCGGCCGTCACGCACCGGCGAGGAGGACCCGCAGGTCCTCCGCCATGTCGCGGCTCGACACGCCGAACGGCCACAGCACCCGTACGTCGCCGTGGTCGTCGACGACCACCACGACCGAGCTGTGCCCGAAGTCGGTCGTCCCGTCCGGACGGAGGGTGCGCTGCGAGGCGACGCCGAACGCCCGCTGCACGCGCCGGAGGGTCCCCTCGTCGTCGGTCCGCAGGCCGTGGTACCGCCCGTCGGGGAAGAACCGGCGGAGGAAGCGGTCGAGCACCGCGGCGTCGTCGCGCTCGGGGTCGACCGTCGCCATCGCGACGGCGACCCGTTCCGAGCGCGGCGGCCCCAGCAACTCGAGCGCGCGGGAGAGGTCCGCCATCGTCGTCGGGCAGATGTCGGGGCAGTGCTTGAAGCCGAAGAACACCGCGAGGAGCCCGCCCTCGGGCGCGCGGAACACGAAGTCGCGCGCGGGGGCGACGGTCACCTCGGGCAGTGAGTACCCGCCGACGCGCATGGGCTCGACCGGCACGAGCCCGTGCAGTGCAGCGGGCCGCGGCGCGTCGCCGCCCCCGCCGCAGGCCGCGACCGCCACGGCGAGCACCACCGCGGCGAGGGGGGCGGGCAGGTTGCGGCTCATCGGGGAGGTCGTCGCCGCGCGCGGCCCGCGAGTTCCCGGCGCGCCGTTCGTGCCGGCCGGGGAACCGCGCGGGCGGTCGCGCCGACCGACCGCGACGTGAGGGACGTCGGCGTCGTGCGGGTGGCCGCGCGGTGGGTGCTGGCCGCGCTCGCCGTGACCGCGGCCACCGCCTGCTCGGGCGGGGGCGGCGGGCCCGCCGGGGCGCCCGACCCCGGCGCCGACCCCGAGCTCCGGCTGGGGCGCGAGGTCTGGGTCGCGAACTGCGCGGGCTGCCACGGCGGCGACGGCGGGGGCGGCATCGGCCCGCGGCTCGCGGGCCGGGTGGCCGAGGAGTACCCCGAGCCCGCCGACCAGGAGGCGGTGGTCCGCAAGGGCCGCGGGTCGATGCCGGCCTGGGAGGGCGCGCTGACCGACGAGCAGATCCGCGCCGTCGTGCGCTACTCGCGCGAGGTGCTGTGAGGCGCCCGGCCGCGGGGCCGGTCGCCACGTTCAGTTCCCGGTCGTGCCGGCGGTGCTCGACGCGGCGCCGGCGGACTGCACGACGATCGTCACGATCCCGTCGGCGCGCAGCGAGGTGGCCATGTCGGTGCGCGCCGGCTCCGCGAACACGGTACGGGCCGTGCCGCCCGGCGCGACCGACAGCGGGCCGAGCACGTGCAGGCGCGTGTCGTCGTTGCGCAGCTCGAGCTCGTCACCGGCGCGCAGGACGATCCGCTCCTCGACGACGCCCGGCTCGCGCCCGTCCGCGACCGCGTCCGCGGTCCCCTCCGGGATCCGCACGGTGACCCGCCGCGGGTCGTTCGCCTCGTCCGCCGCGACGAGCACGACCGCGATCACCGCGGCGAGCACCAGCGCGACGAGCGCGATCGCGGCGACGGGCCACCACCGCCGCGCGGCGGCCGGCTCAGCGACCGCTCGCGACACCGGAGGCGTCCACCCCGCTCGCCTGCGGCGCACGGCCCGGCGAGAGGTCGTAGCGGTCACGGACCGAGCTCGCGACGCAGCCGCCGTCGTTCTTGCCCGACTCGCGGGCGAGCGCGTCGTCGAGGATCGGGTTGGCGCCCGAGAACAGGCCCCACGGGCTCTCGCAGCCCGGGACGACCCAGGCGTGGCTCATCCAACCGGCCGAGCCGTCCTGCTTCACGCCGCCCATCGCCGCGCACTCCTCCGGCGTGGTGGTGCTGTCGCCGATCACGCCGCCGGCGCCGACACACAGCCCGATGTGCCGGTGGTAGTGGTCGTTGTCGCCGGTGAACCCCTGCGTCGGTTCCGCGCTGCCCGGCAGCGTGATGTAGTAGCTGAGGCCCACCACCCGCGCGTCGGGACCGTTGCCGTCGTAGAGGATCATCTCCGGCTTGTCGATCTCGAAGCGGTCGTCGACGTAGCCGAAGTTCATGTAGTGCGCGGCGATGCCGGGCAGGTACGGGGTGACCCGGAACCAGCCCGCCGCCGTCGCGTCCGCGGCCGTCGGGTACTTCAGCGCGGTCTCGCGCGCGAGCTCGATCTCGGCGGCGAGCGCCTCGCAGTCCGCGGGGTCGACGAGGGCCTTCCACGTGTGGGGGCCGACGTGCCCGCCGTGCCCGCCGGTGTCGTCGGGCGCGGCCGAGGCGTGGCTGTCGTGCGCGTGGCCGACCTGGCCGGTCGCGACCAGCCAGTCGAGCCACGCCGCGTACTCCGCGTCGCTGGAGCGCGCGAGCTCTGCGACGAGCCGCCCCGCGGCCACCTCGCTGTTGGCCTGGGAGGTGAGCGAGACGAGCTTGTCGAGCTGGTACGAGCCGCGGCCGGACAGGCGGTCGGGCACGACGGAGGCGACGACGCCGCTGCCGCTGTCGCCGTGGTGGTCGGCGCTCATCGCGCCGCCCGCGGTCGTGTCGATGCCGAGGACCCTCGCCTCCTCGTAGTACGAGACGGGGTTGAACTCCCAGTCGCAGCGCTGCTGCTCCACGAGCGCCATCTCGGCGGCGTGGGACGCGGGGTCGGCGGCGGCGCCCGAGCCGTGGTCGTGCCCGTCGCCGCCGCTCGCGAGCGCACCGGTCCCGTGCGAGTGCCCCGCGGCGCCGTGGCTCGCGCTGTCGGGCGACACGATCACCACCGACGCGAGCGCGACGGCGGCGATCCCCGCGACGACCGAGACCGGCGAGGGCAGGAGCTGGCGGTCGGGGAGCGCGAGCCACGCGCAGGACGCGACGATCACCACCGCCTGGAGCGCGACCGCGACGAGGTCGATCGCGCCGACGGGTTCGGCGATCCCCTCGTGCGCGCCGACGGGGAGCCCGGCGGTGCGGCTCCACGCCCACAGCGCGATCAGCGCGGCGTTCACGGTGATCGCGAGCACGACTGCCACGCGCGGCGGGCGGCGGGTGAGCGCCAGCACCGCGAACGCGAGCTGGAACCAGCCCGCGGCGGCGAAGCCGAGCGCGTCGATCAGCTCCTCGGAGTGCTGGGGCACCATCGCGAGGTGGATCGCGCCGGCGCCCGCGGAGGCGCCGGCGACGAGCGGCGCGAGCGCGGTCACGGGGTGGACGCGCCCGGCGGGGGCGTAGGAGTCGGTGCGGACGGCCATCTGGTTCCCCCCCGGTGTGCGAATCGGTACGGGAGCGTACCGGGGTTGCACACCCCGTGCACGTCCCCGGCCCGCGCCGGCCCGGGGCGGCCGGCCGCCGGGTCAGACGACCTCGGCCGCGGCCGCCGCCTCGAAGGCGAGCCGCCCGTCGGGTCCCACGTCCACGACGACGGTGTCGCCGGGCTGGTAGGTGCCCTTCAGCAGCTCCAGGGCGATCGGGTCGGCGACCTCGCGCTGGAGCACCCGCTTGAGCGGCCGGGCCCCGAAGTCCGGGTCGTACCCGGTGCGCGCCAGCCACTCGCGCGCCGCCTCCGTCAGCACGAGGTCGAGGTCGCGGGCCCGGAGCCGCCGGCGCAGGTGCTCGACCTGGATGTCGACGATCCGGGCGATGTGCTCCTCGGTCAGACGGTGGAACACGACGATCTCGTCCACCCGGTTCACGAACTCGGGCTTGAAGTGCGCCCGCACCGCGTTCAGCACGCCCTCCTCGGACAGCCCGCTGCCGAGGTTCGACGTCATGATCACGACCGTGTTCGTGAAGTCGACCGTCCGGCCCTGGCCGTCGGTGAGCCGCCCGTCGTCCATGAGCTGCAACAGGATGTTGAACACGTCGGGGTGCGCCTTCTCGATCTCGTCGAGCAGGATCACCGCGTACGGCCGGCGGCGCACCGCCTCGGTGAGCTGGCCGCCCTCCTCGTAGCCGACGTAGCCGGGCGGCGCGCCGACCAGGCGCGACACGGAGTGCTTCTCCATGTACTCCGACATGTCGATGCGCACCATCGCCCGCTCGTCGTCGAACAGGAACTCGGCCAGCGCCCGCGCGAGCTCGGTCTTGCCGACACCGGTCGGGCCGAGGAACAGGAACGAGCCGATCGGCCGGTGGGGGTCGGACAGACCCGCACGCGACCGCCGGATCGCGTTCGCGACCGCGCGCACGGGGCCGTCCTGGCCGACGACCCGCTGGTGCAGGTGCTCCTCGAGCCGCACCAGCTTCGCCATCTCGCCCTCCATGAGGCGGGACACCGGGATGCCGGTCCATTTCGCGACGATCTCCGCGACGTCCTCCTCGTCGACCTCCTCCTTGAGCATCGCCCCGTCGCGCTGCATCTCCTCCAGCCGGGCCGACATCGACGCGATCTCGCGTTCGAGCACCGGGATGTGCCCGTAGCGGAGCTGCGCGGCGCGCTCGAGGTCGCCCTCGCGCTCGGCCTGCTCGGCCTCGAGCTTGGCCTGCTCCAGGCGCACGTTCGCCTCCCGGATGGCGGTGATCGCGTCCTTCTCGGCCTGCCAGTGCGCGACCATCCCGTCGCGCTCCTCCTGCAGCGACCGCAGCTCCTCGTCGAGCGCGGCGAGCCGCTGCTTCGACGCCTCGTCGGTCTCCTTCGACAGCGCGGCGCGCTCGATCTCGAGCTGGCGGATCCGGCGCTCGACCACGTCGATCTCGAACGGCATCGAGTCGATCTCGATCCGCAACCGCGACGCGGCCTCGTCGATCAGGTCGATGGCCTTGTCGGGGAGCTGGCGGCCGGTGATGTAACGGTCGGAGAGCACCGCGGCCGCGACGAGCGCGGCGTCCTGGATGCGCACGCCGTGGTGGACCTCGTAGCGCTCCTTCAGGCCGCGGAGGATCGCGATCGTGTCCTCGACCGACGGCTGGCCGACGAACACCGGCTGGAACCGCCGCTCGAGCGCCGCGTCCTTCTCGATGTACTTGCGGTACTCGTCGAGCGTCGTGGCGCCGATCAGCCGCAGCTCACCGCGGGCGAGCATCGGCTTGATCATGTTGCCGGCGTCGACCGCCCCCTCGGCGCCGCCCGCCCCCACGATCGTGTGCAGCTCGTCGATGAACGTGATGATCTCGCCCTGCGCGTCGGCGATCTCCTTGAGGACAGCCTTGAACCGCTCCTCGAACTCGCCCCGGTACTTCGCGCCCGCGACCATCGCGCCGATGTCGAGCGCGACGATTCGCTTGTCACGCAGGCCCTCGGGCACGTCTCCCTCGACGATCCGGCGGGCGAGCCCCTCGACGATCGCGGTCTTGCCGACGCCGGGCTCGCCGATCAGCACCGGGTTGTTCTTCGTGCGGCGCGACAGCACCTGGATGATCCGCCGGATCTCCTCGTCGCGCCCGATGACCGGGTCGATCCTGCCCTTCCGGGCGGCCTCGGTGAGGTCGCGCCCGTACTTCTCGAGGGCCTGGTACTGCTCCTCGGGGTTGTCGGTCGTGACCCGGTGGCTCCCGCGCACCCGGCGCAGCGCGTCGAGCACCGCGTCGCGCGTGACGCCCGCCGACCGCAGCAGGTCGCCGACCCCGCCGGGCACGCCGGTCATGGCCAGCAGCAGGTGCTCCGTCGACAGGTAGTCGTCGTCGAGCTGGGCACGCTCCTTGTCGGCCTCCTCGAGCATGCGGTAGGCCTCGGCCGCGAGCTGCGCGTCACGCACCGTCGCACCGCTCACGCGCGGGCGACGCGCGAGCGATTCGTCGACGCGGCGGGCGAGCGTGTGCACGTCGACGCCGATGCGCTCGAGCACGCCGGTCACGACGCCTTCGGGCTGGTCGAGCAGCGCGCGCAGCACGTGCTCCGAGCCCACCTCGGTGTGGCCGGCGTCGCGGGCGCGCGCCTGCGAGGCGCCGAGCGCCTCCTGGGTCTTGCGGGTGAAGCGGTTGGGGTCGAGGGGCATGGTCAGATCACCTTGTTCGAGAACCGGACGAGCGCCGTCCTCGGGAGGGGGACGAGCTCACGGCGGTACTGCTTGTGAACAGCCTCGACCCGCTCGTTCATTTCCCTGACGAGCGCGTCGATGCGCGCCTCCAGCTCGGCGATCCGCTCGCGCGCGTCGTCGAGCTGGCGCTCCAGGTCGAGGACGCGCTGCACGCCCGCGAGGCTCATCCCCTCGTTGGTCAGTTCCTGGATGCGCCGCAGCAGCGCGATGTCCCGCTCCGAGTAGCGCCGGCTGCGTCCGCTGGTGCGCGCGGGCGACAGCAGGCCCTTGCGCTCGTAGATGCGCAGCGTCTGCGGGTGCATGCCCGCGAGCTGCGCCGCGACCGAGATCACGTAGAGCGCCCGGGTGTCAGGTTCCCGAGACGTCGTCATGGTCCGTCCGCCTCCGCTTGTACGGGCCGCCGAAGAGCGCGGCCCTCGGGTCCTCGTCGAACACCTTCGCGAGCTCCTCGACCGCGCGTCGTTGCGCGTCGTCGAGCCCCGTGGGCACCTGCACGTCGACGGTGACGAGCAGGTCCCCCGGGGGGCGACCGCCCGCACCCGAGACCCCGCGCCCGCGCACCCGGAGCACCTTGCCGTTCGGCGTGCCGGGCGGGATGCGCACGGTCACGGAACCGTCGAGCGTCGGCACCTTCACGTCCGCGCCCAGCACCGCCTCCGCGAAGGTGACGGGCAGCCGCAGCCGCAGGTGGTCGCCGTCGCGCGTGAAGAGCGGGTGGGGCCGCACGTGCGCGACCACGTAGAGGTCGCCGGGCGGCCCGCCGCGCACGCCGGCGCCGCCGCGGCCCTTCACGCGGATGCGCTGGCCGTCGGTGACGCCCGGTGGGATGCGCACCTTCACCTCGCGCGGGCGCACCTCGACCCCGCGGCCCCGGCAGGTCGGGCACGGGGTCGGCACCACCTGCCCCCGGCCGCCGCAGCGCGGGCACACCTGCGAGAACGAGAACGGCCCCTGGTCGACCGCCACCTCGCCGCTGCCGCGGCACTCGGGGCAGGTCTGCGGCGTCGTCCCCGGCGCGGCACCGGTGCCCGAGCAGGCCGCGCACACGGCGTCGGCGCGGAACCGGACCGTGCTCGTCACGCCCTTGACCGCGTCCTCGAACGACAGGTGGATCTCGGTCTCGAGGTCCTGGCCGCGCTGGGGGCCGGTCGTCCGCCGGGCGCGGCGCGACCCGCCCGCACCGAACAGGCCGCCGAGCAGGTCGGAGAAGAATCCGGTGTCGCCGCCGGCGTCGAAGTCGGTGAACGTGAAGGTGCGGCCCGCCCCGCCCGCGCCGAACCCGCCCGGCCCGACGCCCGCGGCCACCATGCGGCGCACCTCGTCGTACTCCTTGCGGGTCTCGGCGTCGCCGAGCACCTCGTACGCGGCCGAGATCTCCTTGAAGCGCTCCTCCGCGTCCTTGTTCCCGGGGTTCGCGTCGGGGTGGTACTGCTTGGCGAGCTTCTTGTAGGCGCGCGCGATCTCCTTGTCGGTCGCGCCCTTCGGCACGCCGAGCACGGCGTAGTAGTCCTTCTCGAACCACTCGCGCTGCGGTGCCATCGCTCCCCGGCTCCCGGTGCGCGCCCTCAGGCGCGCGTCACCTTCACCATCGCGGGCCGCAGGACGCGGCCCTTCAGCTTCCAGCCGGCGCGCAGCACCTCGCCCACGATCGGGTCGCCGTCGCCCTCGTCCTGCATCACGGCGTCGTGCTCGTTCGGGTCGAACGGCGCGCCGAGGGCCTCGATGCGCTGCAGGCCCGCCTTCTCGAGCACGGCGAACAGCTCGGCGTACACGAGCTCGATGCCCTTGCGGACCTTGTCGAGGTCGGCGTCGGGGCTCATGACGTTCTGGACCGCGAGCTCGAAGCTGTCGAGCACGGGCAGGAGCTGCTCCACGAGCCCCTCCGTCGCCCGCTCGATGTGGGCGGTCTGCTCGCGCACCATCCGCTTGCGGTAGTTCTCGAAGTCGGCCTGGATGCGCCGGGCCGTGTCCAGCGCCTCCTCGCGCTCGCGCTGGAGCTGCGCGAGGTCGGCCTCGAGCTGGCGCTCCTCGGCCGACGCGTCGCCGGCGTCACCCGGGCCGGCGGGGGCCGGGCCGGCCGGTCCGGCGCCCGCGTCCCCCGCGGGCGCCGGTTCCGGCCGCGTCACCTGCTCGTCGTCGCGCCCGTTCATGGTCACGCGCTGGCCTGGTCGTCGTCGACGATCTCGGCCTCGGCGACCTCGTCGTCGCTCGGCTGGCCCGACGTGCCCGCCCCGCCGCCGGCGGCCGCGGCCTGCGCCTGCACGTTCTCGTACAGCTTGCGCGTGAACTCCTGGCTCGCGGTCAGGAGCCCCTCGTGCGCGGCACGGACCGCGTCGACGTCGGGTCCGGCGAGCGCGTCCTTGAGGCGCTTGAGCGCCTCCTCGATCCTCGAGCGCTCGTCGGCGGGCACCTTCTCACCCTGCTCCTTGAGCAGGTTCTCGGTCTGGTACACGAGCGTGTCCGCGTTGTTGCGGACCTCCGCCTCCTCGCGCTTGCGCCGGTCCTCCTCGGCGTGCGCCTCGGCGTCGCGCACCATCCGGTCGATCTCCTCCTTGGACAGCGCCGTGCCGCCGGAGATCACCATCGACTGCTCCTTGCCCGTGCCGAGGTCCTTCGCCGACACGTGCACGATGCCGTTCGCGTCGATGTCGAAGGTGACCTCGATCTGCGGCACGCCGCGCGGCGCGGGCGGGATCCCGGTGAGCGTGAAGGTGCCGAGCGGCTTGTTCCGGTAGGCCATGTCGGACTCGCCCTGCAGCACCTTGATCTCGACCGACGGCTGGTTGTCGTCGGCCGTCGTGAAGATCTCCGACTTCTTCGTCGGGATCGTGGTGTTGCGCTCGATCAGCTTCGTCATGATCTGGCCCTTGGTCTCGATGCCGAGGGACAGCGGCGTGACGTCGAGCAGCAGGATGTCCTTCACCTCGCCCTTCAGCACGCCGGCCTGGATCGACGCGCCGATCGCGACGGCCTCGTCGGGGTTGACGCCCTTGTGGGGCTCCTTGCCGGTGAGCTCGCGCACGAGGTCGGTCACGGCGGGCATGCGCGTCGAGCCGCCGACGAGGATCACGTGGTCGATGCGGCTCTTGTCGAGCCCGGCGTCCTTGATCGCCTGCTCGAACGGTCCGCGGCAGGCCTCGAGCAGGTCACGCGTCATCTCCTGGAACTTCGCTCGCGACAGCGACAGCTCGAGGTGCAGCGGTCCCTCGCTCGTCGCCGTGATGAACGGCAGGTTGATCGACGTCTCCTGCAGGTTGGAGAGCTCGATCTTGGCCTTCTCGGCGGCCTCCTTGAGGCGCTGCATCGCCATCTTGTCGTTCGACAGGTCGACGCCGTGCGCGTTGCGGAACTCCGAGACCATCCAGTCGATGACCCGCTGGTCCCAGTCGTCGCCGCCGAGGTGCGTGTTGCCCGAGGTCGACTTCACCTCGAACACGCCGTCGCCGATCTCGAGGATCGACACGTCGAAGGTGCCGCCGCCGAGGTCGAACACGAGGATCGTCTGGTCCTTGCCCTCCTTGTCGAGCCCGTAGGCGAGGGCGGCCGCGGTCGGCTCGTTGATGATGCGCAGCACCTCGAGCCCGGCGATCTCGCCGGCCTCCTTGGTCGCCTGGCGCTGCGCGTCGTCGAAGTACGCGGGGACGGTGATGACGGCCTGGGTGACCGGCTGGCCGAGGTACTGCTCCGCGTCCCGCTTGAGCTTCATCAGGACGCGCGCGGAGATCTCCTGGGCGGTGTAGGCCTTCCCGTCGACGTCGATCGTCCACTTGGTGCCCATGTGGCGCTTGACGGAACGGATCGTGCGGTCCGGGTTCGTGATGGCCTGGCGCTTGGCGACCTCGCCGACGAGCACCTCCCCGGTCTTCGAGAACGCCACGACGGACGGGGTCGTGCGGCTGCCCTCGGCGTTGGGGATCACGGTGGGCTCGCCGGCCTCGAGCACCGCGACGACGGAGTTGGTGGTGCCGAGGTCGATTCCGACGGCCTTGGACATGGTGGGTTCCTCCGGAGGGGTCGTGAACGGGATTGAGCGTTCCGGACGATTCTAACTTGAGCGTACCGCGCTCATATTCCCGGAGCGGCCCGGGCGCGTTTCGCCGGACCGCGGGTCGGCGCGGCGCCGCCGGGACGGCGCGGGGCCGGGCGGCTGCGGGCCGCGGCTGCGGGCCGCGGCGCCGGGACGACGCCCGCGCGGGGACGACGCGGGGCCGGGCCGCGGGGCCGGGCCACGGCGCCCGGCCCCCGGCGGCCGCGGGCCGCACCGCCGGCCGGGGCGGGCACGGCGCGAGCGGCACGACGCGAGGGCACGGGCGCACCGGGCAGGAACGGCCGCGACGCTCACCCGTGCACATCAGCGCACACATCTATACATTGCGCGCATGCCCCGCCGCGATGCCTTCATCGAACACCTCCAGCAGGTGCCGCTGTTCAGCGCCTGCTCCCGCAAGGACCTCCAGCTCGTCGCGAAGCGGGCGGAGGACGTGCGGGTGCCGCCGGGCAAGGTGCTCGTGACCGAGGGGGAGACCGGTCACGAGTTCTTCGTGATCCTGGAGGGGACCGCGAAGGTCACCCGCCAGGGGCGGCGCGTCGCGACGCTCGGACCCGGGCAGGCCTTCGGCGAGCTCGCCCTGCTCGAGAAGGCCCCCCGCAACGCCACCGTGACCGCCGAGTCCGACATGGAGCTCGTCGTGCTCGGCCAGCGCGAGTTCGCCGGCATCATCGACGAGGTGCCCGGCTTCGCGCGCAAGCTCCTCGCGGGCATGGCCAAGCGGCTGCGCGACGCCGACGCGAAGTCGGTCCAGTAGGACCGCACCCGACCGGCTCCGGCAGGGATCGCGCGCCCCCGGCGAAATAGATTCGGCCCCGATGCGGCGCTTCCCGTTCCGGCCCCACCAGGTCGTCGTCCTCCTCGGCGTGCTCGTCGCGCTCGGCACGATCGCTTCCGGCGTCGCGCCGAGGATCACCGAGTGGCACGAGGACTCACCGGTCCACCGCGAGGTGTTCGTCAACGTCCCCGACGCCGTCTACTGGGCGTTCTACGCGACGGCGCCGGTGATGCTGTTCATGGTCGCGTGGCTCACGTCGCTGCGCTTCCGCAACTACGAGCGCGGCGCACCCGACGACCGGCGCACCACCCGGGCCAACCTGCACCGCCGCCTGCGCGACTTCCGGGCCGGCGTGTGGATGCAGACGCTGCTGCGCGACCCGGCCGCGGGTCTCATGCACTCGTTCCTCTACTTCGGCTTCGTCTTCCTGTTCATCGCGACCGTGCTGCTGGAGATCGACCACCAGCTCCCCGAGTCGCTCAAGTTCCTGCACGGCCGCACGTACCAGGCGTACGCGATGGGCGCCGACCTCGCCGGCGTGCTGTTCCTGATCGGCATCGTGTGGGCGATCGTCCGCCGGTACGTGCAGCGCCCGTACCGGATCCGCATCAAGACGAAGCCCGAGGACGCGCTGATCCTCGGGACCTTCCTCGTGCTCGGGGTGACGGGCTTCCTCGCCGAGGCGTTCCGGATCGCGGTCGAGGACCGGCCCGCCTACGAGGAGTGGTCGTTCGTCGGCTACCCCCTCTCGTCGCTCGTCGACGGCTGGTCCGCCACCTCGGTCGAGCTCGCGCACCGCTGGACGTGGGCGGTGCACGTGGCCGCGTTCTTCGCGTTCCTCGTGATCCTGCCGACCACGAAGCTGCGGCACATGATCACGTCGCCGATGAACATGTACCTGCGCGACCGCGAGCGGCCGAAGGGCGCGATGAAGCCCATGCCGAACCTGATGGAGACCGAGCTCGAGAGCTTCGGTGCGGTCGCGATCGAGGACTTCACCTGGAAGCAGCTCTTCGACACCGACGCCTGCACGGTCTGCGGACGGTGCACCTCGGTGTGCCCGGCCCAGAACACCGGCAAGCCGCTCGACCCGCGCGAGATCGTGCTCAAGGTCGGCGAGGTGATGAACGCGACCGGGTCGCCCCGCACGTCGCCGCCGGTCGGCGTCGTGCCCGAGATCACCGTCGAGGCGAACAGCGTCTTCGAGCGCATCAGCCCGGAGGAGATCTGGGCGTGCACGTCGTGCAAGGCGTGCGACGAGATCTGCCCCGTCAACATCGAGATCCTCGACAAGATCCTCGACATGCGCCGCTACCTGGCGCTGATGGAGAGCAACTTCCCGACCGAGCTCGGCAACACGTACCGCTCGATGGAGAACTCGGGCAACGTCTACGGGCTCAACCAGGGCGACCGGGGCGACTGGGCCGCGTCGCTGGAGGGCGTCGAGATCGTCGAACCGGGCGGCGCGTTCGACCACGAGTACCTCTACTTCGTCGGGTGCGCCGGGAGCTTCGACGACCGCAACAAGAAGACGTCGCGCGCACTCGCGAAGCTCATGCAGCGGGCCGGTCTCGACTTCGCGATCCTCGGACCGTCCGAGCTGTGCAACGGCGACCAGGCGCGCCGGTCGGGCAACGAGTACATCTTCCAGATGCTCGCCATGCAGAACATCGAGACGTTCGACGGCATGGGCGTGCGCAAGATCGTCACCCAGTGCCCGCACTGCTTCAACGTGCTGAAGAACGACTACCCGCAGCTCGGCGGCAACTACGAGGTGATCCACCACAGCCAGCTCCTCGACGAGCTCGTCGCGAGCGGCCGCCTGTCGCTCGCGGGCGCGTCGCTCGAGGAGCGGGTCACCTACCACGACTCCTGCTACCTCGGCCGCCACAACGACGTGTACCTCGCGCCCCGGCGCGTCGTCGGGTCGCTCGCCGGGGTCGACCTCGTCGAGATGCCGCGCAACGGCACCCGCGGCATGTGCTGCGGTGCCGGCGGCGCGCGCATGTGGATGGAGGAGAACGTCGGCAAGAAGGTCAACACCGAGCGCTCGCAGGAGGCGATCGCCACCGGCGCGTCGCGCATCGCGGTCGCGTGCCCGTTCTGCTACGTGATGTTCGACGACGGCGTGAAGGGCGAGCGCAAGGACGAGGACGTGAAGGTGCAGGACATCGCCGAGATCCTCTGGGAGGCCATCGAGAACGAGGACAAGCGTTCGGCCCCCGTCGGCGGCACCTTCACGCCGGGGATCTGACCCGCCCGCCGACCGTCAGCGCCCGCGGAAGTTGAGGTAGTAGCGGCTCGGCGTCGGGCCGCGCTGGCCCTGGTACTTCGAGCCCGCCTCACCGCTGCCGTAGGGGTGCTCCGCGGGGGTCGTCATCTGCAGGAACGAGATCTGGCCGATCTTCATCCCCGGGTAGATCGCGATCGGCAGGTTCGCGACGTTCGAGAGCTCGAGCGTGAGGTGGCCGTTCCAGCCCGCGTCCACGAAGCCCGCGGTCGAGTGGATGAGCAGCCCGAGGCGGGCGAGCGAGCTCTTGCCCTCCAGCCGGCCGACGAGGTCGTCGGGCACGCCGACCCGCTCCAGCGTGGAGCCGAGCACGAACTCGCCGGGATGGAGCACGAACGGCTCCTCGTCGGAGACCTCGACGAGCTCGGTCAGGTCCTCGTGCGCCTGTTTGGGGTCGATGTGCGGCGTCGTGTGGTTGCGGAAGACGCGGAAGTAGCGGTCGACGTGCAGGTCGACCGACGACGGCTGGATCGCACCCTCGAGCAGCGGCTCGATCACGACGCGCCCCTCCGCGAGCGCCTTGCGGATCGAGACGTCGGAGAGGATCACGGCCGCCAGCCTAGAGGGCCGACCCGCGGCCGCCGCACGGCGCGCGCGTCCCGGCGCCGGGCGCCGCGCGGCAGTGACGACACCGCCGCGACCGCGGCCGTGGCGCACGTCGCGCGCCGGCTCCGGATCCGGCCCGACGTCGGCGGGCACCGAGCCGTCGCGGGTCGCACCGGGTCGCGCGCGACCGCACCGCGGACCCCGGCGGCCCGGGGGGCGCCCCTGCGCCCTCTTGTAAGCTCACCCGCGCACTGCGGGTGTAGTTCAGAGGCAGAACATCAGCTTCCCAAGCTGAGAACGCGGGTTCGATTCCCGTCACCCGCTCCACTGTGCCGGCGCCGGCGGTCGCGCCGCTTCCGGCGCCCGGCAGGCGGCCGCACGCCACGCGGCCCGGCGCCCACCGGTCCACCACCCCGGCCGCGACGACCGCGGGCCCCGCCTCCGCGTCGCCCTCCCCGGAACCGGCGGCGACGCGCACGCCGCGGACTCCCCTCGGACCCGCCCGTTCCCCGGACCACGGTCCCGCCCGTGCCCCGCGCCGCCAAAAACCGACTATAGTCGGTTTCATGCGACGCGCCCGGCCCGGACCCCCGATCACCGCAGGAAGGCGCGCCCTGGTCGGCGTCGTCGCGCTGGCCGCGGCGGCGTGCACGGGTGGCGGCGGCGGCCCGGCCGCCGGCCCGACGACCGCCGGGACCGCCGACCCCGTGACGGTCGACTGCCTCGGGGACGCGGACTGCCCCGCGCTGGTCGTGGAGGGCGACCCGCCCGCGGCGATGCCCTCCGGGGCGCCGTCGCCGCTGCGGGGCTACTCGGACCCGACCGTCCGGCGGGAGCCCGGCGGCGGACCGCTGTGGATGGCGTACTCGTGGCCGAGCGTGCACGTCGGGCCCGACGGCACCCGCACGACGAGGGTCGAGACCCACCTCGCCCGCAGCGACGACGACGGGCGCACCTGGCGGGCCGTGTCGCCCCTGTGGAGGGCGACCGAGGCCACCGACCCGGTGTCGGGGCGGCGCGGCTGGACCGACCACGAGGTCCCCAACCTCCTCCCCGTCACCGACGGAGGCGGGGCCACCCGGTGGTTCGCCGCGCGGCTCGACCTGTTCGTCCCCGCCGGCGAGGGGCTCGGGAGCCGCCCGCCCGCCAGCTTCCGCATCGCGCTCACCAGCGCCGCCACCCCGGCGGCGCTCGCGACGGCCCCGACCGGCGTGCTGGGCAGCGCGCTCACCGACGACCGCTGGGGCGTCGACCAGGACCTCACCGCGCTCGACGGTTCACTCGGCCGTTGCGCGCTGTGGAACGAGCCGGCGCTCCACCATGCGGGCGGGACCCTGTACCTCGCGCTGCGGTGCCTCCCGCTCGCGCGCGACGGCACCCCCGACGTGGCCGCGAGCAGCATCGAGGTGTTCGCCACCGAGCCCGTCGGCGAACCGGCGACCTGGGCGTGGCGTCACCAGGGGCGCCTCGCAGGGCACGCCGAGGCCGAGGAGCTCGGCGCCGACGGCCTCACCCAGATCGACTTCGCGCGCGCCGCCGACGGCACGCTCCTCGCGATCCTCACGCCGGACGACTGGAGCGACGAGCATCGCGAGTTCGTGCACCACGGGCTGCGCGTGGTCGAGGTGGCATCGCTCGACGACCCGCGGCTGGCGCGGCACGGCGACGGCAGCCTCGCGGTGCGGGCGGTCGTCACCGCGAGCGACCTCGCGCCGCTCGGGCCCGGCGCAGGCGCCTACGAACCGACCGCCACGACCGGCGTCGTCCTCATGCGACGCGAGATCGACCGGGCGAGCCTCGTCGCCGGCATCCACGACACCCGCGTCCACCCGTGAGCGGGGCCCGTAGGAACCAGTCGCTCCAGGACCGATCGCGCCGGACCCGCGAACGACTAATCGAGGTCGGGTTCTCCCTGTTCGCCCGGCACGGGTTCGACGAGGTCACCGTCGACGCCATCTGCGCCGCCACCGGGGTCGCCAAGGGCACGTTCTACTTCCACTTCCCGACGAAGCAGGCGTTGCTCGTCGCCGCGTTCCACCGCGGCGGCGACGAGGTCGTCCGGCACGCGCAGGACCTGGCGGCCGCCGGCACCCCGTTCCCCGAGGCCGTGCTCGCCCTCGGAGCTCGCATCGCCAACAACACGGCCGCGGTCCCCAAGCCCCTCGCGCGGCGCGCGACGATCGAGGCGCTCGCCGCGATCGACGGCGCACCCGACGACGGGGAACGGCACCAGCGCCGCCGGGCGCTCGTCGTCCTCGTCGAGGCCGGGATGCGACGCGGCGAGGTCACGGCGGGGTTCGCGCCCGCGGAGATCGCCATGGCCCTCAACTGGGCCATGGTCCAGGCCATCCTCGCCTGGACCGCGTCGCCCGGCCCCGCCCCGACGCTCGAGACCGTGATGCGCGCACGCCTGACCATGCTCCTGGCCGGGGTCGCCTCCCGTCCGTGACCCGCCGGCGAAATCACCCGGACGGAGTGATGGAACCGGGAGGTGGAGCCGGTTGCATGGCACCGGACCCCATCGTGCCGTGACAACGGGAGTCGAGATGACCGAAGTCAGAGTGTCGCGTGCCTCGGACCTCCCGCCCGAGCGCCCCCCGAGCACCTGGGCCGTCGGCTGGATCACCTTCGCGGCCGCCATGATGATCATGATCGGGACGTTCCACGTCATCGCGGGCCTCGTCGCGCTGTTCGACGACGAGTTCTTCGTCGTGACGCGCGAGTACGTCTTCCAGCTCGACGCGACGCAGTGGGGATGGATCCACCTGATCCTCGGGGTGATCATCGCGGTGTCGGGCGGGTACCTGCTCACCGGCTCGGTGTTCGCCCGCACGATCGGCGTGATCCTGGCGCTGCTGAGCGCGCTCGCCGGCTTCGCATGGCTCCCGTGGTACCCGGTGTGGGGCGTCGTCATCATCGCGATCGCGGTGAGCGTGATCTGGGCGTTGACGGCGCACGGGCGCGACATCGTCGCCGGCGAGTGACGCCGGCGCGCGGCCCGGCGGCGGCCCCGTGCCGTCGAGGGCGTCGTTGCTGCGGTCCGGACCGCCCGTACCGCACGGACCGGTAGGAGGGACGAGGAGTGCAGATGCTTGCGGACTGGCAGGTCGGCGAGGTGTTCCTGGCCATGCTGTGGTTCACGTTGTTCTTCATCTGGATCTGGCTGCTGATCAGCGTGTTCGCCGACATCTTCCGCAGCCACGACCTCGGCGGCTTCGCGAAGTTCCTGTGGGTCGTGTTCGTCATCGTCTTCCCCTACCTCGGCGTGTTCGTCTACCTGATCGCCCGGGGCAACAAGATGGCCGAGCACGCCGCCGAGGCCGCGCGCATGCAGGATGCGGCCGCGCGCGCGTACATCCGCGACGCCGCCGGGTCGTCGGCGTCGCCGACCGAGGAGCTCGCCCGCCTCGCCGACCTCCGGGACCGGGGCGTGATCGACGACACGGAGTTCGCGCGCCTCAAGGCCAACGTGGTCGGCGCCCCGTGACCGGGATGACGGAGCCGGACGTGGAGCACCTGGGAACCCCCGGGAGGTCGTCGTGAGCAGTCCCGACGTGTACGGCCCGGTCGACTTCCTCGTGCTGCAGTACCCGCGCAACGCGAGCGGCGCCCCGACGGCCGAGGCGCTCGTCGACCTGCTCGCCCGCGGGGTCGTACGGCTCTACGACCTGCTGGTCGTCGAGCGGGACGACGACGGCGGCTGCCGCGAGGTCGACCTCACGGCAGGCGGGCCGCTCGGCGACCTGCGCGCGTTCCGGGGTGCGCGATCGGGGCTGCTCGGCGCCGACGACCTCGACGAGCTCGCCGCCGTGATCGACCCGGGCACCGTCGGCGTCGTCGTCCTGTACGAGAACGCGTGGGCGGTGCCGTTCGTCGCCGCCGCGCGCGCCGAGGGCGCCGAGGCCGTGGCCGGCAACCGCATCACGGCCCAGCAGATCATGGACGCGCTCGACGCGCTCGAGCCGACCGGATGAGAGGAGTGCAGCAGTGCCCGGACTCCTACGCGGCGTCGCCCGCACGGCGGTGGTCGCCGGGACCGCGACCGCGGTCTCGGGACGGGTCCAGCGCCGCCAGGCCGAGCGGTACGCGGAGCGCGACGCGCAGATCTACGCGCAGCGCGAGGAGGCGTACCGCCAGCAGGTGACCGCGGCCGGACCCCCCGTGGCCGCGGCGCCTGCGGCCCCCCCGGCGGCGACCGACACGGTCACCCAGCTCAAGGAGCTCGCGGCCCTCAGGGACCAGGGCGTCCTCACCGACGAGGAGTTCGCGGCGCAGAAGGCCAGGATCCTCGGCGGCTGACGGGCGGGCGCCCGCGGGCACCCGCCCCCGCTCACGGCGCGACGTCGATGACGGCCCGGCCGAGGTACCTGCCGGCCTCGAGCTCGTCGAGGATCGCCGGGACGTCGGGCAGCCCCCCGACGCGCGACACGTGCGTCCGGACCTTCCCGGCTGCCACCAGGTCGACGAGCTCGCGCATCTCCTGCACGGTCCCGACCGCGGAGTAGATGATGGTCGGGTCCTTCAGGAAGATCTCCCAGAGGTGCAGCTGCAGGTTGCCCTCGCCCGACGGCGGGATCCCGACGGCGACGAACAACCCGCCGGGGCGCAGCAGTTGCAGCCCCAGCTCGAAGCCGGCGAGGCGCGCGGCGAACACGAGCACCGCGTCGACACCGCCGTACTCCGTGAAGACGGTGGCGGCCGCCTCGTCCGCGTCCACCGCGCGGTGCGCACCCAGCGAACGGACGAACTCGAGGCGGTCGGCCCCGACGTCGACCCCCACGACGCGGTACCCGAACGCGTTCGCGATCTGCACCGCGTAGTGGCCGAGGCCACCCGCGGCGCCGATCACCGCGATCGTGCGACCCGGTGCGATGCCGTGCTTCACGAGCTTGCGCACCGCGCCGAACGCCGTGAGCCCGCCGCACGCGAGCGGAGCCTCGTGGTCGCCGACCTCGTCGGGCAGCCGGACGAGCGCGGGCGCCCACACGCAGATCTGCTCGGCGAAGGTGCCCATGACGGGACGCGACTGCGGGCACAGCCGCGTCCGCCCGGTGAGGCAGTACTCGCACGCGCCGCACCAGTACCCGCCGCCCATGCCGCCGAGGCCGAGGATCACCCGGTCGCCCACCGACACGAACCGCTGCGCGCCGGGACCGAGCGCGTCGACGACCCCGATCCCCTCGTGGCCGAGCGTGCCGAGCTTGGGGACCCCGCTCCAGTCGCCGCGCGCGAGGTGGAGGTCGGAGTGGCACACCCCCGCCGTCGTGATGCGCACGCGGGCCTCGTCGGTCCCCGGTTCGGGGGCCGGCACCTCGCAGACCGCGAGCTCGTCGCCCTGCAGGCCGATCGCCTTCATCGTCGCCGTCATCCTCGCCCTCCCCTGCTCGGCCGCCGCACGCCCGGCGGATTCTTGCCCGACACCGCGCACCGGCGCCCACACCTCCTGCTCCTGCGCTCCGCGCGCCTGGTGGCACGCAGCGCGACAGAAAGGAGCGACGCGCCGCCCGCACGCGCGCGGTCCGCGGTGACCGGCCTGGACGCCGCGCCCGGTCGCGAGGTAGATAGCGGAGGGAACCGGGCTGGGCTCGACCACCGAACGGGAGCTGCCGTGCAGAACCACCCTCCGCGCCGCGCGCGTGGGGATCGCAGGGCGTTGGGGCTCGTCGCCGCCGCCGTGGTCGTGGGATCGGCGATGACGGCGGCCACCGCCGGCGCGACCCCCGACGACACCACCGGGACGTCCGGGGCCCACGCGACGGCCTCGGCGGCCACCGCGGCGCCGGCACCGGCGGCGGGCGCGGCGACCGACCCGACCGCCCACGCGGCGGCCCCGGCGACCGGGACGGCCGACACCGACCACTCCGACCCGGCGCCCGTGGACACCACCGACGGCGCGCCGGCGCCGGCGACCCCGGCCACCGGCGGAGCGACCGGGACCACCACGACCGGCACCGCCGCGACCGCGCCGTCGGAGACGGACTGGTCGCTCGAGGAGTCGGCGCACGCGGTCGCGCAGCCTGCGGTGTTGACGGCGGACGCGCACGCGCAGTCGACCACGAACGTGTCCACCGACGCCGTCGGCGGCGCCGCGGCCGAGTCGGTCCGCACCCGGTCACAGGCGTCGCAGCACGCCGTCGGCGAGGCGGCGCCGGTCGTCGAGCGCACCGAGTCGAGCGTGCGGGTCAGCGTCCAGACCCAGCACGTCACCGTACGCACCGGCGACTGAGGCACGGCCGGCCCGCGCGTGGCCGCCGGGTCAGCGCGCGGCGTCGTCGTCGAGCACGAACCGCGGACCCGGGCCCCGGGACGCGAGCTCGTCGCCGGGGTTGACCAGGCGGCAGGCCTTCATCGAGAGGCAGCCGCACCCGATGCACCCGGTCAGCCGGTCGCGCAGACGCTCGAGCAGGCCGATCTGCGCGTCGATGCGCGGACGCCACGACCTCGCGAGACGCTCCCAGTCGCGCTGGGTCGGCGTGCGGTTGTCGGGCAGCGACGCGAGCGCGTTGCGGATCTCCTCGAGCGACAGGCCGACGTGCTGCGCGACCCGGATGAAGGAGATCCGCCGGATCACGTCGCGTGGGTACCGCCGATGGCCCGCCTCGGTACGCGTCGAGTGGATCAACCCCTCCGCCTCGTAGAAGCGCAGCGCCGACGGTGCGACGCCGGTCCGCTCGCTGACCGCACCGATGCTCAACAACTCGTGGTCCACGGACCCGACCTCGCCGAGATCGCTTGACTTCGAGTGAACTTCAGATCCTACGGTACCCGGCGACCCGGCTCCCGGTGGCGAGGGTCCCGTGGCGGGGCCCGGGTCCCGGGAAATCGGGGGCGGCGCGGGGATCGCGTCGGGCAGGCTGGGCCCGCCGCACCCTGCCCCGGTCCCA
The DNA here is from genome assembly GCA_026002935.1 of Acidimicrobiia bacterium. Lineage (GTDB taxonomy): Bacteria > Actinomycetota > Acidimicrobiia > IMCC26256 > PALSA-610 > BPGH01. The sequence continues at coordinate 407,853 of BPGH01000001.1, forward strand.
CGCGGGCCCTCCGGGCGCGCGCGGGCGCACGACGAGCGCGATGAGATCACGCCGGCGCGACCGTCGGCACGGGCACGACGAGGAGAGGGACGACCACGATGAGCGAGGCGACCGCCACCGGCGCGCCGGGCGGCGACGCGGCCGCGGCAACCGACACGGACACGCACCCCGGCGGCGCGCGCCCCATGCCCCCGATCTTCCGGCAGCTCCTCGTCAACACGCTCGCCGCGGGCGTGACCGGCACCTTCTTGTGGTTCGCCCTGACCTTCTGGGTCTACCTCGAGACCCGGTCGGTCGTCGCGACCGGCGTGATCGGCGGTGCCTTCAGCATCGCCACCGCGGTGCTCGGACCGTTCTTCGGGACCTTCGTCGACCGTCACCGCAAGCACACGGCGCTCGTCGCGACCAACGTCGTCTCGGTCGTGTGCTTCGCGCTCGCGGCCGCGATCTACGCCGCCGTCGACGACGACGCCCTGCTGCGGCTGTCGGGCCCGTGGTTCTGGCTGCTCGTCGGCACGACGCTGCTCGGCTCGGTGGCGGTCGGCATGCGCGGCATCGTGCTGTCGACCTGCGTCACCCTGCTCGTGCCCCCCGCCGACCGCGACCGGGCGAACGGCATGGTCGGCACGGTGACGGGCGTCTCGTTCGCGATCACGTCGGTGTTCAGCGGCCTCGTCATCGGCGGCCTCGGCATGGGGTGGGCGTTCGCGCTCTCCCTCGCCCTCACGGTCGCGGCGCTCGCGCACGTGCTCACGCTGCGGTTCGGCGAGCCCGAGCCGGAACCCCCGGACGAGGGGGATCCGGTCGTCGACGTCCGCGCGGCGATCGACGCGATCCGCGCGGTCCCGGGCCTGGCGATGCTGATCCTGCTCGCGGCGTTCAACAACCTGCTCGGCGGCGTCTTCATGGCGCTGATGGACGCGTACGGCCTGAACCTCGTCTCGGTCGAGGCGTGGGGACTCCTGTGGGGCCTGATCAGTCTCGCGTTCATCGCGGGCGGGCTCGCCGTCGCGCGCTTCGGGCTCGGCCCGAGGCCGCTGCGCCTGCTCCTCGGCCTGAACCTCGTGAACTGGACCGTCTGCTCGGTGTTCGCGCTGCGGTCGTCGATCTGGATGTTGACGGTGGGCATGATCGTGTGGCTCGCGCTGATGCCCGCGATCGAGGCGGCCGAGCAGACGATCCTCCAGCGGGCGATCCCCTACGAGCGCCAGGGCCGCGTCTTCGGCTTCGCGCAGCTCGTCGAGAACGCGGCGTCGCCCTTCACGGCGTTCCTGATGGCGCCCCTCGCCGAGGCCGTCTTCATCCCCCTGATGACCGACGGGCGCGGTGCGGACCTCATCGGCGGCTGGTTCGGTACGGGCGCCGACCGCGGCCTCGCGCTGATGTTCACGATCGCGGGCCTGATCGGCGTCACGGTCACCGGGCTCGCCTGGTCCTCGCGCTCGTACCGCCGGCTCGCGGCATCGGGCGCGGCCGATCCCGATGCGGTCCGCGCCGGGACCTGAACCGCGCCGGCCGACCCCCGCGCGGCCGGCTCAGAGGTCCCGCAGCGCCTCCCAACCGGGTGGCGGCGGGGCGAGGTGCCAGTACTGCTCGGGTACGCCGGCCGCCAAACGGGCGTCCAGCGCGTGGTCGCGCCGCAACGGCGCGAGCTGCGAGCGGTAGCACTCGATCGCGCGCCGCTTGCGCGCCTCGTCCGCCACGACGGGCACGATCATCGGGGTCGGCCACAGGTCCCCCCGGAACAGGCGGGCGACCCGCCACGCGAGGAGCCCCGGCAGGTGCCGGTACCCCGCGTCCTCGTAGCAGAACCAGGCGACCTCGCGGCGGCGGCCCGCGACGCGCACGCCGGCGTCGTGGGTGGCCGCATGGTCGGGGTTCGCGATGCCCATCGGCAGGAACACCGCGGTCGGCGCGACCCGGTCGAGCACCGCCTCCAGTTGCCGTTCGACCTCCTCGACCGGCGCACGCTCCTCCTCGCGCAGGTACTGGTGGTCGACCAGGTCGAGCCAGACGGGGGTCGCGCCGAGCACCTCCATCGCGGCGCGGTCCTCCTCCCGGCGCCGCGCCACGACGTCGTCACCGGCGCCGAACCCGCCGAGCGCGTCCCAATCGGTCGGGGGGTCCGGGTAGCGCGCGGGCCGGCCGCCGAACACCGTCACGACGGTGGACCCTGGGTGCGCGAACAGCAGGTGCGCGGCCCCCATGGCCGCGTCGTCGAAGTGGGGCGAGCACACGACCACGCGGTCGAGGCAGCCCCTCGGGAGGACACCCCACGTGATCCCCGCCGCGGTCATGCGGGCGGCGGGAACTGCGGCAGCCACGGTGCGGTCGCCGCCAGCAGCTCGTCGGTCATCGCGATCACGTCGTCGTAGGCGAGGTGCGCGCACAACGGGTCGGTCAGCATCGCCTCGTACACGAGCGACCGGTCGCCCGTGAGCGCCGCCTCCACCGTCAGCTCCTGCGACACGGCGACCCGGCGCAACCACTCGCCCATCACCCCCGGGACCCGGGTCCGGTCGGTCGCGCGCACGCCGTCGCCGTCGACGGTCGCCATCACCTCCACCACCGCCCCGTCGGGCAGGTTCTCGACGTTGCCGGCGTTGGGGACGTTCACCGGCAGGCGCCGGGCCCGTCCCGTCACGACGGCCTCGATCACCGGCACGACCAGCTCACCCGACGGCAGGCGCGGCACGTCGGCGGCCGCGCGCAGCGCCTCGTAGCGCTCGGCGTCGGCACGCGCGTCCGCGAGGTGGCGCTCCATCCGGTAGACGTGCACCCGCCACCGCCGGCCATGACCGTTGCGCTCGTGCACGAACCCGGGCACGAACTCGGTCGAGTGGTGATCGCCCGAACAGGCGAGCACCCCGAACCGGCGGAACAGCTCCATGCGCACCTTGTTGTTCGCGAGCACGTCGCGCTTGGTCCAGGGCCCAGGGCCCGACACCTTCTCGTAGGTCATCTGCTCGGGCAGTTCCTCCAACCACAGGCCCGAGCGCTGCGCGTCCTCGTCGTCCAGCAGCGCGCGCAGCCGGGGGAACGCGTCCTCGCCGCGCACCGTCAGCGAGGTGGCGAGCGGCAGGTGGTTGACGCCCCCGAGCACGGCGTCGATCTCGTGCATCCCGCAGTCGAGCAGGAGCGACAGGACGAACGTGGTCGCGACGTACTCGTTGCACAGCCCGACGGTGGGCACCTCCAGCGTCCGGGTGACGGCGCGGCACAGCGCGGTCAACGGGTTGGTCACGTTCAGCAACAGCGCGCCCGGCGCCGCGGCGTCGGCGACGTCACGGGCGATCGCGCACAGCACCGGGATGCTCCGCAGCGCCCGCACGACGCCTCCCGGGCCGACGCTGTCGCCGACCGGTTGCACGACCCCGTACCGCTCGGGCACCTCCAGGTCGTGGCGCATGCTGTCGAACCCGCCGACGGAGAACGCGGTCACGACGAAGTCGGCGCCGGCGAGCGCCCGGCGGCGGTCGGGCTCGGCGCGCACCGCGAGCCCGATCGAGCGGCGCCGGGCGATCTCGACGCCGAGCTCCGCCATCGCGGCGGCCCGGCCGTGGTCGAGGTCGTGCAGCACCACCTCCGCGCCGGTGAGCGCGGGCGCGTTCGCGAGGTCGACGAGGACGCTCGGCACCCAGTGGCGGCTCCCGCCCCCGACGACCGCGATGCGCACCACGGGCGCGGAGGCTACGGCCTCCGGCCCTCCGGGCGCCGCCGCACCCGGACGGCGCCTCGCCGACCCCGCTCGGGACCTCCGCCCCTACAGGCACCGGCGTGCGGTCGCGACGATCGGCCCGCGGAGGGCCACCGACGAGGCGGGGCATGGAGCGCGCGTGGACGGACGAACGGGACGCGACGAGCCGGACGCGGGCCGGGGCACCCCGGCGGTCGTCGTGGACGTCGACGGCCTCGACCGGATGATCCGCGGGCTGGCGCGAGCGGGGTACCGGGTCGTGGGGCCGGTCGCGCGCGACGGCGCGGTCGTCCTCGACGACGTCGACGGCGTCGCCGACCTGCCGGCCGGCGTCGGCGACGAGCAGGACGCCGGCCGCTACCGCCTGACCGGCGTCGCCGGCGGCGCGCTCTTCGCCCACACCGTGGGGCCGCACTCCGCGCGCCGGTTCCTCTCGCCGCCGCGCCGCACGCTCTGGTCGGCGGCGCGCGACGGCGACGGCTTCACCGTCGACGGGCCCGCCGCCGACGACCCGCCCGTCGCGCTGGTCGGCGTACGCGGGTGCGACCTCGCGGCGATCGCGGTGCAGGACCGCGTCCGGCAACGGTCGCCGCACCCCGACCCCGCGTGCGCATCGGCCCGCGCGCGGGCGTTCGTCGTCGCGGTCGACTGCGCCCGGCCCGCGTCGACCTGCTTCTGCACGTCGACGGGAACCGGGCCGGCCGCGGGTCCCGGCCACGACCTCGCGCTCACCGAGCTCACGGACGCGCACGGCCACCGCTTCGTCGTGCGCGTCGGCAGCGACCGCGGTGCGGCCGCACTCGCGGGGGTCCCGTGGCGCCCGGCGACGGCCGCCGACCTCGACGCCGCGGCGCGCGTCGTCGGCGACGCCGCGGGGCGGATCACCCGGCGCCTGGACCCGGCCCGGGCCCGCGACGTGCTCGCGGCCGCACCCGAGCACCCGCACTGGGACGACGTCGCGCGGCGCTGCCTCTCGTGCGCGAACTGCACCCTCGTGTGCCCGACGTGCTTCTGCACCGCAGTCGAGGACGTCACGGACCTCGCGGGCGGCCACGCGTCCCGCGTGGAGCGGTGGGACTCCTGCTTCACGCTCGACCACTCGTACCTCCACGGCGGCGCCGTGCGCGGGTCGACCCGCTCCCGGTACCGGCAGTGGCTGACGCACAAGCTCTCCACGTGGTGGGACCAGTTCGGCGAGACCGGCTGCGTCGGGTGCGGTCGCTGCATCGCGTGGTGCCCCGCGGGGATCGACCTCGTCGCCGAGGTCGCGGCGATCGCGGGCGCGCCGGGGGAGTCGGGACCGTGAGGAGGACCGACATCCACGCGCTGCTCGGCGAGCACCCCTTCTTCGCGCCGCTGGAGCCGGGCGACCGCGATCTGATCGCAGGGTGCGGGACGAACGTCGTGTTCCCGGCCGGGTCGGTGATCGCCCGGGAGGGCGATGCGGCCGACCGCTTCTACGTGCTGCGCGACGGCCGCGTCGCGATCGAGGTGCACGCCCCCGGCCGCGGTCCGCTCGTGGTCGCGACGGCCGACGCCGGCGACGTCGTCGGCTGGTCGTGGCTCGTCCCGCCGCACCGCTGGCGCTTCGACGTGCGCGCCGTCACCGACGTGCACGCGGTCGCGCTCGACGGCGCGTGCCTGCGCGCGAAGTGCGACGAGGACCCCGCGCTCGGGTACCGGCTGCTGCGGCGCTTCTCGGGCGTGGTCGCCGACCGGCTCGAGGCCACCCGCATCCGCCTGCTCGACCTCTACGGCGCGCCGGCCCCGGGCCCGGCGCCCGCGACACCGGGAGGCGCGCGTGGCTGAGCGCGTCGCGACGGCGACGGCCGGCTCCCCCACCCGTGCGCTCGCCGGCAGGACCTTCCCCGCCCGCTACCGCGTCGCCACGCGCCGCGCCGAGACGCCCGACGTCGTCACCCTCGACCTCGAGCCGCTCGACGACCCGATCCCGCCGCCGCGCCCGGGCCAGTTCGTGATGCTGTACCCGTTCGGCACCGGTGAAGCGGCGATCTCGGTGAGCGGCCTCGGTGACGGCGGCACCCTGCAGCACACGATCCGTGCCGTCGGCGCGACGACGCGGGCGCTGTGCGCGCTCGGCCGAGGGGCCGTGGTCGGGGTGCGGGGCCCCTTCGGCAGCGACTGGGGAGTCGGGTCGCCGGACCTCGACGGCCTCGACGTCGTGGTCGTGGCGGGCGGGCTCGGCATCGCGCCCCTGCGGCCCGCGGTGCACGCGCTGCTCGGGCGGCCCCGGTCGGGACGGCTGAGCGTGCTCGTCGGCGCACGTTCACCCGCGGACCTGTGCTTCGCCGACGAGCTCGGCCGCTGGCGCCGGCGCGCCGACCTGCACGTCGCGGTCACCGTCGACGCGGCCGCGCCGGGCTGGGACGGCTCGGTCGGCCTCGTGACCGACCTGCTCGCCGCCGCCCCGTTCGACCCCCGGCGCACGGTGGCGCTCGTGTGCGGCCCCGAGGTGATGATGCGCCTCGCGGCCCGCGGGCTCGAAGCGGCCGGGGTCGCCCCCGAGCGCATCCGCTGCTCCCTCGAGCGCAACATGCACTGCGCGGTCGTGCGCTGCGGCCACTGCCAGCTCGGTCCGCTGTTCGTGTGCGCCGACGGCCCCGTCCTGCCCTGGGCGACCGTGGCGCCCCTCCTCGCGGTGCGTGAGCTGTGAGCACCGCGACCCGCCGCCCCACGCTCGCGGTGTGGAAGTTCGCGTCGTGCGACGGGTGCCAGCTCACACTGCTCGACTGCGAGGACGAGCTGCTCGCGATCGCGGACGCGGTCGAGGTCGCGTACTTCCTCGAGGCGACGCGCGCGACCGTCGAGGGCCCGTACGACCTCTCGCTCGTCGAGGGGTCCGTCACGACGCCGGCCGACGCCGAACGCATCCGTTCCGTGCGCGCCGCGTCGCGTCGCCTGGTCACGATCGGTGCGTGCGCGACGGCCGGCGGCATCCAGGCGCTGCGCAACTTCGCGGACGTCGAGGAGTACCTCGGCATCGTGTACGCGACCCCCTCCTACATCGAGACGTTGTCGACGTCCACGCCGATCGCGGCGCACGTACCCGTCGACTTCGAGCTGCGCGGCTGCCCGATCGACCGCGGCCAGCTCCTCGAGGTCGTCAACGCCTTCCTCAACGGCCGGGCCCCCGAGATCCGCGCCCACAGCGTCTGCGTCGAGTGCAAGGCGCGGGGCAACGTGTGCGTGACGGTCGCGCACGGCACCGCCTGTCTCGGCCCGATCACGCACGCGGGCTGCGGTGCGCTGTGCCCCTCGTACCACCGGGGCTGCTACGGCTGCTTCGGGCCCTCCGAGAGCGCCGATCCCCGCGCGCTCGGCGACGAGCTCCGCCGCCGCGGGACCGACGACGTGGACCTGGTCCGGATGCTGCGCACCTTCAACGCCGCCGCCGACGCGTTCCGCGCCGAGAGCACGCGCCTGGAGCGGGCCCCGCGATGACGCACCGGGCCTCGGGTTCGCGGACACTGAAGGTGGACGCCCTCGCGCGGGTCGAGGGCGAGGGCGCGATGCACGTCGAGATCCGCGACGGGGTCGTGCACGACGTTCGGCTCCGCATCTACGAACCACCCCGGTTCTTCGAGGCGTTCCTGCGGGGCCGTGCGTACACCGAGCCGCCCGACATCACGGCCCGCATCTGCGGGATCTGCCCCGTCGCCTACCAGATGAGCGCGTGCGCGGCGATCGAGGACGCGTGCGGCGTCGAGGTGCCGGCACCGATCGCCGCGCTGCGGCGGCTCCTCTACTGCGGCGAGTGGATCGAGAGCCACGCCCTGCACGTGCACCTGCTGCACGCACCCGACTTCCTCGGCTACGAGGGTGCGATCGACATGGCCGAGCACCACCGGGCCGAGATCAAGCGCGGCCTGGAGCTCAAGAAGATCGGCAACGAGCTGATCGAGCTGATCGGCGGGCGCGCGATCCACCCGGTGAACGTGCGCGTCGGCGGCTTCTACCGCACGCCGACCCGGCGGGAGCTGCGCGCCTTCGCGCCCCGGCTCGAGCGTGCCGCGGAGCTGGCCCGCGAGGTGGTGCGCTGGGTCGCGGGGTTCGGGTTCCCCGAGCACGAAGGGGACTGGGAGCTCGCCGCCCTGCGCCACCCGGGCGAGTACCCGATCACGCGCGGCCGGCTCGTCTCGACCCGCGGGCTCGACATCGCGGCCCACGAGTTCGAGGCGCACGTGGTCGAGGAGCAGGTCCCGCACTCGACGGCGCTGCACGCGCACCTCCTGGAGCGCGGCGAGTACCTCGTCGGGCCCCTCGCTCGGTTCGCGCTGAACTTCGACGCGCTGGACCCGGTCGCGCGCGACGCCGCGACCGAAGCGGGCATCGGCCCCGGCGAGCGGAACCCGTTCCGGTCGGTCGTGGTGCGCGCCGTGGAGATCCTCCACGCCTGCGCGGAGGCGCTGCGGCTGATCGAGCGGTACGAGGAGCCGGACCGGCCCGCCGTGGAGGTCGCGCCGCGCGCCGGGGTCGGCCACGGCTGGACCGAGGCGCCACGCGGGATGCTCTGGCACCGCTACGAGCTGGACGAGCGCGGGACGATCCTCGACGCCCGCATCGTGCCGCCGACGGCGCAGAACCAGCCCTCCATCGAGCACGACCTGTTCCACTTCGTGGAGCGGAACGTCGACCTCCCCGACGAGGAGCTGGCACGCCGTGCCGAGGTCGTGATCCGCAACTACGACCCGTGCATCTCGTGCGCGACGCACTTCCTCGACCTCACGGTGGACCGGCGATGAGCGCGGTCGTCGTGGTCGGGATCGGCAACCCGTGGCGGCGCGACGACGGCGTCGGCCCGGCCGTGGTGCGCGCCGCCGCCCCCCGGCTGCCCGCGGGCGCGCGGGTCGTGGAGCTCGACGGCGAGCCCGCCCGCGTCGTCGAGGCGTGGGACGGCGCCGATCTCGCCGTCGTCGTCGACGGTGTGCGCACCGGCGCGCCGGCGGGCACCGTGCACCGGATCGACCCGGCGCGCGACCCGGTCCGCGCGCCCGCGGCTCCCGGGAGCAGCCACGCGCTCGGCGCGGGCGAGGCCTACCTCCTCGGGCGGGCGCTCGGGCGCCTGCCCGGCCGGGTCGTGCTCGTCGGCGTCGAGGTCGCCGAGGTCGGCGAGGGGCCGGGCCTCGGCCCCGCCGTCGCCGCCGCGGTGCCGGCGGCCGCCGACGCGGTCGTCGCGGAGGCGACCGGGAGGGGGGCCTGATGTGCACGTCGCAGGTGGGGCGCGTCCTCGAGGTCCGCGACCGTGCCGAGGCGGTGGTCGAGGTCGACGGCGCGCCGCGGCTGGTCTCGACGGTCGCGCTCGTCCTCGAGGGCACGCCCCCCGCACCCGGTGACTGGCTGCTGATCCACACCGGGTTCGCGATCGAGGTGCTCGACGCGGCCGAGGCCGGGGAGCTCGCGGCGCTCGGCCGCGCCCTGCGCGCGACACGGGAGGAACGGACCGGATGAAGGTCATGGATCGCATCGGTGGCGGGAGCAGGACGGGGATCGCCCTGGCCGGGATCGCCGCGTGCGTCAGCGGTGTCGCCGTGTTCGTGAACGGCTACGGCGTTCGCCGCTGGCCCGACGCGACCGCCTACACGACGGCGAAGAACCTCGTCGCCGCGGTGGTCGTGCTGGGCGTGCTCGGTGCCGCCCGGCTCGGGCGCGCGGGCGCGGCGCCCGGGCACGCGCGCCGCGCCGGGGCCCCACGCGTCGGGTACGCCGCCGTCGCCGTGATCGGCGGCAGCGTGCCGTTCGTGCTCTTCTTCGAGGGCCTCGCGCGTGCCTCGTCGGCCGACGCCGCGTTCGTGCACAAGCTGCTCGTCGTGTTCGTGGCCGCGCTCGCGGGCCCGTTCCTGCGCGAGCGGGTCGGCGCCGCGCAGGTCGCCGCGATCGCGCTGCTGGTCGCCGGGCAGGTCGCACTCACCGGACACCTCCCGGACGTCGGCGCGGGCGCGGGCGAGACGCTGATCCTCGCGGCCACGCTGTCGTGGTCGGTCGAGGTGGTGGTCGCGAAGCGGCTGCTCGCCACCGCGCCGGTGTCCGACCTCGCCGCCGCCCGCCTCGCCGGCGGCGTCGCGCTCCTGCTCGCCTGGCTCGCGGTGCGCGGCGGGATCGGGACGCTCACCGAGGTGCCCGCCGCGGCGTGGGGCTGGGCGGCGGCGACGGGGGCGATCCTCGCCGCCTACGCCCTGGCGTGGTACGGCGCGCTCGCGCGCGCCCGCGCGGTCGACGTGAGCGCGGTCCTCGTCGCCGGCGCGCTGATCACGGCCGCGCTCGACGCCGTGGTGCGCGGGCTCCCCGCGCCCGACGTGCTCGGGGTCGTGCTGCTGGCCGCGGGGACGGCGCTCGCCGTGGCCGCCGCGGTGGCGGGGCGGCGCCCGGGCCGGGTCGCGGTCGCGTGAGCGCCGGGACCGGCGCGCTCACCTTCGCCCGGTTCGCGTACCCGCCGAACGCGCTCGGGCTGTGCGGGCCGGACGCGTCGCGCGAGCTCCTCCAACGCGCGGCGGCCGGGGCCGCCGACGCCGGCCTGCGCGAGCTCGCCGCGCAGTTCGAGGGCGCGTGGCCGTACCTCGAGCTCATCGCGCACGAGAACGGGATCGCCGACCCGCTCGACGCCCGCGTCGTCGAGGCCTACTGGATCGGCAACGACCTGCTCGACGGCATCGGGCCGCGTGCGATCGGCGAGGACCTCGCCGCGCGCTTCGGGCCGGCCGCCGGGCGCGAGCGCCGCCGCATCGCGGGGCTCGCCGGGGCCGCACCGCGGCCGCACCACGACTTCCACGTGTTCTGCGTGTACCCGTGGACGGGGCTGCTGCGCACCGGCGCCGGGGACCGTGCGCTGCACGTGCTCGACCGGTGCCGGGTGCGGTGGGGCACCGTCACCGCGGTCGCCGGGCCCACCGCGACGGTCCTCGGCCGCCCGCTGGTCTGGGACGGGCGCCACCTCGGCCTCGGCGCGCCGCGTGAGGAGGTCGTGACCGTCGCCGACGGCGGGGACGCACTCGACCCGGCGATCGCGGCGGGTGACGTCGTCGCGCTCCACTGGGACTGGGCGTGCACGCGCTTGACCCCGCGCCAGGCACGGGCGCTGCGGGCCGAGACGGCGCGCCAGCTCGCGTTCGTGAACCGGCTCGCGGTGCCGCCGCCCGCGGCGGTCCTGCGCTGAGGCACGCGGCGATGCGGCGCGGCGGCGGCAGCCGTCGGTACGCTCCCGGCATGCGCCCCGCACCCCGGCCCGCGCGCGCGGCCACCGCCGTCCTCGCCGCCCTCGGCGCGGCGGTGCTGTTCGGCGCCTGCGGCGGTGACGGCGGCTCCGGCGGCCCCGACATCAGCGGCGAGGAGTTCGAGGACCTCACCGGCCGCGACGAGGTCACGGTGGACGCCGTCGACAACCGGTTCGTGCCGGAGTACGTCGAGATCGACGCGGGCACGACCGTGCGGTTCGAGAACCGCGGCCGCAACGTGCACAACGCGATCCCGGCCGAGGACGGCGCGTTCGACCCGGTCGAGGCGGACGAGCTCGGGCCGGGCGACACGGCCGAGGTCACCTTCGACGAACCCGGCCTGTACCCCTACTACTGCTCGCTGCACGGCACGACGACCAAGGGGATGATCGGCGGGATCCGCGTGCGCGGGTGAGCCCCGGCGCGCCGCGGCGCGCGGCGGCCTACCCGTGGAAGAACGGCGCCTCCTCGGCACGGTTCGACGCGAGGCCGCACACGACGTCGCGGCGGATGCACGCCTCGACCTCGCGTTCGAGGCCGTCGGGGTCCCAGGCGTTCAGGAAGTCGCCGTGGAGCGAGTACACGTTCCCCGACGCGAGGCGCAGGGCGCGCCCGTGGCCCCAGACCGGCAGCTCGACCGCGACCGTGAGCTGGGGGACGTGCACGGGGTGCCCGGCCGGGCACCGGCCGCCCGCCGAGTACGCCACGTGCGAGCGGTGGTCGGGGCTGTCGAGCCGCCGGCCGTCCCAGCAGTCGGGGAAGGTGACGACGAGGTGCAGCGGCGCACGCGCCGGGCACGCCGGCGGCGCGTCCGCGAGCCGGGTGGAGGTGCCGCACGTCCAGCCCACCGCCTCGCCCGCCTGCGGCGCGGTCGCGGTCGCGTCGCCGGCCACCATCGCGAGCCCGAACGGGAACGGCTCGACGGCGCCGGGCGCCACCCCCGGCGCGGCGCGGTAGTACGCGACCAGGCCCCGCGGTTCGAGCGGCGCGTCGCCGTCGTACACGGTCGGGTGCCAGTACGCGGCCGTGTCCGCGCGCAGGTCGCACGTCGTGCCCGCCCGCGCGAGGTCACCGGCGGTCGAGTCCGCGCCCACCCCCACGGCGCCGTAGAAGTCGTGCCGGTGCGACCGGCCGGCGTGCCCGAAGTGGACGATCGGGTCGTCGGGCGCCGAGTGGTCGTACCCGCAGCGCACGACGAACTGGCCGACGCGCCCCTGGGGCCCCGTGTGCCGCTCGGGCCCGGCCGCCCCCGGCGCGGCGCGAGCCGGGCCGTCGTCCGGGGCGGTCGCGCGCGCCCACCCGGTGGCGAAGGCGACGGCCGCGCAGGCGGCCACGAGCGCGACCGCGGCGGCGCGCCGGCTCATGGCGTCCGGGCCCGCACGGCGGCGGCCGTCAACTCCCCGCGGGCCGCTCGGGCACCTCGATCGCGTCGAGATCGGGGGGCACCGGGCCCTCGAACCGCTCGGCCGGCTTCGTGCGCGCGTCGGGCATGTTCTCCTGCGGGCCGGGTTCGGGCGTGGTCCTCCACCGGTCCTTGGGCGGGGCCTCCGCCGGCTGGGTGAAGAGGCCGAGCAGGTCGAGCGCGCCCGCGTCCCAGCTCCCGCCGCTCCCCTCGCCGTCGCAGGGCGCGAGCGCCTCCAGGTCGGCCGGCGCGGTCGTCGCGAACGTGTTGCCGGAGAAGCAGTTCCCGAGCGTGTCGGTCGTCTCGCCGGTGCCGAACAGGTCCGCCGTCGCGACCGCCAGGTCCGCGATGCGCGACCCCTCCACGACGTTGCCGACCACGCGGTTCTCGAACGGGTGCCACATCACCGCGCAGCCCGCGAGCAGGCCCTCGATCGACCGGCACTCCGCCTCCGGGATCTCCGGCACCGGCTCGTCGTGGGTCTGCGCGCAGGGCACCTCCCACTCGCTGCGCGGCGGTGCGAGGTCGTTCGCGTCCTCCTCGGGGAACGGGACGAGCCCGATGCCCGTCCGGTCGTGGTCGTAGACGAGGTTGCGCTCGATCGTGTTGCGCACACCGCCGGCGACGAGGATCCCGTTGCCGTGGGCGAGGAGCGCGACGTCGATCGAGGGCGCATCGGTGTTGTTGTTGGAGTGGACGACGTTCCCGACGATCGTCGACTCCCGCTCCGGGTAGCACAGCTCGTACGAACCCGAGTTGGGGACGATGCCGGCCCGGTTGTTGCGGAAGACGGAGTTGACGATGTAGAGGTCGCCGCCCGAGTTGGTGCCCGAGTACCCGAGCCCGTTGTTCTCCGAGACGACCTGGTCGATCACCGCGTCGCACGGGTAGCACTCGCCGATGTAGAAGCCGGCGTCGGGGCTGCCGCCGCCGTAGCTGTGGTCGAACTGGCCGTGGTACGAGTCGAACGCGTAGATGCCGTAGTCGCCGTTGCGGTACGCGGTCAGGTACGAGCCGCGGTAGTAGTCGGACCCCGTCCAGAAGAAGCCGTTGCGCAGGTAGTTGCGCGCCGTCATGTTCTCCACCACGACGCCTTCGGTCTCGAGCACGCGGATGCCGTTCTCGAGCTCGAAGCCGCCGTCGAGGATCACCTCGTTGCGGTCGACGCCGCGGATCGTGACGTACGGCGTCGTGACGTCGACCGCCTCCTCGTAGACACCGGCGTCGACGAGGATCAGGTCGCCCTCCTCCGCCGCGTCGACCGCGGCCTGGATCGTGTCGTGGTCCTGCGGGACGCGGATCGCGTCGAGCCCGGCGGCGTCGCCGTCACCCGACGCGTCGTCGTCCCCGCCGCCGCAGCCGGCGGCGACCAGCACGAGCGCGAGCACCGACGCGACGAGGAAGACGGGCGTCCTGGCCTTGCGTGCACGCATGGGGCTCCTCCCGGTACGGCGTGGCGGCGCGCCACGGCGGGCCGACGGGCGTGTGGGTCCGTCACCCTAACCGTGCCGCGGCGCCCGGGGCGCCGCCGGCGGGTGGCCCCAGGCGTGCACGACGGAGGTCCGCAGCACCAGGTCGTGGAGCCCGGCGTTGCGGCGGCTGACCGCCGCCCACAGGAGCACGACCGGCCCGAGGAACAGGCAGATCGCCGCGCGCGCCAGGGCGCGCGCGAACGGGAGCCGCGAACCCCCGTCGGTCACGACCCGCAGCCCGAGCAGCTGGCCGCCGACGGTCGAACCGGTGGTCGCCCACCAGTACGAGAGGTACGCGAGCACGATCACGCCGGTGCCGACGGCGGAGACCCGGCCCTCGGGCGACGGGAACTCGCGCAGGTCGCCGGTGACGAGCACCCCGACGACCCACACGGTGGCGAGGCACCCCACCCACAGCAGCCCGACGACGGCGAAGTCGACCCCCACCGCGAGGACCCGCGAGACGATCCCGGCCCGGCAGCCCTGCAACGCGGCGGGGTCGCGCCCGGCCACGGCGTCAGGCCGTCCCCGGGGGCGACGACAGCTCGAGCGCGCGCCCGCGACGCCGCAGCAGCAGCCGGTCGACGACCCGCGCGACGATCTCGTCGGCCGCCATGGCCTGGGTGCGCACCGCCTCGACCGTCTGACCCGCGACGCTCACGGTCGACTCGCGCACGATCGACCGGATGTCGAGCTCCTCCAGCACCTCGGCGACCACGCCCGCGACGTCGATGCGCGCCACGAGCGCGTTGACGTCGACCCGCTCCAGCATCGCGTTCACGTCGACGCGCGCCACGATCTCCTCGACGTCGATCCGGCCCACGATCGCGGCGACGTCGACCCGCTGGAGCATCGCGTTCACGTCGACGCGCCCGAGCAGCGCGTCGAGATCGACCTTTGCGACGATCTCGTCGACCGGCAGCGCGTCGACGATCTCGCGGATCGGCAGCACGTGCATCGTGGCGGCCACCGACCGGTGCGTCGTCCCGATCGCCGCGCGCCCGACGGCCTCGGCCGCCCGCGCGACCCGGGCCCGCAACCCGTGCGACGACCCCACGACCCGGTCGGCGGCGTCCACCCCGAGCGACAGTGCCGTGACGGGCAACCGGCCCAGCGTGCTCCAGATCACACGAGCATCATGCCGCGCGTGGCGCGGGCCGACGACGGTCCGCGTGCATTTCGGCGAGAATCGCCCCGTACCGGCACCCACCCGGGACACCCCGGCACCGGAGGCGACGTGGACCGCGCACTGACGACGCTCGACGCGACCGACCAGGCCGGCCTCGTGCGCCGCGGGGAGGTGACGCCGCGCGAGCTCGTCACGGCGGCGATCGAGGCCGCCGAGCGGTGCGACCCCGCGCTCAACGCCGTGATCCACCGGCGGTTCGAGCGCGCGCTCGCCGAGGCCGGCGCCGCCGGGACCGGCGCCGGTGTCCCCTTCCCCGGCGTCCCGTTCCTCGTGAAGGACGCCGTGTGCCACACCGCGGGCGACCCGTACCACTGCGGCATGCGCGTGCTGAAGGAGCTCGGCTGGACGGAGCGGCACGACACGTGGCTCGCCGCCCGGTTCCGCCGCGCCGGGTTCGTGGTGATCGGCCGCACCAACACACCCGAGCTCGCGACCAGCGTGACGACCGAGCCGCTCGCCTACGGCCCCACCGCGAACCCCTGGGACCCCGGCCGCAGTGCCGGCGGGTCGAGCGGCGGCTCCGCCGCGGCGGTCGCCGCGGGCATCGTGCCGGTCGCGCACGGCAACGACATGGGCGGCTCGATCCGTTTCCCCGCCTCGATGTGCGGCGTCGTCGGCCTGAAGCCCACGCGGGCGCGCACGACGCTCGGCCCCGACTTCGGCGAGTACTGGGGACCGCTCACCCACGAGTTCGTGCTCACGCGCTCGCTGCGCGACACCGCGGCCGTGCTCGACGCGGTCGCCGGGATGGCCACGGGCGACCCGTACACGGCGCCGCCCCCGGCCCGGCCCTACGCGGAGGAGATCGGCGCGCCGCCCGGCCGGCTGCGCGTCGGGTTCCGCACCCGCCGGCGTGACGGCACCGAGTCGCACCCGGAGTGCGTGGCCGCCGTCGAGGCGACGGCGCGGCTCCTCGAGGAGCTCGGCCACTCCGTCGAGCCCGCACCGATCCCCGCGCTCGACACCGACGACGCCGCGTTCGGCACGGTGATGACGGTCGCCGTCGCGCGCGACGTCGAGCGCTGGTCGCGCCGCACCGGCGTCGACGTCGCGGCACGCCTCGAGCCGCTGAACGCGGCGATCGCCGCGCTGGGCCGCCGGATCACGGCGACGCAGTACGTCGAGGCGATCGAGGACCTGCAGTCGTGGAGCCGGCGGGTGAGCGCGTGGTGGGACGACCACGACGTGCTCGTGCTGCCGACCAGCCCCGAGCCGCCGGTACCCCTGGGCACCCTGGTGGGTGACGACCCCGCGGTCGCCGAGCGGATGGGCGGACTCGTCGGCTTCACCGTGCCGTGGGACGCGACCGGCCAGCCGGCGCTGTCGCTGCCCCTCCACCACGGCGCGGGCGGCCTGCCGATCGGCGTGCAGCTCGTCGGCGCCTACGGGCGGGAGGACGTGCTCCTGCGCGTCGGCGCGCAGCTGGAGGCCGCCCGCCCGTGGTCCGGCCGCCTCCCGCCGCTGCACGCGTCCCGGGCGTGACGCCACGACGACCGGGACCTTCGGCCCTGGCCCCGGCGGCCCCGACCGCCGACGCTGCACCCGGCCGCGCGGGCCGCCGCGCGGACGACCGGAACGGGAGGCCATGAGGATCGTCGTCGCCGTCGACGGGTCGGAGCACGCCCGGCGCGCCGTCGAGTGGTGCGCCCGGTACGCGCCCGCACTCGGCGCGGAGGTGGTGGCCGTCCACGCGGTCGAGACCCCCGTCTACGCGCTGCCGACGATGGCCTACGTGGCGGCGCCTCCGCTCACCGACGAGGACCGGGAGGCGCTGCACCGCACCATCGCGCAGGAGTGGTGCGGGCCGCTCTCCGACGCGGGCGTCGCGTTCCGGGTCGTGACGGCGGAGGGGCCACCGGCGCCGGTGATCATCGAGGTCGCGCAGCGCGAGGACGCGGACCTCGTCGTGACGGGCCGCCGCGGCCGGGGCGGGTTCGCGGAGCTGGTGCTCGGGTCCACCAGCCACAGCCTGACGCACCACCTCCCGCGCCCCCTCCTGATCGTCCCGTGAGCACCCCCGTGGCGACCGCCCCGCGAGCAGGTACATTCGCACCGGCATGACGGTCCGCGTGTTCCTCCTCGACGACCACGAGGTCGTCCGCCGCGGCGTCCGCGACCTGCTCGAGGCGCAGGACGACTTCGAGATCGTCGGCGAGGCGTCCACCGCGCAGGAGGGACTCTCGCGCATCCCGCCGACGCGGCCCGACGTGGCCGTCGTCGACATGCGGCTCCCCGACGGCAACGGCGTCGAGGTCTGCCGCGAGGTCCGCTCGCGCGACCCCGGCATCCAGTGCCTCATCCTCACGTCGTTCGCGGACGACGAGGCGCTGTTCGACGCGATCATGGCGGGGGCCGCGGGCTACCTGCTGAAGCAGATCAAGGGCACCGACCTCGTCGACGCGATCCGGCGCGTCGCATCCGGCCAGTCGCTGCTCGACCCCGAGGTGACGGCGCGCGTCCTCGAGCGGTTGCGCAAGGGCCCCGAGGAGGACGAGCGCCTCGCGCGCCTCACCGAGCAGGAGCGCAAGATCCTCGACCTGATCGCCGAGGGGCTCACCAACCGCCAGATCGCGGAACGGATCTTCCTCGCCGAGAAGACCGTCAAGAACTACGTGTCGAACCTCCTCGCGAAGCTCGGCATGGAGCGGCGCACGGAGGCCGCGGTGTTCGCGGCGCGCCTGCGCGACCGGCGCGGCGACCGCTGAACCCCCGGGGTGCCCGGCGCGCGTCGTGATTGCGACTTTCGGCCCTGCCCGCCGGGCGTCCGCACGACCACACTCCGGGTGGAGACCGGAGGCGCCCACGTTGGCCGCGAGCACCTGCACCGTCGCGGAGATCCCGCTCGAACCGCTCGTGTGGGTCGAGCCCGACGCCACGCTGGCGGAGGTCGCGCGCGTGCTCCACGAACGGGGGGCGGAGGCGGCGCTCGTCGGCACCGACCCCGTGACCGAGGTGACCGAGTCCGACGTCGTCGCCGCGATCGCCGACGGCGCCGCGCCCGACACCCCGATCGCGGTGCTCGCACGCGCCGAGCCGCTCGCGGTCCCGATGCACACCCGCGTGGACGAGCTGCTCGACCTGATGGCGGGCGCGGGGCGGCGGACGCTCGTCGTCGCCGGCCCGGGCGGCCGCCCCGTCGGCACGGTGACGATCGCCACCGCGATCGCCGTCGCCGTCGCCGGCCCGCCGTGGCTCGGCGCGCTGCGCATCGCGCTGCACATCGAGCGCTCACCGTGAGCGGCACGTCCGCGCGCGGCCGGCTGGAGGAGCTGGGGCGCGACGAGTGCCTCGCCCTCCTCGCGCGCCACCACCTCGGGCGGCTCGCGGTGGTCGTCGGCGGCCGTCCCCTCGTGTTCCCGGTCAACTACTGCCTCGACGGCGACCGCGTCGTGTTCCGCACCGACGCCGGCACGAAGCTGCACGGCGCGCTGGGCGGCCCCGTCGCGTTCGAGATCGACGGGGTGGACGGCCTGTACCACGGCGGTTGGAGCGTGCTCGTCGTCGGCGAGGCCGAGGAGGTCGCCGACGGCGCCGAGCGCGACCGGCTCGCCCGCCTCCCCCTCGGCCTGTGGGCCGGGGGCGACAGGTCGCACTGGGTGCGCATCCGGCCCGCCGCGGTCACCGGCCGGCGGCTGCGCACGCCGCGCCCGGACCCCTGACGCGACCCGCGACCGCGCGGGCCGCGGGACCAAAGTCCGTGCCAGCGCGGGCGGTCGGCCGCTACCCGCGCGCGGTGCGCGCCGTCACGATCGGGTCGGGCGCGGGCCGGGTCCCCCCGGACCGGCACCGGGCCCGAGCCGGTCGGGCCGCCGTCCCGGCCGGCCGCTTCGCAGGGAGGGACCATGGCCGGGAAGCTGAACGTGCTCGTGCTCGAGACCGACCGCGGCGCCGCGGACGCCGCCGTCGAGGAGCTCACGGCGGCGGGCCACCAGGTGTTGCGCTGCCACGACGCCGGCGCGCCGTCCTTCCCGTGCCGTGGCGTCGACGACACCCGGCAGTGCCCGTTCGACACCACCCCCGTCGACGTGGCCCTGACGGTGCGCAGCCGGCCGCGCTCGCAGCCCTCCCCCCTCGAGGACGGGGTGAGCTGCGCGCTGCGCCGCCACGTGCCCCTCGTCGTCGCCGGCCCGGCCGTCATGAACCCCTATGAGGAGTACGCGGCCGAGGTCCTCGACCGCACCTACGACGTGACCGCCGCGGTCGAGCGCGCGGCCGGGGCGCCGCTGCCGACCCACGGCGCGCGCGCGGCGGACGCGCTCGCCGGTGTGCTCGCGGTCCACGGCGTCGAGGGGTGCACCCCGAAGGTGACGGTGCACCGCCACGCCGGGCGGCTGTCGGTCTCGGTGGAGGACGCGGACGGCCTCGACCACGCGGTCAAGAGCGTCGCGTCGGTCCGGATCATCGGAGCGCTGCGCGAGCTGGACCGCGACGCCGCGGGCATCGACGTCGTCTTCGAGGACCGCGGCGCTCGCCGCCCGGTCAGCCGCTGACGAGGCTCGCGAGCGCCCAGATCGCGACGACGAGCCCGACGAGCATGTACGCGACGCTGCGCGCCACCGGCGCCTGCGCGAGCTCGCCGCCCGCCGGCCGGCCGTAGCCGCGCACCGGGCTGCCCGCGCGATGCCGCGCGACCGTGCGCTCGGGCACCCGGGCCGCGTCGGCGCGCCGGCGCACGAGCGCGACCGCGTTGGCGAGGAACAGCGCCGCACCCAGGGCGAGCACCAGCTCCTTGAGCACCTGGTCGTACGGGATCACGCCGGCAGGCTACCCAGGAGGGGTCGTGGCGGGCGCCCCGGCCGAGAGGGCCAGCTCGCGCAGCAGCGCGGTGTAGCGCTCGGGCGGCGGGTCGCGCTCGACCGCCACCGCCACCCACTCGTCGGTGCGCACCGCGCCGGTGACCCGGGTGCGCAGCGGCACGCCGTCGGCCGCCAGGCACTGGACCGTCTCCGCCCCGAGGGCCGCCAGCACCCCCCGCACCGCGACGACGCGGAAGCACCGCGCGGGCTCGCCCGCGAAGGTCCCGCCGGGCAGGCGGGTCACGGCGTACGCGCCCAGGTCGACCACCGTCCGGACCACCTCCGCCCTCGACAGCGGCTCCTCGCCGGAGGGATCCGACGCGAGGCACTGCACCTCCTCGCCGACGATCGTGCAGTGGTAGCGCGCGCCGCCCGCGACGACCTCGGCGGAGGTCGCGTCGCGGGTGATCCGCACCGTGTCGCCGCGCGCGTGGGTGACGCGCGCGCCCGTCGCCCGCCCGTCGGCGAGCACCCGCCGGTAGTCGTACTCGACCACCCACGACCCGCGGTCGCCCGCGTCGAGGAGCGCCGTGAGCTCGGCGAGGGCCGCCGGGTCGTGGCGGACCGTGCCGCCGTCGGGCGGTGGCCGGGGGTCCGCGAGCGCGGTGGTGACGGCGAGCGCGGCTGCGGCGGCGAGGAAGCCGGCGGCGGCGACCCGCCGGTCGGGGGACACGGCTCAGGTTACTCTCGGCGCGTGCGCCTCCTCGTCGCGACCTGCGCCGTCGAGTACCAGGGCCGGCTGGGCGCGCGGCTCGCCCCCGCGACGCGGCTCATCCTCTTCAAGGCCGACGGTTCGATCGCGGTCCACTCCGACTCGAAGGCCTACAAGCCGCTGAACTGGATGAACCCGCCGTGCGTCATCGAGGACACCGGCGACGAGATCGTCGCCCGCACGCCGAAGGGCGAGACGCTGCGCATCGAGCTGCACGACGTGGTGCTCGACACGACCGTCCCGCTCGGCGACGACCCGGGGCTCGAGAAGGACGGCGTCGAGGCGGAGCTCCAGCAGCTCCTCGCGGCACGCGTGCAGGCGTTGCGCGAGGACCTCACGCTCGTGCGGCGCGAGTACCCGACCGACATCGGTCCCGTCGACCTGCTGTGCTGTGACGGCGAGGGCCGCACGGTGGTCGTCGAGGTGAAGCGCGTCGGGGAGATCGCCGGGGTGGAGCAGCTCCTGCGCTACCAGGAGCGTCTCGACCGCGACCCGCGCTTCGCGCCCACGACGGGCATGCTCGTCGCGCCGGTCATCAAGCCGCAGGCCCGCGTGTTCGCGCAGAGCCGGGGCGTCACGTGCGTCGAGATCGACCTCGACGCCCTGCGGGGCGGCCCCGACCCGGCCCTCACCCTGTTCTGAGGTTCCGAGGGCCGGAGCGGAGCGGGGCGGGCGGTGCGGGCGGCGTTGCTCCTGCGGTGCGTGGACCGCCCCGGCATCGTCGCGGCCGTCGGCGCCTTCGTGGAACGGACCGGCGGCAACATCGTCGAGGCCGACCAGCACACCGACGCCGCCGCGGGCCTGTTCCTGCAGCGCGTGGAGTTCGACGTCGACGCGACGGCCGCGGAGCTGCGCCGGTCGTTCGCGCCGGTCGCCGCGCGCTTCGGGATGGACTGGGCCGTGCACGACCTCGGAGAGCGGGACCGGATCGCCCTGCTCGTGTCGCGCCAGGGACACTGCCTGGCCGACCTGCTCGGGCGCGGCGCGCTCGGCGAGCTCGCGGGCGAGATCGTCGTGGTGGCGTCCAACCACGAGACGCACCGCGCCCTCACCGAACGGTTCGGGGTGCCGTTCCGTCACGTGCCCGATCGCGGCGACCGCGCGGCCCAGGAGCGCGAACTGGCCGCCGCGCTGGACGGGTTCGCACCCGACGTGGTGGTGCTCGCCCGGTACATGCGGATCCTCCCGCCGTGGTTCGTGGCGCGCTGGCGGGGCCGGATGATCAACATCCACCACTCGTTCCTGCCGTCGTTCGCGGGCGCGCGCCCCTACCTGCAGGCCCATGAGCGCGGCGTGAAGGTGATCGGCGCGACGGCGCACTACGTGACGGAGGAGCTCGACGAGGGCCCGATCATCGCCCAGCAGGTGATGCCGGTCTCGCACCGCGACGACCCGGGGCGCCTCGAACGCCGCGGGCGCGACCTCGAGGCGGTCGTGCTCGCCGAGGCGCTGCGCCTGCACCTGGAGCACCGGGTCATCGTCTACGGCCGCCGCACCGCCGTGTTCGACTGAGACGCCGTCTCAGCCGCTCGCCACGAGCGCGGCGAGGCCGGCCGCGACGACGACCGACGAGATCGTGCGGCGCCGGCCGAGCGCCTCGCCCAGCACGAGCCACCCGAGCAGGGCGCCGAGCACCACCGACGACTCGCGCAGCGTCGCGACGTAGCCCACCGGCGCGTGGCGCACCGCGGCGAGCACCAACCCGTACGCGCCCGTGAGCAGGATCCCGGTGAGCAGGTAGCGACGCCACGACCCGGCGAACGAGCGCGCGAAGTCGCCGCCGCGGCCGCGGGCGACGCCGGCGAGGCTCAGGGCCACTCCCGTCGCGACGACGAGCGCGCACGCGTAGATGAAACCGTCGGTGGTGCGGCGCGCCCCGGCCGCGTCGATCACCGTGTAGCAGCCGATCACCGCGGCCGTCGCCAGCGCGTACCCGAGCTCCGCCGGCGCGACGCCGGGCCGCACGAGCGACGCGAGGCCCGCCGCCACGACGACGAGCGCCGCCCACGAGCCCGCGCCGAGGTCGTCGTGGGCCAACAGCGCGGCGCCGAGCACCGCCGCCACGAGCGCGCCGCCGCCCCGGGCGAGCGGGTACGCGAACGAGTAGTCGCCGTGGCGGTACGCGGCGACCAGCGCGTACACATACACGACGTGCACGACCGACGACGCGGCGATGAACGGCCACGCACCCGCGGCGGGCGGTCCCGCCACGACCACCACCGGCACGAACACCAGCCCGCCGACGAGGAACTGGCCCCACGCCGCGAGCTCGCGGTCGTCACTGGTCTTGATGAGCAGGTTCCACGTCGCGTGGAGCCCGGCCGACGCGAGCGCGAGCGCCGTGGCGAACAGCACGGGCCGCGACGCTACAAGCGACCGTCACTCGCGCGCGAGGTTGGCGAGGTGGCCGGGCACGCCCGCACGGTCCTCCAACTCGACCGTCACTCGCGCGCGAGGTTGGCGAACTTCGTGTACTGCTCCAGGAACGCGAGGCGCGTGCTGCCGACCGGTCCGTTGCGGTGCTTCGCGACGATGATCTCCGCCATGCCGCGCTGTTCGGAGTCGGGGTAGTAGTAGTCGTCGCGGTAGATGAACAGGACCACGTCGGCGTCCTGCTCGATGCTGTTGTGCGCCACGATCCCGTTGGCGACGAAGTTGTGCGTGCCGGGCACCGTCGCGTCGAACACCGGCTGCTCGCCGCGCGGCTCCACGGAGACGACCTCGTCCCACAGCACGTCGGACGACGCGAGGTCGGCGAGGAACGGGTCGGGGAGCTCCTCGGCGATCCGCTGCATCATCCGGCGCGACACGCCTCGCCCGTACGCCCGGTGCACGCCCTCGTCCGCGGCGAGGCGCTCGATCAGCTCGTGCGCCCGCATCCCGGAGACCAGCAGGCCCTTGCGCTCGATGTAGTCCCACACGGCCGGCGGGATCGTGTCGCGGCCCGGGTCGACGAGATCGCCCCGGCGCGCGGAAGCGATCCGAGCGCCCGGCGCGAGGCCGGCGACCTGCACCCATCCGTCGATCGTGAGGAACGGGTGGTTCGCGCTCGCGTGGACGCTGCGGCCGGAGGCGAGCCGCAGCTCGAACGTCTCCTTGACCCCGCTCGCGAAGACGTGCGTCATGACGCCGGGGACGAGCCTGAGGTGCTCGTCGAGCGTGAGCACCTCGACGTCGCGGGCGCCCGACCGGTACAGCGCCCCCATCGTCTCGGTCGAGCCGTCGGCGAGGGTCACGAGCGTGTCGGCGGTCAGGCAGCCCGACTCGCGCAGGTCGGCGAGCATCGGGCGCTTGTCCTGGCGGTACTCGAGCTGGCGGTTGAGCTGCGACAGGCACACGACGGGGCACTCGAGCTCGCGTGCGAGGATCTTGAGCCCGCGTGACAGCTCCGACACCTCGACCTGGCGGCTCTCGACCCGCCGGGACGACGCCATGAGCTGCAGGTAGTCGACGACGATCAGGCCCAGGTCGCCGTAGCGCGCCTTGGTGCGCCGCGCCTTCGCCCGCATCTCCATGACGGTGCAGTGCGGGTTGTCGTCGATGAAGAACGCCGCCTCGGCGAGCCGCCCCACGGCCTGGTTCAGCTTCGGCCACTCGTGCTCGCCGAGGCGGCCCGTCGACAGCTTGCGCGAGTCGATGAGCGCCTCGGCCGCGAGGAGCCGCTTGGTGAGCTCGAGGTGCCCCATCTCCATCGAGAAGAACAGCACCGGCTTGCGCGCGACGAGCGCGCAGTGGAGCGCGGCGCCGAGCGCGAACGAGGTCTTCCCCTGGCCGGGGCGGGCGGCGACGATGTTGAGCGTCGACGGCTGCAGGCCGAGCAGCAGGTCGTCGAGGTCGTGGTACCCGGTCGGGACGCCCACGATCGTCGTGTCGCGCTCGTAGAGGTGCGCGAGCTGGTCCATCGTCTGCTCGAGCACCGGGTACAGCTGCACGAGCGAGTCCGCGACCCGCCGCTCCGCGACCTCGAAGATCATGGTCTCGGCGCGGTCGACGGTCTCGTCGACGTCGTCGTCGCCCTCGTAGGCCATCTGCTGGATCTCGCCGGCGGCCGCGATGAGGCGGCGCAGCACGGCGAGCTCCGAGACGATCTGGGCGTAGTGGACGGCGTTCGCCGACGCCGGGGTCGCGGCCTGGATGCGCAGCAGCGCCGCGCGCCCGCCGACCTGCTCGAGCCGGCCCGCCCGACGCAGCTCCTCGGCGACGGTGACCGGGTCGACCGGCTCGCCGCGGCTGTGGAGCGAGTACGCCGCGTCGAAGATGACGCCGTGCGCGGGCTTGTAGAAGTCGGACGCCTCGATGCGCGCCTCGACCGCGGCGGTGAGCGCCTCGCGCGTGAGCATCATGGCGCCGAGGAGCGACTCCTCGGCCTCCAGGTTGTGCGGCGGGATCCGGCCCGCGACCGCCGGTCGCCGGCGCGCGTCGTCACTCGTCAGGTCGATCGACTGCACGGCCCCTCGCAGCTCGCCCGGTGTCGGAGCGTGAACCATCGCGTGAACGGGTTGTGGAGAGGAAGGGGACAGCCCTGTGCGTTTCGGCGCCCGGGTTGGGGATACCGCACGCCGCCATTCCACCGCCCGGGTGCGACGCCAACGCGGATGGTGACGGCCACCGGCCCCTGCGGGCCCGCAGCGCGCGATCCACACCGGCGGCCGCACCGGACCCGGTCAGATTTCCACAACGCAGGCGCCGATCCGGCGCTCGCCGCGGGAGTTCTCCACACCGTCGTCCACAAGCGGACGCGGGCGCGCCGATCTCTCAACCGTTGACTGCGCGTCCCCGACGCGGACCGGGCGGCGCCGGGCCCGCGGCGCGGTCAGTCCTGGGCGACGACCTCGACCGCCACGGTGGCGACGACGTCCGCGTGGAGCCGGACCCGGACCTCGGCGGTGCCCAGCTCCTTCAGGGGCTCGTCGAGCTCGACGCGGCGCCGATCGACCTCGGCGCCGAGCTGCTCGTGCAGCGCCTGCGCGATGTCGGACGCGGTGACGGAGCCGAAGAGCTTCCCGCCCTCGCCCGCCCGGGCGGCCACCGTGACGGTGCGGCCCGCGAGCGTGGCGGCGACCGCCTGGGCCGCCTCGCGCTCGCGCCGGTCGCGGGCCTCGCGGTTGCGGCGCATCGCGTCGGCCTGCTTCTGCACGCCCGGCGTGGCGCGCAGCGCCAGGCCGCGCGGCACGAGGTAGTTGCGCGCGTAGCCGTCGGCCACCTCGACGAGGTCGCCCTTGCGGCCCAGGTTCTCGACGTCGGCTCGCAGCACGATCTTCATCACGCACCCGACCCCGCGGCCTCGGCCGGCGCACCGGTGCCCGCGTCCGCACCGACCGCCTCGGCGGTCGCGCCGCCCGCCTCGTCCGGCGCGACGGGCTCCGCCGCCTCGGGCGCCCCGGCCTCGGGCGCGACCGCCTCGGCCGGCCGGGCCTCGCGTTCGCGCTCGCGCTCGCGCCGGCTCTTCGAGCGCTGCGTCACCTGCCGGACGCTGTAGGGCAGCAGTGCCATCTCGCGGGCGACCTTGATCGCCCGCGCGACGGCGGCCTGCTGCTGCTGGTCGTTGCCCGTGACCCGCCGGGCCCGGATCTTGGCCCGCTCCGACATGAACCGCCGCAGCAGGTTGACGTCCTTGTAGTCGACCCACTCGATGTTCTCGGTGACGAGGATCGACGTCTTCTTCTTGACGGGCCGCCGCTCCTTGGCCGCGCCCTTCTTGCCATCCTTCTTCGCCATCCGGGGAATGGTCCTCCGCTCAGAACGGCTCTTCGCCGAAGTCGTCGTAGCCACCGGCCGGGACCGCCGCCGGCTGCGGGCGCCCGGCGTCGCCGGGGCCGGCGCGCTCGACGCGGTGCACCTCGGCCGTCGCGAACACCAGGGACGGCCCCACCTCGTCCGCGACGACCTCGACCACCGACCGCTTCTCGCCCTGCTCGGTCTCCCACGAGCGCTGCTCGAGCCGGCCGGTGACGATCACGCGCATGCCCTTCTTGAGCGACGCCCCGACGTTCTCGGCGAGCTGCCGCCAGCACACGACGTTGAAGAAGCTCGTGCGCTCCTCCCACTCGTTCGTCTGCTGGTTGCGCCACGAGCGGTTGACCGCGACGCCGAACGACACCGTGGGCTGGCCGCTCGCGGTGTAGCGCATCTCCGGGTCGCGGGTGAGGTTGCCGACGATGGTGACGGAGTTCGTGTTGTTGGCCATGGGTTCCTCCCTAGGAGTGCTCCGCCGCGGCACCGCCGGCCACCTTCGGAGGCCCGTAGACCTTCTCGGGGATCCGCAGCACCTTGTGACGGACGACTTCGTCTGCAAGGGAGAGCACCCGGTGCAACTCGTCCATCGCCGGGGGCTCGGCCTTCACCTGGAAGACCACGTAGTAGCCCTCGGTGCGGCGCTTGATCTCGTAGGCGAGGCGGCGCTTGCCCCACCAGTCGACGTGCCCGCGCTCGGCGCCACGCGCCTCGACGAGTTGCAGCCACCGCTCGACGGCGGCCCGGATCGTCTCCTCGTCCAGGTCGGCGTCGAGGATGACCATGACCTCGTAGGGTCGCGGTGATGCCTCCGGCATCGCGTGACCTCCTTCGGACCGCAGCCCGGCTGCGGGCCCCGTTGCCCCGCCCGGGATCCCGGGCGGCCGTGGGGGCAGGCTCGGTTGGGAACCGGGAGAGGCTAGCAGGCCGCCTCGACGTGCCTATCGGCGACGACGCTAGTGGGTGGGTGCGACACCGGCACGCGCGGACGCGCCCGGACGTCGCGCCCCGCGGGCGCCAGGCGGTCGCGCCCCGCGGGCGCCAGGCGGTCGCGCCCCGCGGGCGGCCGGGCCCCGGGCCCCACGCGCCGGTGCGGCGGCCCGGTCAGGCGCAGGGCCCGAGCGCGCCGCCCCCGAGCGCGCCCGGCGGCGTCTCGAGCGCATAGCGGTAGCGGCCCGGCGGGCCGTAGGACGGACAGTCGTCGCCCTCCGGGCACGGCTCCATCTCGGCGGCGCCGACCGGGCGGCCCGCCGCGTCGTACCACCCGATCGCGAGCGGCGCGTCGACCCCCGCCATCGTGAAGCGCGCCTGTGTGTCGCTGGGGAACACGAAGAGCATCGCGTCGTAGGGGCCGAGGTCGGTGCGGTCGCGCAGCCCGTCGTGACGCTCGCCGGGCTGGTCCGCCACGACGACGCGCAGGCAGTCTCCCCCCAGCGCGAGCCGCGCCTCGGTGAGCCCCGCGAAGGGGGCGACCGCGGGCGTGTCCGCGTCGACGCCCTCCAGCGTGAGGCCCGCCGGGCCACCGACCACCGAGCGCACCATCACCATCCCGACCACGGCGAGGACGACGAACGCGACGCTCACCGCGAGCGCGGCGCCGAGGCGGGACGACACGGGCCGACGCTACTGCGGCGACTCCGCGCGCTCGCGCCGCACGGGCGCCTCGACCGGGCCGGCGTCGAGGCCGAGGGCCTCGGCCATCTGGTCGGTCATGTGGTACGTCTCGGCGCTCGACGGGAACCGGCCGCCGCGCACGTCGTCGACGAACGCGGCGAGCGCCTCCACGGCCGCCAGCTCCAGGTCGGCGTACTTGCGCACGAACTTCGGCAGCCGCCGGTCGGCACCCGTGAAGCCGAGCAGGTCGTGCCACACGAGCACCTGCCCGTCGCAGTGGCGCCCGGCACCGATGCCGATCGTGGGCACCGGGACCGTCTCGGTGACCATCCGGGCGACCCCGTCGGGGACGGCCTCGAGCACGATCGCGAAGCAGCCCGCTTCGGCGAGGGCGACCGCGTCGTCGACGAGCGCGCGGGCCGCGTCGAGCTGCTTGCCCTGCACCTTGAACCCGCCGAGGGCGTGGACCGACTGCGGCGTCAGGCCGATGTGGCCCATCACGGGGATCTCGGCGTCGAGGATCGCGGCGACGGCGTCGAGGCGCTTGCGCCCGCCCTCGAGCTTCACGGCGCCCGCCCCGGCGCGCACGAGCGCCGCCGCGTTGCGCACCGTCTCGTCGCGGCCGACGTGGTAGCTCAGCCAGGGGAGGTCGCCCACGACCAGGGCACGCGGGCGCGTGCGCGCGACCGCGGCGACGTGATGGGCCATGTCCTCGGTCGTCACCGACAGGGTGTCCTCGTGGCCGAGGACGACCATGGCCACGGAGTCGCCCACGAGGATCATGTCGGCGCCGGCGGCGTCGACCGTGCGGGCGGACGGCGCGTCGTAGGCGGTCACCATCACGAGCGGCTCGCCGGTCCCCTTGCGGGCCCGGACGTCGGGCGCGCTGACGCGGCGCGCGGGGGGCGTTGCGGCCATCGCTGGTCCTCCACCGTCCAGGGCACGGGCGGCTCCCGGCGGCGCGGCGAGCGTACCGGGGCACCCGGGCGCGGCTCCATCGCGGTTCGGTGACGATCCCGCGGGCCCCCGCCGCCCGGCCCCCCCCGGCGGCGCGCCGGCGCCCGCGGCCGTAGGGTGAGGGGCGTGATGCGGCGATGACCGAGCGGGTCTGCGAGAACTGCGCCCTGCCCGACGACGAGCTGCTGCTCGTCCGGCGGGTCTACGTCGTCCCCGAGACGTGGGACTCCCCCGGTTCCGAGACGGTCGTGCCGGAGCCGGAGCTGTGGTGCGTGTCGTGCGCGTCGCAGTACCCGTGCGAGCCGGCCGACGGCGACGACTGACCCCGCACCGCGCGCGGCCGGTGCGCCCGCCTCAGCTCGCGTGCAGGCGGCCGTCGAGCGAGCGGCGGCGCAGGTGGTTCCAGCGGCACTCGCAGCAGATCTCGACGTCGTAGCAGGCGAACTCGTCGTGGCGGGCCCGGAGCCGCTCGAGCTCGGCGGCGCTGGCGATGGCGCGGCCGTTCGCGTCCTTGAGCTTGTCGCCGTAGACGTAGCTGACCTCGCGCAGCTCCTCGGCCCCGCACACCGGGCAGCTCCCGGGCAGTGGCACGCCGACGTTGAGGGCGGCCCGCACCAGCTCGGGGTGCGCGTCGCAGACGTCGAGGCGGGTCAGCACCCCGCGGGCGAGGTCGCGCAGCACCGCCCGCCGGGCGAGGGCGTAGTCGGTGACCGAGCGCACGGCCGCGAAGTGTAGGAGCGGTCGGGGCCCCGGTCGCCCCGCCGGGCCCCACCCTGCCCGGCGGGTCCCGGTTCTCTTGCGTCGATATATCGATTCGATATATCGTGGTCGTCATGTTGGAGCTCGCCATCCTCGGGCTGCTCGCCGAGCAGCCGCTGCACGGCTACGAGCTCAAGAAGCGGTGCTCCGAGACCCTCGGCCCCCTGTGGGGCATCTCGTTCGGCTCCCTCTACCCCGCCCTGCGGCGCCTCGAGAAGGCCGGGGCGATCGCCGCGACCGACCCCGACGACGCCGGGCCGGCCCCCTTCGTCGCGACCGGCTCGCTCGCCGGCGACCTGGCCGCCGCGCGGCGGCGCCGGCGCGGCCGGCCGAGCCGGCGCACCCGCAAGTCGTACGCCATCACCGACGCCGGCCGCGCGCTGTTCGCCGAGCTCCTGACCGCGCCCGAGGCCGACGACGACCGGAGCTTCGCCCTGAAGCTCTCGTTCGCGCGCCACCTCGACGCCGCCGAGCGGCTCGCGTTCCTCGAGCGCCGGCGCGGCCAGCTCCTCGCCCGCCTCGCCGGTTCGAGGCGCACCCCGTCGGGGCGGGCGATCGACCGCTACACCCGGTCGCTCCTCGAGCACCGGGCCCGTTCCACCCAACACGAACTCGAGTGGATCGACGAGCTCATCGCGCACGAGCGCGCGCAGGGCGACGTCGAGCGCACAGAAGGGAAGGCAACCGCATGAGCGGCGCATCCACCACCCACCGGTCCGTCCGGGTCGCGATCGCCGGCGTCGGCAACTGCGCGAGCAGCCTCGTGCAGGGCGTCGAGTACTACCGCGGCGCGGACCCCGCCGAGCGCGTCCCCGGCCTCATGCACGTGGAGCTCGGCGGCTACCACGTCGGTGACGTCGAGTTCGTCGCGGCGTTCGACGTCGACGCGCAGAAGGTCGGCATCGACCTCGGCAAGGCGATCTTCTCCAGCATCAACAACACGATCCGCTTCGCCGAGGTCCCGGACCTCGGCGTGCTCGTGCAGCGGGGCCCGACGCTCGACGGCCTCGGGAAGTACTACCGCGAGGTCGTCGAGGAGTCGCCGGCCGAGCCGGTCGACGTGGCCCGGGCGCTGCGCGACGCGCGCGCGGACGTGCTCGTGTCGTACCTGCCCGTCGGCTCGGAGGAGGCGCAGCGGTACTACGCGCAGGCCTGCCTCGACGCCGGCGTCGCGTTCGTGAACGCCATCCCGGTGTTCATCGCGAGCGACCCCGAATGGGCCCGGCGCTTCACCGAGCGCGGCGTGCCGATCATCGGGGACGACATCAAGAGCCAGGTCGGCGCCACGATCACCCACCGGCTGCTCGCGCGCCTGTTCGAGGACCGTGGCCTCGCGATCGACAACACCTACCAGCTCAACTTCGGCGGCAACATGGACT
Source organism: Acidimicrobiia bacterium (assembly GCA_026002935.1). GTDB lineage: Bacteria > Actinomycetota > Acidimicrobiia > IMCC26256 > PALSA-610 > BPGH01. Next base: position 438,792 of record BPGH01000001.1, read on the forward strand.
TCAAGAACATGCTCGAGCGCGAGCGCCTGATGTCCAAGAAGATCTCGAAGACCCAGTCGGTCACGAGCCAGATCGACCAGGGGATCTCGTCCGAGAACGTGCACATCGGCCCCTCCGACCACGTGCCGTGGCTGCAGGACCGGAAGTGGGCGTACATCCGCCTCGAGGGCCGCAACTTCGGCGACGTGCCGCTCAACGTCGAGCTCAAGCTCGAGGTGTGGGACTCGCCCAACTCGGCGGGCGTCATCATCGACGCGGTGCGCTGCGCGAAGCTCGCGCTCGACCGCGGCATCGGCGGCCCGCTGCTCGGTCCGAGCGCGTACTTCATGAAGTCGCCACCGGTCCAGTACCACGACGACGAGGCGCACCGGATGGTGGAGGAGTTCGCCGCGGGCGGGCCGCACGGCTGACCGCCCGCACCCGGCCGGTCCACGAGGGGCGCCCGCGGGCGCCCCTCGGCGCGTCCGCCGCACCCGGCGACGTACCGGTGCGACAATGGGCCGATGGCGAACCCGCAGGCCGGCGCGACCGGCGCCGACACCGAGGTGCCCTCCGCCGTCGAGTACGGCGCCGACGTCCCCGACGAGACGGAGCTGCGCCTCTGCGGCGACGTGCGGGGCAAGCGGGTGCTGGTGCTCGGCTGCGGCGACGGCCGCAACGCGGTCGCCTTCGCCCGCCAGGGTGCGCACGCCATCGCGCTCGACCCGTCCGGTGCGGCGCTGGCGGCCGGGCGGCGCCTCGCCGCGGCGGCCGAGGCGCGGGTCGAGTGGCACGAGGGCGACCCCGCGGCGCTCGCGTTCCTGCGCGCCGACTCCATCGACCTCGCGTTCGCCGCGGGCCTGCTGCCCACGATCGAGGACGTCGACCGCCTGTTCCGGCAGGTCCACCGCGTGCTGCGGCCGGGCGCCGCGTTCGTGTTCTCCTACGACCACCCGCTCCAGCTCGTGCTGGCACGCGAGCAGGACGGTCCCGGCGTGCTGCCGCTGGGCCGGCGCGAGGTACGCCGGTCCTACTTCGAGCCCGGGCCGGTGGAGATCACGCTCGGGGCGGTGACGGTCCGCGTGTGGCCGCGGACGGTCGCCGCCGTGTTCGGGGCGCTCCACCGCGCCGGGCTGCGCGTCGACGCGCTCCTCGAGCCCGAGCCGGTCCGCTCACCCGACCCGGGGCCCGCCGTGCCGACCACGATCGTGTGGCGGGCCCGCAAGGAGGGCATGTAACGCCGCGCGGCGGCACGCCCCGGCGCGGGCGGGCGTACTGCAGGCCTCCACGAGCGCCTGCTCGACGGCGTCGCACGCCCCGGCGGGCCGCGCCCCGCTGCCCGTCACCCGCCCGGCACCGGCAGGCCGCGCCCGTCCGCCCACGACCGCAGCCGCCCGTACGCCTCGTCCTTGCCGATCGGCCCCTCGTCGAGGCGGATGTCGAGGAGGAAGTCGAGCGCCTCGCCGACCAGCGGGCCGGGAGGGATCCCGAGGAACCGCATCACCTCCCGCCCGTCGAGCGGCGGGCGGATCCTCGCCAGCTCCTCCTTCTCGCGCAGCGACGCGATCCGCGACTCGAGCTCGTCCATGCGCCGCGCGAGCGCGGCGGCGCGCCTCGCGTTGCGGGTCGTGCAGTCGCAGCGCGTCAGCTCGTTGAGGTCGTCGAGCAGGTGGCCGGCGTCGCGCACGTACCGGCGGACCGCCGAGTCCGTCCAGCCCATCTTGTAGGTGTGGAACCGCAGGTGCAGACGGACGAGCTCGGTGACGTCCTCGACGACGTCGTTGGGGTACCGGAGCGCGAGCAGCCGCTCCCGCGCCATCCGGGCGCCGACGACCTCGTGGTGGTGGAACGTCACCCCCTGCGGCCCGTACCCGCGCGTGCGCGGCTTGCCGATGTCGTGCAGGAGCGCGGCGAGCCGCAGCTTCAGCCGCGGCGAGGTCTTCGCGACGACGGCGATCGTGTGCGCGAGCACGTCCTTGTGGCGGTGGATCGGGTCCTGTTCGAGCTGCATCGCGTTGAGCTCGGGCAGGAACTCGTCCGACAGGCCCGTGCCCGACACCAGCCACAGGCCGGGCGTGGGGTCGTCGGCCACGAGCAGCTTCGAGAGCTCGTCGCGGATGCGCTCCGCGCTCACGATCGCCAACCGTTCCCGCATGCGCGTCATCGCGTCGACGACGGCCGGGTCGGGTTCGAAGTGGAGCGTCGCGACGAACCGGGCGGCGCGCAGCATGCGGAGGGGGTCGTCCTCGAACGAGACCTCCGGCGTGAGCGGCGTGCGCAGTCGGCGCGCCGCGAGGTCCGCGAGCCCGCCGTAGGGGTCGACGAGCTCGGGCTCCGGGAGCGACAGCGCCATCGCGTTGATCGTGAAGTCGCGCCGCGACAGGTCGGTCTCGACGTCGCCGGAGTACGTGACCTCCGGCTTGCGGCTGTCGGGCCGGTAGACGTCGGCACGGAAGGTCGTGATCTCGAACCGCTCACCGTCCTTCTCGCACCCGACCGTGCCGAACCGCTTCCCCTGCAGCCACACGGCGTCGGCCCAGCCGTCGACCACCTTCTCGACCTCGTCGGGGAGCGCGTCGGTGGCGACGTCGATGTCGTGGTCGGGGCCGAGGCGGTCGAGGAACGCGTCGCGCACGATGCCCCCGACGAGGTACGCGCGGTGGCCCGCGTCGCGCAGGCGGGCCGTCAGCTGCTGCGTGACCGAACCGGGCTCGTAGAAGCGCGCGAGGCGCGGGGGGACGGCGGGCACGACCCCATTCTCGCGGGCGCGCCTCGCCCCGTTGGTACCGTATCGCCCGGATGGATGCCGACTCCTGGCGCTGGATCTGGCTCGCCGGCGCGGTCTTCTTCGCCCTCGCCGAGATCGCGGTCCCGGGGACGTTCTTCATGCTGTCGTTCGCCGTGGGCGCCGTGGTGGCGTGCGTGCTCGCCTTCGGTGACGTGGGGGTCGGTGTGCAGTGGCTCGCGTTCGTCGCCACGACGGGCGTCGCGCTGGGCGCGCTCGTGCCCATCGGCCGGCGGATCAACGCCTCGCCCGGCATCACCGGCGTCGGCGCGACCCGCTTCGCGGGGCGCCGCGCGGTGGTGCTCCAGGAGATCCCGCCCGGGCCGCACTCGACCGGGCTGGTGCGGGTCGAGCGGGAGGAGTGGCGCGCGGAGAGCCACGACGGCGCCCCGATCGCGGCCGGCACGGTGGTCGAGGTCCTGCGGGTCGACGGGACCCGGTTGATCGTCGGGCCCCTGCGAGGCAGCGAGGAGCAGCCATGACCGCCGCCGTGATCGTGCTCGCCGTCGTCGCGTTCGTGCTGTTCGTCGTCGCCGCGACCGGCATCCGCATCGTACGGCCGTTCCAACGCGGCCTCGTCGAACGGCTCGGCAAGTACCACGCGACGGTCGACCCGGGCCTGCGCCTCATCATCCCGTTCATCGACAAGATCCTCCTCGTCGACATGCGGGAGCAGGTGGTCGACGTCCCTCCCCAGGAGGTGATCACCTCCGACAACGTGGTCGTGTCGGTCGACGCGGTCGTCTACTACGAGGCCACCGACCCGCAACGCCTCGCGTACAACGTGGCGAACTTCCAGCTCGCGGTCACGAAGCTCGCGCAGACCAACCTGCGCAACGTGATCGGGGACATGCAGCTCGACGACGCGCTCACCTCGCGCGACACGATCAACGCGAAGCTGCGCGACATCCTCGACGACGCGACCGACAAGTGGGGGACCCGCGTCGTGCGCGTCGAGATCCAGCGGATCGACCCGCCGCCCGACGTCGTCAACTCGATGCACCAGCAGATGCAGGCCGAGCGCACGCGCCGCGCGGTCGTCACGGAGGCGCAGGGCGTGCGCGAGGCCGCCGTCACGCGCGCCGAGGGAGAGAAGCAGGCGGCGATCCTCGCCGCCGAGGGCGTCAAGCAGCGCCAGATCCTCGAGGCCCAGGGCCAGGCCGAGGCGATCGAGCGGCTCGCCGAGGCCGAGCGGGTGCGCCAGATCGCGGTGGCGCAGGGCCAGGCCGCCGCGATCCGCGACGTGTTCGGCGCGATCCACGACGGCGACCCGACGCCCGACCTCCTCGCGCTCAAGTACCTCGAGGCGCTCGCGGCGGTCGCCGACGGGCGCGCGACGAAGATCTTCCTGCCCGCCGAGATGGGCGGGCTGTTCGGCACGATCGGCGGGCTCGCCGAGCTGCTGCGCGAGCCGCGCCCCGACGGCACCGGGGACGCCCCCGCCGCGGTCACGCCCCCGTCCGGGGTGTCACCGGCGGGCCCGGCCGCCGGGTAGCCGGGCGCCGCCCGTCAGGCGGCGCCGCCCTGGGCGGCCGCGGCGGCCGACGCCATGGTGTGCTGCTCGATCATCAGCCGCAGGTCGTGCGGGCTCGTCGACGACTGCAGTGCCTCGCGCAGCTCGATCAGGCCGTTCTTGTAGAGGTTGAGCAGGCTCTGGTCGAACGTCTGCATGCCGTAGTACTCGCCGTCGGCGATGATCTCCTCGATCTCGTGCGTCTCGTCGGGGTTCACGATCTTGTCGAACACCCGCCCGGTGGCCACGAGCACCTCGACCGCCGGGACACGGCCCCCGCCGCGGCGCTCGACGAGACGCTGGCTCACGATGCCGCGCAGCGACGCGGCGAGCGACATGCGCACCTGCCGCTGTTCGTGGGGCGGGAAGAAGTCGATGACGCGGTTGATCGAGTCGGTGGCGCTGATCGTGTGCAGCGTCGAGAACACGAGGTGGCCGGTCTCGGCGGCGGCGAGCGCGGTGCGGACCGTCTCGGTGTCGCGCATCTCGCCGACGAGGATCACGTCGGGGTCCTGGCGCAGCACGCGCTTGAGCGCCGAGTGGAAGTCGACCGTGTCGGTGCCGACCTCGCGCTGGTTGACGATCGAGCACTTGTCGGCGTGCAGCACCTCGATCGGGTCCTCGATCGTCACGATGTGGCGCTGCATCGTCTCGTTGATGTAGTCGATCATCGACGCGAGCGTCGTCGTCTTGCCCGAGCCGGTCGGCCCGGTCACGAGCACGAGGCCGCGCGGGTACTCGGCGAGCTTCTGCACCACCGGCGGCAGGCCCAGCTCCGTGAAGCCGGGGATCTCGCTCTGCACGCGCCGCAGCACGAGCCCGACCGAGCCGCGCTGGCGCATGACGTTGACGCGGAAGCGGCCGAGGCCCGCGACCGAGTAGGCGAAGTCGGCCTCACAGGTCGCGATGAACTCCTCGGCGCGCTGCTTGGGCATGATCGCGAAGGCGATCCGCTCCGTCTCCACCGGCGACACCGGCGGCAGGTCCGCCCGCTCGAGCCGGCCGTCGATCCGGATGAACGGCGGCGAGCCGACCTTCACGTGCACGTCGGACGCGCCCCGCTCGAGCGCGTGGCGAAGCAGCTGATCGAGGTCCAGCACGGTTGCAACCCCTCCCTGACCAACGTCTGTGATCGGCAGGCGCCGCCTCGCGCTGGAGCCGCAATCGCCGGATCGGCCCGCCCCGCGGTCGGCGGCCCGCCCGCGGGGCGGGCCGGGGTGCCGCCGGACGCCCGACGCCCGGTCGGTCGGTCAGCCCACGCCGGCCGTCTCGTGGAGGTCGGCCGCCGCCCGCACGACCGGGCGGCCGGGCCCGCCCGCGGTCGGCGGCTCGGGGCGGGCCGGGGTGCCGAGGAGCGCCGAGACCGTGGCGGCCACGGAGTCGCGCAGCGCGTCGAGGTCGTAGCCGCCCTCGAGGAAGGCGACCGTGCGCCGCGGCGGCACCAGGGCCACGAGCCGGGCGGTCAGGTCGGCGTAGTCGCCCGCGGCGAGGCCGAGACCGGTGAGCGGATCCGCGCGGTGGGCGTCGTAGCCGGCCGAGATCAGCAGCCAGTCGGGGTTGAACCGTGCGGCGAGCGGCCCGACGACCTCGTCGACGGCCGCGAGGTAGACGTCGCCGGTCGCCCCCGGGGGGAACGGGAAGTTGACGGTCGCGCCGGTCCCCGGACCGGCGCCGACCTCGTCGAGCCGGCCCGTGCCCGGGTACAGCGGCCACTCGTGCATCGACACGTAGCAGACGCGCGGGTCGGACCAGAAGACGTCCTGGGTGCCGTTGCCGTGGTGCGCGTCCCAGTCGACGACGAGGACGCGCTGGCCGCGGTCGCGCAGCGCCGCGGCCGTGACCGCGACGTTGTTGAGGAGGCAGAACCCCATCGCACGCGACGGCACCGCGTGGTGGCCGGGGGGCCGCACCGCGCAGAACGCGGCGTCGCCCTCGCCCCGCTCGAGCGCGTCGACGGCCGCGAGGCCGGCGCCGGCGGCGAGCAGCGCGACGTCGTACGACTCCGGCGACACCGAGGTGTCGGGGTCGAGCGGCCCGCCCCCGCGGGTGCAGAACGTCTCGAGCCGTTCGAGGTACTCGAGCGTGTGGACCCGCTCGAGCTCGTCGGGGGTCGCGCGCCGGGGTTCGAGGATGCGCACGGCGTCGCGGCCCGCGGCCTCGAGCCCCCGCAGCACCGCGTCGAGCCGCGCGGGCCGTTCGGGGTGGCCGCGCCCGGGATCGTGATCGGCGAAGCGCGGATCGGTCGCGACGAGCAGCATCGGCGGCAGGGTAGGCGCGCCCGGGCCGTCGGGGGACCCGAGGGCCGCGGCGGTAGCCTCGTCGCCCGGTGACCCCGCTTCGGACGAAGTCGTTCCGCTACCGCGGCGGAGTCGTGCGGGTCGCGGCCTGGCACGGACGGGGCGACGTCGCCTCGCTCGCGCTGCGCGGAGCGTCCGCGCCGCCGGCCGCCTCCCTCGAGCGCCTGCTCGACCGGGTGCGAGCAGCGGGCTTCCGCGAGGTCCTGACGAACGCGCTGCCGCCCGCAGCGAGCCTCCCCTTCGTCGACGCCGGCTTCCGGGTCCGCCGGCGGCTGCGGCTGCTCGTCCACGACCTCACCGACCTGCCGCCGGTGTCGCGCCGCACCCGGCGCGCCCGGCGCGACGACCGCGACGCCGTCCTCGCCGTCGACGCCGCCGCCTTCGACGAGTTCTGGCGGCTCGACGCCGACGGCCTGCGCGCGGCCCGGCGGGCCACGCCGAGCAGCCAGGTCCGCGTGACGCGCGGGCCGGTCGTCGGCTACGGCGTGTTCGGTCGCGCGGGCCACGAGGGCTACGTGCAGCGGCTGGGCGTCGCGCCGGCCGCGCAGGGCCAGGGGTTCGGCCGCGCGCTCGTCGCCGACGGGCTGCACTGGCTGCGCGCGCACGGCGCCACCCGCGCCTACGTGAACACGCAGGCCGGCAACGACCGCGCGCTCGCGTTGTACGAGCACGTGGGCTTCCGGCGGCTCCCGTTCGGCCTCGACGTCCTCGGGCGGACGTTGTGACCCGCCCCGCACGCCGGTCGGTCCGGGCCGCCGCGGCGCTCCTCGCCGCGCTCGCGTGGGCGTCGCTCACCCCACCCGCCGGACCGGCCGCCGCGGGCGGCGCCGACCCCGGCGCCGCCGGGGCGACCCTGGAGCTCGTCTCGCAGACGCCGTGGGCGGCCGTGGACGGGCGGGTCACGATCGGCGTGCGCGTCGGCGCACCCGTCCCCCCGGGGACCGACGTGCGCCTCCGGGTGGGGCCGCGCGTCTCCACCCTCGACGAGCTCGAGGCCGTGAACGACCGGGACGCGGTACGGGGCCGGATCCTCAGCCAGGTGTACGTCCCCTTCGCCGACCTGCTGAGCGACGGCACCGACGCCTACCTCGTCGTCGGGCTCGGGCGCACCTCGGACGCGCTGCGCCTCGCGGTCTCGGCCGCCGGCGTCTACCCGCTCGAGCTCGCCCTCGTCGGCGAGGACCGTGAGGTGGCCGCGTCCCTCCTGACGTGGCTCGTCGTCACCGGCGACGAGCCCGTCGACCCGGCGGACGCGACGCGGGTGGCCATGGTGTGGACGGTCGAGCGCGCACCCGTGCGCGGCCCCGACGGCGCCGCCGACCCCGAGGCCGTCGCGGAGCTCGCGCCGGGCGGGCGGCTCGCCGACATCGCCCAGCTCCTCGACGAGGCCGCGGGCGTCGAGCTGACGCTGCGCCTCGGGCCGGAGACGGTCGAGTCGTGGAGCGTGCTCGCCGACGAGGACCCCGCGCTCGAACCGGGCCTCGGCGCGGTGCTGGGCGCGGCGACGCGGCGCCAGACCCAGCTGCTGCCGTCGCCGTACGTGCCCATCGACCTCACGTCGCTCGAGGCGGCCGACCTCGGCGGTCGCCTGCCCGAGCAGATGGTGCTCGGCTCCGACACGATCGAGCGGCTGACCGGGGTGACCCCCGACCCGCGCACGATGCTCGCCGACCCCGTCGACCCGCGCACCCTCGAACGGCTGCGCGGGTTGCTGGTCGACCGCGTCGTGGTCCCGGCGGCCGCGCTGGAGGACGGTACGACCCCGACCGCGCCCTTCGAGCTGGCGGCGGGCGACGGCCGGGTGCGGGCGGTGGCGAGCAACTACTCGGCCGACGACCTGCTCGGCGGGGCGGGGAGCACGGCGCAGCGCGTCCAGCGGGCGACGGCCGCGCTCGCCGTCCCCGCGCTCGGCGACGGGGCCCCCTCCGGCGTCGTCGTGACGACCCCTCCCCGCTGGCAACCCGACGTCGCGACGGTGGGCGCGTTCGTCGAGGCGATCCGGCGCCACCCCCTCATCCGGCCCGTCACCGTCGACCACCTCTTCGACGCGGTGCCGGCGGAGTCCGACGACGGCGAGACGACCGCGCGCGACCTGGCCCCGCACACGCCCGCCCCGTTCCCCCTGACCCGCGCCGCCTACGACGACGCGGCGCAGGACCTCGCGTCCCTGCGGTCGACCGTCGGCGCCGACGACCCCGGCGTCGAGCGTGGCGAGCGCGCGCTGCGGCTCGCGCTCGCGAGCACGAACGACGCCGGAGAGGCGAGCGCCCTGCTGGGGGTCGTCGACACCGAGGTCGCCGCGCTGCGCGACGGCGTCTCCACGATCCGCAAGCGCGTGACCCTGACCGCCCGGCGCGCCGACGTCCCGCTCACCTTCGTCAACGGCACGGGCCGCCCGGTGTCGGTGCGCGTGGAGCTCGCCAGCTCGAAGTTGCTGTTCCCCGACGGGCGGTCCCGCGTGGTCACCCTGCCCCCCGGGAACCACACCGAGCGGTTCGCCGTCGAGGCGCGCACCTCGGGGACGTTCACGATGACCGTCGCGCTGGTGTCGGAGGACGGCCGCCTGCCGATCGGCCCGCCGACCCGCCTGACCGTACGGTCGGCCGTGTTCAGCGGCGCGGGCGCGGCGCTGACCGTCGGTGCGATCGTGTTCCTCCTCGCCTGGTGGGCGAACCACGTCCGGCGCACCCGGCGGGCCCGCCGGGCCGCCGGGGCGCCGTGAGCACCGCGGCTCCCGCCGGGCGCACGGGCACCCTCGTCCGCACGAGCGCGACCGTGGCGCTCGGCACGCTCCTGTCGCGCCTCACCGGTCTCCTGCGGGTCGCGGTCCTCGCGTACGCCCTCGGCCGGGCGACCCTCGCCGACGCGTACAACCTCTCCAACACGACGCCCAACATCGTCTACGAGCTCGTCCTCGGCGGCGTGCTCTCGGCGACCCTGGTCCCGCTGTTCGTCGACCGGCTGCGCGACCGCGACGAGCGCGCCGTCTCGGCGGTCTTCACCGTCTCCCTCACGGTCCTGGTCGCGGTCGCCGTCGCCGCGATCGTGCTCGCGCCGTGGATCGCCCGGCTCTACGCGATCGAGGCGACGGGCGGGACACGCGAGGCGCAGCTGGAGGTGATGACGTTCCTGATCCGCTGCTTCGCGCCCCAGATCGTGTTCTACGGGTTCACGGCGCTCGCGACGGCGCTCCTCAACGCGCAGCGGCGGTTCGTCGCGGCGGCGTTCGCCCCGGTGTGCAACAACATCGTCGTGATCACGACGCTGCTCGCGTTCACGCAGGTCGCGGAGGGCCCGCGCGAGTCCTGGGAGGACGTCGCCACGATCCGCGGCGACGCGGGGATGCTCGCGCTCCTCGGCATCGGCACCACCGCGGGCATCGCGGCGATGGCGCTCGTGCTCGTGCCGGCCGTCGCGCACACCGGCACCCGGCTGCGGTTCGTCCTCGAGTGGCGCAACGCCGCCGTGGTCCGCGTGGTCAGGCTGTCCGGTTGGACCGTCGGCTACGTCGTCGCGAACCAGCTCACACTGCTGTTCGTGCTCGTACTGGCGACCACCGGCGAGTCGGGCGACGTGTCCGCGTACCAGTACGCGTTCATGTTCTTCCAGCTCCCCCACGGGCTGTTCGCCGTGTCGATCATGACCGCCGTCACGCCCGAGCTGTCGAGCCACGCGGCGGCGGGCGCGCGCGCCGAGTTCCGCGACGAGTTCGGGCGCGGGCTGCGCCTGCTGCTGCTCGTCTCCTTGCCGTCGGCCGCGGCGCTGGCCGTGCTCGCGCAGCCCGCGGTCGCGGTCCTCGTCCGGGGACCGTTCGACGCCTCGGACGCGGCGGTCACCGCCGACGTGCTCCAGGCGTTCGCGCTCGGCCTCGCCCCCTTCTCGGTGTACCTGTTCGCCCTGCGTGCGTTCTACGCGCACCAGGACACGCGCACGCCGTTCTTCCTGAACTGCTTCGAGAACGCGGTGAACGTCGTCGCCGCGCTGGCGCTCTTCCCGGCACTCGGCGTCCGCGGCCTCGCGCTCGCCTACGCCGTCGCCTACCTCGTCGCCGCGGGCGCGACGCTCGCGGTCGTCGGCCGGCGCTTCGGGGGGATCGGCCCCGGGGTCGGCGGCGCGTTCCTGCGGGCCGCGGCGGGCGCGGCCGCGCTCGCGGCGGCCGCCGCGCCGGTCGCCGGCGCCGTCGGCCGGGAGACCCCTGCGGAGGCGGCGGCGGCCGCGCTCCTCGGCGCCATGGCGGGCGGCGCCGCGTTCGTCGTGACCCTCGGGCTCCTCGGCGGCGACGAGCTCCGGGCACTCACCCGGGTGCTCACCCGACGGCGCGGACCCACGGGAAACGTGTAACCATGTCCGGGTCGCGCGCATCGGAGCGCGTGCGCCCCGGGACCGGAGGAGGAGCCATGCCGGTTCGCATCGTCACCGACAGCGCCTGCGACCTCCCCGGTGAGCTGTGCGAGGAGCTCGGCGTCGAGGTCGTTCCGTTGACCATCCGCTTCGGGGACGAGGAGCTCGTGGACCGCCGGGAGCTCTCGACCGAGGCGTTCTGGGAGCGCCTGCCCCGCTCGCCGGTCCTCCCCGAGACCGCCGCCCCGTCGGTCGGCGCGTTCGAGGAGACGTTCCGGCGCCTCGCCGACGGCGGCGCCGACGGCATCGTGTGCATCAACCTCTCGGCCGCACTGTCGGCGACCATGCAGTCGGCACAGGTCGCCGCCAAGGCGCTCGACGGCGAGTGCCCGGTCGCGATCGTCGACTCGAAGAGCGCGTCGATGGGGATCGGCAACCTGGTGCTCCACGCGGCCCGCCGGGCCCGTGACGGCGCCGACCTCGCGACGATCGTGCGCGAGGTCGAGGACCGGCGCGAGCGCCAGCGCGTGCTCGCGACGCTCGACACGCTCGAGTACCTGCGCAAGGGCGGCCGCATCGGCGGCGCGCAGGCCCTCCTCGGGTCCGTGCTGTCGATCAAGCCCGTCATCGAGGTGCGCGACGGCCGGGTCGAGCCCGCCGGGAAGGTCCGCACGCGCTCGAAGGCCCTGCGCTCCATCGTCGACCGGCTCCCGGCCGGCCGGATCGAGGCCGTCAGCGTCCTGCACGGCCTCGCACCCGACATCGACGAGTTCCTGGGCATGCTCGCCCCGGTCGTCGAGGGCGCCGAGGTCACCGTGGGCCACATCGGCCCGGTCGTGGGGGTCCACACCGGGCCGCGCACCATCGGCGTCGCCTGGATCGAACGCGCCTGACCCGCCGCGGCGCGCGTCACGCGACGCGTCCCGCCACTACGTTGGGTTCCGGTGGGCGAGTTCGGTGCTCCGGCCGGCGACGCGGCCCTCGCCGCGGCGGCGGCGCGTGGTGACCGGGACGCGCTCGACCTGCTCCTGCGGCGCAACGCCGACCGCATCCACGCCGTGTGCCGCCGCATCCTCGGCAACGACCACGACGCACTCGACGCGACCCAGGAGGCGCTGATCTCGATCGCGCGCGCGATCGGTTCGTTCGACGGTCGCGCGCGCTTCTCGACGTGGTGCTACCGCATCGCGACGAACGCCGCGCTCGACGAGGCCCGCCGGCGTGCGCGCCGTCCGGTCCCGGCACCGCGGCTGCCGGACCGCGCGCACGCCTCCCCCGAGGACCGCGTGGCCGCGCGGATCGACGTCGACGCCGCCCTCGCCGGGCTGCCCGCGGACTTCCGCGCGGCGGTCGCGCTGCGCGACCTCGCGGGACTCGACTACGCGGAGATCGCGGAGGTGCTCGGGATCCCGCCCGGCACCGTCCGCTCGCGCATCGCGCGCGGCCGGGCCGCGTTGGCGGACCTGCTCGGGAACCCCGCCGAGGGCGCCCGGCGTCCAACCCGGAGGACGCCATGACCGACGACCGACCGCCGCCGCTGCCCCCCGAGCAGGTCGACGAGCTGCTGAGCGCGCAGCTCGACGGCGAGCTGGCCTCCGCCGCCCGCGCGCTGGGGCTCACCGTCGAGGCGGCGCGGGCGGCTCTCGCCGTGACGCCCGGGGTGGACGAACGCCGCGCCGCGATGACCGCGGCGCGCGCCGCCATGGCCACCCCGCCGCTCCCGGCCGTCACGCGCGACGCGCTCGTCGCGCGTGCGGTCGCCGCGGCCGCGCACGACGACCTCGCCGGGCACCGCGCGGCGCGCGACCGGCGGTCCCGGTGGGGCCGCGCCGCGGCCCTCGCGGGTGCGGCCGCCGGCGTCGCGCTCGTCGCCGGCTGTCGTCGCGACCGCGCCCGGCGGCCGCGAGACCCCGAGCGATCGCGCCGAGCGCGCCGGCACGGCCACCGAGGTCACCGAGCCGGGCGGCGACGGCGGCGGGCCGGGCACGGCCCGGGCGGAGGACACGGGCGCCGCGGCCACCCTCGGCGCGCCCGGCGACGCCGGCGTCGCGTTCGGGTCCGTCGCGGGCGTCGGCGAGCTCGCCGACGCGGTGCGCGGCCACCTCACGGCGGGGGGCGCCGACGACGGCGCCGGGGCCGCGCCGGCCCCGCCGGCCGGGGCGGAGTCGGCACCCACGGCCACCTGCGCGACGGTCGATGCGGTCGCGGGCGCCGACGCGGTCGTGCTCACGGGCACGGCCGTGCTGGGCGGCGAGACGGTCGAGGTGACCGTCGTGGAGCGCGCCGGCCGTCGTGAGCTCGTCGTGTTCGGCGCCGGGTGCGCCCTGCGCGCACGGGTCCCGCTCGACGGCGGGCCGTGACCGGGCCGGCATGTACGCTGCCCCGCCGGGGAATCGCCCGCGGGGGATCGCACGAGATGACCGACTGGACGACCGACGCCGCCGACGCCATCGAGCGCGCCGTCGCCCTCGCGCGCGACCGGACGGTCGAGCCCGTGCGCGCGGCCACCAAGGCCGCGGTGTACGGGCTGCTCGCCGCGCTCCTGGTGCTGCCCGCCGCCGTGCTCGCCCTCGCCGGCGTGTTCCGCGGCCTGGTCGAGCTGTACCAGGGTGAGGTCTGGGCGGCGTGGTGCACGCTCGGCGGAATCTTCGTCCTCCTCGGGGGGTTCCTGTGGGCCAAGCGGAACGCCTAGCGAGGAGCCGATGCAGCCCCGCGACGTCGTCATCATCGGGTCGGGCCCGGCCGGGCTGACCGCCGCGGTCTACACCGCGCGCGCGAACCTGCACCCGGTCGTGTTCGAAGGTGTCAACGCCGGTGGGCAGCTCATGCTGACCACCGAGGTCGAGAACTTCCCCGGGTTCCCGGACGGGATCCTCGGCCCCGAGCTCATGACCCGCTTCCGGGAACAGGCGCAGCGCTTCGGCGCGGAGATCGTGACGGCCGACGTCGACCGGGTCGAGCTCGGTGGCCCCGAGCACCGCGTCTGGGCCGACGGCACGGAGCACGCGGCGCGCGCGGTGATCGTGGCGACGGGGGCGCAGGCACGGATGCTCGGGCTGGAGTCCGAACAGCGGCTCCTCGGTCACGGCGTGTCCACCTGCGCGACGTGCGACGGGTTCTTCTTCCGCGGCCAGGAGATCGCCGTCGTCGGCGGCGGTGACTCCGCGCTGGAGGAGGCGAACTTCCTGACCCGCTTCGCGTCGCGCGTCACGGTGATCCACCGCCGCAAGGAGCTGCGCGCGTCGAAGATCATGCAGGACCGCGCGTTCGCGAACCCGAAGATCGAGTTCCGCTGGAACAGCGTGGTCGAGGAGGTCCTCGGCGACGGGCGGGTCGAGGGGGTCCGGCTGCGCGACGTCGAGACCGACGAGGTCTCGACGCTGCCGATCGGCGGGTTGTTCGTCGCGATCGGCCACCTGCCCAACACCCGCCTGTTCGAGGGCCAACTGGAGCTCGACGCCAACGGCTACGTCGTGACGGCGCCGGGCACGACCGCGACGTCGGTGCCCGGGGTGTTCGCGGCCGGCGACGTGCAGGACCACGTCTACCGGCAGGCGATCACCGCCGCCGGGTCGGGGTGCATGGCGGCGCTCGACGCCGAGCGGTACCTCGAGGCGGTCGCGCACGCCGCGACGACCTGACCGTGCGATCCGGAGATGGAGTAGGAGCAGGAGTGGCTGACGGAATTCTTACACTCTCGGAGACGACCTTCGACGAGTCGATCGGCGCGGCCGAGACGCCGGTCGTCGTCGACTTCTGGGCCGAGTGGTGCGGGCCGTGCAAGATGATCGCACCGGTGCTCGAGGAGATCGCGCGCGAGCACGGCGACGCGCTGCAGATCGCGAAGCTCAACGTCGACGAGAACCCGAACGTCGCGCGCCGCTACGACGTGATGAGCATCCCGACGCTCCTCGTGTTCCGCAACGGCGAGGTCGCCAAGCGGCTCGTCGGGGCGAAGGGCAAGGCGCAGCTCCTGGAAGAGCTCTCGGAGTTCATCGGGTAGGTGGACACCACGCCCCTCCGGCGCGGCGACGAGGGCCCCGCCGTCCGCGACCTCCAGGACCACCTCGCGCGCGCCGGGCTTCGGCGTCGCGGAGGACGGGACGTTCGGCGCGGCCACCGAGGCCGCCGTCCGCGGCTTCCAGGCCGCGCGGGGGCTGCACGTCGACGGCATCTGCGGCCCCGAGACCTGGGGGGCGCTCGTCGAGAGCGCCTACCGGCTGGGTGACCGGCTGCTCTACCTGCGTCACCCGAACCTGCGGGGCGACGACGTCGCCGAGCTCCAGCGGAGGTTGAACGCCCTGGGGTTCGACGCGGGTCGCGAGGACGGGATCCTCGGGCCACAGACGGAGCGCGCGATCCGGCAGTTCCAACGCAACGTCGACCTCGCCACCGACGGCGTGTGTGGTCCGGCGACGATCGCGGCGCTCGACCGGCTCGGCGGGCTGGCCGCCGGCTCCGTGGCCAGCGTGCGCGAGCGCGAGGCGTTGCGGCGGGACGCGCGCCGCCTCAACGACCGCAGCGTCTTCCTCGTCGCCGAGCCGGGCCTCGAGGTCCTCGCCGGCGAGGTGGCGCGCCGCCTGCGCGCCGCGGGTGCGCTCGTGGCACTCGACGTCTCGGGCGAGGACCACCGGCGACTCGCGGAGGAGGCGAACGCGTTCGTCGCCGACGTCTGCCTCGCCCTCGGCTCCGCGCCCGAGCCCGGCGTCCGGTGCGCGTACTTCGCCACCGCGCGCTTCCGCTCCGAGGCCGGCTACGCGATCGCCTCGCAGCTCGCGGTCGCCCTCTCCGAGGTCCTCCCCGGGGTCGAGCCGCCCGTCGGCCGGACCTACGTGCTGCTGCGGGAGACCCGGATGGCCGCCGTGGTGTGCGAGCTCTACTCCCGCGACGACGCGGCCGGTGCGATGGCGCTCGCCCCGCTCGTCCCCGACCTCGCCGATGCCATCGTCGACGGGGTGCGCCGTGGGGTCGAGGCCCCGCTCGACATCGCACCCTGACGACCCGCCCGTGCGCCGCACCCTCAGGCGCGCCGCGACCCCTCGGTCATCACGCGGTAGATGCGCTCGAGGTCCTCGAGCGTCGCGAAGTCGATCTGGACCTTGCCGTGCTTCGGGCCCATCGTGATGCGCACGCGGGTCTCGAGGTAGTCGCCCAGCAGCTCCTCGAGCTCCAGGAGCCCCGGCGGGCGCAGCTTCGGCGTGCGCGCGGTGGCACCCGCGGGCTTGGCCGCGTCCCCTTCGCCCCGGGCGCGGATCGCCTCCTCCACCTCGCGCACCGACAGGTCGTCCTTGACGGCGCGCTTGGCGAGCTGCTCCTGGAAGGCCCGGTCGGGTGTGGCGAGGAGCGCGCGGGCGTGGCCCATCCGCAGCGAGCCGTCGCGCACGTACCGCTGGATCGACGGCGGGAGCTGGAGCAGGCGCAGCATGTTCGTGATCGTGGCCCGCGACCGGCCCACCCGCTCGGCGACCTCGTCGTGCGTGAGCCCGAAGTCCTCGATGAGCTGCTGGTACGCGGCGGCCTCCTCGAGCGGGTTGAGCTGCTCGCGCTGGACGTTCTCGACGATCGCCTGCTGGAGCATCGCCGCGTCGTCGGCGATCCGGACGATCGCCGGGATCGTCTGGAGTCCGACACGCCGCGCCGCCCGCCACCGGCGCTCGCCGGCGATGAGCTCGAACGCCTCCCCCTGGCGGCGCACGAGCACCGGCTGCAGCACGCCGACCTCCCGGATCGACTCCGCGAGGGCGGCCAGGCTCTCCTCGTCGAAGTGCTCCCGCGGCTGCTGCGGGTTCGGCCGGATCGAGGCGACCGGGATCTGCTGCAGGCCCGAGCCGGCATCCTGCACCGTCCCCGTCGGGATGAGGGCGCCGAGCCCCTTACCCAGTCCGCCGGGTCGCGCCACGGCTGACCTCCTTCGCGAGCTCTCGGTACGCCAGCGCACCGCGTGACGACGCGTCGAAGACGGTCACCGGCTGCCCGAACGAGGGCGCCTCCGAGATCCGCACGGTGCGCGGCACGACCGTCCGGTAGACCTTGGCACCGAAGTGGGCGCGGACCTCCTGCTCGACCTGCTCCGCGAGCTTGGTGCGCGCGTCGTACATCGTCAGGACGATGCCGCGCACCGCGAGCGTCGGGTTCAGGTTCGACTGCACGAGCGCGACGTTGCGCAGGAGCTGGCCCAGCCCCTCCAGGGCGTAGTACTCGCACTGGATCGGCACGATCACGTCGTCGGCCGCGGCGAGCCCGTTGACGGTGAGCAGCCCGAGCGACGGGGGGCAGTCGATGATCGTGAAGTCGTAGTCGTCGCGGGCCGCCTGGAGCGCGCGCCGGAGCTTCAACTCCCGCGAGAACGCGGGACCAGCTCGATCTCCGCCCCGGCGAGGTCGATCGTCGCCGGCACGACGAACAGGTTCTTCACGGTCGTGGGTTCGACGCAGTCCTCGACCGCGACGTCGTTCATGATGACGTCGTAGACCGAGCCCTCGACGTTCCGGTGGCTGATGCCGAGCCCGGTCGTGGCGTTGCCCTGCGGATCGAGGTCGATGATCAGCACGCGGTAGTCGAGCTCGGCCAGGGCGGCGCCCAGGTTCACGGCGGTGGTGGTCTTGCCCACACCGCCCTTCTGGTTCGCGATCGCGAGGATGCGCGGGAGCGTCATCGGCTCGGGCTCGTCACCGCGGTCGACGGCGCCTCCATCGAGCGACTCCGGCATCGGAGCGGACTCCTCCGGCGCGCCCGTGGACCCGGTCGCGGCACGCTCGGCCGCTCCTACGCGGGACTCCTCGGGCCGGCCGCCGGTCACCGGCAGGCCGGCGTCCGGCGTTGGCGACGGGTCCGGCTCCTCGACGCGGGCGACCGCGAACGCGGGCTCCGGCTGCGGCACGCCGCTCGGGCGCCCACCGCGCGCGCGTCCGACCCCGAGTCGGTCGCGTCCAGGGGTGAGCCCGTCGGTGCCACCGGCGCCCGGGCCGGACCCGCCTCGTGGGCCATCATGTCCTCCGTCGGGCGCGCCTCGGCTGGACCGGACTCGTCCGGATTGCCGCCGAGGATGCGGAACCAGCGTCGCCGCCCGCGGCGGTCCGCTTCTTCCGATGCCATCCTGCCTCCGGGACCGACGGGTCCCGCGCGCTCGAGTGGCCAGGGAATGCCGATGTTCCACGTGGAACATCGGCGGCGTGATGCTACACCGTCGAGCCCGGGCGTGGGCGCCTTCCCGGCGGATGTTCCACGTGGAACATCCGCTGCCGACGGCGCGGGTGGCCTACCAGGCGGGTTGCTTGACCAGTCGGCGCGTCGGCCGCGGGACGCCCGCCGGGGTCGTGTCCACCTTGGGCAGCGCCACGAAGTGCCGGCCGCCGTGCGCCACCCGGCGGGCCGGACCGAAGCCCAGCGCGGCCAACCCGGCCTCCGGCCATCGCCCGGCCCGCGCATCCGGGGGCTCGCTCACCACCGCGACCCCGCCGACCCGCAGGAATCCGCAGGCGAGCTCCGCCGTCCGGGCCGGCGTGTCGAGGCTGCGTGCCGTCACCGCGTCGAATGTCTCGCGGTACTCGATGCGGTGGGCCAACTCCTCGGCTCGACCCTCGGCGACCTCGACGTTGTCGAGGTCGAGGCGCCCACCGACGGTGCGGAGGTGCTCGCAGCGACGATGCGACGCGTCGACCAGCAGGACGCGGGTCGACGGCCAGAGCCGGGCGAGGACGACGCCCGGCAGCCCGCCCCCGCTGCCGAGATCCGCCAGCGACGCCGGGGGTCTCCCGCCCGATGCGTCGACCAGCGCGGCGGCGAACGCCTCGGCGTGTTCGACGTGCGGCCGCACGTCACCCGGACCGAGGAACCCGAGCCGCCGCCCGTCCTCCAGGAACGCGACGAGGCGGTCGGGGGGCCCCGGGCTCACGCGGGCGTGATCACGACGCGCCGCCGCGGCTCCTCACCTTCCGAGATGGTCGACACGCCCTCGATGGCGGCCACGGTGTCGTGGACGACCTTGCGGTCGGGCGGGCTCATCGGTTCCAGCGCGCGCGGGCTCCCCGACGCCTTGACCTCCTCGGCGATCGAGGCGGCGAACGCGGCGAGCGCTTCCCGCCGGCGCTGGCGGTACCCCGCGACGTCGAGGTGGACGCGCGCGCTGTGTCCCCCGGCGGCGCGCTGGACGGCCGCCCGCACCAGTTCCTCCAGCGCCTGCAACGTGATCCCCCGCGGCCCGACCAGGACCCCCAGGCCGTCGCCCGAGACGCGCACCTCGATGTCGTCGTCCCCCGCGACCTCGGTCACGACGGACGCCCGCAGCCCGAAGGCCTCCACCAGACCCGCGGTGAAGTCCCGTGCGGTCGCGGCCTGCTCCTCGAGCGTCATGGTCGAGGTCTCTTCCACGGTCTCCGCCTCCGTCTCGTGCGCGTCGGTGCGCGTCACCGGCGCCGTCGCCACCGCCGGTTGCCCACCGGGAACCGCGCCGCCGCCCACGGACGCGCCCCCACGCCGCCGGCGCCGTCGCCTGGGCGACGCGGCGGCGCGTTCACCGTCCTCCCTGGTCGCCGGCCCCGCGGCACCGACCGCCCCGGGCCCCGTCGGAGCCTCCCGGGGCGGCGCGGCGGTACCGCCCGGCCGGTTGCGACGCGTGCCGTTCCCCCGGGCGCGCCGTCGCCGCTGCTCGTGGGGCTTCTCCCGCGACACCGGCCGCACGCGGGCCCGGATCCGGGCGTCCGTGCGCCCGATGCCGAACAGCCCGGCGCGTGGTTCCTCGAGGACGACGTACTCGAGCTCGTCCTCGACCACCCCGAGGCGGTCGAGCGCCAGCTCGATCGCCTGGTCGAGGGTCCGCGCACTGACCTCGATCCACTCCATGCCTCAGCGCCTACGCTTCCGCTTCTTGCGCGACGCGTGGGGCGAGGGGCCGGAGCGGGCCGGGCTGCCCGCGTCGCGCGTGCCGTTGTCCGATCCCGCCGCCGGTGCCGCCTCGGGACGCGGCGGCGCCTTCGTGCCCGGCGCGCCGCGTTCCCCGGTCTTCTCGGCGGCGGCCTCGTCGTAGTACCGGTTGAGCACGAGGTGCTGCTGCCCGATCCGCCACAGGCTGCTCGTCGCGAAGTACACGACCAACCCCGACGACGCGATCCACGCGAACCAGCCGAACAGGAGCGGGAAGACCCGGGTCATCACCTGCATCTGCTTGGCGACCGGGTTGTTCTGCATGGTCCCGCTGCGCTGCTGGCGACGCTGCGTCTGCCACATCTGGTACCAGCCGAGCACGACCACGAGCGCGACGGCGAGCAGGTAGGGGATGCGCTCGATGAACCCGTCGGTCACCCCGGCCGAATCGGCCGGCGACGTCGTGAGGTCCATCCCGAGGAAGTAGATCCCCTTCGGCGTGCACGCGGACGCCGCCACACCGTGGCAGATGTCGCGGTAGAGGTCGCCGAGCCGTCCCGTCGTCGGCACATGGTCCTGGATGTTGCGCAGCACGCCGAACAGCGCGATGAAGATCGGCATCTGGACCAGCATCGGCAGGCAGCCCGCCAGGGGGTTGATGTTGTTCTCCTGGTAGAACCGCATCAACGCTTCGTTCTGCTTCTGGCGGTCGTCCTTGTACTGCTGCTGGATCTTCTTGATCTCGGGCTGGATCCGCTGCATCGCGATCATCGACCGGGTCTGCTTCGCGGTCAGCGGCAGCAGGAGCAGCATCACCGTGCAGGTGAGCAGGATGATCGCGATCCCGAGGCTCGGGATGATCGAGTAGAAGACGCTGAGCAGCCACCCGATGGCCGCGTACAGGGGGTCGAGCATCAGCTCGCCTCCCCCGAGCGCCGGGGCACCGGGTCGAAGCCGAACCCGCCGAGCGGATGGCAGCGCGCGAGGCGCCGTGCCGTGAGGTAGGTGCCCCGGAGCGCGCCGTGGACCTCGACCGCCTCGTGCGCGTACGCCGAGCACGACGGGATGTAGCGGCACGGCGACGGCCGGCCGGCGACGACGTACTGGTAGCCGCGGATCAGGGACAGCAGGGCCCGCTTCATCGCCTGGGCTCCCGGTGGAGCTCGCCGAGGATCTCGCCTATTGCGTTCTTCATCTCACTCTGCGTGAGATCCCTGGCGCCGGGGCGGACGGAGACCAGGTAGGCGTGGCCGGGGCGGAGCATCGCCGACACGTCCCGTACCGCGGCGCGCAGCCGACGACGGACGCGATTGCGCACCACGGCCCCACCGGTCGCCCGGCCGACGGCGTACGCGACCCGCGGGGGACCGGCCGTCACCGGGGCGACGGCGATCACGATCGGGCCCCGGCGCCGACGCGGGGCGGCCGCGAGCAGACGGAAGGTCGCACGGTCGCGAACGCGCCAGATCAGGCCGACAGGCGGTGCCGACCCTTGGCCCGCCGACGCCGCAGCAGCGCTCGTCCGGCACGCGAGCGCATGCGCACCCGGAAGCCGTGCTTCTTCTTCCGCTTCCGGTTGTTCGGCTGGTACGTCCTCTTCACGCATGGCCTCCTCGAACGCCCGGGGCGAAGGCGGGCCCCAGGGGCGGGCGCGCCGACACGAGCCGGTGCGCACGAAGCAAGCGGACGTGACAGTGTACGGCGCTGCGTCCGGGCCCGGCAATCCGCCCCCGCCGTCTGGGGACGGCGCCCCGCGGCGCCGTCCCGACCGGTCCGGACCCTGTGGACACCGCCCGAGACGGCCTTGTTGGCGCGAAGCGGCCGCTGCTAGGGTGCCGCGCCCCGGCGTGCCGACCGGCCCCGGCACCCCGGCACTTCCCCACGAGCACCATCACCCACCCGGGTGTCGGCCGGGAGGAGCTTCGGCTTCTCCACATATGTGGAAACACCTGTGGACAACTGGGGGAATCCGCGACGTGGGCACTCCAGCAGCCGACGACCTGTGGGCGAAGGTCGCCGCCGCCGTCCGGGCACAGCTCGCCGAGGCGACGTGGAACACCTGGTTCCAGGGCGTCCACGCGCTCGACCTGACCGACACCGCCCTCGTGCTCGGCGTCCCCTCGTCCGTCGCCGTCGACCGCATCCGCACGAGCTACCTCGGGCTGCTGACCGACGCCGCCCAGGCCCTGACCGGCGTCCCCTGGGCCGTCGAGCTCGTCGTCCACACCGCGCCGCGCAGCGACCAGCCCGTCACGCTCGACGCCCTGCAGCCGTCACCCGCGCCGGCACGCGCCCCGGGTGCGGACGCCCGCGCGACCGACGTCGAGCCACCGGCCGTCGGCGGCGGCAGCGCACTCAACCCCCGGTACACGTTCGACCAGTTCGTCATCGGCGCGTCGAACCGCTTCGCCCACGCCGCCGCCCTGTCCGTCGCCGAGAGTCCCTCGGGTTCCTACAACCCCCTGTTCATCTACGGCCCGGCCGGACTCGGCAAGACCCACCTCCTGCACGCGATCGCCCACCACATCCGCGCGCTGTTCTCGTCGAAGCGGACGCGCTACGTGTCCACCGAGACGATGATGAACGACTTCGTGGAGGCGATGCGCTCGAAGACCACCCAGGCCTTCAAGCGTCGCTACCGCCAGGTCGACGTGCTGCTCGTCGACGACATCCAGTTCCTCGAGCGCACCGAGCAGCTCCAGGAGGAGTTCTTCCACACCTTCAACGAGCTGCACGGCCGCGGCAACCAGATCGTGATCTCCTCGGACCGCCCGCCGAAGTCGATCGCCCGCATCGAGGACCGCCTGCGGAGCCGTTTCGAGTGGGGGCTCATCACCGACATCCAGCCGCCCGAGTTCGAGACCCGCCTCGCCATCCTGCGCAAGAAGGCGGAGGCCGAGCACCTCGACGGCATCCCCGACGCCGTCCTCGCCTTCATCGCCGAGAACGTCGTCGACAACGTGCGCGAGCTGGAGGGCTCGCTGATCCGGGTCGCGGCCTACTCGAGCCTGCACCGGGTGCCGCTCACCGAGGAGGTCGCGCACGAGGTGCTCGCCGACCTGCTGCCGGCCACCCGGCCCCGGGTCATCACGCCGGAGCTCATCCTGGAGGAGACGGCGAAGATGTTCGGCTGGACGGTCGACGACCTCAAGAGCAAGAGCCGCCGCCGCCCGCTCGTCACCGCCCGCCAGATCGGCATGTACGTCTTCCGCGAGCTGACCCCGTACTCGTACCCGAAGATCGCCGAGGAGTTCGGGGGGCGTGACCACACGACGGTCATGCACGCCTGCGACAAGGTCCGCGCCCAGATGGCCGAGCGGCGCGTGGTCTTCGAGCAGGTCAACGACCTGATCAACCGCATCAAGCACGGCGCCAGGGGATAAGCCTGTGGACAACTGGGGAAATCCCCGGGGCCGGAGGGGACGCGCGGCACGGCGCGCACCGGGCCTCCCCGGTCCCTGTGGGGAACTGGGGACGACCGTCCCCACCCGTGCGCCCCGTCCCGCCAGGCGCGACGGCGAACGGTCCACAATCCACAGCCCCTACTACGACCACGAGCAGAATTGCCCCCACCTGTTGTCGAGGAGGCCACGGTGAAGTTCCGGTGCGAGCGTGACACCCTCGCCGAGGCGGTGGCGACCGCCCAGCGCACCGTCGCCAGCCGTAGCGGCGCCCTGCCGGTGTTGCAGGACCTGCGCATCACGGCCGGTGACCAGGGTCTCGAACTCGTCGGCTCGGACCTGGAGATCACGAACCGGGTACACGTGCCGGCACAGGTGGAGGAACCCGGGGTCGCCGTGGTGCCGAAGCTCCTCGGCGAGATCGTCCGGCGGCTCGACCCCGGGCCGGTCACCGTCTCGGTCGCGGGGGACGAGGCCGTCGTCACGGCCGGGCGCTTCACCACGTCGCTGCGCCTGAAGCCGGCCGAGGACTACCCCCGACTCGCCCCCAACGAGGGGCAGGGGGTCCGCGTCGACGCCGCCGCGTTCGCGGGCGCGCTGCGGCAGGTGGTGCGGGCCGCGTCGAAGGACGACCTGCGCCCGATCCTCACCGGTGTGCTCCTCACGTCGCACGCCGGCGGCCTGCGGCTCGTCGCCACCGACTCGTACCGCCTGGCGGTGCGGGACCTGAAGGGCGTCTCGATGCTCCCGGAGGGTCAGCGGGTGCTGGTGGCCGCGAAGGGCCTCACCGAGGTGCAGCGCCTCGCGGGTGACGGCGAGATCGAGGTGGTGCTGCGCGAGCGCGACGTGGTGTTCCGCACGTCGCGCGCCGAGGTCACCGCCCGGCTGATCGAGGGCGAGTTCCCGAACTACGAGCAGCTCATCCCGAGCGGGTACCCGAACCGTCTCGTCGTCGCGCGCGACGCGCTGTTGGAGGCGCTCGACCGCGTGCAGATCGTCGGCCAGAACCGCGACAACGCCGCGGTCCGCCTCGCGATGAGCGCGACCGGCCTGGAGCTGTCGATGAGCGCGCAGGACGTCGGCAGCGCGCAGGAGTCGCTCGACGCGAAGTACGAGGGCACCGAGCTCACGGTCGCGTTCAACCCGGTGTTCCTGCGTGACGGTGTCGACGCGATCGAAGGGCCGGAGGTCTTGCTCGAGACCGTCGACCCGCTCAAGCCCGCGACCCTGCGCGCCGCGGACGGGTCCGACTTCCTGTACCTGCTGATGCCGGTGCGCACGTCCTGAGCCGCCGGCCCGGGGCCCAGGGAACCACGACGCGTGCTCGCCGAGGCCGGATCCACCACGACCTCACGCGTCGAGCAGCTGTGGCTGCAGGACTTCCGGTGCTTCGGATCGGTGGAGGTCTCCTTCCCGGCCGGGCTCACCGTGTTGTACGGGGACAACGGGCAGGGCAAGACGAGCCTGCTCGAGGCGGTCGGGTGGGTCGCGCGCGCACGGTCGTTCCGGGGGGTCCCCGACGCCGCGCTCGTGCGGCGCGGGGCGGCGGCCGCGGTCGTGCGCGCGGAGGTGGGCGCGGGGACCCGCACTCGGCTGTTCGAGGCCGAGATCCGCGGCCAGGGCCGCAACCGCATCCAGGTGAACCGGCAGGCGGTGGCGCGCCGGCGCGACCTGTACGGCCTGCTGCGGGTGACGGTGTTCGCCCCCGACGACCTCGAGCTGGTCAAGGGCGGCCCCGCCGGCCGCCGTTCGTACCTCGACGAGCTCCTGTCGCTGGTCGGTGCGCGCTACGACGCGGCCGCGAGCGACTACGAGCGGGTGCTGCGCCACCGCAACGCGTTGCTGCGCGGTCCCCGGCACGACGAGCTGCGGGGTGCGTCGCTCGCGGTGTTCGACGAGCAACTCGTGCGGGCGGGCGCGGAACTGGTCCGCGGGCGGTTGCGCCTGACCGCACGGCTCCTGCCCGCGGTGGACGCCGCCTACCGCGCGCTGGCCGGCCACGACGCCGTGATCCACGCGTCGTACGAACCGGACTGGTGCGAGCCCCTGACCGCCGACGACGTGGACGCGGTCGAGGACCTCATGCGCGCGGCCCTCGAACGGACGGCGCGCGCGGAGGCCGAGCGGGGCGTGACGCTCGTCGGCCCGCACCGTGACGAGTGGCGCATCACGATCGGCGGTCTCGACGCGCGCACGCAGGCGTCGCAGGGCGAGCAGCGGACGCTCGCGCTCGCGCTCCGGCTCGCGGGTCACGCCGTGGTCGCCGATCTCACCGGCGACGCGCCGGTGCTGCTGCTCGACGACGTCTTCAGCGAGCTCGACCACGCGCGTGCGGAGGCGCTCGTGCGCTCGCTCCCGGCGGCCCAGACACTCGTGACGACCGCGGGCTCGTTGCCGGCGACGGTCACCCCGCAACAGGCGATGCGCGTCGCGGCGGGCCGGGTCGAGACGATGGAGCCGTGAGCGCCGGGGACGCGCGCGCCGCGGCCCGGCCGGCGACCCGCGGTCGCTGCAGGAGGCACTCGCGGCCGCGCTGCGCGAGCTCGGCCTGCCCGGACCCGGCGTGACGGAGCGGGTCGACGCGCTGTGGCAGGACATCGTCGGGCCGGTGCTCGGCGCGCACACCTCGGTCCGGTCCGTGCGCGACGGGGTGTGCACGGTGGTCGTGGACGGGCCCGCGTGGGCGACCCAGCTCCGGTACCTCGCGGGTGAGCTCGTCGCGCGGGCCACCGAGGCCCTCGGCACGACCGTGGTGCGGGAGGTGCGGGTGGTCGTCGCGGGCCCGTGAGGACCGGCCCGAGCCGGGCCTTCTGGTAGACTGGCCGTACGGGTTTCACCCCCTCTGACCAGGACTTTCGCGTCCAAAACCGGGGTCCGGGGCTCGTCTCCGACCGCCCTCGATGCGAGGAAGGCGCGTGGCGTACGCGGCCAAGGACATCTCGATCCTGAAGGGCCTGCAACCGGTCCGGGAGCGGCCGGGCATGTACATCGGTTCGACCGGACCGTCCGGCCTGCACCACCTGGTCTACGAGGTCGTCGACAACTCGGTCGACGAGGCGCTCGCCGGCTACGCGCACCACATCGAGGTGACGCTCCTGGCCGACGGGGGGTGCCGGGTCGTCGACGACGGCCGCGGCATCCCGGTCGACCCGCACCCCGAGTACCCCGACAAGTCCGCGGCGGAGATCGTCCTCACGATGCTGCACGCGGGCGGCAAGTTCGGCGGCGAGGGGTACAAGATCTCGGGCGGCCTGCACGGTGTCGGCGTGTCCGTCGTGAACGCGCTGTCGCGCCGACTCGAGCTCGTGGTGCACCGCGACGGCGGTGAGTGGCACCAGACCTTCGTCGACGGTGGCGAGCCGACCGGCCCGCTCACCCGCGTCGGCGACTCCGACCGCACCGGCACGTCGGTCACGTTCTGGCCCGACCCCGAGATCATGGAGGAGGTCGAGTTCCGCGCGCAGACGCTCCTCGAGCGCCTGCGGGAGATGGCGTTCCTCAACAAGGGCCTCGAGATCGTCTTCCGCGACGAGCGGCCCGCGGAACCGGTCGAGCAGGTGTTCCGCTACGACGGCGGGATCGTCGACTTCGTCGCCCACCTGAACGCGTCGAAGGAGCCGCTGTTCCAGCGCGTCATCTCCATCACCGACGCGTACGACCAGGGCGAGGTCGAGATCGCGATGCAGTGGAACACCGGCTACTACGAGGGGATCCACTCCTTCGCGAACAACATCGGCACCACCGAGGGCGGCATGCACGAGGAGGGCTTCAAGAAGGCCCTCACCAACGTCGTCAACCGCTACGCGCGCAACAAGGGTCACCTGAAGGACAAGGACGAGAACCTCCTCGGGGAGGACATCCGCGAGGGCCTCACGGCGATCGTCTCGGTGAAGCTGCGGAACCCGCAGTTCGAGGGGCAGACCAAGACGAAGCTCGGGAACACCGAGATCCGGTCCTTCGTCGAGCGCGTCACCAACGAGAAGCTGGCGGACTGGCTCGAGGAACACCCGACCGAGGGCCGCGCGATCGTCCAGAAGGCCCTGCAGGCCGCGCGGGCGCGCATCGCGGCCCGCCAGGCGCGCGACCTCACGCGCCGCAAGTCGCTGCTCGAGTCGGCGTCGATGCCCGGCAAGCTCGCCGACTGCTCCTCTCGCGATCCCGAGGAGGCGGAGCTGTTCATCGTCGAGGGCGACAGCGCGGGGGGCAGCGCGAAGAAGGCACGCAACCCGGCCTTCCAGGCGATCCTGCCGATCCGGGGCAAGATCCTCAACGTCGAGCGGGCGCGGCTCGACCGGATGCTGAAGAACGAGGAGATCCAGGCGCTGATCTCCGCGGTCGGCACGGGCATCGGCGAGGAGTTCGACCTCGCGAAGCTCCGGTACCACAAGATCATCGTGATGACCGACGCCGACGTCGACGGCAGCCACATCCGCACGCTGCTGCTGACGTTCTTCTACCGCCAGCTCCCGGAGCTCGTCCGCGCGGGCCACGTGTACATCGCGCAGCCGCCCCTGTACGCCGCGAAGGTCGGCAAGGACGACCGCACCTACCTGAAGGACGACGCCGCGCTGCGGGCGTTCGAGGCGGAGCACGAGGGCCGCAAGATCGAGATCAGCCGGTTCAAGGGCCTCGGCGAGATGGACTGGCAGGAGCTCGGCGAGACCACGATGGACCCGCGCACCCGCACGTTGCTGCAGGTGTCGGTGGAGGACGCCGCGATCGCCGACGAGATGTTCTCGACGCTGATGGGGGAGGACGTCGAGGCGCGCCGGGGCTTCATCCAGGTCAACGCCAAGGACGTCCGCTTCCTCGACATCTGACATCCGACGACCACGGCTGGGGTTCGCGTGCCCGACGACCACGACGACCAGGCGATCGGCAGCATCGAGCCGATCGAGATCCAGGAGGAGATGGAGCGCTCCTTCCTGGACTACGCGATGTCGGTCATCACCGCGCGTGCGCTCCCCGACGCGCGCGACGGCCTGAAGCCGGTGCAGCGACGGATCCTGTACGGCATGTACGACCAGGGCATGCGGCCCGACCGCCAGCACCGCAAGTCGGCGAACGCGGTCGGGTCACGTGATGGCCGTCTACCACCCGCACGGCGACCAGGCGATCTACGACGCGCTCGCGCGGATGGCGCAGGACTTCTCGCTGCGGTACCCGCTCGTGGACGGGCACGGGAACTTCGGCTCGCCCGACCCCGCCGACCGGCCGGCGGCGCAGCGCTACACCGAGGCGCGCCTCGCCCCGCTCGCGATGGAGCTCCTGGGGGAGATCGACGAGGACACCGTCGACTTCGTCGAGACGTACGACGGCCAGCACCGGGAGCCGCGGGTGCTCCCCGCCCGCTTCCCGAACCTGCTCGTCAACGGCGGCGGCGGGATCGCGGTCGGGATGGCGACCAACATCCCGCCCCACAACCTGCGCGAGGTGATCGACGCGACGGTCCACCTCGTCGAGCACCCCGACGCCACGGTCGACGACCTGATGCGGTTCGTGCAGGGCCCGACTTCCCGACGGGCGCGACGATCCTCGGCCGGGCCGGCATCGTCGAGGCGTACCGCACCGGCCGCGGCTCGATCCGCATGCGCGCCGTCGCCGAGATCGACGAGCACGGCCGGGGCGGGCAGCGCATCGTGGTCACGGAGGTGCCGTACCAGACGTCGGTCGAGGTGATCGGCCAGAAGATCGCCGAACTGGTGAACGACCGGAAGATCGAGGGCATCCGCGACGTGCGCAACGAGTCGGCGGGGGACTCGACGCGGCTCGTGGTGGAGCTGAAGCGCGACGCCAACGCGCAGGTCGTGCTCAACCAGCTCTACAAGCACACGCCGATGCAGACCAACTTCGCGGCGCACATGCTGGCGCTCGTCGACGGCGTGCCGCGCCTGCTGAGCCTCGACCAGGCGCTGCGCGTCTACGTGGCGCACCAGGTCGAGGTCGTGACGCGCCGCAGCGAGTACCGGCTGCAGCGCAAGCGCGACCGCGCGCACATCGTCGAGGGGCTGTTGCGGCACTCGACCGGATCGACGCGATCATCGAGCTGATCCGGGGATCCGAATCCGCCGACGCGGCGCGCGCCGCGCTCATGGCCGAGCCGTTCGGGTTCACCGAGGTGCAGGCGAACCACATCCTCGACATGCAGTTGCGGCGGCTCGCGGCGCTCGAGCGCCAGCGGCTGCACGACGAGTTCGAGGAGCTGCGGGCCGACATCGCGGAGCTCGAGGCGATCCTCGCCGACGAGCAGAAGCTGCGCGGGGTCATCAAGGACGAGCTCCTCGCGATCCGCGACAAGTACGGGGACGACCGCCGCACCACGATCACGACCGACCCGGGCGACCTCGCCGCCCTCGACCTCATCGAGGACGAGGAGCTGGTCGTCGTGCTCTCGCGGCAGGGCTACGTGAAGACCGTCCCGGTCGACCAGTTCCGCACGCAGGGCCGGGGCGGCAAGGGGGTCCGCGGTGGCCGGCTGCGGGAGGAGGACTACGTCGAGCACCTCCTCACGACGACCGCCCACTCGTACCTCCTGTTCTTCTCGAACCGCGGACGCGTGTACCGGCTGCGGGCGCACGAGATCCCCATGAAGGACCGCACGGCGCGCGGCACCGCGCTGGTGAACCTCGTCGCCCTCCAGCCCGACGAGCACATCGAGGCCGTGATCGACACGCGCACCTACGAGGACGGCGCCTACCTGTTCTTCGCGACCCGCAAGGGCATGGTGAAGAAGACGCGGATGTCGGAGTACGACTCGTCGTTGCGCACCGGGCTCATCGCCATCAACCTGCACGAGGGCGACGAGCTGGTGCGGGTGATCCAGACGAGCGGGTCCGACGACGTGTTCATGGTCTCGCGCCAGGGGCAGACCATCCGCTTCTCCGAGTCGGAGGTGCGCCCGATGGGCCGGGCGACGGCCGGCGTACGGGGCATGAAGCTCCGGTCGGAGGACGACGGCGTGGTCAGCGCGGACGTCGCCCACGACGACGCGGTGCTGCTGTTCGTCTCGTCCAGCGGGCACGGCAAGCGCACGCCGGTGTCGGCGTTCAACCGCCAGGGCCGGGGCGGCCAGGGCGTGCGCGGGATGCGCGTCACGGAGGCCCGGGGCCAGGTGGTCGCGGCGTTCACCGTCCAGCCGGGCGACGAGATCCTCGTGTTCTCGTCGGCGGGCAACATCGTGCGCACCGGCGGTCGACGAGATCTCCGAGCAGGGCCGGGACGCGACGGGGGTGCGCGTCGCCCGCGTGGACGAGGGCGATAGCGTGGTCGCCGTGGCCCGCGTGCTCGACACCGAGCAGCCCGACGACGATCCGTGGCGACGGCGGGACCGCGGCCGGGGAGGGCTGACCGTGGCACGCCCCAAGGCAGTGCTCGAGTCGGTGGAGCCCCGGGCGGCCACAGCGTCCCGCCGGTGAGCCGAGGGGGCGGCGGCTGCGCCGCTCGGGCGACGCGCCCGTGCGCCCGGCCTACGAGCGGCGCTACCGCCAGACGGTGCGCCGCATCGACCTGTGGAGCGTCCTCAAGATCTCGGTCTGCTTCTACCTGACGGCCCTCATCGTGATGCTGTTCGCCGGGCGCGTCCTGTGGTGGATCGCGTCGGCGGTGGGCATCATCGGCAACGTCGAGTCGTTCGTCGCCGAGCTCATCGGCAACGACCCCGACGACTTCGAGCTCCTGTCGTGGGAGGTGCTGCGCGCGTCGACGCTCGTCGGCCTCGTGTTCGTCAGCGTCATGGTCGTGGTGACGACGCTCGCCGCCGCGTTCTACAACCTGTTCGCGGAGCTGACCGGCGGCGTCGAGATCACGGTCGTCGAGGACGACTACACGAGCGGCCGCTGACGCCGGCGGGCCGGCGGCGGAGGCCGGCCCGCGGATCGGCGGCACGGACTGGTATCCTGCACCGGCTCCCGGGGCTATAGCTCAGTCGGTTAGAGCGCATCCCTGATAAGGATGAGGTCGCTGGTTCGATTCCAGCTAGCCCCACGCACCCGATGCGCCCGCCGGGGAGACCCGTCCGGTCCGCAGACCGCGCCAGCGCCCGCACCGCGAGCCACCGGGCGCCCAGCGCGCCGAGCAGCGCGAGCAGCGGCACCAGCGGCGCCCGGAAGCGCGCCCCGGCGTTGGCGCCGCCCGACACGGCAGCACGTACACGATCGAGCGTGATCACGAACGCCCAGTACGGCGCGTTGGCGCGACCGAGCGCAGCCCCACCACGGCCCCGATCGACGCCAGCGCCCACACCACCGCGTTCCAGGTGAACAGCGCCGCGGCGAGCAGGGGCGACGGGCCGATGCCGAGGAAGCGCCGGACGGTGTCGGTGCCGGGCCCGCGACCTCGCGGGCGAGGCCCGCGCACGTACACCTCGACCGACTCGCGGGGGTGCGCCCGCAGCACCTCGACCCCGCGGCGGCTCATCTCGTCCCAGCTCGCACCGTCGGCGAGCGGCTCGTCGGCGTCGCACGCCCACCAGGACGGGCACGTGGTGCGCAGGTCGTCCCAGCCGCCGGGGTGGCAGCCGAGTCCTCGCGCGCCTCGGCGGTGCTCGACGCCCCGGACCGCGGCCTCGACCCCCGCCGCGTGCCAGCAGTAGAGCGTCACCGCCTGCGAGCCGGAGAACTGTGACGACCCGAGGACGCGCTCGTTGCGGACGTGCCACGCGCCGATCACGAGCACGATCGGCACCGGAACGCGACGACCGCACGACCGTCGGTGCGCCACCCCGTCCGCCACAGCCGCGCGACCAGCAGCACGACGACGATCGGTGGCAGGTAGTAGGTGGTCGGGCGCACCATCGTCGCGACGGCGAGCAGCGCGCCGAGCAGCGCGACGTGGGCGATGCGAACGTCGCGCGGCGCGCGCACGAACACCGGCACGGCCGCCGCGGCGAGGCCGACCATCGTGAGCGTGGTGAGCGTCTCGCCGAGCAGCGTCCCCGACAGCGCGAACTGCAGCGGGTCGAGGGCGACGACGGCGCCCGCGACGAGCCGGCGGTCGGGACCGGCGAGGCGGCGGCCGACGAGCACCACGGCCGACGACGGCGAGCGCGCTGAGCGCCGCCTGGATCGGGCTGATCGACCACTCGCTGCCGGTGACCCACAGGATCGCGGCGAGCAGCGACGGGGTACCCGGGTGTCCGCAGGAACATGGGCGCCGCGTCCTGCGGCGAGTAGGTGAAGCGTCCCGGTCTCGAGCAGCGCGCGTGCGGGGCCCGAGGTAGCCGGGGGTGTCGCCGCTGCGCACCGCGGCCGGGTCGGCGTGCGCGATCCACGCGGCCCACCGACCCGGGCCGCGAGCGCGACGACGATGACGGCGAGGAGCGACGAGGTGCACGCGCCGGCGGGTGCGGTCGTCGAGGAGCGCCGCCCGCCGGCGCGGGCGGCGCCGCGCGCCCGCGCCGTGCCGGTGGTCCCGGCGGCCACGGTCAGGGCCCGCCCGCGCGCCGGCCGCTGCGTCGCGTCCGCCTCGCCGCGAGCGCGGGCTCCACGCACAGCAGGACGAAGAAGCAGGGGAGCACCAGCGAGCGCTGGCGGACGAGGAGGCCCATGTTGGAGAACGACGAGAACGCGATGGCGTACAGGCCCGTGAGCGCCCAGCAGTAGAGGAGGAACGGCGTCGAGCGCGCGCGGGCGATCGACGTCATCAACGACGGCCACCGCGGAACACGAGGTACGTGATGAACGCCGCCTCGATCGACGCGATGATCTGCGTCGGGGTCTCGACCTCCCAGACGAAGGGCCGCAGCAGCACGGTGACCGCGCCCAGCGGGATGCTGAGCGGGGTGAGCGACTTCGGTTCGGACTCCTGCTCGCGGAACGCCGAGCTCCCCTGCGCGGTGCGGCCGGCCTGTTCGTTGAGCTCCTCCTCGATCGCCCCGACCGAGAGGTCCTCGATGCCGAGGAAGCTCATCGCCTGACCGACCGCGAACACGGCCACCGCGCCGACGAGGATGATCCCGAGCGCGCGCGTGAGCGACAGGGTCGGGGGCCGGTCGTCGGTGGCGGGCGCGCCGCCCCGGCCGACGAGGTACGCGAACGCGGCGGACACGGTCACCAGTGCGAACAGGTGCGGCCGGACCGCCCACAGCAGGTACATGCCGGGGGCGGCGACGACGACGGCGGGCACGAGGCGCCGTTCGAACAGCAGCGCGGTTCCGAGTGCCGCCGCGCCGATGCCGAACTGCATCAGCGCCTCCTTGCCGATCGACGCCGGCCAGAAGGCGATGCTCGGCAGGAAGAACACGACCGCGCAGTACATGCGCCGGTTGACGAACGGCACCGCGGTCACCGTCGCCCGGTACCAGAAGTACGAACCGATGAAGGCGAACAGGCCGAACGCGAGGAAGCCGGCGATCTGGTCCGCGCCGATGACCGTGTACAGGCGCTGGACGACCCACATGACGAAGCCCGTGCGGCGCACTCGTCGATGGGGTCCCCGATGCCGTTGACGAACTCGACACCACGCCGGTGGTAGATGCCGGCGTCGCCCCCGCCCTCGAAGGTGTAGTAGCGGGCGAAGATCATGAGGATCTTGAACGCGACGCCCCACATGAGCATGCCGGGCAGCCACGGCTCGTCGGGGTGACGGCGGGCCAGCATCGGCACGAACGCGGCGGCGACCAGGAGGCCGAACATCGGGAGCAGGACACGGCCCGCGGCCGTGACGTCGGTCGTGCGGGCGAGCGTGACCGTCGTCGCGGCGACGATCACGGCGCCCACCGCGGGCACGAACCCCGATCGCGTGTCGGGGCGGGACTCGAGCCCGCCGGACGCGCGGCCCGCGGGCTCCGGCCCCGGTGCCGTCGCCGCGGGCGCGGCGGACCCGTGCACCGTGCGGCCGCCGGGGGGCGCCGGCGGCTCGTCGGGGGGTGACCCCACCGTGCCGGGTGCGGTGCCGCCGGTGCGGTCGGGACGGCGGTAGCGCCACCACGGTGCGCCGGGCTGGCCGCGCGGGACCGTGCCCGTGGGGAGGCGGACCGGCGCTCCGCTGCACCGCGCGCGGGCGTGCGGGCGCTGTCGCCCCCCGGGACGCGAGCGGTCACGACGGGGATCGTACCGAACGCCGGCGTGCCCCGGATCGGCGGGCGCGGAGGCCGATGGCGGTCGCGGCGCGGCCGGCGCCTGCGGGTGGAATGCGCGCGGACGGGCGCGACCCGCTCAATCGGCGCGGTGCGCGACGGCGAAGAGCGTGTTCCACGCGAGCCGCGGCGGGAGCGCCGACCGCACGACACGGCTCGCGACCGCCCGCCAGCCGCGCGGCGTCTCGTGGCGGAGGAAGCCGATCTCGCCGACGCGCATGCCGTTGCGCTCCAGCAGGTGGGTCAGCGTGTCCTCGCAGTACCAGGCGACGTGCTCGCGGTGCAGCGACGCCTTCGCGCCGAACCGGTACACGAAGTTGGACACGCAGAACGCGTTGGGCGTCGTGAGCACGAGGCACGAATCGGGGCGCAGGTGGCGACGCACCGACGCGAGGAACCCGTGCGCGTCGTCGAGGTGCTCGATGAGCTCGCCGGCGTGCACGACGTCGAAGGTGCGGCCCAGGTCGAAGTCGGTCGCGTCGGCGACGATCGCGCGGTAGCCGCGCCGTTCGAGCTCGCGGACCGCGCGCTCGTCGACGTCGATGCCGACGAGCTCGCTCGCCTCCCCGGCGATGAGCCCGTGGAACCAGTCGGGGCGGCGCCATCCGGACGCGCAGCCGAGGTCGAGCACCGAGCGGCCGGTGAAGTGGTGCCGGAGCTGCTCGAAGCGCGCGCGGTGCGCGTCGGCGTTGGACCACGACGGCTGGAGGGCGTGGCGCCGCGCACGTCCGGTCCGCGTGGTGCCCGCAGTCGAGTTGCCCGCCGTCGGGTCGGTGGCCATGCGCGCGCCTCGGAGCCGTGGGGCGCCGAACGTACCACCGGGCGTGGCCCGCGGGCGCACGGCGACCGGTCTGTACACTCCGCGCCGTGAGGGCCTTCCGCCGCGTCGTGATCGTCATCGGGCTCGCGGGCCTGATCGGCGCGATCGCCCGGCTGCGCGGCAAGGGGGGCGTTCCGCCCACCAGCGGTGGCTGGCGCGAGCTCGAGGCCCCCGAGTTCCGGTGACCTGCACCGCGCTGCTCGTCGGCGTCGGCGAGGTCGGCACGCGCGCCGCTCGCCAGCTGGTCGACACCCCGGCGCTGACCCGTGTGCTCCTCGCCGACGAGGACGAGGAACGCGCCGTGCGCGTCGCGGACGCGTTGGGCGACAAGGCGGCGGTGGTGCCGTTCCGCCCCGGGCACGCCATCCCCGCCGACGTCGACGTCGTCGCGTGCGCGTTGCCGACGGGGCTCGACCACGCGGTCGTCACCGCGGCCCTCGAGGCGCGGGTCCCGTGTGCGTCGTGCGACGACGACCACGACGCGCACGAGGCGGTGCGCGCGCTCGACCGCAACGCGCGGACCGCCGGCGTCACCGTCGCCGTCGGCTGCGGGCTCGCGCCCGGGCTCGCCGACGTGCTCGTGCGGCACGCGGCCGCGACGTTCGAGCGCGTGGACGAGATCCGCGTCGCGCGCACGGGCTGGGCGGGGCCGGCGTGTGTCGCCGCCGTGCGCCACGAGCGCCGCGCGACCGCGCGCGCCTGGCACGAGGACGGTTGGCGGGAGGAGCACCCGCACGGCGAGACGCTCGTGTGGTTCCCCGACCCGATCGGGGCGCGCGACTGCCGGGTCGTGACCGGCGGGGCGTCGCTGCTGGTCGACGCGTTCCCGAGGACCCGGCGGATCCGCGTGCTGCTCGGGGAGCCGCCGCGCCGGGCGCGGCTGCGGCGGCGCTTCGGCGACGACGGCCAGTGGGGGGCGGCCCGTGTCGACGTGTGGGGCCGGCGCGACGGCAGCCACGACTGCGTCGTGTACGGGGTGGTCGAGCG
The DNA here is from genome assembly GCA_026002935.1 of Acidimicrobiia bacterium. Classification (GTDB taxonomy): domain Bacteria; phylum Actinomycetota; class Acidimicrobiia; order IMCC26256; family PALSA-610; genus BPGH01. Next base: position 474,851 of record BPGH01000001.1, read on the forward strand.
GACGGCGGTCGCCGCCGGCACCGTGCTCGCCGTCACCGCCGCGCGGCTCGGGGGCGCGTTGGGGCCGCGCCTCGAACGACCGGGCGTGCACGGCCTGGCGGCCCTGTGCGAGCCGGTCCCGTTCCTGACCGAGCTCGCGCACCGCGGGGTGCGCGCCGCGGTGTTCGAGGGCGCCGCGGTCGGCTGACCGGGCGAACCGGCGCGAACCGCCCGGACACGGGACGGAGCCCGGCGATCGGGGCGGTGACGATCGCCCGGCGAGGTCAAGGCCGGTCCCCCGGACGCCGAGAGTCGCGGCGTGCGCCCCCGCCGTCTGCTCCCGACCGCCGCGGCCGCGGGCGCGGTGGTCGTCAACGTCGTGGACCCGGACTCCTGGCTCGCGTGGGGCTCCTACCACGCGGTCGCGGCCGCCGCCGTCGCGGTGGTGCTGCGCGCCGCGGGCCGGGGCGGGCGCGACCGGCGGGCCTGGCAGCTGCTCGGGGCCGGCCTGGCGTGCTGGTACGCCGGTGACCTGTTCTGGGACGCCTACGAGGTCCTCGGGCGGGCACGTCCCGACGTGTCGGTCGCGGACGCGGCGTACCTCGCCGGCTACCCGCTGCTCGGGGCGGCGATCGGCCGGATGGTCGCGCTGCGCGCCCCGGGGCAGCACCGCGAGGGGATCCTCGACGGGGCGGCGTTCGCCGCCGCGGCCGTCGTCGCGACCTGGCACTTCCTCGTCGCACCGAGCGTCGAGGGCGCCGGATTGGCGCAGGCGCTGGTGTGGGGCGCGTACCCGGTCGCGGACCTCGTGCTGCTCGCCGCGGCGGGCTGGCTGCTGCTCAGCCCCGGCCGGCGCGGCGCGCCGACGCTGCTCGTCAGCGCGTTCCTCGTGACGACGCTGGCCGCCGACATCGCCTACCTGGCGATCCCGGTCCACTGGCCGGACGTCTCGCTCGTGCCGCTCGACGCGGCCTACCTGGCGTCGTACGTGGCGCTCGCGATCGCGGCCGCGCACCCCCACGCGGACGAGCTCACGGCCACGAGCGCGCTGCGGCCGCAGCGCCTGCACCCGGCCCGGATCGTGGTGCTCGGCGTCGCGCTCGTCGCCGCGCCGCTCACCGCCGCCTTCACCGCGGCGGGCTCGGGGACCCCGACGCGGGCACTCGTGGCGTCGACGTCGGTCCTGTGCGCGGGCCTCGTCCTCGCCCGGTTCTCGATCGCGGTGCGGCAGTGCGAGGCCGCCCACGAGCTCCTCGCCCGCCGGGCGTCGCGCGACGAGCTCACCGGCCTGCACAACCGGCCCTCCCTGCTCGAGGACGCGGCGGCCGCGCTGGAGAACGCCCGCCGGGGCGGCGGACCCGTCGGCGTGCTGTACGTCGACATCGACCGTTTCAAGTCGGTGAACGACACCTGGGGCCACGAGGCGGGTGACGAGGTGCTGCGCGAGGCCGCGAGGCGGCTGCGCGAGGTCGTGCGCCCCGGCGACACGATCGCGCGCGTCGGCGGTGACGAGTTCGTCGTGGTCCTGCGCGAGGTGAGCGCGCCGGAGGACGTCGAGGCCGTCGCGGTGCGGATCCGCAACGCGCTCGCGAAGCCGGTCACGACACGCGACGCCGTCGTGACCCTCTCGGCGAGCGTCGGCATGACGATGGGCTCGGGCGTCGACGACGTCGAGCGGCTCCTGCGGGACGCGGACGTGGCGATGTACCGGGCGAAGCAGCGGGGCCGCAACCGGGTCGAGCGGTACGAGGAGGGGCTGCACGAGCTGCTCGCCCGCCGCGCGCACGTCGAGGCCGGCCTGCGCGGTGCGCTCGCGAACGACGAGCTCCGCGTGTACTACCAGCCCGTGGTGGACGCCCGCACCGGGATCGTGCGGGGCGTCGAGGCGCTCCTGCGGTGGCGGGTGCCGGGCGAGGGCGTCGTGGCGGCCGGGGCGTTCATGGACGTGGCGGAGGACACCGGGCTGATCGTGCCGATGGGGCGGCGGGTGCTCGAGGCCGCGTGCCGGGACGCGGCCGGGTGGGACGCCGGGTCGGTCCACCCCGAAGCGCTGTGGGTCGCGGTCAACGTGTCGCCCCGCCAGTTCGCGGCGGGTGACTTCGCGGCGACGGTCGAGCGGACGCTCGCCGCGACGGGCGCGCGGCCCGAACAGCTCGTCCTCGAGATCACCGAGTCGGTGCTGGTGAGCGACGTGGAGCGCACACGCGAGCAGCTCGCGCGGCTCGTCGGCCTGGGCGTGCGCGTCGCGGTCGACGACTTCGGCACCGGCTACTCCGCGCTCGCGTACCTGCGGCAGTTCCCGATCGAGATCGTGAAGCTCGACCGCCAGTTCGTGCGCGAGATCGGCGTCACGCCCGAGCGCGCGACGATGGCGGGCGCCGTGATCCAGCTCGCCCACACGCTCGGGCACGAGGTGGTCGCCGAGGGCGTGGAGGAGCGCCACCAGGTCGACGCGCTGGTACGGATGGGCTGCGACTACCTGCAGGGCCACCACTACGCGCCGGCGCTGCCGCCGGAGGACCTGCGGGGCGTCGTCGTCGACGCGGCGGACCACCCCGCCGCTGGCGCTCCCTGCGCCCGCGTGAGCGGGCCGGGCGCGCGGGGCCGCCGCCGCGGGCCGCTACCCTGGACCGGCCCGGGGACGTAGCTCAGCTGGCGAGAGCACCTGCTTTGCAAGCAGGGGGTCGTGGGTTCGAGTCCCATCGTCTCCACCGGTGGGGGTCAGGTCGCCCGTCCCGGACGTTGGAACCAAGTTCACCATGACTGCACTCCTGCTCTGATCAGCGTCAGCGGGGATCGCCAGGCGCTGATCCGATTGTCCTCATCAAGGATCCTGGCAAAGGTCGTCGGCAGCAGCTTGGGCACGAGCAGTGGGTGAGGCCATAGAGGGACGTGGACGATGAGCCGACCAGGTTTCGCAGACCGCAACAAGCTCCGCGATTGGGCCGATACGACGCAGTCGCAGTCAGACTTTCCGCGACTGATCCGGCGCCTGATTCTTGAGACGACTCCCGGACTCGTCGAGCTTGGGATGCCAGCTGCCGAGGGCGTGGCTGCCGGAAAATGGGACGGTTGGGTTCGGGCTGCGTCATCGAACGCTTGGGTACCCGATGGCCTCTCCGTATGGGAGCTGTCAGTCAACTCTGGGGCGAAAGCTAAGGCCGAGCAGGACTATCGCAAGCGTGACTCCACCCCTGACGGCTCGCCGTTGGACGAGTGCACCTACGTACAGGCGATACTTCGTGTCTGGACGGACCGCGAAACCTTCGCCAAGACCCACAGCGCGGAGAAAAAGTGGAAGGAGGTGCGAGCGTATGGGCTTGATGACATTCACGCGTGGCTAGAGGCCGCCCCTATCACGTGGGCGTGGTTCTCGGAAGCGCTCGGTCTCAACCCGTACGGCATGCGTACAGCGGAGACGTGGTGGGAGGCATGGTCGCAGCAAACAAACCCAGTGATGACACCCGCAGTCTTGCTGGCAGGCCGGGATGACTCGAAGAAGGCGATTCGCGACCGGATGGCCCGACCTGGCGTGACGACTGTCGAGGGGGCGGCGTACGAGGAGACCTGTGCGTTCATCGCCTCTCTTGCGGTGGATAGCGAATCAGACGGCGATGGATCTCTGCTCGCTCGACTTGCATATGTGAATGAACTGAGCACCTGGCGACTCTTGCTCGACTCGGCTCAGCCCCCGATACTCGTCCCCCTCGATCCTGAATTCGCACGGGAGGTCCCCTCTGGGAGCCCGCACGCGGTGCTAGTCCCTGTTGTGGGGACGGGCGTCGCGGACGTCGAACTGCCAGACTTGGACGCGAGCGCCGTGACTGCGGCTCTTCGAGCTGCGGGCATGACAGATGAAAAGGAGTCGGATGATGCAGGTCGGCTCGCTCGACGGAGTCTGACCGCCCTTCGTCGACATCTCGCGACCAACAAGGCGCTTCATCGCCCGCCCTGGGCAGAGCCTCCCGTCGGACGGTACGTCCGGGCCGCGCTGCTTGCTGGTAGGTGGAACGACCACAATGATGGAGATCGCTTTGCGCTCGCCGAGTTGGCAGGCGAGCCCTACAACGAGTTCAGAGAGAGAGCTGCGGCACTGACTGCGAGCTCCGATCCGATGCTGCTAAACGGCGGGACGAGCTGGGACTTGGTGGCGCCTTACGACTCCTGGTTACTCCTTAATGACCGACTGACTCACGACGATCTCAACCGATTTCAGTTGGTCGTGAATACCGTCATTGGCGAGATCGACCCGTCGTTGGATGTGCCAGAGGACGTGCGTTGGTGGAAGGCATCCATTGAGGGGAAGGTCCGCGCCTTCTCAGCTGACCTTCGTCGGGGACTCGCTCGCTCCCTTGCACTCTTGGGTGTCCACGGCGCGTCGCTATCTGCTCCGGGCTCTGCGACGGGCTCCGATTGGGCCAACTACCTCGTGCGATCGCTCCTCAAGAATGCGAACGAGGACAGCTCTGGTCGCACCTGGGCGTCGCTTAGTGATGTCCTGCCCCTACTTGCTGAGGCTGGTCCAGACGCGTTTGTAGACGAAGTGACCAGAGGGGTCGCCGGGGACGGTCCCGTGCTCCACAAGTTGTTCACGGACCAGAATACTGACGGGTTGTTCTCCGCGAGTTCACCCCACACCGGATTGCTGTGGGCATTGGAGACGGTGGCGTGGTCGCCAGACCACTTCGGTGCCGCAGTGGATCTGCTTGCAAGACTTGATGAGATCGACCCCGGTGGCCGGCTGGGGAATCGTCCATTTGCGAGCCTCGCCTCAGTGTTCTGCCCCTGGCATCCTGAAAACTCAGTCACGGTAGAGCGTCGGCTGAAGGTCGTCGATAGTGTGAGGAAGCGTCACAATGGCGTGGCGTGGAAGCTTCTCCTCAGCATGCTGCCAGAGTTTCATGGCGTTCATTTCCCGACGAACGCTCCGCACTTTCGCGATTGGAAGCCTAGGTCCGTTCCGGTAACGAATGTAGAGTACCTCGACTTCGTCTCCAACGTGGTCGCCCGCTGCATAGAGGAAGCCTCGACAGATGGCGAGCGGTGGTCGGAGTTCCTGAACCACTACTCGGACTTGCCACCAAGTGACCGGACGGTGTCGGTCAACGCTCTCACGGCGCTGGTCGAATCCGATCAGCTCCCTGACGCAGCTCGCGATCTGCTCTGGAACGCGATCAGGGACCTCGTCGGGAAGCATCGCCAGTACCCCGATGCGAAGTGGGCCTTAGCTGAAGACGACCTGTTAGGCCTAGAGGTCTTGATCGAGCCATTGACCCCGAAGGATCCGTCGCAACGCCACGCCTGGCTGTTCCAGGATCACATGCCTCACCTTGAGGGGGCGAAGATCCGAGATGACCACGATGCATACGAGGCCCTACTGGCTGAGGAGCGGGCGGTGGCCGTCGGTGAGATTGTGGCGGAAGGCGGTCTGGATGCTGTGCGAACGCTTGTACGGAAGGCAAAGGTGAGTTGGAGCGTTGGGATCGCTTTGGCTGACGCGGTACCTGAGTTCGATGATGAGCTGTTCGTGGACCTGCGCTCGGATGACCGATACGACATCGAGCTGGCTATGCAGTACTTCGCTAGGCGCTTCCGCCAAGGTGGACGGAGCTGGTTGGACTCAGTTCTGAGCAAGCACTCGGACGGAACTGCAGCCCAGCGTGCTCGCTTGTTGCTTGCGGCACGCGATCTGCCCAAGGACTGGGAGGCTGCTGAGGCGGAGGGTGCGGAGGTCACGGAGTTCTATTGGAAGCATTTCGTGCCCGATGGGCTGGGGTCCGATTTCGACAACGTTGTGTTCGTCGCCAACCAACTCATGAAGTATGGAAGAAATGCTATCGCCATCGAGCTGCTCGTAATGCATTTGAGGCGTGATACGGATGACGAGATCAAGACAGCGGAACTGATTGCGAATGGCCTGGAAGGTCTACTCGGCTCGATTGAAGACCCTGAACTTTCGCGCCTCTCCGCTTATAGCTACGGGCAGGCCTTTGCGCTGCTGGAACGCCATCGCGATCTTCTTGGTGTAGATCGTATTGCTCGCCTCGAGTGGGCGTTCCTCCCGGCACTAGGTTACAAGCCTCAGGTGCCGGCACTGCACGAGGGAATGGCCCAAAATCCAGAGTTCTTTGTTGAGGTTGTGTGCGCTGTTTATCGGTCTCGAAAGATCGAAGATGCTGCGGCCGCAGACGAAGAGGCGGGCGAGCAGCAGGAGGGACGGGCCCGCAACGCTTACCACCTACTGTCGTCGTGGAGTGTCATGCCAGGGCTGGTCGACGGCAAGATTGATCAGGATCGTCTGCGTGCCTGGCTCGACGGAGCTCGGCGGTTGCTCGACGAGCGTGGTCGCCTGGAAGTCGGACTGGTTCACTTCGGCCACGTGCTCGCCTCGGCGCCACCTGACGACGATGGGGCCTGGCCTCCAGAGGTGGTGCGGGATCTGCTCGAGGAACTCCAGAGTGAGGACGTTGAGGGCGGGCTTTCTGCCGAACTGTTCAACAGTCGGCGGGTTACCTCGCGCGGCTTGGAGGAGGGCGGCGTGCAGGAGATGGAACTCGCAGCCAAGTACCGAGCCGATGCTGACCGGTGGGCTGATGAATGGCCGCGTATCGCGGCGCTGCTGCGAGGCATCGCGAAGTCCTACGAGGCTGACGCCCGGCGGAACGAAGACTCAGCCGAGCGCTTCCGGCGCGGCCTGGAGTGACCTCTAGCTTGAGGCGGGAGGTGGCCAGCCAGGACGCGGGCGGACAGGGATGTTGGCCTGTTTGAACTCCCTCGCGACCGTGCGTGCACTGACGCCGTAGCGGTTGGCCACCGTTGCCAGCGACTCGCCGCCGGCGTAGTGGTTGGCAGCATCGGCACCTGTTCGTCGGTGAGCTGCCGTACGCAAGCTCGACGGGGGATGCCGTTCCGCTCCAAGTGCTCTGCGACGGTGAGCCGGTGGATGCCGTATCGCTGGGCCAGATGCAGGACCGAGACGCCATCGGCGTAGTTCACGAGGAGTTCGGCGATCTCACTGTCGGACAGCCGCCGATGGTGCTGACTGCGAGGTGTTGCCTTTAGGTCGCTGGCGCTGTCGCCCTGCTTATCGTCAGCTTGGGCGTCAGCTGGGGGTTCGCGAGTAGCGCGAGTACCTCCACCTGCTCGCCTCGAACCGTGCCGGAACCGCTCGGGACCGGCAGGTGCGGTCAGCCGCCGACGTCGGCCCCGGCGGCGCGCAGTGTGCGGCGCAGCCCGGCGACGTCGACCTCCCGTACCGCTGCGCCGGCGGCCGCGGCGATCGCGGCGGCGGTGCCCGCGGCCTCGCCGGTCGCCATCGCGGCGGGGATCTCCTTGGTGGCCTGGTGCACGTAGCGCGTGGTCGAGATGCACCGGCCCGCGACGAGGAGGTTCGCGGCGGCGGGGGTCGTGAGGCACCGGTACGGGATCTCGAACACGACGTCGCGCCGGGTCCAGTGGCCGGTGCGGGCGATCGTGTCGGGGAAGCGGACGCCCGCGTCCTCCTTCGCGAGCACGTGGTCGCCGACGAGCCGGCGGCTCTCGGTGATGCCCAGCATGCGCGCGTAGTCGTCGAGCCACGCCCCGGCGAACGCCTCCTCGGCTCGCCGCAGCCGATCGAGCTCCTCGCGGGCCGCGACGCGGCACGCGAGCTCGGCACGGGTCATGTCGTCGGGGTCGCACGCGTCGACGCGGTCGGGGTGCGGGCCCCACGGCACCAGCACGCGCCCGCGGTCCAAGGTGTCGAACCCGGCGCCGCGCGGCCCGTCCGTGACGCCGCCGACCCGGAACCACAGGTGCGGCGGGATCGTGACGTGTTCGAAGCGCGCGCCCGCGGCGACGAACACGTCGCCGTCGCCCGACGCGTCGACGACGACGCCGGGCAGGATCGCCTCGCGGCCCCGCTTCGACTCGACGAACACGGCGCGCACGACGCCGTCGGCGAGCGCGACGCCCGCGAACCAGCAGTGCATCCGCAGCCGCACACGGGCGCCGCGCAGTGCGTCGATCGCGACGTCGACGAACGCCTCCGGGTCGAACGCGACCGAGTAGCGCACCGACTCGGGAGCACCCCAGACGAGGCCGAAGCGCCGCCAGTGCGCGACGAGGTCCGGGTCCTCGCGGTTCCACTGTTCGCGCGGCGGGAAGCGCGCCCGCCCGAGCGCCGCGAGCCGGTCCACGAACTCCTGGCACAGGCCGGCGACCACCTGGTTGCCCGCGCCGTCGTCGAGCGTGAGCAGCAGGTTGATCAGGCCGGCGGTCGCGAGCCCGCCGATCGCGGACGACCGCTCGATCAGCCAGGTCTCGCACCCGTGCCGTCCGGCGGCGACCGCCGCCGCGACGCCGGCCGCGCCCGCGCCGACGACCAGCACGTCCGGTCGGCCGGCCACCGGCACCTCGCGTGCGGGTTCGGTCCACGTCTCCACCGCGCCATCCTCACCGCCCCGGCCGTCCGTGCCAAACCCGATGGGAGTGCGCGATCCGCCCGAATCGCCCCGGACCCGAACGTGACATGAGACGGCGGGCGGTGCCGCGCGCACATCGGCTGTCCAGGCAACGCCGGCACCGACCGAAATCTGACTCGTGGGCACGCAGCGGGCTCGCGACGAGCGGCGGCAGCTCACCCCGGCGATCCCCGGGGTGATCGTCCGGTACGTCGCGCGCGCACACGACCGGGCGGCGGCCGAGGAGGTGATCCGCGCCGCGGGGGTCGAGGACGCGCAGGGCCTCCTCGACGAGACGGTCGCGCTCGCGCCCGGCGCGCGGCGGTGGTTCTCCTCGGCCGAGACGATCGCGCTCGCGGAGGCGGCCGCGCTCGCCTGCGGCGACGCGGACCTGGGGCGGCGCGCCGGCGAGCAGCTCTTCCACGAGGGCCGTCTGAGCGGCGTCGCCGACTTCCTGGTCGCGGTCGGGACGATGCGGCGGGCGGTCGACGTCGCGGTCGAGTTCGGCTCCAAGATGTCGACGGGGTTGATCCTGCGGGTCACCGAGCACGGTGAGCGGCACGCCGTGATCGAGGGCACCTACTCCGACCCGGCGACGTCGCATCCCTTCTACTGCGCCTTCACCGCCGGCTACTTCTCGCAGCTCCCGTCCCTGTTCGGGTTCCGGGGGGCCGTCTCCCACCCGCGGTGCCAGTTCCGGGGCGCCGAACACTGCGTGTACCGCATCACCTGGGTGCCGGAGAAGGCGGACGACGCGGCCGGTGTCGACGTCGAGACGAGCCAGACCCGTGCCGAGCAGCAGCTCACGCAGTTCGAGCAGCTCCAGGCGATGGCGGGCGAGCTGGTGCGCGCCGCCGACGTCGACGACGTCGTCCACCGCATCACCGAGCGGGTCGGGATCGCGCTGCAGGCGCCGCGCTACCTGCTCGCGGTGCGCACCGCGGACGACGTCCCGCTGCGCGTCGAGCACTTCGGCTTCCCCGACGAGGAGACGGCGACGCGCTACGCGCAGAGCGTCCTCGCCGGCGAGCTCGACGGCCGCCCGAACGTCGTGGCCGTCGACATCGCCTCCGCACGGCGCAAGTTCGGTCGTCTCGCCGCGATCCACGTGCGCGGCGCGGTCTTCACCGACATCGACCGGCGGCTGCTCGAGGCGTACGCGGACCACGCCGCGGCGGCACTCGACGTGATCACCGCCCTCGACGAGGCGCGACGCGACCGGGACACCGCCCGAGCGCTCCTCGGGCTCGCGCGCGAGCTCGCCGAGGTCGCGACGAGCGACGCGATCAGCGACCGGCTCGCGCGGGCGGTGCGCGAGCTCGCTGGGTGCGAGGGCGCGAGCGTCTGGCTGTGGGACGAGCAGGGACAGCGGTTCACGCTCGGCGGCCGCAGCGCGGGACCCGGCGCCGAGCTGCGGCGCGACCCGATCTCGGGGGTGGACCTGCCGCAGATCGCCGGGTGGGTGGCGAACCCGACGCCGTTGTTCGTGCGCCGCGACGACACGTCGTCGGTGGCGCCGATGCTGCTCGCGGGCGGCGTGGAGGCGGGTGCGGCGATGCCGATCGTGACCTCGGGCCGGCTGGTCGGGGTGATCTCGGTCGCGTTCGCGCACGCGCCCGGCGACACGGAGCGGGAGGTGCTGCTGGAGCGGCTGCGGGGCGTCGCCGCCCACGCCGCGATCGCCTTCGAGAACGCGCGCCTCATCGAGGACGCCCGCCACCAGGCCCTGCACGACGCGCTGACGGGCCTGCCGAACCGCCCGCTGGTCGAGGACCGTGCGAACCAGCTCCTCCGCTCGCGGTCGGGTCGGCGCACGGGGCTGCTGTTCATCGACCTCGACCGGTTCAAGAACGTGAACGACACGCTGGGCCACAAGGCCGGCGACGAGCTGATCCGCGCGGTCGCGCAGCGCCTGCGGACCGCGATCCGCGACGGCGACACGCTCGCGCGACTGGGCGGCGACGAGTTCGTCGTCCTGCTCCCCGGGCTCTCCGAGGTCGACGAGGCCGCGGAGGTCGCGAGCCGGATCATCGGCGCGCTGTCGCGGCCGATGGTGATCGCGGGCGAGCAGCTCTTCATCTCGTGCAGCATCGGGGTGGCCTGCGCGCCCGACCACGGCACCGACTACGGCGCGCTGTTGCAGCACGCCGACGTCGCGATGTACGAGGCGAAGTCGCTCGGCCGCGGCTGCTTCGCCGTGTACACGGCCCGGCCCGAGGGCCCGCGGCGCATGGAGCGGCTGCTGCTCGAGAGCCAGCTCCACGCCGCCATCGACCGCGGCGAGCTGCGCGTGCTGTACCAGCCGCAGGTCGACCTGCGGACGCGCAGCACGATCGGCGTCGAGGCCCTCGTCCGCTGGGAGCACCCGCAGCACGGTCTGCTCCCCCCCGACGTGTTCGTGCCGCTCGCCGAGGAGAGCGGCCTCATCGTCGCGGTCGACGCGTGGGTGCGCCGCCGCGCGTTCGGGGAGGCCGCCCGCTGGGCCGGTGCCGGGCGCCCGGTGCGGGTCGCCGTGAACGTGTCGGGCCGTGACCTCGCGAACCCGCGCTTCGCGGGCGAGCTCGCCGCGCAGATCGAGGAGGCGTCGCTCGACCCCTCGCTCGTGGAGCTCGAGATCACGGACCGGGTCGACCTCGCCGACGACGCGCTGGCGGCCGCGTTCGCGTCGCTCAGCGCGCTGGGGGTGCGGCTCGCGATCGACGACTTCGGGACCGGCACGTCGGTGCTCGGCCGCCTCCACGACTGGCCGCTGCACACCCTGAAGATCGACCGGCGGTTCGTCCGCGACGTGTCGGAGGACTCGGCGGATGCCCCGGTGCTCGACGCGGTGATCTCCCTCGCCCGGTCGCTCGGCCTCTCGGTGGTCGCCGAGGGCGTCGAGACCGACGCGCAGCTGCGGATGCTCTCGCGCTACGGCTGCGACGTCGCACAGGGCTTCTACTTCGGCGCGCCCGTCCCGGCCGACCAGGTCCGGCTCGGGCCGGTCCCCGCCGCGGTCTGACCGGCCGCGCGGCCCGGCGGCCCGCCGTCGGCCGGGCGGGCCCGGGGCGTCAGGCCAGCTCGGCGTCCGACCAGAAACCGGGTGCGGGCCGGGCGCGATGACCGCCGCGCGCGTACTTCGCGAGGCGCTCGTGGCCCGCGCCGGAGCGCAGCGCCACGACGTCGAACACGACCCCGGGACCCCCGGCCCGCAGCGCGGCGTCGCCCTCGCTGCGCCGCTCCGGGAGGTGCGAGGTGAGCAGCACCACCGGCGCGTGCCCGTGGCGCACGAGGACGTGCGCGCGCCCGAGCGCGCGCCACACGGCGTCCGGCCGGGCGAGCCCGCCCCGGGTCTCCGTGAACGCGCCGGACACGTCGAAGTACCACGGCTCGCCGTCGGCGTCGCGCGCGACGAGGGCGACGCGCGCGCCGGTGCCGGCCAAGCGCACGTCCTTGCCCACGACCTCGAAGCCGGTGTGCTCGAGCACCTCGCGCGCGAGCGCGGTCGCCGACCGGCCCTCGATCGCGGCACGCACCTCGAAGGGGGCGTCGCGCGGGTCACCGGGGTGTGCCAGCTCGGCGTCGAGGGCGCCCTCGGCTCGGACCCGGTCCCGGGCGATCTCGCAGTAGGCCGGGTCGAGGTCGTAGCCGACGTAGCGCCGCCCGAGCTGCGCGGCGGCGACGAGCGTGGAACCCGAGCCCATGAACGGGTCGAGCACCAGGTCGTCGCGGTACGTGTAGAGGCGGATCAGCCGCCGCGGCAACGCGACCGGGAACGGTGCTGGGTGCGCGGACGCGGCGCGCGCTCTCGGTCGGCAGGTCCCAGACGTCGAGCGTCGCGGCCATGAACTCGTCGGCCGCGATGCGGAACTCGTGGGGCAGGCCCTTCGCGGCGCGACGCGCGGGTGCGAGCGCCCGGTCGAACCGGCCCTTGCTCGCGATGACGACACGCTCGGTCAGGTCGCGCAGCACCGGGTTGGCCGGGTTGCGGAACGAGCCCCAGGCGCAGTTGCCGGCGGCGCCCTCGCCCTTGCGCCAGATCACCTCGCCGCGCAGCAGCAGTCGCAGGTCGTCCTGCAGGATGCGGATGACGTCGGCCGACAGGCTCCGGTAGGGGCGCCGGCCGAGGTTCGCGACGTTCACCGCGATGCGCCCGCCGGGTTCGAGCTTGCGCTTGCACTCGGCGAACACGTCGCGCAGCAACTGGAGGTACTCGGTGTACGAGCCCGGGATGCCGTCGCGCTCGAGCTCCTCCTCGTACTGCTTGCCGGCGAAGTAGGGAGGTGACGTGACGACGAGCGCGACGGACCCGTCGTCGAGGTCGTGCATGTCGCGCGCGTCGGCGTTGCGGAAGGGCTGCTCGACGGGCGCCGGCGGCGCGACCCGGTCGTCGTCGCTGAGCTCGGGGCGCTCGAACCGGTCGTAGAACGGGCTCGCGTCGTGGCTCTCACGCTTGCCGACGCCGAAGTTGGAGGTCGTCGTCGGGCGGCGCCGGCTCATGGGCGAGAGCGTACGAGAGCACCGGCGGGGCCGCCGCGACCGGGTCCGGTCCCCGGGACGCGCCGGGGCCGGGCGGCGTGAACGGGCCGGGGAGCGCCCGCCGCGGGCGGGCGGCCCGTGCGCGCCGGGGCCGGGCGCGCGTGCGCGGGCGGGCGGCGGACGATCACTCGACGGCGGCCCGCTCCTCCCCGGTCCCGAGGTCGCCGACCGGCTCGGGGTCGACGGGCAGGCCGTCGCGCACGCCGAAGCGGAAGCCGCCGAGGTTCGGGATCACCGTGTGCACGTCGACCCCGGCGCGGGTCGCGACGAGGCGGAGCACGCCGTGGTGCGTCACGACGACGAGCAGGTTCTCCCCGACGTGCGCGAGGGCGCGGTGCAGCGCCGCGTCGAAGCGGGCGAGCACCTCGGCGTCGGTCTCCCCCCCGGGCGGCGAGGCGAGCTCACCCCGCCGCCACGCGGCGCGCAGGCCCGGCCATCGGGCGTCGATCTCGTCCTTCGTGCAGCCCTGCCACTCGCCACCGTGGCGCTCGCGGAAGCCGGGATCGGGGACGGCCGGGCACTCGAGGTGCGCGGCGATGATCTCGGCGGTCCGGCGGGCCCGCGTCAGGTCCGAGCAGTACACGGCCCGGGCGAGCGCGCCGGTGCGGGCGAGCTCCCGGGCCCGCGCCGCCGCCTGGGCCTCGCCCTCGGGGGTGAGCGGCGAGTCGACCCAGCCCTGCCAGCGCCCCTCGAGGTTCCAGGTGGAGGTGCCGTGACGCAGGACGATGAGCCGGTGCACGGCGGTCAGTGAAGCAGGCGGCCCGGGGGCCGGTCCGACCCGGCGGCCCGAGCCCGTGCTGCGGCCCGGCGGCCGGTCCGACCCGGCGGCCCGAGCCGGTGGTGCGGACCCCCGGCCCGCCCTGGGCGGTTTGACCGGGCGGCGCCCCGCCACCAGACTTGACCGAGCGGTCTAGTCGCGGGGCCGGGCCACCGGTCCCCTCCGCCCGAAGCCGCCCACCGCCATCCGGAGCCCGAAGGAGGCCTCATGGCCACTGCCGTGATCGTCGACGCCGTCCGCACGCCGCTCGGCCGCCGCAACGGCGCCCTGAAGGACGTCCACCCGGTCGACCTCGCCGCGCACGTGCTGCGCGCGCTCGTGGAGCGCAACGACCTCGACCCCGCGCTGGTCGAGGACGTGATCATGGGCTGCGTCATGCAGGTGGGCGAGCAGGGGATCAACGTCGGGCGCAACGCCGCGCTCGCGGCCGGGTTCCCCGAGTCGGTCGTCGGCACCACCGTCGACCGGCAGTGCGGCTCGTCGCAGCAGGCCGCGCACTTCGCCGCGCAGGGGGTGATCGCGGGTGCGTACGACGTGGTGATCGCGGCCGGGGTCGAGCACATGACGCGCGTCCCGATGGGCTCGTCGGTGGCGGAGGGCAAGTACGGCTTCCCGTTCGGCCCGAAGATGACGCAGCGCTACCCGAACCTGGTGCCGCAGGGCATCTCCGCCGAGCTCATCTCCGAGAAGTGGGGGATCTCCCGCGAGGAGAACGACCGGTTCTCCGTCGAGTCGCACCGGCGCGCGGCGCAGGCGCGCGAGGAGGGTCGCTTCGACCGCGAGATCGTGCCGATCACGGTGCCCGGCGACGACGGCGAACAGGTGGTGTCCCAGGACGAGGGGATCCGGCCCGACTCGACGGTCGAGAAGCTCGCGACGCTGAAGCCGGCGTTCAAGCCGGACGGGGTGATCACGGCCGGCAACTCGTCGCAGATCACCGACGGCGCGGCCGCGCTGCTCGTGATGTCGGAGGAGAAGGCGGCGCAGCTCGGACTGAAGGCACGGGCGCGCTTCCACACGTTCGCGCTCGCCGGCGTCGACCCGGTCACGATGCTGACCGGCCCGATCCCGGCGACGACGAAGGTGCTCGAGCGGGCGAAGATGACGCTCGACCAGATCGACCTCGTCGAGATCAACGAGGCGTTCGCGCCGGTGGTGCTCGCGTGGGAGAAGGAGCACCACCCCGACATGTCGAAGGTGAACGTCAACGGCGGCGCGATCGCGCTCGGCCACCCGCTCGGGTGTTCGGGCGCGCGGCTCATGGCCACGCTGCTCAACGAGCTCGAGCGCACCGGCGGCCGGTACGGCCTGCAGACGATGTGCGAGGGCGGCGGCATGGCCAACGCCACCATCATCGAACGCCTCGGCTGACCGCCCGCGGCGGCCCCCCGGTACCGTGGCGCGGTGCTGTGGGACCTCCTGTGGTTCGCGCTCGCGTTCGCCGTCGCGTTCCTCGTCTACCTGACCGGCGCGGCGGTGATCCGCAACTTCGCGCGGGCCGAGCCCCCGGAGGAGCCCGAGCCCGCGGAGCTCGCCGACGTCGACTACCGGTACCAGTGCGTCGTGTGCGGCGCCCAGGCCGTCGTGTACGCGGCGCCCGAGGGTGAGGTGCCCGAGGCCCCCCGCCACTGCCGGGAGCCGATGCGCCTCATCGCCCCGACGTCCGACTGACGGCCCGGCCGCCCGCCGGCAGGGTTCTCCACAGCCTGTGGAGAAACCTGTGGGGAATCACACGTTTGCGATTCCGTCACCCGGCGGTCACCCGGGCCGCGCCGCGGTGAACGGCGCCCCGGCCCCGCCGCGCGCGAGCGGCTCAGCGGTAGTTGGTGGCGAGCAGGAACCCGCCGATCATCAGCACCAGCCCGAGCACGAGGTACGAGTTCTCGCCGTCGCCGGGCAGCGCACCCAGGTAGTTGCCGACGATGACCACGACCGCCATGACGAACATCGTCGCCATCACGACCGGCACCCACAGCGGGCTCGGGGGCGCCTTCTTCGGCGGCGGGGGCGTGTAGCGCGACCGCTTGCTCTTCGACCTCGGCACGGCGGCGACGATACCGCCGCGCCGCCCCCGCCCGGCGGCCGGTACCGTGGCGCCGTGGCCGTGCGGGTCCTCGTGATCGACAACTACGACAGCTTCGTCTACAACCTCGTCCAGTACCTGGGGGAGCTCGGCGCCGAGCCGGTGGTGCACCGCCACGACGCGATCACGCTCGCCGAGATGGACGCGCTGGCGCCGCAGGCGGTGCTCGTGTCGCCGGGGCCGGGGCGCCCCGCCGACGCGGGGCTGTCGAAGGCGGCCATCGAGCACTTCGGGGGCCGGGGGGTCCCCGTGCTCGGCGTGTGCCTCGGCCACCAGTGCATCGGGGAGCTCTACGGCGGGCGCGTCGAGCGCGCCCCGCAGGTGATGCACGGCAAGACCTCCGAGATCACCCACACCGGGGTCGGGGTGTTCCGCGGCCTGCCCAACCCGCTCACCGCGACCCGCTACCACTCCCTCGTCGTCGCCCGCGACTCGGTGCCGGGCGTGCTGGAGGTGACGGCCGAGTCGGAGGACGGGCTCGTGATGGGGCTGCGCCACCGGGACCTGCCGGTCGAGGGCGTGCAGTTCCACCCCGAGTCGATCCTCACCGACGCCGGCCGCGACCTGCTGCGCAACTTCCTCGAGCCGGTCAGCGTCTAGCGGCCCGCGGGGCCGTTCCACCCCCGGTCGGGAGGTGGGCGACCGGCCCCGTCACCTGGGCGAGACCGTCGGCGACCAGCGAGTCGAGCGCGGCGCGGTCGAGCTCGTGCACGGGCGCGTCGCCGGCGCGCAGGCGCGCGAGCACGCGGCCGCGCGCCTGGCGGAACGACCCCTCGTAGCGGGCCTGCCGGGCCCGGGTCCCGCCCGGCAGCGGGCCGCGCGCCGCGCACCGGCGCACGAGCGGGCAGCGTGCGCAGTCCGGGGCACGCGCGGTGCACAGGGTCGCACCGAGGTCCATGAGCGCGAGCAGCCGGTCGCGCCCCGAGAGCGGTTCGGCGACCTCGACCGCGACCGCCTCGGCCTCGCGGTCGCGCAGGCGGCGGCCGGCGACGCGCTCGCACACGCGGCGGATGTTCACCTCGACGCCGACCACGTCGGCGTCGTCGACCTGCGCGGCCACCGCGGCGGCGGTGTAGCGCCCGACGCCCGGCAGGCTGCGGAGATCGGCGGGCCAGCCGGTGCGGGCGACCGTCGTCGCGGTCGTCCAGAGCGCCCGGGCCCGGCGCGGGTAGCCGAGCCGGCCCCACGCGACGATCACGTCGGCCGGCGGTGCCGCGGCGGTCGTCGCGACGTCGGGGAAGCGGGCCATGAACGCGGGCCAGGCGTCGAGCACCCGCGCGACCTGCGTCTGCTGGAGCATGACCTCCGACACGAGCACGGCCCAGCGGTCCCGGCTCGCCCGCCACGGCAGCTCGTGGCGGCCGTGGCGCGCGTACCACTCGGCCAGCGCGACGCCGGGCCGGGTCACGTCGTCGGGGTCGTGGACGTGCTCGACGAGCTGGAGCTCGGCGACACCCCGATCGTGAGCAGCACGCGCGCACCCGGCTCGACCATCGTGCCGGGCGCCGGGTCCTGCCCGATCACCCGGCCCGCGTTGCCCGGCGTCGACGGACCCTCGATGGTCGCGACGGTGAAGCCGTCGGCCTCGAGGCGCGCCCGCGCCGACGCCTCGGTCTCGCCGCGCACGTCGGGCACCTCGACCTGCGGGTTGCCGGTCGAGACGAAGATCGTCACGAGCGAGCGGGGAGCGACCAGCTCGCCGGCGGGCGGGTCGGTGCGGATCACGTCGCCGGCCGGGACCGTCGTGCTCGCCTCGCTGCGCTGATCGACCTCGAAGCCGGCCTCGCGCAGGCGCGCCGTCGCGTCCGCGGCGCTGCGGCCCACGACGTCGGGCACGGCGACCGGCTCCGGCCCGGTCGAGACGAACACGGTCACGGTCGAGCCGCGCTCGGCCAGCTCGCCCGCGCGGGGCTGGGTGCGGATCACGTTGAACGGCGCGACGGTGTCGCTCGCCTCGTTGCGCTGCTCGACCTCGAAGCCCGCTTCGCGCAGGATCCGCTCGGCGTCGGCGAACGGCTGGTCGACGACGTTGGGGACCTCGATCTCGTTCTCGAGCCCGGCGACGGTGAGGGTGACGGTGCTCCCCTCCTCGGCCTCCTCGTCGGGGCCGGGGTCCTGGGCGACCACGTGGTCGCGCGGGAACTGGTCGTTGGGGTCGTCGGGGACCCGCTCGACCGCCACCTCGAAGCCGGCCGCCTCGAGGCGCTGGGTGGCCTCGCCGACCTCGCGGCCCACCACGTCGGGCACCGCGACCGTCGGCGCGCCGCCGAACACGTTCGCGACGAGCAGGATCAGGCCGACGACGACCACCAGCGCGAGCACGGTGAGCGCGGTCGCGATCGCGCGCCGGCGCGACGGGGGCCGTCCGGCGGCGGGCAGCGGGCCGGTCCCCGTGTCGTCGGGGGGGATCCGGGCGGTCTGCACCGTCGCGGCGGCCCCGTACGCCGCCGCGGCGCGGGCCGTGGCGCCGGTCGGCACCTCGGCGACGAGCGCGGTGACCGGCGCCGCGGCGAGGGGCCGGCCGCGCCGGAACCGCAGCAGGTCCGCCCGCAGGTCGTCGGCCGACTGGTAGCGGTGGTCGGGGTCCTTGGCGAGCGCGGTGAGGATGATCTGCTCGAGGTCGGGCGGCACCTCGGGGTTGCGCCGGGACGGCGGGACGGGCTCCTCGCGCACGTGCTTGTACGCGACCGCGACCGGCGAGTCGCCCGTGAACGGCACGACGCCCGTCACCATCTCGTACAGCACCACGCCGAGCGAGTACACGTCGGAACGGCCGTCGACGGGCAGCCCCTGCGCCTGCTCGGGCGAGAAGTACGTGGCGGTGCCCATCACGGAGCCGGTCTGCGTGAGGCCGTCGGACGTGCCCGCGCGCGCGATGCCGAAGTCGGTGACCTTCACGTTGCCGGACCGGGTCAGCAGCACGTTGCCGGGCTTGACGTCGCGGTGCACGACCCCGGAGCGGTGCGCGGACGCGAGGGCGGCGGCGATCTCCGAGCCGATGTCGGCCGTCGTGGCCGGGTCGAGCGGGCCCTCGGCCCGGATCAGGTCGCGCAGCGACCGGCCCTCGACGTACTCCATGACGATGAAGTACGTGCCGCTCTCCTGGCCCCAGTCGTAGATGGCGACGATGTTCGGGTGGTTGAGGTTCGCGGCGGCCTGGGCCTCGCGGCGGAACCGTTCGACGAACGACGGCTCGCGCGCGTACTCGGGGAAGAGGGCCTTCAGCGCGACCGGCCGGTCGAGCAGGCGGTCGCGTGCGAGGAACACCTCGGCCATGCCGCCCTGCGCGAGCTCGCGCTCGATCTCGTACCGGTTCGTGAAGATCCTGCCGACCAGGGACATCGTGCGAACACCTTAGTTTTCTGGCCCCTCGGCGAAGGGCCGCAGCCTCCGACCCCGGCGCCGCGCGCCGGGTCACCCCCCTGCGAGCAGACCCGCGAGGACGTCCCGCGCGATCGGCGCCGCGACGCGCCCGCCCGTCGCCTCCGAGCCGAGGTCGCCGCCGTTCTCGACGAGGACCGCGATCGCGTAGACCGGCGCCTCCGCGGGGGCGAAGCCGACGAACCACGCGTGCGCGTCCTCTCCCTGTACCTGCGCGGTCCCCGTCTTGCCCGCGACCTGGACGCCGGGGATCTGCGCGGCGGTCCCGGTGCCGTTGTTCACGACCTCGACCATGAGCTGGGTGACCGTCGCGGCCGTGGCCGGGTCCATCGCCCGCCCCATCTCGCGGATCCCGAACGACGAGTTGGGGACGACCTCGCCGTCGCCGTTCTCGACGTGGTCGAGCACGTGGGGGACGAGCATCACCCCGCCGTTCGCGACGGCCTGGGCGACCATCGCCATCGCGAGCGGGGTCACCGCGACCGTGCCCTGCCCGATCGCGGCCTGCGCGAACAGCGGCTGGTTCTCGCGGAACTCCTCCGGTTCGGGGCCGATGCTGCGCACGACCGCCGGGTGGAGGTCGGTGCGGGGCGGGTCGGTGCTGATGCCGAAGCGCTCGATGCCCTCGCCGAGCAGCGGGCCGAGGTCGAGCCCGATCTGGCCGAACGTCGTGTTGCAGGACCGGCGGAACGACTCGATCAGGTCGCCGCCGCACACGCTCCCGCCGAAGTTGGACAGGGTCCGGTCCGTCTGCGGGAGGTCGAGCGACCGGATCCGCGGGTACACGGGCGAGGTGGGCGTCAGGCGGTACGGGGGCCCGGGAGGTGACGGCGGGCGCGGCGTCAGCTCCGCCTCGAGCGCGATGCCCGACGTCACGACCTTGAACGTCGAGCCGGGCGCGTAGCGCTCCCTCCAGGCCCGGGCGAGCGCGGGGTTGTCGGGTGACGCGGCGAGCAGCCCGAACACCTCCTCGGCCTGCTCGACGTCGTGGGTCGCCACGAGGTTGGGGTCGTAGGTGGGGTTCGAGTAGGCGGCGACGATCCCCCCGGTGCGGACGTCGAGGACGACGACCGAGCCGCGCCGGCCGCGCAGCCCGTCGGCCGCGAGCTGCTGGGCCGCGCGCGAGACGGTGAGCACGACGTTGCCGCGCGTGTCCTCGTCGGTGAAGAAGTCCGCGAGGTCGTCGAGGTCGAAGAGCCGGTCGACGTCGCGCCCGACGAGCTGGTCGTTGTACGTCGCCTCCACGCCCGAGTTGCCGCGGTTCACGGACTGGTAGCCGACGATGTGGGCGAACAGCTCGGCCGTCTCGTCCGGGTACACGCGCTGCTGGCGGATCTCGTCGTCGGGATCGGCCGACGGCACCGACTCGGCGAGGACGACGCCGTCGGACGACAGGATCGCGCCGCGGGCGCGGTTGATGTCGCGGAGGAAGACCCGCACGTTGCCGGGGTGGTTGCGCAGGTCGTTGGCGCGGACGACCTGCAGGTAGGTGAGCTGCGCGACCAGTGCGACGAACAGCACGAGGACCGTGAGCCCCACGCGGCGGATGGGTCGGTTCATGCCCGGCCCGCCTCCGCGGCGGCCGCGGCCCGCGCCGAGTGATCGGAGATCCGCAGGAGGAGCGCGAGCACCACGAAGTTCGCGACGAGCGAGGAGCCGCCGTACGAGACGAACGGCAGCGTGATGCCCGTCAGCGGGATCAGGCGTGTGACACCGCCGAGGATCAGGAAGGTCTGGAGCCCGAGGATGGTCGCGAGACCCGCCGCGAACAGCTTGTCGAACGGCCGTTCGGCGTCGACGGCGATGCGGAACGCGCTGCCGACGAGGAGCAGGAAGCCGGCGACGGTCGCGAGCGTGCCGACGAGGCCGAGCTCCTCGCCGATCGCCGCGAAGATGAAGTCGGTCGCGGCGTTGGGGATCTTGTACGGGTTGCCGAGCCCGATGCCCGTGCCCGCGATGCCGCCGGTGCCGAACGCGAACCACGACTGCACGTTCTGGAACCCGCGGCCGAGCGGGTCCTGCCACGGGTCGAGCCACATGTCGACGCGCGTCTGCACGTGGTCGTAGACGAGGTACGAGAACCAGGCCGCGACGGCGAACAGCACGGCCGCCACGCCGACGTAGTACGCGCGCCCGGTCGCCATGTACAGCATCGCGGCGAACACCCCGAAGAACAGGAGGCTCGAACCGAGGTCCTTCTCGTAGACCATGACGAGCAGCGCCACGCCCCACGCCAGGAGCAACGGCGCGAGGTGCCGAGCCGCGGGCAGGAAGACCGGCCCGACGCGCACGCTGCCCGCGGCGAGCAGCTCGTGCTTGTCGGCCAGGTAGCCGGCGAGGAACACCACGAGGAAGACCTTCGCGACCTCACCGGGCTGGAAGTCGAGCGGGCCGATGCTGACCCACAGGCGGGCGCCGTTGATCGTACGCCCGATGCCGGGGACGAGCGGCAGCAGCAGGAACACCACGGCGAGCAGCGCGAACGTGTACCGGTAGCGCTCCAACACGCGGATGTCGCGCACGACGGCGAGCGTGCCGACGAACGCCGCGACGCCGACGGCCACCCAGACCGACTGGATGCGCGCGAAGTCGGTCTCGAGCGCGACGTC
This sequence comes from Acidimicrobiia bacterium, assembly GCA_026002935.1. Classification (GTDB taxonomy): domain Bacteria; phylum Actinomycetota; class Acidimicrobiia; order IMCC26256; family PALSA-610; genus BPGH01. The sequence continues at coordinate 496,640 of BPGH01000001.1, forward strand.
GAGGCGGGAGAGCGTGACGAACCCGATGCCGTTCAGCGCGGCGGCGAGCGGCAGCAGGGTCGCGTCGGCGTTGGGCGCCAGGCGGCGGACGGCGAGGTGGGCGGCGACGTAGATGCCGAACACCGACGCGAGGAACGCCCACAGGTCGGGCGGCAGCTCCGGCGACGCCGCCGCGAGCTGCGGCCCGTCGGCGAGCGCGACGAGGACGTACCCGCCGGCCGTGAACACGACGACGAGCAGCCCGAGGGCCAGCTCGGCCCGGCGGCGCCTCCGGGCGAGGGGGACGGTCGCGCCGCTCACCCGGTCGCGCCTCCCGGGGCGGGGGTGCCGGGGGCCGGCGCGGTCGTCGTCGGTGACGGTGTCGTCGGGGCCGTCGTGGAGGTCGTGGAGGTCGTGGTGGAGGTCGCCGCGACCTGGGCCTCGATCCGTTCGATGTAGCGCTGCGCGGTGGCGCGCGAACCGCGCGCCGCGCCGTCGGTCACGGCCCGGAGCGCGATCGGGCCGAGGTCGGCGGCCACGAGGCCGGTGCGCTCCTCGACCGTGGGGTCCCAGCCGAGCACGCCCCCCGGGACCCCCCGGTAGAGCACGACCTGCTCGCCGTCGAGGCCGACGTAGTACGAGCGGCGCGCGTACCACCCGACGGCGGCGATCGCGACGGCGAGGATCACGACCAGCGGCACGACCAGGAGGGCGGCGCCGCGGATCGCGGCGCGCGAGGCCCGGCCGGGGGACCTCGACCGTCGCGGGCCCGACGTCCGGGGCCGGCTCGGGCCGCGGCACGCGTGGGGCCGGCTCCGCGGCGAGCGCGGCGGGGTCGGGCGGGTCGTCGTCGGACACCTCGATCACGTCGAGCACGACCGCGGTGACGTTGTCGACCCCGCCCGCCTCGTTCGCCTCGTCGACGAGCCGTTCGGCCGCGCGCTGCGGGTCGGGCTCCCCGGCGAGCAACCGTTCGATGTCGCGCTCGCGGACCATGTCGGTGAGCCCGTCGGAGCACAGCAGCAGCCGGTCGCCGGGCTCGACCTCGACGCTGTAGACGTCGACGTCGATGGTGGCGTCGACGCCGAGCGCGCGCGTGACGATCGCCTTCTGCGGGTGCGTCTCGGCCTGCTCCCGCGTGAGGCGGCCCTCCCGGACGAGCTCCTCGACGAGGCTGTGGTCCTCCGTCAGGCGCGAGAGGTCCCCGCCGCGCCAGAGGTACGCGCGCGAGTCGCCGACGTGGCCGAGGAGCAGGCGGCGGCCGCCGGCGACGACCGCCGCCGTCATCGTGGTGCCCATGCCCTCGAGCGCGGGGTCGCCCGCGGCCCGCTCGAGCACCGCGGCGTTCGCCTGCTGCACGGCGTCGTTGATCGGCTGCCCGGCGGCGACGGCGGCGCGCAGGGCCTCGATCGCGGTCCACGACGCGACCTCGCCGCCCTGGTGGCCGCCCATCCCGTCCGCGATCGCGAACAGCGCGAGGCGGTCGTCGACCAGGTGCGCGTCCTCGTTCACCTCGCGGACGCGGCCGACGTCGGAGAACGCGCCCGCGGAGATCCTCACCGGTCCGCCTCGAGCACGGTCTCGCCCACCTGCACGCGGTCGCCGCGGCGCAGCTTCGCCGGCGCCTCGATCCGGCGGCCGTTGACGTAGGTGCCGTTGGTCGAGCCGAGGTCCTCGACCCACAGGTCGCCGCCCCGGGTGACGAGCCGCGCGTGCACCTGCGAGACGTAGGTGTCGGACGGCAGCGAGATCGTGCAGCCCCCGCCGCGGCCGACCGTCGCCTCGCCGTCGACCGCGTGCGTGCGGCCGTGCTCCTGCCCGGGACCGGTCACGACGACCCGCCACGCCCGGCGCCGGGGCCGCCCCGCCGCGAGCGGCGCGCCCGGCGCGGCCGCGACCGCGCGGACCGCGGGCGTCCCGCGCAGCTCGTTGCTCACGACCCACACGACCCGGGCGAGGAAGAGGTAGAGCAGCGCGAGGAGGCAGAACTTGAGGACGGTCAGGATCTGCTCCGACATGACGCCCGTCAGGACTCCTCGTAGCGGATGGTCGTCGCGCCGACGACGATCTCGTCGCCGTCGGCGAGCCGGTGGTCGGTGACGAGGTTGCCGTTGACGAGCGTGCCGTTGGTCGACCCGAGGTCGCGGATGCGGTAGCCGTCGGCGGCGGGACGCACCTCCGCGTGACGGCGCGACACCTGCGGGTCGGAGAGCGCGATCGCGCAGTCGGGGAGGCGGCCGATCACCGCGGGCTGCGGGCCGAGGCGGACTCGCCGGCCGTCGGGGAGGACGAGCGCACCCGGTGTGTGATCGTCCTCGACGATCTCCGCGCGCACCCGCAGGTCGCCGCGCTTGGCGCGCTCGTCCACCGTGATCGCGACCTGCACCGGCCCGAGGAAGTGGTACCCCTCGTCCCGGGCGTGCTCCCGTACGGCGTCCTCGAGCTCGCGGACGAGCGCGTCGTGGAACCCGGCGAACCGGTCGTGGTCCTCCGGTGACAGCCCGACGTCGTAGCGGTTGGGCGCGACGGCGCCGCGGACGCCGAGCGTGCGCCCGGCCTCCAACTCGCGGACGAGGCGGCGGCCGATCTCGACGGGCTGGAGCCCGCTGCGGAACGCCTTGGTGAACGCGCCTTCGACGAGCCGCTCGAGCCGGCGCTCGAACCGCTGCAGTCCCATCGAGCCGACGATATACCCGGGCCGCGTCACCTCCGGGACGGGCCGCGGCGGGCCCGACTGGTAACCTCAGCGCTTCGCGCGCGAGTGGCGGAATTGGCAGACGCGCAGGATTCAGGTTCCTGTGCCCGCAAGGGCGTGGGGGTTCAAGTCCCCCCTCGCGCACCATCGGTGACGCGGCCGCGCCCGGGGTCGAACCGGCGCAGGCGCAGGCTGTTCGACACGACGAAGACGCTCGAGAACGCCATCGCCGCGCCCGCGATCAGCGGGTTCAGCAACCCCGCCGCGGCGAGCGGGATCGCGGCGACGTTGTAGGCGAACGCCCAGAACAGGTTGCCCTTGATCGTCGCGAGCGTCCGGCGCGACAGGCGGATCGCGTCGGCCACGGCGCGCAGGTCGTCCCGCACGAGCGTCAGGTCGGACGCCTCGATGGCCACGTCGGTGCCCGCGCCCATCGCGATGCCGAGGTCCGCCCGGGCGAGCGCGGCGGCGTCGTTCACGCCGTCGCCGACCATCGCGACGACCGCCCCCTCGGCCTGCAGCGCGCGGATGGCGTCCACCTTCCCGGCGGGCAGCACCTCCGCGACGACGTCGTCGATGCCCACCTGCCGGGCCACCGCGCGTGCGGCGCGCCCGTTGTCACCGGTCAGCAACACCGGACGCAGCCCGAGCGCGCGCAGGGAGCGCACGGCCCCGGCCGCCTCCGGCCTCACGGTGTCCGCGACGACGAGGACGCCGCGCGCCGCGCCGTCCCACGCGACGAGCACCGGGGTGACGCCCGCGGCCTCGGCCCGGTCGATCGCGTCGCGCAGCGCCCGGTCGGGCGCGGGCACGCCCCGCTCGGCCAGGTACCGCTCGCGGCCGACGACGACCTCGTGCCCGTCGACGCGGCCGCGCACGCCGAGCCCCTCGTCGGCCGCGAAGCCGTCGACCTCGGGCAGCGCCCCCAGCTCGGAACGTGCCCGGTCGGCGATCGCGCGCGCGATCGGGTGCTCGCTCGCCCGTTCGAGCGCGCCCGCGGCCGCCAGCAGACCGGCCCGGTCGGTGCCCTCGGCGGCCACGACGTCGACGAGGCTCATGCGGCCGGTCGTCACGGTGCCGGTCTTGTCGAGGACGACCGTGTCGACCGCGCGCGTCGACTCGAGCACGTCGAGGCCCTTGACGAGGATCCCGAGCTGCGCGCCGCGGCCGGTGCCGACGAGGAGCGCCGTCGGCGTCGCGAGGCCCAGGGCGCACGGACAGGCGATGATCAGCACGGCGACCGCCGCGGTGAACGCGGTCGCGGCCCCGTGCCCCGCACCGAGCCAGAAGCCGAGGGTGGCCGCCGAGACGGCGATGACGACCGGCACGAAGACCGCCGACACCCGGTCGGCGAGGCGCTGCACCGGCGCCTTCCCGGTCTGGGCCTCCCGGACGAGCCGCTCGATCTGCGCGAGTTGGGTGTCGGCGCCGACGCGGGTCGCGACGACGACCAGGCGCCCTCCCGCGTTGACCGTCGCGCCCGTGACCCGGTCGCCGGGCCCGACCTCGACGGGGACGCTCTCGCCGGTGAGCAGCGACGCGTCGATCGCCCCCGTGCCGGCCTCGACGACACCGTCGGTGGCCACCTTCTCGCCGGGCCGCACGACGAAGCGGTCGCCGACCGCGAGCTGTTCGACCGGCACGCGCACCTCCTCGCCGGCGCGCAGCACGGTGACCTCCTTCGCGCCGAGCTCGGCGAGGGCCCGCAGCGCCGCGCCCGACCGCTGCTTCGCGCGCGTCTCGAACCAGCGCCCCGCCAGGATGAACACGGTCACCGCGGCCGCCACCTCGAGGTAGAGCTCGTGGGTGCCGGCGCCGCGCTCGACGGTGAGGTCGAACGACATCTTCATGCCCGGTTCGCCCGCGTCGCCGAGGAACAGCGCCCACACCGACCACCCGAACGCGGCGAGCGTGCCGACCGAGACCAGGGTGTCCATGGTCGCGGTCGCGTGGCGCAGGCTCAGCCACGCGCCGCGGTGGAACGGCCAGCCGCCCCATGCCACCACCGGGCCGGTCAGCGCGAACGCGAGCCACTGCCAATTCGTGAACTGCAGCGCGGGGACCATCGACAGCACGACGACGGGGACCGCGAGCGCGAGGGAGCCGAGCAGCCGGGTCCGGATCGCCGCGAGGGCGGCCTCCTGGTCGTCGTGCTCCTCGCCGCCCGGCCCGGGCGCGCCGGCCCGGGCGGCGGTGCCGGGCGCGTGCGTCCGCACGGGCGTCGCCGTGTAGCCGCTGTCCTCGACCGCGGCGACGAGGTCCTCGTCCGCGACGCCGTCGGGTGCGCGCACGGTCGCCGTCTCGAGCGCGTAGTTGACGGTCGCGCGCACGCCGTCGAGCGAGTTGAGGCGCCGTTCGACGCGCGCCGCGCAGGCGGCGCAGGTCATGCCCCCGATGCGCAGCTCGACCTGGCGGCTCACGGCCCGTGCCCGTGCGGGGCGGTCGTGGTGGTCCCCGGCCCGGGCGCGCCCGGCGCGGGTTCGGGCCCGACGGCGGCGCCGAGCGCCGCGCCGGCGCCGAACGCGGCCGCGAGGACGGCGGCGAACGCGAGGAGCCGGCGCGGGGCGCTCACGTCACCACCTCGTAGCCCGCCGCGGCGACCGCCGCCCGCACCGAGGCCTCGGGGACGCCCGAGGCGGAGGTGACGGTGAGCAGGCCGGAGGCGAGCTCGACTGCGACGTGCTCGACCCCGGGGAGCCGGGCGACCTCGTCGCGTACGGCGCGCACGCAGTGGTCGCAGTGCATCCCGGTGACGCGGTGGGTCTGCGTGGGCACGGTTCCCGCCTCCGGAGCGTCGTGGACCGGTCACGACGAACCATAGGGGGGCAGGGTATATTCCGTCAAGCGGGTCCCGGACCCGCACCGCCGGTCAGCTGCGCCCGGCGGTGCCGGTACTCCTCGTCGTCGATCTCGCCGCGTGCGTACCGCTCGTCGAGGATCGCGAGCGCCCGTGACGGCCCCGCGTCGCGGTGGTCGGCCGCCAGCGCTCGCACGAGGACGACGATCACCGTGCCCACGAGCGCCCAGAAGGCGAGCATGCCCCCGGCCATCCAGAGCCACCCCCACCCGCCGTCGTGCACGTACCACATCGGGATCACCTCCGACTCACGCGTAGCCGTCGCAGACCACGATCACCAGGGCCGAACGGCCGGGGGGCTGGGGACGGCGCGCCGCGGAACCGGCGGCCGCGATCCCGGAGGCGCCCCGGCGCGACGAAGGCCCCGGCGGGGGGACCGGGGCCTTCGTGCGGGCGGCGAGAGACCGGGGGGACGAGGCCCTCGCGGCCCGGGGGCGGGGGACGATGCCGTCAGGCGGCGTCGAGGTGGGGGAACCGGCGGCTCTCGGCGATCACGTCGTCGACCGGGACGGGCGCCTCGCGCACCGCCCCGGCCCACGCCGCGAGCGTGAGCTCGGCGGCCCGGCGGCGGTAGGCGCGGGCGACGACCGGGTGCACACCGTGGGCGGCGGCCCGCAGGTGCCGGGCCCGGGTGAGGAGCGTGGCGACGGGGCCCGGCCCGGTGCCGAAGGGGGCGGGGTCGGTGGGCGTGGGGGCGGCGGCGCTTCGGGTCATCGGTGGTCCCTCGTACGTGGCGGCGTGCGCGTCCGTTGACGGTGCCATGGTGCGCCCGGCGCCTTGGAGCGGGCTTGGGGAACGCTGAACCCGTCCCGTGAGCCGTGCGGTGCACCGGCCGGAGGATTTCGCCGGCGCGCCGCGGGCCGCGGTGCTCAGTAGTCGATCCCCTTCTTCGCCGCGATGCCCGCGTCGAACGCGTGCTTCACCTTGCGCATCTCGGTGACGGTGTCGGCCACGTCCACGAGCGCGGTCGGGGCGTCACGGCCGGTGGCGACGATCGAGACGTGCTCGGGGCGGTCGCGGATCGTCGCCACCACGTCGTCGGTGGGGATCCACCCCCAGTTCATCGGGTAGGTGATCTCGTCGAGGACCACGAGCCGGTGCTCGCCGGCGTCGATGACCGCCTTCGCGTGCGCCCACGCCCGGCGCGCGACCTCCTCGTCGCGGGAGAGGTCGTCGGAGTCCCAGGTGAAGCCCTCGCCGAGCGCCCACCAGTCGACGCCGAGGCGGCGCGCGACCTCCTCCTCGCCGACGTGCCACTCGCCCGACTTCAGGAACTGCACCACGGCGACCCGCCACCCGCGGGCGACCGCCCGCAGCACGACGCCGAACGCAGCGGTCGACTTCCCCTTCCCGTCGCCGGTGTGCACGAGGACGAGCGAGCGCGCCGTGCGCAGGCCGGCGGGCACGGGGCTCTCGGACGGTGGCTGCTGCGTCATCGCGACTCCTCGGCCGGCGGGCTCGGCCCATCGTGCCCCACCGGGCCCGGGGCCGCGGCACCCGGGGCGGCGCCGGTGGGAACGGCCGCGGGGACGGGGCGCGGGACGACTCGTGGCGGGCGCCGGGCGGCCCGTACCGTGGTCGGCCATGGCGCGCACCGCACGCCTCCGGCTCGCGGGCGCGGCGGTGGTCGTCGGCGTGACGGCCGCCGCGTGCGCGAGCCCCGACGCCTACACGGAGTCCGCGACCCGCGCCGCGCTGCGCGACGCGGGGCTCGACGCGCGGCAGGCGGCGTGCGTCGTCGAGGCCATGGACGACACCTTCGGGTTCCAGCGCCTGTCCGCGCGCGAGGAGCCGACCGAGCTGGAGCGCGAGGCGATGGAGGGCATCCTCGACCGCTGCCTGGGCCGCGACCGCTGAGGCCGCCGGGCCCTCAGTCCCCGAGCTCCGACTTCGTGAACAGCGCGCGCAGCGCGAGCCCTTCGGACGCGAGCTTCTCGGCGCCGCCGGCCTCGCGGTCGATCACGCACACCACGGGCCCGACGACCGCGCCGGCGGCCCGCAGCTCGGTCGCGGCGTCGATCACGGCGCCCCCCGAGGTGACGACGTCCTCCACGATGCACACGCGCATCCCCGTCACCTCCCCGCCCTCGGCGACGCGGCACGTGCCGTACGGCTTCGCCTGCTTGCGCACGAACCGGGCGGGGAGCCCCGTGAGCTGCGAGAGCAGCGTGGCGATCGGGACGCCGCCGAGCTCGAGGCCGGCGAGCACCTCCGAGTCGGGGGGGACCAGGGCGGCCAGGGCGGTGGCGACCTCGCGCAGCAGGACGGGGTCGGCCTCGAACAGGTACTTGTCGAAGTACTCGGTGCTCGTCGCGCCCGAGCGCAGGGTGAACGTGCCGCGCAGGTGCGACGCGGCGTGGATGCGGCGGGCGAGGGCGGTCCGGTCGGTCGGCTCGGCCACGGTGCCGACCGTATCCGCCGCACCGGAGCCGTTGCGCCCTCATCCCGGCCCGTCTACCTTCCTGCGGTCGGAGGCGGGGGACACCGCGCCGGCTCCGGCGCTGGCAGGGGATGACGGGACCGGGGGGACCCGTCATCCCTCCGCCTCCGACCCGGCCGAACCCGCCGTCCGGCCCGCGCCCCGGGCCGGGCCCGCCGGAGCACCCGGCGCGCCGCCCGGTCCGCGCCCGGGCGGGGCGCGCGTGCTGCACTCGTCGGATGGCGCCGCCGCGACTCGTGCTGGTCGAAGGGCTCCCCGGCAGCGGCAAGACCGCGGCCGCGCAGCGCATGTGCGCGCGCCTGCGCGACCGCGGGATCGACACGCGCTGGTTCCCCGAGTCGGCGCCCGACCACCCCGTCCTGCCGGTCACGATCCGCGGGCGCAACCGCTCGCCCGACTACCCCGAGCTGTGCCTCGACGCGTGGGCGTCGTTCGTGCGCCGCATGGGTGACGCGACCTGGGTGCTCGAGGGGTGCGCGTTGCAGAGCACCGTCCGGTTCATGTTCGAGCAGGCGCTGCCCGAACCGGAGATCGTCCGCTACTGGGAGTGGTTCGAGTCGATCGTGCGACCCGTGGGGACGGCCCTCGTGTACCTGCGGCCCGACGACCCCGAGCGCCTGCTGCGCGAGCACACGATCCCCGGGCGCAGCCGCGAGTGGTACGCGTCGGTGTGGCGGCACATCGCGTCGACCCCCGGCGGCCGCCGCTACCGGCACCAGGGCGTCGACGGGTTCGTCGCGTTCTGGCTGCGCTACGGCGAGCTGTGCGACCGGCTCGTCGCCGCGAGCCGGCTGCGGGTTCAGACGATCCGGGACGTGCTGTCACCCCAGTAGCGGTCGCGCAGCAGCCGCTTGTAGAGCTTGCCCGTCGGCTGGCGGGGCAGCTCGGCCTCGAAGTCGACCGAGCGCGGGCACTTGTAGTGCGCGAGCTTCGAACGGCAGAACTCGATCAGCTCGCGCTCGAGCGCGGGACCGGCGTCGGCCATGTCCATCGGCTGCACGACGGCGTGCACCTTCTCGCCCATCTCGGGGTCCGGGATCCCGAACACGGCGACGTCGAACACCTTCGGGTGCGTGACGAGCACGTTCTCGGCCTCCTGCGGGTAGATGTTCACCCCGCCGGAGACGATCATGAAGGTGCGCCGGTCGGTGAGGTACAGGAACCCCTCTTCGTCGAGGTAGCCCATGTCGCCGACCGTCGCCCAGCCCCGGTCGTCGAACGACTCGCGCGTCTTCGCCTCGTCCTTGTGGTACTCGAAGCCGGGCCGGCCGGTCGCGGGCTCGAACCAGACGGTGCCGACCTGGCCGGGCGGCAGCTCGTTGCCGTCCTCGTCGAGGATGTGGATCGGCGCGAGGAGCGTGCGCCCCACCGAGCCGGGGTGCGCCAGCCAGTCGTGGCTGTTGATGTAGGTCGCGCCCATCCCCTCGGTGGCCGAGTAGTACTCCTCGATGATCGGCCCCCACCACTCGATCATCTGCCGCTTCACCTCGACCGGGCAGGGCGCGGCGGCGTGGATCGCGCACCGGTGCGAGGACAGGTCGTAGCGGGCGCGCACCTCGGCCGGGAGCTTCAGCATCCGCACGAACATCGTCGGTACCCACTGGCTGTGCGTGACGCGGTGGCGTTCGATGAGCCGGAGCGCCTCCTCGGGGTCGAAGTGCTCCATGCACACCACGGTGCCGCCGAGGCGCGTCGTGCTCATGCAGTAGAAGAGCGGCGCGGAGTGGTAGAGGGGGGCGGGCGAGAGGTACACGGCGTTCTCGTCCATGCCGAACACGGCGGTCAGCAGCATCATCTGCCCGGGCATCGACCCCACCGGCTCACGCGGCAGCGTGTACTTGATGCCCTTCGGGCGGCCCGTCGTGCCCGACGAGTAGAGCATCGGGGCGCCCTCGAGCTCCTCGGCGAGCGGTTCCGCCGGGTACCGGTCACGCAGCGCCGCGTACTGCTCGTAACCCTCGACGCGTGCCGTCGCCCACGAGGACCCGCAGCCGCACGCGCGGGATCCGGTCCGCGAGCTCGGCCGCCAGCGCGCGGTAGCTGTCGGAGACGAACAGCACCTGGGCGTCGCAGTCGTCGACGATGTACGCGGCCTCCTCCGCGTTGAAGTGCCAGTTGATGCACGTGTAGTAGAGGCCCGACCGCTGCGCCGCCCAGCACACCTCGAAGTACTCGGGCCGGTTGTCCATGAGGATCGCGACGTGGTCGCCGAACCGCAGGCCCGCGTCCCACAGCATCTGCGCGACCTGGTTGGAGCGGTCGTTCAGCTCGCGGTAGGTGACGGTCTGCTCGCTGCCCGCCATCACGATCGCGGGCTTGTCGGGGCGTTCCTGCGCGTGCCTGCCCGGCCACATGTCGTCGTTCCCCCCCGTTCGTGGAGCAGCCCGCCGGCGGGCGGCGGGCTGCTCGGTGACGTACCGGATCGGTCCCGGCGTCAGAACCTCGTGATCACGCTCCGGATGACCTCGCCGTTCTCCATCGCGCGGAACGCCTCGTTCACCTCGTCGAGCGCGATCGTGCGCGACACCATCGTCGAGGTGTCGAGCCGGCCGGTCTCGATCAGGTCGACGAAGCGCTGGAAGTCGCGGCGCACCTGACCCGAGCCGTACTTGCAGCCCTTCAGCGTCTTCTCGTTGAAGAACAGGTCGAACGTCGGGATCGTGAGCTGGGCCTCGGCGCGCGTCATGCCGACCATGACCGCCGTGCCGCCCTTGCGGACCATCATGTAGGCCTGCAGGGTGGTCTCGGGCAGCCCGATCACCTCGAACGCGTAGTCGACGCCGCGGCCGCCCGTGGCCGCCTGCACCTGGGCGACCGGGTCGCCCTCACCCGGGTCGACGAAGTCGGTGGCGCCGAGCTGCTCGGCGGTCTTGCGCTTCAGCTCCACGGGGTCGACCGCGATGATGCGGCTCGCGCCGGCGATGCGCGCCCCCTGGATGACGGCCTGGCCGACGCCGCCGCAGCCGATCACGGCGACGGTCGAGCCCGGCTCGACGGCCGCGGTGTTGAGGGCGGCGCCGACGCCGGTGGTGACCCCGCAGCCGATCAGCGCGAGCTGCTCGTCGGGCAGGTCGGTGTCGACCTTCACGACCGACGACTCGTTGCACGTCATCGTCTCGGCGAAGGTGCCCAGGCCGGTCATCGCCATGTACTGGCTGCCGTCCTTGCGGGTGCCGCGCATCGTCATCATGACCTGCATCTCCGTGTCGCACAGGTGCGACTGGTCGTGCAGGCAGAACCAGCAGTTGCCGCACGCGGGGGATGAACGAGGCGACGATCCGGTCGCCGGGCTTCACGCGGCTGACCTCGGCGCCGACCTCGAGGACCGTGCCCGCGCCCTCGTGGCCGAGGATCGTGCCCGGCATGATCCCGACGTAGCCGTTCTTGAGCGACAGGTCGGAGTGGCACACCCCGCTCGCGCCGAGCCGGACGACCACGTCCCGCGGGCCGGGCGGGGCGGGCTCGACGTCCTCGATCGACAGCGGCCCTCCGGTTTCGGTGAAGACTGCGGCCCGCATCGGCGGCCTCCTTGGCGTGACGGACTCGGGTTGTCTGGCCGAACGCTACCCGCGGTCGGACCGCCCCGACGAGGCCGCTCGGCGGTCGCGCCCGGCGGTTCCCTACCATCTCGTCCCCGTGACCAGCGCACCGCCCCCCGCCTCCGCGACGCCGGCCCGGTCGGCCGTCGTCGTCACGTGCATGGACGCCCGGATCGACGCGATCCGGGCACTCGGCTTCGAGCCCGGCGACGCCCACGTGCTGCGCAACGCCGGCGCGGTGGTCAGCGACGACGTGTTGCGCTCGCTCGTGCTGAGCCAGCGGCTGTTCGGCACCCGCACCGTGTACGTGATGGCCCACACCGACTGCGGGCTGCGCAAGATCGACGACGACGAGCTCGCCGCCGAGCTCGAGGCCGAGACCGGCGCGCCGCCGCCGTTCGCGTTCGGGTCGTTCCGCGACCTCGAGGAGCACGTCCGGACCTCGGTGGAGCGCGTCCGGTCGTGCCCGTGGCTCCCCAACCGTGACGACGTGCGCGGCTGCGTGCTCGACCTCTCCGACGGCACGGTGCGGACCGTCGCGTAGCATTCACGGGTGCGCACCGTCGCCTACTTCGGCCCGCCCGGCACGTTCGCCGAGGAGGCGCTGCTGACGCAGGAGGACCTCGCCGCCTGCGTACGCGAGCCGCAGCGGTCCGTCCCCGACGTGATCGCGGCGGTGGAGCGCGGCGACTTCGACGTCGGTCTCGTGCCGATCGAGAACATGATCGAGGGCTCGGTGTCGGTCACGCTCGACACGCTCGCCTTCGACTCGGAACTGCTCGTCCAGCGGGAGATCGACCTGCCGGTGTCGCTCAACCTGTGCGCGAGGCCCGGGGTCGGGCTGGGCGACGTGAAGGTGGTCGTGTCGTTCCCCCACGCGCTCGCGCAGTGCCGCGGGTGGCTCGCGAGGAAGCTGCCCGGCGCCGACACGCGGGCCTCGCACTCCACGGCGGACGCGGCGCGCGAGGTCGCCCGGTCGAGGCGCACCGACCGGGCCGCGATCTGCAACCGGCTCGCCGCCCAGATGTACGGGCTCGACGTGCTCGCGAGCGAGATCGAGGACCACCCGGAGAACCAGACCCGCTTCGTCGTGGTGGGCCGGGGGATCCCGGCGCCGACCGGCCACGACAAGACCTCGATCGTCTGCTTCCAGCGCGAGGACCGGCCCGGCTCGCTGCTCGCGATCCTCCAGGAGTTCGCGGCCCGCTCCATCAACCTCACGAAGCTCGAGTCGCGCCCCACCAAGCGTGCGCTGGGGGACTACTGCTTCTTCATCGACTTCGAGGGCCACGTGGCCGACGAGCTCGTCGCCGACGCGTTGCGGAACCTGGTCGCGAAGCAGGCCGACGTGAAATTCCTCGGTTCGTACCCGGTCGGCGGTCCCGCCGAGGCCGGCGCCGAGCGGCGGCGCGCGGCCGGGCGCGCGTGGCGGCGGGCGACGCGATGGGTCGAGGAGGTGCGCGCCCGGATCCGCGACGGCGACCCGCCGGGGGACGCGCCGTGATCGACCTGCGGCGCCTGCGCGACGACCCCGGCTACCGGCGCGGGGTCGAGCGCAAGCGGGTGCGCGCCGGACTCGTCGACGAGGTGCTCGAGCTCGACGCGCGCCGCCGGGCGGCGGTCGCGCAGGTCGACGCGCTGCGCGCGCGCCAGAAGGCGGCGTCGAAGGAGATCGGGAAGGCGCCGCCGCAGGACCGCCCGGCGAGGATCGAGGCCGCCGCGGCGCTGAAGGAGGAGCTCGCGGCCCAGGAGAAGGACCTCGCGGCGCTCGACGCCCGCCTGCGCGACCTCGCGCTGCAGGTCCCGAACCCGGCACACCCGGCGGTGCCCGACGGCGGGGAGGACGACGCCGCGGTGGTGCGCACCGTCGGCGAGCCGGGCGCGGGCGCACCCGCGCTCGACCACGCCGCGTTCGCGGACGCGATGGGGTTCGTCGACACCGAGCACGCCGCGGAGGCGAGCGGCAGCCGGTTCGCGTACCTGATGCGCGAGGCCGCGCTCGTGGAGCTGGCGCTCGTCTGCCACGCGATGCGCGTCGTGGTCGGTCACGGGTTCGTGCCCTCGGTGACGCCGACCCTCGTGCGGGAGCGCACGATGGAGGAGGCGGGGTTCTTCCCCACCGACCGGGCGCAGGTGTACGAGGTGGACGGCGGCGAACTGTTCCTCGTCGGCACCAGCGAGATCGCGCTGTCGGCGCTGCACCGCGGCGAGACGCTGCCCGCCGAGCGGCTGCCCGCCCGGTACGCGGGCCTGTCGACCTGCTACCGCCGCGAGGCCGGCACCTACGGCAAGGACACCCGCGGGATCTTCCGCGTCCACCAGTTCGACAAGGTCGAGATGTTCTCGTTCGCCGAACCCGGCGACTCGGAGGCCGAGCACGAGCGGATCCTCGCGATCGAGGAGGAGATCATCGGCGGGCTCGGCATCCCCTACCGCGTGGTCGACATCGCGGCCGGCGACCTCGGCGCGGCGGCCGCCCGCAAGTTCGACATCGAGGGGTGGCTGCCGTCGGAGGGCCGCTACCGCGAGCTCACGTCGTGCTCGAACTACCTCGACTTCTCGGCCCGGCGGCTCGGCACGCGTGTGAGGTCGGCACGGGGCACCGAGCTCGTCCACACGCTCAACGGCACCGCCTGCGCGATCAGCCGGACGCTCGTGTTCCTGTTCGAGCACTACCAGGAGCCCGACGGCGGCTTCGCGGTGCCCGACGTGCTGCGCCCCTACACGGGGTTCGCGCGGGTCGAGCCACGCGTGCCGCAGTAGCCGGGCCGGGGCCGCGGGATGCGGCGGCCCGCGGCCGGGCGCCCGCCCGCGGGGCGGTCAGTGCGGGGCGAGGCCGCGCAGCGCGGCGTGGAGCGCGGCGTCGTCGGCGAGGAGACGGGCCGTGCGCTCGACGTCGTCGAGCGTCAGGCGGGGCCCGCCCGCGGGGCGCTCGGCGAGCTCGGCGGGCAGCTCCCAGTACTCGAGCCGCGCCCCGGCGCCCAGCGCGGCGTGCGCCGCGGACGCGGTGGTGGGGGCCACGAACCGGGTGCGGCACCAGGGGCAGCGCGCCCGGTACTCCCAGGCGTCGCGGCCGACGCAGCCCCGCAGGGTCACCTCGGTCGCGGCGACCCGGCCCACCCCGCAGTCGGGGCACTCGACCAGTGCCACCGCGCCCTCGGTCATCGGGTGCTCTCCTTCCATCCCTTCCCCGCAACGGGATGATCGGCGCACGTTCACCGAGTTGTAGCCCGCCCGTGACACTCCCGGGTGGACCGCGCGGCGTGGCCGGGGGCTCCCGGGCGGCGGCCGGGTGACGCGGCCGTCGGTAGCCTCGGCCGCGGAGGGATGCCGGAGCGGCCGAACGGGGCGGTCTTGAAAACCGCTGTGCGCGAGCACCGTGGGTTCGAATCCCACTCCCTCCGCCGCGGGGCGGGCGACCCGGCGCTCAGCCGCGGGTGGGACCTGCGGCGCCGGCCGGGTCCTCGGGGTCGCCGATGCTGAACCGCCACTTGCAGCAGACGTCGTCGGCGCTGCGGCGGGGCGGGATCGCGAGGATCTCGACCCGCATGTCCGGGTGGTACATGCGGGTCGTCTCGATCATCGACTTCGGGCAGGTCGAGTGGCAGTTCTTCTCCAGGATGTCGGGCCGTCCCATCGCCTCCCACTGGTCGACCGCGACGCACCGGTTGAACGTCATGATCCCGACGTCGGGCTCGGGCATCTCGAAGGTCACGTCGAACGCCTTGCCGGGCAGCGCGGTGACGTCCATCTGGAGGTCCTTCATCCAGTCCGCGACCGTGTTGCCCGTGATCCCGAGGTACTCCTCCTTGAGCTTCTTCACCCCGGGCAGGACGGTGTGGCCCCACAGGGTCCACTGGATGTCGAACATCACGTCGAGCCCGTGGCGCACGACGATCTGCGCGGCCCACGCCTCGATGCACTGCAGCAGGTACTCGTGGCTCCCGAGGAACCACGTGACGAGCTGCGCCTTCGGCAGTCCGAGCAGGTCGCCGCGGGGGCTGAACAGGCCCGTGTACGTCACGCGCGTGTGCGGGCGGTCGGCCTCGGGGACCCGCGCGTTCGGGTCCTCGTAGGTGAAGCTCGGCCGGCAGGAACTCGGCGCGCATCCGGTCGAGCTCGGGTGCGACCTGGCCGGTCCACGCCGCCCACTCGATCTCCGCCATCGTCTCGGCGCCGTAGCGCCGCGCCACCTCGTCCGCCCAGGCGTCGACGCACAGCAGCAGGTACGCCTCGCTCCACGGCAGGATCCGCGTCGCCAGCGCCTCGACCGAGAAGTCGGTGAAGCGCAGGTCCGGCCGCCACGGACCGCTGTAGTCGGGCAGCTCGGCGCCGGAGTCGCCGTCGAGGAGGTGGCGGGTGTCGAGCGTCGTGCGCGGGTACGTGACGGTGTCGTCGACGCGGGGGAACCTCGGGTAGTTCGTGAGGTCGACGCCGAGCATCAGCGTGAACTCGTCGGCGCCGTAGCCGTCCTCGAGGTGGGCGCCGGGCCGGCGCCGGTCGAGGAACGCCTCGATCTGGTCGTCCGCGGCGGGTGCGGGCGGGCGGCGGTCGTCGGTGGTCTCGGACACGGGGACCTCCTCGCCGGCGGCGTGGGACTAGCCGATCGGCTAGTCCCACGCGGACGGTAGCCGATCGGCCCGGGACGTCCAGGCACGTCGGTAGCCTCGCCGTCGTGGTCGCCGCCGAACCGTCCCCCGGCCCGCGGGCCACGGGACCGGACGGCGCCCGCGCCCGCCGCTACAGCGCCGCCCAGCTGCGGACCGTGCGCGCGGCGACCGAGCTGTTCGCCGCCCACGGCGTCGCCGGGACCTCGCTGCAGATGATCGCCGACGCCGTCGGCGTCACGAAGGCCGCCGTGTACCACCAGTTCCGCACCAAGGAGGAGATCGTCGTCGCCGCGGTCGACCTCGAGCTCGCGGGCGTCGACGCCGCGCTCGACCGTGCCGAGGCGCTCGGTGGCGGGCCGGAGGCGGTCGAGATCGTCCTCGCGCAGGTCATCGACGACGCCGTCTCGCGCCGGCGCATCGCTCGCGACGCTGCAGCACGACCCGGTGGTCGCCCGCCTGCTCGCCGGGCACGACCACTTCCAGCGGTTCATGCGCCGCCTCTACCGGGTCCTCGTGGGCGACGACGCCGGCCCGGAGGCCCGCGTGCGGGCCGCGGTCGTCGCCGCGGCGCTCGGTGGCGCGGTCGTGCACCCGTTCGTCGCGGGACTCGACGACGAGACGCTGCGCGCGGAACTGCTGCGCCGGGCCCGCGACCTCGCCAGGGGCCCGTAGCCCTGCCACCTGCACGGCCCGCATCGCCCGCGGGCTTCACCAACCCCTCGCGGAACCCTCATCTCCACCGGCGACACGACCCCGGGCCCACAGCTACCGTCGGGCGCATGCCGACCACCGCTCCCGCCGGCCGCACCGATCGCGGCACCCACCGCGGCACGGACCGCCGCCCGAGGCTGGCCCTGGTCGCCGCGGCGGTCGCGCTGGTCGCGGCGGCCTGCGTCCGCTACGTCGACCCGGTGTTCCAGCAGGTGACGACGACCACGAACCTCGTCTACGCCACCGCGCCGGATCTCGTGACCGGCGCGCCCGTCCAACTGCGGCTCGACCTGTACCAGCCCGCGGGCGACCAGGTGGCGAGCCGTCCCGCGATCATCTGGGTCCACGGCGGCGGGTTCCGGGTCGGCAACAAGACCGCGCTCGCCCAGGTCGCGACCGACTACGCGAAGCGTGGGTACGTGACGTTGTCGATCAACTACCGGCTCGACCCGGGGAACCGCTGCCAGGACGTGCAGGACGGCGAGATCACCGACCCCGAGGAGCTGGAGGCCGAGCGTGCCCGCTGCGCGCGGGCGATCATCGCCGCCCAGCACGACGCGCAGGCCGCCGTCCGCTGGCTGCGCGCCAACGCCACGACCTACCGCGTCGACCCGGGCCGGATCGCGATGGGCGGCTTCTCGGCCGGCGCGGTGACCGCGCTGCACGTCGCGTACCGCTCGGACGACCCCGGTGACGTGGGCGACCACGACGGCCAGGACTCGCGCATCCAGGCGGCGCTCGCGGCCTCGGGCTGCAACTACTTCCCGGACTCGATCGGGCCCGGCGACGCGCCGGTGTTCCTGCTCGCCTCCGAGTACGACGCCGCGGTGCCGTTCGAGTGCGCCGAGGAGGTCGCGCAGCGGGCCCACGACGCGGGCCTCGTCGCCGAGACGTTGTTCTACCTGGGTGAGGGCACCCACGCGAAGGCGCTCTACGACAAGTACAAGGCGACCGTCGACCAGCGCTGGACCGCGTTCCTGGTCGAGCAGCTCGGGCTCGCGAGCCCCTGACCGGCGCGACGGCCGGCGTCAGGCCGCGTCGCGCCGCAACGCCCGTTCGAGCGCGCCGAGCGCCCGGGCGGCCTCGGCGAGCGGGTCGCCGCGCGCGACCTCGGGCCACGGGTGCAGCGTCGGGTCGCCCGGGGCGACCTCCTCGGTGTAGCGACGCGCGACCACCGCGAGTGACGGGTCCCTCCCGGCCTCGTCGGCGGCGATCAGCTCGCCCGCCGAGAGCAGGCCGACCGCGGTGACCTCGCGGGTCGCGAGCCGCAGCGCGCGCACCGCCCGGTCCACCGCCGGGCGCACGTCACCTCCCGCCTGCGGGGCCCGCCCGCCGACCGCGACGAGCAGGTCGTACAGGTCGTCGGTGGCGCCCGCCGGGAGACGGGGCGGCGGCCCGCCCGCACCGAGCGGGAACGACGCCGACAGCCGGTCCACGACCACTCCGCCCTCCTCGACCGCGCCGAGCAGCGCGTCGTGCGCCCGTGCGTGCGCGTGCGCGCGCCAGGCCGTCGCCCCGATCCCGATCGCCACCGCCGCCACCGCCGCGAGCGCGACCACCGGAACGAGGGCGACCGGACGCCGGGGCGGGTCGTCGGCGCGCGCGTGCCGCGCCCCCGTGCGGAGGCCGGCGACGAACACGCCCGCGCCGATCGCGAGCGCGAGGTCGACCGGCGCGCGCAGCCGTGGCGCCGTGACGCTGACGAGGCTGACCGCGCTGAAGTACGCCGCGGTGACCGCGAGCAGCTGCGAGGCGGCCGACCGGCGGGTGCGCCAGAGCCCGGCCGCTCCGGCCGCGGTGACGACGTAGAAGAGCGGCAGCGTCGCGTGCCGCACCGCGAGGTGGCGTCCGTCGAGCCGCTCGGCCGGTTCGTTGCGGGCGGGCGCCAGCTCGAACCAGCGGAGCGCGTTGTCGAGCACGACCCCGAACGGCGCGCCGGGGTCGCCCGCGAGCGCGTCGAGGGCCCGGCGGCGCAGCGCGTCGTCGAGCGCGACCTCGTCGGAGTGCGCGAGCCGCAACCGCGCGAAGCGGGGATCGTTGTACGCGTCGACGAACGCACCGTCGTCGAGCGCCTCGGGCGAGTAGCGCGCCGCCAGGTTGAACCCGTTCGTCGTCACGAGCACCGGCCCGCCGGCCTGCACGGCGTTGCGGACGACCCACGGCGCGACGACGACCGCGGCGACCACCGCCAGCCGCAGGGCGTGCCGCCACCCGAGCCGCCACAGCACCCATGCGCCGAGCGCGACCACCAGCCACTGGGCGCTCGCGCGCGTCAGCGCGAGCAGCCCGAGTGCCGCCCCGCCGGCGACCGTTCGCCCCCCGGCGAGCGCGAGCACGACGACGAGCAGCAGCAGGCACCCGAGCGTCTCGCCCAGTGTCGTGACGTCGTTCGCGACGAGCTGTGGGGAGAGCGCCACGGCGAGCCCGGCGGCGAGACCGGCCGCCCGGCCGCCGATGCGCGCGCCGACCGCCACGGCGAGGACGGCGGTGGCGGCGCCGAGCAGGACGTTGACCGCCTGCGCGACCCCCACGTGCGCGCCGAACAGCTCGAACAGCGGTGCGACGACCGCGGGGTACAGCGGGGGGCGGCCCGCGGTCGGGTGCTCGAAGCCGAACGGCACCGGCTGCACGAACCCTCGGCCGTCGGCCAGCGCCGCGGCGATGCGGAAGTAGCTGTCCGCGTCGCTGTCGGGCGTGTAGCCGCGGCGCGCGACGACCGTGTAGACGACCCGCACCCCGAGCGCCACGGCGCCGACACCGGCGAGCGTCCCGGTGCCCGGGAGGGACGGACCCGTGCCGCGCGCGGCAGGGCGCGCCTTCGGGTCGGCGGGCGTGGCCGTGCGGGCACCGCCGCGGTCCTCCGCCACGGCGCCGGAGGCTACCGGGGCGCGATCGCCCCGTGACGGTCCGCGCTAGCGTCCCCGCGTGCCCGAAGCCGTGCGCCTGGAGCCGCACCGCGACCCGGCGCGCGAGGCGCACCCGCCGTCCGGACCGGGCGTGGCCGGCGCCGCGGGCGGCCGGACGGGCCGGCGGGCCGACGCCGCCGCCCTCGGGTTCTTCGTGCTCGTCGCGTCGGTGTTCGCGATCCCGCGGTGGCCGTCGGCGTGGGCGAGCGAGATCCCGGGCGACAGCGGCGACGCGCTGTTGAACCTCTGGATCCTCGAGTGGGCCGGCCGCCACGCCGCGAGCGGGTGGCGGGACCTGTGGGACACGACGATCTTCTGGCCGAACACGAACACGCTCGCCTACAGCGAGTCGATGCTGCCGGTCGCGCTCGCCCACCGCGCGCTCGCCTCCGTCACCGGCTCGGGCGTGCTGGCCTTCAACCTGCTGCACCTCGCGGCCTGGACCCTGGCCGGATGGGCCACCTACCTGCTCGCCCGGCGCCTCGGTGTCGGCGCGCCCGGTGCGGTCGTCGCGGGGCTCGTGTACGCCGTCGCGTGCCCCCGCCTCGCGCACGTGTCCCACTTCCAGCTCGGGTTCGGGTCGCTGCTGCCGGTCGCGCTGCTCGTACTCGTGTGGTTCTCCGAACGGCCGGGGCCGGTGCGCGGCGCCGCGCTCGGCGCCGCCGCGGCCGTGTGTGCACTGTCCAGCAGCTACTACGGCGTGATGCTCGCCGTCGGGCTCGCGATCACCGTGCCCGTGTTCGCGCTGGCGCGCGTCCGGGCCGGAGGTGTGCGTCCGGTCGTCACGGGGCTCGCCGTGGCCGGGTTCGTCGGCGCCG
Organism: Acidimicrobiia bacterium; assembly: GCA_026002935.1. Lineage (GTDB taxonomy): Bacteria > Actinomycetota > Acidimicrobiia > IMCC26256 > PALSA-610 > BPGH01. Next base: position 517,195 of record BPGH01000001.1, read on the forward strand.
TCCTCGTGCTCCCCGTCGCCAACCAGTACCGCGTGCTGCAGCGGGACCCGCACTTCCGCCGCGACGCCGAGCCCGCGCTCGCCGCCCACCTCGCCGACTTCCTGCGGGTGACGCCCGAGCACGTGCTGCTCGCCGGCGTGCCGCCGTTCGAGTCCCGCTCGCGGCCCGAGTCGGCGACCGTCGAGAACCGGCTCTACCCGGGGCTGCCCGCGCTCGCGCTCGGGGCCGTCGGGCTCGCGGTCGTGGTGGCTGCCGCGCGGCGTGCCGAACCGGGAGCGCGGCGGCTGCTCGTGCTCGCGGTGCCGGGGGTGGTGCTCACCGTCCTCGCGTTCGGGGACCGCCTGGAGGTGGCCGGGCACTCGCTGTGGATGCCGTACTCGGCGCTGCGGGACGTGCCCGGCTTCAGCGGGGTGCGCGCCACGGCCCGGCTCGTCGCCTACGGCGTCCTCGTGCTCGGGTTGCTCGCGGGTGCCGGGCTCGGGTGGCTGCTCGCGCGCCTGCCGGCCCGGCCGCTGCGCGCCCTCGCCGCCGGCGCGGCGGTCGTCGCCGTCGGCGCCGAGTCGTTCATGACCGTCGGCTTCGTGCGGGTGCCGGGCGACGAGGCGCACCGGGCCGTCAACGAGGCCCTCGCCGGGCGGGAACCGGGCGCGGTCGTCGAGCTGCCGGTCGGCTCGCCGTCCGACGGGTGGGTGTGGGCGTTCGTCGAGATGCCGCGCCAGTACCTCTCGCTCGTCGACGGGCACCCGCGCGTCGGCGGCTACAGCGGGTTCGCCCCCCCGGGCTTCGACGAGCTCGCGGCGACGCTGGAGACGTTCCCGGCGCCCGCGGCGCTGCGGGCGCTCGACGCGCTGGGCGTCCGGTACGTGGTCCTGCGCACCGACCCGCCCGGCGACCTCGACGCGACGCAGGCCGAGCACGTCGCTGCCGACGGGGTGGGCGCCTACCCGGAGGCCCGCGCCCGGGCGATGGTGGACGCGCTGCCCGGCGACCGGGTGGCACACGCCGAACGGGTCGGCGACGCGTGGCTGGTGGAGCTGGCGCGCTGAGCGGGGCGGTCAGGGCGCGACGTAGGTCGTGAGCCCGTAGACGAACACGAGCAGGGCCGCGAACGCGCCACTCGAAGCGCACCAGACCACGAGCGGGTCGCGGCGCAGGCGCGCGCCGAGCGCGACGAACGCGGGGACCGCCGCGAGCTGCAGGCGCGGCGAGGCCGACGCGATGTTCGCGGTCAGCGCCAGGTACAGCGCGAGCACGGTCACGGCCTTCGCCCACGGCGGCTGGCGGGCGGTCAGCCCGGCGGCCAGCAGCACGAGCGCCAGCACGGCACAGGCGAGGACGAGGACGCGGTTGAACTGCGCGCCGTCACGGAACGTGTCCGCGACCGTCGTGGGGAGCCGTTTCCACGGCGTGCCCTCACCGAAGACCTCGCGTTCGACGCGCATCCACTGGCGGGGCTCACCCGTGTGGTTCCAGAGCCAGGCGAGGAACGCGACGAACCCGCTCGCGCAGATGCCGCCGGCGGCCGCGGCCGCGGCGAGCCGCCGGCCGGCCGTGCCGCGGGTGTGCTCCCACGCGGCCAGCGCGCACGCGGCGACGAGCACCAGCCCGCTCGGGCGCGTCGCCGTCGCGAGCGCACCCACGGCCGCACCCGCGACCCAGCGGCCGTGGGCGAGCGCCAGCAGCGAGCCGCACATGAGGGCCAGCAGCAGCGCGTCCGCGTACGGCCAGCCGAACACGACCGTGCCGGGGAAGAAGCAGAAGACGAGGACGGTGCGGTCCGCGGTCGCCCGGTCGGTGAGGGCGGCCGCGAAGTGCCACAGCAGCACGGTCGCGACCGCGCCGGCGACCAGCGAGAGGACGACGCCCGCGGTCACGGCGCCGCCGGGCACCACCCGGTCGATCGCCTCCACGCCGAGCGGGTAGAGCGGGAAGAACGCGTGCTCGGGTGCGAGTGCGTCGCCGCGCGGGTACCCCCGGTCGACGATGCCGAGGTAGTAGACCGCGTCCCACCGCGTGACGAGCTCGCCGAGCGACGGGCGGGGTGTGCGCACGTGCGGGGCCGCGGCCGTGACGGCGAGGAGGACGAGGCGGGAGACGCCGTAGACGGCGAGCGCGCGCCACGCGCCGGGGGGCATCGGGTGCGTGGGCCGCGGCCGACTCACGCGTCCCGAACCTACCGCCCGCCTCCGCCGCCCCCGGGGCACGGCCGCCGGGGCCGCCCGGGGCGGCGCCCGCACTGGTTCGGGTATCTAACCGTTCGGTATCCTCATCATCGTGCCGGCCCCGGTCCCCGACCCCGACCTCAGGCGCGCCGCCCGCGCGATCGCACTGGCCGCCCGCCGGCTCGAGCGCGCCACCGACGACCTCACCCTCGCCCAGTACCGGGTGCTCGCGCTGGTCGCGGGCGGCGACGAGCGCTCGTCGCTGCTCGCCGGGCGGCTCGCGCTCGCGAAGCCGACCGTCTCCGCCGTGGTCGACGGCCTCGTCGAGCGCGGCTACCTGGCGCGCGAGGCGGTACGCGGCGACCGGCGGTCGCAGCGGCTCGTCGTCACGCGCACGGGCCGCAAGGCGCTCGCCGCGGCGGAGGACGCGATGGCCGGGGCGCTGGCCGACGTGCTCCGGCACGGTGCCCGACCGGCGGCGGTGGTCGACGGGCTGTGCCTGCTCGACGAGGCGATGACGGCAGCACTGGTCGAACGGTTGAGGCGATGAGCGACACCACCGATCCGCGCCGCCCGGGCTGGGTGCGGCGGCTCGTCGGATACATGAAGCCCCACAAGAAGAATGCGTTCATCGCGTTCGGCGTCGCCGTCGCGGGCACGGTCATCTCCGCGCTCTCCCCGCTCGTGCAGCGCGTGATCGTCGACGACGTCATCGTCGCCGGCGACCGCCCCCTCGCCCCGTGGCTCGCACTGCTCGTGGCGTTCGGGCTCGTGCGGTTCGCGCTCGCCTACGTGCGCCGCTACCGGGGCGGGCGGATCGCGCTCGACGTGCAGCACGACCTGCGCACGGCGATGTTCCGCCAGCTCCAGACCCTCGACTTCGCGGCCCACGACGCGATGCAGACCGGCCAGCTCGTCAGCCGCGCGTCGTCCGACATCGCGCTCATCCAGGGCTTCCTGCAGTTCCTCCCGATCGGCGTGGGCAACGTGCTCATGTTCGTGGTCTCGATCGGGGCGATGCTGTGGCTCTCGCCGCTGCTCACCTTCGTCATGCTCGCGGTGGGGCCCGCACTGCTCCTCACCGCGATGCGGCTGCGCACCGCCGTGTTCCCGGCGAGCTGGGACGCGCAGCAGCGGGCCGGCGACGTCGCGAACGTCGTGGAGGAGGCCGTCACCGGCGTCCGGGTCGTGAAGGGCTTCGGCCAGGAGCGCGCCGAGCTCGAGCGGCTCGCGGAACGCTCGGAGCGGCTGTTCGCGGGGCGGGTGCGCCTGACGCGCATGCAGGCGCGCCTGCAACCCGCGCTCCAGGTCATCCCGGCACTCGGACAGGTCGGGGTGCTCGCGCTCGGTGGCTGGCTCGCGATCGAGGGGCGGATCAGCCTCGGGACCTTCCTCGCCTTCTCCACGTACATGTTGCGGCTCGTGCCGCCCGTGCGGATGATGGCCGCGATCCTCACGGTCGGGCAGCTCGCCCGCGCCGGCGCCGAGCGCATCTTCGACCTGCTCGACTCGACCCCGCTCGTGCAGGACCGCCCGGGTGCCGCGCCGCTGGCCGTCACGGAGGGACGGATCCGGTTCGACGACGTCTCGTTCGGCTACCTGTCGAGCGAACCCGTCCTCCGGGGGTTCTCCCTCGACGTCGCCCCCGGCGAGACGGTCGCGCTCGTCGGCTCCTCCGGCTCGGGGAAGTCGACCGTCGCGCTGCTGCTCCCGCGCTTCTACGACGTGCAGCGCGGGGCCGTGACGATCGACGGCACCGACGTGCGAGACGTGACGCTCGCCTCGCTGCGGTCGCGCATCGGAGTCGTGTTCGAGGACTCGTTCCTGTTCTCGGACACCGTGCGCGCCAACATCGCCTTCGCGAAGCCCGACGCCACCGACGCGGAGGTCGAGGCGGCCGCCCGCGCCGCGGAGGCGCACGCGTTCATCGAACGGCTGCCCGACGGCTACGGCACGGTGGTCGGCGAGCACGGGCTGACCCTCTCGGGAGGGCAACGACAGCGGATCGCCCTGGCACGCGCGCTCCTGTCGGACCCGAGCATCCTCGTGCTCGACGACGCGACGTCGTCGGTCGACGCGCGGGTCGAGGCCGAGATCCACGCGACGCTGCGGCGCATCGCGCGGGGGCGCACGACGATCCTCATCGCGCACCGGCGGTCGACGCTGTCGCTCGCCGACCGCATCGTCGTGGTCGACGCCGGACGCGTGCTCGACGCCGGCACCCACGACGAGCTGTACGCGCGCTGCGCGCACTACCGGATGCTGTTGTCGGGACCGGGCGACGACGCCGAGGGCGTCGACGCCGTGGCGTGGGAGGACGGCGCCGGCGCGGCCGGGACCGTCGACGGGGTGACGCCGGCCGCGTGGCGCGGGCTGCCCGAGGACGAGTGGCGCGAGGCCGAGATCGAGATGCGGACCCGCCCCGCCGCCCCCGCCGCCCGGGTCGGCGCCGGGCCGCCGGGCGGCGGGGGCGGCATGGGCTGGGTCGGCGGCATCTCGCTCGCACCCACCCCGGAGCTGCTCGCCCGGGTCGACGCACTGCCGCCCGCCGACGCGCGGCCGCACGTGGACGTCGCCGCCGAGAGCCGCCCCGACCCGCAGTTCCGGTTCCTGCGGTTCATCCGCCCGTACCGGCGCGCGTTGGCCCTCGGGTTCGGGTTGGTGACGCTCGACGCGATCTGCACCCTCGCCGGACCGATGCTCGTGCGGCGCGGCATCGACGAGGGGGTGGTACGGGGCTCCACCCAGGCGCTGTTCGCGGCCGCGTTCGCGTTCCTCGGCGTGACGCTGTTCGACTGGGTCGTGATGTGGGCCCAGACCCGGGTGATGGGCCGCACGTCCGAGCGGCTGCTGCACGCGCTGCGGATCAAGGTGTTCGCGCACCTCCAGCGGCTCGGCGTCGACTACTACGAGCGCGAGATGGCCGGTCGCGTGATGACGCGCATGACGACCGACATCGATTCGCTCTCCCAGCTCCTCCAGCAGGGCCTGATCACCGCGCTGGTGAACCTGGTCTCGTTCGTCGGGGTCGGCATCGCCCTCACGATCATGAACCCGCCGCTCGCGCTGATCACGGCCGCGGTGCTGCCGCCCCTGATCGCGGCGACGCTGTGGTTCCGGGCCCAGTCGAGCCGGGCGTACGAGGCCGCGCGGGAACGGATCGCGGCGGTCAACGCCAACCTGCAGGAGGGGCTCTCGGGCGTGCGCGTCTCGCAGGCCTTCGCGCGCGAGCGGCGCAACGAGGAGCAGTTCGAGGAGGTCGCCCGCGGCTACCTCGAGGCGCGCCTCGGCGCCCAGCGCCTCGTCGCGATGTACTTCCCGTTCGTCGAGCTGCTGTCGGAGCTCGCGGCCGCGCTCGTGCTCGGCGCCGGCAGCGTGCTGATCGGCCGCGGCTCGCTCAGCGCGGGCGAGCTGATCGCGTTCCTGCTCTACCTCGACCTGTTCTTCGCCCCGATCCAGCAGCTCTCGCAGGTGTTCGACGCCTACCAGCAGGCGCGGGTCTCGCTCGACCGCATCGGCGACCTCCTCGCCACGCCGACGTCGGTGCCCGAGCCAGACGACGGCGTCGTGCCCGGGGCGGCTGCGCGGGGAGATCGAGCTGCGCGGCGTGCACTTCCGCTACGCCGGCGCGCTCGACGAGGCGTTGCGCGGCGTCGACCTCCACGTGCGGCCGGGCGAGACGGTCGCGCTCGTCGGCGAGACCGGCGCCGGGAAGTCGACGGTCATCAAGCTGATCGCCCGCTTCTACGACGCGACCGCGGGCGAGGTGCTGGTCGACGGCGTGCCGGTCGGGCGGTACGACCCCGTCGCGTTCCACGGGCAGCTCGGGATCGTCCCGCAGGAGGCGTTCCTGTTCTCCGGCACGATCCGCGACAACATCGCGTACGGGAGGCGTGACGCGACCGACGCCGAGGTCGAGGCGGCGGCCCGCGCCGTCGGCGCCCACGACTTCATCGCGACGCTCCCCGGCGGCTACCTGCAGCCGGTGAGCGAGCGCGGCCGGTCGCTGTCGTCGGGGCAACGGCAGCTCATCGCGCTCGCCCGCGCCCACCTGGTCGACCCGGCGATCCTGCTGCTCGACGAGGCGACCTCGAACCTCGACCTCGCGACGGAGGCGCGGGTGCAGCGCGCGATGGGCGTGGCCGCGCGCGGCCGCACGACGGTGCTGATCGCGCACCGGCTGCAGACCGCCCGGCTCGCGGACCGGATCGTGGTGGTGGACCACGGCCGGGTCGTCGAGGACGGCACCCACGACGAGCTCGTCGCGCGCGGCGGCCGGTACGCGCGGCTGTGGGCGTCCGCCGAGGGCGCGCCGACGGCGGCCGCGAGCTGACGCGCCGCGCCGTGCCGGCCTGTCCTAGTGTCGGCGCGGTGAAGCCGCCTCCCGACCGGCCCGGGCGCACGTGGTGGCGCGACGGGGTCCTGTACCAGATCTATCCCCGTTCCTACATGGACTCGAACGGCGACGGCGTGGGCGACCTGCGGGGAATCGTCGACCGCCTCGACCACCTCCAGTGGCTCGGCGTCGAGGGCATCTGGCTCGACCCGATCACGGTGTCGCCGAACGACGACTGGGGGTACGACGTCAGCGACTACACCGACGTCGACCCCGCGCTCGGCACCCTCGCCGACGCCGACGAGCTGATCGAGGAGGCGGCGCGGCGGGGGATCAAGGTGATCCTCGACCTCGTGCCCAACCACACGAGTGACCGCCACCCGTGGTTCGTCGACGCCCGCTCGTCGCGCGACGCCCGGCACCGCGACTGGTACGTGTGGGCGGATCCCGCCCCCGGCGGCGGCCCGCCGAACAACTGGGTGAACACCTTCGACCCCGGCCGCAGCGCCTGGACCTACGACGAGCACACGGGGCAGTACTACCTGCACAACTTCCTCGCGTCGCAGCCCGACCTCAACTGGTGGAACGAGGAGGTGCGCGACGCGTTCGACCGGATCTTCCGGTTCTGGTACGACCGCGGCGTCGCGGGGTTCCGGCTCGACGTCGCCCACCAGATCATCAAGGACCGCGAGCTGCGCGACAACCCGCCCGCCACGGCGGACGACCACTGGTACGTGCAGCTCCGGGGCCAGCGGCAGACCTACAACGCGACCCGTCCCGAGGTGCACGACGTGCTGCGCCGGTGGCGCCGGATCTGCGAGGAGTACGACCCGCCGCGCATCCTCGTCGGCGAGACGTACGTGTTCGAGCCGGAGCAGCTCGCCGCCTTCTACGGCGAGGGCGACGAGGTGAACCTGGCGTTCAACCTCATGTTCCTGCACGCGCGCGTTCGACGCCGCGGAGCTGCGGCGGTGCGTGGAGACCGCGGAGCGGCTGATCCCCGCCGGCTGCCAGCCCACCTGGACGGCCGGCAACCACGACAACCGCCGGTTCCCGACGCGCTGGTGCGGCGGGGACCCGGCGCTGACGCGGGTCGCGATGGTGCTGCTGATGGGCCTGCGGGGCACGCCGTTCCTGTACTACGGCGACGAGATCGGGATGCCCGACACGGACGTGCCGCCCGAGCGGGTGCTCGACCCCGTCGGCCGCATCCACGGCCCGCGGCTCGGCCGCGACCCCGAGCGCACCCCGATGCACTGGTCGGCCGAGGAGGGCGCCGGGTTCACCCGCCCGGGCGTCGAGCCCTGGCTGCCCTTCGGCGACCACCGGGCGTGCAACGTCGCCGACCAGCGGCACGACCCCGATTCGATGCTCTCGCTCACGCGCGACCTGATCGGGCTGCGCGACGCGCTCCCCGACCTGCGGCGCGGCGCGTACCGCACGCACCCGGCCTCCTCGGGCGCGTTCTGGGCGTGGGAGCGCGGCGAGCGCGTCGTCGTCGCCGCCAACCTGGGCGACGAGCCCGTCACGGTCGCGGGGGTCGACGGGACGATCCGCGTCTCGACGATCCGGGCGCGCGACGCCGAGGAGGACCACCGGTGCGCTGCACGTCGAGCCGAAGGAGGCGCTGGTGCTGGTGCGCCGGCCGTGACCGGCGTCAGGCCGCCCCGCCCGCGCCGGGCCGGCCGACCAGGCGAGCAGCTCGGCGGCGCCGCGCGCGTTGACCACCTGCCCGGCCGTCACGCCGCACTCGGCGGCGCGGTCGGTGCCGTAGGGCCTGCCAGTGGAGCTGGTCCGCCGCGTGCGCGTCGGTGCTGATCGCGACGGTCACGCCCGCCTCGGCCGCCGCGCGCAAGCACCCGGCGCGGCGGGTCGAGCCGCTCGGGCCGGCAGTTGACCTCGAGCGCCGTGCCCGACGCGAGGCACGCCTCGAGCACCGCCTCCACGTCGAAGAGCGACTCGGGACGGCCGCGCCCGGTGAGGAGCCGCCCGGTCACGTGCCCGAGCACGTCGACCGCGGGGTGCGACACCGCGCGCACCATGCGGCGCGTCATCTCCGCGGCGTCCATGCGCAGCTTCGAGTGCACGCTCGCGACCACCACGTCGACGCGTGCGAGCACGTCGTCGTCGTGGTCGAGCGCGCCGTCCTCGAGGATGTCGACCTCCACGCCGGTGAGGATCCGGAACGGTGCCAGCTCCTCGTTCAGCTCGGCGACCACGTCGAGCTGGCGAGCGAGCCGGTCGCGGGTCAGGCCGTTCGCGACGGTGAGCCGCGGCGAGTGGTCGGTGAGGGCGAGGTACTCGTGTCCGATCGCGCGCGCCTGCTCGGCCATCTCGCGGATCGTGTTCCCGCCGTCGGACCAGTCGGAGTGGCTGTGCAGGTCGCCGCGCAGCTGCGCGCGCAGCGCCTCGCCGGCGTCGGTGCCCGGGGACGGGGCGTGCTCGAGGAGGCGCGCGAGGTAGTCGGGGGTCTCGCCGGCGAGCGCCTGCGCGATCACCGTGGCCGTCGTGTCGCCCACGCCCGGGATGTCGGTCAGGCGCCCGGCCGCGGCCAGCCACGCGAGCTCGCCGGCGGGCACGCGCGAGACCTCGCGCGCCGCGCGCCGGAACGCCTGCGCGCGGCGCGCCGTCCCGGCCGCGCATCAGCAGCTCGGCGATGCGATCGAGCGCCTCGACCGGGGTCACGGCCGCAACCTACCCTGCGGGTCGTGGGCCTCTACACGGAGCAGGTCGTACCCCGCTTCACCGACCTGCTGCTGGGGACCAAGGCGTTCGGGAGGATCCGGCGCCGGGTGTGCGCGGGGCTGCACGGCGACGTGCTCGAGATCGGCTTCGGTTCGGGCCTCAACCTGCCGTACCTGCCCGCCGAGGTCACGGGCCTCTGGGCGGTCGAACCGTCGGGCGTCGGGCTGCGTCTCGCGCGCGCCCGCATCGAGTCGGCGCGCGTCCCGGTGCACCCCGCCGGGGCCGACGGCGCGCGCCTCGACCTCCCCGACGACCGCTTCGACGCCGCGCTGTCGACGATGACGCTGTGCACGATCCCCGACGTCGAGGGCGCGCTCGCCGAGGTGCGACGCGTGCTGAAGCCCGGCGCGCGCCTGCACTTCGCGGAGCACGGCCGGTCGCCCGACCCGAAGGTCCGGCGCACCCAGGACCGGTTCGACCCGTGGCAGCAGCGGCTGGCGGGCGGCTGCCACCTCAACCGCGACATCGTCGGGCTGATCGAGGGCGCCGGCCTGCGCGTCGAGACGGTCGAACACTTCTCCCTGCGGGCGCCGCGGGCGTGGGGGTACATGTCGCTCGGGCGCGCGGTCAAGGACGGGTGACGGGCGCGGCGACGGGCACGGCACCGCCCCGGAGGGGCCCCACCGGGGCGGCCGTATACTGCGGCGATCCCGGAGGGCTGACCGAGTGGCCGAAGGTGCTCGCCTGCTAAGCGAGTAGGGGGCGTCGAGCCCCCTCGAGGGTTCAAATCCCTCGCCCTCCGCCAGGTGCGCCGTGCGTCCGGCGCGCCCCCGGCCGTCGTCGCGCGGCGGGCGCCCGGCGTCGCGTCCCTATGCTGCGGCGGTGGCGTCCGCCGGTGAGCTGCGCGAGGTGTTCGAGCACTGCGGCGCCGCGACCGTCGGCGAGGCGGGTGGGTCGCCCGCCGCGGCGCGCATCCGGCCGGTCTGGCCGGGTGCCCGGGTCGCCGGTCCCGCGCTGACCGTCGTGTGCGCGCCGGGCGACAACCTCGCCGTGCACGTCGCGGTCGCGCGCGCCGCACCGGGCACGGTGCTGGTCGTCGAGGCCGCGGCGGAGCCGGGACGCGGCTACTGGGGGGAGGTGCTGACGACGGCCGCGCTCGAGCGCAGGGTCGCGGGGTTGGTGATCGACGGTGGCGTCCGCGACGTCGACGCCCTCGAGCGGTCGCGCTTCCCGGTCTTCGCGCCGGTGATCGCGCTGCCCGGGGCGACGAAGGACCGCGGCGGCACCGTGGGGGGCGCCGCGCGTGTCGGCGGCGTCGTGGTCGCGTCGGGCGACTGGGTCGTGGCCGACACCGACGGTGTCGTGTTCGTCCCCGCCGGCCGGGCCGCGCAGGTCGCCGCCGCGGCGCGGGCGCGTGCCGAGCGCGAGGCCCGCCTCCTCGAGGAACTGCGCGCCGGGCGGACCACGCTCGAGCTGCTCGGCCTCGACCCGTCGGCGGTCGTCGTCGCGGAGCCGGGGGGCTGACGGCCGCCCGGCGACTCCGGGACCGTCAGGGGGCGACGACGTTCGGTGGGGTGCCGCCCGCCAGCACCGTCGCCACCGCGGACGTCGCGGTCGTCGCCATCAGCGTGCGGGTGCGCGCCGATGCCGAGCCCACGTGCGGCAGCAGCACGGTCCGCGGGGCCTGCAGCAGGCGCGGGTGCACCTCCGGCTCGCGCTCGTACACGTCGAGGCCCGCCGCGAACAACCGCCCCTCGTGGAGCGCGTCGGCGAGCGCCGCCTCGTCGACGATCGTGCCCCGCGCGGTGTTGACGAGCACCGCGGTCGGCTTCATCAGCGACAGCCGGCGCGCGTCGATCAGGTGGTGCGTCGCGTCGCCTCCCGGCACGTGGAGCGTCACGACGTCGGACCCGGCCAGCAGCGTGTCGAGATCCGCGACGTAGCCCTCCTCGCCCGTCGGCCGGCGCGCGTGGTGCAGCACCCGCATCGAGAACCCGGCGGCACGCGCCGCGACCGCCCGGCCGATGCGGCCGTAGCCGACGACGCCGAGCGTCGCGCCGTGCACGTCCACGCCGAGGTACTGCGTGATCCCCCAGCCCTTCCATCGCCCGCCCCGCAGGTCGGCCTCCGCGGTCGACGTGAGGCGGCACGCGGCGAGGATCAGCGCGAACGCCAGGTCGGCGGTGGTCTCGTCGAGGACGCCCGGCGTGTTGCACACGACGACGCCGTGGCGCGCCGCGGCGGCGACGTCGACGTTGTCGTAGCCGACCGCGACGTTCGCGACGACCCGCAGACGGCCCGCCCCGGCGGCCAGGACGCGGTCGTCGATGCGGTCGGTCAGCAGGCAGACGATCGCGTCGACCCCGGCGGCGAGCTCGACCAGCTCGTCGTGGGGATACGGCTCGTCGTCGGCCCTCGGCCCGACGATCTCGTGGCCTTCGAGCGGGGCCAGCCCGCCGTCGGGCAGGCGGCGGGTGACCAGGACGCGCGCCATCAGCGCCCCGCGCGCCCGCGCCGCCCCCCGCGCCGCGTCCCGTGCTGCCGTCCCGACGACCAGACCATCACGACCTCCGGGGCGGCAGCGTAGGTGGCCGGCCCGCCGGGGGGCGCGCTCAAGGTCGGCCGCCGCGGCGATCGATGAAACGGGTGCGGCGTCCGACGAGGGGGGAGGTGCCGTGACCGCGGCGACGATCACCACGCTCGCGAAGCAGATCGAACGCGAGGAGCGGCTCGCCGGGATCCGGGCCGGCGCCGTCACGCGCGCGGTCATCACCCGCCGCCAGCTCCAGGTCGCGTCCGTGTGCCTCGCCGTCACGGTCGCCTTGCTGGGCGTCGCCTTCTCGCCGCGCGGGTCGCTGTTGCTGAAGGCCCTCACCGCGGCGCTCGCCGCCGCGATGGCCTGGTACGCGGTCGAGCAGGACCGGCACCTGCGCCGGCTCGCCCGGCTCACGCACGAGTCGCGCGCGATCAGCCTCGCCGTGGTCGACGCCCTCACGGCGTCGGGCGCGCTGCACGGCGACACCGCGGTGCTGCGGGTGCGCCGCCACCTCGAGCACGTGGGCCTGGTCGTCGCGCTCGGGCTCGTCGACGTCCTGGCCGCGGCGTCGGTGCGGTTCCGCGTCGTCGGCCCGTCGGGCGAGGTGCCGGTCGCGGCGGCGAGCGAGGGCGCGGACGGCACCCCCGAGCACGCCGACGCGGCCCGCCGCGTCGTGCGGACCGGGCGGCCGGCCCGGTTCCCGCGGCCGGACGGCGCCGGCGTGCTCGTCGTGCCGATCTCCGACCACGGCGAGGTGGTCGCGGTCGTCGAGGTGGTCTCGCCCGCGGGCGTGCCGTACGGCCCCGACGACTGGCGGCTCGTCGACGCGTACGCCCGTGGCGTCCTCGCCGCGTTGCGTACCTGGTGAGCGGGCCGCCCCGGCGGTCCGGCGGTCCGGGCGCGCCGCGCCCGGGCGCGGGCGGCGCCCGGGACGGTCGGTAGCCTCGCCGCCGTGGGCGAGCTCGACGGGCGGGTCGCGGTGGTCACCGGCGGCGGGTCGGGGATCGGGCGCGCGGTGGCCGCGTGGTTGCACCGGGCGGGTGCGCACGTCGCGGTGCTCGACCGCGACGGCGACGCCGCGGCGGCGGCCGCCGCCCAGGTCGGCGGCGCCGCGTTCGAGGTCGACGTGCGCGACGGCGACGCGCTCGCCCGGGCGATCGGCGACGTGCACGCGCGGCTCGGCGGGCTGCACGTGCTGGTCAACAACGCGGGGGTCGGCGACCTGCGGCCGCTGCACACGCTCGACGACCGGACCTGGCGGCGCCTGCTCGACGTCAACCTGACCGGCACGTTCAACGGCCTGCGTGCCGCGATCCCGCTGATGGTCGCCGCGGGCACGGGTGTCATCGTGAACGTGGCGTCCGCGACCGCGTTCATGCCGACGCGCAACGAGGCCGCCTACTCCGCGGCGAAGGCCGGGGTCGTCGCGCTCACGAAGAGCGCAGCGCTGGAGTACGGCCCGGCGGTACGCGTCAACTGCGTGGCGCCGGGCACGATCCGCACGCCGATGACCGCCGCGTTCGAGCGGTTCCCCGACGCCTTCGCGCCCGTCGCGGAGGCCCTGCCGCTGCGGCGCATGGGCGAGGCGCACGAGGTGGCGGAGGTCGTCGGGTTCCTGTGCTCGGACCGGTCGAGCTACGTGACGGGCCAGACCATCGTGGTCGACGGCGGCGGCACGCTCCCGCAGGCCGGGGTCGACGGCGCGCTCGCCCGGCTGTTCGAGCGGTTCTCGTCCCCGGGCTGAGCGCGAGCCCGCCCGCGCGTGCTCATCGGCGCACGATCGCGAGCACGGCGGCGTCGACGGTCGGACGCGGCGAGAACGCCGAGCGGGGCACGAGCCGGCCCACCGACACGTCGTACCGCGTGCCGCCGGCGCCGCGGGCCGCCCACCGGCGGGCCGCCGCGCGCTGCAGCACGAGATGCGCGGTCGTGCAGCGCGACCCCGGGGCGGTCAGCCGCCGCAGCAGGGGCCCGGTGACGCCGAACGGCGGGTTGGCGACGACACGGAACGGCCGGCGCGGCAGGTACAGGTCGCGGGCGTCGGCGCGCACGACCGTCACGGCCCGGGTCGGCACCGAAGCGCGCCCGCAGCAGGTGCAGCCGTCGCGGGTGCAACTCGACCGCGACCACCCGGGCGCCGACGGCGCGCAACGCGGCCGTGAGGACGCCGTCGCCGGCGCCGATGTCGAGCACGAGGTCGCCGGGGCGGGCCGCGGCGTCCTCGACGATGGTGCGGGCCCAGGCGTCAGTGAGGCGGTACCAGCCCCAGCCGCCGCGCCCGGAGGCGCGCACGGCGCACCGTCGGGACGAACGTCATGGCGTGAGGCTAGGCCCGTGGCGCGAGGCCCGGCCCGCGGTTTTCCCCACGGTGCGGGACCCGCGCGCGCCCGGACGCGGAACGGCCGCCCAGTGCGGGCGGCCGTCCGCCGGAGGACCCGGTCCTGTCAGACGGCCTCGAGCAGTTCCCGGGCGCCGACGTCGGCCGACGGGTGCCGTAGCTTCGACATCGCGCGGGCCTCGATCTGCCGGATCCGCTCGCGGGTGAGGCCGAAGTGCTCGGCCACCTCCTCGAGCGTCCGCTCGCCGCCGCCGTCGAGCCCGAACCGCAGCGTGAGGATCGTGCGCTCGCGGTCGTCGAGCACCGCCAGAACCTTCGCGACCTCGCCGGGCAGCAGCGAGGTGGCCGCGTGGTCGAACGGCGCGACCGCGTTGCGGTCCTCGACGAAGTCGCCGAGCTCGGCGTCACCGTCGTCGCGCACGGGCTCGTCGAGCGACACGGTGTCGACCGCGTAGCGGAGCACCTCGACGACCTTCTCGAGCGGGAGCTCGGCCTCGGCGGCGAGCTCGGCGAGCGTCGGCGTGCGGCCCATGGTGCCCTCGAGCTGCGCCCGCAGCTTGAGGAGCGCGGTGAGCATGTCGCCGGCGTGCACGGGCAGGCGGATCACCCGCGCCGAGTTCGCGATGCCGCGCTGGATCGCCTGGCGGATCCACCACGTCGCGTACGTGGAGAACTTGAAGCCCTTGCGCCAGTCGAACTTGTCGACGGCGTGGATCAGGCCGAGGTTGCCCTCCTGCACGATGTCGAGCAGCGGCAGCCCCGACGACTGGTACTTCTTCGCGATCGAGACGACGAGCCGCAGGTTCGAGTTGACGAACTGGCGGTGGGCCTCCTCGCCCGCGCGCACCTGGCGCCGGAGCTGGCGGCGCTGCGTGGGCGTGAGGCGCTTGCCCGCCTCGAGCTCCTTGCGCGCCTGGATGCCCTGCTCGATCGCCTGGGCGAGGCGGATCTCGTCGTCCTTGGTCAGCAGGTCGTGCCGACCGACGTCCTCCAGGTACAGGCGGACGAGATCCTCGTAGTCGCGGTCCTCACGGCGGGTCTTCGTGGCCTTCGCGGGCATTCGCTTCCTTCGCGGGGTTCTGGGGGGAACATCGGCTCGGGGCCTCCCGACCTGGAGGCATCTGCTGCTCCGAACGCCGTCCGGGAGGCCGGTGTTCCCGGGACCCGACCCGGTCGGGCAGCCGGGGCCGAACGGTGCACGGACTTCGACGGTGTCGGCGGGCTCGGGTGGCGGGATTCCGGCGCGGGCGGTCGAGCCGGAGGGGAGAGGATACCCGAATCCGGGATCGTTCTCAACCCGCACGCGGCCCGCGACCAGGGACGACGCGGCGATCGGGGACGCCCGCCCGGCCCGCCGGTCCCGGCGGGCCGGGCGACCCGAGCACCAGGTGGACCGCGGCGTACGCGCGCCAGGGCCGCCAGGCCGACGCGACGGCGGACGCCTCCCGGGCGCTGCGCACGCCGAGCGCGCGGCGCAGCGCGGGGTCGCCCGCGGGGAACGCGTCGCGGTCGCCGAACCCGCGCATCGCGACGTGGGCCGCGGTCGCCGGGCCGACGCCGGGGACGCGGGCGAGCGCGGCCGCCAGCGGCCCGGGGCCCGCGACCGGGTCGAGGCCCGCGACCGCCGCGGCGACCGCGCGCACCGACCGCGCCCGCGTCTCGCCGACGCCGAGCCGCCGGGCGTCGACCCGCGCGAGGCGTTCCGGCGCCGGGAAGCAGTGGGTGAGCCCCAGCGCGCCGAGGCCCGGCACGGGGCGCCCGTACCGGGCGACGAGGCGGCCGGCGAGCGCGGTCGCCCGTTCGGGTGCGAGCCCCCGGCCGAGCACGGCACGGACCGCGGCCTCCACCGGGTCGGCCGCGCCGGGCAGCCGGATCCCCGGGCGCGCGCGCACGAGCGCGCGCAGGCGCGGGTCGCGCCGCAGCACCGGGTCGATCGCCGCCGGGTCGGCGTCGAGGTCGAGCAGGCGGCGGACCGTGGCGACGAGGTGGACGAGGCCGTCCCAGGCGGGGAGGTGGGCCCGGAGCAGGAGGTGCGGCCGCAGGCCCGGTGCGCCCGGCGCGACCTCGAGCACGGCCGGCTCGCCGGCCATCGTGACGAGCCGCCGGTAGGTGCGCGTGGCGGGGTCGACGGACTCGACGCCGGGCAGCGCGCCCGCGGCCAGGCCGGCCAGCAGCGCGTCCCATGCGAGGGGTGGCCGGTACGGGAGGCGCAGCACCAGACCGCCGTCCGCGACGTCGCGGTCCGGCTCGTGGCGGCGCGCGCGGAGCTGGGTCGGCGTGAACGCGAAGACCTCCTGCACCACCCGGTTCATCTGCCGGACCGACGCGAAGCCCGACGCGCCCGCGACGGCCCGCACCGGCAGGTCGGTGTCGTCGAGGAGGCGCCGCGCGAAGTGCGCCCGGCGCGACCGCGCGACCTGGGCCGGCGTCGCGCCGACGTGCTCGGCGAAGAGGCGGCGGAGGTGCCGGGCGCTCAGGCCCAGCCGGCGCGCGAGGTCGTCCTCGCCGGCACCGTCGAGCGCGCCGTCCGCGATCGCGCGCAGCGCGCGGCAGACCAGCTCGGGCCCGTCGACCCACACCGGCTCGGGGGCGTCGTCGGGCCGGCAACGCAGGCACGGCCGGAACCCGGCGGCCTCCGCGGCCACCGCGTACGCGAACGGGCGCGTGTTGCGCCGGTGCGGCGACGCGGCGCAGCCCGCGCGGCAGTAGATGCCGGTGGTGACGACGGCCGTGACGGGCGCGGGCACGTCGCGTGGGTACCCGCGCGGCGCTGGACGGATCCGGACACGATAGCCACCCGTCCGGATCCGTCCACCGGCGCTCGCGTACAACGGCACCGTGCAGTGGCTCCGGATCGACACCCCCGTCGGACCCTTCGACGCGGCGACGCGCGGCGGCGCCGTCGTCGCCGCGGGCTTCGGGCTCCTCCCGGACCCCGCCGCCGGCAGTTGGGCGTCGCGGCGCGGGTCCGATCCCGTGCGGGACGCGCTCGAGGCCTACTTCGCGGGCGCCGTCGACGCCGTCGACGCGCTCGCGGTGGGGGCCACCGGCACCGAGTTCCAGCTGCGCGTGTGGCGGGCGCTGCGCGCCGTCCCCGCGGGAACGACGACGACCTACGGCGAGCTCGCGCGCGCGGTCGGCGTGCCCGGGGCGTCGCGCGCGGTGGGGCGGGCGAACGCGGCGAACCCCGTCGCGGTGGTCGTGCCGTGCCACCGGGTGGTGCGCGCCGACGGTCGGATCGGCGGCTACGCGGCCGGCCCGGAACGCAAGCGCTGGCTGCTCGGGCTCGAGAGCCGGTCGAAGACGAGCGCGGTGACGATCCCGTAGACCGCGTGGGGCACGGCCGCCGCGAGCCAGTCGGCGCGCGACCACCGGGTCGGGTCGTCGGTTCCGGCGAGCGTCGCGCTCGCGTCGGTCACGGCCATCACCGCTGCGCCGAGGCACGCGCCGCTCACGAGCGACGGCGGGCGGCGCCGGCGCCGCCCGCGCAGCGCGCCGTACACCGCGCCGAACACCAGGCCGGTCGCGTATCCCGTCAGCGCGCGGAGGGTGTCGTGCCCGTCGGCGGCGCCGCGGGCGTCCGCGCCGGTCCCGCCGGCGGTCCCGGCGACCGGCGCGCGCGCGTCGTGTGGTTCTGCGCCGTCGAGGGACGCGACGGCGTCGAGTGCGAGCGTGCCGAGACCGCCGGCGAGCGCGCCGGCGGCGAGGTCACGCCACGGCATCTCGGTGCGGGTCACGGGCGTCGTGCACGGCGGGGAAGTATCCCGGCGCGACGCGCGCGTCCGCAACCGGAGGGCGGGTGCGCGCGTCCCGTCGCCACGCGCCGTGTCGCCCCGCCACGCGGCGTCCGACCGCGGTCGGAGGCGGGCGGGTCAGACGCGGCGCAGGGGGACCTCGACGAACTCCGTCGGTGAGGCCTCGACGCGCAGCACCGCCGTACGTTCGTCGAGGGTCCACCAGCTCGCGGCGCGCACCTCGACCGTGCACGACCCGCCGACGTCGAGCCAGGCACCCGTGCAGGTGGTCCCGGTGCCTCCCACGATGTCGAACCACTCGTCGTCGGGGCCGGTGACGAGCACCGTGACCGGCACCGGCACCCCGGGCGTCCCGCCGGTGCGCACGACCGTGACCGTCGCGTGTTGGCGGGCGGTGAGGACGAGCTCCGCCGGGGCGGCCGTGAACGGCGCGGGCGGCGGCACCGCGAGGGTCGTGGTGGTGGTCGTCGTGGTCGTGGTGGTCGTCGCCGGGTCGGTCGACGGCGTGGTGGTGCCGCTGCCGCCCGGTGGGGTCGGCGGGGTGGTGGCGGTGGTGCCCGGGGCGGGCGGTGCCGTCGTGCCCGCGGTGACGCCGGGGCCCGGGTCGCCGGCGGTGTCGTCGGGGGTCCCGGATCCCGTGGCCGGGTCGTCGGGGTCGTCGTCGCCGGGGTCGTCGCGCCCGGTCGTGCCCGCCCGCTCGGGGGCCGTCGTCGTCGTGACCACGAGGTCGGCGGCCGGGTGCCGCGTCGGGGTCGTGGGCCGCCCGTCGGGCCCGACGGTCGTGGCGGTGAGGTCGCCGACCTGCACCGGACGCGAGCCGGGCTGGTCGCCGCCGGTCTCGAACGCGCGGGCGATACCGAAGGCCGAGAAGATCGCGACGGCCGCGGCGGCCCCCACCAGCGCGACGCGGCTGCGCCGGCGCGGCCCGAACGCGGTGGCGAGCGTCGCGGTCGGGGTCCGCTCGAAGAACGCGTTGACCACCTCGGCGGGCGCCGGCGTGATCGCGCTCAGCCCGCCGCGGGGGTCGGCGTCGGCGAGCCAGCGCTGGACGGCGAGCGCGCCGGTCCCGACGATCGAGGCGATCTCCTCGGGCGACAGGCCGTAGCGGACCAGCTCGCGCGCGGCCGGTTCCTTCGCGTCGGCGCCGCAGCGCGCGTACGCGAGCGAGAAGAACGAGATGCGCAACGGTCGGTCGAGTGCGTCGGCACCGGCGCGCAGGTGATGACGCACGACCCCGGCCGCGGTCCTCGTCGCGCGCGGCGGGTCGTCGGTGAGGCGCACGCAGAAGTCGTAGAGCCGGTCGGCGTACCGCTTCGACAGCTCCTCGCGCGCGCCGGGCTCGCCCTCGGCGATCGCCTCGAGGATCTCCTCGTCGCTGAAGTAGAGCCAGTAGGCACTCATCGAGTTCCGTCCCTGGACGCGCGGACGAACCGGCGTACCCCGGCGTGCGCCCGCCCACGACGCGACGTCGCCGTCGCGACGGTACCAACGGCCGCGACCGCGGGAAACCCGCACGGTGACGGATGCGGGACGGGCCGTGCCGCCCGGGGACGCGCGGTCGCGCGACCCTGACGCCGGGCGCGTCCGCAAGGTATGAATGGGACATGACGGCGACGACGGCACTGCTCATCGCGCTCGTTGCCTGGGTCGTGATCGGGCTCGCGGCGGCGGTCGCGCTGGAGCGCCCGGCCCGGCCCGGCCCGGCTGCGCTGGGGCTCGGGGCGGTGCTCGGCCCGCTCGTCGTGCCCGTCCGGCGTGCCGCGGAGCGCGAGCGGCACCGCGCTCCCGCCGCGCCGCCGGTGCGGGTACCGGTGCCGGCGGCCGGTGCGCCGCTCGACGTCCTGATCGGCGTCGACGGGTCGCCCGACGCGCTCGGCGCGCTGCGGCGCGGCATCGAGCTGTTCGGTCCGCGCATCGGACGCTGCGCCGTCGCGACCGTGCTCGACTACGACGGCGGCCTCGAGAACGTGCCGGAGGCCGAGCAGGCGCGCGGTCGCGCGCTGCTCGCCGAGGCGGTCGCGGCGGCGACGCCGCTGCTCGGCCGCGAACCGCAGGCGAGCCTCCTCGTCGGGCGGCCGGCGGACGCGCTCTGCCGGCACCTGCGTGACGGCGGCTATCACCTGCTGGTCATCGCGCCGCGTGGGCACGGGTTGTCGACGTACGTCTTCGGGAGCGTCGCGTCGCACCTCGCGCGCGTCGGAGTGCCCGTCGCGATCCTGCCGCCGGCCGACGGCCCCGGCGCCTGATCGGCGGGCGGACGCGGCGCGGGGATCAGGCGCGGGAGCGCAGCAGCGCGCGCGTCCGCTCGCGCTCCTCGGGCGTGCCGCCGATCTCGACCGCCGCGAAGTCGGTCGCCCCGGCGTGCGCGATCTCGTCGAGCGCCGCGCCGACGGCCTGCTCGTCACCGACGATGCACACGTCCTGGGGTCCCTCGGCACCCTCGCGGTCGAGCATCGCCCGGTAGGAGGGGAGCTCCCCGTATCGGGCGAAGGCCCGCGCGGCGAAGGCGCGCACCTCGGCTTCCCGGTCGGTGACCACGACGGGGAGGCTGCACACGATGCGGGGTGCGGGGCGCCCGGCTCGGGCGGCGGCGTCGCCGATCGTCGGGGCGACGTGCTCGCGGATGGTGCGCGGCCCGACCATCCACAGCACCGTGCCGTCGGTCCGCTCTCCGGCGAGCCGCAGCATCTGCGGGCCGAGCGCGGCGAGCATCACCGACGGCGGCTCGACCGGCGGGCGCGGCTGGTCGACGTGCGCCGAGAACAGCTGCCCGTCGTGGTCGGCACGTCCCTCGCGCAGGAGGGCGTCGAGGATCGTCAGGTACTCGCGGATGTGCCGCAGCGGCGGATCCCAGCGCATGCGGAGCCGTTCCTCGACGCTCGGCCGGTGCGACACGCCGACACCGAGGACGAGGCGGCCGGGGAGTGCCGCCTGCGCCGTGAGCGCCTGCGCGGCGAGCACGGTCGGGTGGCGCCCGTAGGTGGCGACGACCGCGGTGCCGACCTCGGCGGGCGCCGCGCCGGATGCGCCGACGACCGCGAGGACCGCGAGCGCGTCGAGCAGCGTCGTCTGCGCGAGCCAGAACGAACCGAACCCGTCGGCGCGTGCCCCGCGCGCGGCGTCGAGCACGTCCTCGAGCCGGCCCGACAGCGTGGCGGCCGAGCCGTTGATCGCGATGCGCACGATCCCGACGCTACGCGCCGGCGGTGCCGGGCGCCGGGGCACGCGACCGCCGGCCCGTGCGGCCGCCTCTCTCCGCGCCCCGGCGGACGCCGCCTACGCCGGGTGCGCCGGATCGGCGCCCCGGGCGGCCCGCGGGCGGAGGCCGTACGCTCGGGGCCGGAGGGAGGCCCCATGGCGGAGCCCGCGCGACCGCGCCCGCGGCGCGGTGTCGAGATGCGCGAGCGAGTCCTGCACGAGCTCGGCATCGACACGATCGCGTGGTCCGCGGACGGCCGCGGCTTCGGGTACGTCGCCCGCCTCGGGCGCGCGCTGCCGCTCGGTGGCTACGTGCGGATCACGACCCCGGCGGGCGACGTGCTGCTCGGGCAGGTGCAGTCGCGCCGGGTGGCGCAGTCGGACCTCGGGACCGTCGGCGGCCCGGGTGGGGTCGCGCTGCGGGTCCCGGTGCGCCACCTCGAAGGTGGCGGCCGGCTCCTCGCACGCATCGCGGGCCGGCGACTCGGGCCGCTCGACGGAGCGGCGGGCTTCGGTGACGCGAGCGTCGCGCCCGCGACCGCGCGGGACGTCGCCGCGCACCGCCGCGCCGAGATCGGCGGGAGCACGGCGATGGAGCTCGGCGTGCTCACGCACGCACCGGGTGTGCGGGCGGATGTCCGCGCCGCAGGGTTCAACCGCCACACGTTGCTGTGCGGGCAGTCGGGTTCGGGCAAGACCTTCGCGACGGGTGTGTTGCTCGAGCAGATCCTGGCGAACACGACGCTCCCCTTCATCGTGCTCGACCCCAACTCCGACCACGTGCACCTGGCGGAGCTGCGGTCGTTCGAGGACTACAACCGGACGCGGCGGGTGCCGCTGTCGCGCTCGGCGTACGAGCGGCTCGCGGCGCGGTACCGGCGCGCGGCGTCCGGTGTGAGCATCGCGAGCACGCGCCCCGGCGACGTGGCGCTGAAGGCGCGCTTCAGCCACCTGACGATCGACGAACAGGCGCTGTGCCTGCGTCTCGACCCGATCCGCGACATCGAGGAGTACAACCTCGTCGTCCACCTCGTCGCGGGGATGGCGGGCCGCAACTACACGGTCGCGGACCTCGTGGAGGCGGCGCACCGGACGGAAGGACCCGTCGGCCGCAGGCTCGCGCAGCGCATCGAGAACCTGCGGGTCGCGGACTGGCGCATCTGGGCGGCGAACGACGAGCCCGCGATCGGTGACACCCCGTTCGACCGGCGCGGCATGGTGGTCGACACGGGGTCGCTCGACGACCCGCGGGAGCGGGCCGTCGCGGCGCTCGTGCTGTTCGGGCGGCTGCGACGGCGCGACGGGCGCTCGCCCTTGCTCGTCGTGATCGACGAGGCGCACGACGTGTGCCCCCCGCGCAGTGACGACGCGCTCGGGGAGGCCGTCACCGCGCACGTCGCCTGGGCGGCGGGCGAGGGGAGGAAGTACGGCACGTTCCTGTTGCTCGCGACCCAGCGCCCGCAGAAGCTGCACCCCAACGTCGTCTCGCAGTGCGAGAACATCGTGTTGATGCGGGTGAACTCGCACACCGACCGGGACCACCTCGCGGCGCTGTTCTCACAGGTGCCGGAGGAGCTCGTGCAGGAGTCGGCAGCGTTCGGTCTCGGGGAGGCGCTCGTCGCCGGCCCGTGCGCGCCGACCCCCGCGATGGTGACGATCGGCGGTCGTCTCAGCGTCGAGGGCGGCGCCGACCTGCCGACCGACTGGGCGCGCGGCTGAGCCGGTGCGGCCGGCCCCGGGGGGCCGCGCCGTCCCGGCCCGCGCCGGGCCGGGACCCGTCGCCTACACTGGCCCGCGCTCCGGTGGCCCGCGCACCGGCCCCGTCCCGTCGGACGCGGGCGCGTGGTCGTCGGCGCGGCCGGCGCTCGTAGCTCAATGGATAGAGCATCTGACTACGGATCAGAAGGTTGGGGGTTCGAGTCCCTCCGAGCGCGCTGATCGGATCCAGCGATTCGCCGTACGGGCTCTGGTCAGGGCGGATATCGGGGTTCACGCCAGGGCCTCGGCGGTGCGGCGGACACCGGCCGGTTTCGAGTCCCTCCGATCGCACCTCGGGGGCCGGGGCCGAGGCGCGACCCGAGGGCGGCGTTCGGCCGGTCCTAGTCGCGTTCGACGACGCGCAGCCCCCGCGTCGGCGTCCAGGACTCGACGACGAGGCGCGTGGCCTCCGGGTCGAGGCGGGTGATCACGACCTCGGTGATGTCGGCGACGAACAGCTCGCCGTCGGACCCGGCCTGATCCCCGCCCGCGTCGTCGGTCCTGACGGCGCCGGCGGGGACGGCGCGACCCGCGATCCTGGCCTCGCCCGGCCAGTCCTTCTCCCCGCCCTCCTCCGGGTGGATGGTCGGGCCGTGGAGCGCGAAGCGCGGATCCCGCCGGAGGTCCGCGCCCTTGCGGGAGCCGCTCATCGAACCGAAGCGGAGCTCACCGTCGGCGACCTCGCACTCGATCCCCGAGATGCGCGGCGCGCCGTCGGCGCGCAGCGTCGCGATCGTCTTGTGACGCCCGGCGTCGAGCAGGCTCCGTACCCGCTGCGCGAAGTCCGGCTCGGCCTCCTCGAACGCCTTCCAACTCGGCATCGCCGCGCAGCGTATCGAGGCGGGAGCCTGGGAGGGATGCGGGCCCGGCCGTCGTGCTGCCGACGCGGCGCAGGATCGACCGACCAGGAGGACCAGGCACGGTGATCTCCGTTGCACTCTTCGACGTCGACGGTGTGGTCCGCCACTACGAACCGCCGGACCCCGTCGAGGCTCGTTGGGGGCTCCCGCAAGGCGTCCTCGCCGACGCGGCCTTCGACACCGATCTGCTGCGCCGCCTCACGACCGGCGTGCTGACCCGCGAGGCCTGGGTGCGTGAGATCGGCGACCGGGTCGGGAACCACCGCGCTGCTCGCGACTGGGCGTCGCGCCCCGGCCGCGTCGATCAAGACGTGCTCCGCGTCATCGGCGATCTCCGCGCCGGCGGATGTCCGGTCGTGTTGTTCAGCAACGGCTCCGACGAGCTCCGCAGGGAGCTGGCAGCTCTCGACGTCACCCGGCACGTCGACGGCGTCGTGAACAGCGCCGAGCTCGGGGTGGCCAAACCGGATCGGGCTGCGTTCGAGAGGGCGTGCGAGGTCGTCGGCTGCAGTCCCGGTTCGGCCGCGTTCGTCGACGACTCGCCGGCGAACGTCGACGCAGCGGCCGGCCTCGGCATGAGAACGCATCGCTACACGGCCGTCCCCGCGCTGCGGCAGTTCCTCGACGAACTGGGTCTCGCCGGCGTGGGGCGGGGCGCATCCCCCTGACGGTCGACCTCGTCGCCTGCATCGAACACACCCTCGGCTCGGTCTCGCGCAGCGTCGCGACGCGGGCCGAGGGTCGGCATCGGCTCGGAGGAGAGCCGGTCCGTCCCCCGACGAGCGAGGAGCAGTGAGCACACCGATGACCGAGCACTCAGTGGTGATCGCCGGCGGTGGCCCGACCGGATTGATGTTGGCGGCCGAGCTCGCGCTCGCCGACGTCGATGTTGCGATCGTCGAGCGGCGCGCCACCCAGGAACTCGAGAGCGTCGCGCGCGGGCGGTCTGCACGCGCGCACGATCGAAGTCCTCGACCAGCGAGGCGTCGCCGACCGGTTTCTCGCGGAGGGACAGGTGCACCCAACGGTCGGCTACGGCCAGATTCTGCTCGACGTCAGCGACCTCCCGACCCGGCACAACTACCTGCTGGCCCTCTGGCAGAAGGACTTCGAGCGCATCATGGCCGACTGGGTCGCCGAACTCGGGGTGCCCATTCTGCGTGGTCGCGAGGTCGAGGGCTTCACGCAGGACGACCGCGGCGTCGTCGTCGACGTCACGGATGGCATGTCGCTGCGAGCCGACTACCTCGTGGGGTGCGACGGTGGGCGGAGCCTGATCCGAAGAACGGCCGGCATCGGCTTCCCGGGCGTGGACGCCTCCGTCAGCTTCATGATCGCCGAGGTCGTCATGGCCGAGGAACCGACGGTGGGCGTGCGTCCGGAGGGTGGCGGTATCGGACCGATCGATCGCGACGGCGGCGGGAGGAGCTACTACCGCGTGGTGCTGCGGGAGGACCGCGTCGACCACGAGAGCGAGCCCACTCTCGATGACCTGTGCCGAGCTCTCGTCGCCGCTTACGGAACCGACTTCGGCGCGCACAGCCCGAGGTGGATCTCGCGTTTCGACGACACGAGCCGTCAAGCCGCTTCCTACCGGAGCGGGCGGGTTCTCCTGGCAGGTGACGCCGCCCACGTCCACGGTCCCTTCGGGGGGCAAGGCCTGAACACCGGCGTACAGGACGCCGTGAACCTGGGATGGAAGCTCGCCCAGGTCGTCCACGGCCACTCGCCCGACACCATCTTGGACACCTACCACGCGGAACGTCATCCCGTCGCCGCCCGCGTCCTGCGCAACACGATGGCCCAGGCGGCGCTCAACAACCCCGACGAGCGGCACCTGGCGCTACGCGACACCGTGACCGAGCTGCTGCAGATGGACGAGCCGCGCCGGCGGATCGCCGCCGAGATCACCGGGCTCGACATCAACTACGACCTCGGGGGCGGACACCCGCTACTCGGGCGGCGAATGCCCGATCTCGACCTGCTCACCACCGACGGGCCGATGCGCGTGTTCGAACTCCTCCACGAGGCTCGACCTGTGTTGCTCGACCTCGGTGAACCCGGGCGGTTCGACGTCTCCCCCTGGACGCCTCGCGTCCGGTTGGTCGAAGCGCAGTTCACGGGTCGCTGGGAGCTCCCCGTTCTGGGCGAGGTCCCGGCGCCCTCGGCCGTCGCGATCCGACCCGACGGACACGTCGCCTGGGTCGGAGACGCCCCCGACCCCGAACCGGCCCGCGCCCTGCGCGCATGGTTCGGATCGAGCCGGGGCACTGCGCGACCCGCGGGCGGAGCCGGCGCGAATGGCTGATGCGTCACGCGGGGACGCGACGCCGGGTCATGCCGTCGTGTGCATCCGGTCCCGTATCGGCGGATCCCCGCGGCCGCCACGTACAGCCCGGGCTCGGCGCTGCGATCCTGCGCGACCGTGGCGGCGTACCCGGCGGCCCCGGGCCTCGCCCCTGCGTCACGCGCGTCGTCGCTGGTGCGCCATCGGGCGACGTTCACCACGCGCCGGCCGTCGGGGTTCGCGACGAGGGTCGAGGCGACGAGCCCCGGTCGGCGGCGGATCACCTCGGTCGCCGTGCCGGATGCGTCGCGCGGACCCTGGTGATGCACCGCCCGGACGAGCTCGCGCAATGGAACGTCCCGGCGGATCGCGGGGGCCGGTGCCCGCCGCCGCGCCGGCGCGCGTGCCCTACCGTTGCGCCGTGACGACGCCACCCGCCAGCCCCCGCGTCCCCGGCCTCGAGCCGGTGTTCCGGCACCTCGACGACCCGGACGTGCCGTGGCAGCAGGTGAAGCGGCAGCGCAACGCCGACGGCACCGAGTCTTCGGTGTGGGAGAAGTGGCTCGCGTTCTCGGCCGATCCCCCCTACCTCTCCCTCTACGCGCGCTACGACCCCGGGATGATCGTGCGGCGCCACGGCCACTACGGGCCGCACGTCGTGTTCGTCCTCGCGGGGACCCTGTGGTGCGACGACCGGCCCTGCCCGGCGGGTACGCACATCGAGCTGCCGTTCGGCGCGGCGTTCGGGCCCCTGCGGGCAGGCCCCGACGGGGCCACCCTGTTCGAGGTGATGATGGGCGACCCGCGCTCGTGGAGCGACGAGCCGGAGGCGTTCGAGGCGGCGCTCGCGCGCCACGGTGTCGAGCCGCTGCCCGACGTCCCGTTGGAGTTCCCGCCCTGGCTCGAGGACCTGCGCGCCCGGTGGCTGCCGGGGAGGCAGGAGGGCGGTTGATGCCGTGACGCCGCGCTTGCGGCACGACCGAGCTCCACAGCACAAAGTCGGGCGACCTGTGCCCGCAGCGTGCCGCCGCGATCCTGTGCTCGGGGGCACATATGTTCTCGTCCGGGTCGTCCGTAGGCTCGCGGGCGGACGACGGAGACGACGGGGGAGCGACGGGATGCGGCTGAGCGACGACGTCCTGGTGTCCGACCGGGCCGCCGAGCGGCGGGCCTGCTGGATCGCCGAGACCTCGGGCCTGATGCAGTCGCCGGCCGACACGCCGATGCTCCAGCCCTACGAGGTGTACGACCAGGACCTGTTCGACCTGGAGATGATCCGCGTCTTCGGCCGCTCGTGGGTCTGGCTCGGCGACACCGAGGACCTGCGCGAGGCCGGCGACTACATCACCGGCCAGATCGGCTACCAGCCGGTCATCGTCGTCCGCCAGACCGACGGCAGCGTCAAGGGGTTCCTCAACAACTGCCGCCACCGCGCGTCGGGCCTCGCGTTCGAGCCCGCCGGTCACTGCGGAAAGACCCTCACCTGCCCGTACCACAACTGGGCGTACGCGATCGACGGCGCCTCGTCGGCGTCCCCGACGAGAAGCGCATGTACCCCGACGGCCTCGACAAGGAGCGCTACGGCCTCGTGCCGATCCGGGTCGAGGTCGCGTGGGACAAGCTCGTCTTCGGCTGCCTGTCGCGCAAGGCGCCGTCGTTCCGCGAATGGATCGCGCCGCTCGCCGATCGCTACGACCGATACGGCATCGGCCGCTTCACCCGCTACCACCGCGACCTCGACCGGGTGTACCCGATCAACTGGAAGGCCTTCGCCGAGAACTCGAACGACGACTACCACGTGCGGTTCGTGCACCGGCGCCTCAACGACCGCCGCCGCAGCCTCGACACGATCGTGCGCTTCGCGGGGCGCACGTGCAGCGGGTACAAGCCGCACAAGCTCGAGGTGGACGACCCCTCGGGCGGGCGGCGCGACCTGCCCGAGGAGGACCTGAAGGGCCACTACGCCGACTTCATCTACCCGAACCTGACGCCGCTGCCCTACCCGACGCAGCTCATCATGGTGCGCGCCGACCCCATCGCCCCGGACCGCACCCGGCTGTTCTCGCGCATCTACGGCCTCGACAAGACGATCGAGGAGCAGGACGCGGAGCTCGACAGCCTGGAGCAGACCAACCGGGAGGACACCGACATGGTGACCGAGCTCATGCGCAACCTCCGCTCGCCGTTCTACCGCGTCGGCCCGCCGACGACGTGGGAGGGCCGTGCCGCGCACATCATGAAGCTGGTCCGCGAAGACGTCGCGACGCCGCTCGCGCCCGACGAGTTCGACGGGCCCGTCAACTGAGAGGTGCCCGATGCTGACCCGACCGCGCTGGACCCACGTCGCCATCCCGGTGAGCGACCTCGACCGGGCGATCGAGTTCTACACGACGCTGACGCCGCTCGTCGTCGTCGCCCGCAACGAGGACGAGAACGGCCGCGGCGCGTGGCTGTCCAACGACAAGCAGGTCGAGGACCCGTTCGTGCTCGTGATCGCCGAGTTCCTCCCGGAGGTCGCCGAGCGCTTCGGCCAGGAGCCCGGCAAGCCGCACCCCACGCTCGCGCCGTTCGCGCACATCGGGATCGAGCTGCCGCGGCGCGAGGACGTCGACGCGGTCGCCCAACGCGCGCGGGAGATGGGGCGCGCTGCACTGGGAGCCGCGCGAGATGGCCGCGCACATCGGCTACATCTGTGCGGCGAAGGATCCCGACGGCAACGTCATCGAGTTCTCGCACAACCAGAAGGTGTACTCGACGATCCGAGAGCTCTGGGGCGACGGGCGGTGACGATCCGCGAGGTCGTCGCGCGCTACCTGGGCGCGCTCAACGCCCACGACGCCGACGCCGCCTGCGCCTGCGTGAGCGAGGACTTCCACAACGAGCACACCGCCGCCGGGGCGACCAGCGTCCGCGGCCGCGCCGCGTACCGCGAGCGCCTCCCGCAGTTCCTCGCCCGGTTCCGCGACCTCCACTACGAGGTCGAGGACTGGATCGTCGACGGCGACCGGGCGGCGGTGCCGTACCGCATGACCTGCACGTACACCGGCGACGACGGCGCCGGGCACCCGGTCGCGATCCGCGGCATGTTCCGCTTCCGGGTCGCCGGCGGGCTGATCGTCCACCGGGTCGACTACTGGGACTCCGCCGAGTTCGCCCGCCAGACCACGACCGCAGCGAGGACCCCGTGAAGGACCCCACCCCCGCCTCCGCGACCGCCGCCGGCAAGCTCCGCCGCTTCCGCCGCGTCGTCAAGGCCGACGGCCGCGCCTGCCTCGTCGCGATCGACCACGCCGCCTACATGGGCGGCGGCCCGCCCGCCGACGCGATGCCCGCGATCGCCGCCGGCCGCCCCGACGCGGTCCTCGCGACCTGGCACCTCGCGCGCGCCCACGCCGAGACGTTCGCCGACTGCGGCCTCGTGCTGCGCGTCGACGGCGGCACCTCCGAGCTGGGCGCGACCGCCGCCGGTGACGTGTCCGCGCTGCTGCACCGCGCCGAGGCCGCGGCGCGCCTCGGCGCCGACGCCGTCGTCGTGCTCGCCTTCCCCGGCGCCGGCGACGAGGACCGCTCGCTCGTGCGCCTCGCCCACCTCGCGACCGAGTGCGAGGCGCTCGGCCTGCCGGTGATGGCCGAGGCCATCCCGGGCGGGCTGGGGCCGGGCCGTCGAGTGGACCGTCGAGAACGTCGCGCGCGGCGGCGCGCATCTGCGCCGAGCTCGGCGCCGACATCGTGAAGACCGTCTGCCCCGGGCCGACCGACGAGTTCGCCGCCGTCGCGGAGGCCTCGCCCGTGCCCGTCGTCGCGCTCGGCGGCCCGAAGATGGCGTCGGAGGACGACGTGGTCGCGGTGGCGCGCGGCGTCGTCGCCGCCGGCGCCGCGGGCATCGCGTTCGGCCGCAACGTCTGGGGGTCGCCCGACCCCGCCGCGCTCGTCCGCCGCCTGCGCCACGCGGTGCACGGCGACGCCGGCACCTGAGCCGTCCCCGGCGTCGCTCCGCGCCCCGGGGACACCATCCCGCTCCCGGAGGGCGTGCCGACCCACGGCGAGGGTCTGCGGGCCTGGGCCGCGCACGCCTACCGGCGCCACCAGGCGTCTACGTGCTCGGTGAGGACCTCCCGCAGTACGACAACCGCGTCACCCTCGACCCGGTCGTGCGCGACTCGACCGGTGCACCGGCGTTGCGCATCGAGTACCGGCCCCACCCCGAGGACGAGGCGCAGGTCGCGTTCATGCTCGAACGCGCTGTCGAGTGGCTGGAGCGCTCCGGCGCGCGGGAGATCGCGGTCGCCCCCGTCGCGGGTGCCGGGCGGGATGTTCGCCGGGCACGCGCACGGGATGCTGCGCATGGGCGACGACCCGGCGACCTCGGTCACGGATCCGTACGGACTCGTGCACGGCACCCCCGACGTGTTCGCGGCGGGCGCCGGCGGCTTCGTCACGTCCGCGGGGCGCAACCCGGCCCTCACGATCGTCGCCCTCGCGCTGCGCGCCGCACCCCGGATCGCGGACGCCGCCGCGGCGTGAGGCCGTCTCAGCGCCCGGCGCGGCGCCGCAGGCGCGCGTCGGCGAGCGCCGGCGGGGTGTACTGGCGGTCGGCCGGGTTGAGGTCGACCCCCGGGGGCACCACGCGGTCGATCGCGTCGAGCACGTCGTCGCCGAGGCGCACGTCCGCACCCCGCAGCGCGGACCGCAGCTGCTCGGGCGTGCGGGGACCGATGATCGCGGAGGTGACCGCCGGGTGCGACAGCACGAACCCGTGCGCGAGGTCGACGAGGGGGAGGCCCGCCTCGTCGGCCACCGCCTGCAGCGCCCGGACGGCGGCGAGCTTGCGCTCGTGCACGGGGCCGCCGAAGTCGAAGTGGTCGGGCTCGCGCTCGGCCCGCGAGCTCGGCGGCGCACCGTCGAGGTACTTGCCGGTGAGCCAGCCGCCGTTGAGCGGCGCCCACACGAGCACGCCGATGCCGTGGCGCTCACAGACCGGCAGCACGTCGGCCTCGATGCCCCGCACGAGGATCGAGTACGGCGGCTGCTCGGTGGTGAAGCGCTCGCGGCCGCGCCGCTCGCTCACCCACTGCGCCTCGACCAGCATCTCGGCCGGGAAGGTCGAGGTGCCGATCGCGCGGACCTTGCCCTGGTGGACGAGGTCGCTCAGTGCGCCCAACGTCTCGTCGAGGTCGGTGTGCGGGTCGGGCCGGTGCACCTGGTAGAGGTCGATCCGGTCGGTCCGCAGGCGCCGCAGGCTGTCCTCGACCGCACGCATGATCCACCGCCGGGAGTTGCCGCGCCGGTTCGGGTCGTCGCCCATCGGGTTGTGGAACTTCGTCGCGAGGATCACGTCGTCGCGCCGCCCCTGCAGGGCCCGGCCGACGATCTCCTCCGACGTCCCGAAGTCGTACACGTCGGCGGTGTCGACGACGTTGACCCCCGCGTCGAGGGCCGCGTGCGTCATCGCGACGCACTCGTCGGCGTCGCGGTTGCCCCACGCCCCGAACATCATCGTGCCGAGGGTGAGCACGCTCGCGTGCATCCCCGTTCGGCCGAGCGGCCGGTACTCCATGCCTCCCCCGGTCAGTCCCGCTGCCGCGCGCCGCAGGTGGCGTTCGAGGTACTCGAGGATCGCGACGTGCTTCGCGGTGTCGATCTCCATGAGGTGCACGATCAGCGGCCACTGGGAACGCGTCGCCGAGCGGCTCGAGCTCCTTGCGCAGCCGCCGCAGCTCGCGCTGGTCGTGACGCTCCGCGTCGAGGAACTCCCGGGTCGCGTCGAGCAGCGACTCGGCCGTCGCCCGGTCGGGTGCCGGCGGCGGCGGGATCGTGCCGCCCTCGCCCCGGCTCGCGCTCGCGAGCTGCTCGAAGTGGTCGTGATGGCGCCGCTCGTCCTCCACGATCCGTTCGAGCAGCGCCCGCGTCCCCGGGTCGCATGCGGCGTCCCGGAGCGCCTGCTCGTACTTCTCGAGGAACCGCGTCTCCTCGCGGACGTGGGCCTGGAAGCGGTGGGTGATCGCCGCCCACCACTCGCTCGTCATCCTCGTCACGCCGGCCCCCCGACCTCAGCCGAGCACCTGCTCGACGGAGAACTCGAGCTGGTTGCCGTCGGGGTCGCGCACGATGCAGATGTAGCCGACCACCGGGTTCATGTAGCGGGGCCCGAGCACGAGGATCCCCTCGTCCGCCGCCATCGCGGCGATGCGGTCGACGTCCTCGCGGCTGTTCAGCGAGATGCCGAGGTGGCTGATCGAGCGCAGGAAGCCGTACTCCTCCCGGATGTCGCCGGTGATCCGGGTCGGCAGCGCACCGCAGATGAGCACGAGCACGAAGCGGGCGGCCACCTCGGTCCGGTCGCGGCGGTTGGCGAGCCACACGCTGCGCAGCCCGGTCTCGGGGTCGGTGCGCTCGTGGATCAGCTCGAGGGTCGTGTACCTGCGGTAGAAGTCGAGCGTCGCGTCGAGGTCTCGCACGGGGAGTGCGACGTGGGTGAGCAGGGACTCGGGCGGGGCCTGGGTCGGCACGGCGGCACCTCCGGTCACGGGGTCACGACGACCTTGCCGATGGCGTCGCCGCGCTCCATGCGGTGCTGCGCCCCGGCGATGTCGTCGAGTGGGTGGACGGAATCGATCACCGGCTCGAGGCCGGCCCGCCAGACGTAGGCGAGCATGTCCGCGAAGTCGGCCCGGCCGTAGCCGCCCGCGCCGAGGAGCTGCATGCCCGACTGGTAGGCGTGCGGCAACGAGAACGTCGCCTCGGTCCCGGTCGTCGACCCGCAGAACACGAGCCGGCCGCGCGGGCGCAGCGCGAGCAGCGACGCCTGGAACAGCGCCGGCCCGACGTGGTCGAACACGATGTCGACCCCGCGGCCGCCGGTGGCCTCCCTCGCCGCGGCCACGACGTCGTCCGTGCGGTTGTTCACGACGTGGTCGGCGCCGAGGCGCTTCGCCGCCTCGAGCTTCGCCTCGGAGCCGGCCGTCGCGAGCACGAGGCACCCCGCGCGCTTCGCGAGCTGGATCGCGGCGGTGCTCACGCCGCTGCCCGCGGCGTGGATCATGATCCACTCGCCGAGGCGCGGCCGCGCCGTCACGATCACCGCCTTCCACGCCGTGGAGTAGGCGGTCGGGACGGCGGCGGCGTGCACGAGGTCGACCCCTTCCGGCACGGGGTGCAGCGCCGTCGCGGGCACCACGACCCTCTCGGCGAACCCGCCGGGTCGGTTGCCGCCGACCACGAGCGTCGCGCCGCACAGCGCGTCGTCCCCGCGGGTGCACGCCTCGCACGATCCGCAGCGGATCGCGGGGTCCACGACCACCCGCGCGCCGGTCCGCACCGAGTCGACCTCGGCGCCGACCTCGACCACCTCGCCCGCGACGTCCATCCCGGCGATGTGCGGGAGGGCGAAGCCGGGGATGAGCGCCGGCCCTTCGCGCTGGAGCACGTCGAGCCGGTTGAGCGCCGCGGCGCGCACGGCGACGACGACCTCGCGCGGGCCCGGGCGGGGGTCGTCGACCTCGACGACCTCGACGGCGTCCGGGCCCCCGAAGCGGCGCTGGACGGCGGCCCTCACGTCACTTCAGCCCCCGCTCGAACGGCACGGCGAGCGCGGCCGGGGCGCGGTTGCGCTTCGCGAAGAACATCATCGCCACCAGCGCGAGCACGTACGGGCCCGCGATGAGCAACTGCGGGTTGATGTCGTAGCCGAGGGCGGGGAGCGCGAGGCGCATCGCGTCGGCCGCGCCGAACAGGAAGCAGCCGGCGATCGTGCCGCCCAGGCGCCAGCCGCCGAAGATCACCGCCGCGTTCACGATGAACCCGCGCCCGGCGGTCATGTTCTGGTTGAACAGCCCGACCTGGGCGACCGAGAGGTACGCGCCCCCGAGTCCGGCGCACAGCCCGCAGAAGTAGAGGCTCTGGCGGCGCCGGGCGTTGACGTCGATCCCGGTCACGTCGGCGGCCTGCGGGTCCTCTCCGCACGCGCGGACCTCGAGGCCCCACCGGGTGCGGGCCACGACGTACCAGGCCACGGGGACCACCACGAGGAGCAGGTAGATCGGCCAGCGGTTCACGAAGAGCGCCTCGCCGAGCACCGGGATCTCCTTCAGCACCGGGATCTCGATCTCGCCCGCCTGCTTCGGCGTCATGTCGATGGTCTCGAGGAGGAAGCTGGTCAGCCCGAGCAGCAGCACGTTGAGGGTCAGGCCGACGACGAAGGTGTTGGCGGCGAGCCGGTGGCTGAAGTTCGCGTGGATCACGGCCACGACGAGCCCGGCCAGCGTGCCGACCGCCAGGCCGAGCGCGACGTTGCCGAACACCGAGGTGCCGAGGATCCCGAAGAACGCCCCGGCGAGCAGCATCGCCTCGATCGAGATGTTGAGCGTCCCCGAGCGCTCCGCCACGTACTCGCCGCTGCCGGCGAAGGCGAGCGGCGCGGTGAGCCGGACGGCACTCGACAGGATCGTGGTCAGGTCGTTCACGCGGCGGCTCCCACCGTCTCGGGAACTGGTGCGGTGCGACGCGCCGCCGCACGCGCGTTGCGCAGCTCGCGCCGGCGGCGGGCGAGGTCGAGGAACAGCGGCGGGAACAGCGCCGCCAGCACGAGCAGGGCCTGGACGATGTCGACCAGGAAGCGCGGCACGCCCGTCGACGCGAGGAACCCCCCGCCGGCGCGCAGCGCGCCGAAGAAGAACGCGACGGGCACGACGGCGATCGGGTTGCGCCGGGCGATCAGTGCGGCGAGCAGCCCGTTGAACCCGATCCCCTGCGAGAAGCCGGGCTGGAGGCGGAACACCGTGCCGGTCAGCATCACGCCGCCACTCAGGCCCGCGAAGGCGCCCGACAGCAGCAGCGCACCGCCACCCATCAGCGCCACGCTGACCCCCGCCTTGCGGGCCGCCGTCGGGTTGTAGCCCAGCATCTTGAGCCGGAAGCCCCAGCGCGACCGGGCCATCATGAACGCCACGACGACCACCAGCGCGGCCGCGATGAACACCGCGCTCGACACGTTGAAGCCGGGGAAGGAGCCGAGGCGCGGGAGCTGGAGCTCTTCGGGGATGCGGTCGGACTGCGGGAGCTTCTGCAGGTTGGAGGTCGTCTCCTGGAGGAGCCAGGGACGTCCGACCGCGTACGAGACGACCTCGGCCGCGATGAAGTTGAGCAGCAGCGTGCTGATGACGACGTCGACGCCGCGGGTGAAGCGCAGCAGCGCCGCGATGCCGGCCCACAGGGCCCCGCCGGCCGCCCCGGCCACCAGGGTGAGGCCGATCACCAGCCACGCCGGACCCTCGGCGTGGAGCGCGACGGCGGTCGCCGTGGTCGCACCGATGAGGAGCTGGCCCTCCGGCCCGATGTTGATGATGCCGGCCCGGCTCGCGATCACCGCGCCGAGGCCGACGATCAGCACCGGTGTCGCCTCGTCGAGGGTGAGGCCGCGGGCGGCGCCCGTCTTCAGGCTGCCCTCGTACATCGCGGAGAACACGGTGCCCGGCGACGCGTCGGTCGCCACGACGACCAGGAGGGCCGACAGCGCGAGCGCGGTGGCGAAGGCCAGGGTGTAGAGCGCGACGTTGACGGCGATGCGGCGCGCACGGTCGCCGACGGCCGCCGCCGCGGAGGCGGTGCCGAGCCGTTCGCTCCCGACGCGGTCCGCGGCGCTCACAGCGGTCGTCCCCCCATCATCATGCCGATCCGTTCGAGGTCGGCCTCGGCGCGGGGCAGCACGCCCATGATGCGCCCGCCGTGGATGACGGCCACCCGGTGCGACAGCGCGAGCACCTCCTCGAGCTCGGTCGACACGAGGAGCACGCCGACGCCGCGCTCGGCCGCGGCACGGATCTGGTTCGTCATGTACTCGATGGCGCCGACGTCGAGGCCGTGCGTGGGTTGCAACGCCACGAGCACGCGCGGGGAGCGCGAGAGCTCCCGCGCGAGCAGGACGCGCTGCTGGTTGCCGCCCGACAGCGACCGCATCGGCACGTCGGGCGACGGGGTCTTGATCTCGAAGCGTTCGATGAGCGCCGCCGCGTGCTCCCGCATCCGTCGCGGGTTGACGAGCACGCGGCTGCTCACGGCGTCGAGGTGGTCGAGCACCAGGTTCTCGGCGACCGACATGTCGAGCACGCACCCCGAGTCGTGCCGGTCCTCGGGGATCACGGCGACGCCGGCGCGGGCCATCGCGCCCGGCCGGCCGCACGCGACGCGGCGGCCGGCGACCTCGACGTGCCCGGCCTCGAGCTCGACCAGGCTCGACAGGAGTTGCCCGAGGGTCGCCTGCCCGTTCCCCTCGACGCCCGCGAGTCCGAGGATCTCGCCCCGCCGGACGTCGAGCGAGAGGCCGTCGAGCAGCCGGCGGCCGTCGGGCCCGCGCACGTGGGCGTCGACCACCCGCAGCACGACGTCGGCCCGCTCGCCGGGATCGCCGGCCGCGCCGACGCGGGCCGCGGACTCGGCCTCGGAGATCAGGCCGAGCGCGGCGGCCTGGGTGCGCAGCGAGACCTCGCGCCCGACCATCTCCCGGGCGAGCGACCGGGCGTCGGTCTCGCCCGTGGTGACACGGGACACGACCGCGCCGTTGCGCATGATCGTCACCCGGTCGGTCGCGTGCAGGATCTCGTCGAGCTTGTGGCTGATCAGCACCACGGCCCTTCCCTCGTCCTGGACGACGCGCCGCAGCACGCGGAACAGGTCCTGGGACTCCGCGAGGGTCAACACCGACGTGGGTTCGTCGAGGATGAGGATGTCGGGGTTGCGGCGCAGGCACTTCACGATCTCCACGCGCTGGCGCTGGCCGGTCGTGAGGTCGGCGACCCGCGCCTGGGGGTCGACGTCGAGGCCGTAGCGCGCCCCGATCTCCTCGACCTCGCGCGCCGCGCGCCTGGGGTCGAGCCGTCCGGTCTCGCCGAGCGTCACGTTCTCCCACACGGTCAGCGCGGGGATCACGCTGAAGTGCTGGTGGACCATCGCGACGCCGATGGCCGCGGCGGCGAGTGGGTCCTTCACGACCACCGGGTGGCCGTTGATCACGATCTGGCCCGCGTCGGGCGTGATCAGCCCGAGCAGGATCTTCATGAGCGTGGACTTGCCGGCCCCGTTCTGGCCGAGCAGCCCGTGGATCTCACCGCGCTCGACGGTGAGGTCGACGCGGTCGCAGGCCACGACGGACCCGAACCGCTTGGTGATCCCGCGCAGCTCGACCGCCGGGACCGGGGAGGCGGGCCGCGCCTCCCCGGTCCCGGGCCGGTCCGAGGCTCCGTCGACGATCGGGGTCGTCATCGGGCTCCCGGCGGGGTCGCCGTCAGCCGCCGGCACCGGCTTCCGCGGCCGGGTCGATCTCGCCGGCGGCGATCTGCGCCATCACGTCGTCGACCTGGGCCTGCAGGTCGGCGGCGCCCTCGACGGTGTCGCAGATCTTCACCGTCGGCACCGGGTCGACGCCGATCTCGAAGGTGCGCGTGACGCCGAGGGTCACCTTGCCGGCCTCGAAGTCCTCCAGCGCGGCGGCGAAGAAGTCGCCGGGGCTGAAGATCGACGAGATCGCGAACTGCTCCTCGCCGCAGCGGTCGGTGCCCGGCGTGATCGACAGCACGCCGTTCTCGAACGCGAGCTGCGCGACCGCGTCGGTGGCGCCGCCGAGGTACGGGTACATGATCCCGACGCCCTGGTCGAGCTGGGCCTGCGCGCCCTCCTGCCCGACGGCCGAGTCGTCGAAGTCGCCCGTGTAGGTGGCGATGGTCTCCGCGTCGGGCAGCACCGACTTGATGCCCGCGGTCCAGGCGTTGAACGCGTTGACCGCGAAGTCGAGCTCGGGTCCGGTCACGAAGCCGGCCTTGGTCACGCCCTGGGCCTTCATCACCAGGCCGGTGGCGACGCCGGCCGTGTACTGCGACTCGAACACGTCGTCGTTGGTCTGGAAGAAGTACGGGGTCTGCTCGATCCCCGCACCGCCGGACACGTACCACACCGTGCCGGCGCAGACGTCCTCCTCGGCGACCGGTACGGCGTCGGCGAGCTCACCGGCCGCGATCGCCACCATGTCGACGCTCTGGCGGCAGATGTTGCGCGCCTGCTCCTGGGCGTCGGCGGGGTTGATCTTGTCGACGATGATCAGCTCCCAGTCGTTCGCCTCGGCGAACTCGCGAGCGGTCACCACGAAGCTCTCGTAGTAGCCGTTGTCGTTCGTGTCGCCGGGGCTCAGGATGCCGATCTTGACCGTGCCGTCCTGGTTGACGTCGGGCTGGTTCGGCGGGACGCACTCGGGCTCGCCCCAGCAGTCCTCGCCGCCGCCACCGCCCTCGGTGGTCTCGGTCGCCTCGCCCTCGCCGGCCGTGTCGTCGTCGTCGCCGCCGCACGCGGCGGCGACGAGGACGAGTCCCATCGTCAGCGCCAGTAGGTACCTCAACTTGTGTGAAATCAACGGTGGCTCCCTTTCCCCCGTGTCCCGCGCGGGCCCCTGCAGCCCGTCACGCCTTACGCATCCCGGTGCGCCTCGGGCGAGGCACCCCACTGGATGATCTGGATGTAGTTGCCGTCGGGATCCGCGACGGTCCCGATCAGCCCGAACGGCATCTGTTCGACCTTGCGCACCCAGGTCACGCCCATCTGCTCGAGGTGCGCCTCGATCGCACGGCAGTCCTCGACGTCGAGGTTCACGATGACCCGGGCGGGCTCCTTCGCCGGACCGCTCACCTCGCTGTGCTCCTCCACGAAGAACTGCACCGACCCGAAGGTGAACGCACCCATCTCGTTCTCGGTGACGCCGAACGCGCGCCGGTACCAGTCCTTCATCGTCTCGACCTGCGACGACCCGATGAGCAGGCTCCCGATCGACGGTGGCATGTCGTGTTGCTCCCTTCAGTTTCCGGACCGTGAAGAGCTGCGATCATCCGTCCGCAGCATGAACTTGCGGATCTTCCCGACCGACGTGCGCGGGAGCTCGTCGACCACCTCGATCCGGACGGGCCGCTTCACCTTCGACAGGCGCGCCTCGCACCAGCGGTGCAGCTCGGCGACGTCGATGGGCGGCCGACCGGGCTGCTGTACCACGTAGCCGACGGGCACCTCGTCGCGGATCTCGTCGGGTTCGCCGACCACGGCGGCCTCGAGCACGGACTCGTGCTCGGCGAGCACGGCCTCCACCTCGACGACGGAGACGTTCTCGCCCGCGACCTTGAGCACGTCGCTGCGGCGGCCGGCGAAGTAGAAGCGCCCGTGTGCGTCGCGATGGGCGAGGTCGCCGGTGCGGAACCAGCCCGCGCGGAACGATCGCGCCGTCGTCTCCGGGTCGGCCAGGTACCCGGCGAACAGCGTGATGCCGCGCACCCCTCGCACGGCGACCTCGCCGATCTCACCGTCGACCACGTCGCCGTCGCCGTCGGGGACCCGCAGGTCCACCTCGCAACCGAGCGAGGGCACCCCCATCGACTGCGGGACGGGGTCGGTCGCCCGGTTCGTGAGCACGGCGGGGATGGTCTCCGTCATCCCGTAGAGCTGCCGCGGCCGGCACCGCAGGAGACGGCTCAGCTCCTCGTACTGGTCGTCGGTGACGTTCTGCGCGTACCAGCAGTGCCGGAGGACGAGCCCGGGCTCGGGCGTCGCGCCGCGGGCGAGGATCATGCGCATCGGCGCCGCGAACAGGCTCGCGTGGGTCGCGCCGTGGCGGGCCGCCTGCGAGAGGAACCCGCTGGCCGAGAACCCGTGCATCAGTGCGACGCTGGCGCCGACGGCGATCGCCGACGCGAACGAGTAGTACTGCGCGTTCGCGTGGAACATCGGGAGCAC
Source organism: Acidimicrobiia bacterium (assembly GCA_026002935.1). GTDB lineage: Bacteria > Actinomycetota > Acidimicrobiia > IMCC26256 > PALSA-610 > BPGH01. Next base: position 556,871 of record BPGH01000001.1, read on the forward strand.
GACGAGCTGGCGGTCGGTCGCGTCGAGCCCGGCCGTCGCCGCCATCACGTCACCCGCGAAGGCGTAGTTGGCCTGGGTGACCACCACGCCCTTCGGGGCCGAGGTCGTGCCGCTCGTGAACATGACCGCCGCGGTGTCGCGGGGAGCCGGGCGCTCGGCCGGTGGCCACTCCGCCGGCCGCCCCGCCAGCGCCCCGACCTCGACGTCGTCCTCGTCGACCTCGACGACGTCCGTCGTGGAGCCCGCGCCCTCGCGGTAGGCGCCGGCGCGCGTCCGCGCGCACAGGCCGACGGCCGGGCGGGTGCGCCCGACGTGCCCGGCGATCTCGGGGGCCGTCGCGCGCGGGTCGGAGGGCACGATCCAGGCCCCGAGCTGCGTCGCCGCGAGCCACACGGCGACGAACGCGGGGGAGTTCGCGAGCGCGAGGTGCACCGAGTCGCCGGCACCGACCCCCCGGTCGGCGAGACTGCCCGCGACCCGTGCGACGAGTGCGTCGAACTCCGAGTACGTCCACGCCGTGACGCGCCCGGTCGCGTCCTCCCAGACGAGGAACGGCCGGTCGCCGGCCGACGCGACGGCGTCGCGCCAGCGGCCCGCGAACGTGGCGCGCTCGGCCGCGATCACGGGGCCGGCTCGCCCTTCCCGTACCCGCCCCCGCCCGGCAGCTCGAGGCGGACGAGGTCGCCGGAGCGCAGGTCGATGCGCTTCTGGGTTCGTACCGGCTCGCCGTTCACGAGGAAGGAGCCGGGGGCACCCGAGCCGCCGCCGAACAGCCCGAGCGGCGGGTGCGCGAGGCGGCTGGTCACGGCGTTGAGCGTCCAGTCGCGCCCGTTGTCGACCGTGAACTCGATGACCTGCCCGAGCCCGCCCGGCTGCGCGCCGCCGCCCGCCGAGTCCCGGCGCAGCTCCTTGCGCAGGAACACGAGCGGCGCGCTCGACTCGACGACCTCGACCGGCACGGCGGCGACACCGGTCGGGTAGGCGGTCGCGTCGAGGCCGGGCTTGCGGGCGCGTGCACCCACGCCGCCGGCGTAGTTGAACATCGACGTGATGAAGGGCCGGCCGTCGCGGCGGGTGCCGCTCACCTGACACGTCCAGACGGCTCCCGCGCCCTCGGCCATGACGGTCTCGGGCAGCACCTGCGCGAGCGCCTGCAGCAGCGGCATGGGGAGGAACATGCCGACCACGTGCCGTGCGGTGCACGGCGCGGGCGACTGCGCGTTGACGATGCTGCCCGTCGGTGCCTCGACCCGGATGGGCGCGAGGCTCCCGAAGTTGTTGGGGACCTCGGGATTGAGGACGCTGCGGATCGTGAACGTCGTGTACGCGTGCGTGTAGTTCTTCACGACGTTGATCCCGGCCGGGCTGGCCCCGGAAGACCCCGAGTAGTCGACGAGGATCTCGCCACGGTCGGGGTCGACCGTCACCGCGACCCGGATCTCGATCTCGGAGCCGTCCGCGAGGTCCAGCGTCGAGGAGGCCCGGTAGGTACCGCCGGGGAGCGCGCGGATGGCACGGCGAGTCGCCTCCTCCGAGCGGCGGATGATCTCCTCCCCGAGCTCCTCGATGTCCTCGAGCCCGTGCGCGTCGAGGAGCTGGCGGAGCCGTGCCGCGCCGATCTCGCCCGACGCCATCTGCGCGTGCAGGTCGCCCGCCATGTGCTCGGGCTCCCGAACGTTCGCGAGGATGAACTTCCACACGTCGTCGTTGCGCTCGCCGCGGCGCATGAGCTTGCAGATCGGGATCCACAGGCCCTCTTCGAACACGTCGCGCGCGCCGGCGCCGATCCCGTAACCACCGACGTCGGTGTGGTGGATCGTCGACCCGAAGAACCCGATGATGCGGTCGCCGCGCCACGCCGGCACGAGCACCGTCACGTCGAGGAGCTGACCGGCGGTCTTGTACGGGTCGTTCGTGACGAGGACGTCACCCGGCTCGATCGTCTCGATCGGGTACTCCTCGAGGATCGCGCCGGCTGCGACCGCGAGGGAGTTGATGTGCCCCGGTGTGCCGGTGACCGCCTGTGCGACCATCCGGCCGCGGCGGTCGAACAGCGCGTTCGCGAGGTCGCCCGCCTCGCGAACGATCGGGCTGAACGCCGCGCGTTGCAGCGCCTTCGCCTGCTCGTTGACGGTGCTGACGAGGCTCTGCCACAGGACCTCGAGCTCGATGGCGTCCATCAGGCGGCTCCCTCCCCGCGCCCGGCGCGGGTCGCGACGACCGAGCCGTCCGCGTTCACCGTCGCGGTCCAGCCCGGGCGCAACACGGCGGTCGTCTCCCGCTCCTCGAGCAGCGCCGGCCCGGCCACGAGCGTGCCCGCGGCCAACGCGGCGCGGTCGTAGACGGGCGTCTCCACCGGCGCCTGGCCGCGGGTGAAGCGCACGGGGCGCGAGCCCTTCGGCACGGGCGCCGTGCCGTCGCCCTCCCGAGTGGCGAGCGTGACCCTGGGCGCGGGGGCGAACGCCGACACGCGCCAGGTCACGACCTCGACCGGCACCCCCGGGATCGTCATCCCGTAGACGGCCTCGTACTGGGCGGCGAAGCGTCCGACGATCTCGTCGTCACCGACGGGCCAGTGCTCGCCCTCGCCCAGCCAGATCGTGATCTCGTTGCCCTGGCCGGCGTAGCGGGCGTCGATGGCGTAGCGGAACACGACGTCGCCGGGCGCGACGCCGGCGGACGCGAGGACCTCGCGGCCCTCGGCGCGCATCTCGTCGAGGAGCTCCTCGCGCTCGGCGGGCGAGACGGCGTCGAGCTTGCGGACGTAGCTGCGTGCGAGGTCGATGCGGGCGGGCGTGACGAGCGCCCCGAACGCGGAGAGCACGCTGGCGTTCGCGGGGAACACCACCTGGGGCGCGTCGAGCAGCTCGGCGACGCCGCACGCGTGCACGGGGCCGGCACCGCCGAACGCGACGATCGGCGTGCCGCGCAGGTCCACACCCCGCTCGACCGCGTGCATCCGCGCGCTCGCGGCCATGTTCTGGTTGACGAGCTCGTGGATCCCGCCCGCGGTGTCGGCGGTGGACGCGTCGAGCGCGTCGGCGACCTTGCCGACCGCACGCGCGGCCGCCGCGGCGTCGAGGGGCATCTCGCCCCCGAGGAAGTAGCCCGGGTCGAGCGCGCCGAGCAGGACGTCGGCGTCGGTGACGGTCGGCTGCGTGCCGCCGCGCCCGTAGCAGGCGGGCCCCGGCTCCGCGCCGGCCGACTCGGGCCCGACCTTGAGCAGCCCGAGCTCGTCGACGCGGGCGATGCTCCCGCCGCCCGCGCCGATCTCGACGAGGTCGACGGACGGTACCGTGACCGGGAACCCGGAGCCCTTCTTGAAGCGGTAGATGCGCGCGATCTCGAAGTCGGTGGTGAGCTCGGGCTCGTAGCCCTCGATCAGGCACGACTTGGCGGTCGTCCCGCCCATGTCGAAGCACAGCAGACGGTCCAGGCCGAGGCGGCGGGCGTGCCACGTGCCCGCGAGCGCCCCCGCCGCCGGTCCCGACTCCACCATCCGGATCGGGTTGCGCGCCGCGACGTCGGCCGAGACGACCCCGCCGTTGGAGAGCATGATCAGCAGGCGGCCCCCGAACCCCTGCTCGGCGAGCCAGCGCTGGAACTCGTCGAGGTACGGGCCGACGACCGGCATCGTCGCGGCATTGCACGCCGTCGTGACCATGCGCGGGTACTCACGGATCTGCGGCGCGACCTCGCTCGACGCCGCGACGGGAACGCCGAGCGCCGAGGCGATCGCGCCGGCGATCCGGCGCTCGTTCGCCGGGTTGGCGTACGCGTGCAACAGGCAGACCGCGACGGCCTCGGGGGCCGCCGCCGACAGCTCGTCGACGAGCGCGGCGATCGCGGCGTCGGACGGCTCGACGAGCACCTCGCCCTCCGCCGTGGTCCGCTCGTCGACCTCGAAGGTCAGCTCGCGCGGGATCGGCGGGTCGGGGAACTCGATCTGGAGGTCGTACATGTCGTAGCGGTGCTCGTTGCGGATCAGCAGGGTGTCGCCGAAGCCGCGGTTGGTGACGAGCGCCGCCCGCGCGGTCTTCCCCTCGATGAGGGCGTTGGTCACGAGGGTCGTCGCGTGCACGACCGGGGCGCGGATGTCGGACGGCGAGATGCCCGCGCGGCCGAGGGCGGCGAGCACGCCGCGCTTCACGCCCTCGAGCGGTCGTGACGGCGTGCTGAGCGTCTTGTCGACGACCACCTTCCCCGACTCGCCCTCCAGGAGGACGACGTCGGTGAACGTGCCGCCGATGTCGACCGCGAGGCGCCAGTCAGCCATTGCGGTACTCCTCCCGCACGGGCGAGAAGATGTCCATGATCCACACCTCGTCGCCGCGCTCGGGGTCGCCGATGAACCGGCTGTCGCCGTGCGGCAGGTTGCGCGGCGCGTAGTAGACGTCGCCGGGGCCGAGGACGACGCGCTCGTCGGAACCGATCCGGAAGTCGAGCTTCCCGGCGAGGATCAGCCCGAACTGCTCGTTGTCGGGGTGCCCGTCGTAGGGCGTCGGTGCGACGCCGCCCTTGATCCGCCAGAAGCACAGGCTCACGTTGTCGCCGTTGAAGATGCGGCGGCGGAAGCCGGGCCTGACCTCCTTGAAGGCGTCGTCGTCGAGGAAGAACACGTGCGGGTTGTCGGTCATGCGGTCACACCATCTTCGAGATCATCTGGTCCTCGACCTGGTCGAGGTGGGACTCGGCGCACTCCACGGCCGTGGCCCAGTCGCCCGCCGCGATCGCGGTCGCGATGCGTCGGTGCATGGTCGTGGCGTCACGGATCACCTCGCGCACGGCGATCCGGTTCGGTGTGGCCGTGAGAAGGGTGTCGAACTCCTCCGACCGGAACAGCGACTCCATGACCTTGCCGTAGAGCTCGGCGAGCGTCTCGTTCCCGCACGAGCGGGCGATGACCGAGTGGAACTCGCGGTCGAGCGCGCGGAACTCGTCGAGCCGCATCTGCGGGTGGAACCGGTCCGCGATCTGCGTGATCAGCGCGCGGTCGGCGGCGGAGGCCCGGCACGCGGCGAGCCGCGCGATCGGGACCTCGACGACCTGGCGGACCTCGAAGAGCTCGTGGACCCGGCGCTTGCGGCCGTCGTCCTGGAACCGCAGGTCGGGGAGGCGCTCGGCGACGTAGGTGCGGTTGCCGCGTCGCTCGATCAGCCCGAGCATCACGAGACCCTGGATCGCCTCGCGCACCGAGGTGCGGGCGACGCCGAACTGTTCGCACAGCTCGCGTTCGGACGGGATCTGGCTCCCCGGCGGGAGCTGCCCGTCGCGGATCCGCTCACCGATCGCCTCCCGGATCTCCTCGGCGACGGTCCGCCGCGAGACCGGTTCGAAGCGCACCTCGGCCACGTTCAGCCGCCCGGGAGCAGGTCCGCGAACCGGCGCTGCTCGGCCTCGATGTCGAGGGGCCGGATGATCGCCTCGTGCTCCTCGTCCCCCCACAGGTGGGCGGGCACGAGCCACATCACCTCGAACTCGAGGCCGTCGGGATCGACGGCGTAGAGGCTCTTGTTCGCCCCGTGGTCGCTCGCGCCCACGAGCGCGCCGGCCGCCACCAGGCGGTCGCGGACGCGGGCGAGGTCGTCGAGCGACGGGACCTCCCACGCGATGTGGTAGAGGCCCACGGTGCGCCGTCCCGCCTCCGAGGGCCCGGCGCCCGGCCCGATCGTGAAGAAGGCGATGTCGTGGTGGTTGGGCGACTCGGGGCCCCGCATGAAGACGAACCGGCCCTGGGGGTCCTCGATGACCGGGACGAATTCGAGCACTTCGCGGTAGAACGCGGCGGTCCGCCGGGCGTCCCGCACGTACAGCACCGCGTGGTTCATGCCGGTCACGCCCACGGTGCCCCCTTTCGTACCGTCCCCCGAGCACGGGCTGATGGTCAGACCATTGGACGGCCTGACAGTACGACGGACGGTGCGGGGCCGCAAGCCTGCCGGGGAGGCGGCGCGCGGGCTCAGGCGTCGGGCGCGACGCCGGGGAGGCGGCCCGTGCGGGCGAACTCCCCGTAGGGGATGCGCTCGAGCGCGAACATCGAGTCCGGCCCGACGCGGGAGAACCACGGGAAGCCGAGCCGGCCCACGGGTGCCAGCTTCGCCTGGTCGACGCGCAGGTCGGGGGTGCAGACGGACTCGTCGAGCACGATGCACACCACCTCGGCGACCACGAGGTGCACGCCCGAGCCGGCGACCTCGGGATCGCCGAGGTCGACCACCCGGTGGACCCGGCACTCGAGGTGCACCGGCGACTCGGCGATCGACGGCGCGGCGACCCGCTGCGACGCGATCGCCGTCCAGCCGAGGTAGTCGAGCTCGCTCACTCCGTCGGGGAACTCCATCGCGGCGAGCTCGATCTGTTCGCGCAGGGCGTCGGTGGTCACGTTCACCACGAACTCGCCGGTGCGGCGGGTGTTCACCCAGGTGTGCTTGGGCCGGCCGTCGCTCTCGCGGCGGGCGCCCATCGTGACCGCGAGCAGCAGCGGCCGCCCCGTCACCGGCATGTAGTAGGAGAACGGCGCGACGTTGACGGTGCCGTCCTCCGAGGCGGTGGAGATCATCGCGATGGGCCGGGGGGCGACCACCTGCGACAGCATCCCCTGCGCCTTCGCGGGCGGGTGTTCGGTGGGGTCGAAGACGATCACGCGCGCACCATAGCTGTGCGCCCGGCGATGGTCACCGGGACGACGCGTATGCTGCGCCGCGATGGCGCGCCAGGTCCCGTTCGTCACCGTGCACGCGCCGCGCGGCATGGTGACGACGGTCGACCACCTCGCGTCCGGCGCGGGCGTCGCGATGCTGCGCGCCGGCGGCTCCGCGGCCGACGCGGCGATCGCCGCGAACGCGGTGCTCGCCGTGACCACCCAGCACATGTGCGGCCTCGGCGGCGACCTCTTCGCGGTGGTGCACGACGGCACGGGCGTGGTCGCGCTGGACGCGTCGGGCCGGTCGGGCTCGGGGGCCGACGCCGCGCGCCTGCGCGAGGCCGGCCACGTGGCGGTGCCCTTCCGCGGTGACGTCGCGGCCGTCACCGTTCCGGGCTGCGTCGACGGATGGGTCGCGCTGCACGAGCGCTACGGCCGGCTCCCGCTCGGCGACGTGCTCGCACCCGCGATCGACTACGCCCGCGACGGGTTCCCGGCGTCACCGCTGCTCGCCGGTGCGGTGCGCGGCCTCGCGGGCGTCGAGCACACCGACGACTACCCGCCCGGCCTCCGGGCGGGCGAGATCGTGCGGAGGCCGGGCGTCGCGCGCGCCCTGGCCGACCTCGCCGCGGGCGGGCGCGACGCGTGGTACCGCGGCGAGTTCGGGACGCGCCTCGTCGGGCTCGGCCGCGGCCAGTTCACGCCCGACGATCTCGCCGCGCGCCACGCCGAGTGGGTCACGCCGCTGCAGCTCGAGGTGTGGGGTCACGAGGTGTGGACCGTGCCGCCGGGCTCGCAGGGGTACGTCACCCTCGCGGCGGCCTGGATCGCGCAGGGCCTGCCGCTGCCGGACGACCCGGACGACCCGCGGTGGGCTCACCTGCTCGTCGAGGCCGCGAAGCAGGCCGGCCACGACCGACCGGCGGTGCTGCACGAGGGCGCGGACGGTGCCGCGCTGCTCGCGCCCGAGCGGCTCGCGCCCCGGCGGGACGCGATCGACGAGGCGTCGGCGACGCGCGTCGGGGCCCCCGCGGCCGCGGGGGGCACCATCCACCTCAACGCCGTCGACGCGGGCGGCCTCGCGGTGTCGCTCACGCAGTCGAACTGCGCCGGCTTCGGCGCCCACGTCGTCGTCCCCGGGGTGCGGGTCTTCCTGCACAACCGCGGCACCGGCTTCTCGCTCGTCCCGGGGCACCCGGCGGAGCTGGGGCCCCGGCGCCGCCCCCCGCACACGCTGTGCCCGACGCTCGTCACCGCGCCCGGCGGCGCGCCGCGGTGGGTGCTCGGCACGATGGGCGCGGACAGCCAGCCGATGGTGCTGCTCCAGCTCCTCGCGCGCCTGCTGCACGCCGGCCAGGACCCCGCGACCGCCGTCGCGGCGGCCCGCTTCGTGCTCACCGGACCGGACGCGGCGCCCTTCGGCGTGTGGACGGACCCGTCCGCGCTGCGGGTGCGCGTCGAGGCGGGCGCACCCGAGGCCTGGACGCGGGGGCTGCGCGAGCGCGGCCACGAGGTCGAGGAGATCGAGCCGTACGCGTACGTCGCCGGGCACGCCCACGTCGTCGGTGTCGGCGCGCCGGCGCTCGCCGGCGCGGCCGACCCCCGCGCGCGAACCGGCGCGGCATCCGGCTGGTGACCTCAGGACGTCGTGAAGTCCTCCTTGCGGATCATGCAGTGGACGCCCTTCACGCCGTCGACGACCTGGCTCACCTCGAAGTCGGCCGCGGCGCTCAGGTAGGCGTACGCGAGCGCGCGCTCCATGCCCTGGCGGGTCGAGAGGAACTCGATCGCCCGGCGCACGGCGTCGCGCATGGCCTCGTCGAGGTCCTCGTGGAGCCCGATCGGGATCCAGTGCGTGTCGGTCTCGGCGAACGGCGCGCGCACCGACCCGATCGCCGCCGCCGCCTCGCGTCCGCGCAGCACGCCGACCCGGAGGTCGGCGCGCAGTGAGCCCTCGAGCGCGGTGAGGCACACCTCGCCGTTGCCCTGGGCGAAGTGGGGGTCGCCGACGTAGAACCCTGCGCCCGGCACCTGCACGGGCAGGTAGAGCACCGAGCCGGCCTGGAGCGGCTTCACGTCGAGGTTGCCGCCGTGAGGCCCGGGCGGGGTCGACGACAGCTCGTGGTCGGTGGCGGTCGCGACGCCCATGACCCCGAGGAACGGCGCGACCGGCCAGCGCGCGGCGCGGCCGCCCGCGAACGGCATCGTCGCCCGACCGTCCTCGACGCGGGTGAACACCGAGAACGTGCCCGGCGCCTCCGGGTACTCGTCGGGGAGCGCGCCGAACCCGTGCCGGTTCGAGATCACCCCGTAGGGCACGCGCAGCCGCAGGTCGAGCACCTCGACCCGCAGCAGGTCGCCGGGCGCGGCCCCCGCCACGGCGATCGGCCCGGTGACGACGTGCGGACCCGATCCCGGAGCGCGCCCGAGGTGACGGGCGACGTCCACCGCGTCCGCGAGCACCTCGTCGCGCGCGACGCCGTGGGCGCCGAACCAGGCGACGGGGTCGCGGCCGAACTCCTCGAGGATCCCCTCGTGCGAGAGGGTGTCGACGGTCACGACGTCGCCGTCCCCGACGTGCAGCACGGGCGCGCGCGCCGCGTTGGGGAGCCGGCCCCACGAAGCGGTGTCGGGGGTCGTCGGCAGGTAGTGCCGGCCGCGGATGTTCCCGGTGCCGGGTTGGAGGATCATCCGCCCGCTTCGCGCGAGCCGCGCCGCTCGCGCCGGTCGGTGAGGAGCAGCCGGGCCGCCGAGAACACGAGCAGGAGCCCGAACAGGACGGCCGAGAGCACGTCGGACATGACGATCGAAACGCGCGCGCCCGCGAACGCGGTGAGCGTGCCGGCGACCCCCACCGCGAGCGCGAGGTCGATCCGGGCGTTGCCGTTGCGGAGGTTGCGCCACGTACCGACCAACGATGTCGGGATGATGACGAGCAACGAGGTCCCCTTCGCGACGACCGAGGGGATGCCGAAGCCGAGCACCATCACCGGCACCATGATGATCCCGCCGCCGACACCGAGCAGCCCGCTCAGCGCGCCGCTCGCGAGGCCCAGCGCGAAGAACCCGACCACCATCGCGGGGTCGAGCGCGCCGCGACCGGCCGGATCCCCCTCGTGGAGGAAGAGACGCGCGGCCGTGAGCAGGAGGATCAGCGCGAACGCGAGGCGCAGCGTGCGCGCCGGCAGCACCTGGAGCGCCTTCGTGCCCGCGAGCGCCCCGAGCATCGCGCCGAGCGTGATGCACAGCGCCGCCGCGCCGTCGACCTTGTCGTCGATCAGGTAGCCGATCACGCCCGCCGCCGCGATGGGCACGATCGCCGCGAGGGACGTGCCGTGCGCGAGGCGCTGGTCCATGTGGGCGATCAGCACCAGGCCCGGGACGATGAGGATGCCGCCGCCCACGCCGAACAGCCCGGAGAGGAACCCCGCGAGTGCGCCGATGACGGCGGCGCGCACGAGGTCGCCGCGCGTGTCGGCTGGCAGGCGGGGCGGGCGCATCCGCCCATCGTCGCACGCGGCGGGCGCGAACGACGATCCGCGAGAATCGGTGGGTGACCGATCCCGCGCGGCTGCGCAACGAGCTCGAGGAGATCGCGCTCGCCGGCGACGGCTACGGCGCGATCCTCGCCAGGCTCGCGTCGGAGACGGGCCGCACCGCACGCCTGGTCGCCGTGCACGGCGGGCTGCTCGCGACGAGCGAGCCCGACGTGCCGGTCCCCGCCGCGAGCGCGCCGGCGTCGGGGGTGCCGGCGTCGGCGAGCACCGCCGGGGGCCTCGACACGGCGACGGCCCGGCGCGCGCTCGCGTGCGACGGTCTCACCGAGGTCGTGTGCACCGACGGGCTGGCCGCCCTCGCCGCACCGGTGCGCGCGGGTGGGCGGCGCATCGGGCTCGTGCTGCTGGCCGCGCCGGCCGACGCCGACGCGTTGCGCGCCGCGACCGTCCCGATCGCCATCGAGGCCGTGCGACGCGACGCCGAGACCGCCGCCGTGGCCGAGAGCGCCGGCCGCCTCGTCGACGAGCTGCGGTTCGGGTCGTTGCGTGCGGCCGATCAGCTCGCACGCGCGGCCGAGCGCTTCGGGCTCGCGCTCGACCGGCCCCACGCCGCCGCCGTGTTCGAGTACGACGGCCCCAACGTGCGCGCGTGGGCGACGGCGGTGCGGTGGATCGAGATGCCGGTGCGCCAGGAGGGGGAGCGGGGCTGGACGGTGCTCGCGGGCGACGTCGCGGCCGAGCTGCGGCGCATCCGCGAGCGGCTCGCGGGCATCGTCGGCGAGGGCACGGTGCTCGCGGCGAGCGGCCCGACCGTGAGCGATCCGGGCGCGACGCCGAGGTCGTTCCGGGAGGCGGAGGTCGTGCTGGCGCTGGCGCGGCGCACGCCCGGCACCGTGGAGCTCCCGTACGACGCGCTCGGGTTGCAGGCGCTGCTCCTGTCGGTGCCCGCCGAGCGCCTGGCGGCGTTCGTCGAGTCCGCGCTCGGCCCGATCCTCGCCAGCCCGGACCTGCTGGTCACGCTCGAGGCCTGGTACGAGACCAACGGCAGCCGGGCGGCCGTGGCCAACCGGCTCGGGATCCACCGCAACTCGGTCGGCTACCGCATGGGACGCGTCCGCGAGCTGCTCGGCGTCGACCCGCTCGACCCGTGGCAGGCGCGCCGCCTGCAGGGCGCGCTCGACGCGCGCGACGTGCTCGCCGCGCTTGCCGACGCCGGGCGCTGACCGTGCCGCGCGCTCAGCCGCGCGACGCCGCGGTCTGGACGTTGACCGCCTTGAGCGCCGTGTAGGCCTCCACCCCCGTCCGGCTGAATCCGCTCGCCTTGCGGGGCTCGCCCCGCCCCCCGTTCATCTCCGGCGCGAAGTGGCAGTTGACGTTGACCTCGCCGACGACCAGCCGGTCCACGAGCCGGAAGGCACGCTCGACGTCGCGCGTGAACACGGTCGCGTTGAGTCCGTAGCGCGTCCCGTTCGCGATCGCGACCGCCTCGTCCTCGTCCCGGAACGGCATCGCCGCCAGCACCGGGCCGAAGACCTCCGTCTGCGCCACCTCCGCGTCGGCGCGCACGCGGCCGAGCACCGTCGGAGCGACGAACGTCTCGGGCATCCCGTCGGGAACCGACCCGCCGCCCGCCACCTCGGCGTCGCCCGCGCCGACGGCGCGCTCGACGAAGCCGCGCACCCGCTGCGCGTGCCGGGCCGTGACGAGCGGCCCGATGAAGGTCCCGGGATCGAGGGCGTCGCCGATCGGGAGGTGGGCGGCGGCGCCCGCGACCCCCCGCACGACCTCGTCGTACACGGATTCCTCGACCAGCAGGCGGCTCCCCGCGACGCAGACCTCGCCCATGTTCACGAACGCCGCCATCGTCGCCCAGTTGACGGCGGCGTCGAGGTCCGCGTCGGCGAACACGATCACCGGCGACTTGCCGCCGAGCTCGAGGTGCACCGGCGTGAGGTTGCGCGCCGCGACCTCCATGACCCGGCAGCCGGTGTCGACGCCGCCGGTGAGGCTCACCAGGTCGACCCGCGGGTCGCCCACGAGGCGCTCGCCGGTCGTCTCGCCCGGACCGAGCACCACGTTGCACACCCCCGGCGGCAGCCCGCACTCGTGCAGGATCCGGGCCAGCTCGAGCACGGTGACCACCGCCTCCTCGGGCGGCTTCACCACGAGCGAGCACCCGGCCGCGAGCGCGGCCGCGATGCGCTGGCTTCCGGTCATGAGGGGCCCGTTCCACGGCAGCAGTTCGACCACCACGCCCGCGGGTTCGCGCAGGCGCATCGTCAGCACCTCCGGGCCGCCGCCGGGGAGGAGCTGCGGCGGGAACGCGGCGCGCCGCACGTCGCCGTGGAGGTCGCGTGCCACCCCGGCGGCGTAGGCGAACGCGGTCGCGGCCTCGTGGCAGTCGTAGACGACCGCGCCGCCCACGGCCTTGCCGGTGTCGAGCGCCTCGAGCGCGGCGAGCCGCGGCGTGTCGTCCCGCAGCCGCTGCGCGACCCGTTCGAGCACCTCGGCGCGCGCCGCGAGGGTGGCCCGCCGCCAGACCCCCGCGTCGAAGGTGCGGCGCGCCGCGGCGAGCGCGGCGTCGGCCTCGTCCTCGGTCGCCTCCGCCCAGGTGGCCACGACGGCGCCCGAGGACGGGTCGACGACGGGGTGCTCCGGGCCGGCGCGGCGGGTCTCGCCGTCGACGAGCGACCCGTACGGGTCGCTCGCGAGCCAGGTCGGGTCGATGCGCGTGGTCGTCATGCCCTGATCGTCGCATGCGGTGCTTTGTGCTCGCAGCCCGATTGCGGCGGTCGTTTCGCCTCCTATGCTGCGGCGGCAGATGGCCGAGCCGGTGCACGAGCACAACGACGGGCACGCGGACCTCCTCGTCGTGGGGGGCGACGTGGTGACGATGAACGCCCGGCGCGAAGTGCTCGCCGGCGGCACGGTCGCCATCGCGGGGAACCGCATCCTCGCGGTCGGGCGCACGTCCGAGCTGCGGGCGCGCCACCCGGGCGCGGCGGTCCTCGACGCCACCGGGACGGTCGTCACCCCCGGGCTCGTCAACGGCCACCAGCACCTCACCGGCGACCCCCTCGCGCGCAGTTGCATCCCCGACCTGCTGCCGCCCGGCGCGTCGATCTTCGAGTGGTCGGTCCCGCTGCACGCCGCGCACACCGAGCACGACGACGACGTCTCGGCCTCCCTGTCGGCGCTCGAGAGCCTCCGCTACGGGGTGACGACCGTCGTGGAGGCGGGCACCGTCGCCCACCCCCACCGCGTCGCGGCCGCGATGGCGCGCGTCGGGGTGCGCGGCACGATCGGCACCTGGGGCTGGGACATCGAGCAGGGCCCGTACGCCGCGCCGTGCGACGAGGTGCTCGACCGCCAGCGCGAGGTCGTCGAGGCGCACCCGCCCGGTGGGCTCGTCGAGGGGTGGGTCACCCTCGTCGGCCACGACCTCGCCTCCGACGAGCTGCTCGCGGGCGCCGCCGACCTCGCGCGCGAGCTCGGGACCGGGATGACGATGCACATCTCGCCGACCTCGTCGGACCCCGAGCGCTACCTGGCGCGCAGCGGCCGACGGCCGCTCGTGCACCTGCGCGAGCTGGGGGTGCTCGGCCCGCACCTCGTGCTCGCGCACGCGGTGTGGCTCGACGACGAGGAGATCGCAGCGCTGCTCGACACGGGCACGGCCGTCGCCTACTGCCCGTGGGCGTACATGCGGCTCGGCCAAGGCGTCGCGCGCATGGGCCGGCACGCCGAGATCGTCGAGCGCGGCGGGCGCGTGTCGCTCGGTTGCGACGCCTCGAACGCCGGCGACCTCGCCGACATCCTGCGCGCCGCCGCGCTCGCGGCGGCGCTCGCACGCGACGTCCGCATCGACCCGGAGCGCTTCGGCGCCGACACGGCGTTCGAGCTCGCGACCGTCGCGGGCGCGCAGGCGGTGGGCATGGGGGACCGGATCGGGTCGATCGAGCCCGGCAAGCTCGCCGACATCGTCGTGCACGACACGCGCAACGTGACGTGGACCCCTCGCGGCGACCACGCGCTCCACCTCGTCTGGGGCACCGACGGGCGCACGGTGCGCGACGTGATCGTGGACGGCCGGATCGTGCTGCGTGACGGGCACTCGACGTGCATCGACGAGCCGTCCCTGTTCGAGGCGGCCGCCGAGGCGCAGGCATCGCTGCTCGCGCGCGCCGGGATCTCCGTCCCCCATCGCTGGCCGGTCGTGCCGGCCGACTGAGGAGGCACCTGTGCACGTCGCCGTCGTCACCGGACCGGGCTCGGTCGAACTGCGCGAGGAGCCCGCACCCGAGCCCGGCCCCGACGACCTGCTCGTCGAGGTCGGCGCCTGCGGGCTGTGCACGATGGAACGCCGCCTGTTCCTCGGCGAGAAGCCGGTCTACCCCGTCGCCCCCGGCCACGAGGTGGCGGGGCGTGTCGTCGACGCCGGCCCCGCCGTGGCCGGCCTGCCCGGCTCGCCCCGCGTGGGCGACGTCGTCACCGTCGACCTGCTCACGCGCTGCGGCACCTGCAGCGCGTGCCGGCGGGGCCGCAGCGCCCTGTGCAAGCGACCGCAGGGCGGGACGCTCGCGGACGGCACGGTGTCGATGGGCGCGGGCCTGGCCGAGTACGTGCGCGTGCCCGCGCGCCAGGCGTACGCGACCGGCGACGCGCCGCTGGAGCACGCGTCGATGGGCGAGCCGCTCGCCTGCGTCGCGCACTCGGTGCGCCTCGGGGGGATGCGCGCGGGCGACCGCGTGACGGTCGTGGGCGCGGGCTACATGGGGCGCCTGCACCTCGCCCTGTGCCGGCTGCTCGGCGCCGCGTCGGTGGGCGTGGTGGACGTGAGCAACGACCGGCTCGCCGACGCGCTCGACGCCGGCGCGAGCTGGGTGGGCACGCCCGGCGACGCGGCGGCGCACGCGGGGACGCAGGACGTCGTGTTCGTCACCGCGGGCGCACCCGGCGCGCTCGAGCTCGCGCTCGGCCTCGCCGACGACGCCGCGACCGTGGTGCTGTACGGCGCGTTCCCCAAGGACCTGCGGGTCCCCGTCGCCCCCGACGCCGTCCACCACCACGAGCTGTCGATCGTCGGGGTCTACAGCCAGGAGCCACAGGACTGGCGGACCGCCGCGGGGTTCCTTCGCTCAGGGGTGCTCGCGGCCGACCTCGACCGGCTCGTGACCGCGCGCTTCGGCCTGCGCGAAGTGCACGAGGCGTTCACCCTCGCGACCACGCAGCCCGTGTACCGCGTGCTGGTCGGCGGCTGATGGGCGGTCTCGCGGTCGGTGTCGACCTCGGCAGCACCTCGGCGCGGGCCGTCGCGGTCGACCGTGACGGCGCCGTGCGCGCGGTCGCGACCGCGCGCTACCCGGTGCCGGGCGCGGCGGTCGCGCCCGGGCGGGCCGACCCGGACACCTGGCTCGTCGCGCTCGAACAGGTCGTGTGCCGGCTCGGCGTCGAACGCCCCGCCGCGCTCGCGGTCGGCGGGCAGGCCCCGACGACGGTGCCGGCCGCGGGCGGGCACGCCGTCACCTGCACCCACCCGGCGGGCGCGACGCTCGACCCGCACGCCCAGCACGGCGCGCAGGCCGGGTTCCTGCGGGAGTCGGACCCGGACGTGACGCCGATGCAGCTGTGGGACTGGGTGCTGGCGCGCCTCGGCGCGCCCCGCGTGCAGGGCCGCTGGCCCGGCGACCCCCCGCTCGCCGGCTTCGGGCCGGTCGTGCCGACCGGCCGGGCCTGCGGCGAGGCCGACGGCCGCCACGGCGTCGCACCCGGGACGCCGCTCGTGCCCGGCGCGCCCGACGCGTACCTGGCGTTCTGGGCCGCGGGCGTCGACGAACCGGGCCGCGCCCTCGACCCGGGCGGCCGCACCGGCGGCCTCGGGGTCGCGGTGGTGGCGGGGGCACGACCCCCCGACATGTTCGGCCTGCCCGCCGCGGCACGCGGCATCGACGTGGTCGGCGGGCCGGTGAGCGCGCACGGTCTCGCGCTCGAGTGGTGGTCGGCGATGACCGGGCGGTCGGTGGAGTCGCTGCTCGCCGACGCGGCGGGCGTGCCTCCGGGTGCGGGGGGCGTGATCGCGTTGCCGTACCTCGAGGGCGAGCGGGCGCCGCGCTGGGACCGCGACCTGCGCGCCGAGCTGGTCGGCCTCTCCTCGTCGACCGGGCCCGCCGAGGTGATGCGCGCGCTGCTCGAGGGCGCGGCGTACGGGATCGCCCACATCGCCCGCGAGCTCGCGGCGCGCGGCGCGCCGACGCGCGTGCTGGTCGTGGGCGGGTCGCCCGCGCGCAGCCCCCTGTGGTGCGCGATCAAGGCGAGCGTGCTGGAGGTGCCGGTCGAGGTCCCCGAGCAGCCGGAGCTCGCCGCGTACGGCGCGGCACTCGCGGCGGGTGCGGCCGTGGGTTGGTGGCCGGCGCCCGGCGAGGGTGCGGCCGGCGACTGGCCGCGTCCGCGCATGACCGTGATCGACCCCGAGCCGCTCCCCGTGTACCGCGCGGGGTACGCGCGCTTCGTCGAGCTGGGCGACGAGGCGGTGCGCCGCCTCGAACGTGACCGTGGCGAGCAGGAGGACCGATGCCGAACCCCGTGATCTTCGTCGACATCCCGTCGCCCGACCCCGAGGCGCACTCCGGGTTCCTCGCGGACCTGTTCGGGTGGGAGTTCAACCGGCGACCGGCCGGCGAGTTCCACGAGATCCTCCCGGGCGTCAAGCCGAACATGGGCATCCACAAGGAGGAGCGGCCGGTCGCGTCGCCGCACCCGCGCGTGTACGTGATGGTGGACGACCCGCCCGCGTACCTCGAACGGGCGGTCGCGATGGGCGCGACGAAGCTCTGGGACGAGGTCTACTGGGAGGAGTTCGACGGTCGCCACGCGGCGTTCCGCGACCCGTGGGGCATCGAGTTCGTCCTGTGGCGCGACAAGGGCACGTACCGGCCCGGCGCCCCGTCGCGCGGCTGACCCGCCCGCCCCGCCACGACACCCGAACGGAGGAACCGTGAACACCCTCGTCTTCGTCGACCTGCCGTGCTCCGACCCGGTCGCCGCGCAGGCGTTCTACGAGCAGCTCTTCGGCTGGACGATCAATCCGCGCCCGGCCGGCGAGTTCCACCAGATCGTGCCCGGCGAGGGGCTGCACCTCGGGCTCTTCAACAGCGAGACCCGGCCGCCCGACCCGGCACCGAAGCCGCAGCCCCCGCGGCAAGGGGTCCAGCCGCGGACCTACATCCTCGTCGACGACGCCCCGCAGGTGTACCTCGACCGGGCCGTCGCGCTGGGCGCCACGAAGCTGTGGGACGAGGGCTGGTGGGACGAGTTCAACGGGTACCACGCGAGCTTCCTCGACCCGTGGGGCAACCAGATCGTGATGTGGGAGGCCAAGGACAAGCGGGAGGAACGTCTCGGAGGGGCGTGAGCGGCGCCGGCGCGGCGGGTCACCACTCGCCGCGCCGGCGCACGTGGCCCGGCACGATGTCGGCCACCCGGCGCGCACCCATCAGGCTCATCGCGCGCCGCAGCTCGCCGTCGAGGATCCGTACCGCCTTCACGACCCCGGCCTCCCCGCCCGCGCCCAGTCCGTAGAGGTACGCGCGGCCGACGAGGACGGCGCGTGCGCCCGACGCGAGCGCCTTGGCGACGTCGACGCCCCGCCGCACGCCCGAGTCGAACAGCACGGTCGTGCCGTCCCCGACCGCGTCGGCGATCCTCGGGAGCGCGTCGATCGTCGCGGGCACGTGGTCGAGCTGACGACCGCCGTGGTTCGACACGACGATCGCGCCGACACCGAGCGCGGCCGCCTGCTTCGCGTCCGCAGGGGTCATCACGCCCTTGAGCACGAACGGCCCGCCCCACTCGCCGGCCAGCCAGGCGACGTCGTCCCAGGTCACTGACGCGTCGAACTGGGTCGCGACGAAGGCGAGCGACGCCGAGCCCTCCGCGCGGCCGCGCACGTTGTCGAACCCGATCGCCTCCGAGGTGAGGAAGCGCCACCACCACGAGGGCCGGCGCGCGCCGTCGAGGAGGGTGCGCAGCCCGATCGACGGCGGGATGGTGAAGCCGTTGCGGAAGTCGCGCTCGCGCGCGCCGGCGACCGGCGTGTCGACGGTGAGCACGAGCGCCTCGTACCCGGCCTCGCGCGCCCGGGCGACGAGCTCGCGGCACAGGCCGCGGTCGCGCCACATGTAGAGCTGGAACCACAGCGGTGCGCGGGAGGCGGCGGCGACCCGCTCGATCGACACGGTCGCCATCGTCGACAGCACGTACGGGAGCCCGACCTGCGAGGCCGCCCGGGCGACGGCGAGCTCGCCCTCCCAGTGGGTGAGGCGGGTCATCCCGGTCGGGGCGAGCACGACCGGCAGCGGGATCCGGCGCCCGAACAGCTCGACGGACGGGTCGACCTCGGAGACGTCGCGCAGCACCCGCGGCTCGAGCTCCAGCTCCTCGAACGCGGCGCGGTTGCGCCGCATCGTCACCTCGTCCTCGGTGCCGCCGTCGACGTAGTCGAACACCGCGCGCGGCAGCCGGCGGCGGGCGACGCGCCGGAGGTCCTCGACGGTGAAGCAGCGGTCGAGCCGCCGCTCGGTGGGCGACCACCGCGGCCGGCGGAACGCCAGCAGGGCGCGGATCTCCGACGGCCTCATGGGCGGCGCACCGGCCCGGCGCCCGGGGGGAGTGCCCCTGCCGGCCTCATCCGTAGGGGCCCTTCGGCGCGGCCTCGGTGGCCTCGGCGAGGCCGTGGGCGATCTCGCGCTGGTGACGGGCCGCGGCGCGCAACAGGGAGGCGTCGGTCCCGAGCGTGCACATCTGGAAACCGGCCTCGGCGTAGGCCCTCCCGGCCGCCCCGCCGCCCGTGTGGATCCCCGCGACGATGCCGTGGCGCGCGCAGGCGCGGCGCACCTCCTCGATCGCGTCCGCGTGCTCCTGCGACCCGATCGCGGTGAGGCTCCCGCTCATGCTCACCGCGAGGTCGGCCGGGCCGATGTAGACCCCGTCGACGCCGGGCGTCGAGCAGATCTCGTCGGCAGCCTCGACCGCCCGGACGGTCTCGATCATGACGAGGCACATCACCTCGCGGTTGACGGCCGGCGGGTCGTCGCCGAGCAGCAGGCCCGCGCGCACGGGGCCGAAGCTGCGCACCCCCAGGGGCGCGTACCGGCACGCCGCCGCGGCGCGCTCCGCCTCCTCCCGGGAGTTCACCATCGGGACGATCACGGCCTCGGCGCCCGCGTCGAGCGCCTTGCCCGGCCACGCCGTCTCGTTGAACGGCACCCGCACCACCGGCGTCGCACCCGTGCCGCGCACCGCCTGGAGCATCGGCCACATCGCGTCCGCGTGGATCAGGCCGTGCTGGCAGTCGACGCAGACGTAGTCGTACCCCTCGTGCCCGAGGATCTCCGCCGCGAACGGCGACCCGATCGTGCACCAGCCGCCGAACGCCCGCTCGCCGCGCGCGAGCCGGGCGCGCAACTCGTTGGTGTGCATGGACGGGAGCCTAAGGCCTCCCCTCGCGCGCGCGCCGTCGACGGCGCCGGGGCCGCGGACGCCCGGTCGTCGTGGGCCTCCCCTCGCGCGCGTGCCGTCGGCCCGGCGGGTCCCCGGCGCGGGCCGCCCGGTAGCCTCCCGGGTGTGGAAGCCATCCTCGAGGGTCAGCCGATCCCGGCGCTGCGTCACGGTTCGGTCGTCACGATCGGCACGTTCGACGGGGTGCACCGCGGGCATCGCGCCCTGCTCGCGGAGGTCCGCCGCGCGGCCGACGAGGTGGGTGCGCCGGCCGTCGTGGTCACCTTCGACCGCCACCCGGCCTCGGTCGTGCGGCCCGAGTCCGCGCCGAAGCTCCTGACGTCGCTGTCGCACCGGCTGGAGCTGCTCGCGGCGTCGGGCGTCGACTACGCCTACGTCCTGCGCTTCGACGAGGAACGCTCGCTCGAGCCGCCCGACGAGTTCCTGCACGAGATCGTCGTCGGGACCTGGCACGCGCGCGTGGCCGTCGAGGGGGCCGACTTCCACTTCGGGCACCGCCGCCGCGGCGACGTCTCGCTCCTCGAGGAGGCCGGCGCCCGGTGGGGCTTCAAGGTGCGGACCGTCGAGCTCCTCGAGGACGAGCTGCTCGGCGCGGTCGTGTCCTCCGACGCGACGCGCGCCGCGCTCGCCCGGGCCGACATCGCGACGGCCAACCGGCTGCTCGGCCGGATGCACGAGGTGCACGGGGTCGTCGAGCACGGCGACAAGCGGGGCCGCACGATCGGCTTCCCGACGGCGAACGTCGCGGTCGCGGGCGACATCCAGCTCCCCGCCGACGGCGTCTACGCGGGCTGGTACGAGCGTCCCGACGGCTCGGTGCACCGCACCGCGATCTCGATCGGTCGCCGCCCCACCTTCTACGCCGACAACGGGTTGCTGCTCGTCGAGGCCCATCTCCTCGACTTCGACGGCGACCTGTACGCCGAGCACGCGCGCGTCCGCATCGAGACCTGGCTGCGCGGCCAGACGCGATTCGGTTCGGTCGACGACCTGCGGGCCCAGCTCGCGCGCGACGTCGAGGCGACGCGCCGCCTGGCGGGCTGATGCTGCGGTTCCTCACCGCCGGCGAGTCCCACGGGCGTGCGGTCGCCGTCGTCGTCGAGGGCCTCCCCGCGGGGCTCCCGCTGACGGTCGACGACGTCGCGCGGGAGCTCGCGCGCCGCCGACTCGGCTACGGGCGCGGCCCGCGCCAGCGCTTCGAGCGCGACGAGGTGCAGCTGCTCGGCGGTGTGCGCCACGGCCGCACGCTCGGCTCGCCGCTGTACGTCCAGATCCCGAACGTCGAGTGGCCGAAGTGGGAGGAGGAGATGTCGCCCGATCCGGGGGCGACGCGCGCGCCGCTCACGCAGCCGCGTCCCGGCCACGCCGACCTCGCCGGCATGCAGAAGTACGGCTTCACCGACGCGCGCGACGTGCTCGAGCGCGCGTCGGCCCGGGAGACGGCCGCGCGCGTCGCGGCCGGTGCCGCCGCGAAGGCGCTGCTGCGCCACATCGGCGTCGAGGTGGTGTCGCACGTCGTGCAGCTCGGCGCCGCGCGCGCGCGGCCGGGCGTGCGGCCGGGCCCGGGCGACCTCGACGCGGTCGACGGGTCGCCGGTGCGGTGCTTCGACGCGCAGGCCGAGGCCGCGATGGTGGCCGAGGTGAAGGCGGCGGCGAAGGACGGCGACTCCCTCGGCGGCGTCGTGGAGGTGCTCGCCTACGGCGTGCCGGTCGGGCTCGGCAGCCACGTCCACTGGGACCGCAAGCTCGACGCGCGCCTCGCGCACGCGCTCATGAGCATCCAGGCGATCAAGGGCGTGGAGATCGGCGAGGGGTTCGACGTCGCGGGCCGGCGCGGCTCCGAGGCGCACGACCCCATCGTCTGGGACCCCGACGACGCCCGGTACCGGCGGGAGAGCACGCTCGCGGGCGGGATCGAGGGCGGCATCTCGACCGGCGAGGTGGTCGTCGCGCGCCTCGCGATGAAGCCGCTCGCCACGCTGAACCGGCCGGTGCTCAAGACGGTCGACGTCGTCACCAAGGAGGAGACGGTGTCGTTCAAGGAGCGCACCGACGTGACGGCCGTGCCCGCGATGGGTGTCGTGGCCGAGACGATGGTCGCGTTGGTGCTCGCCGACGAGGCGCTGCGGAAGTTCGGCGGCGACTCGCTCGACGAGTTCGTCCGCAACCACCGGGCCGCGCAGGACGCGCTGCGGGCCTGATCCCGCCGCCCGCCACCAGCGCCCCCGTTCACATCCGTTCGCCGGGCAGCCGGCTCGCCTGCTCGATCCACGAGACGAAGAGGTCCTCGTCGAGTCCGTCGTGCTCGCGGATGTCGAGGGAGCGCAGCTCCGGGTGCTTGGAGGCCTTCGGCGGCACCGGGTCGAGGGAGGTGCCCCGGAAGAACTGCACCTGCACGTGGTGCGTGAAACAGCGGAACGCGACGAACCATCCGTCACCGGGGTTGCCGTAGAACGGCTGGTTCCACTTCACTGCCTTGTGCACGCCGGGCACCGTGCGCACGATCAGCGCGTCGAGCCGCTCGCCCAGCGCGCGCTTCCAGCCCGGCATCGCGGCGATGTAGGCGCGGACGGGGCCGTCACCCTCGCCCTTGGGGATCTGCGGGTTCCCGCCGGCCAGCAGCCGCGGCCCCGGCCCCGGGTCGCGCGGGCCGCCGCCCGAGTGTCGCTGCGCCATCGTGCCGGCTCCCGTCGTGGCGCGCCGCCGGACGCGGGTCGCGTGGTGGCGGCGGGTGACCGGAGCGTACGCCCGCCGGGCGGCGACGCGCGCGCGGGGGTCGCGCGGCTCCGGCGGCCGCCCGCCGGTAGGTCACGCGGCTCCCGCCGCGTGACGCTCAGCCGCGGTGGGCCCCGAACAGGTGGGAGGCGGCGCGCCGGGCCGCCGCCTCCGGGTCGCGCCGCGCGGCCGGCGGCAGGTTCCCGTCGAGCAGCAGCGTGGCGAACCCGTGCACCAGCGACCAGGCGGCGATCCCGGCGTCGCGCCCGCGGCCGGCCCGGCGGCCGCTCGCCGCGGCCGCCGGGCCGTAGAGGAATCGCGCCGCCGCCTGCTTCGCGGCCACCAGCTGCGGGTCGTCGGCGCGGTACAGGTCGGGCCGGAACATCAGCGCGAAGTGCGCCCGGTTCGACACGGCGAACCGCACGTATGCGACCCCGATCTCCAGGAACTCGCCGGTGCGCTCCTGCGCGCCGCGCAGCGACTCGGCCAGGAGGGTGAATCCCTCGGTGGCGACGGCGGTGAGGAGCCCGGCCTTGTCCCCGAAGTGATGGGCGGGCGCGGCGTGGCTGACACCGGCCCGCCGCGCGACCTCGCGCATGCTCACCGCGCTCGGGCCGCGCTCCGCGATCACCTCGATCGTGGCGCGCAGCAGCGCGCGGCGCAGGTCGCCGTGGTGGTACGGGCGCACCCGCTCGCTCGCCACGGCGGCACCCTAGCGCCTGATCTTGTCATTGACAAGATCGGGCGGCTCGCCCATGATTCGGTGGCCGGATCACCGGGAGGACGGATGACCACCGACGCCTGGCTCGCGATCGCCCACCACCTCGCGGTCTTCGGGGTGCTCGCCGTGCTCGCGACGGAATGGGCGCTCGTGCGCCCGGGGATCGGCGCGGCCGACGTCGACCGGATCGCCCGGGTCGACGCCGCGTACGGGGTGCTCGCCGCCGTGGTGCTCGTGGTCGGGTTCACGCGCGTGTTCGCGGGCGACAAGCCGACGGACTTCTACTTCGAGAACCCCGTGTTCTGGGCGAAGATCGCCGCGTTCGCGGTCGTCGGGCTCGTGTCGATCGGACCGACCCTGCGGTACGTGCGCTGGCGACGCGCCGCGGCGGGTGGCACCGGGCCGGCCGCCGAGGAGGTCGTCGCCGCGCGCCGGGCGATCGCGATCGAGCTCGCGGTGTTCGCGCTGATCCCCGCGCTCGCCGCGGTGATGGCGCGCGGCATCGGGCTGTGAACCCGCCACGGCCGCCGCGGGGTGCGGCCGGGCCGACCGTCCCGGGGTGCGCGCCGGCGCGCGACGTGTGAGGATCTCGCCGGGAGCCGCGCCGACGCGGGGTCGGGAGGAACGGGATGGAGCTCGCGGGGAGGCTGGCGGTCGTGACCGGCGGCGGGTCGGGGATGGGACGGGAGCTGGTGGTGCAGCTCGCGGCGGCCGGGTGCTCGGTCGCGTCCTGCGACGTCGACCGGGACCGGCTCGACGAGGCGGTGCGGGCCGCGCAGGCCGGCGCGCCCGCCGGCGTGCGCGTCACGGCCCACACCTGCGACGTCGCCGACGAGGCGCAGGTGCTGCGCTTCCGTGACGAGGTGCTCGCGGCCCACCGAGCCGAGACGGTGCAGCTCCTGTTCAACAACGCGGGGATCGGGGGCGGCGGGAGCTTCGTCGCCGACCCGCGTGAGGAGTGGGAGCGCGTGTTCGCGATCGACTGGTGGGGCGTATACCACTGCTGCCGGGCGTTCGTGCCGCTGCTGGTCGCGAGCGACGAGGCGTACCTGGTGAACACGAGCAGCGTCAACGGCTTCTGGGCCGCGCTCGGGCCGGGCCTGCCGCACACCGCGTACAGCACCGCGAAGTTCGCGGTGAAGGGATTCAGCGAGGCGCTCATCACCGACTTCCGCATGAACGCGCCCCACGTCCGCGTGGCGGTCGTGATGCCCGGTCACATCGGCACCGACGTCGTCGCCAACAGCGCGCGGATCCTGCGCGACGCCCGGGGCGGCGAGCTGAGCGAGGAGGAGGCCCGGGCGTTCGACGCGATGGTCGGCACCGTCTCCGAGACGTTCAAGCGCGGCGCGCCGGTCGACGCCGCCCGGGCGGCGACGATCATCCTCGACGGCGTCCGGGCCGACCGCTGGCGGATCCTCGTCGGCGACGACGCGCACCGCCTCGACGAGCTGGTGCGCGCCGATCCCGAGCGCGCGTACGAGCCCGGCGGCCCGGCGATGCCGACGTTGTTCCAGGCACCCTGACCCGGCGCGCGATCAGCGGGTGCGCGGGAACCCGAGGTCGACCGCGGACGTCGCCGGGTCCGGCCAGCGGGCCGTGACGACCTTGGTGCGCGTGTAGAAGTCGATGCCCGCGGGGCCGTAGATCGCCGTGTCGCCGAACAGTGACTGCTTCCAGCCGCCGAAGCTGTAGTACGCGACGGGGACCGGGATCGGGACGTTCACGCCCACCATGCCGCACACCACGTCGAACTCGAAGGCGCGTGCCGCGCCGCCGTCGCGGGTGAAGATCGCACAGCCGTTGCCGTACGGGTTGTCGTTCACGAGCCGGATCGCCTCGTCGTAGGTACCGGCGCGCACGACGGAGAGCACCGGCCCGAAGATCTCGTCGTCGTAGACCTTCATCCCGGGCCGCACGTGGTCGACGAGGGACGCGCCGAGGAAGAACCCGTCCCCGGCGAAGCGGTGCTCGCGCCCGTCGACCACGACCGTGGCCCCTTCCGCCGCCGCGGCGTCGAGGTACGACGCGACCCGGTCGCGGTGCTCACGGGTGATCAGCGGGCCCATCTCCGACTCGGGGTCGTCGGCCGGGCCGATGCGCAGCGCCCGCAGGCGCCGGGCGACCGCGTCCACCAGCGGGTCGGCGACGGCGCCGACGGCCACCAGCACCGAGACCGCCATGCAGCGCTCGCCGGCCGAACCGTAGGCGGCCGACACCGCGGCGTCGGCCGCGACGTCGACGTCGGCGTCGGGCAGGACGACCATGTGGTTCTTCGCGCCCCCGAGCGCCTGCACCCGCTTGCCGTTCGCCGTGCCGGTCACGTACACGTGGCGTGCGACGGGTGTCGAGCCGACGAAGCTCACCGCCGCGACGTCGGGGTGCGCGAGCAGCCGGTCCACCGCGACCGCGTCGCCCTGCACCACGTTGAACACCCCGTCGGGCAGGCCCGCCTCCGCGAGCAGCTCGGCGAGCAACAGCGACACCGTCGGGTCCTTCTCGCTCGGCTTGAGCACGAAGGTGTTGCCGCACGCGATCGCGTTGGTGAGCATCCACAGCGGCACCATCGCCGGGAAGTTGAACGGCGTGATGCCCGCGACGACGCCGAGCGGCTGGCGCACCGAGTGCACGTCGACGTCGGTCGCCGCCTGTTCGGAGTACGCGCCCTTCAACAGGGCGGGGATCCCGCACGCGAACTCCACGTTCTCGATGCCGCGCGCGAGCTCGCCGGCGGCGTCCGCGCGCACCTTGCCGTGCTCGGACGAGATCACGGCCGCGATCTCCGCCCGGTGCTCGTCGAGCAGGTGGCGGAACCGGAACATGATCTCGGCGCGCCGCGACAGCGACGACCGCCGCCAGGCGGGGAACGCCTCGGCGGCCGCGGCGACCGCGTCGTCGACCTCGCCGGCGGTCGCGAGCCCGACGCTCGCCTGCACCCGGCCCGTGGCCGGGTCGTACACCGGCAGCGCCCGGCCCGACGCCGACGGGACCCGCTTGCCGCCGATCCAGTGGTCGATCCTCCGGGCCCCGTCCGGGCCCGGCCCGCTCACGCCCGCCATGCCCGGGCGGTCCGGGTCAGTGTGATCCGTGCGCGTGGTCGCACAGCCGCTCCTCACCCTCGGCGATCTGGCCCCCTGCGACCCCTTCCAGCGCGGCGAACGGACCGCAACGGTGGGGGACGATCCAGACGTGGATCATGGGGGCGGTGAACTTCTGCAACGGGGCCGGACAGGATCCGTCCGGGCGCGTGAAGCCCGCGACGGTCCCCTCGGGCCTGAAGCAGAGGTCGTTGTGGACGTGCCACTGCGTGAGCTTGCCGCCGATGTCGGGCACGTCGTCGAGCGTCTTGTCGGGCTCGAGCATGTACATCGCGGCGACGAGCCGCTTGCCGCCCGACGGGTCGCGCTGGTACACGACCGACTCGGGATGGTCCGGGTCGAGGATCCGGCCGTCGTCGAACAGCGCCTGGTTGACGTAGTGCTCGTACCCGGTCACGCCGTCGCCGATGGACCGGTACCCGTTCGCCTCCGCGACCGCCGGGTCGGCGAACTTCGGGAGCCGCAGCAGCGTCACCGCGATCAGGTTCTCGGCTCGTGCCTGCTGCTCGGGCGTGACGCCCTCGACGCCGCCGAGGTCGATCGGCCGGTTCGGGTCGTACGGCACGGGTGCGACCGCCGCCGCACCCTCGCCGGCGGTGCTGCCCGCGTGGTCGTGGCCGGGGGTCGCCGGGTCGGCGCCGTGCGCGTGTGCGTCGCCCCCGGCGTGTGAGTGGCCGCCGGCCGAGACCATGGCGGGGGTGACGACGAGTGCGGTGACGGCCGCGAGGGTGACGAGCGCCGGCCGGGGCAGGCGCGACGCGCCCGTTCGCGGTCGCGGGTGCACGACGGCGGTGAACGCCCCGGCGGCGGCGAGCGCGGCCAGGACCGCGGCGGTCGTGTCGGCGAGCTGGGGGTCCTCGGCGGTCTCGAGGCCGTCGACGAACGCGATGCCGCTCGCCTTCGCGAGGAACCAGCCGCCGACCGCGACCGCGTTGGCGGCGCCCCCCAACGCGCAGGCGAGGCGGCCCGGGCCGGTGAGCGCCACCGCCCCCCAACCGAGCTGCACGGCCGCGAGGAGGGCGAACGCGACCGCGGCCGCGCGGTGTTCGCCGTGCACCCCGACCGCGGTCGCGTGGATGGCGCCCGCGCCGATCGACGCGAACGCGGCGACGGTGAGCGCCGCCGACGCGTTCGCCGCGCCGATCGCGGTGCCGGGGTGACCGGCGGGACCCGATGCGACCGCGGTCGTCATGACACCCCCCTCGTGCGGCCGGGGGCCGCCACCACGGGGCGAGGGTACCCCGGATCCGGCCCGGCCGGTCCGGCGCCGTCCCCGGGCGGTGCCACGGCGGTCCGGCCGCCGCGGGCGGCACGCTCGCCGTGCGGGCGCGTGCGGCCGCGGCGCGCGGGGGTAGCGTCACGGCGTCCCGCACGGGGCGGAGGAGCGCACGTGACCGAGACGGACGGCGACGGGCCCGCGCCGCGGCGGGCCCGCGGCCCGGCGCGCGACGTGGTGCCGATCCTGATGTACCACTCGGTCGGTGACCGGGCGCCGGGTTCGACGCGCGCGTGGACGCACTCGCCCGCCGTGCTGCGCTCACACCTCGGGGTCGTGACCGGCGAGGGCTACGAGCCCCTGACCGTGTCGGAGTACCTCGCGGCGCGGCGCGGCGCCCGCCCGTTGCCGGAGCGCGCCGTCGTCGTGACGTTCGACGACGGCTACCGCGACTTCGCGACCGAGGCGCTCGGCCTCCTCGCGGCGGCGCGCGTGCCCGTGACGCTCTACGTCACCAGCGCGTACATCGGCGGCCACGCCGGCTGGCGCCGCCCCGACGCGCGGCTGCCGATGCTCTCGGCCCGTGAGCTCGCCGGGCTGCCCGCGGACCTCGTCGAGGTCGGCGCGCACGGGCACACGCACGTCAAGCTCGACACCGTGCCCGTCGAGGCCGCGCGCGACGAGATCCGCCGCAGCAAGGCGACCCTGGAGGACGCGATGGGCCGTGAGGTGCTCACCTTCGCGTACCCGCACGGCTGCCACGACGCGGCGGTCCGGCGCCTCGTGCGCGAGGAGGGGTTCGCGGGTGCCTGCGCGGTCGGCCACGCGTTGAGCTGGTCCGGTGACGACGACTACGCGCTCGCGCGCGTGATCGTCGCCCCCGATCTTCGCCCGCGCGACCTGTCGGCGGTGCTGCGCGGCGTCGCGCTCGCGCGCGCGGGGGAGCGGACGCCGCTGCGGGCGAGGGCGTGGCGGCTCCGGTCGCGGCTTCGCGCCCGGCTGCGGACGCGCCGTTGAGCGCGGCGCGTCGGCGCCGGGCGCGCGGTGCTCGTCCCGTGGCCTGCCGGGCCTTGACCGTGGCGTGCCGGGCCGGTCACGATCGGGCCGCGCCGCCGGAACCGGGGGGTCCCATGCGCGTGATGCGCCGCCGTCTGCTCGTGCTCGTCGCCGCCGTCGCGCTCGCGTCCGCGGCGTGCACTCCCTACCTCACGCCCTCGGGGCCCGCACCCCTGCGCTACCGCGACCAGGTCTTCTCCGGGGTGACCAAGACGGCCGACGTCGTCTACGGCAGTGCCCCCGACCAGCAGGGGCGCACCGTGACGTTGCGGCTCGACGTGTACGAACCGACGGGCGACCGCGTGGTCGCGCGGCCGGCGATCGTGTGGGTGCACGGCGGCGGGTTCTCCGGGGGCGACAAGACGTCGCCGGAGATCGTCGACCAGGCGAACACCTTCGCCCGCATGGGCTACCTCAACGTCTCGATCGCGTACCGGCTGGCGCCGGGCGGGTGCAGCGCCGCCGCACCGACGGCCTCCTGCCTGCGCGCGATCGTCGACGCGCAGCACGATGCGCAAGCCGCCGTCCGATTCCTGCGCGCGAACGCCGCGAGGTACCGGGTCGACCCGGCCCGCATCGCGATCGCCGGCACCTCCGCCGGCGCGATCACCGCGCTCAACGTCGGCTTCAACGCGACCGATCCCGGTTCCAGCGGGAACCCGGGGTACTCGTCGGCGGTCGGGGCCGCGGTGTCGCTGTCGGGGGCGAAGATCCTCGGTACGGCCGACGCGGCCGACGCGCCGAGCCTGCTGTTCCACGGCACGGTCGATCCGCTCGTCCCCTACCAGTGGGCACGCAACACCGTCGACGCGGCGCACGCCGCGGGGTTGCGGTCCTACCTCACGACGTGGGAGGGCGAGGGGCACGTGCCCTACGTCTCCCACCGCGGCGAGATCATCTCCCAGACCCGCAACTTCCTCTACTGGGAGCTGGATCTCGCCGACGCGGCGCGGTGACGGCCCGCGCTGCCGGTCAGCGCAGCTCGTAGTCGCCGGGGTCGGGCACGCGGGTGCGCTGCCAGTACTCCAGCAGCGAGAACGGCCAGTTCTGGCTGATGCGCCCGGTGGCGCTCTTGTACCAGGTGTTCACGCTGGACGCGCCCCACGCCATCCGGGCGTTCTGAGCGTCGACCGCCTCGTTGTACGCGTCGTGCACGTCACGCCGCACGTCCATCGACCGGCAGCCGCGCTCGAGGAGCATCCGCACGCTCTCGACGATGTAGTGCGCCTCGCACTCCGAGAAGTAGATGATGCTGCCGTTGACGACGATGTTGGTGTTCGGGCCGTACATCAGGAAGAGGTTCGGGAACCCCGGCACCGTCAGGCCCAGGTACGCGCGGGCGTCGGGCCCCCAGGTCTCGTGCAGGTCGGCGCCGCCGCGCCCGCGGATCCGCATCGGGACGAGGAAGTTCGACGCCTGGAAGCCCGTCCCGTAGATCAGCACGTCGAGCTGGTACTCGACCCCGTCGCACGTCCGCACGCCCTTCTCGGTGATCTCGGCGATCGGCTCGGTCACCAGCCGGACGTTCTCGCGCGCCAGCGCGGCCGGGTAGACGCCGTTGTCCAGGACGATGCGCTTCGCGATCGGCGGGTACCGCGGGACGACCTTCTCGAACAGCGCGTCGTCCGGGAACGAGGCGCGCAGGTAGGCGGTGAGGAACTCGCGCACGACGTCGTTGGCGGCGCTCACCGACCGGTCGCGGTGCTCCCACTCGGGGTCGACGACGGCCGCCGGGAGCAGGCCCTCGTGCATCCGCCAGAAGATCCAGAGGCGGTTCCAGTGCGCGTAGTCGGGGACGTGGCGCAGGAGCCAGCGGACGCCCTCGGGGAGCTCCGCCTGGTAGTTGGGCACCGGGAGCAGCCACGGCGGCGTGCGCTGGAACACCACCAGCTCGCCCGCGACCTGCGCGACGGGCGGGATGAACTGCGCCGCGCTGGCGCCGGTGCCGATGACCCCGACCCGGCGGCCCGCGAGCTCGACCGTGTCGTCCCACTCCGCCGAGTGGAAGGCGGGGCCCGCGAAGGTGTCCCGGCCGGGGATGTCGGGGAACTTCGGGCGGTTGAGCTGGCCGACGGCGCTCACGAGGGCCTGGAAGCGGTGGGTCTCGACGGCACCGCCGGCGGTGGCGACGCGCACCGTCCAGCACTGCTCGGAGTCGTCCCAGTCCGCGCCCAGCACCTCGGTCCCGAACCGGATCCGGTCGCGCAGGCCGAAGTGGTCCACGCACGACCGGAAGTAGTCGAGGAGCACGGCCTGCGTCGAGTAGTAGCCGGGCCATTCGTCGGTCTGCGCGAACGAGTAGCTGTAGAGGTGGTTGGGCACGTCCACGCGACAGCCCGGGTACCGGTTCTCCCACCAGGTCCCGCCCACCTCGGGGTTCTTCTCGAACACGACGAACGGCACGCCCGCCTGGTCGAGCCGGTGCGCCGCGGCGATCCCCGACATCCCGGCGCCCACGATCGCGACCGTGAAGGGGACGCCGGGCGCGACGTCGTCCTTGTGCCACCGGGGGGCGCGGTGGTCGCGGCCGCCCAGGGCGAGCTCCTCCTCGAGCAGGCGGAAGTAGTCGTCGTCGAGCCCGCCGCCGACGAGGAAGTCGATCGCGGCGCGCAGCCGGCCCTCGTCGGGCGGGGGCGCGGCGACGCACCCGCCGTCGCGGTAGCGGGCGAGCGCCCGCACCACCTCCTCCCGGGCCGCGGCGGCCGTCGCGGGGGAGATGCCCGCGTCGGGGTCGAGGAACTGGCTGGGGTCGGGCCGGAACTCCTCCCGCAGCAGCGTACGGTCGCCGGTCAGGGTCGCGACCGCCACCAGCAACGCCGGCAGGTCCGCCTGCGCGACCGCGGCGCGGATCTCGTCGTCGGTCGTGGTGGGGGGGATCGCCTCGGGTCCGGCCTCGAGCCGCATGGCGCGATCGTCGCACGTGGGGCGCTCCCGGGCGAAGTCCGACGGCGGGCCCGCTCGGCGCGCCCGTCGCGCCCCAACCCCCACGCAAACGGTCAGCCCGGCGCGAAACGCCCGGGGGCGCGAGCCACGCGCCGGGGCGGCGCTCCCGCGTGTCCCACGCCCGCGGCACCCTGCCGTACGCCGCGCGGGTGCCGGCGCGGCGCGCGGGTGCGAACGCGCGGCATCCGGGAGGGTGCCGCGCGCGTCGGTGCGACCGCCGCGCCGCACGGGATCGCGCGCACGCCGGTCCCGCGGTGACGCCGGGAGGGTGAGGTGGAAACGAAGGAGAGAAGGATGTGCGCGCGCCCTGTGGCCATCGGGAGGACTTGCTCGTAGATTTGCTGAGCCCACCCCATGCACACCGCCGACCGGCTCCGCCGCCCCTTCCTCGTCACCAGCGCCGCGGCCTTCACGGTCGCGGCGGGGGTACCTCGCGCTCGGCGGCATCGCGCACGCGCAGACCGATGACGGGACCGTGGACGTCCAGCTCGCGGTCGAGACGAGCGAGCAGACCACCGACGCGACGACTCCCGCGCCGGGCCCCGACGAGGCCGGCGCGAGCCCGGCCCCGGACCCGCAGCCCGCGCCCGCGACCGAGCCCACCGATCCGGGTGCGACGGAACCCGTGACCGACGCGACGACGCCGACCACCACGGCGCCCGAGCCCCCGCCTCCCGACGGCGCGCCCGCGGTCGCCGACCCGGTCGTCGCGCCCGACGGCGACGGCAACGGCGACGCGGGCGGCGAGCCGGTCGTCGACGAGGCGGTCGTCGCCGCCGGCGAGACCGCGGCGCGCGAGACGGACGGCACGACGCGCCCGGCGGGTGACGCCGGCGGCGCGAACGGTCCGGCCGCCGGGATCCTGACGTGGTCGATGACGCCGATCGCCTCGCCCTCGGCGCTGCCTCTCGCGGCCTCCGGGACGCCGCGGGCCGCGCGCGAGCGCGGCGGCCACCACCCCACCCCGCACGTCGCGGGGCCCGGCCAGGTGAGCCCCGTCGCCGTGGCGGGCCGCGTCGGGTTTCCCG
The DNA here is from genome assembly GCA_026002935.1 of Acidimicrobiia bacterium. Classification (GTDB taxonomy): domain Bacteria; phylum Actinomycetota; class Acidimicrobiia; order IMCC26256; family PALSA-610; genus BPGH01. The sequence continues at coordinate 589,304 of BPGH01000001.1, forward strand.
AGGCACCGGTGCGCACCTTCTGGTCACAGATCGGGCACGCCGCGGGCACCTACGGCCCGTGGCTCGCGCTCTACGGCATCGCGCTCGTGGTCCGCACGGTCGCGAGCTCGGCCGTGCGCGACCAGCGCAACCCGGCGCCGGTCCGGGCGCGTGCGGGCCGCGTGGGGGTCACGACCCGCTGAACGTCGCGCGCGCGGCGATCTGTGTGGGCTCGGCCGGCGTGGTCCCCTGCGGTTCGTACGACAGGGCGACGCCCGTCACCGCGGAGACGTCACCGATGACCTCGAAGAGGATCGTGCCCGCCCGCGCCGGGACCGCGCCGACGAGCACCGCCTCCTCCCCGGCACGCAGCCACAGGGTGAGCACGTGGTCCTCGGGCGGAGCGGCCCCCATCCTGAGCGCGTTGAGCGCGCCGCTGCCGTCGCGCGCCAGCACGACCTCGCCCGTGATGGACCCCTCGAGCGAGGCCCGGACCGCCCCCGGCCCCGGTTCGGGGACGGCCGCGGCCACCGCCTCGACACGCCCGCGCACCGCCGGGCCCTCGGCACCCCCGGTCGCCAGCACCGCGACGATCGCCGCCGCCGCGGCCGCGGCCACGGCGAGCACCACCCGGCGGGCGATGCGGCGCCGCCGCGCCGGGCCGAGCGCGGCGGCCCGCGGCGCCCGGCGGCGCAGGGCCGCCTCGACGACGCGTTCCTCCAGCCCGGGGGGTGGTGCGACCTCGTCGAACGGCAGGTGCGACAGCACGACGCGGTACTCGTCGAGCAGCTCGCGCTCGCCCGCGGGGAGCTCCGAGCCGTCGAGGTCCTCGGTGCTGCCGCCGAGCGCGCGTGCGATCGCCGCGTCCTCACGCCCGTCGTCCGGTCCGGCGCGTTGCGTCATCCCGTCACCCCCGCCGCTCTCAACGCCGCCCGCAGCTTCTGCATCCCGCCGCGGATCCGGTACTTGACGGTCCCCTCGGGCTGGTCGAGCACCTCGGCGACCTGCCGGTACGAGAGGCCCTGGTAGTACGCCAGCTCGATCGGGACGCGTTGCGCCTCGGGCAGCGCGGCGAGCGCGCGCCTGACCGCGGACGCCACGGCGTCGACGACCACGCGCTCGTCGGGCGGCGGCGGCCCGGGCTCGGACCGCACCCGCTGCTCGGCCGCGTCGTGGCGGCGCCGCAGCGACTCCTCGGCGCGGACGCGCTCGACCGCGCGGCTGTGCGTCATCGCGAGCAGGTACGAGCGCAGCGAGCCGCGCGCGGGATCGAAGCCCTCGGGACGCTCCCACAGCCGCACGAACACGTCCTGGGTGACGTCCTGCGCGATCGCGTCGTTGGCGACGATGCGCAGCGCGAGGCCGTACACCGCCGGGGCGTACTCGCGGTATGCGTCGTGCAGCGCCTGCTCGTCGCCGGCCGCGAGCCGCGCTGCGAGCGCGTCGTTCGCGCCTGGGCCGGCCACGAGCGACGGCACCTCCCCGGGGACCTCGGTGACCGCCGCGAGTGTAGGGGCCGCCGCCCGGTGGGCGCCCGCCGCCCCGGGCGGGTCGAGGATCGTGGCGAGGGTCATCCGGGGGTCGGCTCCAGCGGGTACGTGCCGTCGAACGCTCGTCGCTTCGCCGCACCGCCGGCTCCCGGCCCCGGTGGGGCTGGGCTGGTTCACCCGGGGTCGGAAGGCCCGGCGGTGCGGAGAGCGAGGCCGCGCGGGGCATCGTCGCCCTCGCGCGACCGTGATCGGTTCGCAGGTGCCCGGAATCCGATCGCCGCGCCGGGGGCGGACGGGCATTTTCTGCGCCGATGACCCGCGCCCGGGCGGGGCGGCGGCCCGGCCCGCGACGGCCGGGCGCGGTCCGGCTCCTCCCCGCGCCGCGGTCCGGCCCGCGGGGGTCGCCCCGCGAGAATGGCCGCCGATGCGACTCACGTTCCTGGGCCACGTCGGCTTCCACGTCGAGACGGAGCACGGCTCGGTCCTGTGCGACCCCTGGTTCACCCCCGCCTACTTCGGGTCGTGGTTCCCCTTCCCGCGCAACGACGACCTCGACCCGGCCGACTTCGCCGCGCCCGACTTCCTCTACGTGTCGCACCTGCACCGCGACCACTTCGACCCCGAGTTCCTCGCCCGGCACGTACGCAAGGACGTGCGCGTGCTGCTGCCCGACTTCCCGACGCCGTTCCTCGAGCGCGAGCTGCGCGACCTCGGGTTCCGCCACTTCGTCCGGACGCGCAACGGCGAACGCCACGACGTCGACGGGCTCGAGGTGGCGATCATGGCGATGACGGCCCCGGCCGACGGCCCGCTCGGGGACTCCGCGATCGTGATCGGCGACGGCCGCACCCGCCTGTTCGACCAGAACGACGCGCGCCCGGGCGACCCGGCCGCCGTCCACGCGCTCGGGCCGTTCGACGCGCACGTCGTGCAGTTCTCGGGCGCGATCTGGTACCCGATCGTGTACGACCTCCCGCACCCGCAGCGCGCCCGGCTCGCCCGCGAGAAGCGCGCCAACCAGATGGCCCGCGCCCGCCGGTACATCGAGTGGGTGAAGGCCCCGAACGTGTTCCCGTGCGCGGGCCCGCCGTGCTTCCTCGACGAGGCACTGTTCGCGTACAACGACCTCCACGGCGACCCCGAGAACATCTTCCCGGACCAGACCGTCTTCCTCGACGAGCTCGCGCGCGCGGGTATCGACACGGGCCGGCTCGTCGTGCCGGGTTCCGTCGTCGAGCTCGACGGCGAACGCTGCACGGTCACCCACCCCTCGCCCGACGCCGCCCGGCGGCCCTTCGCGGAGAAGGAGGCGTACCTGCGCGAGTACCAGCGCGACTGGGCCGGTTGGCTGGCGAGCGAGGTCGCGTCGTGGTCGCACGGACGCCGGGACCTGCTCGGGGAGCTCGCCGCGTGGTTCGAGCCGCTCGTCGCGCGCGCCCCGATCACGTCGGCGGGCATCGCGGGCGCGGTCGTGATCGACGTGGGCGACGAGGCGATCGCCGTCGACTTCGTCGAGGGGCGCGTCCGGCCGTGGCGCCCCGGCGAGCCCTACGTCTACAAGGTGGACGTCGACCGGCGGCTCGTCGAGTCGCTCGTCGAGCGCCACGTCGAGGACTGGGTGAACTCGCTCTTCCTGTCGTGCCGGTTCGTCGCGCACCGGCCCGGCCCGTTCAACGAGTACGTGATGACCTTCTTCAAGGCCTTGTCGGAGGAGCGCATCGACTACGTCGAGGCGTGCCACCGCGAGGCGCGTGCCGCCGACGAGTGGTTCGAGCGGGACGGCTGGCGGATCGAACGGTGGTGCCCGCACCGGCAGGCCGACCTGACGCGCTTCGGCGAGATCGACGGGGGCGTGCTCACCTGCTCGCTGCACCACTGGCGGTTCGACCTCGCGACGGGACGCTGCCTCACCAGCGACGACCGCCGCCTGCGTTGCGAGCGCCTCGGGCCGCCCGGCTGACGGCGGCCGCCCCGCTGCGCGAGGATCCCGCCGTGGGCCAGCGCGACGAGCGGACGGTGGCGTTCAACCACGTCGGCCAGTGCGTGACCGACCTGGAGCGGTCGAAGCGCTTCTACACCGAGCTGCTCGGCTTCACCGTCGAGCGCGAGATCCACCCGCCCGACGACCTGTCGGCGAAGCTCCTGCGGCTGGAGCCGCCGCTCGGCTTCACGGCCTGCTACCTCGTGCGCGACGGGCTCGTGCTGGAGCTCCTGCACTTCTCGGCCGAGGGCCGGCCGCGGCCGTTCCGCGAGCGGACGATGGACGAGCCCGGGCTCACGCACGTCTCCCTCAGCGTCGAGGACCTCGACGGCGTGCTCGCCCGTGTGCCCGGCTACGGCGGCGAGGTGCTCGAGGACACGAACATCGGTCACGGGGTGTTCGTGCGAGACCCCGACGGCCAGCTCCTCGAGCTGCTCCCGATGTCGTACCGCCGCGGGCTCGACGAGCGCGGCCTGCGCTGAGGCCGGCGCGCCGGGCCGCGCTCAGGGCAGCACGTTGCGGAAGGCGCGCTGCAGCAGCGGCGTGCGCGGCTCGCGGAGGTCGACCCGCACCGGGCGCCGGGGCGGCGCGGGCGCGGGCGCCGGCGCGGGCACGGCCGGCGCGGGCCGGACCGCGGGCGGCGCGGGCGCGGGCACGGCCGGCGCGGGCCGGACCGCGGGCGGCGGGTCCGGGAGCGCCGGGGGCCGCGCGTCGCGCAGCGCCCACCCGCGGGGCAGCCGGACGTCGCGCGCGTGGGCCCGGCACAGGTCCCCCGCGCGGGGCCCGCCCTGCTCCAGCGGGACGAGCGCGGCCTCGCGGCGCGTGGCGTGGAAGCGCAGGGTCACGGCGGCGGCCGCGCCGCAACCCGGGCGTGCGCACCGGCGGTGGTCGGTTCCGGCCGGCCGCAGCGCGACGACCCGGCGATCGGGATCCGGCAGCGGGAGACGACGCAACGGCAAACACCCTTTCCGGGCCACCTGCTCCCCCCGCGAACGCTCATTCTGCCCGACCGCGACGCGTCGGCGCATCACCGCAGGCCGGGGCGCCCCGGCGCCCGGCGGGAGGTCAGAGGCGCCCGGAGCTCTCGAACGCCCTCGCCAGCAGCGGCGAGCGCGCGTGCAGGAGGGTCCGGGCGTCGGCCGCCGCGTCCCGCCGGTCGGTGACCGCGACCCCGACGGGCTCCGGCCGCGGACCGCCGGCGGTCGCCGGCCGGCGGTCGTCGAGCCGCCACCCCTGGGGCGGCGTCAGGGTCCGGGCATGGCGCTCGCAGAGCTCGCCGGCGCGGGCCTGCCCGTCGGCGGGCGCGTCGAGCCACACCGTGCGCTCGCGCGCGTCGAAGGTGAACGTCGCCGTGGCGGCGGACGAGCAACCCGGCCGGGCGCACTGGCGTGGCACGGTGCGCACCGTACCGCTCCGGTGCGCGCGCGGCGTGTCATCCTGTCCCGGCGCGGCTCGGGCGCGCGGAAGGGAGCGGTGCGAGGCCGTGCGACGGGGATGGTCGATCCGGGTGCCGGCGTCGTCGGCGAACCTCGGTCCCGCCTTCGACGCCCTCGGCCTCGCGCTGTCCGCGTACCTCGTTGTCTCCGACGAGGGCGAGCCCGCGCCGGAGACGCATCCCGCGGTGCGGGCGTTCCGCCACGCGGGCGGGGAAGGCCCGCTGCACGTCGCCGCGGAGTTCCCGGGCGGGCGGGGGCTGGGCTTCTCCGGTGCGGCGCGGGTCGCCGGGGTGCTCGGTGCGTACGTGCAGCGGGGCCGGACGCCGTACGAGGTGCGGGCGTCGGTGCTGCGCACCGCCGCGGCGCTCGAGGGGCACGCCGACAACGTCGCCGCGTCGCTGCACGGCGGTGTCGTCGCCGTCGCCGGCTCCCACGTGGTGCGGGTCCCGCTCGGACGCGAGCCCGCGGTCGTCGTGTGGGTGCCGGGGCGCGAGACCCCGACGAGCGGCGCGCGCCGGCTGCTGCCCGAGCAGGTGCCCTTCGAGGACGCGGTGTTCAACGTCGGGCGAACGGCCCTGCTGGTCGCCGCGCTCGCGTCGGGCGAGACGGAGGTGCTGCGGCAGGCGACCGAGGACCGGCTCCACCAGGACCGCCGCCTCGCTCGGGCGCCGGAGTCGCGCGCGGCGATGGACGCGGCGCTCGCGGCGGGCGCGTGGGCGGCGTGGCTGTCGGGCTCGGGGCCGTCGGTCGCCGCGCTCGTCGACCCGCGCGACGCGGCGCGGGTCGCGGGGGCGCTGCCGGGCAACGGCCGCGCCATCGAGCTGCGCGTCGACGACGAGGGGGCGGTGGTGGCGTGAGGGTCGCCGGGCGGCACGTGGTGGTCACCGGCGCCGCGGGCGGGATCGGCGCCGCGCTCGCCCGCCGCTTCGCGGCGGAGGGGGCCGCCGCGGTCGTCTGTGCGGACGTGGACGAGGCGTCGTTGCGGCGCGTCGCGGCCGGGATCGGGGCCACCGCCGTCGTGTGCGACGTGCGCGACGCGGGCGCCGTCGCCGCGCTCGTCGAATCGGCCGAGGCGCAGCACGGGCCGATCGACCTGTTCTGCTCCAACGCCGGGGTCGCGATCCCCGGCGGTCCCGACGCGCCCGAGGAGGCCTGGCGGGCGAGCATCGAGATCAACGTGATGGCGCACGTGCACGCGGCCCGCGTCCTCGTGCCGCGCATGATCGAACGGGGCGGGGGCTACCTGCTGCAGACGGCCTCGGCGGCGGGACTGCTGACGCAGCTCGGCTCCGCGCCGTACTCGGTCTCGAAGCACGCGGCCGTCGCGTTCGCGGAGTGGCTCGCGATCACCTACGGGGACCGGGGACTGAAGGTGTCGGTCCTCGCGCCGCAGGCGGTGCGCACGGCCATGACCGCCGGGGTGCCCGGCGGCGGGGTCGCGGGGGTCGACGGCATGCTCGAGCCCGACGACGTCGCCGAGGCGGTGGTGCGCGGGCTCGAGGCCGAGTCCTTCCTGATCCTCCCGCACCCGCAGGTGCTGGAGTACTTCCGGCGCAAGGCCGCCGACTACGACCGCTGGATCCGGGGGATGCAGCGGCTCCAGCAACGGTTCGCGCCGCCGGGGTGAGGCGCGCGTCGCGCGCCGGCGCACCTAGCCTGCGGCCGTGCCGCCCGAACGCGTGGCCGACGCGCTGCGAGCGATCGACGCCGGGTTCGACGCGGCGCGCCGCGACCTCGAGGAGCTCGTCCGCATCCCGAGCGTCAGCGCCGCCCCCGAACACCGCGCGGACGTGCACGCGAGCGCGGAGGCGACGGCCCGCCAGCTCGAGCGCGCCGGGCTCGAGCGCGTGCGGCTCGCCACCGTCGACGGGTCGCACCCGTACGTGATCGGCGAGTGGTCGCACGCGGGGCCGGACGCGCCGACCGTCCTCCTCTACGCCCACCACGACGTGCAGCCGCCCGGGGTGGTCGAACGGTGGGCGTCGGATCCGTTCGTGCCGGAGGAGCGCGGCGGGCGCCTCTACGGCCGCGGCACCGCGGACGACAAGGCCGGCGCCGTCGCGCACGCGTGCGCGGTGGGGGCGTGGCTCACGGCGACGGGTGCCCTGCCGTGCAACGTCCGGGTCGTCGTCGAGGGCGAGGAGGAGATCGGTTCCCCCTCGCTGCACGCGTTCCTCACGCGCCACCGGGACGAGCTGCGGTCCGACGTCCTGGTGCTCGCCGACGCCGGCAACTGGCGCGTCGGCGTGCCCGGGCTGACCTACTCGCTGCGGGGCCTCGTGACGGTCGACGTCGAGCTGCGCGCGCTCGACGGGCCGGTGCACTCGGGCATGGCGGGCGGCGCCGTCCCCGACCCGATGATGGCGCTCGCGCGCGTCCTCGCCTCGATGGTCGACGAGCACGGCGACCCGGCGGTCGACGGCCTGTGGGACGACGTCGCGCCGCTCAGCGCACGCCAGCGGGAGCCGATCGCGGGCTTCGACGACGCGCCCGACGCGTACGCGCGCGCCCTGGGGTTGCGGCCGGGGGTCCGGCTCGCGGGCGACCCGGGCGTGCCGGTCCACGCGCGCCTGTGGTGGCGGCCCGCCCTCACCGTCATCGGGATCGACGCCCACCCGATCACCGGGTCGTCGAACCAGATCCTCGCCCGCGCCGCGGCGCGCGTCAGCCTGCGCCTGGCGCCCGGTCAGGACCCGCGCCGCGTCGCCGACCGGGTGCGCGCGCACGTCGAGCGGCGGGTGCCGTTCGGGCTCGAGCTGCACGTCCGGGCGCTCGACGGCGCGCCCGCGTGGTCGTGCTCGCCCGAGGGCCCCGCGTTCGACGCGGCGGTCGCGGCGCTGCGCGAGGGGTTCGGCGCGGAACCCGTCCTGATGGGCGTCGGCGGGTCGATCCCCTTCGTCGGCCCCTTCGCCGACGCGTTCGGCGGCATCCCGGCCCTGCTGCTCGGGCCCTCGGACCCGCACAGCCGGATCCACGGGGAGGACGAGAGCCTCCACCTCGGGGACTGGCGGAGCCTGATGCGTGCCGAGGTGCTGCTGCTGGCGGGGCTCGGCGCCCGGTCCCCCGACGAGCTGCGCGCCGCAACGGCCGGCCCGCGCTGAGCCGGCGGACCGCGGGGCCCGGCCCGTCAGTCGCGCAGCTCCCTGCGCAACGCCGCGCGCGCCGCGGCGGCGCCGCACATGCCGTGCACGCCCGGCCCCGGCGGGGTCGACGCCGAGCAGAGGTAGACGCCCGCGGCGAGGCGGTACGGGTGGCGCACGAGCCCGAGCCGGGGGAGGACCTGGCGGCCGGAGAGGTCGCCGCCGCCGAGGTCGCCGCCGCGCAGGTTCGGGTTCCGCCGCTCGAGGTCGCCGGGCGCGAGCACGTGGCGGGCGAGCACGACGTCGCGGAACCCGGGCGCGAAGCGCTCGATCTGCGACTCGATCCGCCCGGTCATGTCGACGGTCGAGCCGTTCGGCACGTGGCAGTACGCCCAGAGGGTGTGCCGCCCGGCCGGCGCGCGCGTGCCGTCGAAGCGGCTCGGCTGCACGACGATGACGAACGGGCGGTCGGGGTGCCGGCCCGCGGCCGTCTCGCGCTCCGCCCCGGCGATCTCCCGCGCGGTGCCGCCGACGTGCACGGTCGCGGCCCGCGCCGCGTCGGGGGCACTCCACGGGACGGGCTCGGCGAGCGCGTAGTCGACCTTGAACGCGGCCGGGCCGGGACGGAACCGTTCGAGCGCCGCGCGCCGCGCCGGCGGGAGCACCGCGGACGCGAGGCGTGCGGCGTCCGGCGGGCTGGTGTCGAGGAACACCGCGCGCGCGGGCGGCAGCGCCGCGACGGAACGCACGTCGACCCCCGTCTCGATCTCGCCGCCCGCCGCGCGCACGGCGCCGGCCAGGGCGTCGGCCAGCCGCTGCGACCCGCCGCGGACGACCGGCCAGCCGACGGTGTGCGCCGCGGCGGCGAGCAGCAGCGCGAACGACGAGGTCAGCGGGCGTGACAGCGGCTGCGCCGAGTGGGCGGCGAGCCCGGCGAACAGCGCGCGGGCCGGTTCGGCCGCGAAACGTCCGGCGAGGCGCGTCGCGGGGAGCAGGCCCGGCCCGCCGAACCTCGCGAGCAGCCCCGGGTGGCGGGGCAGGTGCGGCAACGGGCCGGCGAGCTCGCGCAGCAGCGACGGGAAGCCGGCGGCGAGCGGCCCGACCGTGCGGCGCCACGCCCCTGCGTCCGCGCCGAGCGTCGCCGCGGTCGACGACCAGTCCCGGTCGCACACGGCGGCGAACGTGCCGTCGAGCGGGTGCGCGAGCGCGAGGTCGGGTTGCACGAACTCGAGCCCGTGTCCGGCGAGCGCGAGCCCCTCGAACGCGGGCGACGCGACGGCGAGGGGGACCACGGTGGCGCACACGTCGTGGTGGAAGCCGGGCCGGGTGAGGTCCTCCGTGCGCGTGCCCCCGCCGACGCGGCCGGCGCGCTCGAGCACGAGCACGCGCCGGCCCGCGGCCGCGAGGTGCGCCGCGGCGGTGAGCCCGTTGGGGCCCGCGCCGACCACGACCGCGTCGTATCGGTCCGCCATCGGCCGAGTCTCCCCGATCCCGGGTGCGGGCGCGCGCCGGGCCGTTCGTCACGCTTCGCGCACCCTGGAACCCGTCCCCCGCGAAATGACCCCCCTGGGCTAGAGATCGGACGCGCCGTCCGCCCCGAGGCGGCTCACCGACGCTGCCGGTGCCCCTCGCGGCATCACCCGAACGGGCTAGCCGGGCGGGCCCCGCCCGCCGCGCCGGTTCTTGGCCGGTCGGACCGTCTGGATACGTTCCGCGGCCGACGCCGTCGCCTGAGACGGCGTCTTCGTTTGTGCCGACCAGCCGGGCGTTCCCGCCCGGAGCGAGGAGGAACGGTGGCGAACGTCATCGCCCGCGAGCACGCCGCGTGCTTCGCGTCCGACCATCTCCATACCCCGGCCACCGCGCTCGCCGGGGACGCGAGCAAGGCCGCGGAGGGACACGCGGCCCGGCCATCCCGCCGGCCCCACGGTGTGCCGGCGAAGCGCCGCGTGGCGCTGTTCGTCACCGTGACCGCGCTGGTGCTCGGGGGGACCGCGGCGCTGCGCACCGACCCGGCCGGGGCGGCATCGCCGAAGGAGAACGCCGTCAGCGCGTTCGGCGGTGCGCCCGACCTCGGTCCCGAACCGGGGCTCGCGCTGCGGGCCGGCGTCGTCGACATCGCCGCCCACCCGAGCGGCGACGGGTACTGGCTCGTGGGCACCGACGGCGGGGTCTTCGCCTTCGGGGCGGCCCGCTTCCACGGCTCGACGGGCGCGATGGCCCTGAACGCGCCGGTCGTCGGCATCGCCGCCCACCCGGGCGGCGACGGGTACTGGCTCGTGGGCACCGACGGCGGGGTCTTCTCGTTCGGGGCGGCCCGCTTCCACGGCTCGACCGCCGGCCTCCGGCTCGCCGCGCCCATCCTCGCGATCGTCGCCACGCCGACGGGCGAGGGGTACTGGCTCGTCGGCGCGGACGGCGGCGTCTTCTCCTTCGGGGACGCGCGGTTCTACGGCTCGGCCGTCGGCATCGACACCCACGGTCCGGTCGTCGCCGCGACCGCGGCGCCGCGCGGCGACGGCTACTGGCTCCTGTCGGTCGACGGCGGCGTCTACGCGTTCGGTGGCGCCGCGTTCCGCGGCTCGCACGTCGACCTCGCGACCCCCCGCGGTCGGCATCGCGGCCGCGCCCGGCGGGTCCGGCTACTGGGTCGTGCGCAGCAACGGCGCCGTGCACGCGTTCGGCGTGCCGCACCTCGGCGACGTCGTCGGTGCCGACCCTGCGGCCGCCCTGGTCCCGACGGTCGGGATCGCCGCCCGGGCCCGCGGCGGGTACTGGGTCGCGCAGGGCGAGACGCCCCCGCCGCCCCCGCCGCCCGACCTCTCGCAGCACCCGTTCCTCGTGTGCACGCGGCGGATCGAGTCGGGCGGGAACTACGCGGCGGTCAACCCGTCGGGCACGTACCGGGGCGCGTACCAGTTCTCGCGCTCGACCTGGGACGCCACCGCGCGTCACGCGGGACGGTTCGACCTCGTCGGCGTCGACCCCGCGGCCGCGGCGCCGCACGACCAGGACTTCCTGGCCCTGCACCTGTTCCGGTGGCAGGGTGCCCGGCCCTGGGGCGGCCGCTGCGCCTGAGCGTGCCGGGGTGCCGGCGGCCGCGCCCGGTGCGCGGCCGCCGGCACCGCCCCCGTAGCGTTGGGGCATGTCCGCGCCCGACGTCGCCGCCTTCGGCTTCTCCGACGGCGGCCCCTGGGTCGTCGACCCCGACGCGATGCCCTGGCGGCGCGACGTCGACCGGCTCCGCACCCGGGCCCAGGCCCAGGTGCCGGTCTGGCTCGAGACCTCCCACCTCCCGCCGCTCGGCCGGCTCGCGGCCGTCGTGGGCCGCGTCGGCCTCGCGCTCGGCCTGTGGGCCGTGCGCGAGCGCGGCCGGCCGGTGAGCCGGAAGGGGCTGAGCCGCCGGCTGCGCGTCGCGTTCGCCCACCTCGGTCCCACCTACATCAAGCTCGGCCAGATCGTCTCGGGCGGCGAGGGGCTGTTCCCCGAGGAGCTCGTCGCCGAGTTCAAGCAGCTGCGCGACCGCGTGCCGCCGGAGCCGTTCGACGTCGTGCGGCGCACGGTGGAGGTGGAGCTCGGGCGTTCGCTCGACGACGTGTTCGCGTCGTTCGACCGCGTCCCGGTCGCCGCGGCGTCGATCGCGCAGGTGCACGCGGCGAGGCTGCGGACGGGCGAGGACGTGGTCGTGAAGGTGCAGCGTTCGACCGTCGCGCGCCAGGTCCGGCGCGACATCGAGGCGATGGCCTGGATCGCCCCGCGGCTGGTCGGTCGCATCCCCGTCGCCGCGCTCGCGAACCCGCCCGCGCTCGTCGAGCTGTTCGCGGAGACGATCGTCGAGGAGCTCGACTTCCGGCTCGAGGCGCAGAACATGCTCGACGTCGCGCGCGTGCTCGCCGAGACCGGCCAGCGGGCGATCCTCGTCCCGCGCCCGCACCCGACCCTCGTGACCCGGCGCGTCCTCGTGATGGAACGGCTGACCGGAATCGCCTGGGACGACGTCGCGGCGATGAAGGACGCGGGGGTCGACACGGAGGCGGTCCTGCACGCGGGCCTGGTCGGCTTCATGGAGGGGGCCATGCTCTACGGCGTCTTCCACGGCGACCTCCACGGCGGGAACCTCATGGTGCAGCCCGACGGCCGGACCGTGCTGCTCGACTTCGGCATCACGGGCCGCCTCGACGAGGCGAGGCGGCTCGCGTTCCTGGCGCTGCTCGTCGGGGCGACCAGCGGCGACACGATGGGCCAGCTCCGGGCCCTGCGCGACCTCGGTGCCTTCCCGCCCGACACCGATCTCGAGGCGGTGTTCCGCGACCTCGACCTCGACCGCACCGTCGACCCGACGACGCTGTCGGCCGACGAGCTGGTCCACTGGCTGCAGGACCTGACGAAGAAGCTCCTCGGCTACGGCGCTCGTGCCCCGAAGGAGCTGATGCTGTTCGTCAAGAACATGATGTTCCTCGACGGCGCGATCGCCCGGCTCGCGCCCGACCTCGACATCCTCGAGGAGATCCAGCAGGTCCACGCCGAGATCGCCGGGCGTCACGGCGCCCGGCTCGCCGCCGAGCTGGGGATCGACCCGTCGGTCGCCGCGCAGTTCGACGCGGACGCGATCAAGGCCGCGATGGGGCTGTCGCGCGACGTGGAGCGGCTCACGTACCGCGACGTGCAGGCCCGCCGCGAGGTGATCCGGTCGCGCCTCGAGGAGAAGCGTCGGCGGGGGTGAGGGCACGGCCCGGCGGCCGCGGTGCCCGCCGGGCGATGGAGCGGATCCCGCGCGCTGATCTACGGTTCGGGCATGGCGTTCGATCGCGAAGAGGTGGAAGCGGCGTTCCGCAGGTACTGGGAGCTGGGGGCCGTCGGCGAGGACTGGGACGCGTGGTGCGACGAGTGCTTCACCGACGACGTCACCTACATCGAGCACATCCTCGGCAACAAGAAGGGCCGTGAGGAGGTGCGGGCCTGGATCAAGCCGACGATGCAGGAGTACGGCTCGATCTACACCGTGTACGAGTGGCACATGGTCGGCGACGACGGCCGCGTCGTCGTCTACATGCAGAACCGGCGCGACAACCCCGAGCCCGGGGCGCCGCCGATCGACTTCCCGGGCATGACGGTCCTCCAGTACGCCGGTGACGGCCGCTTCTCGCTGGAGGAGGACTTCTGGTCCCTGCCCGAGGGCATCGAGACGATGAAGCGCTACGAGGCCGCGTGCCGGGCTCACGATCCCGACCACCCGAACAAGCGGACGCGCCTCGACTGGGGCAACGGCCCCGACTGGACCAAGGGCGCCGCGAGCTACGCGGAGAGCCGCGGCGCCCGGCGCGCGTCGTGAGCGCCTGAGCGATCGGCGGGTCCTGCGGTGCCCGAGGCCCCGCAGATGCAGGCGCTGGCCGAGCGCATCGCGGCGTGGCTGGCGGGCGCGGTGCTCGAGGGCTACGAGCCGCTCGGGTTCACCGCGCTCAAGACGGTCGATCCGCCCCCCGAGGCGGCGCTCGGCGCACGGCTGGCCGGCACCTCGCGCCGGGCGAAGTACGTCGCCCTCGACCTCGACAGCGGCCTGCGGGTGCTGTTCCACCTCTCGCAGGCCGGGCGGGTCGACTTCGAGGAGCCGCCGAAGCGCACGCGACCCAAGGGCGCGGTGGTGCGCTGGCGCTTCTCGGACGGGCGGGCGATCCTCGTGCGCGAGCACGGCACCGAGCGCAGGGCCGGATGGTGGGTGCTGGCCCCGGGTGACGAGGGGCCCCTCGCCGGCCTCGGCCCGGAGGCCGGCAGCGACGAGTTCGCGGCGTACCTGCGATCGGCCGGCGACGGGCGCCGGGTCCACACCGTCCTGCGTGACCAGCGCACCGTCGCCGGCATCGGCCGCGGCTACGCCGACGACATCCTCCATCGCGCCCGCCTGTCGCCGTACGCGCGCCTCGGCTCGCTCACGCCCGGCGAACGGGAGCGCCTGGTCGAGGCGGTGCGGTCGGTGCTCGACGCCGCGCTCGCCCGCGAGCGCCGGCGGGCCGGGGGGCTCTCCGAGCCCCGGCTCGGGGAGCACTTCGAGGTCCACGGGAAGTACGGCGTGCCGTGCCCCGCCTGCGGGACCGACCTCGCCCGCGTCTCGTACGAGTCACACGAGGTCGTGTACTGCCCGCGCTGCCAGACCGGCGGCAAGCTGCTCGCCGACCGTCGCACCTCGCGCTTCGTCAAGTAGCGGCGCGCTCAGCGCGCCCGCAGCCCCGCGTCACCGACGGCCTGCGGGTAGTCGTGCGCGAACGGGTCCGCGACGCCCGGGAACAGCCACACGTGGAGCATCTTGGGCGGCGTCCCGCCGAGCTCGCCGCAGTCGGGCACCTCCTCCGGGCAGCCGACCGCCGTGTGGTCGTGCCAGGTCGTGAACGGGCCGCCCGGCTGGGCCAGGTCCGCCTCGTCGGTCTCGACGAACACGACGCCGAGCAGGGTCGCGCCCCGGTCGTCGACGCGGTACACGAGACCCTCCGGTCGCGCCGGGTCGAGCACCGCGGGTTCGTCGACGGTGAGCATGTAGTGGTCGATCGGGCTCTCGTCGGTGCGCGACTGGCGGGTCGGCGCGTAGCCCTCGGAGACGGCCACGTCGAGGTCCGCGAATCGCGCGGCGGCCGCCGCGACCGACGCGTGGAACTCCTGGGCCCCCGCGCAGTCCTGCGCGGTCGGCACGCCGTCGGTCGCGTCGTGGATCACGAGGCCGTCGTGCGACGCGTGGTCGTCGCCGGCGGCCGCGACGAGATCGACGCCGGCGACGACGCACGAGGTGAGCGTGTCGTCGGCCGTGGCGGACGCGTCGGCGTGCGAGGAATGGCCCGCGTCGTGGTCGGCGTCGTGGTCGGCGTCGTGGTCGGCGTCGGCCCCCTCGTGCGACGCCGTGGTGCCCGTCGCCCCGTCGTCGTGGTGGTCGTGCCCGGCGCTCCCGGTCCCCGCGGTGCCGGCGGCCTCGTCGTCCGCCGCCTCGTCGCCCGCGGCCGGGGAGGTGTCCTCGGCGGCGGCCGCCCAGGCGCCGCCGCCGAGGGCGAGCACGACCGCGCCGGCGGCGGCGAGGCGCAGCCGGGCGCGCCGGGGAGAGGGGTGTGCGATCCGCTTCCTGCGTGCCTTCATGGGCGCAGGGTCGGCGCCGCAGTTGGGAGAACGCTGAGTGTGCCGCCCGGGGTGACGGAGGTCACGGCCCGGGCCGGGCGCGCCGGGCGTGCTCCCGCGGGTGGCTAGAAGCGGACGCCGTAGGCGTAGCCGTGCCGGTCGGTGCGGGCGTTGGGGTCGCCGTCGCGCCAGGCGTCGGTGACCTTGCCGAGGATGATGACGCCGGTGGGGCAGCGGTCGACGCACAGGGCGCAGCGGGTGCAGACGTCCTCGTCGACGACGAAGATGACGTGGTCGCGGGGGTCGTCGCCGGGGCGGTCGGCGTTGACGGCGTCGTCGACGGCGTCGACCGACAGCATGTGGATGCACTTCCAGGGGCAGATGTCGACGCAGCCCTCGCACAGGATGCACTCGGCCTGGTCGATGTGGAGGAATTGCTTGGGCTTGACGGCGGAGGTGAGCCAGGCGGGGTCGACCTCGGCCAGCACGTAGTCGCTCGCGAACTCCGGCATCGGCGGGTTCGCGTCCGTCCTCGCCATCCCACGATCCTACGCGCCCGCCGGACGGCCCCGTTCCGCCCGCCCGGCGGGGCCCCGAAACACCGCCGCGGCCGGGAGGCCCGGCCGCACGCGCTTGTATCCTCGCCGGCCGGTGCCCGAGACCCCCGTCACGTTCTCCGTCATCATCCCGACGTCGGGCCGCAAGTCCTTGCCGCGCGCGATCGCGAGCGCGGCCGAGCAGCTCGAACCGGGCGACGAGATCCTCGTCCTGTGCGACCGCACCGGCGACCGCGGCAACACGGCCCGCCAGCAGCTCGTCGAGCGGGCCCGGGGCACGCACCTCGTGTTCATCGACGACGACGACCAGTTCGCCCGCGACGCCTTCGCGGTGATGCGGAGGTTCGCGACGGAGAACCCGGGGCGGGTCGGCATCTTCCGCTTCCGCCTGCGCGACGGGACCGTGCTGTGGCGCGAGCCCGAGCTGCGGCGCGGCAACGTCGGCACGCCCATGTACTGCGTCCCGAACGTGCCCGGGAAGGTCGGGTCGTGGCTCCTGTCGCCCGTGCTGACGTCGCGCACGGGCCGCCGGTACACGGTCGGCGACTACGAGTTCATCCGCTCGACCGTCGAGCTGCAGGGACCGCCCGTGTTCCGCCCCGAGATCGTCGCCTACATCAGGTCGGACCGGCGGGCCCTGCGCCGAGCGGTCGGGCGGGTCACGCGCCTGCCGGGCGCGGCGCTGCGGCGCCTGCGCCTGCGCCTGGGCCGGGCGCGGCCCGCGGGCGGCGACGGCGCGCGGCCCGGGCGGTGACCGCTGCGCCGCGGCGCCGCGGTCGGCATACGATGCGCCTCCGTGCCGCTGCTCCTCGCCTCGATCCCGAGTCCGTCGCGCGGCGTGATCGAGGTCGGTCCGCTCGAGCTGCACGCCTACGGCCTGATGCTGGCGCTCGGCGTGCTCGCGGCGGCGGCGATCGCGGAGCGTCGGTACACGCGCTGGGGCGGTGAGGCCCGCACGATCACCGAGATCGCGGTCCCGGTCGTGCTCGGCGGCGTGATCGGCGCGCGCGTCTACCACCTGTTCACCGGGTACGACTGGGACGAGGGCGGCGTCGTCGGCGCCCTGCGGATCTGGGAGGGCGGCCTGTCGATCTGGGGCGCCGTCGCCGGCGGCCTGATCGCGCTGCTCGCCGTCGCGCGGGCCCGGCGGCTCGACACGCTGATGCTGATGGACGCGATCGCCCCGGGGCTCGCGGTCGCGCAGGCGATCGGGCGCTGGGGGAACTGGTTCAACCAGGAGCTGTACGGGCGCCCGACCGACCTGCCGTGGGGGCTCGAGATCGACTTCGAGCACCGTCCCGAGCGCTACCTCGCGCAGGAGACGTTCCACCCGACGTTCCTGTACGAGTCGATCTGGTGCCTGCTCGTGGCGGGCGCGGTCGTGCTCGCCGAGCGCCGGGCGCGTCTGCACAAGGGCCAGGCCTTCGCGCTGTACGTCGCGGCGTACACGTTCGGGCGGGTGTTCTTCGAGGCGCTGCGCGTCGACCCGGCCACCGAGCTGTTCGGCGTCCGCTTCAACCTCCTGCTGTCGGCCGTGTTGTGCGCGGTCGGTGCCGTGCTGTTCGTGTACTGGGGGCGGCGGTCGCCGGTCGCGCCGAGCGCGCGCACGCGGGCGCCGACCGCGGGAGTGCCCGCGGACTCCTGACCGGCCCCGGACGGCGCGACGGCGCGACGCGATGAATGGCCGCCGCCGCGACCGTCGGGACCGGACGGACCCGACCGCCGGCCGCCCGCGGGCTCCCTAGGCTGTGCGGGCGGCCCCGACCCGACCTGATGGAGTGCGCCGAGTGACGACCACCGTTCCCCCCCACCACGACCGTCGCGGCCCGGGCCGTCGGCGCGACGAAGCGCTACGGCGAGGGCGAGACCGCGGTCCGCGCCCTCGACGGGATCGACGTCGAGTTCCCGCGCTCGCGCTACACGACGATCATGGGACCGTCCGGATCGGGGAAGTCCACCCTGCTCCACTGCATCGCGGGCCTCGACCGGTTGACGTCGGGCGAGGTGTGGCTGGGTGAGCTCGCGCTGTCGCAGCTCAGCGAGCGAGAGCTCACGAAGGTCCGGCGCGACCAGGTCGGCTTCGTGTTCCAGGCCTTCAACCTCATCCCGACGCTGAACGCGCTCGAGAACATCACGCTGCCGATGGCGCTCGCCGGGCGCAGGCCCGACGACGAGTGGCTCGACCGGGTGATCGACACGGTCGGGCTGCGCGACCGGCTGACGCACCGCCCGTCGGAGCTGTCGGGTGGCCAGCAGCAGCGGGTGGCGGTCGCGCGGGCCCTCGCGTCGCGCCCGCAGATCGTCTTCGCCGACGAGCCGACCGGCAACCTCGACTCGAGGTCCGGTGCCGAGATCCTGTCGTTCATGCAGCGCGCGGTCCGGGAGTTCGGCCAGACCGTCGTCATGGTCACCCACGACCCGATCGCAGCCTCCTACTCGGACCGGGTGGTGTTCCTCGTCGACGGCCGGATCGTCGACGAGATCCACGATCCCACGGCCGACTCCGTGTTGCGGAAGATGCGCGAGCTCGGGGACTGACCGCGATGTGGAAGGTCACCCTGCGCGGCATCACCACCAAGAAGCTCCGCTTCCTCCTCACGGCGAGCTCCGTCATGCTCGGTGTCGCGTTCATGTCGGGCACGATGACGCTCACCGACACGGTCCGCGCCACCTTCGACGACCTCTTCCGCGACATCAACGAGGGGACC
Organism: Acidimicrobiia bacterium; assembly: GCA_026002935.1. Taxonomy (GTDB): domain Bacteria; phylum Actinomycetota; class Acidimicrobiia; order IMCC26256; family PALSA-610; genus BPGH01. Next base: position 607,630 of record BPGH01000001.1, read on the forward strand.
GACGTCGTCGTCCGGGGCGTGCAGCCCTTCGAGAGCGATTTCGGCGACGTGCCGCGCCGCCCGGTGCCCGCGGCGCTGCTGCCGGCCGTGCGCGAGGTCCCCGGCGTGGCGACCGCCGAGGGCCTCGTCGAGGTCCCGTACGCGCAGATCGTGGACGAGGCGAACGAGCCGGTCGGCAACCCGGGCCTCGGCGCCCCCTCGTTCGGGTTCTCGTGGACCGACGACGAGGACCTCAACCCGATGACCCTGCAGCCCGGCGGGCACGCGCCGGCCGCGGCCGACGAGGTCGTGATCGACAAGGGGTCCGCCGACGCCGGCGGCATCGCCGTCGGCGACACCGTGCGCGTGCTCACGCAGCAGGAGGTGAAGGAGTACGAGGTCGTCGGCATCGCGAAGTTCGGTGCCGCCGACAGCCCCGCCGGTGCCTCGATCGTGATGTTCACGACCGAGGAGGCCCAGCGGATCAACAACTTCCGCGACCAGTACTCGTCGATCGCGGTCGTCGGCGACGGGTCGGTGTCGCAACAGGAGCTGGCGGAGCGGATCGCCCGCTCGGCGCTGGTGGGCTCCGACGTCGAGATCGTCACCGGCGAGGCCCTGATCGAGGAGAACCAGGACCAGCTCGCGGAGAACATCGGCTTCTTCAACACCGCACTGCTGGTGTTCGCGTTCGTCGCCCTCTTCGTGGCGTGCTTCATCATCTACAACACGTTCCAGATCACGGTCGCGCAGCGCACGCGCGAGCTCGCGCTGCTGCGTGCGATCGGTGCGAGCGCCGCGCAGGTCCGCCGGTCGGTCATCGCGGAGGCGCTGGCGGTCGGTCTGGCCGCGTCGGCGCTCGGGCTCGGGCTCGGGATCCTCCTGTCGGTCGTGCTGAAGAACCTCCTCAACACGCTCGGGTTCGACATCCCGGCGACGGACGTCGTCGTCACCCCTGACACCGTGGTGTGGGCGTTCGTGGTCGGCCTCCTCGTGACCGTGCTCTCCGCGGTGCTCCCGGCGCGCCGGGCCGCCCGGGTGCCGCCGGTCGCGGCGATGCGCGACGTCGCCGTGGAACGGCCCACGAACTTCGGCCGGCGGCTCCTCATCGGTGGCGCGATCCTCGCCCTGGGCGCCGCGGTGCTCGTCTACGGGCTGTTCGCCACGCCCGACGACGCGGTGGCGTTCATCGGCTTCGGCGCGTTCACCGTCTTCATCGGGGTGTTCGTGCTCGGGCCGCTGATCGTCCGGCCGGTGGCGCGCGTGCTCGGGCGCCCGCTCGTCCTGGTCAAGGGGGTGACGGGCACGCTCGCCCGGGAGAACGCGGTGCGCAACCCCCGGCGAACGGCCGCCACGGCCGCCGCCCTCATGGTGGGCGTGGCGCTGGTCGGGTTCATCACGATCTTCGCCGCGTCGGCGAAGAAGTCGATCGCACACGCCATCGACCAGCAGCTCAAGTCGGACTTCCTGGTGCAGGGCGGCACCGGGTTCGCGATGGTGCCGCTCAGCCCGACGGTCGCCGAGACGATGCGTACCGTCCCCGAGCTCTCGGTGGTCGCTCCGGTGCGCTTCGATGCGGTGCTCGTCGGCGGCGAGCAGGCGTTCGTCACCGGCGCCGATCCCGCGACCAGCAGCGAGCTCGTCGACTTCGACGTCCGGGAGGGCTCGCTGCGGGATCTGACCGCCGACGGCATCGCCGTCTCCGAGCGCTACGCGGACGACAACGACCTCGGGATGGGCGACCTGGTGGTCGTGACGTTCCCGGCCACCGGAGACGTGCCGATGGAGATCGAGGCGATCTACTCGCGCCGCGAGATGGCGGGTGACTTCCTGATCACGCTCGACGCGTGGGCCACGAACTTCCTGCCGCAGCAGCAGTACGACTCGCTCGTGATGGCCCGGCTCGCGCCCGGCGCCGACGCCGACGCGGCCCGCGCGGCGATCGAGGAGGCGCTCGAGCCGTACCCGACGGCGAAGGTGCGCGACAACGCCCAGTACAAGGAGGACCAGGCGGCCTCCGTGAACCAGGTCGTGAACCTCGTCTACGCGCTGCTGTTCCTGGCGATCGTCATCGCCACGATCGGGATCGTCATCACGCTCATGCTCTCGATCTACGAGCGCACGCGCGAGCTCGGGCTGCTGCGCGCGGTCGGGATGACGCAGTCGCAGATGCGGTCGTCCGTTCGCTGGGAGTCGGTGATCATCGCGCTGCTCGGCACCGCACTCGGCCTGGTGATCGGCCTGTTCTTCGGCTGGGCGGTCGTCGCCGCGCTGCGGGACGAGGGGTTCACGCGCTTCGCCGCCGCACCGGGCCAGCTGCTCGTCATCGTCGTCGTCGCGGCCGTCGTCGGCGTCGTCGCGGGCGTCTACCCGGCCTGGCGGGCGTCGCGCCTCGACGTGCTGCGCGCCATCGCGACGGAGTGACCGGCCCGGGGCCCGGCGTTCAGGGCGCGCCGCCGGCGAACCGGGCGCGCACGTCCTCGTCCTTGGCCCGGATCGTCGCGCCGAGGTCGGCCTGGTAGCGGGTCATCGCGTCGCGGAGCCGGTCGTCGGCCACGCCGAGCATCCGCACGGCGAGGAGGCCGGCGTTGCGGGCGTTGCCGACCGCGACGGTCGCGACCGGGATCCCGGCGGGCATCTGGACGATCGACAGCAGGGAGTCGAGGCCGTCGAGGTGCGGCAGCGGGACCGGCACGCCGATCACCGGCAGCGGCGTGAGCGACGCCGTCATGCCGGGGAGGTGGGCGGCGCCGCCCGCACCCGCGATGATCACGCGCAGGCCGCGTCCGGCGGCGGCGCGCGCGTACTCGTACATGACCTCCGGCGTGCGGTGCGCCGACACGACGCGCACCTCGTGGGGGACGCCGAAGTCGGTGAGCACGTCGACCGCGCCCTGCATCACCGTCAGGTCCGAGTCGCTGCCCATGATGACGCCGACGAGGGGCCCGGCCACGACCGGAACCCTAACGGAATCCTCCGTGCCCGCCCGGCGCCCCGATGGATGCCGCGCCGCGGCGCCTGGTAACAAGAGGCCATGCGGACCCGGCTCACCGACATGCTCGGCATCGAGCACCCCGTCATGCTCGCCGGCATGGGCGGCGTCTCGTTCCACCGCCTCGTCGCGGCGGTCTCCGACGCCGGCGGCTTCGGCACGCTCGGCGCCGCGACGATGTCGCCCGAGGAGCTCGCCGACGAGATGGCGAAGGTCCGGGAGCTCACCGACAAGCCGTTCGGGGTCGACCTCCTCGCGGCGCTGCCCGAGCGGATGCTGGAGGGGTCGCGCCAGATCGTGCGGGGCGGCGCGTCGCTGTTCGTCGCGGGGCTCGGCGTGCCGCGCGACATCATCGACGTGCTGCACGAGGGCAACGTGCTCGTGGCGAGCATGTGCGGCAAGGTCCGGCACGCGGTGGCCGCCGTCGAGGCGGGCTGCGACTTCGTGATCGCGCAGGGCACCGAGGCCGGTGGCCACACCGGCACCGTCGCGACGATGCCGCTGGTGCCGCAGATCGTCGACGCCGTCGGCGACCGGGTCCCGGTCGTCGCCGCCGGCGGGATCTTCGACGGGCGGGGCCTCGCCGCGTCGCTGTGCCTGGGCGCGGACGGGGTGTGGGTCGGGACTCGGTTCATCGCGACCCCCGAGGCGCGCACCGTGCCGGGCTACAAGGACGCGCTGCTGCGCACGCCGGAGGACGGCACCGTGATCAGCAAGGGCTTCACGGGCAAGACGCTGCGGGCGGTGCGCAACAAGTGGACCGACCACGTCGAGCGTCATCCCGAGGAGCTCGCCCCGTTCCCCGAGCAGATGATGCGGGCGATCCAGGCCAACGCGCTGCACCTCGGGGGCGACGAACACGCGCAGGTCGACCCCGACAAGGAGTGCTACCCGGCCGGCCAGGGCGTGGGCGCGATCCACGAGCTGGTACCCGCCGGCGAGCTCGTGCGGCGCTTCGTCGCCGAGGCCGAGCGCGCGCTCGACCGCGTGATGTCGGTGCGCTGATGGCGCGCCGGCTGGCGGTCGTCGGCGGCGACGCGGCCGGCATGAGCGCCGCGGCCGTCGCCCGGCGGCGCGCCCCGGCCGACCGCCTCGAGGTCGTGGCGTTCGAGCGAGGCCCGTTCACCTCCTACGCCGCGTGCGGGCTGCCGTACCTCGTCGCGGACGTCGTCCCCGCGCCCGAGGACCTCGTCGCCCGCTCGCCCGAGGAGCACCGGGCCCGCGGGGTCGACGTGCGGACCGACCACGAGGTCGTCGCCGTCGACCTCTCGGCACGACGCCTGACCGTGGTCGACCGCAGCCCCGGCGTCGCGCCGCGCGAGCTCGTCGAGCCCTTCGACGAGCTCGTGATCGCGACCGGCGCGACGCCGATCCGGCCCGACCTGCCGGGGGTGGACGCCCACGGTGTGCACGGGATCCAGACCCTCTCCGACGGGATCGCGCTGCGGCGGCACGTGGACGAGCACCGCCACGCCGCGCAGCGCGCCGTCGTCGTCGGCGGCGGGTACATCGGCCTCGAGATGGCCGAGGCGCTCCACATCCGGGGCCTCGCCGTGACCATCGTCGAGATGGCGCCCCAGCCCATGTCGACGCTCGACCCGGACATGGGCGAGCTCGTCGCGGGCGCGATCCGCCGGCTCGGCATCGAGCTGCGCACCGGCACCGCGGTCGAGGGGTTCGAGGCCGACGGCGACGGCCACGTGCGCGGCGTCGTGACGGCCGAGGGCACGATCCCGGCCGACCTCGTGGTGCTCGGCATCGGGGTGCGGCCGAACAGCGCGCTCGCGCGCGACGCGGGCGTGCCCGTCGGCCGGACGGGCGGCATCCGGACCGACCGGAGGATGGCGACCCCGGTCGAGGGCGTCTGGGCGGCGGGGGACTGTGTCGAGACGTTCCACCGCGTCAGCCGGCAGCCGGTCGCGATCGCGCTCGGCACCCACGCGAACAAGCAGGGCCGGGTCGTCGGGACGAACGTGACGGGCGGGCGCGCGACCTTCGGGGGCGTGATCGGCACCGCCGTGACGAAGGTGTGCGACTACGAGATCGGCCGGACCGGCCTGAACGAGCGCGAGGCGGGCGCCGCGGGGTTCGAGCACGTGGCGGCGACGATCGAGGCCTCGACGCGCGCGCACTACTACCCGGGCGCGTCACCGATCCACGTCAAGGTGGTCGCGGAGCGGCGCAGCGGTCGCCTGCTCGGCGCCCAGATCATCGGCCGGGAGGGTGCCGCCAAGCGCATCGACGTCCTCGCGGCCGCGGTGTGGAACGAGATGACGGTCGAGGACTTCTCGCAGCTCGACCTCGGCTACGCGCCGCCGTTCTCGCCGGTGTGGGACCCGACGCTGGTCGCCGCCCGCAAGGCCGCCGACCTGCTGTGAGCCGCGTCCGGGGGTGCCCCGGCGCCGTCAGCGCGCGGCCTTCTCGCTCTCCTCCTTGAGGTCGTTCTCGTACATCATCTGCACGAGCTCCTCGAAGCTGACCCGCGGCTCCCACCCGAGCTTCTCCCGGGCCTTCGACGCGTCGCCGATCAGGAGGTCGACCTCGGCCGGCCGGTAGAAGCGCGGGTCCTGCACGACGAAGCGCTCCCAGTCGTCGATCCCCGCGATCCGGAACGCCGTCTCGAGCAGGTCGCGGATCGAGTGCGCCTCACCCGTGGCGACGACGTAGTCGTCGGGCTCGTCCTGCTGGAGCATCCTCCACATCGCCTCGACGTAGTCGCCCGCGTACCCCCAGTCGCGCTTCGCCTCGAGGTTGCCGAGGCTGATCTGGTCCTGCAGCCCGAGCTTGATGCGCGCGACGGCGTTGGTGACCTTGCGGGTGACAAACTCGAGTCCCCGCTTCGGGCCCTCGTGGTTGAACAGGATCCCGCTGCTCGCGTGGATCCCGTACGCCTCGCGGTAGTTGACCGTCGTGTAGTGGCCGAACACCTTCGCGACGCCGTACGGCGAGCGCGGGTGGAACGGCGTGTTCTCGTTCTGGGGCGTCTCGCGGACCTTGCCGAACATCTCCGACGAGGAAGCCTGGTAGAAGCGGATCGGGTTGTTCTCGCCGCCGCCGACGATGCGGACGGCCTCGAGCATCCGCAGCACGCCGAGCCCGGTGATCTCCGCGGTCAGTTCGGCCTGCTTGAACGAGAGCTGCACGAAGCTGATCGCCCCGAGGTTGTAGACCTCGTCGGGCTGCACCTGCTCCACGATCGCGATCAGCGACGACAGGTCGCGCAGGTCGCCCTCGACGAGCTCGATCGACGGGTTCTCGGCCTGGACGACCTCGATCTTCGGGTTGTTCTGCCCCCGTACCAGGCCGAACACCTGGTACCCCTTCGTGGACAGGAACTGCGACAGGTGCCTGCCGTCCTGGCCGGTGATGCCGGTGATGAGCGCGCGTTTCACGCCGACAGACGCTACTCGTCGCGGCCGTCCCAACCGGGGTCGAGTTGGCGGAGGAAGTCCCCGCAGCGCCTCGCCTCGTCCTCCTCGCCGATCGCGGCGGCCGCGTCGCGCAGCCCGGCGAGGGCCCGCAGGAACCCGCGGTTGGGCTCGTGCGCCCACCGTACGTACCCGGTCCCGCGCCATCCCGACTGGCGCAGCCGGTCGAGGCCGCGGTGGTAGCCGACGCGGAAGCAGGCGTAGGCCTCGACGTCGTCGCGGGCGAGGCGCCCGAGCCGCGCCCAGGCGTCGAGGAACCGCGGCCAACGCGCGCACACGGCGGCGACGGCGTCGCGACGGCGCTCGGGTGGCTGCGCGAGCGCGTCCGCCAGGGCCGCGCGTGCCTCCTCGGGCTCGGGGTCGAGGCGGGTCTCTGGGGGGCCGGAGGGCGAGAGGTGGACCTCGGTCACGCGGTCCGATCGTAGGGGTGCGGTCACTAACGTGGTCGCATGGTGCGACCGGCGAGCGCAACCCGCGGTCCCGATCCGGGCCCCTCGACCGACGGTGACGCAGCCCCCGGTGACCGGCAGCACGCCGACCCGCCGACCCGCCTCGTGCTCGTGCGCCACGCGGTCACCGCGCACACGGGCTCGCTGCTGTCGGGGCGGATGCCCGGCGTGCCCCTGTCGGACGCCGGCCGCGCGCAGGCCGACGCGGTCGCGGCGCGGCTCGCCGTGCTGCCGGTCACGGCCGTCTACGCGAGCCCGATCGAGCGGACGACCCAGACGGCGGAGGCGATCGCCGCGCGCCACGGCCTGCGGGTGCGGCCGCTGCCCGGGGTCGTGGAGGCCGACTACGGGGACTGGACGGGGGGCCGGATCACCGACCTCGCCCGGACGGACGAGTGGAGGGTCGTGCAGGCCGCGCCGTCGCGCGCGCGGTTCCCCGGTGGCGAGACGATCACGGGCATGCAGGCCCGCACGGTCGCGGCCCTCGACGACGTCGTCGCGGCGCACCCGAACGAGACCGTGGTCGTGGTCAGCCACGCGGATCCGATCAAGTCGGCCGTCGCGCACTACACCGGCATGCACCTCGACCTGTTCCAGCGCGTGCACGTCGCCCCGGCCTCGGTCACGGTCCTCGACTTCCACCCGTTCGGGGCGACGCTCGTGAAGTGCAACGACACCGGAGGCCTCGACGACCTCGTCGCGCGTCCCGGCGCCGGCCCGCCCCCGGCCGCCGACGGGCGCGCGACCGCCCCCCGGGACGCCCATGGCTGAGGTCATCGAGTTCGACCCGGTCGACACGATCAGCGCGGGCGCGTTCGGGCGACCCGGTGCGCGAACGTTCGTCATCCAGGCGCGCAAGGGCTCGGCGCGGCTCTCCGTGCTCGTCGAGAAGGAACAGGTCGCGCTGCTCGCCGCGGAGGCCCGCCAATTCCTCGACCGCATCGACGAGGAGGATCCCGAGCCCGGCGGCGCCGAGCCCGTCCCGGGTGGCCCGGTCGAGGAGGACGAGCCGCTGTTCCGCGCGCGGCTCATCGGGCTCGGCTACGACCCGCAGCGCCGGCTCGTCCTCATCGAACTGCGCGAGGCCGCCGCCTCCGGCGACGACGACGACGAGGAGGCCGCGCCGCCACCGGCCCGGGGCGGGGAGGAGGCGCCGGGCGGGGCCGGGCGCGTCGCGCGCCTGTTCGCGACGCGCGCACAGGTGCGGGCGATGGCGGCGCACGGCGCCGCGGCCGTGGCGGCCGGCCGGCCCCGCTGCCCGCTGTGCGAGTTCCCGATGGACCCCGACGGGCACGCGTGCCCGCGCTGGAACTGAGCGGTCCCCGTGGTGGGCGACGCCGCCGTGCCGCTCCCCTCGCCCGCACCGGTCGCGGACGACGTCGCGCGGCGGTTGCTGCGGCACGGCGGCGTGCAGGTGCTCGGCCGGATGCCCTGGTCGTCGAACGCCACCTTCCTGGTCCTGTGCGGGTCCGACCACGGCGACGAGCTGCTCGCGGTCTACAAGCCGCAACGGGGCGAGCGGCCGCTGTGGGACTTCCCGCGCGGCACCCTGTGCCGGCGCGAGGTCGCCGCCTACGAGGTCTCCGAGGCGCTCGGCTGGGGGATCGTGCCCGACACGGTGCTGCGCGACGGGCCGGCCGGTCCGGGCATGCTGCAACGCTTCGTGCCGCACGATCCCGAGGAGCACTACTTCACGCTGCTCGAGCGGCACGCCGACGAGTTCCGGCGCATGGCCGTGTTCGACGTCGTGATCAACAACACCGACCGCAAGGGTGGGCACTGCCTGCTCGGGCCCGACGGCCGGATCCGGGGGATCGACCACGGCGTCTCGTTCCACGCGCAGTGGAAGCTCCGCACCGTCGTCTGGGACTTCGCCGGGGAGCCGATCCCGCCGGCGCTGTGCCGCGACCTGGCGGCGTTCCTCGGTGCGCTCGACGGCGAGCTGGGCGCACGGCTCTCGGGGTTGCTCGACCGCTTCGAGCTCGACGCGCTGGCGGCCCGGACGCGGGCCCTGCTGGAGGCCGGCACCCTGCCGGAGCCCGACCCCGGCCACCACTCGCTCCCGTGGCCCCTCGTCTGAGGGGCCGGCCCGGTCAGGCGAGCTCGAGGGCGGCGCCGAGGTAGCGCTCGCGGCACAGGGCGCGCTGGAGCTTGCCCGACGACGTCTTGGGCAGCGATCCGGGCCGCACGAGCACGACGTCCTCGGGCGGGACGCCGACGGCGTCGCGCACCCGGGCCGCGACCTCCCGGCGCAGCGCGTCGCGCCGTTCGGTGTCGCGCGCCTCCGCGACCACGACGAGCGCCTCGCGGCCGCGCCGGCCCGACGTCCCGAACGCGATGACGTTGCCGGGCCGGACGCCGGCGACGTGGGCGACCGCGCGCTCGACGTCCTGCGGGTACACGTTGCGCCCGCCGAGGATGATCATGTCCTTGATCCGGCCGCACACGACGAGCTCGCCGTCGGCGAGGTACCCGAGGTCGCCGGTGCGCAGCCAGCCGTCGTGGAACGCGTCGGCGGTCGCCTCCGGCCGCCGGTAGTAGCCGGGCGTCACCGACGCACCGCGGATCTCGATCTCGCCGACCTCGCGGCCGCCCATCGTCCGGCCCGTCGCGGGGTCGCAGATGCGCAGGTGCATGCCCGGCACGGGGCGCCCCAGCTTCGCGAGCCGCCGCGCCCCGGTCGCCGCGCGGTCCACCGGCGCCGCGTACCGGTCGGTCTCGAGCACGCGCGCGTCGACGACGTCGACGGAGCATCCCGTCCCGGGTTCGGGGAAGGTGACGGCGAGCGTCGCCTCGGCCATGCCGAACGCCGGGAACACCGCGCCGGGGTCGAGCCCGTGGCGCGCACCGGCGGCGACGAACGCGTCGACCGAGTCGGGGTCGACCGGCTCGGCACCGTTCAGCGCGAGGCGCCAGCGCGACAGGTCCAGCCCGTCGAGCCGCCCGAGCGCGCGCGTCGCGAGCACGTACGCGAAGTTGGGCCCGGCCGTCGCGGTGCCGCCGAGCTCCGAGATCCACTGCATCCAGCGCGCCGGGCCCGCGAGGAAGTCCTGGGGCGCGGCGAGGGCGAGCTCCATGCCGGTCGTCATCGGGATGGTGAGCAGCCCGATGAGGCCCATGTCGTGGTACAGCGGCAGCCACGACACGCCGACGTCGCGGTCGCGATCGAAGCCCCCGGCCGCGACGATCGCGTCGGCGTTGGCGGCGATGCACCGGTGGGGGAGCATGACGCCCTTCGGGTCGGAGGTCGAACCGCTCGTGTACTGGAGGATCGCGAGGGCGTCGGGGTCGTCGGCGGGCCGGGAGTACGCGTCGGCGGGCCGGCGGTCGCGGGCGAGCGCGTCGAGCAGGACGACGGGCGGGTCCCCCGGGGCGGGGTCGAGGAACTCGGCGAGCTGCGGGTCGACGAGCACCACGCACGCGTCGGAGGCCCGGATCCGCGCGCGGGTCTGCGCCACGAAGTCCTCGATCGAGGCGAGGCGCATCGGCAGCGGCAGGACGACGGTCGCCGCGCCGCACAGCCAGGTCGCCTGGATCGCGGTGACGAGCGGCCGGGTCGTCGGCCCGAGGATCGCCACGTGCGCGCCCGGGCCCACCCCACGCGCCTGCAGCGCGGCGGCGACGGCGCGGGCGTCGTCGTGCAGCTCGCGCCACGTGACGCGCACGCGCGGCCCGTCGTCGCCGGCGGCGGACTCCAGGAAGGTCAGGCCACCGGGGGTCCCGGCGGCGGCTTCGAGGCGCGACAGGAGACAGGGCGCAGGAACCACGCCGCTCCGACCCCGCCGGGCGGGACCGGGTTACGTCCCGGCCGCCGGCGGGGCGATGGCGGCGCCGACGTCACGGAAGAACCGGGACCGGGGGAGCACCGTGTCGACGCCCTCCGGCCCGGTCGCCGGGTCCCGGCGGTGCTCCACGTGCGGGAGGAACCCGACGATGTACGCGAACGGTGCGGCGGCCCGGACGGACGCGACGACCGACGCGCGCCGCTGGAGGTCGACGACCACGACCGCGGCGTCGGTGCAGGCGCCCGGGTCCTCGGTGAACACGACGTCCGCGCGCGCGGCCCGTATGCGCGAGCGGTCCATCAGGTCGGGCACGAACGCGCACACCTTCTCGGGGCTCACGGCTCCACCGCGCCGCGACCCCGGCCGGACGCGAGGATGGCCACGCCGGACAGGCCGGCGACCGCCGACGCGGCGAGCACCGCGATCTTCGCCTCGTTCAGCAGCGCGCGGTCGTCGCCGAACGAGAGCTCGGCGATGAACAGGGCGACCGTGAACCCGATGCCGGCGAGTGCCGCCGCGCCGCCGAGGTGACGGCGTGAGACGCCCGGCGGCACCTGCCCGGCACCGCTGCGGCGGGCGAGCTCGGCGGCGGCGGTCACGCCGACGAATTTGCCCGCGACGAGACCGGTGAAGATCCCCCACGCGACCGGGCTCCCGAGCGCGCCCGACACCGCGTCACCGTCGATGCGGACGCCTGCGTTCGCCAGGGCGAACAGCGGGACCACGACGAAGCTCGAGACGGGGTGCAGGACGTGCTCGAGCCGCTCGATCGGGCTCGGGCCGTGCGGCCACACCGCGGGTGTCAGGAGGCCGAGCACCACGCCGGCGATCGTCGCGTGGACGCCCGACTCGAGCACGCAGAACCACAGCGCGACCGCCGGCGGTGCGTACGCGATCACGCGGGAGACGCGCATCCGGCGCAGCACGAGGACCGCCGCGGCCGCGGCGACCGCCCCGAGCAGCCACGTCGTGCGCAGCGTGTCCGTGTAGAACACCGCGATCACGGCGATCGCCCCGATGTCGTCGACGATCGCGAGCGTCAGCAGGAAGAGCTTGAGCGCGGCGGGGACGCGTGCCCCGAGCAGCGACATCACGCCGATGGCGAACGCGATGTCGGTCGCCATCGGGATGCCCCATCCCCCCGTGTCGCCCGAGCCGAGGTTCCACGCCGTGTAGACGAGCGCCGGCACGACCATCCCGCCGGCCGCGGCGATCGCGGGCAGCGCCGCCGCGCGGGGGTCGCGGAGCTCCCCGGTGACGAGCTCCCGCTTGATCTCGAGCCCGACCACGAAGAAGAACACGGCCATCAGGCCGTCGTTGACCCAGTGCTGCAGGTCCTCCTCGATCCCGAGGCGCAGCTCGGTGTGCCAGAAGTCGGCGTAGCCGCCCGGGTCGGCGTTCGCCCACGCGAGGGCGACGGCGGTCGCGCCGAGCAACACGATCCCGCCCGCCGCCTCGGTGCGGAGGAACTCTGCGAGGGGCGTGACGACCCGCCGCGCGATGCGCCGCCGCGGGCTCGCGTCCGGCGCGCCGGGTCGCCGACGGGGAGGTCCGGGGGTGGGCGACGGCTCCGGTCGGCGGCCGCTCACGTCCCGACGAGGCGCGGGGCCGGGACCGCGAACTCGGGCCAGCGCTTGCGCGACTTCGCCGAGAGCTTGTGCATCAAGGCGATCGCGTCGGGGTCGTCGTCACCGGGCCGCACCTCGATGGCGCCGTCGGCGAGCATCCGCTCCATCAGCTCCCGGCCCGTGTCGGTCCGCACGATCGTGAGCGTCCAGTCGTTGTACTTGCCGATGCCGCCGGTCGAGATGTCGGCGTGCTCCGCCGCGAAGTCGGGGCACATGTTGCACCCCTCCCGGGTCCAGGCGTGACACTCCTTGAGGGGCACCTCGTGGTAGCCGCCGTCGTGGGTCCAGATCTGCAGGCGGCCCTTGATGTTCATCTTCTTGATGTCCCTGCGGGCGAGCCCGTACTTGGCCTCGAGCAGCTCCTCGAAGATCGCGTCGTCGAACGTCTTGGAGCACAGCAGGCCGATCGAGAGCGCGAGCCGGCGCGCCACCTTCCCGGCCTTTCGCTGCTTCATCACGGGCGGCACCGACGACTGGCAGGACATGCCCACCAGCGCGATGCGCTCGTCCTCCTTGTCGAGCTGCGCGTAGGCGAGCGTGTTGGCCGAGTAGGTGTACCGGCTGCCCGCCGACGCGAGGACGTCTTCGCGCGTGCGGGCGACACCGGGGACCGCCTTCCACGTCGTGCCGTCGCCCTCGAGGTAGGAGACGAGCGCCGCGTCGATGAGGTCGTGCTCGAGCGCGTAGACGAGGAGCGCGGAGACGAGGCCGCCGTCCTGACCGGCCTCGTGGAGCTGCGGGTCGGTGGCGCGTGCCAGGAAGATGTCCTTGAACACTCCGGAGACCTCGTCGGGGCGGCGCTCGCGACCGAACAGGAACGTGTCGATCTCGGGCTCCCACGCACGAAAGCGAGGGCAGGCCCGCGTGCAGGACGTGCAGGCCTTGTCACCGTGGCTGCAGTCACCCGGGCCGCCGTAGTCCTCGATCTGGATCGGCTTGTAGCGGCCGTTCGTGTCGTCGTAGGAGAGCACGTCGTGCGGGCACGCGACGACGCATCCGGCGCACCCGGTGCACAGGCCGCTCGTGACGACCTCCTCGTGGAGGTGCTTCCACGAGAAGCTCCAGCGCTCCTTGCGTTCCGGCGCGGCGTCGGTCGCGGCCATGGCTCCTCCTGCACGGGTGCGGCGGCGAGTCTAGGGGGGGTGCGGGGACGGCCCTGGGGGCGCGCGTGCCACCGGCGCCCGCGCGTCAGGTCCGCAGCAGTCGCTCGACCGCGCGGACCGCCTCCGCGACCTTCGCGTCGCCCTCCGTGCGGTCCGCGGCGGCCGCGGCCCGGACGCAGTGGCGGAGGTGCTCGTCGAGCAGCCCCAGCCCGACGCCCTGCAGCGCCTTCGACACCGAGGCGATCTGGGTGAGCACGTCGATGCAGTACGCGTCCTCGTCGATCATGCGCTGGAGCCCGCGCACCTGCCCCTCGATGCGGCGGAGGCGGTTCAGGTAGTCCTGCTTGTTCATCGTGTAGCCGCGCACGGCGTCCTCCGGTCCCGCAGCCGACGTCGACCCCGCCCGTACCGTACCGGGGTATGTGCGGGGGCCGGGGCAGGTGGTGCGAACCCCGCGCCCGGCGCGAATCGCCCGGCCGCGGCGCCGGGGCGCGCCGGTACGCTCTCGCTCCGTGACGCGCATCGCCGAGCTCGTGGCGGGTGGGCCGTCCCACTCCTTCGAGTTCTTCCCGCCGAAGACGCCCGAGGCGGAGGCGACCCTCGAGCAGACGTTGCGCGACCTCGAGCCCCTCCACCCGTCGTTCGTCTCGGTGACCTACGGCGCGGGCGGGACGACCCGCGAGCGGACCCACGACCTCGTCGTGCGCATCAACACGACCACGACGATGACCGCCATGGCCCACCTCACCTGCGCGGCGCACAGCCGCGCCGAGCTCGTCGCGATCCTCACGCGCTACCGCGACGCCGGCGTCGAGAACATCCTCGCCCTGCGCGGCGACCCGCCGAAGGACCTCGCCCTGCCCCCCGGGGAGCTCGCGCACGCGACGGATCTCGTCGCGCTCGTGCGCGAGATCGGTGACTTCTCGGTCGGGGTCGCGGTGCACCCCGAGGGCCATCCGGCGTCGGCCGACCGCGGCGAGGACCGGCGCCGCCAGGCCGAGAAGCTCGCCGTCGCGGACTTCGGGATCTCGCAGTTCTTCTTCGAGCCCGAGGTGTGGTTCGCCTTCTGCGACGACATGGCCCGCCTCGGCGTCACCACGCCGCTGATCCCGGGGATCATGCCCGTCACGAACGTGAAGTCGGTGAAGCGCATGGCCGAGATGTCGGGTGCGGACTTCCCGCGGTGGCTCGAGGACCGGCTGCGCGCCGTGGAGGACGACGCCGCGGCCATGCACCGCGTCGGCGTGGAGGCGGCGACGGAGCTGTGCGAGCGACTGCGTGCCGGCGGGGTGGAGCGCTTCCACTTCTACACGCTGAACCGCTCGACCGCGACGCGCGAGATCGCCGCGAACCTCGGTCTCGGGCGGGTCTGAGCGCCCGCCGGCCGCCGGCGCGGGACGGGCCCCGCCGGTGGCGGGGCCCGTGCGGGCGGAGGGAGTGGGATTTGAACCCACGGTGCCCGGAGGCACAATGGTTTTCGAGACCATCCGATTCGGCCGCTCTCGCATCCCTCCGGGGCGGAATGTTAGGTGACGGCGGGCGGTGCCCCGGGCGGCCGCCGGGTCATCGACGGTCGGCGAAGAACCCCCGCAGCAGCGCCGCGCACTCCTGCGCGTGCACCCCCGGCACGACCCGCGTCTCGTGGTTGAGCCGCGGGTCGGCGGCGAGGTTGTAGAGGCTGCCGGCCGCACCCGCCTTCGGGTCGGCGGCGCCGAAGACCACCAGCGGCACCCGCGCCGCCCACACCGCGCCCGCGCACATCGGGCACGGTTCGAGCGTCGCCACGAGCGCGTGGCCGTCGAGCCGCCAGGTGCCGGCGCGGGCCGCGGCGTCGCGCAGCGCGAGGAGCTCCGCGTGCGCGGTCGGGTCACCGGTGCGCTCCCGCTCGTTGTGGCGGGCCGCGACCACGGCCCCGTCGTCGAGGCGAACGACGACCGCGCCGACCGGCACGTCGCCGTGGGCGGTGGCGGCGCGCGCCTCGTCGATCGCGAGCCGCATCCACCCGCCGGCACGCGCCTCGACACCGTCCACGGTCGCCAACCTAGGGCGACGCCGGGGCGCCCTCGCGCCGCGGCCGGGCGGCCGCGACGAGCACGAGGGCGAGCAGCATCCACGCAACGAGGTACCCGAAGGCCCACCCGGGCCCGAGCGCCGTCCAGACGAGCCCGGCGACGGCACTCGCCGCGAAGTTGCCCAGGCTCTGCAGGGCCGCGAGGAGCCCGAACGCCGAGCCCCGCAGCCCGGCCGGCGCGCCGGTCGCGACGGCGGCGTGCTCGGCGGTCTCGACGCACCCGATGCCGACCCCGGCGAGGACGAACCACGGTGCCAGCCCCCACCACCGCTCGGTGTCGGCGGCGAGGCCCGCGTACGCGAGGGCGAACGCGGCGACGCCGATCAGCAGCGTGCGGGTCGCGCCGGCCCGGTCGGCGTGGCGGCCCGCCGGGTAGCTGGCGAGCGTCGCGCTGACGTTGTACACGACGTAGAGCCACAGGGCGGCGGTGGCGGCCGCGTCCTCGGCCCGCCCCGCCTCGAGCTGTCCGGTGGCCCGCAGGATCAGCAGCGTCGCCGCGCAGTTGCCGACCTCGAACGCGCCGATCCCCGCGAAGAGGCGACCCAGCCGTCCCCGCAGGACCGGCCGCACGCGGATCCGCACCGGGATCCGGTGCGTCCCGCGCGGCGTCCCGATGTGGCGGACCGCGTAGACGATCGCGAGCGCGGCGAGCAGGCCGGGGACGACCGACAGCCCGATCGCCCAGCGCGTGCCGACCGCGGTCACCAGCCCGATCGCGAGCAACGGTCCGGCGATCGCGCCGAGGTTGTCCATCGCGCGCTCGAAGCCGTACGCGCGTCCGTAGCGTGACGGTTCGACGGCGTCGGCGAGCAGGGCGTTGCGGGACGGGACCCGCAGGCCGCGCGCCGTCCACGCCGCCGCGCGCAGCACGCCCACCTGCCACGGCGCGGTCGCGGCGCCGATCGCGGCGGAGACGACCGCGGTGGTGGCGTAGCCGCCGACCGCGACGCCCGCGCCGCCGCCGGGGATCGTCGGCGAGCGCGCCGCCGCCGAGGCGGGCGAGCCCGGCGAGGCCGTCGCTCACCCCTTCGACGAGACCGAGCACCGACGCCGGCGCGCCGAGCGTCGAGGTGAGCAGCGCCGGCAGGAGCGCGGTCGGGATCTCGTGCCCGGCGTCGTCGAGGAGGCTCGCGGCCCCGATGCCCCCGACCCCCGGCGTGAGCCATGCGGGTGCCCGTCGCAGTCCGGTGCGCACGGATCGACCCTAGGGAGCGCGTGCGGGCGCGCGGCGGCCGCAGGGTTCGGGCGGAGGGAGTGGGATTCGAACCCACGGTGGGTTGCCCCACACACGCTCTCCAGGCGTGCCGATTCGTCCGCTCTCGCATCCCTCCCGGGAGCCGGCGATCGTACCCGGGCGACGCGGCCCGCCGGCCCGGCGGGCCGGTCGGTCGCGGCCCGGGGGCGAGGGGTGGCCCGCTCGCAGCGTCCATCAGGCGCCCCGGCGGCACCCGACCGCTTCCGCTGAGAGCTGCTTCCTTCCGGACCTGACTCGGTTCACGGGCGGTCGTCGCGCCGGACCCGACGGCGCGCGAGCGGGCCGTCGCCAGGGTAGCCGCGCCGGTACGCTGCCCGGTCGTGGCGAGCCTCTATCGAACGCACCGGCCGCGCCGCTTCGAGCAGCTCGTCGGGCAGGAGCACGTGACCCGTGCCCTGCGCAACGCCGTCACCGAGGACCGGGTCGGTCACGCCTACCTCTTCAGCGGGCCGCGCGGCACCGGCAAGACGACCACCGCGCGGATCCTCGCCCGCGCGCTCAACTGCCTCGCCCCCGGAGCCGACGGCGAGCCGTGCGACGCCTGCGAGAACTGCACGGCGATCGCGGCGGGCACGTTCGCGGACCTGGTCGAGCTCGACGCCGCGTCCAATCGCGGGGTCGGCGACGTCCGCGACCTCATCCAGAGCGTCCATCTCGGCCTCGGCGCGACGAGCCGGCGCAAGGTCTACGTCGTCGACGAGGTCCACATGCTCACGAACGAGGCGGCCAACACGCTGCTCAAGACGCTCGAGGAGCCGCCGCCCCACGTCGTGTTCGTGCTCGCGACGACCGACCCGCAGAAGGTGCTCCCCACCATCCGGTCGCGCACCCAGCACTACGAGTTCACGTTGCTCACGCGCGACCAGCTGATGTCGCACCTCGCGGACGTGCTGGCGCGCGAGGGCGTCGACGCCGACGAGGACGTGCTCGACCTCGTCGTGCGGCGGGCCGCGGGCTCCGTGCGCGACGCGCTGTCGCTGCTCGACCAGGCGCTCGCGGTCGGCGGCGGCCGCCTCGACGCCGAGTCCGTGCGCACCGCGCTCGGCGGTGCGCCGTTCGACCTGCGGCTGGCGGTGCTGCAGCGCGCCGCGGCCGAGGACGTCGCGGGGCGCGCTCGTCGGCGTGCACGAGCTGATCTCACAGGGCCACGACGTGCGCCGCGTCGCCGACGACCTGCTGCGCACGCTGCGCGACGCGTTCCTCGTCGCCAACGCGGGCGGTCGTGTCCCCTACGAGGGCCCCGAGCACGAGGCCGAGGCACTCGCCGCGCTCGCCCGCGACATGGGCAACGCGGCGCTCGTGCGCGCCATCGAGCTGCTCGGCCAGGCGATCGTCGACGTGCGCCAGCAGACCGTCGCCGACCCCCGCCTGGTGCTCGAGGTCGCGGTCGTACGGGTGGCGCGCCGGGAGTCGCGCTCGCTCGCCGAGACGCTCGTCGACCGGGTGGAGCGTCTCGAACGGCAGCTCGCGGGGGGCGCGTCCCCGCCGACCGGCCCGGCCCCCGCGTCCGGGGCACCCGGTGCCGCGGCCCCGGCCGCCGGAGCGCGCGCCGCGCCCGCGGCGGGCGGACCCGTCCTGGCGCGCCGCGCCGGTCCCCGGCCGGCCGCGGACCGGCCGGCGCCGGCCGCGCCCGGGCCGCAGGCCCCGCCGGTTGCCGACCCGCCGGCCGCGTCCGGGCCGCAGGCCCCGCCGGGTGCCGACCCGCAGGCACCGCCGGTGCTGGACCTCGACACCGTGATCGAGGTCTGGCCGCGGGCGCTCGGGGCGCTCAAGACCCCGGTGCGCGCCGCGATCCAGGACGCCCAGCCCGTCGCGATCGAGCACGGCGCGATCGTGTTCGGGGTCCCGAAGCGCCGGTACGAGGCGATCGGCAACCGCTTCCGCGCCGAGGCCGACTCGATCAAGGCCGCCTTCGCGGCCGAACTGGGGTTCCAGCCGAAGTTCCTCCTCCGACCCCACGACTTCGACGCACCCGGCGCGTTCCGTGCCGGGTCCGGGTCGGCCGACGCGGGGGCGACCGGCGCGGGCGAGGACGAGGAGGACCCCGACGACGAGCAGATCGACCTCACCGAGCTCGAGGACGCCCCCGACGCGCCGCCCCCCGACACCATCGCGCGCCTCGTCGACGACCTCGGCGCGCAGGTCGTCGAGGAGCGCCCCCGCAACTGACGGGGCGGGCGCCCGATGGCCGTCTACGAGGGTCCCGTCCAGCAACTGATCGACGAGCTCGGCCGCCTGCCGGGCATCGGACCGAAGTCCGCGCAACGCATCGCGTTCCACCTCCTGAAGGCCGCGCCGGAGGACGCGAAGCGCCTCGCGCGCGCCATCGTCGAGGCGAAGGAGCGCGTGTCGTGGTGCCGCCGCTGCTACAACCTCGCGGAGGGCGAGCTGTGCGCGTTCTGCCGCGACGAGCGCCGCGACCCGCACGTGCTGTGCATCGTCGAGGAGCCGCGCGACATCGTGGCGATCGAGCGGACGGGCGAGTACCGCGGCCGGTACCACGTGCTGCAGGGCGCGATCTCACCCATCGAGGGCGTCGGCCCGGAGCAGCTCCGCATCAAGGAGCTGCTCGCGCGGCTGCCCGAGGAGGGCGTCACCGAGGTGATCCTCGCGACGAACCCCAACATCGAGGGCGAGGCGACCGCGATGTACCTGGCGCGCCTGCTGAAGCCGCTGGGCGTGCGGGTGACGAGGATCGCGAGCGGGCTGCCCGTGGGCGGCGACCTGGAGTACGCCGACGAGGTGACGCTGGGACGCGCGCTCGAGGGCCGGCACGAGCTGTGACCGCGCGCCGCGCCCGCCGGTGCGTGCCCGGCGCGGTGTCAGAAGGTCGGGTTGAGCGCCAGGTTGTAGGCCCACGCCAGCGCGAGTGCTCCCGCCACGGGCGCGACGGGTGGTCGCAGGCCGAGGAGCCGGCGGCCGAGCGGGGCGCCGCCGACGAGCAGCGCTACCGCGACCAGCGCGACGACGACCCCCGCCGGGTGGTAGCGGAGGCTCGTGGCCAGGTCGCCGTGGACCGCGGCGACCACCGCGCGGGTGAGCCCGCACAGCGGGCACGGGATGCCCGTGGTGGACCGCAACGGGCAGACCGACGGCGGGTGGGCGGGCAGCGACGGCCACACGGCCGCCGCCGCCAGCAGCCCGCCGGCGAGGAGCCGCGTGGCCACCCCCGGCCCCGCGCGCAGGTCGCGGATCAGAGCGTCCGGACGACGGCCGCGTCGCCCTGGCCGCCCTCCTCCGCAGAGCGCGGCCGCGCCGACACCGCCACCCCGGCGGCGCAGCTCGTTGATCAGCGTGAGCACCACCCGCGTGCCCGACATGCCGACCGGGTGGCCCAGCGCGATCGCACCACCGTTGACGTTCACGACGTCGTCGGAGATCGACAGGTCGCGCATGGACGCGAGGCCTACCGCGGCGAACGCTTCGTTGAGCTCGAACAGGTCGACGTCGGAGACGGTCATGTCGACCTGCTCGAGCGCGCGCTTGATCGCGCGCGACGGCTGCGTGAGCAACGAGGGGTCGGGCCCGGCCACCATGCCGTACGACACGAGCTCGGCGAGCGGGGTGACGCCGAGCTCCTCGGCCTTCGCCCGGCTCGTCACGACGACGGCGGCCGCCCCGTCGGAGATCTGCGACGCGTTCCCGGCCGTGATCGTGCCGTCCTTCGAGAACGCGGGCTTCAGTCCGGCGAGCGACTCGGGGGTGGTGCCGGGGCGCACGCCCTCGTCGCTGTCGACCACGATGGGGTCACCCTTGCGCTGCGGGATCGACACCGGGACGATCTCGTCGCCGAAACGGCCCTCCTTCTGGGCCGCCGCGGCCCGCTCGTGGCTCTTCGCCGCGAGCTCGTCCTGCGCCTCGCGGGTGATCCCGCCGACCTGGCCGGCGTAGCGCTCGGTACCGCTGCCCATGTGGACCGCGTCGAACGCGCACCACAGCCCGTCGAGGATCATCGAGTCGACCACCTCCTGGTGGCCCATGCGGTAGCCGGCGCGGGCGCCCGGGAGGAGGTAGGGCGCGTTGGTCATCGACTCCATGCCCCCGGCCACCACGACCTCCGCGTCGCCGCTCGCGATCATCTGGTCGGCGAGGTAGATGGCGTTGATGCCCGACAGGCACACCTTGTTGACCGTCATCGCCGGCACCGTCATGGGGATGCCGGCCTTCGCGGCCGCCTGGCGGGCCGTGATCTGCCCGGCGCCCGCCTGCAGCACCTGGCCCATCAGCACGTAGTCGACCTGCTCGGGGTCGACGCCGGCGCGCTCGAGCGCCGTCTTGATCGCGATCCCGCCGAGGTCCGTCGCGCTGAAGCCCGCGAGCGCGCCTGAGAGCTTGCCGATCGGCGTGCGGGCCGATCCGACGATCACCGAACCGGGCATGGGGCCTCCTCGAGCAGTGGGCGGAAGGGCAGGTCGGCAAGTGTAGGTACGGGTGGTTCCGGCTCGCTACCGGCCGGTAGCTTTCGGCCCATGAGCCAGATCGACGCCATCCGTGACGCCGTGCTCGCCCGCGCGCCGGGCGATGAGCTCGCCGCCCTCCCGCTCCCGGAGGCCGTGCGCGGCGCGCTCGTCAAGGCCGAGGAGACCGAGATGTTCGCCGGCCTCTCCTCCGAGGAGAAGGACCCGCGCAAGTCGATCCACGTCGAGGAGTTCCCCCTGCCGGAGCTCGCGCCCGACGAGGCCTACGTCGCGGTGATGGCGAGCGCCATCAACTTCAACACGGTCTGGACGTCGATCTTCGAGCCGTTGCCGACCTTCCAGTTC
Source organism: Acidimicrobiia bacterium (assembly GCA_026002935.1). GTDB lineage: Bacteria > Actinomycetota > Acidimicrobiia > IMCC26256 > PALSA-610 > BPGH01. Next base: position 629,083 of record BPGH01000001.1, read on the forward strand.
CTCACGCGCCTGGGGCGCGAGAGCGTCTGGGGCGAGCGCCACGACCAGCCGTACCACGTGATGGGTTCCGACGCCGCCGGGGTCGTGCTGCGCGTCGGCTCGGCGGTGCGCAACTGGAAGCCGGGCGACGAGGTGACGATCCACTGCCTCCACGTCGACGACCAGGACCCGAGCGCGCACGACGACTCGATGCTCGCCGCGAACCAGCGCATCTGGGGCTTCGAGACCAACTTCGGCGGTCTCGCCGACATCACGGTCGTCAAGGCCAACCAGCTCATGCCGCGCCCGATGCACCTCACGTGGGAGGAGGCGGCCTGCAACGCGCTGTGCAACAGCACGAGCTACCGCATGATCGTCTCGCCCAACGGCGCGCAGATGACCCAGGGCCAGGCGGTGCTGGTGTGGGGTGCGACCGGCGGCATCGGCGCCTACGCCGTCCAGTACGTCCTCAACGGCGGCGGGGTGCCCGTCGGCGTGGTGTCGTCGGAGAAGCGGGCCGAGCTGCTGCGGGAGATGGGCTGCGAACACGTCATCGACCGCCGGGCGGAGGGCTACCGCTTCTGGAAGGACGACACCGAGCAGGACCCGAAGGAGTGGCTCCGGCTCGGCAAGAAGATCCGTGAGCTGATCGGCCGTGACGTCGACATCGTGTTCGAGCACCCGGGGCGCTCGACGATGGGGGCGTCGGTGTTCGTCGCCAAGCGCGGCGGGCTCGTCATCACGTGTGCGGCGACGTCCGGCTACAAGATCGAGTACGACAACCGCTACCTGTGGATGAACCTGAAGACGATCAAGGGGTGCCACTTCGCCAACTACCGTGAGGCGTGGGAGGCGAACCGGCTGATCTGCGAGGGACGCGTGCACCCGACGCTCTCGAAGGTGTACCCGCTCGACCAGACCGGGGAGGCCGCGTACCAGGTCCACCACAACCTCGTGGAGGGGAAGGTCGGCGTGCTGGCGCTCGCGCCGCAGGAGGGCCTGGGTGTCGTCGACACCGAGCTGCGGGAGCGGCACCTCGACCAGATCACCCTGTTCCGGCGTCACACCGACTGATCGGAGCGCGTGGCCCCACCGGGGGCCGACTGGAGCACGAACCGATGCTGCTGACCGAGATCGACCACGTCGCCATCGCCGTCAACGACCTCGAGGCCGCCATCGACTACTACCGGTCGACCTACGGCTGCGAGGTCGAGCACCGCGAAGTGGTCGAGCGCGACGGTGTGGAGGAGGCGCTGCTGCGGGTCGCCGACTCGTACATCCAGCTCCTCACGCCGACGCGCGACGACTCGCCGGTCGCGAAGTTCCTCGCCAACAAGGGCGAGGGCATCCACCATGTCGGGTACCGCGTCGCGGACTGCGCCGAGGCGCTCGAGTCGGTGAAGCGCCAGGGCCACCGCGTGATCGACGAGCAGCCGCGGCCCGGCAGCCGCGGCACCACCGTGGCGTTCGTCCACCCCAAGACGGCGTTCGGCACGCTGATCGAGCTCGTACAGGAGTGACGGGCCGGGGCGGGGGCGGGGCCGCCCGCCCGTCTGGTTGACTGGCGGCGTGCCCGTCCCCCTGCCGCGGCCGCCGGACACGCTGCTCACCCGGCCCGACGCCGCCGAGGCGCGCGCGATCGCGGGCGGCGTCGCCGCGGCCGTCGCGCACGAGGGACGGCTCACGCCGCTGCAGCACGCGCTCGTGGAGTCGCTCGTCGAGTCGATGACCGGGTTCGTCGTGCCCGCCGGGCGCGTCCCTCGACTCGGTGCCGAGGAGTTCGCGCAGGTGCTCGCCCGCCGCGACGAGCGGTTCCGGACGCGGATGGTGCAGTTCATGATGCTGTGCGAGCTCGTGCTCGTGCCCCTGCCGGAGGAGGTCGCGGCGCGCGTCGAGCGCTACGCCAGGGAGCTGTCGATCGACCACGAGTGCCTGCGGATCGCCCGCAGGTTCGCGCGGGGCAGTCTCGGCCTGGCGCTCATCGACTTCCAGCGCAGCGGCTACACGCAGACGTGGGTGCCGGAACGCACCGCGCACCTGCACGCGTCGCGCGCGCTGGAGGAGGCCTGGGAGATGCGGGCCGACGACCCGCGGCTCGCCGCCCGGTGGGAGGCGCTGGCGGGGTGCCCGGAGGGCTCCCTCGGGCTCGCCGTGTCGCGCTTCTACGAGGCGCGCGGGTTCGTGTTCCCCGGGCTCCCCGGCAGCGCACCCCCGCTGCTCGCCCAGCACGACTGGGTGCACGTGCTCGCCGACTACGGGTCGACGGTCGAGTCCGAGATCGAGGTGTTCGGGTTCATCGCCCGGGCGAACGACGACCCGCGCGCCTTCTCGCTCCTCGCGATGGTCGTGAGCCTGTTCGAGACCGGGTACCTCTCGAGCGCGGCGGGGCTGTTCGAGTACGACCCCGGCCACCTCTCGCGCCAGGGGATGCCGGCGCGGCTCGCGGACGCGATGCGGCGCGGCGCGGAGGTCGCGAACGCCCGCGGCGAGGGTGTCGACTTCCTCGCGCTCGACTGGTTCGCGCTCGCGGACCGGCCGGTCGACGAGGTGCGCGCCGAGCTCGGTTTGGTCGCGAAGTCGGAACGCGCGCTCGCCTGCGGCTCGGTCGGGCCGTGGGAGCACGGCGGCATCTCGCCGTACCAGTACGAGCGGGGGCGGCAGGCCGCGGCCGCGCGAAGCCGGCGGTACGAGAGCCACGGCGCAACGCCCGCGGGGGGTACCGGCGGGTAACCGGCGGTTGGATCGCCCCGGCGGACCGGCGGATAGCCTGCGCGTCATGGCATCGACCGAGGGCGGTTCGCCCACGCCGACCCCCGTCCCGCTCGCCGACCGGCTCGCAGAGCTCGCGAAGCTCAAGGAGGAGGCGCGCCACGCCGGCTCCGAGGCGGCCGTCGCCCGCCAGCACGAGCGCGGCAAGCTGACCGCCCGCGAGCGGCTCGAGATCCTCCTCGACCCCGGCTCGTTCGTCGAGCTCGACATGCTCGCCCGGCACCGGGCCCACGGATTCGGGATCGAGCAGACGCGGCCGCTGACCGACGGCGTCGTGACGGGTTGGGGCACGATCGACGGTCGCAAGGTGTTCGTGTTCGCGCAGGACTTCACCCTGTTCGGCGGCGCGCTCGGCGAGGTGTTCGCCGAGAAGATCCACAAGGTGATGGATCTCGCCGAGTCGGTCGGCGCGCCGCTCATCGGCCTCAACGACGGCGCCGGCGCCCGCATCCAGGAGGGCGTGGTGTCGCTCGCCTCCTACGGCGGCATCTTCTTCCGCAACGTGAAGGCGTCGGGCGTGATCCCGCAGATCAGCGTGATCCTCGGCCCGTGCGCCGGCGGTGCCGTCTACTCCCCGGCGATGACCGACTTCATCTTCATGGTGAAGGGCACGTCGCACATGTTCATCACCGGGCCCGACGTCGTGAAGACGGTGACGGGCGAGGAGGTGACCCAGGAGGAGCTCGGCGGCGCGATGACGCACGCGACGAAGTCGGGGGTCGCGACGTTCGTGGCGCCCGACGAGCGGTCGTGCCTGGAGCAGGTCCGCTACCTGCTCTCGTTCCTCCCGTCGAACAACCTCGAGGACCCGCCGTACTTCGAGCCCACCGACGACCCGGAGCGTTCCTGCGACCGGTTGATCGAACTGGTGCCGGACTCGCCCAACAAGCCCTACGACATGCACCAGGTGATCGCGGAGGTCGTCGACGACGGCGAGTTCTTCGAGGTCTTCCCGTTCTGGGCCCAGAACATCGTGTGCGGCTTCGCGCGGCTCGACGGCCACACGGTGGGGATCGTCGGCAACCAGCCGCAGGTGCTCGCCGGATGCCTCGACATCGACGCGTCCGAGAAGGCGGCGCGCTTCGTGCGCACCTGCGACGCGTTCAACATCCCGCTCCTGACCTTCGTCGACGTGCCCGGCTTCCTGCCCGGGACGGACCAGGAGTACGGCGGGATCATCCGCCACGGCGCGAAGTTGCTGTACGCGTACTGCGAGTCGACGACGCCGCGCGTGCAGGTGATCACCCGCAAGGGCTACGGCGGCGCGTACGTCGTCATGAACTCCAAGTCGATCGGTGCCGACATCGCGTTCGCCTGGCCGTCGGCGGAGATCGCCGTAATGGGGCCGGCGGGCGCCGTCAACATCATCTTCCGCAAGGAGATCGAGGCGGCCGCGGATCCCGTGCAGCGGCAGGCGGAGCTCGTGCAGGAGTACACGGAGCGCTTCTCGAACCCGTACCAGGCGGCCGAGCGCGGCTACGTGGACGACGTGATCGACCCGCGCGACACGCGCCGGATGCTGATCCGCGCCTTCGCGATGCTGCGCACCAAGAAGGAGCAGTTGCCGGCCCGCAAGCACGGCAACTCCCCGCTGTGAACCGCTGATGGTGGGTACCCCGCCCCCGCCCGAGCACGTCGCGGCGATCGCCGCCGCGGTCGCCGCGGTGCAGGCGCGACGCGCCGCGTCGGCCGCCGGGCCCGCGACCGACCCCGAGCACCTCGACATGTGGGTCGAGGCGTCGCGCCGGGCCGCGCAGCGTGCCCTGCTGCAGCGCGGCCCGTGGCGGCTGTCGGGGCGCCTCGGGCGCCGGTCGCGCACCTGAGCGGCCGCCGCCGTAGCCTGGTCGCGTGGTCCACGACGCCGAGCTCTACACGGTCGCGCCGGACGAGGTCGTCGTCACCTTCCGCACCGACCGCGAGGCCTCGGTCACGACGAGGGTGGGCGACCGGGAGGTCCGGACGGAGGGCCGCCACCACTCGGCGCGCGTCGGGGGGCTCGAGCCCGACACCGAGTACGAGCTCGAGGTCGAGGGCGCGCAACCGTCGGAGCTGCTGCCGGCGCGCGTGCGCACGCTGGGTCGTCCGGCCGGCCGTCTCGTCGCCACGATCGCGACGGTGAACGACGTCCACTTCGGCGAGCGGGTCTGCGGCAAGCTCGGTGACCTCGACCTCGGGCCGGTCTTCACGACCGAGCCGGGCGAGACGCCCTACTGGGAGGTGACGAACGCCGGCGCGATCGCGGAGATCGAGGCGCTGGCCCCCGACGCGGTGTTGGTCAAGGGTGACCTGACGAGCGACGGGACGGAGGCGGAGTACGAGCTGTTCCTCGCCGCCTACTCGCGTCTCGGCGAGCGCCTCCACCACGTGCGCGGCAACCACGACGCCGTGCTCAGCCACGACATCGCGCCGGGCCACTTCTCGGTGTCGATCGACGGCGTGACGCTGGCGGTGCTCGACACCGTGCGGCCCGGCATCGAGCGCGGTCGCATCGACCCCGAGCAGCTCGACTGGCTCGACCAGACCGCGCGCGCGACGAGCGGGCCGGTCCTCGTGTTCGGCCACCACCAGCCCTGGAACCCCGCGTCGCGTGAGCGGGAGGAGCACTACTTCGGTGTCAACCCCGACGACAGCGACGCACTGTGCGACGTGGTGCGCCGGCACGAGAACGTCGTCGGCTTCTTCGCCGGGCACACCCACCGCAACCGCGTCCGGCGCTTCGAAGCGGCGCGGCGGATCCCGATCGTCGAGGTCGCGTGCGTGAAGGACTACCCCGGCGCGTGGGCCGAGTACCGCGTGTACGAGGGCGGGTACGTCCAGATCGGCCGCCGGATCGCGACCCCCGAAGCGATGGCGTGGACCGAGCGGACCCGCCACATGTTCGGCGGCCTGTACCGCGACTACGCGCTCGGTTCGGTCTCCGACCGGAACTTCGTCGTCGGCTTCTGACGTGGCCGCCCAGGCGCTGGAGGGACTCCGGGTCGTCGACCTGGCGACCGTGTTCGCGGGGCCCGGTGTCGCGCGGCATCTCGCCGACTTCGGCGCGGACGTGATCAAGGTCGAGCCGCCCGCGGGCGACGGCGTGCGGCGGATGGGCTGGTTCCCGCCCGGGGGCGGCGACTCGTACACGTGGAAGCTGCTCGGCCGCAACAAGCGCGCCGTCGTCGCGGACCTCAAGACCGGCGCCGGCCGCGACGTGCTCCTGCACCTCGTCGACGGCGCCGACGTGCTCGTGGAGAACTTCCGGCCCGGCACGCTCGAACGCCTCGGGTTGGGCCCCGAGGTCCTGCAGGCGCGCAACCCCCGTCTCGTGATCGTGCGCGTGACCGGGTTCGGGCAGGACGGGCCGTACGCGTCGAGGCCCGGGTTCGCGACGACGGCCGAGGCGATGAGCGGGTTCGCGGCGATCAACGGGGAGCCCGACGGCGCACCCCTGCTCCCGCCGATCGCCCTCACCGACGAGGTCGCGGCGCTCGTCGGTGCGTTCGCCACGATGGTCGCCCTCCGCCACCGCGACCGCACGGGCGAGGGGCAGGTCGTCGACGTGAACCTGCTGGAGTCGATGCTGCAGCTCATGTCGGCGTTGCCCAGCGCGGCCGCGCACCTCGACTACGACCAGCCGCGTCTCGGTTCGGGCATCCCATACACGGTGCCGCGCGGCACCTACCGCTGCGCCGACGGCCGGTGGGTCGCGATCTCGACCTCGGCGGAGTCGGTCGCGCAGCGGGTGCTGCAGCTGCTCGGCGTCGCGGGCGACGACCGCTTCAGGACCTTCGAGGGCCGGGTCGCGCACCGCGAGGAGCTCGACGAGCTCGTGCGCGCGTGGGTCGCCGTGCGCCCCGCGGACGAGGTGCTCGCCGAGTTCGAGCGGGCCGAGGCGGCGATCGCCCCCGTGTACACGATGCGCGAGCTGTTGCGCGACCCGCACGTGCGCGCCCGGCGCGTGTTCGTCGAGGTCGACGGGGTCCTGATGCAGGGCCCGGCCGCCCGCCTGGCGCGCACGCCCGGGGCCGTCCGCTTCGCGGGCCGGCCGCTCGGTGCCGACCAGGGCGCCACCTGGGCGCCGCGGGACGAGGCCTCCTCGGGGCCGGGGCGCGGCCCCGAGGAGGCCTGAGCCCCGGGGGCGCGCGGTCCCCGGCGGCGCCCCGGGGTGCCCGCGCGTGGCGCCGCCCACCCCTGCGGTCGTCCACCGTCGCCTGTGGACGCGATGTGGACATCTCGCGGCGGTGCTGGTCACGGCGGGTGCGCGGGCTGCTACAACTCTGTGGACGACGTACGGGGCGCGGGGCGCCGACCGGGGGGTGGACATGACCACGACGCTGCCGCAGCACTTCGTCCGTACGGTCGCCGAGCACGGCGACCGCGTGGCGCTGCGCTGGAAGCAGGGCGACGCCGTCCGCGAGCTGACCTGGCGCGGGTACGCCGAGCGCGTGGCCCGGGTCGCGGCCGGGCTGCGGGCGCTCGGGGTCGCGCGCGGGGACCGGGTGGTGCTGATGATGCGCAACCGCCCGGAGTTCCACGTCGCCGACACGGCGACGACCTTCCTCGGCGCGACGCCGATCTCGATCTACAACTCGTCGGCGCCGGAACAGGTGCAGTACCTCGTCGACCACTGCGGGGCGAAGGTCGCGATCGTCGAGGACGTCGGCTTCCTCGAGCGGTTCCTGAAGGTGCGTTCGGAGCTGGGTGCGCTGCAGCACCTCGTCGTGATCGAGGACCCCGATTCGCTCGCACCCTCCGACGTCGTGCCGTTCGACACGCTCGCGGGCGCCGCCGCGGTCGACCTCGACGCGGAGGTGGCGAACGCGCGTGCCGACGACCTGCTCACGGTCATCTACACGTCGGGGACGACCGGCCCGCCGAAGGGCGTGATGCTCGACCACGAGAACCTCGACTGGACGCTGCGGTCGTTCAACAGCCTCATCGAGGGCGTCGACCCGACGGGCTGGCGGGCCGTGTCGTACCTGCCGATGGCGCACATCGCGGAGCGGACCGTCTCGCACTACCAGGGCATCTACCGGGCGTACGAGGTCACGACCTGCCCCGACCCCGCGCTGCTCGTCCCCTACCTGGTCGAGACCCGACCGCACTTCTTCTTCGCGGTGCCGCGGGTGTGGGAGAAGGCCCACGCCGCGCTGCGCGCCGCGCTGGGCGCCGACCCGGAGAAGGCCGCGCAGACCGAGCAGGCCCTCGAGGTCGGCTGGCAGGTGTCGGAGCACGCCGCCCGCGGCGAGCCGCTGCCCGTGGACCTCGCCGCCGCCTGGGAGCAGATCGCCCCGGTCATGGAGCTCGTGCGGGGCCAGATCGGCCTCGACCAGTGCGTGATCGCGATGACCGGTGCCGCGCCCATCCCGTTCGAGATCCTGAGGTTCTTCCGCAGCCTCGGCGTCCCGCTCTCGGAGGTGTACGGGCTGTCGGAGACGAGCGGGCCGATGACGTGGACGCCGTTCCGCGTGAAGGTCGGCACGGTCGGCCCGGCGATCCCGGGGGTGGAGGTGACGCTGGCCGACGACGGTGAGGTGCTCACCCGGGGCGGCAACGTGTTCCGCGGGTACCTCAACGCGCCCGACAAGACCGCCGAGGTGTTCGACGACGACGGCTGGTTCCACACCGGCGACATCGGCGTGCTCGACGAGGACGGCTACCTGCGCATCGTCGACCGCAAGAAGGAGCTGATCATCACCGCGGGCGGGAAGAACATCTCGCCCGCGAACCTGGAGGCCGCGCTCAAGGCAGGGGCGTTGATCGGCCAGGCGTGCGTGGTCGGCGACAACAAGCCGTACGTCGCGGCGCTCCTCGTGCTCGATCCCGAGGCCGCGCCCCAGTGGGCGAGGAGCCGGGGCATCGAGGTGACGTCGCTCGACGAGCTCGCCCGGCACCCCGACGTGCTCGCCGAGGTCGGGCGCGAGGTCGAGGAGGCCAACGCCCGGTTCTCGCAGGTCGAGAAGGTCAAGCGCTGGACGCTGCTCGCGCAGGAGTGGCTCCCCGATTCCGAGGAGCTGACGCCCACGATGAAGCTCAAGCGCCGCGGCGTGCACCGCAAGTACGCGCAGGAGATCGAGGCGCTCTACACGTGAAGGGCGTCCGGGCCGCCGGGTGCGTCCCGCCCGGGGGTCAGCTCTCGGGGGCGAGCTCCACCCGGTCGCGGCCGCGCGAGCGCGCCTCGTCGAGCGCGCGGCCGGCCTGCTGCACGAGCTCGGCGGCGCCGAGCGCGTGGGTCGGGTAGCAGGCCACGCCCGCCGACAGCGTGAGCGCGTCGCCGATCGGGCTCGACAGCAGCGTCCCCCGCACGCGCTCGGCCGCCCACACCGCGCCGGCCTCGGGGGTGTCCTCGAGGATCGCCCCGATCATCAGGTCGCCGAGCCGGCACGCCGCGTCCGACTCCCGCAGCGTGCGGCGCACCACGTCGCCGACGACCCCGAGTGCCTGGAGCTGCGTCTCGGGCTCGGCCTCGCTCATGCCGTCGATCTCGAAGATGATGACCGAGATCGGCCGCAGCGATCGCCGCGCCGCGGCGACCTGCTGCTGCACCAGCACCGCGAAGTACTTCTCGTCGTAGAGGCCGGTCGCGACGTCGAAGGCGTGCTCGTCGCGTTCGGGGAACCCGGGCTCGTCGGCGCCGAGCTCGGCCTCCGCCGCCTGCCGCGTCGCCTCCTCCTCGAGGACCGCCGTGATGGACGCGAGCTCCCGCTTCACGCGTTGGATCTCGTCCTGGGCCTGGACGAGCTGGTCCTCGCTCTGGCGGGCGCGGGCGCCGAGCGCGACCCCGGCGGTCGCGGCGATCACCCCCGCGCCGCCGGCGACGACGCCCAGCACCGGCGAGTGGGCGGCGACGCCGACGACACCGGCCGCGAGCGCGGCGATGCCGCCGGTGACGGCGAGTACGAGGCGTGGGTCCTGCATCCGTGGTCTCATCGGCTGCCGGCGGTCTCGGCCTGAGCCCGGCGGGCGAGCGCGATCTCCACGATCTCGCCCATGATGGACGCCAGGCGGTAGTCCTTCGGCGTGTAGACACGGTGGACGCCGGCGGCCTCGAGCTGCTCGCGGTCGGCGTCGGGGATGATCCCGCCGACCACGACCGGCGCGTCGACGCCCGCCTCGCGCAGGCGGCGCACGGTCTCGGGCACCAGGTCGAGGTGCGAACCGGACAGGATCGACAGCCCGACGACGTCCACGTCCTCGTCGCGGGCGGCGGCCGCGATCTGGCCGGGCGTGAGCCGGATGCCCTGGTAGACGACCTCCATGCCCGCGTCCCGGGCCGCGACGGCGATCTGCTCGGCGCCGTTGGAGTGGCCGTCGAGCCCGGGCTTGCCGACCAGGATCCGGATCGGCCGCCCCTGCGCGGCGGCGACCTGCGCCCGGGCGCGCACCGCCTCCATCTCCTCGACCGGCGCGACGCGCACGCCGCCGACGCCGGTGGGGGCCCGGTATTCGCCGAACACCTCCCGCAGGGCCTGGGCCCACTCGCCGACGGTGCCGCCCGCCCGCGCGAGCCCGATCGTCGCGGGGACGAGGTTCTCGTCGGTCGCCGCGACCTCGCGCACCCGCTCGAGCGCCGCGTCGACCGCCGCCTGGTCGCGCGCCGAGCGCCAGCGCGCGATCGCCTCGACGTGTTCCCGCTCGACGGCCGGGTCCACGGTGACGATGCCGCCCCGCTGCGCGATCGCGGCGAGGGGGGACGGCTCGCTCTCGGTGAAGCAGTTGACCCCGACGACCTTCAGGTCGCCGCTCTCGATGCGCCGCACGCGTTCCGCGTGGGACTGCACGAGGCGGCCCTTCATCTCGTCGATCATCGCGAACGCACCGCCGCCGTCGAGCACCCACGCGAGCTCGGCCTCCGCCGCCTCGCGCAGCTCGGACACCTTGCGTTCCACGACCTTCGAGCCGTCGAAGAGGTCCTCGTACTCGAGCAGGTCGGACTCGTAGGCGAGCACCTGCTGGATCCGCAGCGACCACTGCTGGTCCCACGGCGTCGGCAGGCCGATCGCCTCGTTCCAGCAGGGGAGCTGGATCGCCCGGGCGCGGGCGCTCTTGGAGAGCGTCACGCCGAGCATCTCGAGCACGATCCGCTGCACGTTGTTCTCGGGCTGCTCCTCGGTGAGCCCCAGCGAGTTGACCTGCATGCCGTAGCGGAACCGCCGCAGCTTCTCGTCGGTGACGCCGTAGCGCGTCGCGCAGATGTGGTCCCACATCTGCGTGAACGCGCGCATCTTGCACATCTCCTCGACGAACCGGACGCCCGCGTCGAGGAAGAACGAGATGCGCCCGACGACCTGCGGGAACTCGTCGTCGGGCACCTGTCCCGACTCCCGCACCGCGTCGAGCACGGCGATCGCGTTCGCGAGGCCGTAGGCGAGCTCCTGCACCGGTGTCGCGCCGGCCTCCTGCAGGTGGTACGGGCAGACGTTGATCGGGTTCCACGCGGGCACGTGCCGGACGGTGAACGCGATCAGGTCGACGGTCAGCCGCTTCGACGCCTCGGGCGGGAAGATGTAGGTGCCCCGCGACAGGTACTCCTTGAGGATGTCGTTCTGCGTCGTGCCGGCGAGCTCCCCGTAGGGGACGCCCTGCTCGTCGGCGAGCGCCAGGTACAGGGCGAGCAGCCACATCGCGGTGGCGTTGATGGTCATCGACGTGTTCATCTCGCCGAGCGGGATGCCGTCGAACAGGGTGCGCATCTCGCCGAGGTGCGGCACCGGGACGCCCACCTTGCCGACCTCCCCCCGCGCGAGCTCGTGGTCGGGGTCGTAGCCGGTCTGGGTGGGCAGGTCGAAGGCGACGGACAGTCCGGTCTGGCCCTTCGCGAGGTTGGTGCGGTACAGCTCGTTCGACGCCCGGGCCGAGGAGTGCCCCGAGTAGGTGCGCATGAGCCACGGACGGTCGGCCATGCCCGCAATTCTCCCCGGGTCGTCCCCGCCCGACCAGTCGGGCGACCCCGGGCCGCGCCCCGGGCGGGGCGGCCGGGGCGGTTCGTACGTCGTGTGCCGCCGTCGCCTCGTCTCGTCGCGCCCGTGCCGGGCGCCACCGGGGCCTCAGGCGAGCGCGCGGAGCAGGGCCGTGGTCGCGGCGGCGGCCCCGACGACGGCGAGGAACGGCGCGCGCCGCCACACCGCGACGGCCGCGGCCGCGAGCCCCGCCGCCCGCGCGTCGATCACGAGCTCCCGGCCATCGGTGAACGTCTGCGTCGCGATCAGCGCGCCGAGCAGCGCGACGGGGAGGAGTGCCGCGACCCGCTGGACGCGCGGCGCGGCGACGACGCGCGCCGGCACCGACAGGCCGGCGAGCTTGCACAGGTAGCAGCCGACGGACGCGAGCAGCACGGCGGCCCACGTCATCGGGGCCCGCGTGTCCCGGCGAGGACCGCGACCCCCGCCGCACACAGCACGGGGACTCCGGCGGGCACGAGCGGCGTCACGGTGATCGCGACGGCGGCGCCGCCGAGCGCCACCGCCCAGGGTTCGCGGCCGTGCAACGTGGGGGCGAGGAGCGCGAGGAACGCGGCCGGCACCGCGGCGTCGAGCCCGAACCGGCCGGGGTCGTCGAGCGCCTCCCCGCCGAGCGCGCCCGTGAGGGTGCCGAGGTTCCAGCACGCGAACACGGCGAGCCCCGTGGCCCAGAAGGCGAGACGGCCGGCGTCGGCGCGCGCCTGCCCGACGGTCATCGCCGCCGACTCGTCGATCACGAGCTGGGCGGCGGCGAACCGCCGCAGCCCCCGGGCACGCAGGGTCGGGGCGAGACGGATCCCGTACAGCGCGTTGCGCACGCCGAGCAGCACGGCGGCGGCGGCCGCGGCGCCGGGGCTGGCCGCGCCGCCGACGAGGGCGAACTGCGAGCCGCCGGTGAACATGAGCAGCGACAACGTGCAGGTCTGGGCGGTCGACAGTCCGGCCGCGACGGAGATCGCGCCGAACGAGACGCCGTAGGCGCCCGTCGCGAGGCCGATCGCGAGCGCGTCGCGCAGGATCGTGCGCCGCGTCGCGCCTGCCGCGGTCAACGCGGGCCCGCGGGGAAGCGACTACTTGCGGTAGTCGTAGAAGCCGACGCCGGTCTTGCGCCCGAGGCGCTCCGCGCTCACCATGCGCCGCAGCAGCGGCGCAGGCGCGTAGTTCGGGTCCTTGAACTCCTCGTAGAGGGCTTCGAGGATCGCGAGGCTGGTGTCGAGCCCGACGAGGTCGAGCAGCTCGAGCGGCCCCATCGGGAAGTTGCAACCGCCCTTCATCGCCGCGTCGATGTCGTCGCGGGTCGCCACCCCGGCGTCGTACAGCTTGACCGCGTTGTTGAGGTAGGGGAACAGCAGCGCGTTCACGATGAAGCCGGCCTGGTCCCGCACCTGCACGGGGTTCTTGCCGCAGGCGCTCGCGAACGCCGTCGCCTCCGCGATGGTCTCGTCCGACGAGGTGATGGCGCGCACCACCTCCACCAGCGCCATCATCGGGGCCGGGTTGAAGAAGTGGATGCCACACACCTTCTCGGGCCGGCCGGTGACCATCGCCATCTCCACGACCGGCAGGGTCGAGGTGTTCGTCGCGAGGATCGCGTGGTCGGCGCAGATGCGGTCGAGGTCGGTGAAGAGATGCTTCTTCGTGTCGAGGTCCTCGACGACCGACTCGATCACGAGGTCGCAGTCCGCGAGCTCGCCGAGATCGGTCACCGCGCGGACCCGGGCGAGCGCGGCGTCGCGGTCGCCCTCGGCGATCCTGCCCCGCTCGAGCTGCTTCGCCAGCGACTTCTCGAGGCCGGCGACCATCGCGTCGGCGGAGCTCTGGGCGCGGCTGCGCAGCACCACCTCGAACCCGGACTTCGCCGCGACCTCGGCGATGCCCGAGCCCATGATCCCCGAGCCGACGATGCCGACGCGCTTGACGGCCATGGCCACTCCCCCGTGTCGAGCGTGCGGAAGGCGCGTCAGGTTACCGACGGGTAGCCACGGCGGCCAGCCCGCGGTGCGGGCCGGGAGCGCCCGTAGGATCTGGCGCGTGCCGAACGCGAAGAAGGTCCCGGGGACGCTCGCGCTGATCGGGGGCGGCGAGTGGCAGGAGCCGTGCCGGACGCTCGACACGGAGCTGCTCGCGGCGGCGGGTCGCCCGGCGGTCCTCGTCGTCCCGACGGCCGCCGCGTTCGAGCACCCGGACCGGGTCGCGGACCGGGCACGCCAGTGGTTCGCGGGCCTCGGTGCCGACGTCGAGGTGCTCGACGTCATGAACCGCCGCGACGCCGAGGCGCCCGGGTGCGCCGAGCGGGTCGAGGGCGCGCGCTTCGTCTACCTCGCCGACGGGTCGCCGCTGCACCTGCGCTCCGTGTTGAAGGGGAGCCGGCTGTACGAGGCGCTGAGTGTCGCGCACCGGCGCGGCGCCGTCGTCGCGGCGTCCGGGGCGGGCGCGACCCTCCTGTGCGACCCCATGGTCGACCCCCGGGGCGGGGCCTACACCGTCGGGCTGGGCCTCGTGACGGGCGTGGCGGTGTTCCCCTATCACGGCACCGCGGCCGACCACATGCGCGAGCGGTCGATCGAGCTGCTCCCGAAGGAGGCGGTGCTGGTCGGGCTCGACGAGCACACCGCGATCGTGCGCGGCCCCGGCGGCGGCTGGACCGTGCGCGGGCCCGGGTCGGTGACGCTGTACCGCCGCGGGGCCCGGCCGGAGGTCGCACACGACGGCGATCAGCTCTCCCTGACGACCACGGTCTCCAGGTAGACGGGCGCCGTGGGCGGCCCGTCGCCCGACGGCGGCGCGAGCGACTCGATCCTGCGCGCGACTTCGAGGCCGGCGGTCACGGTCCCGATCCACCCGTAGTCGGGGGGCAGCGCGGTGCCGTGGTCGCCCGTCACGACGAAGAACTGCGACCCCCGCCGTCCCCGGCGGGTCGTCCGCCGCCCGGGCCCACGCGACCGCCCCGATCCCGTAGCGGCCGTCGGGAGGCGGCTCGCTCGTGATCTCGTAGCCGGGGCCCCCGTTCCCGTCGCCGGCCGGGTCGCCGCCCTGGATCACGAAATCCGCCGACGCGCGGTGCCACGCGAGGCCGTCGTAGAAGCCGTTGCGGGCGAGGGCGACGAAGTTGTTGACGCTGGTCGGCGCGCGGGTGGCGTCGAGCTCGACGGTGATGTCGCCGCAGGTCGTGACGAGCGTCGCGGTGTAGCGCTTCGCGGGATCGATCACCGTCGGCGGCGGGGTGCCGGGTCCGGGCCGCGCCGCGCGCGGCGGCACGTCGTCGCGGCACCCCCGCGGCAGGCCGGTCGAGGCGTCGACGGGGTCGAGGACCCGGTCGACGTCGACCGTGGCGGCCGGCTCGTCGCGCGCCGCCACGTACGCGCCGGCCGCGGCCGCGCCCGCGATCGCGATCGCGGCCGCGGCCACCACGAGCGGCGTGTGTGCCCGGCGCGACGGGCCGGGCCGCGGCGTGTCGGCAGGCGCCGCCACCCGCCGGTCAGCGCTCCTCGATCGTGATCGAGAAGATGTACACGGGGATGCGCGGCGGCCCGTCGCCCTGCGCGAGCGACTCGATCTTCTGCGCGTTCTCGAGCCCTTCGGTGACCGTGCCGAAGTAGCCGTACTCGGCGGGGAGCGAGGTGCCGTTCTCGCCGGTCACGACGAAGAACTGCGACCCGGCCGTCCCCGGCGGGTCGTCGGCCGCCTTCGCCCACGCGAGTGCCCCGAGCGAGTACTTGCCGTCGGGTGGCAGCTCGGTCTCGAGCTGGTAGCCGGGCCCGCCGCTGCCGTCCCCGGCCGGGTCGCCGCCCTGGATCACGAAGTCGGTCACGACCCGGTGCCACGTGAGCCCGTCGTAGAACCCGGCGCGCGCGAGGAACACGAAGTTGTTGACGCCCTTCGGCGCGCGGTCGTCGTCGAGCGCGACGGTGATGTACCCGCACGAAGTCTCGATGCGCGCCGTGTAGGTCTTCGCGGTGTCGATGGTCATCTCTGGCGGGGCGTCGAAGGTCGGTCGGTCGGCGACCGGTTCGGGCGCGTCGTCGATGCACCCGTCGGGCAGTGCGCCGGCCTCCGCCGTCGTGGAGGAAGGGGCCGTCGTGGAGCTGCTCGCGGACTCGTCGCCCCCGTCGTCGCCGCTGATGACCGCGCCGACGCCGATCGCGACCGCGACCACGGCCGCGGCCGCCACGACCCGGATCGCGATCGACCGGCGCCGCGTGCGCTTCATCGCCGCCGCGCGCGCCTCGCGCGCGGCCCGGGAGTTCTCCTTCTTGCGTCGACGCTTCTCGGCCCGGCTCACGGCGGGCAGGTTAGCGACGCGCCTCGTCCCGTCGGGAGCCGCCGCGACCCGCCGGTACGATGGCCGCCCGTGGGTCTCGTCGTCCAGAAGTACGGGGGTACGTCCGTCGCGGACCCCGACCGCATCCGCGCCGTCGCCGACCACGTCGCGCGCACGCGCCGCGGTGGTGACGACGTCGTCGTGGTCGTGTCCGCGATGGGGAAGACCACCGACGACCTGATCCGCCTCGCGCACGACGTCGCCCGCCACCCGGGCGGGCGCGAGATGGACATGCTGCTCACCTCCGGCGAGCGGATCTCGATGGCGCTCGTCTGCATGGCCGTCGAGGACCTCGGCGTCCCCGCGATCTCGTTCACCGGCTCCCAGGCGGGGATCGTCACCGACACCGCGCACGGTCGCGCCAAGATCCTCGAGGTCCGTGCGGACCGGATCCGCCAGGCGCTCGCCGAGGGCAAGGTCGCGATCGTCGCCGGGTTCCAGGGCGTCTCCACCGACCGCGACATCACGACGCTCGGGCGCGGCGGCTCCGACACGACCGCGGTCGCCCTCGCGGCCGCGCTGGGCGCCGACGTCTGCGAGATCTACACGGACGTCGAGGGCGTCTACAGCGCGGATCCCCGCGTCGTGCCCGAGGCGCGCAAGCTCGCCCACGTGTCGTTCGACGAGATGCTGGAGATGGCGGCCACGGGCGGCCGGGTGCTCGCGCTCCGCTCGGTGGAGTTCGCGCGCAACTACGGGGTCCCCGTGCACGTCCGTTCGAGCTTCACGTGGGCGCCGGGCACGTGGGTCACCGAGGAGGACCCTTCGATGGAGCAAGCGATCATCTCGGGCGTCACGCACGACGCCTCGGAGGCGAAGATCACGATCGAGCAGGTGCCCGACCGGCCCGGGATCGCGGGCCGCATGTTCCGCGAGCTCGCGGACGCCGGCATCAACGTCGACATGATCGTGCAGAACGTCTCGACCGCCGGGCACACCGACATCTCGTTCACGCTCCCGCGTGACGACGTCGCGCGGGCGGGCGCCGTCATGGAGAAGATCGTCGTCGAGACCGAGGCGAGCGGGTTCCGTACCGACGACCGCATCGGGCGCGTGTCGCTCGTGGGCGCGGGGATGAAGACGAACCCCGGGGTCGCGGCCCGCATGTTCGAGGCGCTGGCCGCGGAGGGCATCAACATCGAGATGATCTCGACCTCGACGATCCGCATCTCGTGCGTCGTCCACGAGGACGACGTCGAGCGGGCCGTGCGCGCGCTGCACCGCGCCTTCGGGCTCGAGGAGGCCGCACCGTGAGCGGGGTCCGGGTCGGGCTCATGGGCGCCACCGGGCTCGTCGGCACCGAGATGCTCCGGATCCTCGCCGAGCGTTCCTTCCCGGTCGAGGAGCTGCGCGCGTTCGCGTCGCCGCGCTCGGAGGGCCGCCGGCTCCCCTTCGCCGGGGGCGAGGTCGTGTGCCAGGTGCTGCGCGACGGGTGCTTCGACGGGCTCGACCTGGTCATCGTCGACGTCGACGACCCGATCGCGCTCGAGTGGGCGCCGAAGGCCGCCGCCGCCGGCGCGCGCGTCGTCGACAACTCCGCCGCGTTCCGGATGGAGCCCGACGTCCCGCTCGTCGTCGCGGAGGTGAACCCCGAGGACCTGCGCGAGCTGCCGCGCAACATCGCGTCCTGCCCCAATTGCACCACGATGATCCCGGTCACCGCGCTCGCCCCGCTCCACCGTGCCGCGCGCATCGACCGGCTCGTCGTGTCGTCGTACCAGTCGGTGTCGGGGGCGGGGCAGGCCGGGATGCGCGAGCTCGAGGCGCAGTGGTCGAAGCTCGACGGCCGGGCCGACGAGCTCGCGCGCGCGGGCGCGCGCGAGGCGCCGATCGTCGAGGGCGAGGTGTGGCCGAAGCCGATCGCGGGCAACGTCATCCCGTTGGCCGGGTCGCTGAAGGAGGCCGGCTACACGTCGGAGGAGTGGAAGATGGTGCGCGAGACGCGCAAGATCCTCCACGACGACGACATCCGGTGTTCCGTGACCTGCGTCCGGGTGCCGGTGTACGTCGGGCACGCGGTGACCGTGAACGTCCGCTTCCACCGGCCGATGGGCAGGGCGGAGGCCGTCGAGCTGCTCGCCGGGGCGCCGGGGGTGGCGCTCGTCGACGGCGGCGACGGGATCCCGACGCCGCAGGACGCGGCGGGGATCGACCCGGTCCTGGTCGGCCGGGTCCGCGAGGACCTCTCGGAGCCCGGCTCGCTCGAGCTGTGGATCACCGGCGACAACCTGCGCAAGGGCGCCGCGCTCAACGCCGTCCAGATGGCGGAGATCCTCGTCGGGCGCGCCTGAGGACCCTGCCCGGTCCCGGGCATTCCGGACACTCCGGGCACGGGGCGTGTGCTGTCGGTCACAGCGCCGCCGCAGGTGTTCCCCGCGGTCGCCGGGTCGCGGACGATGCCGTCGCGGAGCGGGTGGGAACGGGCGGGTATGACGGCACCGACGACACGATTCGACGACCTCGTGCCCCGCTGGCGCGCGGCGCGGCCGGCCCGGCACGTGGCCGCGGTGCTGCTCGCCGCGGTGGCGGTCGGCGCGCTGGTCGTGCCCCCCGCCGACCGGCCCGGCGCCGTGACCGCGGCCGTCCTGTTCGGGCTGGCGGCGGTCGCGGGCCTCGCGTCGGCGGCCCGGCGCGCGCGCTCGGGCGCCTACGTGGTCGCGGGGCTCGCGTTGGCGGGCGTGCACGCGCTCGTCGCCCCGGACGGACCGGAGACGGGGCACGCGACGGTCGCCATCGCGGTGGCGTCCCGGCTCGTTCTCGCCGTCGGCACCGCCCGGTGGGTCGTCGAGGACGCGAGCGGCGCGCGCACCAACGCGCTCGACACCTTCATCACGGCGCTCGCCGTCACCGCGGTGTCGTGGCCCGCGTTCGTGCAGCCGACCCTCGCGCACACCGCGGTGGGCGCGGAGCGCGCCGGCGCGGCCGGCCTGCTCCTGGCCGAGGTCGTGCTGCTGGTCGTGGCGGTCCACGCGCTGCTGACCGGCGGCCGGGACCGGCGGGCGCTGACCCTCCTCTCCTCGGGCACCGCGCTCTACGCGCTCGCCGGCATCGCGTCGACCCAGCAGTGGGTGTTCGGCGAGCGGTTCGAGCTGACGGCCCTCGTGATCGTGTGCCTCGCCTGCGTCGTCGTCCGGCCGCAGCGCGACCCGGGCGCTCCGCCCGGTGACGAGGACCGCGCGGCGACCCGGTTGCGGATGCTGGCGGTCGTCATCGTCACGCTCGTCTGCCCCGCGGTCCTGTTCGGGTTCAGCCGGATGGAGGGGGGCCTCGACGGCACGGCGCTCTACGCGGGCATCGTCGGGATGGTGACGTTCGCGTTGCTGACGGCCCGCTTCTGGAGCCTCGTCGGCACCGAGCGCGAGGTCGCGGTGCAGCACGGGATGCACCGCCTCGCGGCGCTGGTGCAGAACTCACACGACGCGATCTGTGTGGTCGACACGGTCGGCGTCGTCTCCTACGCCAGCCCCGCGATCCAGGCGCTCACCGGCCTGCCGGCCGATCAGGTCCGCGGGACGGCGCTGGTGGACCACTTCGGGCGCGACGCGGCGCGCACCGTCGCGCTGGAGCTGGGCCGGGCGCGCCGGACGGGCCGGGGCGGCATCGTCGAGTTCGAGTGCCCGATCACCGGCCGCGACGGCGTCGAGCGGCACCTCGAGGCCACGGTCGTGAACCTGCTCGACGACCGCAGCGTCGCCGGGCTGGTGGTGACGCTGCGCGACGCGACGGCCAGGAAGGTCCTCGAGACGGAGCTCGAGCACAAGGCGCTGCGCGACGACCTGACCGGCCTGCCGAACCGGGCGCTGTTCATGGACCGCCTCCAGCACGCGCTCACCCGGCTCGGCCGGTCGCGCTCGAGGATCGCCGCGATGTTCGTCGATCTCGACGACTTCAAGGCGGTGAACGACGGCCTCGGCCACGCGGCGGGCGACGCCCTGCTCGTGGCCGTCGCACAGCGGCTGCAGGGCTGTCTCCGGCCCAGCGACACGGTCGCGCGGATGGGCGGCGACGAGTTCGCCGTGCTGCTCGAGGACGTCGGCGACGACGCCTCCGCGATCGAGACCGCGAACCGGCTGCTCGACGCGTTGCGCGAGCCGGTGACGATCGACGGGATGGACGTCGACGTGCCGGCGACGATCGGGCTGACGGTGGTGGACGTGCCCACCCCGCCGGGCAGCGTCATGCGTGACGCCGACATCGCGCTCTACCGGGCGAAGGAGGCCGGCAAGGGCCGCGTCGTCCAGTTCGACCCGACGATGCGCTGGGCCGCGTACGAGCGGCTGCGGATGCGGACCCAGCTCGCGGGTGCCCTCGACGGCGGCCACCTGCGGCTCGTGTTCCAGCCGATCGTCGCGCTCGACTCGGGGCGCGTCGCCGGGGGCGAGGCACTGCTGCGGTGGGACGACCCCGATCTCGGTCCGATCCCGCCGAGCGAGTTCATCGCGATCGCGGAGGAGAGCGGTCTGATCCTCACGATCGGGCAGTGGGTCATCGAGCGCGCGTGCCGGTACGCGATGTCGTGGGGTGACAACGGCGACGACGGCATCTACGTCAGCGTGAACGTGTCGGCACGGCAGCTGCGCGAACCCGAGTTCGCCCGGCAGGTGGCCGACGCGCTCCGCCGAACGGGGCTGAACCCGCGCCGCCTCATGCTCGAGCTGACGGAGACCGTGCTCGTCGACGAGATCGCGGCTCGTCACCTCAGCGAGCAGATCGTGCCGCTCGGGGTCCGCATCGCGATCGACGACTTCGGGACGGGCTACTCGTCGCTCGCCTACCTGCAGCGGTTCCCGGTCGACGTCGTCAAGATCGACAAGAGCTTCGTGGCGCAGATCGATCGCGACGGGATGCGGGCGGTGATCGAGAGCATCGCCGCCATCGCCGTGGTCATGGGGTACTCGAGCATCGCCGAGGGGGTGGAGACGCCGGCGCAGCTCGAGCAGCTCCTCGGCTTCAACTGCGGCTACGGCCAGGGCTACCACTACAGCGAGCCGCTGACGCCCGAGGCGTTCCTCGAACACACCGCGGCGCGCGTGCTCGTTCCCTGACCCGCGGCGCGCGGCGCATCCTCATCCCGCGCTCATCGCCCGCTCATCGGCCGTCCGTACGGTCCGCCGATCCGCGCCCGGGTGCTGTGCCTCGTCGGTCGATGGCGCCAGTCGCGAGGCGACTGGCCCGCCGCCGCGCGCGCCTACGGCGCGGCGGTGGCGCGGGACCCGTCGGTGGCGGGGTGGTGGTACCGGCTCGGGTGGGTGCGGGAGCGGATGGGCGACCCGGCGGGCGCGGCGGACGCCTACGGCGCGGCGGTGGCGCGGGACCCGTCGGTGGCGGGGTGGTGGTACCGGCTCGGGTGGGTGCGGGAGCGGATGGGCGACCCGGCGGCCGCGGCGGACGCCTACGGCGCGGCGGTGGCGCGGGACCCGTCGGTGGCGGGCTGGTGGTACCGGCTCGGGCGGGTGCGGGAAGGGACGGCGTGCTTCGCGGGAGCCGAGGCGGCCTACCGCGCCGCGCTCGCACGGCGCGAGGAACCGGGCTGGCACCTGCGCCTCGCCCGGGTGCAGGGGCGGGGTCGGCCCCCGGCGACCGGGGGCCGCGTGCGGCGCCGCGCCGCGATGGACGCCTTCGCGGGCTGCGGCGGGTTCGAGGTGCTGCGGGACGTCGTCGCGCGCGCCGCGCCGGCTTCGGGGTTCCCGCCCGTCGTGTCGGAGGTGTTCCCGAGCGCCAACAACGTCGTCGTGAAGCACGTGTTCGCGGTGCGGATCCCGTCGTTGCCACGGGTGATCGTCCACAAGGTCACGGCGAACCGTAACGAGGCGCGGGCGCTGCGGCTCGTCCACGGCTCGGCCCGGCGCCCCGCGCAGATCGCCGTGCCGGAACTGGTCGCGATCGTCGAGCGGGACGGCGTGGTGCACACCCTGTGCGAGTTCTGCGCGGCCGCCGCGGGCGCGCCCGGCGGTGTCACGGATCCCGGTGCGTCCGCGGCGCACGGGCGGATCCTCGCCGCGGTGGTGCCGATCCTCGACCCGGCGGAGGCCGCCGCGCTCACCGCCGTCGACTACTCGCGCGCGGGGCTGGAGGCCTCCTTCGCGCGGCTCGAGTCCTCGGGGGCGCTCGCCGACGCGCTCGCCGCGGATCCGCGGCTGCGCGGCGCGCTGCGGGAGGCGACCCGTCGGGTCGACGACCTGGTGGCGGTGGCGGCGTCGATGCCGCGCGTCTTCGGCCACAACGACGCGGGCCGGCGGAACCTGGCGTGGGTCGCGGGTCCCGACGGCGCCGTCGCGGCGGTGGTGCTCCTCGACTGGGGCCGGGCGGGCCCGAACCTGCCCGGTGCCGAGCTGCACCACCTGGTCCGCGCCCCGGGGGCGTCCGCCGCGGTCCGCGACGCGCTCGTGGCGGGTTACCTCGACGGCGCGCGCGAGCACCTGCGGGCGCTGACGCGCCGGGAGGTGGACCTCGGCGCGCACCTCTACGCGTTCGTGCGCCTCGCCGAGGCACCATCGGGCGGGCGGTTCACGGCCGCTCGCGTCGCCGCCGCGCTCCGCGCCGCGCGGCGGGCGGCCCGCCTCGCCGTCGCGTGAGCCGACCGGGGGCCGGCGGCGCGCCGGGCGCGCCCGCGGGAGTCGGGGTGCCGGGATTTGAACCCGGGGCCTCAGCGTCCCGAACGCTGCGCGCTAACCAAGCTGCGCCACACCCCGTGTGAGCGCGGCGAGTGTAGCGGCCGGCCCCCGGCCCGCCCCGCCCGGCCCGGGGGGCAGGGCCGGCTCAGCCGACCTCGGCGACGGCGGCGAGCACGCGCCCGGCGAGCTCCGGGCGGCACACCAGCAGGTCGGGGAGGTAGGGGTCGGGGCGGTTGTAGCGCAGGGGCGAGCCGTCGAGCCGGGAGCAGTGGCAGCCGGCCGCGCGCGCGACCCCGACCGGCGCGGCCGAGTCCCACTCGTACTGGCCGCCGCCGTGCGCGTACACGTCGGCGGCGCCCTGCACCACCGCCATCGTCTTCGCGCCGGCCGAGCCCATCGGCACGAGCGTGCCGTCGAGCGCCTCGGCGAGCGCCGTCGCGAGCGCGGGCGGCCGGGTGCGCGACACGAGGATCCGCACCGGCCCGCCGGCGGCGGGGGCGAGCGCGGGCGGGTCGGCCGTCGACAGCACGACCCCCTGCGCGGGGAGTGCGACGGCCGCGGCCACGGGCACGCCCTCCCCGTCGACCAGCGCGACGTGCACGGCCCAGTCGGTGCGGCCCTCCTCCCCGAACTCGCGGGTGCCGTCGAGCGGGTCGACGATCCAGACCCGATCGGCCGTCAGGCGCGCCGGGTCGTCCTTCGACTCCTCCGAGAGGATCGCGTCGTGCGGCCGGTGCTCCCGCAGGAACCCGAGGATCAGGTCGTCGGCGCGCCGGTCGCCCTCCGCGCCCGTCGCGCCCGCGGCGCGCAGCTCCAGCAACGCGTCGCCGGCGAGCCGCGCGGCCGTCGCCGCGACCTGGTGGTCGTCCACGGCGCCGGTCACACGCCCGTCGCCTGCGGCGTCCCGAGCAACTGCTTCGCGCAGCGGCGCAGGATCCCGGCGTCGACCGGCTTCACCAGCATCGCGTCGACGTCGGCGCGCCGGGCGAGGAACCGGTCGGCTTCGCGGTCGAGCAGCAGCAGGATGCGCGCACGCTCGAGCCGCCCCGCCGACTCCTCCAGGCGCAGGTCGAGCGCGACGGCGATCCCGCCCATGTTGCCGATGTTGAGGTCGAGCACGACGAGGTCGGGGTGCTCGCGGGCGAACGCCTCGCGGACGTCCTGGCCGCGGGTCACCTCGACCACGCGCATGTCGGGCGCCGTGAACGCGGCGCGCACCTGGTCGCGCACCCATCTGGCGTCGGCGGCAACGAGGATCGTCGTCACGGCCCGAGACCCTAGTTGGGGAACAGCGCGCGGCCGACCTCGGAGAGCGCGTCGAAGTCGTAGACGTCGTGGGCGAGGTAGGGGACGAACGTGACGGAACCGGGGCCGATGCGGTCGCGCAGGCCCTCGAGGTGCCGGCGCTCGCGGACGGCGATCTCGCGGAAGTCCGCCAGGTTCTCGTACAGCACGGCCAGCCGGTGGGCGGCCCCGGGGTCCGCACCGGGGTGCACGGTGAGCTCGCGGGCGCGGGCGCGCAGCCCGTCGGGCGACTCGTCCCCGAACGGGGGGTGGACGCGGTTCACGATGAGCGCCTCGACGCGCTGGTGGTGGTCGGTCAGGCGGTTCGCGAAGTAGGTCGCCTCCTCCACGGCGTCGCGCCGGGGCGACGTGACGAGCACGAAGGCGGTGTCCGGATCGGCGAGCAGCTCCTCCACCGCCGTCGCCCGCGCGCGGAAGCCCTCCTCCATCCCCTCGAAGGCGCGGAAGAACGCGATCACGTCCTCGACGACCTCGCTGCCGACCACCCGCGACACGGTGCGCAGGAACGTCTGCACGGCGAGGCTCGCGACGCGCAGGTACGCGCGCGTCGGCATCATCAGCAGCCGGAAGATCCGGTTGTCGAGCAGGCGCGTCAGCCGCCGCGGCGCGTCGAGGAAGTCGAGCGCGTGCCGGGTCGGCGGCGTGTCGACGACGATGAGGTCGAAGCCGCCCGCGTCGTGCAGCTCGTGCAGCTTCTCCATCGCCATGTACTCCTGCGTCCCGCCGAGCGCGCCCGAGACGTTGCGGTAGAACGTGTTCTCGAGGATCCGCCGGGCCTGCTCGGGGGACTCGGCGTTGCGGACGACGAGGTTGTCGAACGTCGACTTCGTGTCGAGCATCAGCGCCGAGAGCCGCCCGCCGGGCGCGCTGTGCGCCGTGCGCCAGCGCGACGGGTCGATCTCGCTCGGGGTGTCCGACAGGCGATCGAGGCCGAGCGCGTTCGCGAGCCGCTTCGCCGGGTCGATCGTGACGACGCACGCGTTCCGGCCGAGCCGCGCGCCCTGGAGCGCGAGCACCGCGGCCGTGGTCGTCTTGCCCACGCCGCCGCTCCCGCAGCAGATCACGACGCCGCGGTCGCGCACGAGGTGGGTGAGGTCGCTCACAACGCCTCGATGCCGCGTTCCAGCGCGTCGGCGAGCACGTCGAGGTCGGCCCGGCCGATGTCGGGGGTGAAGACGTACGGGAGGTGGATCTGTGGCAGCGGGAGGCGCCGCGCGAGCCGTTCGACCTGCTCCGTCTGGATCGCGTGCCGCTCGGCACGGAACGCGGCGGCGGCCGCGAGGTCGGCCGCCTCTCGGGGCGGGACGAAGCGGCCGATCGCGTCGGCGTCGCGCGCGATCGCCTCCGGTGACGCGACGACGCCCGCGGGCAGCGGCTGGTAGCAGCCGTTGACGACGATCGGGCCGAGCGCGACGCCGGCGCGGTCCTCGACGGCGAACGCGGTGTCGATCGCCTCGCTCACCGGCGTCTCCTCGGGCACGGTGACGAGCATCACCTGGCAGCGCCGCGGGTCGGAGAGCAGCGCCACCACGTCGGCGGCCTGCTTGCGGATCGGCCCGACCCGCACCGCGTCGAGCAGGCCGCGTGCGGAGAGCAGGAAGGTGATCGCGTGGCCGGCCGCGGGTGCGTCGACGACGATGAGGTCGGCGTCGCGGGCCTCCGACAGCGACTTCACCTTCCCGAGCACGAGGATGTCCTTCATCCCGGGGACGGCGGTCGCGACCACGTCGAGCGCGCCGGTGGCGACGAGACGCCTCGAGATGCGGCGCATGCCGTGCGACTCGAGGTACTCGACGAGCGCCGCGTCGGGCGTGAGGAACCGGGCCCGGACGCCGGGCTCGAGCTCCGCCTCGTCGTAGGCGAGCGGCGGCGCCCCGAACATCGCGGGCAGCCCCGATTTGCCCTCGACCTCCACGACGAGCACCCTGAGGCCGGCGCGCGCGGCGGCGACGGCGAGCGTGGCCGTCACCGTCGTCTTCCCGACGCCGCCCTTGCCCGCGACGATCACGACGTGGGAGGTGGAGCAGAACTGCGCGACCTCCATCTCCCGCATGCTACGAGAGCCTGATGCGACCGAACCCGCCCCGTATCGCCCGAGTCGTCGTCGCGCTCGGGTGCCTGTCGGCCGGGCTGCTCATGGGCGCGCCGGCGTCCCACGCAGGGCAGGGCGCGCCGTCGGAGGAGGCGGAGGAGCCCGGCGGGATCGACGTCGTGCAGGTCGACGGGCTGCTCGATCCCGCGAACGCCGCGCTCGTCGGGGACGTCGTGGCCGAGGCCGAGGCGCGCGGGTCGCACCTCGTCGTCGTGCAGCTCGACGCGACGGGGGCGGTCGACGTCGACGTCGACGACGTCGTCGAGGTCGTCGCACGCGCGGACGTGCCGATCGGCGTGTGGATCGGCCCGACCGGTTCGGACGCGCGCGGCGCGAGCGGGCTCGTCGCGTTGAACGCGCACGTCGTCGCGATGGCGAACGGCTCGGGGATCGGCCCGGTCTCGCCCGAGAATTTCGACGACACGGATCGGCCGACGCGCGGCGAGACGCTCGCGCGGGTGCGCGACGCACAGCGGCGGAACGGCCGCGAGGCCGCCCGCGCCGACGAGGTCGTGGACGCGCGGCTGTCCGCCGGCGACGCGGGCCGCCTCGGCATCGTGGACGACGTGCAGCCGACGGTGGGCGACTTCATCGTCTCGCTCGACGGCACGACGGTCTCGGTCGGCGGGCGGTCCGTGGAGCTCGACACCGCCGACGTGATCGGGGTCGGTGAGAACCGCCGCCGGCAGCCGAACCAGCAGGTCCGGTTCCACAAGCTCGACCTCGCCCAGCAGCTCTCGCACACCTTCGTCACCCCGTGGATCGCGTACTTCCTGTTCGTCGCGGGCGCGGCGCTCATCGTGTTCGAGTTCTTCACGGCCGGCATCGGCATCGCGGGGTTCGTCGGGGCGGTCGCCGTGATCGCCGCGTGCTACGGCTTCTCGCACCTGCCGGTGCAGGGATGGGCGGTCGGGTTGCTGGTGCTCGGCGTGGTCGGTCTCGCGATCGACCTGCAGGCGGGCGGCCTCGGCGCGTGGACGTTCCTCGGGAGCGCGGCGACCGTCGCCGGTTCGGTGTGGCTCTACGGGGGCTCGTCACGGCTCGACACGGCGTGGTGGATGATCGCGCTCGTCGCGGGCGGACTCGTGGTGTTCATGCTCTCGGGGATGACCGCGATGGTGCGGGCGCGGTTCTCGACCCCGACGGTCGGGCGCGAGGAGCTCGTGGGCGAGCTCGGCGTCGCCGAGGTCGACGTCGCGCCCGACGGCGTCGTGCGCGTGCGCGACGCGCTGTGGCGCGCCCGGACGAACCGGGCGACGCCGATCCCGGCGGGCGGGGAGATCCGCGTCGTGGCGGTCGAGGGGATCGTGCTCGAGGTGGAGCCGGCGCAGGGGGGCGCCCGCGACTACCGCGACCGGGCGCGTCGGCGCTGAGCAGGCCTTTTGTGCCCCTACCGGACCGCGGGTACGTTCCGCCCGGCCGCGCAGCGGAGGGGGTGGCAACCGTGCTGGGCATCCTTCACGACACCTGGCATCTGAAGGCGGCGTGCCGGGGGCCGGAGTCGGACCTCTTCTTCCCCCCGCCGATCCCGGAGCGCCGCGAGGAGCGCGAGGCCCGCGAGGAGAGGGCCAAGGCGATCTGCGCGCGGTGTGCCGTGCGTACCGAGTGCCTCGACTTCGCGCTGCGGGTGCGCGAGCCGCACGGCATCTGGGGCGGGCTCACCGAGTCGGAGCGCCGGCGCCTCCTCCCGCGCACCTGACCCGCAACGCCTCGGCGCGCACCCGACGGGCCGCCGACCACCGCGCGCGACCCCGGCCCGTCAACCCGGGCGGTCGCCGGCGCGTGGCCCGGCGACGCGCAGGTCGCCGCGCCGGCGTGTGACGCCCTCGGCGTCGAGGCGCGCGAGGAGCGGCACGACGTGCCGGCGTGACGACCCGAGCAGGTCGCGGACCTCGCCGACGCTCAGCGCGCCGCGCTCGTGCAGCGCGTCCGCGACCAGCGAGCGGGCGCGCGCGAACGCCGCGGCCGACCAGACGACGTCGCCGAGGTCGACGAGGGCGCCCGCGTGCACGAGCGCCCGCACGAGTGCCGGTGACGCACCCACGTCGGCGGGCGCGGGCGGGTCGAACGGGCGCGCGTCGAGCGCGTCGAGGAGCGCGCGTGCGGCCGGGTCGTCGGCGACGGCGCCGCCCGCCTCCCGGACGAGGCCGTGCTCGGTGACCAGGGCGGGCTCGTGCCCGAGCACGGCGCGCATGCGGGCGGGATCGAGCCCGAGCTCGGCGGCGAGCGTCGCGACCTCGACGCCCGGGCTCCCCGCGGGACGCCCCCGGACCGCCCTGACCGCGTGGGCGCGCGCCGCGTCGAGCGCCTCCCGCGCGACGAGCCAGCCGCCGGCCTCGACGGCGTGCCCCGCCGCGACGAGCCGCCGGCGCGCGTCCGGCCATCCCGTGAGCGGCGCGCCCGCGTCGGGCCGCAACCACGGGTGGGCCGCCATCACGCGCGCGCCGAGCGGCAGCGCGCAGCGGGCCCGCGCGTCGGCGGGCCGCGGCGCGGGCGTCAGGTCGAGCACGACCGCACCGCCGAGCGTGGCCTGGCGGCCCGACGACCGCAGCACGACCCGGTCTCCGGGGACCAGCGGGAGCGGTGCCGCGAGGTGGAGCCGCCCGAGCGTCCCGTGCTCGTCGAGGAGGCGGAGCCGGCCCTCGTGCTCGCCCGACCCGACGTGGGCCTGCACGCGCGCGCGGCGGGGGAAGCCCTCGCCGGCGACCGCGCGCAGGGCCACGTCGACGAGCTGCACCGTGTGCCACTGGCCCGGCCGGACGACCGCGGCGCCGCGCGCCACGTCCTCGCTCGCGACGCCGGCGAGGTTGCAGGCGACCCGGCTGCCGGGCACGGCGACCTCGACCCGTTCGTGGCGCGACTCGATCCGCCGGATCCGCGCCCGGTGCCCGCCCGGCTCGACGACGACGTCCGCGTCGACCTCGAGCGGCCCGCCGGTCAGCGTGCCGGTGACGACCGTCCCCGCGCCGCGCGCGGAGAAGACGCGGTCGACCCACAGGCGGGGCCGGCCCACGTCGACGGGCGGCGGCGCGGCCGCGAGCACGGCGTCGAGCGCGGACCGGAGCTCGTCGAGCCCGCGCCCGGTGGGTGCGTCGCAGACGACGACCGGCCAGCCGGCCGCCGCCGTGTCCGCGAGGCGGTCCTCGAGCTCCAGGCGGACGAGGTCGACGGTCTGCGCGTCGACGAGGGCGGCCTTGGTGAGCGCGATCACACCGTGGCGCACGTCGAGCAGGTCGAGGATCCGGACGTGCTCCTCCGTCTGGGGCATCCAGCCCTCGTTCGCGGCGACGACGAGGAGCGCGACGTCGACGGCCCCCACCCCGGCCAGCATGTTCTTCACGAAGCGCACGTGGCCGGGCACGTCGACGAAGCCGATCTCGCGGCCCGACGGCAGGGTGGTGAACGCGAACCCGAGGTCGATGGTGAGGCCGCGCGCCTTCTCCTCGGGGAACCGGTCCGGGTCGGTGCCGGTCAGCGCGAGCACGAGCGCCGACTTGCCGTGGTCGACGTGACCGGCCGTCGCCACCGTGCGCACGGTCACCCGCCCGCGGCGGTCGCCTCGCGGAGCGCGGCGACGAGACGCTCGTCGTCGTGGGGCTCCACCGTGCGCAGGTCGCACACCACCCGCCCGCCGTCGATCCGCGCGACCACGCGCGCCCGGCGCAGGTCGGCGGTGACCGCGGCCGGCGGCCGCGCCGGTGCGACCGCGACGCCGCCGACGGGATCGTCAGGCCCGGCAGCGAGCCGCCGCCCGCGGCGGCCTCGGTGTCGACGACCGCCGCGCCGGGCACGTGCCCGGCGATCCGCCGCGCGCGGACCCGCAGCGTCTCGACCGGCGTGGTGGCGAGTCGCCAGAGCGGGAGCGCGCCCGCGGTGCCGTCGAGGTACGCGAGCGCCACCTGCTGCATTCCGGCGAGCGTCAGCTTGTCGGCGCGCACGGCGCGGGCGAGCGGGTGGGTCTTGCACCGTTCCACGAGCGACCGCCGACCCACGATCACACCCGCCTGGGGGCCGCCGAGCAGCTTGTCGCCCGAGAACGTGACGAGCGCCGCGCCGCCGGCGACGCACTGCCGAACGCCGAGCTCGCCCTGCAGCCAGGGCGGCCGCTGCCGCCAGCCAGGGCGTCGTGTCGTCGAGCAGCCCGGAGCCGGCGTCGACCACGACCGGCGGGCCGAGGCCCGCGAGCTCGGCCACGCCGACCGACGCCACGAACCCGACCATCCGGTAGTTGGACGCGTGCACCTTGAGCACGAGCGCGGTCGCCTCACCGATCGCGCGCTCGTAGTCGTCGCGCCGCGTCCGGTTCGTCGTACCCACCTCGACCAACCGGGCGCCGGTCTCGGCCATGATCTCCGGTACGCGGAACCCGCCGCCGATCTCGACGAGCTCGCCACGGGAGACGACGACCTCGCGGCCGCGCGCGAGCGTCGCGAGGACCAGGAGCACCGCGGCGGCGTTGTTGTTCACGACCATGCCCGCCTCGGCGCCGACCGCGAGCGCGAGGAGGTGGCCGGCGTGCTCGTGGCGCGAACCGCGTACGCCCTCGGGCATCCGGTACTCGAGGTTGGAGTATGCCGCCACGTCGGCCATCGCGGCGACGGTCCGCGTCCCGAGCGGGGCGCGCCCGAGATTCGTGTGCAGCAGCACCCCGGTCGCGTTCACCACGGGTCC
The DNA here is from genome assembly GCA_026002935.1 of Acidimicrobiia bacterium. Lineage (GTDB taxonomy): Bacteria > Actinomycetota > Acidimicrobiia > IMCC26256 > PALSA-610 > BPGH01. Next base: position 659,776 of record BPGH01000001.1, read on the forward strand.
GAGGAGCCGGGCCCGCGCCGTCGCGGCCCGCTCGCGCGCGTCGGCGACGACGTCCTCCGGTGCGATCGTGCGGCCGCGCTCGACGAGTGCCCGGGCCGCCCCGACGGCGTCGCGGGCCGCGCGCGCGAAGAGCTCGTGAGGCAGGCCGTCGTGCGCGATCTGCGCGATCACGCGCTCGACGCTGGGCAGGTGTCGGCGCGGATCCATCGCCGCGAGCGTACGACGGGGCGGCCGGGCCGCCGCGGGTGCCCTCTAGACTCCCATGGGTGAGCACGGTCCGCGAAGCCGCAACCGTGATGCTGGTTCGCGACCGGCCCGGCCTCGAGGTGCTCGTCCTGCGGCGTACGCCGCACGCGGTCTTCGTCCCGGGGGCGACCGTGTTCCCCGGCGGCGCCGTCGAACCCGCCGACCGGGCCGCGGCGGCGCGCGTCGCCGGGATCACCGACGCGGAGGCGTCACGCGACCACGGGCTCGCGTCCGGCGGCCTCGCGTACCGGGTGGCGGCCGTGCGCGAGTGCTTCGAGGAGGCGGGGATCCTGCTCGCGCGGCGCCGGGACGGTGGACGCGGTGCTGCCCGACCCGGCGTGGCGGCGGGCGTGCAACGCGGGCACGGCGACGCTCGCCGATGTTCTCGAGGCGTGCGACCTCGTCGTCGACGGCCGCGCGCTGCGGGTGTTCTCCCACTGGCTGACCCCGATCGGGGCGCCGCGCCGCTACGACACGTGGTTCTTCGTCGCGCCGGCGCCCGACGGCGACGACGGCCGTCCCGACGACTCGGAGCTCGTCGCGTCGGAGTGGGTCCGGCCGGGGGACGCGCTCGCGCGCGCCCGCCGCGGGGAGATCGAGCTCATCGAGCCGACGCTGCGCAGCCTCGTGGCGCTCGAACGGTTCCGGACGGCGGCGGAGCTCCTCGCGGCGCTCGACGCGGTGCCGCGGGACGGCGCCGGCCGGCCGTTCGTGGTGGGCGACGGCGTGGGGGAGCGCGTCGTGCTGCCGGGCGACGACGTCGCGGGGGCGGGCCGGTGGACGATCCCGCTGCCCGACGTCGACTTCCGCGTGCGCGGGCGGGCACTCGCGGAGGGGGCGTCGTCGTGGCCGACCTGACGCCCGGCGTCCCGAGCGCGCTGTCGCCGCTGGTGCGCCGCGTCGTCGCACCCAACCCGGGCCTCATGACCGGGCCGGGCACCAACACGTACCTCGTCGGCATCGACGAGGTCGCCGTGATCGACCCGGGCCCCGACGACGAGCGTCACGTCGACGCGATCGTCGGCGCGTCGATGTCGGACCGGGTCCGGTGGGTGCTGCTCACCCACACGCACCCCGACCACTGGCCGGCCGCGCGCCGCATCCGCGAGCGGACGGGCGCCGAGGTCGCGGGTCACCCCCGTCCGCCGAAGGCCGACGGGTTCGACCTCACGCTCGACCGGGTGCTGGCCGACGGCGACACGATCGAGGGCACGGAGTTCCGCATCGAGGTGCTGCACACCCCGGGTCACGCGCCGAACCACCTCTGCTTCCTGCTCGAGGAGGAGCGGATGCTGTTCACCGGCGACCACGTGTTGCAGGGCACGACGACGGTGGTGAACCCGAGGCGCGGCGGCGACATGCGCGAATACCTCGCGTCGCTCGAACGGCTGCGCGCGTTGAAGCGCGTCGCCCGCATCGCCCCGGGTCACGGTGACGTGATCGACGACCCCGACGCGGTGCTCGCCGAGTACGTGGCGCACCGCCGGATGCGCGAGCGCCAGATCCTGAAGGTGCTGCGCGCCGGCCCGGCGCGGATCCCCGGGATCGTCGCGGCGCTCTACACGGACACCCCCGAGGGCCTGCTCGAGATGGCCGAGCGGCAGGTGCACGCCCACCTCCTCAAGCTGCGGGCCGAGGGCAAGGTCACGGGCTCGGCCACGAAGGGCCCCTGGTCGCTCGCCTCCTGAGCCCGCCGCGATCCCGCGCCCGCCGCGGGCGGACTTGACGCGACGTACGGATCGCGCAAGTTTGTGCCCGGTCGTCCGGATCGGGCGACCCGTCCCCGGCCGCCCCGGGGGCGCGGGGGAAGCGTCGGACGTGAGTGGGGCACGGTTCGTCGGACCCACCGCGTGCGCGCGGCTCCTCCGCCATGCGACGAGGAGGAGGAAGCGTGAGGACCAGACGCATCATCGGGTGCGCGCTCGCTGCGGCGCTCGGCGCCACCGGCCTGTCCCTCGGCGGGACGCCGGCGGGCGCGGCCGTGGAGGGCACGCTCGTGACCTGCAGCACCGGGACCGGCGACATCGGTGACGCCAAGTTCGCGCCGGGGTTGACGACCGTCGAGAAGAAGCAGACGATCTCCGGTTCCTTCGACGCGACCGGTTGCTCGGCGAGCGAGGCCGAGCTCGACGAGATCGCGGCGGAGTCGAAGTTCGGGGTGACGAAGACGGTCGCGGGCGGCCGGCCGAGCCCGCTGGCGAAGGCGAACGCCAAGTTCAAGTTCACGACCTACGGCGACTGCCTCGGGCTGGTGCTCGCCGACCCCGACGACACGGGCGAGTACCTCCCGTGGGGGACGGTGACGCTCACCTTCACCACGGCGAGCGGCGCGAAGGTCGCGACCGCGAGCGTGTTCGCGACGCTGACCGCGGCCGGTGCCTCCGCCACGGTGGAGGGCATCGTCACCAAGGGCCTCGGTGTCGGCGGCGAGTTCGTCGCCACCGCGTCGTTCTCGCCCGTCGCGACCGACGACACCAACGGCAACACCAGCCCCGACTTCGTCGACTGCGCGCTCGCCGGCGACCCGACCGCGGTCGGGAAGATCGTCGACGTGGTCGCGCCGGCGACCCTGTCGGTGACCCTCCCCGCCACGCCCTGAACGGCGTGGTCGTGGCGTCCTGCGCGGCGGTCGGCCCGGCCCGCGGCCGGGCCGGCCGGCCCGCTGCGCCGCGGCGCGCGGGACGGCGCCGGGCGCTGATCGCGGCCGTCGCGCTGGTCGCCGCGGGGTGCGCCCGCCCCGGCGGCGACGGCGCGGCGGCCGGCGAGGGGGGCTGGGCACCGGAAGCGGTCGCGGCGATCGTCGCGACCGCTTCCGGCCTCGCCGGGGCGGGCCTCGGCTGCGGCGACTTCGATCCCTACGAGTACGGGCGCGTCGCCGCCGAGTACGAGGGCTCGCTGCCGGTGCCCGCCGCGATGGGCGAGTGCACCGGGCCGGACGGCGAGCACCTGGAGCTCGCCGCGTTCGCGGACGGCGGTGCCCGGCGCCGCTTCGTCGAGGAGAAGGCGGCGTTCCTCTGCCGCCGGGCGCGCGAGGCGGGGCTCGCCGCGTTCGGGGGCTTCCCCTACGTCGAAGCGGGCCGCGTCCTGGTGCAGCCGGACACGGCGCCGGCCGCGCGGCGCATCGCGGGCGCGCTCGGCGGCCGGGCGGCGCGGGCCGGGTGCGGGTGATCGGCCGGTGCCACGGGGCCGGACGGACGCCGCGCGTCAGCCCGTGCACGCCCACGGGTAGCCGCGGGCGTCGTCCAGCTCGGCGGGCGTGAGGCCCTGCGCGTCGGCGACCGACGCGACCGTGCCCGGGCCGCACGAGAGCACACCGCCCGCCGCGGTCGTCAGCGAGGCGGCGACGACCGGGGGCCGGGTCGCGCCGACCCAGACGATGGTGCCGCGCCCGTCCGCGGCCACGGACGCGACCGCGCCGAGGGCGCTGCCGTCGAGCCGGAGGAAGCGCGCGTCCGTGACCTCGACGGCGGTGACCGCCACCACGACGTCGGCCGGTCCGGCCCCCCGGGTGGTGAAGGGGAACTCGATCGCGAGCGGCGGCGGTGTCGAGGGCGGCGGCACGGGGATGCACGCGACGTCGGTCGCGACGAGCCGCGGCGACGACGTGAAGCGCCAGCAGTCACCGCCGCCCGACGCCGGCGCGCGCTCGAGCGCCCACGGCACCCCCTCGTGGCGACCGCTCGCGACCCGCACCCACGGCCCCGCCGGCGCCGGCGCCGTGCCCCCCGCGGTGCCCGTGTCGGTGACGTCGCCGCCGGCGGGCGCGGGCACGTCGACCGGCGCGCCGTAGCCCGTCACCTCGTAGTCGACCGTCGCGCCCGCGGCCTCGACGCGCACCCGCGCGAGGCGCCGGTCCGGCCCGACCCACAACGTCGCGGCGGACGCGCCGAGCGGGCGCAGCGCGGCCGCGTCGAGGTCGTGGCGCCGCCGCTCGCCGTCGGGCCGGCCCGTGCCGAGCCCGGCGCGGGCGGCGCGCAGCAGGTCGAGCAGTTCGAACGGCCCCACGATCGCCGGGTGCACGAGCGCCAGCGCGCGGGCCGGGCGCCGCAGCCACGTCGGTTCGCCCGCCCGGCGCAGGAAGACGCGTTCGCCGGCGGGCAGCCGCGGGTCGGTGAGCGTCGCGTCGTCGGCCTCGGCGCGCTCGAAGTACACGGATCCGCCGACGACGCGCGCCTCGAGCCGCACGACCGCGCCGTCCCCGGCGGCGACCGGGTAGCCGACGCGCGCGGCGGCGGCTGCGCCGCGTAGGTGCCGCGCACCTCGTCCTCCCGGCCGCCGCGGGTGCGGGTGCCCTCGACGGTGGCGGTCGCCCCGCCGGCGGTCGCGGCCCGCACCGCGTCGAGCGTCGCCGGGCCCGGTGGGGCCGTTCCCCCGCCGCCGGCGCACGCCGCGGCCGCGACGGCGAGCGCGCACACCCCCACCAGTGCCCGGGTCCCCACCATCGGGTCATCGTCGCGCGGGCGGGCAACGGGTGGCAGGGGGCGGGGGGACGGCCGTACCCTGCACGGAGCAGGACCGTCGGGCCCGACCGCGAGGAGGACCGCACCGTGGCCGAGACCAAGCTCTTCATCGACGGCGAGTGGGTGGAGGCCGCCTCGGGCGAGACCTTCCCCACCTACGCCCCGTCGACCGGCGAGAAGATCGCCGACGTCGCCAAGGCCGGGCGCGAGGACGCGGTCCGGGCGATCGAGGCCGCGCGCCGGGCGTTCGACGACGGGCCGTGGCCCCGCCTGTCGGGCGCGGAGCGCGCCGAGAAGCTCCGCAAGGTCGCCGAGATCCTCAACGGCCGCGTGCAGGAGATCTCGGAGATCGAGGCGCGCGACGGCGGCGGCACCATCAAGAAGGCGATGTTCGCCGACGTGCCGGGTGCGGTCTCGTCGTTCAACTTCTTCGCCGACTGCGCGCAGAACATGCCCGAGGTGGTCGAGCGGGGCGAGAGCCCGTTCCCGCCGGCGAAGAGCATCGTCCGCTACGAGCCGTACGGGGTGTGCAGCGGCATCGTGCCGTGGAACTTCCCGTTCATCATGGCGAGCTGGAAGATCGCTCCCGCGATCGCCGCCGGCAACACGTGCGTGCTCAAGCCCGCGAGCTTCACGTCGCTGTCGGCGATCGAGATGGTGAAGGCGTGCGAGGAGGCCGGCATCCCGAAGGGTGTCGTCAACCTCGTCACGGGTCCCGGTGGCAGCGCGGGTGAGGAGCTGGCGCAGCACCCGGCGGTCGACAAGGTCGCGTTCACCGGCTCGACCGAGGTGGGGCGGCGGATCATGCAGCTCGCGTCGGGCACCGTGAAGAAGGTGACGCTCGAGCTCGGCGGCAAGTCGGCCAACATCGTGCTCGACGACGCCGACCTCGACCTCGCGGCGGCCGGGGTGCTGTTCGGCACGTTCTTCCACAACGGTCAGGTCTGCGAGTCGGGGACGCGCGCGCTCGTGTCGCGCCGGATCTACGACGAGTTCGTCGGGATGCTCGTCGAGCGTGCCGGCAAGATCGTCATCGGCGACCCGATGGACATGGCCACCGACCTCGGCCCGCTCGTCGCGCCGTCGCAGGTCGACACCGTCGAGCGCTACGTGAAGCTGGGCCTCGACGAGGGCGCCAAGCTGCTGTGCGGTGGATCGAAGCCGACCGACCTGGCGCAGGGGCTCGACCCGAACGCGTACTACCTGCCGACGATCTTCGAGGCCGACAACTCGATGAAGATCGCGCAGGAGGAGATCTTCGGGCCCGTCCTGTGCGTGATCCCGTTCGACTCCGACGACGAGGCGGTCAAGATCGCGAACGACTCGATCTACGGGCTCGGCGGAGGCGTGTGGTCGAAGGACCTGGACCGTGCGCACGCGGTCGCGGCCCGCATGCGCACGGGCACGGTGTGGGTCAACGACTACCACATGATCACGCCCAACCAGCCGTTCGGCGGGTACAAGCAGTCGGGGGTCGGGCGCGAGCTCGGCGACATCGGCTTCAACGAGTACCGCCAGGTGAAGCACGTGTGGGCGAACACCGCGACCGACCGCAGCGGGTACCTGCACTTCTCGGCGCTGAGCGCCAACATCTGAGCGCGCGGGCCTCGCACCGGCCGGCGCCGCGGGGCGGCGCCGGCCGGCCGCGCGCCGGGCGGCGTTCGCCGAGGCGTTTGCCTCGGCGCGCGCGACCGGTACGGTGGGCGGCGTGCGGGTGACGGGTACCGACGCCGCGGCCGAGGTCGTCGAGCGCGCCCGGGCGGCGCGCCGCGGCCGCCTGGTCTTCACGATCGGGACCGGCTGCTGCGAGTCGACCGCCCCCTTCCTCTACGAGGACTTCTGGCCCGGACCCGACCAGGAGCAGGTCGGCGAGGTCGCCGGGGTGCCGGTCTACGCGCCCGACCACCTGCGCGCGCTCTACCCCGGCGACGACGGCGTGGTCATCGACGTCGAGCCGGTGCTGGCCGAGTCGCTGTCGATCGAGACCGAGTTCGGCTACCGGTTCGTGCTGCGGGACCGGGCCGGCCGCGCGGTCGCCGCCGGGGAGCCGGCGAGGTGCGACGTGCCCGAGGCCGTCTCGGCCCTGCGGTCCCGCGGCCCCCAGCAGCTCCCCGAGCCGCTGCGCGGCCTCCGCCTCCGCTGACCGTCGCCGGATCGCCGTCCCCCGGGGTACCCCGCGGCGGCGCGACGCCCACTTTGTGACTCGGTTCACAAAGCTCCGGTAGGGTGGGCGCCATGGACGACGCGCTGCTCGTGGCCGAAGGCGTGCGGAAGGTCTACCGCACGGGGGCGGAGGAGGTGGAGGCGCTACGCGCGGTCGACTTCACCGTGCACGAGGGCGAGTGGGTGTCGGTGATGGGACCGTCGGGGTCGGGCAAGACGACCCTGCTCAACTGCTGCTCGGGGCTCGACGACATCGACGGCGGGCGGGTCCTGCTCGACGGCGTCGACCTGCACGGGCTCTCCGACGGGCAGCGGACGCGCAACCGGGCCTCGGCGATGGGCTTCATCTTCCAGGCGTACAACCTGATCCCCGTGTTCAGCGCCGTCGAGAACGTCGAGCTGCCGCTGCTCCTGGCCGGCGTCGACGCGAAGGAGGCGCGCCGGCGCGCCGCCGAGACGCTCGAGCGCGTCGGCCTCGGCCACCGGCTGCGGCACCGGCCGACCGAGCTGTCGGGCGGCGAGCAGCAACGGGTCACCGTCGCGCGCGCGCTCGCCGGCAAGCCGCGCGTCGTGTGGGCCGACGAACCGACGGGTGCGCTCGACTCGGAGACGGCCTCGACCGTCATGGAGCTCCTGCGTGACCTCAACCGGGAGGGACTGACGCTGATCGTCGTCACCCACGACGAGGGCGTCGGCGCGAGCGCGCACCGCCTGATCCGGATGCGGGACGGCCGCATCGTGAGCGACGAGCCGGTCGCGAAGGCGAGCTGACCGTGGTGCCCGTCGTCGTCCTCTGCTCGTTGCCGTTCCTGGCGATCCTGGCGTTCCGGCCCGTGCTGCGCCGGCTCGCCGTGCGCAACGCGGTGCGCCGGCCGCGCGAATCGCTGCTCGTGGTGCTCGGCTCGTTGCTCGGGACGGCGATCATGACCGGGTCGTTCGTCGTCGGCGACACGTTCGACGCGTCCATCCGGGCCGGCGCGTACGAACAGCTCGGGCCCGTCGACGTGATCGTCTCGGCCAGCGGGCTGGACGCCGCAGCGGACCTCGACGAGCGGTTCCGGGACCTCGACGACCCCGAGGTCGACGGGGTGCTGCCGATGACGCTGGCCCGTGCCGCGTCGGCGACGGTCGGAGAGCCGCGCCGGGCCGAGCCGCAGGTGCAGCTCCTGGAGACCGACTTCGGGCGCGCGCGTGACTTCGGCGGGGACGCGTCCGCCACCGGCATCAGCGGCGCCACGCCGGCACCCGGGGAGGCCGCGGTCACCGACGACCTCGCCCGCGCGCTCGGGGTCCGCGTGGGCGACGAGATCGAGGTGTTCGCGTACGGCACGTCGAGCGTGCTGCGCGTCACCGGCGTGCTGCCGCGGCTCGGCGTCGCCGGCTTCTGGCGCGGGCCGGAGTCGACCTCGAACAACGTCTTCGTGGCGCCGGGCACGATCGCCCGCCTCGCCGGCGACGGTGAGGGCGCCGGGGAACCCCCGCAGTCCCTCGTGCTCGTGTCCAACCGTGGTGACGTCGAGGGCGGGGCCGAGGCGACCGACACGGTCGTGCCCGCACTCGAGCGCCGACTCGCCGGCGTCGAGGCGAACGTCGACGGCATCAAGCAGCGGGTCCTCGACAACGCCGAGGCCGCCGGGGAGTCGCTCACGCAGCTCTACACCGCGCTCGGCACGTTCGCCGTCTTCGCGGGCATCCTCCTGCTCGTCAACATCTTCTTCATGCTCGCCGACGAACGGAAGTCGGAGCTCGGCATGCTGCGTGCCGTGGGCCTGCGCCGCCGGGCGCTCGTCGGAGCGTTCGCGACCGAGGGGTGGTGCTACGCGCTCGTGTCGTCCGTCGTCGGCACGTTCGTCGGTCTCGGCCTCGGGCGGCTCATCATGGCGGCCGCGGGCCGGATCTTCTCCTCGGGCCCCGACGAGTTCCGGCTGACGCTGCGCTGGGACTTCGAGTGGTCGAGCGTCGTGCTCGGGATGACCATCGGGTTCCTGATCGCGCTCGTCACCGTCGTCGTCACGAGCTTCTGGCTCAGCCGCTTCAACATCATCCAGGCGATCCGCGACATCGACGAGCCGCCGCGCCGGCGCCCCCGCAGGCGGGCGTTCTACGGCGGCCTCGCCCTCGCGGTGATCGGGTTGCTGATGAGCGGCGCCGGGTTCGGCTCCGGTGCCTTCGCGCCGCTGGTGCTCGGCCCGCCGTTCGTGCTGCTCGGGATCGGACCCGCGCTCGCCCGCAACCTGCCGCGCTCGCCGGTGGTGACGGCGCTCGCCGCGGGCACGCTGCTGTGGGGCGTGATCTGCGTGCCGGTCGCGATCGCGCTCGACGCGCAGCTCGACGTGTTCATCTTCGTGCTGCAGGGCCTGGTGCTCGTCGCGTCCGCGGTGGTGCTGGTCGCCCAGCACCAGAGCGCCATCGGGCACCTCGTCGGCCGCCTCGCGCAGGGCTCGCTCGCCGTGCGGCTCGGTCTCGCGTACCCGCTCGCGCGCCGCTTCCGGACGTCCATGACGCTCGGGATGTTCGCCCTCGTCGTGTTCATCCTCGTCTACGTGTCGGTGCTGTCGGCGATGTTCAACGCGCAGACCGACGAGTTCGCCGCGGAGGTGTCGGGCGGTTTCGACGTGCTGGTCGACTCCAGTCCGGGCAACCCGGTCGACTTCGGGCAGCTCGCGGGCGAGCCGGGCGTCCGGGCGGTCGCGCCGTTCGTCACGCGCGCCACCGAGGTGACGCCCGACGGAGCGGACGAACCGACCTTCTGGCCGATGACGGCCTTCGACGAGGCGTTCGTGGAGGGCGGGGTCCCGACCCTCGAGGACCGCGGGGCCTACGCGACCGACGCCGACGCCTACCGGGCGGTGCTCGACGACCCGGGCCTCGCGATCGTCGACGACTTCTTCCTCAGCCGGGGCGCCGGCCCGCCGGAGGAGGTGGTCGACGTGGGGGAGTCGTTCACCGTGCGCGACCCGGTGAGCGGTGCCGAGCGGACGTTCACGGTCGCGGCGATCGGGCCCGGTGACGTGCTGGGCAGCGGCGGGTTCATCGGCATCGGGGCGGCCCGTGAGCTCTTCGGCGACGCGGCGGTCCCGACCCGGGCGTACGTCGCCGTCGACGACCCGGATGCCTTCGCGCGCGAGTTCCAGGCCCGCACGATCGAGAACGGGGGCAAGGCCGACCCGATCGTCGACCTCGTCGACGAGGCGTTCGCGCAGCAGAACCAGTTCTTCGTCCTGATGCGCGGCTACCTGGCGCTCGGGCTCGTGATCGGGGTCGCGGGGATCGGCGTGATCATGGTGCGGGCGGTGCGCGAGCGCCGGCGCCAGGTCGGGGTGCTGCGGGCGCTCGGCTTCGAGGCGAAGGCGGTGCGGTCGTCGTTCGTCGTCGAGTCGATGTTCGTCGCGATCGAGGGCGTGCTCGTCGGGATGGTGCTCGCGCTGGTGACGGCGTACTCGATGACCCTGACCGACCAGTTCGGGGAGGGGTTCGGCTTCGTGGTGCCGTGGGGCACGATCGTGCTGGTCGTGGTGGGCACGATCCTGTTCACGCTGCTCGCGACGGCAAGCCCGGCGCGCGCCGCGGCCCGGATCCGGCCCGCGGTCGCCCTGCGCATCGCCGACTGAGCGCGTACCCGCGCCGGCTCGTGCCCGTCACGCGCGCGTGCCGACCCTCGCCGCGAGCTCGTGCATCCGGGCGGTGCAGCCCGCCATCTCGACGGGCGGGAGGAGCTCGGTGACGATCCGCTCGGCGATCGCGGCGAACGCCGCGGCCGCGGGCGACCCCGGCCGCTCGACGACGACCGGACGGCCCGCGTCGCCGCCCTCGGTCACCGCGGGCTCGATCGGGATCCGCCCGACCAGCGGCGCGCCGGTCATCGCGGCGAGGCGCTCGCCGCCGCCCCGGCCGAAGATCGTGTGGCGCGAGCCGTCGGGCGCGACGAACTCCGACATGTTCTCGACGACTCCGAGCACCTTGAGGTACGAGCGGCGCGCCATGTCGGCGACGCGCGCGGCGACCTTCTGCGCGCCCTTCGCGGGGGTCGTCACGACCAGCATCTCGGCCTGCGGCAGCAGCCGGGCGAGTGCCATCTGGATGTCGCCCGTGCCGGGCGGCATGTCGATCAGCAGGTAGTCGAGGTCGTCGCCCCAGCGGACGTCGGTGAGGAACTGTTCGAGCGCCTTGGCGAGGATCAGCCCCCGCCACATGAGCGCGGTGTCCTCGTCGTCGACGAGGAGCCCCATCGACACGACCCGCAGCCGACCCGCGCCGAGGGGCACCTCGTGCGGGACGATCATGCCCCGGCCGTCGGCCGCCTTCTCGCCGCCGAGCCGGCCGGCGACGCCGAGCATCCGCGGGATCGAGAAGCCCCAGATGTCGGCGTCGAGCACGCCCACGGTGAGGCCCCGCGCCGCGAGCGCGGCGGCGAGGTTCGCCGTGACCGACGACTTGCCCACGCCGCCCTTGCCGCTGCCGACCGCGACGACCCGCGTCGTCGCGGGCACCTGCGTCGGCGGGGCCTGCTCGGCCGCGCGCTTGCGGGCGCGCTGCATCAGCGCGCTGCGCTCCTGCGGGGTCATCTCCCCGTAGTCGACCTCGACCGAGGACACGCCGGGGAGGCCGGCCACCTTCGACCGCACCTCGGTCGCGATCTGGCCGCGCAGCGGGCACGCCGCGGTGGTGAGCGCCACCGCCACGCGGACCGCGCCCGTGCGGTCGACCGAGACGTCCTTGACCATCCCGAGGTCGACGATCGACGCCCGCAGCTCGGGGTCGAGCACGCCGGCGAGCGCGCCGCGCACGTCGTCGGGGCTCGGCGGGGGAGGGGGAGCGGGGGTCGCGCCCGGCGCGGTGGGGTCGGCCATGCAGCAATAAAAACGGCGGAGGCCTTGAAAATATGCCCTCCGGCCGGTAGCGTCAAGCCGTGGACGTGCTCGCGGTGCTGAAGGCGCTCGGCGACGAGACGCGCTTCTCGATGTACCGCGAGCTCGCCACCGCGACCCGCCCGCTCACCGCGCCCGAGCTCGCCGAGCGCCTCGCGCTCCACCCCAACACGGTGCGGCTCCACCTCGAGCGCCTGCGCGACGCCGGCCTCGTCGAGGTCGAGGCCGTGCACCGGGGCACCGTCGGGCGGCCCCAGCACGTCTACTCGCTCAGCGCGGGCGCGCCCGGGCTCGGGTTCGACCCGCCGAGCTACACGCTCCTCGCCGGCTTGCTCGCGACGCTCGCCGAGCGCGTCGGCGCGGACGCGGACGACGCCGCCGCGGTCGGGCGGTCGTGGGGCGAGGACGCGGGCCGCCGCACGCGCGCCCGGTCGTGCGTGAAGGCGCTGACCGCGGAGCTCCAACGGCTCGGGTTCGACCCCTCCGCGTCGGAGCCCGACGGCGACGGCGTCGGCGTCGGCATCGCCTTCCTGCACTGCCCGTTCCGGGAGCTCGCCGAGGCGTACCCGGAGCTCGTCTGCAACCTGCACCGCGGGATCTGCGAGGGGGTCGTCGACGCGGTCGGCGGGGGAAGCGTGGAGGACTTCGCGACGTTGTACGACCATGACCCGTGCCGGGTCACCGTGGCCGTCGGGTATCCTGACGGGCCCTGACCCCCCGATCCGGAGGCAGTGATGATCACCCTGACCGACTCCGCGTCGACCAAGGTGAAGGAGCTCATGGAGGCCGAGGGCCAGCCCGACCTCTTCCTGCGGGTCGCCGTCCGCCCGGGCGGCTGCTCGGGCCTGAGCTACGACATGTTCTTCGACACCGAGCGCGCCGAGGACGACGTCGTCGCGCGCTTCGGCGACGTCGAGGTGCTCGTCGACCCCGCGAGCGCGCAGTACCTGCAGGGCGCGTCGCTCGACTACAAGGACGGGCTGCAGGGTGCCGGGTTCACGATCAGCAACCCGAACGCGCAGCGCACGTGCGGGTGCGGCCAGTCGTTCTCGTGACGCCGGCGTGAGCGCCGGTCGCGCGGCAGGTGAGGTGGCCCCGCCCCGGCGGGGCCACGGCGCGTCCGGGGGCGTTCCGGCCGACCGCGACCGCTGCGGCCGGGTGGTGCGGTCAGGCGGCGACGAGCCGGTCGAGCAGCGCCTGCATCTCGTCCTGTGCGAACGCGCCGTCGAGGCGGCCGGTGATCGTCCCGGTCGCGTCGATGCCGTAGAGCCACGGCTCGCTCGGCAGCCCCCAGTCGCGCACCGTGGGGGAGACGTCGGTGCTGCGCAGGTCGCGGTAGATGTCGACGTGCACGAAGTCGACGCGGTCCTCGTAGTCCGGCACCAGCGGCAGCATCGCGTCGAGCACGGGCCCGCAGTACGCGCTCTGGCAGCGCGCGGGCGTCGCGAACAGCACGGCGACCGGCCGGCCGGCGCCGACAAGCGTGCCGAGCGAGCGCCCGTGCAGCGGGCACTGCGGTTCGCGCGTGCAGATCGGGTCGACGCCGAGGGGCGCGTCGGGGGTGGGGGAGGCCGCGGCCGGCGCCCGGGCGCCGATCGCGGGCGCCTCGGCGTCCGGCTTGACCGCGAACGCGAACTCGAGCCGCTCGTCGCCGCGCTCGACCAGGCCCGACCAGGTGCCGGCCTGCCCGAGCCGCAGGGCCGCGACGTACACCCCCCGCCGGTCGGGGAGCCCGGTCGTGTGCAGCGTGGCGTCGACGAAGTCACCGGGGGTCGCCCCCGGCGGTGCGACTGCGAGCCGGGCGGTGCCGCCCGAGGCGTACCCCTCGCGGGCCAGCAGCGCGAACGCGAAGCGCTGGGGCTCGTCGGTCACGTACAGGTCGGAGCTGAGCACCGCCGGCGCGAGGTCCGTCGGTTCCGCGTGGTGGTCGCCGGCGATCGTGCCGGGCGCGTCGCCGGCCCCTCCGTCGCCGGCCCCGCCGTCGCCGTCGCCGGAGCCGCACGCGCCGAGCACCACGCCGCCCGCGACGGCGCCGCCGACGGCCCGCAGGAACGAGCGGCGCGAGAGCATGCCCCTATCCTGCCCACTCCGTGGCCGCGCAACGGCATCGGGTCGGCTTCACGTGCAACGGCGAGCCGGTCGAGGTCGACGCCGGGGCCGGCGAGTCGCTGCTGAACGTGCTGCGCGAGCGGCTCGGGCTCACCTCGGTGAAGGACGGGTGTGCGCCGCAGGGCCAGTGCGGCTGCTGCACGGTGCTGGTCGACGGCGACCCCCGCGTCGCGTGCGTCACCCCCGTGGCCCGGGTGGCCGGCCGCTCCGTGACGACGCTCGAGGGGCTCGACCCCGCCGTGCGGGACCGCCTCGCGGCGGCGTTCGTCGCGACGGGCGGGTCGCAGTGCGGGTTCTGCACCCCGGGCATCCTGGTGCGCGCGGCCGCCCGGCCGCGTGACGTCGACCGCGCGCTCGCCGCCCACCTGTGCCGCTGCACGGGCTGGATCACGGTGAAGGAGGCGATCGCCGGCGCGGCCCCGCCCGACCCCGCTCGCGACCTCGCCGCGGCGAGCGAGCGCGCACGGCTCGAGGGCGGGGTCCCGCAGCGCGTCGACCCGTCGGTGCCGCTCGGCGCCGCCGGGTTCGCCGACGACACGGCACCGCGTGGCGCGCTGGTCGCGGTGCCGCTGCCACCCGGTTCCGGCGCCGACGCCGTCGAGGCCGCCGGGCACCGGTTCGTCGTCGGGGAGACGCTGTCGCAGGCGCGCACCCGCGCCGCGAAGGTGCAGGGCCGGCGCACGCCGGCGGCCGACGCCCCGCCGCTCGCCGTGCCGCCCGCGCCCGCGGGTGCGGTGCGCCTCGCGACGTCGTGGGTCGAGCCCGCGTACCTCGAGCCCGATGCGTCCTGGTGCGAGCCGGGCGGCGAGCCCGCGTCGCCGCTCGCGAACGGCGGCGCGTTCGGCGGGAAGGAGGCGTCGGTCGCGCCGGTCGCGGCGCGCGAGCTCGCCGACCGCTTCGGGCGCGCGGTCCGGGTCGTGTTCTCGCGCGAGGACGTCGTGCGCCTCGGCCCGAAGCGGCCGCCGATCGCCGCGTACGCCGTCGCGCGGGGCGACGTCGTGGAGATCGCCGGCCGGGTCGCGCGCGGCGCCGCCCCCGCTTCGTGGCCGAACCCCGTCGCCGGCGTCGAGCTGCGCGCAACCTGGACGGAGGTCGACGTGCCCGGCCCGCCGGTGTCGCCCGCGCTGCGCGCCGTCGGCCTCGCCGAGCACGCGGTGCTCGTCGCGGGCGCGCTCGACCGGGACGTCACCGTCGTCGCCCCGGGCGGGGCGCGGGCCGCGGCGCACGTCGACGTCGACGCGGTGACCGGCGCGGTCGCGGCCGTCCACGTCGAGGTCGCCGCAGGCGACCCGCTCGACCCGGTGGTGCTGCGGTCGTACGCGATCGGCGCCGCGCACATGGCGCTCGGCTGGGTGCTGACCGAGTCGATCGCCGTGGACCCGCGCACCGGCGAGGTACAGGACCTGACGATCCGCTCCTTCGGCATCGTGCGGCCCGCCCACGTCCCCCCCGTGCACGTCACGGTGTTGCGCGACGACGCCCCGGCGCGGCCGCGGGCGGCGGACGCCGTGTTCGCGGCCGTCGCGGCCGCGACGTGGAACGCGGTCACCCGGGCGGAGGGGCACAGGCCCGATACGTTCCCGGCGCGCGGCACGCGCGCCGCCCGAGCCCTCAGGAGGTAGCCGATGCCCCCCACGCCGGTCCCGACCCCGAACGCTCCGCCGGTCGCCGGCCCCTACTCGCCCGCGGTGCGCGCCGGGGAGTGGCTCGTGCTCGCGGGCCAGGTCGGGTTCGACCCGGCCTCGGGCCGCCTCGCCGAGGGCGTGGAGGCGCAGGCGCGTCAGGCGCTCGCGAACCTCGCGGCGGTGCTCGCCGACTGCGGCGCGTCGCTCGCGGACGTGGCGAAGACGACCGTGTTCGTCACCGACCTCGCGGACTTCGCGACCGTCAACGCCGTGTACGCCGAGGCGTTCGGCGACCACCGCCCGGCGCGCTCGACGATCCAGGCCGCGGCGCTGCCGGCCGGCGCGCTCGTCGAGATCGAGGCGTGGGCCCACCTCGGCTGAGGACCCCGGCGTGGCGACCTTCGTGCTGGTCCACGGTGGCGGTTTCGACGCCCGCTGCTGGGACCGGCTCCTCCCGCACCTGCGTCACCCCGCCGTGGCCGTCGACCTCCCCGGCCGGGCCGGGGTGCCCCCCGGGCCGCGCGAGGTGCGCCTCGTCGACTTCGCGGCCGAGGTCGTGCGGGCGATCGAGGGGCGCGACCTCACCGAGGTGGTGCTGGTCGGGCACTCGATGGCGGGGGTGACGCTCCCGCGGGTGATGGCCGCGGTGGCGCCGCGGCTCGCGCACGTCGTGTTCGTCGCCTGCACGGTGCCGCCGCCGGGGCGGCGCATCCTCGACACGCTCGACCCGGAGGTGCGCGCGCTCGCGGAGCGGGCCGCGCCCGACGCGGCGGAGCCCGCGGCCCTCGACCCCGGCGTCGCCGCCGCAGTGTTCTGCAACGACATGGACGACGACCAACGTGCTTTCACGCTCGCGCGGCTCGTCCCCGAGGCGGTCGGCGTCGTGCACGAGCCGGTCGACCTCGCCGGCCTGGGCGCGCCGGTGCCGCGCACGTGGGTGCGCCTGACGCGCGACCTCATCGTGCCGCCCGCGCGCCAGGACGAGTTCGCCGCGACGGTCGGCGGCTGCGACGTCGTCGAGCTCGACGCCGGGCACATGGCGATGATCAGCCGGCCCGCCGGGCTCGCCGCCGTGCTCGACGCGATCGCCGGGCGGTCCGGCCGCTAGGCTCGTCGCCGTGCCGGGCGCCGTCGTGATCCTCGTCGTGCTGTTCGTCGTGGGCCCGTTCGCGCTGTTCGTCGGCGGTGCCGTGTGGTCCGCGCTCGTGGGCTGGATGGCGAGCGACGACGCCGACCGCCGGGCGGGTACCGCCGCCGGCGGCGACGGCGCGTCCGCCTGAGCGCGGCGCCGGCCGGTCGTCAGCCGGACTCGCCGACCGGCCAGCGCGACTGTCCGAAGCGGTAGCCGACCGACCGAACCGTCTGGATCAGGTTCGCGTGCTCCTCGCCGAGCTTGGCCCGCAGCCGCCGGACGTGGACGTCGACGGTGCGCGCGCCGCCGTAGTACTCGTACCCCCACACGCGTGACAGGAGCTGCTCGCGCGTGAACACCTTCCCCGGGTGGGTCACGAAGAACTTGAGCAGCTCGTACTCCATGTAGGTCAGGTCGAGCGGCTTCCCCGCGACCGCCGCCTGGTACGTCTCGAAGTTGAGCACGAGGTCGCCGTACGACGCGATCTCGGGGTTCCCGCCCCGCCCGGCGCGGTACATCAGGTGACGCAGCCGGGCCTCGAGCTCCTTGGGGTGGAACGGCGACAGGCAGAAGTCGTCGAACAGGTCCTCGCGGTGCTCGAGCTCGTGGAGCTGCGCGCCCGACACGAGCAGCAGGATCGTCTCGATGCGCGTGTCGCCCTTGCGCAGCGAGCGGCACAGCGAGAACGCGCCCTCCGGGTCGTCGTCGGCGACGACCACCGCGCCGCTCCAGCCGTCGGGCGGCTCCTGCTGCATCGCGACGGCCGCGTTCGCCGCGGCCTTCCAGCGGTAGCCGGCGAGGTCGAGGGTCTGCGCCAGGAGGGGCGGCGGCGGGTCGGGGAAGACGAGCAGCAGGTCGGCCACGGCGGCACCGTAGGGCATCACAACGACCCGAGGTACCGGTCGATCTCGAACGGCGTCACGTAGGCCTTGTAGTCGGCCCACTCCTTGCGCTTGTTCTCGAGGAAGTTCTCGAACACGTGCTCGCCCAGCGCCTCGGCGACGAGCTCCGACCGTTCCATCGCGTCCAGCGCGTCGCGCAGCGAGCCGGGCAGCGACGTGATCCCCTCGGCGAGGCGCTCCTCGTCGGTCAGCTCGTAGATGTTGTCGGTCGCCTCGGGCGGCAGCTCGTACCCCTCCTCGATGCCCTTGAGCCCGGCCGCGAGCATCACCGAGAACGCGAGGTACGGGTTGCACGCGGGGTCGGGCGCGCGGAACTCGATCCGGGTCGACTCCATCTTCCCGCGCTTGGGCAACGGAACGCGCACGAGCGCGGAGCGGTTGTTGCGCGCCCAGCACTTGTAGACGGGCGCCTCGTAACCGGGGATCAGCCGCTTGTAGGAGTTGACCCACTGGTTCGTCACCGCACAGATCTCGCTCGCGTGGACGAGCAGGCCGGCGATGAAGTGCTTCGCGACCTTCGACAGGCCGTACTCGTCGCCCGGGTCGTGGAAGGCGTTCACGTCGCCCTCGAACAGCGACAGGTGCGAGTGCATCCCCGACCCGAACGCGCCGGCGATCGGCTTGGGCATGAACGTCGCGTACACGCCGTGGTCGTTCGCGACCTCCTTGGCGATCAGCCGGAACGTCATCACGTTGTCGGCCATCGTCAGCGCGTCGGTGTAGCGCAGGTCGATCTCGTGCTGGCTCGGCCCGTTCTCGTGGAACGAGTACTCGACGGGGATCCCCATCGCCTCGAGCCGCAGCACCGTCTGCTTGCGCAGCTTGCGAGCCGAGGTCGTGCGCGGTGAGGTCGAAGTAGCCCGCGGCGTCGAGCCCCTCGGCGCGCTCCCGGCTGCGGAAGTAGAAGAACTCCATCTCGGGGCCGACGAAGAACGTGAACCCCTTCTCCCGCGCACGTTCGAGGTTGCGCTTCAGCACGTGGCGCGGGTCACCAGTCGAACGGCTCGCCGGAGAACAGGCAGATGTCGCAGAACATCCGCGCCGTCGCGGTGTCGGGTCGTCGCTCGGCAGGAGCTCGAAGGTGTTCGGGTCGGGCTTCGCCAGCATGTCGGCTTCCTGGATCCGGCTGTAGCCCTCGATCGTCGAGCCGTCGAAGGTCATGCCCTCCTCGAGCGCGACCTCGAGCTCGGCGGGGTGATCTCGACCGACTTGAGGAAGCCGAGCACGTCGGTGAACCACAGGCGCACGAACCGGACGCCCCGCTCCTCGACCGTGCGCAGCACGTACTCGAGCTGACGCTCCATGGAGCCAGTGTACGGACGCCCGCAGGGCGCTCCCGCGGCCGGGCCGGGCCGGTAACAGAGCGTTCACAATCGGGCAACGGCCGGGAAACTCGCCCGCCGGGAGCCTGGCGCCGCAACGATGGAGCGAGCCCCGCGCGGCGGGGGCGCGTGCGTTCGGGGAGCAGGAGACGACCCGTGGTCTACAAGGCCGAGTACATCTGGATCGACGGCACGCAGCCGACCGCCCGGCTGCGCTCGAAGACGAAGATCCTCGCCCGACGGCGCCCCGCTGCCGATCTGGGGGTTCGACGGCTCGAGCACCAACCAGGCGCCGGGCTCCAACTCCGACTGCGTGCTGCAGCCGGTCTTCTCCTGCCCCGACCCGATCCGCGGCGGCGACGACGTCCTCGTGCTGTGCGAGGTGCTGCTGCCCGACATGACGCCGCACCCGTCCAACACGCGCGCCCTGCTGCGGCCGGTCGCCGAGCAGCACGCGCGCCACGAGCCGCTGTTCGGCATCGAGCAGGAGTACACGTTCTTCAAGGACGGTCGCCCGCACGGGTTCCCGCCCGGCGGGTTCCCCGCGCCGCAGGGCTTCTACTACTGCGGCGTCGGCGCCGACGAGGTGTTCGGGCGTGACGTCGTGGAGGCGCACCTCGACGCGTGCCTGCGCGCGGGCCTGTCGATCTCGGGCATCAACGCCGAGGTGATGCCCGGCCAGTGGGAGTTCCAGGTCGGCCCGCTCGGCGCCGGTCGAGGTCGCCGACCAGCTCTGGACGGCGCGCTGGTTGCTGTACCGCGATCGCCGAGGACTTCGGCCTCTCCGCGACGCTCGACCCGAAGCCCGTGAAGGGCGACTGGAACGGCGCCGGGGCGCACACCAACTTCTCGACGAAGGAGATGCGCGAGAGCTACGACGCGGTCATCGCCGCCTGCGAGGCGCTCGGCAAGCGCGCCGAGGAGCACGTCGCGAACTACGGCGCCGACATCGAGCACCGGCTCACCGGGCATGCACGAGACCGCGCCGTGGAACGAGTTCAGCTACGGCGTCTCCGACCGCGGCGCGTCGATCCGCATCCCGTGGCAGGTCGAGGTCGAGCGCAAGGGCTACATCGAGGACCGGCGGCCCAACGCCAACATGGACCCGTACGTGGTGACGCGCCTCATCACCGAGACGGTCTGCGGCGGCGTCTCGTGACGGCTCGGCGCGCCTGAGCCCCTGCCGGCGCCGCGCGCCCCGCGCGGCGTCGGCGCGTTCGTGCGGAGCGTGCGCCCGGCGAGGGCCGGCGCGTCGACTGCGGGAGGGCACGATGGAACAGCGGACACCCGGCGACGTCCTGAAGCTCGTCTCGGACAACGGCATCGAGGTGATCGACTGTCCGCTTCTGCGACCTGCCGGGCCTCATGCAGCACTTCTCGATCCCCGCGCACGAGCTCACCGAGGACGTGTTCGAGGAGGGCCTCGGCTTCGACGGGTCGTCGATCCGCGGGTTCCAGGAGATCCAGGAGTCCGACATGCTCCTGATCCCCGACTCCGAGCACCGCGGTGCTCGACCCGTTCCGCCAGCACCCGACGCTGAACGTCAACTGCTTCGTGCGCGACCCGCTGACCGGCGAGCCGCTACAGCCGCGACCCGCGCTACATCGTGCAGAAGGCCGAGGCGTACCTGGTGTCGACCGGGATCGCCGACACCGCGTACTTCGGGCCCGAGGCGGAGTTCTACATCTTCGACTCGGTGCGCTTCGACCAGAACCAGTACTCGGCGTACTACTTCCTCGACTCCGTCGAGGGCGTGTGGAACTCGGGCCGCGAGCGCGAGCTCGACGGCATGCCGAACCTCGCGTACAAGCCGCGGTACAAGGAGGGGTACTTCCCCGTCCCGCCGATGGACCACTTCCAGGACCTGCGCTCCGAGATGGTCCGCGTGCTCGAACAGGTCGGCATCGAGATCGAGGTGCAGCACCACGAGGTCGGCACCGCCGGCCAGGCCGAGATCGACATGCGCTTCGACACGATCGCGCGCATGGCCGACAAGCTGATGCTCTACAAGTACGTCGTGAAGAGCGTGGCTCGCGCCGCCGGCTACTCGGTCACGTTCATGCCGAAGCCGATCTTCCAGGACAACGGCTCGGGCATGCACGTGCACCAGTCGCTGTGGAAGGGCGGCGAGCCGCTGTTCTTCGACGCGAACGGGTACGCCGGGCTCTCCGACCTCGCGCGGTGGTACATCGGCGGCCTGCTGAAGCACGCACCGGCCGTGCTGGCGTTCTCGAACCCGACGACCAACTCGTACAAGCGGCTCGTGCCCGGGTACGAGGCGCCCGTGAACCTGGTGTACTCGCAGCGCAACCGGTCCGCGTCGGTGCGGATCCCGCTGTACTCGAAGTCGCCGAAGGCGAAGCGGCTCGAGTTCCGCTGCCCCGACCCGTCGTGCAACCCGTACCTCGCGTTCTCCGCGATGCTGATGGCCGGGCCTCGACGGCATCCAGAACCGGATCGAGCCGCCCGCGCCCGGTCGACAAGGACCTCTACGACCTGCCGCCCGAGGAGCTCGCGAAGGTGCCGCAGGTGCCCGGCTCGCTCGGCGAGTCGCTCGCCGCGCTCGAGGCCGACCACGACTTCCTGACCAAGGGCGACGTGTTCACGACCGACGTGATCGAGACGTGGGTCGCGTACAAGAAGGAGCGCGAGATCGACCAGGTGCAGCTCCGCCCGCACCCGTGGGAGTTCTACCTCTACTACGACATCTGAGATCGGGGCCGGGGCGTCGAGCGCCCGGGCCCGCCCGCGGTGTGCGGCGCCCCGGCGGGTGGTCCGGCGCCCCGGCTGGTGGTCCGGCGCGACGCCCGCGTCCGCGGCGTCCCCGCCCGCGGCCCCCGTGGTCACCCGAGGTGCGACATCTCGCGGTGCACGTGACCACGGCTCCCGTGGTCACCCCCGGTGCGGCATTCCGCGGCGCACGTGACCACGGCGGCGCGGGGGCGCGTCGGCGGGGCGGGTCCCGGACGGGACGGACGGGGCGCGACGCGGCGGGATGCAGGCCGGCGTGTGGCAGCATGCGCCACCGTGCCCGGTCCGTCGCGCGCCACGATCGCGACCGTCCTCGAGGTCGCGGCCGCCGACGCCGCGGCGGGCGCGCGCGACGGCCGGTTGACCGACCGCGTGGTGGAGGCACTGCGCGCGGCGGGGCTGTTCAAGCTCCACCTCCCGCCGGACCTGGGCGGCCTGGGGTGCACGCTCCCCGAGGCGTGCGACGTCATCGCGCAGGTGGCGCGCGCCGACGGCTCGGCCGGCTGGGCGGTGATGATCGGGGCGGGCCCGAACTGGTTCGCCGGCACGATGCCGGCGCCGCTCGCGGCCGAGGTGTTCGGCCCCGACGGCAACGTCGTCGCCGGGTCGGGCGTGCCCGGCACCGCGGTGGAGGTCTCCGGCGGGCTGCGCGTCGACGGCCGCTGGCCGTGGTGCAGCGGTGCGCCGTGGGCGACCTGGTTCACCTTCAACGTCGCGGTCGGCGACCGGGTGCGCACGATCGCGGTGCCGGCCGCGCAGGTGCGGTGCGACCCGGCCTCGTGGGACGTGCGCGGGCTGCGTGCGACCGCGAGCTGGACCGCCGTCCTGGACGGGGTGTTCGTACCGGCGCAGCGCGTGTTCGACGCGGACGCCTCCCCGACCCGCACCGAGGCCGTCTTCCGGGTCCCGTTCGCCGCCTTCGCGCACGCGACGATGGCTGCGGTCAGTGTCGGGATGCTCGAGCACGCCCTCGACGGGTTCCGGGCGCTCGCGCGCGAGAAGGTCCCGTTCGGCGCGACGGCCGTGCTCGCCGCCGACCCGGTGGTGCAGGACCGGTACGCGGGCGCGACCGCCGCGGCCCGCGCGGCGGCCCGTTCGCTGCGGGAGGCGACCGCCGCGCTGTGGGACGCGTGCCGCGACCGCGGCCCCGGGCCCGCGCTGTGCCTCGACCTGGAGCTCGCGGCGCGCCACGCGGTCGCGACCGGGCAGCGGATCGCCGGGACCCTGTACGAGCTGGCGGGGATGTCGGTGCTGCCGACCGACTCGCCGCTCGGGCGGGTGCTCGCGGACCTCGCCGCCGCCGGCCAGAACGCGCTCGTCTCGGGCGCGTCCCGGCGCGGCGCCGGTGCGGCGTTGCTCGACGGCCCCGCGCCCTGAATCCGGCGGGCGCGGCCCCCGCCGTTGGGAGGCCGCCGAGCGCGCCGCGAGCGAACGGCACCCACCGGCAGGGGCACGGTGAGGTCGGTTCGCTCAGGCGCGGTGGTAGCGGGCCGGTGAGATCCCGAGCTCGCGCCGGAAGGCGACGCCGAAGGCGCTCGGCGTGGAGTAGCCGACCGCGGCTGCGACGCTCGCGGCCGGGACGCCCTCTGCGAGCATGCGCAACGCCTGCACCATCCGGAGCCGCCGCCGCCACTGAGCGAAGGTCATCCCGACGTCGTTCCTGAACGCGCGCTCGACCGATCGCCTGCTCGTGCCCATCCGATGTGCGAGCGCGTCGAGCCCGTCCCGTCGTGCGGCGTCGGCGCGGAGGAGTTCGGCGATCTCCTTTGCCCGCGCGTCGGTCGGCTCGGGGAGTTGCAGGGGCTCGTGCGGCAGTGCGCGGAGCTGGTCGACGAGGACGCCGAGGATCCGGGCGTGCTCGCCGACGCGCACGTCCAGCGGCGAAGTACGGACCGCGTGCAGGATCAGCTCGCGCGCGAGCGGGGTGACGTTCACCGCCCGCACTCGGCCGTCCATCACCCCGAGGTGCGAGCGGAAGTAGAGCGTCCGAACCGACACCCGGCCGTGCATGACGATCCGGACGCGACAGCCGTCCGGTGCGAACAGCGCCCGGTGCGGTGGCAGGACCCATGTGCCGGCGTCGGACTCCACGGTCATGACGCCAGCGGACGCGTACACGAGGTGATCCCAGTCGGTCGTCGTGGGGAGCACGACCGTCCCACGCGGGTGCGTCGCCGCGTAGCCGCGCACGGCCGGCTCGTCGTCGACCTGCTGTCGCATTCTCGACATTCTGCGTCGTGTCGTCGGCTTTCCGCCACCTGCACAGGGCGCGATCCTTCCCCCATGAACGCACCGCTCGCCCACTTCGCCATCAATGCCGACGACGTCGCGGCGACCCGTCGCTTCTACGAGGCGGTATTCGGCTGGACCTTCACGCCCTGGGGCCCGCCCGAGTTCTTCCGGATCTCGATCGGCGAGGAAGGTCCGCCCCTGCGCGCCGCGCTGCAACGCCGGCGCGAGCTGGTGCCGGGCGTCCGGACCATCGGCTTCGAGTGCACGTTCGCCGTCGAGGACGTGGGAGCCGTCGCTCGCGCCGTCGTCGCGAACGGTGGCCGGTTGCTGATGGAGCGGACGACGATCACGGGTGTCGGCCACCTCATCTGGTTCGAGGACCTGGCGGGGAACGTCGTCGGGGCCGTGCAATACGACGACGCCGCGGACTGACACCGCCCGACTCGTGTGCGCGCCGCCCGCGCCGTACCGTTGGGCCGATGTCACCGCGCGAGCTGGTGGTGCTCGGGACCGCGTCGCAGGCGCCGACGCGGTATCGCAACCACAACGGCTACTTCCTCCGGTGGGACGACCGGGCCGTGCTGTTCGACCCCGGGGAGGGGACGCAGCGCCAGATGCTGCTCGTCGGCGTTCGTGCGACCGAGATCACGCGCATCTGCGTCACCCACTTCCACGGCGACCACTGCCTCGGCCTGCCGGGCGTGCTCCAGCGACTGTCGCTCGACCGGGTGCCCCGTGCCGTCGCCGTGCACTACCCGGCCTCGGGTGCTCGCTACTTCGCGCACCTGCGTGACGCGTCGATCTACGACGACCGGGCGACGGTCGTCGCCCGTCCCGTGGGGCACGACGGGGTGCAGGACGACGACGGCGTGCTGCGGGTCGTCGCCCGGCGCCTCGACCACGGCGTCGAGGCGTACGGCTACCGGCTCGAGGAGCCGGACGGGCGCACGCTGCTGCCCGACCGGCTCGACGCGCTCGGGGTCTCGGGGCCGGCGATCGGCGAGCTCGCCGCGCTCGGCGAGCTCCGCGTCGGCGGGCGTACGGTGCGGATCGAGGACGTGAGCGTGCACCGGCCCGGGCAGGTCGTCGCGTTCGTGATGGACACCCGTCCGTGCGACGCGGCCGTCGCGCTCGCTCGCCACGCGGACCTGCTCGTGTGCGAGTCGACGTTCCTGGCCGAGGAGGCGGGCCTCGCGCGCGAGTACGGGCACATGACGGCGCGTGACGCCGCCCTGTTGGCCTCGGAGGCGGGTGTCCGGCGGCTGGTCCTCAGTCACTTCTCGCAGCGCCACCCCGACGAGCGCCGGTACCTGGAGGAGGCGTTGCCGATCCACGCGGACACGGTCGCGGCGTCCGACGGCCTGCGTGTCCCCGTGCCGCGCCGCCGGCGCACGGCACCGGGCCGGGAGGCCGCGGCTGCTTCCTAGGTTGCTAGCATGCTGGCATGACCGGCGAGGTCAAGCAGTTCAACGTCTACCTGCCGGTCGCACTGATCCGCGAGGTGAAGCACCATGCGGTCGACACCGAGCGGTCCCTCTCCGCGATCGTGGCCGACGCGCTGGAGGAGTACCTCGCGAAGCGGGCGGGAGCACGACGAACGAGGAGGTCGAACCGTGGCGACCGACGGCGTTGAAGGGCTCTATCTCGAGACCCACAATTGGGGGAGGACGGTCGCGTTCTGGCAGCAGCTCGGGTTCGTGCTCGAGTTCGAGACCGACCACCGCTCCGGGCAGCTCCGGCACCCGGCCGGCGGCCCGTACCTGTTCGTCGCCGAGCGGCCGGCGACGAAGCCGCCGGAGTGGTATCCCGTGGTGACGGCACCCGACGCGGCGGGCTTCGAGCCCCCGGCGGGCGCCACCGTCGAGGTGCCGTTCACCCCGCAGCACTGGGGCGTCGTCGAGATGATCCTGCGCGATCCCGACGGGCGGCGGGTGAGCGTCCAGGCCCCGCTCCCCGAGGGCGTGGAGGCGCCTCCCTCCCACGGCTGACCCGGCGCCGGCCACGGGGACGCGCAGGACGGCACCCGGCCGGCTCGGGCGCGGGCGCCCGCGATGAGGCCGCGGCGCTCGACAGGTCGGACCGGGAGGGGGAGACTCGGCCCCCCGGCGGAGGGAGGCACGCATGGTGGACGTCGACCCCTCGGGCGGGGGCGGGCCGGTGCTGCTCGTCGGCACCCGCAAGGGCGTGTGGACCGCGGCCGCCGACCGCGCCCGGCGGACCTGGTCGATCGAGGGGCCGATGTTCCTGGGTCACATCGCCCAGCACGTCGTGTGCGACCCCCGCGACCACCGGACGTGGCTCCTCGCGACGAGCACCGGGCACCTCGGCCCGACCGTGATGCGCTCGGAGGACGCCGGCCGGTCCTGGGAGGAGGCGTCGGCGCCGCCCGCGTTCGCGGCCGGCGACCGGCTCGGCCGCAGTCTGCGTCGTGTCTTCTGGCTGACGCCCGGCCACCCCGACGAGCCGGGGGTCTGGTACGCGGGCGGCACGCCCCAGGCGCTGTTCCGCACCTCCGACGGCGGCGACACGTGGGCTCCCGGTCGGCGGCTGGAACGACCACCCGATGTGGGAGACGTGGTGCGAGTGGCCCGAGGAGCAGACGCCCGACGGCTCGATGCTCCACTCGGTCAACGTCGACCCGCGCGACCCGGCGCACCTGTACATCGGGTTGTCGGGCGGCGGGGTGTTCGAGTCCACCGACGGCGGCGCGGACTGGCAGGCCGCTCAACGCGGGCTGCGCCGCCGACTTCTTCCCCGACCCCGCGCCCGAGTACGGGCACGACCCGCACTGCGTGCGGCTGCACCCGCTCCGGCCCGACCGGCTCTACCAGCAGAACCACTGCGGCATCTACCGGATGGAACGGCCCGAGGGCCGGTGGGTCCGGATCGGCGACAACATGCCGCCCGACGTCGGGGACATCGGCTTCCCGATCGAGCTGCACCCGCGCGACCCCGACACGGCGTGGGTGTTCCCGATGGACGGCACCGACGTGTGGCCGCGCACGAGCCCCGGCGGGAGGCCGGCCGTGTACGTGACCCGCGACGCCGGTGCGTCGTGGGCGCGCCAGGACGACGGCCTCCCGCCGCGCGCGTGGTACACGGTGAAGCGCCAGGCGATGACCACCGACGAGCGCGATCCCGTCGGCGTCTACTTCGGCACGACGAGCGGCGAGCTCTGGGCGAGCACCGACGAGGGCGCGCACTGGACGTGCATCGCGCAACACCTGCCCGAGATCTTCTCGCTCGAGATCGCCGACCCGGCCCGGTGAGCCGGTGAAGGTCCGCATCCCGACCCCCCTGCGCTCGTACACCGCGCAGGCCGCGGTCGTGGAGGCGCACGGCGAGACCGTCGGGGAGGTGTTCGACGACCTCGACGCGCGCTATCCGGGCCTGCGGTTCCGGGTCGTCGACGAGCAGGGCCGCATCCGGCCCCACATGAAGGTCTGGGTCGGGGCCGAGGCGGTCCGCGACCTGGGCGCCGTCGTCGGTCCGGGCGACGAGGTCACCATCATGCAGGCGCTGTCGGGCGGGTAGCCGGACACCGCGGGCCGGTCCGCCGGGGAGGGGCCGTCCGACCCTGAACGGGCACGCGCGCGGCGCGTACGGTCTGGCGCGTGCCGACCCGGGCCCTGCTCGCGTCCCCGCTGGGGTTCCTGATCGGCCTGTCGCTCGGCGCCCTCGGCGGCGGGGGATCGATCCTCGCGGTGCCGGTGCTCGTGTACGTCGCGGGCCAGGACGTGCGCGACGCGACGACCAGCAGCCTCGTGCTGGTCGGGCTCGCCTCGCTCATCGGGACCGTGCCCCACTGGCGGGCCGGCCGGGTGCGCCTCGGCACCGGCCTCGTGTTCGGCTGCGTCGGGGTCGGCGGCTCGTTGGCCGGCAGCGCGCTCAACCGCCGCCTCGACCCCGACGTGCTCCTGCTCGGCTTCTCGGCGCTCGTCCTGGTGGCCGCGTGGCGGATGCTCACCGCCTGCCCGACGTGCACGAAGGTCGGCGAGGAGCAGGAGCTGCGCCTCGCCCCGGCGCCGGACGGCCGGTGGGTCCGCACCCGCACGCCGCTCACCGCGGGGCGCGTCGCGCTCGTCGTCGCCGCCGGGTCGGCGGTCGGCTTCCTCACCGGGCTGTTCGGCGTGGGCGGTGGGTTCGTGATCGTCCCCGCGCTCACGCTCGTGCTGAAGATGCCGATGCCGGAGGCGATCGGCACGTCGCTCGTGGTGATCACCGTCAACACGACCGTCGCGCTCGCCGCTCGGCTCGCGACGTCGTCGATCGACTGGGCCGTGACGTTGCCGTTCGCCGTCGCGGCGATCGCGGGGGTGCTCGTGGGCGGTCGTGTCGCCGACCGCCTCGACCCCGAGCGGAGCCTGAGGGCGTTCGCCGCGTTGCTCGTCGCGGTGGCGATCTACACGGCCACCAGCGCGATCGTCGCGCTCGTGTGAGGGGGAGGCGGCGGCCCTCGGGGCGTGCGAAGGGGCGCGGGGTCAGGGACGCGCCCGCCGGTGCACCGACACCGCGTACGGGGCGTTGCCGGTGAACGGCTCGCGGTCCCACGTCGCGTACCGCTCGGCCACGACGAGACCGCACGCCGCGCAGTGGGCGTCGTAGGTGTCGAGGTCGTAGCCGCGCCCGAGCTGGAACCCGGCGACCAGCGCGCCGTGCGGCGCGACGTGCCGCGCGCACCCGGCGACGAGCGCCGCGTGCGTGCCCGGCGGCGTGAAGAGGGGCACGTTGCCGGCCATCACGACCACGTCGAACTCCCGGCCGAGGTCGAGCGCGGAGAGGTCGGACTCGTACCACTCGACGGCGGGTCCGCGCTCGCGCGCGACCCGCAGCATCGACGGGTCGCGGTCGACGCCGACGACCAGCGATCCCGCGCCGGGCGAGCTCGATCGCCACCCGCCCGGTGCCGCACCCGGCGTCGAGCACCGTGCGCGGCCCGAGCGACGCGACGAATTCCGCCTCGCCGTGCACGTCGGCACCCGACGCGGCGAGCTCGTCGAAGCGCCGCTGGTAGTCGTCCCCGTCCCAGCTCACGGCGCACGCCCGTAGAAGACCCGCTCGACCACCGCGCGGGCCCGGCGGGTGACCCGCCGGTACTCGTCGCGCAGGGTCTGCTGCGGGTCGTGCACGTACCCGAGCATCCGGCCGAGCCGGCGCGCCTCGTCGCCGTCGACCGGCAGGGAGTCCCCGGGTGTCCCGGTCAGCAGATAGCGGTAGTTGCGCGCGCGCTCGCACAGCACGAACGCGTCGTGCAGCGCGGCCGCGTCCTGCGCGTCGATCGCACCGACGGTCACGAGTTCGTGCAGCGCGGCGAGTGTCGGGGTCGCGCGCACGGACGGGTGCGCCGCGCCGTGCTCGAGCTGCGCGAGCTGGACGGTGAACTCGACGTCCGAGAGCGAGCCGCGTCCGAGCTTCAGGTGGAAGCGAGGGTCCTCGCCGGGCGGAATGCGCTCGCGCTCGATGCGCGCCTTCATCCGCCGGATCTCGCGCCGCCAGTCCTCGGCGAACGGGTCGCGGTACACGTGGCGGGCGGCGTGACCGAGGAACGCCTCGGCGACGCCGGGGTCCCCGGCGACGAAGCGCGCCTTGGTGAGCGCCTGGAGCTCCCACACCTGTGCCCAGCGTTCCCAGTAGGTGACGTAGCCCTCGACCGACCGGGCGAGCACCCCCTGGCCGCCCTCCGGCCGCAGCCGCGTGTCGACGCGGAACGTCCGGCCCTCGGCGGTGGTCTCGCCCACGGCCCGCACGAGGCGCGCGGCGATGCGCTCGGCCTGCTCGAACGCCGTCGCGCCGGCCCCCTCGTACACGAAGACGACGTCGATGTCGGACGCGTACGACAGCTCCAGCCCGCCGAGGCGGCCGAGGCCGATCACGGCGAACGGCACGTCCGGTTCGAGCGAACGCAGCGCGGCCTCGACGCAGGCGTCCGCAACGTACGACAGCTCGCGACCGACGGTCGACAGGTCGGCGTACCCCAGCAGGTCGCGGGCGCCGACGTGCAGGAGCTGCCGGCGCTTGAACCGCCGCAGCCCGGTGCGCCGCGCGCGGTCGTCCTCGCGCCAGTCGAGCGTGTCGAGGGCCTCGGCGACGAGCGCGTCGCGGCGCAGGCCCGTGCCGAGCGCGGCGTCGTCGGCGAGCGTGTCGACGTACTCGGGCTGGCGGTGCAGTGCCGCGCCGAGCACCCGGCTCGACCCGAGGAGGCGGCAGGTGCGCTCCGCCGCGGCCGGCGTCTCGCGGAAGCTGCGGGCGAGCGTCGACGCCCGGGTGTAGCCCTCGCTGAGGCGCCGGAGCTGCAGCAGCCCGAGGTCGGGGTCGGGCGTCGTCGAGAGCCATTCGAGGACGACCGGCAGGAGCTGCTGCATCACCCGGGAGCGGCGGGTCAGGCCGGCCGTGAGCTCGCGCAGCGCGGCGCGCGTCTGCTCGACGTCGCGGAACCCGAACGCCGCGAGCCGTTCCTCGGCGGCCGCGACGGAGAGCGCGGCGGTGCCGGCACCGGCGATCGCGTCGAGGACGGGCGCGAAGAAGAGCTTCTCGTGCACGGCGCGCACCGCGGCCTTGTGGGTGCGGTGCGCCGCGTCGAACGCGTCGACGGCCGAGGTCGTGCCCGCGTCGCGGAACCCGAGCACCCGGGCCAGGTGGGTGCGGGCACCCGGGTCGGCCGGGATCGTGTGCGTCTGGCGCTCCTCCACGAGCTGCAGGCGGTGCTCGACGGTGCGCAGCCACACGTACGCCTCGTCGAGGCGGCGGGCGTCCGCGGTCGTCACGTAGCCGCCGGCGGCGAGGCGTTCGAGCGCGTCGAGGGTGCCGCGGACCCGCAGGGTCTCGTCGTGCCGGCCGTGGACGAGCTGCAGGAGCTGCACCGCGAACTCGACGTCCCGGATGCCGCCCGGTCCTCGCTTCACCTCGCGCTCCGCGATGCCCTTGCGGTCCAGCAGCTCCTCGGTACGGGCCTTCATCGCCCGCACCTCGCGCACGGCGTCGGGGTCGATCGGCCCCTGCCAGAGCCACGCAGCCGCGCGCTCGGAGAAGCGTCGCCCGAGTGCGCCGTCACCGGCGACGACGCGGGCCTTGATCAGGGCCTGCCGTTCCCATGTCCGCGCCCATCGCCGCCAGTACTGCTCGTATCCCTCGATCGTCCGGCTCAACGCACCGGACCGGCCCTCGGGGCGCAGGTCGGCGTCGGTGCGGAACACGATGCCCTCCGCGCCGGGGCGGCTCATCGTGGCGAGCACCGAGCGGGCCGCGTGCTCCGCCGCGGCGGTGTCGCCGTCGTGCACGAACATCACGTCGACGTCGCTCGCGTAGTTGAGCTCGTCGCCGCCGAGCTTGCCCATCCCGACGACGCACATCGGTACGGCGGGCGCGGCGATCGCGAGTGCCGTCTCGAGGCAGGCGTCGGCGAGACGCGCGAGCTCGTCGCCGACGGCGCGCAGGTCGGCGAGCCCGACCAGGTCGCGCCCCGCGATGCGGACGACGTGCCGGCGCTTCCACCGCCTCAGGGCGCGCGGCGGGTCCTCGCCGGAGAGCAGCGCGGCGGCCTCGGCGCGGTAGTCGACCTCGGCGCGGAGGGTCGCCGCTTCGAGCATGGTCACCGCCGCCGGGTCGCGCTCCAGCGCGGCGAACAACGACCGTGACGCGCCGACCACCGCGACCAGTGCCTCCGCGAGCAACGGGTCGGCGCGGAGCCGCCCGGGCAGCCAGGGATGGGCGTCCACGAGCCGCTCGACCTGCGCGCGCGCGAGGGCGGGGTCCGCCGAGCGGTCCAGCACGGCGCACAGGCGCGGCTCGTCGAGCACCGATGCGGCCACGCCCGAAGGGTACGCGCCGGGCCGGTCGTATCCTGGGGGGATGCCGCGCCTGCGCGTCGCCGCCGCCCAGATCGACGCCGTCGTCGGAGACCTCGACGGCAACGTCGAGCGGATGCTCGCCGCGTACGAGGACGCCGAGGCGCAGGCGTGCGACCTCGTCGTCTTCCCCGAGCTCAGCGTCACCGGCTACCCGCCCGAGGACCTGCTCCTGCGGCCGGCCTTCGTCGCCGGCGCGGCGGCCGCGCTCGACAAGTTCGCCGCCCGCACCGGCCGCTGCGCGGCCGTCGTCGGGTTCCCCGAGGCGGGCCGTGACCTCCACAACGCGGCCGCGCTGTGCGCGCACGGCCGCGTCCACGGCGTGTACCGGAAGCACCTCCTGCCGAACTACGGGGTGTTCGACGAACAGCGGTACTTCGTGCCGGGCGCGGGCACGGGTCCCCTGTTCTCGGTGGGCGGTGTCACGGTCGGCGTCACGATCTGCGAGGACGCGTGGAGCCCCACGGGCCCGGTGCTGGAGCAGGCCGACGCGGGCGCGGAGCTCGTCGTCAACCTCAACGCGTCGCCGTACTACGCCGGCCGACTCGCCGAACGGGAGACGATGCTCGCGACGCGCGCTGCCGACGCGTCCGTGCCGATCGTGTACGCGAACCTGGTCGGCGGCCAGGACGAGCTGGTCTTCGACGGCGCGTCCCTCGTGTTCGACGAGCACGGCCGGCTCGTCGCCCGGGCGCGGCAGTTCGCGCCGGACCTGCTCGTCGTCGACGTCGAGGTCCGTCCGGCCTTCCGCAAGCGCCTCCTCGACCCGCGCGGGCGGGGCCGCGCCGCCGCGGTCGCCCCCGTCCCGGTGTCGGACGCCCAGCCGCCGCCGGAACCGGTCGCGCCGCGGGTGGAGGCGGCGCTGCCACCGGTCCACGAGGTCTACGAGGCCCTGGTGCTCGGCACCCGCGACTACGTGCGCAAGAACGGCTTCACGGACGTGCTCGTCGGCCTCTCGGGCGGGATCGACTCGTCGCTCGTCGCGGCGATCGCGGTGGACGCGCTCGGGCCGGAGCACGTGACCGGCGTGCTCATGCCGTCGCGCCATTCGAGCGAGGGCAGCGTCACCGACGCGCTCGCGCTCGCCGCGAGCCTGGGCATCCGCACCCACACGGTGCCGATCGAGCCGGCCCACCGGGCCTTCGAGGAGATGCTGGAGGGGGTCGTCGACGCGACCGCGGGTGTCGCCGCCGAGAACGTGCAGTCGCGCATCCGCGGCAACGTGCTGATGACGATCTCCAACGCGACCGGCTGGCTCGTGCTCACCACGGGCAACAAGAGCGAGATGGCCACCGGCTACGCGACCCTCTACGGCGACATGGCGGGCGGGTTCGCCGTGATCAAGGACGTGGAGAAGACGCTCGTGTGGGAGCTCGCGCGCGACCGCAACGCCCGCGCCGGCCGGGAGATCGTGCCGCAGTCGGTGATCGACAAGGCCCCGTCGGCCGAGCTGCGCCCCGGCCAGCGCGACACCGACTCGCTGCCGCCCTACGACGTGCTCGACCCGATCGTCGAGGGATACGTCGAGGAGGACCTGTCGATCGCCGAGCTGGAGGCGCGCGGCCACGACCCCGACCTCGTACGGCGCGTCGCCCGGATGATCGACCGCAACGAGTACAAGCGCCGGCAGGCGCCGCCGGGCGTGCGAGTGTCCCCGAAGGCGTTCGGCAAGGACCGCCGCCTGCCGATCACCAACCGCTGGCCGGGCTGAGACCGTCGCGTGCGGACGCAGTGGGAGACGCGGCGTCCGTTGCTGCCCGAGCTCGCGCTCGTCGCGGCGACCGTCGCCTACGGCGCGACGTTCGTCGTCGTGCAGGACGCGCTCGAGCGCGTCACGCCGGTCGGGTTCATCCTGTTGCGCTTCGCCGTCGGTGCCGCCGTGCTCGCGCCGTTCGCGCTGCGACGCGGCTGGCGCCGCGCGGGGGTGTCCGAGCCGGCGCGCGCCTTCGCGGTCGCCGCGCTCGCGTTCGGCGTCGTCGGCTTCGCCGGGTACTGGTTCCAGAACGCTGGGTTGCAGCGCACGACGACCTCCAACTCGGCGTTCATCACCGGCCTGTTCGTCGTGTTCACGCCGCTCGTCGAGACGGTCGTGCGGCGGCAGCCGCCGCCTCGGAACGTGCTCGTCGCCGTGGTCGTCTCGGCCTCCGGGTTGTTCCTGCTGACCGGCGCCGAGCTGTCGATGAACGCCGGCGACGCGCTCACGCTGGGCTGCGCGCTCATGTTCGGCATCTGGATCTACCTCGGGGGCGAGTACTCGCAGCGGTTCGATCCGGTCGCGCTGACCGCCGCGCAGATGGCGGTGTTCGCGTCGCTCGCGGTGCCCGTCGTCGCCGTCGGCGGGCTCGGCGCGCTGGACGCGCAGGTGCTCGTCGCGGTGGCCGTGACCGGCGTGCTGTGCAGCGCGGTGGCCTTCTCGCTCCAGCTCTGGGCGCAGCGCTACGTCGAGCCGAGCCGGGCGGCGGTGATCCTGCTGTTCGAGCCGGTGGTCGCGGGGTTCGTCGGCTACGCCGTGGGGGAGCGGCTGGGTGTGGCGGGCTACGTGGGTGCGGTGGTGATCCTCGCCGGGATCCTCCTCGCCGAGTCGCGGTCGTGGCGGCGCCGCGAGCCGGTGGGCCGCGGGCCCGGCGCCGTTTGACCGCGTGGTCGGGTCGGCCGACAATGCCGCGGTGAGCGTCGAGCCGATCGGTGACGGTGGCGCGCGCCCGGGTCTCCTCCTCCCGGGCCTGCGCGCGTGCCGCGGGGCGTACTCCTTCGAGGAAGCGGCGCGGCGTAGCGGGCGCTTCCGTTGGGTCGAGATGCGGCTGTTCGAGGTGCTCGGCGCGTGGGTCGCGACCGTCCCGGAAGCGGCCGCCAAGCTCGTGCTCGCCCGTCACGCCCACCACCACGCGTGGCACGCCGACCTCTGGCGCGAGCGCCTGCCCCGGGGGCGCGAGGCGGACCCCGAGGGGCCCGGGCCGCCGGCCGACGACGCGTTCGTGCGGTTCGTGGACGCCGTGCGCGAGCCCGAGGCACCCGAGCACACCATCGAGAAGCTCGTCGGCGTCTACCGGGTGCTGGTCCCCCGGCTCGTGGGCGCGTACACCGAGCACCTCGGCGGCGCGAGCGCGATCGCGGACGCGCCGACGATCCGCGCGCTGCGGTTCGTCCTGCAGGACGAGCTCGAGGACTGGCGCGACGGCGAGATGCTGCTCCAGTCGCTGATCCGCACGCCGGAGGAGGCGCGGCGTGCGGCGCGCCGCCAGGAGGAGCTGGAGGCGCTCTACGTCGCGTCGGGGGGCATCGCGGGCGCCGGGGGCCCGGCGGCGCCGCCGGACGCGGCGCCCACGGCCGGATGAACCCGACGGCGTGACCGCGCCCTCGGCCCGGACCGGGTCGGGGTGGGGTCGGGGCGGCGTCGTGGTCGCCGTCCACGGATCCGGTGCCCGCAGGCGACCACGCTTCGTGGTCGACGCGATGGGGCCGGGCGCGGTCCCGGGCGCCCGCGTCGCGCGTGGGCGGGGGCTGACCAACGTGCGCGTCGCCGGGGGCCGGCGGCGCGGCGCCGACGGCCGCCCCGACCGTCGCGCGTGGGCGCCCGGCGACCGCGCCCGGGTGCCGCGCGTCGTCCGCGCAACCGCCGCGTGCGGTCCGCGACGTCCGGTCGGGTCGCGCCGGGAATCGTCAATGCGGGCGATTCCGCCGCTTGACGAGGTCGGTATCGTACAGGCACGGATCCGGTGCTCCCCCGGCGACGGGGACACGCGGGTCGGGTCCGGCATCGACCGCGGCGTCCCTGGAACGAAGGACTGGTCTTGGCGAAGGAGCGAGTCGAGCGGGACGAGGAGGATCTCGTCCGCCTCTACCTGACCGACATCGGGCAGTACCCGCTGCTCACGAAGGACGACGAGGTCCGGCTCGCGCAGCTGATCGAGAACGGCAACGCTGCGCGCGAACAGCTCCTCGAAGGCAAGGGACTGAGCCCGGCGAAGAAGCGCGAGCTGCGGCGTGCCGCGCGCGAAGGGGAGCAGGCCCAGCGCACGTTCGTCCAGTCCAACCTGCGGCTCGTCGTGTCGATCGCGAAGAAGTACCAGGCGTCGGGCCTGCCGCTCCTCGACCTCATCCAGGAGGGCAACCTCGGCCTCATGCACGCCGTCGAGAAGTTCGACTGGCGCAAGGGCTTCAAGTTCTCGACGTACGCGACCTGGTGGATCCGCCAGGCGATCACCCGCGGCATCGCGAACACCGGTCGCACGATCCGGCTGCCGGTGCACGCGGGCGACACGCTCGCGCGTCTCCAGAAGGCCCGCTCGCGCCTCGAGCTCAAGCTCGGCCGGCCGGCCACCCTCTCCGAGCTCGCCGCCGAGGTCGAGATGCCGGAGGACAAGGTGACCGAGGCGCTGCGCTTCGCGGCCGAGCCCCTGTCGCTCAGCGAACCGTTGCGCGAGGACGGCGACGCCGAGCTGGGCGACATCGTCGAGGACCGTTCGGCCGAGTCGCCGTTCGAGGTCGCCGCCACCGCGCTGCTGCCCGCCGAGATCGAGAAGCTGCTCGCCCCGCTCGACGAGCGCGAGCGCCAGATCCTCGCCCTGCGGTTCGGGCTCGACCGCGGCGAGCCGCGCACGCTCGAAGAGGTCGGCGAGTACTTCAACCTCACGCGCGAGCGCATCCGCCAGATCGAGGCGCGCGCGATGTCGAAGCTGCGCCACCCGTCGGCCGACACGGGTGCGCGCGACCTCCTCGCGGTCTGAAGGGGCGCCGCGCGGCGTCGGGCCCGTGACGTCGCCGGGGACGCACGCGGTGGGGGGGCCGGCGATGGGCGGTGACGACGCGGCCGCCCGCGGGGACGGCGAGCGAGAGCCGTTCATCGACTTCGTCCGGGCGTTCAGCCTCGTCGTCGTCGTGGTCTGGCACTGGGCGTTCACGATCCTGATCTGGCGCGCCGACGGCCCCCACGCGTCGAACCCGATCGGGTTCACCCGTGGCATGTGGCTCCTCACCTGGTTGCTCCAGGTGATGCCGCTGTTCTTCTTCGTCGGCGGGTACGCGAACCTGCGCAGCTACGTGGCGTCGCGCCGGCGCGGGATCCCGACGTCGCGGTTCGTCGCCCGCCGCCTCCGTCGGCTCGTGGTGCCGTCGGTCGGTCTCGCGCTCGCGTGGGGCGCACTGATGGTCACGGTGCCGGTCCTGTTCGAGGCCCGCTGGATCGGCCGCGCGACGCTGCTCGTGCTCAGCCCGTTGTGGTTCATCGCCGTCTACGTGCTGATCGTCGCCCTGTTCCCGCTGTGGTACCGCTTGCACGGGCGCTTCGGCCCGCTCGTCGTCGTGTGGCTCGCCGGGATCGCCGCGATCGTCGACATCGCCCGCTTCGCGCACGACGTGCCGTGGGTGGGCTGGGTGAACATGCTGGCGGTGTGGGGGCTCGCGCACCAGCTCGGGTTCTCCTACGGTGACCTGGTGCGGATCGGTGACCGCCGCTGGTACGCGACGATGGCGTGGGCGGGGCTGTTCGGTCTGTTCGCGCTCGTGTGGTCGGGCGCGTATCCCGGCTCCATGGTCGGCGTGCCCGGCGAGCGGTTCTCCAACATGTCGCCGCCGTCGCTCGCGATCGTGGCGCTCGTGTTCTTCCAGGCGGGCGTCGCCCTGCTCGTCCGGCCGTGGGTGGTCGCGCGCCTGGAGCGACCCGCCTGGGAGCGTGCGAACGCGCTGCTCAACCGGTTCGCGATGCCGCTGTTCCTGTTCCACACGACCGGGTTCGCGATCGCGCTGACCGTCGGCTACCTGCTGAGCGGCCGCGAGACGTACGCGATCACGCCGACGCCCGAGTGGTGGCTCGGCCGGCCGCTCGCGCTCGTCGGTCCCTTCGTGGGGACGTTGCCGTTCCTGTGGGCGTACGCGTTGCTCACGCGTCGCCGATCGGCCGCGGAGGTGGCAGGAATCGAACCCACCGGACGGGTCTGACCCGTCCCACTCGTTTTGAAGACGAGGGGGGCCACCAGACCCCGTTCACCTCCGCCGCGGACGGTAGCGAACCGCTCCGCACCGTCGCCCGTGGTGGGGGCCGGTGCCGATGGGTAGGCTCGCACGACCGGCTCGTCAGGAGGGTCTGCGCGTGAAGAAGCTGATTCTGCTCCTCGTCCTCGTCGCCGTCGGCGCGCTCGTCGCGAAGAAGGTGCGCGACGCCTGACCGACCTCAGGGCGCGGCGACGGCCGTCGCGTAGCGCGATGCGAAGAGTGCCGGGTGGCCGCCGGTGTGCCAGAAGCACACGGTGGCCCCCGGCGCCACCAGACCGGCGCGGATCCACGTGCGCATCGCGGCGAACGCCTTCGCGGTGTAGACCGGGTCGAGCAGCAGGCCCTCGGTGCGCGCCGCCAGCCGCAACGCGTCCGACGCCTCGGGTGACAGCTCGCCGTATGCGGGTCCGGCGTGGTCGTGGTCGACGACGCAGCGCCCGGTGCTGCCTCCCGGTCCCGCCGCCTGCGCCGCGAGGCGGGGCACGACGTCGTCGAGGTCGGGACGGGTGCCGACGTCGACCCCCACGACGCGCGGCCCGCTCGTGCCGAACCCGGCGAGCAGCCCCGCGTGGGTGCCGCCCGAGCCGTCGGCGACGAACACCCAGTCCACGTCCGCGCGCTGGCCCGTCAGCTCCCGTGCCGCCGCCGCGTACGCGCGCACGCCGGGGGCCGACGCCCCGCCGATCGGGATCGCGTACGGCCTGCGCCCGGATCGCTCGAGCGCCTCGGCCGCGGCCTCGATCGCCTGCTCGATCTCGTAGTACCCGGTGGCACCGGTGTGCTCGATCGACGCGCCGAGGAGGAGGTCGAGCAGCACGTTGCCCGACGGCACCGGGGGTTCCGGGCCGGCGAGCACCGCGTGGCAGTCGAGGCCGGCGCGGCGCGCCGCGGCCGCGGTCTGGCGTACGTGGTTGCTCTGCGTCCCGCCCCCGGTGACGAGTACGTCGCAGCCGCGCGCGAGCGCGTCGGCCAGCAGGTGGTCGAGCTTGCGCGCCTTGTTGCCGCCGAGCGCGAGGCCGGTCAGGTCGTCACGCTTCACGAGCAGCTCGACCCCGAGCGCGTCGGACAGCCGGGGTGCACCGTCGAGCGGCGTCGGCGTGTGCGACAGCGGGACGGGCGCGGGGCCGGTCACCGTCGTGCGCCGTCGCGCCGGCGCGTCAGTAGGTACACGGCCATGCCGGTGGCGAGCGCCACCACGACGGTGCCGGCCGCGATCGTGGGTCCCCGCGGCGGCACCGGGACACGGTCGCGCAGGCGGACCGGGTGCGCGAACGTGCGCACCTCCCAGCCGCGCTCCCGCGCGACGCGCATGAGCTCGCGGTCGGGGTTCACGACCACGGGATGGCCGACCAGCTCCAGCATCGGCAGGTCGGTGACCGAGTCCGTGTACGCGTAGGACTGCGCGAGGTCGATGCCCTCGCGCAGCGCCATCTCGCGGATCGCCTCCGCCTTGTGCGGGCCGTACGCGTAGAAGTCGAGCTCGCCCGTGTAACGCCCCTGCTCGTCGACGCGGGCCCGGGTCGCGATCACGTCGTCGACGCCGAGGTACTCGCCGATCGCCTGCACGGTCTCGATCGGCGACGACGAGATGATGACGGTCTTGCGCCCCGCGCGGCGGTGCTCCTCGATCAGCTCGAGCGCCTCCGCGTAGATCACCGGCGTGATCACCTGGTCGAGGGTCTCGCGCACGATCTCCTCGACACGGGCGCGGTCCCATCCC
Source organism: Acidimicrobiia bacterium (assembly GCA_026002935.1). Taxonomy (GTDB): domain Bacteria; phylum Actinomycetota; class Acidimicrobiia; order IMCC26256; family PALSA-610; genus BPGH01. The sequence goes on from BPGH01000001.1 coordinate 699,142, forward strand.
TTGGTGAGCGCGAGCATCGCCTCGCGCATCCGTTCCATCTTCTCCTCGTCGGCGCCGACGAGCATGTAGACGAACTGCGCGTAGATGCCGCGCGCGATCGTCCGCTTCGAGATCAGTCCCTCGCGGTAGAACGGGCGGCCGAGCGCCATGACCGAGCTCGTCGCGATGATCGTCTTGTCGAGGTCGAAGAACGCGGCCTCCACGCCCGCCAGGGTAGGAGTGCCCCGACCCTTGACGCGTGCACCGTGACGGCATAGGTTCGCCCTGCTTCCCCTCGCCCTTCCCCGGCGGTCGTCGCGCACCCGCGCCGCCGCAGGATCGTCGTCCCGACGTGGGGAGGGGTTCGTGCTCACGTGCTTCTGGTCGCCGAAGGGCGGCTCCGGTACCTCCGTCGTCACCGCCGCCGTCGCACTCGTCGCCGCGCGCGACGGCGCGACCCGGCTGGCCGATCTGGTGGGCGACCAGCCGGCGGTGCTGGGCGCGGCGTCCGACCCGCCAACCGGGATGCGCGAGTGGCTGCGGGTCGGGGTCGACGCGCCGGTCGACGCGCTCGACCGCCTGTCGGTGGAGATCGTCCCGGGCGTGACGCTCCTCCCGGCCGGCCGGGCCCCCATCGGCGACGTCGCGCCCGAGGCGGGCGCCGCGCTGGCGACGGCGTTGCGCGACGACCCGCGTCCCACGCTCGCCGACGTCGGGGTGCCGGGGTCGTCCGCCGCGGAGGCGATGCTGGAGGTCGCCGACGCGAGCGTCCTCGTGGTGCGCGGCTGCTACGTCGCGCTGCGCCGCGCCGTGCGGATGGCGCCCACGGCGCGGGCGCACGGTGTGGTGCTGGTCGAGGAGCCGGGGCGCGCGCTGGGCGCGCGCGAGGTGGGCGACGTGCTCGGGCTCCCCGTGCTGGCGAGGGTCCCCGTGCGGTCGCAGACGGCGCGCGTCGTCGACGCGGGCGTGCTCCCGACGCGGCTCCCCGAGCAGCTCGCCAGGCCGGCACGCCAGGTGCTCGCCCGTCTCGGCGGGGCCGGTCACGAGGGCCGGGCGGCGTGAACGCAACCGCGCAGCGCCTGCGCACCTCGGTGCACCGCCGGCTGCTCTCGGCGCCCGTCGACCCGCGCGCGATGGGCCGAGCGGAGCTGCGCGCCCACCTGGAGCTGCTCGTGCGCGACGAGGCGCCGCTGTGCCCGCCGGCCGAGGCGGCGGCCGTCGTCGACGCGCTGGTCGACGAGGTCGGGGGCCTGGGTCCGTTGGAGGCCTGGTGCGCCGACCCCACGGTGAGCGAGATCATGGTCAACGGACCCAATCGCGCCTACGTCGAGCGGGAGGGCCGGCTCGAACCGATCGACCTCCCGCTCGACGCCGCGGCGATCGCCCGGCTCGCCGGGCGAATCGTCGGCCCGCTCGGGCTCCGCCTCGACCACGCGTCGCCGATGGTCGACGCGCGGCTCCCCGACGGGTCGCGGGTCCACGCCGTGCTCCCCCCGCTCGCCCCCGACGGCCCGTGCCTGACGATCCGGCGGTTCGTCGCGCGCGACGCCGACCTCGACGCGTTCGGGCTCGGCGAGCACGACGCGGCGCGGCTGCGCGCGCTCGTGCGTGCCGGGTGGAACCTCCTCGTCGCCGGCGGCACGAGCGCGGGCAAGACGACGCTTTGCAACGCGCTCGCCCGCGCGGTCGACCCCGGTGAGCGGATCGTGACCATCGAGGAGACGGCGGAGCTCCGCCTGGCCCAGCCGCACGTGGTGCGGCTGGAGGCCCGCCCGGCGAACGCCGAGGGCGTCGGTGCGGTGTCGGTGCGCGACCTCGTCCGCGCCGCGCTGCGGATGCGGCCCGACCGCCTGATCGTGGGGGAGGTGCGCGGCGGCGAGGCCCTCGACATGCTCCAGGCCGTCAACACGGGCCATGACGGGTCGCTGTCGACCGTGCACGCCAACGGGCCGGCCGAGGCGCTCGTGCGGCTCGAGACGCTCGCGATGTTCGCGGGCGCGGGCCTGCCGGTCGAGGCGATCCGCAACCAGATCGCCGCCGGGATCGACGGGGTGGTCCACGTCGGGCGCGACGGGTCCGGCCGGCGTTGCGTGCTCGCCGTCGCCGAGGTCGATTCCGACGGCCGCGGGGTCCGGACGCTGCTGCGGCGCGAACGCGACCGCGTCGTGCAGGTCGGCGTGCCGCGGCGGCCGGCGCGCCGGTCGGCGGACGCGGGCGAGGTGTGGGCGGGGTGAGCACGGTGCTCGTGGCGTGCGCGGGAGGGGGTGCGGCGTGGTGGCTCGCCCGCCGGGCCGCGCGCCTGCGCGTGCTCGACCGGGTCCCCCGGCGGCTCGACCGGCGCCGCGCCCTCCCCGAGCCGTACCGCACGCGCCTCGCGGCCCGGCTCGCCGACGCCGGGTTCCGGGCCGCGCCGGAGGAGGCCGTGCAGGCCTGGTTGCTCGCGGCGGCGTCGGCGGCACTCGTGTGCCTGCCGCTCGGGCCGCTGTTCGTGGGGGCGGCGCCCCTCGCCGTCGTGGCGGGCGGGCCGGCCCTCCTGGGGGCGCGGGCCCGGTCGCGGGCGCGGCTCGCCGCGGCCGCGGTGCCAGCCGTGCTCGACCGCGTGGCCTCGGAGCTGCGGGCCGGCGGCACCGTCGCGAGCGGTCTCGCGCGCGTCGCGGAGGAGGGCGGGCCGCTCGCGGCCGACCTCGCCCGGCTCGAGGCGCGTGTCGGGCTCGGCGCGTCGCTGCCCGAGGCGCTCCGGGAGATGGTGCACGAGCGCCCGGTCGCCGGGGTGCCCGCCGCGGCCGGCGCACTCGCGCTCGCCCACGAGGTCGGCGGCCGCGCGGCGAACGCGCTCGAGGGGCTCGCGACGTCCCTTCGGGAGCGGCTCGGCGTCGTCGCCGAGGTGCGCGCCCTGTCGGCGCAGGGGCGGGCGTCGGCCCTGGTCGTCGGGCTCGGTCCCGTCGTGTACCTCGGGTTCTCGGCGCTCACCGACCCGCGTGCGCTGCGCTCGCTGGTGGAGCACCCGCTCGGGCGGGCGTGCGCCGCGGCCGGGATCCTGCTCGAGCTGGCGGGCGCGTGGTGGATGCGCAGGATCCTCGCGTGGGCGGAGCCGGCATGAGCACGGTCGTGATCGCGCTCGCCTGGGGGGCGCTCGCGGGCCTGACCGTCGCACGCGTCGCCGGCCGGGCCGTGGTCGCGGTGCGGTTGCGGGCGGTGCGCCCGCGCGCGCGGGCGGGGCGCCCGGCGGGGCCGCGGCGGCTCGCGGCGCACCTGCACGCCCGGTGGCGGGACCGGCTGCGCCACCCGGGCCTGCGCGTCGTCGGCCGGGTCGCGGGCGCACCCGTGCGCCTGGCGCGGGAGCGCCGCCGGCGCGAGGCCGTGCTCGCGGAGGTGCCGGTCGTCGTCGACCTGGTCGGGGTGGCCGTCGCCGCCGGGTGCACGCCCTACCGCGCGGTGGCCGTCGCGGCCCGCTGGAGCCCGCCGCGGGTCGCGCCCGTGCTCGAGCGGGTCGTCCAGGTCGCGGACCTCGGTGCCGGCTTCGGGCGCGCCCTGCGCGTCGCCGGCCGCGCGGTGCCCGAGCTGCACGCGCTCACCGAGGCGTTGCGCGTCAGCTCGGAGCTGGGTTCACCGGCGGGCCCCGCGCTCGCCCGGGTCGCAGCCGAGGTGCGGGCCGACGTCCGGCGCCGCGCCGAGGCTCGTGCGCGCACCGTCCCGGTGCGCCTGCTCTTCCCCCTCGTCTTCTGTGTGCTCCCGGCGTTCGTGTTGCTCACCGTCGTGCCCGCGCTGCTGGCCGGCACGACGCGCTGATCGACACCCGCCGGGCCGACTCTCGGAGGTTGAACGTGCCGGATGTCTTCCTGCGCCTGTGGATCAGTGCGCGCCAACGGCTGGTGCAGCTCGGCGAGCGGGGTCAGTCGACCGCCGAGTACGCGCTGGTGATGATCGCGGTCGCCGCGATCGCGGGGCTCGTGCTCACGTGGGCGACCAAGACCAACATGATCTCGAAGCTGTTCAACACGGTCATCGACAAGATCATCCCCGGCTAGCCGTGGCGAGCCGGCTCCGGGCCGGTCGGGGTGCGCGCGCGGGCGCGCACCCCGAGTCCGGCCAGACGACGGCCGAGCTCGCGCTGCTCGTGCCGGTGTTCGTGTTCTTCGTGTTGCTGCTCGTGCAGATCGGCCTGGTGGTCCGTGACCACGTCCTCGTCGTGAACGCGGCACGGGAGGCGGCGCGGGAGGCGGCGGTCGACGCCGGCCACGGGCGCGTCGAGGGCGCGGCCCGTGACGTGCTCGGCGGCGTCGACGTCGACGTCGACCGCGGTTCGCGTGTCGGCGACCGTGTCGTGGTCGTCGCCCGCTACGCGTCGCCGACCGACGTCCCGCTGGTCGGCGGCGTGCTCCCCGACGTCGACCTGCGGGCCCGGGTCGTCACGAGGCGCGAGCGATGACGGCGCGGCCTCGGGCGCGCGACGAGCGCGGCGCGATGACCGTGCTCACGACCGCCTACGTCGCGCTGGCGGTCGCCATCGCGATCGGGCTCACCCGGGTGGGTGCGGCCACGGTGCTCCAGGCGAGGGCGCAGGCCGCCGCCGACGTCGCGGCGCTCGCCGCGGCCGACGAGCTCGCACGGGGACGCGGCAACGACGCGGCGCGGCGGGCGGCGGCGGCCGTCGCCGCCGACAACGGGGCCCACCTCGTGCGGTGCTGGTGCGAGACGACCTTCGCCGAGGTGCAGGTCGCGCTCGACGGCCCCGACGTGCTCGGCTTCCCGCGCGACCCCTCGGCGCGTGCCCGCGCCGAGGTCGACTTCACGCGCGCGCGGCCACCCGGTCCATGAGCCCGAGCAGGGCGACCGCGCCCGCCTTGTCGAGGTACTCGTTCCAGTTGCCGCACTTCGGGGACTGGACGCACGACGGGCACCCGTCGTCGCACGGGCACTGCGTCACGAGACGGAGCGTCGCACGCGCGTGCTCCGGCGCGGCGCCGAACGCGAGCTCGGCGATCCCCGCCCCGCCCGGATAGCCGTCGTACACGAAGATCGTCGGCTCCCCCGTCTGGGGGTGCATCGCCATCGAGACGCCGCCGACGTCCCAGCGGTCGCAGATCGTGAACAGGGGCAGCATGCCGATCAGGCCGTGCTCGGCCGCGTGCACCGTCCCGATGACCCGCGCCGTCTCGACGCCGGCCGCCGCGAGGACCGCGGGGGCGACCGTGTACCAGCTCGCCCGGGTGCGCAGGGTGCGCTCCGGGAGGTCGAGCCCGCAGATCTCGATCGTCTCGTTGGTCGAGATCCGGCGGCGCTGGTACGCGACGACCTGGTCGCGGACCTCGACCGTGCCGAGGTGCGCGACGCACGCGCCGAGCGGTGCCCGGCGGTCCTCGGCGACGATCGTGATGTCGGTGTCGGTGCGCGGCTGCGTGTACTCGTCGGCGTCGTCGTAGGGCTCGAGGCCGGCGACGTGGTCGCGCGTGTCGAGGACGCGGACGCGGAACTGGCGGCCCTGGTGCAGGTACACGGCGCCCGGGTGGGCGGCGGTGAAGACGCGGGCCTCGTCGACCGTCCCCACGGTCTGGCCGTCGGGATCGACGAGCCGGTACTCGACCGACGACCCGGTGCGGAGGCCGACGGCGGGGGCCGGTGGCCGCTCACCCGCCCAGAACATGCGGCCGCCGCGGGGCCGCAGGAGATCGGCGTGCACGAGCTCGCGCACGGTCTCGTCGAGCCCGTCGCCGAACCAGCGCTCGTCCTGCGGGGTGAGCGGCAGCTCGTGGGCCGCACACGCGACCTGGGCGCGCATCACGAACGGGTTGGACGGGTTGACGACGGCCCGCTCGGGCGGCCGGCGCGTGAGCTCGGCGGGGTGGCGCGCGTACCACTGGTCGAGCTGGTCGTCGCCCGCGACGAGCACCGCCGCCGAGCGGCGCCCCGCCCGTCCCGCCCGTCCCGCCTGCTGCCACATCGACGCGAGGGTCCCGGGGAACCCGTTGAGGACGACCGCGTCGAGGCCGCCGACGTCGATCCCGAGCTCGAGCGCGTTCGTGGCCGCGACGCCGACGATCTCGCCGGCCGACAGGGCGCGCTCCAGCGCCCGGCGTTCCTCGGGGAGGTACCCGGCGCGGTAGGCGGCGACGCGTTCGTCGAGGCCGACGCCGTCCTCGGCGAGCCGGCGCCGGGCGTACTGCGCCACGAGCTCGGCGCCGCGCCGGCTGCGCGTGAACGCCAGCGTCTGGTGCCCGGCGCGGACGAACCGCGCGAGCAGCTCCGCCGTCTCGGCGTTCGCGGAGGCGCGCGCGCCCGAGTGCGGGTCGACGAGCGGGCGCTGCCAGCAGGCCAGCACGCGCTCGGCCCGGGGGGAGCCGTCGTCGTCGATCTCCTCGACGTCGAGGCCGCACAGCGCGGCGGCGAGCTCGCCGGGGTTGCCGATGGTCGCGCTCGCGAAACAGAACGCGGGGGACGCGCCGTAGTGCTCGCACACCCGCCGGAGCCGCCGGAGCACGTGCGCGACGTGACTGCCGAAGATGCCGCGCAGGGTGTGCAGCTCGTCGACGACCACGTACCGGAGGCGCATCAGGAAGGTCGCCCAACGCTTGTGCGCCGGGAGGATGCCCACGTGCAGCATCTCCGGGTTGGTCAGCACGACGTTCGCGTGCTTGCGCGCCCAGGCGCGCGCGTCGGTGTCGGTGTCACCGTCGTAGGTGACGGCGCGCAGCCCCGGGACCAGCCACGAGCGCAGCGACCGGAGCTGGTCCTGGGCGAGGGCCTTGGTCGGGAAGACGAGGAGGGCCGTGTCGCGGTTGGCGCGGACCACCGACTCGACGATCGGGACCTGGTAGCACAGGGACTTGCCCGACGCGGTGCCGGTCGCGACGACGACGCTGCGGCCGTCGCGGAGCCGGTCGACCGCCGCGGCCTGGTGCGTGTAGAGGCGGTCGACGCCCCGCGCCCGGAGGCGCGCGCGGACCTCCTCGTGGAGCGGCTCGCACGGCTCGGCGTGGCGCGCCGCGCGTGCGGGGATCGTCTCCCGGTGCACGAGGCGGCCGGCGGTCGCCGGGTCCGCGGCGAGCGCGTCGAGCGTCGCGCCCGCGTCCATCGTGCCCACCGTACCCGTGGCCACCCCGGGAGCCGCCCCGGGCGGTGAGGCCGGCGGCCCCGGCCCGGCCCGGGCGCGTCCGGTCAGTGCGCCTGCAGGACCGCGTCGTCCGCGAAGTCGGCGAACAGGCCGGCGGCGGCGCCGCCGAGGCCCATGCAGCCGCCGCCCCCGCCGGTCGGGACCGTCACGGACTCCACGCGTGCCGGGTCGAGCCGGTGCGCGATGCGCCCGAGCCGCCACACGTCCGCGACGCCGAGGCCGTCGAGCTGGGTGTGGCGCACGAGCGACGCCGCGGCCGTGAACTCGCCGAGCGGACCCTTGGCCTCGGCCTGGAGCTGGCGGAGGCCGGCGAGGATGACGAGGCCCTGGTTGGCGGTGCGCTGGAGGTCGCCGGACGGGAAGTCGTGGCGGTTGCGCGAGAAGGCGAGGGCCTGCGCGCCCGTCATCCGGTGCGGCCCGGCACTGAACACCGCGCCGGAGTAGTGGTCGTCCATCGGGGTCGGCACGTCGATCTGGAGCCCGCCCATGTCGTCGACGAGCCGTTGGAACTCCTCGAAGTTCGCGGACACGACGTAGCTCACGGGCACGCCGGCCAGCTCCCCGAGCGCGTTCGCCTGCGCGCGGGGGCCGTCGTTGTGGGCACGGTTGATCTTCCCGCCCCGCCAGCAGGTGTCGCGGGGCACGTTGAGGATCGACGCCGCGCCGGCCTGCGGGTTGACGCCGACGAGGTGCAGGGCGTCGCCGCGGGCGGGGCCGCGGCCGGACCGGGCGTCGTTCCCGATGAGCGCGACGTAGAAGGTGCCGCCGGGGGTGTTCGCGGTCGCCTCGGCGACCGCGAGCTTCTCGACCCGCATGTGCAGTGCGCCGGAGGCGACGGGCACGCGCACGCCGGCGAGCCACGCGGCGACGAGCGCGCCGGCGGCGACCGCGGCGGCCACCGCGACGACCGCGACGCCCAGGGCGAGCCGCTTCACCACCCGGGTCACGCGCCGGCCTCCGCCGCCGTGGTGGCCGGCGGACCCTCCGGCAGGTCGCGGGTCACGACCACCCGGTAGCCCGTGACGAGCCAGTCGCCGCCGGGACCCGGTGCGAGGGTGAGCTCGCCCGACCGGTGCAGGGCGTACGTGCCGCTCGCGGCCGGGACCCGCACGTCGACCTCGAAGGTGGTCCCGAGCAGCACGACCGACCCGGCGGGGTCGGCGAGCGCGTCGATGCGGACCGGGGTGGCCTCGACCTCCGGGCGCTCCGTCGCCCGGGGCACGCCCGCGTCGGTCAGCGCCGCCGCGTCGGCCGTGGTGGCCCGCTCGCGCAGCGCGTCCTCGAAGAGGGCGGCGAACCCCTCCCCGAGCTCCCCCTCGACGACGGGCCCGAGCACCGCGGTGTCGACGTATCGCTGCGCCACGTCGACGGCGGCGGCCACGGTCGCGTCGTCGAGGCGGGGGTCGGCGCCGGCGCCGTGCACGGCGACCTCGCCCGGGGCGAGGCGGGTGTCGGCACGCACCGCCGTGGTCGGTACGGATTCGCCGGACTCGCCGTCTCCACCCCCGCCGCACGCGGCGAGCGCCAGACCGAGCGTCGCGGCGCCGGCGAGCAGGCGCAGGTGGGGGGAACGCATCGGGACCCCAGAGTGCCATGCGGGGCACCGCTAGCCTCGGATCCTGTCCGGTGACGTCCGGCGAACGCCCGGCGCGGCGTCGGGAGGGCCGGGGAAGGGATCGTGGACCGGCCGTGGCGCTCAGGAAGTTCGTCGAGCGGTTGACGAAGCCCGTCGAGGAGCTCGACCGCGAGGCGCTCGCGCAGTGGTGCGACGCGCACGAGCCGGTGCCGATCGACCGGGTCGAGTTGCGCCGCCCGGTGCGCGTCGCGGGCGAGGTGCGCTCGGTCCGCATCGTCCCGCGCGCGGGCGCGGACGCGATGGAGGTCACGGTGAGCGACGGGCGGGCGAACGTCGTCGCGGTGTTCCTCGGCCGGCGGAAGATCGCGGGCCTCACCCCGGGCCGGCGCGTCGTGCTCGAGGGTGTCGTCAGCCTCGACGGCCGGACCCGCCAGATGTACAACCCCGTCTACACGCTCTGCTGAGCGGCGCCCGACCGCGCCCGGCGCGCGCGCCGGGTGCGCTCAGCGGCCGGTGAGGATCTGGCGGACCTCCTCCTCGGCCTCGGCGGTCACCATCGCGAGGACCTCGTCACCCTCCTGGAACACCGTGTCGCCGCGGGGCATCACGACGTGCTCCTCGCGCAGCACCGCGACGATCGTCGCGTCGCGCGGGATGTCGAGCTCCTTGATCGCCTTGTCGATCACGGGGGCGTCGGGGGCGAGGGTCACCTCGACGAGCCGGACGTTGCCGCCCTCGAACTGCAGGATCCGCACGAGCCGCCCGACCGACACGGCCTCCTCGACGAGGGCGGTGATCAGGTGGGGCGTCGAGACCGACACGTCGACGCCCCAGTTCTCGTTGAACAGCCATTCGTTCTTCGGGTGGTTCACGCGCGCGATCACGCGCGGGACGCCGAACTCCTGCTTCGAGAGCAGCGAGATGACGAGGTTGTCCTCGTCGTCCCCGGTCGCGGCCACCACGACGTGACAGCGCTCCAACCCGGCCTCGCGCAACGAGCTGACCTCGCAGGCGTCGGCGACGACGACCTCGACCCCCTCGGCGAGGTCGAGACGGTCGACCACGTCCGGGTTCTGCTCGATGAGCTGGACCTCGTGCCCCGCGGACGCGAGGTCGTTCGCGATGAACAAGCCCACGTTGCCCGCCCCGGCGATCGCCACGCGCATCAGTCGTCGCCTCCGCGCTCGATGTGCTCCTGCAGCTCGTCGATCGCGTCGAGCGCGCTCACGAACACGAGCACGTCCCCTTCCTGGCCGACGAGGTCGGACGTCACGACCTGCGCCTGGCCGAAGCGCGTCACCGCCGTCAGCCAGAACCGGCCCGGCCGGTTCAGGCGCGAGAGCTTGCGGCCGACGGCCGCGGGCGGGATCGGCCGTTCGACGAGGCCGACCCTGCCGGTCGGGTCGACCCAGTCGTGCCGGGTCTCGTGGGGGAGGAGCCGCCGGAGCACCTGGTCGGTGGTCCACGCGACGGTGGCGACGGTCGGGATCCCGAGCCGCTGGTAGATGAGCGCGCGGCGCGGGTCGTAGATGCGGGCGACGACCCGCTCGATGCCGTAGGTCTCGCGGGCGATCCGGGCGCAGAGGATGTTGGAGTTGTCGCCGTTGGTGACCGACGCGAAGGCGCCCGCCTCGTCGATCCCGGCCGCGGCGAGGTCGTCGCGGTCGAACCCGAAGCCGACGACGGTCCGGCCCTGGAACCCCGGGGGGAGCCGGCGGAACGCGCGGCCGTTCTTGTCGACCACGGCGACCGAGTGACCGGCGAGCGTCAACGCGCCGGCGAGCTCGCTGCCGACCCGCCCGCACCCGATCACGACGACGTGCACGGTTGCCTCCTGCGCCCCCGGCCCCGACCGACCCCGACGGCGGGTGGACCGGCGGATCGTAGGGCCGCCCGGGCGGGCGGGGCACACCGCCCGGTCCCGCCGGGCGCACCGTCACCCCGCGCCCGGCGCCGCCGATGGCAAGCTGGCGCCCGGAGGCGGCGCGCCGAGGACGGTCAGGGTGCTCGACACGGTCAAGCGGATCTTCGTCGGGCGGCCGCTCGCGACGTCGGAGCAGGAGCACCAGCGCCTCACGAAGCGGGTCGCCCTCGCCGTCTTCTCCTCCGACGCCATCTCGTCGACCGCGTACGCGACCGAGGAGATCCTGTTCGTCGCGGCCGTCGGGCGCGGGACGAGCCTGGCGGTCGGGCTCGACCACCTGGTGCCGATCGCGCTCGCGGTCGCGGTGCTGCTCGCGATCGTGATCACCTCCTACCGCCAGACGATCAAGGCGTACCCGGGCGGCGGTGCCGCCTACGTGGTGAGCCGCGAGAACCACGGCGAGCTCCCGTCGCTCGTCGCCGCGGCGTCGATCCTCGTCGACTACATCCTGACCGTCGCCGTGTCGGTGTCGGCGGGCGTCGCCGCGATCATCTCGATCCCGCAGTTCCACGACGTGGTCGACCACCGCGTCCCGCGTCGCGCTCGGCCTGATCCTGTTGATCAGCCTCGCGAACCTCCGGGGGGTGAAGGAGTCGGGCCGGCTGTTCGCCGTGCCCGACCTACGGCTACATCCTGACGCTGGGCGTGTCTGCTGTTCCTCGGCCTGACGATGTCGTACCTCGGGTGGTTCGGGGGTGTCGAACCGGTGCCCGACGAGGTGCGCGGGTCCGAGGTCGACGCGCTGACCGGCGGTTCGATCGGCCTGTTCCTCGTGCTGCGCGCGTTCTCCTCGGGTGCCGTCGCGCTCTCGGGCGTCGAGGCCATCGCCGACGGCGTGCCCGCGTTCCGGCGCCCCGAGGCGAAGAACGCGGCGACGACCCTCGACGATGATGGGGCTGATCCTCGGATCGTTGTTCTTCGGCTGTGTCGCTCCTCGCGAGCCGGCTCCACCCGCAACCGAGCCACGACGTGACCGTGCTCGCCCAGATGGGTCGGCAGGTCTTCGGCGACGGCTTCGCGCTGTGGCTGCTGCAGATCCTGACGGCCGGGATCCTCGTGCTCGCGGCGAACACCGCGTACGCCGACTTCCCGCGGCTGTCGTCGATCGTCGCCCGTGACGGTTACCTGCCCCGCCAGCTCGCGAACCGGGGCGACCGTCTCGTCTTCTCGAACGGGATCCTCGTGCTCGCGGTGCTCTCGAGCGCGTTGATCATCGCGTTCGGCGGCATCACGACCGCGCTGATCCCCCTGTACGCGGTCGGCGTGTTCACCTCGTTCACGCTGTCGCAGTCGGGGATGGTGCGGCACCACCTGCGCGAACGCCAGCCGGGGTGGCGGCGCAACGCGTTCATCAGCGGTCTGGGGGCCACCTCGACGTTCGTCGTGCTGCTGATCGTCGCGGTCACGAAGTTCACGGTCGGGGCGTGGCTCCCGCTCGTCGTCATCCCCTCGATCGTCCTGTTCTTCAAGGGCATCAAGCGCCACTACGCGACGGTCGCGGCCGGCCTGCGCGTGCCACCCGGCTACCGGCCGCGGCGGATGAACCACACGGTCGTCGTGCTCGTCGGATCGGTCCACCGCGGCGTGCTGGAGGCGCTCGCGTACGCGCGGTCGCTCGCGCCGAACCACCTGGTCGCGATGACGGTGGTGTCCGACGAGGAGGAGCAGGAGCGGATCGAGAAGCAGTGGGCGGAGCGCGAGATCGACATCCCGCTCGAGATCGTGCACTCCCCCTACCGGGAGCTCACCCGCCCGGTGATGCGCTTCATCGACGAGCTCGACGCCCGGCACGAGAACGACGTCCTGACCGTCGTGATCCCCGAGTTCGTGGTGCGGTCCTGGTGGGCGCACGCGCTCCACAACCAGAGCGCCCTGTTCCTGAAGGGCCGGCTGCTGTTCCGCAAGGGCACCGTGGTCACCTCGGTGCCGTACCACATCGAGACCTGAGCCCCCGATGCGCGCCGGGCGCCGCCCGGCGGGCAAGCTCTCGCGCCGAGGCAGAGGATCGAAGGACCGGGAGCCGACCGTGCTCGAGACCGTCAAGCGGATCTTCGTCGGGCGGCCGCTGGCCACGTCCGAGCAGGAGCACCAGCGGCTGAGCAAGACGATCGCGCTCGCCGTATTCTCCTCCGACGCCATCTCGTCGACCGCGTACGCGACCGAGGAGATCCTGTTCGTCACGGCGGCGGGCGCGTCGAGCCTCGAGCTGGGGCTGAGCCGGCTGGTGCCGATCGCGTTCGCGGTCGCGGTGCTCCTGGCGATCGTCGTCACGTCGTACCGCCAGACGATCTTCGCCTACCCGAACGGCGGCGGTTCCTACGTGGTCAGCCGCGAGAACCTCGGCGAGAACCCGTCGCTCGTCGCGGGCGCGTCGCTGCTCGTCGACTACATCCTGACGGTCGCGGTGTCGATCTCGGCGGGCGTCGCCGCCATCGTGTCAATCCCCGCCTTCCGCGACCTGGCGGACCAGCGGGTGCCGCTCGCGCTCGGCCTGATCCTGCTCATCAGCCTGGCGAACCTGCGGGGCGTGAAGGAGTCGGGACGGCTGTTCGCGGTCCCGACCTACATCTACATCGCGTCGTTCTCGCTGCTCCTCGTGTGGGGGTTGGGGCGGGAGTTCGGCCTGTTCGGTCCCGACATCTCGCCGGTACCGTTCGACCCGGAAGCAGCGGAGGTGCAGCGGCAGGCCGGCGGGTCGCTCGCGCTCATCCTGCTGCTGCGCGGCTTCTCGTCGGGTGCCGTCGCCCTCACCGGCGTCGAGGCCATCTCCAACGGTGTCCCCGCGTTCCGACGCCCCGAGTCGAAGAACGCGGCGACGACCCTCGTGTGGATGGGCCTGATCCTCGGTTCGCTGTTCTTCGGCTCCGCCGTGCTCGCTCACCACCTCGAGCCGTACCCGAGCCACGAGGAGACCGTGATCTCCCAGCTCGGGATCCAGGTGTTCGGCGACGGGCCGATGTACGTGATCCTGCAGTTCGCGACCGCGGGGATCCTCGTCCTGGCGGCCAACACCGCCTATGCCGACTTCCCGCGCCTGTCGTCGATCATCGCCCGGGACGGGTACCTGCCGCGCCAGTTGACGAACCGCGGCGACCGGCTCGTGTTCTCCAACGGCATCCTCGTGCTGGCCTTCGCCGCCGGCGGGCTCATCGTCGCGTTCGGCGGGGTCACCAACGCCCTGATCCCCCTGTACGCGGTGGGCGTGTTCACCTCGTTCACGCTCTCGCAGTCGGGGATGGTCGTCCACCACCTCAAGGAGCGCGAGCCGGGATGGCGTCGCAGCATCGTGATCAACGCGGTCGGGGCGTCCGTGACGTTCGCGGTGCTCCTGGTCGTGGCGGTGAGCAAGTTCGCGCAGGGCGCGTGGGTGCCGCTCGTCGTCATCCCGCTGATCATGGCGCTCTTCAAGGCGATCAAGCGCCACTACTCCTCGGTCGCGTCGTCGTTGCGTCTCCCGCCCGACTACCGGCCGCGGCGCATGAACCACACCGTCGTGGTGCTTGTCGGCGGGCTGCACCGCGGGGTGATGGAGGCGCTGGCGTACGCCAAGTCGCTCGCGCCCAACCACCTCGTGGCGATGACGGTGGTGTCCGACGAGGAGGAGCGGGAGCGGATCGAGCGGCAGTGGGCCGAGCGCAACATCGACGTGCCTCTCGAGATCGTCCACTCGCCCTACCGTGAGCTCACCCGCCCGGTGCTGCGCTTCATCGACGAGCTCGACGCCCGCTACGACAACGACGTCGTGACGGTGGTGATCCCGGAGTTCGTGGTGCGGTCGTGGTGGGCGCACGCGCTCCACAACCAGAGCGCCCTGTTCCTGAAGGGCCGACTGCTGTTCCGCAAGGGCACGGTGGTCACCTCCGTGCCCTACCACGTCGACTGACCGGCGGCCCCGGGCCGTGTTGGCCCGGCCCCGGCCGCACGCCGCCGCGCCCCGTGCCCGGGGTGTGGGCCCGGCTCCCGCCGCTCCCCGCCGCGCCCCGTGCCGGGGGTGCGGGCCCGGCTCCCGCCGCAGTGCGCCGCGCCCGGCAGGCCCGTTCCCGGTTGACTTTTTGGGGTTCCAAAATCTAAGTTTCCCCTATCGAGATCGACGTTCCGCCCCTCTCAAAATCCGACCGCGAGGCCCTCAAGGCCATCTACCGGCTCGCAAAGGACGGCGGGGCCCATACCGGCGCGCTCGCGGAGCGGCTCGGCCTCAGCCCCGGCACGGTCACCGCGACCGTCAAGCGGCTCGCCGACCGGGGGCTCGTCGACCACCGGCCGTACCGGGGGGTCGAGCTGACGGCGCCGGGCCGGCAGGCGGCGATCGCGGCCATCCGCCGGCACCGGATCGTCGAGCGGTTCCTCGCCGACATGCTCGGCTACGCCTGGAACGAGGCGGACCGGCTCGCGACCGCCTTCGAGCACGACCTGCCACAGGAGGTGGAGGACCGCCTCTACGTGGCGCTCGACCGGCCCGACTCCTGCCCCCACGGGTTCCCGATCCCCGCCAAGGAGACCGCCGACCTGCCCGAGATGCCGCCGCTGTACGCGCTGGAGCCGGGCGACGTGGCGGTGGTCGCGGTGCCGGGATCGACCGACCCGGAGATCGTCGAGTTCCTCGACACGCTCGGCCTGCGGCCGGGGGTCGAGGTCGAGGTCAAGGAGAAGCACCCGTTCGACGGCCCGCTCGTGCTGCGGGTCGCTGGCGGCGACCGCACGCTCGGCGCGACCGTCGCGAACCAGGTGTTCGTGCAACGGACCGCGACGCGTCGGCCGGACCGCACGCGGGAGGCGGGCTGACGGTGGGGGATCGCGCAGGTGTCGACGGCGTCACCGGGCGCCGTCGAGGCAGTGACGGCGACCGGCGCTCCGGGTGGTGCGCCGGCGCCGGTGTGGACCGGCACCACGCCGGGACTCGTTCGGGGAGGACCAACCGCAGATGAACCAAGTGCTGGCCGCCGAGGGCGGTTACCAGGAGTTCGTGCTGAACGGGGGTGAGTGGGCCGTCCTCGCGCTGTCGGGGCTCGCCGCGCTGCTCGCGATCCTCGTCGGCTTCGCCCTGATGCGCAGCGTGCTCGCCTCCGACCAGGGCACGCCGAAGATGATCGAGATCGCGTCCGCGATCCAGGAGGGCGCCTGGGCGTACCTCAAGCGGCAGTTCCGCACGATCCTCGTCATCCTCGTGCCGCTCGCGGTGATCGTCTTCGTCACCTCGACCGAGGTCGCGAAGCCGGAGGGCTTCACCGGGGGCAGCGGCGGCCTCAGCTTCGCGGCGTCGGGCGCGGCGCGCACCGCGGCGTTCATCGCCGGCTGCATCATGTCGGGGCTCACCGGCTACATCGGCATGACGCTCGCGACGCGCGGCAACGTGCGCACGGCCGCCGCCGCGAAGAGCGGCTCCCTGCCGCGCGCGCTCGAGGTCGCGTTCCGCACCGGCGGCATCGCCGGCATGTTCACCGTCGGTCTCGGCCTCGCCGGCGCCACGATCATCATCGCCATCTTCCAGAACACGAGCTCGGCGATCCTCGTCGGGTTCGGGTTCGGCGGTTCGCTCCTCGCACTGTTCCTCCGGGTCGGGGGCGGCATCTTCACGAAGGCCGCGGACGTCGGCGCCGACCTGGTGGGCAAGGTCGAGGCCGGAATCCCCGAGGACGACCCCCGCAACCCCGCGACGATCGCCGACAACGTCGGCGACAACGTCGGCGACTGCGCGGGCATGGCGTCCGACCTGTTCGAGTCGTACGAGGTCACGCTGGTCGCGTCGATCATCCTCGGCGTCGCGGCCTTCGAGGCGGTCGGGGCGAACCCGGCGCTCGGCCTCGTGTTCCCGCTCGCGGCCCGGGCGATCGGCGTCGTCGCGTCGATCGTCGGCATCTACGCGGTGCGGGCGAAGGAGGGCGAGACCAACGCGCTGAAGCCGATCAACCGCGGGTTCCTCACCGCCGGGATCATCACGGTGCTCGGCGTGGGCGCGCTCGGCCTCCTCTACATCGGCGACCCCGACGAGGCGACGCTGTCCAACATCGGCCTGCGCTGCGTGCTCGCGGTGGTCGTCGGACTCGTGCTCGCGCAGGTCGTGAGCCGCATCACCGAGTACTTCACCGGCACCCACTTCCGCCCGGTGAAGGAGATCGCCGAGTCGGCCCGCACCGGCCCGGCCACCACCGTGCTCTCGGGCACCTCGGCCGGGTCTCGAGTCGTCGGTGTACGCGATCATCGCGATCGCCGTCGCGATCGGGGCGGCGATCGCGCTCGGCGGCGGCAACCTGCAGTTCTCGCTCTACCTCGTCGCCCTGTGCGGCATGGGCATGCTCGCCACGACCGGCGTCGTCGTGTCGGAGGACACCTTCGGTCCCGTCGCCGACAACGCGGCGGGCATCGCCGAGATGTCGGGCGAGTTCCACGGCGAGCCCGAGCGGATCATGGTGAGCCTCGACGCGGTCGGCAACACCACGAAGGCCGTCACGAAGGGCTTCGCGATCGGCTCCGCGGTCATCGCCGCCGTCGCGCTGTTCGCGAGCTTCATCGAGATCTCGGTGAACGAGATCTTCCCGGCGACGCGGTCGACACCGCCAAGGACACGGCACGCGGCGTGTTCGACCTGCTCCCGATCAACGTCGCCGACCCGAAGGTGTTCATCGGCCTGCTGATCGGCGGCGCGGTGCCGTTCCTCTTCTCGGCGCTCGCGATCCGGGCCGTCGGGCGGTCCGCCGGGCGTCGTCGTGCAGGAGGTCCGCAGCCAGTTCGCGGACGGCAAGATCATGGCGGGCGAGAAGCGCCCCGACTACGGGCCCGTCATCGACATCTGCACCGCGGCGTCGCTGCGCGAGCTCGCGACGCCCGCGCTGCTCGCGGTGCTGACCCCGGTGATCATCGGCTTCGGGATCGGCGCGACCGCCCTCGGGGCGTTCCTCGCGGCGGTCATCCTGGTCGGCCAGCTCATGGCCAACTACCTCTCGAACGCGGGTGGCGCCTGGGACAACGCGAAGAAGTACATCGAGGACGGCCACGAGGGCGGCAAGGGCTCCGACGCGCACAAGGCGGCCGTCATCGGCGACACCGTGGGCGACCCGTTCAAGGACACGGCGGGCCCCGCGCTCAACCCGCTCATCAAGGTGATGAACCTGGTGAGCCTGCTCGTGCTCCCGGCCGTGATCAACCTCTCCGACATCCGCCTCGAGCGCAACGACGTGCTCGGCATCACGAGCCTCACGACGACCCCCGAGCCCGCCGGCTACGTGATCGCGGCCGTCGCGCTCGTCGTGCTGATCGGCGCCGTGCTGTTCTCGAAGCGCAGCGGTGCGAACGTCGGCGGGGAGGTGCGCCTCGACGTCGTGGAGGCGGAGGAGCGCCAGCCCATCACCGCGGGCGACTGACCGTCGTCACACGGCTGCACTGGGCCGCCCTGCGGGGGCGGCCCACGCGCGTCTGCTCACTCCTCCGGCGGGGGGAGGTCGCCGGCGCGCGCGAGGCGGGGCCGCACGACGCGCACCCACAGGAACCAGCCGACGAGGGCGATCACCGCGAGGATCACGAGCCACTGGAGGATCGCCACGACGTCGCCGACGCGCTCCCAGCGCGCGCCGAGGATGGCGCCCGCTCCGACGAGCGCGACGTTCCACGCGAGGCTGCCGAGCGCGGTGTACCACGTGAACGGGACCGGGCCGCATCCGGCGGAACCCGGCGGGGACCGAGACGACGGAGCGGACGAGCGGGACGCAGCGGCCGAGGAGCACGGCCGCGTTGGCGCGCCGGTCGAACCAGGCCTCCGCCCGGTCGAGGTCGTGCTCGCGCACGCCGAACCAGCGGCCGTAGCGCACGACGAACGCCCGCAGCCGCACCGGGCCGATCCACGCCGCGATCCCGTACAGGACCCACGCGCCGGCGACCGAGCCGACCGTGGCGGCCAGCACCATCCCCGCGACCGACGCCTCGCCCTTGCCCGCGTGGAAGCCCGCGAACGGCAGCACCACCTCGGACGGGATCGGCGGGAACACGCTCTCGAGCGCGACGAGCAGGGCGACGCCGAGGTAGCCGATGGCCTCGATGACCGACGACACCCAGTCGGCCAGGTCACCGAACACGGGGAGCGCTCCGGCGGGCGTCGGACCACATGGTGGCGGCGAGGCTAGCCCCCCGGCGGTCGACCACCCCGAGCGCGCGACTGCCCACGGTTTGACTCGGCGGGGCCCGTCATGGCAGGACGGAAACCGGGTCGGCGCTACCGTGACCCGCCCGGTCGCCGACGAGGACCCCTGACCATCCCCCGCGGAGGGCCTTGCCCGTGCCCAGACCACTCGTCATCGTCGAATCCCCGGCGAAGGCCCGCACCATCGCGGGCTACCTCGGCGACGGCTACACGGTGAAGGCGAGCATCGGCCACGTCCGCGACCTGCCCGGCAGCCGCGAGGAGGTGCCCGAGGACAAGCGGGAGACCCACGGGCGGCTCGCCGGCATCAACCCGGACGACCACTTCGACGTCGTCTACGTCGTGCGGGGCAAGCGGGCCCGGGAGGTCGTGGCCGAGCTCCGCAGGGCGCTGCGCGACGCCGACGAGCTGATCCTCGCCACCGACGAGGACCGGGAGGGCGAGGCGATCGGCTGGCACGTGTCGGAGGTGCTGCAGCCGAAGGTGCCGGTGAAGCGGATGGTCTTCCACGAGATCACCCCGCACGCGATCCGGGAGGCCCTGGAGCACCCCCGCGACCTCGACATGAAGCTCGTCGAGGCGCAGGAGGCGCGCCGCATCCTCGACCGGCTCGTGGGCTGGGAGACCTCGCCGGTGCTGTGGCGGGTGTTCGGCCGCGGCCAGGCGGCGTCGGCGGGGCGTGTGCAGAGCGTCGCGGTGCGCCTCGTGGTCGAGCGCGAGCGGGCACGGATGCGGTTCCGCGCCGGCCGCTGGCACGACCTCGAGGGCACGTTCGTCGCGTCCGCCCAGCCGTTCCGGGCCGCGCTCGTGGAGCTCGGCGGGCGCCGGCTCGCCCAGGGCCGCGACTTCGACCCGGCGACCGGGCAGCTCGCGCCGGCCGACCCCCCGCCGCGCCTGCTCGCGCCGGACGAGGCCGAACGCCTCGCCGGCGAGCTGCGGCCGGCGGCCTTCACGGTTCGGGGGGTCGAGTCGGAGCCGTTCACCGAGCGGCCGCGCGCCCCGTTCACGACGTCGACGCTCCAGCAGGAGGCCGCGCGCAAGCTGCGGTTCGCGGCGAGCCGCACGATGGCCGTCGCGCAGCGCCTGTACGAGCGCGGCTACATCACCTACATGCGCACCGACGCCACGTTCCTGTCGGAACAGGCCGTCGCCGCCGCGCGCGCCGCGATCCGCGAGCAGTACGGAGACGAGTACCTGCCCGCGCAACCGCGCACCTACCGGGGCCGCGTCAAGAACGCGCAGGAGGCCCACGAGGCGATCCGGCCCGCGGGTGACCGCATCCGAACGCCCGACGAGGTGCGCGCCGAGCTCGACGCCGACGAGCAGCGCCTCTACGAGCTCATCTGGATCCGCACGGTCGCGTGCCAGATGGTCGACGCACGCGGGCGGCGCATGACGATCAGGCTCTCGGCGCCCTCGTCCGAGGGCGAGGCGGTGTTCCGTGCGTCGGGCAAGGCCTACGACTTCCTCGGGTTCCGGCGCGCGTACGTGGAGGACGTCGACGACGACTCCGAGACGGAGGGTGAGGCGCGCCTCCCCGCGGTCGCGGAGGGCGAGACCGTCGAGTGCACGGAGCTCGCCGCCGTCGGGCCACGAGACGAAGCCGCCGGCGCGCTACACCGACGCGAGCCTGGTGAAGGAGCTCGAGGAGCGCGGCATCGGCCGGCCCTCCACCTACGCGGCGGTCATCGAGACGATCCAGGCGCGTGGCTACGTGTGGCGCAAGGGCAACGCCCTCGTGCCCGCGTGGACCGCGTTCGCGGTGACCAACCTGCTCGAGCACCACTTCGAGCACCTCGTCGACTACAACTTCACCGCCACCATGGAGGAGGCGCTCGACGTCATCGCGCGCGGCGAGGGCGAGCGCGAGAAGTGGCTCGACACCTTCTACAACGGCAACGGGCAGCCGGGGCTGCGGGAGCTGGTGTCGGACGAGCACCTCGCGAGGATCGACCCGCGGGCGGTGAGCACGATCCCGATCGGGACCGACGACACCGGGCACGAGGTCGTCGTGCGCGTCGGCCGGTACGGCCCGTACGTGCAGCGCGGGGAGGACGAGACCGCGTCGCTGCCGCCCGACATCGCGCCCGACGAGCTCACGGTCGCAGCGCGCGCTGGAGCTGATCGCGCAGCAGGCCGAGGGCCCGCGCTCGCTCGGCACCGATCCCGCCACGGGCCTGCCCGTCTACGTCATGACCGGCCGCTTCGGGCCCTACGTGCAGCTCGGCGAGCAGGAGGACGGCTCGAAGCGCAAGCCCAAGCGGGCGTCGCTGTTCGCGTCGATGACGCCGGAGACGGTGACCCTCGAGCAGGCGCTCGAGCTGCTCTCGCTGCCCCGTACGGTCGGCGTCGACGCCGAGGGCCGCGAGATCGTCGCCGCGCCGGGCCGCTTCGGGCCGTACCTGAAGCGTTCCGACGGGGAGACGCGCAGCCTCGCCGACGAGGCGCAGCTCCTCACGGTCACCCTCGCCGAGGCCGAGGCGCTGTTCGCGCAGCCGAAGACGCGCCGCGGCCGCCAGCAGAAGCCGCCGATCGCCGAGCTCGGGCCGCACCCCGAGTCGGGCGCGGCGGTGCGGGTGCTCGACGGCCGCTACGGCCCCTACGTCACCGACGGCACCGTGAACGCGACCGTGCCGCGCGGGGTCGACCCGGCGGCGTTGACCCTCGACGAGGCCGTCGCGTTGCTCGCGGCCCGGGCGGCGCAGGCCCCCGGGCGCGCGCGCCGGGCCAGCGAAGAAGACGGCGAAGAAGGCGGCGAAGCAGCCGGCGAAGAAGCGCGCGACGACCGCGAGAGTCGACGAAGAAGGCCTGGAGAAGGCGACGAAGCGCGCGACGACCGCGGAGAAGGCCGTCGAAGCGCCGCACGAGGACCGCGAAGGAGGCGCCGGCGGATCCCGACGGTCCGGTGTCCGCGTGAGCGCGGGGGAGCGGACCCTAGGCTGACCGGCGCGTGAGCGAGCAGGCGCCGTTCATCCCCGTCTCGCCGGAGGCGCAGCCGCTGCCCGCGTCGCGCTCGGTCTTCCGCGTGCCGGGGTTCCTGCGGCTGTGGGGTGCGCAGGTCGTCTCGAGCCTCGGCGACTGGATCGGGCTCATCGCGATCCTCGCGCTCGCGGCGGAGGTCTCCGGGTCGGGCACCGGCGTCGGGCTCGTGATGACGGCCCGCATGCTGCCGGGATTCGTGCTGGCGCCGGTGGGCGGCGCGCTCGTCGACCGCTTCAACCGCAAGACCGTGATGGTGACGTGCGACGTCGGCCGGGCCGCGCTGCTCGCGCTGCTGCCGTTCTTCGACACGCTGCTCGGCCTCGTCGTCCTGTCGTTCCTCGTCGAGATCCTGACGTTGCTGTGGGGGCCGGCGAAGGACGCCTCGCTCCCCAACGTCGTGCGTGACCCCGACCAGCTCACCGCCGCGAACTCGCTCTCGCTCGTCGCCGCGTACGCCACGTTCCCGCTCGGTTCCGTCATCTTCGCCGGTCTCGCGGCCGTCGCCGCGTGGCTCGGCGACTTCGAGGCGCTCGACGCGTTCGGCTTCGACGACCGGCAGTCGCTCGCGATCTGGTTCGACTCCCTGACGTTCCTCGGGTCGGCACTGCTGATCTCCGGGCTGGCGCTCGCCGAGGAGCGGCGCAGCTCGCGCGAGCGCCCCGAGGTGACCCAGACCTTCCGCGACATCGTCGAGGGCCTCCGCTACATCCGGGCCCACGCGCTCGTGCGCGGCGTGATGATCGGCCTCGCGGGCGGCCTCGTCGGCGGGGGTGCGATCGTGCCCCTGGGACCCGTGTTCGCCGACGACGTCCTCGGCGGCGGCAGCGGCAGCTTCGGTCTGCTGATGACCGCGTTCGGCATGGGCGCGGCGTTCGGCGTCGTGACGTTGCTGACGCTCCAGCGCCGGAAGCGTTTCCCGCGCGAGCAGGTGTTCATCGTCGCGGTGATCGCGACCGGGGTCGGCATCGTGACGGTCGCGTCGACCTCCGCGCTCGGCCCGGCCCTCGTGATCGTCGCGTGCATCGGCGCGACCGCGGGCTCGGGCTACGTCACCGGCTTCACGCTGCTGCAGGAGTCGGTGACCGACGAGCTGCGCGGCCGCACCTTCGCGACGCTCTACACGGTGGTGCGGCTGTGCCTGCTGCTCGCGCTCACGGTCGGGCCCTTCGCAGCGGGTGCGCTCGGCGCGCTGTCGGAGGGCACGGTCGACGGTTCGGTGGAGGTCGCCGGCGTCGACGTCTCGCTGCCCGGTGTGCGGCTCGCGCTCTGGCTCGGCGGCGTTGTCACGATCGTGTCGGGGGTGATGGCGCGGCGCCGGATGCGGCGCGCGCACGAGCAGGAGTCCGTACGGTGACGCGCGGTTGCTTCGTCGTGCTGGAGGGCGGGGAGGCGACCGGCAAGAGCACGCAGGCCCGCCTGCTCGTCGAGCGCCTGGAGGGCGCGGGGCGCCCGGCGACGGCGACCCACGAGCCGGGGGGCACGACGCTCGGCGCCGAGATCCGGCGGCTGCTGCTGCACGCCGACCACCCGATCGAGCCGCGCGCCGAGCTCCTCATGATCCTCGCCGACCGCGCACAGCACGTCGCCGAGGTCGTGCGGCCGGCACTGGAGGCCGGCCGCGTCGTCGTGTGCGACCGGTACACGCCGTCGTCGCTCGCCTACCAGGGCGTCGGCCGCGGGCTGGGCGTCGAGCACGTCGAGCGGGTCTGCGAGCTGGCGACGGGTGGCCTCGCGCCCGACCTGGTCGTCGTCCTCGACCTCCCCGACGCCGCCGCGGACGCCCGGGTCGCGGGCGATCCCGACCGTATGGAGCGGGCGGGGATCGGCTTCCACCGGGCGGTGCGCGCGGCGTACCGGGACCTCGCGCCGCGCTACGGCTGGGAGGTCGTCGACGCGGCCGGGACGCCCGCGGAGGTCGCCGAGCGCGTCTGGCGGGCGGTGCGACGGGTGCTTCCCTAGCCTGGGCCACATGGGCGACGGTGCCGCCGGACAGGAGCGCACGACCGCGGTGCTCGAACGCGCCGCGCAGCGCCCCGCCCACGCGTACCTGCTCGTCGGTCCGCGCGGATCGGGGGTCGAGGACGCGGCACGCGCGTTCGCCGCGCAGCTCGTCGGCGCGCACGACGAGCGCGGCCGCGACCTCGTGCGGCGGGGCGTCCACCCCGACGTCGTCGAGTTCGAGCCGGTGGGCGCCCAGTACGTCGTCGACGAGGCACAGGCCGTCCGGCACGAGGCCCACCGGGCGCCGACCGAGGGCGAGCGCCGGGTGCTCGTCGTGCACGAGGCCGAGAAGCTCTGCCGGCCGATCGCCGTGACCGCGAACGCGTTGCTGAAGACGCTCGAGGAGCCGCCGCCGCGCACCGTCATCGTCCTCGTCACGTCCGTGCCGGAGGACCTGCTCCCGACGATCCGCTCCCGGTGCCAGCGGATCGACCTCGACCCCGTTCCCGACGACGTCGTCGCGGCCACCCTCCGGCGCGACGGGGTACCGGCCGACGCGGCGGCGCTCGCCGCCGCGCTCGGGGGCGGGCAGCTCGCGCGGGCGCGGGCCCTGTGCGGACCGCTGCGCGCGCTGCGCGACGTCGCGGCGTCGGTCCCGCAGCGGGTCACCGGCACGGGTGCCAACGCGGTCGCGCTCGCCGAGGAGCTCGACGCGGCGGTCGAGGCCGCGGCCTCGCGCGTCGCCGAGCGCCACGCGGCCGAACTGGCGGAGTTCGACGCCGACATGGAGCGCCACGGATACGACGAGCGCGACGCGCAACGGCTCCGGCGGCGGATCGAGAAGCGCCACCAGCGCGAGGCGCGCCGGGCCCGGATCGACCTGCTGCTCGAGGCCGTCACGGCGATCGAGACGGTGTACCGCGACGTGCTCGCCGCGGGCGCGCCGCCGCTCAACGCCGACCGGCCGCCGCTCACGGTCGCGGCGCGGGCGGCGGCCGCGGCGCTCGACGCGTGCCGGGAGGCGCGCGAGGCCTTCGTCGTCAACGAGAAGGGGCTCGTCCGCCTCGTCGCGCTCGTGATGGCGCTCCCGCCCGCGACCGGATGACGCGTGCGCGCGAGCGGGTGCGGGCGGTCGCCGGATCCACCCGCGTGCCACGAGGGGGCGCGGGCGTGCTCGTCGGGCTGGCCCTGTTCGCCGGCTACGTGGCCGTGCAGCGGGGCCGCATCGTGTCGTTCGACGGCTCGGTCATGGCGAACCTCGCGCACAACCTCGTCGAGCGGGGCACCCTCACGGTCGACCGGGCGGTCGACACCCTCGGCCTCCAGAGCCCGCACGCGTCGTACGGGCTCGGCACCTCGCTCGCGATGGCGCTGCCGACGGTGCTGCAGGAGTGGTTCGCGCCCGGCGGCCAGGGCCTCGTGTCCTTGACGAATCCGTTGCTCCTGGCGGCGACCGCCGGCGTGCTCGTGCCGATCGGCCGCGCGCTCGGGTGGGACCCCCTCGTCTCCGTGGTGGTCGCCCTCGGGTTCGGGAGCCTGACGCTCGCCCCGTGGCTGAGCACCGAGGGGTTCTCGGAGCCGGGCGTCGCGCTGGGGCTCGCGCTCGCGCTGCTCGGCGTCGTGCGCTGGGAGCGACGGGCCGGTCCCCTGACGGCGGGGACGGGCGTCGCGGTCGCGATCCTGTTCCGCCCCGATTCGGTGCTGCTCGTCGCCCCGATCCTGGTCGCGGTGCCCTTGTCGTACCCGCGTGACCGGTGGCTCACCCGATCGGCGGTCACCGGGGTGGCGGTCCCCCTCGTCGCGGTCGCGGCGTTGCAGCTCTGGTACGACGCGTACCGCTACGGCTCGGTGTTCGAGACGGGCTTCTCGCAGCAGGCCCGTGGGCGGGGCTTCGACACCCCGATGCTCGAAGGGCTCGACCTCCTGCTGCGCTCCCCGGGGCGGGGCTTCTTCTTCTACACGCCGGTGCTGCTGCTCGGGCTGCCCGGCGCGGTGCTGCTGTGGCGGCGCCTGCCGGCGCTGACCGGGGTACTCGGCCTGCTCGTCGCCGTCCGGCTCGTGTTCTTCGCGGTGTGGCACCAGCCGGAGGGCGGGGTCGGTTGGGGACCGAGGCTGCTGTTCCCCGCCACGGTCGTGATGGCGGTCTTCGCCGGCGAGACGCTGGACCGGCTCGGTTCGCAGCGGGGGGTGCTCGTGGCCTCGGTCGTGCTCGCGGCGATGAGCGCGGGAGTCGTGGCCGTCGGGCTGGCGGTCCCGTACGAGCAGTACTGGCGCCGGTACGTCGACGCACCGGGGCTCACGGCGGCCGAGCGCGCGCAGCGAAGCCACGACTATTTCTGGAGCCTCCGGCACAACGCCATCGCCGGCAACCTCGCGCTGCTCGACGAGGCCCGTCCCTTCCCATTGCGCCACTTCGCGGGCGGTGTGACCGTGCCCGGGGCGACGGCGGCGACGGTCGCAGTCGCCGGCGCAGCGGCCGCGGTCGCCGTGGCCCGCCGGCAGCGCGCCGCCGAGGGTGGGGACTCGGGGCCCGTCGGGGCCACGCGCGGGACGTGATATAAGGAACGCTCCCGCCGGAGTAGCTCAGTCGGCAGAGCAGCTCACTCGTAATGAGCAGGCCAGGGGTTCGAGTCCCCTCTCCGGCTCCCCGCGGAGCGATCGGGCCCTGCGGCCCGCCCGCGCGGCAGCGGCCGGGCCGGTACGGGGGAATGACCGGCCCGGCCGCGTCGCCGGGGAGGCCGTCGCCGTCGGTGGCGAACGGTCGGCCGCTCGAGGCGGCTCAGAGCGTGACGCCGGGCGGCAGCAGCACCGCGTCGATCACGTGCACGACGCCGTTCGACGCCTCGACGTCGGGCTGGACCACGTTCGCCTCGTTGACGCGCACGCCGTCGGCGCCGGCGACGATCGTCACGTCCTGGCCCTCGACGGTGGGCACGGCCGCACCGGTGGCGACGTCGGGCAGGTCCGCGACCGCGGACGCCGGGTACTCGCCCGACACGACGTGGTACGTGAGGATCTGGGTCAGCAGCTCGGTGTCGGCGAGGATCGCGTCGAGCTTGTCGGCGGGGATCGCGGCGAACGCCTCGTTGGTCGGGGCGAACACGGTGAACGGCCCCTCGCCCGAGAGCGTCTCGGTGAGGCCCGCGGTCTGCACCGCCGTCACGAGCGTCGACAGGTCGGGCGTCGCCGCCGCGACGTCGACGATCGTGCCGGATCCGGCCTCGCCGGACGTGTCCTCGGTCGTCTCACCGGTCATCGACTCCGACGTGTCCGGCGCGTCCGTCTGTTCGGTCGTCGTGTCCGCCGCGTCGTCGTCATCGTCGTCCCCGCACGCGGAGAGCGCGAGCACGAGCGCGGTCGCGACGGCGAAGCTCCTCATTGCAGCGCGTGTGCGCAACGTTGTCTCCTCACCCTCGTGCCGCCGGCGGCTCCGGCGACTCCTCGGGTACTACGGAGTGCCGGCCCCGGCCGGATGACCCGGCGCCGTGCGCGCCGCGCGGCGGGGACGCCTGATCACGGCCGCCACACGGCCGTGGCGGGATCCGAGAACGTGTACAGGTCGGGCCGGTACACGACGAACACGTCGTCCACGCCGCCGACGTAGAGGAACACGTCGCCGCGTACCTGCTCGCCGGGGTCGAGCAGGACGGAGTGCGCCAGCGTGGAGGCGGGACCGACGAAGTCGGCGCTGCGGTAGCCCTCCTCCCGGTTCCACACCCAGAAGTGGACCGCCCCGGCGGACTGGGCCCGCCGGTCGCGGTTGAAGACGCGGACCGTCACCCGGAGGAAGTCGCCGTCGTAGCCGTCGACGTACGGCGACGCCGGGACGCGATCGACGCGCTCCACCCACGTCGTGAAGCCGCTCAGGCGCGCCGGGGCGCCGACCGCGCGCTCCTGCGTGTCCTCGTCGGAGGGGAAGTCGCCGCCGAAGCGCTCGCCGGGGTTGCCCGGGTCCCCCCGGGTGCCGACCTCGTCCGCCGTGCCGTAGCGGTCCGGGGGCGGGGGATCGCGAAGACCGTCGGCCAGCCCGGCGACCGTGCTCCCCGCGTCGCGCGCGCGGTCGCGCAACGCGCCGAACGCCACCGCCCCGGCGGCGACGACGCCCCCGACTGCCGCGGCCACCCCGACGGCCGCGAGCACGCGCCGGGCGGACCGGCGCCGGTCAGACATCGACACCCCACACCACTCGCGTCGCACCCGGCAGGACGACGGCCGCGCACGTGAGATAGAAGCGACCGCGGCGGTCGCCGATCGGGAACCACATCTCGGTCGTGTCCGGCCGCGTCCGGCCCGCGTCCGGTGACGGTGGGACCACCGCGACGTACGGCGAGGCGACCGCGCCGTCGCGCGCGTGCACGAGGACGCAGCGCACGGCGGGCACGAAGGCCGCGTCGGCAACGGTCACCGTCACGTGCGCGAGCGCGCCGGCGTCCTCGACGCGCGGCGCGAACCCCTCGGCCAGCGCCGACACGTCGCGTGCCGCGCCCGGCGGCATCGCGGCGCGCCCGACCACCGACACCGGTCCCGGCGAGATCACGCCGCCGTACGGCAGGGGTGCCGCGACGCCGGCGCGCAGCTCGACCTCACCGGCCTTCGCGCCCGGCCGGCGCGGGTAGAGCGTCAGCGGCCCGGGCGCATCACCCGGCGCGACACCGGGCGCGACCTGCGGGTCCACCCCATGGGGCCCGGCCGCCCCGACGCGCCCGGCGGCGGCCCGCCCGGCGGCGACGCACGCGACGGCCGCGAGCGTCGCGATCGTCGTGCGCGCGGCGCGGCCGGCCACGAGACGTTCGACCCCCCGGCGCCGGGCGTCGTTACGGCCGCTCGCGCACTCGCGGTCCGCGCACGGGCCGCCGGCGGGCCGGGTCGCCACGGGCGCCCGCGGTGGCGACCACTAGCCTGGCGCCGATGGCCGACCAGGCGCGGTTCGCCGAGCTCACGATGCCCTACATGTCCGCCCTGTACGCGGCCGCGCTGCGGATGACGCGCAACCCGTCCGACGCCGAGGACCTCGTGCAGGAGACGTACCTGCGCGCGTACCGGGGCTTCCAGGGCTTCCGCGAAGGGACCAACCTCAAGGCCTGGCTGTACAAGATCCTCACCAACACCTACATCAACGCGTACCGGGCGAAGCGCCGCCGGCCCGACCAGGTCGACCTCGACGAGGTCGAGGACTTCTACCTGTTCCGGCGCCTCGGCGGGCTCGAGGCGGCGGACGCGACCCGCACCGCCGAGACGGAGGTGCTCGACGCGATCCCCGACGCCGAGGTGAAGGAGGCGCTGGAGTCGCTGCCCGAGCAGTTCCGCATGGCGGTGATCCTCGCCGACATCGAGGGGTTCTCGTACAAGGAGATCGCCGAGATCCTCGAGGTGCCGATCGGCACCGTGATGTCGCGCATCCACCGCGGGCGCAAGCAGCTCCAGAAGAAGCTGTGGGAGTACGCGCAGGAGCACAACATCCGGCCGCGAGCCGAGACCACGACCGGGGGATGAGGGGGGATGGACTGCGAGCACGCGATGTACCGCGTCTACGAGTACCTCGACGGGGAGCTCACCATGTGGCGCCGGCGGGCGATCGCCCGCCACCTCGACGAGTGCCCGCCGTGCGCGCAGGGGTTCCACTTCGAGGTCGAGTTGCGCCAGATCGTGGCGTCGAAGTGCCACGAGAAGGTCCCGCACGAGCTCCGTACGCGCATCGCGGCCGCGCTCGGCATCGAGCCGCCCCCCGATCCCGGCGATCCCGCGTAGGCGGCCGCTGCGCGCCGCCGCCCGCACCGGCGGCGCACGGTCCCGCTTCGCCGGGGCCGCCGGGCGAGGCCGTACGATGGGCGTACGTCCCCGAGGAGGTGCAGTGAGGCCCACGACCGTCCTGTCCGCGCTCGCCGCCGTGCTGATCGCGCTCGGTGCGCTGGGGATCGGCGTCTACCTGTTCTGGGACCGCGACGGCGGCAAGGACTGGTTCTACTGGGCCGCACCGCTGCTCGCGATCGCGTTCGGCGGGATGATGGCGACCCTCGTCGCCCAGTACTGGCGCCGCGTCGGCCAGCTCGAGGTGAGGGGCCGGCCCCGCAGTGGGTGACGATGCCTGACGAGCCGGCGAGCGCCGCGGTCCCCGACCCGATCGACTGGACCACGGCCCGCCGGGTCGCGCGGCTCGTCGCCGGGCGCGACCCGCTCGCCGACTCGTACCTCGGCGCCTCGCTCGCGCACGACTTCGGTGCCGCCACCCGCGTCGCCGAGGGGCTCGTCGCCGAGTTCACCGGGCTGCGCTCGGACGTGCCCGTCCGCGCGGCGGTGCTCGACCGGCGCGACTGGGTCGACGCGAACATCGCCTCGATGCGCGCGCTGCTCGCGCCACTGCTCGAACGGGTCGGGCGCCGGCTCGCGCACAGCCCGCTCGCCCCGGTCGGCCGGCACGTCGCCGCGACCGAGCTCGGCGCGCTCGTCGGCTACCTCTCGCAACGGGTGCTCGGGCAGTACGACCTGCTCGTACCCGACGACGACGCCGGTGACGCGGTCTACTACGTCGGGCCGAACGTCCTCGCCCTCGAGAAGCGCTTCGCGTTCCGCCCCGGCGACTTCCGGCTGTGGATCGCGATCCACGAGGTGACGCACCGCGCCCAGTTCACCGGGGTCCCGTGGATGCGCGACCACTTCCTGTCCCTCGCGCGCCAGGCCTTCGAGGTCGTCGACCCCGACCCGCGCTCGGTGTTCCGCGCGATCTCGCGCGCGCTCGACGACCTGCGCGTCGGCCGCAACCCGGTCGAGGAGGGCGGGATCGTCGGCCTGTTCGCCACGCCGGCGCAGCGGGAGGTGCTCGCGCGCATCCAGGCGCTGATGTCGCTGCTCGAGGGGCACGGCAACTTCGTGATGTCCCGGCTCGGTCGTGAGCACGTCGCGGGCGAGGAGCGGATGGCGCGTGTCCTGCACCGTCGCCGCACCGCCGGCGGCGTCGTCGGGATGTTCCACAAGCTCGTCGGGCTCGACCAGAAGCTCCGCCAGTACGAGGTCGGCGAGCGCTTCGTGAACGGGGTCGTCGAGCGGGCCGGTGTGGGCGCGATCGACCACGTCTGGGCCTCGCCGGAGAACCTGCCGACGAACGACGAGCTCGCGGACCCGGCCGCGTGGCTCGCGCGCATGGAGCGGAGCCGTGTGGCGGGCTGACGCACCCGGCGCCGCCCGGCGCCGCCCGGCGCGCCCGCGGTGAGGGACGCACTCGCGGCCGTCGCCGCGCGCTGGCGTGACCGGCTCGTGGCGGTCGACGACCTGCGGGGGCCGGTGGTGGTCGGCTGCTCGGGCGGCGCGGACTCCCTCGCGCTCCTGGCGTCGCTGCACGCGACCGGCCACGACGTGCGCGCGGTGTACGTCGACCACGGGCTGCGTGAAGGGAGCGCGCGCGACGGCGACGTCGTACGCGCGCTGTGCGAGCGGCTCGGCGTTCCGTTCGAGGCGCGCGCCGTCGCCGTCGCCCGCACGGGCGGCCTCGAGGCGAACGCACGGACCGCGCGCTACCGGGCGCTCGACGACGCCCGGCGGGCGGCCGGCGCGTGCGCCGTCGCGGTCGGCCACACGCGTGACGACCAGGCGGAGACCGTGCTGCTGAACCTGCTGCGCGGCGCGGGCACGACCGGGCTGGCGGGCATGCCCGCCCGGCGCGGCCACCTGGTGCGCCCGCTGCTCGGGTTGCGCCGCGCCGAGACGGCCGAGATCTGTGCGCTGCTCGGGGTCGCCCCGGTGCGCGACCCGATGAACGACGACCTGCGGCACCGCCGGGTCTGGGTCCGGCGCGAGCTGCTGCCGCGCCTCGCGGCGGGTGCCGACCGCGACGTCGTGGAGGTGCTCGCACGCCAGGCCGAGCTCGCCCGCGAGGAGGACGCCCTCCTCGACGAGCTGGCGGCGGCGGCGGTCCCGGGCGGTACGGGGGGCACGCTCGACGCCGGCCGGCTGTGCGCCGCGCCCGCGCCGCTCGCGCGGCGGGCGGTGCGCCGCTGGCTCGGGTCGCCGCCGGTCCCGGCGGACGCGGTCGAGCGCGTCCTGGCGGTCGCCGCCGGGCGGCGGCGCGCCGCGCTGCTGCCGGGCGGGCGCCGGGTGGAGCGGGCGGGCGGCCTGCTGCACGCGGTCGCGCCGCCCGGCGACGCGCCGCCCGACGCGCCGCTCGCGGTCCCGGGGCGCGTGTCGTTCGGCGGCTACAGGATCGAGGCGTGGGTCGAGCGTGCCGCGCCGGTGCGCTGGCCCGACGGGCGCGCGGTCGCGGTGGTCGACGCCGACCGCCTCGGGCCGTCGGTGCGGGTGCGCGGGGCGCGCGCCGGTGACCGGTTCCGCCCGATCGGCCGGGGCGGTTCGAAGCTCGTGCGCGACGCGCTCGCGGAGGCCGGCGTGCCGGCCGGGCTCCGCCCGTCGCACCCGGTGGTGACCGACGCGGCCGGCGCCGTCTGCTGGGTCGTGGGTTACCGTATCGACGACCGGGTGAAGGTCACCGCGCGCACCCGCCGCTACTGCTGGTTCACCGTCGACAGCGAGCAGTCCGAATGAACGACCCCGGCATCGGCCCCGTCATCGTCGACGAGCACGAACTGCAGACGCGCATCCGTGAGCTCGGCAAGGAGATCACCGCCGACTACGCCGACGGCCCGCCGCTGCTCGTCGGCATCCTCAAGGGCGCGTTCATGTTCATGGCCGATCTGGCGCGCGCGATCGACCTCCCGGTCGAGTTCGACTTCATGGCCGTCTCCTCCTACGGCTCGGCGACGCGCACGAGCGGTGTCGTGAGGATCGTCAAGGACCTCGACCTCGATCTCACCGACCGCCACGTGCTGCTCGTCGAGGACATCGTCGACTCCGGGCTCACGCTCGCCTACCTGCGCAAGAACCTCAAGGCGCGTCACCCGGCGTCGCTGGAGGTGTGCGCGCTGCTGGTGAAGGAAGGGCTCCAGAAGACCGATCCCGACCTCAAGTACGTCGGGTTCCGCATCCCGCCCGATTTCGTCATCGGCTACGGCCTCGACGTCGACGAGCGGTACCGCAACCTCCCGTACGTCGCACGGTACGCGGGCCCGCCGCCCGGCTGACCGGGCCGCGCCCGGTCCGGCCCGGCTCCCCGGCGGGTAGCCTGGGCCGCAGGAAGGCCCCTCGGGGGCCGACGGCAAGGAGCGCACGTGTCGAAGCGGGCTCGGGTCCTCGCGGCGGGCCTCGTGGTCGCGGTCGTGCTCGCCGGCGTGTGGTGGGCGGTGCTCCGTCCCGACGGCGACGGGCGCGAGGAGTTGGGCGTGACCCAGTTCGAGCGCGCCCTCGACGACGGCGCCGTCGCGCAGGTCGAACTGCACGACCGCAGCAACCGGCTCCTCGGCGAGCTGGAGGACGGGACCCGCTTCGTCGTCCGCTACCCGAACGAGTACACGGACGAGCTCACGACCCGCATCATCGACGCCGGGTTGGAGCTGCAGGTCGCGAACGACCGGCCGAGCATCTGGCGCGAGCTCGCGCTGAGCATCGTCCCGCTCGTCGTCGTGCTCGGCATCCTGCTGTTCCTGGTCGTCCGCTTCTACGGCCGCACGGTCCTGGGGTTCGGCCGCACGGGCGGCTCGGTCGCGAAGCCGGAGCACAAGCGGGTCACGTTCGCCGACGTCGCCGGGCTCGACGAGGCGATCGAGGAGCTGACGGAGATCAAGGAATTCCTCGCCGACCCGAAGCGGTTCGAGGCGACCGGCGCGACGATCCCCAAGGGCGTCCTGCTCCACGGCCCACCCGGCACCGGCAAGACCCTGCTCGCGCGTGCCGTCGCGGGTGAGGCGGGCGTCGACTTCTTCTACATCTCGGCGAGCGACTTCGTCGAGATGTTCGCCGGCGTCGGCGCCGCACGCGTGCGCGCGCTGTTCAAGCAGGCGCGTGCCCACGCGCCGGCGATCGTGTTCGTCGACGAGATCGACGCGGTCGGCCGCCAGCGCGGCGCGGGGGTCGGCGGCGGGCACGACGAACGCGAGCAGACGCTCAACCAGCTGCTCGTCGAGCTCGACGGATTCGACCCCGCGGTCGGGCGTGATCCTCGTCGCCGCGACGAACCGCCCCGACATGCTCGACCCCGCGCTGCTGCGACCGGGGCGATTCGACCGCCAGGTCGTCGTCGACCGCCCCGACCTCGAGGGGCGCAAGGCGATCCTGCGCGTCCACGCGCGGGGCAAGCCGCTCGCCGAGGGGGTCGACCTCGACGTCGTCGCCCGCCGCACCCCCGGCATGACCGGGGCCGACCTCGCCAACCTGCTCAACGAGGCCGCGCTGCTCACGGCGCGCCGCAAGCTGCGCGCGATCGGCATGCCCCAGCTCGAGGAGGCGATCGAACGCGTCCTCGCCGGCCCCGAGAAGCGCACCCGGGTGATGAACGAGCGGGAGCAGCAGGTCATCGCCTACCACGAGGCCGGGCACGCGCTCGTCGGTCACGCGCTCCCGACGAAGGACCCGGTCCACAAGATCTCGATCATCCCGCGCGGTCGGGCGCTCGGGTACACGCTCGTGCTGCCGACCGAGGACCGGCTGCTGCGCACCCGCAACGAGCTCCTCGACGAGATGACGATGCTGATGGGCGGCCGCACCGCCGAGGAGATCGTGTTCGGCGACCCGAGCACGGGCGCGCACGACGACATCCAGCGGGCCACCGAGATCGCGCGCCGCATGGTCACCGAGTTCGGCATGTCCGACGAGATCGGGCCGGTCCGGATCGGGGCCACCAGGGACGAGGTGTTCCTCGGGCGCGAGCTGGGTCACGGCCCCGACTCGTCGGAGGAGCTCGCCGCCCGCGTCGACGCCGAGGTGCGCCGCCTCGTCGAGGAGGCGCACGACCTCGCCCGCCGCATCCTGGAGGCGCACCGGGACGCGCTCGAACGGCTGGCCGGGGCGCTGCTCGAGCGCGAGACCATCGACGCGTCGGAGGCCGCCTCCCTGCTCGCCGGGGTCCCGAAGTGGGTGAACCGGGCGCCCGCGCCGGGCCGGGCGTCCGCCGTCGCCGCCACCGAGCCGCCCGCGTCGGGTAGACCGTCCCCATGACCGACGCCGGCCGGCTCCACGCGCTGCCGCCCGACGCCGGCGCGCCCGACGGTGCCGACCGGGGCGAGCGGCGGCGTCGACCTGCCCCGCATCGAGGCCGCCGTGCGCGAGATCCTGCTCGCGATCGGGGAGGACCCCGGGCGCGACGGGCTGGTGCGCACCCCCCGGCGGGTGGCCGAGATGTACGCCGAGATCAGCGCCGGGTTGCGCGAGGACCCGTCGCGCCACCTCGTCGTGACGTTCGAGGCCGAGCACGACGAGATGGTGATGGTCCGCGACATCCCGCTGTACTCGATCTGCGAGCACCACCTGACGCCGTTCCACGGGCACGCCCACGTCGCCTACGTCCCGAACGACGACGGCCGCATCACGGGGCTGTCGAAGATCGCACGCCTCGTCGACGGGTTCGCGAAGCGGCCGCAGGTGCAGGAGCGGCTCACCACCCAGATCGCCGACGCGCTGGTCGAGCGGCTCCGGCCGCGCGGCGCGTTCGTGATGATCGAGGCGGAGCACCTCTGCATGTCGATGCGGGGGGTCCGCAAGCCCGGGGCGCTGACGGTCACCTCCGCCGTCCGGGGCATCTTCAAGGACAACGCGGCGACCCGGGCCGAGGCCATGGCGCTGCTGGGGCTCGGGATGCCCCGGGGATAGCCTGCCGGCCGTGGTCCCACGCTTCGCCGTCGCCTCCCTGCCGCGCCGGGCGGTGATGGGCGTCGTGAACGTGACGCCCGACTCGTTCTCGGACGGCGGCCGCTACCTCGACGCCGCCGCGGCGATCGACCACGGTCTCGCCCTCGCCGCCGCGGGCGCCGCCGTGCTCGACGTGGGCGGCGAGTCCACCCGCCCGGGCGCCGAGCCGGTCGACGCGGCCGAGGAGCGGCGGCGGGTGCTGCCGGTGGTGGAGGCGCTCGCCGCCCGGGCCGGCGTCCCGGTCAGCATCGACACCACCAAGGCCGACGTCGCCGCGGCCGCGCTCGACGCGGGCGCGGCGGTCGTCAACGACGTGTCGGCGGGTACCGCCGATCCGCGGATGCTCGGCGTCGTCGCCCGCCACGAGGCCGGGTTCGTCGCGATGCACATGCGCGGCTCGCCCCGCACGATGCAGCACGACCCGCGCTACGCCGACGTCGTGCGCGAGGTCGGCGAGCACCTGCGGGCGCGCGTCGCCGCGGCGCTCGACGCGGGCGTGTCCGCGGCCGGCCTGATGGCCGACCCCGGCATCGGGTTCGGCAAGCGGCTCGACCACAACCTCGCCCTGCTGCGGGCACTCCCCGAGCTCGCCGCCCGCGCCGGCGTCCCGCTCGTGGTCGGCACCTCGCGCAAGTCGTTCCTCGGGACCCTGACCGGCGACGCGGTGCCGGAGCGACGCGACGACGCGACGCTCGCCACCACGGTGTGGGCGTTCGGGCAGGGCGCCGCGATGGTGCGCGTCCACGACGTCGCGTCGAACGTGCGGGCCGCGCGGCTGCTCGACGTGCTCGAGCGGGCGACGCCAGAGGGGGGTGGCGGCGTGACCCCGACGAACCTGCGCGGCCGGTGGGCCCAGGGGCTCAAGCCCCGCAACCTCACCTGGGTGATCCAGGACCGTCTCGCGGCCGGCGAGCGCCCGGGCGGCTTCGCCCGCAACCACCGCAAGGTGCGCCGCCAGGAAGAGCTGATCTGGCTGAAGGTCAACGGCTTCACCCACATCGTCTCGCTGCTCGACTCGCCCCACAACCTGCACGCGTACGAGGAGGCCGGGCTCGCCTTCGCGCAGGTCCCCCTCGGTCCCCACGACGAGCTGCCGACGCGCCTCGCCGCCGTCTACAAGACGCTCGGCGACTTCCTCGACGACCCCGACGAGAAGCTCTACGTGCACCACGAGGAGTTCGGCGACCGCGTCGTCGGTGTGCTCGGCGGCTACCTCCTCTACAGCGGGCTCGTCGGCCACGGCCCGCACGCGATCTCGGTGATGGAGAAGCTCACGCAGCGCAGCCTCGGGCCCGACGGCCGCGAGATCGTCGCGGTCACGATCGAGCAGCAGCTCCGGCGCTGAGGCGCGCGTCAGGCGCGCAGCACGCGGACGACGTCGGTGCTGCCCGCCCGCGGACCGGCCGACGCCGACACCACCGCGACCAGGTCGCGCCGGGCGACGACGCCCGCGTCGCGGGCGGCGCGCAGCGCGGCACGCACGGGGTCCTCGGCCTGCGCCGCGACGCGCAGGGGCCGCACCCCCCACACGAGCGCGAGGCGGCCGAGCACGTCGGGGCGCGGCGACGTCGCGACGATCGGGACGGAGGGCCGGAACGCCGCGACCCGGCGCGCGGTCGTCCCGCTCTGGGTCGGGCAGACGATCGCGGCGACGGCGAGGTCCTCGGCCGCCTGCACCGCCGCGTGCGCGACGGCCCAGGCCACCCGGTCGTCGTCGGTGGCGGCGCCCGCACCGGCGGGTGTCACGCGCGGCCGCGGCCACGACTCGGCGGCCTCGGCGACCTCCGCCATCGTGCGCACCGCGTGCGCGGGGTCGACGCCGACCGCGGTCTCCTCGGAGAGCATCAGCGCGTCGCTGCCGTCGATCACCGCGTTCGCGACGTCGTTCACCTCGGCGCGGGTCGGCATCGGTGAGCGCGTCATCGACTCGAGCATCTGCGTCGCGGTGATGACGGGCTTGCCCGCCATGTTGCAGAACCGGATGATCTCCTTCTGGATGAGCGGCACGCGCCGCGCCGGGACCTGGATGCCCAGGTCGCCCCGGGCGACCATCACCGCGTCGGCCGCGGCGACGACGCCGGCGAGGTGGTCGAGCGCGGCCGACGTCTCGATCTTCGCCACGAGCAGGGGGCGCGGGCCCCGCCGCGGCAGCTTCGCGCGGACGTTCTCGACGTCCTCGGGCCGCCGCACGAACGACAGGCCCACGAGGTCGGCCTTGATCCGCACGGCCATCGCGAGGGCCTGCGCGTCGGCGTCGGTGAACGGGTCGACGAAGGCCTCGGCGCGCGGCACGTGCATGCCCTTGCGGGACCGGAGCACACCGCCGCGCATCACGCGGCAGTGCACGTCGCCGGCCGCGAGCGCCTCGACGCGCAGCACGATCTCCCCGTCGGCGAGGTGGACGTCGTCGCCGACGCGCACCCAGGAGGAGAGGTCGGGCACCGTCGTGCCGACCTGCCGGGCGTCGCCCTCGACCTCGTCGGCCGTGAGCACGAACGCCGCGCCCGGCTCGAGCTCGACCTCACCGCCCGCGACCGGGCCGGTGCGCAGCTTCGGGCCCGGGAGGTCGACGAGCACGCCGACGGTCCGGCCCGCGGCGGCCGCCGCCTCGCGCGCGAGCGACGCGCGCGCCGCGTGCTCGGCGGGCGTGGCGTGCGCCGCGTTGAGGCGCACGACGTCGGCCCCGGCCTCGACGAGGGCGCGCAGCGCCTCGGCGGTCGACGACGCCGGGCCGACCGTCGCCACGATCTTGGACCTCCGCACCGGCCGATTATCGGCCGGGCGCCACGCGGGGGCGGGGATGCGGGGGTTCCGTTAGCTTCGGGGGCCGTGGACCGGATCGTCGTGAGGGGATTGCGCGAGCTGGGCGTGCACGGCGTGCTGCCCGAGGAGCAGGCGCGCCCGCAACCGTTCGAGGTGGACCTGGAGCTGACCGTCGACGCCTCGCGGGCGGGGGAGAGCGACGACCTCGACGACACCGTCGACTACGCGGCCGTGTGCGAGGCGGTCGCCCGCGTGGTCTCGTCGGAGCAGTACGCGCTCCTCGAACGCCTGGCCACCCGCATCGCCGAGGTCTGCCGGGCCGACCCGCGGGTCACGGCCGTGACCGTCGAGGTGCGCAAGCCCCACGCGCCGGTGCGCGCCATGCTCGACCACGTCGGGGTCCGCATCGAACGATGACGGTCGCGTACCTCGGCCTCGGGTCGAACGTCGGCGACCGGCTCGCGCACCTGCAGGGCGCGGTCGACCGGCTCGCGGCGACCGAGGGCATCGTCGTCGTCGCGGTCTCGAACGTGTACGAGACCGCGCCGGTGGGCGGGCCGCCCCAGCTCGACCACCTGAACGCGGTCGTCGCCGTCGACACCGTGCTCGGCCCCTACGAGCTGCTCGCCGCCGCGCAGGCCTGCGAGCGCGCGGCGCACCGGGTCCGCCGCGAGCGGTGGGGGCCGCGGACGCTCGACGTGGACGTGCTCGTGTACGGCGACGTCCGGCTCGACGACCCGGTCCTGACCCTGCCGCACCCCCGGATGCACGAGCGCGGGTTCGTGCTCGTGCCCCTCGCGGACGTCGCGCCCGGGCTCGTCCCCGGCGAGCGGCGGTGGGAGGGGGTGCGGCCGGCTCCGGTAGCATTGCGCCTTCCCTCGGCCGGCTGACCTCCGGCCGGGTGACCGGCGGTCCCGGGGGCAGCGGTGGCGAGTCCCGACAACCCCGACAACCCCGACCGGCCCGACGAGCCCGAGGACCCCGAGCTCCCCGGCGGGCCCCCCGACGAGACGTTCGCGCTGATCGGGCCGGGGCGGGCCGGCACGACGGTCGCCCTCGCGCTCGTCGACCGCGGCTGGCGGGCGGTCGCGGTCGCGGGCCGGGCGCCCGACGCGGCGTCGACGACGTCGGCCGCGGCCTGCCTCGCGACGGTCCCCGCGCTGGTGTCGGACGCGGGCCGGGGTGCGCGCCTCGTGCTGATCGCGACGCCCGACCGCGCGATCGAGCAGGCGGCGGAGGTCGTCGCGGCCTCGCTGGAGCCCGGGGCGCTCGTCGTCCACCTCGCGGGTTCGCGCGGGCTCGACGCGTTCGCCGCCCTCGCCGGGCGCCGGCCCGACGTGCGGGTCGGGGCGCTGCACCCGCTCCAGTCGTTCCCCTCGACGTCGGCGGGGCTGGAGCGGCTGGCCGGGTCGTGGGCGGCGGTCGCCGGCGACGAGGAGGTCACCCGGATCGCCCGGCTGCTCGGGCTGCGGCCGTTCCCGCTCGCGGACCGCGACCGGGTGCGGTACCACGCGGCGGCGGTCGTCGCGTCGAACCACCTGGTCGCGCTGCTGGGCCAGGTCGAGCGGCTCGCGGCGGCGTGCGGCGTGCCGTTCGGCGCGTTCGAGCCGCTCGTGCGCGCGTCGCTCGACAACGCGTTCCTCCTCGGCCCGGCGCGAGCGCTCACCGGACCGGTCTCCCGCGGCGACCTGGGCACCGTCGAGGGCCACCTCGTCGCGCTCGACCCGGCCGAGCGCGACGCGTACCGGGCGCTGGCCCGGGAGGCCGCCCGGCTGACCGGCCGGCGCGACACCGCCATCGACCGCCTGCTGGGCGACGTGCTCCAGGCGGGCGGCGGCCGCCCGGGCGGGGAGGACGAGGGGGGCGCCGAGCCCCTACGATGACGGCCCCGGGAACCGCCAGTCCGGACCCCGCGCGGGCCGGAACCGAGCGAGGTTCGACCGTTGCTCCACCTCCAGACCGTCGCCGACCTCCGGGCCGCCTGCGACCGCGCGCGCGCCGGGGGCCACAGCGTCGGCCTCGTCCCGACGATGGGCTTCCTGCACGCCGGGCACCGGTCCCTGATGCGGGCGGCCCGCGCCGGCTGCGACTTCGTCGTGGTGACGATCTTCGTCAACCCGCTGCAGTTCGGGCCGGGCGAGGACCTCGACCGGTACCCCCGCGACCTCGCCGGTGACCTCGCGCAGTGCGAGGAGGAGCAGGTCGACTGCGTGTTCGCCCCCGCCGCGCGGGAGATGTACCCGAGCGCGCCGCTCACCACCGTGCACGTCGCCCGGCTCACCGAGGGCATGTGCGGCGCGGCGCGCCCGACCCACTTCGACGGCGTCACCACGGTCGTCGCGAAGCTGTTCGCGATCGTCGGGCCGTGCACCGCCTACTTCGGCCGCAAGGACGCACAGCAGCTCGCGGTCGTACGGCGGATGGCCGAGGACCTGAACCTGCCCGTGACCGTCGTCGGCTGCCCGCTGGTCCGCGAGGCCGACGGGCTCGCGCTGTCGAGCCGCAACGCCTACCTCGACCCCGAGGAGCGGGCGGCGGCGCCGGTCCTGTTCGCCGCGCTGCGCGCCGCGGGCGACGCCGTCGTAGCCGGCGAGCGCGACGCGCAGCGCCTGCGGGCGATCGTGCGCGAGACCGTCGCGAAGGAGCCGTCGGTCGCGCTCGAGTACGTGGACGTGCGTGACGCGCAGGGGCTCGAGCCGGTCGCAACGATCGACGGCGATGGCGAGCTCCTCGTGGCGCTCGCGGCCCGGATCGGCGCGACGCGGCTCATCGACAACATCGGCATCTCGATCCGCGGCGGCGACGTCGCGCTCGATCTCGGGAGGACTGTGTGACCGTGCTCCGGACGATGATGAAGTCCAAGATCCACCGCGCGCGCGTGACCGGCGCGTGCCTCGACTACGTGGGCTCGATCACGCTCGACCCCGAACTGATGCGCGCCGCGGACGTGCGCGAATTCGAGCAGGTGCACGTGCTCGACATCGACAACGGTGCGCGCTTCGAGACCTACGCGATGGCGGGCGGTCCGGGGGACGTCGTGCTCAACGGCGCGGCCGCGCGGCTCGTCCAGCCCGGCGACCGCGTGATCGTCATCACCTACGCGCAGTACGACGCCGCCGAGCTCGAGCGGTACCGGCCGCTGATCGTGCACGTCGACGACCGCAACCGGGTCATCCCCGAGGAGGAGGCGGTCGCGCGGGCGGGTTCGAACCTCGTGTGGATCCGTGACCACGCGAGGCCCGACGGCGCCGCGCCGTCCACGTAGTCTTCGGCCGTGCACGACCTCCTCGTCCTCGGCAGCGGCATCGCCGGGCTCACCACCGCCCTGCAGGCCGCCCGGAGGGGCATGTCGGTGCTGGTGGTCACCAAGGGCGAGCTGTCGCACTCGGCGACGCGCTACGCGCAGGGCGGCGTCGCCGCGGCGCTCGCACCACCCGACTCCCCCGACCTGCACCTCGCCGACACGCTCGCCGCCGGGGCCGGTCTGTGCGACGTGGAGGCCGTGCGCGTCCTCGTGACCGAGGGCCCGGCCCGCGTCCGCGAGCTCGCCGCGCTCGGCGCCCGCTTCGACACCGAGACCGACGACGAGGGCGAGCACCTGCTGCTCGCGCGCGAGGGCGGCCACTCGCTCGCGCGGGTCGTGCACGCCGGGGGCGACGCGACGGGGGCCGAGATCGAGCGGGCGCTCGTCGACGCGGTTGCCCGCAGCGACATCGAGGTGCGCGAGGGCTGGTTCGCGATCGAGCTGCTCGTGGAGCGGGGCCGGTGCGCCGGCGTGCTCGCGCGTGACCCGGGCGGCGGTGTCGAGTACGTGCGCGCCGTGGACACCGTGCTCGCGACCGGCGGTGCGGGACAGTGCTTCGCCGTGACGACGAACCCGGAGCTGTCGACCGGCGACGGCATCGCGCTCGCGCTGAAGGCGGGGGTCGTGTGCGCGGACCTGGAGTTCGTGCAGTTCCACCCGACGGCGCTCCACCACCCGTCGATGCCGCGGCCGCTCATCTCGGAGGCCCTGCGGGGGGAGGGTGCCGTGCTGCGCGACGCGGACGGCGTCGCCTTCATGGCCGGTGTGCACCCGATGGGCGACCTGGCGCCGCGCGACGTGGTGTCGC
Organism: Acidimicrobiia bacterium; assembly: GCA_026002935.1. Taxonomy (GTDB): domain Bacteria; phylum Actinomycetota; class Acidimicrobiia; order IMCC26256; family PALSA-610; genus BPGH01. The sequence goes on from BPGH01000001.1 coordinate 741,388, forward strand.
GCGCGATCCACCGGCGGATGCGCGAGACCGGCACCGACCACGTGTTCCTCGACGCGACGTCGATCGACGACTTCGCGAAGCGCTTCCCGACGATCTGGGGCGCGTGCGACGCGGTGGGCCTCGACCCGGCCCGCGACTGGCTCCCCGTCGCCCCCGCCGCGCACTACCTCTCGGGCGGCGTGGTCACCGACCTCGACGGCGCCACGTCCCTGCCGCGGTTGTGGGCGTGCGGCGAGACGGCGTGCAGCGGGGTGCACGGTGCCAACCGGCTCGCCTCGAACTCGCTGCTCGACGGCCTCGTCTTCGGCCGCCGCGTGGTCGAGGCGGTCGCCGGGGGCAAGGAGGCGGCCGAGCCGACCGGCGCGATGACCGGGATGCTCGACCTGGCGCCCGGCGGTGCCGATGAGGACCCCGTGGTGCTGCCCCAGGACGCCCCGCGTGACCCGTCCGACCTGCGGGGCGCGGTCCAGCGGACCATGACGGCCGACTGCGGCGTCGTGCGCGACGCGGGCGGGCTGCGCATCGCCGCCGAGACCCTCGCCGACCTCGCCGGGCTGGCCGTCGACCTGCCGGCGCGCTCGACCGCGACCTACGAGGTCCTGAACCTGTTGCGGGTCTCGCGGGCGATCGTCGCCGCCGCGCTCGCCCGGGAGGAGTCGCGCGGCGCGCACACGCGCGCGGACTTCCCCGAGACGTCCGACGCGCTCGCCGGGCGCTTCGCCCTCCGGGGCGCCCGGGCACCCGAGTTCGTGCCGCTGCCCGCCTACGCCCTCGGGGGGACGCCGTGACGACCGAGTTCGACCCGCCCGGACCCGTGCTGCGCGAGGTCGTGCGCGGCGCCCTCGCGGAGGACCTCGGCGTGCTGGGCGACATCACGTCGATCGCGTGCGTGGGCGAGGACCAGTCGGCCGTCGCGGCGTTCGTCGCGCGCGAAGAGGGTGTGCTCGCGGGGAGCGCGGCCGCCACGGAGGTGTTCCGGCAGGTCGACGAGCAGGTCGTCGTCGAGTGGAACGTGCGCGACGGCGAGGGCGTGGACGCGCGGACCGAACTGGGCAGGGTGACCGGGCCGTTGCGCTCGATCCTGACCGGCGAGCGCGTGGCGCTCAACCTGCTGTGCCACTGCTCGGGCGTCGCCTCCCTCACCCGTCGCTACGTGCGGGCCGCGCGCGGCAAGGCGCGGATCCGCGACACACGCAAGACGCTCCCCGGGCTGCGCGCGCTCGAGAAGGCCGCGGTCCGCGCCGGAGGCGGGTTCAACCACCGCGACTCGCTCTCCGACGCGGTGCTCATCAAGGACAACCACCTCGCCGCCCTCGGGCTCACGCGCGCGGTGGAGCGGGCGAGGTCGCGCTGGCCGGGCCGGGTCGTCGAGGTCGAGTGCGACTCGCTGGAGCAGGTCGAGGAGGCCCGCAGCGCCGGGGTCGACCTCGTCCTGCTCGACAACATGACGCCCGAGGAGGTCGCGAAGGCCGTGGAGCTGCTCGGCGGCACGGTGCGGATCGAGGTGTCGGGCGGCGTGTCGCTCGACAGCGTCGGCGCGTACGCGGAGGCGGGCGTCGACTTCATCGCGATCGGCGCGATCACGCACTCCGCCCGCGCCCTCGACATCGGCCTCGACGTCCTCTGACCGCCGGATCCGCCGCCCGCCGGCCGCGGCCCGCAGGCGGCGACGCGGGGCCGCCGTAGACTTGCCGGCGCATGCTCCTCGCGATCGACGTCGGCAACACGCAGACCGTGGTCGGGATGTTCAGCGGTCGGGAGCTGGTCGACCACTGGCGGATCGCGACCGACGCGGAGCGCACCTCCGACGAGCTCGCGCTGATGGTCCAGCAGTTCCTCGGGTTCCACGGCTTCTCGTTCGACGACTCGGTCACCGGGGTCGCGGTGTCGTCGGTCGTGCCGCGCGTGACCGCCGAGCTGCGCCAGATGACGGCCCGGTACTTCTCGTTGCCGGCGCTGGTCGTGGAGCCGGGGGTGCGCACCGGGATGCCGATCCTCTACGACAACCCCAAGGAGGTCGGGGCCGACCGGATCGCCAACGCCGTCGGGGCCTACGACCTCTACGGCGGGCCGTCGATCGTCGTCGACTTCGGCACCGCGACCACGATCGAGGCGATCAGCGCGAAGGGCGAGTACCTCGGGGGCGCGATCTTCCCGGGTGTCGAGGTCTCCCTCGACGCCCTCTTCGAGCGCGCGGCCGGCCTCCGGCGGGTGGAGCTGTCGCAGCCGAAGCACGTGATCGGCAAGTCGACGGTCGAGTCGATCCAGTCGGGTGCGATCTACGGCTTCGCCGCCCAGGTCGACGGGCTGGCCGAGCGCTTCATGGCGGAGCTCGGCGAGTGCACCGTCATCGCGACGGGAGGGCTCGCGACGGTGATCCTCCCGCACACGCGCACGGTGCAGCACTACGAGCCGTGGCTCACGCTCTACGGGCTGCGAACGATCTTCGAGAGGAACCGGTGAGCGCGGGCGACCTCGAGGGGGCCGCCGCGCAGGAGCGGCTGGCGCGCCTCGCGAAGGTCGACGAGCTGCGGGCCCGCGGTGACGACCCGTACCCGACCGGGTTCCGGCGCACCCACACCTGCGCCGACCTGCGCCGGGAGTGGGACGGCCGGCTCGAGGCCGGCGCGACGACCGACGACGAGGTCCGGGTCGCGGGCCGGGTGATGCTGCTGCGCACGCAGGGCCGCCTCGTGTTCGCGACGGCGCGGGACGGCACCGGGGACATCCAGTACTTCGTGAGCCGGGCCGACCTGGGGCCGGAGGCGTTCGCCCGTTTCGAGCACGACGTCGACCGCGGCGACTGGGTCGGCGTCGAGGGCACCGTCATGAAGACGAAGCGCGGCGAGCTGTCGGTGCGCGTCCGCTCGTACACGGTGCTCGCGAAGTCGTTGCGGCCGCTGCCCGAGAAGTGGCACGGGTTGCAGGACGTCGACACGCGCTACCGGCAGCGCTACGTCGACCTGATCGTGAACGCGGACGCGCGGCGCGTCTTCGGGATCCGCTTCGCCGCGATCGCGGCGATGCGCGACCTCCTGGCGCGGCGCGGCTACGTGGAGGTCGAGACGCCGGTGCTCCAGCCCGTTCCCGGCGGCGCGACCGCGCGCCCGTTCCAGACCCACCACAACGCCCTCGACATGGACCTCTCCCTGCGCATCGCGCCGGAGCTGTACCTGAAGCGCCTCGTCGTCGCCGGCTTCGAGCGCGTCTTCGAGATCGCCCGGGTGTTCCGCAACGAGGGGATCTCGACCCGCCACAACCCCGAGTTCACGATGCTCGAGCTGTACGAGGCCTTCGCCGACTACACCGACATGATGCGGCTCACCGAGGACCTGCTCGTCGCGGCCGCGCAGGCGTCGGTCGGCACGACCGTCGTCGAGTGGGAGGGCGCCACGGTCGACCTGACCCCGCCCTGGCCGCGCCGGACGCTCCTCGACCTCGTCGAGGAGCACGCGGGGGTCGCGGTGCACCCGTCGCAGCCGGTCGAGGAGCTCCGCAAGGTGTGCGACCACCTCGACGTGCCCTACGAGGAGCCGTGGGGCCCCGGGAAGCTCGTGCTCGAGATCTACGAGAAGACGACCGAGCACCGAATCGCCGGGCCCACGTTCGTGCTCGACTACCCGCGTGAGGTGTCGCCGCTGGCGCGCGCGCACCGCGACGACCCCACCCTGACCGAACGCTTCGAGTTGATCGTGGGCGGGCGCGAGCTCGCGAACGCGTTCACCGAGCTGAACGACCCGATCGAGCAGCTCGCCCGGTTCGAGGCGCAGGCCCGCATGAAGGAGCTCGGCGACGTCGAGGCGCACGGGGTCGACACCGACTACGTCCGCGCCCTCGAGTACGGCCTGCCGCCGACGGGAGGCCTGGGGATCGGTGTCGACCGGGTGGTGATGCTGCTCGCGGGGGTGGGATCGATCCGCGAGGTGATCCTGTTCCCGCACCTGCGGCCGGAACACCAGCACCCGCGGCCGGAACCGGACGGGAGCGGGCCGCGATGAGGATCCTCGTGACCGGGATGGGGGGCGAGATCGGCACCCGCGTCGCGCAGTACCTCGAGGAGCGCGCGTGGGCCGACGAGATCGTCGGCGTCGACTTCGTCCCGCCCCGCCGGCGGCTGCGCCGCGCCGAGTTCCGGCGGATCGACCCGCGCGACCGCGACCGGCTGGTCGGGTTCGTCGAGGACTACGCGCCGCAGGTCGTCGCGCACTTCGGCGTCTACGAGCCCGCCTCGCGGATGTCGCCCGCCTCGGCGGCCGAGCGGACGGAGCTGTGCACGGTTGCCGCGCTCAGCGCGGCGGTGCGGGGTGGGCGGCTCGAGTACGTCGTCGTCCGCAGCGGCCTGGAGGTGTACGGGCCGCGCTCGTACCACGCGACCGTCCCCGACGAGTACGTGATGCCGGCGCCCGCGTCGCCCTACGGCGCGTCGCTGCTCGAGGTCGAGGTCGCGGCGGCGCGGCTCCGGCGCCGGCACGGCATCCCGGTCGCCGCGCTGCGCTACGCGCCCGTCGTCGGTTCGCACGTGCCGAGCCCGCTGGGCCGCCTGCTGCGCCTCCCGGTCGTCCCGGTGCCCGCGTGCGCGGACCCGCCGTTCGCGCTGCTGCACCCCGACGACGCGGCGCTCGCGATGGTGCGTGCGATCGAGCGCCGCCACGACGGGCCGCTCAACGTCGTCGGGCCGGGTGCGGCGACGCCGTGGCAGGCGGTCCGCCTCGGCGGGCGCGTCCCGCTGCCCGTCGCCCCGCCGCTGTGGGGTGCCGCGACGCGCGGCGTCGAGGTGCTCGGCGCAGCCGTCGCGCCGCACGTCGTGGAGCTGCTGCGCCACGGCCGGGTCGGTGCCGGTGCCCGCGCGGTCGAGATCCTGGGGCTCGACGGGCTGCGCTCGACGCAGCAGGTGCTGCGCGAGCTCTTCGAGTGGGCGGACGTCGTGCCGATCGTCCCCGCACGCGAGGCGGTCGCGTGAGTCCGCTGCAGGCCCTCGACTACGGCCTCGACCCCGACCGCGTCACACACACGGACTCGCCGCTCGCGGCGGCCCGCCGGCGGCTCGGCGGGCGCTATCCGATCGACCCGTTCGGGTTCGATCCCCACCTCTCGGACCTGCTCGTGCCGGTGGTCACCGCCGTCGTGCGCGTCGACGTCGGCGGCGGCGAGCACGTACCGGCGCACGGTCCCGCGACCCTCGTGTCGAACCGCGGCTTCGGCGTCGCCGAGCCGGCGGCGGTCACGGTCGCGGTGCGGCGCGCGACGGGGCGGCGGCTCCGGGTCGTCGGCGCCTCCCCGCTGCCGTTCCTGTCGGGGCTCACCCGCCGGCTCGGCGCGGTCAGCACGAGCCCGCGCGACCTCGCGGGCGTCCTGCGGGCCGGGCACCTCGTCGCGGTCCCGCTCGCGCCGACGTGGCTGCGCACCGGCGCGGGCACGCCGCCGCTGCCGCTGATGCAGGCGATGACGCGCGCGCCGGTCGTCCCGGTGGCGGTGACGCCGGGGGGCCCGCTCGGCACCGCGATCCGGCCGTGGCGCGTCCGCTTCGGGGAGCCGGTCGTGCCGGACCCCGGTGACGAGCCGGGTGACCCGCTCGCCGCCGCGCGCCTCGCCGAGGCGGTGCGCGACGCCGTCGCCGACCTCCTGGGGCGGGATCGGCGGCCGTCCGCCGGTACCATCGCCGGCGAGGCAAGGAGCGGCCGTGGGCCGGATCGTCGCGAGTGACGGGGTCGGGATCGCCTACCACACCTGGGGGCGACGCGACCGCTCGCCGGTGCTGATGATCCAGGGCCTCGGGATGGACAGCCGGGGCTGGGCCCTCCAGCGGGGGGCGTTCGGGCGCCGCCACCGCTGCGTCGCCCCCGACAACCGCGGCACCGGCTTCTCGGACGCGCCGCCCGGGCCGTACGACCTCTCCCGGATGGCGCTCGACGCCCTCGAGGTCCTCGACGCGGAGGGCATCGAGCGCGCGCACGTCGTCGGCGCGTCGATGGGCGGGGTGATCGCCCAGATCATCGGGGTGCTGCACCCGGAGCGGACGCGCTCGCTCACCCTCGCCTGCACCGCCTGCCGGCACCACGCGTGGCGCCGCGAGCTGCTGCAGGAGTGGGCCGACATGGTGTCGCAGCGCGGCATGCGCGCGATGGCGGAGGAGGACGGGCTGCGCTGGCTGATCGGCCCGCGCCTGCACCGTCGGTTCGGGGTGTGGATCAACGTCCTCGCCCGGGTGCTGATGCAGACGCGGCCCGAGCCGTTCGTGGCGCAGGTGCAGGCGATCCTCGACGCGCCCGACGAGCTGCGCGACGAACTGCACACGATCCGCGTGCCGACGCTGGTCATCACGGGTTCGCAGGACACGCTGACGCCCGTCGGCGACGCCGAGGAGCTCGCCGAGATGATCCCGACCGCGCGGCTCTACGTGCTGAGCCGCGCGGCCCACGGCCTCATGGCGGAGGCGCCGATGGCCTTCAACGAGGCCGTGTTGGGCTTCATCGACGAGGTCGACGCCGCCGACGCGGCCGGCGCGCCGGCCGCGGGCGAGCCGGCCTCCGGGACCGCCCCGGAGCCGGCCTGAGCGTCAGCCCGGACCCCGGCCCACCGGCCGGCCTGAGCGTCAGCCCGGACCCCGGCCCACCGGGGCCGGGGGTGCGAGGTGGTGCTCCCGCCAGCGGGTGATCCGGCCGTCGCGCAGCTCGCACACCGACAGGCCGTGCCACTCGACGACCACGCCGTCGGCGCGCCGGCGGGCGCGGATGGTCCAGTCGGCGAGCACGGTGTCGCCGTCGGCCGCGATCGCGTGCACGTCGAACGAGACGGGCGCGGCCCAGGCGAACGACCGCTCGACCAGGTCCCGGTACTCGGCGGCCCCGCGCACCACCGCGCCCCCGGGCAGCGTCAGCTCCAGGTCGTCGTGCCAGCAGGCGAGGTACGCGTCGACGTCCTCGGCGAGCCAGGCCGCGACCCGCCGGGCGAAGACCGCCCGCACGTCCGCGTCGTGGCCGGTCACGACGTGCGCGAGACGAGGCCGTCGACGAGGGTCCGCAGGCGGGCGCAGACCTCGTCGTCGAGGCCCGTGGCGCCCGAGAGCGCCTCGCTCGCCTTCGTCGCGTGGGTGCGCGCGACCGCGACGGCGGCCTCGACGCCGTCGGTCCTGCCGACGAGCGCGACCGCGTCGGCGACCTCGGGCCAGTCGAGCTTCCGCCCGAGGCGGGCGCGCAGCTCCGGCGACTCCTTCAGCGCGTAGATCACCGGGAGCGTGTAGACGCCCTCGTGGACGTCGTTGCCGGCCGGCTTGCCGAGCTCGGCCTCCGTGCCGGTGACGTCGAGCACGTCGTCGACGATCTGGAAGCACATCCCGAGGTGCAGGCCGAAGCGGGTGAGCGCGTCGAGGGTGTCGTCCGGGACGCCGCAGACCATCCCGCCGATGCGGCACGACGTCGCCATCAGTGACGCGGTCTTGCCCTCGATCGCCGAGAGGTACGTCTCCTCGTCGCGGTCGACGTCGAACAGGTACTGGAGCTCGAGCACCTGGCCGCGGCACAGCTCGCCGATCGTGGTCGCGAGCAGGCCCGCGACGTCGGCCCCCAGCGACGCGGCGAGCGCGGACGCCTGCGCGAGGAGGTAGTCGCCCGCGAGGATCGCGACGATGTTGGACCAGCGCGCGTTGACGCTCGGCACCCCCCGGCGGGTGTCGGCCTCGTCGATGACGTCGTCGTGGTAGAGCGACCCGAGGTGGACGAGCTCGACGGCCGCGGCACCGGTGACCGCCTCGTCGGGCGCGCCGGGCCCGGCGCCGCGGCACGCGTAGGCGGCGCACAGCGCGAGCGCGGGGCGGAGGCGCTTGCCGCCCGCGCCGAGGAGGTGGCCGGCCACGTCGCCGAGGAAGCGGTCGTCGGCGGCGACGGCGGCATCGAGCCGGCGCTCGACCCGGGCGAGGTCGCCCGCGAGCGGGGCGAGCCCGATGTCCTCGATCAGCGCCATGGGCAGAAGCTACCCGTGTGACCTCCAGGCGGGCCGAAGCGGGCGCTCGGCGCGCGCCGCCCGTGTCCGCGCGTGCGCGCCGGTGACCGGCCGGGAACATCCGGGGGCCCGCGAGCGTCGTTACGAGGCTCGGGTGCCCGGACGTCCCGGGCGACCGATTTCACCGATCCTTCCGATCGGTCGGCGCCAAAGAAGCCGGCCGACCGGCCGATAGAATGGGCACAGCCGGCGAGTCGCCGGCTTCGCCATCTGAGCGGGTCCCGGGCCTCGGATGCAGGTCGGCTGCACGTCGAGGCGGGTACCGGGGCACGCTCCGGGGCGGGGCCGGGCGGGCGAGCCGGAACGCTCACGAGAGGCGGTAACCAGTGTTCGAGCGCTTCACGGACCGAGCCCGTCGGGTGGTGGTCCTCGCCCAGGAAGAGGCGCGGCTGCTCAACCACAACTACATCGGGACCGAGCACATCCTGCTCGGGCTCATCCACGAGGGCGAGGGCGTCGCGGCCAAGGCCCTCGAGTCGCTCGGCATCTCGCTCGAGGCCGTGCGCGCGCAGGTCGAGGAGATCATCGGTCACGGCGGCCAGGCGCCGTCGGGCCACATCCCGTTCACGCCGCGCGCGAAGAAGGTGCTCGAGCTCTCGCTCCGTGAGGCGCTCCAGCTCGGCCACAACTACATCGGGACCGAGCACATCCTCCTCGGCCTGATCCGCGAGGGCGAGGGCGTCGCCGCGCAGGTGCTCGTCAAGCTCGGCGCCGACCTGTCGCGCGTCCGCCAGCAGGTCATCCAGCTCCTGTCGGGGTACGCGGGCGGCAAGGAGACCGCCGGGCAGGGTGCGGCCACCGGCGGTTCGTCGGAGGCGCAGCCGTCGGGCTCGCTCGTGCTCGACCAGTTCGGCCGCAACCTGACGCAGCTCGCACGCGAGAAGAAGCTCGACCCGGTGATCGGGCGCGAGCGCGAGATCGAGCGCGTCATGCAGGTGCTGTCGCGCCGCACGAAGAACAACCCGGTCCTCATCGGCGAGCCCGGTGTGGGCAAGACGGCCATCGTCGAGGGCCTCGCGCAGAACATCGTCGAGGGCAACGTCCCCGAGACGCTGCACGCGAAGCAGCTCTACACGCTCGACCTCGGCGCGCTCGTCGCCGGCTCCCGCTACCGGGGTGACTTCGAGGAGCGCCTGAAGAAGGTCCTGAAGGAGATCCGCACCCGCGGCGACATCATCCTGTTCATCGACGAGCTGCACACGCTCGTCGGCGCCGGGGCCGCCGAGGGCGCCATCGACGCGGCGTCGATCCTGAAGCCGATGCTCGCCCGCGGCGAGCTCCAGACGATCGGCGCGACGACGCTCGACGAGTACCGCAAGCACCTCGAGAAGGACGCCGCGCTCGAGCGACGGTTCCAGCCGATCAAGGTGGAGGAGCCGTCGGTCGCGCACACGATCGAGATCCTGAAGGGGCTGCGCGACCGGTACGAGGCGCACCACCGCGTGTCGATCACCGACCAGGCGATCGTCGCCGCGGCCAACCTCGCCGACCGCTACATCTCCGACCGTCACCTCCCCGACAAGGCGATCGACCTCATCGACGAGGCGGGCTCGCGCCTGCGGATCCGCCGGATGCAGGCGCCGCCCGACTACCGCGAGCTCGAGGACGAGATCGCGAAGGTCCGCAAGGAGAAGGAGGCGGCGATCGAGGCCCAGCAGTTCGAGCGGGCCGCGAAGCTGCGCGACCGCGAGAAGGAGCTGCTGGAGCAGCGCACCGCGAAGGAACAGCAGTGGCGCGCCGAGGGCGTCGACCTGTTCAACGAGGTGAACGAGGAGTCGATCGCCGAGGTGCTCGCCCTGTGGACCGGCATCCCGGTCTACAAGCTCACCGAGGAGGAGACCGCGAAGCTCCTGCGCATGGAGGAGGAGCTGCACAAGCGGATCATCGGCCAGCACGACGCCATCAAGGCCGTGTCGCAGGCGATCCGCCGCACGCGCGCGGGGCTCAAGGACCCGAAGCGGCCGAGCGGCTCGTTCATCTTCCTCGGCCCGTCGGGTGTCGGCAAGACCGAGACCGCGAAGACGCTCGCCGAGTTCCTGTTCGGTGACGAGTCGGCGATGATCCAGCTCGACATGTCGGAGTACATGGAGAAGCACACGGTGTCGCGGCTCGTCGGCTCGCCGCCCGGCTACGTCGGCTACGACGAGGGTGGCCAGCTCACCGAGGCCGTGCGCCGCAAGCCGTTCTCCGTCGTGCTGTTCGACGAGATCGAGAAGGCGCACCCCGACGTGTTCAACACGCTGCTCCAGATCCTCGAGGACGGGCGGCTCACCGACGCGCAGGGTCGCACGGTCGACTTCAAGAACACCGTGATCATCATGACGTCCAACCTCGGCACGGCCGACCTGCGCAAGGCGAGCGTCGGCTTCGTCAAGGCGGACGAGGCGGTCACGTACGAGAAGATGAAGGAGAAGGTGCACGAGGAGCTCAAGCGCCACTTCCGGCCGGAGTTCCTCAACCGCATCGACGACATCATCGTGTTCCACGAGCTGTCGACCGAGGAGATCACCCAGATCGTCGACCTGCTCGTGAAGCGGGTGGTCGAGCAGCTGCAGGGGCAGGGGCTGGGCTTCGAGCTGACGCACGAGGCGAAGCTGCTGCTCGCGAAGAAGGGCTACGACCCGGCGCTCGGCGCGCGCCCGCTGCGGCGTGCGATCCAGCGCATGGTGGAGGACCCGCTGTCGGAGAAGATCCTCTGGAAGGAGTTCCGCGCCGGCGACACGGTGGTCGTCGACGCCGAGGGCGACGAGATCGTGTTCCGCACGGTCGAGGGGATCGAGCCGCCGCCGGTCGAGCTCGCGGGGAGCGGCACGCCGGAGTGACCCGCCCGGCCGTCCGGCGCCGCGTGGGGTCGGTGCCGGGTACGGCCGGCGTCGCGCAGGGCGGTGCCCCGTGTGCCGGTGCCTCGTGGTCGTCCCCGCCCGTGGTCACGCCCGGCACGGCCGGTTGGCACCGCGGTGACCACGAGCGGGTGCCTCGGGCGTCGCCGCGAGGGTCGTTGCCGCCCGTGGTCACGCCCGGCGCGGCCGGTTGGCGCCGCGGTGACCACGGGGAGCGGCGCGGGCTCGGTCGCCGGGCGCGGCTGCCGATAATGGGTTGGTGCCGAACCGCCGCCACCGGGGCGCCCTCCTGGCGCTCACTGTCGTGCTCGGGTTCGCCGCGGCCGGGTGCCGGGTCGACGTGCACGTCCGCGCCGCGCTGCACGAGGGCGGTGCCGGGACCCTGACCGCGACGGTGTCGCTCGACGAGGAGGCGGTCGGCCGCCTCGAGCGCAACGGCCGCACCCTCGAGTCGGCGGTGCTGCTCGACGACCTGCGGGCCGCCGGCTGGGAGGCCGCATGGGAGCGCGACGGCTCCGGGGCGCGCCTGGTGCTGGCCCACGGCTTCTCGGGCGAGGACGAGCTGAACGCGCGGCTGCGCGAGCTGGCCGGGGACACGGGCGCGGTGCGCGACGGGCACGTCGTCGACGAGGACGGGTTCGTGCGGTCGCGCGAGGCGATCTCGTTCACGGGCGACCGGCGGGCACTGGAGGTCGGCATCGGGGACGACGCGGCGCTCGCCGACGCGCTCGAGGCCGCGGGCCTCGACGTCGCCGCACTCGACGAGGAGCTCGGGGCGCAACTGGGCGACGCACTCGTGCTGCGGATCACCGCGCAGGCGCCCGGCGGCCGGCTCGAGACCGTCACCGTCGACGCGGGCGACGAGCGCCGGGTGTCGGCCGCCCGTTCCACGATCGCGGCCGGCCGGCTCGTCACCGTCGGGATCGCCGCGATCCTCGCCTTCCTCGGCGGGCTCCTGTACCTCGCGGCCGCCATGAGTGCGCGCCGCGATCGGGCGCGCCGCGGGCCCGAACCGGAACGTCACCCGCTCATGTGATGCACGGGCCGGCGCCGTGCGGACCACGGGGACGTCCCCCTGATGTGACGCCTGGTCGCGCCGGCGGCCGGCCGTCGCCTCCCGCCGGGCTCCCGCCGCCCGTCGCCGGCGGTGTCGCACCGGGCCGCTACGCTGACCCCCGTGAGCCGAACACATGTTCGCTACCGGTGCGCGAGGTGCGGGTACGAGTCGCCCAAGTGGCTCGGCCGCTGCGGCGAGTGCGGCGAGTGGGGGAGCCTCGGGGAGGAGCCGCTGCCCGCCGCCGGCGGCGCACCCGCCGCACCCGGGAGCAGTCCCGTGCCCCTCGGGGCGGTCGACCCGCTCGGTGCGCCCCGGCGGCCGACCGCGCTGGCCGAGCTCGACCGGGTGCTCGGCGGCGGCGCTGGTGGCGGGCTCGGTCACGCTCCTGGGCGGCGAGCCCGGCATGGGCAAGAGCACGCTCCTGCTCCAGGCGCTCGCCGCGATGGCCGGCCACGGTGCCCGCTGCCTGCTCGTGTGCGCCGAGGAGTCGCCCGCGCAGGTGCGGCTGCGGGCCGCGCGGCTCGGGCCGGTCGCGGCGGACGTGCTCGTCGTCGGCGAGACCTCGCTGCCGGCCGTGTGCGCGCACGTGGAGGCGCTGCGCCCCGACGTGCTGGCGGTCGACTCGATCCAGACCGTGCACGACCCCGACGGGCCGGGTGCCGCCGGATCGGTGGGCCAGGTGCGCGACTGCGCGCAGCGGCTCGTGCGCCTCGCGAAGGAGCTCGGCGTCGCGACCCTGCTCGTCGGGCACGTCACCAAGGACGGCGCGCTCGCGGGCCCGCGGGCGCTCGAGCACGTCGTCGACACGGTGCTCGCGTTCGAGGGCGACCGGCACCACGCGCTGCGCCTGCTGCGCGCGCTGAAGCACCGGTTCGGCCCGACCGACGAGCTCGGGCTCATGGAGATGACCGGCGAGGGGCTGCTCCCGCTCGCCGACCCGAGCGCCCTGTTCCTCGCGGACCGGCGTCCCGGCCTGCCGGGGTCGGTCGTCGCTGCCCGTGCTCGAAGGCGCCCGCCCCCTGTGCGTCGAGGTGCAGGCGCTCGTGCACGACACGCCCGCGCCCCTGCCGCGGCGGGTGGCGCAGTCGGTCGACGGCAACCGCCTCGCGATGCTCCTCGCCGTGCTCCAGCGCCGGGCCGGGATCCCGGTGGCGGGCGCGGACGTCTACGCGAGCGTGGCCGGTGGCGTGCGCGTCGCCGAGCCCGGTGGCGACCTCGCGATCGCGCTCGCGGTCGCGAGCGCGCGGCTCGACCGCCCGGTGCCGCCCGACACCGTGGCGCTCGGGGAGATCGGCCTCGGCGGCGAGGTGCGGCAGGTGGCGCAGACGCCCCGGCGGCTCGCCGAGGCGGTGCGGCTCGGGATGCGCCGCGCGATCGTCCCTCCCTCCACTCCCGACGTGCGCGGCCTCGAGGTCGTGCGGGTCGCCGACGTGTCGGACGCCTGCGCCGCCGCGGGCCTCGGGGCTGCCGCCTGAGCGGGCCGTGCCGGCCCCGTCGGCCCCGGGGGGCCGGACGACAACCCCGGTGCTGCTTGGTACCCTCGACGGGCGCGCTCGCACGAATGGCGGTCCGCCGTTCGAGTCGCCAGTGGAGGACCCAGTGCTGGCCCCGACGGCCCGTTCGGAAGCCCTGTATGCCGCGCTCCGGCTGGTCGCGCCCGGCACGCCCCTTCGCGAGGGGATCGACCGGATCCTCCAGGCGAAGATGGGCGCCCTGATCGTCGTCGGCGACGGCCCCGAGGTCCTCAACATCTGCTCCGGCGGCTTCCTGTTCGACGCCGAGTTCACGCCGCAGCGGCTGTCGGAGCTGGCGAAGATGGACGGGGCGATCATCCTCGCCTCCGACGGGTCACGGGTCGCCCGGGCCAACGTCCACCTCGTCCCCGACCCCGACATCCCGACCACCGAGACCGGGACGCGCCACCGCACCGCCGAGCGGGTGGCCCGCCAGATCGCCGTCCCCGTGATCACGGTGTCGGAGGAGATGGGCGTCGTGTCGATCCACTACCGGGGCTTCAAGAAGACCCTCGAGCCGATCCCGCGCGTGCTGGACCGGGCCGACCAGGCGCTCCAGATCCTCGGGCGGTACAAGGCGCGCCTCGACGGCGTGAGCGGCGCGCTGTCGGCGCTCGAGGTCGAGGACCTCGTGACGGTCCGCGACGTCGCCACGGTGCTGCAACGCGCCGAGATGGTGCGGCGCATCGCCCACGAGATCGAGGGGTACGTGGTCGAGCTCGGCACCGACGGCCGGCTCGTCGAGCTCCAGCTCGAGGAGCTCACCGGCGGGGTCGAGGAGGACCGCCGACTCGTGTGCAAGGACTACTTCGTCGAGTCGTCCGACTGGGTGCTCGAGCAGGTCACCAACCGGCTCGCCGAGCTCGACGACGACGAGTTGCTCGACCTGCGGCAGGTCGCGGGGTTGCTCCACCTGCCCGCCGAGATGGACCTCGACTCGCCGTTGCAGCCGCGCGGCTACCGGCTGCTCAGCAAGATCCCGCGGCTGCCCGAGGCCATCGCCGAGAAGGTCGTCGAGCGCTTCGGGCAGCTCCCGAAGATCATGCGGGCGTCGATCTCGGACCTGGTCGAGGTCGAGGGCGTCGGCGAGGCACGGGCCCGGGCGATCAAGGACGGCCTCGCCCGCGTCGCCGAGACCAGCATCCTCGACCGCTACGCGTGAGCGGCGCGGGCGCGGGCGCGCCGCGCCCGCGCCGTGGACGCGCTCGCTATCTTCCGCGGTCATGGCGGCGCTGAGGGAAGGCCCGGTGCACGACGTCACCGTCGAGGCGCGCACGCTCGTCGTCGACGGTGCGGAGGTCCCCGCGATCCACGCCCGGCCCGACGGCATGCCGGTGGCCGGGCTCGTGCTGCACCCCGACATCGGCGGCATCCGCCCGCTGTTCGAGGACCTGGCCCGGCGGCTCGCGACCCACGGGCTGGCCGTCTGCGCGCCCGAGCCGTACGCCCACCAGCCCCCCGAGGCGCGCGCGACCGTCGAGGACCGGCTCGCGCACGCGAAGGACCTCGTCGACGCGGTCCAGCTCGCCGACCTCGACGCCGCGGCCAACCTGCTCGTGGTCGAGGACGACGTGCGCCGCGTGTCGGTGCTCGGCTTCTGCATCGGCGGCTACTACACGTTCAAGGCGGCCGCCACCGACCGCTTCGACGCCGCGGTCGCGTTCTACGGGATGCTGCGCACGCCGCAGCAGTGGAAGGGTCCGGGCCACGAGCGCGAGCCGCTCGAGGTGGCCGCCGGCGTCGTCCCGACGCTCGCGGTGTTCGGCGGCGCGGACCCGTGGACGCCCGCGGTCGACATCGACGCGTTGCGGGCCGCGTGGCGCGACCGCGACGACTGCGAGATCGTGGTCGTCGAGGGCGCCGACCACGGCTTCGTGCACGACCCCGAACGCCCCGCGCACCGCCCCGACGACGCGGCACGCTGCTGGGAGCGGGCGCTGGCCTGGGTGACGGCCGGACCGCCGCGCCGCTGACCCGCCGCGCCGCTGACCCGCCGGGCCGCTGACCCGCCGGGCCGCTGACCCGCCGCGCCGCTGACCCGCCGGACCGCCGCGCCGCTGACCCGCCGGGCCGCGACGGCGGGGCCGCCTCGGCCGTCGCGGCGACCGCCGCCTCAGACCGTCGCGCGGGCCGCGAGCTCGTCGCGGTCGAGGATCCGGTAGCGGTAGCGGCCCGACACCTCGAGCCAGCCGAGCTTGATGAACGTCGCGATCGCCTTGTTCACGCGCTCGCGTGACGCCCCCACCATCCCGGCGAGCTCCTCCTGCGTGAGGGGCATGCGGAACTCGTCCTCGCCGTCGGCGAGCTCGAGCAGCCGCTTCGCCGTCCGCCCGGTCACGTCGAGGAACATCGCGTCGGCGAGCGCCTCGTCGGTCGCGCGCAGCCGCCGGGCGAGGATGCGCACGACCGCCCAGAGCACCTCGGGCCGGTGGGCGAGCACCTCGCGCACGTCGTCGAAGTCGATCGCGATGACGTGCACGGTCGTGAGGGCCCGGGCGTCGGCCGAGCGGTGCCCGCCGTCGAACATCGACATCTCGCCGAACAGGGCGCCCGGTCCGAGCACCGAGATCACCGACTCCCGACCGTCGTTCGCCGTCGCGACGATCGCGACGCGGCCCGAGAACACGACGAAGAGCTGCGTGGCCAGTTCGCCCTTGCGGAAGATCAGCTCACCCCGCCGGAACTTCGCGAGCGCGGTGCGGCCCCGGAGCTGCTCCAGCAGCTCGGGCGGAAGGGTCCCGAAGAGGTCGGTCTTGTCGAGCACCGGTTGACGTGCCGCCATCTCCGCCAGTCCTGGTTCCGTGACGCTATCCCTCGGGTCGCCTGCGGGCCCGCCACGGGCTGTGACGGACGTCGCAGTTCCATCGGCGGCCGGCGGCCCTTCCATGAGCGCGAACCGTGCCGTTCAACCCGATTCCCGCCCGGCCGATGGGGAGTCGGGATGTTCGTCGAAGGGGTCCGCCTGTTCGTCGTGGTGCTCGGCACCGCCGCCGGGTACTGGCTCGCCCAGGACCACGGCGTCGAGTCCGAGGGCATGGCCGCGATGCTCGGGTGCCTCGTCGGGTACGTCGGCGGGGGCGTCCTGGGCCGGCTCCTCGACCGGGCCGTCGGCGCGGTCGAGCGGCGCGCCGAGGCCGTCAACCCGGCGCAGGTGGTCGCCGGGGCCCTCGGGGCGCTCGCGGGCGGCGTCGCCGCCGTGGTGTTCGTGCTCCCGGTCGCGCTGCTGTTCCCGCCACGGATCGCGTTCCCGGTCGCCGGCCTCGTCACCTGGGTCGCGGGCTGGCTCGGCCACCGGGTGCTCGGCCGCAAGAGCGTCGCCGTCCTCGAGATGCTGGGCCTGTCGACGCGCCCGCTCGTGCGCGCCCACGCGTACGACTCCCGCGACGGGCTGCTCGTCGACTCGTCGGTCGTGATGGACGGGCAGCTCCTGACGCTGGCGCGCACCGGCCTCCTGGGCTCCGACCTGCTCGTGCCCCAGTTCGTGCTCGACGAGATCCAGGGGTTCGCGGACGCCCCCGACGGGCAGCGGCGTCGCCGGGCCCGCCGCGGCCTCGAGATGCTCGAGACGCTCCGCACCGACGGGCCGGTGCGCGTGTTCGTGCTGGAGGACGAGGTCCCCGAGATCGACGCGGTCGACGCCAAGCTCGTCGCGCTCGCCCGCCGGCTGCAGCTGCGCCTCCTCACCAACGACGGTCCCCTCGCGCGCGCCGCCGAACTCCAGGGCGTGCCGACGTGCAACCTGCGCCGGCTCGCGCAGGAGCTGTCGCCCGCCGTGATGCCCGGGGACTTCGTGCGCGTCGCCCTCACCCGCCGGGGCCGGGAGCAGGGCCAGGGTGTGGGCTACCTCGACGACGGCTCGATGGTGGTGGTGAACGGCGGCGAGACCCTCGTCGGCGGTCCCGAGGTCATGCTGCAGGTGACGTCGGTGGTGCCGACCGCGGGCGGGCGCCTGGTGTTCGCCGCCCTCGACGAGTCGTAACCGGGCGGCCCTCCCCGCTCCGCCCGCCCCGACGCCGGTCGCCGGCCCGCGGCGCCCGCTTGGCAGACTGCGGGGGTGCCGGTGTGGGCGATCGTCGTCGCCGCGGGCAGCGGGACCCGCTTCGGCGGCGCGAAGCAGTTCGCGCCCCTGGGCGGCACGACCGTGCTCGACCGGTCCGTCGCCACCGCGCTCGCCCATGCCGACGGCGTCGTCGTCGTGCTGGCCCCCGGCGCGCGCTGGGAGCCGCCGTCGGGCGTCACGGTCGCGACCGGCGGCGCGACGCGCTCCGACTCGGTGCGGGCGGGCCTGGCGCACGTGCCGGAGGACGCGGCCGTCGTGGTCGTCCACGACGCCGCCCGCCCGCTCGCGCCGGGCGCCCTGTTCGAGGCCGTGGTCCGCGCGGTCCGGGAGGGCGCGGACGCGGCCGTGCCGGTCGTGCCCGTGGCCGACACGATCAAGCGGGTCGCGGACGGCCGGGTGGTCGAGACGGTCCCGCGTGACGACCTCGTCGCCGTCCAGACGCCCCAGGCGTTCCGCGCGCCGGTGCTGCGGGCCGCGCACGCCGCCGGCGGGTCGGAAACCGACGACGCCGCGCTCGTCGAGGCGCGCGGCGGTACCGTCGTGTGCGTGCCCGGCGACCCGCGGAACCTGAAGGTGACGGTCGCCGCCGACCTCGACGTCGTGCGGGCGCTGGCGGGGGCGGGCGGGCCGGCGTGAGGTACCGCGTCGGCCTGGGGTTCGACGTCCACCCCTTCGGCGACACGCCCGGCCTGGTGCTCGGCGGCGTCCGCGTCGACGGTGCTGCGCGCCTGGCCGGCCACTCCGACGGCGACGCCGTCGCCCACGCGGTCGCGGACGCGCTCCTCGGCGCCGCCGGTCTCCCCGATCTGGGGACGCTGTTCCCCGCCGGCGACGACCGCTACCGGGACGCCGACTCGATCGGGTTGCTGCGGACGGTCGCGCAGCGGGTCGCGCGCGACGGCTGGTGGTGCGACAACGTCGACGTCGTCGTCGTCGCCGAGACGCCGCGGCTCGGTCCGCACGTCGACGCGATGGGCGCGAACCTCACCGCCGCGCTCGCGCCGCTGCGCGAACCCATGGGCCACGGGGTCGGTGTGCGGGTGAAGCCCAAGCGCGGCGAGGGGCTCGGTGCCATCGGCCGCGCCGAGGGGATCGCGGTGTGGGCGGTCGCGCTGCTCGCCCGGGGCTGACGTCCGGGCCGCCCCACGCGGGCGGGCGCACGGGGACGGATCGCGCCGCGCCGGGCCGCCGGTAGCCTCGCGGCCCGTGCTCCGCTTCTACGACACCGCCGCGCGCGCCAAGGTGGAGTTCGTGCCGCGCGTCGAGGGCGCGGTGTCGATGTACGTCTGCGGGCCGACCCCCTACAGCGAGCCGCACCTCGGGCACGGGCGCAAGGAGGTCGTGTTCGACACCGTCCGGCGCTACCTCCTGTGGTGCGGCTACCGGGTCACCTACGTCAGCAACGTCACCGACGTCGAGGACCGCATCATCGCCCGGGCCCGGGAGGAGGGCACGACGGAGGCGGAGATCGTGCGCCGTTACGAGGCGCGCTTCCACGACGCGTTCGACCGGCTCAACGTGCTGCGGCCCGACGAGGAACCGCACGCGACCGAGTGGATCGGTCCGATGATCACACTGATCGAGGAGCTCGTCGCCCGCAAGCACGCGTACGTCGTCGAGGGCCACGGCGTCTACTTCGACGTGCTGTCGCTCCCCGGCTACGGAGCGCTCTCGCACCGCAGCGTCGACGAGCTGGTCGGGAGCGCGGGCGCGCGCGTCGACGTGGACGAGCGCAAGCGCAGCCCGGTCGACTTCGCGCTCTGGAAGGCCGCCAAGCCGGGGGAGCCGGTGTGGGACTCCCCGTGGGGACCGGGCCGGCCCGGCTGGCACATCGAGTGCTCGGCGATGTCGCTCGGGATCCTCGGCGACGGCTTCGACATCCACGGTGGCGGTGACGACCTCGTGTTCCCGCACCACGAGAACGAGATCGCGCAGGCGGTCGGCGCGGGCCACCGGTTCGCGCGCTACTGGTTGCACAACGGGATGGTCAACGTCGGCGGCGAGAAGATGTCGAAGTCGCTCGGCAACTTCACCGTGCTCACCGAGCTGCTCGACCGGATCGACCCGCGCGCGTTCCGGTTGCTGGTGCTCCAGACGCACTACCGCCGCCAGATGGAGGTCGGGGAGAAGGAGCTGACCGACGCGCAGAAGGCGGTCGAGCGTCTCGACGCCCTCGCCCGTCGCGCGCGGGTCGAGCGGCTGCCCGGGCGCCCGGCGGCGGACCCGGCCCCGTTCCGCGACGCGATGGACGACGACTTCGACACGCCCGCGGCCCTCGCGTACGTCTTCGACCTCGTCCGGCGCGCGAACACCGCGCTGGACGAGGGCCGGCGCGACGACGCGGCCGCGCTCGTGTCCGCCGTGCGCGAGCTCACCGGCGTGTTGGGTCTCGAACTGCGCGACGAGGAGGCCCCCGACGACGAGGTCGCGGCGCTCGTCGCCCGCCGCGACGAGGCGCGCGCCCGACGCGACTTCGCCGAGGCCGACCGCATCCGCGACGAGCTGCGCAACCGCGGCGTCGTGCTCGAGGACACGCCGCACGGCACCGTCTGGCGCCGCGGCGACGGGCCGTGACACCCCCCGCCCGGCGCCGCCCCCGGCCCGGCGCAGGACGGCGGCCGCGGGCGCCCGCCCGGCGGGCGAGGGGCGGCGGGCCCGGCGCGGACCGCGGCGCGACCGGCGCGGGCGGCGAGCAGGTGGAGGGGCGCCGGGCGGTGCTCGAGCTGCTGCGGGCGGGACGGCGGCCGGTGCGGCAGGTGTTCGTCGCGGCGAACGTCGAGCGCGATGCGCTCGTGGAGGAGATCGTCGCCCTCGCCGGCCCGAGGCTGCGGCCGGTCCCGCCGGCCCGGCTCGAGCAGCTCGCGCGCACCGACGCGCCGCAGGGCGTCGTCGCGCGCGCCGCGCCCCTGCCCGAGGCCGACGTGGGCGACCTGCTCGCCGCCCCCGGCGCGTTCGTCGTCGCGCTCGACGGCGTCACCGACCCGCGCAACCTCGGTGCGGTCGCGCGCGCCGCCGAGACGGCGGGGGCGACCGGGCTCGTCCTGCCACGACACCACAGCGCGCACGTCACCCCGGTCGTCGCGAAGGCGGCCGCGGGCGCGATCGAGTACCTCCCGATCGCGACCGTGCCGGGGATCCCCGCGTTGCTCGAGCGCGCCCGGCGCGCCGGTGTGTGGACCGTCGGGCTCGACGAGCGCGGCGACCGGTCGGTCTTCGAGCTCGGGGTCGCCGACCAGCGCCTGCTGCTCGTGCTCGGCGCCGAGGGCCGCGGGCTCGCGCGCCTCACCCGTGACCGGTGCGACGTGCTCGCCCGGGTCCCGGTGCACGGTCACGTCGCGTCGCTCAACGTCGCGGCGGCGGCCGCGGTGGCCTGCCACGAGGTCGCACGCCGGCGCGCCGGACGATGAGACGCGAACACCGGGTTACCATCGTCCGCGCGCCGGGTTAGCTCAGCAGGCAGAGCGGCTGACTTGTAATCAGCAGGCCGTCGGTTCGATCCCGACACCCGGCTCCGCGCCGCTCGCCGGAGCGATCGCATCCGTGCGCGCCCGCACGGAAATGCTTGTAATCCGCGCGCGCGGCCGCCAACATCGTGCGCTGATGGCCGACTTGACGCCCCACGAACGGACGATGCTCGACTTCGAGCGCGAGTGGTGGATGCTCGGGGGGCGCAAGGACGACCTCATCCGATCCCGCCTGCGCATGTCACCGAGCACCTACTACCGCGGCGTGCAGGCGCTCATCGAGCGGGAGGCCGCGCTCGCGTACGATCCGCTCACCGTGAAGCGCCTGCGGCGCCAGCGCGACGAGCGCCGCCGCCAGCGGGTCGAGGGCCGCCGGGCCGACCCGGGCACCCGGTAGCGGCGCGTCCCGACGCGACGCGACAGAATGGCCCCATGAGTCGACAGGGGGGCGGTCACGGCAGCAACGGCGGCGCGGTCGCCCGCGGCGCGAGCTTCGCGGCCGCCAAGGGCTTCGTGCTCATCGCGCTCGCCGTGATCATCGGCATCGTGTTGCTCAACGTCTACGACGACGGCGGCACGACCGAACCGGCGGCCGAGACGACCGCGCCCTCGACCGAGGCGTCGGACGGGACATCCGGCACGGGGAGCACCACGACGACGGCCGCCGGGCCGGCACGCGCGCCGCAGGAGCTGACGGTCGTCGTGCTCAACGGCGGTGCGCCCCCCGGTTCCGCGGGCGACATGTCCGAGGCGCTCAAGCAGGCCGGGTACACGAACCAGCTCACCCCGTCCGACTGGGAGGGCCGGGAGACGCCCGGCAACGCCGTGCTGTGCCGCGAGGGCCTCGACCAGGAGGCGGCCGCGCTCGCGACCGCGGTCGCGCCGGGCACGGCGGTGGAGCCGTTCCCCGAACCGGCCCCGCCGTCGAGCGACGGCGCCGACTGTGTCGTCGTGGTCGGCCCCGCGCCATCCTGACCCGCGGCCGGCGGCGGTCACCGGCGCCCGGCGACGAGACGGTCGCGCACGGCGCCGGTGGCGGCGTCGATCGCGGTCCACGCGAGCGCGAGCGCACCCTCCAGCACCGCACGGTCCGCGGATGCGTTCACGCACGCGGCCGCGAACTCGGGTTGGTGGTTCACCGCGCCGCCCGAGTCGATCCCGATGCACGGGTGGATCGCGGGCACCTCGAGCGAGACGTTGCCCATGTCCGTCGAGAACGTGATCGCGCCGTCCCCGGGCTCGGGCCGTCCCGCGGCGTGCGCGTTGCGCCGGTAGGCCTCGACCAGGTCGGGGTCGTGTTCCATGTGGGCGTAGGTGGGGGCCACGTCCTCGATCGCGACGGACGCGCCCGTCGCGATCGCCCCGGCGTGGAAGCAGTCGTCGACGCGGGGCCGGAGCTCGCGCAGCCGGTCCTCCGTCGGCGCGCGTGCCATCCACACGCCCTCCGTGTGGGCGGGGACGACGTTCGCGACCTCGCCCCCGTGGGTGACGACCCCGTGCACCTGGTCGCCGGCGCGCAGGTGCTGGCGCAGCAGGCCGATCGCGACCTGCGCGACCGTGAACGCGTCGGCCGCGTTGACGCCGCGCTCCGGGGCCGCCGCCGCGTGGGACTCCCTGCCCGTGTAGCGGACCCGGAAGTGCGAGACGGCGCTGACGCGTGGCCGCAGGTCGTCGAACGGCGCCGGGTGCACCATCATCGCCGCGTGCACGCCCGCGAACGCGCCGCGCTCGAGGAGGAGCACCTTCCCGCCGCCGCCCTCCTCGGCCGGGGTGCCGATCACCGAGACGGTGATCCCGAGGTCGTCGGCGAGCCGCGCGAGGGCGATCCCGGCGCCGACCGCCGTGGCGGCGATGACGTTGTGACCGCACGCGTGCCCGATCCCGGGCAGCGCGTCGTACTCCGCGCAGAGGGCGAGGTGCAGCGGCCCGTCGCCGACCCGGCAGGCGAACGCCGTCGGCAGCCCGCAGATGCCCGTCTCGACGGGGAGCCCGGCGTCGGCGAGCACCCCGGCGGTCCACGCGCTCGACCGCACCTCCTCGAACTTCAGCTCGGGGTGCGCGTGGATGCGGTGGCTCAGCGCGACGAGCGCGTCGGCCGTGCTCTCGATCGACTCGCGCGCCGCCTCCTTCGCGTCCACCTGGCTAGCGTCTCACCGTGCTCGACGTCGGTGCAACGGTCGCGATCCTGAGCGAGCGGCCCGGCCGCACCGCGCTGCTGACGGATTTCGACGGCTCGCTCTCGCCGATCGTCGACCGGCCGCAGGACGCGCGCCCGCACCCGGACGCGCCGCGGGTGCTCGCCGGCCTCGTCGCGCGTCTCGGTCGGGTCGCGATCGTCAGCGGACGCAGTGTCGAATTCCTCGCCCGGCACCTGCCGGTCCCCGGGCTCGTCTATGCGGGGCTGTACGGCGCGGAGACGCTCGTCGACGGTGTGCGTCGGCTCGACGAACGGCTCGAGGGCTTCGCGCCGGTGGTCGAGGAGGCGGCCCGGGAGGCGCAGCGGCGGCTCCCGGGCGTGCTGGTCGAGCGCAAGGCGGGTGTGAGCGTCACGCTGCACTGGCGCACGGCGCCCGAGCGGGAGGCCGAGGTCCGCGAGGTCGCGGGCGAGCTGTCCGCGCGGTTCGGGCTCGACGCGCCGCAGCGCGGCCGCATGGCGGTCGAGTTGCGGCCGCCGGTGGGCGTCGACAAGGGGACCGCGGTCGGGGCGCTCGTCGACGGCTTCGCCGTCGGGTGCTTCGCGGGCGACGACGCCGGTGACCTGCCCGCGTTCGCGGCGCTGGCCGGTGCACAGCGGGCGGGGCGGATCGAGCGGGCCGTGTGCGTCGGCGTGCTCTCTGCCGAGGCCCCGGACGAGCTCCGGCAGGCGGTCGACGTCGTCGTCGACGGGCCCGACGGGCTCGTGTCGCTACTCGCCCGCGTGGTCGACGAGATCGCGTAGCCAGTCGGCCGGTGTCCGGGCGGCGGCGAGCTCGCGCAGCCGGGCGGCGCGTTCGGCGCGCTCGTCGAGCGGCGTCGAGCACGCGTCGTCGAGCGCCACCGCCATCTGCTCGATGTCGAACGGTTGGAGCATCGACACCGCGGGGGCGAGCTCGTCGTAGGCGCCCGCCTCCCGCGACAGGCACAGGATCCCGTCGCGCCGGTTCACGAGCGGTCCCTCCTTGGCGACGAGGTTCAGCCCGTCCTTGACGGGGTTCACGAACAGGACGTCGTAGCGCTCCATCGCCGCGACCGACTGCGCGTAGTCGTCCTCGAGGTCGATCAGGATCGGGGTCCAGTCGCGCGTCGCCCACCGTTCGTTGACGCGCCCGGCGGTCTGCTCGACCTCGGCGGCGTACGCGAGGTACTCCGGCAACCCCTGCCGGGAGGGGTACAGCAGGGCGAGGAACACGACCCGCCCGCGCAGCCCCGGCCTGGCCTCCAGCAGGCGGTCGAAGGCCAGGAACCCCCGCACGACGTTCTTCGCGGGCTCCATCCGGTCGATGCGCAGGATCGTGAGCCGGTCGCCGACCAGGTCGGCGAGCCGGCCCGACGCGGCGCGTGCCTCCGGGCTCGCCGCCACCTCGTGCAGCGCGCCCGCGTCGGGGCCGAGGCTCGCGGCGAACGAGGGGCCGATCGCGGCGTCGGCCCCGAGCACCTCACGCGCCGACGCCCGGTACGCCCGCTCCCAGCGCGTGGTGTGGAACCCGGCCGGCCCGGCGGCCAGTGACGCGCACAGCGACCGGGCGACGTCGACGGGCAGCATGCGGATCTGGTCGGGGGTCGCGAACGGCGTGTGCGTGAAGTGGACGACGCGCAGGTCGGGGCGCCGGGCGCGCAGGAGCGCGGGCACGAGCGCGAGCTGGTAGTCCTGCACGAGCACGACCTCGGCGGGCGCCGCGACATCGGCCGTCGCCTGGGCGAACGCCTCGTTGACCGTCACGTACGCGTCCCAGGCCTCGCGGAAGCGGATGTCGAAGCGCGGCCGCCGCACCGCGTCGAAGATCCCGTGATGGAGGTACCAGAGCACGCCGTTCGACACGACGTCGTAGTGCTTGCGGTGCAGTGCCGGGTCGATGCGCAGCAGCCGCAGGTCGACGCCCAGGTCGCCGCCCGCGCCGGCGTCGAGGCCGTCCGCGTCCTCGGGGGACAGTGCGGCCGCGATCCACGTCGCCGGGTGCCGACTCTCGAGCAGGAGCGGGCCCAGGGCGCTCACGACGCCGCCGGCGCCTCGGTGCACCGTGAAGCTCCCGTCCTCGGAGCGGCGGAAGCGGTACGGGCCGCGGTGCGAGACGACGATCACGACGTGTGCGAGAGCCTGTGGAACAGTCGCAGCCAGTCCTCGAGCTCGCGCGTCGACAGGAAGTTCCTGCGGACGTGCTCGGCGCCGGCCGCCCCCATGGCGTCGGCCTTCTCGGGGTTGCGCAGCAGCTCGATCGTGCGGGCCGCCGCCTCCTCGCGGCTGTCGACGAGGTAGCCGTTGACCCCGTCCTCGATCTGCAGCGTGATGCCCCCGGCGCGCCCGCCCACGACCGGGCGACCCTTCCACAGCGCCTCGCTCACGGTCAGGCCGAAACCCTCGCGCAGCGACTTCTGCAGCACGACGTCGGCCGCGCGCTGGAAGGCGTTGATCTGGATCGAACCGACCTGCTGGATGTTGGAGAGGAGGTGGATCTGCGGATCGCCGGCGCGCGCGTCGTTGGTGAGCTCCCAGTAGTGGAAGCCCTCGGGGTCGTCGGTCGCCATGGACCCGGCGAGCACGAGCTCGGCGTCGGGGAACTCCTCGCGCACGATGCGGTACGCCTCGATGACGCCGATCGGGTCCTTCCAGGGGTCGAAGCGGCTGACCTGGACGATCAGCGGCCGGTTGGGCCGGATGCCGTAGCTGCGGCAGATCTCGTCCACGAACGCCGGGGGCATCTCGAGGTTCTTGAGCGAGATCGGGTCGATGCACGGCGGCAGGTGTTCGATGCAGTCCATCGACAGCGACGAGGGGACGAACTGCGGCATCGTGAACACCGCCGCGTCGTACTGCTCGACGAACGGCTGGAAGAAGTCCCACACGGTGGGGTTCGCGTCGGTCAGGTCGATGTGGCAGCGCCAGATCCACTTCGTCCCGGGCATGTCGACCGCGCGGCCGCGCACGTACTCCCGGATCGCCGCGGGCTGCGGGTCGTGGATCACCACGTAGTCCCACTCCCCCTCGAGCAGCAGGGCGTTCTCGACGACCCGCTCCAGGTAGATGCGCTCGGACTGCGTCGTCCACTCGACGTCGGCCCCCTGGAGGGCGTTGTGCACGCTCTTGGTGACGCCGAAGAACTCGTCGCTGCCGTGGATGACCTGCCAGTCGGCCTCGAGGCCGATGTCGCGTGAGAGCGCGACGTGCGTGGCGAGGAGCTCGGCGACGCCCCCGCCGTACGCGGTCGCGTTCACGTGGAGCACCCGCGCCCCGCGCAGCGGCGCCGCGAGCTCCCGGATGCGCTCGATCGTGCCGGGCTCGACGACGGTCGCGTACTCGTCGAGGGACTTCTCCAGGAGGGGGACACGTTCCAGCACGAGCAGACTCCCCGACGAGACGGGCCGCGTGTCGGGGGGCCAATCTATTCGACGTGCCGCGCGCCGTTGCCTGTCCCGACAAGTTCCGCGGCACGCTGCGCGCCAAGGAGGCGGCCGACGCCCTCGCGGCGGGGCTCCGGCGTGCGGGGTTCGACGACGTGCTCGCGGTCCCGCTCGCGGACGGCGGGGAGGGGACGCTCGACACCCTGCTCGACGCGCTCGGCGGCTCGCGCCGCACCGCGCGGGTGACCGGACCCCTCGGGGAGCCGGTCGACGCGCAGTGGGGGGTGCTCCCGGGCGGGACCGCGGTCGTCGAGATGGCGCGCGCGAGCGGGCTCGCGCTCGTGCGGGAGAACGATCCGTTGCGGGCGAGCACGCGCGGGACCGGCGAGCTCATCGCGATCGCCCGGCGGGAGGGGTTCACGAGGATCCTCGTCGCCGTGGGCGGGAGCGCCACGACCGACGGCGGTCTGGCCGCGGTGGAGGCGCTCAAGTGGTCGCTCGCGGGGCTGGAGGTCACGGTCGCCTGCGACGTCGCCACCGCGTTCACCGACGCCGCGCGCGTGTACGGGCCGCAGAAGGGTGCGACCCCGGCCCAGGTCGCGCTGCTGACGCGGCGGCTCGAACGGCTCGCCGGGGAGTACCGGGCGCGCACCGGGGTCGACGTGACGGCGCTGGAGGGCGCGGGGGCCGCGGGCGGGCTCGCCGGCGGGTTGGCGGCGATCGGCGCGCGGCTCGCGCCCGGGTTCGACGTCGTCGCGGAGGCGGCGGGTCTGGAGGCCGCGCTCGAGGGCGCGGCCCTCGCCGTCACCGGCGAGGGGCGGCTCGACGTGTCGAGCCTCGAGGGCAAGGTCGTGGGCGGCGTGCTCGAGTGGTGTGCCGATCTCGGCGTGCCGCGGGCGGCGGTGATCGCCGGTCAGGTCACCGAGGAGGCGCGCGCCGCGGTCGCCGCTCCGAACGTGCGGGTCGACGCGCTCACCGATCGG
This sequence comes from Acidimicrobiia bacterium, assembly GCA_026002935.1. Classification (GTDB taxonomy): domain Bacteria; phylum Actinomycetota; class Acidimicrobiia; order IMCC26256; family PALSA-610; genus BPGH01. Next base: position 768,839 of record BPGH01000001.1, read on the forward strand.
GTGTGGGACGAGCGGGAGGCCTTCGAGCGCGCGGCGCTCATCCTGGAGGAGGCGGCGGTGGAGGCTGGGCGCTGGGCGCTCGGCGCCGTGCGCGGTACGCCGGGATCGTGACGATCGGCGGCCGCTCCCGCACCTCGACGGCGGTCGCGTCGACGGCGATCCCGTCGGTGTCCCCGAGGCGCGGCCGCAGCAGCTCGACGAGCGCGTGGTGCGACTCGAGCATCCCCGAGCGGCGCAGCGCGGTGACGATGATCGCGAGCGCCTGCGGTGCGAGCTCGTCGAGCGGGCGGTTCCGGTGCTCGCGCACGCCGAGGTCGACCTGCGCGACGGCGTCGTGGCCGAACCGCTCCACGACGTCGACGAGCAGCGCGAGCTCGACGCCCCACCCCTGCACGAACGGCAGCACCTCGAGGGCCTCGCGCCGCCCGGCGTACTCGCCGCCGAGGGGCTGGACGACCGTGGCGAGCTTCGGGAACAGCAGCGAGATCAGCGGCCGCGCCACGAGCTCGGTGACCCGGCCGCCCCCGGTCGGCGCGCCCTCGAAGGACCGCTCGTAGCACGCCTTCACGAGCACGACCTCCGGCCTCGACAGGAGCGGTTCGAGGAGGCGGCCGACGTACTCGGCCCGGAAGTTGCGCAGGTCGGCGTCGAGCCAGCAGATCACGTCGCCCTGGCACGCGTGCAGCGACTTCCACAGCACGTTCCCCTTGCCGGTGCCGGGGCCGGACTCGGGGATGAGGTCGGACTCGGCGACGACCCGCGCCCCGGCGGCGCGCGCGACCTCGGCGGTGCGGTCGGTCGAGCCGTCGTCGACGACGACGATCTCGTCCGCGAGCCCGGAGCGTGACACTTCGCGGACGATGGACTCGATGGTCCGTTCCTCGTCGCGAGCGGGGAGGCACACCGACACGGTGGTGGCCGTCGCTCGCTTCGCGGCGGCGAGGTCCATGGCCGGGAGGTTAGGGGAGCGGCCGGCCGGCGGCTGCTACGCTTGCGCGACAAACACGCGCTCATCCAGAGCGGCCGAGGGACAGGCCCGTCGACGCCGCGGCAACCAGCCCGACCGGCACCCGTGGACACGTGAGGGACACGTGGCCCCCGGTGCCGACCGGACCAGGTGCCAATGCCTGACCGATGAGCAGCCGAAGAGCGGCCCCTCCGCTCGAGGCGCTCGAGAGCGCGTCGAACGGAGAGGAGCGGATCGACATGACGCAGGTGCAGGGCCCGCCGTTCGTGACGGGCTTGCGGTGCCGTGAGTGCGGCCGCGAGTACGCCGCCGACCCGATCTACACCTGCGAGTGGTGCTTCGGCCCGCTCGAGGTCGCCTACGACTACGACGCGATCGCGGCCACGGTGAGCCGGGACCGGATCGAGGCGGGGCCCCTGTCGCTGTGGCGCTACGAGGACCTCCTGCCCGTGCGCGCCGACCCCGCCGTCGACCTCGGCACCGGGTTCACGCCGCTGGTGCGCGCCGACCGCCTCGCCGCGGAGCTCGGGCTCGGCGAGGTGTGGATCAAGAACGACACGCGCAACCCGACGAACTCGTTCAAGGACCGGGTCGTGTCGGTCGCGCTGAGCAAGGCGCTCGCGTTCGGGTTCAAGGTCGCCGCGTGCGCGTCGACCGGGAACCTCGCGAACTCGGTCGCGGCCCACGCCGCGCACGCCGGGCTGCGGTCGTACGTGTTCATCCCCGCGAACCTCGAGCAGGGCAAGGTCGTCACGACCGCGGTGTACGGCGGCAACGTCGTGGCAATCGAGGGCAACTACGACGACGTCAACCGGCTGTGCGCGGAGCTGGCCGGCGTCTACGAGTGGGCGTTCGTCAACGTCAACATGCGCCCCTACTACGCGGAGGGCTCGAAGACCCTCGCGTTCGAGACCGCCGAACAGCTCGGCTGGCAGGTGCCGGACCACGTCGTCGTGCCCGTGGCGAGCGGCTCGCTGCTGACGAAGATCCAGAAGGGCTTCCAGGAGCTGCACCGGGTCGGCCTCCTCGACGAGGTCCCGCAGGTGCGGGTATCGGGCGCGCAGGCCGCGGGTTGCGCCCCCGTCGCCACGGCCTTCGCCGAGGGGTCGGACACGATCCGGCCCGTCAAGCCCGACACGATCGCGAAGTCGCTGGCGATCGGGAACCCGGCCGACGGGTACTTCGCGCTCGACGTCGTGCGCTCCAGCGGGGGCGGCCTCGCGGCGGTCACCGACGACGAGGTGGTCGAGGGGATGCGCCTGCTCGCCCGCACCGAGGGGATCTTCGCCGAGACCGCCGGCGGTGTCACCGTCGCGACGCTGGCGCGGCTCGCCGCGCAGGGCGTGGTGCGGCCCGACGAGCGGGTGGTCGTCTACGTGACCGGCCACGGGTTGAAGACGTTGGAGGCGGTGGCGGGCGTCTGCGGCCCCACCGCGACGATCCCGGCGACCCTCGACGCGTTCCACGCCGCGTTCGAGATCGAGGAGCACTGAGCATGCCCGTCACGATCCGGATCCCGACCCAGCTGCGGAACCTCTCGGGCAACGCCCCCGAGGTGGAGGTCGAGGGCAGCACCGTCGCCGAGGTGCTGAAGGCCCTCGAGGCGCGCCACCCCGGGTTCGGCGAGCGGCTGTTCGACGAGGGCGGCGGCCTGCGCCGGTTCGTCAACGTCTTCGTCGCCGACGAGGACATCCGGTTCCTGCAGGGGCTGGACACGCCGGTCGACGACGGCACCGTCGTCAGCGTCGTCCCCGCGGTCGCCGGGGGCTGAGCGCGGGCGCCGCGCGGGGTCGCCGCCGCCACCCGTCGTCGCCGCGGTCGCCGGCGCTGAGCGGCCGCCGCCCGGTGCTCCCCGCCCGGCCGTGCCCGGCCGGTGCGTCAGGAGGCGGCGACGTGGAGCTGGGAGGCGACCTCGGGCGGCACCACGTGCTCGCCCGTCGCGGTCTTCACCCGCACGCCGCCGTCCTCGCGGGCGAGCACGGTGGCGCTGCACCCGGGCATGAGCCGCGCGGTGGCGACGAGGTGCAGGCCCTCGTCGGACAGCTCGAGCTTCTCGCTGATGCGGGCGATGGTGACCACCCCGTCGGGCGCGTCCGCGAGCGGGACGGTCGCCTGCGGGCGCGGCGCGCGCGACGACCCCGGGATCGGGTTCCCGTGCGGGCACGTGGCCGGGTCGCCGAGGAGCTCGACGAGCTTCTCCTCGACGTCGGCGGAGATGGCGTGCTCCCAGCGGTCGGCCTCGCGGTGCACCTTCTCCCACTCGAGCCCGATCACGTCGGTGAGGAGTCGCTCGGCGAGCCGGTGCCGCCGCACGACGGTCGTCGCGAGGGACCGCCCCTTCGGCGTCAGCCGGAGGCTGCGGTCGTCGGCCAGCTCGACGAAGCCGTTGTCGGACAGCCGGCTGACGGTCTCCGAGACCGCGGCGGCGGACAGGCCGAGGCGCTCGACCAGCCGCGCGCGCATCGGGACGACGCCCTCCTCCTCGATCGCGAGGATCGCCTCCAGGTACTCCTCCGTCGTGTCGTGCAGCTCGGCCACGTCGGCTCCGGGTTCGCAGGTCGGCGGTGACGCGTCCCCGGGGACGCGGGGTGCCCCGGGTTCGCGGATCGTGGGGTCAGGATACCCTGAGGGCATGGCGCCGCCATCCGCCGCCGGGTCGACCCGCGCCGGCGCGCGCCCGCACGGGGACGCGGCCGCGCCCGGGGCGGTCGTCGTGTGCCGCGGCGTGACGAAGCGGTTCGGGCCGGTCACCGCCGTGCGCGACCTCGACCTCGACGTGCGGCCCGGCGAGCTCCTCGCACTGCTCGGGCCGAGCGGGTGCGGCAAGACCACGACGTTGCGCTGCCTCGCCGGCTTCGAACGGCCCGAGGCCGGCACGATCGACCTGGCCGGTGCGCGCGTGGCCGGCCCCGGCGTGTTCGTCCCGCCGGAGCGGCGCCGCGTCGGCGTCGTGTTCCAGGACTACGCGCTGTTCCCGCACCTGACGGTCGAGGCCAACGTCGGCTACGGCGTCGCGGACCGCGGCCGCCGCGCGGCGCGCGTCGCCGAGATGCTGGGGCTCGTCGGGCTCGCGGACAAGGCGCGCCGCCGCCCGCACGAGCTGTCGGGGGGTGAGCAGCAGCGCGTCGCGATCGCACGGGCGCTCGCGCCCGACCCGGCGATCGTGCTGCTCGACGAGCCGTTCTCCAACCTCGACGCCGCGCTGCGCGGGCGGGTGCGCGCCGAGGTGCGCGACATCCTGCGCGCCGCGGGCGCGACCGCGGTCTTCGTCACCCACGACCAGGAGGAGGCGCTCAGCCTCGCCGACCGGGTCGCGGTCATGCACGCGGGGGAGCTCCTGCAGGTCGGCACCCCGGCCGAGCTGTACGGGAGCCCCGCCCGGCGGTTCGTCGCGGAGTTCGTCGGCGACGCGGACCTCGTGCCGGGTGAGAGCGACGGGGTGCGCGTCGTGACGGCGCTGGGCACGGCACCCGTCGCCGGCGACGCGCCCCGGGGCGCCGTCGACGTGGTGGTGCGGCCGGAGAGCGTGCGGCTCCGCCTCGACGGCTCCGGCATCGGCACGGTCGAGCGCATCACGTACTACGGCCACGACCAGGTGATCGACGTCGCGTTGGGCGGCGGTGGCCGCGTCCGGTCGCGCGTGGGGCCGGGCGCGGCGTTCCACGTCGGCGACCGCGTCGCCGTGCAGGTCGTCGGCGACGTCGTCGTGTTCCCCGCGGCCGGCACCGACGCGCCCCGCCGGTGACGCCCCCGCCCACGAGCGCCGACGTCGTGGTGCTCGGCGCCGGCCCGGCGGGGCTCGGCGCGGCGTACCGGCTCGCGGGCCGCGGCCTCGCCGTCCGGGTGCTCGAGCGCGCGCCCGCCGTGGGCGGCCTCGCCGCGAGCTTCGACGTCGCGGGCGTGCGCGTCGACCACGGGAGCCACCGCCTGCACCACGCGACGCCGGCGCCCGTCGCCGGGACCCTGCGCGCCCTGCTGGGGGACGACCTGCAGGTCCGGACCCGCAACGGCCGCATCCGCATGGCGGGCCGGTTCGTGCGCTTCCCGCCGTCGCCGCCGGACCTCGTCCGCCGCCTCCCCCCGTCGCTCTCGGCGGCGCTCGCGCGCGACGTCGTGGCGGGCCGGTGGCGCGGCCGCGGCGCCTCCGAGCCGCGCACGTTCGACGCGGCGGTCCGCGTCGCCCTCGGCCCGACCCTCGCGTCGCGCTTCTACGCGCCCTACGTCGAGAAGCTGTTCGGCCTCCCGCCGGCGCAGCTCTCGCCCGAGCTGTTCCGCCGCCGGGTCGGCGCCCGCCGCTCCGGATCGCTCGTGCGCCGCGCGGTCGCGGGCGGGCGCGCGCGCCGCACGTTCATGTACCCGCGCCGCGGCTACGGCCAGATTCCCGAGGCGCTCGCGGACGCGGCGGTCGCGGCGGGCGCGGCGGTCGACACGGGCAGCGAGGTGACGGCGATCCGCTGCGACGAGCACGGGGCGGTCGTCGAGACCGCGGACGGCCGCCACCACGAGGCCTCGGCCGTGTGGTCGACGCTGCCGCTGCCGCTCGTCGCGCGCCTCGCGGGGGCGCCCGACGGCGTGCGGGCCGCGGCGGACCGGCTCGCGACCCGCGCGATGGTGCTCGTGTACCTCGTGTTCGGGGCCGCGCGCTGGACCCCCTACGACGCGCACTACTTCCCGGAGCTCGGCGTGCCGATGAGCCGCGTCTCCGAACCGAAGAACTACCGGACCTCGACGGCGGATCCGCGCGACCTCACGGTCGTCTGCGCCGAGGTGCCCTGCCGCGTGGGCGACGACTGGTGGCGGTCGGGCGCGCAGGAGGCCGGCGAGCGCGTCCGCGACGCCCTCGCGCGCGAGTCGCTCCCTGCGCCGCGGCCCGTCCACACCGAGGTGCGCCGCGTCCGGGACGTCTACCCCGTGTACGCCCTCGGTCACGAGGCGGCGTTCGCGGCGGTCGACGCGTGGGCCCGCACCCTCCCGCGCTTCGTGCACTTCGGCCGTCAGGGCCTGTTCGCCCACGACAACACGCATCACGCGCTCGCGATGGCGTGGGCCGCGGCCGATGCCGCGCGTCCCGACGGTCAGGTGGACGCCGCCGCGTGGTCGCGCGCCCGCGCCGCGTTCGCGGCGCACGTCGTCGAGGACTGAGCGGCGCGGGCCCGGCGCAGCTCCCGGTGCACCGCCGGCACCACGTGACGCAGGTACGGCCCGAGCCGTACGAACGAACGGCCGTGGCGGCGGAACGAGTAGCTGATCGGAACCTCGTGGTAGCGGAATCCCTTGCGCAGCAGTTCGACCGTCAGCACCTGCGCGTAGTTGTAGTCGTGCGCGATCTCGGCGGCGGCGGCGGCCGCGGGTGACAGCGCACGGAACCCGCTCTGGCCGTCGGTGATCGGCACGCCCGTCAGGCGCGCGAGCGCGCGGGTGAGCACGCGGTTGCCGAGCCGCCGGTGCGGGTGCATCCGGTCGATCGCGCCGAGGAACCGGGAGCCGACCACGTAGTCCGCCTCGCCGCGCACGATCGGCGTCACGAGCGCGTCGAGGTCCTCGGGTGCGTACTCGCCGTCGGCGTCGCAGAACGCGACCGCGACCGGGTCGTGCGCGACCGCCGTGGCCAGCCCGGTGCGCACCGCCGCCCCGAGCCCGCGCGCCCCGGTGCGGATCACCGTCGCCCCGGCGGCCGCCGCGGCCCGCGCGGTCGCGTCGCGGGACCCGTCGTCGACGACGACCGGCACCACCGGGTGACCCGCGACCCGGCCGGGCGCCCGGGCGAGCACGGTGGCGATCGTCGCCTCCTCGTCGCGGGCCGGCAGGAACCACACGACCGGGCGGGGCGGGCCGGACGGCGGGGTGGGCACGGACGGCACCCTAACTTCGGTGAGGTTGTCCTCACAATCGCGCTCGCGCGACCATCGGGGGATGCGCCCCCGGTTCGTCGCACTCGCCGCCGCCGTGGCCGTCGCCGGGACCCTCGCGTCGTGCGGGGGCGGCGACGGCTCCGAGCTCACGATCTACTCCGGCCGCACCAAGGAGCTGGTCGAGCCGCTCCTGGAGCGCTTCGCCGACGAGACGGGCATCGACATCGCGGTCAAGTACGGCGACTCCGCGGAGCTGGCCCTGCTGATCGACACCGAGGGCGACCGGTCGCCCGCCGACGTGTTCTTCTCGCAGAGCCCCGGCGCGATCGGGTTCCTCGACGGGCGCGGGCGGCTCGTCGAGCTCCCCGCCGGCGTGCTCGACGCCGTGCCGGAGCGCTTCCACGCGCGCGACGGCGACTGGGTCGGCGTCTCGGGGCGCGTCCGCGTGATCGTCTACAACACCCGGGAGACCGCGCCCGACGAGGTGCCCGACTCGGTGTTCGACCTCACGGGGCCCGAGTACCGCGGCCGGGTCGGTCTCGCGCCGACCAACGGCTCGTTCCAGGACTTCGTCACGACCATGCGGGCGCTCGTCGGCGACGACCGCACGCTCGAGTGGCTCACCGCGATGCGCGAGAACGGCGCGCGCACCTACCCCAACAACATCGCGATCCGGGAGGCCGTCGCCCGCGGCGAGATCGACTTCGGGCTCGTGAACCACTACTACAACGAGCAGGCGAAGGCGGAGGACCCCGACACCCCGACCGAGAACCACTTCCTGCCCGGCGGCGACCCGGGCTCGATGATCCTCACCGCCGCCGTCGGCGTGCTCGACACGGCCGGCGACCGCCGGGCGGACGCCGAACGCCTGGTCGAGTTCCTGCTGTCGCGCGAGGCGCAGGAGTACTTCGCCGAGGAGACCTTCGAGTACCCGCTCGCCGCCGGCGTCGAGCCCGCGACCGACCTGCCGCCGCTGGACCAGCTCGAGGCACCACCGGTGGACCTCTCCGACCTGGGCGGCGGCCTCGAGCGCACCCGTGAGCTGATCCGCGACAGCGGCCTCGAGCGCGCGTGATGGCCACCGCCGCCGCCCGCCTGCGCGCCGGCGCCGGCGCGCCGCCCGCGCTCGCGGTCGCGGCGGTCGTGACCGGCGCGGCGTTCGCGGCCCCGCTCGCCTACCTCTGCTGGTACGTGCTCGGGCTCGGCTCGGGGTTCGTCGAGTTGCTCCGCGCCGAGGACGTCGCCGGGCCGCTGCGGCGCACGCTCGCGCTCGCCACCTCGGTGTCGGCGTCCGCGGCGGTCGTCGGGACGCTCCTCGCGTGGCTGGCGGTGCGGACCGACCTGCCCGGCCGGCGGGTGCTGCGCGTCGTCGCGCCGCTGCCGCTCGTCGTGCCGAGCTTCGTCGGCGCGTTCGCGCTCGTCGCGATGTTCGCCCCCGGCGGGCTCGCCGAGTCGGTGCTCGGCATCGACCGGCTCCCCGTGATCGAGGGGTTCTGGGCGGCGTGGGCCGTGCTCACCCTGCTCACGTACCCGTACGTCTACCTGCCGGTCGCGGCCCGCCTCGCCGCCCTGCCGCCGTCGCTGGAGGAGAGCGCGCGGGCGCTCGGGCGGCGGCCCGCCGCGGTGTTCCGGACGATCGTGCTCCCGCAGACCTCGGGCGCGATGTCGGCCGGTGCGCTGCTCGTGTTCCTCTACTGCCTGAGCGAGTTCGGGGCCGTCAAGCAGCTCCGCTACGACACGCTCACCACTGCGATCTACTCCGCACGCGTCGACCGCGACGTGGGGCTGTCGCTCAGCCTCGTGCTCGCCGCCGCCGCGCTGGCGGTCGCCGCCGCCGAGCGGCGCGTCGCGCGCCGGCGGGTCCTCACCGAGGCCGTCGCCCCCGCCGCGACGACCCTGCGCGTCGCCCTCGGCCGCTGGCGCCTGCCCGCCGTGGTCTTCACGGTCGGCGTGGTCGGGACCGCGCTGGTCGTGCCCGTGGTCGTGCTCGCGCACTGGACCGTGCGCGGCCTGCTGGGCGACGCCGAGCTCCACGCGCCGGACCTGATCCGGCCGGCGGCGACCAGCGCGGCGCTGGGCGCCGCGGCCGCCGCGGCCGCGGTGGCGGCCGTGCTCCCGCTCGCGTTCCTCACCACCCGGTACCGCTCGGCGAGCGGGGAGGCCGCGACCGCGATGGTCGTCACCGGGTTCGCGCTGCCCGGGCTCGTCCTCGCGCTCGCGCTCGTGTACCTGGTGCTCGAGTCGCCGCTCGCGGACGCGCTCTACCAGACCTACGGCCTCCTCGTCTTCGCGTACGTCGTGCACTTCGGCACCCAGGCGCTCGGCGCCGCGCAGGTGGCCGTCGGCGGCGTGCCGGCGCGCCTCGACGAGGCGGCCCGCGCGCTCGGTGCGGGGCGGGCCCGCCGGCTCGCGACGGTGCAGCTCCCCCTCATGCGCCCCGGGCTCCTCGCCGGCGCCGGCCTCGTGCTGCTGTCGACGATGAAGGAGCTGCCGGCGACCCTGATCCTCGCCCCGCCCGGCACCGAGACGCTCGCGACGCGCATCTGGGGCGCCACCGAGGACGGCTTCTTCGCGCTGGCCGGGTCGGCCGCGCTGGTGCTGCTCGCCGTGTCCGCGGTGCTCACGTACGTGCTGACCATCGGCCCCGCGGCGGGATCGCGGTCGTGAGCCGCCGGGTCCTCGTCGCCGTCGCGCTGGCCGTGGGCGCGTGGTGCGCCGTCGCGGCCGCCGCGCCCGCGTCGCGCGGCGGCCACGTCACGGCGGACGAGCCGCAGTACCTGCTGAGCGCGATCAGCCTGGGCGAGGACCGCGACCTCGACATCTCGGACGAGCGCGCCGAGGGCCGCTACCGCACGTTCCACCGCGCGGACCTCCCGGTCCAGGAGCTCGTGCGCGACGACGGCTCCGCGGTGAGCCCGCACGACCCGCTGCTGCCCGCGCTGCTCGCCCTGCCGGTGCTCGCGGGGGGGTGGGTCGGGGCGAAGCTCGCGCTCGCCGCCCTCGCCGGGGCGCTCGCCGCCGCGCTGGTGTGGACCGCGGTGGTGCGCCTCGGCGTCCCGACGCGCCACGCGGTCGTCGGCGTGCTCGCGTTCGCGGCGGGCGCGCCGCTCGCGTTCTACGGCACGCAGGTCTACCCGGAGCTGCCGGCCGCGCTCGCGGTCACGCTCGCGGTCGCGGCGCTCACCGGCCCGATGCGGGGGCGGGGCGTCGTGCTCCTCGGCGCGTGTGTCGTCGCGCTCCCGTGGCTCGCGGTGAAGTACGCGCCGGTCGCGGCCGTGCTCGCGGCGCTGGGCGCGGGGCGTCTCGCGCGGCGCGGCGCGTGGCGGTCGCTGGCGGCGCTCGGCGGGGCGTGGGCGGTGGCGGCGGTCGCGTTCGCGGCCGCGCACCTCGCGTGGTACGGCGGCCTGACCCCGTACGCGGCGGGCGACCACTTCACCGGCGGCGAGCTCACCGTGATGGGCACCGACCCCGACTACGCGGGCCGTGCGATCCGGCTCGTGGGGCTCCTCGTCGACCGGGACTTCGGGCTCGCCGCCTGGCACCCCGCGTACCTGCTCGCCGTGCCCGCGCTCGCCGTGCTGGTGCGCGACCGCCCGCGCTGGTGGCCGGTGGTCGTGCTCCCGTGCCTCGCGGGGTGGCTGACGGCGACGTTCGTCGCGCTCACGATGCACGGCTGGTGGTGGCCGGGCCGGCAGGTCGTCGTCGTGCTGCCGTGCGTCGTGCTCGCGGTGACGTGGTTCGCGTCGGCGCGCCCGGGGGTACGGGCGGTGCTGGCCGGCCTGGGCGTGCTGGGCGCCTCGGTCTACGCGTGGCTCGTCGCGCAGGCCGTGTCCGGCGACCTGACGATCGTCGTGACGTTCGAGGACGTGTCGCACCCGCTGGCGCGGGCGTGGCGGGCGGTGCTGCCCGACTACCGCGACCGGGACGTGACCGACTGGGTGTTGCACGGGGCGTGGCTCGCCGCGATCGCGGCCGCCGTCGCCGGCGCGCTGGTGCCGGGGCTGCGGCGGCGGGCGCACGCCCGGAGCAGGTGGCAGGGCCGACCGGCCCGGATCGGGACAGGGGTGACATCGGCATGAGGAGACTGGTGATCGGCATCGCGGCGTGCGCGCTCGTGCTCGGGGCGTGCGGCGACGACGACGGCGGCGAGGTCCGCGACCTCGACGGGGGGACCGAGACGGGGTCCGCGTCGGGCTCGGCGAGCGGTTCCGGGTCGGCGACGGGTTCGGGGTCCGGCTCCGCGTCCGCGCCGGCCTCGGGGTCGGCGACCGGGATCGCCGCCGAGTGCGTGCCCGTGGGCGACCCGGCGGACGCCGACGCGACCGTCGAGGTCGAGCTGTCCGAGTGGGCGATCGAGGTCTCGACCGACGCGGTCGACGCCGGGGCGATCCTGTTCGACGCCGCGAACGTCGGCGCCGAGCCGCACGAGCTGGTGATCGTCGAGGGCGTCGCGCCCGACGACCTCCCGCTCGACGAGCACGGCGCCCTCGACGAGTCGGGCCTGCCCGCCGGGGCGCTGATCGGCGAGATCGAGCCGTTCCCCGGCGGCGAGGAGTGCACCGGCGTCTTCGAGCTCGACCCGGGCGAGTACACGCTGGTGTGCAACATCGTGGAGACGGAGGAGAGCGGCGAGGTCGAGTCGCACCTCGCCGAGGGCATGGTGACGACCCTCACCGTGCGCTGACGGGCCCCTGCGGTGCGCCCCGGCGCCCCGCGCGGGCGCCGGACGGCGCGCCCCGGGGCCCCGCCGAGTGCGCCCGGCCCAAGTGCCGGCCCCGGCCCGGGGCCCCCACTTGCACTCTCGGTCCGCGAGTGCCAACATGGGGTTAGCACTCCGCCGCTCGGAGTGCTAACGATCGGATCCACCCGCCCGACCCATGCAGCACCGGAGCTGCGCCGAGGGGGTTTTCGCCAATGCCGAAGCAGATCGCGTACGACGAGCACGCCCGCCGGGCACTCGAGGCGGGCATGAACAAGCTCGCTGACGCCGTCCGGGTGACCCTGGGCCCGAAGGGCCGCAACGTCGTGCTCGAGAAGAAGTGGGGCGCTCCCACGATCACCAACGACGGCGTCTCGATCGCCAAGGAGATCGAGCTCGAGGACCCCTACGAGAAGATCGGGGCCGAGCTGGTCAAGGAGGTCGCCAAGAAGACCGACGACGTCGCCGGTGACGGCACCACCACCGCCACGGTGCTGGCGTGGGCGATGGTGCGCGAGGGCCTGCGCAACGTCGCCGCCGGCGCCAACCCGATGGGCCTCAAGCGGGGCATCGAGCAGGCGGTGAGGCCGCCGGTCGAGGCGATCCAAGCGCCACCGGAGGTCGAGCGACAAGACGCAGATCGCCCAGGTGGCCGCCATCTCGGCGGCCGACGCCGAGATCGGCGCAGATGATCTCCGAGGCGCATCGACAAGGTCGGCAAGGACGGCGTCATCACCGTCGAGGAGGCCAGACCTTCGGCATGGAGCTCGACCTCGTCGAGGGCATGCGCTTCGACAAGGGCTACATCTCGCCGTACTTCGTCACCGATCCCGAGCGCATGGAGGCCGTGCTCGACGACCCGTACCTGCTGTTCGGTCGTCGAAGATCTCGGCCGTGCAGGACCTGCTGCCCGGTGCTCGAGAAGGTCATGCAGTCGGGCCGCCGCTGCGTGGTCATCGCCGAGGACGTCGAGGGCGAGGCCCTCGCCACCCTGGTCGTCAACAAGATCCGCGGCACGTTCAAGTCGGTGGCGGTCAAGGCCCCCGGCTTCGGCGAGCGCCGCAAGGCCATGCTGCAGGACATGGCCATCCTCACCGGCGGCCAGGTCATCTCCGAGGAGGTCGGCCTCAAGCTCGAGAACGTCACCTCGACCTGCTCGGCCGGGCCCGCAAGGTCGTCGTCACCAAGGACGAGACCACCATCGTCGAGGGCGCCGGCTCCGAAGAGCGACGTCAGGGCCGCATCAACCAGATCAAGCACCGAGATCGAGAACACCGACTCCGACTACGACCGCGAGAAGCTCCAGGAGCGGCTGGCCAAGCTGTCCGGCGGCGTCGCCGTGCTCAAGGTCGGCGCGGCCACCGAGGTGGAGCTGAAGGAGAAGAAGCACCGCATCGAGGACGCGGTCCAGCACCACGAAGGCCGCCATCGAGGAGGGCGTCGTGCCCGGCGGCGGCGTCGCGCTGCTGCGGGCCGCAGGCCGGTGCTCGAGCTGGCCGAACGCCTCGAGGGCGACGAGGCCACCGGTGCCAGGATCGTGGCCAAGGCGCTCGAGGCGCCGCTCAAGCAGATCGCCGACAACGCCGGCCTCGAGGGCGGCGTGATCGTCGAGAAGGTCGAGCGCTCAAGCGGCGCGAGCGGCCTCAACGCCGCCACCGGCGAGTACGAGGACCTGCGTCAAGGCCGGCGTCATCGACGCCGCCAAGGTCACCCGCTCGGCGCTGCAGAACGCGGCGTCGATCGCGGCGCTGTTCCTCACCACCGAGGCCGTCGTCGCCGACAAGCCCGAGGAGCCCAAGGCCGGTGCGGGCGCCGGCATGGGCGACATGGGCGGCATGGGCGACTTCTAGTCGCGGCCGACGAGGACCACGCACGTGGCGGGGCGCCCCGGAGGGGCGCCCCGCTCGCGTTCCCGGCGCCCCACGGCGTGCGCCGCGGCGTCGGTAGGCTCGGGGCGTGGAGCCGGTGTCGCCGTCGATCGGCTGGGGCGTGCTGCACCTCTACTACCGGGTCGACCGCGACCGCGCCGAGCGCGACCCCGAGGCCGGCAAGCGCGATCGTCGACGCCGTCGCGTCGCTCGAGGCCGACGGGCACCAGGCACGTGTGCGTCGCCGTCCTCGGCCACAAGGCCGACCTCGGCGTCGATGGCGCTCGGCCCCGACCTCGCGCGGCTCCACGCGTTCCAGCGGGAGCTGCTCGCCGCGCCGCTCGAGCCCGTCCTTGTCCTTCGTCTCGCTCACCGAGCTGTCGGAGTACACCTCCACCGAGGACGACGAGCGCCGGCGCCTCGAGCAGGAGGAGGGCGTCACCGGCCACGAGGCCGACGAGCGCCTCGCCGCGTGGCGCGAGCGGATGGCGCACTACCGCGAGCACCGCCTGCACCCGCGCCTGCCCGCGAAGCGGCTGCTGTGCTTCTACCCGATGTCGAAGCGCCGCGAGCCGGGTGCGAACTGGTACGAGCTCTCGTTCGAGGAGCGCAAGCGGCTGATGGGCGGGCACGCACGCGTCGGCCGCGGGTACGCGGGCCGGGTGCTGCAGCTCGTGACCGGCTCGACCGGCATCGACGACTGGGAGTGGGGCGTCACGCTGCTCGCCGACGACCCGGTCGCGCTGAAGGACATCGTGCAGGAGATGCGCTTCGACCCGGTCTCCGCGCGCTACGCCGAGTTCGGGCCGTTCGTGACCGGGCTCGTCGTGCCACCCGCCGAGGCGTGCGCGCGCGTGGGGCTGCGGGTGGGAGGGGCGCGTTGACCCACCGCGACGCGCTGCGCCTGTTCGTGTCGTTCCCGGAGGAGCTCGTCGACCGGCCGATGATCTACGAGATCGTCAAGCAGTTCGACGTCGTCCCCAACATCCGGCGCGCGAACGTGGAGGACCACTCCGGCTGGATCATCCTCGAGATCTCCGGGCCGCACGAGGCCTGCGACGCGGCGATCGCCCACCTGCAGGGCCTCGGCTGCACGGTGAACCGCATGGAGGGCGACGTCGTCGAGGGGTGACGGCGCCCGGCGGGCCCGCGCCGCGCCCGCGGCGCGCTCAGGCCGGCAGCCGCTCCCACATCGGGAACGTCACGTACTCGACACCGTCGTGGACCTCGGTGCGCCCCGCCCGCCGCAGCTCCGGCAGGGCGGCGCCCGCGGCGTCGAAGCCGACCATCCGCTTGATGTCGGCGACCGACACGAGCAGCGGGCCGTCCGCGTCGCCCTCCCGCAGCACCGCGTCGACCTCGAGGACCGGGTGTGCCGGGTCGCGCGCGTCGACGCACACGCAGTGGTACACGATCCGCTCGAACACCGAGAGCGCCCGGATCCGCATGGGAGGATGTTGGCCGATGCCGACCGACCGCGACGAAGAGGCGCGCGGCCTGGCGCTGATGCGCGAGGCCGGGGACGCGATCGTCGCCGGCGTCGAGCGCCTCGCCGCGGCCTGGGTGGTCGCGGCGGTCGTGCGCGTCCTCGACGCGTGGGGCGGCCTCGACGCGCCCGCACGGGCCCGGGCGGTCGCCGAGGCCGAGGAGGCCGGGCGCGTGGGCGCGGCGCGGGTCGCCGGGGAGCTGCGGGCGCTGCTCGCGCGGGACCCGGCTCTCCAGCGGGAGACGCCGCTGCAGGTCGTGCGGCGCCTGCGCCACGACGCGACGGCCGTGCTCGCGCGGGCCGGGGTCCCGGAGGTCGAGCGGGACGAGTACGAACGCCGCTCGTTCCCCGACGACGTCTACGGGGTCGTCCCGCGGTCGCTGGCCGACCTCGGCGACGAGGATCTCGGCCCCGCGCTGCTCGCGTGGGGGGCGGGCAAGGCGATCGTCGTGCGCGCCCGGGGCGGCCCCGGCCGGTCGGGGACCGCGTGAGCGGCCCCCGCGGCCGCGCGCCGACCTTGTGCGCGACGCGCGGACGGGCGACGATGGTGACGGGGCTGCGCGCGGGGGGCGTGACGTGATGGCCGGCGGTCGCCGGGAGCGGGAGCAGGTGGCGGGGCGCGCGGGCGGCCCCTCGGGGGTCGCGGCGCGGCTCGCGTCCGGCCTCGACGCGGTCGTCCTCGCGACGGTCGCGCCCGACGGGACCGTCGTGGTCGACGCGGCGAACGAGGCCGCGCGGGAGCTGCTCGCGATCGACGCGGCCGGCGCCGCGGGCCCGACGGCGGTCGCGGCGCCCCTGCTCGCCCGCCTGCGCGACGCGCCGGCGCGCGGGCGCGCGACCCGGGAGCAGCTCGTGCTGCGCGCGCCGGACGGCACGCCGCTGCCCGTCGAGGTGCAGTTCGAGTCGATGCCGGGCCGGCCCGAGCAGGTGCTCGCGGTCGTGCGTGCGGTCGCGGAGATCGACCTCGACGCACTCGAGCGCGAGGCGGGCGCGCCGGTCGGCACGTTCCGGACCGAGCGCGACGTCGCCGCGGTGTTCGTCGACGACGCGCTGCTGCGGCTCCTCGGGCTGCCGCACGAGCTCGCGCTGGGCCGGGGTTGGCTCGAGGCGGTGCACCCCGACGACCGCGGCGCGGTCGAGCGGGCGTTCGTCGAGGCCGTCGCCCGCGAGGACGCGCTCGTGGTCGACTGCCGGGTCGTCCGGCCCGGCGGTGAGGAGCGGTGGGCGCGGGTGCGCGCCGTCCCGGTGCGCGGCGACGACGGGCGGGTCGCGGGTTGCCTCGGCTCGATCGAGGACGTCACGGACCGCCGGGAGTCGGAGCTCGTCGGCTCGCAGCTCGCGCGGCTCGCGGAGGCCGTGCCCGAACCCATCGGGGTGTGGGACGCGCGGTGGCGCCTGCGTCACCTCAACCCGGCCGGTCGCCGCCTGCTCGGCCTCGCGGGGTCCGGCGGGCTCGGGGACGTCGCGTTCGACGCCGTCGTGGTCGAGCGTGCCGGCTCGCCGTCGGCACGGGCGGTGCGGGAGGAGGTGGAGCGCGCGGGCCGCTTCTCCGGGCGGGTCGTGCTGCGGGCGCGCGACGGCACCGAGCACCCCGCCGACTGCACGATCGTCCGCGACGCGGGCGGCCCGGCCGGCGCCGCGCACCACTCCTTCCTCGCCCGCCCGGTCGCGGCCGGCGGCGACGCCGACGCGGGGCCCGCCGGGCGCGAGCGCACGACCGGCGCGTCGTGGTTCCGGTCGCTGGTCCAGCACGCGCCCGACCTCCTCGCCGTGCTCGACGCCGACGGCACGGTCGCGTACGTCAGCCCGTCGGCCGAGCGGCTCGTCGGCTACCGGCCCGACGAGCTGGTCGGGTCGAGGCTCTCGTCGCTGCTCGTGGAGGGCGGTCGCCCCGACCTCGCGGCGGCCGGCCGGTCGATCGCGGGCAGCCCGGGGGTGCCGGTCACGCTCGAGGGCCGACTGCGCCACCGTGACGGCAGCGTGCGGGTGTTCGAGGGGAGCATCACGAACCTGCTCGACGACCCGGTCGTGCGCGGGATCGTCGTCAACGCGCGCGACGTGACCGACCGCCGCGAGGCCGAGGACGCGCGCCGCCGCAGCGAGGCCGCGCTGCGCGCCGTGGTCCAGGCGTCCCCGTTGCCGATCTGTGCGATCGACCGGACGGGCGCGGTGCACGTCTGGAACGTCGCCTGCGAGCGGCTCTTCGGCTGGGGGGCGAGGGAGGCCGTCGGGTCCCGGCCCCCGTTCGTCACCGACGACGAGGAGTTCGACGCGCTGGTCGCCCGGGTGTTCCGGGGGGAGACGATCCGTGGTCACGAGGCCGTCGTGGCACGCGCCGACGGGTCCCGCCTCGACGTCGACGTGGCCGTCGCCCCGCTGCGCAACCGGGCCGGGCGGGTCGTGACCGCCGTGCTCGTGCTCGCCGACGTGACCGAGCAGAAGCGGGCCGAGGCGGCGCTGCGCGAGAGCGAGGTGCGCTACCGCTCGCTCTTCCAGCACTCGCACGACATGGTGACCGTGCTCGACGCGGACGGCAACGTCACGTTCCAGAGCCCGAGTGCCCGGGCGTTCCTCGCCGGGCGCGCCGACACCTCCGCGAGCCTGGTCGACATCCTCTCGCCCGACGACGCCCCCGCCGTGCGTGCGGCGTTCCTGCGCCTGCGGTCCCGACCGGGCGCACCGAGAAGCTGACGCTCCGCCTGCTCGGGCCGGACGGTGACGAGCGGACGATCGAGATGGTCGCGACGAACCTGCTCGACGACCCGGCCGTGCGGGGCATCGTCACGAACTCGCGCGACGTCACCGACCGCGTGCGGGCCGAGGCGGCGATCCGCGCGAGCGAGGAGCGGTTGCGCGCGCTCGTCGCGAGCGCGTCGGACATCATCGCCGTGCTCGACGGGCAGGGGCGCCTGCAGTACTCGAGCCCGGTGGCCGAGCGGTTGCTCGGGTACCCGGAGCGCGCCGGCTACGGCGAGGACATCTTCTCGTTGCTCCACCCCGACGACCGCGCGGAGGTGCTCGACCTGTTCGGCCGCGCCCGCGCGGTGCGCGGCATGTTCCACCCGGTCGAGGCGCGGCTGCGGCGGGCCGACGGTACGTGGATGACCGCGGAGATCGTCGCGAACAACCTGCTCGACGAGCCGTCGGTGCAGGGGATCGTCGTGACGATCCGCGACGTGACGGAACGGCGCCGTGCCGAGGAGGCATTGCGCGAGAGCGAGCAGCGCCTGCGCGAGGGCGAGGCGCGCTACCGCGCGGTGGTCGACGACCAGACCGAGCTCGTGTGCCGGTACCTGCCGGACACGACGCTGACGTTCGTGAACCGCGCCTTCGCGGAGTTCTACGGCTACGAGCCCGACGAGCTCGTCGGTGCGCGGCTGATCGACCTGTTCCCGACGGCCGAACGGTCGCGTGAGCTCGACCGGCTGCGTGCGTTCGGGCCGGGCAACGAGGTGCAGACGGAGGAGGACTGGGAGCTCGCCGGCGACGGGTCGGTGCACTGGTACCAGTGGACGGACCGGGCCTTCCTCGACGAGCGGGGCGAGGTCGTCGAGTTCCAGTCGGTCGGGCGCGACGTCACCGACCGGCGGCGGGCCGCGGCGTTCACGGCGCACCAGGCCGAGATCCTCGAGCAGGTCGCGCGCGGGGTCCCGCTCGACGCCACGCTCGCGACGATCGCGCGCACGGTCGAGGACCACTTCCCCCGGCTCGCGTGCGTGGTGTCGCTGCTCGGCGAGGACGGGACGACCCTGCGCATCGGCGCCGCGCCGCGCCTGCCCGGGCGCGTGCGGGAGGCGCTCGAGGTGATCCGGATCGGCCCGGCGAGCGCCTCGAGCGGGACCGCCGCCCACCGGCGCGAGCGCGTCGTGGTCACCGACGTCGCGCGGGACCCGCTGTGGGCCGCGCACCGTGAGGTCGCGGTCGCCCACGGGATCGTGAGCGCGTGGTCGTCGCCGATCCTCGCGAGCGACGGGCACACCGTGCTGGGCACCGTCGACGCCTACCTCCGGGAGGCCGCCGAGCCCGACGAGGAGCACGAGCAGGTGCTGTCACTCGTCGCCCACCTCGCGTCGATCGCCATCGAGCGCAAGGCCTTCGAGGAGCGGCTCGCGCACCAGTCGATGCACGACCCGCTCACGGGGCTGCCGAACCGCCTGCTGTTCCTCGACCGCCTCGGGCTCTCCGTCGCCCGCTGCCGGCGGACCCGGTCCGAGGTCGCGGTCCTGTTCCTCGACCTCGACCGGTTCAAGAACGTCAACGACAGCGTCGGTCACGACGCGGGCGACGAGCTGCTCGTCGCGGTCGCGCGCCGGCTCGAGGCGATCCTGCGCCCGGGCGACACGGTCGCGCGCTTCGGTGGCGACGAGTTCACGATCCTGTGCGAGGACCTGCCCCAGGGGCACGCGCGGGAGCAGGCGCTCGACATCGCGCACCGCCTGCTCGGCGCGGTCGTCCAGCCGTTCGTGGTGCGCGGCTCGGAGACGTTCGTCTCGGCCAGTGTCGGGATCGCGCTGGGGGTCGGGGACGAGCGCCCCGAGGACCTGCTGCGCGACGCCGACGCGGCGATGTACCACGCGAAGGAGGCCGGGCGCGGTCGCGCCGAGGTATTCGACGACACGATGCGGGCCCGGGCGCTCGCCCGCCACGCGACGGAGAACGCCCTGCACCGCGCCCTCGAACGCGGCGAGCTGCTGCTCTTCTTCCAACCGGTCGTGTCGCTGCACGACCGGAGCTGTGTCGGTGCCGAGGCCCTGGTGCGCTGGCAGCACCCCGACCGTGGTCTCGTCGCCCCCGCGGAGTTCGTGCCGCTCGCGGAGGAGACGGGGCTCGTGGTGCGGCTCGGCCGCTGGGTGCTGGAGGAGGCGGCGGCCCAGGCGGCGCGCTGGCAGGCCGAGCGCGGCCGCCCGTTCGCCGTCTCGGTCAACCTCTCGGCGCGCCAGCTCACCCAGCCCGACCTCGCGGCGACGGTGGCGGAGGTGATCGGGCGCACGGGCGTCGACCCGGCGAACCTCTGCCTGGAGATCACCGAGAGCGTGCTGATGGACGACGCCCAGGCCGTGTTGCACGCGATCGAGGAGGTCCGCGCGCTCGGCGTGCGCTTCGCGATCGACGACTTCGGGACCGGCTACTCGTCGCTCGGGTACCTGAAGCGCTTCCCGGTCGACCGCGTGAAGATCGACCGTTCGTTCGTCGCCGGCCTCGGGACGGACCCGGGCGACGCGGCGATCGTCTCGGCGGTCGTCGGCCTCGCGCACGCGCTCGACCTGCAGGTGGTGGCGGAGGGCGTCGAGACCGAGGAGCAGCTCGCCGAGCTCGTCTCGCTCGGGTGCGACGAGGCCCAGGGCTTCTACTTCGCCCCGCCGCAGCCGATCGACGACCTGCGGACGCTGCTCGGCCGTTCCAGCCGCTGGCGCCCGCCGGGAAGCCGCGTGATCGAGGAGATGCGGCGCCGGGCCGGCGACGGCGGTCGCCCGTTCACACGGCCGTAACAACCGGGTTCCGGGAGGGAAACAGCATCCTGTCAGTCTCGTCCCCGTCGCACAGGGGGTGAGCAGGATCGTGCTGTTCGATTTCGAGAACCTGAACGCCGGAGATACCGCGTGGTTGCTGGCCTCGGCCGCGTTGGTGATGTTCATGACACCGGGCCTGGCGCTGTTCTACGGCGGCATGGTGCGGACGAAGAACGTCCTCGCCATGCTGATGCAGAACTTCTTCGCGCTGGGCCTGGTCAGCGTGCTGTGGGGGCTGATCGGGTACTCGCTCGCGTTCGGCGGCGACGGCCCCCTCATCGGGAACTTCGACTTCGTCGGCCTGAAGGACGTGGCGACGATGTACCCGCCCGACCCGGCGGGCGTCGAGTGGTTCGGGCTGTTCACGTTCCCGCCCGTGGTGTTCGCGGCGTACCAGATGATGTTCGCGGTCATCACGCCGGCGCTGATCACCGGCGCGATCGCGGACCGGATGCGGTTCTCCGCGTGGGTCTGGTTCCTCGGGCTGTGGGCGGTGATCGTCTACACGCCGGTCGCGCACTGGGTGTTCTCGCCCTCGGGATGGCTGTTCGAGCGGGGTGCGCTCGACTTCGCGGGCGGCACCGTGGTGCACATCAACGCCGGGATCGCGGCGCTCGCCGCCGTGCTGGTGCTCGGCCGGCGCCGGGGGTGGCCGGAGCGTCCGATGCCGCCCCACTCGCTGCCCCTCACGCTGCTCGGCACGGGCATCCTGTGGTTCGGCTGGTTCGGCTTCAACGCCGGCTCCGCCGGTGCCGCGAACGGCGTCGCCGGCCAGGCGTTCATGAACACCCACATGGCCGCCGCGGCGGCGATGCTCGGCTGGCTCGTCGTGGAGCGCATCAAGAGCGGTCACGCGACGACGCTCGGTGCGGCGTCGGGCGCGGTCGCCGGCCTGGTCGCCATCACGCCGTGCGCCGGGTTCGTCGGCGGGATCGCGCCGCTGATCATCGGGGCCGTCGCCGGGGTGGTCTGCTTCCTGGCGATCCAGCTCAAGACGCGCCTGGGCTACGACGACTCGCTCGACGTCGTCGGCGTGCACCTGGTCGGCGGTCTCGTGGGCTCGCTGCTGCTCGCGTTCTTCGCCGACCCCGCGATCAACGCCGCGGTCGCCGAGCCGGGCATCTTCATCACCGACGGGGGCACCGCGCTGCTCGTGGACCAGCTCGTCGCGGTGGGCGCGACACTGGTGTTCTCGTTCGTGTTGACCTTCGTGATCGTGAAGGCGCTGGACGTCCTCCTCCCCGGCGGCGTCCGGGTGCCCGAGGAGGACGAGGAGACCGGGCTCGACCTCACGCAGCACTCGGAGGTCGGGTACTCGTTCGCCGAGCGATGACCACGACGAGCCGCCGGGAACCTTCGGCAGGAGAGCGGGACAAGGGAGAGTGCCGGTGAAGTTGGTGGTAGGGATCATCAAGCCGTTCAAGCTCGACGACGTGAAGGCGGCGGTGCAGGACTTCGGCGTCCAGGGTCTCACGATCACCGAGGTGCAGGGCTTCGGGCGCCAGCGCGGGCACACCGAGGTGTACCGCGGGGCCGAGTACACCATCGACTTCGTGCCGAAGGTGAAGCTCGAGATCCTCGTCGACGACGGCGACGCCCTCGCGGTGGCCGAGCGGATCATGGACGCGGCCCGCACGGGCAAGATCGGCGACGGGAAGGTGTGGGTCGTGCCGGTCGACGCCGTGTACCGGATCCGCACCGGCGAGGCGGGCACCGACGCCCTCTGACGGGCGCCGGTGCGCGCGGCCGTGACGCCCGCGGCCTCGTCGCTGCGCGAACGCCGCACCGCCCTCGTCGCCGACGGCGGCCTGCGCGGCGCGGCGTTCGGCCGCGCCCTGGCGGACGTGCTCGACGAGGCGCTCGGCGGCCTGCTCGCCGAGCTGGCGGTCGGTGTGCCCGTCGCGCTCGTGGCGCTCGGCTCCTACGCCCGGCGCGAGCTGTGCCCGGGCTCGGACGTGGACGTGCTGCTGCTGCACGACGCGCGGGGCCGCAACGTCGCTTCGGTGCGCTCCCTCGCCGAGCGGTGCTGGTACCCGTTGTGGGACGCCGGCTTCGTGACGGGGCACGGCGTCCGGACCGTGAAGGAGTCGCTCGCGCTCGCGGAGGACGACGTCGACGCGCTGACCGCGATGCTCGAGGTGCGGCTCGTCGCCGGCGACGGTGCCCTCGTCGACGCGCTGCGCGGGCGCACCCACGATCTCGCCCGCCGGCGCCGGGACCGGCTGCTGCCGGCGCTCGCGGACGCGGCCGACGCGCGCCGGGTGCGCCCGGGCCCCGTCGCCGAGATGCTGGAGCCCGACCTGAAGGAGGGCGCGGGCGGGCTGCGCGACGTGCAGGCGCTCGGGTGGGCCGCCGCCGCGCTCGGCGCCGACGGCGTGCGGGGCCTCGTGGGGCGCGGCTACCTGACGGCGGGTGACGCGCGGCGACTCACGGACGCGCACGCCACCCTGCTCGACACCCGGGTCGCCCTGCACCGGGTGACCGGCGGCCGGGGCGACCGCCTGGTCCTCCAGGAGCAGGACGCGGTCGCCGCGGCCGTGGGTGCGGCCGATGCCGACGCGCTGGTGCGCGACCTCGCGCGTGCCGGGCGGGACGTGGCGTGGATCACGCGTGACGTGTGGGGCCGGGTGCGCGACGTCCTCGCCGGCCCGCCCCGGCGGGGCGCCCGCCGCGAGCGCGCGCTCGCTCCCGGCGTCGTGCTGCGCGACGGGAGGGTCGCGATCGTCGCGCCGGATCCCGTCCCCGCCTCGGTCGTGCTCGAGGCCGCGGCCGCCGCGGCGGACGAGGGCGCGCCGTTCGAGCGCGCGACGCTCACCCGGCTCGGCTCGATGCAGCCCCCGACGTGGGACGTCTGGGAACGCGCCTCGTTCCTGCGCCTCCTGCGCGCCGGGCGGCGCGCGGTGCCCGTGTTCGAGGCCCTCGACCACGAGGGCGTGCTCGAGCGCGTCCTGCCCGAGTGGGCGCACGTCCGGTCGCGCCCGCAGCGCAACGCCTACCACCGTCACACCGTCGACCGGCACCTCCTCGAGGCGGTCGCCGAGTGCGCCGAGCTGCTCGACGAGGGCGAGGGCTCGCCCCCGTCGTTCGACGGTGTGGTCGCGCGCGCGTGCCGGCGGCCGGAGCTGCTGCTCCTCGCGGCGTTGCTCCACGACATCGGCAAGGGGCACGAGCGCGACCACTCCGAGGTGGGGGCCGAGACCGCGCTCGCCGTCGCGCGGCGGATCGGGCTCGACAGCGAGGGGCGGGAGGTCCTCACCTGGCTCGTTCGCGACCACCTGCTCATGGCCGACGTGGCGACGCGGCGCGACCTGTCCGACGCCGCGGTGGCGGACAACCTCGCGGCGCGCTGCTCGGGTGACGCGGAGCGCCTGCGGCTCCTGTACCTGCTCACGATCGGCGACTCGCGGGCGACCGGCCCGGCCGCGTGGGGTCCGGCCAAGGCGGCGCTCGTGCGCGACCTGTTCGTGAAGGCCGCGGCCGCGATCGAGCGCGGCGAGGCGGCCGCGCTCGCCGCCGACCGGCGCGAGGCGCTCGCCGCGAAGCTCGGCGAGGCGACCGCACGCGAGTTCCTCGACCGGCTCCCCGCCGGGTACGTGCTGGCGTTCGACGCCGAGGAGATGGCCGCGCACGCCGAGCTGCTGGGGCGCGCGCCGACGGTCCGGTGCGTGCGCGACGACGGGCGCGTGTCGGTGACCGTCGTCGCACGCGACCGGCCGCGACTGCTCGCGACGCTGTCGGGCGCGCTGACGATCTGCGGGCTCGACGTCTCGGAGGCGTTCCTGTTCAGCACCGCCGACGGGCTCGCGCTCGACGTCTTCCGGGCCACCGACCCCTACGGGCGCCTGGCCGACGGTGTGGAGACGGTGGAGTCGACGCTGCGCGACGCCCTCGAAGGGCGCGTCGACGTCGCCGGCCGCGTCGCCGCGCGGCGGCGCGACTACCCCCGGGCCCCGGGGGAGCCGGGCCCCGTGTCGGTCGACGTCGACGTCACCGAGTCCGCGACCGACACCGTGATCGAGGTGCACGCCGACGACGACGTCGGGCTGCTGCACCGGCTCTCGTCGACCCTCGCCGACCTCGGGCTCGACGTGCGCGTCGCCAAGGTCGCCACGCTCGGGCGCCGCGTCGTCGACGTCTTCTACGTGCGCGACGCGCGCGGGGGGAAGCTCGGCGATCCCGACGCGGTGGAGGAGGCCCGCCGGCGCCTGGTCGCCGCCCTCGCCGGCTGAGGGACGCCGTAGTCTGCGGCCATGACGACCGACGACGTCTTCGCCGTCTCCGCGTCCGACCTCCTCCGCTGGTCCGAGACCCTGTCGGGCATCGCCCGGACCGGCCTCGGCTTCACCAAGAGCCTCTACGAGAAGGAGCGCTTCGAGGAGGTGCTGAAGGTCGCGGCCGACATGCGCGCGGCCGCGCTCGAGGAGGCCGAGAGCGATGCGCTGTTCGAGGAGTGGCTCAGCACGGTGGGGGAGGGGGTCGCCGGGTACGTGACCCCGAAGGTGGCCGTCGCCGCCGTCGTCTCCAACGACGCGGGCGAGCTGCTGCTCACCCAACGTGCCGACTCGGGCTGGTGGCTCTACCCGGTGGGCTGGGCGGACGTCGGCTACTCGCCGTCGGAGATCGCGATCAAGGAGGTGTTCGAGGAGACGGGCATCGAGTGCGAGGTCGTCTCGCTGATCGCCGTCCTCGACGGGCTCCGCCTCGGATTCGCGCGGCTTCCGATGTACTCGCTCGTCTTCTACTGCCGGATGATCGGCGGCGAGCTGCGGCCCCACCCGCTCGAGACCAGCGCCGTCGGCTTCTTCGCGCGCGACTCGCTGCCGCAGCCGCTCGCCGGCGCGCACCGCTGGCTCGACCTCGCGTTCCGCGCCATCGGGGGTGAGGCGTTCCCCACCTGGTACGACCCGCCGCGCACGCCGCCGTGGCGGTCGCCCGCGGACGCCGGCGACTCAGGCTGAGAGCTGGGCGCGCAGCAGGGCGACGATCGAGGCCGCACCCCGCGAGCGCTCCCATTCGTCCGCGACGCGGTCGTGGTCGACGAGGCCCGCCGCGTCGGGGGCCACGCCGAGCAGGTCGGTCGCCGCCGACGCGAGCGTCTGCGGCTCCACGTCGTCGCCGAAGGGCGCGTAGCACTCGAGGCCGTCCCACAGCCGGTCGAGCGGCCGGGTCTCCTCGCCGAGCCGGAGCGCGCCGGGGTCCTCGCCGGCCGACAACGCGCCGACCACGGCCTCCCACACGTCGTAGTGCGACAGGCCGCGGGGCGCGGTGTAGCCCCCGACCGGGTGCAGCCGCCACTCCAGGGTGAGGTCGGTGCCGGGCACGTCGGTGAGCCACGTCTGCGAGCCGTTCACGTAGCTGTCGACCGGCGGGCCGAGGCGCTCGTCGAGCGCGAGGACGAGCGGGGGCGACACCGCCCACACCGTCGTCGCGACGCGTGCTCCCACCCCGTAGACGCTACTTCGGACCCGCTCCTACGATGCGATCGATGCGCCGTTACGACCGGCTGAGCGCGCTCGACGCCAGCTTCCTCCACATGGAGCGGCTCGAGTGCCCGATGCACGTCGGGGCGCTCAGCGTGTTCGAGGGCGCACCGCTGTTCGACGAACGGGGCCGGTTCCGCATCGACGAGGTGCGCGAGCTGGTGCTGTCGCGCCTCTCCCGGCTGCCCCGGTTCCGCCGCCGGCTGATGCGCGTGCCCTACGACCAGGGCCGCCCGATCTGGGTCGACGACGACCGCTTCGACGTCGCCTATCACGTGCGCCACACCGCGCTGCCGCGGCCGGGGAGCTGGGACCAGCTCGTCGCGCTCACGACGCGGGTACAGGAGCAGCTGCTCGACCGCGAACGCCCGCTGTGGGAGCTGTGGTTCGTCGAGGGGCTCGAGGACGGCAACGTCGCCCTCGTCCAGAAGACCCATCACGCGCTGGTCGACGGGATCTCCGGGGTGGACGTCGCGACCCTCCTGCTCGACCTCTCGCCGCGCCACGAGCGGCCGGTCGCCGAACCCTGGGAGCCGGAGCCGGCGCCGAGCCCGTCGCAGCTCCTGCTCGACACGCTCGTGGAGCGCGTCACCGAGCCGGCCGAGATCGTCCGCTCGGTCCGCAGGATGCTGCGCGTCCCGCGCCGCGCCCTCGCGCAGGCGGGCGAGCTCCTGCAGTCGTTCGGGACGATGCTGTCGCGCGACGTGATCGCACCGGTCACCTCGCTGAACGGGCGGACGGGCCGCCACCGCCGGCTCGCGACCGTGCGGGTCCCCCTCGCCGACGTGAAGGAGATCCGGGCGAGGCTGGGCGGGACCGTCAACGACGTCGTGCTCAGCGGCGTCGCGGGCGGGCTGCACCGGCTGCTCGTGCACCGCCGCGAGCCCACGGACGGCCTGAAGCTGCGCGTGATGGTGCCCGTGTCGGTGCGCACCGACGACGAGCGCGGCGCGCTCGGCAACAAGGTGTCGGCGATGTTCGTGTCGCTACCCGTCGGCCCGCTGCCTCCCGCCGAGCGGCTCGCGTCGGTCACCGCCCAGACGCGGCACCTGAAGGAGCGGCACCAGGCCGTCGGCGCGGACTTCCTGATCAACATGACCGGGTTCGCGGCGCCCACGCTGGTGAGCCTCGCGGCGCGGCTGGTCCACCGCCAGCGCCTCCTCAACCTGGTCGTGACGAACGTACCCGGCCCGCAGTTCCCGCTGTACCTGATGGGGGCGCGCCTGCTCGAGGCGTTCCCGATCGTGCCGCTGACCCGCAACCTCACCGTCGTGGTCGGGATCCTCTCGTACGACGGGACGCTGCACTTCGGTCTGTGGGGCGACCGCGACGCCGCGCCCGACCTCGAGGTGCTGGCGGGTGGCATCGAGGACGAGTTCGCGCACCTGCGCAAGGTCGCACAGGAGAGGAGCGGAGCATGACGGATCCGGCGGTGTGGGAACGCGACGCGTGGGAGCTCGCCGACGACGTGCGCGCCGGCCGGCGATCGGCGGTCGAGCTGCTCGACACGTTCGTCGCGCGCATCGAGCGGTTCGACCCCGAGCTCAACGCGTTCTGCTTCCTCGACGTCGAGGGGGCGCGCGCACGGGCGGCGGAGATCGACGCCGCCGTCGCGCGCGGCGAGGACCCGGGCCCCTGGGCGGGTGTCCCGATGGGGGTCAAGGAGCTGGCGCAGGTCCGGGGCTGGCCCGACACGCACGCCTCGCGCCTGTACGCGGACGCGGTCGCCGACCACGACGGCACGGAGATCGCGCGCCTGCGCGCGGCGGGCGCCGTGCTGGTCGGCCTGACGACGTCGCCCGAGTTCGGCTCCACCAACTGGACCCGTTCGTACCTGCACGGCACGACCCGGAACCCCTGGAACCCGGAGCGCACCCCCGGCGGGTCCTCGGGCGGGTCGGCCGCGGCCGTCGCGGCGGGCATGGTGCCGATCTGCACCGGTGGCGACGGCGGCGGGTCGATCCGCATCCCGTCCTCGTACTGCGGGCTGTTCGGCTTCAAGGTTTCGTTCGGCCGGGTCGGCGCGGCGCGGGTGTTCGACAACTCGCTCACGTCGGTGCCCGGGCCGATCTGCCGGTCGGTGCTCGACGCGGCGCGCTACGTCGACGCGATCGCCGGACCGACCGTGGCCGACCCGACCTCGCTGCCGCGGCCGACGCGGCCGTACGAGGAGGCGCTGCGATCGGGTGCGGCGGTCGAGGCCCTGCGCGGCAGGCGGGCGGCGTGGTCGGCGACGCTCGGGTACGCCGTGTGCGATCCCGAGGTCGAGAAGATCGCGTACGAGGCCGCGCTCGCGCTCGCCGCCGACGCCGGCCTCGAGCTCGTCGAGGTCGACGTCCGCCTGCCGAAGCCGTCACGGTCGTGGGGCATCCTGTCGTCGATCGACATGGCGACCCGGTACGGGGAGGCCGCGCGCGGCCGGCTCGACGACGTCACGCCGGTGCCGCGCGCGGGGTTCGAGATGGTGGAGCGCCTCGACGCGCAGCAGCTCCTCACGGCGCTGCGACGCCGCGACGAGATGCTCGCCGCGGTGGCCGAGGTCTTCGAACAGGTCGACCTGCTGCTCACCCCCACCACCGCGACGACCGCGTTCGTCGCGGAGGGTCCGCCGCCGATGGAGATCGCCGGTCAGCGGGTCGGCGGGATGGGCTCGGTGCCGTTCACGGCGCCGTTCAACATCTCGGGCCAGCCCGCGGTGAGCATCCCGGCGGGCACCTCCCACGAGGGCCTCCCCGTCGGCCTGCAGGTCGTGACCCGCCGCCACGACGAGGAGCTCGTCCTCGCCGCGGGCCTGGTGGCGGAGCGCAACCGGCCGTGGCCCAAGCTCGCCCCGATGGCCGCGACGTGACGGCGGGTAGCCTGCGGGCGTGACCGACACGCACCCGCACACCCGGCCGCGCCGGCCCAAGCAGGAGCAGGAGCCGGCGTCGGAGGAGGTCGTGGAGGTCGCGCCCGGCGTGCTGCGCATGCAGCTCCCGATCTGGATGCCGGGGCTCGGGCACGTGAACACCTACGGGCTCGTCGACGACCGCGGCCTCGCCGTCGTCGACCCGGGCCTCCCCGGCCCGCAGTCGTGGAAGGCGCTGCGGCAACGGCTGAAGGCGGCGGACTACAAGGTGAAGCACGTGCACACCGTCGTGGTGACGCACTCGCACCCCGACCACTTCGGCGCCGCGGGGCGCATCGCGCGCGAGGCGGGCGCGCGCCTCGTCACGCACCACGCATTCTCCACGTGGACGGTCAAGGGACCGAGCCCCCAGCGCGCCCTGTCGGAGGGCGAGGCGCGCCGCCTCGAGGTCGAGGCCGCCGCCGTCGCGCAGGAGCTCGACGTGCCGCCCGACGAGATCCCGACGATCCGCGACCCCGACGTCGTCCCCGACGACACCGACGAGCGCGAGGCGACGTCGATGCCCTGGGGGACGAGGACGCCGTGGGGGACGGTCAACCCGGGCCCGCCGCTGAAGCGGCGGCTGCTGATCCGGGCCATGCGGCTGCTGTTCTCGCCGCCCGAGCCGACCGACCGGGTGCACCACGGCGAGCGGCTCCGGCTCGCGGGCCGCGACTGGTTCGTGGTGCACACCCCGGGTCACACGGTCGACCACCTCTGCCTGTGGGACCCCGAGTCCGGCACCCTGCTGACGGGCGACCACGTGTTGCCGTCGATCACGCCCCACGTGTCGGGCGTTCGGCGCGCCGACTCGTTGAAGTCGTACCTGGCGACGCTCGACCTCGTCGCGCGGCTCGAGGGGGTGCGGCTCGGGCTCCCCGCCCACGGGCACCCGTTCACCGACGTCCCCGGCCGGGTCGAGGCGATCAAGCACCACCACGCCGAGCGGATGGAGTTGCTGCGCGAAGCGTCGCTGGCGCTCGGGCCCGCGACCGTGCAGCAGCTCTCGCGCGAGGTGTTCCCGAAGCGGCACTGGGGGGTCATGGCCGAGAGCGAGACGTTCGCCCACCTCGAGCACATGGTGCACGCGGGTGAGGCGGAGCGCTGGGAAGAGGGCGAGACGCTGTTGTACCGCGTCTCGCCCCCTTCCGCCGCGTGAGCGGGGCGCCCGCTCGGACGCTCAGGGCAGGTCGACCGGGATCAGCACCCGGGTGATCCCGTGCACGACGCCGTTGCTCGCGCGCCGGTCGAGCGCGAACAGGTCGAGGCGCGGGTCGCGCAGGTCGGGCTCGGCGTCCACGAGGGAGATGCCGCGCCGGCCGATCGTCGGGCCGAGCAGCGTCGGGATCTCGCGGGCCCGTAGCACGTCGAGGGGGCGCAGCACGCCCGGGCTCACGTGGTAGCGCAGCACGTCGGCGAGGACCGGGATCGGGTCGCCGCCGCCGATCGTGGTCAGGGCGCCGACGAGGTGGTCCCACGCGCCCTGCTCGTCCCAGCCGCCGTAGCCGAGGTCGCGTGCCAGGAGCACGAACGCGAGGTCGTCGGGTGCGAAGACCGTGAGCCGGGCGGCGGGGTCGCCGAGCGCGCCGGTGAGACCCGCGGCCTGCACCGCGTTCAACAGGACGTCGTAGTCGTTCCAGTTGCGGTCGAAGCGCCCCCCGCTCGCGGCGACGACCTCGGCGATCGTGGGCCTCACCGGATCGGGTGCGCGCCCGCCGGCGTCACGCGCCGCAACCGGTCCGGCGGTGAGCGCGACGAGGCCGGTGGCGACGAGCGCGCCGGCGAGGAGTCGTCGGGACATGGTGGACCTCCGGTTCGAGGGCGGGAAGGGGCCGTCTCCGCCGGGTCTACGGAGGGGTCGGGTACGCCGGATGACCTGCCCGTATGATGCGCCGCGTGGCCCTCGACGACGCGGCGATCGCGAACGAAGCGTCCGATCTGCTCGCGCACCTGATCCGGAACGCCTGCGTCAACGACGGGACGGAGGGCTCCGGGTTCGAGTCGCGCAGCGTCGACGTGCTCGCGCAGTACCTCGGCGACACGGGCCTCGAGATCGAGCGCTACGCGGCGGTGCCCGGGCGGGAGAGCCTGGTCGCGCGCGTCGAGGGCTCCGACCCGACCGCCCCGACGTTGCTGCTCATGGGCCACACGGACGTCGTCCCCGTGAACCCGGACGGCTGGCGCCGGGACCCCTTCGGCGGTGAGCTGGTCGACGGCGAGGTGTGGGGCCGCGGTGCCGTCGACATGCTCAACCTGACCGCGACGATGGCCGTGGCGGTGCGCGAGCTGGCCCGGTCGGGGTTCCGGCCGCGCGGCACGCTCGTGTACCTCGCCGTCGCCGACGAGGAGAACCTCGGCACCTTCGGCGCCGACCACCTGCTGCGCCACGAGCGGGAGGCGGTGGCGGCCGACTACGTCGTCACCGAGTCGGGCGGGTTCCAGATGCCCTCGGCGCGCGGCCCGCGGCTCCCCGTGATCGTCGGGGAGAAGGGCTCGTACTGGTGCCGCATCACCGTGCGGGGCACGCCGGGGCACGCGTCGCAGCCGTTCCGCACCGACAACGCGCTCGTCACCGCCGCGGAGGTCGTGCGGCGCCTCGCCGAGTACCGGCCGCCGACCGTGATCCACGACACGTGGCGCAGCTTCGTCGAGGGCGTCGATTTCGGCGAGGACTGGAACGGGCGTCTCCTCGACCCCGAGCGGCTCCACGACTTCTGCGAGGAGCTCCCCGTCGGGCTCGCCCGCCAGGCACACGCCTGTACGCACACCACGTTCGCCCCGACGATCATCAGCGGCGGTACGAAGACGAACGTGATCCCCGACCGGGTCGACGTGGAGGTCGACATCCGCACCCTCCCCGGCCAGCGCGCGTCCGACGTGCGCAAGCTCCTCGACGACGCGCTCGGCGATCTCGCCGCCCACGTGGAGGTGACACCCTTCGACGGGAACGAGTCGACGTCGTCGCCCACGCAGACCCCGCTGTGGGACGCGATGGCGCGGGTGTCGTCACGGCTCGTGGAGGGGTCCGCGCTCGTGCCGTTCCTCACGGTCGGGGCGACCGACGCGCGCTTCTTCCGCCGGTCCGGTTCCGTCGCGTACGGCTTCGGGCTGTTCTCGCGGCGGCTGTCCTTCGACAGCTTCGCGTCGATGTTCCACGGCAACGACGAGCGGGTCGACGTCGATTCGCTGGTGCTGTCGACGCGGCTCTGGCAGGCCCTGGCCGCCGACCTCCTGGGCGGCTGACCCGCGGCGCCGCCGGCCGAGCCCCCGGGGGTGACGCCGGCGACGCCCGCGCCGTCAGTCGTCGCGGTGCTCGCGCAGGTAGCGCTCGAAGTCGGCGGCGAGCGACTCGCCCGACGGCAGGTCGTCCTCGTCGAGCCAGTCGTCGTCGTCGGCGTACGCCTCGTACGCCTCGTAGTCGGCGTCCTCGACGTCGATCACGGTGGCGTCGTAGCGGGCCTCGAGGTTCGCCACGTAGACGCTCACGTCGTGGTCGGCGTCCACGACCTCGTCGACCGAACGCTCCCAGGCGGCCGCCGCGATCTCGAGGTCGGTCAGGTCCAGGTCGAGGTCGAGGAGCGACGAGACCGCGTCGAGCAACGCGTGCGTCGACTTCGGGTTCGGCGGCGACGCGACGTAGTGCGGCACCGGCGCCCAGACGGACGCCGACGCGAAGCCGTGCCGGCGCACGGCGTCGTGCAGGACGCCCACGATCCCCGTCGGCCCCTGGTAGCGCGACCGTTCCATCCCGAGCCGCGCCGCGAGCACCTCGTCGGTCGCGGAGCCGGTGCAGCGGACGGGTCGCGTGTGCGGTGCGTCCCCCAGCAGGGCGCCCACCGTGACCACGATCTCGCAGCCGGTCCGGCGGGCGACCGACACGACGTCCTCCGAGAACGCGCGCCAGCGGAGGTTGGGTTCGACGCCGAGCAGCAGGATCAGGTCCCGTCCCGGGCCGGCCGCGGCCGAGAAGGTGAGCGAGGGCCACTCGACGGCGCGCACCACGCCGTCGACGAGCTCGACCGTCGGCCGGGCGGCCTGGAAGTCGAGGTACTCCTCGATGTCGAGGCTCGCGAACTGCCGGGCCTCGAAGCGCCGGGCGAGCCAGCGCACGGCGTCGGTGGCGGCGTCGCCCGCGTCGTTCCAGCCCTGGAAGGCGGCGACGAGCGCGGGCCGACGCAGCCGCGGCTCGTGCTCGTAGCGGACGGTCACGCCGCCACCATACGCGGCGGGGTCAGCGCCGGACGATCGGGTTGCGCAGGGTCCCTACGCCCTCGATCGAGATCTCCACGACGTCGCCGTCGCGCAGGAACCGCGGCGGGGTGCGGGCGGCGCCGACGCCGCCGGGCGTCCCCGTGAGGATCACGTCGCCCTCGTCGAGCGTCGTGCCCTGTGTGATCCACGCGATCAGGTCCGGCACCGGGAAGATCAGGTCGGCCGTGGTCGCCGCCTGCACGACCTCGCCGTTGAGCCGGGTCTCGAGCGCGAGGCCGCGGTCGAGGTCGACCTCGTCGAGCCCCACGACGTGCGGACCGAGCGGGCAGAACGTGTCGAACGACTTCGACCACGAGAACTGGCCCGTCGTGAACTGGTGGTCGCGGGCGGAGACGTCGTGGGCGACCGTCACGCCCGCCACCACGTCGAGCGCGCGCTCGCGTGGGACGTCGCGGCACCGCCGCCCGATCACCACGGCGAGCTCGCCCTCGTAGTCGGGTTGGGTCACGTGGGGCGGCACGACGACGGGCTCCCCGTCGCCGACGACCGACCGCGGCGACTTCGTGAACAGGGTCGGGACGGTCGGTGCCGGGCGACCGGTCTCGGCCGCGTGGTCGCGGTAGTTGAGGCCGACGGCCCAGATGACCCGGGGCCGCGGGACGGGGGACCTCACGCGATCGCCCCGGCCTCCCGCAGGCGCGTGATCTCCTCGGGACCCATCCCGACGCCCGCGAGGACCTCGTCGGTGTGCTCCCCGACCTCCGGCGCGCGCCGGCGGATCTCCAGCCCGCGGCCGTCGAACTGGACCGGCGCGGACGTGAGCCGCGCCGTCGGGTGACCGGGGACCGCGGGCATGTAGCCGTTGGCCTCCACCTGCGGGTCGGCGATCACCTCGGCCGGCGAGGCCATCACCGACCAGATCGTGTCCTCGGCCGACAGCCGCTCCTTCAGCTCGGCGAGGGTCAGCGAGCCGATCCGCTCCACGAACCGGTCGTACAGCTCGTCGACGCGCTCGGTGCGCGCCTCGGTGGTCGCGTAGCGGGGGTCGTCGATCAGCTCCTCGAGCCCGAGCGCCCGGCACGCGGGGGCCCAGAACCGCTCCTGGTCGAGCATGTTGAGGCTGAGCCAGCGGTCGTCGGCGGTCCGGTACGAGCCGACGATCACGGTGCCGCTGACCGCCCGCCCGGGGACGTGGGGGCTCGGCTCGACGCCGGTCGCGGCGGTCGACACGAGGTCGACCGACAGGGTCCACACCGCGGCACCCAGCAACGACACGTCGACGACCGTCGGTTCGCCGGTGCGCTCGCGCCGGAACAGCGCGGCGGCGATGCCGCCGGCGAGGAACGCGCCGCTCGGCGCGTCGCCGATCGCGCCGCGCGACAGCACGAGCGGCGCGCCCTTGGGGGTGAGGAGGTGCCCGAACCCGCCGCGCGCCCAGTACGAGACGGCGTCGAACCCGCCCTGGTCGGCGTCGGGCCCCCGCAGTCCCTGGCCGCTGCCGATCGCGTACACGCAGCGGGGGTTGACCGCCCAGACGTGCTCGGGCATCAGGCGGAGCTTCTCGCGGGCGCCGGGCAGGAAGCTGGTGATGAACACGTCGGCCCACCCGACGAGCGCGTCGAGCGCGTCGCGGCCGGCGTCGGAACGGAGGTCGATCGCGACGCTCCGCTTGTTGCGGTTGAACGTCTCGAACAGGATGTTGAAGCCCTCGGCGTCGGGCACGACCCCGAGCTTGGCGTAGTGGCGCAGCGGGTCACCCGTGGGCCGCTCGACCTTGACGACGTCGGCACCCCACTCGGCGAGGATCGCCGCCGCCGAGGGGACGAAGCCCTGTTCCGCGACCTCGAGCACCTTCACGCCGTCGAGTACGCCCACGCCGCCTCCCCGTCGCTCCCCGGGACCCCGCGCAGGTTATGACGTGGGCGTCAGGTCTGCGAGGCGCGGGCGCGCCGCGGGCCGCCACGACGCCCGCGGCGACGGGGCCCGCCCGCAACCGCGGTCCGACCGCCGACGGCTCCTACCCTCGGGCCCTCCGAGTCGACGACGGAGGTGTGGGTTGGGCCGTTCACTGCTGATCGCCGCCGCCGGGGCGGTGGGTGCGCTCGCCCGCCACCACCTCCAGGGCCTCGTCAACCGGTTCTACGCCGGGGCGTTCCCGCTCGGCACCTTCGTGGTCAACGTCAGCGGCTGCTTCGTGCTCGGCGTGCTGTCCAGCGCCCTGACCGAGCGGTACGCGGTGCATCCCGACGTGCGCACCGCCCTCACGGTCGGGCTGCTCGGCGCGTACACGACGTACTCGACGTTCGCGCTGGAGACGGTGCGCGCCGGTGAGGGCGGCGCGCCCGGCATCGCGGTCGCGAACGTGGCCGCGTCGGTCGTCGCCGGGCTCGTCGCCGTGCGGCTCGGCATCACCGTCGGGAGGATGCTCTGAGGCGCGAGGGGCCGGTGACGATCGGGGCGCGCGTCAGCCGCGCAGCGCCGCCACGTCCGACCGCGACGCCCGGTCGAGTGCGCGCTGGACGAGGGCCTCGACCATCGCCCCGATGTGCTCGAACCCCTCGCCGACGGTCTTGCCCATCAGGAAGC
The DNA here is from genome assembly GCA_026002935.1 of Acidimicrobiia bacterium. Classification (GTDB taxonomy): domain Bacteria; phylum Actinomycetota; class Acidimicrobiia; order IMCC26256; family PALSA-610; genus BPGH01. Next base: position 804,386 of record BPGH01000001.1, read on the forward strand.
GCGCGTGGATCCCCTCGAGGATGATCGCGAGCTTGTACGTCGCGAGGATCTCGTAGAAGTCGAGCTGCGACACGTCACGCCCCGAACGGTGCGCGTAGCGCTCGACGATCTCGTCGCGCGTCGCGAAGCCGGCGCGCGTGTCGATCGCGGCGCCGACGCCGGGCGTCGCGCCGTCGTCCTGGGCCCAGTAGACGAGGAACAGCCCGAGGTCCGCCAGGGGGTCGCCGAGCGTCGCCATCTCCCAGTCGAGCACGGCGACGATCCGGCCGGGGTCGTCCGGGGCGAGCATCGTGTTGTCGAGCCGGTAGTCGCCGTGGACGATCGTCGGGGGCGGCGAGGCCGGCACCGCCGCCCGCAGCCGGCGCGCGAGCTCGTCGACGGCGGGGAGCTCGCGGGTCTTCGACCGCTCCCACTGCTCGCCCCACCGCCGGACCTGCCGCTCGACGTAGCCGTCGGGGCGCCCGAAGCCGGCGAGCCCGACCGCCTCGTAGTCGACGGCGTGGACGGCGACGAGCACGTCGACGAGCTCGTCGGAGCACCGGCGCGCGTCGGCGGGTGAGAGCCGTGCCATCTGGTCGGGCGTGCGCAGGATCACGCCGTCGACCTTCTCCATCACGTAGAAGGGGGCGTCGTTGACGGACTCGTCGTCGCAGAACGCGAGGGGCCGCGGCACCGGGACGTCGGTCGGCGCGAGGGCCCGCAGCACGGTGTACTCGCGGCGCATGTCGTGGGCGGTCGGCAGGACGTGCCCGAGCGGCGGCCGGCGGAGGACCCACTCGTGCTCCCCGTCACCGACCAGGTACGTGAGGTTGGAACGCCCGCCCGCGACGAGCGTCGCGTGGAGCGGGCGGTCGCCGGCACCCTCGACGTGGGCGGCGAACCAGGGCCGGAGGCGGGCGAGGTCGACGCCCGGCGGCGTGTCGGTCACGCGCCGGAGATTAGGCGTCGGCCGCGGGCCCGGTCGCCTAGGCGATGCGCGACTCGCGCGGCTGCACCGGCTGGCCGTTGCCACGCGGGTAGCGCGCGACGCGACCGACCGGCATGTCGACGCGGAACCCGGCGGCGGCGCGTTCCTCCTCGGACTCCCCGCCCCAGAACCCGTACTCGCGGTTCTCGCGCGCCCAGCTGCGGCAGTCGCCCAGCACCACGCACGTGCGGCAGACGGCGCGCGCCTGCGCCTCGCGCACGGCACGCGCCTCCGGCCGCTCGCCGGGCGGTGCGAAGAACAGGCGGTGCTGTCCGCGGCACGCGGCCTGCTCGGTCCACTTGAGGGGCGTGAAGATGAGGCTCGACACCGACTCGGCGGCCATGGGCTGCTCCTCGGGAAGGTGGCGACGGCGGCGAGCCCGGGGATCGGCGGGGGGTCCGGAACCCCGGGGCTCGTCGTCGCACCCAAGTGAAGCCGATCACAAGTCCATCTGTCAAAGAACTGGAAGCGATAGAATCCATCGGTATCGGAGATTGAGAGTCCCAACGGGGCGCCGGCCGGGCCCGGGGCGGCGCCGGCCGGGGCGGCCGGGGCGGGTCGGGTGGGCTGCGAGGAGGGCGCCGTGGAGATCCGCCAGCTCGAGGCGCTGCTGGCCGTGGCCGAGGAGGGGTCGTTCACCGCGGCCGCGGACCGCCTGCGCACCGTCCAGTCGAACGTGTCCGGGCACGTGCGCCAGCTCGAGGCCGACCTCGGCGTGCAGCTCCTCGTCCGCAACCGCGGGGGCACGGTGCCCACCGAGTTCGGCGCGAAGGTCCTCGAGCACGCCCGCGCGATCCGCCGCGAGATCGAGGCGTTGCGCCAGGACCTGTCGATGCTCCAGGGGCTGGAGGTCGGCCGCGCCGCCCTCGGGGTGGTCGGCACCGTCAGCCGTTGGCTCGTGCCGCCGCTCGTCGCCGAGATGCGCCGGGCCGCGCCCGGGCTGTCGCTGCGGGTCACGGAGGGGGCGTCGGAGCGCCTCGCGGCCGAGGTCGCGGGGAGCGAACTGGCGGCCGCCGTGGTGACCGAGCCGGTGACCGACGCACGCCTCGTCGTCGAGCACCTGCGCGACGAGGCGCTCGTGGGGCTCGTGCCCGCGCACCTCGACCTCGGCGTCCCCGAGCCGGTCCCGCTCGGCGACCTGGCGGCGCACCCGCTGATCCTGCCGCCGACCGGCAACCCGCTGCGGGACGAGGTCGACGAGGCGGCCCGGGAGGGGCGCGTCACGCTGCGCGTCCCCGTCGAGGTGGAGGGCATCCGGCTCATCGGCGACCTGGTCGCCGCGGGCGTGGGGCTGTCGATCGTGCCCGAGACCGCGATCCCCGACGGCCCCGGGCTGCGGCGGGTGGCCATCGCGCACATGCCGCCGAGACGGCTCGCGCTCGTGCGGGCGCGCGGCGCGCCGCTCACGCTCGCCGACCAGATGATGGTCGACGTCGTCACGCGCCTGGTGCGCGAGCACACCTAGCCCGTGGCCCGTGCCGGGCGGTTCAGCCCGCGGCGGGCACGAAGGAGGTGCCGAGCACCTCGACGGCGCGCGCCAGGCCGGCGACCTCCAGGCGGTCGACCCCCGGGGCGGCGCCGGGGTGCTCCTCGATGCGCAGGCGCCCGCCGCCCGGCCAGACCAGGTCGAGCGCCCCGGCCGCCTCGTGCTCGGGCCCGCCCCCGAGCAGCCCCTCGTACAGGGCCCGCGCGCCCGGGAGGTCGGTGGTGCGCAGCACGACGCGCACCAGCCGGGCCGGCGGGCCGTCGTGGGGGACGGGGTCGGCCCACCAGCGCGGGTGCGCGTTCGGACCGTTCGCGGCCACGTGGGCCAGCAGCGCGCGGCGGGTCGGGAAGTCGCCGTGCGACTCGGCGAGCTGCACGACCGTGCCGTGCGCCTCCCGTGGCAGGAGGAACGCCTCCTTCCAGTACGGGTCGCTCGTGTCGACGTTGACCGGCGAGCACCCCGCGGCCCGGACCCGGTCGAGCGCGGCGGCGAGGTCGGGCACCTTGAAGGTCAGGTGGTGGGGGCCGCACCCGTGGCGGGCGACGAAGCGCGCGAGGAAGTCGTTGCGCTCCGTGTCCCACGGTTCGAGGAGCTCGACGCTCATGCCCTCGCCGTCGGCGGTGCCGACCCACACCTGCATCGGCCGGAAGCCGACGGCCTGGCCGCCGAACACGACCGTGCCGCCCAGCTCGCCGGTCAGGAAGCGCAGCGCGGGGGCCGTGTCGGCAGCGGCCAGCGCGACGTGGTCGAGATCGGTTCGCTGCATCGGCTCGATCGGCTCGCTCGCTCGGGGGAGGGGTCAGTCGGCGCCCGCGGGCGGGCCGCCCGCGGGTCCGGCGACGGCCGGTCCGCGGCCCGCACGGGTGACGCGGTTCGCGATCAACCACCCGATCGCGAGCACGGCGAGCCCGCCGACGGCGTCGAGAACGTAGTGGTTGCCGGTCACGACGATCACCACGACCGTCAGGAAGGGGTAGGCGATCGCGAGCGCCTTCGCCCAGGTGCGCCGTACCCGCGGCGCGAACACGAGCGCGCACCACGTCGCCCAGGCGACGTGGACGCTCGGCATCGCGGCGAACTGGTTGGAGATCCGGCTCACCGCACCCGAGTTGAAGCTCCAGAACGTGGGGTACTCGGCGAGCGTGTCGACGAAGCCGTAGCCGACGTCGGAGTACACGTCGAGCAGCCGGGGGGGCATGAGCGGGAAGAGGCGGAACCCGACGAGCGCGAGCGCAGTCGTGATCGCGAGGGTGTTGCGGTAGAGCGGGTACTCGTCGCTGAACCGCCGGAACAGGTACACGCCGGCCGCGATCGTGACGACGAAGTGGAGCGAGCCGTAGAAGTAGTTCGCGCCGATGACGAGCGGTTTGAACCCGAGCGCCCAGTCCTGGACCGTCTCCTCGTGGTACAGGCCGAGCAGCCGCTGCAGGTCGATCAGCCACTGCGCGTTCCGCAGGGCGCTCGAGGCGTTGTCGGCGTTCCAGTTCCGGATGCTCGAGTAGACGAAGTAGAACGCGACGATCGCGAGCACCTCCGCCCACCAGTAGAGGGTCCGCCCGTCGCGCAGCCGCCGCCCGCCGGGAAGCCCGCGCCGCGCCGCGGCGTCGGTCCTCACGCGGTCCGCTCCGGGGTGCGCCCCGGGGCGTGCCGCCGGTCGCCGACCGCGAACGCGGGCGCGCCGAGCATCGAGACCACGAGCGTCGAGAAGAACCACAGCAGGCCCACCGCGATGGCCTGGGCGTTGCTGACGCCCGGCCACGGCGCGAGGAAGAGCACCAGCGCGCCCTCGCGCACGCCCAGGCCGTTGAACGACAGCGGCAGCACCTGCAGCATCGCGACCGCGGGGACGTACACGAACGCGCCGGCGAGCGGGATCGGCAGGTCGAGCGCGCGCAGGATGAGGGCCACCGACACGACGACCGACACCTGGTACGCGAGCGCGGTGCCGAGCACCGGTACGAGCTGGCCGGGGTCGCGCCGCAGCCGGTCGACCCCGGTGTGCACCGCGCCGACGAACCGCATCCAGTTCTCGTGCTCGGCGAACCGGCCCGCGATCCGGGGGTGCCCGGCGAGGTACAGCACGACGCCCAGCAGCGCGAGCGTCACCCCCGCGATCAGGAGCGTGAGCCAGGCGCGCCGCTGGTCGAGCAGCGACGGGCGCGCGACGTACCCGACGAAGATGAGCAGGGGGAGCGCGACGAATCCCGTCAGCCGCTCGAGCGCGACCGACGCGAACCCCGTCGACGACGACCCGACGGCCGCCGAGACCCGGGTGACGCGCAGCACGTCGCCACCGATCGTGGACGGCAGCACGTTGCCGACGAAGTTGCCCGCGAGGTAGTGGCCGAGGAGGGTGCGCAGCGGGACGTGCTCGCCGAACACCGCGAGGACGCGCTGCCAGCGCCAGGCGCTCAGCACGACCCCCAGGAACGTCGTGCCGAGCGACGCGGCGAGCAGCGAGATCGTGAGGACGTGGTGGCGGTCGGGGACGAGCTCCTCGGGGTCGGGGGCCTTGGCGACGAGCACGGCGAGCAGCGCCACGCTCACGAGGATGCGCAGCCAGAACCGGAACCCGGCACGGGCCCGGGGCGCGACGGGGCCGTCGTCGCTCATCGGCCGACAGCCTAGGGGCGGGGGGCGTGGCGTTCCGACGGTCTGGCGCGCCGGCGCGGCCGCGGGTGAGCATGGGCGGGTGCGCGTGCGGACCGACGACGGGGTGGAGCTGGCGGTCGAGGTGGCGGGCGGCGGGCCGCCGTTGCTCCTCGTGCACGGCTTCGGCGGCGCGAAGGAGGACTTCGCCGACCACGTCCCCGCCCTCGCCCGCGACCACACCGTGGTCCGTTTCGACCACCGCGGGCACGGCGAGAGCGGGAAGCCGGCGGAGCCGGCGGCGTACTCGTTCGAGCGCCTCGTCCTCGACACGCTCGCCGTCGCCGACGCGCTCGGCTTCGGGCGGTTCCGCCTGCTCGGCCACTCGATGGGCGGGATGGTCGCCCGCGAGCTCGTGCTGCACCACCCGGCGCGCGTCGAGGCCCTCGTGCTGATGGACACCTCGCCCGGGCCGATCCCCGGCTGGGACCCGTCGCTGCTCGACGTCGCCGCGGAGGTCGCGCTCACCCGGGGCAAGGACGAGCTGAAGGCGCTGCTCGACGCGTTCTCCCCGCTCGACACGCCCGCGTACCTCCGGCTGCTGGAGGAACGGCCGGGCTACCGCGAGTTCTGCGACGCGAAGTGGGAGGCGCTCTCGGAGGTCATGTGGGCGTCGCTGGTGCGGGCGATCGCCCGCCAGCCCGACCGGCTCGCGGACCTCGCGCGGATCACGTGCCCGACGCTCGTCGTCGTCGGCGAGCAGGACGAGCCGTTCCTCGACGTGTCGCGGGCGATGGCCGACACGATCCCGGGCGCCGTGCTGCACGTCGTGCCCGACGCCGGGCACTCGCCGCAGTTCGAGAACCCGCAGGCCTGGGCCGCGGCGATCGCCGGGTTCCTGGCCGGCCGGGTCGCGACCCGCTGAGCCGCCGGCCGGAGGAGGAGCCATGGAGATGCACGGCGGACGCCTCGCCGTCGAGGTGCTGCGCGCGCACGGCGTCGACGTGATGTTCACGCTGTCGGGCGGCCACCTGTTCGTCCTCTACGACGGCGCGGTGCAGGCCGGGCTGCGCCTCGTCGACACGCGCCACGAGCAGACCGCCACGTTCGCCGCCGAGGGCTGGGCGAAGGTGACGCGCCGCCTCGGCTGCGCGGCACTGACCGCCGGCCCCGGGGTCACCAACGGCGTGAGCGCGCTCACCGCGGCGCGCATGAACGGCACCCCGATGGTGGTGATCGGCGGTCGTGCCCCGCACGGCCGCTGGGGCGCGGGCTCGCTCCAGGAGCTCGACCACGTGCCGATCGTGGCGCCGGTCGTGAAGTCGGCGAGGACCGCGGCGTCGCCGGAGGCGATCGTCGCCGAGGTGCACGCGGCGTGCCTCGCCGCCCGCACCCCGCACCGGGGCCCGGCGTTCGTCGACATCCCGCTCGACGCGTTCGGGCCCGCCGACGTCACGCTTCCCGAGCCCGGCGAGGACGTCGGGCGCGGGAGCGGGGCCGACGCCGCCGACGTGAAGGCCGTCGCCGAGCTGGTCGGCCGCGCACGCCGCCCCGTGCTGGTCGCGGGCGGGGACGTCTACTGGGCGCACGCCGAGGAGGCGTTGGTGGCCTTCGCGGAGGCGGCGCGGGTGCCGGTGTTCGTGAACGGGATGGGTCGCGGGACCGTGCCCGCCGACCACGGGCTCGCGTTCTCCCGCGCCCGGTCGAAGGCGCTGCGCGAGGCGGACCTCGTGCTGGTCGCAGGGACCCCGCTCGACTTCCGGCTCGGCTTCGGGCGCTTCGGCGACGCGCAGGTGGTGCACCTGTGCGACGCACCGTCGGAGGTCGCGGGCCACGCGCCGCTCGCCGCCTCGGCGGCGGGCGACCTGCGCGAGATCCTCGGGCGGCTCGCGGACGCGGGCGCGCCGCCGGGCGCCCACGACGACTGGGTCGCGGCCCTGCGGGTGGAGGAGGAGGCGAAGCGGGCCGAGGAGGCCGCGTCGCTGACCGACGACCGCTCGCCGATCCGCCCGACGCGCGTCTACGGGGAGCTGCTGCGGCGGCTCGACCGCGACGCGATCGTCGTCGGTGACGGCGGGGACTTCGTGTCGTACGCGGGCAGGCTCGTCCCGTCGTACGTGCCGGGCACGTTTCTCGACCCGGGGCCGTACGGGTGCCTGGGCATGGGTCCCGGCTACGCGCTCGCGGCGGCGCTCGCGCACCCGGGACGCCAGGTTGTCCTGCTGCTCGGCGACGGCGCCGCGGGGTTCTCGCTCGGCGACTTCGAGGCGCTCGTGCGTCACGGCGTCGACGTCGTCGCGATCGTCGGCAACAACGGCATCTGGGGTCTGGAGAAGCACCCGATGCGAATGCTGTTCGGGTACGACGTCGTCGCCGACCTGCGGCCGGGCGTGCGCTACGACCAGGTGGTCGCCGCGTTCGGCGGCCACGGCGAGCTCGTCACCGAACCCGGCGGGATCGGGCCCGCGCTCGACCGCGCGTTCTCGGCGAAGGGCGTGTCGCTCGTGAACGTCGTCACGGATCCGCAGGACGCGTACCCGCGGTCGAGCAACCTCGGCTGAACCGGGCCGCCCGGCCCGGGCCGCTCAGGCCTCGCCGCGGGACCGCTCGAGGAACCGGTTGCGCTCGACCACGACGCGGGTGAGGCGGCCGATCGCGACGAGGCCGCGCGCGTCGTTGACCGACACGCGGAACGTGAGGCGCCGCCCCTCGACGTTCTCGAGCGTGGCGTCGGCGGTGACGCGCCCGCCGACCGGGGTCGGCGCGAGGTGCGCGAGCTGCACCTCGTACCCGACGGTCGTCATGCCCGGCTCGAGGACGCCGGCGACCGCCTCGACGCTCGCCTGCTCTGCGAGCGCGACCACCCGCGGGGTCGCGAGCACCGGCACGTCGCCGCTGCGCATCGCGGTCGCCGTGTCGGCCTCGCCGACGTCGAGCGTCAGTGAGGCGGCGAGCCCGACCTTCAGCGGCATGTGCGTACCATAGGCACCCCGCGAGCGAGGGGGCACACCTCGTCGCCGGGGAGGCGGCGGCGGGCGACCGGCCGGGGGCCGCGAGGCGTCGCGCGCGGGCACCTCGTCACCGGCGACGACGACCAGGATCGGGGACGCCCATGCTCGACGACGACCTGCTGCGCTCGACCCTCGAGCTCGCGCTGCGCCGCGGCGGCGAGTTCGCGGAGGTGTTCGTCGAGGACCGACGGGGCACCAGTGCGCGCTACGACGACGGCCGGGTCGAGGAGGTGGTGTCGGCCCGCGAGCGCGGTGCCGGGATCCGGGTGGTGCGCGGCGACACGACCGGGTTCGCGCACACCGCGGACCTCTCGCCGGCCGCGTTGCGATCGGCGGCCGAGGCGGCCGCGGCGGCCGCGCGCGACGGCGGCGGGGGCGTACGCGAGGTGGCGCTCACGCCGGCGCGTGTCACGCGCCCCCACGAGGTCGCGGTCCTCCCCGAGACCGTCGGCAAGGACCGCAAGGTCGAGTTGCTGCGCCGGGCCGACGCGGCCGCCCGGGCCGAGCACCGCGCCATCACGTCGGTGACCGTGTCGTACGCCGACTCGCGCCGGCGGATCCAGGTCGCGAACTCCGACGGCCTCCTCGCGCACGACGACCAGGTGCGCACCCGGTTCGGGGTGCAGTGCGTCGCGACCGGCGACACGGGGATGCAGACCGGTTACGAGGCGCCGGGCCGCACGCTCGGCTTCGAGCTGTTCGACGACGTCGAGCCCGAGGAGGTCGCCCGCCGCGCCGCGCGACGCGCGGTGACGCTCCTCGACGCGGTGCCGGCCCCGTCGGGCAAGCTGCCCGTCGTGCTGCGCCGCGGCGCGGGCGGTGTGCTGTTCCACGAGGCCTGCGGCCACGGTCTCGAGGCCGACCACGTCGCGAAGGACGCGTCGGTGTTCACCGGGAAGGTCGGCGAGCGGGTGGCGTCGCCGGGCGTCACCCTCGTCGACGACGGCACCCACGCGCGCGAGTGGGGCACGCTCGCGATCGACGACGAGGGGCACCCCACGCGGCGCAACGTCCTCATCGAGGACGGCGTCCTCACCGACTACATGTGGGACCTGCTGCGGGCGCGCAAGGAGGGCCGGCCGAGCAGCGGCAACGGGCGCCGGCAGAGCTACCGGCACCTGCCGATGGTGCGCATGACGAACACGTTCCTGCTCGCCGGCGACACCGACCCGGACGCGATCGTCCGCGGCGTCGACCGGGGCATCTACTGCGTGCAGCTCGGCGGCGGGCAGGTGAACCCCGTGACCGGCGACTTCGTGTTCGGGGTCACCGAGGGCTACCTGATCGAGCACGGCGAGATCACCCGCCCGATCCGCGCCGCGCAGCTCATCGGCAACGGCCCGGAGGTCCTGCGCATCGGTCGACGCCGTCGGCGACGACTTCGACACCTGGGCCGGCACCTGCGGCAAGAGCGGCCAGGGCGTGCCGGTGTCGTCGGGGCAGCCGACGCTCCTCGTGCGCGGGATGACCGTCGGGGGGACCGCCGCGTGAGCGCGCGGACGGCGCCCGCGGACCTCGAGGCGATCGCCGCGCGGGTGGCGGCGGCGGCCGCCCCCGGCGAGCAGGTCGAGGCCTACGTCGTGCGCACGGTCGAGACCGACGTCGAGGTCTACGACGGGGAGGTCGAGTCGCTCACGACCGCGGGCGTCGAGGGGATCGGGATCCGCGTGATCGCCCGGGGCCGGCAGGGGTACGCGTCGGCGGGCTCGCTCGACCCGACGTCGTCACCGAGACGCTCGGGGAGGCGCGCGACAACGCGGCGTTCGGCGAGCCCGACGAGTGGTACGGGCTCGCGGGCCCCGACGAGTTCGCCGGCACGGCGCCGCCCCGGCTGGACCTGTGGTGCGACGAGCTGGCCGCCGTGCCCACCGACGGCGAAGGTGCGGATCGCCCTGGAGCTCGAGGCGGCGACCAGGGGCCGGGACCGGCGGGTCCGGGGCGTCGAGCGCGCCGGGTACGGCGACTGTCGCGTCCGAGGTGGCGATCGCGAACTCGCTCGGCCTGCGGGCGACGTCCCGGCGCACGTCGTGCTCGGCGTACGCGCTCGCGATCGCCGACGACGGCTCCGGCACCCAGACGGGCCACGGGTTCACCGCGGGCCGGTCACCCGCCGACCTCGACCTCGACGCCGCCGCCCGCGACGCGGTGGACCGCGCCTGCCGCCTGCTCGGCGCCCGGCAGGTGAAGGGCCGGCGGCTGCCCGTCGTGCTCGACCCGCTCGTCACGCGCGCGGTGCTCGGGGTGCTGGCGAGCACGTTCAGCGGGGAGGCCGCCCTGAAGGGCCGCTCGCCGTTCGCGGGCCGCGAGGGCGAGCAGGTCGCCGCGGCGGCCGTCGAGCTCGCCGACGACCCGACCGACGCCCGCGCCCTCGGCGCCGCCCCGCACGACGCCGAGGGCGTGCCCACCCGGCGCAACGTGCTGATCGAGCGCGGCGTCCTGCGGGGGTTCCTGCACGACGTGTACACGGGCCGGCGCACCGGCGCCGGCACCACGGCGAGCGCCGTGCGCGGCGGCTACGGGTCGGCGCCGGGCGTCGGCGTGCGGGCGCTCGCGCTGCGGCCCGGGCCGCGGGCGCCCGAGGACCTGCTCGCGGCGGTGCCCGAGGCCCTCTACGTGCAGTCGGTGAGCGGGCTGCACTCGGGCACCAACCCGGTCAGCGGCGACTTCTCGGTGGGCGCGGAGGGCCTCATGGTGCGCGACGGCGCGTTCGCGGAGCCGGTGCGCGAGGTCACGATCGCGTCGACGCTCCAGCGGATGCTGCTCGACGTCGCGGAGGTCGGGTCCGACCTGACCTTCCTGCCGGGCGCGGTCGCCGGGGTGACGGTCCTGATCGCCGAGATGACGATGAGCGGAGCGTGACGATGGCCCCGACCCACATCCCGACGACGAGCCGTGTCGCTGCGGCCGGCACCCCGCCCAAGGTCATCGACGAGGTGATCGGGCGGGTCAACGGCGGCACCGAGCACCTCAGCCTGGCCCACATGCGCAGCCCGGCGGGCTGGTCGGAGCCGGGTCAGACGCCCGAATTCGACGAGTACACCTACGTGCTCGCGGGCCGTCTGCACGTGCGGCACCGCGGCGGCGAGATCGTCGTGGACGCGGGCCAGGCCGTGATCGCGCACGCGGGCGAGTGGGTGCAGTACTCGACGCCCGACGGCGCCGAGTACGTCGCGGTCTGCGTCCCCGCGTTCGCGCCCGGGCTCGCGCACCGCGACCCCTGACGGTCACCCCTGTCGGGCCGCGGGGCTAGCGGCGCAGGCCGTGGCGGGCGAGGAGGTCGTCGAGCTCCGCGAGCGCGCCGACCGGGTCGAGGAAGTGGATCGCGTGGAGACCGAAGTCGCGCGCGGCCGCGACGTTGTCGGCGTTGTCGTCGACGAACGCGGCCTGCGCGGGCCCGACGCCGAGACGGTTGCACGTCAGCTCGTAGATGCCGCGCTCCGGCTTGCGCATCCCCACGTGGCTCGAGTCGACGACGTCGTCGCACAGCTCGTCGAGGGGGAACGTCGCGCGCCAGTGGTCGCCGAACTCCTTCACGTTGTTCGTCAGGATCGCCAGCCGGTACCCGGCCGCCTTCAGGTCGCGCATCTTGTGCACCACCGTCCAGTGGACGCCGGGCGCCGCGGAGCGCCAGAACCGGCCGAAGGCCTCGGCGTCGATCGGGCGGCCGAGCACCCTCGGCGCCTTCTCGAGCATCCGCTCGTAGAACGTCGCGAAGTCGATCAGGCCCTTCTCGAGGAGGTGCCAGTCGGGTTCGTCGCCGACCTCGCCCGACGCCTCGAGCGCGTCGGGGTCGGCGGTCGTCGCGTCGATCGCCTCCGCGACCGCACGTCCCTCGGCGCCGATGTAGTGGGTCTCGCCGAACAGGAGCCGCAGCAGCGAGCCCTTCGCGTACCCCTCGGCCTCCTCGAACGCGCCGATGCCGACGAACAGCGGGCTCGAGATCACGCCGCCGTAGTCGAAGATCACGGTGCCGATCACGCACCGGGACGCTACCGGAGCCGCCCGCGCCCCGGCCGCGCCGGCGCGCGCGTCACAGCACGCCGGTCGCGAGCAGCACGAGCGCCACGAGCGCGAGGGCGATGCGGTACCACCCGAACAGCTCGAGCCCGTGGCGGCCGAGGTAGCCGACCAGCCACCGGACGGCCACGACCGCCGACACGAAGGCGACCGCGAACCCGACGAGCGGGACGACGAGCCCGAAGGTGTCGAGCAGCTCGCCGCCGTGGGCGGCGGCCTCGTAGGCGGTGGCGCCGGTCAGCACGACGAGGCCGAGCAGGAAGCTCAGCTCCAGCGCGTCGCGCACGGCGAGCCCGCAGAACAGCGCCGCGAGGATGGTCACGAGGCTGCGGCTCACCCCCGGCCACAGCGCGAGCGCCTGCGCGGCGCCGACGGCGAGCGCGACCCGCAGCGGCACCGACTCGAGCGTGAGCGTGCCCGGCGGGCGCGCCGCGAGGAGCCGCGACGCGACGAGGATCGCGACGCCGCCGACCAGCCAGGCCGCCACCACCGGCCCCGGGCCGAAGAGTCGGTCCTTGATCGGCCCCTCGAACGCGAGCGCGGCGGCGACCGCGGGCACGACGGCGACCGCGAGCACGGCGGCCACCCCGCGCCCCTGCGGGTCGCGGCCGAGCACGCCGGCCGCCATCGACCGCAGGCGGCCCGCGTACAGGACCGCGACCGCGAGGATCGCGCCCGCCTGGATCGTGATCGCGTAGGTGTCGGCCGCGTCCTCGGTCTCGGGCGTGGTGCCCACGCCGAGCAGCTCCTGGGTGACCAGCAGGTGGCCGGTGGAGGACACGGGCAGGTACTCGGTGACGCCCTCGACGATCCCGAGCACGACGGCGTCGAGGACCGACAGCCCCCCGGCGCCGCCGGAGCCGCCGTCGCCGGAGCCGCCGTCGCCGTCGGCCGCCTCGAAGCCCGCGGTACCGGGCACCGCGGCGGCCGGCGCGCCTCCGGTCGGGGCCGCTGCGCCCGTCGAGACGGCCGCGGCCACGACGAGCAGGAGCAGCGTCGTCAGGGTGCGGGCGGTGGGCAGCACGCGTCCTCCGGTGGCGCGAGCGCGAGCATCAGCACGCCGTTCGCCGCGGCGAAGGCGAGCGTGCGGGCCTCCCGCTCGGTGACGAGCAGGGTAACGCCGCCGGTCGCGGCCGCGTCGTAGGGCGCGTCCACCGCCCCGTCGCCCTCGTCGACCGCCAGCACGCGCGCAGCCGACGCGACCGTGAGCGCGCCGCCGGTCGGGGCGGCCGCCGTCTCGCCGGCGAGCCCCGGGTCGAGGGTCGCGAGCACGTCGACGACCGCGCCGGGCCGCGGGCGCAGCCCGTCCTGCGTCCGCAGGTGCACCGCCCGCGTGCCCGGCGCGACCAGGCCGTCGGTGCCCGGGCGGTCGGCGGCGGCGAGGTGGCGCTCGGTGACGAGGGCGCCGGCCAGCACCGGGACGGCCACGACGCGCCCGATCGCCTCGGACGGGTCCCCCAGCGTGCGGTCGGGGACCGTCGACGCGTGCCGGTCCACCGTGCGCAGGTCGGCCGCCCCGACCCGGGCGCCGAGCGGGAGGTCGCGCGCGGCGACCACGACGGCCCGGGGCGGGCCGAGCTCGCGGGCGCGGCGGTGCAGTGCGGCGAGGTCGGAGCCGACGGTCCACGCGGTCGCCGCGGCGACGAGGACGGCGAAGGCGGCGGTCAGGAGCGAACGGGGCGAACGGCGCATGACGTTCCCTTCGCGTCGGTCGGCAGGTCGCGCGGGGAAGCGTCGGGGGAAGCGCCGGGGCCGGCCCGACGCTAACCCGGCCGCGGCCCGGCGGGGAAGGGCCGGCGGCGGGAATCGCGCCCCGGGGTCGCGGCGTTGTGCGGGCGAGGAACGACGGCGCCTGCCGCGGCACGCGCCGGCGTCCGCCGGTCCCCCTGGCCCGTCGGTCGCTGCCCGCCCGGACCGGCGGGCCGGGGCTCCCTCCTCGCGTCCCGCACGCGTTCGCGGCGCCCGGGCGCGTCCGTCCGGTGGGGGGATCAGTGGGGAAGCGGCCCCACGGCCCGCGCGCAGGGGCAGCCGTCGGGCTCGACCGGTACCGCGGGAACGAGCTCGTGCAGCAGCGCCTGCACCCGGTGGAGGTTCGCCTCGAACACCGCGAACACCTGCTCCTGCGTCACCGGCTCGACGTCGGGGTCGTCCTCCACCCCGGTGTCGTAGTCGGTGACGAGCCCGACCCCCGCGTAGTGGATGCCGAGCTCGCGGGCGAGGTAGGCCTCGGGGTACTGCGTCATCCCGATCACGTCCCAGCCCTGGGCGCGGTACCACTGCGACTCCGCGTGCGTCGAGAAGCGGGGCCCGTTGATCACGACGATCGTGCCGCGCGGGTGGGCGCGCAGCCCCGCCCGTCCGGCGGCGGCGACCGCGGCGGCGCGCACCACCGGGCAGTAGGGGGACGCGAACGAGACGTGGTGGACGGTGGTGCCGTCGTAGAAGGTGTCCTCGCGGCCGCGGGTTCGGTCGACGAGCTGGTCGAGCACGACGAAGTCCCCGGGCGCGATCTCGCGCCGCAGGGACCCGACCGCGGACGGCCCGACGATCACCCGCACGCCGAGCATCCGCATCGCCCAGAGGTTCGCCCGCGCCGGGATCCGGGCCGGCGCGTACTCGTGGGAGCGCCCGTGGCGCGGGACGAACGCCACCCGCCGGTCGCCGAGGGTGCCGACGGTCACGGGCGCGCTGGGCGCGCCGTAGGGCGTGTCGAGCTCGACCTCCTGCGCGTCGTCGAGGAAGCGGTAGAAGCCCGAGCCCCCGAAGACCCCGATCTGCGCGTCCGTCACGGCGCGCCGGGTGCTCAGGCGCTCTTGGCCTCGGACCCCGACGACCCCGACGCCGACGACCCCGATCCCGCCGACGACGAGCCGCCCGAGTCGGACGAGGAACCGCCCGACGACTCCGACGCCTTGGCACCGTGACGCGACTTCGAGGACGAGCCGCGGCTGTCGGTCTTGTAGAAGCCGGAGCCCTTGAGCACGATGCCGGCCGGCGACAGCACCTTCGAGAGCCGGCCCCCGCAGCCCCGGTGCTTCGTGAGCGGCGCCTCCGAGAACGACTGGACGACCTCGAGGTGCTCGCCGCACTTGGCGCAGCGGTATTCGTAGGTGGGCATGGCGCACTCCCGTCGGCCCGGGCCGGGGGCCCGCTGGCACTCGCGATCTCCGAGTGCTAATCGTACCCGCGCCGCGTGCGGTCCCGCACCGCCGCCCCCGCGACGCACCCGGCACGGCGCGCGGCCCGGGGTGCCCCGCCGCTGCCGCCCACCGCCGGGCGCGGCGCGCGTGCGGGCACAATGGCGGCGATGCCCGCCGCGCTGCTCCTCGTGCTGCCCGCCTGGGCGCTCGGGACGTTCCCGACCGCCCAGCTCGTCGCCCGCGCCAAGGGGGTCGACGTCACGAGCGCCGGGTCCGGCAACCCCGGCGCGTCGAACGTCGCGCGGCTGCTCGGCTGGCGCTACGGGCTCGCCGTGCTGGTGATCGACTTCGCCAAGGGCGCGGCCGCCGCCGCCGTCGGGCTGTGGGCGGCCGGCCGGCCCGGCGCGTACCTGTGCGGGGCGGCGGCGGTGCTCGGGCACACGTTCCCGGTGTGGCGCAAGGGCGGCAAGGGCGTCGCCACCGCCGGGGGGATGCTCGTCGTGCTGTTCCCCGCCGTGGTGGCGGCGCTCGCGGTCGTGTGGTTCGTCGTCGCGCAGGTGCTGAAGAAGGCGTCGCTCGCGTCGTTGCTGGTGATCGTCGCGTTCCCGGTCCTCGTCGCGCTCGCGGGTTACGACACCTGGGAGGTCGGCGTGCTCGCGGGGCTCGCGCTGCTGCTCGTCGTGCGCCACGCCGCGAACATCCGCAGGCTGCTGCGACGCGAGGAGATCGACCTACGATCCTGACCTGATCGGAGGTCGCCCGTGCACGCCGTTCGCAAGGCCGTCATCCCCGCCGCCGGGCTCGGGACGCGCTTCCTGCCCGCGACGAAGAGCTCCCCGAAGGAGATGCTGCCGGTCGTCGACAAGCCGGCGATCCAGTACGTCGTCGAGGAGGCGGTCCAGGCCGGCCTCACCGACATCCTGATCGTCACCGGACGCGGGAAGCGCGCGATCGAGGACCACTTCGACCGCAGCTACGAGCTCGAGCACTTCCTCGAGCAGGCGGGCAAGCACGAGCTGCTGAAGGACGTGCAGTTCTCGTCGGACCTCGCCGACATCCACTACGTGCGCCAGCGCGACCCGCTCGGGCTCGGGCACGCGGTGTCGGTCGCGCGCCACCATGTGGGCGAGGAGCCGTTCGCCGTGCTGCTCGCCGACGACATCATGGTCGACGACGCCGCGCTGCTGCGCTCGATGCTCGAGGCCCACGCCCGCTACGGGCGGTCGGTGGTCGCGCTGCAGGAGGTCACGCCCGAGGAGATCTCGTCGTACGGCTGCGCGGAGCCCGCGGCGTTCCACGACGAGGGGCTGGTCGAGATCCGCCGGATCGTCGAGAAGCCGGCGGTCGAGGAGGCGCCGTCCAACCTCGCGGTGATCGGCCGGTACGTGTTCTCGCCGGAGATCTTCGAGGCGCTCGACCGCATCGAGCCGGGCAAGGGCGGCGAGCTCCAGCTGACCGACGCGATCGCGCTGCTGCTGCGCGAGCAGACGGTGTACGGGCGGGTCTGCTCCCACGGCCGTTACGACGTCGGCCAGAAGCTCGACTTCCTGCGCGCGAACGTCGAGCTCGCGCTCGATCGGCCCGACCTGGGCGCGGAGCTGGCCGAGTACCTGCGCGAGCTCGTGCGCCGGCGCGGGCTCGTGTGACGCGGTGATCCCGCTCGCCGACGCGCAGGCGGCGGTGCTCGCGCCGGTCGAGCCGTTGCCACCCGTGCGCGTCGCGCTGGCCGACGCGCACGGCCTGGTGCTCGCCGAGGAGGTGGTCGCACCCGAGCCGGTCCCTCCCTTCGCGAACACCGCGGTCGACGGGTACGCGGTGCGCGCGTCCGACACCGCATCCGCCCCGGTGCGGCTGCGCGTGGTCGGTGAGCTGCCGGCCGGCGCCGCGCCCGGCCGCGCGGTGGGCGCGGGCGAGGCGATCCGCATCATGACGGGCGCGCCGGTGCCCCCGGGCGCCGACGCGGTCGTGATGGTCGAGGTGACCGACGCGCACGGCGACGAGGTCGTCGTGCACGAGTCGGTCGCACCGGGCGCGAACGTGCGCGACGCGGGCGGCGACCTCGAGGCGGGGGCGCGCGTGTTCGGGCCCGGCACCGTCCTCACGCCGGCGCACGTCGGCGTGCTGGCGAGCCTCGACCGGCACGAGGTCGTGTGCCATCCCCGGCCCCGCGTCGGCGTGCTGTCGACCGGCGACGAGCTCGTCGAGCGCGGGCCGCTCGCGCCCGGCAAGATCCGCGACTCGAACCGGCCGATGCTGCGCGCGGTGCTCGCCGAGGCCGGCTGCGAGGTCGCCGACTACGGGATCGCCCCCGACGACGAGCACGAGATCGAACGGCGGATCGCGCGCGCGGTCGACGAGTGCGACCTGCTGCTCACGAGCGGGGCGGTGTCGGTCGGTGACTACGACTACGTGAAGGTGGTGCTCGAGCGGCTCGCGGCGCGGCGGCCGGGGAGCGGCCACCGGTGGGTGCAGGTCGCGATCAAGCCCGCGAAGCCGCTCGCGTTCGCGCACGTCGGCCGGGTGCCGGTGATCGGGCTGCCGGGCAACCCGGTCTCGTCGCGGGTCGCCTTCGAGCTGTTCGCGCGCCCGGTGCTGCGGCGGCTCGCCGGCCACGGCGACGCCGGCGTGCTCCCCGTGCCGGTGCGGGCCGTCGCCCGCAGTGGGTTCCGCCGCCGGCCGGACGGCAAGCTGCACCTCGACCGCGTGCGCGTGTCGGTCGAGGGCGGCCGGCTGGTCTGCGAGCGCGCGGGCGTCCAGGCGTCCAACGTGCTGTCGGGGATGGCCGCCGCGAACGGCCTCGCGCTGGTGCCCGACGGGGAGGGCGTCGACGCGGGCGACGAGGTCGAGGTGCTGCTGCTCGGGCCGCCGGCCTGACCACCCGGTTCCGGTGGGCCCGGCGCCCTGGGCGGGCCCGGGAGGGGTGGAGCTGCGAGCGCCGGAGGGGGGACTGCCGGCGCTCGCATCCACCGCGCCGCTCGTCGTTGAGCGTCCGCCGCCGCGGATGGTGCGCCCGCGGCGCGCCCGGGGCAACCCCCGGCGGCCCTCCTGTGCCCGACGTCACGGCGCGGCGGGTGGGGTTGCCCGCTTGTGCGTAGAGTGATACAACAGCCACGCTACGTCGGTCGCCCGGGCGGGCGAACCGAGCAGCCACCGGGAGGCTGCGAACCGCGTGGCAGGCCGTGGGCGCAGGTCGGTGCGACCGCGGCACCCGGGGAGGCCAGGAGCCGCCGGCTGGAGTTGGTCGCTGCGCCGGCGGGGAGCCAGAGCGAACCCGACCCCGGGAGGCCACGGCGGGCGTCCCCGCCCCGGCCATTGCACCACTGCGCCCCCGCGGGCGTTCGCCGGGCCGCCGCCCGCACCCCGGGCGCCCGGGGAACCGGGCCGCGGATCCCGGAGGCGCGGGCCGGCGAGGAGCAGCGGGACGGTCGTGACCTGAACCGGGCCGCGGATCCCGGGGGTGCGGCGATCCGCATCGGCGTCGACGCGGGGTCGCTCGGGACCGGGCCGGGGGTCCCGGGGTGCGGCCTAACCTGCGGTGGTGGCCCGCCGACCGGTCCCGGTCCCGCTGATCGACCCGCACGCGCGGCGCGTCGAGGACCTGCGCGTCTCGATCACCGACCGGTGCAACTTCCGCTGCACGTACTGCATGCCGGCGGAGGGGATGGCGTGGCTGCCGCGGCGCGAGCTGCTCACCTACGAGGAGATCGCCCGCGTCGCGCGCGTCTGCGTCGAGCGCTTCGGCTTCCGGTCGGTGCGGATCACCGGCGGCGAACCGCTCGTGCGGGCCCACGTGACCCGCCTGATCGCGATGCTCGCGGGGCTCGGCGTCGACCTCGCGCTCACGACCAACGGCGTGAAGCTGCCGGAGCTCGCGCACGACCTGCGCGCGGCGGGCCTGCGGCGGGTCAACGTCTCGCTCGACTCGTTGCGGCGCGAGACGTTCCTCGCGCTGACGCGCCGCGACGAGCTCGACCGTGTCCTCGCCGGGATCGACGCCGCGCTCGACGCCGGGCTCCTGCCCGTGAAGGTCAATGCGGTCGTGATCCGCGGCGTCAACGACGACGAGATCGTCGACCTCGCCGCCTACGCACGCGACAAGGGGGTCGGGCTCCGGTTCATCGAGTACATGCCGCTCGACGCCGAGCAGGGCTGGACGCGCGAGCAGGTGGTGCCGGCGGCCGAGATCCTCGAGCGGCTCGACGCCGTCTTCCCGATCGAGCCCGCGGCGGGCGGCGGTCCCGAGCCGGCCGAGCGCTACCGGTACCGCGACGGTGCGGGCGAGGTGGGTGTGATCGCGAGCGTCACCGCCCCGTTCTGCGGCAACTGCGACCGGGTGCGCCTCACGGCCGAGGGCCGGTTCCGCACGTGCCTGTTCGCGCTCGAGGAGTTCGACCTGCGGGCCGAGCTGCGCGCCGGTGCCGGCCTCGACGCGCCCGACCTCGACGACCGGCTCGCCGCCGCGATCGCGGGCGCGGTCGGCACCAAGTGGGCGGGTCACCGCATCGGCGGCGAAGACTTCGTGCGCCCGGCCCGCTCGATGAGCCAGATCGGCGGCTGAGCCGCGCGGGCCGGCTACGGCGCGGCGTCGGTGCCGGCGCGCCGCTCGCGGAAGGCCGGACCCGCTTCCTCCTCCGCGCCGCCGATGAGCCGCACCGCGAGTGCG
Organism: Acidimicrobiia bacterium; assembly: GCA_026002935.1. Taxonomy (GTDB): domain Bacteria; phylum Actinomycetota; class Acidimicrobiia; order IMCC26256; family PALSA-610; genus BPGH01. Next base: position 824,259 of record BPGH01000001.1, read on the forward strand.
AGTGCCGTGACCCCCGCCGCGAAGCCGAGGTAGAAGCCGAGCGCGAGCTCCTCGCCCGTCTCGTCGGCGCCGAGGAACGCGAACGCGACCTGCGACGCGAAGACCCCCGCGACCGCCGCGGCGACGCCGGAGCCGAGCTCGCCGAGGCGGGTCGCGGCGAGCGGGAGCGCGGCGGCGACCACCATCACCAGCGCGGTGCGGACCGTCAGACCGTTGAGCTGGTCGATGAGCAGCCCGTAGCTGCCGTAGGGCGGGAAGGCGAAGGACGCCGCGCCGAGCAGCCCCGTGAGGACGCCCCAGCCGACGGCGTGCGCGCGCCGGGTGGGCACCGCGCCCATCGACAGGGTGACCGCCCCTGCCAGCGCGACGATCGCGCCGGCCGTGACGAGCAGGAACCCCGCGCCGGTGTCGAACTCGGCGTCGATGGTCCACAGCACCTCGTGGAAGTCCAGGGCGGCGACGAACCAGCCGGCGCCCACCGACAGCCCGGCGGCGAACTCGGACCCGGGTCGCGCGAGCGTGAGCACGCCCGCCGCGCCGAGCACGCCGGCCTGGACCAGCCCCCGCACGAGCGTCGCCGGCTCGTCGGCGAGCGCTCCGCCCCCCCAGAAGGGGAGGAACAGCCCCGCGACCCGCAGCGCGGCTCCCACCAGCACCAGCAGTCCCGCGATCCGTACCGTGCGCATCCCACGGAGCGTAGGTGCTGCGGGCGGCCGGCGTCCGCCCTTCGCGCCCGGCCCTACACTTGTCGGCCATGCCGTCCGAGTTCACCCATCTCGACCCGCTGGGTCGCGCGCGCATGGTCGACGTCACGGCCAAGGAACCGACGCACCGGCGTGCCGTCGCCCGCTGCCGCGTGTACATGGAGGCCGAGACGGCGTCGAAGATCGCGACCGGTGCGATCACCAAGGGCGACGTGCTCGCCGTCGCCCGTGTGGCGGGGATCCAGGCGGCGAAGCAGACGCCGAACCTGTTGCCGCTGTGCCACCCGCTGCTCGTCGGTGCGGTGCTCGTCAACTTCCGGATCGAGGACAGCTACGTGGAGGTCGAGGCCAACGTCGACACGGTCGACCGCACCGGCGTCGAGATGGAGGCGATGACCGCGTGCGCGGTCGCCGCGCTCACCATCTACGACATGTGCAAGTCGATCGACCGTTCGATGACGGTCGGCGACCTGGCGCTGTGGGAGAAGAGCGGCGGGCGCTCGGGCAACTGGCGGCGGCCGGTCGACGCGTCCGATCCGTTCGCGCTCTGAGTGGCCCACAGCCCGCCCGACCTGGGAAGTCACACGCGTGTCGGTCGCGGCGGTGCGCGCGTTTGGCGCCGTCGTCGCGGGCTCGGCTATCACTGACGGCCGCCGCGACGGTCCACCGCTCGATCGTCACGCGTTGTTAGCGTCTCCGACAGGCAAAGGTGGTCGAGGGGTCTTGACGCTGGTGGTGCTGCTCATTCTCGCCGTGTTGTGGGCGGTGGTGCTCGTGCCGCCGGTGCTGCGGGCGAAGCGCACCGAGCGGGCCGGCGACTCGATCGGCGACTTCAGCTACCGCCTCGACGTGCTGAGCCGCACCAACGGCACAGGGACGAGGGTGCGCCACCGGGCGCCGCTCGTCACCCCGGGCCGCGCCGGCCCCCGCCCGCTCGCGCCGCCGTCCGCGTCGCAGCGCGCCGCGCGGCGCCGCCGCGACGTGCTGACCGTCCTCGTCGCCGGAGCGGCCGTCACGTTCCTCGGTGCCTACGGCCTGCGGATCACCGCGTTCTGGTCGCTGCAGCTGCTGTTCGACGTCGCGCTGGTCGCGTACCTCGGGCTGTGGGCCTGGGTCCGGTCCGTGCAGGCCGAGCGGTCGGCGAAGCTCCGCTACCTGCCGCCCCCGGCACCCGAGCTCGCGCTGCGCCGGACCGGGTCGTCCTGAGGCCCGTGGACCGGGCCGACGAGATCGCGGCGCTGGGAGCCCGGGCCCGGGAGGCGTTCGACGACAAGCACCGCGCCCGCGAGGTCATGCTCGCCGCGTCACGGAAGGCGATCCAGGCGTGCGCGGCGTCGATCCGCGCGACGCACCGCGGCGAGTACGAGGCCGCCGAGGAGCTGGCCCGGGAGGCCCGCGACCACGTCGCGGAGGCCGACCGCGCGATCTGCCGGCACGCCGACGTGCGCACCAACGGTCCGCTGTCGGACGCGAAGAAGGAGCTGGCCGAGGCCTGGCTCACGCTCGCGCTCGTGCGCGACGAGGCGCTGCCGACCCCCGACGAGCTGGGCGTCGACATCGCGCCCTACTGCAACGGCCTGGCCGAGGCGGCCAGCGAGCTGCGCCGCCAGCTCCTCGACCGGCTCCGCGCCGGCGACAACGCGCGCGCCGAGGAGCTCATGTCGGCGATGGACGAGGTCTACTCGATGCTCGTCACGATCGACTACCCCGACGGCGTCACCGGCGGACTGCGCCGCACCACCGACCAGCTGCGCGCGGTGCTGGAGCGGACGCGCGGCGACCTGACCACCGCGATCGTCGGGGCGCGCCTGCAGCGGGCGATCGAGCGCGCCCGGCGGGAGACCGCGGCCGGCGGACCCGCACCGCCGCCCGATCCTCGCGATCCCCTCACGTCGCCCTCACGCCGCGGTGCGAGACTCCGGGGCGTGCCGCGCGCCCCGGCCCCTCCCGTGGATCCCGACCGTCGTGCTCGTCGCGCTCGTCGCGTCGGGGTGCCTCTCGGTCTCGTTCCGTGCCGGCGGCACCGACCCCGCCGGGGTGTACGCGGGCGGTACCGAGGTCGTCGCACTGGTCCCGCACGGCGGCGCGCTGTTCGCCGCGACGTCCTACGCGAACGACGTGCCGGGCGGCGACCCCGAGCCCGGGGCCCAGGTGCTGCGGCTCGACGGCGCCGCCGGGGCGTGGCGGGTCGACGTGGGCTTCGGGGCGGCGGTGCGGGGCGTCACGGCGCTGCGCGAGGTGACGTTCACGACCGACGGAGCGGGCGTGCCGCTGCCCGAGCCGTACCGCGTGCTCGTGGCGGCGCTGTCGGCCGAGGGTGGTGGGCACCGGGTCGCGGTGCGGGACCCCGGCGGCGGGTGGACCGTCCAGACGGTCGCGCCCGGCGACGGGCCGGTGGACACGGTGCACGCGCTCGGGTTCCTGCGCGACGGCGCCGTCGACCGGCTGTTCGCCGGGTTCGGCGACCCGGCCGGGGCGGCGGGCGCGGGGGTGACGAGCGCCGTCTACGACCCCGCCGCGCCGGGCCGGGTGCGGTGGGCGGCCGCCCCCGAGGCGGCGTTCGAAGCGCCACCGCTCGCGTTCGCGGTGGCCGAGGGTGCCCTGCACGCGGCCGCGGGCGCGAGCGTGTACCGGCGCGACCCCGGCACGGCGACGTGGGCGCCCGTGCACACCGATGCCGCGACGGCCACGTGCACCGGGGCGCCCTGCGGGGGCCTGCGCGGGCTGACCGCGGTCCCCGACGCCGACGGGACCGGCGAGGACCTGCTCGTCGCGGGCGCATATGCCGCCGCGGCGATCTGGCGCCTCGACCCGGAGCAGGCCTACTCGGCGGTGCGCGAGCTCGACGTGAACGACTTCCTCCGGACGCGCCACGGGCCGGGCAGCCAGGCCGCCGTGGTCGGGTACGACGGGTTCGTACCGGCGACGGACGCGCGCACGGGCCGGCCGTTCCACCTCGTGCCGCTGCGGTACACGCCCGACCCCGGCCCCCGGGTCGACGGACGCAAGGCGTTCTTCCTCGTGCGCGGCCCGGGCGGCGACTACGAGCTGCGCGAGGTGCCGTGGCACGAGAACCCCCACGGGGCACAGGCACCGCAGGAGCTGGGAGCGACGCGCACGTTCGCGGTGTCGCCGTTCCCCGAGCACGCCGGGCGCGCCTACTACGTCGGCGGCTTCGACGCCTCGTCGGCCGCGCACGACACCGCCTGGATCGACGTCGGGCTGCTCGACACCGCCGCCCCCACCTCGACGTGCCTCGCGCAGCCGCCGGTCCCGCCGCCCGCCGCGTACCAGGTCGGCGTCGCGGACCCGCCCGCGCTCCACGACCCGGCGCGCGACCGGACGATCCCGTACCGCGCGTACTACCCGCGCGGGTTCACCGGGAGGGCCCCGGTGGTGATCGTGGCGCACGGCGGCACCGGCGCGCCCCGCTCGCACCAGAACGGGCTGGCGTACCTGGGGCGCGCGCTCGCGGGCGCGGGATACGTGGCGGTGCACCCGAACTTCACGAGCGACACCCCCGCGATCGACCGGCCGCTCGACGTGCAGTTCGTGCTCGACCGGATCGACGCCGGGACGCTCGCGGTGCCCGGGTTCGGCGGCACGCCCGACGCGGCCCGCGTCGGCGTCGCCGGCCACAGCTACGGCGCGTACACGGCCCTCACCGTCGCCGGCGCGACCACGACCCTCACCGCGACGCTCGGCGACTTCGCGGCCGACCCGCGCCCGAAGGCGTTCCTCGGCCTGTCGCCCCAGGGCGTCGACCAGTTCGGCTTCACCGCGGACTCGTGGGCGGGCATCACCCGCCCCGTGTACACGATGTACGGCGAGCTCGAGGCGGACGGCTCGGCCGTCGACGGGTTCAAGGCCGAGACGTGGCGCCGCCAGCCGTACGAGGGGATGCCCGCCGGGAACAAGTTCGTGTCGGTCCTGCCGGACGCGGACCACGACGCGTTCAACAACGGGACGACCGCCGTCGACCTCGCGACACAGGCGTTCGTCGCGCCCCAGGCCGTCGCGTTCTTCGACACCTTCGTGAAGGGCGGCCCGAGCCGGGTGTGCGAGATCGGGAACCTCGTCGCACCGCCCGGCACGGCGACCGACCGGAAGTGACCCCGGCGCCGGGCCCGGCGTGCCCGGTTTGGTAGCCTGAGAGGTCCCTCGGGGGTGTAGCTCAGCTGGTAGAGCGCTACGTTCGCAACGTAGAAGTCGGCGGTTCGAGTCCGCTCACCTCCACACAGGTCAGGCCCGATGCGGCTCGCTTCCCGCGCGTTGCTGCCCCGGGTTTACCCGACGGGAGTCCGCGAGGAGGGCGTCGAGCGCAGATGCCGCGCCCTTGTCGACCGATTCGGGGAGCGAGCCGTACACGTCCGAGTTGTTGCGAATGACGCCGCTCGCATACGCAGGAAGCGAAGAGCTGCTCGGGTCGCGTACGCATCGGTCGAGGGTTACGAGGTCGCCTTTACCGTAAGATCGGGCGCTCGCCACGTTCGGCTTCATAACTGGTGAACTGTGCTCGTTCGACGGCTGCCGATGACGAAGGTCGTCGACGTAGGAGTACCGCCCCGATCATTCGGGGTGCTCACGGAGCGGCGCGGCATGCAGGAAGCCTCCGGGAATCAGCCAACGCGCGACGCCATTCCATGCGGTGCGCGGAGGTTCCGGCTCGTTCACCCGTTCTTGGGGGGCTCCTGTTTGAGCATCGGCGTTGCCATCGAAGGAGCGTTCGGCGTTGAACATGAGTTGATGGCCGCACACGTCGCACTTGAGCGGACCATGATGAGGATGTTGGTTCCGGCGTCCTCGTTCTGTGCACCGAGTAGCCCGCCGTTCTCGTGTGTGATCGGTCGTTGCCACACCTTCAACGCCTCGGTACCGCAGACCGAGTGAGTTGTCAGGTCGAGTTGTTGTACCTGGGTCGTGATTTTGCCAAGAAGGGGGCCTGCGAGCTTCATTGCGTCCACCTCCTCCCTTAGCCGCGCGCGATGTACGCGGCGACGATCGTGCACGCGCCGAGAATGACAGTGCCGAAGGTGAGTGCCCTTGTCCACTGCACCATCTTCAAGTCGACGTAGAGGCGCATAGCGGCGGCCTGTTTCTCGTCGCCACCGCGCAGCATCAGGAGCAGTGGGAGGTCACGAAATCGGAGCGTGCGGATAGTTCGGGCGACGAAGGCGTACCCGTCCTCGCCATCGCGCTGAGTGAAGGCGTCGAGCTGTCGCTTGGTGAGTTTGCCCATGTCGGTCATGTCTCGAGGGTACGACCGAGGTCGGACATCGGCGGGTGCCCTACATGACCCGCGTTCCCTGACCAGGAGGCTGCGAGACCCAATGACCAGACAACTGGTCAGAGGGCATATTCGGCCGTTGGCGATGCCCGCCGATGTGACGTGTTCGGTTCGCAACGTGGAAGTCGGCGGTTCGAGTCCGCTCACCTCCACCACCCGGCTCACCGCCCCGCCGCCGGCGCCGAGCTCGCACTCCCGATGCCGGTCGACGTGATCCGCCGCGGGCGGGCGGGACGAATGCGGCGTACCGGCCCCGCCCGCACGAGGCGCGATGCGCTCCCGGCCCGCCGCGCGTTGTGCCGGGCGCGACGGGTCGGTACGGTCCCGCCGGGGCGGGACGCCGGCTCGACACGGACCCGGGGGGAAACGATGGCGAAGGTGTTGCGCTCGCGGGGTGCGGTCCTCGCCGGGATCCTCACGCTCGTGCTGGTCACGGCGTCGTGCGTGCGCCCGGTCACCGGTCCCGGCAGTCCCAACCTCGGGAGCATCGACGTCACGCAGGTGGGCTACACCCAGTCGGAGTTCTTCCTGTACGGGCTGGCCGATGCGTACCGGCCGGTCGCGCCCCTCACCACCGACGGCCGCTGGCAGGTCGAGCGCGACCCCGGCCACTCCGGCGTCGGGTTCCAGACCCGCATGGTCGTGCACCGGCCGGCCGACCCCGACCGGTTCAACGGCACCGTCGTGATCGAGTGGATGAACGTCACCGCGGGCGCCGACCTCCCCAACGAGTGGACCTCCGCGCACAACGAGTTCGTCCGCGCCGGCGCGGTCTGGATCGGCCTGTCCGCGCAGGTCGTCGGCGTCAACTACCTCAAGTCGTGCTGCGGCGGGCGCTACGCCCAGCTCAACCACCCGGGCGACAGCTATTCCTACGACATCTTCTCCTGGGCCGCCCGCGTCGTGCGCGCCGGCGGCGACGTGCTCGGCGGCCTCACCCCGCAACGGGTGATCGGCACCGGCGAGTCCCAGTCGGCGAGCCGGCTGGTCACCTACGTGAACGCGGTGCACCCGCTCGTCGACCTGTACGACGGGTTCCTGCTGCACAGCCGCGGCGCGTCCGCGTCGCCGCTGTCGCAGTCGCCGCTGCCGTCCGTCCCGGCGCCGTCGCCGTCACTGATCCGCGACGACCTCGACGAGCCGGTGTTCGTCGTGCAGGCCGAGGACGACGTGATCCGGTCCGCGCTCGCCACGCGCCAGCCCGACACCGCGACGTTCCGGATGTGGGAGATGGCCGGCACCGCGCACGCCGACCAGTACATGATCGGCGTCGGGTTCACCGACCTCGGCGACGGTGCCGGCACGGTGCGCATGCTCGAACTGCTGCTCGACCCGGGCCCGCCCGCGGGCGGCTGCGCCAAGCCGTCGAACGCCGGCCCGACCCACTGGATCCTGCAGGCCGCGTTCCACCATCTCGACCGTTGGGTGCGCGACGGCACCCCGCCGCCCGTCGCCGAGCCGCTGCAGGTCGCGTCGACGTCGCCGGTCGTGCTCGCCCGCGACGCGGACGGCAACGCGCTCGGCGGCGTCCGCTCGCCGCACGTCGACGCCCCGGTCGCGACGGTCGACGGGCTCAACTCCGGCGGCGGCTTCTGCGGCCTGTTCGGCTCCACGACACCGTTCACAGCCGCGCGGCTGGCCGAGCTGTACCCGGACAACCAGGCCTTCCTGGACGCCTGGGGTGCGGCGATCGTCGACGCGGTGGGCGACGGCTTCCTGTTGCCCGCCGACGGTTGGGAGCTGTACCTGGCCGCGCTCTCGCTGCCGGTGCCGGCCTGAGCCGCCGCGTCCGGCTCGCTCAGCCGGGGACGGCCGACGGGTCGGCGTACCCGAGCAGGGCCTCGCGGTCCTCCTCCAGCACGAACCCCGTCGCGATCGCGTCGTCCGCGGCCGCGGCGTACCGCTGCTCGTAGTCGGCGCGTGACGCGTACAGCTCGCGGATCCGTTCGGGCGGCAGGGGAGTGGTCGAGCCGAGGAGGATGCAGAGCAGGTCCGGGTTCGGCGGCGGCGCGCCCGACAGGACGACGACCGGCACGTCGACCGGCGGCGTGCGGATGCCGCCGCGGGCGATGCCGTCGCCGTCGCGCACGATCGCCGGCGGATCGCCCGCCACCTCCAGGCGCGGTGCCTCGGGGGGTGCGTCGCCCGTGCGCACCCACTCCTCCAGCGCGCGCAACGCCGCCTTCGCGACCACGTGCATCGGGCCGTCGTTGACCGGCGCGCCGCAGTCGAGCTGCTCGGCCGTCGCCCCGACGAGCCGCGTGTCCGCGTGCGCCGTGCCGGCGACCTCCCACAGCCGGTACGTGTCGGTGTCGTCCTGGCGCACCGCGTACGAGCTGAGCACGCCGATCACGTCCCCCTCGGCCTGCAGCACGAGCGCGGGCGCGTCGAGGTCGTCGCGCAGCAGCACGGCGCCGCCGCCGATGCTGCCCGCGAGGTCCGCGTGCTCGCCCGGCCCGACGAACGGCAGCGCGACCGACCCGCGGCTGTGCACGAGGAAGCCGTCGAACGCGCCCGCGATCGGCTGCACGCCGTTGTAGTAGGTGGTGAGCGCGACCGCCGACTGCGACTCCCCGACGGCGAGCACGCGGTCGGGGCGCGCTCCCGCGGTGATCGGCCCACCCGCCCGCACGGCGCGCGCGACCTGCGTGAAGATGTCGAACGCGAAGCCGTCGCCCGGGTGCTCGAGGGAGCCGTAGCGCGCCGGGTCGAGCGCCTTCAGGCCCTTGCCCGCGATGCCCTCGCCGCCCGGTGCGGTCACGAGCACCGGCCCGCCCTCGACGCCGATGCGCTGCGCGGAGACCCCGACCCACACGTGACCGCGCCGCGCGATCTCCTCCTCCAGCATCACGTAGTCGGGGTTCGCGTCGGCGCCCCCGCTCACGTTGAGCCACTCCACGACGACCGTGCCGCTCATGTCGTCCGCATCGGCGGGACGGCGCACGAGGACCCGTGTCCGGTACGGCGCGCTCGCGTCGGGCCGCAGCGTCCAGCGCCCGTCGCCGCCGAGCTCGCCCTCGGGGGCGTACGAGGTCGCGGTCCCCGACGCCGCGTACTCCTCCTCGACGTAGCCGAGCGCGTCCAGGTCGGGGGTGGTCGCCGCGGCGACGAACGGCCCGTCGCCGCCGTCGAGCGCGGTCAGCTCGGCCACCGGTCCGGCCGGGGCGGTCGTCGCGGTCGCGGTGCCCTCCTCGTCGCCGGACGGGGCCCCGCCCGGGGCGTCGCCCGCCTCGTCGTCGCCGCTGCAGGCGGCCGTGCCGCCGGCGAGCGCCGCGACCGCGAGGAGCGCCACGGCGTGCCCCGCGAGGGCGCGGGCCCGGCGGCCGCCCGGGTGGGGAGCAGCTGCGTGTCCGGCCACGGCGGGGAGTCTGTCAGGCCTCGCGGTCTTTCGCCCTCTTCCACTTTGTCGATAGAACTGATAGACAATCTCCGCATGGATCAACTGGTCGTGGTCGCGCTCGCCGGGTTCCTCGCCACCTTCGTGGACGGGGCGCTCGGGATGGGGTTCGGGCCCACGTCGTCCACCGTCCTGCTGAGCGGCGGCATGGCCCCCGGTGCCGTGTCCACCACCGTCAACCTGGCGAAGGTCGTCACGGGCGCCGCGGGCGCGATCTCCCACTGGCGCTTCGGGAACGTCGACCGTCGGCTCGTCGTGCGCCTGGCGTGGCCGGGCGCCGCGGGCGCGCTCGTCGGCGTCACGATCCTCGCGAGCGTCGACGGCGACCGGCTGCGCCCGATCCTCGCGGCGCTGCTGCTCGTGGTCGGCGCCCGGATCCTGTACCGGTTCAGCCGTCCGCTGCGTCGGGCCCCCGGCGGGGACGCGGCCCCGGCGGCGCACCTCGGGCGCGACCGCACCGTCACGGTCGCCGGCGCGGCCGGGGGCGTGACCAACGGCCTCGTGGGCGCGTGGGGGCCCGTGGTCACCCCGGTGCTGCTGCACAAGGGCGTCCCGCCCCGGTACACGATCGGGTCGGTCAACACCGCCGAGGTCGCGGTCGCGACCGTCGCGGCCGGATCGCTCCTCGCCTCCCTGCGCGGCGACGGGATCGACGTCGGGATCGTGCTCGCGATGCTCGGCGGCGGGCTGGTGGCGGCGCCGGTCTCGGCCTGGGTGATCCGGTACCTGCCCGCGCGCGCGACGGGCGTGGCCGTGGGCGCCCTGCTGCTGCTCACGAACGTGCGCGAGTTGGCGGCATGGGCCGGTGTCGACGGCGCGCGCTGGCTCGCGTACGCGGCCGTGGTCGTGCTCGCCGGCGCGGCGGCGTTCGCCCCCCGCGTCGCCGCCCGGCGCGCCCGGCGCCTCGCGACCGCCGGCTGACCGGAGCGCCCGGCGCCTTGCGACCGCCGACGGCGACGGCCCGGGTGCCGATGCCGCGGCCGGGACCACCCTGCGGGCCGGGTCGGGGCGGGCCGCGGGGGCGGAGCCGGTAGCGTGCCCGTTCCATGAACGTCGTCGTCGCGGCCCTCAAGGGCGGGGTGGGCAAGACGACCACCTGCGTGTACCTCGCCGCGCTCGCCCGCGCGGCGGGCCGCGCCGTGACCGTCGTCGACGCGGACGCGCAGGCGAGCGCGGCCGACTGGATCGAGGCCGGCGGGGACCCCGCGCTCGACGGCGTGACGCTGGTCGAGGCACCCACCGAGCGGCTGCTCAAGCGCGCGCTCGCCGGCACCGGTGGCGAACCGGTCGTCGTCGTCGACTCGCCGCCCGGCAACGAGCGCCTGATCGGGCTCGCCCTCGAGCACGCCGACGTGGTCGTCGTGCCCACCCGCGTCGGGGGGGTGGAGTGGCCACGGGTCGACGTCGTGCGCGAGATGGTGCCGAAGCGCACGCCCCACGGTCTGGTGATCTGCTCGGCCCGGACGTTCACGAACGACTACGACGAGACCGTCCGCTACTGGACCGGTCAGGGCGTCGCGGTGTGGGCGACGATCCCCGAGCGGGTCGCGATCGCGGCCGGTCCCGACGCGCGGCTGTCGGCCGACGGGCTCGAGGCCTACCGGCCGCTGTGGCGGCGGGTGCAGCGCGCCGCCGGCTGAGCGCGTCGCCCCCGGGGGGGGGGGGGGGGGCCGCTCAGCCGAGCGGCTCGAGGAGCCGCAGGCCGACGTCGAGCGAGGTGCCCGCCGGCCGCACCCGCACGACGCGCGCGCGGGCCCGGCGGCCGTGCATCTCGACGGTCACCTCCTGGTGCACCGCCAGGCGGGACGCGCCGCCGACGAGGCACCCGAGGCCGCTGCGGCTGCGGTTGACCACCTGTGCGGGGATCATCGCCCGCCCGGCGCGCAGCACGGCGGTGTCGCGGCACTCGACGCGCTCCTCGCGCCGGCGGTTCGGGGCGACCGGCGGGCCGCTCAGCCCGACGACCCAGCGCACCGGGGCGCCGCGCACGGCTCGCACGACGCCGTCGGCGCAGCGCAGCCCGTCGCCGACCGTCCAGGTCACGAGCACCTCCCGGCCGACGGCGTCCGCGCCGCAGCTGTGCGCGGGCCGCACCAGCACGAGCGACTCCCCCTCGTGGCCGACGACGCGCGTGGGCAGCTCGGCCCCGCAGCAGGCGGGCCGGACGGTGACGGGGGTGCCCGCGGCGGGCAGTGTCGGCGCGGACGGAGGCACGGGTCTTCCTGGGGACGACGGCGTGGCCTCTCCATCGTCCGCCCGGCCGCCCGTCTTCAGCGCGGCGCGTCCCCGCGCCGCGGGCAGCCGGGCCGCGCCCGCCCGGCCGCCCGCCTCAGGCCGGCCTGTCCTCGGGCACGATGGCGATCCGCACGCCGTCGAGGGGGGTCTCGGCCTCCGCCGCGCCGAAGCGCACGGCCCGGGCCCGGGCCGCCGCCGCCAGGCCCGGCGTGATCGCCTCGAGCGTCGCCCGCAGCCCGTCGCCGGCGGCGCCGGCGTCGATCACGAGCTCGGTGAGCGGCCGCCCCTGGGGGATGCGCCGGCGCGTCCGCTCGGCCCGCACGGCGTGCAGGACCGCGAGCAGCACGTCCATCTCCGGCACCTCGGCGACGGGTTCCGCCACCGGTTCGGGGAACGCCGTGACGTGGATCGACACCGACCCCTCGGCCGCCGCGTACAGGTACTGGTACAGCTCCTCGGTGACGAACGGCAGGAAGGGCGCGTAGAGCCCGAGCAGCGTGCGCAGCGCCTCCCGCATCGTCGAGCGGGCCGCGTCGCGCTCGGCGTCGCTGTAACGCTCCTCGCTCCAGAAGCGGTCCTTGACGATCTCGAGGTAGTCGTCGCAGAAGTCGTTCCAGAAGAAGTGGTCGACGGCCTCACGCGCAACGGCGTAGTCGTACGTCTCGAAGCCGCGCTCGACCGTCGGCAGGATCCGTTGCAGCCTGCCGATCAGCCACCGGTCCTCGGGCGGCCGCTGCTCGAGCGGCACCGCGGCGCGGTCGTCGAACCCGGGCGCGTACTGGTCGACGAGCCGCGCGACGTTCCACAGCTTCAGCACGAGTTTGCGGCCCGCCTTCACGTCCTCCTCGTGGTAGCGCATGTCGTGCCCGAGGTGGCTGCCCGCGGCCCAGTACCGCAGGGCGTCGGCGCCGTACTTGTCGATCACGTCCTCGGGGTCGTACCGGTGGAACTGCCCGGGCTTCTTCGCCTCGAGGTCGCGCTTCGAGAACTTCTTGCCGTGCTCGTTGAGGCCCCAGCCCGAGATCATCACGTGCGTCCACGGCAGGGTGTCGTTGTGCAGGTGTGCCTTCAGCACCGAGTAGAAGAGCCAGGTCCGGATGATCTCGAAGGCCTGCACCCGGAGGGTCATGGGCAGGCCGCCGGCCGACTTGCGCCCCGGCGTCCCGGCCCAGTTCGCGTTGATCTGCGGCGTGAGCGACGACGTCATCCACGTGTCCATCACGTCGGGGTCGCCCTCGAACCCCGTGCCGCCGCAGCGGGGGCAGCGCTCGACCGGCGGGGCGTCCTCCAACGGGTCGACGGGGAGCCGGTCCTCGGTCGCCAGCACGGCCTCGCCGCAGCCGGTGCAGAACCACACGGGGAACGGCACGCCGTAGAAGCGCTGGCGCGTGATGTTCCAGTCGTACCTCAGGCCCTCGATCCAGTGGTCGAGCCGCACCTTCATGTACTCGGGGTGCCACACGAGCTGCGCGGAGCGCGCCAGGAGCTCGTCCTTGATGTCGAGCACCCGGACGTACCAGTGGGGCCGCATCTGGAACTCGATCGGGCGCTGGGAGCGCTCGCCGACCGCGACCTGCTGCTCGACCGGGCGGGAGCCGCGCAGCGCGCCGGCCGCGTCGAGGTCGGCGACGATCCGCTTGCGGGCCTCCTCCACGGGCAGCCCCGCGTACGGCCCCGCGACCTCGGTGAGGCGCCCGGCCGGGTCGATCCCGAGCCGCAGTTCGAGTCCGTCGCGCTTCCAGCGCTGCACGTCGGCCGCGTCGCCGAAGGTGCAGACCATCATCAGGCCGGTGCCGAAGTCGGTGCGGACCTCGTCGTCCGCGAGGATCGGCACCTCGTGCCCGAACAGCGGCACGACGGCGCGCCCGCCCGCGAGGTGCCGGTACCGCTCGTCGGAGGGGTTGTGGTAGAGCGCGACGCACGCCGGGACCAGTTCGGGGCGCGTCGTGGAGATGACGAGGTCGCGCCCGTCGGGGGCGCGGAACGCGACGTCGTGCAGGGTGGAGGTGCGCGTGATCGTCTCGAGGTCGGCCTGGGCGAGCGAGGTCTGGAGGGCGGTGTCCCAGAACACCGGCTCCTCCGAGCGGTAGATGCGGCCCTTGCGGTACAGGTCGAGGAACGAGAGCTGCGCGGTGCGCCGGCAGTGGTCGTCGATGGTCGAGTAGCGCAGCGACCAGTCGACCGACAGGCCGAGCTTGCGCCACAGCCGCTCGTAGTCGGCGGCGCCCTTCGCGGTCTCCTCCAGGCACAGCTTGCGGAACTCGGAGCGGGTCGTGCGCGACTTGTCGATCCCGTAGGTCTTCTCGACGTACCGCTCGGTCGGCAGCCCGTTGTCGTCGAAGCCCATCGGGTAGAAGAGGTGCCTGCCCTTCATGCGGTGGTACCGCACGATGAACTCGGCCTGCGCGTACGACATCGCGTGACCGACGTGCAGGTGCGCCGCCGACACGTAGGGCGGTGGGGTGTCGATCGAGTAGACCTCGCGGTCGGTGCCGGGGTCGAAGCGGTGGATGCCGAGCTCCTCCCAGCGCGCGCGCCACCGCTCCTCGATGGCGGCGAGGTCCGGCGTCTTGTCGAGACCCATCGGTGGCGACCTTCCTCGCCGGGCGGCACGTCCGCCTCGGCGCGCGGCGCGGCGGGCCGCGCTCGCGCGCTCGGACCGGGTCACCGCGCCGGGCCGCGAGACTACCTGCACCGTCGGGGATGCCCCCGCTCGTGGCGGGCGCGTAACGTGACGCCCCGTGCCGGGGGGACTCGACGACGCGGCGGTCGAGGCGCTCGTCGGGCGCGCCCGCCAGGAGATCGACGCGGGGCACCTGCCGTCGTGCCAGATGGCGCTCGCGCGCGGGGGCGAGGTGCTGTTCTCGGCGACGCTCGGCGACGCGGCCCCCGACTCGCGCTACGTCGTCTTCTCCGCGACCAAGCCGTTCGTCGCGAGCGCCGTGTGGGCGCTCCTCGGCGAGGGCGCGCTCGACGTCGGCCGCCGGGTCTGCGAGTACGTCCCGGAGTTCGCCACCAACGGCAAGGACGTCGTGACCGTGGAGCAGGTGCTGCTCCACACCGCCGGCTTCCCGCACGCCCCGTTCGACCCGCTCGAGTGGGACGACGCCGAGCGCCGCCGGGCGCGGTTCGCGTCGTGGCGCTGCAACTGGGAGCCGGGGACGCGCTTCGAGTACCACGCCACGTCCGCGCACTGGGTCCTCGCGGAGCTGATCGAGCGCGTCACCGGGGAGGACTTCCGCGCGTACCTGCGCCGGCGGGTGCTCGAGCCCCTCGGCCTGACCCGCTTCGCACTCGGTGTGCCGCCCGGACAGCAGCACGACGTCCGGCCGCTCGTGCCGGTCGGGGAACCGGCGTCGCCCGCCGAGCTGCGCGACGCGCTCGGCATCGACGAGCTGCCCGTCACCGAGGTGACCCCCGAGGCGCTGCTGTCGTTCAACCGGCCGGAGCTGCGGGCCGTCGGGGTGCCGGGGGGCGGCGGCGTGTCCGACGCCGCCGACGTCGCCCGTTTCTACCAGGCGCTGCTGCACGACCGGGCGGGGGTGTGGGACCCGGCGGTGCTCGCCGACGCGACCGGCGTCGTGCGCAACACGTTCCCCGACTACCTCGGGGTCCCCGCCAACCGGACCCGGGGGCTCGTCGTCGCCGGCGACGACGGCCGCGCGCACCTGCGCGGGTTCGGGCGCACCGTGTCGCCGCGGGCGTTCGGCCACAGCGGCGCGGGCGGCCAGATCGCCTGGGCCGATCCCGCGACCGGCCTGTCGTTCTGCTTCCTGACCAACGGCCTCGACCAGCACGTGCTGCGGGAGTGGCGGCGGACGACGGCGATCGCCAGCCGGGCCGGCGCGACCGCGGCCTGACCGCGCGGCCCCGGCGGCGGGTCAGCCGAGGGGTGACCAGTCGGCGCTGCGCAACAGGCGGCTCTCCCAGTCGTCACGGACCGCCAGTGCGTCCTGCATCCAGGAGCCCGGTGCGCGTACCTCGGGCGGGAGCTCCCGCGTGAACAGCGCGGGCAGCCGCTCGGGATGGTCCACCCGCTGCCACAGCACCACCTCGCGCCGGCGCGGCGCGCCGAGTGCAGCCTGGAACACGGCGAGCAGCGTGAGCAGCGACCGGGCGGTGCGCCGCTCCAGGCCCGGCGCGTAGTGGGTACGCGCCGCGTCGAGGTACTCGTCGAGCTTGCCCTCGTAGGGCCAGGCGCTGTCCTCCATGTAGAGGCCCGGCTCGTGGACGCGCCCGTCGGTGGGCACCGTCGCGAGGTCGAGCGCCCGCATCGGCGACCAGTCGACGGTGAGCAGCAGCTTGCCCTGCACCTCGTGGCGCCAGCGGTCGGTGTCGGCGGCCCACGCGCGCAGGTCGCCGCGCTGTACCCGCGTGGCCAGGCGCTCGTAGGCCCGCCCGTCCCGCAGCGCGGTGAGCGTCACGACCTGGTACGCGCGCCCGGTGCCGTGCGCGACGCGCAGGAACCAGCACAGGCGCGCGTCGTCGGTCCGGGCGAGCTCGGGCATCCAACCGTCCCGGTACGCGCGCTCGAAGTCCTCCTCGTGGCGGCCGCTGACGGTGTGGAGCTCGTGGAGCCAGAGCATCACGGCGCCCCCCGTCACCCGACCAGGCACGCGATGACGTGGTCGACGGCGCGGGTGAGGGTGACGAGGTCGTCGGGCTCGATCGCCGGGAACAGGGCGACGCGCAGCTGGTTGCGGCCGAGCTTGCGGTACGGCTCGACGTCGACGATCCCGTGGGCGCGCAGGGTACGGGCGACGGCGGCGGCGTCGACGCGGTCGTCGAAGTCGATCGTCGCGGTCACGTGGCTCCGGTAGGCGGTCTCGGCGACGAACGGCGTCGCGTACTCGTGCGCGTCGGCCCACCCGTAGACGATTTCCGCCGCCCGGTCGCAGCGCCGGGCGGCCCACTCGAGGCCGCCCTGCCCGAGCATCCACTCGACCTGGTGGGCGAGCAGGAAGAGCGTCGCGAGCGCCGGCGTGTTGTAGGTCTGGTCCTGGCGGGAGTTCTCGAGCGCGATGCCGAGGTCGAGCGTCGGCGGCGTCCACCGGCCCGACGCGCGGATCCGCTCGATCCGCTCCACGGCGGCGGGCGAACAGCACGCGACCCACAGCCCGCCGTCGCTCGCGAAGCACTTCTGCGGCGCGAAGTAGTAGACGTCGTAGGCGCGCGCGGAGGCCCGCAGGCCGCCCGCCGCCGACGTCGCGTCGACGACGACGAGCGGGTCGCCCTCGGCCGGCCGGTGCAGCGGCACCATGACCCCGGTCGAGGTCTCGTTGTGGGGGTAGGCGTACACGTCGCCGGCGGGCGCCGCGATCAGCCGGGGGGCGGCGCCGGGGTCGGTCCGTTCGACCTCGGGGTCGGCGAGGTGCGGCGCGGCGGCCGTGACGGCCGCGAACTTGGAGGAGAACTCGCCCAGCACGAGGTGGGAGCTGCGCCGCTCGACCAGCCCGAAGGCGGCGGCGTCCCAGAACAGGGTCGAGCCGCCGTTGCCGAGCACGACCTCGTAGCCGTCGGGCAGCGCGAACAGCTCGCGCAGGCCCTCGCGCACGCGCCGGACGACCGAGCGCACGCCCTCCTGGCGGTGGCTGGTGCCCAGATAGGTGTGCGCGACGGCCGCGAGCGCCGCGACCGCCTCGTCGCGCACCTTCGAGGGGCCCGAGCCGAACCGCCCGTCGCGGGGGATCAGCGCGGGCGGGATGGCGATCTCGTGATCGGGACCGGGGGCGGCGGGCACCCGGCCAAGCTAGCGGCTACCCGAGCGTGAGCACCTCGTCGAAGCCCTCGCGGATGCAGCCGACGAGCACGTCGCAGTCGGGCACGGCGGCCCGGTCGACGACGACGCCGATGCAGCAGCGGTCGACGTGGCTGATCAGCGCGACGTTGCACGCGGCGCCCGACGGCGGCGCGAACGCGTACAGGCCCTCGACCCGCGCACCGCCCGCGTAGACCGGGACCGGCGAGCCCGGCACGTTCGTCGCGATGAAGTCGCAGCCCTTCAGCATCGAACCGAACAGCGCGGTCGTGACCGCGGTCGGGAGCCGGTTGAGCACGCCCGCGAGCGCCCCCGTCAGCGCGAGCGCCGGCTCGTGGCGCCATTCCCGCACGACCTCCCCGACGGCCCGGACGCGCTCGGCCGGTTCCGCGATCGCGGCGGGAACGGCGAAGCGTGCGGGCACGAAGCGATTGCCCGCCGGGGCGTCCTGCTCCGTACGCAGGTTGATCGGCAGCGTCATGCGCAGGGCGTCGACCGTGACGCCGTGGCGCACGTGGTACCGCTGCAGGCCGCCGAGGACGGCCGCGACGAACACGTCGTTGACCGTGCCGTCGGTCGCCTTCGCGGCGCGCCGCACGTCGTCGAGCGGCACCGCGAACATCGCGAGGCGCCGGCCGAGGCCGCGCTCGCGCATGAGGGGCGACAGCGGGCTCGTCGCCGGCGCGAGCAGCTTCGCCACCGACTGTGCCGTCCCGACGAGGTGCGCGCCGGCGGCCGCGGGATCGCGCGCGGCGCCCGCGACCGCGCCGCCGACCGTGGCGGGGACGCGCCGGGCGATCCCGAGCACCCGGCGCCGGGAGTGGGAGAGCGAGTCGCGCACGAGGTCGAGCGCGCCCGGCGACTCCCCGGGCTCGGGTTCCTCGGCGGGCGCGCCGGGCTCCGGGGCGTCGGGCGCGAGGTCGACGAGCTCGGTGAGCAGGCGCATCCCGCCGACGCCATCGGTCACCGAATGGTGCACCTTCATCGCGAGCGCCGCGCCCTCGGCGCCGTCGTCGCGCCGCAGGCCCTCGAACAGCGTGAACTCCCACAGGGGACGGGCGCGGTCGAACGCGTCCGCGGCGATCGGCTCCAGCGCACGCAGCAGCGCGTCCTCGTCGCGGGGCGGCGCGAGGCGGACCCGCCGCACGTGGAAGTCGAGGTCGAACGACGGCTCGGCGGCCCAGCGCGGCGGCCCGAGCCGCAGCGGCGGCGAGCAGACGCGCTGGCGCAGCCGCGGGATCACGCGGGTCGCACGGTCGATCCGGTCGCGCAGGCGCCGCCAGTCGGGCACGCGCTCGAAGACGGCGACGGCCAGGATGGTCGAGCGCAGGATCGGGTCCTTCTCGATGTTCCACATGAGCGCGTCCTCGTCGCTCATGTGGCGTGCGAAGCGGTGCTGGTCGACCATCGCGACCTCCTGCGCTCGGGCGCCGTCCCCGTCGCGCCGGGCGCGCCGGCGCGGACCGCGGCAACGGTACCGACGCGGCGGCGCCCCGGACAGGGCCTTCGTGCCCGTCCGCGGCCGCCGGTGCGCCGGGGGCGTGCGCGGCGCGCACGTGCCCGCCTACGTTCGGCGCGTGCGCTCCCGCTACGTCACCACGAACGGCATCCGGTGCTTCTGCCTCGAGGCCGGCCCGCCCGACGGTCCCTTCGTCCTGCTGCTGCACGGGTTCCCGGAGCTCGCGTACTCCTGGCGGTACCAGCTCGCGGCGCTCGGCGCCGCCGGCTACACCGTCGTCGCCCCCGACCTGCCCGGCTACGGCCGCTCGGACAAGCCCGACGTCACCTACGACTGCGAGTGGATCAACGCGTGCCTCGTCGGCGTCGTCGACGCGTACGGCCGCGACCGGTTCGTCGTCGCCGGGCACGACTGGGGCGGCATCCTCGTGTGGACCATGGCGCGCCGCTACCCCGCGCGCGTCGCGGGCGTGATCGGCGTCAACACGCCGGACCTGCCGCGCCCGCCGGTGCCCCCGGTCGAGCTGCTGCGGCAGGTGTTCGCCGACACGCCGATCTACATCATCCAGTTCCAGAAGCGCGGCGTCGCCGAATGGGTCCTCGGCACCTGGGGCCGGGGCCCCGACGACTTCGTCGAGATGATCTTCGGCGACGCGACGACCCGGAACCCCGGCGCGTTCCCGCCCGATGTGCTCGACGTGTACAAGGACGCGTTCCGGCCGGCGGGCGCGCTCACGCCGCCGATCGAGTACTACCGGAACCTCGACCGCAACTGGCACCTGACCGCCGACCTCGCGGACCGCAGGGTCGAGGTCCCGTGCCTGATGATCAGCGCCGCGGACGACCCGGTGCTCACCCCCGCGATGACCGAGGGGATGGAGGAGCGGGTGCCGGACCTGCGGCGCGTCGTGATCGATGACTGCGGGCACTGGACCCAACAGGAGCGGCCGGAGGAGACGAACCGGGCGATCCTCGGGTATCTCGCGGAGCTCGGCACCTGGTGAACGCCCCGGCGGTGCCGGGCCGCCCGCGGGTCCTCGCCCGGCCCGGGTTCACTCCTCGGGGTCGCGCTCGACGTCCGCGGCGACGAGCTCGAACTCGCCGTTGCGGTAGACGAGCGAAGCCGGCCGGCCCGCGAGCGGCGGCCGCAGGTCGCCGCGGTGCTTGTCGACCCGGACGGCGACCGTGCGCCGCCCGGACGCGGTGAGCATCGTCACGCGGTCGCTCGTCGTCCACTTGAACGCGGACGCCGGGAGCGTGAGCGACTGGTAGGTGGAGAACCGCTGCTGCTTGCCCGCGCGGCGCTGCAGCGCCGCGGCGACCCGTTCGGTGATCGGCCGGACGAACCCGTCCGGGAGCTTCGCCTTCTCGACCTCGGCCTTCACGATCTCGCGCAGGGCCGGGCCCGCGAAGACCTGGCGCTGCAGCGCGGCCGCGCGCGCGGCGTTGGACGCGCGGTTGACCCGCTCGAGGGTGGCGGCGAGCAGGTCGTGCTGCTCGGGATCGGGGAGGAGACGGACCTCGTCGACGCGTGCCATGTCGCAGGGCATCGTACCGACGGGCCGGCGCGTGCCCCCGGGCCGGCGGCGGCCCGGCCGGCCCGGACCGGCGCGCACCCGCGGGGCCGCCCGGGTCGCCCCCGGCGAGGCGCCACCGGCGACGGGGCGTCGCCGGGACCCGCGTGGTCGCGCGCCGCGTGCGCCGCGCGCGTGTGCGCGGCTGCGATGATCGGCGGGTGCCGCCCGCGCCGCTGTTCTCGTTCGAGCACGTGTCGGTCGCCGCGCCGCAGGGCTGGCGGTTGCACGACGCGTGCGGCCAGATCGGCGAGGGTGCGACCGCGATCGTCGGGCCGTCGGGCTCGGGAAAGTCGACGGTGCTGCGCCTGTGCAACCGCCTGGTCGTGCCCACCGCGGGTGTCGTGCGCTTCCGCGGCGACGACGTCGCGGCGCTCGACCCGTTGCGGCTCCGGCGCCGGGTCGGGATGGTGTTCCAGCGGCCGACCCCCTTCGCCGGGACGTGCGCCGACAACCTGCGCGTCGCGCGGCCCGGTCTCGACGACCGCACCGCCGTGGCGCTGCTCGAGCGCGTGCGCCTCGACGCGTCGTTCCTCGGCCGGGACGCGCAGTCGCTGTCGGGCGGGGAGGCGCAGCGCCTCTGCCTCGCCCGCACCCTCGCGGCAGGACCGGAGGTGCTGCTGATGGACGAGGTCACCTCGTCGCTCGACGGCGACGCCCGCGACGCGCTGGAGGAGCTGGCGGCGGGCTGCGTCGCCGAGGGCGTCCCCGTCCTGTGGGTGACCCACGACGTCGCGCAGGCCCGCCGGGTCGGCGACACGGTGGTCGTGGTGCTCGACGGCCGCATCGCCGACGAGGGCGAGGCCCGCGCCTACCTGGAGGAGCGTGAGGATGCCGAGTGACATCGGATGGGGCGGCCTCGCCGCCTCGCTCGTGCTCGTCGCGGTCGCGGTCGCGCTCTCGCTCGGCCGCCGCCTCGGGCTCGAGCGCTCGATCGTGTGGGCGTCGGCCCGAGCCCTCGTGCAGCTCCTGCTCGTCGGCGTCGCGCTCGACTTCGTGCTCGACCGGACGGTCGCGTGGTCGTGGGCGTGGGTCGTCGTGATGGTGGGCTTCGCGGCCGACACCGTCCGCCGCCGGGCCCCGGAGGTGCCCCGGGTGTTCCCGCTCGCGCTCGGCGCCTTCGCGGCCGCGGCCGTCGTCACCCTCGCGGTGCTGTTCGGGTTGGGGGTGTTCCCGCTCGAACCCCGGACGCTGATCCCGCTCGCGGGCATGATGGTCGGCAACGCGATGACCGCCACCGTGCTCGTCGCCCGGCGGGTCGTCGAGGAGCTGCGCGACAAGCGCGACGAGGTCGAGGCGCGCCTCGCGCTCGGCCACGCGTCGGCGGAGGCGGCGCGTCCCTACGTGCGTGCCGCACTGCGCACCGCGCTGATCCCGCAGATCGAGACCACCAAGTCGGTCGGGCTGGTGTTCCTCCCGGGGGCGATGACCGGCCTGATCCTGGCCGGCGTCGACCCGCTCGACGCCGTGCGCGTGCAGGCCGCGGTGATGTACCTGGTGCTCGGGTCGGTCGCGACGACCGTGACGGTGGTCGGCCTCGGTGTGCGGCGCCGGTCGTTCAGCGCCGACCACCGGCTCCTGGTCGGAGCCGACGGCGGGTGAGCGGGCGCGCGCCGAGGGCCGCGGGTGGGCGGCGGGGCGTGGTCGCGGTGCGGTTGCTCAGCGGCCGGCGCGCGGCCGCTTGCCGTGGTTGGCCTTGTTGCGGCGGGCCCGGAGCTTGCGGCGCTTCGTCTTCTTCGACATCGGGCGCCGGAGCCTAGCGGGACCGGCCGGTAGCCTCGCCCACGATGGAGAACCTGGGGGTCGTGGGGTTCACCGGCGCCGGCGCGAACCGTCTCTTCAGCGCGCTCACCGGGCTCCCCGTGCCGAGCGAGTACGAGGCGGCGGTCGGCGTCGCGACGGTGCCCGACGAGCGCCTGGAGCGCCTCGCCCGGATGTCGCGCTCGCGCAAGGTCGTGCCCGCCGGGTTCGAGCTCGTGCACCTGGCGCTGCCGCCCGGCGCGCAGCCCGGGGAGGGGCTCGGGGCGCGCCTGCTCGGCTCGCTCCGCAACTGCGACGCGATCCTCGTGGTGCTGCGGGCCCACGACGACGCCGGGGTCGCCGCCGACCCCGCCGGCGACCTCGCCGCGATCGAGCTCGAGCTCGTGGTCGCCGACCTCGCGAGCGTCGAGAACCGCCTGGAGCGGCAGCGCAAGGCGGCGAGGTCGGGCGCCAAGGAGGCCGTGGCGGAGGTCGCCGCCCTCGAGCGGGCCCACGAGGCGCTCGCGGCGGGCACGCCGCTCCTGCGCGCCGGCCTCGACGACGCGCAGCGGGCCGCGCTCGCCCCCGCGTTCCTGCTGACCGTGAAGCCGGTGCTGGTCGTGGGCAACACGGGTGAGCAGCCCGACGCGGCGGTGCCCGTGGCGGGCGCGCTCGCGGTGCCGGTCGACCTCGAGGCGGAGATCGCGGCGTGCGACCCGCAGGACCGGGACGAGATGCGGGCGTCGTACGGCCTGGGCGAGAGCGCGCTCGACCGGGTCGCGGGCGCCGCCTACGCGCTGCTCGGCCGCCGCACGTTCTTCACGACCGGCGAGAAGGAGTCGCGCGCCTGGACGTTCCGGGCCGGGGCCCGCGCGCCGGAGTGCGCAGGGGTCATCCACTCCGACCTGCAGCGCGGCTTCATCCGTGCGGAGGTGATCCGCTGGGACGAGCTGCTCGAGATCGGCTCGTGGTCGAAGGCCAAGGAGATGGGGAAGCTGCGCGTGGAGGGCAAGGACTACGAGGTGCAGGACGGCGACGTCCTGGAGATCCGCTTCAACGTGTAGGGGACCGCGCCGGTGCCGTGGCTCGTGCGTGGTGACGACGTGCTCGCGGCCGCCGAGGTCGCGGTGACGCGCCGGCAACGGCGGCGCGGCCTGATCGGCCGGCCCGCGCTCGAGGGCGTGTTCGTCGTCCGCCCCTGCCGGCAGGTGCACACCTTCGGGATGCGGTTCCCGATCGACGTCGCGTTCTGCGACCGGGACGGCTTCGTGCTGCACCGCACGACCCTGCGGCCGGGTCGGGTCTCGAAGCCGGTGTGGCGGGCCTACTTCGCGATCGAGGCCCCGGCCGGCTCGTTCGACCGCTGGGACCTCCGCCTCGGCGACGTGGTCGAGGTGCGCGGGTGACCGGCGGGCCGGCGCCGCGGCCGGCGCTCGTGCTCGTCGCGACGCCGATCGGCAACCTCGGCGACCTGTCGCCGCGGGCGGTCGAGGAGCTGCGCGCCGCCGACGTGATCGCCGCGGAGGACACGCGCCGCACCCGGGCGTTGCTGAGCGCGGCGGGGGTGCCGGCCGCCGGGCGGCTGCGCGCGGTGCACGCGCACAACGAGCGCGCCGAGGCGCGCCGGATCGTCGAGGCGATCCGCTCGGGCCACCGGGTCGCGTACGTGAGCGACGCCGGTACGCCGGGGATCGCGGACCCGGGCGAGCGCCTGGTCCGTGCGTGCGTCGAGGCCGGCTGCCCGGTGGAGGTCGTGCCGGGGCCGAGCGCCCTGGTGGCCGCGCTCGTCGTCTCGGGCCTGCCGGCGGGCCGGTTCCGGTTCGAGGGGTTCCTCCCGCGCCGCGGCGCGGCGCGCGCCGAGCGCCTCGACGCGATCGCCCGGGCCGACACGACCGTCGTGCTGTTCGAGTCGCCGCACCGGGTCGCGGCGACGCTCGCCGACCTGCGCGAGGCGTGCGGGCCGACGCGGCCGGCGGCCGTGGTGCGCGAGCTGACGAAGGTCTTCGAGGACGTCGTGCGCGGGCCGCTGGGCGAGGTGGCCGACGCCGTCGGGCGCGGCGGCGAGGCGCGCGGCGAGCACGTGATCGTGGTCGGCGCCGCGCCCGGCCCGGCGGCGGTCACCGAGGCCTCGCTCGACGACGCGGCGCGGGGCGCGCTCGCGGCCGGGGCGTCCGCCCGCGACGCCGCGGCGGCCGTCGCCCGGGAGCTCGGCGTGCCGCGCCGGCGCGCCTACGACGCCGTGCTGCGCGTCCGCGGCGGCGACGTCAGGCCGGGTTGAGCTCGCGCGCGCAGCCCCGGCAGACGTGCTTGTCGTGCAGGGGGCGCAGGTCCTCCGCGCCGCCGCAGATCGCGCACTCGGGCCCGATCTTGAGCAGCACGATCCGGCCCTCTTCGACCCGGATGTCGAGCAGGTCCCCCTGCCGGATTCCCAGGATCTTCCGCAGCTCGGCCGGGACGACCACCCGCCCGAGCTGGTCGATCCGGCGCGCGGTGCCGATCGAACGCACGACCCAACCCCCACGCCCCGCTCCACCGTCCCCACCCGGTGGGTCCCACCGGCATCCGGCCGGCCGGGGCGAACCGGATCATATCCCCAGATTCTGCCCGATGTCACCCCGGCGCCCGGCGCCGGGGGGGCCGTGCGGCAGGCGGCAGAATGGCCTGCGCATGCCGGGCCGTCCCTTCTCCCTCACCACACCCATCTACTACGTCAACGACGTGCCCCACATCGGCCACGCCTACACCACGGTCGCGGCCGACGTGCTCGCCCGGTGGCGGCGCCTCCTCGGCGACGACGTGTTCTTCCTCACCGGCACCGACGAGCACGGGCTGAAGGTCCAGCGCTCGGCCGAGGCGAAGGGCATCACGCCCAAGGAGATGGTGGACCGGACGGCGCCCGCGTTCCGGCGGGCCTGGGACGAGTTGGACATCTCCTACGACGACTTCATCCGCACGACCGAGCCGCGCCACCACCGCGCGGTGCAGGACTTCCTCCAGCGCGTCTACGACGCCGGCGACATCGAGCTCGGCACCTACGAGGGCCTCTACTGCGTCGCCTGCGAGGCGTACTACACCGAGGACGAGCTGGTCGGCGGCAACTGCCCGGTGCACGGCCGCCCGGTCGAACACGTCGTCGAGGAGAACTACTTCTTCAAGCTCTCACGCTACGGCGACCGCCTGCTCGAGCACTACGCGCGCCACCCGGACGCGGTGCAACCCGACTACCGCATGAACGAGGTGCTCGGGTTCATCCGCCAGGGGCTCCACGACTTCTCGATGAGCCGCACGTCGATCACCTGGGGTGTCCCGCTGCCGTGGGACCCCGCGCACGTCGCGTACGTGTGGTTCGACGCGCTGTTCAACTACTGCACCGCGATGGGCTACGGCGAGGACCCGGCGCGCTTCGATCGCTTCTGGCCGGTCGACTACCACCTCATCGGCAAGGACATCCTGCGGTTCCACGCCGTGTACTGGCCGGCGATGCTGATGTCGGCGGGGCTCGCGCCGCCCAAGCACGTGTTCGCGCACGGGTGGCTGCTCGTCGGCGGCGAGAAGATGTCGAAGACGAAGCTCAACCAGATCGCCCCGTCCGACCTGGTGGCCGACTTCGGCGTCGACGGGTTCCGGTACCACTTCATGGTCGACCAGCGCTTCGGGCCCGACGGCGACTTCTCGTACGAGGCGATGGTCACGCGCTACAACGCGGACCTCGCGAACAACTTCGGGAACCTCGCCAACCGTGTGCTCAACATGGCCGTCAACTACCTGGGCGGCGTGGTCCCCGACGAGCGTGCCGACGGCGTGCTCGTGGACGCCGCGGCGCGGGCGTACACACAGATGGAGGCGCACATGGAGCGCCTCGACTTCGCGGGCGCGTTCGGCTCGGTGTGGGAGCTGATCCGTGCGACCAACGCGTACATCGAGGAACGCCAGCCGTGGGCGCTGAACAAGGCGGGCGACGCGAAGGCCACGGCGGCGGTGCTCGGCGACTGCCTGGAGGCGCTGCGGATCGTCGCGCTCCTGTCGTCGCCGGTGATCCCCCGCGCGGCGGCCGAGCTGTGGCGGCGGCTCGGGCTTCCGGGCCGCCCGCAGGACGCGCGCCTGCCCGCCGCGGCGGCCTGGGGCGGGCTGCCGGCGGGCGCCCGGCTCGACAAGGGCGCGCCGCTGTTCCCGCGCAAGGAGGCCTGACGTGCGCCGCGAGCGCTGGGTCGACTCGCACTGCCACGTCCACGGTGCACCCGACGCGGACGCGCAGGTGGCGCGCGCCCACGCGGCGGGCGTCGAGTGGATCGTGTGCGTCGGCACCGACCTCGGGACCTCGCACCACGCGCTCGACCTCGCGGGTCGCCACCCGACGGTGATGGCGACCGTGGGCCTGCACCCCCACGACGCGTCGAAGCTCGCCGCCGAGTGGCCGATGATCGAGGCGCTCGCGGCCACCGAGGAGTGCGCCGCGATCGGGGAGGCCGGCTTCGACCTGTACTACGAGCACTCACCACGTGACGAGCAGGAGGTCGCGTTCCGGTTCCAGATCCGGCTGGCGCGCCGCCTCGGCAAGCCGCTCGTGGTCCACACCCGCGACGCGTGGGACGACACGTTGCGCGTCCTCGCCGACGAGGGCCCGCCCGCCGTCACGGTGTTCCACTGCTTCACGGGCGGACCGGCGGAGGCACGGCGGGCGCTGGGGCTCGGCGCATACCTGTCGTTCAGCGGGATCGTCTCGTTCAAGAACGCGCAGCCGGTGCGCGAGGCCGCCCGGCTGGTGCCCGACGACCGCCTCCTGGTCGAGACCGACGCGCCCTACCTCACGCCCGAGCCACTGCGCGGCAGGCCGAACGAGCCCGCGCTCGTCGGCGTCGTCGGGGCGGCGCTCGCCGCCGCGCGCGGCGTCGACCCGATCGCCGTGGCCGACGCCACCCGCGAGAACGCGGCCCGCGTGTTCGGCAGGTGAACCCGACGGAGCTGCGCGCGCTCCTCGGGCGCCACGGTCTCCGCCCGAGCCGGGCGCTCGGGCAGAACTTCCTCGTCGACGCCAACACGGCCGCGCGGATCGTCCGGCTCGCGGGGGTCGGGCCGGGAGACCACGTCGTCGAGGTCGGCCCCGGTGTCGGGTCGCTCACCTGCGCGCTCCACGACGCCGGCGCGCACGTGGTGGCGGTCGAGCTCGACCGCCACCTCCTGCCCGCGCTCGCGGAGGTGCTGGGCGACCGTCCGGTGCAGGTGGTGGCGGCCGACGCGCTCGAGGTCGACTGGCCCGCGCTCTGCGCGGGGCCGGCGCGCTGGTCGATGGTGTCGAACCTGCCGTACAACGTCGCGGTGCCCGTCGTCGTGCGCGTGCTGGAGACCGCGCCGATGATCGACCGCCTGCTGGTGATGGTGCAGCGCGAGGTGGCCGAGCGCCTCGCCGCGCGTCCCGGCGACGCCCAGTACGGTGCGGTCTCGGTGAAGGTCGCCTACCACGCCGACGCCGCGGTCGTGGGGGTCGTCCCCCCGTCGGTCTTCCTCCCGCGCCCGCGGGTCGAGTCCGCGCTGGTGCGCGTCGTCCGGCGCCCGACGCCCGTGCCGGTGCACGACCCCGAGCGGATGTTCGCGCTCGTGCGCGCGGGGTTCGGGACCCGGCGCAAGACGTTGCGCAACGCGCTCACGCCCGTGCTCGGGCGCGACGCGGCCCGCGCCCTCGAGGCGGCGGGGATCGATCCGGGCGCGCGCGCCGAGACGCTCGGCCTCGCGGACTGGGCGCGGCTCGCCGAGGCGGCGCCGTGAACGCGGTCGTACGCGCGCCCGCCAAGGTGACGATGTCGCTGCGTGTCCTGCGGCGGCGGGAGGACGGGTACCACGAGATCGACGCGCTCGCGGTGTGCGTCGGCGAGCCGTACGACACCGTGTGCGTCGAGCCGTCGGGCGCACCCCGGGTCACCGTGACCGGCCCGCACGCCGCCGGTGTGCCCACCGACGGCACCGACCTCGCGTCACGGGCGGCGCGCCTGCTCGGCCGTACCGTGTCCATCACCCTCGACAAGGGCATCCCGCCCGGCGGCGGGCTCGGGGGCGGTTCCGCGGACGCGGCGGCCGTCCTGCGCGCGCTCGCCGGGCCGGAGACCGCACGGGAGGTCGCGTCCGACCTCGGCTCCGACGTGCCGTTCTGCGTCGACGGGACGCCCGCGCGCATGCGCGGGCGGGGGGAGCTGCTCGAACCGGTGCGGGTGCCCCGCCTGCACGTCGTGATCGCGACGCCGCGCTTCGGCTGCGCGACCCCGGACGTGTACCGCGCGTGGGACGAGCTGGGCGGCCCGCGCTCGCCGCGTTCGGTGCGCGCGCCGGGGTTCGGCGGCGAGCTCGTCAACGACCTCGAACCGGCGGCGGAGCACGTCGAACCGCGCCTCGCCCGCTTTCGCGCCGAGCTGGAGGACGCGCTGGGCCGCCCGGCCGTCCTGTGCGGCAGCGGGTCCTCGTTCGCGGCGTGGTTCGAGTCGGCCGGCACCGCACGCGAGGCCGCGGCCGCCGCCCGCGCCCGGCTCGACGCCGCGGGCGTCTGGGCGACGGCAACCCTCCCCCGTGGGCACGCCGGGCGCGGCATGTCGTCGTGGTGGTGACCACGGCCGGGCGGGTCGCCGTCGTGGTCACGCGGGGCGCGGCATGTCGTCGTGGTGGTGACCACGGCCGGGCGGGTCGCCGTCGTGGTCACGCGGGGCGCGGCATGTCGTCGTGGTGGTGACCACGGCCGGGCGGGTCGCCGGGTGGGGCCGGACGCGAGACGACCGCCCCGCTCGCGGGGCGGTCGCGTCGATCGTGTCGGGCGCGGGCTACTTGCCCTGCTGACGGCGCTGCCAGCGCGTCTTCTTCAGCAGCTTCTTGTGCTTCTTCTTCCGCATGCGCTTGCGGCGCTTCTTGATCAACGAGCCCATGGCGGTCGGGCACGCTACCAGGCGCGCCCGGCACCGCTCCCACCCGGGTGCCGGGGGCGGTCCACGCAGTGCGCAGCGATCGAGAACCGGCGCCACGTCCGGCCGCTACCTTGGGGTCGGATCGGGGGTGGTGTAACGGCAGCACAGGGTCCTTTGGAGTCCCTGGTCGAGGTTCGAACCCTCGCCCCCGAGCCAGCCGTCGCGGGAGGCCGATCATGAGCCAGTACCGTCCGCTCGCCGCCGTGGTGCTCGCTGCGGGCGAGGGCACGCGGATGCGCTCCGAGACGCCGAAGGTGCTCCACCCGCTGTGCGGTCGCCCGATGCTCCTCCACGTCGTCGACTCGCTCGCCCGGCTGCCCCTGGAGCGGATCGTGGTCGTCGTGGGCCACGGCGCCGAGCGGGTGACCAAGGTGCTCCAGGACCAGCTCGTCACCGAGGTCCCCGTCGAGTTCGTCGAGCAGCGCGTGCAGCTCGGCACCGGCGACGCGGTGAGCGTCGCGCTGATGTCGGCCGCGTTCGACGACCTCGACATGGAGGACGACGTCCTCGTGCTGCCGGGCGACACCCCCCTGCTGCGGGCCGAGACGATCGCCCGGCTCGCGACCGAGCACCGCCTGCAGGACGCGGCGGCCACGGTGCTCACCGCCCGCCTGGCCGACCCCACGGGGTACGGCCGGGTGGTGCGCGACAAGGACGACCGCGTCGCCCGCATCGTCGAGCACGCCGACGCGGACGGCGACGAGCTGGCGATCGACGAGGTGAACACGTCGATCTACTGCTTCCGGCGCAACCTGCTCGTCCCGTCGCTGCGCCGCCTCCGGCCCGAGAACGCGCAGGGTGAGTACTACCTGACGGACGCGATCGAGGTGCTGCGCGCCGCGGGCCACAAGGTCGTCGCCGTCGCGAGCGACGACCCGGCCGAGGCCGTCGGGGTCAACGACCGCGCCCAGCTCGCCGCCGCCGAGGCGGAGCTGCGCCGGCGCATCAACGGGCACTGGATGCGCGCGGGGGTCACGATGGTCGACCCGGAGCACACCTACGTGGACGCGACCGTCGAGCTGGAGCCCGACGTGCGGCTGCTCCCCGGCACCGTCCTCGAGGGGCGCACGTCCGTCGGCGCGGGGTCGGTCGTCGGGCCCGGGTGCCACCTCGTGGACGCGGTCGTCGGCGAACGCTCCGTCGTGACCTACGCCGTCGTGCGCGACGCCGAGATCGGCGACGACTGCTCGGTCGGCCCGTTCGCCTACCTGCGGCCGGGCACGCGGCTGGCCGACGGCGTGAAGGTCGGCACCTACGTGGAGGTGAAGAACTCCGAGATCGGCGAGGGCACGAAGGTGCCGCACCTGTCGTACGTGGGCGACGCGGAGATCGGTGCGGGCGCCAACCTCGGCGCCAGCACGATCACGGCGAACTACGACGGCACGCGCAAGCACCGCACCCGGATCGGCGACGGCGCCCACACGGGGGTGCACACCTCGCTCGTCGCCCCGGTCGAGGTGGGCGACGGGGCGGAGACCGGCGCCGGGTCGGTCGTGACCCGGGACGTCCCGCCGGGCCAGCACGTCCGCGGCGTTCCGGCGCGCGTCGCCCGGCCCGCGCGCGAGGATGGCGACGGCGACGGCGGAGGGGCCCGGTGAACGAGCACGTCACGACCAAGAAGCTGATCCTCGTGGCGGGCCGCGGGCACGAGGAGCTGTCCCTCGAGATCGCCGAGTGCCTCCGGCAGCCGCTCGGCGACGTCGTGCTCTCCACGTTCGCGAACGGCGAGATCTACTGCCGCATCGGCGAGAGCATCCGGGGCGCGGACGCGTTCGTGATCCAGACGCACTGCGAGCCGATCAACGACCGCATCATGGAGCAGTTGCTGATGATCGACGCGGCCAAGCGCGCGTCGGCGAAGCGCATCACGGCGGTCGTCCCCTTCTACGGGTACTCGCGCCAGGACCGCAAGGCCGAGGGGCGGGAGCCGATCAGCGCGCGGCTCGTCGCCGACATCCTCACGGTCGCGGGCGCGCACCGCGTCGTCACGGTCGACCTGCACACCGGCCAGATCCAGGGCTTCTTCGACTACCCGGTCGACCACCTCACCGCGGTGCCGGTGCTCGCGGAGTACCTCGCCGGCGTGCTCGACGGCGAGACGGTGTTCATCGCCCCCGACGCCGGCGGCGGCAAGCTCGCCCGCCGCTACGCCGACCGTCTCGGCGGCGACATCGCGTTCATCGACAAGCGCCGCCCGAAGGGCACGCACAACGTCGCGGTGGCGACCGAGGTGGTCGGTGAGATCGCGGGCCGGACGTGCGTGATCGTCGACGACATGATCGACACCGCGGGCACCGTGGTCAGCGCGGCGAACCTCCTGATCGACCGGGGCGCCGCCGAGGTGTACGTCGTCGCGACCCACGGGTTGCTGTCGGGTCCGGCCGTCGACCGGCTGAAGAACGCCCCGATCCGCGAGGTCGTGGTCACCAACACCGTGCCGATCCCGTCGGAGAAGCGCTTCGACGGCCTGCGCGTCCTGTCGATCGCCCCGCTCGTGGCCGAGGCGATCGACGCGGTGTTCGAGGACCGCTCGGTGAGCGAGCTGTTCGGAGGCGACAACCTCTGACGCCTCCGGGGCGCCGGGCCGGCGCCGCGGCGGGCGCCCGCGCATCCGGCGCCGGCGGGGCGGCCCGGGCGGCCCGCCCCGCGGTTGGGGACCCACCCGCCGATGCGCGACAATCTCCCGTTCCCGATCCGCTCCCGAGGACCCGACGCGCCATGTCCGACGTCACCCTGACCGCCGACCGCCGCTCCGAGACCGGCAAAGGCGCCGCGGGCCGGTTCCGCCGCGCCGGGCGGGTCCCGGCCGTCGTGTACGGGCTCGACGGCGGGAGCGTGCCGGTCACCGTCGACGCCCACGAGCTGCAGCACGCGCTCGCCCGGGGGGTCAACTCGCTGATCACGCTGCGGATCGACGGCACCGAGCAGCTCACGATGGCGCGCCAGGTGCAGCGCAACCCGCTGAAGGGCACGCTGCTGCACGTCGACTTCGTGCGGGTGCGTGCCGACCAGACGGTCACGGCCGAGGTGGCGCTGCACCTCGAGGGCGAGGCCGAGGGCGCCAAGCGCGGCGGCCTGCTCGAGCAGATGCTGTTCTCGGTCTCGGTCGAGGCCAAGCCCGGCGACATCCCCGCCGCGATCGCCCACGACGTGTCTGCGATGGAGATGGGCGACCAGCTGTACGTGCGCGACCTCGCCGTCCCGGCCGGCGTCGAGATCCGCAACGACCCCGACGAGCTCGTCGCGCAGGTCTCGGTACCCCGCGGCATGGCCGCCGGCGCCGAGGAGGGCGCCGAGGGCGAGGCCGGCGAGGGCGAGGGCGGCGAGGCCGCGGCCGGTGGCGGTGGGGGCGGCGAGGAGCCCGGCGGCGCGGACTGACCCGGGGGGCGGGAGCGGGCGATGGCCGCCGACTTCCTGGTCGTCGGCCTCGGCAACCCGGGCGAGGCGTACGCGCGCACCCGCCACAACGTCGGCGCCGAGGTTGTCGAGATCCTCGCCCGGCGGCACGGCGCGCGCCTGCGCCGCTCGAAGGACCGCGCCCTCGTCGACGACGTGCGCATCGCGGGGCGTCACGTCGTGCTCGCGGTCCCGCAGACCTGGATGAACGACTCGGGCGTCGCGGTCGGCGCGCTCGCACGCCGCCACGAGACGCCCCCCGAGCGGATCGTCGTCGTCCACGACGAGCTCGACCTCGAGCCCGCGGTGCTGCGGGTGAAGGCCGGCGGCGGCCTCGCCGGCCACAACGGGCTGCGGTCGATCCGCCAGCACCTCAAGTCCGCCGACTTCCTGCGCGTGCGCATCGGCGTGGGCAAGCCGCGATCGAAGGAGCACGGTGCGGACCACGTGCTCGCCCGCTTCTCCCGGCGCGAGCGCGAGGCGGTCGACGTGACGCTGGAGCTGGCGGCCGACGCGGTCGAGACGATCGTCGCCGACGGCGTCGACGCCGCGATGAACCGCTTCAACGCCCGGGCGTGAGGCCGCCGGCCGCCCGGCGCCGGGGCCGCCGCCCGCGGGCCGAGCGCGTACCCTGAGGTCCGCACCGGGCCGGGCCGCGCCGGCCCCTCGGCCCGGCCGACCGACCATCGTGGACCCCCGAGCGCCCCTGTCGGGGCTGATCGACCTCCTCGCCGCCGACCCCGTGGTCGAGGCGGCCGCGTCCGGGCAGGGCCAGACCGTGGCCGTGCCCGACGCCGCGCGCGCGATGTTCGCCGCGACCCTCGCCGGCGGCGCGACCGCCCGCCGCCCCCTCCTGCTCGCCGTGCCCACCGGGGCCGAGGCGGAGCGGCTCGCGGGCGACCTGCGCCAGTTCCTCGGCGGGACGGCCGTCGAGTGGTTCCCGGCGTGGGAGACGCTCCCCTACGAGCGCGTGTCGCCGGCGACCGAGACGATGGGCCGGCGGCTGCGGGTCATGTGGCGCCTGCGCACGGGCGGCGAGCACCTGCCGGCCGTGGTCGTCGCGCCGGTGCGGGCGCTCGTGCAGCGCCTCGGCCCGCACGTGGAGGACGTGGAGCCGGTCGTCGTGCGCCGCGGCGACCGCCTCGACCGCGACGGGCTCGTCGAGCGCCTGGTCGCGTCGGGATACCGGCGCGAGTACCAGGTGGAGTCCCGCGGCGAGGTCGCGGTGCGCGGCTCGATCGTCGACGTGTACCCGCCGACCGCGGACCATCCCGTGCGCATCGACCTGTGGGGTGACGAGGTCGACCGCCTCTCGTACTTCTCCGTCGCGGACCAGCGCAGCCACGGCGACCCGGGCGAGGCCTGGATCTTCCCGGTGCGCGAGCTGCTGCCGACCGACGAGGTGCGCGGGCGCGCCCGCGAGCTGCTCGCCCGCGAGCCCTGGGGCCGCGAGCACTGGGAGCGCCTCGCCGAGGGCGGGACGTTCGACGGCATGGAGTCGTGGCTGCCGTGGCTGTGCGACGAGGAACACCTGCTGCCCGACCTCCTGCCGGCGTCGGCGCTCGTCGCGCTCGTGGAGCCGCGGCGGCTGCGCGACCGCGCCCAGGAGCTGCTCGACGAGGAGGCCGCGCTCGCGTCCGCGCTCGCGTCGACCTGGGGGGCCGCCGACCCGGCCGGCGCGCCGCGGCTCTCGCTCCCCTTCGACCGCCTGCTCGCCCACACCCGCGCGGGGACCGTGCTCGTGCTGGGCGCGCCCGACCGGCCCGCCACGCCGCTGCTGCCCGCGACGGCGTTCGATCCGGTCGTGGGCGACACCGAGGGGCTCGCCCGCCGGATCACGGCCCTGAAACGCGACGGCTACCGGGTGCTCGTCGCCGCGGAGGGCACCGGGTCGAAGGCCCGCATCGAGGAGCTGCTCGCCGGCGAGGGCGTCGGCGTCGAC
This sequence comes from Acidimicrobiia bacterium, assembly GCA_026002935.1. Classification (GTDB taxonomy): domain Bacteria; phylum Actinomycetota; class Acidimicrobiia; order IMCC26256; family PALSA-610; genus BPGH01. Next base: position 858,694 of record BPGH01000001.1, read on the forward strand.
GTGGTCGTCGCGCCGCTCGACCGCGGCGTGGTGCTGCCCGGCCCGCGCCTCGCGCTCGTCGCCGAGGCCGACCTGACGGGCCGGCGACGCGTCCACCGCGCGCCGCGGGGAGCGCGTCGTGCTCGCGACCACTACGAGGGCCTCTCGCCCGGCGACCACGTCGTGCACCGGGTGCACGGCATCGGCCGCTACCTCGGCATGGAGACCCGCGAGATGTTCGGCATCACGCGCGACCGCCTCGTCGTCGAGTTCCGGGGTGGCGACCGCGTCTACGTCGACTCGGAGGACATCGGGCTCATCCGCAGGTACACCGGCGGCGAGGAGCCGAAGCTCTCGAAGATGGGCGGCGCGGACTGGGAGAAGACGCGCGCCCGCGTGCGGCGCGCGGTGCGCGACATCGCCGCCGAGCTCGTCGTCCTCTACCGCAAGCGGCTCGCGACGCCGGGCCGCGCCTTCGGGGAGGACACGCCGTTCCAACGCCAGATCGAGGAGGCGTTCCCCTACGAGGAGACGCCCGACCAGCTCCAGGCGATCGTCGACACGAAGGCCGACATGGAGCGGCCCGTCCCGATGGACCGCCTCGTGTGCGGCGACGTCGGCTACGGCAAGACCGAGGTCGCGCTGCGCGCCGCCGCGAAGGCCGTGTTCGACGGCGCGCAGGTCGCGGTGCTCGTCCCGACGACGCTGCTCGCGAACCAGCACGGGCAGACGTTCCGCGAGCGCTTCGCCAACTACCCGGTGCGGGTCGAGGTGCTGTCGCGCTTCCTCGGCGCCAAGGAGCAGGCCGAGGTCGTGCGGGCACTCGCCGAGGGCCGGGTCGACATCGTCATCGGCACGCACCGCCTGCTCTCCGACGACGTGCGGTTCAAGGACCTCGGGCTGCTCGTGGTCGACGAGGAGCAGCGCTTCGGCGTGCAGCACAAGGAGAAGATCAAGAAGCTGCGCGCGAACGTCGACGTGTTGACGCTGAGCGCGACCCCGATCCCGCGCACCCTGGAGATGGCACTCACCGGGATCCGCGACCTGTCCCTGGTGCAGACGCCGCCGGAGGACCGCCAGCCCATCCTGACGTACGTCGGCGAGTACGACCCGCGTGCGGTGTCGGAGGCGATCCGCCGCGAGCTGCTGCGCGAGGGACAGGTGCTCTACGTGCACAACCGCGTCCAGGACATCGAGCACGTCGCGGCCGACGTGCGCGCGCTCGTCCCCGACGCCCGGGTCGCGGTCGCGCACGGTCAGATGGACGAGGGCCAGCTCGAGAAGGTCGTGACCCAGTTCTGGGAGCGCGAGCACGACGTGCTCGTCTGCACGACGATCGTGGAGAGCGGTCTCGACATGCCGACGGTCAACACCCTCGTCGTCGACCGCGCCGATCTGCTGGGGCTCGCGCAGCTCTACCAGCTGCGCGGTCGCGTCGGCCGGCGCGGCCAGCGCGCGTACGCGTACCTGCTGCACCCGGCCGACCGTGCCCTCACCGAGGAGGCCTACGAGCGCCTGAAGACGATCGGCGAGTTCACCGACCTCGGCTCGGGGTTCAAGATCGCCATGCGGGACCTCGAGATCCGGGGCGCCGGCAACCTCCTCGGGGCGGAGCAGTCGGGCCACATCGCGGCCGTGGGGTTCGACCTCTACGTCGAGATGGTGACCGAGGCCGTCGGGGAGCTGACGGGTGAGCGGGTCGAGCCGCCCGAGGAGGTGCAGATCGACCTCCCGGTCACCGCGCACCTGCCGCGCGACTACGTCGCCCGTGACGACGTGCGGATGGAGGCGTACCGGAGGCTCGCCGCGGTGACGACCGTGGCCGACGTGGAGGACGTCCGCGCCGAGTGGGAGGACCGGTACGGCCCGCCCCCGCCGCCGGCCGCCGCGCTGCTCGACGTCGCGCGCCTGCGCGCGGAGGCGATCCGGACGGGGGTCAGGGCCGTCTCGGTGCAGAAGGACCGCGTGCGCTTCGAGGGCCTCAGCCTGCGCAAGTCGCAGGAGGCGCGGCTGCGACGTGTGGCCCCGCGTGCGACCGTGTTGCCCGACGCGGTCGTGGTGCCGCTGCAACCGGCGGCGACGCGCGACGCGTCGGGGCTCGTCGGCGGCATCCTCGCGCTGCTGCGCGAGGCCGTGCCGGAGGCCGAGCCGGTAGCATCGCCCTCGTGACCCGAACCCGTTCCCGGCGTCGCTTCGCGCTCGCCGTACCCCTCGCCGCATCCGCCGCCGCCGTGCTCCTCGCCGGCTGCTCCAGCACGATGCAGGACGCCGCGACGATCACGATCCCCGGCGACGACGGCGACGAGGTCGTGCACATCCGCCGGGACGACTTCGAGGACGACCTCGCGACGATGGCGGCCAACGAGACGTTCCTCGAGCAGTTGCGGGCCGGCGGCTTCGACGTCGCCGACGGCGCCGACGGCACCGTCGACGCCCAGCTCTCCGCACTGTGGCTCAACAACCTGATCTACCAGGTCGCGATCGACGCAGAATTCGAGGCGCGCGGACTCGAGGTCGGCGAGGAGGAGCGCGAGCGCGCCGCGCAGGAGCTCACGATCTTCGACTCCTTCGACGAGGACTTCAAGGCGCGCGAGGTCGAGCGCCAGGCGCGCCGCAACGCCGTGCTCGACGACATCGCCGGCGAGCTCGACCCGGTCGCGGCACCGACCGAGGAGGAGATGCGCGCCTACTACGCGCAGAACGAGGCCGCGCTCACCGCCTGCCCGTCGGGCCGCGAGGTCTCGCACATCCTCGTCGAGCAGCAGGCCGACGCCGAGGCGATCCGGGCGGAGCTCGCGGCGGGCGCGTCGTTCGACGAGCTCGCCACCTCCCGCTCCCAGGACCCGGGCTCGGCGGCGGCCGGCGGGTCGCTCGGCTGTCTGGGCGCGTCGCCGTTCGTCGAGCCGTTCCAGAGCGCCGCCGACGGCGCGCCGGTGGGCGAGGTGGTCGGCCCGGTGCAGACCGAGTTCGGGTTCCACCTGATCCTCGTCGAGCCGTGGGCGCCCACGTTCGAGAAGTTCCGCGCGCAGATCGAGCAGCAGCTCACGGCGGAGTCCGAGCAACGGGCCCAGCAGGAGCGCAACGAGCTGGTCGCGCAGGTCCTCAACGACCGGATCGCGTCGATGGACGTGCAGGTGGACGCGCGCTACGGCCGGTGGGAGTTCGACGAGGCGTCGCAGACCTGGGCGCTGAACCCGCCCGAGGCGCCGGAGCCGCCGACCGGCCGCGAGGAGCGCACGACCACGACCGCGCCGTCGGTCGCGCCCGGCGCGGGCGACCAGCCCGACCAGCCCGAGGGGTAGCGGGCCCGTGGCCCGCGTGGTGGTGATCGGGCTGGGGCCGGCCGGTGCCGACCTCCTGCTGCCGGCGGCGCGGGCCGCGCTCGGGCGCATCCCGGTGCGCTTCGTGCGCACGGCCCGCCACCGGGCGGTCGACGACCTCGCGGCCGAGGGGATCGCGCTGACGCCGCTCGACCACCTCTACGACTCCGGCGACGACCTCGACGCCGTGTACAGCGCGATCGCGTCGTACATCGTGGACCAGGCCCACGAGCACGGCGAGGTCGCGTACGCGGTGCCCGGCAGCCCCAACGTCGCCGAGCGGACCGTCGTGTTGCTGCGGGCGGCCGACGTCGAGGTCGAGACGGTGGTCGGCGTCTCGTTCGCGGACCTCGCCTGGGCGCGCCTCGGCGTCGACCCGCTGGCGGGGACCCGCGTCGTCGACGCGCGCACCTTCGCCGTGGAGGCCGCCGGCTTCGCGGGCCCGATGCTCCTCGCCCAGTGCGACGACCGGTTCGTGCTGTCCGACGTCAAGCTCGCGCTCCTGGAGGGGCTGGCGCCCGACCACCCGGTGACGGTGCTGCAGCGGTTGGGGCTGCCCGACGAGCGCGTGGTCGAGGTGCGCCTCGCGGACCTCGACCGGGAGGTCGAGCCCGACCACCTCACGTCGCTGTACGTCGACACCGGCGAGCTCGCGGTCGCGTCGGAGCTGGCCCGGCTCGTCGCGCTGGCGCAACGGCTGCGCGGCCCGGGCGGCTGCCCGTGGGACGCGCAGCAGACCCACCACTCGCTGCGCCGCCACGTCCTCGAGGAGGCCTACGAGGTCGCCGACGCGATCGAGGAGCTGCCGCCGGAGGCGCCCGGGGGCGACGTCGACCCGGCCGCCTACGACGCGCTCGAGGACGAGCTCGGCGACCTGCTGTTCCAGGTCGTGATCCAGTCGGTGCTCGCGGCCGAGGCGGGCGCGTTCACGATCGCGGACGTCGCTCGCCGCATCCACGACAAGCTCGTCCGGCGGCACCCGCACGTCTTCGGCGACACCGAGGTCGCCGGCGCCGACGAGGTGGTCACCAACTGGGAGCAGATCAAGAAGGCGGAGTCGGGCGGCGGCTCGATCCTCGGCGAGGTGCCCGCCGCGCTCCCCGCGCTGCTGCACGTGCAGAAGCTGTTGCGCAAGGCCGACTCGATCGGGCTCGACCCGGGGCTGCCCGACGTGGACGTCGCCGACGACGCGGCCGCCGGGGCGGCGCTCGCGGCGCTCGTCGCCGCGGGTCGGGCGCGCGGCGTCGACGCGGAGTCCGCGCTGCACGCCTGGGCGCGGGGCTTCCGGCGGCGCTTCGAGGCGATGGAGCGGCTCGCGGCGGCGCGCGGCGTCGACCTCGCCGCCGCCGGTCCCGGCACGGTCGCGGCGCTGTGGGCGGAGGCCGCCGGTTCGTGACGCGCCGGTGCGAACGCGCGTTCGTACCGGTGGCGCGGGGGGCCGCCGTGCCGGGCGCGGATCGACCCGACCGTCTACATTCGCAACACTGTCCACAGGAGCAGACGTGAGCATCATCGAGGACGTCGTCGCCCGCGAGATCCTGGACTCCCGCGGCAACCCGACCGTGGAGGTCGAGGTCGAGCTCCTCTCCGGCGCCCGCGGCCGTGCGGCGGTGCCGAGCGGCGCGAGCACGGGCGCGCACGAGGCGCTGGAGCTGCGCGACGGCGGCGAGCGGTACCTCGGCAAGGGCGTGCGCCAGGCGGTGCTCCACGTCAACGAGGAGATCCGCGACGCGATCGTGGGGCTCGACGCGACCGACCAGCGCCTCGTCGACGCCGAGCTGCGGGCGCTCGACGGCACCGACGACAAGTCGCGCCTCGGCGCCAACGCCATCCTCGGCGTCTCCCTCGCGGTCGCGAAGGCCGCCGCCGAGGACACCGGGCTCCCGCTGTACCGCTACGTCGGCGGCGCCAACGCGCACGTCCTGCCGGTCCCGTTGATGAACGTGCTCAACGGCGGCGCGCACGCCGACTCGAACGTCGACGTCCAGGAGTTCATGCTGGTGCCGCTCGGCGCGGTGAGCTTCTCCGAGGCGTTGCGCTGGGGCGCCGAGACGTACCACGCGCTGAAGCGGCTCCTGAAGGACCGCGGTCTCTCCACCGCGCTCGGCGACGAGGGCGGGTTCGCGCCCGACCTGCCGTCGAACGAGGAGGCGCTGCGGTTGCTCGTGGCCGCGATCGAGGCCGCCGGCTACCGGCCGGGCGAGGAGATCGCGCTGGCGCTCGACGTCGCGGCGACCGAGCTCCACGAGGAGGGCACCTACGCGCTCGCGGGGGAGGGCCGCCGGTTCACGGCCTCCGAGTTCGGCGACTACCTGGCCGGGCTGTGCGACCGCTACCCGATCGTGTCGATCGAGGACGGCATGGCCGAGGACGACTGGGACGGCTGGGCCGCGCTCACGCAACGGCTCGGGTCCCGCGTGCAGCTCGTCGGCGACGACCTGTTCGTGACGAGCGCGCAGCGGCTCGCGCGCGGCATCGAGGGCGGGGTCGCCAATTCGATCCTCGTGAAGGTGAACCAGATCGGGTCGCTCACCGAGACGCTCGACACGGTCGCGCTAGCCGCCCGCAGCGGGTACACGTCGGTGATGTCGCACCGCAGCGGCGAGACGGAGGACGCGACGATCGCCGACCTCGCGGTCGCGACGAACTGCGGCCAGATCAAGACCGGCGCCCCCGCCCGCAGCGACCGGGTCGCGAAGTACAACCAGCTCCTGCGCATCGAGGAGCACCTGGGCGAGGGTGCCGAATACCTGGGCCGCCGGGCGCTGCGCGCCGGGGGGATCGGTTGACGGCGCGCGCCGCGACCCGTCCCTCGCTCCGCTGGGGTCGCGCCGCGCGCGTCGCGGTCGTCGCGTTGCTCGTCGTGGCGTTCCTGTTCCTGTTCGTGTTCCCCACCCGCTCGTTCCTCGCCCAGCGTCGTGAGATCTCCGACGCCCGCCGCGACCTCCAGGTGATCCGCGAGCAGAACGACCGCCTCGAGCAGACGCTCGCCGAGCTGTCGACCCCGGCCGAGATCGAGCGGCGCGCGAAGGAGCTCCAGATGGCCTACCCGGGCGAGATCCCGTACGCGCGCATCCCCGCCCCGACGACCACCACGACGACGCCGTAGGGCGGCCCCCGCGCGCGGTCCGTACAATCGGACCGTGCCCGCCGCGCCGCACGACGTCGAAGCCGTCACCGGCCTCCTCGGCCGGCAGCCGCGCGCCGACTTCGACGTCGTCGTGCGCGACGCGCGCGGCGCGCCGGTCGTGATCCGCAACGCGCCGCTCCTGCACGACGGCACCCCGATGCCGACCCGCTACTACCTCGTCGACCCCGGCCTGGTCACGCGCGTGTCGCGCCTCGAGTCGGCCGGCGGGGTGCGCGCGGCCGAGCAGGCGGTCGACCCGACCGAGCTGCGCCGGGCACACGAGCGCTACGCCGCCGAGCGGGACGCGCAGATCCCCGCGGGCCACCGGGGCCCCCGGCCGCACGGCGGCGTCGGCGGCACGCACCGCGGCGTGAAGTGCCTCCACGCCCACTACGCCCACCACCTCGCGGGCGGCGACGACCCCGTGGGACGGTGGGTCGCGGCGCGCCTCGCCGAGGAGGACGCCGTGCGGGGGGCGCCGTGACGCGCGTCGCCGCCGTCGACATCGGCACCAACTCGACGCGCCTGCTCGTCGCCGACCTCGACGGCGACGAACTGCGCGCCGTCGACCGCCGCACCCGCATCACGCGCCTCGGCCAGGGCGTGGACTCCGCGCGGCGGCTGCACCCCGACGCGATCGACCGGACGCTCGCCGTGCTGCGCGAGTACCGGCAGGTGATCGACGAGCTGGGCGCCGAGCGGACCCGGGCCACCGCGACGAGCGCCTCCCGCGACGCCGCCAACCGCGACGCGTTCTTCGACCCGGCCGAGCGCGTGCTCGGCGTGCGGCCCGAGCTGATCAGCGGCGAGACGGAGGCGGGCCTCACGTTCGCGGGCGCGACCGCCGGCCTGCACGAGCCCGCACCGTTCCTGGTGCTCGACGTCGGCGGCGGGTCGACGGAGCTGATCGTCGGGCACACCGCCCCCGAAGGGCTCGTGTCGGTCGACATCGGCTGCGTCCGCCTCACCGAGCAGTACCTGCACGGCGACCCCCCGGCGCCCGAGGAGCTGAGCCAGGCGGTCTCGGTCGTGCGCGACCACCTCGGCGACGTCGACCGCGAGCTGCCCGCGGCGCACGGCGCGAAGACCCTCGTCGGGACGGCCGGCACGGTCTGGACGATGGCCGCGGTGGAGCTGGGGGTCGACCCCTCCGCGAGCGAGCGGATCCACCACTTCCGCCTGACGCGGGCGGCGGCCGAGGACGTGTTCCGCACCCTCGCCACCGAACCGGCCGACCGCCGCCGTCACAACCCGGGGCTCGAGCCCGGCCGGGTCGACGTCATCGTCGGCGGGGCGATCGTCGTCGTGTCGGTGATGCGCCACTACGGGTTCGACGAGATGCTCGTGTCGGAGGCCGACATCCTCGACGGGCTCGCGCGGTCGCTCCGGGATCCCTAGACCGCCTGTCGCCCGGTGCTTCAATTCGGCGGCGGCCCGCCGACCTGACTGCATGGACCTGCTCCGGCTGGAAGCGGCGCTCGAGGCCCTGACGGTCGCCGAGATCCGGTCGGTCGCGCAGGACCTCGCCGCGGCACGCACGACGCCCGCCGACGAGATCGAGGCGATGCGGGCGACGCTCGAGGTCGAGCACGCCCTGCGCCGCACCCGCCGCCAGACCCAGGCGGCGGCCGCGGCCCACAGCGTCACCCTCGCCGTGCAGGCCGCGGCCCGGCGCGAACGCCTGCCGCTCCCCGACGACGCGGTGACCCGCGTCGCGCGCGCCGCCGCCCAGGTGGCCCGCGCGATCGTCGCCGGCGAGGGTTGCGAGGCCGACGTCCGCTGCCTCGCCCGCGGGCTGCAGCGCGTCGTCGATCTCGCCGGGGCGGTCGCGGCCCGGTAGCGTCCCGCGCGTGGCGCACCCCGACCGCCTGCTCCTCGGCCCCGGGCCCTCGAACCCGTACCCGGAGGTGGTCGAGGCCTTCCAGCGGCCCGTCCTCGGCCACCTCGATCCCGACTTCCTCGCCGTGCTCGACGAGATCGCCGACCGGCTGCGCGCGGTGTTCCGTACCGCGAACCCCCTGACGTTGCCGGTCAGCGGCACCGGCTCGGCCGGGATGGAGGCGTGCTTCGTGAACCTCGTCGAGCCGGGCGACACCGTCGTGGTCGGGGTCAACGGCGTGTTCGGCGAGCGGATGTGCGAGGTCGCGCGCCGCTGTGGCGCGACGGTCGTGCGCGTCGAGGCGCCGTGGGGCCGGGCGATCGATCCCCAGCGCCTGCTCGACGCCCGGGCGGCCGCACCGCACGCGCGGCTCGTGGCGGTCGTGCACGCGGAGACCTCGACCGGCGTCGAGAACGAGATCGCGCCGCTCGCCGAGCTCCAGGGCACCGACACGCTGCTGCTGGTCGACACCGTCACGTCGCTGGGCGGCATCCCCGTCGAGGTCGACGCCTGGGGCGTGGACGCGGCGTACTCGGCGACCCAGAAGTGCCTCGGCGTGCCGCCCGGACTCGCGCCCGTCACCTTCTCGCCCCGCGCCGCCGAACGGGTCCGATCACGCGGGGCCGCCGTGCAGTCGTGGTACCTCGACCTGTCGCTGATCGCCGACTACGTCGGCGCCGCGCGCCGCTACCACCACACCGCGCCGATCTCGATGTTGTACGCCCTGCACGCGGGGCTCGGGGTCCTGCTCGACGAGGGCCTGGAGGCGTCGTGGGCGCGCCACCGCGACGCCGGCGCGCGGTTGCAGGAGGCCCTGCCGGGGTACGGGTTCCGTGCGTTCGCGACCGAGCGGCGGCTGCCGCAGCTCACGTCCGTGTGGCTGCCCGACGGCGTGGACGACGCGAAGCTGCGCGACGAGCTGCGGACCCGCTTCGACATCGAGGTGGGCGGCGGGCTGGGTGAGCTCGCGGGCAAGGGGTGGCGCATCGGCCTCATGGGTCACGGCGCGCGCGAGCGTTCGGTCACGACGCTGCTCGGCGCGCTCGACGCGCTGCTCGGGCGCTGACCGCGCGGATCCGCGCCCGGTTCCCGACTCAGGAGGCGCGCGGCGCGAACAGGTGGTCGCGGTAGTAGCGCAGCTCCTCGATCGACTCGCGGATGTCGTCGAGCGCCCGGTGCTGTTCCGACTTCGCGGGACGCTTGCGGTACACCGACGGGTACCAGCGCCGGCACAGCTCCTTGATCGACGAGACGTCGATCGTGCGGTAGTGGAGGTACGCGTCGAGCTCGGGCATGTAGCGCGCGAGGAAGCGCCGGTCCATCCCGATGCTGTTGCCGCACAGCGGCGAGACGCCCGGCGCGGGGACGTGGCCGCGGACGTACGCGAGCGTCGCGGCCTCGGCCGCCGCGAGGTCGGTGGACGACGTCGGGATCTCCGCCAGCAGCCCGGACTTCGCGTGCATCCGGCGCACGAAGTCGTCCATCACCTGCAGCGTCGCCTCGTCCTGGTGCACGACGATCTGCAGGCCGTCGTCGAGGGGGTTCAGGTCGGCGTCGGTGACCACGCACGCGATCTCGACGATCACGTCCCGTTCGACGGCCAGGCCGGTCATCTCGAGGTCGATCCACACGAGCGGATCGCGAACCGGCTCCGGCGCGTCCTCCGAGCTCATGCGCTGCACGCTACAGCGTCGCCGTCGGTAGATTGCGCAGCCGGTGCAGCAGTCCGAGATCGTCTGGACACCGAGCGCCGAGCTCCTGCGCGACGCCAACGTGGCGCGGTTCATGGCGGTCGAGGGTGTCGACGGCTTCGACGCGCTCGTGCGCCGCTCGATCGACGAGCCGGAGTGGTTCTGGGACGCCGTGGTCCGCTTCCTCGGGTTGCGATTCGCGCGTCCGTACCACACCGTGCTCGACACCTCCGGCGGCGTGCCGTGGGCGAAGTGGTTCGTCGGCGGGGCGCTGAACGCCGCCGAGAGCTGTCTCGACCGGCACGCCGACGACCCGGCCGTGGCGTCCGACCCGGCGGTGGTCTGGGAGGGTGAGGAGGGCGCCGTACGCTCGCTCACGTGGGCGGAGCTGCGCTCCCTCACGGACCGGATCGCGTCCGGGCTCGCGGCGCGCGGCGTCGGCGCCGGTGACGCGGTCGGCCTGTTCCTCCCGATGGTCCCCGAGACGGTCGCGGCCCTGCTCGCGGTCGCGAAGCTCGGCGCGATCTTCCTGCCGATCTTCTCCGGCTACGGCGCGGACGCGGTCGCGGTGCGCCTCGCGGACGCGGGTGCGGTCGCGCTGATCACGGCCGACGGCTTCACGCGTCGCGGGCGGGTGGTGCCGATGAAGGAGGTGGCCGACGAGGCGGTCGCGCGTGTGCCGTCGGTGCACACCGTGGTCGTCGTGGCGCGGCTCGGTCGTGACGACGTGCCGATGACGGGCGGGCGCGACGTCACCCTCGCCGCGCTCGTCGACGGCCGCCCCGGGCGGCGGGACGCCGTCGCGCTCGACAGCGAGCACCCGCTCTTCGTCGCCTACACGAGCGGCACCACCGGGCGGCCGAAGGGCGCGGTGCACGTGCACGGCGGGTTCCTCGTCAAGGTCGCGCAGGAGGTCGCGTTCCAGACCGACCTGCGGCCCGGCGAGCGGCTGTTCTGGCTGACCGACATCGGCTGGATCATGGGCCCGTGGGAGATCGTCGGCGTGCTCGCCGGGCGCGGCACGCTCGTCCTGTACGACGGCGCGCCCGACCACCCCGGGCCGGACCGCCTGTGGTCGCTCGTCGAACGGCACCGGATCGGCGTGCTCGGCGTCTCGCCCACGCTGGTGCGGGCGCTGATGGCGCAGGGCGACGAACCCGTGCGCGCCCACGACCTGTCGTCGCTGCGGATCCTCGCGTCGACCGGTGAGCCCTGGAACGAGGTGCCGTGGCGGTGGTACTTCGAGGTCGTGGGCGGCGGCCGGTGCCCGGTGATCAACATCTCGGGCGGCACCGAGGTCGGCGCGTGCTTCCTGTCGCCGCACGTGGTGCGGCCCCTGTCGCCGTGTTCGCTCGGCGGCCCCGCGTTGGGGATGGCGGTGGACGTGTTCGACGAGGCGGGCCGGCCGGTGCGCGGCGAGGTCGGCGAGCTGGTGTGCACGAAGCCGTGGCCGGGGATGACGCGGGGGTTGTGGAAGGACCCGCAGCGGTATCTCGACACCTACTGGTCGCGCTGGCCCGGCGTGTGGTGGCACGGCGACTTCGCGAGCGTCTCGCCCGACGGCCAGTGGTTCCTGCACGGGCGTTCGGACGACACGATCAAGGTCGCCGGGAAGCGGCTCGGGCCGGCCGAGGTCGAGTCGGTCGTGGTCGCCCACCCCTCCGTGCTGGAGGCCGCGGCCGTCGGTGTCCCCGACGACGTGAAGGGGGAGGCCCTCTGGGTGTTCGTCGTGCCCGCGCCCGGGGCGCACGCCGGCGACGCGCTCCGGGACGAGCTGCGCGACCTCGTCGGCCGGCGGCTCGGGGCGTCGTTCCGGCCCGCGCAGGTGCGCTTCACGGCCGCGCTGCCCAAGACCCGCAGCGCCAAGGTGCTGCGGCGCGCGATCCGCGCGGTCGTGACCGGCGGCCCGCCCGGCGACCTGTCGGGCCTGGAGGACCCCTCTACGCTCGACGCGGTGCGGAAGGCGGAGTGATGGTGCCCGAGCTGGTCGGGGCGCGCGTGCTGCTGCGCCCCCTGAAGGCCGAGGACTGGGAGGCGTGGCGCGAGGTGCGCATCCGCTGCCGCGACTGGCTCGAGCGGTGGGAGCCGCGGCCCGAGCCGGGCAGCGCGGACCCCGCGCTCGACCTCGACGCGTTCCGCGCCCGCTGCGGCGCCTGGGAACGGCAACGGCACTTCGACGCCGCGTACGGCTTCGGCCTGTTCCTCACCGACGGTCGCTTCGCCGGTGAGGTGAGCCTCGGCTCCGTCCAGCGCGGGCCGTTCCAGATGGGCTACGTCGGGTACTGGATCGACGAGGCGCTCGCCGGGCACGGGTACGTGCCCGAGGGCGTCGTGCTCGTGCTGCGGTACGCGTTCGAGACGCTCGGGCTGCACCGCGTCGAGGCCGCGATCGTGCCGCGCAACCGCGCGTCGCGCCGGGTCGCCGAGAAGCTCGGGATGCGCGACGAGGGAACCGCGGTGCGGTTCCTGCAGATCCAGGGCGTCTACGAGGACCACGTCCGCTACGCGATGACCGCCGAGGAGTGGGACGAGCGCGGCCACGAGCTCGTCGCGCGCTTCCTCACGCCGGCCGCACCCGCGAGCTGACCGCCCACAGGCCCGGTCGGTCGGCCGGTCCGGTCGGCCGGCCGCTCCGGGTCGCCGGTGGTCCGGTCAGCCGGTCGGTCCGGGTCGCCGGGCGCCGTTGCGTGCGCCGGGGGCGCCGACGGGCGCCCAGCGCCGGCGCGGCGCGGGGCGCGCGCCGGGTACGGCGGCGGGCGGGCCGGTGGGCGCAACCGCGGGCGGGCCGGTGGGCGGGGCCTCGGGCCGGTCCCGCGCCGCGCGGGCGGCCCGCTCGGCACGGATCTCGGCGCGGGCGCGCTCGAAGAGCTCGGCGACGAGCGCCGCGATCGCCGGGTCCACCCCGTCGCCGGGGCTCGCCGCTGCGGGTCCCGTCGTCACGGCCCGCGGCTCGCCGGGGTCCGCCGCATCGACGGGGTGTTCGCCGGTGGCGGCCGGGGCGGCCGGTCGCTCGTCGGGGCTCGCCGCTGCGGGTCCCGTCGTCACGGCCGGTGGCTCGTCGGGGCTCGCCGTCGGGACGGGCTGCTCGCCGGGGCGCGCCGCGGCCACCGGTTGCTCGCCGGCGGGGGCGGGGAGGCGCCCGCCGGGCGCGTCCCGTCCGGGCCCGGTGCCCGGGGCCGGCGCGGGACCGGCGGCGCGCCGGTGCGCGCCACGTGCCGGGGGCGCCGGGGGCGGCTCGAACGCGGCGAGGTAGGCGGCGACGTCGATCGCGCGGGAGTCCCGGCCGTCATCGGCGTGCGGCGCCGGGCGGGGCGGTGCGGCCGCCCGGGCGGGCGGGCGCCGGACCGGGCCGGGTGCCGGGCCGGGTGCGGGTTCGTGTGCGTGCAGGCGCTCGGCGAGCGCCCGGTCGATCGGGAGCGGGCGGGCACCGATGCGGTGCTCCTCGCCGAGCACCCGCGGCCGCCGCCGGCGCAGGTCCTGGGCGCAGGCCGGGCACCACCGGGCCCGGGGGTCGGGCAGCACTGCGACGCACGTCGGGCAGCGGTACATCGTCCTCCCCGCCTGTCGGTCCCGCTCGGTCCGCGGTCCCGCGGGGACCGGCGGGACCGGCGGGATCGGCGCCCCGTCCGTGGGCACCGGACCTCCCATCCTAGGCGGAACCGGTCGAACCGGACAAGGGGGTCCGTGCTCAGCGGGCGGGCGCGGGGTCGCCGGGCGGGCGGAACCAGCCCTGCCCGAGCGACCACGTCTGGTGCTCGACCTCGGCGGCGACCGCCGCGTCGAAGTCGGGCTGCCACGGCGCGGCCCGCAGCGTCGCCTTGGCGCGTGCCGCGAGCGGCCGTGGCACGCGGGCCGCCGCCGCGGCGAGGCCGACCGCGCGCCCGAGCAGCTCGCCGTCGGGGACGCACTCCCACGCGAGGCCCAGCTCGGCGGCACGGGCGCCCCCGACCGCCTCGCCGAAAAGCACGATCGCGGCCGCTGCCTGCGGGCCGACGAGTCGTTCGAGCATCCAGGTGTGGCCGCCGCCCGGGTGCAGGCCGATGCGCAGGAAGCGCGCGTCGAACCGGGCCGACTCGGCGGCGAGGCGCACGTCGCACGCGAGCGCGAGGTTCATCCCGGCACCGACCGCGGGGCCGTTGACCGCGGCGACCGTGGGGAGCGGCGACCGCAGCACGCGCAGGAACCCCTCGTACACGGACGTGATCCGCCGGCGGTCGGCGTCGTCGGCCGCGAGCGCGCCCAGGTCCGACAGGTCGGCACCCGAGCAGAACGCGGGCGGCGCGCCGGTGACGACCGCGGCCCCCACGCTCTCGTCACGCTCCAACGCGTCGAAGGCGGCGACGAGCTCGTCGACCATCGCGGCGGTCATGGCGTTGCGGCGCGGGGGGTCGTCGAGCACGACGACGGCGACCGTGTCGTGCCGGTCGACGCGGACGAGCGGCATCCTCGGCTCCTGGTCGGTCGGGTGGCGCGCCGTCACCGGTCGCGCACGACGGCGGGGGAGTGGCGGAAGAAGTCCTCGACCTCGCGCTGGTACCGGTAGGCAGGGTGCTTGTCGCCGATCGTGCCGGCGAGACGGAGGCCCTGGGCGAAGGACTCGACGGCGCCCGCGCTGGTGTAGCGGTACACGAACCCGGCGCGCTTGTAGCGGGAGTTGTCGACCACCCGCCCGTAGCGGAGGAACAGCAGCGTCTCGGGCGGCAGGTCGAGGACGCGCAGCAGGCGCAGGGGTTCGACGGCGAGGTCGGTCAGGACCGGGGGCAGCGGCACCCGGCGCTTGCGGACGATCGCGCACACCTCGCTCCACGGCTGGCAGCCGTCGCCGGCGACGTTGTAGATGCCGGGTACGTCGTCGGTCGCGGCGTGTACGAGCGCCCCGACGACGTCGTCCTCGTGGACGAATTGCACGCGGGGGTCGAAGCCGAGGATCTCGGGCACGACCGGCCGGCGCAGCGCCTTGGAGATCGGGGTCTCGATGTCGTCGCCGAGCACGTTCGCGAACCGCAGGAGCGTGACGGTGACGTGCGGGTTGTCCTCGGCGAAGTCGCGCAGGAACCCCTCCACCTCGAGCAGCGACCGTTCGACGGCGGTGCGCGGCGGGCTCGTGCGGGTCATCTCCTCCCGGAAGAAGGCGGGGTCGCGGGAGTTGGAGCCGTACACGAGCGCGGAGCTCTTGAGCACGACACGCCGTACCGGGCTGCCCGCGGCGCCGGCGGCCGCGAGGAGGTTCATCGTCCCGATCACGTTGATCTCGTGGAGCCGGCGGCCGCTCGTCTGGGTGGAGTCGACGACCAGGTGGGAGTGCACGACCGTGTCGATCCGGGCGGCGCACACGATCCGGCTCAGGATCGAGTACGAGGAGTCGGCGCGCACGAACTCGGTGCGTTCGAGCGGGAGGCTGGGGTCGCGGGTGTCGACGCCGACCACGACCTCGACCTCGGGCCGCTGTTCGAGCGCCTGCGCGACCCGCCCCGCCCAGTAGGTGGACAGGCCCGTGACGAGGACCCTCACCGCCCCTCCCTCACCCGAACCAGATGCTGCGGCGCGCGCGCAGCATGTCGTAGAGGGCGTCCTGGACCATGCGGCGGATCCGCTCGGCCTCGTCCATCACGCGGCTGCGCGAGTACCGCTCCTGGTTCGGCGGGACGTCGAAGTGGACCGGTGGCAGCACGCGGATCCGGAACTTCGCCGGGAAGTAGGTGACGAGGCCCGCAGGGCCGAACGCGAGCATGTTCGCGGTGACGGGGAAGTACGGGATGTTGAGCAGCTTCGCGAGACGGTTGCTCTTGAACACGATCGGCATCGACTCCTCCGCGCCGACGACCGCGAGCGGTACGACGGGCACGCCGGCGCGCATGGCGATCTCGACGAAGCCGCCGCGGCCGAACCGGCGCAGCCGGTACCGCTCGGAGTAGTGCTTGCCGGTGCCCTTCGTGCCCTCCGGGAACACCAGCACGAGCTGCTGCTCGTCGTGGAGCAGCCGGTACGCGTTGTCGGGGTGGGCGGGCACGCCGCCCACGCGCGACCACAGGGTGCCCACGACCGGCATCGTGCGGAACAGGTACTCGGCGAGGCCGTAGACGGGCCGGCCGAGCTGCGTCTCGATGCCGTGCATGATCGCCGGCGCGTCCGACGGGATCGCGCCCGCGTGGTTGGCGACGATGAGGGCGCCCCCCTCGCGCGGCAGGTGCTCGAACCCGTCCCACTCGACCCGGAACCAGTAGCGGTACAGCGGGTCGTAGAGGCGGCGGGTCAGGGCGCGCAGCCGCTCGCTGCGCCCCCAGCGGTCCACGTCGGAGCGGCGCGCCGGGTCCGCGGGTGGCCCGGGGTCGGGCGGGGGCGACGCGGGCCGGGGGAGCGGCACGAGCTCGCGGCCCGGGGACCCGGCCGTGAGGTCCACGAGCGGCGCCGCCCCGGCGGGCGCGTCGGGAGCGGGCGCGTCGGGGCGGTCGGTCACCGCGCCAGGAAACCCGGTCGCGGGCACGGCTGCAAACCGGTCCCGGCCGCGGGCGCCGCCCGCGCGCTCACGCGCGGGTGGCGCCCACGACGAGCCACGCGTCGGAGCGGAAGCGTGCGAGCACACCGCCCAGGCGGGCGGCCATGAAGACGTAGAGCGCGCCCCACAGCGCGACGAGGCCGCCGCCCGCCGCGACCACCAGGGCCGCCGCCGGCACGAACGCCGCCGCCGCGGCCACCATCGCGACCGCCAGGTAGCGGGACTCGCCCGCGCCGATCAGCACGCCGTCGAGCACGAACACGATCGCGGCGAGCGGCTGCATCCCGGCGACCGCCCACAGCACGACGAGGAGGTGGTCGCGCACGGCGGGGTCGTCGCTGAACGCGGACGCGAGGAGCGGGCGGAGCGCGATCACCGCCGCCGCGGCGAGGAGGCCCGCGAGCACGCCCCATTCGACCATCCGGCGGGCGCGGGCGCGGGTGCCGGCGGCGTCGCCCGAACCGAGGGTCCGGCCGACGATCGCCTGGCCCGCGATCGCGATCGCGTCCAGCGCGAGCGCGAGGAACAGCCAGATCTGCCACGCGACCTGGTGGGCGGCGACCTCGTCGTCGCCGATCCGCGACGCGATCGCGGTCGCCGCCGTGAACACGGCGAGCAGCGACGCGGTCCGCACGGTGAGCTGGCCGCCGACGACCAGCGCGCCGCGCACGTGCGCCCGCCGTGGCCGGGCGGGCGCGTGCGCCGCACGGGCCCGGCGCGCCACGACGCCGAGGATCGCGACCGCGCCGGCCGCCTGGGCGACCACCGTGGCCCAGGCGGAGCCCGCGAGGCCGAGGTCGAGGCCGTAGATCAGGACGAGGTCGAGCACGAGGTTGGCGGCGTTCGCGGCGACGGCGATCGCGAAGGGCGTGCGCGTGTCCTGCAGGCCGCGCAGGTACCCGGTCGCCGCGAGCGTGCACAGCAGCGGCGCGGCGCCGAGCAACCCGATGCGCAGATAGGTGAGCGCGTGGGGCCGTACGCGCGCGGACGCACCCATCGCGTCGACGATCGCCGGCGCCAGCGCGAGACCCACGGCGGTGAGCGAGATCCCGAGGCCGAGCGCGAGCCACAGGCCGGCGATGCCGTGTTCGGCGGCGGTGCGCTCGTCGCCCGCACCGAAGTGGCGCGCGACCGCCGCGGTCGTGCCGTAGGCGAGGAAGTTGAACACGCCGAACGCGGCGGTGAGGGCGGCGCCCGCGACGGCGAGGCCGCCGAGGGGCAGGGTCCCGAGGCGACCCACGATCGCGGTGTCGACGAGGACGTAGGCGGGCTCGGCGACGAGCGCGCCGAACGCGGGGACGGCCAGCCTCAGGATCTCGCGGTCGCGCGCCTGCACGGGCCCATTCTCGTGGGCGGGCGCGCGTCCCCCGGCGGGGCGGGTGCCGCCTCGGCCCGATCCCGCGTCGGCCGATCCCGCGTCGGCCGATCCCGCGTCGGCCGATCCCGCGTCGGCCGATCCCGCGTCGGCCCGAGGGTGTCACACCCGCGCGGTTCAATCCGGCCGTGGCCGTGCACCGCCCACCCGCCGCCCGCTTCGCCGCCGCCGCGCGGCGGCTCGGCGCCGCGGCCCGGGCGGCGGGGTTGACGGTGCCCGCCTTCCGCACGCCGCCGCGCCGCCCCGGGGCCCCGCGCACGATCCGCCGGCTCCCGGGCGGCCCGGTGGTGGCGGTCGTGGTCCAGGGGCGTGCGTTCGCCGACGTCGTGCGCGACATGGTCGACGGGGTGGTTGTCGCGAACCACCTCGAGGGCGAGGCGGCCCGCCGGGTGCGCGCCGCGCTGCTGCGGGCGGTCGGCACCTCGGCCGACCCCGCAGCGGCCTAGGTTGGGCGCCGGAGGGCCCGGGTGGCGGAACCGGCAGACGCAGGCGGCTTAAACCCGCCGGCCCGCGAGGGTGTGAGGGTTCGAGTCCCTCCCCGGGCACCCCGGCTCAGGCGATCGCGGGGACGGGGACGGGCGGCTCGGGCCCCACGTACTGCGCGCTCGGGCGGATCAGCCGGTTGTCGGCCGCCTGCTCGAGGACGTGGGTGCACCAGCCGATCACCCGGCTCGCGGCGAAGGTGGGGGTGAACAGCTCGCGCGGCACCCCCGCCGCGTCCATCACGATGCCCGCGTAGAACTCGACGTTGGTGTAGAGGCGCCGGCCCGGCTTGAGCTCCTCCAGCACGCGCACGGCCGTCGCCTCGATGTGGCGTGCCAGCTCCAGCTTCTCGCCGCCGAGCGACTCGGCGACCTCGCGCAGCATGAGCGAGCGCGGGTCGTCCGTCTTGTAGACGCGGTGGCCGAAGCCCATGAGCCGGTCGCCGCGCTCGACCGCGGCCCGGAGCCACGCCTCCGCGCGCTCGGGCACGCCGATCTCGTCGAGCATCTGCAGCGCGCGGCTCGGTGCGCCCCCGTGCAGGGGTCCCGACAGCGCGCCGATCGCGCCGACGACCGCGGCGCCGAGGTCGGCCCCGGTGGACGTGATGACCCGCGCCGTGAACGTCGACGCGTTGAACCCGTGGTCGATCGTCGAGATGAGGTACTTCTCGACCGCGGCCGCGTGCTCGGGACGCGGCTCGGCGCCGTGCATCATGTAGAGGTAGTTGGCCGCGTAACCGAGGTCGTCGCGCGGCTCGACGGGTTCGAGGCCCCGGCGGAGCCGCCACAACGCGGTGATCAGCGTCGGCACCACCGCACAGGTCGACAGCGCGTCGTCGTAGA
Organism: Acidimicrobiia bacterium; assembly: GCA_026002935.1. Lineage (GTDB taxonomy): Bacteria > Actinomycetota > Acidimicrobiia > IMCC26256 > PALSA-610 > BPGH01. Next base: position 877,889 of record BPGH01000001.1, read on the forward strand.
GCTCGTCGTGGCCGATGTCGTGCGACGGGCGGAAGCCGAGCGCCGCCGCGTAGTGGGAGACGGCCGTGCGCAGCGCGTCGAGCGGCACGAACGACTCGCCCGCCCGTGCGATCGCCGGCAGCACCTCGCGCACCGGGTCGGGCAGGGTCCGTCGGGGCCGCACACGCGCCGCGAACGCCTCGCGCTCGGCGACGCTCGCGGGCAACCGGCCGTCGAACATGAGCTGCCAGACGTCCTCCAGAGGACGCGTCCGGGCGAGCTCGACCGCGTCGTACTCGCGGTAGTGGTAGAAGCCCTCGAGCCCGCGCACGTCGCCGACCGTCGTCTCGGCGACGACGACCCCTTCGAGCCCCTTGGGCACCTCGTGCGCCTGCGCGGCCGCGGGCTGGATCATCGCGATCCGCATGAGGTCACGCATCGAGACGATCCCCACGAGCCGGCCGCCGTCGACGACCGGGATGTGGCGGTAGCCGTGCTCGGCGAGGCTCGCGAACGCGGCGCGCGCCTCGACGCCCGGCGCGGTCGTGTCGGGGTCGGGGGTCATCCACTCCGACACCTTCGCCGCCGAGGCGTCGGTGCCGGCGGCGGCGACCCGGATCATGTCGCGTTCGGTCAGGATGCCGATCGGGCGTTCGTCCCCGTCGACGACGACGACCGACCCCACCCGTCGCTCGCGCATGCGGGCGGCGGCCTGGGCGACGCTGTCCGAGGGCCGGACCGTCACCACCGGCGCGCTCATGATGTCCGCGACGGTGCGTTCGTTCGTCACGTGGGCCGAGTCTACGGGTGGCGGGGCGCGTCCGACGCCGCCCGCTCAGGCCGGCGTCCCGTGGCGGCCCGCGCCGCCCGCGAACCGCGCCGCACCCGCGCGCGTCTCGCCCGAAGCGATGACCTCCCGTCCCAGCCGGTGCTCGACGCGCAGCGCGTCGTCGGCGGGGAGCCCCCACTGCTCGTACGACGCCCGTCGATCCGAGCGCAGGCAGCGTTGGGGGAAGGCCGCGAGCCCGCGCGCGAGCTCGACGGCGGTGGCGCGCGCCGTGCCCGGCGGGCACAGCCGGTTCACCAGTCCCATCGAGAACGCCTCCTCGGCGCCCACCGCGCGGCCGGTGAGGATCATGTCGAGCGCGCGCGAGTGCCCGATCAGCCGCGGGAGGCGGACCGTCCCGCCGTCGACGAGCGGGACGCCCCACCGGCGGCAGAACACGCCGAACACGGCGTCGTTCGCCGCGACGCGCAGGTCGCACCAGCAGGCGAGCTCGAGGCCGCCCGCGACGGCGTGACCCTCGACGGCCGCGATCACCGGCTTGTCGAGCAGCATGCGGGTCGGGCCCATCGGGCCGTCGCCGTCGGGCGCGACCCGGTTGCCGCGTCCCTCGGCGATCGCCTTCAGGTCCGCGCCCGCGCAGAACGTGCCCCCGGCACCGGTGAGGACGGCCACCGCACGCTCGTCGTCGCGCTCGAAGTCCCGGAACGCGTCGGCGAGCAGCGCGGCGGTCGGCCCGTCGACCGCGTTGCGGACCTCGGGCCGGTCGATCGTGACCACCGTCACGGGGCCCTCGTGCTCCACCCGAACCGTCATCGTCGCTCCCGTTTCGCGTACAGGTGGGCGCACTCGTTCACCGTGTGCACCGAACGGACCCCGGTGCGCGACGCCAGCAGCCGCGAGACCGACGTGTAGTGCGGGTCGAACCACAGCGGTCGCGCCAGGCCGAGGACGGCCGCGAGCGCCACGTTGATCACCCCGCCGTGGCAGACCGCGACGACGGTGCGACCGCGGTGCGCGGCGACGATCTCGTCGACCGCGCGCTCGACCCTCGACCGGAACGCGCCGGGATCCTCGCCCCCGTACTCCCCCCATCGCCCCTCGACCATCGCCCGCCAGCGGTCGTCCTTCGCCGCGCGCAGCTCCTCCATCGGGATGTAGTGGTCCGCCTGCACGTCGTACTCGACGAGCCCCTCGGCGATCCCGACCTCCAGGCCGAGCGCCTGCGCGACGGGTCGTGCGGTCTCGACGGCCCGCCGCTGCGGGCTCGACAGCACGACGTCGACCGGCTCGTGCGCGAGCCAGTCGGCGAGCCGTGCCGCCTGCGCCCGGCCCGACGCGGTGAGCGGCGGGTCCGCCGGCACGCCGGTGCCGGGCGCGACCCGCTCGGGCTCCGCGTGCCGCACCAGGATCAGCTCCACGGGATCCTTCCGGTCGGGGCCGGGCGGGGTCGGTGGTGGCCCGCGTCGCGCACGTGGAGAACCCCCTAGTGGAGCGGGAAGCCGAGCACCCGTTCGAGCTCGGCGAGCGCGGCGTCGGGGTCGACGACCTTGATCGTCGTCATCCCCAGGGACCGCGCGGGCTTCAGGTTGATCCCCAGGTCGTCGAGGAACACGGCGCGCTGCGGCCGGACGCCGAGGCGGTCGAGCGTCAGCTCGTAGATCCGGGGATCGGGTTTGCGCAGCCCCTCGACGGCGGACTCGACGACGACGTCGAACGCGATCCGTGCGAGTCCGTTCGTCGCGGGCGTCCCCTCCGTCGCGACCCAGTTGTTGGTGAGCGCCGCCGTCTTGAGGCCCTCCTCGCGGATGCGCTCGATCGCGCGAACCATCGGGGGGCGCGGGCCGAGCCGGCTCGCGAGACCCTCCATCAACCGGCGGGCGTCGAGCGCGAACCCGCGTTCGGCGGCCTCGGTCTCGAGCGCGGCGAAGAAGTCGGGCATCGACAGCTCGCCGCGCTCGAGCGCGGCCCACGCCCCCTCCTCGCTGCTCGTGCGGATCAGGGCCCGGACGGTGCCGGGCGCCAGCCCGTGCGCACGGTCGTACGCGTCGAACGCGTCGAACGGCGACGGGAACACGACCCCGCCCAGGTCGAACACGACGGCCTCGAACACGCGGGCCGACGGTAGCGGTTCACCGGCCGGCCGTGCGCCGCCCGCCGGCACCGGTCACCCGTCGAGGCGGGCGTCGCGCTTCTCGACGAAGGCCTGGCGCAGCTCGTCGGAGTCGCCGTGGAGGTTGAGCTCGAACGTGAACCCCTGCTCGAACCGGTACGAACGCTTCACGTCGACCGGGTCGATCATGTTGAGCGCCTCCTTGGCCCGGCGGATCACGAGCGTGCTCTTCGCCGCGATGACCCCCGCGATCCCGAGCGCGGCGTCGAGGAGCTGCTCGCGCGGGACGACGCGCTCCACCGTGCCGTACGCGTGCAGCTCCGCCGCGGTCACGGTGGCGCCCGTGAAGTAGAGCGCGCGCAGCTTGTGGGCCGGGACGAACCGCGCGAGGTGGGTCGCCGCGCCCAGTGCGCCGCGGTCGACCTCGGGGACGCCGAAGGTCGCGTCCTCCGACGCGACGACGATGTCGGCGTTGCCGGCGAGACCGATCCCGCCACCGAGGCAGAACCCGTGCACCGCCGCGATCACCGGCACCTCGCACTCGTACACGGCGGCGAAGGCCTGGTAACAGCCCCGGTTGACGCCGATCAGCGCCTCCTTGGTGGGGTCGGCGGCCAGCTCCTTGATGTCGACCCCGGCCTGGAAGCCGCGGCCCTCGGCGCGCAGGACCAGGACGTGCACGTGCGGGTCGCGCCCCAGGTCGCGCACGGTGTCGGCCAGCCGGAACCAGCCGGCGACGGGCAGCGCGTTGACCGGCGGGTTGTCGATCGTGACGATCGCGACGCGGTCGCGCACCTCGGAGCGGATCACGGCGGGAGCATACTTTCCGGATGGTCTCGCTCTGGGAGGAGACCGCGGGCCCGGCGCCCGAGCGGCCCGCGCTCGGTGGTGACACCGACGCGGACGTCGTGGTCGTCGGCGCCGGGTACACCGGCCTGTGGTCCGCGTACGAATTGCTGCGGCGCGAGCCGTCGTTGCGGGTCGTCGTCTGCGAGCGCGAGCACGTGGGCTTCGGCGCCTCCGGCCGCAACGGCGGTTGGTGCTCCGCGCTGTTCGCCGGGTCACGCGAGCAGACCGCGAAGCGCCACGGCCGCGACGCCGTCGTCGCGATGCAGCGCGCGATGTTCGACACGCTCGACGTGATCGAGCGGACCCTCGCGGAGGAGGGCATCGACTGCGACTGGGCGCGCGGCGGCACCCTGCAGGTCGCGACGGTCCCGGCACACGCCCGGCGCCTGCGCGAGGAGCTCGCCGACCACCGGCGCTGGGGCTTCGGGGAGGAGCACTACCGGTGGCTCGACGGCGCCGAGTCACGGTCGCGGATCGGCTGCCGACCCAACCTCGGCGCGCTGTACACCCCGCACTGCGCGGCGATCCACCCGGCGAAGCTCGCGCGCGGGCTCGCGGCCGCGGTCGAGCGGCGCGGCGCCCGGGTCCACGAGCGGACGCCGGTCCTCGCGATCGAGCGCGGCCGGGTCGTCACGCCGCGCGGCACGGTGCGCGCCGAGGTGGTCGTGCGGGCGACCGAGGCGTACACGACCCAGTGGCCGCAGCACCGGCGCGCCGTGGTGCCCGTCTACTCCCTGATGATCGCGACCGAACCGCTCCCCGGCGAGGTCTGGGAGGACGCGGGTCTCGCCCAGCGGGAGACGTTCACCGACGGTCGCCGGCTCGTCATCTACGGGCAGCGCACCGCCGACGGCCGGATCGCGTTCGGCGGCCGGGGTGCCCCGTACCACCTCGGCGGGCAGGTCCGGCCCGGGCACGACCGGGACCGGCGCGTCTTCGGCGCGCTCGAACGGACGCTGCGCTCGCTGTTCCCGCAGGTCGCGGACGCCGCGGTGACCCACCGCTGGGGCGGACCCGTGGGCGTGCCGCGCGACTGGTACCCGTCGGTCGGCTACGACCGCGCGAGCGGCGTCGCGTGGGCGGGCGGCTACGTGGGCGACGGCGTCTCGACGACCAACCTCGCCGGCCGCACGATCGCGGACCTCGTGCTGGGCCACGACAGCGACCTCACCCGCCTGCCGTGGGTCGGGCACCGCTCGCCGCCCTGGGAGCCCGAGCCGCTGCGGTGGCTCGGCGTCAACGCCACGCGGGCGCTCGTCGCGTCGATCGACCGGGCCGAGGCCGCCGGGCGCGAGCCGAGGTGGCGCACGCGGCTCGCGAACCGCCTGCTCGGCGCGCACTGACCGCACCTGCGCGACCGGCGCCGGGCCTGGAAGGATGCACCCATGGACTCGGCGCGCATCGAGGAACTGGTCGGCGGGCTGACCATCGAGGAGAAGGCGGCGATGGTCGCGGGTGTCGACATGTGGCACACGGCCGCGGCCGGCCGGCTCGGCGTGCCCGCCATGAAGGTCACCGACGGCCCGATCGGTGCCCGCGGCGAACGCTGGACCGGTGGCCGATCGCACGCCTTCCCGTGCGGCACCGCGCTCGGCGCGACCTGGGACCCCGAGCTCGTCGAGGCCGTGGGACGCCGCCTCGGCGTCGAGACCCGCCGCAAGCGCGCGCACGTGCTGCTCGCGCCGACCGTCAACATCCACCGCCACCCGTTCGCCGGCCGCAACTTCGAATGCTTCTCGGAGGACCCGTACCTGACCGCGCGGCTCGCGGTCGCCTACGTCCGCGGTGTCCAGTCGCAGGGCGTCGGCTGCTCGGTGAAGCACTTCGTGGCGAACGACCAGGAGCACGAGCGGATGACGATCAGCTCCGAGGTCGACGAGCGCACCCTGCGCGAGATCTACCTGCCGCCCTTCGAGGCCGCCGTCCGCGAGGCCCACGCCGTCTCGGTCATGGCCGCCTACAACCGGCTCAACGGCACGTTCTGCAGCGAGCACCGCTGGCTGCTGTCGGACCTGCTGAAGGGGGAGTGGGGCTTCGACGGGTTCGTCGTGTCCGACTGGTTCGGCGCCCACAGCACCGCCGCGGCCGCGAACGCCGGCCTCGACGTCGAGATGCCCGGCCCGCCGCAGTGGTTCGGGACGGCGCTCGCCCGGGCCGTCGGGGCGGGCGAGGTCGACCAGGCGGTGCTCGACGACAAGGTGCGGCGCATCCTGGTGGCGCTCGACCGCACGGGTGCGTTCGGGGACCCCGCGCCGGGGGCCGAGGAGTCGGTCGACGACCCCGAGGACCGCGCCGTCGCCCGCCGGGCGGCGGCGGCCGGTTTCGTCCTGCTGAGCAACCGGCGGGCCGCGCTGCCGCTCGACGGTGTCCGGACGCTCGCGGTGGTCGGCCCGAACGCGGACGTCGCGCACGTGATGGGTGGGGGCAGCGCGCGCGTGCCGCCCCACCCGCTCGTCACGCCGCTCGAGGGGCTGCGCCTCCGCTTCCCCGACGTCGGGATCCGGTTCGAGCGCGGCGCCACCAACCACAAGCGCATCCCGCCGCTCGACACCCGGCGTTGTGCCGACCTGCGCGTCGCCTACCACGCCGGGCGGGAGCGTGCCGGCGCGCCGGTGCTGGAGGAGCCGGCGTCACGGGCGTGGTTCACCTGGCTCGGCCCGGTGGGTGCGGGCGTCCCCGACGACTTCTCGGCGCGGGTCCTCGGCACGTTCGTCGCCGACGAGCCGGGCGCGTGGACCTTCAGCCTCGTGCAGGCGGGCCGCGCGCGGTTGCTCCTCGACGGCGAGGTGGTGCTGGACAACTGGGAGCCGACCGGCCGCAGCGACGCGTTCTTCGGGTTCGGCAGCGAGGAGGTCACGGTGACCGTCGACCTCGACGCCGGCGCGCCTCACGAGCTCGTCGTGGAGTTCGTCCCGGCCGGCCCGGCGCTCGGCGCGCTCGGCGTCGGTTGCCTGCCGCCGACCCCCGACGACCTGCTCGAACGTGCCGTCGAGGCCGCCGCGTCCGCGGACGCGGCGGTGTGCGTCGTGGGCACCGACGGCGAGTGGGAGACGGAGGGCAACGACCGCGAGTCGATGGACCTGCCCGGGGGGCAGGACGACCTGGTGCGCGCCGTCGCGGCGGCGAACCCGCGCACGATCGTCGTCGTCAACGCCGGTGCCCCGGTCACGATGCCGTGGCGCGACGAGGTCGCCGCGATCCTCCAGTGCTGGTTCCCGGGTGAGGAGTGGGGCAACGCGCTCGCGGACGTGCTGAGCGGCGACGTGAGCCCGTCGGGCAAGCTGCCGACGACGTTCCCCGTGCGCGTCGACGACGTGCCGTCGCACGCGCACTACCCGGGCGCGCACGGCCGGGTGGAGTACGCGGAGCGGCTGCACGTCGGCTACCGCGGCTTCGACTCGCGAGGGATCGAACCCGCGTTCTGCTTCGGTCACGGCCTCTCCTACACGACCTTCGAGCTCGGCACGCCGGCGTGGGACCTCACGACCGGGTCCCGCGGTCTGCGGATCGTGGTCCCGGTGCGCAACACGGGCTCGCGCCGGGGCGCGGAGGTCGTGCAGTGCTACGTGCACGACGTCGAGGCCACCGTCGAACGCCCGGTGCAGGAGCTGCGCGCGTTCGCGAAGGTGTGGCTCGACCCCGGCGAGGAGCGGGAGGTGGAGTTGTCGCTCGACGAGCGCGCGTTCGCGTTCTGGCACCCCGATCTCCGCGGGTGGACCGTCGAACCCGGGACGTTCGAGATCCGGATCGGCACGTCGTCGCGTGACGTCCACCACCGCTTCACGATCGAGCTCCCCTGACGAGGCCCTCGATGACCCGACCCTCCCTCTCCATCGGCCTGCCCAACTACGGCGCGTTCCTGGCCACCGGCGAGTGGCACCGCTTCGTCGACCTCGCGCGCGCCGCGGACGACGCCGGCGTGGACCGGATCGTTGTCGTCGACCACGTGGTCATGGGTGAGCACACCGACGCGTACGCGTGGGGCCGGTTCCCCACGCCGCCTGACGCGCCGTGGCTCGAGCCGCTCACGGTGCTCGCCGCGTGCGCGTCGGTGACCCGGCGGGTACGCCTCGCGACCGGCGTCGTGATCGCACCGCTGCGGCCCGCCGCGCTGCTCGCCAAGCAGGCCGCGACGCTCGACGTGCTGTCGCAGGGCCGGCTCGACCTCGGGGTCGGCGCCGGCTGGCAGCGCGAGGAGTACGAGGCGGAGGGCCTCGACTTCGACCGCCGGGGCGCGCTGCTCACCGACACGCTCGCGGCGATGCAGGCGCTGTGGCGCGACACGCCTGCCGACTTCGCGGGCGAGACGCTCTCGTTCGAGCGCATCTACTGCGTGCCGAAGCCCGTGCAGGACGGCGGGGTGCCCCTGTGGGTGGCGGGCACGCTCAACCGGCGCAACCTCGAACGCGTGGTGCGGTTCGCGAGCGGGTGGATCCCGATCATGGGCGAGACCCCGGCCGGGATCGCGCAGGGCCTCGCGACGATCGGCGAGGCGCTGCGCGCCGCCGGGCGCGACCCGGGGGCGCTGCGGGTGCAGGCGCCGGTGCGGGTCGAGCGCGGCGACGACGGCGCACCGAGCGTGGAGCGGTCGATGGAGTCGGTGCCCGAGCTGGTCGCGGCGGGCGTGACCGACGTGAACGTCCCGCTCGCGGCGTTCTGCCGGGACCCCGGGCAGGCACCGGAGGCGCTGCGACGCGTCGTGACCGCGTTCGCGGCGGTCGCGTAGGGTCGCCCCCGTGCTGACGCCCTTCGACGACTACCCCGTCCACCAGACGGCGCTGCCGGTGGCCCACGCCGCGACCGGTGACCCGAACCACTACGACCGCTACTGGTTCAACGGGTACCGGGAGGACTTCTACTTCGGTGTCGCGATGGCCGTCTACCCGAACCGCGGCATCATCGACGGCGCGCTCGCGACGGTCCACGACGGCGTGCAGCGGTCGGTGTTCGTGTCGGGACGCCTGCCCGCCGACCGCGGCGAGACCCGGATCGGCCCGCTGTCGATCGAGATCGTGGAGCCGCTGCGCACGACCCGTGTCCGCCTCGACGCCGCAGATCACGGCATCGAGGCCGACGTCGTGTTCAGCGCGCGCACCGTCGCGCTCGAGGAGCCGCGCCAGACCCTGACGCAGGGCAACCGGCTCGTGATGGACTCGACCCGCCTGACCCAGTGGGGCACGTGGTCGGGCCGGATCGTGACCGGCGGCGAGGCGGTGGAGCTCGACCGCGACTACGGGACGAAGGACCGGTCGTGGGGCGTGAGGCCGGTCGGCGAGCCGGCCGGGGCGGCGCCCGACCCGGTGCTGCCGCAGATCTTCTTCCTGTGGGCCCCGCTCAACTTCGACGACCGCTGCACGCACTTCCTGTGCTTCGAGCGGGCCGACGGCGGCCGGTGGGTCGGCAGCCAGGTGCTGCTCGACGTGATCGGCCCCTCCGACCCGACCTGGGGCGTGCCCGGCGGGGTGGAGCACCTCGCGGGCGCGACGCACGAGGTGCGATGGGCCCGCGGGCTGCGCCGTTCGGAGGGCGCGACGCTCACCCTGCACCGTCACGACGGACGCGACGAGCGCATCGACCTCGAACCGCTGCTCACGTTCCGCATGCGCGGCCTCGGCTACTCGCACCCGAGGTGGGGGCACGCCCGCTGGCACGGCGAGGAGGCGGTCGGCTCCGAGGAGCACCGCGTCGAGGAGCTCGACAACCTCGAGCCGTGGAACATCCACGTGCAGCAGGTGATGCGCGCGCGCTGGGGCGACCGCACCGGCCTCGGCGTCCTCGAGCAGCTCGCGTTCGGCGAACACCGGCCGAGCGGTCTCACCGGGTTCCTCGACGGCGCCCCCTGACCCGGGACTGGCGCCGCGCGCCGGTCACCGGGCAGCCTGAACGGCGATGCGCCGACCGAACATCTGCTTGATCGTCTCCGACCAGGAGCGCCAGCGCGGCTGGCTGCCGGGGTCGGTCCGCCTCCCGTGGCGGGAACGGCTGCTCGCGGAGGGGCTGGAGTTCACCAACCACTACACGCACAGCTCGCCGTGCTCGCCCTCGCGGGCGTCGCTGTTCACCGGCCGGTACCTGCCGCAACACGGTGTCGTCGACAACGTGATCATGCCCGAGCACACCGAGCTCGACCCGGCGATCCCGACGATCGGGTCGGTGCTGCGCGACGCCGGGTACCGGTCGAGCTACATCGGCAAGTGGCACCTGTCGCAGTCCGCGACCCCCGACCTGACGGCCTACGGGTTCATGGACTGGGAGGGCAACGACCGGCACTTCATGGGTTGGGCCGGCACCGGCGTCCACTTCGACCCGATCATCGCCGCCAACGCGGCCGCCTGGCTGCGCGAGCACGCGGCCGCGTCCGACCGGCCGTGGTTCCTGACGGTCGCGCTGGTCAACCCGCACGACGTGATGTGGTTCCCGATCGACCAGCCCTGGTACGCGCAGCGGAATCCCGACGACGTCCGCCGTGCCCGCCGCGTGCTCGAGTGGGCGAAGTGGAAGGACGACGACGTCCTCCCGGTGTACGACCGCCACTACGAAGAGGTGTGCGACGAGCTGCCACCGAACTTCGGTGACGACCTCCTCGACAAGCCCGCGGCGCAGCGGCAGTGGCGCTGGGACCAGCAGCACGGCCTCTGGGGCTACATCGACCCGGCCGACACGAAGACCTGGCTGCGGCACCTCGACTACTACGTCGAGCTCCACCGGCTCGCGGACGAGTCGCTGGGCACCGTGCTCGGCGCGCTCGAGGAGTCGGGCGCCTACGACGACACGGTCGTGATCTTCACCTCGGATCACGGCGACATGTGCGGCTCGCACGGCCTGCGCTCGAAGGGCCCCTTCGTGTACGAGGAGATCATGAACGTGCCGCTGTACGTCCGGGTCCCGGGCGTGACGCGGCCCGGCACCCGCACCGACGCGCTCGCGACCCACGTCGACCTGGCGACGACGATCGCGTCGCTCGCCGGCGCCGACACCGGGGCGTTCCGGGGCCTCGACCTCACGCCCGTGTTCGCCGACCCCTCGTCCACCGTCCGCGACCACGTCCTGTTCGCCCACGACACCGCGCACACCGAGATGATCAACCAGACCCGCTACGCGATCCGCGGGTTCTTCGACGGCCGCACGAAGTACGCGCGGTACTACGGCGTCGGGGGCGGCAAGCCCGGGACGGGGCTGTGGGGGAAGGACCCGGGCAGGAAGCTCTACGACGTCGACGCCGCATTCGAGGACCAGGAGCACGAGTGGTACGACCTCGCGGACGACCCGCACGAGCTCGTGAACCTGGCGCACGACCGCGGCCGGCGCGCCGGGCTGCGTGCCAACTTCGAACGGCTCCTCGAGTACGAGGCCGCCGAGCTCAGCTCCTGAGGATGTACTCCGACATCGTGTAGCTGCGCATCGTCGCCGGGTCGTACAGGAGCTTGGTGCTGTCGAGCATGATGCGCACGCGCTCGGCGAGGTCGGCGCCGTCGGGTGAGCCGAAGAACCTGCCGAGGTCGGTGAGGTGCCCGGCCGTCGGCCACGACTCCTCGACGATCGCGCGGTAGCGCGGCGCGCCCGGTGTGAGCGGCCGGACGACGGCGTTGCGGACGTAGCGGCAGCGGGGCTGCATCCACTCCGACATCGGCGACTGGTGGCCGTACCAGTGGCCGTAGAACGTCTCGTCGTCGACGCCGGGCGGCTTGTCGAACACCGTGAGCGTCGTGATGCCGGGCGAACGCTCCCCGTCGGGCCACGACCGGGCGGGGGCGTGCCCGTTGCCGCCGTAGTCGGTGTACATCGACTCCGTCACGAGGTACCCCGCGCGCCGCACGCCGACCCCGCCGAGGACGGCCTCGTAGGGCCCGCGCCGGTCGTGCGCGTCGAGCCATACCGAGACACAGGCCCTGACGGGCAGCTCGTCGTCGGGCACCGGCACCATCGACGGCACCTGCGCGTGCTCGTCGTCGACGTCGATCTGCAGGGCGCGCGGCCCGAGCGCGAGGAGCTGCGCCCCGATCTCCCCGACGAGCCGCTCGCGCAGCATGGCCGGATCGACCGACGGGCGCTCCCAGACCAGGTAGACGAGCTTCTCCACGCGCGCGCAACCTACCCGGCGAGGAGCTGGCGCACCGCGTCCGACATCGCCACCTCGCCGCGCGCGACGTACGCCTCGGCGCGCTCCATGATCCGGTCGGGGTCGTAGCGGTAGTTCGCCATGATCCCGACCGAGCGTTCGCGGCCGGCCGCACTCGGGTCCGCCAGCCAGTTGAGGCGTTCCACGGAGGCGCCGTTCGCGAGGTGGAAGTTCGCCACGGGGTCGACGACCCGGCCGTCGCGCTGCGTCGTCAGGTAGCGGGCGCACAGCGTCAGCAGGGCGGGCCGGATGGCCTCGTCGGCGTCCCAGCCGGCGTCGGCGAGCCGGGCGAGCACGCGCCCCGGTTGCGCCGGCAGCAGCTCGGCTTCGCGGGCCGGCAGGTCGCCGGTGCGCAGCTCGTCCTCCAGCCAGGCCCGGAAGCCCGGGATCGGCGACAGCGTCACGTAGTGGCGCACGTGGTCGAGCTCGCCGCGCAGCCGGTCGACCACCTGCTTGATGAGGGCGTTGCCGAGGTTCACGCCCGCGAGCCCCGGCTGGCAGTTCGAGATCGAGTAGAAGACGGCGGTGTCGGCCCGGCCCGCGTTGAGCTCGGGCGCCGACTCGTCGAGCAGCGACTCGAGCTCGGTGGCGATGCCGGCCGTCAGGGCGATCTCGACGAAGACGAGCGGTTCGTCGGGCATCGACGGGTGGAAGAACGCGTAGCAGCGCCGGTCGCTGTCGAGCCGGTTCTTCAGGTCGGCCCACGAGTCGATGGCGTGCACCGCCTCGTACTCGATCAGCTTCTCGAGCAGCGACGCCGGCGCGTCCCAGGTGATGCGCCGGAGCTCGAGCAGCCCGATGTCGAAGAGCGTCGCGAGGTGACGGCGCAGCTCCTCGTCGAGCTCGGCGAGGTCGGGGTCGCCCGCGGCGAGTCCGAGCAGGTCGGCCCGCAGGTCGACGAGGAGCTTCACGCCGCCCTCGAGACCGCTGAACGACGAGAGCAGACCGATCGCCGGCGGGGTGAGCGCGTCGCGCAGGCGGCGTTCGGCGCGCCGGTCGCCGGGCGGCGCGGCCCGGCAGGCCTCCAGCTCGGCGGCCACCGCGTCGGGTGCGGTCCAGAACTCGTCGACGAGCATCCGGAAGAAGCGGCGCCGCCACTCGTCGTCGCCGGCGACGTACGCCTCCGCGATCGTCGCCGCGCCCGCCCGCTTGGTCGTCGTCGCGTGCCGGCCGAGCGCGTCGGCGACGAGCGCGCGCAGCTTCCGCTCGTCGCGCTCCGGACCGCGCCCACCCCGGCGCCGGAGCCGTCCGAACCGCTCGCGGATGCCGTGGCTGACCACGGTCGCCCCGGTCCCGGCGGCCGGCGTCAGGGCCGGCCGGCGGTCACGGTCTCGGTGTCGCGCCCCGACCGCAGCAGCGTGCCCGGCCGGGCGTCGGTGAACTCGCCGTGGTCGACGATCTCGGTGCCGTTCACGAGCACGTGTTCGATGCCGTCGGCGCCGCAGTACAGGCGCGGGGCGCCCGTGGGCAGGTCGAAGCGCATGCGCACCTTCTGGGTGCCGATCGTGTGCGGGTCGAGCACGACGACGTCGGCGTGCCACCCCTCCTGCAGGCGACCGCGCTCCTTGAGCCCGTACAGGCGGGCGGGGACGTCGGTCAGCATGCGCACGGCCTCCTCGACCGGGAGCAGGCCGTGGCGGCGCACCGCGCCGCCGAGCATCGCCGTCGCGTAGTTGAAGGTCGCGAGGAAGTCGAGGTGTGCGCCGGCGTCGGACGCGCCGACGACGGTGCGCGGGTCACGCCAGACCCGCACGCGCGCCTCCCAGTCCTCGACCCGGTCGCCGGAGGGCGGGAACCCGAGACCGGTCATGAGGTCGTCGGCGACGACGATGTCGCACAGCGCGTCGAAGGGGTCCTTGCCGAGCTCGCGCGCGACCTCGCCCACCGTCCGCCCCTCGAACCGCGAGTTCTCCGGCGCGAAGGTCTCGTTGATCACGTAGGTCGGCCAGTTGGCCACGCCGACGAGGTGCTTGCCCCCGCCCGCGGCCTCCCGCAGCGCGGCCCGGCCCTCGGGGCTGGCGAGCATGGCCTTCTTCTCTTCGTGGGGGAGCGCCATCGGCTTCTGCCAGCCGGGGATCGTGTCGAGGAGGAAGCCGTTGTCGAAGCAGATGCGGGGCGACGGCGCGTCGGGCAGCGTGAGCGCGAGGACGCGCCCGCCCCGCCGGGCCGCGTGGTCGGACGCGGCGAGGTTGTGCTCGACCATCGCCTCGGCGCCGGCCATCACGAACAGGACGTTCCAGTTGAGCGGGCGGTCGGCCGCGACCGACATGCGGGCCATCAGGTCGGGTGCGAAGTCCTCGAACTGCCCGACCCCGGGGATGAACTCGAGCGTGGTCCCGGGGTGCTCGCGCACCACCCCGCACAGGGAGACCAGCTCCTCCTCGGTGGCGTGGCGCGACGGCACCATCTCGCCGTCCCCGTCGTTGTGCGTCGGGGCCCAGGAGGAGGAAAAGCCGAGGCCGCCCGCGCGCAGGCTCTCGGCGAGCAGGCCCGCCATCGCCTCGAGGTCGGCAGGGGTCGCCGCCCCCTGCGTCGCCCGGTCGCCCATCACGACCCGGCGGATCGTCGAGTGCCCGACGAGGAAGCCCGCGTTCGGCGCCAGCGTCCCCTCGATGCGGTCGAGGTAGTCGCCGAACGAGCGCCAGTCCCAGGGCAACGCCGACTCGAGCGCGGCGAGCGGCATCCCCTCCACGCGGGCCAGCATCCGCATGAGGTAGTCGCCGTGTTCGGGGGCGAGCGGCGCGATCGTGAATCCGCAGTTGCCACCGATCACCGTCGTGACGCCGTGCAGTGGCGACGGGCTCAGGGTCGGGTCGAAGAAGACCTGCGCGTCGTAGTGCGTGTGGATGTCGACGAAGCCCGGCGCGACGACCTTGCCGTCGGCGTCGATGGTGCGGTGGGCGCGCCCGTCGACCTCGCCGATCGCGACGACGCGACCGTCTCGGATGCCGACGTCCGCACGGCGGGCCGGCGCGCCCGTGCCGTCGACGACGCTCCCGTTGCGGATGATCACGTCGAGCATGGTTCCTCCCGGGGTCGGGACGTCGCCCAACTATTGTCCACCGCCGATGCCGGATGCACTCGCGGGCAAGGTTGCGCTGGTCACGGGCGCGGGGAGCGGGATCGGTCGTGCGATCGCCCGCCGCTTCGCCGCCCGCGGTGCCCGCGTCGTGCTCGCCGACGTCGACGAGTCCGGGGCGCTCGGCACCCTGCGCGAACTGGAGGGCGAGGGGGCGGTCGTACGTGGCGACGTCACGGTCGAGGACGACGTCGCCGCGATGGTGGACGCGGCCGTGGGGCGGTTCGGTCGGCTCGACTGCGCGGTGAACAACGCCGGGATCGCCCCGGCACCGAAGGCCTTCACCGATCACACCCTCGCCGAATGGCAGCGCACGATCGACGTCGACCTCACCGGCGTGTTCCTCTGCATGCAGCACGAGATCCGGCGCTTCCTCGCCCAGGGTGGCGGTGGCGCCATCGTGAACGTGTCGTCGGGTGCCGGCGTCGTGCCCGCACCCGGCCAGCCGCAGTACACGGCGGCCAAGCACGGGGTGCTCGGCCTCACGAAGCAGGCCGCGCAGGAGTACGGCCGCCAGGGCATCCGCGTCAACGCCGTGCTGCCGGGCACCACCGAGACGCCCGCGCTGCGCGCCCACCTCGACGCCAGCCCGGGCCTGGAGGACCGGATGCGCAGGCTGGTGCCGCTCGGGCGGCTCGGCACCGCCGACGAGGTCGCCCGGGCCGCCGTGTGGCTGTGCTCCGACGACGCGGCGTACGTGAGCGGCGCGTCACTGCTCGTCGACGGCGCGACGATCGCCCGCTGAGCCGCGGCGACGCGCCGCGCGTCACGTGACGAGCTCGGCCATCACCTCGAGCGCCTCGGGTTGGGGTGCGCCGAGGATCATCGTCGTCACGCCGGCCTCGCGCCACGGCTCGAGCCGGTCGCGGATGCGCTCGCGCGGGCCCAGCAGCGAGATCTCGTCGACGAGCTCGAACGGCACCGCGGCCGCGGCCTCGCGCTTGTGGCCGTCGAGGTAGAGGTCCTGGATCTCCTTCGCCGCGGCCTCGAACCCGTAGCGGCACGCCAGGTCGTTGTAGAAGTTCCGCCCGCGGGCGCCCATGCCGCCGACGTAGAGCGCGACCATCGGGCGCACGAGGTCGGCCAGGCGCTCCGGGTCGTCTCCGACGAGCACCGTCACGGTGGGTGCGATGTCGAAGTCGGCCGGGCCCTTGCCGCCCCCCGCCGCCGCGAACCCGGCCTCGAGCGACGCGCCGAACACCTCGCGGGCCCGGTACGGCGAGAAGAAGATGGGGAGCCAGCCGTCGGCGATCTCGGCCGCGAGAGCGACGTTCTTCGGCCCGATCGCCGCGAGGTAGATGGGGACATCGGTGCGGCGGGGGTGGACGATCAGCTTGAGCGGCTTGCCCAGCCCGGTCGCGCCCGGCCCCCGGTAGGGGATGTCGTAGTGCTCACCGTGGTGCTCCAGCGGCCGTTCGCGGCGCAGGACCTCGCGGACGATCTCGACGTACTCGCGGGTGCGCACCAGCGGCTTCCCGTACGGCTGGCCGTGCCAGCCCTCGACCACCTGCGGTCCCGAGGCCCCCAGGCCGAGCAGGAAGCGCCCGCCGCTCATGCCGTCGAGCGTCACCGCGGTCATCGCGGTCATCGCCGGCGTGCGTGCGGGCATCTGCATGATCGCCGGCCCGAAGTGGAGCCGCGACGTGTGGGCCATCAGCCACGTGAGCGGGGTGACCGCGTCGGTTCCGTACGCCTCGGCGGTCCACGCGGAGTGGAAGCCCAGCGCCTCGGCGCGCTGCGCGAGCGCGATCGCCTGGGGCAGACCGTTCGCCCAGTCCTGGTAGCCGAGGTTGATGCCGAGTCGCAGCGTCACGCGCGCATCGTCGCGCGTAGCCTGCCGGCATGGGAAGTCCGGCGCTCGTCGTGCTCGGGGCCTCGGGCGACCTGACGACCCGGTTGCTGTTCCCGGCACTCTTCTCGCTCGAACGGCGCGACCGGCTCGACGACCTGCGGGTGATCGGCTACGCGCGCCAGGACTGGACCACCGACGAGTACCACCAGTTCCTGCGGGAGCGGATGCGCCCGCACCTCCGGGAACGCGACGCGAGGGAGCTCGACCGGTTCGTCGGGCGGGTCGCGTTCCACGGTGGCGACGTCTCGGTCGCCGCGCTGCGCGACCTGCACACCGTGCTCGACGGGCCGGCCGTCTTCTACCTCGCGCTCCCGCCCGGTGTGTTCGCCGACGCGGCCGGGCAGATCGCCGCGGCCGGGCTGGCAGACGAGACGCGGGGATGGCGGCGCCTCGTCATCGAGAAGCCGTTCGGGACCGACCTCGCCTCGGCGATCGCGCTCAACCAGCGGCTCCACGCGAGCTGGCGTGAGGACCAGGTGTTCCGCATCGACCACTTCCTCGGGAAGGAGACGGTGCAGAACATCCTCGTCTTCCGCTTCGCGAACCGCTTCGTGGAGCCCGTGCTGCGCGCCGCGCACGTCGACGAGATCCAGATCACGGTGGCCGAGACGTTGGGGGTCGAGGGCCGGTCGCACTACTACGACGGGATCGGTGCGCTGCGCGACATGGTGCAGAACCACCTCATGCAGATGATGACCCTCGCGACGATGGAGCCGCCTGCGCTGTGGGACCCGGAGCTGATCCGCGACCACAAGGTGGAGGTGCTCAAGGCCGTGCGCGCCCTCGACCCGTTCCGCGACGCGGTGCGCGGCCAGTACACGGCCGGCCTGGTCGAGGGCGCGCCCGTGGTGGGCTACCGGGAGGAGCCCGGCGTGGGACCCGACTCGGCCACCGAGACGTTCGCGGCCGTGCGGCTGCACCTCGACACGTGGCGGTGGGAGGGGGTGCCCGTCCTGCTGCGGTCCGGCAAACGGCTCGCGTCGAAGGCCCATGAGGTCGCGTTCCGGTTCCGCGAGCCGCCGACGCGGCTGTTCCGACACACGCCGCTGGAGCATCCCGACCCCAACTGGCTCGTGTTCCGCATGAGCCCGGGCGAACACATCGACCTCGTCGTGCGCACGAAGCAGCCCGGCCTCGGGCTCGAGGCGCGTGACACGACGCTGCGCACCACCTACGCGCGCGCCCACGACATGGAGGCGGCCGCGTACGAGGGGCTCCTCCTCGACGTGCTGCGGGGGGACCACACACCGTTCCTGCGCTTCGACGAGGTCGAGTGGTCGTGGCGCGTCATCGACCCGGTGCTGCGCGCGTGGGAGAACGGTCGCCCGGAGGACTACGTCGCGGGCAGCGACGGACCGACCGCGCAGCACCGCTTCCTCGGTCCCGGGCATGCCTGGCGGCCGATCGTGGCGCACCCGGATCCGTGAGCCGGTCCCGCCCCGGCGGGCGCGACGGCGGCGCGGTCAGGAGCGCGGTCAGGAGGTCGTCCGCGACCCGCCGTGGCCCCCGAAGCGGTCGCGCAGCGCGCTGAGCACGCGGTCCCCGAACTCGGCGGCACCCCGCGAGGCGAACCGACCGTAGAGCGCGGCGGTGATGAGGGGCACGGGGACGCCCTCGTCGACCGCGGCCTGCACCGCCCAGCGGCCCTCGCCGGAGTCGCCGACGCGGCTCGAGTAGTCGTCGAGCGCGGGCGACTCGTGCAGCGCCTGCGCCGCGAGGTCGAGCAGCCACGACGAGATCACGCTGCCGCGGCGCCACAGCTCGGTGACGGCGGCGACGTCGATCCGGTAGCGGTAGGCGTCGGGCTCGCGCAGGGGCGCGGTCTCGGCGTCGAACCCGGCCGTCTGTCGCGACGCCGCGTCGGCGTGGTGCAGGATGCTCAGCCCCTCGGCGTACGCGGCCATCAGCGCGTACTCGATGCCGTTGTGGACCATCTTCACGAAGTGGCCGGACCCGGCGGGGCCGCAGTGCAGGTAGCCGTGTTCCTCGGGCGCGGCCTCGCCGACGCGGCCGGGCGTGCGCGGCGCGGCCCCGGCACCCGGGGCGAGCGCGCGGAAGACCGGCTCGAGGTGGGCGAACGCCTCGGGCGGCCCGCCGACCATCAGGCAGAAGCCGCGCTCCAGGCCCCACACGCCACCGCTCGTCCCGCAGTCGACGAACGTGATCGACCGCTCGGCGAGCGCGCGCGAACGGACGATGGCGTCGCGGTAGTTGCTGTTGCCCCCGTCGATCACGATGTCGCCCGGCCCGAGGTGTCCGGCGACCTCGTCGATCACCGCTCCGGTGACGCCCGCGGGCACCATGCACCACACCGCGCGGGGCGGCGTCAGCGCCGCGCAGAGCTCCGCGATCGAGCCCGCGCCCGTCGCCCCCTCCGCCTCGAGCGCGTGCACGGCGGCCTCCTGCCGGTCGTGGACGACGCAGTCGTGCCCGGCGCGCAACAACCGCCGGACGATGTTCGCGCCCATGCGTCCGAGCCCGATCATCCCGAGCTGCATCGGCGTCCCCTCCCGGCGTCCTGCACCTGCACCGACCCGGATCGTTGCCGCTCGGCGCCGCGGCGCCGGCGGGCGGCGCGGGGCCGAAGGTAGGCGCGGCCGCCGGCCACCGCACGGCGGCCGTCCGGGGGCGACGCGCGGCGCCCTCGGTAACCTGCCGGACATGGCGCTGGTGACCAACGTCGTGAAGGGCTCCGACGCGAAGCGGCTGCTGCTCCTCGTGCACGGGTACGGAGCCGACGAGCGCGACCTGGGCGGCCTCCTGCCGTACCTCGACCCCGACGGTCGCTTCGCCACCGTGCTGCCGCGCGGGCCGGTCGCCGCGCCGGGGACGCCGGGGTTCGCGTGGTACGAATTCCTCGGCGCCACGAGCGCGGCCGACGTCGAGGCCGGGTACCTCGCCGCGCTGGAACAGCTCGACGCGCTGGTCGACGAGCAGTGCGAGGCGCTCGGCATGGCGCGCTCCGACGCGGTCTTCGCCGGCTTCTCGCAGGGTGCGGGCCTCGCGCTCGGCCTCGCGCTCATGCCCGGCGAGCGCGTACGGCCGGCCGGCGTGCTCGCGATGAGCCCCGCCATGGTCGGCGTCTCGGTCGACGAGGCCGCCCGCGCGGTGCCGGTCCTCGTGCAGCACGGCACGCACGACCCGCTCATCCCCGTGAAGCGCTCACGCGAGCTGGCGCGGGAGCTGCGCGCGCACGGTGTCCCCACCGTGTACCGCGAGTACCCGATGGAGCACCAGGTCGCGATCGAGAGCCTCCGCGACGCGCGCGCATGGCTCGACCGGGTGCTCGCGGGCGAGCGTCCCGACGAGCCGGTCCCCGAGGACCCGGTCGAGCTGGTCCCGTCGGTCACGACCGCGGACTGGGAGCGGGAGGTGCTGCGCAGCGAGCTGCCGGTGATCGTCGACTTCTGGGCGCCCTGGTGCGGACCCTGCCGGCAGGTGTCGCCGGTCGTCGAGACGATCGCGGCGATGCGGCAGGGCTCCTACAAGGTCGTGAAGGTCAACATCGACGAGGAGCCCGCGATCGCGCAGCAGTACGAGGTGCAGAGCATCCCGATGATCGGCCTGTTCCGCAACGGCCGCCTGGAGCGCGCGTCGCTCGGCGCGAAGCCGCGCCAGCAGATCGAGGCCGAGCTCGGGATGCTCGTGATCCCGTAGGCCGGCGCGCCGCCTTCCGGCCGGTCAGGACGACGAACGCTTGATCCGCTGGTCGATCCCGTCCGCGACCTCGCGGAAGGTGGTCGACAGCGCCTCCCCGAGCGTCGTCGCGACCCCCTTGAGCTCGTCGCGGATGTCGGGGTCGCGCATCGTGTCGCCGATCGCCTCGAAGGCGCTCTCGAGCGCGTCGCCGAGCTTGCGCAACGCCCCCTCCACCTCGGCCTTCTCCGCCTCGCCGAACGCGGCGCGCGCGTCGAACCGGTCCTTCACGTGCTGGGCGAGTGCGCCGAACCGGTTCCCGACCTCCTCCCACTTCTCCTTCACCTCGGCCATGTCGCCCTCCTCGTGGGTGGTCACACGACGGTGATGCGCCCGCGCCGGTCGTCGGTCAGCTCGCCGATCGCGGCCGCGGCCAGCGTGCCCTGCCGGCGGCAGGCCGCCAAGAGCCGTTCGGCCCTCTCCGGGGCGACGGCGAGCAGGAGCCCGCCCGAGGTCTGCGCGTCCGCGAGCAGGAGCTGCTCGGGCTCCGGGAGCGCGCCGAAGTCGACGTCGGGGGCCACGAACGCGTGGTTGCGCCGGGTGCCGCCGGCGACCATGCCGTCCGCGAGGAGCGCGCGCACCCCGTCGATGACGGGGACCGCGTCGAGCACGACCCGGGCGCCGGTGCCGGATGCGGCGCAGAGCTCGCGCAGGTGGCCCAGGAGCCCGAACCCGGTGACGTCGGTCGCGGCGTGGACGCCGACCTCGACGGCGGCGTCGCGGGCGCCGCGGTTCAGGTGGGTCATCACCTCCACGGCGGTCGCGACGAGGCCGGGGGCCGCGCGGTCGCGCTTCGCGGCGGTCGAGATCACGCCGAGGCCGATGGGCTTGGTGAGCACGAGGACGTCGCCCGGGCGGCCGCCCCGGTTGGTGAGCACCCGGTCGGGGTGCACCGTGCCGACGACGGCCAACCCGAATTTCGGTTCCGCGTCGTCGATCGAGTGGCCACCGACGACGAGGCAGCCGGCCTGCCGCGCGGCGGTCGCGCCGCCGTCGAGCACGCGGGCGAGCAGCTCGAAGGGCAGGCCGTCGCGCGGCCATGCGACCAGGTTCAGTGCCAGCAGCGGGACGCCGCCCATCGCGTACACGTCGCTGAGCGCGTTGGTCGCCGCGACCCGGCCCCAGTCGAAGGGGTCGTCGACGATCGGGGTGAAGAAGTCGGTCGTGAGGACGATCGCGAGGTCGTCGTGCAGCCGGTACACGGCGGCGTCGTCCGACGTGTCGAAGCCGACCAGCAGGTTCGCGTCGGCGTCCGGCTGCACCGCGCGCACGAGGCCGAGCACGGTGCGCAGGTCCTCGGGCGACAGCTTGCACGCGCAGCCCGCCCCGTGCGAGAAGGCGGTCAGCCGGACGGGCCCGGCCGCCGCGTCGGTGGAGGTCACGGCGTCATTGTGGCGCGCCGCCGGGCCGGGCCGCCCGGCGTCACCCCGGCCGGGCGGCCCCGGCCCAGTCGCTGCGGTAGATGCTCGAGATCTTCACGACGTCGCCGGTCTGGGGCGCGTGCACGTACCGGCCGCCGCCGATGTAGATGCCGACGTGGTGGATCGGGCTCCCGTAGAACACGAGGTCGCCGGGCGCGAGCTGGTCCCGTGACACCTTCGGCAGCGCCGAGTACTGCGCGCGCGAGGAGTGCGGGAGGCTCACCCCGGCGGCCGCCCAGGCGAACATGGTGAGGCCGGAGCAGTCGAAGCTGTCGGGCCCGGCCGCGGCGTACTCGTAGGGCTTGCCGAGCTGCGCGAGCGCGGTGTCGACGGCGACCCGCGCGGCGGCGGTGGGTGCGGGCGCGGCGGGCTCCGGCGGCACCCCGCCGTCCGGCCCGGGCGACGCCGACGGCGTGCCGGCCGGGGCCGGGGCCCGGTGTTCCTCGCGCGCGCGGCGCTCGAGCTCGGCGCGCACCCGGGCCTCCTCCTCGGCGCGCCGCTGTTGCTCGATCTGGGCGACCAGCCGGCCGATCTCGCCCTCGACACGGGCCAGCAGTTCCTCCTGCTCGCGCTGCGCGGCCTCCAGCGCGTCACGCGTGCGCTCCAGCTCCGCTCGTTCGGCCTCGACGGCGGCGCGGCGGCGCTCGAGCCCCGCCTGCGCGAGCTGCAGGTCCTCGCGCGCGGCGTCGAGCTCCTCGAGCAGCGCCTGGTCGCGTGCGGCGGCGGCCGCGCCGTACTTGGCCCGGCTGCCGAGGTCGATCACGGCGTCGACGTCGAGCGTCGGCAGGGTGCCCCCGGTGCCCGCGCCCATGTACAGGCGGGCGGCCCGCGCCGCCACCTCGTCGCCGAGCTGCCGGGCACGCTCGGCGGCGGCGGTCAGCTGCCGGTCCACGCCGGCGAGCTCGGTCTCGAGGGCCGCGATCTCGACGCGGGCCTCGTTGTACGCCTCGTCGAGCTGCGAGATCCGCGTGCCGTTGCGGGCGATCTCGGCCTGGAGGCGGGCCGCCTCGGCGCGCCGGGCGGCGAGGTCGTCGGCAGGCGCGGCGGCCGCGGGTGGCGCCGCGACGCCGACACCGCCGAGCGCGGCCACGCGCGCGCGGCCGGTCGCGATCCGCAGGCGGGACGGGCGGGTGCGCGGCACCGGCGGCATCGCCGGTTCACGCTAGACAACCCGGGTGTCAGGACGCGAGCGGCCAGCCCGGGGAGGGAGGGGGGTCGCCCCGCCCGGCGACGACCGGCGACGTCCAGTGGACGCTGCGCGCGATCTCGTCGGCGACCCGCTGCCACTCGGTCGGGCTCCAGCCCTGCGCGGCGGCGACGAGCGAGGTGTCCTGGCGCAGGTGCACGAACGCCGGGAGCCGCTCGAGCCCCAGGCTCGTCGCGAGCGCGTTGTCGGGATCGCAGAAGACGAGGTAGCGCTGCGCGAGCGGGCCGACGATCCGCTCCGCGACCGCCGCGGTGCTCGGGACGCACACGCAGGTGCGCACGTCGCTGTCGGCGAACGTGGCGAAGATCCGTTCGACGACGGGGACGAACGCCTTCGCCTCGGGGCGGGGCGGGAGGATGACGATCGCGAGCTTGAACACGGTCGCCCAGTCGTCCAGCGTGCGGGTCGCGCCGCGCAGGCTGGTGAGCTGGAGCTGCGGGTCCGGGTTCTGCGCCACGGCGGCGAACCCTACCGCGCGCCCCGGGCCGCCCCCGGGTGCGGGCGCGCGGCGCCCGGCGCGCGCCGGCGGTGCTGGCCCGGGCGACCGTGCCGCACCTACGCTGCGCCGTCCCGTGAGCGAAGGAGCGTGCGCGATGGGTGAGAGGGTCTCGTTCCCGAGCAACGGCGCACAGGCGGACGGCTACCTCGCCCGGCCGCCGTCGGGCTCGGGCCCCGGCGTGATGGTGATCCAGGAGTGGTGGGGCCTCGTCCCCCAGATCGAGCGCGTCTGCGACCGGCTCGCGGACGCGGGGTTCGTGGCGCTCGCGCCCGACCTCTACCACGGCGAGATCGCGCAGCACACCGAGATGGACAAGGCCGGGCAGCTCATGAGCAGCCTGCCGATGGACCGGGCCGCTCGCGACATGGCCGGTGCGGTCGACCACCTGCTGGGACTCGACGCGGTCCGCGGCGAGCGCGTCGGCGTCGTCGGCTTCTGCATGGGCGGGATGCTGACGCTCGTCGTCGCCGCGCAGCTCGGCGACAAGATCGGCGCGGCCGTCCCCTACTACGGGTACCCGTCGGGCGACGACGCCCCCGACTGGTCGAACCTCTCGGCGGCCGTCCTCGGGCACATGGCCGAGAACGACTCGTTCTTCGGGCCCGAGGGCGCACGCGCGCTGGAGGCGCAGCTCCGGGGCATGGGCAAGGACGTGACGTTCGTGATCCACCCGGGGACCGGGCACGCGTTCGCGAACGAGGACAACGCGCTCGGCACCTACGACCCCGAGGCGACCCGGCGCGCCTGGGACCAGACGGTCGAGTTCCTGCGCGCCCACCTCTGAGTCCCGAGAGCGCCCCGGGCCGCCGCGCGCGTCGCCCGGTCGGGTGCGGGCGGCGGTGCGGGACGCGCCGCGGGGCGGCGTCCTGGGGCGACGTCAGGCGAGGCCGATCGCGCGCAGCATGGAGGGCGGGAGCTCGTCGCGGCCCTGCGCGAGGAGCTGCGCGCGCTCGATGTTGATCGCGTCGCGGGGGTCGCGTTCGGGCCAGGCGTCCCACGGCCCGGGCGGGATCGCCCCGGCGACGCAGTGCCGCAGGTAGGCCTGGAGCTCGCGCACCTCCGCTGCCCCGCCGAGGGGGCCGTGGCCGGGCACGATCGTGCCGGCGAGCTCGGGGAGCGGATCGAGCACGTCCGCCCACGTGCGCGGGTCGCCCTGGAACGCGAGCGGCGTGACGCCGAAGAAGCACAGGTCGCCGGCGAACAGCACGTCGGCGTCGGCGACGAGCACCATCAGGTCGCCGGCGGTGTGACCGGTCGCGGGGAGCAGCTCGACGCGCCCGGTGAGCTGCGCCGCGCCGGTGACGAGGTGCGTCACCCGGCGGGTCCCGATCGTCGCGAGGTCGTCGAACTCGGCGTCGAACGCGGGCATGAACGCCTTGTACGCGCCCAGCGGCATCTCGCCGTCGAGCAGCTCGCTGGTCTGCGGCGACCCGTACACCGCGGCCGAGGGGAACGCGCGGGTGCCGCCCACGTGGTCGATGTGCGCGTGGGTGAGCACGATCCTGCGTACCGGCCGCCCGAGTGCGTGCACGGCGGCGACGAACGGCTCCCACTGCGAGCGCACCATCAACGTGTCGACGACCGTGACGCCGTCGTCGTCGACCACCACGCCCGCGTTGGCGACGCCCGACTCGCCGCCGGGCTGCAACCACACGTACACGCCGTCCGCGAGCTCGGCGAGCTCGCAGGTCGGGACACCCATCGCCGGCGACCCTACCCAGCCGCTGCGGGCGGCGCACCGCGGCGGCGCAGCCGCCCGGTGATCGAGGCCGCGAGCGCGACGCCGACCAGGAGCGCGGCGGCGAGCGCGGCCCGCTCCCGGCCCCGCTCGGCGGCGCCGGCCGCGAGGTCGGTGGCCTGGCGGGCGTGCGCGGCGGCGCCGTCGGGGTCCCCGGCGTCGAAGCGGGCCCGGGCGTCCGCGAGCTCGTCCTCGGCCCCCGACAGCCAGGAGCCGATCGTCTCGAACAGCCCGTCGTTGCCCTCGATCGTCCCGGCCGCACGCTCGATCTCCTCCGCCGCGTCGAGGTAGCGCGGCGCGGCCGCGGCGAGATCGGTGAGCGCCTGCGCGTCGGCCGCCTCCTCGTAGTCGCGCTCGAACGCCCGGGGCACCGCGAGCCCGGCGTCCGCGGCCGCCTCCTCGAGCTCGTCGCGCACGGCGAGCACCGCGAGCGCGTCGTCGATCGCCGCCTCGGCCTCACCGAATCGCCATTCGCCCATCGCCTCCCGCACGAACCGCGGTGGCGTCCACTCGCCGCCGGCGTCGCGCAACTGCGCGTAGCGCGAGCGTGCCGCCGCCCGCTCGGCGAGGAAGGGCTGCTCCGCCGCGGGGAACACGTACCTCGCGAACAGGTCGGCGGCCCGCTGCGACCCGCCGAGCTCCTCGAGCAGGTCGAGCAGGCGCCGCGCCCCGACCTTCGCCGCGGGCGCGGCGTCGGCGTCACCCCGGTACGCGATCTCGCGTTCGGCGGCCGCCACGATCACCTCGCGCAGTGCCTCCTCGCCGATCTCGTCCACGACCGCGTCCATCACGGCGTACGACGCCTCGTACCCGTACGCCTCGCGCTCGTCCGCGACGTCCGTCTGGAAGGTCGGCTGCGCCCACTGGGCGAGCGGCACCGCGCCCGGAGCCGCCGGGTCGACGGGCGTGGGCGCGGGCGGTTCCCCGCCGACCGCGAGGAGCGTGCGCGCAGCGAGCACCTCGGCGAGCCCCTCGCTGATCCAGCGCTCCGCGTAGGTCGCGCTGTTGACCCAGATGTGGCTGAGCTCGTGCAGCAGCACGTGCGCGTCCAGGGCCTCGCCGACCTCGACCCGGTCCTGGTGGGGGAGGAACCAGCCCGCGTACCCGTAGACGAAGGGGCTGGGCGACTCGACGACCTGCAGGCGCCGCTCGACCGGCCAGCCGAGGCCGACGAGATCCTCGAGGACGGGCACCGTGCGCCGCAGCGTGTCCTCGACGAACGCGGCCCACTGGTCGTCGCCCGGGAACGCGTCCACCCGGAACTCGCGGTGCCCGACATCGAACGTGCGCCGGAGCAGCCGCTCGTCGTCGGCGCCGGAGACGAGCGCGGTCCACGTGGACGGGTCGTCGATGGGCCCCGACGAGAGCACGATGCTGCCGTCGCGTTCGGTGCGCGTGAGCTCACCGCCCGACGACTCGACCTCGAAGCGGTCGGGGACGACGATCTCGACCGAGGTGAGGCCGGGGTCGCCGGCCGTGAACGCCAGCACCGTCACGAACGCCTCGTTGACGCGGGTGAAGGTCGGTGAGCGCGGTGGCTGGCCGGGCAGGTCGTAGGTGAGGCGGAAGCGTTGGGTCTGGCCGTAGGCGAGGTCGGGTTGCAGGTCGACGACGACGACGGCGACGGTCGCGTCACGGGGCTCGCGTCGCGTCGGCAGGGACCGGCCGCCCGCGTCGGCGGCGAAGTTGGTCGCCTCGGCCAGCACGGGCAGCCGGATCTCGGGGTAGAGATAGCGGCGGACGCCGCCCGCGACGGGCTCGTCCGGTGTCTCGTTGCGCACGGTCACGTCGAGGGTCACCCGCACGGTCGCGGCCTCGACGTCGACCACGAAGGTCTTGTGCGACTCGAAGCGCAGGCCCTCGTCCGCGGCCCCGGGCCCGGCGGCGGTGGTGACGGTGGCCGCGACGAGCGCGAGCAGTGTCAGTGCGCGCCAGCGGCACCTCATGGTCGCCGGAGTCTCGCATGCGTGCGCCGCCGCCGGTGCGCGCCGCATCGGTCCGCGGCGGCCCGCGCGCCCCGTGCCGCCCGCCCCGAGCCCGCCGGGCGCGCCGGCGGGGCGCCACGATCGGCGCACGGTTGGAGTGCGATGAGCAGGACAAATAGCGTGGCGGGCATGTCCGAACGCTCCCGCAACCTGCCGCGCCGCTCCTGCCTGTCGGTCCCGGGCTCGAGCGAGAAGATGCTCGCCAAGGCCCCCGGCCTCGGCGCCGACATGGTGTTCCTCGACCTCGAGGACGCGGTCTCGCCCCTGGAGAAGGAGTCGGCCCGCGACAGGGTCGTGAGGGCGATCAACGAGCAGGACTGGGGGGAGACCGTCCTGTGCGTCCGGGTCAACGCCTGGGACACGAAGTGGACCTACCGCGACGTGATCCACGTGGTCGAGAACGCCTCCGAGCGGCTCGACGAGCTCATGCTGCCGAAGGTGCAGTCGGCCGCGGAGGTGCAGGCGCTCGACATGCTGCTCACGCAGATCGAGCAGACCACCGGCCGGCAGTCGCGGATCGGCATCGAGGCCCAGATCGAGACCGCGCGCGGCCTGATCAACGTCGAGGAGATCTGCGCGGCGTCGGACCGGCTGGAGACGATCATCTTCGGGCCGGCCGACTTCGCGGCGTCGACCGAGATGCCGGTGCTCACCGGCGGCGTCCAGATCCCCGAGTACCCGGGCGACCACTTCCACTACGTGTTCTCGAAGATCCTCATGGCGGGGCGCGCCAACGGCCTGCAGGTCATCGACGGCCCGTACCTCAAGATCCGGGAGCTCGACGCGCTACGCGACTACGCGATGCGCACGCGGATCCTCGGCTACGACGGCAAGTGGGCGTTGCACCCCGACCAGGTGAAGGTCATCAACGAGGTGTTCACGCCGACGCAGGAGCAGTTCGACAGGGCGTTCGACATCCTCGAGGCCTACGAGAAGGCGACGGTCGAGGAGCGCAAGGGTGCCGTGATGTTCGGCGACGAGATGATCGACGAGGCGAGCCGCAAGATGGCGATCAAGTTCGTCAGCCGCGGCGAGCGGGCGGGCATGACCCGCAGCGCGTCGTAGCCCGAGCCGCGGCGTTCAGGAGCGTCGCCGCCGGGCGGCGGCGACGGAGCCGGCGCCCGCCACGGCGAGCACGGCGGCGACCGGGACCGCGCGGCCGGCGCCGGTGCCGGTGCGCGGGAGCTCGGCCGGCGCCGCCGCGGTCGTCGACGGGGCCGTGGCGGCCGTGGTCGTCGTGGTCGCCGCCGGCGCCGCGAGCACCTCGACCGTGACCCGGGCCGTGTCGCAGGCCCCGCCACCGGCCGAGCAGACCCGGTACTCGAAGGAGTCGGTGCCCACGAAGCCGTCGGCCGGGACGTACGTGACGAGGGTGCCGGCGACGCTCGCGCTCCCGTGGCTCGGCGGGTCGCTCACCGTCAGGGAGGCCTCGTCGATCGGGTCGCTGCCGTCGGGGACGTCGTTGGCGAGGACGTCGACGGAGACCGGCGTGCCCGTGGTGGTCTGCGCGGTGTCCGCGACCGCGTCGGGGGCGCCGGGTGGCGGGGGCTCGACCACCTGGGTGGTCGACAGCGTGGGGGTCGCCGGGATCGGGCACGTGGTGTCGGCCACCGACGCGATCACGTCGAGATGGGCGCGCAGCGTCGTCTGCACCCCGCGGGTCGTGATCGTCGTGCCGGCCGCGCCGGCGGTGACGTCGAACGTGATCGCCGGGAGATCCAGGTCCCCGGGCGGCACGGGCCCGGCGAGGAACGTCGTGACGTCGGAGCCCGAGATCGTCACCGACGGGTCGGACGCCGAGCCGGGCACCGGCGTCCCGTCGGTCACCCGATAGACCGTCGAGAGGTTGCTGTAGCGCGCGATCGCGATGCCGCTGCTGTCGGCCGGCAGGGCCACGGTCCGGGCCGGGATCGTGACCTGGAACGTGGTCCCCGCCTCGACCTCCGTGGGCGCGGAGAGGGTGAGCTCGATGGTCTGGTCGACGGTCGTGGTCAGGTTGAACGCGCCGGAGACGACGACGTCGCAGGTGACGTCGAACGACGCCGCCGCGGCCGGGGCGGCGCCCGGCCAACCCAGTGCGGCGGCGGCCGTGACGGCGATCAGGAGGCTGCGGGAACGAACGGTGCGGCGCATCGGCCACCTCCGGTCGCGAACCGGACAGAACGGTACCGCCCGGTCGCCCGGCCCGGGAGGACCCGGCGGGAGCCCGGGCGTGCGTGGGGCCGGTTCAGCCGGGCGGCCGGCCGGGCAGCGGGATGCCGGGACCCCGGGCGTGCGTGGGGCCCGGCGTCCGTGCCGGGCCCCACGGGCGTGACCTGTGCGCGGTGCGCCGCGGCGCGGTCAGCGTGTCCCGGCCGGCCGGCGGCGGGCCGACCACCACGCCGACGTGCCCGCGCCGACGAGCGCGAGGCCGAGCGCCCCGAGCACCGGCGACGCGCCACCCGTGCGCGGGAGCTGGCCACCGGCGCCGGTGCCGGCGGCGGCCGTGGTCGGCGCCGCGGCGGTCGTCGGCGCCGAGCCGCCCGTGGTCGGCGTGGTCGCGGCGTCGGGGTCGATGACCGTCACCGACACGGTCGCCTCGTCGCACGGGGTCGGCGGCTCCTCCCCGTCGCCGCCCTCGACCAGCGAGCAGATGCGGTACCGGAAGCCGTCGACGCCGACCGCGCCGGCAGCGGGCGTGTAGGTGATCCCGCCCGCGGTGACCGTCGCCGTGCCCTTCCCCGGGTCCGCGACGATCTCGAGCGAGCCGGGGTCGATCGGGAGCTGGGCGTCGGGCACGTCGTTGGCGAGCACGTCGACCTCGACGGCCTGTCCCTCGTCGGTGGTCGCGGTGTCGTTGACGGCGTCGGGCGCCCCCGGCGGCGGCGGGGGCGGCGCGACGACGGTGGTCGCGCCGACGGCCACGTCGAGCGGGCACGTGACGTGCGCGGCGGTGTTGGCGCCCGGCGCGAGCGCGACGACGGCGTCGAGCTCCATGCCGACGAGCCGCCCGCTGATCGTCCCGGGCGTGGCGGGCGCGACCACCGGCAGCTGGACCGTCGGCGGCGTGAACGTCGCGCCGCCCGGGAAGTAGTGGGTGCCGGACGCGCCGTGCCAGCTCCCGGAGGCCGAGCCGCGCATGTTCAGCGTCAGCACGTCGCCCGCCACCGACGCGAGCGCGTTGACCGAGTTGCCCGTCAGCGCCGGGGTGCCGAGCGACGCCGCGCCGGTGATCCGGAACCGCAGCGTGATGTTCTTGACCTCGGCGAGTGCCGCGGGGACGGGGCTCGTGATCGCGGCGGGCAGCGCGACCGGGCCGCCGGTCGACGTGATCTCGAACGCGGTGCCGGTCTCGACGGTGCCGCCGCCGAGCGACGGCACGTCGAGGGCCGGCAGCGCCGCGCCGGTGAACGTCGGCGTCGCGGGGAGCGTGCCGTCGGGGTTGTAGAGGAACGCGTCGCACGTCGGCGAGACGGTCACCGCGCCCGCCGGTGGGGCGCCGCCGCCGGCCAGCGCGAGGCCGGCGGCCACGAGGCCCCCGGCGAGGAGGAGTCGGGCCCGGCGGCCCGCCGTGATCGTTCCCGCCATCTGCGTGCACCCCCACTGTGTCGAGGGCCCCGGGCGCGCGCGGGCGGAACGGTCGGGGAGCGGCGCTCCCGTGGTGCCGCCCGGCCCGCGCCCCTGGGCCGGGAGGGGCACTATACGCCCGGATCGGGGCGTTCGTCACCCTTCGGGCGGGATTTTGGGGCGCGCGGCCCAGGCCACGACCGAGGGTGCCGCGGCGGCCCGGGGCGGCCCGGTCAGCCGAGCGCCTGCTCGGCGAGCCGGCGGGCGATCACGCGCAGGCACAGCGTCTCGTCGGCGCCCTCGAAGATCGACAGCACGCGGGCGTCGACGAAGTAGCGGGAGACCGGGAACTCCTCGGCGTATCCCATGCCGCCGTGGATCTGCATCGCCTCCCGGGTGACCCACTCCGCGGCCCGGCACACGTACGCCTTCACCATCGACGCCTCGAGCGTGCCCTCGCCCGCGGCCATCTTGCGCGCCACGTCGTAGGAGAACTGCCGGCCGGCCTGGATCAGTGCGGCCATCCGCGCCAGCTTCACCTTCGTGAGCTGGTAGTCGAACACCGCCTCGCCGAACACGGTGCGTTCCTGCGCGTACGAGAGCCCGGCCTCGAACGCGGCCTGCATCAGGCCGACGGCGCGCGCCGCGGTCTGCAGCCGCCCGTTCTCGAAGCCGGCCATCTGGAGGTAGAAGCCCCGGCCGAGACCGGCCTCGCCGCCGATCAGGTTCTCGGCGGGCACGAACCAGTCGTCGAACGCGACCTCGTAGGAGTGCATGCCGCGGTAGCCGATCGTGTCGATCGCGCGGCCCTCCATCCGCCCGCCGCGCCCGTCCTCGAACGCGAACGCGTGCCCGGCCGCCCGCGGCTTCTCGACGATCAGGACCGACAGGCCGCGGTGCCCCTTCGAGCGGTCGGGGTCGGTGCGGGCGAGGAGCATGAGGACGTCGGCGCGCCCGGCGAAGGTCGCCCACGTCTTGACGCCGTTGACGACCCAGCCGCCGTCGGCGGGCGTCGCGGTCACCTTCACGCCCGCGACGTCGGAGCCGTGATCGGGCTCGGTGACCATGATCCCGGCCATGAGCTCGCCGCTCGCGATGCGCGGCAACCACCGGCGCTTCTGCTCCTCGGTGCCGCCCACCACGAGCGCGCGGGTGAGGATCTCGGGGCGTGTGACGAGCGAGCCGCCGATGCCGAGCGACGCCCGCGACAGCTCCTCGGTGGCGACGACCATGCCGATGTAGTCGGACTCGCCGCCGGTCGCGTAGCCGCCGTACTCCTCGGGGACCGACAGGCCGAAGCCCCCGATCTCGGCGAGCCCCGCGATGACGTCCTCGGGCACGTCGGC
This sequence comes from Acidimicrobiia bacterium, assembly GCA_026002935.1. GTDB lineage: Bacteria > Actinomycetota > Acidimicrobiia > IMCC26256 > PALSA-610 > BPGH01. Next base: position 910,102 of record BPGH01000001.1, read on the forward strand.
GTTGGTCCGGTGCACGTGCTCGGCGACCGGACGGATCCGGTCCTCGGCGAACCGGCGGAAGGTGTCGGCGACGAGCTCGAAGTCGTCGGGCAGGTGCGTCGGGCCCGACCCGTGCTTCGCGGTCAGGTCGCCCAGGGCGGCCAGGAATTCCGGCGCGCGATGCGCCGCGACGAAGGGCATCGCGGGCGCGAGCGCGTCGGCGCCGACGCCCCACTCGGCCTCGCGGCCCAGCACCCGGGTCGCGACGTCCCAGAGCGCGTCGGCGACGTACGCGCACGCGAGCGCGGCCTCGACCGGCCCGTGCTCGCCGTAGCGGCACATGACCCGCGAGCCCTCGACCGCGGCGGCCGCGTGCGCGAGGTCGTAGGCGAGCACCTGGTGCCGGTCGAGCGCGGCGACGGACACCTTGCCGCCGTCGGCGGCGAGGTCCGCGAGGCGCTTCGCGGCGGTGGCGACGACTCCGGCGGCGGTCTCGACGGCGGCGGGGGCGGCAGCGAGGTCGGCCATCCCCCGCAGGCTACCGGGGGGTAACCGCCCGGCTCACATGGTCGCGCCGGCCGGGCGGGTGACGGCGCGTCCGGGGCGCGTCAGGGGGTGGTCCCGGTCGTGGACGTCGTCGGCTCCACGGGTGCCGCGCTCGTGGTCGGCGCGACCGTGGTCGTCGTCGTGCTCGGCGCGGTCGTCACCGCCGCGGTGCTGGGCGCCGCGGCGGTGGTCGTGGTGCGCCGGCCCGAGCCGCCGCCCGACCGGCGCGCCGAGGACCCCGAACCCCCTCCCGTGCCGCCGTCGTCGATCGTGTAGCCGATGCGGCGCCCCGGTTCGGCCTGCGCGGCGATGTCGTAGCGCTCGTCGAGCAGCGCGAACACGGTGTTCGCGAGGTACTGCGCGCCCTGGGGGGTGAAGTGGACGCCGTCGCCGATGCGCACCCGGATGGTGCGCCCGTCGTCGAGGGTGATCCGGTCGGTGTACCCGCCGTCGTCGTCCGCGAACAGCCGGTACGCGTCGACGTAGACCACGACGTCCGCCCGGTGCCCGGCCTCCTCGCGCGCGACGCGGTTCACCTCCACGACGCCGCGGTCGCGGCTCGTGTCGCGCATCGTGGGCGCGCCGACCCACAGCACGAGCCGGTCGCCCGCGGGCCCGGCGAGGACGTCCATCATCTCGGCGACGCGCGCGCGGTAGCCGGGCTCCCAGTCGGGGACGCCGTCGCCGTCGCCGTCGTGCGAGCTCACGATGCTCGCGTCGTTCGTGCCGATCACGAAGACGACGACCTCGGGGTCGGCCGCCGGCACCGCCTCCGCCGCGTGCTCGGGCCAGTCGCGGATGCCCTGGTCGGCCAGGCCGCTCGACACCTTGTAGTCGATCGTCGTGTGGACGATCCCCGTCTGCGCGCCGAGCTCGCCGAGGGCCGGCCCGAGCGCGCCGGCGAGCGAGTCGCCGCCGACCCACACGCGCAGCGGCGCCTCGTGGCTGAGCGGCCGCGTCTGCACCTCGTCGGCGCCGAGGGCGTCGAGCTCGGGCAGGTCGCCGCGCGCGTCGCCGGTGGTCTCCTCGGTCGTGGACCCCGCGCGCGGCGGGTCCCCGATGTTCGCGAACGCGGCGACCGTGACGCCCGCGCCGACCACCGCGGCCGCGCCGAGCACACCGAGGAGGCGCATCCGCCGCCGACGGTTCGCCAGCCGCGTGCTCCGGGAGGTCGGGGTGGCGTCGTCGGACATGGTGGGGGGCCGGGCCGCGCGGGGCCGGCGGGGCGGGCGCGGGAACGGTCCGGCCGATGTTACCGGCCCCCGGCGTGCCGGCGGGGGCCGGCGTCAGGCCGACTCGGCGCGCTCGCGCAGCTGGTTGCGGGAGAGCTCGGCGTACAGCCCGTTGCGGGCGAGCAGCTCGGCGTGCGTCCCCGACTCGACGATCCGTCCGCCGTCGACGACGAGGATGCGGTCGGCCCCGACGATCGTCGAGAGACGGTGCGCGATCACGATCGCCGTTCGCCCGCGCAGCGCCTCGTCGAGGGCGCGCTGGATCGCGAGCTCGGACTCGGTGTCGAGGTGCGAGGTCGCCTCGTCGAGGATCACGACCGCCGGGTCCTTGAGCAGCAGCCGCGCGATCGCGAGACGTTGCTTCTCGCCCCCGGACATCCGGTACCCGCGCTCGCCGACGACGGTGTCGAGCCCGTCCGGCAGCGACGAGACGAGGTCCCAGAGGTGGGCGCGGCGCAGCGCGGCCTCGAGGTCGGCGTCGGTGGCGTCGGGGCGCGCGTAGCGGAGGTTGGCGCGGATCGTGTCGTGGAACAGGTGCGGGTCCTGCGCGACCACGCCGACCGCGTCGTGGAGCGACTCGAGCGTGAGGTCGCGCACGTCGACGCCGTCGATCCGCACCGATCCCTCGACGACCTCGTGGATCCGCGCGACGAGCATCGCGATCGTGGTCTTGCCCGCCCCCGAGGGCCCGACGAGCGCGACCGTCCGGCCCGGCTCGACCGTGAACGAGACGTCGCGCAGCACCCAGTCGCCCGGCTCCGGTCCGCGCGCCGCGCCCGGCGCCTCGAGCGACGGCAGCGACACCCGGTCCCCCGGCGGGTGGCGGAACCAGACGCGGTCGAGCTCGACGTGCCCGCGCGGCGCGACGAGCTCGGTGGCGCCCGGACGGTCGGCGATCGCGGGCGGGAGGTCGAGGACCTCGAAGACCCGTTCGAACGACACGAGCGCGGTGAGCACCTCGACGCGCGCGTTGGTGAGCTGCGCGAGCGGCTGGTACATCTGCCCGACGTAGAGGACGAACGCGGCGACGGTGCCGGTGGTCAGCGTCCCCGACACCGCGAGGTTGCCGCCGATCCAGTAGACGACGGCGGTGCCGACCGCGGCGACGAGCCCGAGCGCGACGAACAGCACGCGGCTGTACATGGCGGTGCGGACGCCGATGTCGCGCACCGCGCCGGCGCGGCGCGCGAACTCCTCGCGCTCACGCGCCGGGCGCCCGAAGAGCTTCGCGACGAGTGCCCCGGCGACGTTGAAGCGCTCCGCGGTGAGGGTGTTCATCTCGGCGTTGAGCTGCATGGACTGCCGGGTGAGCGCCTGGAGCCTCGGCCCGAGGCGGCGCGCCGGCCACAGGAACGCCGGGAGCACGAGCAGCGTGAGGACGGTGAGCCGCCACTCGAGCGCGAGCATCACCGACAGGGTCACGACCAGGCTGATCGCGTTGGAGACGACCGTGCCGAGCGTGCTGGTCACCGCCTGCTGCGCGCCCACGACGTCGTTGTTGAGGCGGGTCTGCAGCGCCCCGGTCTGCGCCCTGGTGAAGAACGCGATCGGCATGCGTTGCACGTGGTCGAACAGCTCGACGCGCAGGTCGAAGATCAGCCCCTCGCCGATGCGCGCCGAGAACCATCGCTGGAGCAGCGAGAGGATCGCGTTCGCGAACGCGAGGGCGACCGCGCCGGCCGCGAGCCAGGCGACGAGGGCGCGGTCGCGGTCGGGGACCGCGTCGTCGAGGAGGCTCCGGAACAGCAGCGGCGGCACCGCCGTCGCGGCCGCCGCGCCGATCACGGTCGCGACGAACGCCGCGAGCAGCATGCGGTAGGGGCGCACGTAGCGCAGCACCCGGCGGATCACCGCCCGGTCGAGCCGCCGGCGGCGGATCGTCTCGTCGCGCGAGAAGCCCATCACCGTGCGGTGGTCCATCACGCCGGCCACGGTACCGGCGGCCGGGCCGGCCCCGGTCCCCGCGTGGTCCCCGCGGCCGCGGCTGCCGCCCCGGGGCCGGTGCCCGTCCGCGGCCCGGCGGGCCGGGCGGACGCCCGCATCGGTAGCCTGCGCGCCGATGGCCACCACCGATCCCGAGACCCGTGCCGCGCTCGTCGACTCCGTGCGCCGGTTCGTCGCCCGCGAGGTGATCCCGGTCGCGACCGAGATGGAGCACGCCGACCGCTACCCCGAGGCGATCGTCGAGCAGATGAAGCAGCTCGGGCTGTTCGGCATCACGATCCCCGAGCGCCACGGCGGCCTCGGGCTCGACCTGCTCACCTACGTCGAGGTGATCGAGGAGCTCGCCTACGGCTGGATGTCGCTGTCGGGGGTGGTCAACACCCACACGATCGTCGCCCACCTGCTCGTGCAGCACGGGAACGAGGACCAGCAGGCGCGTTGGCTGCCGCGCCTCGCGACCGGCGAGCTGCGGGGTTGCCTCTCCCTGTCGGAGGCCGATGCCGGGAGCGACACGCGCAACATCGCCTGCCGGGCCGAACCCGACGGCGACGAGTACGTCGTGAACGGCACGAAGTTCTGGGTCACCAACGGCGAGCGGGCGGGGCTCGTCGCGCTCGCGGCACGTACCCCGGAGGGGATCTCGTGCCTGATGGTCGAGAAGGAGCCGGGCCCGCGCAGCGGCGGCATCACGGTGAGCAAGAACATCGGCAAGCTCGGCTACAAGGGCATCGAGACCGTCGAGATGTCGTACCAGGACCACCGGGTCCCGGCGTCCGCGCTCCTCGGCGACCCCGGCCGCGGCCTGTCCTACATCCTCGGCGCGCTCGAGGTCGGCCGGATCAACATCGCGGCGAGGGCCGTTGGCCTGGCGCGCGCCGCGTTCGACGCCGCACTCGCGTACGCGCGCGAGCGCCGGACCTTCGGCAAGCCCATCGCGGAGCACCAGGCGGTCCAGATGAAGCTCGCCGACATGGCGACGAAGCTCGAGGCCGCCCGCCTCCTCACGCGTCACGCGGCGGAGCGCAAGCAGGCCGGCGAGCGCGCCGACGTGGAGGCCGGCATGGCGAAGCTGTTCGCGAGCGAGGCGGCGCTCGAGATCGCGACCGAGTCGATGCGCGTGCACGGCGGCGTGGGCTACAGCACCGAGCTCCCTGTCGAGCGCTACTACCGCGACGCGCCCCTCATGCTCATCGGGGAGGGGACCAACGAGATCCAGCGGCTCGTGATCGCACGCGGGCTCCTCGCGAGGGTCGGCGGGCCGTGAGCGTGCCACGTCGGCGCCGGACCGCCGCGGGCGTCGGGGTGCTGGTGTTCGCGCTCGGCGCGTGCGGCGGGGGTGACGGGGTGTCGGAGCAGGAGTACGTCGACGCCCTGGCCGAGGCGATGACGTCGGCGGCCGCGGGTGGTCAACCGCTCACGACCGACGCCTCCGAGGCCCGGTGCGCGGCCGAGCGGGTCGTCGCGGAGGTCGGGCAGCGCCGCCTGGAGGACGCCGGGTTGACGATCGACCGCCTGGCCGACCCGTTCGCCTCGGGGACCGGCCTGACGGCGGCGGAGGCCGACGCGGTGGTCGACGCGATCCTCGAGTGCGTCGACGTCGGGGCGTCGTTCGCGCTCCAGTTCACCGGCGAGGAGGCGCTCGACGCGGACGCCGACTGCCTCGCCGGGCGCTTCGAGGAGAGCGGCGCGTTCCGCGGGTTCCTGGCCCGGTCGTTGCGCGAGGGTCGTGACGCCGCACCGACCGGCGAGCTCGGCGAGGAGCTCTCCGACATCATCCTCGACTGCGTCGAGTTCGGTGCGGTGTTCGCGCAGGGGCTCGGCGTCGACCTCACGGAGGCGGAGATCGCCTGCCTCGACGACGCGATCCGCCGGAGCGAGACGCTGCGTGAACTGCTCGCCGAGGGCCTCGCGGGCGGGGCCACGGGTACCGAGGTGCCGCCCGAGGTCGTCGACATGCTCGTCGAGTGCGTCCCGGCGTCGAAGCTCGCGGGTGCCGGTGGGTGAGCCCCACCCGGGCTCGTCGCCCGCCGGCGGGCGCACCTAGATTCGGGCCCATGACCGTGCACGAACGCCCCTTCGGCCGCTACTTCGAGGATTTCGAGGTCGGTGACGTGTACCGGCACTGGCCCGGAAAGACCATCACGGAGTACGACGACCACCTGTTCTGCATGATCACGATGAACCACCATCCGCTGCACACGGACGCGTGGTACGCCGAACGCCAGACGCAGTTCGGCAGGAACGTCGTCGTCGGCAACCTCGTCTACTCGCTCGTGCTCGGGATGTCGGTCCCCGACGTGAGCGGCGCCGCGATCGCGAACCTCGAGGTCGAGTCGCTGCAGCACAAGATGCCGACGTTCCACGGCGACACGATCTACGCGCAGACCAAGGTCCTCGACAAGAAGGCGTCGCAGAGCAAGCCCGACCGCGGCGTCGTGACCGTCGAGACGCGGGGCTTCAACCAACGGGGTGAGGAGGTCTGCTACTTCCGCCGCCGCGTCATGGTCCCCAAGCGGGAGGCGGCCCGGCCACGCGAGCGGCCCTACGACACCTCCGCGTGACCCCCGCGTGACGTCCGCGCCCGCCGCCGGCGCGGCGGGTAGCGTCTTCGGTCATCCGAACGGCGTCGTGGCCGCGGTGGGGACGTGCAGCGACGAGCAGCGACGAGCAGCGACGAGAGGAGCTGTGGTGACCGACGTCCCGCCGCCGTCCAGCGGCGTCCCGCCCTCCGGCTCACCCGCCCCCGATGCGGGCGCCGCGCTGAGCTACGGCTGGGAGCAGTTCAAGCGGTACGCGGGCCCGCTGATCGCGATCATCGTGCTGCCCGCCCTCCTGCAGATCGTGCTGTCGGCGATCGGCCAGTTCGTGGTCCGCGGGTTCGTCGGCTTCTTCGTCTTCTGGGTGCTGAGCCTGCTGGTCGGGTTCCTGGCCCAGCTCGGGATCTTCAACGCGGGCCTGATGGTCACCCGGGGCGAGGCGCCCGACCTCGGCCGGGCGTTCACGACCGACCGGTGGGGCGAGTGGTTCGCCTTCGCGTTCGTGTTCGGGCTCATGGTCGGCGTCGGGGCGCTCTTCTGCGGTGTCGGAGCGCTCGTGGTGGTCGCCTTCTTCGGCCTCGCGCCGTACTACTTCATCGATCAGCGGATGGGCCTCGGCGACGCGCTCTCCAGGAGCCTCGAGACGACCCGGTCGACCGCCGGGCTCCCGCTCGCGCTCGGCCTCACGGCCCTCGTGGGCATGCTGGGCTTCGTCGCGTGCTACGTGGGGCTCCTCGTCACCCTGCCGATCGCGTACGTCGGCGCCGCGTTCCTCTACCGCCGGGCGACCGGCCAGGAGGTCGCGTCCTGACGCGGCGGGTGGGCGCGGGTGGCGCCTGACGGCTGCGCGTTCTGCGCGATCGCCGCCGGGCGCGCCCCGGCGCACGTCGTGCTCGACGACGCCGACGTCGTCGCGTTCCTCGACCGGCGGCCGGTGTTCCCCGGCCACCTGCTCGTCGTGCCGCGCCGTCACGTCGTGACGCTGCCCGAGCTGCCGGACGGCCTCCTCGGGCCGCTGTTCGGCGCGGTGCAACGGTGCGCGGCCGCCCTGCCGCGGGCCCTCGGTGCGGACGGGACGTGGGTGAGCGTCAACAACGTCGTGAGCCAGTCGGTCCCGCACCTCCACGTGCACGTCGTCCCCCGCCGGCGCGGCGACGGCCTGCGCGGCTTCTTCTGGCCGCGCCACCCCTACGCCGACGACGCCGAGGCCGAGCGGACGGCGGCGCAGGTGCGCGCGGCGCTCGCCGGGCCGGGGTCGGCCGACGGCGGTTGACACGTTTCGGACCGCTTCGGTACGTTCGTCCGCGTTCGCGCCCGTGGTGACGGGGCGACGCGATCGGTGACGGCGTGGTGGGGGGTGCCGGCGTGGGGACCGTGGGGATTCGTCGGGCGGTCGTGCTCGGGGCCGTGGCGGTGGTCGCGGCCGGGACGGTCGTCGCCGTCACCGGGGCCGGTGCGGGCGCGGTCACCATCCAGTCCCAGTGCACCGCGGTCCTGCTCAACACCGGCACGCAGCTCCCGGCGCAGCAGACGATCACGGTCGACGCGACGGGCCCTGCCAGCGCCCCGGCCGGCTCGCCCGTGACGATCACGCTCCCGAGCGGCAGCACCACGCTGAAGGCGGTCAACACGCTGCCGATCGCGCAGTACTCGGACCTCTTCACGGTCTACGAGGTGCAGGGCGGCACGATCGACGCGGCGTCGCTGCAGGCGATCGGGACGCCGACCTGGAAGGGCTCGCCCATCACGGCCACCCGGTCCGTCGAGTCCGGGGGCACGCGGCTGCGCACGATCGTGCCGGGGCCGCTCGCCACGGGCGGGATCGACGGGGTGCTCGTCACCCCCGAGGTCCGTTTCGACGTGCTGCCGGCGGCAGCGGGCACGCCCGTCGTGCTGCGCGCGCTGCAGAGCGGGTCGACGGTCCAGTCCTCGCTCGGCCCGGTGACGGCGACCTGTCCCCTCACCTCCAACGGGCAGGCGAACGGGACCCCCGTGACGCTGCTGTCGATCGCGATCACCGACGCCCCGGCGCCCACGACCACCTCGACGAGCACGACGGCGAGCACCTCGACCACGACGGCCCCGACGACGACGACCACGACGGTGGCGCCCACGACCTCGACCAGCACGACGGTCGCGTCCACGACGACGACCACGGCGGCGCCGGTGACCAGCACGACCTCGACGAGCACGACCTCGACGAGCACGACGAGCACGACGGTCGCGTCCACGACGACGACGACCACGGTGGCGCCGGCGACGAGCACGACGGCGGCACCCACGTCCTCGACCAGCACGACGAGCACGACCGTCGCGCCGACGACCGTCTCGTCCACGACGCTGCCGGGGGCAACGACCACGACGACGGGTCCCGGGCCGCTCGGCACGACCTCCACGACGCGGGCCGTGCCGACGACCGCCGGCGCGTCGGCCTCGTCGACCGTCGCGACGCCCGGCACGACCGGCTCGGCGGCCGCAGGCGGTGCCGGCCTGCCGCGCACGGGCGGGGCGGTCGCGCCGCTGGTGGCGGTGGCGCTCGGCTGCCTCGGCGCCGGGACGGCTGCGCTCGCCCGCCGCCGGACGGCGTGACCGGTGCGCGGGTCCGCCGGTCGCGAGGAGTGAGGTCGCGAGCAGCGAGATCGGGGCGCGTCCGCCCCCGCGTCGGGCGGCGCGGGCGAGGTTGACGGCGCGGGAACGGGAACTATCCTCCCCGCACATGTCCGGGGGGATTCGGATCGGTTTCCACGGTGTCCGCGGGTCCACCCCGTGCGAAGGCCCCCGGTACGAGCGTTACGGCGGTCACTCCTCCTGCGTGTCGGTCGACGCGCACGGGCAGGCCCCGATCGTGTTCGACCTCGGCACCGGTCTGCGCGCGTACGGTGAGCGCCTCGGCGGCGTCCACCCGTACCACGGCACGGTCCTGCTGACGCACCTCCACTGGGACCACGTGCAGGGGCTGCCGTTCTTCGCGCCGCTGCACGACACGGGCACGGCCCTCGACGTCTACGGCCCCCGGCAGGCCGAGGGCCCGCTCGGGCGCGTCTTCGCCGAGCTGATGCGCCCGCCGTTCTTCCCGATCCGGCCCGACGGCCTGCTCGGCCACGTCGCCTTCCACGACACCGGCGACGACGACTTCCCCGTCGGCCTCGCCAAGGTGCGGTCCCGCTGGGTGCGCCACGTGGGGCCGACCCTCGGGTTCCGCGTCGACTGGAACGGGTCGTCCGTCGCGTACGTGCCCGACCACGGCCCGGGGTGCTGCCCCGACGACCCCGACGACCACGTGCCGCACGAGGTGCTCGAGCTGTGCGACGGTGTCGACGTGCTGATCCACGACGCGCAGCACACCGACGCCGAGTACCGCGCGAAGCGGCACTGGGGGCACTCGACGGTCGACTACGCCCTGCACGTCGCGCGTGAGGCGGGCGCGCGGCGGCTCGTGCTGTTCCACCACGACCCCGGCCACTGCGACGACGACCTCGACCGGATCGCGGCCGAGGCCGCCGACCGGGCCTGGCGGGCGGGCGGCCCCGAGGTGCTCGCCGCGTACGAGGGGCTCGAGCTCGTCCTCGAGCCGGCGGTGCCGCCGCGGGCCGCCTCGTTGCCGTCCCGATGACGGCGCTGCGCGTCGGCGCCCCCGAACCGGCCGCCTTCCGCACGGTGCTCGGCCACTACGCGACCGGCGTCGTGATCGTCACCGCCCGGGACGGCGGCGAACCCGTCGGGATGGCGTGCAACTCGTTCACCTCCGTGTCGCTCGAACCGCCGCTCGTGCTCTTCTGCGCGGCGAAGACCTCGACGACCTGGCCGCGCATCCAGCGCGCGGGGGCGTGGTGCGCCAACGTCCTCGCCGAGGAGGACGAGGAGCTCTGCCGGCTCTTCGCGCAGAAGGGCGCCGACCGCTTCGCCGGGGTGGCCCACCGCCCGGGTGCGACCGGCGCACCGGTGCTCGACCGCGCGCTCGCGTTCGTCGACTGCCGGACGGAGGCCGAGCACGACGCCGGCGACCACGTGATCGTCGTCGGCCGGGTCGTCGAGCTCGGGCACCGGGCCGAGGGCCGCCCGCTGCTCTTCTACCGCGGGGGCTACGGGCGCTTCGACGCCTGACGGGCGCCGGGCCGCGGCGTCAGCCGCGCCGCTGGAGGTGGTCCAACAGCGTGGCCGCGGCGTTGTAGCCGGTGCTCGCCGCGACGGCCGCCACGGCGGCCTCGGCGAGCGTGCACACCCACGCGAGCGGCTCCAGCCCGACGAGGAGGAACACCGACGCGACGCCCAGCGCCGCCGCCGCGACGAGGTCGAGCGCGTGGGACCCCTCGGCGGGGACGAGCGCGCCGGCCGGCGCGGCCCGGCGGCGCGCGATCCGCCCCGCCAGGAGGTGCACCAGGTTCGCGTCGGGGCCGCGCACGGCGCCGACCGCGGTGACGGCCCCGACGAGCGGGACCACCCAGGCCATCGCGAAGACGAACGCCGCGAGGAGGACGACCGCCACGACGCCCTGCGCGACCCGGACCACGCGCTCGTCCACCGGCCGATCGGCCCGCCCCGGGTCCACCGGGCCAACCTACCGGCGGCCACGGGCGGCACGGACGGCGGGCGGGGGCCGCCCGGCCCTTCCGCTGACGTGACAACTTGACTACGCTCCGTGGCAATGGCGGAGGCGACCCGGGGGGCGGCGCGCCGGCGCAGCAGCCGGCCGGCCACCGGGACCGAGGGCGAGAGGAGCCGGCGATGGCGGTGGTGTACGGGGTCCTCGTCCTCGCCGCGCTGGCGCTGGCCGCCGTCGGCGCACTCCTCCACCTCGGCGGCGTCCCGGAGGCCGGCGCGCGGCCCGGGACCGACCCGGCGCCCCGGGCCCGCCTGCTCGGGCGCCGCGCCGAGCGCGCCGTCGCGCTCGACCTCGAGTCGCTCGGCGGTCACGAGGTCGTCCGCGGTGAGCGGATCGACGTCGCGCGCACGCGCGAGCGCGTGCGCCGCCGCCGCCTGTGGCGCGCCCTCGCCGTGCTCGTCCCGCTCGCGGCGTGGCTCTACTGGCGCATCCTGAGCGGCGACCCGTTCCAGCCCGGCCTGCCGCGGATCGACCGCGACGACCTCGTGGTCCTCGCGCCGCTCGTCGCGATCGTGCTCATCGGCTTCGTGCTCGTCCTGCCGTTCGTCGTGGCGGGCCGCTCGCCGCACGTCCGCTACTCGCCGAGCGAGATCGACGTGACCTTCGACGACGTGGTCGGTCTCGGTCCGGTGAAGGACGAGGTCGTGAAGACGCTCAACCTGTTCCTCGGGTTCCAGACCTTCAAGGAGCGGATGGGCGGCAACCCGCGCAAGGCGATCCTCTTCGAGGGTCCGCCGGGTACGGGCAAGACGTACATGGCGAAGGCGCTCGCGAAGGAGGCCGGCGTCCCGTACCTGTTCGTCTCCTCGACGGCGTTCCAGTCGATGTACTACGGCCAGACCGGCCGCAAGATCCGCAACTACTTCAAGCAGCTCCGCAAGGCCGCCCGGGAGGAGGGCGGCGCGATCGGGTTCATCGAGGAGATCGACGCGATCGCGGGCGCGCGCAGCGGGATGCGCCGCAGCGCGCCGCTCCCGGCGGGGCTCGACGCCGCGGTCGACGTCGAGCCGAGCGGGGTGAGCGAAGGGATCTCGGGGGTCGTCAACGAGCTGCTGATCCAGCTCCAGTCGTTCGACCAGCCGACCTTCGGCCAGCGGGTGAAGGGTGCCGTCGTCGACGCCGTGAACCGCTGGTTGCCCGCGGGCCGGCAGATCGCCAAGCCGCCGCCCGCGCCGTGCAACATCCTGGTGATCGGTGCGACCAACCGCGCCTCGGATCTCGACCCCGCGCTGCTGCGCCCGGGCCGGTTCGACCGCTCGATCCACTTCGGCCTGCCGAGCCGGTCGGGCCGGCGCGAGATCATCGACTACTACCTCGACCGGAAGGCGCACGTGCCCGAGCTCGACAAGGAGGAGCGGCGCGACCAGCTCGCGGCGATGACGATCGGGTACTCGCCGGTGATGCTCGAACACCTCTTCGACGAGGCGCTCGTGTGGGCGCTGCGCGACGGCCGCGACGCGATGGATTGGAACGACGTGCAGCAGGCGAAGCTCACCGAGGAGATCGGCCTCAAGCAGCCCGTCGAGTACTCGGACGAGGAGAAGCGCACGATCGCGACCCACGAGGCCGGTCACGCGGTCGTCGCCCACCTCGTCGGTCACGACCGCAAGCTCGAGGTGCTGTCGATCGTCAAGCGGCGCGACGCGCTCGGCCTGCTCGCCCACTCCGACCGGGAGGAGCGCTGGACGAGGACGCGCTCGGAGCTGCTGAGCAGCATCAAGATCGCGATGGGCGGCATGACCGCGGAGGAGCTGTTCTTCGGCGAGGCGGGCACCGGGCCGTCGGGCGACCTCGCCCACGCGACCCGCGTCGCGGCCCAGATGGTCGGGTCGTTCGGCATGGCCGGCTCGCTCGTGTCGTTCGAGGCCGTCGAGCCCGGCCCGATCGCCCAGGGCATCGTCGGCAAGGTGCTCGCCAACGAGGAGTCGCGGCGCGCCGTCGAGTCGATCCTCGAGCAGTCGAAGGAGGACGTGCGGGCCCTCCTCGACGAGCACCGCCACCTCGTCGCGGCGCTGCGGGACGAGCTGCTCGCCCGTGACGAGCTCGTCGGGGACGAGATCGTGGAGGTGCTGCGCGAGGCGGAGCAGCGGCACGCGCTCGCGCGGGACCGCCGGCGAGAGGGTTCCCGGCGCGGTTCCTGACCCGCAGCGGTTCCGCGTCCGTACGATCGCGTCGTGGCGCCACCGCTGGCGGGACGGGTCGTGATCGTCGCCGGGGCCGACCGCGACGAGGGAGCGGCGGCCGCGCTCGCGGCGGCCGGGGCCGGGGCCCACGTCGTGCTCGTCGGCGAGGACGTGGCGCGGCTCGGCGCGCTCGCGGCGCGGCTCGCGGGCGTGCGCGTCGCCGTCCACGCCGGTGCGGTCGACGACCCGGCGCTCGCGGAGATGATCGACGAGCTGTTCGGGCGCTGACCCGCCCCGGCGCGCCCGTGCGGCCTCCGCCCGCGCGCCGCACGCGTGGGCCCGCGCCGCGGCCGGCGCGATCCCCGGAGGCCCGAGCGCAGGGCGCTGGTAGCCTCGCCCGGCGACGTCTCGGGGGACCGGTGGACCAGGAACGCGAAGCGCGACGAGCGGGCTGGCGCCTCATGCGCGCCGCGGTCGTCCCCCACCGCGGCTGGGTCGTCCTCGGGATCGTCGCCGGGCTCGCGTGGACGGCGGCGCGCGTCGCGATCCCGGCGCTCACCGGGCTCGCGATCGACGAGGGGATCGAGACCGGCGACTACGAGGCCGCGCTCCGCTGGACCGCGGTCATCGTCGTGGTCGGGCTCGTACAGGCGGCGAGCACGGGCATCAGGCGGTACGCGGCGTTCCGGCTCGCCCTGCGGGTCGAGACCGACCTGCGGATGCGGCTGGTCGCGCACCTCCAGCACCTGCACTTCTCGTTCCACGACCGCGCGCAGACCGGCCAGCTCATGGCGCGTGCGAACACCGACATCCAGCAGATCCACATGGTCGTGCTGCTGATCCCGTTGACGATCGCGAGCACGCTCACGATGCTCGCCGTGGTGGCGGTGCTCGTCGCCCGCAGCCCGGGTCTCGCGTTCTTCGCGCTCGCCGCGCTCCCGTTCCTCAACATCGCCGCGACCCGCTTCACGCGCCGCATGCACCCCGTCGGCCTCGCGCTGCAGGAGGAGCTCGCCCAGCTCTCGGGCGTCGTGGAGGAGAGCGTGTCGGGGATCCGGGTCGTGAAGGGCTTCGGGGCCGAGCACCTGCAGGAGCGGAACCTCGCCGAGGAGGCCGACGACGTCTACGAGCTCTCGATGCGCCAGGCGCGTCTGCGCGCGGGGTTCCTGCCGCTGATCGACCTGCTCCCGACGCTCGCGCTCGTGGGCATCCTCTGGTACGGCGGCCACCAGGTGCTGGACGGGAGCCTGACCACGGGCGACATCGTCGCGGCCAACTTCTACGTCCTGATGCTCATCTGGCCGCTGCGGATGCTCGGGATGCTGCTCGGCCAGCTCTCGCGGGCCGCGGCCTCGGCGGGCCGGGTGCACGAGGTGCTCGCGACCGACCCCGAGATCACCGACCGTCCGCACGCCCGGCGGCTCCCCGACGGTCCCGGCGAGGTGCGCTTCGAGCACGTGACGTTCGGGTACGGCGCGGACCGCCCGGTGCTCGACGGGCTCGACCTCGTGGTGCGCGGCGGCGAGGCCGTGGCGATCGTCGGCGCGACCGCCTCCGGGAAGTCGACGGTCGCGCGGCTGATCCCGCGCTTCTACGACGTCGACGCCGGTGCGGTGCGGATCGACGGGGCCGACGTGCGGGACGTCCGGCTGCTCGACGTCCGGCGTGCCGTCGGCATCGTGTTCGAGGACACGTTCCTGTTCTCGGACACCGTCCGCAACAACATCGCGTTCGCCGATCCCGACGCCCCGTTCGACCGCGTCGTCGACGCCGCGCGACTCGCGGGCGCCCACGAGTTCGTCGCGGAGCTGCCCGACGGGTACGACACGGTCGTCGGCGAGCACGGGTACTCGCTGTCGGGCGGGCAGCGGCAGCGCATCGCGATCGCGCGCGCGGTGCTGGCGGACCCGCGGATCCTGATCCTCGACGACGCGACCTCGTCGGTCGACCCGACGAAGGAGCACGAGATCCGCAGCGCCCTGCGCGAGGTCATGCGGAGCCGGACCACGATCATCATCGCCCACCGCCCGGCCACGATCGCCCTCGCGGACCGGGTCGTGCTCCTCGACGAGGGCCGCGTGGTCGCCGAGGGGACGCACGACGACCTGCTCGCCACGAACGAGCGCTACCGGGAGGTCCTCGCGCGTGCCGAGACCGGCACCGGGACCGGCGCCGAACCCTTCGCCGACGCCGAGGCGCGGCGCGCGGCCGGGGGACCGGACGCGTGAGGTCGGGCGGCTGGTTCGAGAGCGTGCCCGATGAGACCCTGACGCGCGCCGACGCGCAGCGGGTGCTCCGCCGCCTCGCCGTCCTGTTGCGCCCGCAGTGGCGGGCGATCGCGCTGGCGGTGGTCGTGCTCGTCCTGCAGGTCGGCACGCTGCTCGCCGGCCCGTCGCTGGTGCGGTACGGGATCGACGAGGGCCTGCGCGAGAACGACGCCGGTGCGCTCAACCTGGCCGCCGGCGTCTACCTCGTGACCGCCTTCCTCGGCCTCGCGCTGGGCCGCGCGGCGATCCTGATCGTCGCCCGCATCGGCGAGGGCTTCCTCCGGTCGCTGCGCAACCGCCTCTTCCGGCACCTGATGTCGTTGTCGCTCGACTACTACGAGCGGGAGAAGACCGGGCGGGTCGTCTCCCGCATGACCTCCGACATCGACTCCCTGCAGGAGCTGATCTCGCAGGGACTCGTGCTGCTCGTGCAGAACGTGCTGCTCTTCGGCGGCGCGACGGTCGTGATCGTGGCGATGTCGTGGCAGCTCGCGCTGGGTGTGCTCGTCATCGTCCCGCCGGTCTATTTCGCGAGCCGCTGGTTCCGCCGGGTGTCCAACCGGGCCTACCTGGAGGTGCGCGACCGCATCGCGACCAACCTGAGCACCCTGCAGGAGAGCCTCGAGGGCGTGCGGGTGGTGCAGGCCTTCGGCCGCGAGGGTTCGTTCACCCGCCGGTTCAACCGCACGAACGAGGCGCAGTACGAGGCGCACCTCGAGACGGTGCGGGTCTCGGCCCGGTACTTCCCGATGGTCGAGTTCGCGGGTGTCGCGGGGACGGCCGTGATCATCGGCTACGGCGGCTGGCTGTCGGCCGAGGGCATCGTCACGGTCGGCACGGTGGCCGCGTTCGTGCTCTACCTCAACAACCTGTTCGAGCCGGTGCAGCAGCTCAGCCAGCTCTACAACGTCGTCCAGGCCGCCGGGGCGTCGCTCAACAAGATCTTCGGGGTGCTCGACACGCGCCCGACCGTCCGGGAGCGTCCCGGTGCCGTCGACCTGCCGGCACGCGGCGAGGTCGTGGTCGACCACGTCACGTTCGCGTACGGCGACGAGCCGGTGCTGCACGACGTGTCGTTGACCATCGCGGCGGGGGAGCGGATCGCGCTCGTCGGTCCGACCGGCGCCGGGAAGTCGACGCTCGCCAAGCTGATCGCCCGCTTCTACGACCCGGCGGCCGGCGCGGTGCGGGTCGACGGCGTGGACCTGCGCGACGCGACGATCGGGTCGTTGCGGGAACGGATCGTCGTCGTGCCGCAGGAGGGGTTCCTCTTCGCCGGGACGCTGCGCGACAACGTGCGGGTCGGGCGCGCCGGGGCCGGCGACGCCGACGTGGAGGCCGCGCTCGCCGCGCTGGGGCTGCTCGAGCGGTTCGAGGCGTTCCCCGACGGGCTCGACACGCAGGTGCGCGAGCGCGGCTCGCGGCTGTCGGCCGGGGAGCGACAGCTCGTGTCCCTCGCGCGCGCCGCGCTCGCCGACCCCTCGGTGCTCGTCCTCGACGAGGCGACCTCCAACCTCGACCCGGGCACGGAGCACCAGGTCGAGCAGGCGCTCGAACGGCTCGTCCGCGGCCGCACGGTCGTCGTCGTCGCCCACCGGCTCTCGACCGCCGCACGGGCCGACCGGATCGCGGTCGTGTACGACGGCCGGATCGCGGAGCTCGGAACGCACGCCGAGCTGGTCGCCCGCGAGGGGCACTACGCGGCGCTGTACCGCTCGTGGGTGGCGCACCACGCCGAACCCGACGTCGCCTGACCGCCGGCGGGGCCCGAGGCCGGGGCGGCGCCGCCCGGCGCGGGTCAGGCGGTGCGGCGCCGCTTGCGGGCGTTCGCGACCATCGCACCGATCGCGAGGACCGCGGTCAGCGACATGATCCCGCGGCCGAGGAGCACCTCGGCACCGCCGTCGGTCGTCGGGCGCGAGCTGATCGGCTGCGCGAGCTGGACCTCGTCCCGCTCCGTCGTGGTCGTCACCGCGCGCGTCGTCGGGGGCCGGGTGGCGGTGGTGGTGGGTGCGGGCGGGACGGTCGACGTCACGGCGCCGGCCGCCGCGGCGGCGCGCAGGAACCGCTCGCGCTTCGCGGCCTCGCGGGCGAGGCCGCGGAACCAGTCCGCGACGGTGGACCCGACGGTCGTCGTGGTCGCCGCCGGTGCCGACGGCGGGGCGATCACCGGGAACCACCCGGTGCCGCCCGTCGTGGGCGTCGTGGTGCGCGGGCGCGTCGTCGCGGTCGGCCGTTGCGTGGTCGGCGGGCTCGTCGTGGGCGGGTTCGTCGTCGTCGGCGGTTCCGTGGTGGGTGTGGTGGTCGTGTCGGGCGGCGGGTCCGTGCTCGGTGTGGTGGTGTCGGGCGGCGGGTCCGTGCTCGGTGTGGTGGTGTCGGGCGGCGGCGGTTCCGTGCTGGGCGTGGTGGTGTCGGGCGGCGGGTCCGTGCTCGGTGTGGTGGTGTCGTCCGGCGGGGGGTCGACCTGCGCGGGGCGCGCCGCGGCGCCGGCCGCGGCGGGCGGCACCTCGAGCGCGCCGAGGCCGACGAGCACGGCTGCGGCGAGCAGCGGGATGCGCCGGGGACGGATCGACATGAGCGCATCTCATCCGAGCGTGACCCCCCGAGTCGACGGGGGGCATACATCTCGTTTCAGCACAGCGCGCGTAGCCGACGAACCGGACATTCGGGCGGCGGTCCGGCCCGGACGCGGCGTCCCGGGTGCCGGGCGCGCGGACCTCCTGGTCGGGGGCCCGCGCGGGCGCGGCCGGTCCGTCGGGCGGCCCGCGCGGCGGGGGCCGGGCCAGAATCCCCCCATGACGTACCGGGTGGTGCAGTGGGCGACGGGACTGGTCGGTCGGGAGGCGATCCGGGGCGTGCTCGCCCATCCCGAGCTGGAGCTGGTGGGCGCGTGGGTGCACCACCCCGACAAGGTGGGCCGCGACGTCGGTGAGCTCGCGGGCGTCGGGCCGATCGGGGTGCGCGCGACGGGGAGCATCGACGAGATCTGCGCACTCGACGCCGACGCGGTCGTCTACGCGCCGGTCCTCGCGAGCACGCGCGACGTGATCCGCCTGCTGGAGTCGGGCAAGAACGTCGTGACGCCGGTCGGGTGGATCTACCCGGGCGAGAGCGCCGGCGTCGCCGCCCTGCAGGCCGCGTGCCTGCGCGGCGGCGTCACGCTGCACGGCACCGGCATCAACCCGGGCGGGATCACCGAGCGGTTCCCGCTGATGTGCTCCGCGCTGTGTCGCGACGTGCGCCACGTGCGCGCCGAGGAGTTCTCCGACATCCGCAACTACCCGACCGAGTTCGTGGTGCGCGAGGTGATGCTGTTCGGCAAGCCGCCGGAGGTCGCCGCCCAAAGCCCGATGCTCGAGGTGCTCGGGCACGGATTCATGCAGTCGATCGACATGGTCGCGGCCGGCCTCGGCTTCGCGCTCGATCCCGACAAGCGTTCGCTGCACGAGATGGCGGTCGCGACGCGGCCGATCGAGTCGCCGGTCGGCACCATCGAGCCCGGTACGGTCGCGGCGCAGCGGTTCACGTGGCAGGGCACGGTGCGCGGGGAGCCGGTCGTGACCGTGCGCGTCAACTGGCTGATGGGCGAGTCCGCGCTCGACCCCGCCTGGCGGCTGGGCGAACAGCGCTTCGAGGTCGAGTTCGACGCCGACCCGCCGCTCTCGGTCACCTTCCACGGCCTGCACCCGCCCGTCGTCGGCGAGAACCCCGAGATCGGGCTCACCGCGCCGGCGATGCACTGCGTCAACGCGATCCCCTACGTCGTGCGGGCCGAGCCGGGCATCAAGACGTACCTCGACCTGCCCCTGCTCGCGGGCCGCGCCGCGCGCCACCTCGGGGTCACAGAGGTGGGTACGGCACGGTGAAGGCCGGCGCCTCCACGCCGCCGTCGACCTCGAACACCTTCCCGGTCACCCAGCCCGACGCCGGCGAGGCGAGGTAGCACACCGCGGCCGCGACGTCGTCGGGGTGACCGACGCGGCGCATCGGCGTGTTCTCCTCGAGGCGGCGTCGTGTCTCCCCGTCGCGCAGCACCTGCGCGAGGGCGTCGGTCTCGACGCCGCCCACCTCGATCGCGTTCACCCGCACCTTCGGGGCGAGCTCCGGCGCCATGGCGCGCGTCATCATCGACAGCGCGGCCTTCGCCGTCGCGTACGCGACGAACGCCGGCTGCACCATGCTCGCGGCGCGCGAGGAGATGTTGACGACACTGCCCTCGCCGTGCGCCGCGAGGTGCGGCACCGCCAGCTTCGTCAGCAGGAACGCCGACGTCACGTTGAACCGCAACGCCGCCTCGAAGGCGCGCTCGCTCGTCTCGAGCAGCGGCCGCGGGAGCCACCCGCCCGCGTTGTTGACCAGCACGTCGAGCCGCCCCAGCTCGGAGACCGTCGCCGCGACCAGCCGTTCGAGGTCGGTGGTGACGGTCACGTCGGTCGGGACCGCCACGGCGCGCCGCCCCCGCTCGCGCACGGCCGACGCGGTCCGCTCGATGTCGGCGGCGGTGCGGGCCGCGCACGCGACGTCGGCGCCCGCCTCGGCCAGGGCGAGCGCCGTCGCGGCGCCGATCCCCCGGCCCGCACCGGTGACGAGCGCGACCTTCCCGTCCAGACGGAACCGTTCGAGCACCATCACCCGGACGGTAGCGTCGGCGCGGTGGACGGCGTCGTTCGGGGTGGGGACGGCCTCCTGCGCTGCGCGTGGGCGACCTCGGCCGACGACTACGCCGACTACCACGACCGCGAGTGAGGTCGGCCCGTCGTCGACGACCGCGGCCTGTACGAGCGCGTCTGCCTGGAGGGCTTCCAGTCGGGGCTGTCGTGGCTCACCATCCTGCGCAAGCGTGCGCACTTCCGGCGCGCGTTCCTCGGTTTCGACCCCGAACGGGTCGCGCGCCTCGGCGAGCGCGACGTGCGGAGGCTCCTCGCCGACCCCGGCATCGTGCGCCATCGCGGCAAGATCGAGGCGACGATCGAGAACGCGCGTGCCGTGCTGCGCGTCCGGGACGAGCTCGGCTCCTTCGCCGCGCTCGTCTGGTCGTTCGCGCCGGCCCGCCGCCGGGGCGCGCCGAGGCGGCTCGCCGACCTGGCGTCGACGACCCCCGAGTCGGAGGCCCTGTCACGGGAGCTGCGCCGGCGCGGCTTCCGGTTCGTCGGGCCGACGACGGTCCACGCCGCCATGCAGGCCTGCGGCCTCGTGAACGACCACCTCGCGCGCTGCCACGCCCGGCCCGGGTGCGCGGCGGAACGCGCCGCGGTGACGGTCCCGGCACCGGGCCGGACCACCCGCGCCGGGCGCAAGCGCGCGCGAGACTCCCGGCGTGGGAGCACTCCAGGGTGACGGATCACCGCGGCGCAACCGGCAGGTCGTCCTCGCGCGCCGCCCGAAGGGGCTCGTCGACGTCGGCTGCTTCGAGGAGGTCGAGACGGACGTGCCGCCGCTGGGGCCGGGCGAGGCCCTCCTCGAGGTCCGCTACCTGGGGATCGACCCGACCATCCGCGGCTGGCTCGACGAGCGCGGCAACTACATGGCCGGCGTCGCGATCGGGGAGGTGGTCCGTTCCAACGGCGTCGGCGTGATCGTCGAGACCAACAACCCCGACGAGTACCCGCTGGGTCGCGCCGTGATGGCGCTCACCGGCTGGCAGACCCACCGGGTGCTCGCCCCGAACGAGTTCCCGCCGGTCACGGTGCTGCCGGAGGGGACGCGGATGCTCGACGTGCTCAACGTCCTCGGGCACATCGGGGTGACCGCCTACCTCGGCGTGAACGAGGTCGCGAAGCCCGGGCCCGGTGAGACGTTCGTCGTTTCGGCGGCCGCGAGCGGGGTCGGCTCGATCGCCGGCCAGATCGCGAAGCTGCGGGGCGCCCGCGTGATCGGCATCGCCGGGACCCCCGAGAAGTGCGCCTGGGTCGTCGACGACCTCGGCTTCGACGCGTGCATCGACTACAAGCGCGAGGACGTCGCCGCCCGGTTGAAGGAGCTGGCGCCGCAGGGTGTCGACGTGTACTTCGACAACGTGGGCGGCGAGCTCCTCGACGTCGTGCTCCGGCGGCTCGCCCTGCGCGCCCGCGTCGTGCTGTGCGGCGACATCTCGACGTACAACCTCGAGGGTCCGCCCCCGCCGCTGCACAACGTGCGCCACCTGATGGGCAAGCGCGCGCGCATGGAGGGCTTCAACACGCTCGACCACTGGGACCGCTACGGCGAGGCCGCCGCGCAGCTCGCCCGGTGGGTCGCCGAGGGACGGATCCGCCACCGTGAGCACGTGATCACCGGGCTCGGGCGCGCGCCCGAGGCGCTCGTGCGGTGCTTCACCGGCGACCACCTCGGGAAGCTCGTCGTCGAGGTCACGCCGGGCCCGGAGGCACGGTAGGCAGCCGGACCCGGAACGTCGCGCCCGCACCCGGCGCGCTGTCGACCTCGGCCGTCCCCCCGTGGGCCCGTGCGATCGCGGCGACGATCGACAGGCCGAGCCCGGTCCCCCCGCTCGCCCGTGCCCGGGAGGTGTCGGCCCGCCAGAACCGCTCGAACACGTGGGCGGCCTCCTCGGCGCGCAGGCCCGGCCCGTCGTCGGTGACCGCGACGACCACCTCCCCGGGACCGGCCTCGACCGTCACCCGGACCGCGGTGCCCTCGGGGGTGTGGGTGCACGCGTTGGTCAGCAGGTTGGCGAGCACCTGCCGCAGCCGCGCCTCGTCGCCCGTGACGACCGCGCTGGGGGGCACCTCGCCGAGCGCGACGTCGCGCCCGGGGTGCGCGGCGCGGGCGTCGGCGACCGCGTCGCGTGCGAGCGCCACGAGGTCGACCGGGGCGCGTTCGAGCGGCCGGCCCTGGTCGAGGCGGGCGAGCAGCAGCAGGTCGTCGACCAGCACGCCCATCCGGCGCGCCTCCTCCTCGATCCGGCGCATCGCCTTCTCGAGGTCGTCGGGGTTCGCGTCGGCGCCGCGGCGGAACAGCTCCGCGTACCCGCGGATCGACGTCAACGGCGTGCGCAGCTCGTGCGAC
Organism: Acidimicrobiia bacterium; assembly: GCA_026002935.1. Taxonomy (GTDB): domain Bacteria; phylum Actinomycetota; class Acidimicrobiia; order IMCC26256; family PALSA-610; genus BPGH01. The sequence continues at coordinate 932,338 of BPGH01000001.1, forward strand.
GCGTCCGCGACGAACCGCCGCAGCCGGGCCTCCGAGGCCTCGCGCTGTGCGAAGGCGTCCTCGATGCGCGTGAGCATCGTGTTGAACGCGAGACCGAGGCGCCCTGCCTCGGTGCGGTCGTCGACGTCGTCGACACGCCGCGAGAGGTCGCCCGCCGCGATCGCCCCGGCCGTCTCCTCCATGTGTTCGAGCGGCCGCAGCCCGACCTTGACCGCCCACCACGCGACGACGCTGAGCACGCCGAGCACCGTGGCCGCGACGATCACCTCGACGACGAGGAGGCGCCGCAGCGTGTCGTCGACGTCGTCGAGCGGGACGGCCAGCAGCCTCGTCCGCCCGCCGCCCAGCGGCTGCGCGATGACACGGAAGCGCGAGGAGCCGTCCTCCCCCCGTACCGTGAAGTACGTGCCGGGGATCTCGTCGGGGAGGTCGGGGACCGTCGGCGCGTCGTCGAAGTAGGTGCGGACCCGGCTGTCGTCGCTCGCGTCACGCAGCTCGGTGTACGCGCCGTACCGCAGCGGCATGAACCGCGCGTCGCCGGGCCCGGTGTCGACCCGCCGCACGATCTGCGCGACCTCGGAGCGGAGCTGGTCGTCGACCTGGTCGATCAGGAACCCGGCGAGCGCGCGGTACGTCGCGACGCCGGCGATCGCGAGCCCCGCCGCGGCGAGCGCGACCAGCGCGAGCGTGAGCCGGGCCCGCAGCGTCACGTTCAGGGGCCGTCCGGCCGGCGGAGCGTGTAGCCGACGCCGCGGACCGTGTGGATGAGCGGCGGGCCGAGGGGGTCGAGCTTCTTGCGCAGGTAGCTGATGTAGGTCTCGACGATGTTCGCGTCGCCGTCGAAGTCGTACTCCCAGACGTGGTCGAGGATCTGCGACTTCGACACGACGCGGCGGGCGTTGAGCAGGAGGTAGCGCAGCAGCTTGTACTCGGTCGGGGTGAGGTCGACCCGCGTCGTCCCCCGCCAGACCTCGTGGCTGTCGTCGTCGAGCTCCAGGTCGGCGAAGGTGAGCTTCGCGTCGGTGGCGTCGCCGACGGTGCGCCGCAGCACCGCCCGGATCCGCGCGACCAGCTCCTCGAGGCTGAACGGCTTCGTCACGTAGTCGTCGCCCCCGACCGTGAGGCCCTTCACCTTGTCCTCGGTCGCGTCGCGGGCGGTGAGGAACACGACCGGCAGCTCCACCCGGTCGGCCCGCAGCCGGGCGACGACGTCGAAGCCGTCGCGGTCGGGGAGCATGACGTCGAGCACGATCAGGTCGGGCCGGAAGCGCTCGGCCTCCCGGAGCGCGTCCATCCCGGTGCCGGCGGTCGCGACGTCGAAGCCCTCGTACCGCAGGGCGGTCGCGACGAGGTCGGTGATGTTCGGCTCGTCGTCGACCACCAGGATGCGAGCGTTGGCCGCCATCCCCGCATGGTCGCGCGGGTTCCTGAGCGCGGCCTGGGTACGGGCTGAGGCCGCTTCACGGAACCCTGACGAACGGACAACACCGGTCCCAGGGTCCTCCCAGGCCGGGTCCCGATCCTCGGTGGCGTCGGCGACCCCGCCGGCGGACAGCAGGAACGTCCCGGGCGGCAGCGTCCGGGCGGAGACGAAAGGAGCAGGGATGCCTCGCCGTTTCATCGCCCCCGTGGCGCTCGCCGCGAGCGTCGCCGCCGGCGGCGTCGCCGGAGCGCTCGTGGGGGTGCCCGCGGTGTCCGGGGCACAGGAGGACTCGACCGCCACGACCGACACGACCGTCGCCGAGACCGCCCCCGAGGGGCACCCCGGCCGCCGCGGCGCGTTGCTCGAGTCGGCGGCCGAGGCGCTCGGGATGGAGCCCGCCGACCTCGCCGAGGCGCTGCGCGGCGGCCGGACCGTCGCCGAGGTGGCCCAGGAGCAGGGCGTCGACGTGAACACGGTGATCGACGCGATCGTCGCCGACGTCGTCGAGGCGACCGGCCGGCCCGAGGACGAGGTGCGCGAGCACGTGACGCGCTTCGTCGAGGAGGGCCCGCGCGAGCGCGGCCGGTTCCGCCACTTCGCCGGCCAGGGCCTCCAGGCCGCGGCGGAGGCGATCGGGATCGAGCCGAGCGAGCTCGTCGCCGCCCTGCGCGAAGGCCGGACGATCGCCGAGGTCGCGCAGGAGCACGGCGTCGCCGTGGACACGGTGGTCGACGCGATGGTCGCCGAGGCCCGCGAGCGCATCGAGCGGTTCGTGCAGGAGGGCCTGCCCGAGCGGCCCGGCGCGCCGGCGGAGGCGGACTGACCCGGGTCGTCACCCCGAGCGCCCCACACCGGCGGTGCGGGCGACCCGACCCTTCCCGGGGTCGCCCGCACCGCCGGCGCGCGTCCGGCGCCGGCGGGTCGTCCCCGGCGCGCCCGATCGCGGTCCGGATCGCCGGGGGTCCGCACGCTCCTCGGCGAGCCGGCCGATGCGCCGGGCCATGGGTCGGAAGATCATCCGGTGGAACGGCGCCAGCGCGTACCAGTAGGCGCGCCCGAGGAGGCCGCGCGGATGGAATCGCGCCCTCTGGTACAGCCGGGTCCGCTCCCCGGGCGGGTCGTGCTCGACCCGCCACTCGAGCCACGCCTCGCCGGGCAGCTTCATCTCCGCGCGCAGGCGCAGGAGCCGGTCGGGAACGAGGGTCTCGACGCGCCAGAAGTCGAGGGCGTCGCCGACCCGCAGGTCGTCGGGGTGCCGGCGGCCCCGCCGCATGCCGACGCCGCCGACGAGCCGGTCGGCGAGCCCCCGCAGCCGCCACAGCGGATCCGCGACCAGCCAGCCGCGCTCGCCACCCAGGCCGCTCACGACCCGGAACACCTCGGCCGGTGGAGCCGCGACCGTCACCACCTGCTCGTCCTCGAGCACCGTCCCTCCCGCCCAGGCCGCGTCCGTGGGCATGGGGTCGGCGGGCGTCCAGTCGGCGTCGGTCCAGCGGGTCGCGATCGCGAGGTCCTCCACGCGGCGCAGCGCGAGCTGCACCGCTCTGCGGTACGCCAACGGCTCGTGGGGCACGAGGTCCTCGACCGTGTGGTCGTGGACGATCACCTCGTTGACCAGGCTGTCGACGAGCGTCCGCGCGAGGGGCACCGGCAGCGGCGTGACCAGGCCGATCCACAACGAGCTCAGACGCGGGGTCAGGAAGGGGACGGGCACGACGAGGCGTCGGCGCAACCCGGCCTCCTCGGCGAAGACCTGCATCATCTCCCGGTACGTGAGGACGTCGGTGCCGCCGATCTCGAGGATGCGTCCCGCGGTCGCGGGCTCGTCGAGGACCGCGACGAGGTAGGTGAGCACGTCGCGGATCGCGATCGGTTGACAGCGCGTGTCGACCCACTTCGGGGTCACCATCACGGGGAGGACCTCGACGAGGTTCCGCAGCATCTCGAAGCTCGCGCTGCCCGAGCCGATGATCGTCGCGGCCCGCAGCTCGGTCACCGGGACGGGCCCGCCGGCGAGGATCCTGCCGACCTCGTGACGGCTCCGCAGATGGGGCGACAGCGCCTCGGTGTCGGACCCGAGCCCTCCCAGGTAGACGATGCGCCCAGTGCCGGCGCCCGCGGCCGCGTCGCGCACGAGCTCGGCGGCCGCGCGGTCGCGCCGCTCCCAGTCGCCCGTACCGGACATCGAGTGGACCAGGTAGTACGCGACGTCGACGCCCGAGAGCGCGCCCGTGAGCGAGGCGGCATCGAGCACGTCCCCCGGCACGACCTCGACCTGCGAGCGCCAGGGTTCGGACGCGAGCTTCTCGGGCGATCGCGCGAGGCACCGGACGCGCTCGCCATGCGCGACGAGCTCGTTCACGAGTCGCCTGCCGATGTAGCCCGTCGCCCCGGCGACGAGGATCAGCGGTCGTGGATCACTCACCGCAGGTGTACGGCGCCGCGGTGCACCGCGGACGGTGCCCGCGACCTCAGCCGACGGTGCGCGCCCCACGCCTCGAAGTCGAGCGTGAGGGTCTCGCCGCCGGCGGCGATCTCGTAGCGGCGGCCCCCGAACGGCACCTCGACGAACGGGTTGCGCATGCGCGCCGGCGGGTGCAGGTCGATCTCGACGCCCTCGACGGTGAACGGGGCCGACCGGCCGAACGTCATGATCCCCTCGACCGGGGAGTCGAACTCGACCGCCTCGACCGAGGCGCGGACACGGGCCGAGGCGAGCCGGCGGCGGAACTCGCCGAACGACCCGAACGCCGGCTCGCCGCCGACCTGCACCACCCACACGTTGTCGGGGCCGCCGTCGGCGACGAGGTCGAAGGGCCGGGTCATCCCGTCGCGTGAACACCTTCGCCGGGTCGTGCTCGCGCCAGCGCACCGGCCGCATCGACCACAGCCCGACGTACCCGTCGCCCCGGCGGCCGAACGTCCAGTGCCCGTCGGTCACCACCTCGTCGAAGTGCTCCTGCGGGAAGTAGGCGTGCGTGTAGCCGAGGTACGAGAACCGGTCGAGCGGCGGTCCGGGCGGCTCGAACCCGGGTGCATAGACGTGGATCGCCGCGGTGCCGTGCTGCGCCGAGCGCGGCATCGACCCGGTGCCGGTCCAGTAGCCGTCGTCGTCGGGCCACTCGGTGCCCTCCTGCGGCTCGTTCCTCGGGTGCGTGGTGAACACGATCGGCGTGCTCGTCGAGCGTCGCCTGCCACGCGTGGTACTGCTCGCCGAACATGCCCGGCCGGTGGTCCTGTGCCGTGCTCAGCATCACGTGGCGGTCGCGGTACGTGCAGGTGAACACCTCCGAGAGCAGGCCGAGGTTGAGGACCGGTGCGAGCGACTGCGCGAACGCCCGCGCGACGTCCGGGTCGCCCCCCACGGCGTCGCGCAACGGCCGGAACGGGCTGAAGAACTTGCTCTCCCACAGCCCGTGGCGGTCGAGGGTCTCGATCGTGAGCGGTACGAGCTGCCACGCGATGTGCGCGCCCCGCTCCCACCAGAACGGCACGTTGGCGGGGTCGTCGAACGCGATGCCGTAGGGCGGGACCGGGTCGTCGGTGACGGGCGCCTGCGGGTCGAGGGGCACGTTCATGTGCTCGCAGTCCTTCATCGGCTCGTCGGAGCGGGCGATCGCGGCGATCACGGGTGGGACCCGGTACCGGCGGGCGCGCGCGAGGAGCACCGCGCCGGGGTCGGTGCGCGACTGGTACGGCTCGTCGGTGTCGTCGAACGCCAGCTTCGCGAGGCCGAAGGTGTCCTGGTCGAGCGCCGTGCTCTTGTCCTTCATGTACGAGCGGCCGTGCGTCGCGCCGAAGTTGCCGCGGTGGAGGTGCAGCGCGACGTCGAGGAGCACGAGGTCGAGCACCATCGCGGCGCGGTTCGCGAGGTCCTCGTCGGGGGCGAACTCGACGAGCGTGAGCAGCGGGGTGACGTCCTTCTGGTAGTAGACGTCCGAGTGCCACTCGCTGAAGCCGAACCGCACCTTTTCCTCGAGCCATTCGCGGATCAGCCGTTCCGCGTGCTCGGCGTGCTCGGCCCCGGTGCGGCCGTCGTTGGTGAACGTCTCGCCGGGGAACGCGTGGCCCGCGAGGTACTCGTCGACGTGGAAGATGATGCGGTGGTTCTCCGACCAGTACCACTTGTCGTCGACGACACCCTCGGGGGTCGGCTCCGTGTACCAGTACTTGAACGCGAGGAGGCGGCGCTCGATCGCGTCGCGCGTCGCCTCCGGCAGCAGGTCGCGGTAGCCGTACCAGAGGTTGAGCAGGTACAGGACGTCGAAGTCGGTCGTGTCGTCGAACCCGTCGATCGCCGCGAAGGTCGGCGCGAACGCCTCGGGGGTGACCGGGACGCGTCGAACGCGAAGGCGCCGTCGCGCGCGGCCCGCTCGGCGTGCGCGATCACGCTCAAGGCGTTGCCGGGGGCGAGCTCCCCGGTCGCGAACGCGAGGAACTCGTCCTGGCGCGCGGTGAAGGCGTCGGTCGTCACCTCGTCCCCTCCCGGGCGGGTCGCGGCACCCCCGTCCCCGCCGCCGTCGCACGCACCGAGCATCGCGGTGCCGGTCGCGACCACGACGGCGGTCACGAGCGCGCGGGCGCGCACGACCCGTACTATCCCGCACGCGCCGCCGGCCCCGCACGGCGGGCGCGCGTCGCCGGCCGACGGAGGTGACCCCGACGATGACGACGACCGAGCTGCCCCACCGGCTGCCGACCGACCGGTACTGGTCGCCGGAGTGGGCCGAGCGGGAGCGGCGGGCGCTGTGGCCGAGGGTCTGGCAGCTCGCCTGCACCGTCGACCACGTGCCCGAGCCGGGCGACGTGTACGAGTACCGCTGCGGCGACCTGTCGGTGCTGGTCGTGCGCACCGGCGACGGGCGGCTGCGGGCGTTCCAGAACGCGTGCCGCCACCGCGGATCCGCGATCTGCGAGGGGCAGGCCGCCGGGCTCACCGAGCTGCGCTGCCCCTACCACCGTTGGTCGTGGACGCTCGACGGCGAACTGCGCGAGGTGCCGTCGCGCCGCGAGTTCGGCGCGGTCCGCAACGACGACCTGCCGCTGCTCGCCGTCGCCGTCGACACGTGGGGCCCGTTCGTGTTCGTCAACGTCGACGCCGCCGCCGAACCGCTCGCCGACTACCTCGAGGGCGTGCCCGCCGACGTCGAGTGGGCGGGCCTCGACCGCTACGTGTGCCGGTACGGCATCAGCGTGCCGCTGCCGTGCAACTGGAAGACCGCGATCGAGGCGTTCGGCGAGACCTACCACGTGCAGGGCATCCACCCGGAGATGCTCGCCATGTGCGACGACGTGCACTCGCCGAACGCACTCTTCGGCAAGCACGGCCGCCTGCTGCAGCCCTACGGGGTGCCGTCGCCGCGGCTCGGCCGCGACGTCGGGCCGCAGCGGGTCTGGGAGGGCTTCGTCGAGGTGATGGGGGTGCGCGTCGGCCGGGACCAGTCGGTGCACCCCGGCCCGCACCCGCCCATCCCCGACGGCGAGACGCTGCGCGACGTGCTCGACCGGATGGTGCGCGAGCAGCTCGCGGCGCGCGGGGTCGACGCGGGCCGCTTCAGCCAGGAGCAGGTGCTCGACCTGTTCCAGTACAACCTGTTCCCGAACGCGACCGTCGTGCTGCTGGTGGACCTGATCCAGGTGATGCGGGCCCGGCCGGGCGCGACGCCCGACGAGTGCTGGCTCGACGGGTTCTTCCTCGAACGCGTCGCCGACGAGGGGCCGCGCGGCGCGACCCGCGTGGTCGACGTGGTGGTCCCGCCGGGCGAGGCCGACTTCGGGCTCGTGCTCAACCAGGACGTCGAGAACCTGCAGCGCGTCCAGCGGGGGCTCCACCAGCCCGGCCTGCGCGAGATCGTGCTGTCGGCCGAGGAGATCCGCATCGTCAACCAGCACCGCTGGCTGGAGCGCTACGTCGGGGCCTGAACCGGCCGGGCCGCCCGCGCCCGTGTGCAGACGTGTCGCCGCCCCCGGCGGTCGGCGCGCCCAGCGCCACGAGCACGAGACCCGCGGCCCGGCGTGGCGCACCTTCGGCACCGCGTGCTCCCAGTCGAGCTGGGCGCGCCCGCCCATGACCAGCAGGTCGCCCGACCCGGGGGCGAGGTCGCGGGAGCGGCCCCCGCCCCTCGGGCGCACGAGGAACGGCCGGCGCGCCCCGAGCGTGAGGATCGCGACGCGCGTGTCGCCCAGGGCGCGCAGCTCCCGGTCGGCGTGCCACGCGACGCTGTCGCCGCCGTCGCGGTAGTAGTTCAACCCGACGCTCCCGAACCGCACGCCGTAGCGCGCGCCGAGCGCGTCGCACACCTCGGCGAGGACGGGGTGCGGGGAGCGCCTCGCCCGCGCCGGTACCACCGGGACAGGCGCGGGTCGTCGACCATCCGCTCGTACATGCGGCGCCTCCCGCGCCGCCAGTCGACCTGCGCGACGAGCGTGTCGAGCAGCTCGTCGGCGCCGTGCAGCCACTCGCGCGCCACGTCGACCCAGCTCCCGGCGTCGAGGTGCACGCGCTCGAAGCGCACCGCCGGGTCGAGGGCCGGCGGCCCGCCGCCGAACAGCGTCCGCTGGTGGGGCGCCACCCCGCCGATGGTACCGAACGCGCGTTCGCCCGGGTCGGGGCGCGGCGGGGCCGCCCGGCGGGCGGCGTCAGCCGGGGGCGGGCCGCAGGGCGGTCGCCTCCCGGGCGATCGCCGCCCAGCCGGCGGCGTGCGCCTCGGCCGCGACGTCCGCGAGCAGGGCGTCGGCCGCGTCGGGCTCGCCCCGCAGGTGCGCCAGGCGCGCCCGCGCCAGGTCGGTGCGCGCGACGAGCAGCGGCGCGTCGAGCAGTGCGTGCGCGGCGCGTGCGGCGTCGAGGTGCTCCACCGCGGCGTCGAGCCGGCCGGCCGTGACCGCGAGGTTGCCGAGCGCCTGTTCCATCGACCCGAGGAACACGACGATCCTCGGGACCACCGCGAAGTGGTCGCGTGCCGCGAGGGCCTGCCGGTACAGCACCTCCGACTCCCGCCCGCCGCCGAGCCCCGCGTACAGGTCGGCGAGCATCGTCACCGCCGCGGTCCAGGTCGCCCCGCGCGGCAGCGCCGTGAAGTCGCCGGCCGCGAGCGGCGCGAGCTGCTCGCGCGCCTCGTCGGGCAGCCCGTTGTGCAGGCGGACCCACGCCGCGGCGACCGCGAGGCCGGGCTGCATGCGGTGGCGCACCGCGAGCGCGTCGAGGAGCTCGTGCACGCCGGCGAGCCGGTCGCGCTCGCGCGCGATGAAGAGGGACTGGAGGGCACCGCTGACCCCGACCGTCCGCGCGCCCAGGCGCGCCCCGAGCCCGGCCGCCTCCGCGGCGTGCCGTTCGGCCGCGTCCAGGTCGCCGGCCATCAACGAGCGCATCGCGCGGTAGTGCGCGGCGTACCAGCGGCTGCGCGCGTGGGACGACGCGAGCGGACCGGTCTCGAGCGCGGTCGCGGCCCGGTCCGCCTCGGCGACGCGCCCGGCCTCGAGCAGGTCGCCGATCCGCCACACCTGTGACTGCAGCGTCGGCGCGATCCCCGACTCGTCGAGCCGCGCGTCGAGTGCGAGGCGTTCGGCGAGCCCGTCGAACCCCGACAGCGACTGGTGGCGGGTCGCGAGCGCGACCGCGACGGCGTGCGGGTCACCCGACCGCTCCGCGAGGTCGAGCGCCTCCGTGCCGAGGTCGCGCGCGCGGTCGCCGTCGCCGGCGTCGAAGTGCAGGCCCGCGAGGCGGGCGGTGACGAGCGCGCGCCGAGCGAGCTCGTGGTCGGGCAGCGCCGACAGCACGTCCTCGAGCAGCGCGACCAGCGTCGGGTCGGTCACGAGTAGCCGGAACCCGATCGACTCCTCCTGGCCGCCCCCGAGCCCGAGCGCCGCGTCGGCCATCACCGACGGCTCGCCGGCCTCGCGGGCGCGCTCGACCGCGAGCCGCAACACGTCCTCGGCCTCGTCGGGGTGGCCGGCGCGCAGCGTCGCGAGCCCGAGGTCGCGCAGCAGCGTCGCCTCGCCCCGCGCGTCGAGGCAGCAGGCGCCGCCGGTCCGCGCGGCGTCCAGCGCCCGGCGGAAGTGATCGACCGCCTGCTCCCACGCGCCCCGCTCACCCGCCTCGCAGCCGGCCCGCTGCGCGTACGCCGCGGCGCGGCCCGGTTCGGTCAGCGGCACGGAGCTGCAGCAGTGGTGCGCGATCGCGGCGAGCGGCGGGTGCGACGGGTGGAGCCGTTCGAGCGCCTCCGCGGCCGCCCGGTGCAGCCGGGCACGGCGGGTGGGCCCGAGCCCCTCGTAGAGCGTCGCCTCGACGAGCGCGTGGACGAACGTGTACCGGCCGTCGGCCTCGGCGCGCACGAGCTCGCAGGCCTCGCCGTCGGCGAGCGCCGCGTCGACCGCATCCGGCGGGAGGCGGGTGACGGCGACGAGCACCGCGGGCTCGAAGGTCCGCCCCAGCACCGCGGCGGCCGACAGGATGCGGCGGGTGTCGTCGGCCACGAGCCCGCACCGGCGGCCGATCGCGGCCCGGACGTCGGCCGGCAGGTCCGGGTCGGGCGCGGACGGCTCGGGCACGCCCGGACGGTACGCCCCCCGCCTTGGGAGTCGCTTGGGGGCCGGGGCCGCCCCCTGCGAGAATGCCGGCCTGCCCACGGAACGCCTCGAGTTCTCGGTGCTGGGACCGCTGGAGGTCGCCGGCGAGTCCGGCCCGGTCGACCTCGGCGCGCCGAAGCACCGGGCCCTGCTCGCGCTCCTGCTGTGCACGCCGGGCCGCGTCGTCTCGGTCGACCGGCTCGTCGACCTGCTCTGGCAGGGGTCGCCGCCCGCCGCCGCCACCTCGACCCTGCAGGCCTACGTGTCGAACCTGCGCCGCGCCCTCGAGCCGGGCCGCGCGCCCGGGACGGCGGCGCGGATCCTCGTGACGCGCCCGCCCGGCTACCTGCTCGACATCGCGCCGGAGCAGGTCGACGCGGTCCGGTTCGAGCGCAACGTCGTGTCCGCGCTGCAGATGTCCGGGGAGGGCCGGCTCGACGACGCCGCGGTCGCGCTCGCCGACGCGATGGCGTTGTGGCGCGGCCAGCCCTTCGCCGACTTCGAGTTCGACGCGTGGGCGCAGCCCGAGATCGAGCGCCTGCGGGAGCTGCACCTCGTCGCGACCGAGACGCAGCTCGTGATCGACCTCGAGCGTGGCCGCCACGCGTCGGTCGTGGTCGAGGCCGAGCGGCTCGCCAAGGAACACCCCGTGCGCGAGCGCTTCCGCGAGCTGCTGATGCTCGCGCTCTACCGCTCCGGCCGGCAGGCGGACGCCCTGCGTGCCTACCAGGAGGCGCGCGAGGTCCTCGTCGAGGAGCTCGGCATCGAGCCGGGGCCCGCCCTGCGCGCGCTCGAGGAACGGATCCTGGCCCAGGACCCGGCCCTCGACCACCGGCCGCCCCCGGGTGCGTCCGTCCCCGAGCAGCCCCCGGCCGCCGGGCCGGCGTCGACCTTCGTCGGGCGCGCCGAGGAGCGGGCCCGCCTGGCGCGGCGCGCGGCGCAGGCGCGCGCCGGCGCGGCGCGCCTCGCGCTCGTCTCGGGCGAGCCGGGCATCGGCAAGACGCGCCTGTGCGAGGACCTCGCGGCCACCGCACGGGCGCAGGGGATGCGGGTCGTGTGGGCGCGCGGGTGGGAGGGCGACGGGGCGCCCGCGTTCTGGCCGTGGGTGCAGGTGCTGCGCACGCTCGCGGAGGAGACCCCGGAACCGGTGCTCGCCGCCGCGGTCGAGGCGCGGGCGGCCGACCTCGCCCGTGTCGTCCCCGAGTACGCGCGCTTCACCGACGGCGGGGTCGCGGCCCCGACGGACGCCGAGACCGCCCGCTTCCGCTTCTTCGAGGCGGTCACGCAGCTGCTCCGCCGGCTCGCGTCGGTGCAGCCGCTGGTCGTCGTCCTCGACGACCTGCACTGGGCCGACCAGAGCTCGCTGCGCCTGCTCGAGTTCGTCGTGTCGTCGACCGCCGACGTGCCCGTCCTCGGTGTCGGCACCTACCGGGACTCCGAGGCGCGCTCGCAGCCGCTCGCCGCGACGCTCGCGTCGCTGTCGCGGCTCCCCGAGGTGGAACGCATCGCGCTCGGGGGCCTGACCCGCGACGAGGTGGGCGACTACCTGGCGGCCGTGCTCGGCGACGACGCCGACCCCGCACTCGTGCGGTCGCTGCACGACCGCACCGCCGGCAACCCGTTCTTCGTCGCCGAGCTCGTCCGGCTGATCGACCAGGAGCGCCGGCTCGCGCGCGACGGTGAGCTCCCCGCCGTGCCCGACAGCGTGCGCGACGTGGTCCGCACGCGGCTCGCGCGGCTGTCCGACGACGCGCTGCGGGTGCTGACCGCCGGCGCGGTCGCGGGACGCGAGTTCGACATCGCCCTCGTCGCCCACGTGTGCGGCATCGACGAGGACGACGCGCTCGACCTCGTCGAGTCGGCGTGGATGGTCGGGATCGTCGACGAGTCGCCGGACGCCGTCGGGCACTTCCGCTTCTCGCACGAGCTCGTGCGCGAGACGCTCTGTGACGACCTGTCGGCGTTGCGGCGCACCCGGCTGCACCGCCGGATCGGCGAGGCGATCGAGGAGCTGCACGGCGAGCGGAACCCCGGATTCCTCACGGCCTGCGCGCACCACTTCGCGGAGGCCGTACCGGTCGGCGACCCGCTCAAGGCGGTCCTCTACGGCCAGCGCGCCGCCGACCGCCTGAGCGCGCAGCTCGCGTACGAGGACGCGATCCCGTTCTACGAGCGCGCGATCGCGATCGCGCAGGACCACGAGGTCGGCGACTGGCAGACGCACGTCGACCTCGCGATCGGCCTCGGCTGGGCGCTGCGTGCCACCGGCCGCCTGGGTGACGCGCGTGCCGCGCTGCGCCGGGCGATGGACCGCGGCCACGCCGAGGGCGACCCGGTGCGTCTCGCACGCGCCGTGCTCGGCATCGGCGGCGGCAGCTTCTGGGGCTGGTGGGACGAGTTCGGCGTGACCGACACGGACCTCGTCGCGTACCTGGAGCGGGCACTGGAGCTCCTCGGCGACGACGACTCCGTCGTGCGCTGCGAGCTGCTCGCACGGCTCGCCGTCGAGGGGTACTTCTCGATGCCACGCGACCGCCGTGACGCGCTGGTGGCGGAGGCCACGGCCGCCGCACGCCGGCTCGGCGACCCCGTCGCGCTGACGGCCGCGCTCGCGGCGGAGCTGCTCGTCGGCTGGCGGCACGACAACCTGTCGGCGCGGCTCGTGCTCGACGACGAGCTGGTCGAGACCGCCGCGACCGCGGGGATCGCCTACGCCGAGCTGATCGGCCGGCACTTCCGGATGGTCGACCGGCTGGAGGCGGGGGACCGCAGCGCCGCGGACGCCGACCTCGCCGCGTGCGAGCGGCTCGCGCCGCGTCTCGGCCACCACGCGTTCCACGTGCAGCTCGGGTGGTACCGGGCGATGCTCGCCTTCGTCGACGGCGACCTCGATCGCGCCGAGCTGCTCGTGCACGAGGCGTTCGACCGCAACGTCGCCTCCAACGAGTCCGCGGCGTGGACCGCGTACGGCGCGCAGATGTACCGCCTGCGGCGGGAGCAGGGCCGACACCGCGAGCTCACCGAGGTGATCGCCGCGGCCGCGCAGCGCCAGCCGCGGCTGTGGGTCGCGCTCACCGCGGGGCTGGCGACGATCGAGGCCGAGCACGGGCACGCCGACGCGGCGCGCGGGATCCTGGACCGGGTCGTCGCCGCGGCGCCCTTCGACGGGGACCACCACCTCCTGTGGCCGCTGTACGCCGTGGAGCTGGCCGAGGCCGCGGTCGCGAGCGGCCACGAGGGCGCCGCCCGCTGCGCCGAGCCGGTGCTCGCGCGCCACGAAGGCCCCGTCGCGGTGCTCGCGACCGGGCACCTGTGCCTCGGCGCGGTGGACCGGGCGCGCGGTGACGTCGCCCTGACGCTCGGCCGCCTCGACGAGGCCGTCGAGCGGTACGAGCGCGCGATCGAGGTGGAGACCGCGATCGGCGCGCGCGCCTACGCGAACCGGTCCCGGCTCGGGCTCGCGCGCGCGTCGGCCGCCCGCGACGGGACCGGTGACCGTGCGCGCGCCCGCGAGGTGGCGGCCGCGGTGGTGCGGGTCGCGGAGGAGCTCGGCACGCCGATGGTGGCCGACGCGGCGCGCTCGCTGCTCGCCCGTCTCCCGGGCTGAGCCCCCCGGCCGGCGCCCGGCGGCCCGCGCCGGCGCCGCGGCCGGTCGTGGTGGCCCGCAAGCGATCCCCAAGCGGGCGCGCCCAGGATGCGCCGCACGCAGTCCCGCCACCGCGATCCGAAGGGGTCGATCATGCACACCAGCCGCGCGTCACGACCGCGCAGCACGGGAGAGGGCGGCCGCAGCGCCGCCGCGTTGCTCGAGCAGGCCCGCGCGCTGCGCCGCCAGGCGCGCCGCGTCGGCCCGGTCCTCGCGGACGCCCACCTGCGGCGCGCCGCGGCGCTCAGTCGCGAGGCCTGGTCCCTGGCGGTGCGCGGCGAGACCGTCGCCGCCGAGGACGCCCGATCGGCCGTGACGGCCGCCTGAACCGGAGGACGCACCGTGCTCACGACCCCGACCCCCCTCCGGGCGCCGGAACCCGCCCCCGGCGTCGTGGCGCTCGCCGACGCCGCCGACCCCGGGACCGCCGGCGCCAAGGCCGCGGCGCTCGCCCGAGCGCGCCACGCCGGCATCCCGGTGCTGCCGGGGTTCGTCCTCGACCCCGACGCGGCGGCCGCGGTCGCCGCCGGGTTCCCCGGCCCGGCCCGGCACGCGGCGCGCGTCGCCTGGGCGGAGCTCTCGCACGACGGCGCCCGCGCGCTCGTCGTGCGCTCGTCCTCGACCGTCGAGGACGGCGCCGAGTCGTCGATGGCCGGCCGGTTCGAGTCGGTGCTCGACGTCCGGGGCTGGGACGGCTTCGTCGCCGCCGTCCGCACCGTCGTCGACAGCGGTGCCGCGGTGCACGCGGGGCTGCCGGTCGCGGGACGGATGGCGGTCCTCGTGCAACCGTTCGTCGAGCCCGAGGCGGGCGGCGTCATGTTCGGCGCCGACCCGGTGACCGGCCGGCGCGACCGCACGGTCGTCGCCGCCGTGGCGGGCGGCCCCCACCGGCTCGTGAGCGGGGCGGTCGACGGCGTGACGGTCACGCTGTCGCGGCGGGCCAGGGTGATCGACGCGTCCGGTTCCATCCCCGCCGTCGACGAGAACCTGCGGGCGCTCGCCGCGCTGTCACGGCGCGCCGCGGCCGTGTTCGGCGGTCCCCAGGACGTCGAGTGGGCGATCGTCGGCGGCGAGATCGTGATGCTGCAGAGCCGCCCGATCACCGCTTCCGGGGCGGACGCCGAGGCGCAGGGCCCGGTGCTCGGCCCCGGACCGGTCGCCGAGACGTTCCCGGACCCGCTCGCACCCCTCGAGCTCGACCTGTGGGTCGCGCCGCTGCGCGACGCGATCCGCGACGTCCTCACGATCACCGGCGCCGCGTCCGCCCGCCGGATCGCCGCGTCCCCCGTGGTCGCCGAGGTCGGTGGCCGGGTCGCCGCGGACCTCGAACTGCTCGGGATCGAGCGGCCGACGGGCGCGCGCTCGCTGTTCGCCCGGATCGACCCGCGACCCCCGGCGCGCCGCCTGCGGGTGGCGTGGCAGGTCGGCCGCCTGCGCGCCGCGCTGCCCGCGCTCGCCCGTGACCTCCTCGCGGAGGTCGACGAGCAGCTCGCGGCGGTGCCCGCGCCCGACGCACTCACCGACCGGCAGCTCCTCGGCCTCCTCGACGCCGCACGGCAGGCGCTGAAGTCGGTCCACGGGCACGAGATGCTCGCCGGCCAGCTCCTCGACGCGCACGGCGCGCCGGTGACGGCGGCCGCGCAGGCGCTGCGGGTCCTCGCGGCGCAGCCGCGCGACGGGCTGACCGACGAGGAGGCGGTCGCGCGGCACCCGGTGCTGCTCGCGCTGGTGCCGCCGCGCATCGGCGGGACGATCGAGCTGCCGCCCGCGCCCACGACGCTCCCGGCCGCACCCGACGCCGACGAGCGCGAGCTCCTGCGCGAGGCCCTGCGCCTGCGGGCCCGGTGGCTGCAGGAGCTCACCGCCCGGGCGGCCGTCACGCTCGGCCGCCGTCTCCACGCGGCGGGGCGGCTCGCGGACGCGGGCTCGGTGCGCGACCTGCGCCTGCCGGCGCTGCGCGCGCTGGTGACCGGCGAGGCCGCGTCCGCCGACCCCGCGCCGGCGGCGGCCGCCACCGCGCCGCTGCCCGCCCGGTTCCGGCTGACGCCGCACGGCGCGGTCGTCGCGGTGCGCGCGCGGGGCGACCGCGTGACGGCCGGCGGCCGGGGTGCGGGCGGCGGGCGCGTGCAGGGCGTGGTGCTGCCCGCCGGCTCGCTGCCGGCGGACGGCGCGGTGCTGGTGGTGCGCACGCTCGACCCGGGCCTCGCGCCGGTGCTGCCCGGCCTCCGGGGGCTCGTCTCGGAGACGGGCAGCGTCCTGTCGCACCTGGCGATCCTCGCCCGCGAGCTCGGCGTCGCGACGGTGGTCGGCGTGGAGGACGCGCTGCGGCGCTACCCGGCGGGAACACAGGTGGTCGTCGACGGCGGCACCGGTGAGGTCTCGGTCGTCACGCACGAGGAGGTGGCGGCGTGAACGGTCGTCGCATCGCGTTCCTCGCCGCGGTCGTCACGACGGCGGCGTCCGGCTACTACTTCTTCGTCTACCTCACGCGCTGGGAGTGGAACCGCGCCCTCACGTCCGGGGTGATCATGCTCGCGGCGGAGGTCGCGCTGTTCGGCGGCCTCGCGCTCGACCGGATCGGGCGGCTCCGTACGACGCTCGCCGGGGCGGCGGTCGCGGACCGCCCGGCGGGTGCCCCGGGTCGCCGGGACCGGGTGCTCGCCCGGCTCGAGGAGTCCCGCCCGCGACCGCGTGACCACTTCGCCTGGCTGGCGCCGCACCGCACCAACGTGTTCGTCCCCGTGCTGCTCGGCGCCGGGGTCGTCGTGTCCGCGGTCGCGTGGGTCGTCGAGCGCGTCGCGCGCGCCACCGCCGGCCGGCAGATGGAGCGGGGGCTCGCGCTGCGGCTCGAGGCGCTCGCGCCGCCGGACGCGCTCGTCGCCGCCGAAGCCGACCCGTTCTCGTTGTTCGCGCCCGTCCGGACGGGGGCGTCGTGAAGCGGCTGGCGCTGATCGGCACCGTCGCCGTCGGCGCGTGGTTCTCCGTCGGGGCGATCGGCGACGCCACCCAGACCCGCGCCGACGAGCGGCACGCGGACCGCCGGACGGAGGTCGTCGTCCACGTCGAGGGCCGGCGCTACCGCCAGCCGCTCGACGTGGCCGCGGCCGCTCTGTACTCGGCGTGCACCGCGACCGTCGACGGCCGGATCGTCGAGCCCGGCATCGTCGACCTCGGCGGTGGCGACTACTCGTTCGCGATCACGCCGTCGCTCGGCCGCCACGGACGGGAACGGCTGCTCGGCTGCCTGCGCGACCTCACCGTCGAACGCGTTCGGTCGCACGTCGTCTCGGTCGAGGAGCGGGCGCTCGGGTAGCGCCCGCTCCTCGACCGCACCGGGGCGGTGGCGGGCCGTGGCGACGCGCCGCGCTCAGGACCCGACGACGTGCCGCCGCCGGTGGGTGATGACGACGGTGGCGTCACGCGGGACCGGGCCGGCGGCGCCCGTGTACTCGGCCGGGAAGTTCGTGCGGGCCGGGTCGCCGTCTCCCGGGTGCTGCACGTTGACGAACATCGTGCGACGGTCGGGTGTCACGGCCAGGCCGGTCACCTCACAGCCGGGCACGCCGGTGAACAGCCGCCTGAACTCGCCCGTGCGCGGGTCGGCGACGAGCATCTGGTCGTTGTTGCCGCCCGGCTGGGCGCCGTCCGTCTGGACGAACACGCGGCCGTCGGGGTCGGCCCAGATCCCGTCGGGTGAGCCGAACATCTGGCCGCCCGCGTCCGTGACGTCGCGTGCGATCGCGAAGATGTCCCAGCGGAACTCGGTGCCGGTGAACCGCTCGCTGTCGACCCAGCGGATGATGTGGCCGTCCGGGTTGGGTGCGAGCGGGTTCGCCGCGTCGGGCACGGTACGGCGGGTGTTGTTGGTCAGCGTGCAGTACACCGAACGGTCGGGCGCGACGGCGATCCACTCGGGGCGGTCCATCGGGGTCGCGCCGGCCGCGTCGGCGGCGGCCCGCGTGTTCACGAGGATCGCGTCCATCTCCCAGCCGGCGAGGGCCGGGTTGCGGGGGCTGAGCTCGAGCCAGCGGCCGGTGCCGTCGGCGTCGAAGCGGGCGACGTAGAGGGTCCCGTCGTCGAGCGGGTGGATCCCGCGGGCGCGCATCATCCTCCAGTTGCCGCGAGAGACGTACTTGTAGATGTACTCGAAGCGCTCGTCGTCGCCCATGTAGACGACGATCCGCCCGCCACTGCCCTCGACGACCGTCGCGCCCTCGTGCTTGAACCGCCCGAGCGCGGTCCGCTTCACGGGCGCGTCCGAGCGGAAGGGATCGATCTCGACCACCCAGCCGAAGCGGTTCTCCTCGTTCGCGTGGTCGGCGGAAGCCAGGTCGAAGCGGGGGTCGTACAGGTGCCAGCCGTACCCGAAGCCGCCCGCGGTGAAGCCGTACCGCTGCTGCAAGGGGTTCGGCGTCCACGTGCCGCCGGTGCCGAAGTAGCCGTTGAAGTTCTCCTCGCAGGTGAGGTACGTGCCCCAAGGGGTGACGCCGTGCGCGCAGTTGTTCAGGGTCCCGGCGGGCGAGCCGCCCGCACGGGTGCGCAACAGGTCGCTCGTGGCCGCGGGCCCGGCGAACGCCACCGGCGTGTTGGCCGTGATCCGGCGGTTCCGGCGGCTGCGCAGGACGCGCCACGTGTCGCCGCCGCGCCCGATCGCGACGACGGTCACGCCGTGCGCGGCCTGGCTGAGGCGCACCTGCGCGAGCGACCCCGGCACCGGCGCGCCGAAGACGTGCTCGTTGGTGCCGAACTCGTGGTTGAGGCAGAGCACGCCGGCCCGGTGGTCGCCGAAGTACCACATCCCGTCGTGACCGATGCCGATGCTGTGCTCCTGCTGCTCCGCCGTGAAGCCGTCGTAGTCGAACGACCGGCCGCTGCCGTCGAGCATCTCCCGCCACGGCAGGATCACCGCCATCTCGTACTCGGGCGCGACCGTCGGCATCGGGCCCGCCTGCAGCGGGATCGAGGTGAAGCGGACGCGGGTGCTGCCCCCGGGGCGGTGCCGCGGGGCGGGCGGCGCGACCAGGCCCCGGGTCGCGGCGTGGGCGACGCCGGTGCCCGTCCCGGCGAACACGGCCGCCGCGGTCGCGAGCCCGCCGACGAGGACCGAACGGCGCGAGATCCGCGCCTGCACGATGTCGGCGAACGGCGTGTTGCCGCTCCGGTTGCTCACCGTCTCGACCGTGTCCCGCATGCCGTCTCCTCCCGGGTCGTCGTGACCGGCACGCTAGGGAGCCGAGCGAAACGCGCGGTTGCGAGCGGGTTGAGCGCGGCGAGGACGCAGGTGAAGTTCGCAGGCGCGGTACGCGCGGCGTGGCGCGCGAGGAACCCGTGCGCGCGTGTCGCGCGGGGTATCAGGCCCAGTCGGGCCGCAGCGGCATGCCGGAGCGGCCGCCGTCGGCGCGCACGCCGAGCACCTGGTGGACCTGCGTGCGGCCCTCCTCGAAGTTGACCGCGGACGCGGCCATGTAGAGGCGCCACACACGCGCCCGCCCCGGGCCGACGAGGCGCACCGCCTCGTCCCACGCGCCCTCGAGGTTCGCGACCCACGCCCGCAAGGTGCGCGCGTAGTGCTCGCGCAGGCTCTCGAGGTGCCGCACCTCGAAGCCGGACCGCTGCATCCGTGACACGACCGTGCCGACCTCGTGCAACTCGCCGTCGGGGAACACGTACCGGTCGATGAAGCTGCGGCGCGCGAACCGGGGCCGGGCCCCCGGGCGCGGCGGGCGGCTGATCCCGTGGTTGAGGAGCCGGCCCTGCGGGCGCAGCAGGGCGTGCAGCCGGTCGAAGTACTCGCCGAGGCGGGCCAGCCCGACGTGCTCGAACATGCCGATCGAGCTGATCGCGTCGTACGGGCCGTCGTCGACGTCGCGGTAGTCCTGGACGCGGATGTCGACGAGGTGGTCGACCCCGGCCTCCTTCACGGCGTCGCGCGCGTACGCGGCCTGCTCGCGCGAGAGCGTCACGCCGACGGCCTCGACGCCGTGCTCGCGTGCCGCGTGGATCGCCATGCCACCCCACCCGCAGCCGACGTCGAGGAGGCGCATGCCCGGCCGGAGCGCCAGCTTGCGTGCGATCAGCTCGTACTTGTTGCGCTGGGCCTCGGCGAGGTCGGCCGTCGTGTCGGTCCAGACCGCGCACGAGTAGGTCATCGCCGGGCCGAGCACGATGCGGTAGAAGTCGTTCGAGACGTCGTAGTGGTGCGCGATCGCCGCGGCGTCGCGCTCCCGGGTGTGGCGCCGCCCGTGCAGGCGGGCCTCCTCGGGCGGCAGCGGGGGCCGGCGCAGGCCCTCCCGCCCGGCGAGGCGCGCGAGCGCGAGCCAGGCGCCGGCCGTCATCCGCACGTCGGGGAGCGCGTGGCGCAGGTCGAGCGAGGCGAAGATGTCGCCCTCCACGTCGAGCGCGCCCGAGACGTACGCGCGCGCGAGGCCCAGCTCGCCCGGCGCCGTGAGCGCGTACCGCAGCGCGTCCGCGTCGCGGATCACGAGCGTGGCCCTCGCGGACCCGGGGGGTGGCCCGAGCGAGCTGCCGTCGTAGCACTCGATGCGGATCGGCGGGTTCGGGCCGAGGAGCTCGGCCACCGCGGCGGCGAGCGTCATGCGTCATGCGTACTCCCCGGCGGCCCCCGGCGCAACGGGTCCGCCGGGGGCCGGCCGGGGGCGCGGGAGTCCGGCCGTCCGCCGCCGGTGTGGTCGAATCGCGGGATGCGCAGGGTGTCGCTCCTCACGTTCACGGTCGCGCTCGCAGTGCTCGGCCCCGCCGGCGCGGCCCTCGCCCACACGGGGTTCACGCCCGACGAGGTCGGGCCCGGTCTGCAGGTCGCGCTCACGCTGGAGGCCGCCGACGAGCGCGACGCGGCCGCGATCACCGAGGTCGAGCTGGTGTTCCCGGAGGACGTCGAGGTGCCGCTCGTGGAGCTGCCGCCGGTGCCGGGCTGGACGGCCGAGCGCACCGACCGCGGCGTGCGGTGGCGGGCGCAGGCGCCGGTCGACGGCGACGTCGCGCTCCCGCTCGTGATCGGCCCGGTGCCCGCGACGCCCGGCCGGCTGCAGTTCCGGGCGCTGCAGACCTACGACGACGGCGACGTCGACCGCTGGATCGAGGACTTCCCGGCCGGCGGGCCCGAGCCCGCCATGCCGGGGCCGGTGCTCGACGTCGTCGAGGGCGGGCCGGGGACGGTGCCGCCGTCCACGACGGCCACGACCGCGGCGCCGACGACGGGCGAGGCGACCACGACCGCCGCGCCCTCGACCACCGGGGCGGCGGACACGAGCGCGCCCGGCACCACCGGTGACGGGGACGGCGACTCGGCGGGCATCGGCCCGATCCTCGCGGTGGTGGGCGCGGCGGCGGTCATCGCCGGGCTCGGCGCGTACTTCAGCCGGCGCGCCCGCCGGGACTGACCGACGACGCGCCGCCGCGGACCCGGCGGCACCGGGTCGGCGCGCGCCGGCCGGGACCGACCGACGACGCGCCGCCGCGGACCCGGCGGCACCGGGTCGGCGCGCGCCGGCCGGGACCACTCGGCGCATCCGCTCCCGCGAACCCCTGCCGGCGGCGCCCGTCCCGCCGATGAGACGGGGTGCGGGTGTGACCGCTCAAGCGGCGGCCGCCCGCGTGCCGACCCATACCGGCAGAGGGACGCATGCGACACGGCGACCGGCGGCCAGCCTCGCGAACCGGTGACCCCGACGGGCTCCTCGCGCGGTTCGAACCCGCGCCGGGCCGGACCGCGCGCGTCGTGCTGCACCCGCGCCTGACCGTCCTGCCGGTCCCGGCCGACGACCTCGACGGCCTGCGCACCACGTTCGAGGTCGCCGTGCCCGTACGGGTGCTCACCGCCGCCGACGTCCTCACCCTCGCGTCCGACACGCGCAGCCGGGCGGAACGGGCCGCCGCGTACGACGACGCGATCGCGGTGACCGTCGAGGCCAAGCGCGAGTGCGACGAGGCCGCCGCGCAGGTGGCGGAAGCGCTCGAACTGTTGCAGGCCGCCCGCGACGCCGCCGACCGCGTCTCGGCGCAGCAGGCGCGGGCCGAGGCGACCATCGCGGCCGCACGCGAGCGGCTCGCGCTGTTGGAGGGTGTGCAGCGGTCGGAGCCCGAGCTGCGACGCGACCTCGAGGACGCGCGCGTCCAGGCGGCCGCGGCGCAACGGGAGCTCGACCGGCTCGGCGCGTCGGCGCCGCCCGACGTCGCGACCGCCGAGGCGGCCCTGGCGGCGGCGGAAGCCGAGCTCGAACGCGTCGTGACGGCCGGGCGCGCCGGGGTCGACCCGGTGGACGGGACCGCGCACCGGCTCGAGCTGTGGGCGGCGCAGCGCGCCGTGTCGGAGGCCCGGGCCGAATTGGGACGCGCGCGGCACGCCGAGGAGACCGGCGAGCACCCCCGCGTCGCGGTGGTCCGGCGCCGCCTCGAGGACGCCCGCGAGCGCATCGTCGGGTTGGAGATGGCGCTCGACGAGCGGATCCGCGGCGAGCGGCGCGAGGCCGCCGAGGCGCCGGCCGAGGCCCGCGCCCTGCGCGCCCAGATCGCGGCGGTGGAGCGCACCCTCGAACGGTCGCGTCGCGAGCGCGCCGCGCAGACCGCGGCGGCGAAGGCCGCGGTGGAGGAGGCGCGGCGGCGCGTCGCGGCCGCGGAGCGGCGGCTGGCCGCGGCGGTGGACCGGCTCGAACCCGGCGCCGGGATCGAGCAGACCGACGCCGTGCTCGCCCGGGCGCGGAACCGCCGCGCGCTGCTCGACGGCGCCGACCCCGAGGCCGGCGGGGGGACGGCCGCGCTGCTCCACCTGCTCGCGGAGGTCGCCGAGCCCGTCCTGTTGCTCGTCGAGGCGTTCCCCGACCCACCCGACGATCTGCTCGAAGCCCTCGTTTCGGTCTCCGCGCTGAAGCGAGTCGTCTTCGCGACCGACAAGACATCGGTGCTGCACGACGCCCGCGCCCTCGATCCCGACGTCGGCGCCGTGCGGACCCCGATCGACATCGGTGGACCCCGACCCGCACTCGCCACGTCCGACGGGAACCGCTCGTGACCAAGAAGCTGACGATCCGCTCGAAGCTCGCGCTGGCGCTCGCCGTCCCGCTCGTCGGCCTCGCGACGCTGGTCGCCCTCCAGGCCCGCGACGCGCAGGGCGAGGGTTCGCAGGTCGTGTACCTGGCCGCGGCGGGCGGCGCGGTGCTGTTCTCGATCGGCGTGCTCGTGCTCGCGAACCGCTGGATCACCCGGCCGCTGTCGGAGCTCGCGGAGGAGGCGCGCGTCATGGCGGGCGAGCGGCTCCCCGCGGCCGTGCGCCAGATCCTCGAGACGCCCCGCGGCGCCGAGGTGGCGATGCCCGAGGTGGAGCCGGTGCACGTGCGGGGCGGCGCGGAGATCGCGGGTGCCGTCGAGGCGCTGAACCTCCTGCAGCGCGCCGCGTTGGAGCACGCGGTCGAGCAGGCGATGCTGCGGCGCGTCGTCGCCGAGTCCTTCGTCAACCTCGGCCGCCGGAACCAGAACCTGCTCGCGCGCCAGCTCGAGCTCATCACCCGGCTCGAGGCCGAGGAGTCGGATCCCGAGGCGCTCGAGCACCTGTTCGCGCTCGACCACCTCGCGACGCGCATGCGCCGCAACGCCGAGTCGCTGCTGGTGCTCGCGGGTGAGGAGCCGGCCCGCAAGTGGAACCAGCCGGTGCCGATCGGCGACGTGGTGCGGGCCGCGCTCGGCGAGGTCGAGCAGTACGCGCGGGTGCAGCTCCACCCGGTCGACGGCACGACGATCGTCGGCAGCGCGGTCGCCGACGTCAGCCACGTGCTCGCGGAGCTCATCGAGAACGCGTGCGCGTTCTCGCCGCCGCACACCACCGTCGACGTGTACGCGCGCCGCGCCGAGCACGGGCTGATCGTGACGATCGTCGACTCCGGCATCGGGATGCCCGAGGAGGAGATCGCGCGGGCGAACGAGCGGCTGCGCGCCGACCAGTCGTTCGCGATCGCGCCGTCGCGCTATCTGGGCCACTACGTCGTCGCGAACCTCGCGGCGCGCCACGGGATCGAGGTGGGGCTCCAGCCGTCGCCGTCGGGCGGGATCACCGCGACGGTCGTGTTGCCGGTCTCGGTGCTCGCCGACCGGGAGCCGCCCGCCGCCGCGCCGGGCGCGGGCGACGCGGCCGCGACGGCGGTCTCGCCCGCGCCGTACGACGCGGAGGCCGACGGGGCGCTCCCGGCGGCGTCCGCCCCCGTGGGGGCCGCGCCGGTGCCCGCCGCCGGGCCGGAGGACGTGGCCGCGGTCGAGGCCCTCGTCGTCGAGGAGCCCGAGCCGCCGGCCGAGGTCGTTGCGGCCGAGGCCGTGCCGGAGGTGCCGGTGTCGCCGGCCGCGCCGGCGGAGATTCCGGTGGCGGAGGTGCCGGTCGCGCGGGCCGCGCCGGACGCGTCGCCGGCGGGGGAGGCCGTCGCGGCGGAGCCGCCGGCCGCTGCCCCCGAACCGCCGGCCCCGCCCGTCGCCCCGCCGCGGCCGACCGCGGCCGCGACGTTCGCCCTGATGCGCGACCTCGCGCCGGGGCCGCAGCCGCGGCCCGCACCGGCCGCACCGGCCGTCCCGGCTGCGGCCGCCCCGGCCGAGCCGGGCACCGTCCCGGTCGAGACCGACGAGCCCGCCGGGGCGCCGGCCGCGTCGGCGGCCGCCGACGAGCGGCCCGCCGCGGAGGCCGCCCCGGTCGAGCTGGCGATCGCCGCCCCGATCCAGGACGACCTGCTGCCGCAGGCCCGCGGGCGCCGCCACGGCCGCCGCGGCCGCGGGCACGGCCCGCGGGTCGCGCCGGTGCCGCCGCAGGTGCTGAAGATCGCGGCGTCCGCGCCGCCGGTCGCCGCGGGCCCCGCGGCCGGCCCCGCGACGGGTCCCGCGACGGGCCCGGCCCCCGGCGCACCGGCCGCGGTCCCGCCGGCCGTCCCCTCCTCGGCACCGCCGGTCGCCGCAGCGGTCCTCAGCGACCTCGCCGCCGCGGCCCACGCGGGCCCGCCGCCGGCACCGGCCGCGCCGCCCGCCGCCGCGCCGGTCCCGGCCCCGCCGGTGGACGCCGCACCCGTGGCCCCGGCCGCCGCGGCACCGCCGGCCCCGCCGGCCGCCGCGGGGACCGCGCCCTCCGCCCCGGCGCCCGCCGACGCCGCGCCGGGCGCGCCGCCGCCGCTGCCGCGGCGCGGGGTCGACATGGCGCCCGCACGCGTGTGGGAGCGCGCCCCCGAGCCGGCCGCCGACGACACGGACGACGATGCCGCTGCACCTGCACCGGCACCCAACTACGCACTGTTCGCCGCGTTCCGGGCGGCGGCCGAGCGCGGACGAGCGGATGCGACCGGTGGAGGTAGGTAGCGAGTGAACGTCGAACAGCGACAGCTCAGCGCCCAGGCGCACAACTTCAACTGGCTGCTCGAACGGTTCGTCGAGGAGACGAGCGGCGTGACGAACGCGATCGCCGTGTCGTCCGACGGGCTCCTGATGGCGATGTCGAGCTCGATCGAGCGGGCGACCGCCGAGCAGCTCTCCGCGATCATCTCGGGCCTCGCGAGCCTCGGGCACGGCACGGCGCGCTGCTTCGGGCTCGGCGGGCTCGAGCAGGTGATCATCGCGCTGCGCGGCGGGTTCCTGTTCGTCGCGTCGGTGTCGGACGGGAGCTGCCTGGGCGTCGTCGCCGACGCGTCGTGCGACGTCGGCAACGTCGGCTACCAGATGGGGCTGCTCGTCGAGCGGGCCGGCGCGGCCCTCACCCCGGCGCTCGTCGCCGAGCTGAAGGAGCACGTGCTGCTTTGAGCGATCTCGTCCGACCCTTCGTGATGACCGGCGGGCGCGTGCACGCGTCCGACCAGTTGCGCGTCGAGACGATGGTGCAGACCGCGCCGAACGACCCGGGCGACGCGGCGTTCGAGGCCGGCCGGATCCTCGAGCTGTGCCGCGAACCGCACTCGGTCGCCGAGATCGCGGCGGCGCTGGACGTGCCGCTCGGGGTCGCGCGCGTGCTGGTCGGTGACCTGGTGCAGGCGGACCGGCTGATCGTGCACCACAACGACCCGGTCGACATCGAGCTGTCCGTCCTCACGAGGATGATCGAACGTGTCCGCAGCCTCTGACCCGCGCGTGCCGCGCGTCACCTCCGTCAAGATCGTCGTCGCGGGCGGGTTCGGCGTCGGCAAGACGACGTTCGTCGGCGCGATCTCCGAGATCACGCCGCTCACCACCGAGGCGGCGATGACGACCGAGTCGATCGGCGTCGACGACACTTCGAAGGTCGCGTCGAAGACGACGACCACCGTCGCGATGGACTTCGGGCGCATCACGGTCGACGAGGAGCTCGTGATGTACCTGTTCGGCACGCCCGGACAGGAGCGGTTCGCGTTCATGTGGGACGACATCTGCGAGGGGGCGATCGGCGCGATCGTGCTGGCCGACACGCGGCGCCTCGCCGACTGCTTCTTCTCGCTCGACTACTTCGAGTCGCGCGGCATCCCGTTCGTGGTGGGCGTCAACCACTTCGACGGCTCGTACCACTACCCGGTGCCGGAGGTGCGCGAGGCGATCGGCGTCTCCGACACGCTGCCGATCGTGCTGTGCGACGCGCGCGAACGCGAGTCGGTGAAGACCGTGCTGCTCGCGCTGCTGCGCCACCTCTACGCGCTCGCGACCGCGCCCGCCGCGGCGCGCTGACCGTTGCGGCCGCCCCGGGGGGCGGCACGCTCACGCGGGCCGGGCGGGCCCGTGTACCTCGACGGGGACCACCGTGTGCCGCGGGCACGGTCACGCCGGCCCGGGCGGGCCCGCGGGCGGGATGACCACCGCCAGCGCCGCGCCGGCCGGCGGTCCGGGGAGCGCCCGCGCGGCCGCGAGGCCCGGGACGCCGACGACGCCGAGCTCCCCGGCGCGCAGCCCGTCGACCGGGCGGTGCCCGCCGGGGTCGCGCGCGCCCAGCGCCCTTGCGACCGCCTGCGCCATCCGCGCCGGGGCGGACGGATCGGGCGCGGGGGAGCAGACGACCACGCCGCCGATCGTGGTGGCCGTGCCGGTCACCAGCACGACGGTCGCGGGGGCGCCCGGCGGCGGGTCGCCGGGCGCGACGCCGGCGTCGAACGCGTCGGCGGCGTGCGCGACGACGGCCGTCGCGTCGAGCGCCCGTGCGCCCGAAGCCAGCGCCGCGGCGAGCGGCCGGTCGACCTCGAGGCGGAGCGCGCCGTCGAACCCGGCGCGCGCCGCGTACGCGGCGAGGGCCGCGAGCTCGCCGGTGTGCGTCGCCGCCGCGTGCCGGTCCGGCCGCCGCACCAGCACCGCGTCGACGACCCCGGAGTCGGCGCGGGCGAGCCTCGCCGCGACCTCCGCCGCGAGCGGCGGCGGCGGCGCCGAGGTGACGAGGAGCGCGACGCGTTCGCCGAGCGGCCGCTCGACGACGGCCGGCGGCTCGACCGCGCGCACGAAGGGGCCGGCGGCCGCGCTCGCGACGACGATGCTGACGAGGATCAGCACGAGCACCGCGTTCACGACCGCGGTGCCGAAGAGCCCGATCTCGAAGCCGACGACGGTCGCCGCGAGGGTCGCCGCGGCCTGCGGCACCGTGAGGACGAACATCAGTCCCGCCTCGGCGCGTGTCGTGCGGAACGCGGGGATGCTGAGCGCGGCCGCGACCGCCTTGCCGCCGAGGCACGCGACCACGAAGAGTGCGGCGAACCGCAGCGTCTCGGTCTCGACGAGCACGGCGGGGTCGAGCAGCAGGCCGGTCGACACGAGGAACACCGGGACGAACAGCGCCGACCCGGCGAACTCCAGCCGGTGCATCGTCTGGCCGTGCTTCGGGACGAGCGGGTTCATCGCGAGGCCGGCGAAGAACGCGCCGACGATGCCCTCGATCCCGAACACCTCCGCGAGCGCCGCCATCGCGAGGAACGAGACGAGCGTGACGAGGAAGCGCACGGTGCCGTCGCCGCCGAGCCGCACCGTGACGGCGTGTGCCGCACGCGGGAGCACGACGAACGACACGGCGGTGAGGACGGTGAGGCCCGCGACGAGCTCGCCGACGATGCGGGCCGTGGACCCGGACCCGGTCTCGGTGCCGGCGACGACGGCGAGCACCGCGAGGGCGATCGTGTCGGTGAGGACCGTCGCGCCGACGGCCGAGGCCACCGCGCGGTTCGAGGCGAGCCCCGCCTCGCGGACGGTCGGGTAGAGGAGCAGGGTGTGCGAGGCGACCAGCGAGCCGAGGAGGAGGGCCGCAGGGGTCGAGAAGCCGAGCACGGCGCCCGCGGCGATGCCCGCAACGAAGGGCAGGGTGAACGTCAGGAGACCGAACCCGACGGCGGTGGTCCGCGACCGCCGCAGCAGCGCGAGGTCGAGCTCGACCCCCGCGCTGAACATGAGGAACAGGAGCCCGAGCTCCCCGAGCTCGGGGATCGTCTCGTTGCCGGCGCCGATCAGCCCGAGGCCGTTCGGCCCGACCAGGAACCCGCCGAGCAACAGGCCGATGATGCCGGGGATCCGGGCACGCTCGACGAGCGCCGGACCGCCGAGCACGACGGCGAACAGCACGAGGAAGTCCAGGGCGGCGCCTTCGGGGGCCTGGAGGGCGAGGGTCACGGCGGTGCTCCGGTCGACGGGGCGGCGCTCAGGGCCGCGTGCGGACGAGGGGGATCGCGTCGGGGTCGCCGGCGCGGGCGAACGCGTCGCGTGCGAGGTCGTCGATCGTGCCGTCGGCGAGCAGCGCACGCACCGCCGAGTCGACCGCGGCCAGGCCGGGTGAGCCGTCGGGCAGCGCGACGGCCAGGCCCTCGCCGCCGCGCAGGCGGGCCGCGACCGCGTAGCGGCCGGGTGCGTCCGCCGCGAGCCCGAGCGCCACGGGGAGGTCGAGCACCATCGCGTCGGCGCGGCCGCCGGTGATCGCGTCGAGGGCGGCGCGTCGGCGCGCGACCACGAGCGGCGGGTCGAGGGGACGGATCCGGCGCTCGACCACACCGGCGAGCGTCGTGCGCTCGACCACGACGAACCGGAGTCGGCGCAGGCCCTGGAGGTCGCGCGCGGTGGTGCCGGGGCGGCCCAGCACGGCGGGCGGCGCTTCGAGGTAGGGCGTCGAGAAGTCGAGGCGTTCCTCGCGCGTGCCGGTGGGGGTGAGCTGGGAGAGCGCCAGGTCGGCGCCGCGCAGGTCGCCGTCGAGCAGGGACGCGAACGGCACCTCCACGACCTCCACGCGGCGCAGCCCGAAGCGGCGGGCGAGCGCGTGCGCGAGGCCGTGCTCGAAGCCGCCGGTGGGTGCGGCGGGCGGGCCGTCCCAGAAGCCGGGCGCCGGGAGGTTCGCGGTCGCCACGACGAGCCGGTCCGGGTGCCTCGGCGTGAACCGGCCCGCCGAGGCGCCGTGGTCGTCACCGCAGGCGGCGAGGCTCGCGACGGCGGCGATCACGAGGGCGAGGACGAGAGCGGGACGGCGGCCGCCCGCCCGCCGCACCGGGGTGCGCGTGGCCGGCGGCGGCTTGGCGGCGCGGGGCACGCCCGGTACTATGCATGGTCCACCGACGCGGGGTGGAGCAGTCTGGTAGCTCGTCGGGCTCATAACCCGAAGGTCGCAGGTTCAAATCCTGCCCCCGCTACCAAGCGAACAAGCGAAGGACCAACGCAGCGGCCCTTTCGGGGAAACCGGGGAGGGCCGCTGACGTTCCTCGGGGCCAGGTTGCCTACTGGATTGTCTAACGGCCTCCGCGGGAGCACGTGTCAACGGTGGTCTGTGCCGCGTCGGCTGGGGGTTCGAGTTGCTCCCGCAGTGCATGCATTGCGGCTGCGGCCTGCTTGAAGGGACTCCGTGGAGTCGGGCGGTCCGGCCCTAGGTGCCACAGGCCTTCAGCATCCCGTCGGACACTGCGGTGCGCCTTCAACCGCTCGGCCTCGGCCGCGACGACGGCTCCGCGTGGCGGCACACGTACGCACCACCGGCCGACGAGGACCGCAACGGGCTCGCTCGATGCCTTCTCGCCTATTCCGGGATCGGTACTTGATAGGCTAACGCTGTTAGCTTACGGTGAAGCTAACAGTGTTAGCCTGGCCGAACGCGAAGGATCCACGATGCGCACCATCTCCACCACCACCCTCATCGACGCCCCTCCTGCCGCCGTGTGGGCGGTGCTCACCGGTCACCGCCCGCTACGGCGAGTGGGAACACTTTCATCGAGCGGATCGACGGAGCCCTGGAGGTGGGCGCCCGACTCGAAGTGCAGATCTCGCCCCCCAACGGCAGGGGCATGACGTTCCGACCGACGGTGGTCGCCTTCGAGGCGGAGCGCGAGCTCGCCTGGCTCGGCCGACTCGGGACCCGTGGCATCTTCGACGGCCGCCACTCTTTCGCGTTGGCGCCGACCGCAGGTGGCGGCACGACCTTCACCCACTCGGAGCGGTTCACCGGCGTGCTCGTGCCGCTCCTGGGGCGCGTGCTCGACCGCACGCGGCAGGGGTTCGAAGCGTTCAATCGCGCGATCAAGCAGCGCGCGGAGCTCCTTGCGCACACGGCTCGATGAACCGGCGCGACGAGATCGTCGCCGCCGCGGTCGGCATCCTCGAAGCAGCCGGCCCCGAGGCGCTGACGATGCGCCGCCTCGGTCACGCCGTCGGGATGCGAGCACCGTCGCTCTACAAGCACTTCGCGAGCAAGGACGAGTTGCTCGCAGCGCTGCAGGAGCACGCCCTCGCGGACCTCGGTGCCGCCCTCGAACGGAGCGGCGGCACCGTGTGCGGGCTCGCCCGGGCCTATCGCACCTGGGCCCTCGCTCACCCTGCGCTGTACGACTTGGCGATGCGTCACCCCCTTGCTCGCCATCGGCTCGCCCCGGGCGTCGAGGAGGCCGCTGCGGCGCCCGTGGTCTCGGCAGCAGGCGGCGACGTCGACCGAGCGCGCGCGATGTGGGGGGCAGCACACGGACTCGTGGATCTCGAGCTCGCTGGGCGCTTCCCGCCTGGGGCCGACATCGACGCAGCGTGGGCGGAGACGATCCGACTGTTCTCGATGGGGACGGCGCAATGAACGCGGCTGGGGTACGCCTCCTCACCGTGGCCGCAGCCCAGACCTCGTCACCGCCGAACGTCGAGGAAGGACTCCGGCAGGCCGAGGCGATCATCGACGAGGCCGGTGCCTCCTGACCGCGGGCGACGTGTGACGGGTCCCGCTCACGGCTCGCCGGCACGCACGACGACGAACCGCTCGGCCCGGGCCGCGACGACGGCCGCCTGCTGCGCTCCGCTCGGTCCGGAGCCGCGGAACGCCAGGAGCTGCTCCTCGTTCTCCCAGCGCTCGCAGACGCGCACGTGGAGTGGTGTTCGCAGAGGTCTACAGCGTCGGTGCGGCGAGGCGGAAGCCTCCTCGTCGCGCTCCATGCCCGGCTCGGAGTCGTGCCGGCTGGGACCGGACGCTTGCGCTGCACCCGCGATCGTGCGAATCTACAACTAGATGGTTGTAGATTTGCTGGGCGCGGAGTGGGCCGACCGGGTCTTCCACGCCCTGGCCGACCCGACCCGGCGCGACATCGTCGTGCGCACGCTCGAGTCCGAGCACTCGGTGTCGGCCCTGGCCCGTCACTACCCCATGAGCTTCGCCGCCGTGCAGAAGCACGTCGCCGTGTTGGAGGCGGCGGGGCTGGTGACGAAGCGGCGCAAGGGCCGGGAACAGCTGGTGCGCGGCGACGTCGGCACCGTCCGCCGGGCGTCGCGCCTGCTGGACGCCCTGGAAGCGGTGTGGCGCGACCGCGTCGACCGGATGAGCGAGATCCTCGCCGAACCCGACGGAGGCACCCCGTGACAGTCACGCACGTCCACAAGGACCCCGACGCCCTGACGATGGTCATCACCGCCGAGCTCGAGGCGCCGGTCGAGCGGGCATGGCAACTCTGGGCCGACCCGCGCCAGCTCGAACGGTGGTGGGGTCCGCCCGGGTACCCGGCGACGTTCGTCGAGCACGACCTGCGCGTCGGCGGCCGCGCCGTCTACTACATGACGAGCCCGGAGGGCGAGCGGCACTACGGCTGGTGGGAGTTTCTGGCAGTCGACCCGCCGCGGCGGCTCGAGGTGCACGACGGCTTCGCCGACGACGCCGGTCGGCCGAACTACGACCTCGGTGTGGGCCGGATGGTGATCACGCTGGCCGAGCGCGCCGGCCGCACCGAGATGGTCATCACCTCGCACTTCCCGACGCCCGAGGCGATGGAGGAGATGCTCGCCATGGGCCAGGAGGAGGGCATGGTCCAGGCGATCGGCCAGATCGAGGGGATCCTCGCCGGCTCCGCCTCCTGACCGTCACCGGGTGCGGCGGCGAGGAGGGTGCTCGTCCGCGGAGCCCACGCCCGGCGCGCCGGCATTCACGGTCGTGGGCGCACGCCTCCGTGCGAGCGCCGCCTGCGCTCAGGCGTACGCCGGGCACCTTGACACGCTGCGCTGTCGCGTCGACGATCACCTCGAGCACAGCACCGCGCCGTGCGGCCGAGTGTCGCAACCGCGCCCCGGAGCCGAGGAGGCCTCGAGCCGAGGGTTGGAGGCGACGATGCAGGACTCGATCGTCCTCGATGTCGAGCTGTTGCGTGAGCGCGTCCGCGAGAAGTACCGCGAGGTGGCCGTCGAGCCGACGGCCGAGTTCCATTTCGACACCGGACGCAAGCTCGCGCAGAAGCTCGGGTACGACGAGGCGCTTCTCGACGACTTCCCCGAGGAGGCGATCGAGTCGTTCGCGGGCGTCGGGAACCCCTTCGCGCTGCGCCGACCCGGGCCAGGGGAACGAGTCCTCGACGTCGGCTCGGGGCGCGGGTCTCGACTCGTTCCTCGCGGCACACCTCGTCGGTGCGCACGGCGCGGTCGTCGGGATCGACATGACGCCCGAGATGCTCGAGCGGTCGCGCCGCATGGCACGCGAGCTCGGGCTCGACCACGTCGAGTTCCGAGAGGGCTACGCGGAAGCGCTTCCGGTCGAGGACCGCTGGGCAGACGTCGTGATCTCGAACGGCGTGATCAACCTGTGTCCCGACAAGCGAGCCGTGTTCGCCGAGATCCGCCGTGTGCTCCGGCCCGGCGGCCACCTCCAGTTCTCCGACATCGCGACCGGTCGTGCCGTGCCGCCCGAGGCGTTGCGCGACATCGACCTGTGGACCGGCTGAATCGCAGGTGGGCTGCCCCGGGAGGGCTGGCGGAAGATGCTCGAGGAAGCCGGGTTCGTCGACATCGAGATCGGCGACGCGGTCGACGTGTTCGCAGGCGCACGAGGGGAGGCGAAGGCCCGCTCGTTCGAAACCGTCTCGCTCACGTTCTACGCCCGTAGCGGACCCCATCCCAGCCCGTGACGTGCGCCTCGCGGACGCGTCCTAGCGGTTCCCGCGGTCGCTCCCGAGGGTGATCCGGGTTCGAAGCCGATCTTCGGACCTCCCCGCGCCGAGGTGGGCCAGTCGGGCCTCGACACGGAGCCCGTCGCGCGTGATGCGAGCAGCTCTCCGGGCAGACGGCGGAGATCGGTTCGTCGGTCACCGGTCCTCGGCTTCCGGGCGCGCCGCCTCGACCGGAGAGGAGTCCCGCGGGCCGAGAACCGTGTTCCGAACGACCCGGCGGCGGCGCCGAGCACCCGTCCCGGTGGATCGCCGCCTCCGCCCCGCGACGGCGCCGCTGTCACAACCTGGCGGCCGCGTCGTCAGGAGGTCGGAGGTGATGGCCGTGTGGGACCGTCGTGACCGTTGTGACGTCGCCGTCGTCGGGGGAGGGATCGCCGGGCTGGTGGCCGCCGCGCTGGCGGCCCGGGAGGGGGCCTCGGTCGTGCTGCTCGACCCGCGCCCCCTCGGCGGGCGGGCCCGGACCACCCTGCGTGGGGGGTTCCGCTTCAACCAGGGCCCGCACGCGCTGTACGAGGGCGGGGAGACCGCCCGGGTGCTGCGGGCGCTCGGCGTGCCCCTCGCGGGCGGGCCGCCCCGCTCGGACGACACCTGGTGGTGGTACCGGGGCGAGGCGCACCGGTTCCCCACCGGCGCCGGTTCCTTGGTGACCAGCCGGGTGCTGGGGGCGCGCGCCAAGGTCGGCCTCGCCAAGGTGCTCGCCACGGCGCGGCGCACCGACACCGCCGCCCTCGCCGGCCGGACGGTCGGCGAGTGGGTCGACGGCCTCCGCCTGCCGGAGGAGGGGGCGGCGCTGCTGCACACGCTCCTGCGCACGGTGACGTACGCGAACGCGCCCGGCCTGTTCGCGGCGGACGCCGCGGTGGAGCAGCTCCGGGGTTCGCTCGCCGGGGTGCGGTACCTCGACGGCGGCTGGCAGTCGATCGTCGACGCGCTCGCCGGCGCCGCGCGCGCCGCCGGAGCCGACGTGCGCGAGGGCACCGGGGTCGCCGGCCTCGCCCGCGCCGGCGGGGGCTGGTCGATCGACCTGTACGCGACCGGCCGGTCCACGTCGGCGCAGGAGCGGGCCGGGGTGGACGGAGCCGGCGGCGTGGAGGACGCCACCGCGGGGCGGGACGGAGCCGGCGGCGTGGAGGACGGCGCCCCGGTGCGGGACGGCCTCGCGGTGCGGGAGCGCGCCGCGGCCGGACCCGACCCCGGGGCCGGTGACGGCGCGGGCGGGCTGACCGCCGCCGCGGTCGTGCTCGCCGCCGGCTCGCCCGCCCGCTGCGCGGCCCTGCTCGGCGACGACCCGGGGTGGACCGCGACCGCCGGGCCCGCCGTGCACGCCTCGTGCCTCGACCTCGGCGTCGCCGCCCCCGCCCGGCGCTCGCTGCTGTTCGGCGCCGACGAGCCGTTCTACCTGTCGACCCACGCGCCGCCCGCCGACCTCGCACCGGACGGTCTCGGCGTCGTCCACGTGGCCGAGTACCTCCGCCCCGGCGCGCAGCCCGACGCGGCGACCGGCCGGGCCCGCCTGCACGAGCACGCCCGCCGTGCCGGGGTGCAGGATGAGGCGGTGGTGGCCGAGCGCTACCTCCACCGGCTGCCGGTGACCCACGGCATGCCGCTCGCGTCGCAGGGCGGGTTGCACGGGCGGCCGCCCGTCGCCGTCCCCGGCCACGAGGGGCTGTTCGTCGCGGGCGACTGGGTCGGGCCGCGCGGCCTCCTCGCCGACGCCGCGACCGCCTCGGCGACCGACGCCGCCCGCGCGGCGGTCCGCCACGCGTCCCGGGTGCGCGCGTGAGCGGGCCGCACGTCGACGCGGCCCGCGCGGCGGTCGGCCACGCGTCCCGGGTGCGCGCGTGAGCGGGCCGTACGCCGACGCGGTCGCGGTGTTCGAACGGGAGCGGCCGCGCCTCACCGGGCTCGCCTACCGGCTGCTCGGCTCGCTGACCGACGCGGAGGACGTCGTCCAGGAGGCGTGGGTGCGGTGGCAGCGCGCCGACCGCTCGGCCGTCGAGCGGCCCGAGGCCTGGCTCACCACCGTGGTGAGCCGCCTCGGGCTCGACCGGCTCAAGGCCCGCCGCCGCGACCGCGCCGTCTACGTCGGCCCGTGGCTGCCCGAACCGCTCGTCGCACCCGCCGGGGCGCCGCACGGCTCGGTGCCCCCCGGCCCCGAGGCGCACGCGGAGCTGGCCGACTCGCTCACCACGGCCTTCCTGCTCCTGCTCGAACGGCTCACGCCCGAGGAGCGGCTGGCCGTGCTGCTCGCGGACGTGTTCCGCGAGCCCTTCGCCCGGATCGCCGGGATCCTCGGCCGCAGCGAACCCGCGGCCCGCCAGCTCGCCTCGCGCGCGCGGCGCAGGCTGCGCGACGCGGCGACCGCGGAACCGGTGCCCGTCCGGCCGGGCGACGAGGAACAGGCCCGGGTCGTGTCGGGCCTGCTCGCCGCGCTCGCCGCCGGCGACGTCGACGGGGCCGCGCGCCTGCTCGCGCCCGGCGTCGTGCTCGTCGCCGACGGGGGGCCCGACCGGCGCGCCGCCCGCCGCCCGGTCGTCGGCCCGGCGCGCGTCGCGCGGCTGCTCGTGTACCTCGCAAGCGGCTCCCCGACGGCGTGGTGTCGCGGCCCGCCCGGGTCAACGGCGACCCGGGCGTGCTCATCCGGAACCGGCGCGGGCGGCCGCTGTACACGGTCGCCGTGCAGGTCGGCGACGCGGGCACCGTCACGCGCGTCCACGTCGTGGTGAACCCGCGCAAGCTCGCCGCGGTCGACCGTCACGTCCCCGTCGTGTGAGCGCCGCCGCGGCGCGGGCGGGCGACACCGGGCGGCGTCCACGTCCCTCGGCGGCCTAGGTTGTGGCGTCGGCCGAGATGCCGGAGGCACGTGCTCCCTGTGTCATCGACCCGAGACGCGCCCGACACGGGACGCGGCGGCGCAGTCGTCGGGAGCGCGTCGTGCGCGCAGCGCACCGGCGCGGTCACCGTGACCGCGGCGTGCCCGCGGCTCGGGACCACGGATCGCCGCGCCCTCGCCGCTCGGGGATCCGGGCGCGGTGGGTGACCCGCCCGCATGAGCGTCGCCCGGGCCGTCGTGCTGTTCGCCGTCGCGGCGGTCGCGGAGATCGGCGGCGCCTGGCTCGTGTGGCAGGGGGTGCGCGAGCACCGCGGCGTCGCGTGGGTCGGTGCCGGGATCGTCGCGCTCGCGCGCCTACGGGTTCGTCGCGACCCTGCAGGAGGACGCCAACTTCGGCCGGGTGCTCGCGGCGTACGGGGGGATCTTCGTCGCCGGTTCGCTCGCGTGGGGGATCGTGATCGACGGCTTCGAGCCCGACCGCTACGACTACCTCGGTGCCGCGGTGTGCCTCCTCGGTGTCGCGGTGATCATGTTCGCCCCGCGCGCCGCGTGAGCCCGGCGCCCGGTCCCGGGAGGTGCACCGTGAACGTGCACCCCTTCCCCGGCGCGGTGTCGAGGCGGATCTCCCCGCCGTGGGCCTCGACGACGGAGCGGGCGATCGCGAGGCCGAGGCCGGACCCGCCGGTCGTGCGGGCCCGCGACGGGTCGCCCCGGTAGAAGCGGTCGAAGACGCGGGCGGCGTCGGCCGGGGCGAGCCCGGGGCCGTCGTCGGCGACCGTGAGCGTGCAGCCGCCGCCGTCCGCCGCCTGCGCCCGCAGGTGCACCGCGGTGCCACGGTCGGTGTGCACGAGCGCGTTCGACACGAGGATCCCGACGACCTGCTGGAGTCGCAGGGCGTCGCCGGACGCGAGCACCCGTCCGGTGACCTCGACGCGGATCGGCCGCTCGGGCTGCAGCACCCGCGCGTCGCGGGCCGCGTCGTCGAGCAGCTCGCCCACGTCGACGGGCTCCGCCCGCAGCGCCGGGTGCTCGTCCAGCTTCGCGAGCAGCAGCAGGTCCTCCACGAGGGCCTGCATGCGGGTCGCCTCCCTGCCGAGGCGCCGGACGACGTCGTCGAGCTCGCCCTCGTCGCGGAACGCGCCGTCCCGGTACAGGTCGAGGTACCCGCGGATCGACGTGAGCGGCGTGCGCAGCTCGTGCGACGCGTCGGAGACGAAGCGCCGCAGCCGCTGCTCGGTCGCCTCGCGCTCGTCGAGCATCACGTTGAACGCGGTCGCGAGGCGGCTCGCCTCCGTGCCGCGTCCGGTCGCCGCGACGCGCAACCCGCGCGCCCCCTTGGCGATCGCGTCGGCGACGGCGGTCACCTTCTCGACCGGCCGCAGCCCGAGCCGCTCCACCCACCAGGCCGCCACGAGCAACACCGCGCCCACCGTGAGGCAGCCGATCAGCACGACGGAGCGCAGCCGCGCGACCGCCGCGTCCACCTCGCCGGTCGGCAGGGCGATCACCAGCGCGGCGTCGGTGCCCGGCTGGCGCTGCACGATCGCGCGGAATCGGGTCCCGCCCCCGACCGCCGCCACCGTCACCGGGTCGTCGTCGAAGCCCCCCTGCGCGTCGTCGAGCGCACCGGCGTCGGGCACGGCGTCGAGGAGCTGGCCCTGCAGCAGCGTCTGCAGCTCGCCGTCCTGCAGGAGCCCGACGTACAGCGAGGAGGCCTCCTCGTCGGGCGACTCGCGCACGACGAACGGCCGCCCGCCCCCGATCGGGTCGGTGGGCGGCGGCGCGAAGAGCCGGCGCGTGGCGCGCAGCTGGTCGTCGAGCTGCCCGACGAGGTAGCGCTCCTGGCTGCGCACCACCAGCAGGCCACCGGCCGCCACGACGGCGACGATGCACGCGGCGGCCAGCAGCAGCCGGACGCGCAGGCTCACGGTTCGACGCGCAAGGTGTAGCCGACCCCTCGGATCGTGTGGATGAGCTTCGGCTCGAGCGTGTCGACCTTGCGGCGCAGGTAGCTGATGTAGGTGTCGACCACCGACGAGTCGCCGTCGAAGTCGTACGACCAGACGTGGTCGAGGATCTGGGTTCGGCTGAGCACGCGCCCGGTGTTCACGAGCAGGTAGTGCAGGAGCTTGTACTCGGTGGGGGAGAGTCGCACCACGGTCCCGGCGCGCACGACGCGGTGTGCCTCCGGGTCGAGCTCCAGGTCCGCGCACCGCAGCGTGCGTGCCGCGGCGCCGGTGCCGGCCTGCTCCAGCCGCAGGCGGACGCGCGCGACGAGCTCCGCGACGGCGAACGGCTTCACCTGGTAGTCGGCACCGCCGGTGGTGAGCCCGCGGACGCGGTCGGCCGTCGAGTCGCGGGCGGTGAGGAAGATGACGGGCGCGCTCGAGCCCCGGTCGCGCAGGCGCCGCATCACCGTGAACCCGTCGACGTCGGGGAGCATCACGTCGAGCACGACGACGTCGGGGTTGTGGGTGCCGGCCTTCTCCAGGGCCTCGGCGCCGTTCGCCGCGACGAGCGTGTCGAAGCCGTCGAGCTCCAGGGCGGCGCCGACGAGGTAGCGGATGTTCTCCTCGTCGTCCACGACGAGGACGCGCGGCCGGGCGGGCCGGTCGGCGCCGCTCACCGGCGGCGGGGCGCGCCCGCGCGTGCGGCCGCGGGGGAGCCGTGCGTGCGGAGGGGCACGCCCGGAACCTGCCCGCCGATCCTGCGGGCACGGTGCGAACCGCCTGTGAGTTCGCTGTGAGGCGGGCCCGGTTCGGGCGGCGGTTCCCAGGAACCTCGCAGCCGGCTCCGGTCGGGCCGGGAACCGGGCCGGACAGCCTCGTCGCCGTGACGGAGCCCCTCGGAGATCTCCCCCCGGAGACGGCCGGGGACCCTCCGGCGACGCGGCCGGGCGGTCCCGCGTGGCGGGCGTGGCTGGTCGCGTCGGCCGCCGCCGTGGCGATCGTCGCGGGCGGGATCGGGGTGCTCGCCCGCGACGACGCCCCCGGCGCGACCGGCGCGACCGGCGCGACCGGTGCGACCGACGCGCCGGGCCCGATGGTGACCGGCGGGACGCCGGGCGCCGGCGCGGCGGGACCCGTGGTCGTCGGCGAGGTCGTCGCGGTCGACGGCGTCACGCTGACGATCGAGGCGCGCGAGCCCGACGGCACGGTCCGCGAGGTGACGGTCCTGACCGACGGCGACACCCGCGTGACCGAGAACGTCACGGGCACGCTCGCCGACCTGGCGGCCGGCGACGCGGTGATCGTCATGGCCGACGAGTCGGGTGGCGACGTCACCGCCCGTGCGGTCACGATCGACCGCGCCGTTCCCGGTGGCGGCGCCGCCGAACGGACTCCCGTGGTGGACGGCGCGGGGCCGCCCCCGGCGGCGGGTGCACCGCCCGGCGTGGCGCGCTCCGCGGCGGGCCCGGGGACGCTGATCGCCGGGGAGGTCGTCGCGATCGACGGCACCGCCCTCACCGTGCGCACCGCCGACGGCGGCACGCGCACGGTCACGGTCGGTGACGGCACCGAGGTGCGCGTCGTCGAGCCCCGCGTGGTCACCGACGTCGAGGTGGGCGACGCCGTACGGGTCGCCGGCGAACGCGACGGTGACGAGGTCCGGGCGGCGGCGATCGTCCTCGGTGACGCCGCGCCCGGCCCGGCCGGCCCCGCCGGGCCGGGCGCCCCCACCCCTCCGGAGGAGTGATGTCCCGCTTCGCGCGCCTCGCGACGAGGCCCTGGCTCGTCATGCCGCTCGCGTCGGCCGTCGTGCTCGCCGCCTGGTGGGTGTGGCGCGGCGACGCCGGCGGCGGTGCGACCGGCGACGACGCGACGGGCGAACAGGTCGTGCCGGCGACGCTCGGCACCGTCCGCGAGACCGTGTCCGCGTCGGGCACGGTCGCGTACGCCGAGCAGGAGGATCTCTCCTTCACCGCCTCCGGGACCGTCACCGCGGTCCACGTCGCGGCGGGCCAGGCCGTGACCGCGGGCACCGTCCTCGCGGAGCTGGACTCGCCGGAGCTGCACGCCGCGGTCGTCGAGGCCGAGGCCGCGGTCGCGGAGGCGCAGGCGACCCTCGCCGACGACGAGGACGCGGGGGCGTCGTCCGCGCGCCTGGCCGCCGACCGCAGCGCGCTCGCCGCCGCGCAGGACCGGCTCGCCGACGCGCGGGACGCGCTCGCGGGCACCCGGCTGGTCGCACCGTTCGACGGCACGGTCGCGTCGGTCGACCTGACGGTCGGCGAGGTCCTCGGCACCGGCGGCACCGGCGGCACGACGACGTCGGGGTCCGACACGGGCAGCGGGGCGCTCGGCGCCACGATCGGTTCGGCCGACGGGCCCTCGTCGGGGTCCGACGGCACCGGCGGCACCGACGGCTCGGCCTCACCGCACGTCCGGCTGGTGTCCGCGGGCCGGTACGTCGTGGAGATCGGCCTCGACGACCTCGACGTCGACCGCGTCGAGGTCGGCCGGCGGGCGCAGGTCGCGCTCTCGGTGTCGCCGGAGACCGGGCTGCCGGGCGGGTTCCCTGGCGGGTTCGTCGGGGGGCTGTTCGGCGGCCCTGCCGGTGTGGTCGTGCCGGGCGGCCCCGGTGGCGCGGACACCGGCGGGGACGCGACCGGCGACGCGTCCCCCGCGCCCCTGGGCGTCGAACCGGCCGACGGGCAGGTCGTGACGGTCGGGACGGTCGCCGACGCCAGCTCGGGCGTGGCCACCTATCCGGTGACCGTCGCGTTCACCGACGACACCGGCGACTACCACGCGGGGGCCGGCGTGCTCGTGGAGATCGTCCTCGCCGAACACACCGACGCGGTGCTCGTGCCCGCGCTCGCGGTCACGAACGAGGGTGGCGAGGCGACCGTGACCGTCGTGGCCGGGGGCCGGCGCGAGACGCGCCCCGTCGAGACCGGGCTCGCCGAGGGCATGATGGTCGAGATCGTCTCCGGCCTGACGGCGGGCGAGTCCGTCGTCGTGCGCGCACCCGGGCGCGTGACCGTCGGGTCGCCGCCCCCGCAGGAGACGGGCGCATGAGCGGCACGCCCGCGCCGGTGATCGAGCTGGCGGACGTCACCAAGACCTACGAGTCGGGCGACCTGCGCGTCGAGGCGCTCCGGGGCGTGACGTTGCGCATCGAGGCCGGCGAGCTCGTCGCGGTGGTCGGGCCGTCGGGGTCGGGCAAGTCGACGCTCGTGCACCTCATCGGGTGCCTCGACGTGCCGACGGGCGGCCGCCTGCGCCTGTCGGGCGAGGACGTCGCGGATCTCGACGAGGACCGGCTCGCCGAGGTGCGCAACCGCCGCATCGGGTTCGTGTTCCAGCAGTACAACCTCCTCGCGTACCTCCCCGCGTGGCGCAACGTCGAGCTGCCGCTCGTGTACGCGGGGGTCGACGCGAAGGCGCGCCGGGCCCGTGCGCTCGAGGCCCTCGCGCGGGTCGGGCTCGCCGACCGGGCCGACCACCGGCCGGGCGAGCTGTCGGGCGGCCAGCAGCAGCGCGTCGCGATCGCCCGGGCGCTCGTGACCGAGCCGGCGCTCGTCCTCGCCGACGAGCCGACCGGCAACCTCGACTCCGCGGCCACCGCGGAGATCCTCGACCTGTTCGCCGAGCTGCACCGCGACGGGCGCACCATCGTGCTCATCACGCACGACCCCGACGTCGCGGCGCGCGCCGACCGCGTGCTGCGCATCCGCGACGGCCGCGTCGAGGAGGTCACCGCGCGCGACGAGCCCGCGGAGGCGGCCCGGTGAGCGGGCGCGACACGCTGCGCAGCGCGCTCGAGGCCCTGCGGACGCACCGGCTCCGCTCGGCGCTGACGACGCTCGGGATCCTCGTCGGCATCGTCGCGGTGATCCTCGGCGCGGGCATCGCGAACGGCGCCCGCGCCGAGGTGCGCGAGCGGATCGACGAGCTGGGCACCAACGTCCTCGTCGTGTCGCCCGGCAGCGAGACCTCCGCCGACGGCGTGCGCCTCGGGTTCGGCTCCGCCGCGACGCTGACGCGCGCCGACGCCGCCGCGATCGCGGACCCCGTCGCCGCGCCCGACGTGGCCGCGGTCGCCGCCGAGGCGACCACGGAGGTGGTGCTGGTCGCGGGCGACACCACGTGGACCACCACCCTCACCGGCACGACCCCGTCGTGGCGCGAGGTCCGGTCGCGTGCCGTCGCCGCCGGGCGCTTCGTCTCCGAGGCGGACGAGCGGACCGCTGCCGCGGTCGTCGTGCTCGGTCCCGACACCGCCGAGGCGCTGTTCGGCGGCGGTGTCGCGGTCGGGCGCACGGTGACCGTCGCCGGCCGCACGCTGGAGGTGATCGGCGTCCTCGAGCCCCTCGAGTCGACCGAGAACGCGGCCGCGAACGACGTCGCCATCGTCCCGGCATCGACCTACGCGCGGCGGCTCGTCGGCGGTCCCGAGCG
This sequence comes from Acidimicrobiia bacterium, assembly GCA_026002935.1. GTDB lineage: Bacteria > Actinomycetota > Acidimicrobiia > IMCC26256 > PALSA-610 > BPGH01. Next base: position 974,558 of record BPGH01000001.1, read on the forward strand.
CGACGCCGTCGCCGCCATCTACGTGAAGGCGGAGTCCTCCGAGGCGCTCCCGGCCGCCTACCAGGAGACGCAGAACCTGCTCGTCAACCTGCACGGCGCGCCGTCGGTGGAGGAGGCCGACTTCTCGATCGCGACGCAGGAGTCGATCCTGGCCGCCGCGACCTCCGTCGACCGGACGATGACCGTCCTGCTCACCGGTGTCGCGGTGATCTCGCTGTTCGTCGGCGGCATCGGCGTCATGAACATCATGCTGGTGTCGGTCGCGGAGCGCGTCCGGGAGATCGGTCTGCGCAAGGCGCTCGGCGCGCGGCCCCGGGCCGTCCGCCGGCAGTTCCTCGCGGAGGCCGCGGTCCTCGGCCTCGCGGGCGGGCTGCTCGGTGTCGCCCTCGGTCTCGCCGCGGGCGGCGTCGTCCCGGCGGTCACCGACGCGCGGTTCGTCGCGTCGCCGGCGGCGTCGCTCGCCGCGATCGGCATCGCGGTCGGTGTCGGCGTCGTGTCGGGCGTGTACCCGGCGACGCGCGCCGCCCGCCTCGCCCCGATCGACGCGCTCAGGAGCGAGTGAACGGTGCGCCGCCGGGTCACGAAGCGTGCGGTCGTCGGCGCGGGCCTCGCGGCCGTGCTCGCGGTCGGCGGCGCGGTCGCGGTGGGTGTGACGACCGACGGGCGGGCGCGCCTGCGCACCGCGACCGCGGGCTACCACGCGGTCACCGAGACGATCGAGGAGGTCGGCACCCTCGCGCCCGTCGCCTCCGCCGAGGTGGCCTTCCCCGCCGCGGGCACCGTCGCGACCGTCGCGGTGCGGCCCGGCGACGAGGTGACGGTGGGGCAGGTGCTCGCGACCCTCGATCCGGCTCCGCTGGAGGCCGCGGTGCGCGAGGCGCGCGCCGCGCTCGACCGGGCCGAGCTCGCACTCGCCGACGCGCAGGCCGGCGGCGCGCAGGCCGGCGGTGACGCGTCCGGATCGGTGCCGTCGGGCCCGACGGCACCGGCCGAGGGGGACGACGCCCTGCGCGCGGCGCGCCGGGCGGTGCTCGACGCGCAGGCCCGGGTCGACGACGCGCTCGCCGCGGCGGGCGAGGCGCTCGCGTCGGCCGAACAGGTCTGCGCCGCCGCCACGGCCCCGTCGCCCCCGACGACCTCCGCGACGACCTCCACGACGACCTCGGCGACGACCACCACCGCCGCGACCACGACCGCGCCGGCGACGACCACGACGAGCATCCCGGACGCCGGGGACGGCACGGACGCGTGCGCCGCGGCGCTCACCGCCGCGCTCGACGCGCAGACCGGGGCACGCGACGCGCAGGACGCCCTCGGCGAGGCGCTCGCCGCCTACGGCGAGGCGCTCGCCGCGCGCGCCGGGGTCTCCGACACCGCGTCCGGTACCGACGCGAGCGGCGGCTCCGACACACCGCCCGCGCCGGCGGCGGGCGCGGCGTCACCCGAGCGGCTCGCCGCCCTCCAGGCGGCGGTCGACGCGGCCGCCGCCGACCTGTTCGTCGCCGTCGCCGCGCGGGCGCAGACCGCGATCGTCAGCCCGATCGACGGCACCGTCGTCACCGTCGGGTTCGCCCCCGGCGACGAGGTCACCGCCGGGTCCACGACCGCGACGATCGTGATCGACGGCGACGGCGGCTTCGAGGCGACCGCGCTGGTGGGGGTCGACGACCTCCCCGACGTCGAGGTCGGCCAGTCCGCGACCGTGACCCCCGACGGTTCCGGCAGCGCGATCGCGGGCGAGGTCGTGCGCGTCGGGCTGGTGCCGGTGGACGCCGGTGGTGGTGCCGCCTACCCGGTCACGATCGCGCTGCCCGGCAGCGCCGACGGCCTGCGGCACGGGTCGGTCGCGTCGGTGTCGATCGTCGTCGGCGGCGCCGGGCGCGTCCTGGCCGTGCCCACCTCGGCGGTGCTCCCCGCCGACGGCGGTCACCGCGTGCGCGTGCTCGACGGCGGCGAGGTCGAGGAGGTCGAGGTCGAGGTGGGGGCGGTCGGGCCGGACCGCACCGAGATCCGCGCCGGCCTCGCCGCCGGCGACGTCGTCGTGCTCGCCGACCTCGACGAACCACTGCCCGGCACCGCGACCGACGGCGAGGCGGGGCGTGTGGGCGGCCCGCCCGGCGGCTGGCCCCCCGCGGGCGGCCCGCCGGGCGGTGTGGGCGGCCCGCCGGGCCGTTGAACGTGCGCCCGCAGCCCGCGAGTCGTGCGGCCCGGCGGCGGACGGATGACAAAGGATAGCCTCACCTGAGTTCCTGCGTCGGGTGGAGGTGACGATGGAGGGCGCGGCGACGACGGCCGGCCCGCGCGCGCGTCGCAACGCCCGCCGGCCGCGGCGTCGCGCCCGGCGGGCCGGGGCCGTGGCCGGCGCGATCGCGGCCGCGGTGCTCGCGGCGGCCGGCTGCGGCGGCTCGGGCGACGGCCCGGCCGCACCGGCGGGCACCACGGCGGCGGCCGAGGGCACGGCCCCGGAGGCTGCGGGCGGCCCGGCGGGGCGGATCGTGGCGCTCGGCGAGGAGCGCGTGCTCGCCGACCTGCTCGCGCTGGGGGTGCGGCCGGTCGCGTCCACCGCGAACGCGATCGTCGACGGCGGCTTCGTCGGCCTCGACGGGCTCGACGCCACCGGCATCGAGGCGCTGCCGTCGGACGAGCCGAACGTGGAGCGGCTCGCCGCGCTCGAACCCGACGTGATCGTCGCCAACGAGTTCGTCGTCGACTACCTCGGCCGCGACGTGCTCGAACCGATCGCCGAGATCGTCGTCGTCCCCGACGGCGACGCCGCCACGCAGATCCGCGCGCTCGGCGACGCGTTCGGCCGGCGGGCGCGGGCCGACGCGCTCGTCGAGGAGCTCGACGCCGCGCTCGCCGCCGGGCGCGAGCGGCTCGCGTCGCTCCCGGCCGGCGACCGGACCGTCTCGGTGCTCACCGTGTACCCCGGCCCGACCGTCGCCGCCTGGGTCGACGGTCCGACCGACGTGCCCGCCACGCTGCTCGACCTCGGCTTCACGCTGCGGCCCGACGCCGCCGCGGTCGCCGGTGCCGAGGGCGGACCCACGGAGGGCCGCGCCTACCTGTCGGAGGAGCAGCTCGGCCTGTTCGACGGGCCGACGATCGTCGCGATGCAGTCCGAGCACGTCGAGGGGGGGCGGAGGCCTTCGCCGCGATGCGCGAGCGGCCGCTGTGGAACGACCTGCCGGCGGTGCGCGCCGGGCGCGTGGTCGTCGTCGAGCGGCTCGGCTACCCGGGCGTCGCGGGCCGCATCCGGCTCGTCGACGACCTCGTCGAGCGCCTCGCGCCCTGACGGCCCGCCGCCTGCTCGGCGGACGCCGGGCCGCGCGTCGCCCTCGGCGGCGGACGGAGAGCACCGGGCACGCCAGTGCAAATGTAGTCACCAAATGAGGTAATGTGGTCACGTGGATGTCGCCGTCCGGGAGCTGAAGGCCCGTCTGTCCGCCTACCTGCGGCGAGCCGCCGCGGGCGAGCGCATCACGGTCACCGACCGCGGGAAGCCGGTCGCGGTGATCGGGCCGCCGTACGGGCAGGTCGATCTCGATGCCGCGGCCGAGGCCGGGTGGCTGACGCGGGCGCAGCGGCGCGGGCTCGGGCCGGTGCGCCGCCGCCCCCCGGTCCGGCCGGTCCAGCAGGTCCTCGACGAGGACCGCGCGGAGTGACGACCTACGTCGACACGAGCGTGCTCCTGAAGCGGTACGTCGACGAGCCCGATTCCGACCGCGCGCAGGAACTGCTCGCCGCCGATCCCGAGCTGGCCACCGGCCGTCACACGATCGTCGAGGTCCGCCGCAACCTCGCCCGGCTCCTCATGGCGACCGACGCGGCCGCCGCGCGCGTCGCCTTCGCGGATGACGTCGGCGCGCTGTCGATCGTCGAGCTCGACGCGGCCACGTGCGAGACGGCGGCCGCCGTCGCGGAGCAGACGGGAGTGCGGACCCTCGACGCGCTGCATCTCGGCGCGGCGCTGCGTCTCGGCACCGCGATCACCTTCCTCACCTTCGACGCCCGCCAGGCGCACGCCGCCCGCGCGCTCGGCTTCCCCGTCGCCGGCGTCTGAGGCGCCGGGCCCGGGCCGGGCCCGGGGCCGTGCGACCATGGGGCACCGGCGACGAGGGTGCCGGGTCGTGGCGGGATGGGGGGGGTGGTGGCGACGGTGGACCGGCTCCGGCAGTTCGTCGACTCGGTCGTCGCCGCGCTCGACGAACCGGCCGACGGGCGGTCGATGGCGAGCCGCGCGCTGCTGAGCCGTTTCCACTTCGACCGGGTCGTCGCGGCCGAGATGGGGGAGACACCGACGGCGCTGCGGCGCCGGTTGCTCCTCGAGCGGGCGGCGTGGTGCCTCGGCGGCGGCGAGACGGTGACCGATGCCGCCTGGTCGGCGGGGTTCGAGTCCGTCGAGGGCTTCTCCCGGGCCTTCTCACGCGCGTTCGGCGTCCCCCCGCGTCGGTTCGCGACCGCCGCGATCGATTTCCGCATCCCGTCCACCAATGGGGTCCACTTCCACCCTCCGGGCAACATCGAGGTGGCCACGTCGACCCGAAACCGGGCAGGCTCGTCGGGGGAGCCGGTTCGTGAAGGGACGCGCCCGACACTCTCGCCGGTCCGGGTCCTGGTCGAACACGACCGGGCCCGGACCGACGACCTGATTCGCACCGCCGCCAGCGTCGAGCACCTGCTCGACGTAGAGGTGCGGCCCGGGCACGTGGTCCTCGCGTTCGACGGACCCGAGCCGACGCTGCGCGCGATGCTCGACCGCCTCGTGTGGACGAAGGAGGTCTGGACGGCGGCGATCGAAGGACTCCCGCTCCCCGCAGCGGGCGAGCGCGGCATCGAGGCGCTCCGCGCGCGCCATCGCGGCGTCGGCGAGCGGTTCGTCGCGATCGTCGCCGACCTGGACCGAGAGTGCCGATGGGAGGACGTGTTCATCGACACGCTCTGTGACCCCCCGCAGGCGTTCCCGTACGCGGCCGTGGTCGCGCACGTGATCACCTTCGCGGCGCACCGGCGGCAGGTCGTCACCCAGGTGCTCGCGGAGTTCGGCGTCGAGGCGTCGACGCCGGCCTGCCCGATCGAGTGGCAGCGCTCCACGCTCTCGCCGCACGCACTCGACGCCGATTCACTGCGGGGTACGCAGAACCGCAATCGCGGTCAAGCATGACGCGGTCGGCATGGGCGACGATCCCCGCATGACCGATCGCGATCGTGCCCACCGAGCGGACCCGACCGACCCGGCCGGCGCCGTGCGCGTGTGGTGGGAGCACCTGGCCCGCGGCGACATCACCGCCTGGTCCGCGCTGCTGACCGACGACTACACCGTCGTCGGCGGACCCCGGGGCCGGGTGAGCGGGCGGCCCGCCGTCGTCACGGAGGCCGAGGAGTTCGCCCGGACGGGGCGCATCGAGCAATGGGCCGTCGAGGACCTGTCGGCGCAGGTCGAACACGGGACCGCGGTGTGCACCTACCGCTGGGCCGAGCAGGTGCGCGTCGGCACGACCGCGCTCCACCTGTCGGGCTGGGCCACCGACGTGCTCGTCGGCGACGGCCGCTCGTGGCGGCACCGGTCGCGCCACGTCTCGGCGGCGGCCGAAGACCCACCGCCCGCGCCGCGCCCGGGATCGTGCGGGTGACGCCGATCGCGGGCCGGCACGCCTGGGTCGTCGACCGGCTGCGTCTCGACCGGCCCCGAGCGCGTGCTCGAGGTCGGGTGCGGGCGAGGGGTGGCCGCAGGTCTCGTCGCCGACCGCCTGTTCGCCGGCCATCTCGTCGCGTGTGACCGTTCGCCGAGGATGATCGCCGCCGCGCGGAACCGCAACCGCCACCACGTCGAGGCGGGTCGCGTCGAGTTCCTCGCCGTGGCGATCGCCGACCTGCCGGAGGTCGGACCCTTCGACGTGGCGTTCGGTGTCGACGTGAACGTGTTCGGCGGTGAGTGCCGCGCGGAGCTCGCGCGGTTGCGCACGCTCCTCGCGCCGGCCGGGGTCCTCGATCTCGTCCACCGGCCCCCGGTCGGCGCCAAGGTCGAACGGTTCGCGGCGAACCTCCACGCGGCGCTCCCGCGCGGCGGCTTCGTCGTCGACGACACGACGATCGAGACGGTCGACGGTGCGCGGTGCCTCGCGATCCGTGCGCACCGGGCCCGCTGACTGCGCCCGGGCACTGACCGCGCGGCAGGTGGTGCACCCGTCCGCGGCGCTACCGTGGGCGGCGGTGTCGGTCCGTCCCGCCCGCTGGGCCTGCGTGCTCCTCGTCGGCGTCGCGGCGTGCGTGCTCGTCCTGGTGCACGGGCTCGGCGGGTTCGCCTGCGACGGTCACCCGTCGGGGCGCGTTGGGCCCGTGGCCGCGGGTGCGCCCCACGACCACGGCGAGGCGCCGGATCCCGCCGACCACGCCCCGTGTCCCGGTTGCGTCACGGGGCACGTGATGGCGGCCTGCCTCGCGGTCGTCGGCGTGCTCGGGGGTGTCCGGCACCTCCGGCGCCGCGTCGCCCACGCGATCGCGGCGGTACGGGGGCCCGTTGCGCCGGACCCCGGGCGCGTGCTCGCACGGCTCGCAGCCCTCGCGCGCGCGCCGGACCCACCGTGGCTCGGCCTGTCGGTCATCCGCTGCTGAGAGCGCCTTTCCCCGGTACGCGGGCGCGTCGCGACGCGACGCGCCCCGCCACTTCTCCCGGTCGAAAGGAGCGCTCGCGTGCGCCGGTCACGTTTCGTCCCCTCAGCCCCAACTCTCTTCTGCGCCCTCGTGCTCGGTCTCGCGCTCACCGCCTGCGGCGGTGACGACGACACGACCCCCCGGCACCCGATGGGGCCGATGTCGGGTGATCACATGGATGGCGCCCCGCGAGGCGACCACCACCGTTCGACGCCGGTCGCCGAGGGCGCGCGCCGCATCGAGGTCCGCGCGACCTCGTTCTCGTTCGATCCCGACCTCATCCGCGTCGCCGCCGGCGAGGACGTCGCGATCGTCCTGCGATCGGACGACGTGCTGCACGACTTCACCGTCGCCGGGCTCGACGTGCACGTCGCCGCCGGGCGAGGTGAGGTCGCCGAAGGCGGGCTACGGGCCGACGAGCCCGGGGAGTACGTCTTCTATTGCTCGGTTCCGGGCCACCGCGCCGCCGGGATGGAGGGGAGGTTGGTCGTCGGCGCGCCCTGAGACGGCACCGCCGGTGGTGTCCGACGGCGACCGAGCTCCTGCACACGTGTCGTACGCGAGCCGGTCGGGACCGGAGGGGTGCCGTGCCGGCCGCGCCGCCGCGGGCCGGCGACGCGGTGTGCCGCCGGTGGCTGCGAGCACGCGTGCGCGCCCGATCCCGGATCGGGCGTTCGCGTCTGCGCGTTCATCAGCGGTCCTTCTCGTGCGCCGCTTCGGAATGGAGCGCGATGGCCGCGTACTTGTAGGACGGTTGACGTGAATGCGGGTCGAAGCCCGGGAAGGTCAGGCGGTTCGTGTGGGCGTGGTGCATCGGAACGAAGACCTGGCCGGGTGCGACGCTGTTGGTCAGCATCGCCCGGGCTCGCATCGAGCCGCGCGCCGAGACGACCCGCACCCACGCGTTCGGCGCGATTCCCGACGCGCCCGCGCGCAGGCCGACGTCGTCGCCGGCCCCGTAGCGGCGGGCCTCCTCGACCGCGAACCCGGTGCAGCCGAGGTGGCGGAGCAGGGCCCCGATCACGGCGTCGGCGACGAGTCGATCGTCCCCGGTACGGGCGGCGAGCGCGCCGGCGAGCACCGCCGTGCGCACCGTCGTCTCGTGCGCGAACCCGTCGGCGGCGTCGCACCCGAGCGACAGCGCGCCGAGCACCTCCACGAGGCGCGCCGGTCCGTCGTCCACCGGTTGAGTCTCGCACCGGCCCGGTCCGGCACGTGGGGTCAGGGCCGGAAGAGCTCGATCAGCGCCGCGGTGTCGAGGTAGGGCCGGTAGCGCACCGCGAGGCCGTCGCGCACGACCCAGTGGTGCAGCTCGTCGATCGCGGCCCGCCGCCCCTTCGACCGGTGGGTGGCCTCGAGGTGGATCTCGGCCACGACGGCGTCACCGCCGGCGAACAGGCGTCCGACGTCGAAGACGTGGAACTCGAGCTGCGCGACGCCGCCGAAGTACCGCTCGACGGCTCCGTGGCCGGTGCCGTGGTGCAGCATCGGGACCCGCTCGGCGCCGGGCGCCGAGACCTCGGCGCCCCAGTCGATCTGCGGGTGGAGGAGGGAGAACAGGCCGGCCATGTCGCCCCGGCCGAACGCGCCGTAGACGGCGGCGACGACCTGTTCGGGGAGAGCGGGTGCTCCGGTAGCGGGTGCGGGTGCGGGTGCGGGTGCGGTTCGCTCGTCCATGCCGGGGATGCTGACCGTGCCCGCCGCGGAACGCATCGGGAGGATTGCCGATCCGCGCGAGCGCAGCGGGCCGTCCGGTGAGGCTGTAGCCGACCGCACGCTGAATTGCCGATCCGCGCGGGCGGAGCGGGCCGGCCGCGCCGCCGGCGTGCGGCGCCGGGCCGGGGCGCTAGCGTGACCGGCCCGCCGGGGCCGGGGCCAGGCGGCCGCGGATCACCGGTGCGACCGGTGTTCGGGATGCGAGGACGGGAGGACGGGATGCCGTCGGTGTTCGACGCCGAGTACGAACCGAGCCCCTGGGAGCCGATCGCGCGCGAGGTCGAGCGCTACGAGCGCACCGACGGCGCCGAGCCGAGCGAGCTCGTCGGCGACCGCTGGATCGTGCTGTGGACGGTCGGGGCGAGGTCGGGGAAGGTCCGCAAGACCCCGCTCGTGCGCGTCGCCGACGGTGAGGGGCGCTACGCGGTGATCGGGTCGATGGGCGGTGCGCCCACGCACCCGCAGTGGGTCCACAACCTGCGCGCGAACCCGGTCGCGCGGGTCCACGACGGTTCGTCGCTCGTCGAGTGCAGCGTCCGCGAGGTCGACGGCGACGAGAAGGCGGCGTGGTGGGCGCGTGCGACCGCGGTCTGGCCCGACTACGACACCTACCAGGCCGCGACCGACCGTGTGATCCCGGTGTTCGTGCTCGAGCCGGTCGCCACGGTCAGGTCGTAGCGCAACACCCCGTCCGACCACGCCGGCGCGCCCGCGCCGGCCGACCGCATCATCCGGCACATCGGGGTGTTGCCGGGGCCGGTGAGCACGTAGGCGCGGGCGGCGCCCGCCGCCGCGAGGCGCGTGCGGACCTCGGCGAGCAGCAGGGTCCCGATGCCGCGGTGCTGGTGCGCGTCCTCCACGAGGAACGCCATCTCGAACTCCCCGCAATCGTCGCGGCACGCGTGCGCGACGCCGACGAGCGTGCCGTCCGCGACCGCGGCGACCGCGACGTCGCCCGCACGGGGTTCGCACAGGCGGGCGAGGACCCGGTGCGAGTCCTTGGGCAGCGGGCCGAGGTAGCGGCGGCGGATGGTCTCCTCGCTGCAGCGGGCGTGGAGCCCCGCGAGCGCCGCGTGGTCGGCGGGGCCGAGCGTCCGCAGTTCGACGGTGCCGCCGCCGGCGAGCCGGGCGAGCACCCGGGCCGGTCGGCGTGCCACCGCGGTGCGCAGCGCCAGGAGCGCCTGGGCGCGCGCCGTCTCCGTGAACGTGAAGCGCGGCCCGCGCCGCACGAGCACGAGCACCTCGGGCGGGTCGCCGTCGGCCGGCAACGCGAGCCACCACGTCGGTCCGCCGCCGGAGGGCAGGCGCTTCACGGGTTGCTCCACCTGGGCCGGGCAGCGCGTCCGCCGCACGCGGGACACGACCTCGTGGGCGTCGGCCTGCTCGCCCGGGTCCGGCCGGTGCACCCATGCGAGCTCGGCGCCGACCAGCAGCCGGGCGACCTCGGCGAAGCCCTCGGCGTCGGTGTGGCCGCCGCCGACCAGGGACGCGACGAGGTGGAGCGAGGCGGTCACGCGGTCGCGCAGCTCGTGCGCGTCGACCCGGGCCAGCTCGACGACCCGCCCGCCCGACCGCGCGACCGCGGTCTCGACGGTGCGCGGCCCCGCGGCCCCGGCGAGGTCGACGACCATCTCGTCGACGCGTGCACCGGCCGCCCCGCTGTGCACCTCGAGGTCGACGATGTTCACGCCGACGGCCCCGAGCGCCGTCGCGATCCGGCCCAGCGCCCCGGGGGTGTCGTCGAGCTCGATCCTCAGCCGGTGCAGCCGCACGTGGCCTCCCCTGTCGTGTCCCCGTCGCCGATCATCATCGTCACCGTCTCGGTCGGGACCGTGAGCAGCACGCGAACGGCGTGTCACGGCCGCGCGACGTGATCGTGCGACCGGCCGGGCGGAGCGCCGCGGGGATGCCGCCCCGCCGGGGCGGGGCGGCGGGATGCGGTCAGAGCCGGCGGGCGAACTCGACGAGCTGGTCGGTCATCGCGCCCCAGCCTTCCTGGAAGCCCGCCTCCTCGTGGCGGTCCTTCAACGCCTTCGTCCCGTGCACGGCCACGGCGCGGTAGCGGGTGCCGGCGCCCGACGGCTCCATCGTGATGATGGCGCTGAACGGCAGGTCGCTCTCGACCGGCCGCCAACCGGGTCCGAGCGCGGCGGTCCACGCGAGGCGCCGGTGCTCGACGACCTCGAGGATGCAGCCCGCGCCCTGGTCCAGCTCCTCGCCCTCGGGCGAGCGCATCACGACCCGGAAGATGCCGCCGGGCCGGAGGTCGATCTCGCACTCGGCCGTCTCGAACGGCTTCGGGGTGAACCACTGCTTCACGTGCTCGGGGGTGGTCCACGCTGCCCACACGAGGTGCGGGGGGACGTCGATCTCCCGCTCGATCACGAGGTCGAGCGACGGGTCGAACGGGTGGTCGGTGGGGCTCATCGGTCGGTCTCCTTCAGTGTGCGGACGTACGCGTCGAAGCGGTCGAGGCGGCGCTCCCACAGGTCGCGCTGGCGGGCCAGCCAGTCCTGCGCGGACGCCAGCGGTCGCGGGGTCAGCCGGTAGGTGCGTACCCGTCCCCGCTTCTCCGAGGTGACGAGGCCGGCGTGCTCCAGGACGTCGAGGTGCTGGAGGAAGGACGGCAGGGCCATCGGGAAGGGGCGCGCGAGCTCGGAGGTGGGTGCCGGCCCGATCCCCAACCGCTCGACGACCGCCCGGCGGGTGGGGTCGGCGAGGGCGTGGAAGAGCCGGTCGAGATCGGGGTCGGCGAGGGACGTGGACGTGGCCACGGGCGAAGTATCCGTCAGGCCAACAGTTAGGTCAATACCTAACTGTTTCTGGTGGTCACCCGTGGCGCGGCATGTCGCGTGCGGGGTGACCACCGGGGTCGGCCGGGAGTGCGGGGTGACCACCGGGGTCGGCTGGCGGTTGGGGGGTGACCACCGGGGTGACAACCGGGTCGGCCGGGGCGCGGGGGAGCGTCCGGCGGGAGGGCGGGGCCGGGCACACACGGGCGGAGAGGCGGCGGCCGCTACCGTCGGCGGCCCACGCCCCCGAACGGGGCGCAGCGGGCACGCAGGGAGGGAGGGCCATGGCGGGCGACGCGACGGGCGCCGGGCGGCCGCAGCTCGGCGAGATCGGCTTCTACGTGCTGCCGGGCGCGCCGCGCACGCCCGCGGACCTGCTGGAGGAGGTGCCCGGGGGCGAGGCGCTCGGCCTCGGCAGCGTGTTCGTCTCCGAGCGGATGAACGTGAAGGAGGCCGCGACGCTGGCGGGCGCCGTCGCCGCCTCGTCCCGCACGCTCGGCATCGCGACCGCCGCCACGAACCACAACACGCGCCACCCGGCGATCACCGCCGCGCACGCGGTGACGATGCACCGGCTCACCGGCGGGCGGTACACGCTCGGGCTCGGGCGGGGCGTGGAGATGCTGTTCGACGCGTTCGGGCTGCCGCGCGTCACGACCGCGCAGCTCGAGGACTTCGTCGGGCTGCTGCGCCGCCTGTTCCGCGGCGAGGTCGTCGTCGGCCACGACGGCCCGGCGGGCCGGTACCCGGTGCTCGTGCTCGACCCGTCGTTCGACGAGGACATCCCGATCGGGTTCGTCGCCTTCGGTCCGAACTCGCTCGCGCTCGGCGGGCGCGTCATGGACATGGTCGTGCTGCACACGTTCTTCACCGACGAGACCACGCGCCGCTGCGTCGAGACGATCCGCACCGCGGCCGAACGGGCGGGCCGCGACCCGGCGTCGGTGCGGATCTGGTCGTGCTACGCGACCGTGCACGACGGGTTGCCCGAGGCGCTGCGCCTCAAGAAGACGGTCGGGCGGCTTGCCTCCTACCTGCAGGGCTACGGCGACCTGCTCGTTCGCACCAACGGCTGGGACCCGGCGGTGCTGGAACGGTTCCGCGCCGACCCCGTCGTCGCGTCGTTCCCGGGTTCGATCGACGACAAGGCCGACACCGCGACGCTCGAGCACGTCGCGACGCTCCTCCCCGACGAGTGGCTCGCACCGGCGGCGACCGGTTCACCGCAGCAGTGCGCGCGAGCCGTGCTCGCGCAGTTCGACCTGGGGGTCGACGGCGTGATCATGCACGGTGCGACACCCGCCGAGCTGGCGCCGGTCGTCGAGGCGTACCGGGCGATCCGTCCTGCCGGCCGTTTCGACCACCTCGACCCCAACCCCGGCCGCTGACGCCCCTGCGCCGGGCGCTCGTCACCACGGGGAACCGTCGACGGGCCGCAGGAGCGGTGGTGCGCCGGGGTCGCCGGTCGTCATGAGCACCTCGCATGCGATCTGCGCGGACAGGCGTGTCCCGCGGCCGGCGCGCGATGCTCGGCACCGCAGCGCAACCGATCCGCAGGAGTGGCCGATGGCGATCCCCGCGACGCTCGACGAGGTCACCGCCGCCTGGCTCGGCGCGGTGCTCGGCGCCGAGGTCCGTGCGGTGGAGGTGCTCGACGCGCACTCGGGCACGACCGGCCGGGCCCGGATCCGTCTCGACAGCGGCGGCGCGCTGCCCGACACGCTGTTCGTGAAGCTCCGGCCGTTCGACGACGAGCAGGCGGCGTTCGTGGCGATGGTGGGGCTCGGCGTGTCGGAGGCGCGCTTCTACGCGGCGGTCGGCGACGACCTGCCGGTGCGCAGCCCGAAGGTGTGGCACGCGGACCACGACGAGACCGACCACTCGTTCGTGATGGTGCTCGAGGACCTGGAGGCGTCGGGGTGCCGGTTCGCGACCCCCGACGACGACGACGTGCTCGCGATCGCCGAGTCGCTGATGGACGAGCTCGCCGCGTTGCACGCCCGGTACTGGGGCGACGACCTCGACTGGCTCGGCACGCATGCGCCGGGCCCCGGCGACGGCCCGGCGGCACAGGAGCGGATGGCGGTGGGCGCGGCGCTGGTGCAGGCGGCGGTCGAGCGATTCGCCGACGGGCTGCCGCCCGAGTTCCGCCGGCTCGGCGAGCTGTACGTCGCGCGCCACCGCGAGATCGGCGCCCTGTGGAACGAGGGCGAGCGCACCCTCGTGCACGGCGACGACCACATCGGCAACCTGTTCGTCGACGCGGGGCGCACGGGCTTCTACGACTGGGCGGTCGCGAGCCGCTTCCCGGGGATGCGCGACGTCGCGTACTTCCTGTGCAACTCGCTCCCCGACGCCGTGCGCCGCGCCGAGGAGGACCGGCTGATCGCGCGCTACCTCGCGGCGCTCGCCGGCCGCGGCGTGACCCTCGACCCGCGCACCGCGCACGACCAGTACCGGTTGTTCGCCGTCTACTCGTGGATCGCCGCGACGACGACCTACGCGATGGGCTCGAAGTGGCAACCCGAGGAGGTCGGCCGCCGGGCGACCGAGCGGGCGACGCGCGCGATCGCCGACCTCGACGTGCTCGGCCTGCTCCACGACCGGCTCCGCGGCGCGTGACACGCGGCGGCGGTGCCGCTCGTCCGTCTGCCCGCGTGCCCGCACACCGCGGCTCGTCCTCGTGCCCGCGCGGCCCCGCCGGGCGCCGCGCGGGCCCGTACCGTGTCCCGGGCGGCCACGACCCGCCGCGGCGCGCACCGAAGGAGGAACCGCCCGTGACCGACCCCCGGCCCGACGCGTACACCGACGGAACCGGCGCACCCGACGGCGCGCCGGGCGGCTTCTACGGGCTGCTCGAACGCAGCCTGTTCCCGAGGATCATCGGGTGGACGATCCACCCGCTGCACATCCTCGCGCTGCTGTTCCTTTGGATCGCCCTGCTGGTGTTCCACCGCACCGGCTTCGAGCTCGTCGGCGGCAACTACACCAACGGGCTCTCGGCCATGGCCGCGAGCATCGTCCTGCTGCAGCAGACCCGCCACCATCGCGAGGTGCGCCGCCTGCACGAGCGCCACGACCGGCTGCTGCACCAGTTGCACGAGCTCGTGACGCGCGGCGGGGGCGACGCACCGTCCTGAGGCCGGCGGTTCAGGGGCCGAGACCGAGGATCCGTGCGAGCGCACCGCCGGAGCGGCCCGCGACCGGGTGCAGGCCGACGGTGCGCCCCGGCTCGTAGCGCACGACGCGGTCGGCGAGGTCCGCGACGTCCTCGGGGTCGTGGGTGACGAGCAACGCGGTGAGGCCGTGCGCGTCGACGAGCTCGCGCACGAGGCGGCGCAGGGCGGCGCGGGTCGGCCGGTCGAGCGCGCTGAACGGCTCGTCGAGCAGCAGGACGCGCGGTTCGCCCGCCAGCGCCCGCGCGAGCGCGACGCGCTGGCGCTCGCCGCCCGACAGCGCGCCCGTCGGCGTGTCCGCGAGGTGCGCCGCCCGCACCTGGTCGAGCCACCGGGCCGCGAGCGCGCGACGCGCCCGCCCCCGGCGTCCCCCGCGCACCGCGAGCGCGACGTTCCCGAGGGGGCTGCGGTGCGGCAGCAGCGCCGCGTCCTGGAACACCATCCCGAGGCGGCGCCGCTGGGTCGGGACGTGCAGCCCGCGAGCCGCGTCGGCGACGACCTCGCCGTCCATGACGATCGTGCCCCGCTGCGGCCGCAGGAGCCCGGCGACCGTCGCGACCGTCACGCTCTTGCCGGCGCCCGACGGCCCGAACAGGGCGGTGACGCCGGGGCCCACGCCGAACGCGGCGGTGACCGAGAACCCGCCGACCGTCGTGGTGACGTCGACGTCGAGCGCGGGGCCGGGGCCGGCCTCGGTGCCGCTCACGACGGGCGCCGCGCCGACAGGCGGGTCACGGCGAGCAGCACGACGACCGCGACCGCGGCGAGCACGAGCGCGCCCGCGCGGGCGGCGGAGTCGTCACCGGCCTGCACGGCGTCGTACACGGCGACGGGGAGCGTCTGGGTGCGGCCGGGGATGTTGCCCGCGACCATGATCGTCGCGCCGAAGTCGCCGAGCGCGCGGGCGAAGCCGAGCGCGACGCCCGCGAGCAGCCCGCGCCGCGCGGCGGGGAAGGTGACCAGCGCCGCGACCCGCCACTCCGGATGGCCGGCGACGCGCACCGCCGCCTCGAGCCGGGGGTCGACCTCCTCGATCGCGGCCCGGCCGGTGCGCACGACGTAGGGGAACGCGGAGATCGCGGCCGCGACGACCGCCGCGGCGGGGGTGAACACGAGCGGGCGTCCCGTGACCTGTTCCCACGCGCGGCCGATGGGGCTCTCGGCACCGATGACCGTGAGCAGGTAGTAGCCGAGCACGGTCGGGGGCAGCACGATGGGCACGGTCGCGACCGCCTCGATCAGGCCGCGGCCGCGGAACCGGCCCTTTGCGAGCACGTACGCGGTCGCGACGCCGCCGGTCGCGGCGAGGAGCGTCGCGATCGTCGCGACCCGCAACGACAGCCACAGCGGGTGCCAGTCGTCCATGGTCGCGCTCAGCCCGCGGGCAGCCGCTCGCCCGGCAGCACGAACCCGTACCGCACCATCACCTCGCGTCCCGCGGGCGACGAGACGAACGCGGCGAAGGCGCGCGCCGCCTCGCCGCGCGCGCCGGTCGAG
This sequence comes from Acidimicrobiia bacterium, assembly GCA_026002935.1. GTDB lineage: Bacteria > Actinomycetota > Acidimicrobiia > IMCC26256 > PALSA-610 > BPGH01. The sequence goes on from BPGH01000001.1 coordinate 990,393, forward strand.
GTGACGACGAGCGTCTGCCGCAGCGGTTCGTGCAGGTCGTCGGGGACGAGCCGGTACCGGCCGCCGTCGGCGATCGCGAGGGAGAGGGCGACGATCGCCACGTCCGCGTTGCCCGACCGCGCGATCCGGAACGTGTCGGAGACGTTCTCGCCGTACACGAGGCGGCGCTCGACGTCGTCGTACACCCCGGTGGCGCGCAACGCCTGCTCCGCCGCGACGCCGTAGGGCGCGTGCCGCGGGTTCGCGATCGCGATGCGCCGGTAGCGGGCGTCCGCGAGGCCGCCGATCGCGTCGGGGAGGTCCGCCGGGTCCCTCGTCCACAGCACGATCCGGCCGTACGCGTAGTCGGCCTTCGTGGACGCGTCCCCCCGCCCGGCCTCGACGACCTCGTCGGCGTACTCGACGTTCGCCGACGCGAAGAGGTCGAACGGCGCGCCGTTGAGGATCTGCTCGCGCAGCTGGCCCGACGAGCCGAACACGAACGTCACCCGCGTGCCCGTGTCGCGCCGGAACGCCTCCCCGAGCTCCTCGAACGCGGGCCGGAGGTCGCTCGCCGCGGCGACCGTGATCTCCCCGGCCGGCGCGCCGGTGTCCGCCGGCGCCGGGGCGGTGGTGCCCCGGGCGGCCGCCTCGTCCGCTCCCCCCGACGTGCCTCCCGAGCACGCCGCGAGCGCGAGCGCCGCCAGCACGGCCGCGGCCCGCGCCCGACGGGTTCCGTGGCGGCGTGCGGGGCTCACGCGACCTGCGTGCCGAGCTCGGCGAGGTCGTAGCCGCCGATCAGCGCGAGGCGCTCGCGCAGCGCCGGCCCGGTGAGCGCGTCCACGACCGCGGCGGCGGCCGGCGCCGACACCCACCGGTCGTCGATCCACAGCTCGACGGCGTGCTCCTCGAGCGGCAGGAACCGCAGCCCGAAGGAGCGGGCCGCGGCCTCCATCGTGAGACCGGCCGGCGCGCCGGTCGCGACGCGGCGCGCGACGTCGAGGTGGCCCGACGCGACCGGGCCGGGGACCGCCGCCGGCGCGCCCGCGCGCGCGAGCGCGCGTGCGAAGGCCTGTTGGGTGCCCGCGCCCGCGTCGCGCTGCACGACGCGCAGGCGCCGCGTCGCGATCTCCTCCACCGTCGGCACGCCCGAGGCGCGCGCCGACGCGAGCCCGACGCGCCAGCGGCCGAGCCGCCAGCGGCGCACCGGCACGGGGGGCGCGGGCAGCGCGTCGGTGGGGGCGTGCACCACCACCCCGTGGACGCGGCCGGCCCCGAGCGCGTCGACCGCGCGCCCGGTCGACGCGTACGCGACCGGGACGCGCCGACGCGCGGTGCGTTCGACGAGGGTGGCGAGGAGGCCGAGCGCGGGGTCGCACCCCGCGAGCACGAGCCCGGCGGCGGACCCCCCGGTGAGTCGACGGACGCGGCCGCCGCGGACGGTCGCGTCGGCGAGCGCCCAGCGCTCGGGGTTCTCCGCGCCGTGGTCGGCGGGGATCGTCACGAGCTGCTCGCCGACGCGGGCGAGCACCACCGGCGTGCCGTCGGCCGGCGGGTCGCCGCCGCAGGCCGGCACGGGCTCGCCCGCCGGGTCGGGGGCGAACAGCTCCTCCACGGGGTGGCCGAGCGCCCGCGCGAGCGCGATCGCGGCGGCGACGTTGGGGAGGTGGCGCCCGGCCTCGACCGCGCCGACGAGCTGACGGCTCACGCCCGCCGCGGCGGCGAGCTCGGCCTGCGACCAGCCCCGGGCCTCGCGGACTGCTCGGATCCTGGCGGCCATGCTGGGAACCTAGCCGAGCCACCCGGACGCGTCGACCCGCCGGGCGACGGTTGCCCCCCGGGGCGGTTCGCCGTACGGTCGCCGCGTCCGCCGCGACGGGGGCGCTGCCATGGTCTCGCTCGACTTCAGGACCCGGACCGACGCCGACATCCGGGGCGTGTCGCCGGGCGAGTTCTTCGGGGGCGAACTGCCCGCCCTCGCCGCCGCCCATTGCGACCTCGCGCTCCCCGGCGCCCGCGAGCTGGGGGTCGAGCCGTTCGCGTTCGTGACCCCGTCGGGCGCGTGGACCGTGGCGCTCGCCGGCGACGCCTTCACCGTCACCCCGGGCGACGACGCACCCGCGGTGGCCCACTGTGCCGACGACGACGTGTCGCAACTGGTCGACGACCTCGTGACGCCGATGACCTTCCTCACGGCGGGCCGGCTGCGCATGGCGCGCGGCGACCTCGGCGACTTCCTCGACTGGTGGGTGGTGCTGCGCTCGCTGATCGACGGGCGCGCCGTGCACACCCGCGGTGCGGTCGGCTTCGCGGCACGCGACGGACGGGCCGCTCGACCTCGGCCGCTCGTTCACCCCTGCCGACGACGACGCCGAGCTCGCGCACTTCCTCGCCGAGGCCGGGTACCTGCACCTCCGGGGCTGGTTCCCGCGCGAGTGGATGGACGAGATCGCCGCCGACATGGACCGGGCGCGGCCCGGCTACGCGCGCGGCGACGGGCGTTCGTGGTGGGCGCGCACCGCTGCGGGGGAGGACCGTTGCGTGCGCATGCAGTACTTCGACGAGCACTCGGCCGCGGTGCGCGAGCTGCTCGCCTCGGACGCGTTCGCCCGCATCGGGCGGCTGCTCGAGGGGGGGTACGAGGCGCGCACGGAGGGCAACCGGATCGAGGCGCTCGACAAGCCGATCGGCGTCGTCGAGGGGATCTCCGACGTGCCGTGGCACAAGGACTGTTCGCTCGGGATGCACTCGTACCGGTGTTGCGGGCTCACGGTCGGGATCTCGGTCACCGGCGCCGACGCGCGATCGGGCCAACTGCGCGTCGTGGCGGGCTCGCACCGCGCGCTCGTGCAGCCCGCGTTCCTGCGCCGCGACTGCGACCTGCCGGTCGTGGACCTGCCGACCGGCACCGGCGACGTCACCGTGCACGCGAGCTGCACGCTGCACATGGCGCAGCCGCCGGTCGAGCGGGAGCGGAAGGTCTGCTACACGGGCTTCGGCCTCCCGCCCCGCGGCGAGGCCGGCGACGCCCAACGGCGCGCCGCCGCGGCGATCGGCACCGTGCGCGAGGCCGCCTACACGACGGTGTCGCAGGCGCCGGGGCACGTCGGCTGAGCGCCTGCGGCGGCCAGCCCGTCGCGCTCCATCGAATCGAGTCGCTCAGATTCTTGACTCGATCAAGAATCTGAGCGATGATGATCCCGTGCCCCCGGCCCCGAGCGACCCCCCGAACAGCCCCCCGGACGGCCCGGCGCCGGGCGACGCGACGCCGACCGACCCGGCCGGGCTGCTGCGGCGCCACGGCCTGCAGGTGACCGCCCAGCGGCTGGCGGTGCTGCGGGCCGTCGCCGCCCGCCCCCACGCCACCGCCGAGGAGATCGAGGCCGCAGTGCGTGCCGAGATCGGGACGATCTCGCGCCAGGCGGTCTACGACGCGCTCACCACGCTCGCCGACAAGGGACTGTTGCGGCGCATCCAGCCCGCGCGCTCCCCGGCCCGTTTCGAGGACCGCGTCGACGACAACCACCACCACCTGGTGTGCCGCGTCTGCGGCCGCGTGGTCGACGTCGACTGCGCGGCGGGCTACGCCCCGTGCCTCGAGGTGACCGACGACCACGGCTTCGCGATCGACGAGGCCGAGGTCGTCTACTGGGGCCGCTGCCCCGACTGCCGCGCGGGCGGGGGCGGGCCCGCGCCCGCCGGTCCCCCGGCCCGCACGAGCACCACCCGAACCGACCGACGAAGCGAGGCGGCACGATGACCGACGAACGCGACGACACCCCGCAACAGCACACCGGCGCGACCGCGACGACCGACGAGCGCGAGGCGCCGTCGGCGCGCTGTCCCGTGATGCACCGGCCCCACGTGGCGACGGGCTCCACGGCCAACCAGCACTGGTGGCCCGACCAGCTCAACCTGCGGCCGCTCGCGAAGAACTCGCCGCTGATCGACCCGATGGACGACGGGTTCGACTACGCCGCCGAATTCTCGTCGCTCGACCTCGCCGAGGTGAAGGCCGACATCGAGCGGGTCATGACCGACTCGCAGGACTGGTGGCCGGCCGACTACGGGCACTACGGGCCCCTGTTCATCCGGATGGCGTGGCACAGCGCCGGCACGTACCGCATCCACGACGGCCGCGGCGGCGCGTCGTCGGGCACGCAGCGCTTCGCGCCGCTCAACAGCTGGCCCGACAACGCGAACCTCGACAAGGCGCGCCGGCTCCTGTGGCCGGTCAAGCAGAAGTACGGCCGCAAGCTGTCGTGGGCCGACCTCATGATCCTCGCCGGCAACGTCGCCCTCGAGTCGATGGGGTTCCGCACCTTCGGCTTCGGCGGCGGGCGCGAGGACGTGTGGGAGCCGGAGGAGGACATCTTCTGGGGCCCCGAGGACACGTGGCTCGGCGACGAGCGTCACGACGGCGACGTCCTGATGGACCCCTTCGGCGCGGACCAGATGGGCCTCATCTACGTCAACCCCGAGGGCCCCGGCGGCAACCCCGACCCGGTGCTCGCGGCGCGGTACATCCGCCGGACGTTCGCGAACATGGCGATGGACGACACCGAGACCGTCGCGCTCGTCGCCGGTGGCCACACGTTCGGCAAGGCGCACGGCGCAGCGGACGGCACGCGCTACGTCGGGCGCGAGCCCGAGGCGGCCCCGCTCGAGGAGCAGGGGCTCGGCTGGCGCAACACGTACGGCACCGGCAAGGGCGCCGACACGATCACGAGCGGGCTCGAGGGCGCGTGGACCACGAACCCGGTCCGCTGGGACAACAACTTCTTCGAGAACCTGTTCGGCTACGAGTGGGAGCTGACCAGGAGCCCGGCCGGTGCGTACCAGTGGCGGCCGAAGGACCGCGCCGCCGACGACACCGTGCCCGACGCGCACGACCCGTCGAAGCGCCACGCCCCGATGATGCTCACGACCGACCTGGCGTTGCGGTTCGACCCGGTCTACGAGCGCATCTCGCGCCGGTTCCTCGAGCGCCCCGACGAGTTCGCCGACGCGTTCGCGCGCGCGTGGTTCAAGCTGACGCACCGCGACATGGGGCCGATCTCGCGCTACCTCGGACCCGAGGTGCCGGCCGAGCAGCTCATCTGGCAGGACCCGGTGCCGGCCGTCGACCACCCGTTGATCGACGACGCCGACGTCGCCGCGCTGAAGCGGGCGATCCTGGCGTCGGGGCTCGGCGTGCCGCAGCTGGTCCGTACCGCGTGGGCATCGGCGTCGACGTACCGCGACTCCGACAAGCGCGGCGGCGCGAACGGCGCCCGGATCCGGCTCGCGCCCCAGCGGGACTGGCCGGTCAACGACCCCGCGCAGCTCGCGGAGGTGCTGGCGACGCTGGAGCGGATCAAGGCCGAGTTCGACGCGTCGGCCCCCGGCGGCAAGCGGGTCTCGCTCGCCGACCTGATCGTGCTCGGCGGTTGCGCCGCGATCGAGGAGGCCGCCCGCGCCGCCGGCACCGAGGTGACGGTGCCGTTCTCGCCCGGGCGGACCGACGCGACGCCCGAGCAGACCGACGTCGAGTCGTTCGCGGTGCTGGAGCCGCGCGCCGACGGCTTCCGCAACTGGTCCCGGCCGGGCGACAAGCGCCGCCCCGAGGAGCTGCTCGTCGACCGGGCGAGCCAGCTCACCCTCACCGCACCCGAGACGACCGTGCTGATCGGCGGGATGCGCGTGCTCGGCGCGAACGCGGGTGGCAGCGCGCACGGCGTGCTCACCGACCGCGTGGGCGTGCTCACCAACGACTTCTTCGTCAACCTGCTCGACATGGCGACCGAGTGGCGAGCGGCGGGTGAGGAGCACGTCTACGAGGGCCGCGACCGCGCGACCGGTGCGCGGCGCTGGACGGCGACCGCCGTCGACCTCGTGTTCGGCTCCAACTCGCAACTGCGGGCCGTCGCCGAGGTGTACGGCTGCGCGGACGCGCAGGAGAAGTTCGTGCGCGACTTCGTGGCGGCCTGGGCCAAGGTGATGGACCTCGACCGCTTCGACCTCCGGCGGCCCGGCCGCTGACCGGGGTCGGGGGGCGGTGCCCGCCGCCCCCCGACCCCGGTCGGGCGCCGGCCCGGCGTGTCGACCGCTGCGGTCGCGGGCCCGTCCCACCTGCGCGGGCGCGGGCGCGGTCGGTAACGTCGCCGCCGCCCGGGAGGTGGCCCCATGTCGATCGCGATCACCGACGACCACCGCGCCCTCGCCGAGACGGCGCGTGACTTCCTCGCCTCGCGCCAGGCGCTCGCCGCGGCGCGCGCCCTGCTGGAGGCGGACACGGAGGGCCGGCCGCCGTTCTGGGCCGACCTCGCGGGCCTCGGCTGGCTCGGCCTGCACCTGCCCGAGGCCCACGGGGGCTCCGGCTTCGGGTTCGAGGAGCTCGTCGTGGTGGTCGAGGAGCTCGGGCGCGTCGTCGCGCCGGGCCCGTTCGTCCCGACCGTCACCGCGAGCGCGGTGATCGCCGCCGCGGCCCCCGAGCCGGTGCGCGCCCAGCACCTCCCGCGTCTCGCCGACGGGTCGGCGGCGGCGGCGGTCGCGCCGGGCGCGGCGGTCGAGGTGCGCGACGGGCGCGCGACCGGTCCCGCCGGCGTCGTCGTCGGCGGCGGCCTCGCGGACCTGTTCGTCGTCGCGGCGGGCGACGACGCGGTGATCGTCGCGGCCGGCGAGGGCGTCACCGTCGAGACGCCCGCGAACCTCGACCCGACGCGCCGCTCGTCGCGCGTGACGCTCGACGGTGCGCCGGCGACCGTGCTGCCGGCGGCGCGCCGTCTGCTCGTCGACCTCACCCGCCTGCTGTTCTCGGCCGAGGCCGTCGGGATGGCGCGCGCGTGCACCGAGCAGGCGGCCGAGTACGCGAAGGTGCGCCACCAGTTCGGGCGGCCGATCGCCATGTTCCAGGCGGTCAAGCACCACTGCGCCAACATGCTGGTCGCGACCGAGCTCGCGACCGGCGCGGTCTGGGACGCGGCCCGGGCCGCGGCCACGGGCGGCGACCAGCTCTCCTACGCGGCCGCCATGGCCGCGACGCTCGCGGCACCTGCCGCGGACCTGTGCGCGAACCTGAGCACGCAGGTGCACGGGGGCATCGCGATGACCTGGGAGCACGACGCGCACCTGTACATGCGCCGCGCCACGACGCTGCTCGCCGTGCTCGAGCCCGACGCCGCGGCCGCCGACCTCGCGGACCTCACCCGCCGCGGCGTCGTGCGCACCAAGCACGTGGAGCTCCCTGCCGAGGCGGAGCCGATCCGCGCCGAGGTGCGCGAGTTCGTGGCGCGCGTGAAGGACCTGCCCGCGGAGGCGCAGCGCGACCGGCTGATCGAGGAGGGCTACGTGATGCCCCACTGGCCGAGGCCGTGGGGGCGCGACGCGGGCGCGGTCGAGCAGCTCGTGATCGAGCAGGAGTTCTCCGCGGCGGGGATCAAGCGCCCCGCCTACGGCATCACCGGCTGGGTGATCCTCACCCTCATCCAGCACGGCACGCCGGAACAGGTCGAGCGATGGGTTCCGCCCGCGCTGCGCCAGGAGGTCATCTGGTGCCAGCTCTTCAGCGAACCCGACGCCGGTTCCGACGCCGCCGGGATCAAGACGCGCGGCACCCGCGTCGAGGGCGGCTGGCTCGTGAACGGCCAGAAGGTCTGGACCTCCGGTGCGCACGTCGCCGGACTCGGGTTCGCGACCGTCCGCACCAACCCCGACGTGCCGAAGCACGAGGGCATCACCATGATGGTGATCGACATGCACGCGCCCGGCGTCGAGGTGCGGCCGCTGCGCATGACGACCGGACGGTCGGAGTTCAACGAGGTGTTCTTCAACGACGTCTTCGTCCCCGACGACGACGTCGTCGGCCCCGTCGACGGCGGCTGGACCGTCGCGCGCGCGACGCTCGGCAACGAGAGCGTGAGCATCGGCGGCGGTGACGGCGGGTTCACGGTGCCCGGCGACGTGATGATCGCGGCGTTCGACGCGCACCCCGAACGGCTCCCGGGCGGCGAGTCGCGCATCGGCCGGTACGTCGCGCAGCACCGCGCGATCGGCCTGCTCAACCTGCGCAGCGCGCACCGCGCGGTCGCGAGCGCCGAGCCGGGCCCGGAGGGCGCGATCACCAAGCTCGTCCTGTCGGAGGTCGGTCACGAGGCCGCCGCGATCCTCACCCAGCTCAACGGGCCCGACGCGGTGTTCATGGACGGCCCCGGGGCCGCGAGCAACCAGCTCGTGCTGTTCCACCGCGGCCTGTCGATCGCGGGGGGCACCTCCGAGATCAAGCGCAACCAGATCGGCGAGCGCATCCTCGGCCTGCCGCGCGACCCGCTGCTGAAGTGACACGCCCGCCCCGGCCCCGGGGCGGCGCGGCGTCGTAAAATGGGCACCGTGCCGTCCGACCGCATCCGGCCCCGCTTCCCGAGATTCGACGACGTCGCCGCCGAGCGCCGGCACCGCAAGCAGCGGCTCGCCGCGGCCTTCCGCCTGTTCGGGCAGTTCGGCTTCGACGAGGGCACCGCGGGCCACATCACCGCGCGCGACCCCGAGCTGTCCGACCACTTCTGGGTCAACCCGCTCGGCATGAACTTCAAGCGCATCCGCGTGAAGGACCTCCTGCTCGTCAACGCCCGCGGTGAGGTCGTGGAGGGCGACTGGCCGCTCAACGCGGCCGCGTTCGCGATCCACTCGCAGGTGCACGCGGCGCGCCCCGACGTCGTCGCCGCCGCGCACGCGCACTCCCTGTACGGGAAGGCGTGGTCGACGCTGCGCCGGCCGCTCGACCCGCTCACCCAGGACGCCTGCGCGTTCTACGGCGACCACGCCGTGTTCGACGACTACACGGGCGTCGTGCTCGACCTCGAGGAGGGCAAGCGCATCGCGCAGGCGCTCGGGCCGCACAAGGCGGTGATCCTCGCGAACCACGGGCTGCTGACCGTCGGCCAGACGTCGGTCGACGAGGCGGCCTGGTGGTTCATCACGATGGAGCGGAGCTGCCAGGCGCAGCTCCTCGCCGAGGCGGCCGGTCGGCCCGTGTGCATCGATCCGGAGCAGGCGGCCAAGACCGCCGGGCAGGTGGGTACACCCATCGTCGGCTGGCACCAGTTCCAGCCGCTGTACGACTGGATCGTGACGACCCAGCCGGACCTGCTCGAGGAGTGAGCCCGCGCCGGGCCTCCGGGCCCGCCGGGGGCGCCGGGCTCAAGCGAATTCGGCCCGGCGGTGGTGGAACCGCCAGGTGCCGTCGGCGGCGCGGTGCAGGGTGTCGTGGTAGCGGCCGACGACCTCCACCGACCAGCCGCGGTCGCGCCGCAGGAGGAACACCACGTCGCTGACCGCGTGCGCCTCGGCGGCTCCCCAATGCGTCACCAGCGTGTTCACGACGAGGTGCCGCTGCGGCGCGCGAGGTGCCCAGCGCGCGTACGCAGCGAGCAACGCCTCGTGCCCCTCGTGGGTGCCCAGGCCCGGTATCTCGCACGAGCCGTCGGGGCAGAACGTCGCGACGACGTCCTCGGTGCGGCCGTCGTCGAGCGCCTGGGTGTACGCGGCGATCGCCGCGCGCACGCCCTCGACCACCTCGGCGGGCACGGGCGCCATGGTCGTCGTCCTCACCACCCCAGGTCGAGGACCGGCTTGTCGAACGGGTAGCCGTTCACCGCGTGCAGCGCCGGGAGCAGGCGCTCGTGCGGCAGGCCCGCGAGGAACCCGTCGATCGTGCGCTCGAAGTTGGAGACGTGGCCCTCGAGGTCGCGGGAGAGCCGCATGAACCGGAAGCCGTGCGTGTGCAGGCCCTGCTGCTGACGTGGGAGGTTCGAGAAGTCCTGGGCGGGGATCGGGGGCCAGCGCGGGTCGTCGTGCTCCCACGGCTCGGGCGGTTCCGGCCGGGGCCGCTCCTCGCCCGCGCCCGGCCGCGTCAGCGACCAGATCTCCATGAGTGTCTCCTCGGGCCCGAGCGGGCGGAAGCGGTACGACGAGGCGCTCGAGTACATCGGCAACACGAACCAGTGCGGGAAGCAGTGGAAGAACTCGAGGGCGAGGCCGCGGGCCGCGAGATCCTCCAGGTCGGGGACGTCGGCGCCGCGCGCGCGGTGGTGGCGCGTGACCGCGCGGTTCAGCTCCCGGTTCCAGGTGGCGGTGGCGGCGTCGGGGTCCGCGGGCAGCGAGTCGCGCAGGTCGGCCGCGAGTCCCTCGGCGACGCGCACGTCCTGCGCGTGGACCATGCCGCCCATGCCCTCGCTCATCGCGCGCAGGTAGCGCAGGTCGGCGTCGACGAAGGCGCGCGGGTCGAACGGTGCGCCGTCGCGCCGCCCGTAGCGAGTCGGGATGCGCAGCTGCGGGTGGGTCTCGGGGACGTGGTACGCCTCGACGAACGCCTCGATCGCGAGCTTCCAATTGACCGGCAGCCGGCACGCGTACCACCACTCGGTGCGCAACGACTCGACCTTCCACTCGTCGAGCGCGCTCGCCGCGGGCTCGAGGCAGTCGCGCAGGGGCGGGGCGCCGTCGTCGAGATTGATCCACGCGCAGCCTCCCCACGCCTCGCACCGGACCGGTACGAGGTCGATGTCGCCGGTCTCCAGGTTGTGCGGGTCGAAGGTCCCGGCGCGTGGCACGTGGGTGTTGCGGCCGCCGGCGTCGTAACACCAGCCGTGGAACGGGCAGACGAACCCCTGCTCGCAGGTCGCGCGGCCCTGCACGAGCTTCACCCCGCGGTGACGGCACGCGTTCTGGAAGGCGCGCACGCCGAGGTCGGCGGTGCGCACGACGACGACCGACTGGTCGCCGAACGTGTACTCGACGCAGTCGTGCGGGCGCGGGATCTCCTCCAGGCGGCACGCCATCTGCCAGACGCGGGGCCAGAGGCGTTCGGTCTCGAGCCGGTGGAAGTCCGCGTCGAGGTAGCGCGCCTTGGGGACGCGGTCGGGTCGCTCCACCGCGTGCGGCACCGGGAGTGCCCGGTTCCGGCCTGCGACCGCCACGCAACCCCCTCCGACCACCGGCACGCCCCTCCGGCGCCGGGCGCCCCGGGGCGACAATCGACTAACCGGTCGGTACAATACGCCCGCCGCCCCGGCCGCGCACGGCCTGCGGCGCGACCCGCGCACGAGACGGGGGAGTGATCCGGTGGTGGAGTTCTCCGGGGCCGCGGGGGACGGGCGGCCGCCCGGTGCCGAGGGAGACGTCGAGGTGCTCGTCGTCGGCGCCGGCATCACGGGCATCTACCAGTGCTACCGCGCCCGTGAGGCCGGGTTCTCGGTGGCGGTGCTCGAGGCGGGCGAGGGGGTCGGCGGCACCTGGTACTGGAACCGTTACCCGGGCGCCCGCTTCGACTCGGAGAGCTACACCTACGGCTACCTGTTCTCCCGGGAGCTGTTCGAGGAGTGGGAGTGGCAGGAGCACTTCTCGGCGCAGCCGGAGATCGAGCGCTACCTGAACCACGTCGTCGACCGGTTCGACCTCCGCCGCCACATCCGTTTCGGCGCGCGGGTCACGGCCGCCGAGTACCACGAGCCGTCGGGGACCTGGTGCGTGGCGGTCGACGGCGGCTCGCAGTTGCGCGCCCGGTACCTCGTCGCCGCGACGGGCGTGCTGTCGGTGCCCCACGTCCCCGACGTGCCCGGCCGCGGGGGCTTCCGCGGTGAGCAGTACCACACCGGCCGGTGGCCGCGGACCCCGGTCGACCTCGCCGGCAAGCGGGTCGCGGTCGTCGGCACCGGGTCGAGCGGCGTGCAGATCGTCCCCGCGATCGTGGGCGAGGTCGCGGAGCTCACCGTGTACCAGCGCACCGCGCACTGGTGCACACCGCTCAACAACGCGCCGATCACCCCCGACGAGCAGGCGCGCCTGCGTGCCGAGTTCGAGTCGATCCGGCGGACGCTCGACACCTCGCCGCACGGGTTCCTCCACCGGGCGCACGACCGCGCCACCTTCGACGACGACCCCGAGGAGCGCCGGGCGTTCTACGAGAAGATGTGGAACAGCCCGGGCTTCATGAAGCTCACGAGCAACTACACCGATCTGCTCTTCGACCCCGAGGCCAACGCGCAGTGGTGCGGGTTCATCGCGGAGAAGATCCGCGGGATCGTCCACGACCCGGTCACGGCTGAGAAGCTGATCCCGAAGGACCACCGCTACGGCGAGCACCGCCCGCCGTTCGCGACCGGGTACTACGAGGCGTTCAACGAGCCGCACGTGACGCTCGTCGACGTCCGGGAGACGCCGATCGTGCGGATGACCGCCACCGGCATCGAGACGACGGCCGGGGTGCGCGAGCACGACGTGGTGATCTGGGCGACCGGCTTCGACTTCGGCACCGGCGCGCTCGCGCGGATGGGGATCCGGGGGCGCGGCGGCGTGCCCCTCGTCGAGCACTGGGCCGACGGCCCGCGCACGTACCTCGGGGTGCAGACCGCCGGCTTCCCGAACCTGTTCTTCCCCGGTGGCCCGCACGCCGCGGCGGGAAACAACCCCCGCTACAACGGCGACCAGGTCGACTTCGTGACCGATCTGCTCGTGTACGCGCGCGACCACGGGTTCGGGGTGGTCGAGGTGGACGCGGCGGCCGAGGAGGAGTGGACCGCGATGATCGACCGCAATGCCGCGCGTCCCCCCTCGTTCGGCGCCGCCAGCTACTACTTCGGCGCGAACATCCCGGGCAAACCCCGCCGCTACCTGCTCAACGCCGCGGGCCGCCCGAAGCTGCACGCGATGATCGCCGAGATCGTCGCGAACGACTTCCGCCCGTTCCGCTTCGCGCCCGCACCGGCCGGGACCGGCGCGGACGCGACCGCCTGAGACCGGCGCGCGGGCGGACCGGCGCGACCGGCGTCACGGGTACGGGCGCGGCGGCCCCGGCGCGGGCGCCGTGCTCAGACCGTCGCGATCGGCGTCACCGGCGAGCCGACCGCACCGGGCAGGCGCAGCGGCGGGGCCGTGAGCAGGAAGCGGCTGCGACCGTGCTCGCGCAGCCACGCCGCCAGGTCGTGGAGGTACCACAGCTCGCCGAGCGGGACGCCGAGGACGAACAGGCACAGGTGGTGGAGCGGCAGCAGCGAGTGCCGCCCCGCCGGGCGGCGTCCCCCGACCAGCCCCTCCACCGCGTAGTTGTCGGCGGCGATCGCCGCGACCTGCGACCGCGCGACCCACTCGAGCAGCGCCTCGTCGCGTGCGTCGAGGTAGGTGCACATGCGGTTGAGGAGCTCGGGGTCGGGCCGCCGGTCCCATTCGAGCACCCGGGTCGCGAACCCGGTGTGCAGCACGAGGATGTCGCCGGGCTCCACGACCACGCCGTCGGCCGCCATGATCTCGCGCAGGGTCGCGAGGTCGACGGCCCGGAAGTCGTGCCCGAGGTGGTGGGCGAGGTCGACGAGCACCCCGCGGCCCTGCACGCCGTGGAACGCCATGTGCTCCACGCCGAGGTGATGCGCGAAGCAGCGGTGACCGCTGCCGTCGCCGCGCGCGTCGTCCGCCGGGCCGACGACGTCCACCCCGGCGCGATAGCCGTTGTAGTACACGGGCTCCTCGACGCCGTCGCCGTCGGCGTCGAACTCGGCGCCCGCGTGCGCGAGCGAGTCCCACTGGGTCGAGTACTGCAGCGACATCGTGACCACGTCGTCCGCCCACACGTCCACGTGGTCGGGGTGCCCCCAGCGCGCGATGTCGCGCTGGTGGACGTTGTAGAACACGGCCGGGTTGCCGTCGAGGTCCTCGGTCGGGGCGAGCACCGGCGGGTGTCGCCGCTGGTTGAGCGCGGTGCCGCCCGGGAAGTCGAGCGGCAGGCTGAGGCAGAAGGTGATCCCGGCCTCGACCTCGCGCACCCCCTCGAGCACCTTCCCGGGGGTGAGGAGGTTGACGCGCCCGAGCTCGTCGTCGTCGCCCCAGTCGCCCCACGTCGACCCGGGCGGCCGCTGCCGCCACCGCCTCGCCACGGCTCGCCCTCCCGCTCGTAGCGTGTTCCGACCGGTTGGTCTAATCTCGGGGCCGAACCGTAGCGCGGCCCGCTCGCCCACGGCGCGAGCCGAGCGAGCCGCCGGAGCGAGCGGGGGAGGTCGTGACCATGACGGAAAAGGACTTCGTCGTCTCGGCGGACGGTCACCTCCTCGAGCCGACCGACCTGTTCCGCACCCGCCTGCCGCGGCACCTGCGCGACCGCGCGGTCTGGGAGGAGGACTTCGAGGTCGAGCCGCTGGTCGAGGGCGGCGCCCGTATCTTCCGCAAGCTGCACACTCCCGGGTTCGAGGGCTGGACGATCTCGCGGTACCGCCAGACCGGCGGCCGGATGCCCGAGGGCGACCCCGAGATCATCCTCGAGGACATGGACCTCGACGGTGTCGACGCGGCCGTGCTGCACCCCAACCTGTCGCTGTTCGGCCTGTACTCCGACGACCACGAACTGTCGATGGCGCACGCGCGGGTCTACAACGACTACGTCGCCGAGCGGTTCTCCCCGTACTTCTCGCGCATCGCGCCGACCGCGCCGGTCCCGATCACCGACGTCGGCGACGCGGTCGCCGAGATCGAGCGCGTCGCGGCGGCCGGCTTCCGCGCCGTCCTGTTGCCGGCCGTGCCGCCCAAGCCCTACTACTCCCGCGACTACGACCCCGTGTGGGCGGCCACCCAGGCCAACGGCCTCCACGTGTTCATCCACACGCAGACGGGCGGCGTCAAGGTGAACGACCCGGCGTCGACGACGCTCAAGGTCGTGATGGAGTCGGCCGCGCAGGTCAACCAGCCGATGACCGAGAAGTCGGCGTCGAAGCGGATGATCACCCAGTCGGTGTACAGCACGATCGTGCCGCAGCAGGTGATCTGCGAGTTGATCGGCGGCGGGGTCCCCGAGCGCTATCCCGACCTGCACTTCGCGCTGATCGAGTTCAACGCGCACTGGCTCGCGTCGCTGGTGGGGGCCATGGACAAGTGCTGGGTCACCGGGATCGGTCAGGACGCCGACTGGTGGCTCGGCTACTGGGACGACAGCCGACCGCCGCACGACCAGCCCCAGATGGCCCAGCTCTTCCGGCTCAACGAGAAGTGGCCCTACCCGCTGATGCCGAGCGAGTACGTGCGCCGGCAGTTCCACGTGTCGTTCCAGGACGACCCGGTGGCCGTGGCGTGCCGGCACGTCACCGGCGTCTCGACGATCGTGTGGGGCAACGACTACCCGCACGCGGAGGGCACGTTCCGCAAGAGCCGCGAGCTGATCGACACGCAGTTCGCGGGCGTCCCCGACGACGAGCGCAAGGCGATCGTGGGCGGGACGCTCGCCCGGCTGTTGGGGTTCGAGGCCCCGGTGGCCGCCTGAGCGGGGAGCTGCGCCTCGACGGACGCGTCGCGGTCGTGACCGGCGCGGGCCGCGGGCTCGGCCGCGCGTACGCGTGTGAGCTCGCCCGGCGCGGCGCCCGCGTCGTGGTCAACGACCTCGGGACCGCGGTCGACGGCGCCGGGGCCGACGCCGGGCCCGCGTCCGCGGTGGCGCGCGAGATCACCGACGCGGGCGGCGAGGCCGTCGCCGACGCGGGCGACGTGTCGTCGCCCGCCGACGCGCAGGCGCTGGTCGGTGCCGCGCTCGAGCGGTTCGGGCGCGTCGACGTCGTCGTCAACAACGCCGGCATCGTCCGGTTCGGCGCGCTCTGCGAGGCCGACCCGGCCGACCTGGACCGGCACCTCGCCGTGCACGCCCGCGGCGCGTTCAATGTCACGCGGGCCGCCTGGCCGCACCTCGTCGCCCAGGGCTACGGCCGTGTCGTCATGACGACCTCGACGGGCGTCCTCGGCCTGCCCGACAACGTCGCCTACGCAGCGGCCAAGGGCGCGGTGATCGGGCTCGCCCGCAGCCTCGCGACGGCGGGCGCGGCGCACGGCATCGCCGTCAATTGCATTGCGCCGGCCGCGGCGACCCGAATGGGCGGGCGCATCGGCACGCCCGAGCTCGCGCCCGAGCTCGTCGCACCGATGGTCGCGTACCTGGCGCACGAGTCCTGTGCGGTGACGGGCGAGGTGTACGTCGCGGGCGCGGGCCGGTTCGCGCGGCTGTTCGTCGCCACGACCGACGGCTGGCTGTGCAGCGGCCGCACGCCCACGGCCGAGGACGTCGTCGCGAACTGGGCGACGATCAACGACGAGGCGGGGTACCACGTCCCCGCCGACCTCGGTGACTGGTCGGCGCGCTTCACGCGCCACCTCGGCCGGTAGGGCGCGGTGGACCTCTCGCTGACCGACGCCGAGCGCGACCTCGCCGAGCTGTGCCGCGAGTTCGCGCGCAAGGAGATCGCGGTGCGCGCGCCGCGGGCCTGGTACGAGGGGCGCTGCGACACGGACCTGCTGCGGGAGATGGGCGGGCTCGGGCTGCTCGGGATGCTCGTGCCGCCGGAATGGGGTGGCATCGGCATGTCGACGGTCGGCTTCGTCGCGGCGATGGAGCAGCTCGGGGTGGCCGACCAGTCGGTGGCCGCGGCGTGGCAGGCGCACGTGACGATCGGGTCGCTCCCGCTGTACCTGTTCGGCACCGACGAGCAGCGCGAGCGGTGGCTGCGGCCGCTCGCCGAGGGCCGCGCCCTCGGTGCGTTCGGCCTGACGGAGCCCGGCGCCGGCTCCGACGCGCGCGGGATCCGCACCCGGGCCGAGCGGCGCGACGGCGGCTGGCTGATCAACGGCCGCAAGACGTTCATCTCCAACGCGGGCACCGACATGTCGTTCGGCGTCACGCTGCTGGCCCGCACCGAGACGCCCGGCGGCGAGCCGGCGTACGCGAACTTCGTGGTGGAGCGCGGCACGCCGGGGTTCACCACGGGTCCGAAGCTGAACGGGATCGGCTGGCGGGGACTCGACACGCGCGAGCTGTTCTTCGACGACGTGTGGGTGCCGGACGACCACCTGCTCGGCGACCCCGCGACGGGGCTGGGGCAGTTCCTGCGCACGCTGGAGGTCGGCCGGATCTCGATCGCCGCGCTGTCGCTCAGCCTCACCCAGGCCGTGCTCGACCTCGCGACCGGGTACGCGCGGGAACGGGTCCAGTTCGGCCAGCCGATCTCGCGCTTCCAGGCGATCCAGTTCAAGCTCGCCGACATCGCGACCGAGCTCGAAGCGGCCCGCTGGCTCACCTACCGCGCCGCGTGGCTGCGCGACACCGGCCGGCCCTTCGTGAAGGAGGCCGCGATGGCGAAGCTGAAGGCCAGCCGCGTCGCGACGTGGGCGGCGTCGGAGGCCGTCCAGGTCCACGGCGGGACCGGCTACATGCTCGACTCGCCGGTCGCGCGCTTCTACTGCGACGCGAAGGTGTTGGAGATCGGGGAGGGCACCAACGAGATCCAACACCTCGTGATCGCCCGCCAGCTCGGCTGCTGAGGCGCCGCGCCGCTCAGATGCGCGCCAGGCGGCGCAGCGCCGCCGCGATGTCGTCGCGGTCGGGGAGCCAGGCCCGCTCGAGCGTCGGCGCGTAGGGCGGCGGGGTGGGCGCGGCGCCGACCCGCACGACGGGCGCGTCGAGGTGCCAGAACCCGGCGTCGGCGGCGAGCGCCGCGATCTCCGCACCGATCCCGAACGGGACGACGGCCTCGTGCGCGACGAGCAGCCGGCTCGTCCGCTCGAGCGAGGCGAGGATCGTGGCGGTGTCGAGGGGCGCGACGGTCCGCAGGTCGACCACCTCGACCGAGATGCCCTCGGCCGCCACGGCCTCGGCCGCGGCGAGCGCCTCGTGCACCATCCGCGACACCGACACGACGGTGACGTCGCTGCCCTCGCGTGACGACGCGGGCGCGCCCGATCGGCACGACGTGATCGGCCGGCGGGCCTCGGGCCCTTCGTGCCGTACAGCAGCCGGTTCTCGACGAAGACGACCGGGTTCGGGTCCTGGATCGCGGCGCGCAGCAGCCCGTAGGTGTCGGCCGGCGTCGAGGGCATCACGACGGTCAGCCCCGGCACGTGCGCGAGCAGTGCCTCGAGGCTCTGCGAGTGCTGGCTCCCCGACGAGCGGCCGGCACCGAACTGGGTGCGGACGGTGAGGGCCATGGCGGCCCGGCCGCCGGTCATGAAGGGGAGCTTCGCCGCCTGGTTGAGGAGCTGGTCGAGGCAGACGCCGACGAAGTCGAGGTACATCAGCTCGACCACCGGTCGCAGGCCGGCCATCGCGGCGCCGACGCCGAGGCCGACGATCGCCGTCTCGGAGATGGGGGTGTCGCGGACCCGGTCGCCGAACCGCTCGCGCAGGCCCCGGGTCAGCCCGAACACGTTGCCGCCCTCGCCGACGTCGATGCCGGCGAGGAAGACGCGCTCGTCGCGCTCGAGCTCGACCGCGAGCGCGTCACGGATCGCGTCCATCGTGCGGAACTCGGGCGCACCGGGGGCCGGCGGAGGGGGTTCGGGGTGGGCCGGGCGTTCGTGCACCACGTAGTACGTGAGCGTCCCGGGGTCGGGTGCCGGCGACCGCCGGGCGGCGTCGAGCGCCTCGTCGAGCGAGCGCCCGACCGCGGCCTCGAGCGCCTGCACCTCCCCGTCGGCGACACCGGCAGCGCGCAGCCGGCGCGCGTGCACGAGCAGCGGGTCGCGCCCGGCCCACTCGGCGACCTCTTCCTCGGTGCGGTAGCGCTGCGGGTCGCCCTCGTAGTGCCCGTGGTGCCGGTAGGTGAACGCCTCGACGATCGTCGGCCCCTCGCCCGCGCGCGCCCGCTCGACCGCCCCGGCCGCCGCGGTCGCGACCGCCACCACGTCGTTCCCGTCCACCGCCGTGTAGGGGACGCCGTAGCCGGCCGCGCGGCGTTCGAGCGGTGCGGCGTGCTGGGTCGGTGCGGGCGAGAACTCGGCGTACCCGTTGTTCTCGCAGAAGAAGACGACCGGCAGCCGCCAGACCGCGGCGAGGTTGACCGCCTCGTGGAACGCGCCCGCGGCGACCGCGCCGTCGCCGAAGAACGCGACCGCGACCGAGCCGTCGCCGCGCAGGCGTGCGGCCCACGCGGCACCGACGGCGATCGGCAGGCCTGCGGCGACGATCCCGTTCGCGCCGAAGATGCCGATCCCGGGATCCGCGACGTGCATCGAGCCGCCGCGGCCGCGGTTGGTGCCGTCGGCGCGCGCGAGCAGCTCGGCGAACATCGGGAACGGGTCGAGTCCCTTGGCGAGGCAGTGCCCGTGCCCGCGGTGCGTCGACGTGATCACGTCGGCCGGGCGCAGCGGCCAGCACGCGCCGACGGCGGCCGCCTCCTGGCCGATGGACAGGTGCACGAAGCCGGGCACCTCGCCTGCGCGGTAGCAGGCTGCGACCCGCTGCTCGAACCCGCGCACGACCAGCATCCGCCGGTGCATCTCGAGGAGGTCGGCGCCGGTGAACACGGAAGGTCTACTGTACTGGTCGGTACAAGAATCGGGGCGGTGCATGGCCGACATCGAGATCCCGGACTCGTTCCCCGGCGCCGGTGACGTGGCGGGCAAGCGGGTCGTGGTCACGGGCGCGGGCCGCGGGCTCGGGCGGTTGCTCGCCCACGCGTTCTCGGGCGCGGGCGCCCGCGTCGCCCTCGTGGCCCGCACCGAGCGCGACCTGAAGGCGGTCGCGGCGGAGCTGCCGGGGCCGGCGATCGTGTGCCCGGGCGACGTCACCGACGCCGCGTTCAACGAGGCGGTCGCCGACGCGGCCGTCGCCGAGTGGGGCGGCCTCGACGTGTGGATCTCCAACGCGGGCATCTCGCCGGTCGTCTCGGGGCCGCGCGGCACGGACCCCGCGCTGTGGCGGCGCGTCCTCGACGTCAACCTCACGGGCGCGTTCCTCGGCGCGCGGGCGGCGGCGCGGGTGATGGGCTCCGGCGGCCGCATCATCTGCACGGGGTCGGTGCTCGGGGAGCGGCCCCGCGCGGGGCTCGCCGCGTACTGTGCCGCGAAGGCCGGCCTGGTCGGCATGGCCAAGGCGCTCGCGCTCGACCTCGCGCCGGCGGGGGTCACCGTCAACGTCGTCGCGCCCGGCTGGTTCGACTCGCCCCTCGCGAGCGCGTGGAAGGAGGACCCGGGGCTCGCGGCCTCGGTCGTCGACCACACCGCACTGCGCCGGTGGGGCGGCCCGACCGACCTCCCCGGCGCGTACCTGTTCCTCGCGTCGGACGCGTCCGGCTTCGTGACCGGGTCGGTGCTCCCCGTCGACGGCGGGTACCTGCTCGTATGAACGGCGCCGCTGCCGGGACGCCGCCCAGCCGGCGGGTCGTCGTCATCACCGGCGCGGGCGGCGCGCTCGGCGCCGCGCTCTCCCGCCACTTCGCGGGCGAGCCGGGCACCGACGTGGTGCTCAGCGACGTGAGCGGCGAGTCGCTCGACGCGACGCTCGCCGGCCTGCCGGAGGTGCGCGGCGCCGTCGAGACCTGCATCGCCGACGTGGGCGACCTCGCCCAGGTCGAGGCGGTCGTCGGGCGCGCGACCGACGCGTTCGGCCGCGTCGACGTGCTGATCTCGAACGCGGGGGTGCTGTCCCCCAACGGCCGCATCCACAACCTGACCACCGACGACTGGGAGCGGGCGTTCCGGGTCAACGTGCTCGGCGCGGTGAACGGGATCCGTGCGGTGGTGCCGGTGATGCGGGCGCAGCGGTCGGGATCGATCGTGCTCACGGCGTCGGTGTCGGGCCTCACGGCCTGGTCGCACGCCGCGCCCTACTGCGTCACGAAGGCCGGTGTGGTCCACCTCGCGAAGGTCGCCGCGCTCGAGTACGCGCGCGACGGCATCCGCGTGAACTGCGTGTGCCCCGGCACGTTCCGTCTCGGGCATCCACGCGGGCCTGCCGCCGGAGGCGATCGACGCGATCGCGGCCCGCCACCCGCTCGGTCTCGGTGCCCCGGCGGACCTCGTCGGCGCGTACGCCTACCTGGCGGGCGACGCGTCGCGGTGGACTACCGGCGCCGCGCTGGTGGTCGACGGCGGCTACTCGGCGCCGTGACCGGACCGGCCGCGATCCCGCGGACGAACAGGTCGGCGAACGGCTTGGCCACGTCGCGGGCCGACAGGCGGCCGCCCGGCTTGAGCCACAGGTACGTGTAGTTGTGCATGCCGAGCCACGCGAGGGCCGTGAGCCGCGGGTCGACGTCGCGGAACTCGCCGGACTCGATCCCTTCGCGCAGCACCGACTCGACCCGCTTCTCGTACTCGCGCCGGCGGGCGCGGAAGCGCTTCGCGCGCTCGCCGGTGAGCGCGGGGAACTCGTGGAGGAACACCCAAACGTGGTCGGGATAGCGTGCGATCACGTCGAGCAGCTCGTCGCCGAGCATCGCGAGGCGGGCGGACGGCGAGCCTCCGGTCGCGTCCACCCGGTTCGCGCCCGCCATCACCTCGTCCATCACGCGGTCGTGGATGGCGGCGAGCAACGCCTCCTTCGAACCGATGTAGTGGTACAGCGTGCCCTTGCCGAGCCCGTTCGCCTCGCAGAGGTCGTTGAGCCCGGTCGCGTGGTAGCCGCGCTCCGCGAACACGCGCGCCGAGGTGTCGACGATGGCGGCGAGGCGTGCCTCCCACCGGGGGCTGCGCCGCCGGCCCGCGCGGGCCGCGCCGGCGCGGCCGGTGGCCTCGGGCCTGGCGTCGGCCATGCGGTGCTCCTCGGGACTCCTCGGGGCCGTACGGGCGCCCGCGGGCGCCGGCCCGGCCGGCCCGCGTGCCGGGTCCGGTGCTGAATATACTGAACGGTCGGTACAGGCAGCGGTGAGGGGCCGATGCGGGCGGACGTGAACTGGTTCACGGTGCTCAGCCACCACGCCCTCCGTACGCCCGACCACCCGATCGCCCGCGCCGGCGACGAGACCGTCACCTACGGCGAGATGGCCGCGCGCGCGACCGCGCTCGCCGGGGGCCTCCACCGACGCGGGGTCGGGCCGGGAGACGTGGTGGCGCTGCTCGCCTACAACTGCATCGAGTTCCTCGAGACGATCTTCGCAGCCAACCGTCTCGGGGCGATCGCGATGCCCGTCAACTGGCGCCTCGCGGCGCCGGAGGTGCGCTACATCCTCGAGCACTCCGGGGCGCGCGCGCTCGTGTGCGACGCCGAGCTGGCCGCGCTCGCGGGGGATGCCACGGCCGGCACGACCCTCGCCCCGGTGCGCGTGTGCGTCGACGGCGAACCGCCCGGGTGGGAACCGCTCCCCGCGGTCCGGTCGGCGCAGGACGCGCCGGCGCCCCCCCTCGTCGGCGGCGACGACGTCCACCGGCTCATGTACACGTCGGGCACGACGGGGCGCCCGAAGGGCGTGATGATCACCCATGCGAACCTTGCCTGGAAGAACCTCGCCCACCTCGTCGAGTTCGGGTTCACGAGCGCGGACGTCGGGCTGGCGTGCGGTCCGCTCTACCACGTCGGCGCGCTCGACCTCACGACCACGACGCTGATCGCCGCGGGTGCGACGACGATCGTCCACCGCACCTTCGACGCCGCGGCCGTGGTGGAGGAGATCGAGCGGTCCCGGGTGACGACCCTCTGGCTGGCGCCCGCGATGGTCAACGCGATCATGGCGCTGCCCGACCTGGACGGGCGCGACCTCTCCTCGGTGCGCGTCGTCGTCAACGGCGGCGAGAAGATGCCGATCCCGCTCATCGAGCGGATCCAGCGCACGTTCCCGTCCGCGTGGTTCGCGGACGCGTACGGGCTGACCGAGACGGTGTCGGGCGACACGTTCCTCGACCGCGACAGCATCATCCGCAAGCTCGGCAGCGTCGGCCGCCCGTGCCTGCACCTCGAACTGGACGTGTGGGACGACGACGGCCGCCCGGTGCCGCCGGGCGAGCCGGGCGAGATCGTGCTGCGCGGCCCGAAGGTGTTCAAGGGCTACTGGCGCGACCCCGAGGCAACGGCGGCCGCGTTCGCCGGGGGATGGTTCCACACCGGCGACGTGGGCGTGCGCGACGAGGACGGCTACCTGTGGGTCGTCGACCGCAAGAAGGACATGATCGTGTCGGGCGGCGAGAACATCGCGAGCTCGGAGGTGGAGCGCGTGCTGTACGAGCACCCCGCGGTGCTCGAGGCCGCGGTCGTCGCGCGGCCCGACGAGCGGTGGGGCGAGGTACCGGTCGCGTTCGTCGTGGCGCGGCCCGGCATCGCGGTCACCGCCGACGCCCTGGTCGAGCACTGCCGCTCGCAGCTCGCCCGGTTCAAGGTGCCGAAGGACGTCGTGTTCCTCGACGCGCTGCCCCGCAACCCGTCGGGCAAGGTGCTCAAGCGCGAGCTGCGCGACCGGGTGTAGCCGGCGCGCCCGCGACCCCCCTCGGGAGCGGCACCGGCAGGTCGTTGTAGGTCACGATGCCGGGTGGTGCGGCGACCACCCGCGGGATCGCGTTCACCGCGGGCATCGCGGTCATGATCATCCCGAGCACCATGAAGTCGGAGAACGACGTGAACTCGAAGTCGGGCGGCGGCAGGAGCTCGATGCGTGTGCGCACGGTCGGGCGCCCCTCGACCTCGATCAGGTAGCCGTCCTCGATCGGCCAGTCGGGATCGAGCGTCGTGCCCTTCTTCCAGCGCACGCGCAGGTCGACGAGCGTGCGCCCCCCGACCCGGCCCTGCCAGCTCGCGGCGATCCCCGCGACGCAGCCGGCGGGGATCGACCAGGAGCCGAGGTCGAGGTCCGCGGTGGTCCGCGCGTACTCCGCCTCGCAGGCGATCTCGTCGAACTCGACGCCGAGCGCGTCGCCGACCAGGGCGACCGCCTCGGCGAAGACAGCCGTGCCGTGCGCCGTCATGGCGGGCAGGTCCGGGTCGCCCATCGGCCGGCCGAAGCCGGCGGGGCGCTCGGTCTCGGGCGAGTCGTACAGCGTCGTGTCGGCGGCCTCGGAGATCGTGACCTTGTCGACCCGGTCGCAGAGGTTCGCCGTGACGATCGTGATCAGCTCGGCGAGGCCGGGGTTGATGCCGGTGCCGAACATCGTCGACCCGCCCCGTTCGCAGGCGCGCACGATTCGGTCGCGTCCCTCACCCAGGTTGCGCCCCGTGATGAACGCGGCGGTGCTGACCACGTTCGCCCCCGACTCCAGGATGCGGACGAGCTCGTCGACGTCCTGCCACATCGGGTTGTAGAGCACGCAGTCGGGGCGGAGCGCGAGCAGCGCGTCGACGTCGTTCGTCGCCGCAACCCCGACGGGGTCGATGCCGCACAGCTCGCCCACGTCGCGCCCGACCTTGTCCGGTGACCACGCGTAGCAGCCGACCAGCTCGAGGTCGGGGTGACCGGCGACGGCCCGCACCGACCGCTTGCCCACGTTGCCGGTCGTCCACTGCACGACCCGGATCGTCATCGCTGCCTCCCGTCCCTCTCGCCCTGCGAACGGCTCAGCGGTCGCGGGGCCCCGGGGGCGGCGGTCCTCGCGGATCGCGCGCTCCAGCATCCCGATCACCCAGGTGACCCCGCGGATCGCCTCGTCCCGCCCGAGGCCCCAGTCGTTCACGAGCCGTTCGTACGAGCCGACCGACCACAACACGTCGAGCATCGCCGCCGCGAGGGTCCGGTCGGCCGACGACCAGCGCGCCGCGTGCTGCTTCACGCCGCGAGCAGGGCGTCGTGCTGGCGCCGGTTCGCCTCGAGCAGCGTCGGGTCGAGCCGCCGGGGCCGGGCCAGCGGGTACGACGACACGTGCCGGAGGATCCGTGCCGCGAGATCGGCGACGTCCCGAGGTCCAGCTCGGAGAAGTCGACGCCGACCTCCTGTTCGAGGCGGTGCATGACCGCGTCGCGCAGCGCACGTTCGTTCGCGAAGTGCCGGTACACGGTGCGCTCGTTCACCCCGGCGCGCGCGGCGACGGCCCGGATCGTGATGCCGCGCCAGTCGCGGATCGACGACGACTCCCGCAGCAGCTCGGCGCCGGCGGCGACGATCCGGTCTCGGGTCTGGGCCGCGCGCTCGCGCCGCAGGGTGTTGTCGTAGCGGCGCCGGGCCGGCGCCGGGCCCCGGCCCGGCGGGGTGCGGCCGCCGGTCACGGCAGGATCGCGGGGAGCGTCTCGTACCCCCGCACCGTCGACGTGGGTGCGATCCTGGCCCGGTCGAGGTCGACGTCCCACTCGGGGAAGCGGTTCAGCACCTCGTCGAGGGCGATGCGGCCCTCCAGGCGGGCGAGCGCCGCACCGAGGCAGTAGTGGATGCCGAAGCCGAAGGCGAGGTGCTGGCCGATCCTCCGGTGGATGTCGAACCGCTCCGCGTCCGGCCAGCGGCGCTCGTCACGGTTGGCGGCGGACACGACGAACAGGATCGCGCTCCCCGCGGGCACCTTCTGCCCGTGGATCTCCGCGTCCTCGGGCACGTAGCGGCCGATCTGCGGTCCGGGCGACTCGTACCGCAGCAGCTCCTCGATCGCGTTGGGGATGAGCGACCGGTCCTCGACGAGCTCGCGCCGCTGGTCGGGGTGCTCGGCGAGGACCTTCCCGGTCCAGCCGATGAGCCGGGTCGTCGTCTCGTTGCCGGCGCCGGCCACGACCGTCGTGTACAGGAGGGCCTCCTCCCGGGTGAGGGTGCGGCGGACGCCGTGCTCGTCCTCGAACTCGGTGTGCAGGAGTTCGGTCATCAGGTCGTCGGACGGGTGCTCGATCCGCCAGTCGATGTACTCCTCGAACATCTCCGCCCCGAAGGTGAGCTCGTCACCCACGTGCATCGCCTCGCCCGCCTTCGTGCGCAGGCGGGCGTCCGCGTTGTCGCGCACGGCCTCCTGGTCGGCCTCGGGGATCCCGAAGAGCATCCCGATCACGCGCATCGGCATCTGCGCGCCGAGGTCCTTGATGAAGTCGAACTCGCGCTCGCCGACGAGCGGGTCGAGGCTGCGGGCGCAGTACTCGCGGATCTTCGGCTCGAGCTCCGCGACCCGCCGCGGCGTGAACACCCGGGAGAGCAGCGCGCGGTGCACGTCGTGGGCCGGCGGGTCCTCGAAGATGAGGTTGCCGGGCGGCATCTCGACGTTCGCCTTGATCAGCTCCAGGATCCCGCCGCGGCCGGAGATGTACCGCTTCGCGTCGACGAGGCCGCGCTCGCAGTCCTCGTATCGGGTGACGGCGTAGAAGTCGAGCTTCTCGTTGTAGTAGAGCGGCGCCTCGTCGCGCATCCGCTTGTAGAGCGGGTACGGGTCGGGGTCGTTGATCGCCGTGTACGGGTCGTAGTAGAGGTCCGGTGCGGTGGTCGTCTCGCCCGTCATGTGCGGCCTCCGGCTCGGTGGTGGTGTGGTACGGCACGCGCGTCCCGTTCCCGGAGCAGCGAGACGATGCGCGCCGGCGACAGCGGCAGTTCGGTCACGTCGACGCCGAACGGCGCGAGCGCGTCGGCGACGGCGTTGACCACGGCGGGCGGTGCGCCGATCGCGCCGCCCTCGCCGACGCCCTTGAACCCGCCGGGCCCCGGGCTCGGCGTCTCGATGTGCCCGTACTCGATCGGCGGCACCTCGGCGGCCGACGGGACGAGGTAGTCCATGAACGTCGTGGCGAGCGGGTTCCCCTCGTCGTCGTACGCCAGGTGCTCGAACAGCACCCCCCCGATGCCCTGCACGACGCCGCCCGCGATCTGGCCCTCGACGACGTCGGGGTTGATCATCGGTCCGCAGTCCTCGCTCACGACGTAGCGCAGGAGCTGCACGCGGCCGGTCTCCACGTCCACCTCACAGGTGCAGACGTGCGTGGCATTCACCCAGATGGAGGTGTTCGCAGCCGTGTAGCGCGCGCTCGCCTCGAGGCCCGCGGGCACGCCCTCGGGGAGTGACTGCGGCTGGAAGTACGCGATGCCGGCGATCTCGCCGAGGGTCAGGCCCGCCGAAGGGGTGCCGCGCACGAACGCGCGGCTGCCCGCGAGCTCGATGTCGTCGACCGCGGCCTCGAGGCGGTGCGCCGCGATGGCCCGGATCCGGTCGCGCAGCACCGCGGCGGTCTCGCGGATCGCGCCCGCGGTCATGGAGCCGCTGCGACTGCCGGCCGCACCGGCGCCGAAGCCGGTGACCGCCGTGTCGCCCTGGATCGTGTGCACGTCCTCGATTCGGGCGCCCAGCGCGTCGGCCGCGAGCTGCACGACCGTCGTCTCGATGCTGTTCCCGGTCGAGCCGCCCGCGATGTACACGTTGACGACCCCCGACGGCTCGATCCGGATCGTGGCGGCCTCGGTCGCGTAGTAGCCGTAGCCGGGTGTCGACGGTTCGACGTAGGTCGCGATCCCGATGCCGGGGTACCGTCCGGCGGCGCGGGCGGCGGCCTGCTCGGCCCGGAAGCCTTCGTAGTCGACGATCGCGAGCGCCTGCTCGAGCGTCTCGAGCGGCGAGACGTGGTCGTAGGTCATCCCGTTGGGGTTGGTGTACGGCAGGTCCTCGCGCCGCAGGAGGTTGCGGCGGCGCAGCTCGGCCGGGTCGATCCCGAGGCGGCGGGCGGCGATGTCGATCAGCACCTCCCGGGCCAGCGACTCGAACTGCCACGGCCCGCGGTACGCGGCCCGCCCGACGGTGTTCGTGTACACGGTCTTCACCGAGAAGCCGGCGCGGGGCACCCGGTAGGGACCCGGGAACAGCACGCCGACCGCGGCCGCGGTGGTCACGGGCCAGGGGCTCGGGTAGGCGCCGCAGTCCTGCACGAAGTCGAGTGCGCGGCGGTGATCCGGCCCTGCTCGTCGAAGGCCATCGTCGCGGTGCCGTGCTCCTGGCGCGACTTGCCCGCGGCGAGCAGGTTCTCCCGCCGGTCCTCGACCCACTTCAGCGGTGCGCCGACCTTCGGCGCCGCGAGCATGATGCACATGTCGTCGCGCTGCACGACGATCTTCTGGCCGAAGCCGCCGCCGGTGTCACGCATGATCACCCGGACGCGGTGCTCGGGGATCCCGAGCAGGCGTGCGCAGAACATGCGCCACTCGTGGGGTGACTGGGTGGCGGCGTGGATCGTCAGCTCGCCCGTCGCCGGCGAGTAGTCGACGACCATGCCGCGTCCCTCCATCGGCGCGGGCACGTACGCGTGCTGCACGATCCTCTCGTCTGACGACCAGCGCCGCCGCGTCGAGCTGCTCCTGCAGGGCCGCGAGCGGACGGCCGGACAGCTCGCCGATCACGTTGGAACCGTGCGACTCGTGCACGAGTGCGTCGGCGTGCTCCGCGGTCGTGTAGTCGACGACCGGCGGCAGGGGTTCGTAGTCGACCACGACCAGCTCGGCGGCGTCGTGCGCGATCGCGAGGGTCTCGGCCACGACGAGGGCGACCGGGTCGCCGACGAAGCGCACCTCGCCCTCCGCGAGCGGCGGCCGGGGCGTCTCGGGACCCTGGGGCCCGACGGACGTGTGCCACTGCTCCCTCACGCCGGGGTTGAGGTCGGCGGCGGTGAACACGTGCCGCACGCCCGGCACGGCCAGGGCCTCGGACGCGTCGATGCCGCGGATCGCCGCGCGCGCGTACGGGCTGCGCACGAACCGGGCGTGGAGCATGCCGGGCAGCGTCACGTCGTCGACGTAGGTCCCGCGGCCGGTGAGCAGCCGCGTGTCCTCGACGCGCGGGACGCGCGCGCCGACGTACCGCGCGGCCGCCGTCGTCACGGGATGACCGCGACCCGGCCGCCGTCGACCGGGATGACGGCGGCGGTCACGAACGACGCGCGGTCGGAGCACAGGAAGGCGGCGACCTCCGCGACCTCCTCGGCCCGGCCGAGGCGGCGCATCGGGGTGTTGTCGGCCGCACCCGGGAAGTGGTCGAGCGCCGCGCCCATCCCCTCGGTCCTGATGTAGCCGGGGCAGACGCAGTTGACGCGGATGCCCTTCGCGGCGTACTCGATCGCGGCGGTCTTGGTGAGCGAGACCACGCCGGCCTTGGCGGCGGAGTAGACGCCGGTGGCGGGGGAGGCGTTGAGCCCGCCGATCGACGACCAATTCACGATCGCTCCGCCGTTGCCGCACTCCAGCATCGTGCGGATCGCGTGCTTCGTGCCGAGCAGCACGCCGCGCAGGTCGATGTCCATGACGCGGTCGTACTGCTCCATCGTGACGTCGGCGATCTTCGCGGCGTCACCGATCCCGGCGACGTTGCACACGGCGTCGAGGCGACCGAATTCCTCCACCGCGGCGCGCATCATGGCCTCGACGTCCGACTCGCGTGTGACGTCGCAGTGCACCGCGAGCACGCCGGTGCCGACCTCGGCGGCCGTGTCCTTCTGCGCGCCGCTGACGTCCGCGGCGACGACCTTCGCACCCTCGCGGGCGAACACCTGGACCGACGCCCGGCCCATCCCGGAGCCGGCGCCGGTGACGACGGCGACCTTCCCATCGAGCAGCGCCATGCGGTGATCCCCCTCCCGGCGCGCCGGGTGCGCCGGGCCACGATTTCGCGTCAGGAATGTGCCACGAAATGTCCCGCGCCGCAACCCCGCGACGCGGGGAGCCCGGTCCCGGGCCCGGCCCCGCGCGCCGGGTGGGTAGCGTCGCCGTGATGAGCGGCCGAGCCGTCGACGAGACCCGGTGCCGGGGTCGCGCCTGACCAACCTCGACCAGCCGTTGTTCGACGGTGCGGGTGCCACCAAGCGCGACCTCGTCGACTACCTCGACGCGGTCCACGACCGCATCCTCCCCGTGCTTCGCGATCGCCCGCTCTCCGTGATCCGCGTGCACCGCGGTCACGACGCCTTCATGCAGAAGAACGTCCCGAAGTACACGACCCGCGTGGGTGCCGACCGTGCGGTGGTGGGCCGAGACGTCCAAGCGGGAGGTCTCGTACGCGCTGTGCAACGACCGGCGCACGCTGCTGTGGTTCGCGAACCAGCGCGCGGTGGAGTACCACCCCGCGCTGGTGCGTGCGGACCGTCCCGACCGGGTCACGCACCTCGTGCTCGACCTCGACCCGCCCGAGCCGGACGGGTTCTCGTCGGCGGTACGCGCCGCGCATCTCGTCCGCCGCGCGCTCGCCGACGCCGGCCTCGAGGGCGCGGTGAAGACCAGTGGCGCGAAGGGCGTGCACGTGTTCGTCCCGATCGACGACGGACCCGGTCGAGGACGCCGCGGCCGCGACGCGCGCGATCGCGGCGCGCGCCGAGCGGCTCGATCCCGAGGTCGCGACGACCGCGTTCCTCAAGGAGGAGCGCGGACCGCGGGTCTACGTCGACCCGACCCGCGTGGGTGCGGCCACGGTCGTCGCGGCGTACAGCCCGCGCGTGCGGCCCGGCACGCCCGTCTCGTTCCCGCTGGGCTGGGACGAGCTCGACGCCGTCGAGCCCCGCGACCTCACCATCCACACCGCGCTGGGCCGGCTGGGCGGGCGCGACCCCTGGGCCGAGCTGATGCCGGACCCGTTCCCGATCCCGCCCGGTCTGGTGGAGGAGGGACGTGCCATCCCGCCCCCGCGTGTCGGGGCGATGCGGGAGGGGCGCCGGCGGGCCCGGGCCCGGCGCACGGCCGGCGGCGGGTGACCGCACCGGCGGCGGCCGCCGCGCGTGTGCCATCGTCACCGGGCGCGGGCGGCGCGCCCGGTGCCGACGCGTCCGGAGGGCACCCACGGTGGAGCGACGAGACCTGACCGGCCTGCTCGAGCTCGAGCAGCTCGACCGGGACCTGTTCCGCGGGCGCAACGAGCCCGGGGCGCGCGCCCGCCTCTCGCTGTACGGGGGTCAGGTCGCCGCGCAGGCGCTGCGCGCCGCGGGCGCGACCGTCCCGGCGGACCGCCTGCCGCACTCGCTGCACGGCTACTTCCTGCGCCCGGGCCGCGTCGACCTGCCGGTGGTGTTCCACGTCGACCGTGACCGCGACGGCGGGTCGTTCTCGGCCCGCCACGTGCGCGCCGTGCAGGACGGCGAGGTGATCTTCTCGATGCTCGCGTCGTTCAACACCCGCGAGGAGGCGCCGGCGTTCGACGCGGTCGCGACGCGCGGGGGGCCGCCGGCCGAGACGCTGCCGCCGCGTCCGTCGCCGCTGCTCGTGGAGGTGCGCGAGGTGACCCCGACGCGCGTCGCCGACGGGCAGGTGCGCCACTCCGACCGCCTCTGGGTGCGCGCGGCGTCGCGGCTGCCCGACGACCCGCTGGTGCACGCGTGCGCGCTGATCTACGTCTCCGACCTCGGGTCGGGCTTCGGGCAGGTCGAGGTGCCGGGCCTCGCCGCGGGCGGTCCGAGCATCGACCACGCGGTCTGGTTCCACGAGCCGGTCCGCGCCGACGAGTGGATGCTGCTCGAGCTCTGGCCGATGAAGGCGGGCGGCGCGCGCGGCGTGTACGCCGGGTCGCTGCGCGGCACCGACGGACGGCTCGGCGCCGTCCTCGTGCAGGAGATGTTGCTGCGCGAGCGGCCGCTCTCCCCCGAGATCCTGCGGCGCGTCGCGGAGTATCTCGGGGTCACCCCCGACGACTGAGTCCGGCGGCGGTGCGGGCACCCGGCGCTAGCGTGGACCGGTGACCGGCGACGGGCGCCCGCACGCGCACTACACCCACGGGCACGCGGAGGCCGTGTTGCGCTCGCACCGGTGGCGCACGGTGGAGAACTCCGCCCCGCACCTGCTGGCCCGGCTCGTGCCGGGCACGAGCGTGCTCGACGTGGGCTGCGGCCCCGGCACCGTCACCGCCGGGATCGCGGCGCGCGTCGCACCCGGCGCCGTGGTCGGGATCGACTCGTCCGAGGAGGTCGTCGCGCTCGCGGCCGCCGGCCCGCACCCGCCCAACGCGACGTTCCGCGTCGGCGACGCGTACGCCCTCGGGGTGGCCGACGGCGCGTTCGACGTCGTGCACGAGCACCAGGTGCTCCACCACGTCGCGGACCCCGTCGCCGTGGTGCGCGAGATGCGGCGCGCCTGCCGCCCGGGCGGCACCGTGTCGCTGCGCGAGACGGACTACGGCGCGATGTCGTGGTGGCCGCAGCTCCCCGGGCTCGACCGCTGGCGCGACCTGTTCCGGGAGGTCACGCGCGCGAACGGCGGGGAGCCGGACGCCGGTCGCCGGCTCGTGCGCTGGGCCCACGCCGCCGGGCTCACCGGATCTCGTCGTGAGCGCGTCGGTCTGGTCGTTCGCCACGCCCGGGGACCGGGAGTGGTGGGCGCAGACGTGGGCCGAGCGCACGACCGGGCCGCCGTTCGCCGACCGTGCCGTCGGGCTCGGGCTCGCGTCGCGCGCCGTGCTGGAGTCGTGCGCGGCGGCCTGGCGGGAGTGGGCGTCCGATCCCGACGCGTGCTTCCTCGTGCCCCACGTGGAGGTGCTGGCGACCGCCTGAGCGTCCCGGGCCCGTTCAACGGGCGACGGCGATGTTCGTGTGCATCGGCACCACGATCTCGTCGCCGGCACGGTACTCGTCGACGACGGCGCGTGTCGCGTCGGTGATCGCGGCGAGGTACCCGTCGAACAGCAGCGGATCCTGCGCGAACACGGGCACGACCGCGGCGTACGCGAATTCCATCCTCGCGACGAAGCTCTCCGCGTGCGGGAAGCGGGCCTCCACGACGTCCGTCCACACGTCGACGTGTCCGAAGCCTGCATCGAGCAGCAGCGACCGCAGCTCTTGCGGGTCGCCGAACGAGAACGGCGCCTCCAGCTCGGTCCTCGTCACCTCGACGCCCAGCCGGGCGAGGTGCGGCTCCTCGGCGTCGGCGAGCGCCGCGTAGAGCGGATGGCGATCGAGGCCCTGCCACACGGCGATCACCGCCGTTCCTCCGTCGCGCAAGGAGCACCGTTGCGCGCGGACTGCTGCCGGACGGTCGGCGAAGAACTGGAGCCCCTGCTGGCAGTAGCACACGTCGAACGACGCGTCGGGCAGCCCGAGGGTGCACGCGTCGGCCTCGTGGTACTCGATGGGCGCCGCGCCGGGATCGGCGGGGAACGACCGTGCCATGTCCAACATCGCCGGGTTGACGTCGACGCCCACGACGGTGCCGCCGCGTCCGACCTCGGTCGCGATCCGGCGGGTGAGGATCCCGGTGCCGCACGCCACGTCGAGCGCCCGCGCCCCTCGTGCGGGGCCGGCACGGGCGACGACCTTCTCGGCCAGGGGAGCGAAGATCGCGGGCCCGAAATAGGCCTGGTACGCCTGCGCGGGAGTGGCCGCGCTCTCGTCGATCGCCATTCGGCACCTCCGCCGTCGCTGGCCGGCTCGGGGATCTGCCCACGTCTCAGGCGGTGCGACCGGGCGCAGAGGAGCCGGCCCCTCGACGGTACGGCCGGATCCCCGCCTTCGCATCGGTGGTACCACCCATCCGATCACCCATCCCGTCACGGTTGCCCGGTGCGTGGTCGCCGGGCAGTCGCCGGGGTCCGGCCGGCCGCGACGACGAATCGGACCGCCGCGGCGCGGGCCGCGCGTCCGTGCAGGCCGAGCTTGCGGTAGGCGCCGGCGAGGTGGCGTTCGACGGTGCGCACGCTCAGGTACAGCCCCTGCGCGATCTCCCGGTTGGAGCAGCCGTCGGCGACCAGGCGCAGGATCTCGTGCTCACGCGCCGTGAGACCGCCCGTGACCCGGGACGCGGACCGGTGACCGGGCTCCGCGGCGCCGACGCACGCGCCGATGCCGTCGAGCTCCTCGTGTGCCGCGTCCCGCTCCCGGCGCGCCGAGTCGGGACGGCCGATCTCCTCGTAGGCGCGCGCGACGACGAGTCGCGCGACCGCGGCATCGTACGGCAGCCGTAGCCGCTGGTAGAGGCGCAGAGCCCGTTCGAGCGGCGCCAGCGCGCCGGTGGCGTCGCCGCGCGCGAGGAGCACCGAGCCCGCCGCCAACTGCGCCTGCGCGTGCAGGCCCGTCGTGTCGAACACGGTGGCGACGTGGGCGAGCTCGTCGGCGGCGTCGGCCCCCGCGTCGATGTCGCCGACGACCACGAGGATCGTGACCGCGGCGGCGAGCAGGCGCGCGCGGGTGAGAGGGTTGGGCGGGGCCGCCTCGAGCGCGCGGTTGATCTCCGCGACCGCGAGGTCGGTGCTGTCCCGGGCGAGATGGGTGAGCGCGAGCCCGGGGCACGGGTCCCGCCCGAGCCGGTGCGCCTCGGCGAACCAGGTCTCGGCCGCGTCGAGCCGTCCCCGCCGGCGCGCGAGGTCGCCGAGCGTGTACGCCGCCTCGCCGATCATCGCCGGCACGAAGCCGGCGAGCTCGTCGAGGACGCGACGGGCCTCGGCCTCCGCGTCGTCCCAGGCACCACGCGCGTCCAGCAGCTGGGCGCGGTGCACGCGGCAGATCCCCGCGAACGGCCCGGCGCCGGGCATCGACTCGCACCACTGCGCAGTCGCCGCGGTCCACTCCGCGGCGCGGGCCCAGTCGGCGAGCTCCCAGCACGCCATCATGAGGCTGCAATAGATGTTGCCGGCCCACGCGGGGTCGAGGTCGTCCGACACCGCCGCGACCATCGCCTCGTCCAGCAACGCGAGGCCCGCCTGCACCTCGCCGCGCGAGATGAGCACGCGGCCGCGCTCCTGGACGCCGAGGGCCACCAGCGTCGGGTCGCGATGGCGGCGACCGATCTCGATGACCTCGTGTGCGAGGCGCTCGGCCGCATCGAGGTCGCCGTCCGCGTGTGCATGCTCGGCCTCGACGTACCGCAGGTATCCCTGCTCGGCGCAGTCGGGATCGTCCTCGAGCTGGCGCCACGCGCGCCCGAGCCACCCGGTCGCCTGCGCCTCGTCGCCGCGGATCATGAACGTGTAGCCGACGTCCAGCGCCACGAGCGCCGCGGTGCGGTTGCGACCCTCGTCGAGGTAGCGGCGGTGGGCCCGCTGCAGCGCCGGCAGCGCCGTGTCGAGGTCGCCGAGCCACCACGAGCAGTTCGCGAGCGCGTACAGGTCGTCGCCGTCGAGGCGATCGGCGCCGGCGCCGGTGAACGCGGCACGCGCCGCGACCCAGTCGCGCGCCCCGTAGGCGGCCCGGGCACGCGCGAGGTCCTCGCGCTCGGTCCCGCCCGTCCCGGCTCGCGCGGCCATCGGGCAGATCGTACGGTGGCCGTTGCCCCGGCGCCCGGCGGTTGTGGGGCCGGCCCGCCGCAGGGGACGATCGTGTCGATGACGTTCCCCACGCGAGCCCGACGCCGGCCGCCGCCGGGATGGATCCCGGCCCGCCTCGCGCGCATCGACGAGCACCTGCGCAGTCGGTACGTCGGAGCCCGGCAAGATCGCCGGCTGCCAGGTGCTCGTCGCGCGCCACGGCCACGTCGCCCACCGCTCCTCGATCGGCTGCATGGACCGCGAGCGCGCCGTTCCCGTCGGGGACGACACGATCTGGCGCTGGTACTCGATGACCAAGCCGGTCACGGGTGTCGCCGCTCCTGACGCTGCTACGAGCAGGGCGCGCCTGAAGCTCACCGATCCCGTCCACCGCTTCCTCCCCGAGTGGCGGGACGCGAAGGTGCGCGTCCGCGCAACGGCGACGGCTCCACGTCGCTGGTCGCGCCCGCAGCGTCCCATGTCGGTGCGCGACGCGCTCATGCACATGACCGGCATCGGCTACGGGCCGCGCGAGCGCGCGCTTCGACACGGCGGCGATCGCTCCAGGGACGGCCGATACGCGCCGATCGACCCCGGCGGCCACGCTCGGCGACCTCAGCGTCATGCTCGCGGCCGAGCCCCTGCGTTCGCACCCGGGGACCCGCTGGTTCTACTCGTGGTCGACCGACCTCTGCGCGCGCCTCGTCGAGGTCGCGTCTCGGCCGTGCGCTTCTCCGCAGTACCTGCGCGAGGTCGGTCCTCGGGCCGCTCGGCATGGTCGACACCGGGTTCTTCGGTGCCCGGAGGACGCGGCCCACCGCGTCGCCGCCCTCTATGCGAGCGCGCGCCCGACAAGTCGCTGCGCCTCGTCGACGACCCGGCGCGCCGCCGCCTCACCCGCCCGCCCGCCCTCGAGTCGGGGGGCGGCGGGCTCGTCGGCACCATCGACGACTACGCGCGCTTCTGCCAGATGCTCCTCGGCGGCGGGCAGCTCGCCGGCACCCGCGTCCTCGGCCGCCCGACCGTCGAGCTCATGCGCACCAACCACCTGCCCGGGTGGGGGTGAGCTGCGCGACTTCGCCGTGCCCGGTGCGTACGGCGAGGTCGGCTTCGAGGGCAACGGGTTCGGGCTCACGGTCGCGGTCGGCCTCGGGCCGCGGCCGCCACGGCGACGGCCGCGCCCGCGGGCACGTTCATGTGGGGCGGCGCGGCGTCGACGATCTTCTGGATCGACCCGGTCGAGGACCTGTTCGTCGTGTTCATGACCCAGCTCCTGCCCTCGGGCACGTTCGACTTCCGCGGCCAGCTCACGGCGCTCGTCGTACGCGGCGATCGACGACTGACGCGAACGCGTCGCGGCTCCTTGACCTCGAGTGCGGTCGAAGTCGTACGGTCCCGGGGACCGACGAGACGGAACGAGGAGATCCCGATGGCCGTGCACCTCGACCACACGATCGTCCCCGCCTCGTGACCCGCAGGCGTCGGCGCGCTTCGCGGCCGACGTGCTCGGGCTGCCGGAGCCCCGGCAGGTCGGCCGCTTCTCGCGTGGTCGAGACCGCCAACGGCGTGCAGCCTCGACTTCATGGCGGCCGGCGGCCCGGTCGCCTCGCAGCACTACGCGTTCTGGATCTCGCGAGGCCGAGTTCGACGACGTCTTGCGACCGCATCCGGGCCCGGGGGCTGGCCGGCACTGGGCGGACCCGGCGACGGTCGCGCCCCGACGAGATCAACCACCGGCAGCGGTGGGCGCGGCGTCTACTTCGAGGATCCCGACGGGCACCTCCTGGAGGTCCTCACCCGGCGCTGAGCCCCCGCCACCCGGACGGGCCCGTGGGCGTCGGGTACCGTCCGGCGGTGACCGGGACCCGGCCGGGCGCGCCGCGCCACGTCCTCGCGCACACGTCCGGTCTCGATCCCGCCCAGCTCGGCGGGATCCGCGCGCTGCTCGACGACGCGTTCGCCGGCGACTTCGACGACGACGACTGGGAGCACGCGCTCGGCGGCGTGCACGCCCTCGCGCTCGACGGCGACCGCGTCGTGGGGCACGCCTCGGTCGTGCAGCGGCGGCTCGTCGCCGGCGAACGCGTGCTGCGGGCGGGCTACGTGGAGGGGGTCGGCGTGCACCCGGCCCGGCGACGCCAGGGGATCGCGTCGCGACTGATGCACGACCTCGAGGAGGTCATCCGCCGCGCCTACGACCTCGGTGCGCTCGGCGCGTCGGACGACGCGGCGCGTCTCTACGAGGCGCGCGGGTGGGTCGCGTGGCGCGGACCGCTCGCCGCGCTCACGCCGGCGGGCGTCGTCGAGACGCCGGACGAGCGGGGCGCCGTGTACGTGTTCCCGGTCACGCCCGGGCTCGACCTCGACGCGCGGCTGATCTGCGACTGGCGCGACGGCGACGTCTGGTGACGGCCGGACCCGCTCACCGGCGGGTCATCGTGGACCTCGGTGCTCGCCGAGGGCGGACCGGTACGCGGCGCCGGTGCGGTCGTCGAACGCGACCAGCAGCACCCGCTCGACGGCGGTCGGGGTGGACCGCAGCGTCGTGACCGCGACCCGGGCCGCGTCCTCCGGCGGGTAGCCGTAGACGCCGGTCGAGATCGCGGGGAACGCGACCGAACGCGCGCCGATCTCGTCGGCCCGCGCGAGTGACGTGCGGTAGCAGGAGGCGAGCAGCTCCGCCTCGCCGTGCCCGCCACCGCGCCAGACCGGGCCGACCGTGTGGATCACCCAGCGGGCCGGCAGCCGGAACCCGGGCGTCACCTTCGCGTCCCCCACCTCGCAGCCGCCGAGCGTGCGGCAGTGCGCGAGCAGCTCGGGTCCCGCGGCCCGGTGGATCGCGCCGTCGACGCCGCCACCGCCGAGCAGCGACGGGTTGGCGGCGTTGACGATCGCGTCCACCTCGAGCCGGGTGATGTCGCCGCGCACGACCTCCAGGGCCGCGGGCCCGGGGCCCGGGACGTCGGCGGCCGGGACGTCGGGGTCCGTGGGCACGCCCCCAGTGTGGCGCACCGGGCGCCGCCGCTCCCCGGGCGCTTGGCACGGGCGGCCGGTCGGGCGATGCTGGGCGCCGCGGAGGGGGCCATGCGCGACCGCGGCGACGGCGACGTCCTCGAACCACTGCCGGTGTACGACGAGCGCGGCCGCCACGATCCCGTCGGGGAGCCCGGCCCGCCCTCGGCGGCCGACGTCGTGGCGCGCGCCCGGGAGGTCCTCGGCGCGTTGCGGGCGGTCGTCGGGGAGCGGACGGCCGTGCGCGGCGCCTCGCCGTGGGCCGCGGCCCCGGCACCCGTCGCGTCGCCGCGCCCGCCCCGGTGGGCGACCACGTTCAGCCGCATGACGGGCCTCCACCCGTCGCTGCTGGCGTACCTCCCCGACTGGTGGCAGGCGCACGAGCGCGGGGGCCGGGTCCGGGTCACGCGCCGGCTCGCGCTGGAGCGCCCGGCGCCCGGGCCGCGGGGCGCGTGGCGGGCGCGCGGATGGCTGCGCGGCGCGTGGCCGTCGCGGCCGGTGCCGGTCGAGCTGCTGTTGTGGCCGCACCTCGGGTCGTGGACGAAGTGCACGCTCGAACCGCAGCGGGCGGTGCTGGCCGGCCGGCGCTACTTCCGGAGGGGCAACCGCGTCCTCGACGTCCTCACCGAACGGCTCCGGCGCGAGCTGCGCCCGTCCCGAACGCCCCGTCCTGGTGACCCAGCAGCTCCGTCGCGGGCATCGGGGGCCCGAACACCTCGCCGACGGCGAAGTGGCAGCCCGTCTCGGTGAGCACCGCCAGCACGCGCTCGTCCGTCACGTCGCGGGCGACCGTGACGAGGCCGAGGTCGTGCGCGAGCCGGATCACGCCGCCGCACAGCGTGCGGGCGGCGGGGTCGTCGGCGACGTGCCGGTGCAGGTCGGGGGCGAGCACGACGGTGTGCGCCCCCGCCGCGCGCAGCTCCCCGAGCGTCCCCGCCGAGCCGAAGCCGTCGAGCGCGACGCCGTGGCCCATCCCGGCGAGCGCGGTCGCCGTCCAGGTCGCCTGCTCCCGGTCGCGCGTGAAGGCGTCGGCCGGGATCCCGACCCACAGGAGCGAGGGGTGGACGGCCCGGCCCTGCACCTCCTCGCGCACCCGGGAGACGAAGTCGGCGTCGAGCACGAAACGGCTCGGGAACCGCAGCGCGATGCCCGGCGTCCTGCCGTCGGGTCCGGGCGGGCAGGCCGCGAGGAGGCCCAGGCCCGAGTGCAGCATCGCGACGCCGACCGCGCGTGCGCTGCCGTTGTCCTCCGCGACCACGGCGCACGCCTCCGGTGGCTCGACGCCGAGCGCGCGCCAGTCGATGTCCAACTGGAAGCCGATCGTCGTGCCCTTCGCGAGCTCGGTGATCGGCATCCCCACCATGGGCGCGTCGGGCCGCGAGGCGAGCCGGAGGATCGCGTCCCGCACGACCGTGCGCCGCTCGAGGTGGTACTCGAGGTCGCGGTCGTAGACCTCGACGCGGCCCCGCCCGTTGTGCTTGCCCCGGTACGCGGCGGCGTCGGCGCGGGAGAGCAGCTGGGCCGCGCCGACGGGGTCGCCGCCGGTGGTGGCGACCCCGATGCAGGCACCGATCGACACCTCCCGGCCGTGCACCGTGAACGGCGCGTGCAGGGCCGCCTTGATCCGGTGCGCGATGTCGACCGCGTGCTCGGCGGCCGCGATCGGCGCGCACACCACGGCGAACTCGTCGCCGCCGATGCGCGCCACCCGGTCGCCGCCGCGCACCTGGTCGCGGATCCGGGCGCCGACCTCGCACAGCAGCGCGTCGCCCGCGTCGTGGCCGAGCGTGTCGTTGACCGGCTTGAAGTGGTCGAGGTCGATGAACAGGACCGCGAGCTCCGTGCCCGTGCGCCGGGCACGGGCGAGCCCGCGCTCGACCGACTCGAGGAGCAGCGCCCGGTTCGCGAGCCCGGTGAGGCGGTCGTGCGTCGCGTCGTGGGCGAGGCGCTCCGCG
This sequence comes from Acidimicrobiia bacterium, assembly GCA_026002935.1. Classification (GTDB taxonomy): domain Bacteria; phylum Actinomycetota; class Acidimicrobiia; order IMCC26256; family PALSA-610; genus BPGH01. The sequence continues at coordinate 1,030,124 of BPGH01000001.1, forward strand.
AGCGCGCGCCGTTCGGTCTCGTCCTCGACCTGCACGAGGATCTCCGTGAGGCGGCCGTCGGGGTCGCGCAGCGCGGTCGCCACGACGCGGGCGTGGATCGCCGCGCCGTCGCTGCGGCGGAACGTCCGGTCGGCGCGGTACGAGTCCGCCCGCCCCTCGACGAGCGCGCGCACGCTCTCGGCGCACGCGTCCCGCTCCGCGTCGTCGACGAATGCGAGCAGGCCGGCGCCGGTCAGCGCGTGGAGCGGGACGCCCAGCAGCGTGGCGAGCGCGTGGTTGGCGCGCGTCACGGTCCCGTCCGGAGCCACGGTCGCCGTGCCCGTCGCCGCCTGGTCGAACAGGCGCTCGAACCGCTCCTCGGCCGCCGCGGCGCGGGCCTGGGCGGACTGGACCGCGCTGAGGTCTCGCGCGCTGACGACGATCCCGGCGACCGCCGGGTCGTCGAGCAGGTTGTTCGCGATCACCTGGAAGTGGCGCCACCGCCCGCCGGAGTCGCGGATGCGCAGCTCCAGCGGGACGGTCTCCCCGGGGGCCGACGATGCGACCGTGAAGCCCTCGGTCGCCGCCGGGTGGTCGTCGGGGTGCACGAGCACGAACGCCGGGCTGCCGATCAACTGTTCGGCGTCGTAGCCGAGCACCCCGGTGATCGAGGGGCTGACGTACGTGAAGCGGCCGTCGCGGTCGAGCACGACGACCAGGTCGGACGACGCGGCGAGGATCGTCTGCAGCCGCTCGGCGGACGCGACGAGGAAGTCGTGCGCGGCGCGGCCGGCGGTCACGTCCTCCAGGCTGCCGATGTACCCGCCGATCGTGCCGTCGGGTGCGGGCAGCGGCGCCGCGCGCCCGTGCAGCCAGCGCACCTCGCCGCCGGGTCGCACGAGCCGGTACTCCCGCTCGAACGGCGCGCGGGCGGCGACGCAGCGCTGCCACTCCGCGAGGAGCGCCGCCCGGTCGTCGGGGTGGATCGCCTCGAGCCACCCGTGGCCGAGCGAGTCCTCGGGGCCGAGCTGCGACAGGCTCGCACCACGCGGGGTTCACCATCGTGCAGCGCCCTTCGGCGTCCGTCTCGAACAGCGCGACGGGCGTCTGCTCCCACAGGGTGCGCAGCCGGGCCTCGCGCTCGGTGCCGGTGAGCGACGACACGCACACGACCACGCCGCGCACGTCGGGGTGGTCGAGGAAGCCGTGGAGCCGCACGTGGACGACGTTCCAACCGAGGCGGGGGGTGCGCGCGCGCACCTCGAACGTCGCGCGGGGTCGCTCGCCGCCGCACACCGCGTGCAGCTCGGCCGAGCGCGCGGTCGCGGTCGTCGGGGTGCACGAGGTCGAGCAGCGGCCGGTCCGGCCGTCGGTGCCGTCGCAGGCGTCGCGCGCCCACGGGAAGCGGTAGCGGACGCGGCCGTCGGGGTCCAGGACCGCGACCGCGTCGGGCAGCAGCCCGAGCAGCTCGGGTGCGCGCACGTCCAGCGGCGCGCCGGGGGGCGCGTCGAGGGCCGGGCCCGCGGGTCGCACGGACGGGGTCATCGCCTGCGTATCGGCAGGGCCGGGGCCGGGGTCAAGCCGGCTCCCGCAGTCCTGCCGCCCCCGGTGCGGACGGCCTCGCCGGCGGCGCCTCGGCGGTGGTCCCGGCCGCCGGGCCGCCCAGCAGCTCGGTCGGGCGCACCACGTAGCAGTACTCGACCAGCGCCCGGCGCGTGGCCGCCTCGAGGCCCACGAGGCGGCACCCGACCCGCCGGCCGCCGCCCGCGGCCGGCGTGACCGCACGCACCTCGACCCCGACGGTGAGCGTCGCGGGTTCCCCTCGGCTGTCGGGCACCCGCAGGTGCAGCGTCAGCGTCTCGCCCGGCACCCACTCGTCGGTGGTGTCGAACGACAGGCCGTCGGGGGTCAGGTCCTCGACCGGCACGATCGTCTGGGTGCCGGAGACCCGGGCGGTCAGCGCCACCGGGACCCGGTACTGGCTGCGGCGCTGGCGCCGGCGCACGACCGGGACGAGCGTGCGCACGACGAACCCGAGCTCGAAGCAGCCGAGCGCGAGGGTCGCCGCCAGTGCGAATCCCGACAGCTCGGGGAGCGGCAGGAGGCCGGCGCTCGCGAGCGAACGCGCCGCCACGGTCGCGAAGAGCACCGCCCCCGCCGTGGTGAGCAGCGGCAGCATCCGCAGCGCCCGCACGCCGCCGAGGTCGACGCCCTCCTTCGGGGTGACGCGGAAGCGGCCCGTGCCGCGCCCCGCCAGGGAGCCCACTGCCCGGGTGAAGATCCCCATCGTGAGCATGCCGTAGACCGTCGAGTCGGCGAGCCCGAGCGTGCCCCGGGCGAGGAGCACCGTCGTCGCGCACGCGCCCACGACCCACGGCGCCCAGATCGCGAGCAGCTCCGCCGGGTCCGCGTGGAACGGCAGCACGCCCGTCAACAGCGTCGCGACGAGCACCGCCAGCAGCACCAGGCGCTGGGGCCCGGCGAAGTAGTTCGCGAGCGAGCCCAGGTAGCTGGCGCGCTGGCGCCAGTCGAGGCCGCGGACGGTCAGCGGGCTCTCCCTCGTCCGCAGGACGCGCAGGTTGCCGCGCGCCCAGCGGTCGCGCTGGAGCAGGAACGCGGCGAGGTCGTGGGGGGCGAGGCCCTGCACGAGGGTCTCGGCGTGGTACCGGGTGCGCCAGCCGCGCGCGTGCAACGCGATCGTCGTGTGGAAGTCCTCGGCGATCGTGTCGGTGAGCACCCCGCCGATCTCGGTGAGCGCGGCCCGCCGGATCACGGCCGCCGAGCCGCACCAGAACACGCCGTTGTGGCGGTCCTTGCCCGGGGCGAGCACCTCGTAGAACAGGCTCTGTTCGTGCCGGCGCACGCGGGTGTGCTGGAACGAGTCGCGGTTGTAGAAGTCGTGGGGGGTCTGCACGAGTGCCACCCGGGGATCCGCGAAGTACCCGAGCGTCGCGTCGAGGATCTCGGGCTGGGGCACGTGGTCGGCGTCGAGCACGAGCACGAACTCGCCCTGCGTCCGGGTCAGCGCGTGGTTGATGTTCCCCGCCTTCGCGTGGCGGTTGTCGGGCCTGGTCAGGTACCGGGCGCCGAACTCGCGTGCGAGGTCCTCGATCTCGGGTCGGCGACCGTCGTCCAGCACCCATGTCGTGTGCGGGAAGCGGATCGCTCGGCACCCCGCGAGGGTCGCCTCGACCACGCGTGCCGGCTCGTCGTAGGTGCACACGAACACGTCGACGTCGGCGGCCGCCGGGGCCGGCGGCCGCTGCGGGCGGGGCACGCGCCAGGCCATGAACGCGTACGCGACGAGGTTCGCCCACCCGAAGGCCTCGGCGACGAACAGCGGCCAGAAGGCGACGGCCGGCACGCCCCGGCCGGTCGCGAGGAGCCGCCACGCGAGGTAGGCGGCCCCCCAGCACACGGTCACGAGCGCGACCGTCCGCACCACCGGTTCGGGGACGCGCCCCGCCGGGCCCTCCTGCCCCGTGATCCGATCCGACCCCATGCCTGCCTCGCTCCCGGGGCAGGGGATCGGCGCGCCGGCGCGGCGCCTTGACGGGTTTCGTGCCCCGCGCGCCGGGCGCCCCGCCGGCGCGGTCGCCGGCCGATCGGGCCCGCGGATCGGGCCGAGTGACCCTGGTCGCGCGGGCGGCGCCGGACGACGCTGGCCGGGAAGTTGCCGGCGGCGCACGTCGTTCCGGCGTCGCGGAGCGGTCCCCGCCGCAACCCCGGCGGGGGAGCACCGAAGGAGGTACCGACCATGGCACTGGCGAGACGAGAGCTGTTCGACTTCCCCGACGTGTTCCGCCGCTTCTTCGAGACCGACTGGGACACCTCGTGGATGCGCGTCGAGGAGTTCGTCGACGACGGCACCTACGTCGTGCGGGCGGAACTGCCCGACATCGACCCCGACAAGGACGTCGAGATCACCGTCGAGGACGGCATGCTCCACATCCGTGCCGAACGGCAGGCCAGGACGGAGCACCGGGAGAAGTCGTCGTACCGCTCCGAGTTCCGGTACGGCTCGTTCTCCCGTACGATCCCGTTGCGGGCCGACGTGAAGGAGAGCGACATCACCGCGTCGTACAAGGACGGCGTGCTGGAGATCCGCGCGCCCCTCGCGACGGAGCAGAAGTCGACGGCGGTGAAGGTGCCGGTGACGCGCCGGTGACCCGCGGGGCCGCGAGGCCGTGAAGGCCTGGGTCGTGCACTCGCCGGGGCCGGTCGACGGCGGGCCGTTGCAGCTCGTCGAGCGGCCCGACCCGTGGCCCGGCCCCGGCGAGGTGCGCGTGCGCGTGGCGGCCTGCGGGGTGTGCCGTACCGACCTCCACCTCGCCGAGGGCGACCTCGCACCCCGCCGGCCCGGCGTCGTGCCCGGCCACGAGGTCGTGGGGGTCGTCGACGCCGTCGGGTCGGGCTCGGCGCGGTTCGCGCCGGGTGACCGCATCGGCATCGCCTGGCTGCGCGCGACCGACGGCACCTGCCGCTTCTGCCGGCGGGGCGACGAGAACCTCTGCGTCGCGCCGCGCTTCACCGGCTGGGACGCCGACGGCGGCTACGCGGAGTACGCGGTCGTCGACGAGCGCTACGCCTACCCGATCCCCGACGTGTTCACCGACGAGCAGGCGGCGCCGCTGCTGTGCGCCGGGATCATCGGCTACCGCGCGCTCAGGCGGGCCGCGCTCCCCGAGGGAGGCCGCCTCGGCATCTACGGGTTCGGCGGCTCCGCGCACCTCGCCGCGCAGGTCGCGCTCGCGCGCGGGGCGACCGTGTACGTCATGACCCGCTCCCGGGACGCCCGGGACCTCGCGCTCGAGCTCGGCGCGTCCTGGGCGGGTGACACCCACGACGCGCCGCCCGAGCCGCTCGACGCCGCGATCGTGTTCGCCCCCGCCGGGGAGATCGTGCCGGTCGCGCTCCGTGCGCTCGACCGGGGCGGCACGCTCGCGCTCGCCGGGATCCACATGACCGACGTCCCGCCGCTGCGCTACGCGGACCACCTGTTCCAGGAGCGGCAGGTCCGCAGCGTGACCGCGAACACGCGGCGCGACGGCGAGGAGTTCCTCGCCATCGCGGCGCGCATCGGCATCCGCGTCGAGACGGTGCGGTACCCGCTGGCGCAGGCGGACCGGGCGTTGCGCGACCTCGCGCACGACCGCTTCGCCGGCGCCGCCGTGCTCGTGCCCTGAGCCGCCGCACCGGCCGGGGTCCCGCGCGCGCGGCCTCAGCCGAGCATCACCCCGAGGAGCAGGGCGGCGAGGGCCGACAGGCCCGACAGCGCGCCGAACGCCGCGAGGCCGGCGCGCGAGCGGGCCACCGAGTGGAGGAACGCCGAGACCCCCGAGACCGCGACGACGAGGACCTTGACCATGACGGTGCGGCCGTAGTCGGTGTCCCAGCCCGGCGCGATCTCGACGACGTTCCACACGCCGGTCGCGACGAGCACGCCGAACGCGGGCCAGGCGATCGTGTTGAAGCGGCGGGCGACGGCCCGGGGTGCGTCCGGCGAGAGGCGGCGCAGACCGGGCACCAGCCCCGCGAGCGTGAGCTGGCCGCCGACCCACACGGTCGCGGCGGTGACGTGCAGGAACACGCGGATCGTGTCCCAGGTGACGGGGAGCACGGTCGTCCTCCTGGTCCTCGGTCCCGGGGAGGCCGGCGCCGAGCGTGCCCGAAGCGGACCCCGACGGCGCAAATCCGGCCCGGTAGCGTGTGGGCGTGACCACGACCGGCGACGACCTGGCGCGGGCGCCGGGCGAGCTGGTGCGGCGGCTCGAGGCCCACCGTCGCGAGCTGACCGGCTTCTGCTACCGGATGCTCGGCTCCGCGTTCGAGGCGGAGGACGCCGTGCAGGAGACGCTGGTACGTGCCTGGCGCGCGTACGACCGGTTCGAGGGCCGCTCCTCGCTGCGCTCGTGGCTCTACCGCATCGCGAGCAACGTCTGTTTCGACGCCCTGGAGGGGAGGCGGCGCCGTGCCCGCCCGGTCGACCTCTCGCCCGCCGGGTCCGTCGACGCCGAGCTCGTCTGGCTCCCCGGCGACACGTGGGTGGAGCCGATCCCCGACGCGCGCGTCGTGCCCGCCGGCGCCGGCCCCGAGGAGGCCGTCCTCGCGCGGGAGTCGATCCGCCTCGCGTTCGTGGCGGCCCTGCAGCACCTGCCGCCGCGCCAGCGCGCCGTGCTCATCCTGCGCGACGTGCTGCGCTGGCGCGCGGCCGAGGTGGCCGAGTTGCTCGGCACGACGGTCGTCTCGGTCAACAGCCTGTTGCAGCGCGCCCGGACCACGCTCGCGTCGCAGGACCTGCGGTCCGGTGAGCTGCACGATCCGGCCGACGCGCGCCAGCAGGCGCTGCTGCGACGATACGTCGACGCGTTCGAGCGGTACGACATCGATGCGCTCGTGGCGCTGTTGCACGAGGACGCGACGATGTCGATGCCGCCGCTCGGGCTGTGGCTGCGGGGCCCCGGGGACATCGGCCGGTGGATGCTCACGCGGGGGATCGAGTGCAAGGGCTCCCGCCTCGTGCCGACCACGGCGAACGGTGCGCCGGCCGTCGCGCAGTACCGGCCGAGCGGCCCCGGCGGCGCGCACCGGCCGTGGAACCTGCAGGTGCTCGACGTCGCCGGCGACCGGGTCGTCGCGATCAACGGGTTCCTCGACACGCGCCTGTTCGGGCTCTTCGGCCTCCCGGACGACCCGGACCCTCACGGCTGAGGCGCACCGGGCGGCACCGGGCGGCGCGAGAAGGACCGATCGGCCATCTCGGACCCGTCGCCCGTGACGGCGGCGTGGGCCCGCCGTAGTGTCGTCGCACCGCGGCGAAGGGGGGACACGGGATGGCGCGGGCACGGTTCGACCACTGGACGATCTCGCGTCGGTCCTTCCTCGCGCTGTCGGCCGGCCTCGCGATCGCGGCGTGCGACCGTCCGGGACCGCGTCCGGTCCGCCCGCCCCGGACCACCACGACGCTGCCGCCGGTGCCCCCGCTGGCGAAGGACCCGTTCACACTCGGCGTCGCGTCGGGCGACCCGACCGCCGACGGGTTCGTGCTGTGGACCCGCCTCGCGCCGGAGCCGTTGACGGGCGGGGGCATGCCGCCGGTCGACGTGCCGGTCCGCTGGATGGTCGCCCGCGACGAGTCGATGCGTCACGTCGTCGGTGAGGGCCACTTCGTCACCGGCCCCGAGGTCGCGCACGCGGTGCACGTCGTGGTCGAGGGACTGCGACCCGACCGGCCCTACTGGTACCGCTTCGCCGTCGGCGACTGGGAGACGCCCGTCGCGCGCACGCGCACGTTCCCGCGCCGCGGGCACGACGCGAAGCGGCTGCGCTTCGGGTTCGGCTCGTGCCAGAGCTTCCGCGACGGGTACTACGCCGCCTGGCGCGACGTCGCCGCCGACGAGGACCTCGACCTCGTCGTGTTCCTCGGCGACTACATCTACGAGTCGGGGCTCCGGGGCGCGGTCCGCTCGCACCTGGTCCCCGAGGTGATCACGCTCGAGCAGTACCGCAACCAGTACGCGCTGTACCGCAGCGACGCCGACCTGCGCGCGGCGCACGCGGGCGCGCCGTGGCTCGTGACGTGGGACGACCACGAGGTGGAGAACAACTACCAGGGGGTGTCGCCCGAGGCCGGGAGCACGACTCCCGACCCGGCGCAGTTCCTCGCCCGGCGCGCCGCCGCCTACCGCGCGTGGTGGGAGCACATGCCGACGCGGCTGCCGCCGCCGGCGGGCCCCGACCTGCGCATCCACCGTTCGGTCGACTTCGGGCGGCTCGCGCGCTTCGCCGTGCTCGACACGCGCCAGTACCGCAGCGACCAGCCGTGTTCGCCGGCCGACGTCGGCGTGCTCTGCCCCGGCGCCCTCGATCCGGCCCACACGTTGCTCGGGACCGAGCAGCAGGTGTGGCTGGAGCGCACGCTGCGCGGCTCGGGGGCCCGCTGGAACGTGCTCGCCCAGCAGATCGTCTTCTCGCGCCTGGCCTTCACCCCGCCGCCGGACGCGATCTTCAACCTCGACCAGTGGGACGGGTACCCGCTCGCCCGCCGGGCGGTGCTCGACGTGCTGGCGAGCGCACGCGTGCGCAACCCCGTCGTCATCACCGGCGACATCCACGCGAGCGGGGTGGCCGACGTGAAGGCGGACTTCGAGGACCCCGCCTCGGAGGTCGTGGGCACCGAGTTCGTCGGCAACTCGATCTCCTCGGGCGCCAACAGCACGCTCGGCGCCGTGCTCCCGCTCGCGCTCGCGAACAATCCGCACGTGCGGTGGGCCGACCTCTCCAGGCGGGGTTGGGTGCGCTGCGAGGTCACGCCGAGCGCCTGGCGGGCCGACTTCCGCTACGTCGACGACGTGCGCGTGCCGGGATCGCCGGTGACGACCGCGACGAGCTGGGTCATCGAGGACCGCCGACCGGTCGTGCGGGTCTGAGAGCCGTCACTCGACGAGCCGGACGGGATTGCCACCCAGGCGCGCCTGCCAGGTCGTCGTGTCCTGGACGCCGGCCGGGTAGGCGAACCGGATGCGCAGCCAGCACCCCTGCGGGTCGAGGTAGTCGCAGTCGTACCCGTCGGGGATCGGCACCTCCCACTCGATGATCTGGCCGTTCCAGCCGCTCGAGATGACACCCGACACGCTGCAGCCCGCGCCCGTGGAGACCTTCGGCGGGTACGGCGGGCCCGCGGGCGGGGCCGTGTACCGGCACCCGGAGAACGACGTGAGCGCGCTCGTGCCGACCCGTGCCTCCACCGGCGGCAGGACCGTCAGGGTGCCCGGCTGCGCCGCGTCGCCCGTGTCGAAGAACGTCAGGTTCAGCACCCGCCCGTTGGCGCCCGGGATCACCCGGGCCAGGTGGAACTCCGTGTTGGCGCCGATCTTGTTCTGGTAGATCGACATACGGCCGCGGGCGAAGATCGACACGTCGCCGGACGCCAGGGAGCCGTTCTTCGCGACGCGGATGGAGCCCCGGTTGTGGCCCGAGCCGCCGTTGGTCCACATGTGCAGCACGTAGTCGCCGTCGCCGGCGGGGAAGGTGCACAGGCCGACCCACTTGCGGAAGTACTGCGTGACCGTGTCCTCGAGCGCGGGGTTCGCGAGCTCCTGGTTCCAGCGGGCCGTCAGGTCGCCGCGGTAGCCGGTGAACGCCCGGGGGCTCGAGACCGACGGGCAGCCGGAGACCGGCTCGTCGTCGTCCTCGGTCCAGGGCGTGCCCGGGTCGCGCATGATCCCGTAGTAGGTGGTGGGCGCGTACGGCGAGCTGCCGTCGTCGGCGAAGAACTGGTCGCCGGTGCAGTACGGCGACTCGAAGCCCCCGCCGTTGGGCCGGTAGCGCTGGGCGTCGGGGTAGGCGGAGATCAGCAGCGCGTTGTAGAGGTTGTTGAGCGCGCCGTCGGTGCAGTTGTCACCGACGTGCACGAACGCCGGGTCGAAGATCGACACCGTCAGGTCGCCGCCGCCGTTCTCGTTGCGCACGACGTAGCGGTAGCCCGTCGGGTCGTGGTCCTGGTTGGTGCCGCTGCACCGGTCCGGCTGGAGGTTCTCGACGGTGCAACGGGTCGAGAGGAACTGGTCGCCACGGGTCTTGCGGGACCCGGTGCCCGCGAGGTTGAACCACAGCTGTGGGTTCTGCGCGGAGGGGGTGTTGGTGCAGGTGCCGGTGCAGTCGGGCTGGTTGCCGAAGGTGTTGGCCGGGCTGCCCATGGCGACGGGCTCGTCGTACTCGGCGACGGCGTCGCGCCGGATGGTCAGCCGGTCGATGCCGAGCACCCGGGCGAAGAAGGTGTCGATGCCCGTCTCGACGGTGACCTTGAGCTGGTTCGGCAGGGCGGTCTGTTCCGGGGTGAAGGTGCCGGCGCCGAGGTTGTCGGCGCCCACCTGGCGGGCGAGCGGGTCGGCCGACGAGAAGTCGGGCATCTTCACCACCCCGGCGAGCGCCGCGGCGTCGGCCGCGTTCTGGGCGCGCTGCGCGGCCGAGTAGCCGGCGAGGATGTCGACGCCGAGCGCGGCGACGACGAGGAGCACCGTCAGCACGATCGCGAACCAGACGAGCGTGAAGCCCGCCTCGGTGCGCTCGGCGCGCGCACGGCGGAGCCGGGAGGTCATGAGCCCGCGCACGGCCCGCCCACGTACGGCTCGAGCGCCATGACCGTCCGCGAGGACAGGTCGACGCCGGCGTCGGTGAAGAAGCCCGTGAGGAAGTCGTGCCGCACCTTCATGAACACGCCGACCCGGTCGCTCTCACCGGCGCACGCGCCCCGCTGCTCGGGGTTCCAGTGCCCGCTCACGTGCACGAAACCGGAGCCGTCCCAGTCGTAGTAGGCGCAGCGGGTGGTGCACTCGCCGGGGCTCGAGGGCTCGAAGGTCCCGTCCTGGGTGTCGTAGACGAGGGCGAAGTCGGGGACGCCGTTGTTGAGGTTCGCGGCCGACGCGTCGAGCGAGTCGATCGCCGCGGCCTCGAAGACGGCGTTGGCCGCCTTCGGCTGGGTCGACGCCGCCCGCGCGGCGTTGCGGGTCGCGGCGCGCAGGGTCCCCTGCTCGTTGAAGGCGAAGCCGAACTCGATCATCCCGAAGGTGAGGAGCAGGACGAGGGGGAGGACGATCACGGTCTCGACCAGCGCGGCGCCGCGCTGGTCGGCGCGTCGGCGAGCTCGGTTGCGGCCGTCGGGTGTGCTTCGCATGGCGCCGGGCCCTTCTGAGCGGCGTACAGCAGGGGCGCCGCGGCCTGCGGCGCCCGGGAGCGACGAGATGGCCGCCGGCGGGGGACTGCCGGCGGCCATGCCCGTCATCGCTTCGACGTCAGCAGCTCGTGGCCGAGCCGGAGTTGTCGAGGCAGTCCTTCGCGTCGGTGAACTTGTCCTCGATGCCCTGGCGCAGGAGCACCACCGCACCGACGACCACCAGCGCGATGAGCGCGATGAGGAGGATGTACTCGACCAGGTTCGCGCCACGCTCGTCGTGCGAGAAGCGAGCCTGCAGCCAGGTCTTCAACACGTACAGGTTCATGGAGGAGAGACCCCTTTTCGTCGTCTGCTTGACCTCGGCGGGACCTCCCGCACGAGCAGGACGACGATCGCGGGCGCCGGGTGTCGCGGCATCGGCAAAGTTGACGAACTCCGGCGCATGCCGAGCACGCCGCCGGACCGGGCCGCGGGCGCCTCCCGGTACGTCGGGACGGACCACAACATTGAGGATGAAGGCCCGGCGCCGCATCCGTACGGTCGGCACCACGCGACGCGAACCGGCGTGGCGGTCCCCGGTCGTATCAGAGGTGGACTCGTGAGGAAGTGGCGTGTAGTGACCGCCGTCGCCGCCGTCGTGCTGGCCGCGGTGACGGGCGTCCTGTTGTGGCAGTACCTCGACGGCGCCGACGAGCGCGCCGCCGAGGACCTCGAGCTCTACGACGTGCTGGTCGCCTCGAAGGACATCCCCGCCGGCACGAGCGGCAGCGAGGTCCTGGAGAGCTACAGCGAGGTGAAGAAGTTCACGCGGGCGAGCCGCCCGCCGACGTCGCTGTCGCCCAACCGCAGCGACGAGATCGACGAGCTCTACGCCGTCGCGGCGATCCCGGCGGGACAGCCCCTCACCGAGGAGCTGTTCGTCGCCCAGGAGGCGGTGCACAGCTCGGCGCTCCAGATCGCCGAGGGCATGCAGGCGATCACCGTGAACGTCGACCAGACGCGCGGCGTCGCCGGCTTCGTCGCCCCGAACGACTCGGTCAACGTGATCGTCACGCTCGACGTGAAGAACGTGCTCAGCGCGAACGCCCAGGCGTCGGGCCAGACGGCCAAGACGACGGCCTTCCTGATCCCGGGCGTGCGCGTGCTCGCCGTCGGCCAGACGACGGCGGTCGGCGCGCAGGACGAGGACGGTGAGGACGACGACTCCACCGAGGAGGCGGCGACCGGGCTCGTCACCCTCGAGGTGACGCCGCGGCAGGCCGAGCAGCTCGCCCACGCGAGCGCGATCGGCTCGATCTACCTCAGCCTCAACCCGGCCGGCGTGGAGGGCCCGGCGTTCGGCGCCGTCGAGGAGATCGTCGAGGCGGTCAACCTGTTCGACCAGCCGCTGACGAAGGTCCAGGAGGTCTTCGCAGCGCTCGACGCGGCGTCGCGGGGCTGATCCGGATGGGACGGGCGGAGATGAAGCAGTGGGCCGCGCAGGAGGCCGACCCGGTCCCCGGTGGGGCCGGGTCGGCGTCCCAGCCGGTGCTGGCGGTCGAGCCCGACCAGCGGCGGCGGACCCAGATGACGATCGAGCTCGCCGGCATCGTGCCGAGCCCGCTCGCCGACGCGGACGAGCTCGCCGATGCGATCGGTGCGACCGAACCCGCCGTCGTCGTGCTGGGCCCGAGCTACGCGACGCCCGAGGGCTTCGCGGCGGCGCGGGCGCTCACGCGCCGGTACCCGTCCGCCGGCTTCGTGCTCGTCGTGGACGCGATCGACACGCCGCTGCTGCAGCAGGCGCTGCGTGCCGGCGTGCGTGACGTCGTGGCGCTGGGCGCCGGCGAGCGCGCGCTGCGCCAGTCGATCCACGACGTCGGCGAGGCGGTCGCGGCGGCCGTGAACCGCTTCGCCGCGGTCGACGCCACCCAGGAGGGCCGGGTCCTCGTGTCGTTCTCGACCAAGGGCGGTGTCGGCAAGAGCGTCGTCTCCACGAACCTCGCGGTCGCGCTCGCGCTCGAGCACCCGGGCCGGGTCGTGCTGGTCGACGCCGATCTGCAGTTCGGCGACGTGGGCGTGCTGCTCGGGCTTCCGCCCGAGCAGACGGTGCTCGAGGCGGCCGGCGCGATCGAGACGGCCGACACGACGCTGCTCGACGGGCTGCTCGCGACCCACGAGGAGTCGGGCCTTCGCGTGCTGTGCGCGCCGGCCGACCCCGGCTCCGGGGACTCCGTGTCGGCCGAGGCGATGGTCGAGATCGTGCGGCTGCTGCGCACGATGTTCGACTTCGTCGTGATCGACATGGCGCCGCACTTCAACGACGTCGTGCTCGCGCTGCTGGAGGAGGCCGACGAGGTGCTCCTCGTCGCGAGCATGGACGTCCCCAGCATCAAGAACCTGAAGGTCGGCATCCAGACGCTCGACCTGCTGTCGATCGCCGGCTCGAAGCTGAGGCTCGTCCTGAACCGCGCGAACGCGCGCGTGAACCTGGACGTCAGCGACGTCGAGAAGGCGCTCGGCGTCGACGCCGAGTTCCGCGTCCCGTCCGACATCGCCGTCCCCCAGGCGGTGAACCGGGGCGTGCCGATCGTGCTCGACCGGCCCCGTTCGCCCGCTGCGCTCGCGCTCCGTGAGCTCGCGCGGACGATCGACGGCTCGGCGTCCACGGAGATCGCGCAGAGCGAGACCAAGAAGGGGTTCCTGGCCTGGCGCCGGGGTGCGTAGAACGGACACGAGGACATGACCCAGTACTCACGCTGGCGGGACATGCGGACGGCACCGGCCGACGCGCGGAGCGCGCAGCTCGAGGAGCTCCGTGCCCGGGTGCACGGTCGCGTGATCGACGAGCTCGGTCCGATGCTCGCCGACGAGCAGCTCTCCGACTCCGAGGTCCGAAAGATCGTCCAGGAGCGCGTCGAGCGCGCCATCGGCGAGGAGGACGTCGCGCTGTCGGCGGCGGAGCTCGGCGAGCTCGTGCGCGGACTCATCGACGACACGATCGGCTACGGCCCGATCGACGAGTTCCTCCAGGACCCCGGCATCACCGAGGTGATGGTGAACGGGCCCAGCGAGATCTACGTCGAACGGCGCGGCAAGATCGAGAAGACCGACGCCCGGTTCGTCGACGCCGGGCACGTCCGCCGCACGATCGACAAGATCGTCAGCCAGGTCGGCCGGCGGATCGACGAGGCCACGCCGATGGTCGACGCCCGGCTGCCCGACGGCTCCCGGATCAACGCCGTGATCCACCCGGTCGCGATCGGCGGGCCGTTCCTCACGATCCGCAAGTTCTCGAAGGAGCCGTACACCGTCGGCGACCTGATCGCGTTCGGCACGCTGTCGCGGCCGGTCGCCCACTTCCTCGACGCGTGCGTCCGGGGCCGGCTCAACATCGTGATCTCCGGCGGCACCGGCACCGGCAAGACGACCCTGCTCAACGTGCTGTCGTCGTTCATCCCGAACGACGAGCGCATCGTCACCATCGAGGACGCCAAGGAGCTGAAGCTCCTGCAGGACCACGTCTGCTCGCTCGAGTCGCGCCCGCCCAACATCGAGGGCGTCGGCCAGATCACGATCCGGGACCTCGTCCGCAACGCCCTGCGGATGCGGCCCGACCGCATCGTCGTGGGTGAGGCCCGCGGCGCCGAGGCGCTCGACATGCTGCAGGCGATGAACACGGGCCACGACGGCTCGCTCACGACCATCCACTCGAACAGCCCGCGTGACACCCTCGCCCGCATCGAGACGATGACGCTCATGTCGGGCATGGACCTGCCGGTGCGGGCCGTGCGGGAGCAGATGGCCTCCGCGCTCGACCTGGTCGTGCACCTCAGCCGGTTGCGTGACGGCTCCCGGCGGGTGACGACGGTGTCCGAGGTGCTCGGGATGGAGGGCGACACGGTCGTGCTCCAGGACATCTACCAGTTCGACTTCGGCATGGGGGTCGACGAGGAGGGCCGGAGCCTCGGCCGCCTCAAGAGCACGGGGATCCGGCCGGCGTTCTCGGAGCGGCTCGCCGACCACGGCATCGAGCTCGAGGCCGACCTGTTCACCCTCGAGCCGTTCGCCCGGCGCGTGGTGGGGCTCCGGTGACCGCCGCCGCGCTCGCCCAGGAGTTCGTCGCCTCGACCGCGGGGCGGCTGCTGATCGTGCTGCTCGGCGCGGCCGCGGTGGCCGCGGTCGTGTCGAGCGTCAGCATCCTGCTCGGGCGGCGCCAGCTCCGGCTGGAGCGCCGGCTCGTCGGCTACGACGTCGCGGCCGTCGAGACCGTCGAGGTCGCCGGCGGGCCCGAGACGGCGATCGTGCGCCGCGGGATCGAGTACGCGACCGAGCTCGGTGCGCGCACCGGGCTGCTGGAGCGGCTCGAGCGGGTCCTGTC
Source organism: Acidimicrobiia bacterium (assembly GCA_026002935.1). GTDB lineage: Bacteria > Actinomycetota > Acidimicrobiia > IMCC26256 > PALSA-610 > BPGH01. The sequence goes on from BPGH01000001.1 coordinate 1,045,138, forward strand.
GCAGGCCGACATCCCGCTGCGGGCCGGCGAGGTCCTGTTCTACGTCCCGGTCTTCGCCGCGATCGGCTTCCTCGCGCTCTCGCTGCTCGTCGGCCCGGTCGCGGGGCTCGCCGTCGCCGCCGTCGTGGTGCTCGGCTCCGCCGCCTGGATCGAGCGGCGGCGCGCGGCCGGTTGCGGCAGTTCGAGGAGCAGCTGCCGGGGATGCTCACGCTGTTCGCGAGCTCGCTGCGGGCCGGCTTCTCGCTCCTGCAGGCGCTCGAGGCGGTCGTCGCCGAGACGCGCGACCCGGTGCGCACCGAGCTGACCCGGGTGTTCACGGAGGTCCGGCTCGGCCGCCCGATCGAGGACGCGCTCGCGGACGCCGCGACCCGCACCGGCAGCCGCGACCTGATGTGGACCGTGATGGCGATCCGCATCCAGCGCGAGGTGGGCGGGAACCTCGCCGCGCTGCTGGACACGGTCGCCGACACGATGAAGAAGCGCGCCGCACTCCGCCGCGAGGTGCGGTCGCTGACGGCCGAGGGCCGGCTCAGCGCGGTGGTGCTGAGCGTGTTCCCGCCCCTCATGGCCTTCGTCATGTACGCGGTGCAGCCCGACTACATCGAGAAGCTCTTCGACGAGCCCATCGGCATCTTCGCGATCCTCGTCGCGGCGGCGATGAGTGTCGTCGGGTGGCTCTGGCTGCGGCGGATCGTCGAGATCAAGGAGTAGCCGTGCTGATCATCGTCCTTCTCGGTGTCGCGGCCGTCGGGCTCGGGGCGTGGTCGGTGTCCACGGTCCTCGAGGAGCGCCGCGAGGCCCAGCGGTCGCTGCGGGTGGTCGCCGCGTACGCGGGCCCCACCGTGCGCGAGGCCGAGCTCGGCGAGAGCCTGGGCGAGCGGATCCTCGGGCCGGTGACGCGCGGGCTGCTCGGCATCGGCCACCGGTTCACGCCGGTGGGCTACCTCGACAAGGTGAAGCGCGACATCGTGCTCGCCGGGAACCCGCCCGGCTACGCGGTCGACCGCTTCCTCGTGATGAAGGTGCTCGGCGCCGGGTCCGCGCTGGTGTGGATCGCGCTGTTCTACGGCGTCCTCGGGATGAGCGGTCTCGTGCCGCTCGTGCTCGTGATCGCGCTCGGTGCCGTGTGCTTCTTCGCCCCCGACACCGCGCTGCGCAAGCGGATCACGGCGCGCCAGGAGGAGATCGAGCGGGCGCTGCCGGACATGCTCGACCTGCTCGTGATCTCCGTGGAGGCGGGGCTCGGCTTCGAGCAGGCACTCGAGCGCACCGCGTCCGCGATGCCCGGCCCGCTCGCCGACGAGGCCCGCCGGATGCTGCAGGAGATCCGCATGGGCTCCAGCCGCGCCGACGCGCTGCGTGCGCTCGAGGCCCGCACCGACGTCGACGACGTGCGCTCGTTCACGATGGCGATGCTGCAGGCCGACAACTTCGGGATCTCGATCGCGAAGATCCTGAAGGCCCAGGCCGACGAGACGCGCCTGCGCCGCCGCCAGCGCGCGCAGGAACGGGCGCAGAAGATGCCGGTGAAGATGCTCTTCCCGCTGGTCTTCTGCGTGTTCCCGGCGATCTTCGTGGTGCTGCTGCTGCCCGGGCTGCTCACCATCCTCGACTCGCTGGCGTGACCGGGGGCCGCCGACGGTGATCGCGTACCGCTGCTCGGCCTGCCTCGGGGTGCTGACCGACCGCGACGCGCGCCGCTGCGGCCAGTGCGGGCAGCGGTTCGGCCGCCGCCGGCGGCCGGTGGCGCTCGGGGCCGTCGTCGGCCAGCGCCTGGCGCGCGAGGCGACGCGCGCGCGGGCGGCCGCCCGCCGCCGCGTCCGGCGGCCGCGCGGGCACCCGGGGGAGCCCGCCGGCGCGCCCGTCCCGCCCGGGCCGTGGCCCGAGCCGTCCCCGGCGCCGGTCCTGGCCGTGCCCGACGCGCCGCCGGGCGCGGCGACCGACCCCTCCCGGTCGGCCGGCCCGACGCGTGCCGGTTGGGCCGAGCCCGGTTCCGGCCGGCGCCCGGGCCGGTCGCGACCGAGGCGGTGCCGGTCGTGGGTGGTGCCGAGCCGGTCGTGACGGGTGGGGAGCCGGTCGTGCCGCCGCCGGCACCGCCCGTCCCCGCCGCCCGGGTCGCCCCGCCGGAGGCCGCACCTCGTGTGCCGGCGTCGGTCGTGCCGGAGGCGCCGGCGTCGGTGGTGGCCGAGCGGTCGAGCCGGAGTCCGTCGTGCCGGAGCGCGTGGTCCCGGAGCGCGTGGTCCCGGAGCGCGTGGTCGCCGGAGCGCGTGGTCGCCGGAGCGCGTGGTGCCCGGAGCGCGTGGTCCCGGACGCCGTGGTCCCGGACCCCGTGGCGCCCGCGGCGCCCGTCCGGCGCACCCGACCCCGCGAGCTCGCGGCTCGAGCGCGCCCGCGAGGCCCGCGACCGCGTCGTCGCACGGCCCCCGCTGCGGTTCCGGCGGGCTCGCCTCGGCGGCCTCCCCGGGGAGCCCACCACCGGGCCGTGACCCCGCGCGACCGTGCCGCCGCGCGGTCCACCAATTCTGACGACGCCCACGGCGCCCGCCCCGACCATGCTGGGCGGAGGCGTCGGGGAGGGGGGACGCAGACCCCGCCCGGTCCTCCCTCCTCGGCGAGGCCGACCGGGTCCGGACCTCGGTTCCTCCGGGACCCAGATTTCGCCGGGGAGGGAGTGACCCAGCCCAGCCCCCAACTCCCTCCCCGGCGGGCCTCGCCCCGCCGGGGACCCCTCCCGGCGCCCCGGCACCCTGCCAATAGATTCCGCGCCCATGAGCGACGGCCCCTGGGCGGGCGACGCGTGCTCGCTCGTCGACGCGTTCCGGCGGGGCGACCGGTCGCCGCGCGAAGAGGTGGAGGCGACGCTCGCGGCGATCGAGCGCAGCGACCTCAACTGCTTCTCGTTCGTGGACCCCGAACGCGCGCTCGCGGCCGCGACGCGCGCCGACGTCGGCCGCCCCTTCGGCGGCGTGCCGGTGGGGGTGAAGGAGCTCGAGTTCCTGGAGGGCTGGCCCGCCACCGAGGCGTCGCTTGTGTTCCGCGACCGCGTCGCGGACTTCACGACGACGGTGCTCGAACGGCTGCTCGGCCCGGGCGGCGCGGTGCCGGTCGGGCTCACGACCGCGAGCGAGTTCGGCGGGCTGAACGTGAGCGTCTCGAAGCTCAACGGCGTCACCCACAACCCCTGGCGGCACGGCCGCACCGCGGGCGGTTCGTCGGGGGGCAGCGCCGCGGCGGTCGCGGGCGGGCTCGTGACGATCGCGACCGGCGGCGACGGCGGCGGCTCGATCCGGATCCCCGCCGGCTACACCGGGTTGCTCGGGATGAAGGGCACCTACGGCCGCATCCCGCGCGGGCCGCGGGCGTACTTCCGTCCCGGGACGGTCGTGCTGGGCTGCCTCGCCCGGTCGGTGCGCGACGTCGCGCGCTACTACGACGTGTGCGCGGGCTACGACCCGCACGACCCGTGGAGCCTGCCCCGCCGCGACGGGTGGGAGGCCGGCCTCGGCACCCACGAGCTGCGCGGGCGGCGGGTGGCGGTCGTGCCCGCGCTCGGGGGCGCGAGGCTGGAGCCCGGCGTCGAGGACCGTGTCCGCGCGGCGGCCGCGGCACTCGTGGAGGCGACCGGGATGGTCGAGGTCGAGCTCACGCTCGAGCCCCCCAACCTGGCCGCCCAGTGGATGATGGGCAACCTCGCGACGCTCCTCGCCGACCTCGGCGGCCGTTGGCCGGCCTGCGCGCGCGACCTCACCGACGAGATCGCCGTCGGGCTGCTGCTCGCGCAGTCGCTGTACAACCTGCACACGGCGTCGGTCGCGGAGGAGCAGCGCGTCCGGGCCAACCTCGCGATGGCGGAGGCGTTCGAGCGCGTCGACTTCGTGATCGCCGCGACCAATCCCGGGCCCGCGTTCGCCGCCGACGCGCCGATGAGCTCGCCGTCGGAGAGCTTCGTCGACTGGGCGAAGGCGAACCCGGCGGCGCGCCTCGCGTTCCGGGCGGTGATGGGCGCCGTGCGCGTGACGGGCGGCGTGTTCCCCCGCGCGCCGTCGGCGCTGCTCGACCTGGTCGCCAGCCGGTTCCCCGACCTGGTCGGCATGGGCGCGCTGACGATCGTCTCCAACGTCTACGGCAACCCCGCGGTCTCGATCCCGGCGGGCGAGGTCGGCGGGCTGCCCGTCGGGATGCAGGTGCTCGCGCGCCACCACGCCGACGACCTGCTGCTCGACGTCGCACTCGCCGCCGAGCGCGTGATGCCGTGGCCGCTCACGGCGCCGTCCGCGCCGGCCCGCGGTGCCGTCACGCCCGCCGAGCGGTGACGACGGCGAAGGCCGCGGGCATCCGTACGCCCACCCCGTCGTGGTAGGGGGCGAACGCGTCGGCGAGCGCCGCCGCGACCGCGTCCACCACCGGCCGCGGCGCCCCCTCCAGGGCGTCGGCCACCGTCCCGGCCGCCATGCGGGTCTCCACCGCGTCCTCCAGGGGGCCCGGGCCGCCCACGTAGAGCTCGAGCTCGTGCGGGGTGTACCGCACCTCGGTCCAGCCCGCCCCCTCGGCGACCGCGATCGCGTGGTCGGCCGAGCCCAGCGAGTGCATCCCGCCGTCGGGTGGCGGCAGCCCGAGGTCGTACCCGAGGGCGGCCGCGGCCCGCCGGGCGGCCTCGACCGGGACGCGGTGCAGCGGTGAGCGGTCGCGGTGCGCCCAGACGGTGATGCACAGCCGCCCGCCCGGGCGGGTCGCGCGGGCGAGGTTCGCGAACCCCGGGGCGGCGTCGGGGAAGAAGGTGCAGCCGAAGCGCGAGATCACCCGGTCGAGCCGGCCGTCGGGGAGCGGCGCGCCGTGGGCGCGGGCGACCATCCACTCGATCGGGCTCGAACCGGGGGTCCGCACGCGTGCCTGGCGCACCACCTCGTCGGACACGTCGAGCCCGACGACCCGGCCGCCCGGCGTCACCTCGCGCGCCGCGCGCCGCGTGGTCGATCCCCGCCCGCAGCCGACGTCGAGCACCTGGAGCCCGGGCGCGAGCGCGGCGGCGTCGAACAGCGGCTCGTCGACCGGCGCGAGCTGGCGGTCGAGCCGGTCGGCGACCCGCGACCACCGGCTCGTGCGGTCGTCCCCCCGGTCCGCGCGGCCGGCCGGCGGCGAGCCCCGATCCCGTGCCATCCCTCTTCCGTGTTCCTCCCCCCGGTGCGGCGCGGGGCGAAACGCTAGCGAGCGGCCGGGACACGCGCCCCGACGGCTCAGGGTGTCGAGAAGGCGTGGTCGGTGAGCACGGGCAGGACGTCACGAGCCGACACGACACCGACGATCGCCCCCCGGTCGACCACCGCGACGTGCCGGACGCCCTCGTCGACCATGCGTTGCGCCACGTCGAGGACCGGCTCCTCCGGTTCGGCGACCACGACCCGGTCGCCCATCACGTCGGCGGCCCACACCTCGTCGGGGTCGGCGCCGTCCGCGAGGGCGCGCACGACGTCGCGCTCCGACACGACCCCGACCGAGTCGTCGGGGCGTGCGACCAGGGCGACGCCGATGTCGAGCTCGGCCAGCACGGCCGCGACCGACCGCAGCGTCAGCTTCTCGTCCACGGTGACCGCGCCCCGCGACATCACCTCGCGCACCGGGCTGCTCGGTTCCGCCATGACGCACTCCTTCCGGTCCAGCCCGCGAGTCAACGTTGCGGCCCGCACGCGCCCTAGTGCCGAACGTCCCGAGCACGCCCGGCCCTCGTCCGCTGGACCGGGGCGTGGTGGCCTGGCGTACTGTCTGCCGGCTGCGGCGCACGGGGCGCCCCGGAGCGGAGCACGATGCCGGCATGAGCACCCGGGACCTGCGGTTCGCGATCGTCGGCGGGGGGATGGCGGGCATCCTCGCCGCGATCCGCCTGAAGGAGGCCGGCCTCACCGACTTCACCGTCTACGAGAAGGCCGACCGGCTCGGCGGGACCTGGCGCGAGAACACCTACCCGGGGCTCACCTGCGACGTCCCCTCGCACCTGTACTCCTACTCCTTCGCGCTGAACCCCGACTGGTCGCACATGTACGCGCCGGGCCCGGAGATCCAGGCCTACTTCGAGCGCGTCGCGTCCGAGCACGGCGTCGTGCCGTTCGTTCGCTTCGGCGAGGAGGTGGTGCGCCTCGACTGGGTCGACGGGCGGTGGCACCTCGAGACCGCGCGCGGGACGCGCGACGTCGTCGACGTGGTGATCGCGGCCACCGGGGTGCTGCACCACCCGCGGTACCCGGACTTCGAGGGCCTGGAGACGTTCGGGGGCGCCTGCTTCCACAGCGCCCGCTGGGACCACGGCGTGCGCATCGACGGCGCACGCGTCGGCATCGTCGGCACGGGCTCGACGTCGGTGCAGATCATCACCGCGATCGCCCGCCGGGTGCGGCGGCTCACCGTGTTCCAGCGCACCGCGCAGTGGGTGATGCCCGCGACCAACCCTGCGTACACCGAGGAGCAGAAGGCGGAGCTCCGCGCCGACCCGGAGAAGCTCGCCGCGCTGCACGCCCGCCTCTGCGAGCTGTTCGACGTGTTCGCGAACGGCGTGGTCGACGCCCGCTCGTCGCAGATGCAGATGATCGCGGACGCGTGCCGTGCGAACCTCGAGGAGAACGTGAAGGACCCGGTGCTGCGGGAGCGCCTCCGCCCCGACTACCAGGCGGCCTGCAAGCGCCTGATCATGGCCGACGGCTTCTACGAGGCGATGCAGGAGCCGACGGTCGAGCTCGTCACGGAGAAGATCGTCCGCGTCGAGCCGGAGGGCGTCCGCACCGCCGACGGCGCGCTCCACGACCTCGACGTGCTCGTCCTCGCGACCGGCTTCAAGGTCGACGCGTTCATGCGCCCGATGGCGGTGACCGGCGCCGGCGGCGTGCGGTTGGAGGACGAGTGGGCACAGCGCCCCAACGCGTACCTGTCGATCTCGATCCCCGGCTTCCCGAACCTGTTCATGCTGAACGGCCCCAACGGCCCGGTCGGGAACTTCTCCCTCATCGAGGTCGCCGAGCTCCAGTTCGGCTACGTGATGCAGCTCGTCGAGTTGCTGCGTTCCGGCCGGTGCCGCGCGATCTGCGCGACGCGTGACGCGATGGAGCGCCACGAGGCGGCGCGGGTCGAGGCCGCGCGGCACACGGTCTGGTCGACCGGGTGCCGGAGCTGGTACCTCGACGACCGCGGGGTCCCCGCCGTGTGGCCGTGGCCCTTCACGCGCTTTCGCGAGGTCATGGCCGCCCCCGACCTCTCGGCGTACGAGCTGGCCTGACCCCGCCGGTACGGCCCGCCGGCACCGGCGGGCACGGCGCGGGCGGCATCCTGCGGGTTGGGCCGGGGGCGGCCGGCGGGGTACACAGGCGCGATGGCGTCGCGCGGTGACGGGCTGTCGGAGTACGCGCGCCGGCGCGACTTCGCGAAGACCCCCGAACCGGCGGGCGGGCCGCCCCCGGCGGGAGACGGGCGGCGCTTCGTCGTACAGCGCCATCGTGCCCGCCGGACCCACTACGACCTCCGGCTCGAGGCCGGCGGCGTGCTCGTGAGCTGGGCGGTCCCCAAGGGCCTGTCGCTCGACCCCGACGCGAAGCACCTGGCCGTGCACGTCGAGGACCACCCGGTCGAGTACCTCGACTTCGAGGGCGTCATCCCCGCGGGCGAGTACGGCGGCGGTGACGTGATCGTCTGGGACCGCGGCACCTACGACCTCGTGTACGCCGACGACCTGCAGGAGGCCGTCGACCGCGGGACGGTTCACGTCGACCTCCGCGGCGAGAAGCTGCGGGGCCGGTTCGTGCTCGTCCGCCGCGGGCGTGACCGCTCGGGGCGGGAACAGTGGCTCGTGTTCAAGAAGCGCGACGAGCACGCCGTGCCCGGATGGGACCCGGAGGGCGTGCCGCGCTCGGTGCGCAGCGGTCGCACGAACGAGGAGGTCGCGACCCGCCCGGAGGCCGTGTGGCGCACCGGCGAGCCCGCCGCGCGCGCCGGCATCGACCTCTCGGCGGACCGTCCCGACCTCGCGGCGCTCGACGCGTTGGCCGGCGGCGGGGAGTGGGAATTCGACGGGGTGACCCTGCGGCTCACCAACCTCGACAAGGTGCTCTTCCCGCCGCGCCGGGCCGGGGAGGCGCCACTCACCAAGCGCGACCTGGTGCGCTACTACGCGTCGGTCGCGCCCGTCATGGTGCCCTACCTCGAGGGCCGGCCGCTCAACCTGCACCGGTTCCCCGACGGCGTCGGCGCCAAGGGGTTCTGGCACAAGGCGGCGCCGGCGCACGCCCCCGCGCTGGGTGACGCGCTGGCGCGACGAGGGCGCCGGCCGGGGCCAGGCGCAGTGGTACGTCGTCGCGGACCGGCCGGCCACGCTCGCCTGGCTGGCCAACTACGCGGCGGTCGAGCTGCACCCCTGGACGTCGCGCGTCGAGGACACCGCACCGGCCGACCTACGCCCTCGTCGACATCGACCCGGGTGAGCGCACGTCGTGGGACGACGTGCTGGTGCTCGCGCGCCTGTTCCGCGCCGCGCTCGAGCACCTCGGCCTGCGCGGCTACCCGAAGACGACCGGCCGGCGCGGGCTGCAGATCTGGGTCCCCGTCGAACCGGGCCCGACGTTCGGCGAGACGCGGGCGTGGGTGGAGCGGCTGTCGCGCATCGTCGGCGAGCGCGTGCCCGACCTGGTCAGCTGGCGGTGGGAGCGGGACCGGCGGGGCGGCCGCGCCCGCCTCGACTACACGCAGAACGCCCGCCACAAGACGCTGGTCGCCCCGTACTCGGTGCGGGCGGCGCCCGGCGCGCCGGTGTCGGTGCCGATCCGCTGGGACGAGCTCGACGACCCCGCGCTGCGGCCCGACCGCTGGACCCTGCGCGACGTCGGTGACCGCCTGCTCGCGCACGGCGACCCCTTCGCCGGGGTCCTGCGCGACCGCCAGCGGCTCCCGCCGCTCGGCTGATCGCGCGTCCGGCCGATCGCGCGCGTGGCTGATCGCGCGTCCGGCGCCCCGGGGCCGGTGGACCGGGCGCGGACCGGCCGCGGACCGGTCGAGGCGGTCAGACCAGGTAGCCGGCCTGGTGCGCGGCGATCATCGCGGCCGCCTCGGCCCGCGTCGTCGGGCCGTACGTGCGCGCCGGCGGCAGCGACGCGCGGATCGCGTCGACCTCCTCCGGGCTCGCCTCGCACCGCCCGGTGACCGGCTCGACCCCGTAGAGCTGCGCCGAGGTCAGCCCGAGGATCTTCGCCTTCAGCTCGTCGGTCAGCGCGGGGTACCCGTGGCGTTCCTGCAGCTCCTCGGAGATGGTGAAGGCGCGCATCGCCTGGATCTGGTCCTGGGGGGTGCCGAACCAGATCGAGTCGGTGCCCCACACGACGCGGTCCTCGCCGACGTACTTCAACAGCTTGCCGAGCACGTGGGCGGCCGCGGTCGGGTCGCGCATCAGGAACCACCACGTGCCGCCGAGCTCCGCGTACACGTTGGAGTTCGGCCCGACGCCCGCGGTCTCCAGCGAGCGGATCAGGCGGTCGACGCCCTGCGGGTCGGGGTCGGCCGGGTCGTACGGGCCCGTTCCCCCGGGTCGCCCCGGTTCGAATCCCGAGTGGTACACGACGAACGCGATGTCGTCGTTGCGCGCGGCGGCGGGGCCGATGTCGCGGGGGTCGGCGAGCTCGGGCGTCGAACCGACGATGGACGAGATCCCCTTGTGCGTGCAGATGATGGGCGGGCCGATCTCGCGGACGTGGTCGATGAACCGCTGACCGATCTGCGGGCGTGACGGGTCGTGGTCGTCGAAGTAGAAGTGCGCGTCGGTCGGCACCATCGTGTAGATCTTCCAGGCCGCGATGTCGTAGCGGTCGCGCAGCGCCGACATCTCGTCGAGCATCGCGTCGATCGGTCCGCGGTGCGGGTAGGCGCCGCCGTGCATCAGGACGCGCCCGTCGCAACCGATGCGGGTCGCGACGTCGATCGCGTAGGCCATGTCCTCCGGCCCGAGGCCCGTACCCCCGGGCGTCGGCAGCGCGGAGAGGATCGCCATCGACGTGTCCGACCGCACGAACACCTCACGGAAGTACGCGTCGGCGGTGAAGCACGCCTTCGAGGTGCCCGCCTCGCGTCCCTCGGCGCACTGTGCGAACGGGAAGACCGACGTCCACTCGCCGCCCTCGACCGAGAGGTCGTAGTTCACGTAGTGGGTCTGGACGTCGAACACGAACTCGTCGCCGCCGAGCACGTCGAGCGCGGCGCTCGTGTCGGTCGTCGCCTCCTCGGGGACGTCGAACGTGCCGCCGGGCCGCTCGCCGCGTTCGCTCGCCTCTTCCTTCGAGCAGGCGGCGAGGGTGAAGAGCGTCGCGGCCGCGCCGACGCTGCTCGACAGGAACCGCCGGCGCGAGATGCCGAGGCGCCGCGCGTTCCGGTCGGCGAGCGCCAGGGTGCGGCGGATCGTCTCGCGTACGAGCGGGCCGTGCGGCACCGGCAGGAACTCGCCGTTGGAAACCGGCCCGAACTTGATCGGGAGCGCGTCGTCGGCGTCGTGGTCGTCGGTGGGCACGGCACGGCCTCCCGGGCTCGCGGCGGGTGCCCGGATTGTCGCACCCGGCGGGCGACGGTGTCAGGGCACGGTCGGGCCGGGCGCCGGTGGGGTAGACGTGGCGCATGGAGACCACCGCCGACGTCCCTCCGCCGCGTCTCGCGCCACCGCCGCTGCGGCGGGAGGCCGCCCGCACCCGGGAGCTGCGCGCCGCGAAGCGCCGCGCGACCGGGCTGCTGCTCGCCGCCGCGGCGGCGTTCGTCGTCGTGGCGGCGACCACCGCCGACGACGGGTGGACCGGCTACCTGCGCGCGGGCCTCGAGGCGGCGATGGTGGGCGGTCTCGCGGACTGGTTCGCCGTCACGGCGTTGTTCCGCCACCCGCTCGGCCTGCCGATCCCGCACACCGCGGTGATCCGCGAGCGCAAGGACAGCTTCGGCGAGACCCTCGGCGAGTTCGTGCAGGAGAACTTCCTGTCGGCCGACGCGATCGCGGAGCGCGTCCGGTCGTCGTACGCGGTCGCGCGTGCCGCCGACTGGCTGGCGCGCCCGGTCAACGCCCGCGTCCTCGCCGGTCACGTCGCGGGCGTCGCGGTCGGCCTCGCCGACGCGCTGCGCGACGAGGACGTGAACGAGGCGGTCGACACCGAGATCCGCCGGGCGGTCGAGCGCGTCGAGGTCGCGCCGCTCGCCGGGCGCCTGCTGCGGTTCGCGACCGAGTCGGGGCGCCACCAGGAGCTGCTCGACTCGATGCTGCGCGGCGCGCAGCGGTTCCTCGAGGACAACCGCGAGGCGCTCCGGGAGCGGTTCGGCCGGCAGTCGCCCTGGTGGCTGCCGATGGCCGTGGAGGACCGCATCTTCGAGCGGCTGGTGGAGGGCGTCACCGTGCTGTTGCAGTCGGTGAACGACGACCCCCGTCACGAGCTGCGAGCCCACTTCGACGCGCGCGTCGCCGAGCTGGCCGATCGTCTGGAGCACGACCCGGCGCTGCGCGAGCGCGGCGAGCAGCTCAAGCGCGAGCTGCTGGAGCACCCGCAGCTGCGCGCGTGGAGCGCGTCGCTGTGGGCGGACGCGAAGCGAACGCTGCGCGCGCAGGCGTCGGACCCGGCCTCGCCGTTGCGCGACCGGCTCGCGGGCGCGTTCGCGACGGCGGGGGAGCGGCTGCGTGCCGACGCCGTGCTGGCGGGGAAGGCCGAGGACCTCGTCGACCGGGCGGTGCGGGCGGTCGTCGAACGGTTCTCGGACGAGCTCGCGGCGCTGGTGAGCGGCACCATCGCCCGCTGGGACGCGGACGAGACGTCGCACCGGCTCGAGCTGCTGCTCGGACGCGACCTGCAGTTCATCCGCATCAACGGCACGATCGTCGGCGGCCTCGCGGGCGTCGCGATCCACGGGGTGGGCCGGTTGCTGTGAGGGCGCGGCCGCCGGGGGCGGGCCGGTCAGGCGTCGGGATGGGGGAACACGTCGAACCGCTCCCCCGGGGTGCCGCGCGCGAGGGACGCGTAGTGCCGTCGCGCGTACCACCAGCGGCCGCCGGCGCGCCGGTACTCGTCGCGGTAGACGCCGTACGCCGTCGAGAACCGGCCCTCGTGGTCGACCCGGACCTCGTTGATGTGGACCCGCGCGGTCGCGCGGTCCGGGTCGCCGCCGGCGCGCGGCGAGACGTGCGCGGTGAGCACGGTGAAGCCGAAGTGGGCGTAGCGCGCGATGGCGTCGCCGACGAAGCGACCGACGGCACCGGGACCCGTGAGCTCGAGCGGTGCGGCGTCGCGCCGGTCGACGGTGACGACCGCGTCGGGGAGGAACAGCCCGGCGAGCTCGGACCAGGCCCGACGGTGGACGACGTCGCCGTAAGCGTCGTGCAGCCGCCGGATCGCGAACTCGTCGAGCGCGTCGCGCAGTTCGTGCCCCCCGGCCTCCACGGTGCGCAGCGTAACGGCCCGCGCCGTGCGCGCCCGCGGGGCGTCAGCCGGCGAGCCGCCGCAGGAGGCGCCGGACCGGGACGGTGCCGACGTAGCGCCCCGCGTCGTCGGTGACGAGCACCGGGAGGCGCTCGTCGTACCCACCCGTCGCGAGGCGGTGCGCGATCTCCGCGGGCGTGGCGCGGAGGTTGGCCGTGAGCGCGGGCCGCAGCTCCCCGGCGAGGGCGCCCTCGGGGGTGATGATCCCCACCGGGCGGTCGCCCTCGACCGCGACGACGACGTCGACGGCCGGGTCGGCGAAGGCCGCCGCGTGGTCGGCGGCGCGCCCGTGCTCGACGCTCGGCGCCACGACCAGCAGGTCGCACAGCCCGCACTGTTCCGGGTTCTCCCGCCGGCGCGCGACCAGCGCCGCCGCGGCGGGCTCGATCGGCGCCCAGGGCGCGCCCGGCCGGGCGAAGAACCAGCCCTGTGCGAGCGGCACGCCGAGCTGCATGCAGTGCAGGGCCTCGGCCTCCGTCTCGATCCCCTCGGCGAGCACCCACGCGTCGATGCGGTTCGCGAACACGCCGAGCATCTCGACGAGCGCGCTCTTCACCTCGTCGCGGTCGACGTCCGCGACGAGCGCCCGGTCGAGCTTCAGCACCGACGGGCGCAGGGCGAGGATCTGCTGCAGCCCCGCGTACCCGGCCCCCGCGTCGTCGACCGCGATCAGCGCACCGAGGCGCCGCAGGCGTTCCAGCCCCGCGGCGACGGCGTTCGCGTCGCCCAGCTCCCGGTGCTCGGTGACCTCGACGACGACGCCGCCGAGCGGCGCGTGGTCGCGGAACACGGCCATGACCTCGGGGGACGCCAGCGACTCGGGCTCCACGTTGACGGTCAGGAACGTGTTCGCCGGGAGCGTCGCGCGCTGCGCGAGCGCGGCGGCGACGACCGCGGCCTCGAGCTGCGCGACGCGGCCCAGGCGCGCGGCCTGCGCGAACCACACGTCGGGTGTCGCCGCGACGCCGTGGTCGAACCGGGCGAGGGCCTCGTAGCCGGCGACCACGCCGCGGGCGAGGTCGACGATCGGCTGGTAGACGGGCCGGACCCCCGACCCGGCGGCCGCGCGCGCGACCAGGCCCGGCCAGTCGGGCTCCTGCTCCTCCCGGGTGCCGTGGTCGCCCGGCGGTGCGGCCGGTGCGCGCACGTCAGGCGACGGTCACGATCCGGGACCGGACCTGCGCGACCAGCTCGTCGGGGATCTCGGTCAGGCCGTGGGCGGCACCGGCGTGGCGCGCGACCGCGGCGAGGACCTCCTCCTCGGTGTCGCACACCCAGCGCGCCTCGCAGCCCGGCACGACGTCTCCACACGCGAACGACTTCACGACTCCATCCTCCGGCTGGCAGCGGTCGGCGGTTGCCGTCCGGGTATCGGCCACCGGGACCGCGGCTTGAGCCGCACGGCGCCGGCGCGCGGGGTCGCCGGGTGGACGGCGGCCCGCCGACCGCCGCGCGGGCGCGCCGGGGCCGGTCAGGCGGCCTCGCCGCTCGCGACGGGGGGCAGGGTCGGCGCGGCCGCACCGGGGGCGTCCTCGACCGACACCGCGAACCCGCGCACCGCGCCCGCCACCCGGAACACCGCCGGGCGCGGCCGGGCCCCGAGCACGGCGACCGACACGGGCGGCGCCGCCTCGCCGCCGAGCGCCCAGAGCTGGTAGGTCCGGCCGGACCGGAGCGGCGCGAGCGCCGGGTCCACGAGGTACCCCGTCCCGTCCGCGCGCACGACGACGGTCCCCGCCGGAGCGCCGTCGTCCCCGACGAGCGGGACGCGCACCGTGCCCGGGTCGTCGAGCGCCTCGGCGGCGGCCGCCGCCACGTCACCGGCACCCGGGTCGCGGCCGGGCCCGCCCGCCGCGAGCATCCCCGCCGCGACGCCCGCGGTCGCGACGGCCACGAGCACGGCCGCCGCGAGCGGCACACGCCACCAGGGGCGGCGCCGGGCCGGTCCCCGGGCGCGCACCGCGGCCGCGAGGTCGACCGGTGGCACGTCCTCGACGGCGGACACGATGGCCGCCCACACGGCGTCGGCCTCGAACTCCTCGTCCTGCGGCCCGTCGGGCGCGAGCAGCGCGGCGACCTCGCGCAGGCGTGCGACCTCGGCGCGCGCCGCCGGGTCGCGCGCGAGGAACGCCTCGACCCGCTCGCGCTCGTCGTCGTCGAGCGCGTCGAGGACGTACGCGCCGAGCAGCTCCTCGGCGTCGGCGGCGCCGTCCGGGTGGGTGCGTGCCTCGTCGTTCACCGTGCGCTCCCGCTCAACACGCCCTGGGCCTCGAGCCGTTGGCGGAGCTCGCGCAGCCCGAGGCGGATCCGGCTCTTCACGGTGCCCTCCGGGAGGCCGAGGTGCTCGGCGACCGCCCGGTAGGTCATCCCCCCGAAGTAGGCGAGCTCGATCACCCGCCGGCGGTCGTCGTCGAGCGCGGCGAGCGCGTCGCGCACCTCGGTGCGGACGAACCCCTCCCACACCTCCCGTTCGAGTTCGTACGTCATCGCGACCGGGTCCCGCGACGCGGCACGGTCCTGGCGCGCCCGGCGCGCCTCCTCGGAGCGCACGATCTCGACGGCCCGGGCGTGTGCCTTGGTGACGAGGAACGCGCGCACCGAGCCCAGGTCGGGATCGAACCGCTCGGGTTCGTTCCAGAATCGGACGAACACGTCCTGCACCACGTCCTGGGCGAGCGACCGGTCCCGCAGGACCCGCCTGGCGACCCCGAACACCGCGCCGCCGTGGCGCCGGAACAGCTCGTGGAGCGCGTCCTGGTCGAGCCGCCCGACGGCGACCGCGAGGGACGTGTCGCTCCAGGTCCGGACGTCGGCGGTCCGCCGCATCGGACTCATGGCACCACGACGGGCCGCGCCCGGTGGGGATGCCCCCGGCCGCCGCCGGGGGCGTGCGGCGCCGGGGGCGCACCCACCGCCCGAACCGGGAGGTCCGTCATCCCGAGAAGTCGTCCGGGTGCTGGTCCACGATGGCCTCCGCGAGGTAGGCGGCGGTGGTGTCCATGTGGCCCGCGGCCTCCCGGAGCAGCGTGAACTGGGCGGGGTCGCCGGCGCCCTGCGCGTCGATCGCGGCCGTGAGCGTCTCGACGTGGTGGGTGAGCTCGCCGACGACCGTGTCGGGGTCGACGTTCGGGTTGGCGCCCGCCAGGAAGGCGGCGAAGTCGCCCGCGTAGCGCGTCAGGTCGTCGATCGCGCCCTGCTTGCGGGCCTCGTCGCCGGTCGCGACGCCCGTCGTGTAGTCGACGAACATGTCGATGTGGCTGCGCCACAGGCCGAGGAACGCCTCGCCCGCCTCGTCGCCGTACACCGAACCGATCGCGTCGGCCAGGGCCTTCGAGTTCTCGTCGAGCGCGGCGGCGGGCGCCTCGAGGGCACCGCCCGACAGGGCCGTGCCGGTCGCGATGCCCGCGAGGTACACGTGCTCCTGGAGCAGGGCGGTGAGCGAGGCGCGCAGCGCCGCGGCCTTCGTGTCGGACGTCGGGCCGGTGCCGCCGTCGGCGCCCATCCCGTCGCCGGACGCCGTCGACGCCGGCCGGTCGGCGGTCGCCGAGGCCGGCTCGTCGTCGTCACCGCCGCACGCGGCGAGGACGAGGGCGCCCGACGCGAGCAGCGCCACCGGGACGAGCGCGAGCCGGCGCCGGGGGTGTGATGCGGACTGCATGGGTTGCTCCTTCGCGATCGGGTCGGGGTGTTTGGTGCGACGGGCCCGTCGGTGCCGCGGGTGCGGCTCGCCCCTGATCCGCGGCCGCCCCGCGCGTGGATCACGGCGAGCGCGCCGGACGGCGCGGGGCGGGTGCCCGGCGTCGCCGCCTGTGACCGATGTCACACGTGACGGTCGCCCCGCCCGCGATGAGAATCACGACGGTGACCGGTCCAGGCACCGACCGGCCCTAGCCTCCCCGTGACGGCGTCCCCCCGCCGGCCCCCGCCCGCCCGCCGTACCGAACCGAAGCGAGGTGTCCCCCGTGCTCGAACGTCTCGCGCGCGCCTGCTACCGCCGCCGCTGGCGCGTCCTCGTCGCCTGGATCGTCGTGCTCGTCGGCGTCAACGTCGTCGCGAACGGCATCGTGGGCGCCGACTACCGCGCCGACATGACGCTCCCCGACAGCGAGTCGAAGGAGGTGCAGGACCTCCTCGAGGCCGCGAACCCCGCGCGTGCGGGCTTCACCGCGCAGATCGTGTTCCGCGCCGAGCAGGGGGTCGACGACCCGGCCGTGCGCGACGCGATGGAGTCGCTGTTCGAACGGGTCGACCGCCTCGACGGCGTCGACGTGACGAGCCCCTACTCGCCCGAGGGCGCCGGGCAGGTGAGCGACCGGCTGCCCATCGCCTTCGCCGAGCTGAACGTCAGCGACCGCGAGTACCAGGAGATGCTCGACCTCGCCGAGGAGATCGAGGCGCTCGGCGACGACGTCCGCGTCGAGGGACTCACGATCGAGTACGGCGGCGAGATGTTCGCCGAGTTCGAGATGCCCGAGGCCGAGGCGCTGGGGCTGCTCGCGGCGATCATCATCCTGATCGTCGCGTTCGGGTCGGTCATCGCGATGGGCCTGCCGATCGGCACCGCGCTGTTCGGCCTCGGCACCGGCGTCGCGCTGACGGTCCTGGTCAGCCGCGTGCAGTCGATGCCCGACTTCGCTCCGCAGATGACGGCGATGATCGGGCTCGGCGTCGGCATCGACTACGCGCTGTTCATCGTCACCCGCTACCGGGAGGGCCTCCACCAGGGCATGGAGCCCGTCGACGCCACGGCGCGGGCGATCGACACGTCGGGCCGGGCGGTGCTGTTCGCGGGCGCGACCGTGATCATCTCGCTGCTCGGCCTCTACCTCATGGGCCTCGCGTTCGTGCAGGGCCTCGCCACGGGCGCGGCGCTCGGCGTGCTGGTGATGATGGCCGCCGCGGTCACGCTGCTGCCCGCCCTGCTCGGCTTCGCTGGCCGCCGGATCGAGGTGACGACCTACCGCGGCGCGCTCGGCGTGCTCGCGGTGACCGGCGGCCTGCTCCTCGGGCTCCTGACGGGGGTCGGCGCGCTCGCGCTCGCCGGGCTGGTCACGCTGGCCGTGCTGGTCGTGGGGAGCTTCACGTTCGCGCGCGGGCTCGCCCGCCCGATCCCGCCCCGCCGGCCGAAGGCCCGCGAGGAGCGCTTCTGGTTCCGGTGGAGCCGCGTCGTCCAGCGCCGCCCGTGGGCGGCGTTCACCGGCGGGCTCGTGGTCCTCGTCGTGCTCGCGCTGCCGGTGCTCGACCTGCGGCTCGGCTTCGGCGACACCGGCAACTACGTCGAGGAGCAGTCGCCCCGGCGGGCGTACGACCTGCTCGCCGAGGGGTTCGGGCCCGGGTTCAACGGACCGATCATCGTGACGGTCTCGGGCGACGCGGCCGCCGACCCGGCCGCGGCCGGCGGTTCGCCGAGGCGCTGCGCGCCACCGAGGGCGTCGCGTACGCGACCGATCCCGTCCCCGTGCGCGACGACCTCGCGCTCGTCCAGGTGTACGCGGACAGCGCGCCCCAGGACGAGGAGACCACGGAGCTCGTGCACCGGCTGCGCGACGACGTGATCCCGGCGTCGGGCGTCGACGCCCTGGTGGGCGGGTTCACGGCGGCGTCGATCGACTTCTCCGACTACCTCGGCGACCGCCTGCCCTACCTGATCGGCGCCGTGCTCGTGCTCAGCTTCGTGCTGCTGATGGTGGTGTTCCGGTCGGTGCTCGTGCCGCTGAAGGCCGTCGCCATGAACCTGCTGTCGATCGGTGCCGCCTACGGCGTGGTGATCGCGGTGTTCCAGTGGGGCTGGGGCGCGGATCGCGATCGGCGTCGGCCGCGAGGGCCCGTTCGAGGCGTGGGCGCCGATGATGCTCTTCGCGATCGTGTTCGGGCTCTCGATGGACTACGAGGTGTTCCTGCTCTCGCGCATCAAGGAGGAGTACGACCTCACCCGTGACAACGCGACCGCGGTCGCGGACGGGCTCGCGGCGACCGCCCGCGTCATCACGGCCGCGGCGCTCGATCATGGTGTGCGTCTTCTCGGCCTTCGTGCTGGGCGAGGACCGGTCGCTCGAAGCTGTTCGGGCTCGGGCTCGGCCGTCGCCGTGCTCATCGACGCGACGATCGTGCGGATGGTGCTCGTGCCGGCCACCATGGAGCTGCTCGGCGACCGCAACTGGTGGCTCCCGCGCTGGCTCGACCGGGTGCTGCCCCGCGTGCACATCGAGGGCAAGCACGTGCCGACGACGATCGAGGAGCTGGAGCGGCGCGATGAGCTCGTGGGCGTCGGAGACTGAGCCGGTTGCCGGGCACCCGGGCGTGAGCGGCCGGGTGCCCGGACCGACGGCGCTCAGCCGAGCATCAGCACCAGGGACATCGCCGCGACCCCGAGGCTGACCGCCCCGGCCCCGATCGTCAGGTGACGAGACCGCCCCCCGGTCACGGCGTCCGCCCGCGACCGCACGCGCTCGAGCGTTCGTGCCGCCCAGGGGATGTCGCGGGCGAGGAGGGCGAGGGCGGCGACGACCACGACGAGCCCGGGCCCGGGCAGCACCGTGAGCGCGAGCCCGGCGACCAGCAGGATCCCGCCGGCGCACAGGCGGCCGACCCGGCGCACGACCGAGGCCCGCGCCGCTGCGCGCGACGGTTCCCTCGTACCGGTGTCGAGCTCGGCGTCGATCGCGGCGTCGAGCAGCTCGTCCGGATCCCTCATCGTCCACCGCCAGGTGCGGTGCGCAGGAAGGCGCGCCGCATCAGGTCGGTCGAGCGGGCGATCCGGCGGCGCCGCCGGTCCATCCGGCGGACCAGGTGGTCACGGACACGGTCGTCGAGCACACGGCGCCGGGGCACGGTCCCTCCTCTCCCGAACGGACAGAAGGTCTCTCCCACCCCGGGGGGTCGAGCCGCCGGGCAGGTGCCGGGCTGGCGGCGGGCTCGCTGACGGGATACTCCCCTTCGCCGGCGAATCATACGATGTAGATCACGTCAATTCAAGTTCGTACTCGCGATCGTCGCGGATCGGTGGACCGCGCGCCGGAGGCGGCGCGCGGCTCCCGGGCGGGCGGGTCGCCGAGGATGTCGATCAGCTCGCCGATGCGGTGGTGCGACTCGAGGGGATGCCGCAGCGGCCGGTTGAGGTGCAGGCGGTAGCGGTTCCGCCGGCCGACGCGCTGGCGGGTCAGGTATCCCTCGGCCTCCAGGTCGGCGACGATGAGCTGTGCGGTCCGTTCGGTGATCCCCACCAGGTCGGCCACGTCGCGCAGCCGCATCCCCGGGTCGCGGGAGAGGCAGATCAGGACGTGTGCATGGTTGCTGAGGAACGTCCACGACCGCGGTTCGACCCGGTCGTCGGGGTCGGCTCGGCGGACCACCACGCGACCGTACCACGACCTGCGATGGCAGACGTGCGAGATCCTTTGCGCAAGAGTCGTCGTGTCCGAGCGACCGGATCCTCTGGACGC
Organism: Acidimicrobiia bacterium; assembly: GCA_026002935.1. Classification (GTDB taxonomy): domain Bacteria; phylum Actinomycetota; class Acidimicrobiia; order IMCC26256; family PALSA-610; genus BPGH01. The sequence continues at coordinate 1,065,047 of BPGH01000001.1, forward strand.
GCGTCCGTCGCCGGCGCTGCGCCCCACGGGCTCGACGCGGCGCGCGTGCGGCGACCCGTGTTCGCCGCGCTCGTGACGACGCGTCATCCGAAGTCGAAGATCTCGGAGAGGAAGGAGTCGCGCCGACGGCGCCTCCCCTGTCGGCCGTCGCCGTCGCCGCGCTCCTCGATCCGGTCGCGCTCGTCTCGACCGGAGCGGTCTCCCCGACCCCCGCCGGCGTCGTCGCGGGCGAGGATCTTGTCCAGCTCGCCGCGATCGAGCCACACGCCGCGGCAGGAGGGGCAGTAGTCGATCTCCACTCCCGAGCGCTCCGACATGACCAGCGCTTCCCCGTCGACCGGGCACTTCATGTCCTCGCTCCTCTCGTGCGGGCCAACAACTTCCTGAGCTCCTCGAACACCACGACGGTGGAGGCGACCGCGACCATCACCAGCCAGTCGGTCAACGAGAGGTCGGCGGCCGCGTCCGCACCGGTGAACAGCCGCTGCAGGGGCGACCACGTCGCGGCTGCGATCTGGAGGACGACGACCGCCGCGAGCGCGATCCAGAGCTTGGCGTTCGTGAACGAGTGGCGCCCGAGCACGCTGCGGTGGGGGAACCGGGCGTTGTGGAGGTTGAACACCTGGAACAGCACGAAGGTCGTGAACGCCATCGTCGCGGCGCGTGCGGTGCCCTCGGCGCCCTCACCCGACGCCGTGGCCCAGCGGTGCACCGCGAGGGTGCCCACCGCCATCACCGTGCCGATCGCTCCCAGCCGCAGGAAGCGGGGGAGGTCGAGGATCCGGGACTCCCGTGGGCGGGGAGGACGGTGCATCGCATCGGGCCCCGGAGGGTCGACCCCCAGTGCCATGGCCGGCGGGCCGTCCATGATCAGGTTCACCCACAGGATCGCGAGCGGCGTGAAGAACGCCGTCCCCGCGTCGGGCCACAGCATGAGCGACGCGGTCACGATCGTGAGGATCGCCCCGAGATTGGTCGCGAGCTGGAACGACACGAACTTCGTGATGTTGTCGTAGATCGTCCTGCCGCCGCGCACGGCCTCGACGATCGTGGCGAAGTTGTCGTCGGCGAGCACCATCGTCGCCGCCTCGCGCGACGACCTCGGTCCCGGTGATCGCCCATCGCGACGCCGATGTCGGCCTGCTTCAGCGCGGGGCGTCGTTGACCCCGTCGCCGGTCATCGCGACGACCTCGCCACGCCGTCTGCAGCGACCGCACGATCCGCAGCTTGTGCTCGGGCGCGACCCGGGCGAACACGCCGATGGCGTCGACTTCCGCTCGCGAGCTCGTCGTCGCACATGCCGGGCCAGTCTCGACGCCCGTCGACGGTCGCGTCCCTCGATGCCGAGCTCCCGCGCGATCGCGGTCGCCGTCCGGGCGTGGTCGCCGGTGATCATCTTCACGGCGATCCCGGCGCGCCGGCACGCGCCGATCGCGGCGCGTGCCTCCGGGCCGCGGCGGGTCGGCGATCCCGACGAGGCCCTCGAAGGTGAGGTCCGCGACCAGTCCGGCGAGCGCGTCGACGTCCCGGGGGAGCGGGCCGGTCGGGAGCGTGCGGGTCGCCACGGCCAGCACGCGCAGCCCCCGTGCCGCGAGCTCGTCGCCCGCCGCGGCACCGGCCCGGTCGGTGTCGCGGCAGCGTGCGGCCACCAGTTCGGGGGCGCCCTTCACCGCGACGAGGACGGAGTCGCCGAGGTCGACGAACGTCGCCATCCACTTGCGGTCGGAGTCGAACGGCACCTCGGCGATGCGCGGGAACCGCCGGCGGAGCGCTTCGGGGTCCAGCCCGGCGGTGACGGCCGCCTCGACGAGCGCGACCTCGGTCGGGTCGCCCGACGACTCGCCGTCGCGCGACGTGGTGGCGTCGCTGCACAGGACTGCGGCCCGCAGGAGCTCCGTGTCGGCACGTGCGGGCCGCAGCTCGCGCACCACCATCCGGTTGAGCGTCAGGGTGCCCGGTCTTGTCGGTGCAGATCACCGTCGTCGCGCCGAGCGTCTCGACCGAGGCCAGGCGCTTCACGATCGCGCGCCGCTTCGCGAGCTGGTGGGTCCCCACGGCGAGCGTCACGGTCAGGACTGCGGGGAGCCCCTCCGGGATCGCCGCGACGGCGAGCGCGACCGCGCTGAGCAGCTTGTCCGCGACGGATGTGGATCGAAGGAACCCGAGTGCGAACACCAGCGTCACGGCCGCCGCCGCGACGAGCGTCAGGCGGCGCCCGAGCGAGTCGATCTCGCGCTGCAGCGGGGTCGCCACCGGTTCCGTGTGCTCGAGCATCCCGGCGAGTCGGCCGACCTCGGTGGCTGCTCCGGTCGCGGTGACCAGCAGCTCGCCGCGACCGCGGGTGACCGCGGTGTTCATGTGGCCCATCGAGCCCCGGTCCGCGAGTGGTGCGTCGGCCGGGATCGGGAGGATCCACGCGCTTGCGTACCGGTGCCGATTCCCCGGTGAACGCCGACTCGTCGACCTCGAGGTCGACGGCGACCGTCCACCGGCCGTCGGCAGGCACGCGGTCACCTGCCTCGAGCACCACGACGTCCCCGGGCACGAGGTCCTCGGCGGGCACCACCGAGACCACGCCGTCCCTGCGGACACGCGCCCGGGCCTCGACCATCCGCTCGAGCGCGGCGACGCTCGACTCGGCGCGGTGCTCCTGGACGAAGCCGAGGACCGCGTTCGCGAGCACGACCACCGCGATGACGACGACGTCCTTGACGTCACCGATCAGCGCGGCGAGCACGCCGGCGCCGACCAGCACCGCGACCAGCAGGCTGCGGAACTGGTCGAGGAACAGCAGGATCCGCGGCCGGGGCGCGGGCTTCGGCAAGGCGTTGGTCCCGTGGCGCGCCCGGCGGCGCAGCACCTCGTCGGGCGTGAGCCCTGCGCTCGGGTCGACGTGGAGGCGTTCGGCGACCCGTGCGGCGTCGAGTGCGTGCAGGGGCTCGTCGCAGGGTTCCGTCGGCCGGATCTGGTCGTCCGGGCTTCGGGTGCCGGCTGTGGGGGGCGAGGTCATCATCGTCCTGGTCGGTGGGGGATCGAGCGGGTCGTCGGGTCGGGTGCGCCGGTGCTCGGCCGGAGGGGCGCGTGGCGTCGAGGTCCACACGCCCCTCCGGCCTGTTCGCGGCGGGCGAGCGGGGGACCCGAGCCCGGGGGCGGCCGGGCCCGCGTCACCGCGACCGGGACCCGCGGGCAGGCACCGCGCGGACGGCGGCGCTCCGGCCTCCCCACCGGCCGCCCGGGACCGCGATCACGGGCACCGGGACGGGGACCAACAGGGTGCTCCCGAACCGGGAGAGCGGGGCGGGCACGGGGAAGGGGATGTGGACGCGTCGGCGTCGCATGGTTCACCTCCGGCACGGGTGGCTCGCCGGAGGTCTCTCCCACCCTCCCGTGAGGGCCGGGGCACCGGGCGTCGACCGGGATGACGGTGCCTCCGCGGGGGATACTCCCCTCCTGTCGTCGGGCCGCACCCTAACAGACGCAAGGCATTTCGTCAATTCGAATGCGCCGCTCTTCGGCGCGCCGGGTCTCACGATGTGAGGCGCGACCTCACGCCCGATCGGGGTGGAAGCCGCCACGACGGGAGGAGCGATCCGATGAGCACGGTGACGAAGCCGCTGGACGAGCGCCTGGTCGAATCGACGATCGGCGCCCTGGAGCTGTTCGGGGTGTACCTCGGCGACCGCCTCGGGTGCTACGAGGCGCTGCGCCCTGCGCCCGGCGGCCTCACGCCGCCCGAGCTGGCCGCCGAGGTCGGGATCCACCCGCGCTACGCGCGGGAGTGGCTGGAGCAGCAGGCGGTCGCCGGTGTCCTCGCCGTCGACGACGCGGCGGCCGGTCCCGACGCCCGCCGGTACCGGCTGCCCGAGGCCCACGTCGGGGTGCTCGCCGACCCGGACGACGGCGCGCACCTCCGCCCGTTCGCCCGGATGGTCGCGGGAATCGCCCGGGTGCTCGACGACGTCGTCGACGCCTACCGCACCGGGGGCGGCGTGCCGTTCGCCCGGTACGGCCAGGACATGCGCGAGGGGCAGGGTGCGATCAACCGCCCGGCGTTCACCAGCGCGCTGGTCGACGAGTGGCTCGCCGCGGCGCCCGACGTCGTCGCAGCGCTCCGCGCCGGCGGGAAGGTGGCCGACCTCGGCTGCGGGCAGGGCTGGTCCGCGCTCGCGCTGGCACGCGCGTTCCCCGGCGCGGAGGTCTGGGGTGTGGACTCGGACGTGGCCTCGATCGATGACGCCCGTGCCCTCGCCGCCGCGCACGGCGTGCACGTGCGCTTCGAGGCGGCCGACGCCGCCGAGCTCGCCGGCCACGGCCCCTTCGACGTGATCACCGTGCTCGAAGCGCTGCACGACATGGCGCAGCCGGCGGCGGTGCTCGCGGCCGCCCGCCGCGCGCTCGCGCCCGAGGGTTCGGTGATCGTCGCCGACGAGGCGGTCGCCGACACCTTCGGTGCGCCGGGCGACGAGGTCGAGCGGATGATGTACGGCTGGAGCATCCTGCACTGCCTGCCGGCCTCGATGGCGGAGCAGCCGTCGGCCGCCATCGGGACGGTGATCCGGGAGTCGACCGTGCGCGAGCTGGCGGCGGCCGCCGGCTACTCGTCGGTCGAGGTGCTGCCGGTCGACGCCGGGTTCTTCCGGGTCTACCGGCTGCGCCCGTGACGGGCCCGTCCGGGCGCCGCGGTCAACGGCGCTCGGCGGGCAGGACCACCCGCCAGGCGACGTCGGCCTCCGGCCGGTAGGAGCACCACGTGCCGGTACGGACCGCCGCCTCCAGGTGCCGCCCGAGACGCGGGTGGAGCTGCCCGAGCCGACGTTGCGCGGCGCGCACCCGGTAGGTCACCGCGGACCGCGCCCGCTCGGCGGCCGCGCCGCGCGGGCGGGCGCGGCCGCCGATGCCGAACGCCTCCGACAGGCGGGTGACGAGCGCGTCGAGCTCCGCCTCGGCGCGCTCCGCCCGTACCGGATCGTTGGCCTCGCGCGCGTCGTCCACCTCGGCGCGCAGTTCGGCGATGCGCGCGCGGTACTCGCGGCGTGCCCGCTCGTCGAGCGCGGGCCCGACCCCGGCATCGAGCACGACGCCGCCCACGAGGTCGAGGCAGTGCACCTCCTCGCCGGCGCGGGTGACGAGCACCGCGATGTCGGCGATCCCCTTGAGGCGGGGGCGCGCACGGTCTCGCCCGCGTAGGTGATCGTCCAGCCGTCGCCGTCGTGCACCATCTCGGCGGCCGCGGGCGCGGCGGGCGCGGCGGGCGCGGGCCGGTGCGACGGCTCCGGTCCCGGGGCGAGGAGGACCGCGCGGGCGCGCGCGAGCGCCGTGGCGAGGTCGGCCGGGCCTGCCGGTGCGTCGACGCGTGCGCCCGGCCCGCCGGGGTCGTGCGCGAAGAGGTCCTGCAGCACGGTCGTCTCCGAGGACCGCGGCGTCGCGGCCTCCAGTGCCCGGGCCACCTCGGGCCGCCCGTCCCGCTGCGCGCACGCCGCAGCCGCGCGCAACGAGAGCGCGACGCCGCCGACCGAACCGAGCGCGACGGCGTACTCGACGGCGTCCCACCAGTGCGGGCGTGACGCGTCCCATCCGGCCTCGACGGCCACGAGCGCGGCGTGCGTGCGCCGGAGCGCGCCGCCCCACCAGGCGTAGCGGAGCGCGTCGGCCGCGGCCGCCGCGCGCTCGACGTCGCGGCGGGCGGCGGCGGCATCGCCGACCCGCAGGTGCGCGGTCGCGCGGACGAGCCGGAGCCAGGCCTCGTTGACGAGGTCCTCGCCGGCGACCGCGGCGGCGATCTCGGGGCCGAGCAGGGCGACCGCGCCGTCCGTGTCGCCCGCGAGGTCGAGCGCCCCGTCCTCGTACCCGGCCAGCTCCCGCGCGAACGGGGTGAGCCCGAGCCCGGCGGCGACCTCCCTCCCGCGCGCGAAGTGGCGGCGGGCGTCCTCGTAGGCGCCGTCGAGGCGGTCGGCGAATCCCAGGGCGCGCGACGCGAGGACGTGCCCGACGGGGGTCGCCCCCGGGTCGGTCAACGCCCGGTCCGCGAGCTCGCGGGCGCGGCCGGTGTCGGCGGTGACGATCGCCGCGTTCGCGAGCACCGCATGGACCTCGGCGCGCCAGGGAGCGCTCCGGTCGGGCCAGCGCGACAGCACCCGCGTCCCGGTCGACAGCACCTCGAGCGGGCGGCTGGCGTGGACCATCGGGTACAGCGGGAGGACGAGGCGGAAGGCGCGCTCGGGTCCGTCGTCGCGCCCGATCGCGAGGTCGATCGCGGCGACGAGGTTCTCGAACTGCGACTCGATCGTCGTCAGGAGGTCGCCGGACCACTCGTGACTGCCGCGTTCGATGACGTCGTCGGCGAACCGGGCCATCGCGTCGACGAAGCGATGTTCCGCGTCGGCGCGGCCGCCGTGACGCTCGAGCGACTCCCGCGCGTACTCGCGGACGAGCGTCAGCATCCGGTAGCGGGTGGGTCCGTCGGTCGTGTCCGCGACGATCAGCGACCGGTCGACGAGCCGGGCGACGAGGTCGATCGTGTGCAGGCGGTCGTGTCCGGCCGGGGCGGCCACCGCGTGCGCGAGATCGACGTCGAACGGACCGGCGAACATCGAGCACCGTTCGAACACGGCGCGCTCGTCGGCGTCGAGCAGCTCGTACGAGACGTCGACCGCCGCGCGCCAGCTCTCGTGCCGGTCCCCCGGGCCGCCTCTTGCCGGCCGGCGCAACAGCGCGAGCCGGTGCTCGGTGTTCGCGAGCAGGTCCGCCGGCGACAGCGCGCGGGCGCGGGCGGCCGCGAGCTCGATCGCCAGTGGGATCCCGTCGAGCTCGCGGCACAGCCGCGCGACGGTGTCCAGGGTGCGGGGGGAACGGTCCCATCCGGCGCCGGCGGCCGCGGCCCGGTCGAGGAAGAGCTGCACGGCGGGGGAGTCCTCCACCGTGGTCGATCCCGGGTCGGCCACGGCCAGCGGGCCGAGCGGGACGACGACCTCGCCGTCGAGGCCGAGCGGCTCCCGGCTCGTCGCGACGACCCGGGGACCGGCGGCGTGGCGGATCCGGGTGACCAGTTCCCGCACCGCCCCGAGCACGTGCTCGCAGTTGTCGAGCACGACGAGCACGTCGCGCCCGGCGAGCGCGGCGCCGGCGGCGTCGGCGCCGCCGAACCCGAGCCGTCCCGCGAGTGCCTCGGGCCCGGCGCCGGCGGGGAGCGGATCGAGCTCGGCGACGACGGCCTCGGTGCCGAGCGACGCGATCGTCTCGGCCACCAACCGCGTCTTGCCGACGCCGCCGGGTCCGGTCACGGTCACGAGCGCACCCGGCTCGCACGCCAGCGCGGCGAGCCGGGCCCGCTCGGCCTCGCGACCGACGAAGCGCGACGATCGCACCACCGCGACAGCTTGCCAAGCCGGCGGGGCCCCCGCCCGGTGCACCCCGGCCGGGCGGCCCGCGCCCCGGGCGCGCCGGCGATACGGTCGGGCCATGGTCGAGATCGAGACCCGGCTGTTCGTCGCAGGGCGTTACCGCGAGGCGACCTCGGGCGCGTCGGTACCGGTGACCTCGCCGGTGACGGGTGAGCACCTCGGCGACGTGCCCGTCCCGTCGGCGACCGACGTCGACGACGCGGTGCGCGCCGCCCGCCGGGCGTTCGACGACTACCGGCACTGGTCGGTGTACGAGCGCGCCGAGCTGTGCCACCGGGTCGCCGCGCTCGTCGAGGAGCACGCGGACGAGCTGGCCCGGCTGACGACGCTCGAGCAGGGCAAGCCCCTCGAGGCCGAGGCCCGCGGCGACGTCGCCGACACCGCCGAGCTGTTCGCGGTGTCCGCCGAGGACGCGAAGCGCCTGTACGGGTCGGTGATCCCGAGCGCCGAGCGCGACAAGCGGATGATCACCTACCGGCAGCCGGTCGGCGTGTGGGCGGCGATCACCCCCTGGAACTTCCCGCTCATGATCATGGCCGAGTTCCTCGCGCCGGCGCTCGCGACCGGCAACGCCATCGTCTGCAAGCCGCCCGCGCACACGCCGTTCACGTGCCTCGCGCTCGGGTCGCTGCTCACCGAGGCGGGGGTGCCCGAGGGGCTCGTGTCGATCCTCCCCGCCGCGGGCGACGTCGGGGAGGCGCTCGTGACCCATCCCGGGATCGACGCGATCGGGTTCGTCGGCTCGTCCGCGACCGCCGAGCGCGTCGTGCGCGCGGCGGGCCTCAAGCGCACGATCATCGAGGCGTCGGGCAACGGTCCGGTGATCGTGCTCGCCGACGCGGACCTCGCCGCCGCGGCGGAGGCCGCCGCCTACGGCGCCTACTGGAACGCCGGGCAGGTGTGCTGCGCCACCGAGCGCGTGATCGTGGACGCGTCGGTGCGCGGCGACTTCCTGGACGCCCTCGACGACGCGGGCTCGGCCGCGGTGCTGGGCGACCCGTTCGACCCGGCCACGACGCTCGGGCCGCTCAACAACGAGCCGACCGCGGCGAAGATGGACCGGCACGTCGCCGACGCGGTCGCACGCGGCGCGACGGTGCGCCGCGGGGGTGGCCGTGCGTCCGGGTTCCCCACCCCCCTGTACTACGAGTTCACGGTGCTCGAGGGCGTCACCGAGGACATGCTCGTGGCGCGCGAGGAATCGTTCGGGCCGGTCGTGCCGGTGCTGGCCGCGGACGGCGAGGACGAGATCCTGCGCATCGCGAACGCGGACCCGCTCGGCCTGCAGGCCGCCGTGTTCACGTCCTCGCTGTCGTCGGCCTTCCGGCTGGCGGAGTCGCTGCGCGTCGGGTCGGTCGTGGTGAACGACTCGACCGACTACTTCGAGAGCGCCCAGCCGTTCGGCGGGGCCGCGGGCACCCGGACCGGCTGGGGCCGCGTCGGCGGGCTCGCGCAGCTCGCCGACATGACCGACCTCCGCTGCACGATCTTCTCGGTGTGATCCCGTCCGACCGTGCGCCTCCCCTGGGACGCGCAGTGGCGTTATCGGATCAGATAACATCGTCGCATGAGTCCGGCGACGGTGCTGCGGACGGCCCGGGAGCGGGCCGGGATCTCCAAGCGGGAGCTCGCCCGGCGCGCCCGCACCTCGCCGGCCGCGATCGTCGCGTACGAGTCGGGCCGGCGGGACCCGTCGTTCGGGACGCTCGACCGCCTGCTGCGCGCCCTCGGGTTGCGGGCGGAGCTGGTGGCGGTCCCGGTGAGCACGCCGGATCGGCCCACGGCGGCACGCCGCCTGGCGGAGGTGCTCGATCTCGCCGACCGCCTCCCGAAGCGGCGGGCGGCACGACGGCCGTCCTTCCCGCCCTTCCCGCGTGACGACCGGTGACCTCGCTCGTCGAGAAGATCGTCGCGATCGAACGGGCGCTGCGCGCGGCGGGTGTGCCGCACGCGTTCGGCGGCGCGCTCGCGCTCGCATTCCACGTCGAGGAGCCGCGCGCGACGCGCGACATCGACCTCAACCTCTTCGTCCCGGTCGACGACGCCCGATCGGCGCTCTCGGCGCTCCCGCGCGCGGTCACCTGGAACGAGGAGCACGTGTCGGAGGCGGAGCGCGTGGGCCAGGTGCGCGTCTTCTGGGACGACACGCCCATCGACTGCTTCTTCTCGACCCACCGCTTCCACGAGGCTGCGCAGGCGCGTACGGAGGTCGTTCCGTTCGCCGGCGTCGAGATGCCGGTCCTGCGCGGCGAGGATCTGGCGGTGTTCAAGGCGTTCTTCGATCGGACGCGCGACTGGGCCGACATCGAGGCGATGTCGGAAGCCGGCGCGATCGACGTCCACGAGGTGCTCGGCTGGCTCGTCGAGCTGCTCGGGACCGACGACGCGCGCGTGGAGCGGATGCGTTCGCTGCTCTCGCGCCGCCGACCGCCGGGGGAACCGCGGTTCGCGCCCTGATCGCTCCGGCGGGCGTGTCCCGGTCACCGTCGCAGCCGCGCTCGGGGCTCTCGCCCTCCCGCCAGGTGTCGATGACGAGGTGGTCGCCACCGGGCCGGATCGTCGCGATCTCCTTCACGTCGAGCCGGAAGAGGTCGTAGTCGGTGCCGACGTCGTGGCCGGACGACGCCTTCACCGCCTGCCGCAGCGCCTCCTTCGCCTCGATGTCGTCGACGAGGACGCCGATCCCCGTGACCTTGACGTCGCCGTCGGTCACCTCCTTGTCGGTGCTCGCGTTGTGCAGGCAGCACCGCCCGTCGCGCTGCAGGTCGCGTGACTTCAGCGAACCCTTCATCATCCCGAGCCACAGCTCGCCCTCGATGAAGAACGGCTCGATGCCGCTCACGCGCGGGAACCCGTCGCGCCGCAACGTCGCCAGGAACCCGAGCCCGGTCGCCTCGATCCGCTCGCGTGCCAGCGCCGCGACGTCCGGCGCCGCCTCCGTCACCTCGTTCCAGTTCGCCATGCCGACGATCCTGCCCGCACGAACCCTGACACCGAGTGTCAGGGATCGCGGCTACGTCGCGGCGTGCGTGCGAGCCGGCTCGTCGCCCTCCTGCTCCACCTCCAGCAGCGGCGGGAGGCGACCGCGGCGGAGCTGGCAGGGCTCCTCGAGGTCTCGGTGCGCACCATCTACCGGGACGTCGCCGCGCTCCAGGCCGCGGGCGTCCCGCTGTGGACCGAGCCCGGCCCGCGCGGCGGCATCCGCCTGCTCGAGGGCTGGCGCACGAACCTCGACGGGCTCACGGCCGACGAAGCCGGCGTGCTGTTCCTCTCCGGTGCGCCGGGCGCGGCCGCGGAGCTCGGCCTCGCCACGACGCTCGCCGCCGCGCAGGTGAAGGTGCTCGCGACGCTCCCGCCCGAGCTGCGGGCGCGCGCCGGCCGGATCCGGGAGCGCTTCCACCTCGACGCGCCGGGCTGGTTCCACCGGGACGGCCCGCCCGAGCACCTCGCGCCGCTCGCCGACGCGTGCTGGAGCGACCGGCGCGTCGACATCCGCTACCGGCGGTCCGACCGCGAGGTGACGCGGCGCGTCGACCCGCTCGGGCTCGTGTGCAAGGCGGGCACGTGGTACCTCGTCGCACGGCATCGGGGCGACCTGCGCACGTACCGTGTGAGCCGGGTGGTCGGGGCAGCGGTGCGCGACGAACGCTTCGAGCGGCCGGCCGGCTTCGACCTCGCGGCGACGTGGACGGAGCTGTCGAACGAGTTCGACCGCTCCCTGTTGCGCGCGACCGTGCGCATCCGGTGCAGCCGGCTCGGCGTGCGCCTGCTGCCGCACTTCGTCGACGACGCGGCCGCGCGCGAGGCGATCGCCGCGGCGGGCGAGCCCGACGTCGACGGCTGGCGCGAGCTCACGCTCGCGGTCGAGTCGGAAGAGGTCGCGGCGTCGCAGCTCGTCGCGCTCGGCGCCGAGATCGAGGTGCTCGAGCCGTTGTCGTTGCGCGCCGCGCTCGCGGCGACGGGCGAGGCGATCGCGCGGCGCAACGCCCTCGGCCCGGCGCATTGACGGCACGTCGGTCCCGGTTCAGACGTGCCGCACGGACGGCCAGAGCACGGCCCAGTCGTCCTTCGGGTCACGGCACAGGAGATGAGCACTCCGTGCTCCTCGTTGAGGACCCCACCGGGCGTCTCGAACACGGACACCTCGCGCACGTCGGCGAACATCGTCTCGAGGAGGTCCCGTGGGAGCCCCACCGCGATCGTCTCGGCGGGCCGCCCGCGTGGCTGCGCCCAGTACCAATAGCTGTTGTGGCCGCTCATCGGCTGGGGGAGCCCTCTCGGCACACCGAGCAGTTCGATCGCACCGGCTTCGCCGTAGTTGGCGGTGAGGATCTCGGCCTGGGGGTGCTCGGCGTGGACGCGGGCGACGACGTCGACGAGATCGGACCAGCCGATCATCTCGCCGATCTCCGGATTGACGGCGCGCACCGCGTTCGCGGTCGAGAGGGGCAGCAGGGGGATCGAGAACGGCGCGGTCGCGATGCCGGATGCGAGGAGCAGAGCGGGCAGCGTCCAGCCCGCCCACCGCTGCTGTGCGACGGCACCCGCCGCGAGCAACGCAGGCACGGCCGCCGCCGTGTAGTAGGGCTTGCCGCCGGCGGCGACGACGGTCACGAGCACGACGACGAACGCGACCGCGAACGCGCGGTACGGCCGGCCGGCCGGATCCCGCATCAGCCACGACAACCCAGGGAGCGCGAGCAGCACGGATGCACCGCTCAGCATCACGAACTGCGCGGGGAGCGCGGTCGCCGCCTCCCCGTAGTCCCGGAGTGTCGCCGCGAATTCGAGCTGCGGCCAGCCGTGACGCGCCTGCCACACGACGTTCGGCAGCACCAGTGCCGCGGTGACGGCAACACCGACCACCGTCCAGCGGGTGAAGAGGATGCCGCGCTCCGTGCCCGGCGAGCAGAGCGCCCGCGAGCGCCACGACGAAGGGCGCGATCGTCCACTTGTTCAGCAGAGCGACGCCGCACGCGACGCCGACGGCGACCCACCAGCGCGGGTCCGCCCCGTTGATCAGCCGTACCACCAGCAACGCGATTCCGGCGCCCGCGACCAGTTCGACCGTCACCGTCCCGAGAAAGTGCCCGGTGGTGAGGAAGAGCGGCGCGACGGCGGTGCCGATCGCGGCGATCGCCTGTGCGCGTGAGCCACCGCCCATCTCGCGTGCGAGCAGTGCGACGAGGAGCACCGATGTCCCGTGAAGAAGTGCCGGCACGATCCGCAGCTGGAACTGCGACGTACCGAACGCGAGCTCGGAGAACCGATAGAGCAACGGTGTCACAGGTGGATGGTCGACGTAGCCCCACGCCAGTCGGCGTCCGCACGCGAGGTAGTAGAACTCGTCGCGGTGGTACTCCGTAGCGGTTCGCGACGAGGAGATGCAGCGTCGTGGTCGCGGCCGCGACGAGAGAAGCGGTCGTCATCCGACGAATCCGCGCGTGACGAGCTGCACGACGGTCTCGCGCGCGATCGCGTCGTCGATGCGCGCGCCGTCGTGGTCTCCGTATCGGTGGTTGGCGAACCACGCGACGATCTCGACGACGTACCGCGCCGCGACCTCCGGATCGGGCACCGGGCGGTAGTGCCCGGAGGCGCAGCGACGCGCGATGAAGCGCGCGAGCCGGCGGACGAGCGGCCGGCGCCCGCGCTCGTAGAAGTGCTCGGCGAGCTCCGGCCACTCGACCGCCGACCGTTCGACGACGCGGATGAATCGCCGGTAGCGGTGCATCGAGTCGTAGATCTCGCCGACCACCGTCGCGAGCTCCGCCGCGGCGTCGGCGGGATCGTCGACCGCCTCGGCCGCCTCGAGCACGGGGTTGCGGGCGATCCCCCGTACCCCCCGGACGACGAGCCGCTCGAGGTCGCCGGGCTCGGGGTTCGGGACCGGGAGCGCGATCGCGTCGACGGCCTCGCCGAGCTCGCGCCGCACGACGAGGGAGAACAGCGCCTCCTTCCCCGCCGCGTAGGTGTAGAGCAGGCCGGGCGAGACGCCGGCCGCGGCGGCGACGTCGCTCATGCGGGCCCGGCGGTAGCCGAGGGCGAGGAAGACGTGGAGCGCGGCGTCGAGCAGCTCGTCGAGCCGGTCCGCCGGGCGAGTCCGGGGCACGCCGCCATGATAACTGAATGATTCATTCAGTCAAGAGTGGGAGACGGGTTGCCCCGTCCCGCTACGGGAGGCGGCCGAACCAGCGCAGCGAACCGGCGGCGGCGACGACGCCGAGCACCACGGCCGCGCCCGCGAACCGGTCGGCGACGTCGCGCGGCGCCTCCTCCTTCGTGAGGCGCCGGCCGAGGTCCTCGTACACGGACACGAGCTCGGTGGCGGTCTCGGCGGAGAACGCCTCCCCACCGGTGGCGCGCGCGACCGCCGCCAGTGCGTCACGGTTCACCGGGACCGGCACGACCTCGCCCGTGTCCAGCGCGATCGTGCCCGTGTCGGTGCCGAACGCGACCGTGTGCACCGGGATCCCCGCGTCGGCGGCGGCCGCCGCGCCGACGGCGTCGGGGCGGCCGACCGTCGTCTCGCCGTCCGAGAGCAACACGACCGCGGTGCCGGGCCGCCCGCCGTCACCGTCGCCACCGTCACCGTCCGCGTCGCCGGCCACCCCGTCGCGTCGGGCACCGGCCGGCGCGTCCGCCGCGGGCGACGCGCCGACCACGGCGGCGACGCTCGTCGCGATCGCGTCGCCGATCGCGGTCCCCTCGCCGAGCGGCACGCCCGTCAGCGCGGCCCGCACCGTGCCGACGTCCGCCACCGGGGCGACGACGACGCGCGCGTCCGCGTCGAACGCCACCAGCCCGACCCGTACCCCTCTCGGGCACCTCGTCGAGGAACGCGGCCGCGGCCGCACGCGCCGCCTCGATGCGTGACGGCGCCACGTCGGTCGCCTCCATCGACAGCGACGTGTCGATCGCGAGCACCACGACGCCGTCGCGCACGGTCCGCAGCTCGGCGACCGCCGGGCGGGCGAACGCGAGCACGGTCGTCACGAGTGCCGCGCCCGCGACCGCCGCCGGCAGGTGGCGGCGCCATCCGGGACGGTCGGGCGCGATCCCGTCGAAGAGCGTGACGTCGGAGAACCGCAGCACGTACGCGCGTCGGCGTGCCTGCTGCACCAGGTACCAGACGGCGACGGCCGCGGGTGCGGCGAGCAGCCACAGCCGCTCGGGTGCGAGGAACTCGACGTCGGGGATCACCGTGCCTCCGCGGCGGTCCGGCGCAGCCGGCGGCGCGCGGCGAACCTCGCGACCGCCACCACCCAGTCGTCGTCGGTGTGCACGCGCAGGTGGTCGGCGCCCGCCCGGGTGACGTCGCGGGCGACGCCGGCCCGGAACCGCCGCTGGCGCTCGGCGAAGCGCGCCCGCACGACCCCGTCACGCGTGTCGACGACGCGTCGGACCCCCGACTCGGCGTCGACGAGCGTGAGGTACCCGACGTCGGGGAGCGTGAGCTCGCGGCGGTCGACCACCTCGACCGCGATCACGTCGTGGCGCGCGGCGAGGGCGCGCAGCTCCCGCTGCCAGCCCGGCGCCCCGAGGAAGTCGGAGACGGCCACGACCATGCCCCGCCGCCGGGCGAGCCGGCGGACGCGTCGCAGCGCGGCCGCGAAGTCACCGCCGGCCACCGGCGCGCGGGCCATCGCACTCAGCAGCGCCGCCGCGTGGGCCGTCCCGCCCGCGGGCCGCAGCCACCGCGGGGGCTCCCCCGACAGCAGGGCGCCGACCCGGTTGCCGCCGCGGGCCGCGAGGAGCACGAACGCGCCGGCGACGTCGCGGGCGAGCGTCCGCTTGTCGACGGTGCCGGTCCCGAACGCGAGGCTGCCCGACGTGTCGAGCACCACCACGAGCTCGAGCTCGCGGTCCGCGATCGCGTCGCGCACGTGCGGGTCGTTGGTCCGCGCGGTGAGCGCCCAGTCGATGCGCCGCACGTCGTCGCCGGGCGCGTACGGCCGGGCGTCGCCCAGATCCGTACCCGGCCCGGGCACGATGCCCGCGTGGTCTCCCTGGAGCAGGCCGTCGAGGCGGCGCAGCACCGTGAGCTCCAGGCGGCGCAGCGCCGGGTCGGCGTGGGCGCGCGCCGCAGGGCGGCGCGGCGGCGCGCCCGCCGGTCCGGTCATGCCGCCGATCCGGCGCGCGTCTCGAGCTCCGACGGCACGACGGACGGCGCCTCGATCTCGCTCAGCACCTCGACCAGCACGTCGTCGACGCCCACCCCGTCGGCCAGCGCGTCGAACGACAGCACGAGCCGGTGGTTGAGCACGTCGTACGCGACGTCGTACACGTCCTGGGGGAGCGCGTACGCACGGCCGCGCAGCAGCGCGATCGCTCGCGCCGCGGCGACCAGGCCGAGCGACGCGCGAGGGCTGGCACCGTACGCGAGCAGGCCCGCGAGCTGACCGAGCCCGGCGTCGCCGGGACGGCGCGTCGCGATCACGAGGCGCACGGCGTAGTCGGCGACGACCGGGTCGACGTAGATCGAGCGGGCGACGCGCTGCAGGTCGGCCACGTCGTCGGGTCCCAGCAGCTCCGCGGGCGGCGCCGTCGGGAGCGCCGCGCGCCGCACGATCTCGTGCTCCTCGTCGTCGGTCGGGTAGTCGACGGGGATCCGCATGAGGAACCGGTCCCGTTGTGCCTCCGGGAGCGGGTACACGCCCTCGGACTCGATCGGGTTCTGCGTCGCGAGCACGAGGAACGGCTCCGGAACCCGGTGCGTGACGCCACCGATCGACACCTGGCGTTCACCCATCACCTCGAGCAGCGCGGACTGCACCTTCGCCGGCGCGCGGTTGATCTCGTCGGCGAGCACGAAGTTGGCGAACACGGGCCCGAGCTCGACGTCGAAGCGTTCCGACGACGGCCGGTACACCCGCGTGCCGACGAGGTCGGAGGGGACGAGGTCGGGCGTGAACTGGATGCGGGCGAAGGTCCCGCCGAGCGTGCGCGCCAGCGTCGAGACCGTGAGCGTCTTGCCGATACCGGGCACGCCTTCGAGCAGGCAGTGGCCGTCGGCGAGCAGCGCGACCAACACGCGTTCGAGCACCCGCTGCTGGCCGACAACGACGCGGCGCAGCTCGGCGAGCACCCCCTCCATGCGCGCCGCGGCCTGCGGGACCGAGAGGGTCATCCGACCGCCCGGGTGTTCGACGCGAGCGCCTCGACGTCACCGGCGGCGACGGCGTCGGGGACGACCAGCACGACGAGCACGTCGCCGTCCATCCACGCGTAGCGGTCGGTCGCGCCGTCGTCGACGAGGCGCGTGTCGCGGCCCGCGAGCCGCACCCGCTGCCCCTCCATCGACGCGAAGCGTTCCGCCACGCCGTCGCCCCGTTGGGCGATCAGCAGGGAGGTGCCGTCGGGACCGTCGACCACGGTCTGCTGTTCCTGGATCTCGCGGTTGCCGTCGGCGCGCGACGTCACCCGCGTGGCCGTGACCGTGTGGCCGGGCGGGGCGTCGATGCGGACGATCCCCTCCGCGCTCGACGTCCCGCCGCCGGGTTCGTCGGGCACGACGAACAGCGGCGCGTCGGGTGCGAGGTCACGCAGCAGCTCGTCGAGGTTCTCGTCGAGCAGGCGTTCGAGCTCGTCGCCGAGCAGCTCGTCGAGCCCCTCGAGGGGGTCGCCCGAGCCGCCGAGGAGGTCGTCGAGCACTCCCGCGTCCGACCCGCCGTCGGGCGGTACGGTCGGCGCGTCGACCCCGCCGGCCGCCCGTACCTCGTCGAGCAACGCCGCCGCGTTCGCGATCGGCACGGCGAAGCCGACGCCGTCGTTCGCGCCCGACGAGGTGGCGATCGCGGTGGCGATGCCGGCGACCTCGCCGTCGAGATCGGCGAGCGGCCCGCCGGAGTTGCCGGGGTTGATCGCGGTGTCGGTCTGGATCAGGCCGGTCAGCGTGCCGTACGGGGTGTCGAGCTCCCGGCCCACGGCGCTGACGACCCCGGCACTCACCGACTGCGCCAGGCCGAACGGGCTGCCGATCGCGACGACCTGCTGGCCGACCTCGACCGGCGTCGTCGCGAGCGGCGCGGGCCGCAGCGCCTCGGCACCCTCGACGGCGAGGACCGCGAGGTCCTGTTCGGTCGCCCGCCCGACGACGCGGCCGTCGTGCTCCTCGCCGTCGAGGCCCTTCACGGTGACATCCGTGATGCCGTGCACGACGTGGGCCGCGGTCAGCACGAGGCCGTCGTCGACCACGACACCCGCGCCGACCCCGCGGGTCGACTGGAGGTGCACGACGCTCGGCGCGAGCGCGCTCGCGACGTCCTGCACGGGTTCGCGGCCGTCGCGGTCGCGCGTGCCCGTGCCGGCGTCGTCGCGCGTCAGCGCGAAGGCGCCCGCGGCTGCCGCCGCGACCGCGATCGCGGCCGACACGGCGACCGCGCGCCGGCGCGTCCGGCGGCCCGGTGCGGGATCGGGCGCCGCGTGCGGGCCGGGGCCCGGGCCCGGGGGCTGTGTCAGCACGACGTGGTCGGCGCCGCCGGGGGCGGGCGCCGCCGGCGGCACCGGGTGTTCGGCGGTCGGCGGCGACGGGGGGAGGTCGCGCCACGTCCGGCGGCGCAGCGCCCGGGGCGGCGATTCGCTGTTCGTCACGGTGCCTCCGGCGGGAACGGGACGTCCGCGCCGGCGTGCCGCCGCGGTCGGGTGGCGACCGTGACGGCCGGGTCGGCCTCGTCCTCGGCGATCAGGGTGCGCATGGCGTCCGCCCGCCCGAGCGCACGGTAGCCGCGGCCGTGCCCGTGCGGACATCGCCCACCGGGGTTCGCGCGACCGTCGCGCGCCGGTGGCCGTCCGCCCCGGCGGCGGGTGCCGGTCAGGCGCCGGCCGCGATGCCGACCCGGTCGGGCACGACCCGGTCGATGCCGTCGAGCAGGCGGTCGAGCGGCGGCCACCAGCGGGCGGGTGCCAGGCGCCGCAGCTCGCGGGGCAGGTCGCCGGGCCGCACCACCGGCACGACGCGCCCCGGCGCCCGTCCGTGCAGCAGCCCGAGGTACCAGTGGCGGCGCGTCGGGCCGAGCGCGTCGGGGTCGACGACGACGTAGTAGTCGGGCAGCTCGAACGAGCCGGTGCGCCAGCGCGTGAGCGTCTCGGCGACCGCCACCTCGAGCTCGCCGACGGGGCCCGCGCCGTCGAAGCGGCGCACCCAGGCGTCCGCGACGGCCTCGAGCGGGTCGGCGTCGTGCACGAGGTAGGGGACGTGCGCGCCGGCCGCCGCGGACCACGCGTCGACCGCGCGGTCGAGGGGTGGCGCGTCGGGGTCGGGGAGCACGGTGCGGACGTTGGCCGCGCCCGCGAGCCGCTCGACGCAGGCGCGTGGCGCTCGGGCGGCTCCGACGACGGCGACGACGGTCGTGGCGACTCGCTGCACGGCGGCGCGGGATTCTCGCGCGTCGCGGCGCCCGGAGCGCCCCCTTCGGATCAGCCGACGCGTGCGAGGTGACGCTCGACGGCGGCGAGCCACGCCGCGGTCTGCTCCTCCTGGGGCGAGTGGCCGGCCCCGGCGACGACCTCGAGGTGCGCGCCCGGGACCGTGGCCGCGAGCTCGTCGGCGGCGGGCCGCAACCCCAGGTCGTGCTCGCCGACGATCACGGTGGTGGGTGCCGTGAGCGCGGCGAGCCGGTCGAGCATCCCCTCGTATCCCATGAGGGCCCGCCCGAGCGCGAGGAACGCGGCGGGGTCCATCTGCCCGTACTTGGTGCGGACGCGCTCGCGGATCACGTCGCCGCGGGGCGCCGCGGCGAGGAACGGTTCGGTGGTGGCGAGGAGCGCGGCCATCCCGCCGGAGCGCACGATCGAGAAGCCGGCCTCGAAGAAGTCGGTGGCCTGCGGCAGGCGCGACCCGGCGGTGTCCATCAGGACGAGCGAGCACAGCCGGTCGGGGTGCGCGACGGCGTAGCGCATCGCGCAGATGCCGCCCATCGAGTGGCCGAGGAGGTGGAAGCGGGCGAGGCCGAGGTGGTCGACGAGCGCCTCGAGATCGGCGGTGAGGCGTTCGAGCGAGTACGACCGCTCGTCGCCGGTGTTCGTGCTGTGGCCGTGGCCGCGGTGGTCGTAGGTGACGACCGTGCGCCGCGACGCCAGCGCGTCGACCACGTCGGTCCAGTCGAGCGAGCTGCCCGTGTACCCGTGCACGAGCACGAGCGGTGGCTCGCCCTCCCCGTGTGTCGAGTACGCGATGTGGACGCCGTCGTCGACCGTGAGGTGGTGCACGGACGGCACGCTAGGTCCCGGTCGCACCGTCGAGCTCGGCGACGAGCTTCCTCGGCGCGACGCAGCGGTAGGCCTCGTGCACGATGCGGGTGATCTCGTCCCAGTCGGGCCGCCGGTCGAGGCGGACCCCGAGCCAGCCGCGGTGCCCGACGTAGGGCGGACGGAAGAACCGGTCGGGCTCCTCGTCGACGAGCTCCTGCTGCACGCCGGGTGGCGCCGCACACCAGATGGCGAGACGACCGTCGCCGTGGTGGTCGTCGTGGTACATCACGAACGTCTTCTTGGCGCGCACGAAGAACGTGGGCGCACCGTGGCTCGGCCGCTCGGTGGTCTCGGGCAGCGCCAGGCAGATGCGCCGGATGCGTTCGAGCGGGTCGCGCGCCGGCATCGCCGCCCATTGTCGCACCGGCGTGCGCCGGGTGCCCGGGGGCCGGTGCCGGGGGCCGGGCACGTCCCTCAGCGCGTGAGGCGCGTCACCACCTCGTGGACCCGGTACGGCCGGGTCAGGGTGAGGACGGCGGAACCGATGTCGACGGGCTGGGGTGCGCCGGCCGGGCCCGCGATCGTGACCTGCGCGGCCCAGGTCGTGGCCGCGGTGAGCGCGTAGGTGCCCTTGGTCTCGTAGGTGTGGCGCACGGTTGGCGTGCCCGGCGTGCCGGGCACCGCGGCGGTCGCCGCCGCGCCGTCGCCCGTGCCGGCGCGGTAGCCGACGACGGTCGCCGTGCCGGTGACGGTCCAGCCGTCGAGGGCGACCGCGACGGTCACGCTCGGCGGGCTCTCGACCCACAGGCGCGTCTCCAGCCCCGTGATGCCGCGCGCCGCCGGGTCGGTGCCGAGCCGCGGCACGGGCAGCGCGACCCGGCGCCAGATCTCGTCGATCGTCGGCGCCCGGGGAGCCGGCGGGGCGGGAGCCGGGCCGCCGCCGGGGCCGAGGGGGATGCAGACGATCTCCTCGGACACGACGGCGCCGCTGCCGCGGGCGCGGCCCCGGCGGACGTGGACCCACCCGAAGGTCGTGCCGAGCCGGGGAGGGCAGAGGTTCTCGAGGCCCACCGTGTTCTCGTTGTCCGCCGCCTCGAGCTCGTAGTGCACGAGCGAACGCGACGCCCCGCCCACCGCGGGCCCGGCGGCGACCCCGCCGCCGCCGGCGGCCGTCATCTCGACCGTGAGCGTGACGGTGCCGCCGTGCGACCCGAGCGCGCCGCCGCCGTCGACCCCGGACTCGCCGGCGGCCGCGCCCGGCCCGGTGGCACCGAGCACGAGTGCCGCGAGGACGCCGGCCGCGCCGGCGCGCCTCGCGGTGCCGTTGCCCTTCCCGGGGGAGGCGTCGGCGCGGCGCGCCGCGCCGCGGGACGTGCCGGCGCGCGTCACAGTTCGACCACCGTGTCCGTCGGGCCGACCGGATAGATGGCGCCGATGCGCCACGGTCCTCCCGGCGACGACAGCAGCGAGACCAGCCACGTCGACTGGTCGGGGACGTCGGCCTCGTCGACGACCGTCCCGTCCCGCTCGACCAGGAAGCCGTGCCCGCCTGCGTGGTGGACGCGCAGGTCGACGCGCGGCCCGAACGGACCGAGCGGTTCGTAGCGGCCGGCGACCTCGACGCGCTCCACGCGTGAGCCGACCTCGTAGTAGCGGCGGTCGCGGTCGGCGAGCCAGCGGAGGCCTTCCTGGCGGCTCGTGAGGAACTCGCCGCCCTTCCAGCCGATCGCCCGGAGTAGCTCCGGGTCGGGGCGGTGCGCGACGAGCCACTTCAGGTAGCGCTCGAAGCTCCGGTAGACCGCGTCGAAGTCGTCACCCCGGTCGACCACCGGTGGCGGGGGGACCGACCCGTCGAACGAGTACGGCGGTGGATCCGCGGCCGGGTCCGCCGGTGCCGCGGCCGGGGCGGCCGTCGTGGGCACGGTCGGGGCGAACGTCGTCGTCACCGTCGCGCCCGGAGCCGTACCGGGAGACTCGCTGGCGCGTCCCGTCGCCGCGGTTCGGGTCGCATCCCCGCCGTCGCCGCCGCCCGAGCAGGCGGCGAGCGCGAGCGTCGCCACCAGGGCAGGTCCCCACCACCTGTCCACGGCGCCGCAGGCTAGGGATCCTGCGGACCGCGCTCAATGGTCGATGCTTCCAGTTCGGCGGAGGAGCCCGCGCGGCTGAGGGCGGTGGGCGGTGGAACGCCGGCAGAGGTCGGGGGCGTCTGCGTTCGGAGGCCGATCCGTGCGAGGATCCGAGCGGTGCACGAGATCGATCGCGAAGCCGACCGCCGCATCCGGCTCGCGGCCTTCCGGAGGGTCGAGCAGCTGCAGGAGACCTACGGAGGGGCGATCCCCGGCGCCGAGCTGCGCGCGGGTTTCGAGATCGACGGTCGACGGATCCCCCTGCTCATGCAGCAGGGAATCGTGAAGCCGCGCGGGATGGACCTGGCGCTCGTCATCACGACGTCCTTTCGCGACCCGTACGGCGACGTCGTCAGCGACGAGGGCTTCATCGAGTACCACTACCAGGGCAACGATCCCCTGCGGTACGACAACCTCGCGGTCACCCGCGCGGGCCTGGAGGGGGTACCGCTGCTCTATCTGCGAGGGATCGGGCCCGCGCGCTACCAGGCCTTCTGGCCGGCTTTCGTCCACGAAGACGATCCGGGTTCGCTCCGGTGGCTGGTCGCCATCGACGATCCGCAGGTGCTGCGGCCGGACCTGACCCCGGCGGTCGTGGACGAGGCCCACCGGCGGTACACGACACAGCTCGCGCGGCGGCGGCTCCACCAGTCGCTCTTCCGGGAGCGAGTGCTCGACGCATATTCCTCTCGGTGCACGATCTGCCGTCTCCGCCACCGGGAGCTCCTGGACGCCGCCCACATCGTCGCCGATTCGGATCCGCGTGGGATCGCCGCCGTGTCGAACGGCCTGGCCCTCTGCAAGATCCACCACAGCGCCTTCGACGTGAACATCATCGGGATCCGGCCGGACTGTGTCGTGGAGGTGCGCACCGACGTGCTCGAGGAGGCCGACGGGCCGATGCTCCGGCACGGGATCCAGGAGCTCCACGGACAGCGCCTGTTGCTCCCGCATCGGCCCGCGCATCGCCCTCGCCCCGACCTGCTCGAGGTGCGGTACGAGCAGTTCAGGGCCGCGAGCTGAAGGCCGCGTTCTCGGTCGCCTCGTAGCGCTCCAGCAGCGCGCGTGCGAGCGCCCGGCGGCGGTCGCGCCACTCCTGCGGCCAGACGACCTCGGAGTCGGGGGAGAGCGCCAGGAGGACGTGGTCGAGATGGCGCTCCCCGATGACGGTGATCTCCGCCTCGACGCGGCCGCCGTCGAGCTCACGGGAGACGATCGAGCGGTTCGGTTGCGGCAGCCGGTCGAGGTCGCGTGCCGGCAGGCGCGCCACGAACGTCTTCTCGTGCTCGGACATGTCCCACCAGTCGGGGAGCTCGACCTCCTCCGGCTCGAACGTGCGCTCGCCCGCCTCGGCCTCGACGATCCGGTCGATGCGGAACGGGCGGATCGCACCGTCGCCGCCGACGATGCGACCGAGCACGTACCAGTTCCCCCATTTCGATGCCACGAGGTGCGGCTCGAGCTCGTGCTCGCGCACCTCCCCGTGCACCGCCGACAGGTAGCGGATCCGCAGCGTGCGGCGCCGCCGGTGCTGCCGTTCGCACAGCTGCGTCCACGGCGGCGGTTCGACGTGGACGACCACGTCGGCCTGCAGCACGTCGCTGAGCTTCGCGAGGGCGCGGTCGAGCGCCGGTGACGGCTGCCGGCTCGTTGCCGCCTGCAGGACGACGCCCGCGGTGAACAGGCGCAGCGCCGACGGCGGGTCGGGCGGCTTCGACGCGAGGCCGCGCAGCCAGTGCTCGTCGGTGACGACGAGGTGGTCGTCCTCGGTGACGAGGAACGCGCGCGTCTCGCCGTGCAGGTCTCCGAGCGGGTCGCGCCATTCGAGGTACAGCACGGGCTCGAGGAGCTCCCGCAGCCCCTCGACGTCGATGCCCACCTCGGCGGCCGCGTCGGTGAGCCGAACCGCCTGCCGCTCGTCGGCCATGGCGAGCACCCGTGCCAGGAGGCGCAACCGTTCCGCCGTCGTCCGGGCCACCCTCACGCGCCCCCGGAGCGTGCCGCCGCCCCGCCGTTCGTCCCCGCCGCGGACGCCAGCCACGCGCGCAGCGCTGCGACCAGGTTCTCCGGTGCGAGGAGCACGGCGTGCGTGCCGAACGCGAGCAGCCGGTCGCGGAACGACTCGTAGTGCCGCACGGTCAGCGTCACGACCGCGCCGTGCCCGTCGCGCGACTCGACCCGGCTCCCGCGGAACTCGGTGAGGAACGCCTGGACCCAGTCGCCGTCGACGGCGACCCGCGCGTCGACCGCAGGGTCCTGCCCCCACACGTTGGGGTCGAGCAGCAGCGCGCCCGGGGCGTCGAACTGCGCGGGCGGCTCGAAGCTCCCCGGGTCCCCGGCGTCGCCGATCGGCGGTCCGTCGTCGCGCTCCTCGATGCGGTCGAGCCGGAACACCCGCCGCTCACCCGCGTCGTGCACCCGGCCGACCGTGTACCAGCGGTCCCGCCAGAGGCCGACGGCCCAGGGGTCGAACACGCGCTCGGTGCCGCGGTACCGGAACGTGACGGGTCGCCGGCACGCGAGCGCCTCGCGCAGTGCGAGCACGTGGCGGTGCACCCGCATCATCACACGCTGGCCCTGCTCGTCGACGGCGGTGCCGAGCGCCGCGAGCTGCTCGTCGTCGATGCCGTCGACGCGCACGAGCGCGGCCGCGGCGACCAGCACGTCCCGCTCCTCCGCGGTGAAGAAGGGCGGGTGCACGACGTACGACCCGGTCGGCTCGTCGTAGTCGCACTCGATGCCGAACGCGTCCTCGAGCAGCTTCAGGTCGCGGCGGAGCTTCTTGCGGACGGCTTCCCACGAGGCGTCGTGCACGAGCGCGCCGGACCCGTCGAAGTGGGCGTCGTAGCCGGGCACGTCCTTGCAGATGTCCTCGAGCGTCACGCGTCCGTGGCGCCGGCTCTTGAGGTAGGAGGCCAGCCGGAGGACGCGCGCGATCACTTCTGATCCGTTCGCGCTCACGCGGCCGGAGATCGTACGCGAGCGTCCGACCGTCGTTCACCGGATCCCCGCGGCGCGCCACGCGAGCCGAGCGAGGCCGTCGGCGTCGAGCCCCGGCCAGCCGTGCAGCATCCCGGTCCACTCGCTCGGCAGCGCGGCGGCGCCCCAGCGTGCACCGAGCAGCGCGCCCGCGATCGCGGCGACCGTGTCGGTGTCGTGGCCCGCCGCGACCGCGGCGCCCAGCGCGCGGCGCACGTGTTCCCCGGCGCCCCCGCGCGCGCCTCGGGCGGTGTGCTCGATCGCCGACAGGGCCGTCTGGAACGCCGTCACGACGTACCCGTTGGGGACGAACCGCCCCGGCGGGTCGCGCCGCGCCTGCGCGATCCATCCCGACCAGCGGTTGCGGGTCGCGCCGGGCAGCAGCACGAGCCCGTCGTCGACGCCGTTGAGCCGCTGCTCGCGGACCGCACGGTCGATCGCGATGCACCACAGCACGCACGCGTCGCCGCACAGCGGGTCGGCGTGCGTCAGCGCCGAGACCTCCCGCGCCGCCTCGGCGATCGCGTCGTCGTCGCCGAGCAGGGCGAGCGCGACCGGTGCCGTGCGCATGAGGCTCCCGTTGCCGGAGCTGTTGCCGGGCCGCAGCGCGAACAGGTCGGCGGCGACCCGTGGCAGGTCGGCGGCGCTGCGGGCCCGCTTCAGGACTTGCCGGGTGTGGACCCCGACGTCCTTGGGCCGGCCGCGGAACCACTCGAGGAGCCGTTCGCCGACCGCCGCGGGCACGAGGCGCCCGGCGGCGGCCGCCTCCGCCACGCAGATCGCCTGTTGGGTGTCGTCGGTCCACTCGCCCGGCTCCCAGGGCCCGAGACCGCCGCCGACCATCTCGGGCCGGTCGGGACCCGGGATCTGGAACTCGTAGGGTGCGCCGAGCGCGTCGCCGGTCGCGAGGCCCACGAGCGTGCCCGCGATCCGGTCGCGCAGGGACGGGTCGTCGAGGTCCATCCGCCCAGGATGCGGTCGGCTGGGACACGCGCCCCGCCACCCGGTGGCCGCCGCCCGGGCGTGTGCCTCAGCGGCGCCCCGACACCGCCGCGAGGCGTTCGGCGGTGCGCCGCACCGCGGCCGGGGTGAGCGGTCCCGGGCGGCTCACGAGCCGGGCGAGCGCACGCGGCCACACGACCACCACCTGGCCGCACACGATCGGCCGTGGCGCGAGGCGCCACTCGGCGTCGAGCACGCACAGCACGCCCCGCACCGGCGTGCGCGGGTCGAGCACCGCCTGCAGCGCCGTGGCCTTCCGCAGCGTCGGCGCGGCCCAGTGGGAGCAGTCACGTCCGCCCACCAGCAGCCGGCGCTCGCGGCGCGGCCCGTCGGTGGCGAGCCGTTCCTCGACCAGCCCCCGGGCCGAGCGGGCGTCGACGACGTACACCCCCGAGCGGGCGACCGCGACGTCGTGCAGCACCATCTGGGTGCCGGGCACCCGTACGTCGTGCAACGCGACGACGTCCTTCCACGCGGCGCGCTCGAGGATCCGGGCGATGCGCCGGTCGACCCGCCCGCGTGGTGCGTGCGGCGCGACGGCCGGCCCGACGCGCGGGGCGGTGAGCGTGGCGGTGCTCGGGGCCCCGCACGCGACGCATCGCGCCTCGTCGGAGTCGACCGAGTCCCACCACCCCTGCGTGACGTCGGCACCGCAGACGTGACAGAGGTCACCGGCGCGCGCACCCGCGCTGCGGGCCGTCATGCACGAGAGATCGGCAGCCGCGCCGAAGCGCCTTGAGGCGACGCACGCCACACCCGGCGCCGCGGGCGCCGCCGAGGGGGGGACCCACCGGTCGGGACGGGCGGTGGCGCACGCGGCGGGCATGATTCCCGGGTGCGACATCCCGAGACCGTCCGGTCGCTCGGCCGGGGCGTCATCGTCGGGCGCAGCGGTTCCGTCCCGCCCCTGTGGGCCGGCGTGACGCGTGTCACCGTCGACGACGCGGTGCTGCGCGACCCGCGCCCGCTCGCGGACGAGCTGCACCGGCACTGGTCGGCGCGCCGTCCCTTCGCGGTGGAGCTCGCGGTCGACGCCGACGAGCTGCGCGCGCCCGAGCGCGACGACCGTCCACCGCACGACGTGCCGGCCGACTTCGAGTTCTCGCGCGAGCGCCTCTACTTCCTCGTGCGGTCCAACAACTACGACGCCCGCCGGGGCCCGACCGTGTGGGGTGCCGCCCTCGAGGCGCAGCGGCTCGGCGCGCGCGCCGGCGGCGACGCGGACGTGGTGCTCCCGGGCGGCGTCGCCGCCTGGTGCGACGGCGGCCCGCGTGCCGACCGGCTCCCGCTCCCCGCCGGGCACGTGCTCGTGCACCGGGCCCGCCTCGACGAGGGAGCGCTCGTCCCCGACCGTGCCGCCGGGGACCGGCCCGCAGGGCTCGCGCCCGACCAGGCGGCTGCCGTCCACCACGACACCGGCCCGGCGCGGATCGTCGCCCCGGCCGGATCGGGCAAGACCAGAGTGCTCACCGAGCGGTTCCGCCTCCTCGTCGCCGCGCGCGGGTGGGGTTCGCGGTCGGTCTGCGCGGTCGCGTACAACGTGCGCGCCCGGGAGGAGATGCAGCAGCGGCTCGCCGACCTCCCCGCAGCGCACCGTGCGAAGGTCCGCACGCTGCACTCGCTCGGATTCGACGTGGTGCGCCGCGCGACCGGGGCGGCGACGGTGCTCGACGAGCGGGCGGTGCGCGCGCGCATCGAACCACTCGTGTCCGTTCGGCGCCGCGCGAACACCGACGTGTACGGCCCGTATCTCGAGGCCCTCGCCGAGGTGCGGCTCGGGCTCGTGCCGCCGGAGGTCGTCGAGGCGCGTCGCGACGACGTGCCCGGTTTCGCCGGGATGTTCGCCCGGTACCGCGACGGCCTGCGGCGCGAGGGCGTGCTCGACCACGACGAGCAGATCTACGGCGCGGTCGAGGTGCTGCTGCGCGAACCGGCCGTGCGATCCGAGCTGCGGCGTGAGTGCCGGCACCTCCTCGTCGACGAGCTGCAGGACCTGACCCCTGCGCAGATGCTGATGCTGCGGCTCGTCGCCGCGCCCGCCTACGACGTGTTCGGCGTCGGCGACGACGACCAGGTGATCTACGGGTACGCGGGTGCCGATCCGGACTTCCTGATCCGCTACGACCACTGGTTCCCGGGCGCGGCGACGCACGACCTGCGCGTCAATTACCGCTGTCCCGCCGCGGTGGTCACGGCCGCCCGCAACCTGCTGACCCACAACCGGCGGCGGGTCGCGAAGGAGATCCGCGCCGCGGCGCGCGACGACGACCCCGGCGCGCTCGACGTCCGCCGCGTCCCCGCCGGCGAGGTCGCGACCACCGCGTTCGGGATCGTGCGCGGGCTCCTCGACGACGGCGCCGAGCCGGCGTCGATCGCGGTGCTGAGCCGGGTCAACGCGGCGCTCCTGCCGGTGCAGATGCTCTGCGTGCGGGCCGGCGTGCCCTGCTGGGTGGCGGTGACGGCCGCGGTGCTCGACCGCACGGGGACGCGCGCCGCGCTCGCGTACCTGCGGCTCGCCGCCGCGATCGCCGACGGAGCCCCGCTCGCCGGGCCCGACCTCGCCGTCGCGCTCCGGCGCCCGCCCCGGTCGCTGCCGCCGTGGCTGGTCGAGCGCGTCCAGCGCCGCCGGCGCTGGACGCTCGACGCCCTCCGCGCCGCCGGTGAACGGCTCGACGACCGCGCCGCCGCCCGGTACTCGGACTTCCTCGGCCGGATCGGCCGGTTGGGGTCCGCCGTCCGGGCGGGCGCGGACACCGCGAGCGTGCTCAGCGCCTTGCGCGACGACATCGGGCTCGGCGCGGCGCTCGCGGCCTTCGACGCGTCCGGCAAGCGGCCCGACGGCAGCCATGCCGACGACCTCGCCGCGCTGATCGCCGTCTCGGTGCTCGAGCCCGACCCGCGGGCATTCGAGCCGTGGCTGCGGACCACGCTGCACGCGTCGGGTCCCGGCGCGCCGGGGCGCGAGGGGGTCGCGCTCGCGACGGTGCACCGCGTCAAGGGCATGGAGTGGCCGCGGGTGGTCGTGCTCGGGGCGGACGAGGGGCTCATGCCGCACGACCTCGCGCCGGACGTGGAGGAGGAACGGCGCGTGTTCCACGTCGCGATCACGCGTTGCTCCGAGCGCGTCCACGTCGTGGCGCGTGCCGACCGGCCCTCCCGCTTCCTCGCCGAGATGGAGGCAGCGGCGGCGCCCGGACCGGCGGCGCCGCGTGACCGGTCCCCCGCGCGCCCGGCGCGGCCCGCACCGGCGGCGGGCGCCGCCGCCGCCCCGCCCGCCGGCGACCCGCTGCAGGAGGCACTGCGGGCCTGGAGGGCGGAGCGGGCGCGCCGCGACCGCGTCCCCGCGTACGTCGTGCTCCACGACGCGCACCTCGCGGAGATCGCGGCCGCCGCGCCGCGCACGCTCGTGCAGCTCGGGAGGTGCCGCGGGATCGGCCCCACGAAGCTCGAGCGCTACGGCGACGAGATCCTCGCGGTGGTCGAGCAGCACCGCTGACCGGCGCCGCGGACCGGCGCCGCGGACCGGCGCCGCGGACCGGCGCCGCGGACCGGCGCCGCGGACCGGCGCCGCGGACCGGCGCCGCGGACCGGCGGCGCGGTCAGCCGCGGCGCCGGGCCCGGCTCGGCGCGACCCGGGGCGGCTCGCCCGGCATCTTCGGGTACACCGGCGGCCACGGGGCGTCGGGGATCCCGGCGTCGAGATCGCGCCGGAACCATGCCAGCAGCGGTTCGATCGACTGGGGTTCGTCGTCGATCGCGGCCCACGGGTCGCCGCGTTCGGCGACCAGCTGCGGCACCCGGTCGATCGTGCACGCCTCGGGATCGACGTCGTCGAGGTCCTCCCAGCGCAGCGGCATCGACACCTGCGCCCCGTCGCGGGCGCGCACGGACCACGCACCGAACACGGTCTTGTGCGGCGCGTTCTGGTTGAAGTCGACGAACACGCGCTCGCCGCGCTGCTCCTTCCACCACGCGTCGGTGAGCAGGTCCGGCCGGCGCCGCGCGAGCTCGCGCGCCAGCGCGACGGCCGCGGCGCGCACGTCGGTCGCCTCCCAACGCGGCGCGAGGCGGACGAACACGTGGATGCCCCGGTTGCCCGTCGTCTTGGGGAAGCCGCGGATGCCGAGCTCCCCGAGCAGCGCCTCCGTCTCGCGCGCGGCCTCCCGCGCCTCCTCGAAGCCGACGCCCGGCTGCGGGTCGAGGTCGATGCGCAGCTCGTCGACGAACGGGGCGTCGGCGGCACGGTACGGCCACACGTGGAAGCCGAGGCACCCGAGGTTCACCGCCCACGCGACGTGCGCGAGGTCGGCGATCACCAGGGCCTGCGACCGCGTGCCGTTGGGGGTGGTGACCGTCGTCGTCTCGAGCCAGTCCGGCCGGCGGTCGGGCACGCGCTTCTGGAAGAACGACGGGCCGGCGGCGCCGTGCGGGAACCGTTGCATGAGCACCGGCCGCCCGCCCATCGCCCGCATGACCGCCTCGCCGACGGCGAGGTAGTAGGCGAGGAGGTCCCGCTTCGTCTCGGCACGCCCGGCGAACAGCACCTTGTCGGGGCTCGACAGGCGGACGACCCTCCCCGCGATCTCCAGGTCGACGCCGTCCTTCGCGGCCACCCGCGCACCGTACCCGGCATCCGGCGGCCGGCCGGTCCCGGGCACCCGGGGGCGCCCCCCGGAGGGGCCCGGGCACCGGGACCGCGACGACCCCGGTCCCCGGCGCGCAAGGGGCGCCCCGGGGCCGGCCGGCTGTGACATCCGTCCCCCTCCGGCCGGCGGAGGGCGGTTCTTCCCCTTCGTCCGGGTCCTTCCGCTCACTCTCGGCGCGCGACGCGCCGAGACATTCCCCCACAGGGGCGAGGTGGGCCGGATGGGGCGGACGACCGCGGTGATCGACAACGGCGACAGCGTGCTGCTCGACGCGCTCCCCGTGGGCGTCGTCGTGCAGGACCGGCGCGGGGTCGTCGTGCGCGCCAACGAGGCGGCCTGCGCCACGCTCGGCGTCGACGCCTCCGCGCTCGTCGGGGCGAGCCATCTCGACGCACCCTGGCCGGCGATCCGCGAGGACGGGTCGCCGTTCCCGCCCGAGGAGCAGCCCGCGATCGCGGCGTTGCGCACCGGCGAGGTGCAGCGGGAGGTCGTGCTCGGTGTGCACGTCGTACCGCGCGGCGAGTGGCGCTGGCTGATCGTGACCAGTCAGCCGCTCCCGGGCGTCGGGGTGATGTCGACGTTCGTCGACGTCACCGACCGGATCGAGAACTGGCGTCGCCTCGACCGCCGCCTGCGCATCGAGCAGCTCCTGCGCGACGTCGCGCACGACATGATGCACCTCGAGGGCGACGCGCTCGACGGGTCGGTCACCCGGGTCCTCAGCGAGCTGGGCGAGATGCTCGGCGTCGACGGGATGCGCGTCTTCGTGCTGGACGACGAGCACGTCGTGCTCGAGAACCCCTACTGGTGGAGCCGGTCGGGCGGCGGCCGGGTGGCGCTGTGCTCCCGCTTCGACCTCCCGGCGCTGACGCGCCTGCGCGACACCGACGGCGCGGTGTTCCACCGCGACGAGCTGCCGGAGCCGGCGCGCGAGGAGCTCGCGCTGCTCGGGCTCGGCGACGCGGCGACCGTGCTCGCGGTCGGGCTGGTGCACGACGGCGACGAGTTCGGCTCGGTCGTCTGCACCACGGACGGCCGACGCGAGTGGTCGGACGACGACGTCGCGATCGTGCGTCACGTCTCGGCGCTGCTCGCGGCGATGCTCGCCACGCGCCGCGCGGCCCGCGAGCGCCAGAACGCCGAGCGGTTCCTCGCGACGATCGTCGGCAATTCGGCGGATGTCATCCTGCGGGTCGCCCTCGACGGGCGGGTCACCTACGTGTCCCCGAACCTGGAGAAGGTGACGGGCTACCGGCCCGACGAGCTGCGCTCGCTCGACTCCGTGTTCGAGATCGTCCATCCCGACGACCGCGACCTCGCATCCGAGCGGTTCACCGCGCTGACCTCGGGCGCGTGGACCCGCGACGACACCCCGCGGGTCGAACTCCGCATCCGGCACGCGGCGGGCACCTCGCTGTGGATGGAGATCACCGGCGACCTGCTCGTCGAGGACGGCGTGGTCACCGGCGTCGTGCTGAACGCCCGCGACGTGACGGACCGCCACGACCAGCAGGCGGCGCTCGAGGAGGTGCGCCGGCGGCTGGCCGAGGTCTGGGAGCACAGCCCGGTCGGCATGGCGATCGTCTCCCTCGACGGCGAGTACCTGGCCGTCAACCCCGCCCACGAGCGGATCACGGGCCACCGGGAGGAGGACGTGATCGGGCGGCACGTCTCGATGATCGTGTACGAGGACGACGTCGACGCGCTGATCGCGGCCACGCTGCGCATGATGGAGGAGGGCGGCACCCGGACCGAGGTCGACGCCCGGCTCCACCGCAAGGACGGCGAGACCGCATGGGGCCGGATCGGGATCTCGCTCGTCACCGACGCCGACGGCGAGCCGCTGTACGCGATCGGGACGGTCGAGGACGTCACCGAGCGCCGGCGGCTCGAGGGCCAGCTCGCGTTCGACGCGACGCACGACAGCCTCACCGGGCTCCCCGAGCGCACCCTCGTGCTCGAGCTGCTCGGCCAGGCGCTCACCTCCGCGCGCCGGCGGCACACCTCGGTCGCGGTGCTCTTCCTCGACCTCGACTGGTTCAAGCGCGTCAACGACAGCCTCGGTCACTCGGCCGGCGACGAGGCCCTGCGCCAGCTCGCCGCGCGCCTGCAGAGCGTCCTGCGCGAGAGCGACGTCGCGGGCCGCATCGGCGGCGACGAGTTCGTGGTGCTCTGCCCCGACCTCGCGGAGCCGGGTGACGTGTGGCACGTCGCCGACCGGGTCACCTCGATCTTCGAGTCGCCGTTCACGGTCGAGGGTGTCGAGGTGTTCCTCAGTGCGAGCGTCGGCGTCTCGGTGTCCGACGGGAAGACCGACGCGGAGGAGCTGCTCCGGCAGGCGGACGCGGCGGCGTACCGCGCGAAGCGGCGCGGCCGCCGCCGCTACGAGGTGTTCGACGAGGAGCTGCGCGAGCACGTCGACCGGCGCTTCGACGTGGAGTCCGCGCTCCGGCGCGCGCTCGAGACCGACGAGCTGACGCTGTGCTACCAGCCGATCGTCGACGCGCGCACCGGGAAGCTGTGCGGCATGGAGGGCCTCGTCCGCTGGTACCGGCCCGGCCACGGTCTGGTGCTGCCCCCGGACTTCCTCGACGTCGCGGAGGACGCCGGCCTCATCGTCGCCATGGGCGCCCGCGTGCTTGAGGTCGGGTGTGCGCAGCTCGCCGCGTGGCAGCGGGGCCCGTGGCCGGACGCACGCCTCTCGCTCAACCTCTCGACCCGCCAGCTCGTGCAGGCCGACTTCGTCGAGGAGCTGGCGCGCTGCATCGAGCGCACCGGTGTCGATCCGTGCAGCCTGTTCCTGGAGATCACCGAGACGTCACTCGTGGAGGACCTGCCGACCACGATCCCGATCGTCGAGGCGGTCAAGGAGATGGGGGTGCGGTTCTCGATCGACGACTTCGGCACCGGCTACTCGTCGCTGAGCCAGCTCCGGCTGCTCCCCGTCGACGTGCTGAAGCTCGACCGGTCGTTCGTCGCGCAGCTCGACGAGACCGGCGGCGCCGTCATCGCGAGCATCGTGCAGCTCGCGAGCGCGCTCGACAAGGTCCTCGTCGTCGAGGGCGTCGAGGAGCGCAGCCAGATGTCGGCGTTGCTCGCGCTCGGCTGCCGGCTGATGCAGGGCTTCTACTTCTCGCGTCCGCTCAGCGCGGTCGACGTCGAGCGCATCCTGCGCGGCCGCAAGCGCTGAGCGGGCTCACGCGCCCGACCGGCACGGGCCGCCGCCGCAGCGGTCGGTGAAGGAGCCCCCGGGGCGCAGGAAGTCGCTCACCTGCTGGGCGATGCGCGGCTCGTTGCGGCCCCGGCCGTGCGGGTCGGTGCCGTACTGCGGCGGTCGGGGCGGGAGGTTCTGGCGGGGCGGGGCCGGGGTGCCGAAGTCCCACACGACGAGGACGCTGTCGCGGTACGGGACCGACGGCACGGGTGACAGCCCGAAGAACGGCTTCGCGAGGTCGGTGCGCCCCGGGGCGAGCGGCGGGCTCCAGATCCTCGCGCCGATGGTCCGGGCCATCGTCTCGGTCGCGACGTTCGCGACCTGGTGGTCGCCGAACGCCTCGATGAGCAGCACGTCGTGCGCGGGCGTGTTCGGGAGCGGGTCGTCGGTCAGGTGCTGGGCGTACCCGTTCGTCTCGGCGCGGTCCCAGAGCATCTGGATGAGCGTGTAGCCGACCGTCCGGTCGATCTCGTCGGGGTACGACGCGAACATCGGGGGCGAGAAGGTGTCCCAGTGGATGCTGCGGGTCAGCAGCGTCGAGTAGTTCATCCCCGGGACGCCGAGCGCGGCGCGGGTCCACTCGGTCGAGATCGCGGTCGCCGCGCCACCCATGACCCCACCCTGGCTGTTCCCGTTGAAGAAGACCTCCCCGGTGGCGATCACCGGCCGCGAGGACGTCCCGGCGCGGAACGCCGGGTGCGAGACGAACCCCCGCGGGTGCTTCATCGCCCGGGCGAGGAACTGGAAGTTGACGAACGACTGCTGCGCGCGGTCGGCGAGCGTCGGGAACCGTGACAGGTCCTGCAGGATCGCGAGCACGTTCGGCACGTCCGCCGCCGACATCCCGATCCAGTCGACCGCGCACCCGACGAAGCGGTGTGCGTTGCCGAGGTCGCCGAAGGCGTTGACCTCCTCCTTGCTCCCGAGCAGCCCGTGCCCGTACACGAGGCCGCGTCCGGGCTGCACCGAGTCGCCCGTGCCCGGGTACACCGACCGGGGGATGTTGCACACGTACTCGGCCGCGTAGGTGCCGTTGCGGGCGGGGAGGCCGTCCGGCCCGTAGTTGATGCGCGAACCGGGTGCCCCGGTGCCGGTCAGGTACAGCGGGACGCTGATCGTGCCCCGAACCCGCCGCCACACCGACGCGGACACGTCGTCCTGCACGCTCGTGACGGTGAAGCGCGGCGCGCCCGTCCCGCCGATCTGCGCGAAGGCGTCGTCGCGCATCCGCAGCACCCGTTCCGACAGGTTTCGCTCCGACGCGACCCGGAAGTCCCACGCGAGGTAGAGCTCGGACCGGGCGATCCCCGCCTCCTCGAGGTCCCGGAACGTCTGCGCCATCGACATGGCGCGTGCGTTCACCGCCGGGATGAACGTCCAGATGCCGTCGCGGATCACCTCGAACTCACGGGCGGGCGGGATCGGCGCACCGGAGGCGTCGCGCAGGTTGCGGAGCGCGACGGCGTAGCGCCGCCCCTCCAGGAAGTTCTTCGCGGGCCGGATGATCAGCGTGCGCGTCTCGTCGGAGGTTGCCCACGCGTCGAGCTCGGCCCAGACCGGCCAGCGCTCGCCGGTGACGGTGTCGACGACGACGACCCCCGCGTCGGGACGCGCGTACGCGCCCATGTCGTCGATCGTCGGCAGGTTCGAGCGGGCGAGGTCGACGCCGGGGACGTGCACGACGAGCGCCGAGCCCGGCGAGAACCCGTCGTTGCGGTTCCACTCCGTCGGGTCGACGTGCACCCCGGCCGTGTTGCGCGGGAGCGCGTCGGGGGCGAACGCGATCCGCCGCCCGGTGGCGGTGGTGGGATCGGGCCTCGTCCAGCGGTTGCTCGGGAACGGGAGCAGGCAGCGGGGCTGGCCGAGCACCTCGCAGCGGTCCGCGTCCGAGACGTCGATGCGCGGCTCGTAGGAGAAGAACGACCAGCCGTCGACGGACGTGCGGTTCGGCCCGGGCGCGCTGGCCTGGAGGGCGGAGAGCCCCTCGGCGATCTCGCCGATCGGGATCGTCGCCGTCACCCGGTCGCGGGTGACGCGGGTGGGGCGGATCCGTCGTTGCTCGCCCCCGGTGTGGAGCGTGATGCGCACCGGGCCGTGCAACCGTCCCGTTACGGCGACCTCGACGGCGATCTCGGTGCTGCCGGCGACCTGCGTCGCGTTGCGCGGCGAGACGACGACCAGCTCGGGTGGCGTCGCGGTCGCGCCCGACGGGACGGCGCCCGTGGTCGCGACGGCGACGGCGAGCACCGCGGTGACGGCGAGACGGCGGACGATCGTGTTGCGCACCATGAGGCCCTCCCCCGAGCGGCGGCGATTGTCGCCAGGGTCGGGACGCGCCGACAAGTGGCGGGCGGGACGACCCGGTCGGCGCGCCGCGGTCGGTGCCAACGGGCGCGTACCGTCCGATGGTGACGATCACGCCCCGATCCGGTGCCCCCGCCGCGGGTCAGCGGGGGACGAGCCCGACCAGCGACGCGAGGACCTCCATCGAGCGCAGCCACTCGTCGAGGCCGGTCCGCCAGGGCGCGCACACGACGTACTGGATGCCCGCGGCCTCGAATTGCTCGCGTTCGGCCCGGATGCGGTCCGGCTCCATCCCGAGCGGGTCCCAGCCCGTGCGCAGCGAGATCGTGAAGTCCGGCCCGGGGCGCCGCTCGCGCAACCACGTGACGACGGGCGCCGCCTCCTGCGGCGTCACGCCGATGAGCTGGAAGCCGTCGCCGCGCTCGACCGCCCGCCGGTGGGCGCGCCCACCGCGGCCGCCGACCCAGATGGGGATCGCGTGCGCCGGCTTCGGGAGCACCCGCAGGTCCCGGAACCGGTGGAACCGCCCAGCGAACGAGGCGGGGTCGTCGCGCCACACCGTGCGCCAGAGGTCGATGATCTCGTCGGCG
This sequence comes from Acidimicrobiia bacterium, assembly GCA_026002935.1. Lineage (GTDB taxonomy): Bacteria > Actinomycetota > Acidimicrobiia > IMCC26256 > PALSA-610 > BPGH01. Next base: position 1,101,501 of record BPGH01000001.1, read on the forward strand.
CGCGCGCCGCGGTTCGAGAAGTCGTGGCCGAGCGCCTCGTACTCGCCGCGCGACCAGCCGACGCCGACCCCCGCGATCACGCGCCCGCGCGACAGGGCGTCGAGGCTCGCGAGCGCGTTGGCGAGCTCGAGCGGGTTGTGCTGCGGGACGACGAGCACGCTCGTGCCGAGATCGACGTGGTCGGTGACCGCGGCGGCGGCGCTGAGCGTCACGAGCGGGTCGAACAGGTACGGCGACGGGTAGTCCTGGTCGGCGGGCTGCACGACGTGGTCGCTCACCCAGACGCCCGCGAACCCGAGCTGCTCGGCGTGCCGGGCGGCGCGCAGGATCGCGTCGCGGCCGGCGGCGCGCCCGTACTGGGGGAGGTGGATGCCGATCCGCACGGCGCGCCTACGCCGGCCAGAGCGGTGCCGGGATCTCGAACCCCACCGGGGAGCCCCACCGGTTCCGGTAGGAGACCTCGTGCGCGGGCCGGCGCGGCGCGACGCCCCAGCGGCCCGTCGGGTAGCCGAAGGTGACGCACGACGCGAAGTTCCAGCCCTCGTCGGCAGGGACGCCGAGCACCTCCAACACGTCGTTCACCCGGAACAGGAAGACGGTCGTGAGCGAGCTGCCGACGCCCTCGGCGCGCGCCGCGAGCATCGCCGACCACGTCGCGGGGAAGATCGACCCGCCGGTCGGGTCGTACTGCACGAAGCTGAACAGGAGCAGCGGGTACTCCTCGAAGTGGTCGGCGAGGTGCTGGGCCGAACGCTGGACGCGCAGCATCTGCGCGTGCTCCGGGTCCTCCGGGTTCGCGCGGGCCGCTTCGAGACGGTCCTTGTAGATCGACGCCCACAGCATCGACAGGCAGTCGCGGTAGATCGGGCCGAGCCGTTGCTTCACCGCCGGGTCGTCGACGAGCAGGAACCGCCAGTTCTGCATGTTGCCGCCGCTCGGCGCGCGCACGGCCGCGTCGAGGATGCGCCGCTGCACCTCCAGGGGGATCGGGTCGGGGCGCACGCGCCGCATCGCACGCGTCGTGTAGAGGGCCTCGTAGACGTCCACGACTGCGAGCTTCGCACGGCGGCGGCGGCCGTCACCACCTGCACCGTCGCTCGACGGCTTTCGCCTCCTCGCGATGCCCACGCGCCTCGCCGCCGAACCGGGCGGCGGGCCCGTTCAACGCGGCGCGTCGCCCCGGCGGTACTCGGCGGTGAGCTCGTCCAGACGGTCGCGCAGGCCCGGGTCGATCCGGTACGTCGCCCCCGCGATCGTGGCGTCGAGCTGCTCGGGCCGGCTCGCGCCGATGATGGGCGCGGTGACCGCGGGGTGGGCGAGCGTCCACGCCACCGCGAGGGTCGGCAGGGCGACCCCCGCCTCGGCCGCGAGCTTCACGAGCGCGTCGACCGTGTCGAAGACGTTGTCGTGCCAGTACCGGTCCTGGTACATGCGCCCTGCCGTTCCCAGCGTGAACCGTGAGCCCTCGGGCGGCGGCTTCGACCGGTCGTGCTTGCCGGAGAGCATCCCGCCCGCCAGCGGGTTGTACGGGATCACGCCGATGCCCTCCTCGATGCACAGCGGGAACAGCTCGCGCTCGAACTCGCGGAACAGGAGGTTGTAGCGGGGCTGCACGCTCTCGAAGCGGACGAGCCCCAGCGCCTCGCTGCGACCGATCGCCCGTGCGACCTGGTACGCGAGGAAGTTGGAGCAGCCGACGTACCGCACCTTCCCCACGCGCACGAGGTCGTCGAGCGCGTGCAGCGTCTCGTCGATCGGCGTGTTGGGGTCGTTGAAGTGCAGCTGGTAGAGGTCGACGTGATCGGTGCCGAGGCGGCGCAACGAGCCGTCGATCGCGTCCATGACGTGCTTGCGGCTGTTGCCCATGTGCCACGGGCGGGGCCCCATCGGGTTGAAGCACTTGGTCGCGACGACGAAGTCGTCGCGGCGGCCGCGCAGCCACCGGCCGAGGATCTCCTCCGTGCGGCCGACCGTCGTGAGGTCGCCGCCCAGCGGGTACGCGTCCGCGGTGTCGATGAACGTGATCCCGGCCTCGGCCGCCCGGTCGAGGATCGCGACCGCGGTCGCCTCGTCGCACTGGAGGCCGAAGGTCATGGTGCCGAGGCAGAGCCGGGATACGTGCAGGCCGGTGCGTCCGAGACGTACGTGTTCCACGGCCGGACCCTACCCAGGCGCCGCCGGGCGGTGCCGTACGGATGCGCGGGGCACTGACGCGTGGCACGACCGGGCCGCCCGCGCCGCCGGACAGCGGCACCCGGTGCACGCGGGCGCCGCAGGCCCTAGGGTTCGGCACGTGCCGCACCCCGTGGTCGCCGACGCGCTCTCCCGCCGGCGGCACGGCGCCGCCCCCACCGCCCACACCGGCGGCATCGAGGCCGCGCTCGCCGGCAGCCGGCTGTTCGCGCCGTGCTCCCGGCGCGAGCTGCGGGCGGTGTCGAGGGTCGCGACGGTGCGCTCGATCCCCCGCGGCACCTATCTGATGCACGAGGGCGACCCGGGGCGCACGATGTACGTGATCCTGAGCGGACAGGTCCGCGTCACGCGCAAGGGCCGGAAGGTCGCGGTGCTGGGACCGGGCGACACGGTGGGCGAGCTCGCGGTGATCAGTCCCGGGCCCCGGACGGCGACCGTCTACGCCGACACCGACCTCGAGGTCGCCGAGATCGCCAAGCGCGACTTCGGCGCCCTGGTCGACGAGGTGCCCGCCTTCGCCCGCAAGCTGCTCGAGGCGCTCGCCGAGCGCGTCCGGGAGCTCGACCGCCGCGTGTTCGCGTGATGTCCGCGTGAGCGCGGTCGTCTCCGGGCCGGCTCAGCCGAACTCGGGCATCACCTGCTCGGCGAACGCCGCGACGAGCTCCCGCCCCTGGGCCGGCCAGCCGCACACGAGGTAACCGACCCCGGCGTCGCGCATCGCCTCGGCGTTGCGCCGGGCCTCGTCGAGCCCCTCCGACAACGACAGCGACGACGCCCGGACGATGGCACGCGGGTCGCGCCCGGCCTGCTCGGCGAGCTCGTCGATGCGGCGCGACAGGGCCGCGATCTGCGCCGCGTCTCCCCACGCGTGCCATGCGTCCGCCCACTTCGCGACGAGCGGCAGCGTGCGGCGCGTACCGTTGCCCCCGATCCAGATCGGGGGCCGGGGCCGCTGCACGGGGAGGGGGCGCACCTGCGCGTCCTGCAGCGTGACGTGGCGGCCCGAGTAGGAGACACGCTCACCGGTCATGAGCCGCGTGACGATCTCGAGGGTGTCCTCGAGGAGGTCGAACCGCTCGCCGGTCGGCGGGAACGGGATCCCGAGCGCGCGGTGCTCGCGCTCGAACCAGGCGGCGCCGAGCGCGAGGTCGAGGCGGCCGTGCGAGGCGTGGTCGACGGTGACCGCCTGGATCGCGAGCACCGACGGGTGCCGGTAGGTGACCCCGGTGACCAGCAGCCCGAGCCGGATGCGGGTCGTCGCCGAGGCCAGCGCCGCGAGCGTCGTCATCCCCTCGAAGCACTCGCCCGGCCCCTCGCCGTACATGGGCTGGAAGTGGTCGAAGCCCCACGCGCCCTCGAATCCGAGCTCCTCGACGAACCGGACACGCGAGACGAGCTCGTCCCACGGCATCCGCTGCTGGGCGACGTCGATCCCGAAGCGCATGGCGCGCACCGTACCAATCGGGCCCGGCGGCGCGGCGCCGGGGGTCGCCACCCGCGCCGCTTGCCACGGTGCACGCCGATCGCGGAACCTGAGCGGGTCCGGACCGCGGCTCGGAGAGGGGGTCCGCCTTGCCGGTCGGCGACGACGGCCGCCCCGACCCGCGGGGGGCCGGGGAACACGACAGCACGGTCGTGCACGCGCCCGGCGTGCTCGTGCGGCGGACCCCGTGGTCGGTGGTCGCGCTCGGCCCCGACGCGCCGGAGGCCGTCGTCCTGCGGGACGGCGCCGTCGAGGTGTGGGACGCGTTCGCAACGCCCGCGCGCGTCGCCGACGTCGCCGCCCGCGTCGCGACCGCGCGCGGCGCGACCGTCGCGGCCGTGTCGGGCGAGGTCGTGGAGGCCGTCCGCCGCCTCGTCGGCGCCGGAGTGCTGCACGTGGTGACCGACGGGGCGCGATGAGCGCCTCGGCCGCCTGGTTCGCCCGGGTCGTCGCGGCGCACGGCCTCCCGGGGGCCGGCCGCGCGCGGGCGCCGGGGGCGGCGCCGGCGTTCGCCGAGCTCCTCGCGGTCGCGACGCGCGAGGGCATGACCGGCCTGCTGTGCCGCGCGATCGACGCGGGCGCGGTCGAGGCCGACGGCGCGCAGCGGGAGCGGGCGCGCCGGGTGCACGAGGACGCGCTGGCCCGCGACCTGCGCCTCGAACGGCTGGCGGTGCGCACGAGCACGCTCCTGGCGGCCGAGGGCGTCGCGCACCGGGTGCTCAAGGGCCCGGTCGTCGCCCGCGTGGCGTACGAGGCGCCCGACCTGCGGTCGTTCCGTGACGTGGACGTGCTCGTCGGCAGGGACGCGTTCGAGCGCGCGGTGCGGTTGCTCACCGCCGAGGGCGGTACTCGCCGCTTCGGCGAGCCGCGCGCCGGGTTCGCGGCGCGCTACACGAAGGGCGTGTGCGTCGAGGGGGTCGACGGGTGCCAGGTCGACGTCCACGTGACGCTCGCGCCCGGGCCGTTCGGTCTCGCCATCCCGGTCGAGGAGCTCTTCGGCTCCCCGGACACGATCCGCGTCGGCGGCGTCGCGGTCCCGGTGCTCGGTCCGGTGCACCGCTTCCTCCACGCGTGCTACCACGCGGCGCTCGGCGACGACCCACCCCGCCTCGCGTCCCTGCGTGACGTCGTGGAGCTCGTGCGGCGCGGCGAGTCGCACGCCGACGCGGTGCTGGCGACGGCTCGCCGCTGGCGCGGGCGCGCGGTCGTGCAGCGCGCGCTCCGGCTCTCGGCCGCGACGCTCGGCGTGCCGGTGCCCGAGGCGTACGACGAGTGGGTGCAGCGATACCGGCCGGCACCGCTCGAGGCGGCGGCGCTGCGGTCGTCGCTGCCGCCCGCCGCGGGGTACGCCCGGCAGGCCGCGGCCGGCCTGCTCCTGCTGCCCGGCGCCCGGGCGCGGTTGCACTACGCCGCGTCGCTGCTGTTCCCCGGCCGTGAGTACCTCGCGGACCGCGAGGGTTCCTACCTGCGGCGGGCACGCCGCGCCCTCGGCCTCGCGCGGGGGAGCGCACGGTGACCCACCGCTGTCTCGGCTTCCGCTTCACGCTGTCGGCCGACGACCGGACGGTGCGGGCGCGCCTCGACGACCTGTTCGCGGCCTGCCGGGACGACGGCGGACCGCCCGGGGCCCGCCTGCACGTCGGCGCGGCCGGCGCCCGCGGGCAGGTGGTCGTCACCGACGGCGGGCAGGTCCTGTTCGGGCCCGGCGACGTGGAGACGGCGCTCGCGTACGTGGTGTGGGAGGTCAACCGGCGGGCGGTCGGCGGCGCCGAGGGGTACCTGCTGGTGCACGGTGCGGCCGCGGCGCGCGGCGGCGGCGCCGTGGTCGTGGTGGCGGCCTCGGGCGGGGGGAAGTCCACCTTCGTGCACGCGCTCACGCGTGCGGGCTGGGGATACCTGACCGACGAGGCGGTCGCGGTCGACCTGTCGTCCGGTCTCGTCGTCCCGTACCCGAAGCCGATCGCGCTCGCGGGCGAGGGCGGGCGCGAACGGCTCGTCGCCCCCGGGGAGCTCGTCGCGGGCGTCGCGCCGCCGAGCCCGCCGCGGCTGGTGCTCGTGCCGGAGCGCCGCGAGGGCGTGCCCGTGTCGTTCGAGCCCGTGGGGCGCGCGGCCGCGCTGGTGCACCTCGCCGAGCACTCGTTCAACTTCCGCCGGGCGGGGTGTGCGGCGTTCGACGCCGCGGCCGCGGTCGTCCGCGGGTCGGAGTGCCTGCGCGTTCGGTACGCCGAGGCCGACGATGCCGTCGCCGCGCTGGGCCGCGATCCGTCCGTGTGGGGAGGGCCCGCGTGACCCCCGGGCCCGGCCGGCCGCGCCGGCGGGCGGGCCTGTGCAGCGCGGTGCTCGACGGCGAGGCCGTCGTCTACGACCCCGGCGACGGGTCGCTGCACCACCTCGACCGCGCGGCCACGCAGGTGTGGCTCCGCTGCGACGGCGGCCACACGCTCGAGGAGATGGTCGCCGCGATCTCGGCCGAGCACGGGGCGCCGCCCGCCGAGGTCCGCGCGGGCGTGGCCGCGGTGCTCGGGCGCCTCGCCGGGCTCGGTCTGGTCAGCGGCGCGCCGTCGGCGAGTGGTCCCGCGCCCGCAGGTCGATGACGCGGCGCGGGCCGCCGTGCGGGACCGTGCGCAGGAGGTCGTCGAGCGCCTCCGCGTGACGGTGCGCGCCCGCGACCACCTCGATGACCCGGTCGACGTCGTCGTCGGCCATCTCGGCGTGCAGCGGGAGCGACACGACGCTGCTCGCGACCCGGTCGGTCACGGGCAGCTCGACGGGATCGAGATACGCGTACGACTGCTGCCGGTGCACCGGCGGGTCGAAGTAGTTGCGGGTGTCGATCCCCTCCGCCGACAGCACGGCGACGAGCTGGTTGCGCGTGAGCCCGAAGCGGTCCGCGTCGATCGAGATCGTGAAGTCCTTGAACGTCGAGACGAAGTGGGCGGGGACGATCTGCACGGAGACACCCGGGACGGCCGACAGCGCGAGGCGGTAGCGCCGTGCGATCTCACGCCGGCGTTCCAGGGTCTCGTCCAGCGTCTCGAGCGATTCGAGCGCGACGGCGGCGTGGAACTCCGACATGCGGGCGTTGAGGCCGACGAACCGGGTGTCGTAGTCGCCCGGGTTGCCGTAGTCACGGCCGACCCGGACCGCCTCGGCGAGCCCGCTGTCGTCGGTGGCGACGAGGCCGCCCTCGCCGGCGACGAGCGGCTTGGTCGGCGTCAGGCTGAACACCTCGGCCACGCCGAACCGCCCGACCGGCTGGCCGTCGGCGAGCGCCCCCATCGCGTGCGCGGCGTCGAACAGCACCGGGACGCCGTAGCGCTCCGCGCGCCGGACCAGTTCCTCGGGGTCGCAGGGCGAGCCGAAGACGTGGGTCGCGAGCACCGCACTCGCGCCGTCGAGCGCGGCCATCGCGTCGTCCAGGTCGATCTGGAAGGTGTCCGGGTCGCACTCGACGAAGCGCGGGAGGCGGCCGTTCCAGGCGACGGCGTGGGCGGACGCGGAGAACGTGAAGCTCGGGACGACCACGTGGCCGGGCCGGTCGTCGACGATCGCCCGCACGGCGAGCATGAGGCCGGCGGTGCACGAGCTCGTCGCGATCACCTCCGAGACCCCGAGCCGGGTCGCGATCCGGTCCTCGAGCTCGGCGACGAGCGGCCCGTTGGTGAGCATCCCCCGCTCGTAGGAGGGCTCGACCCGCTTCATGACGCGCTCGAGCGGCGGCCGGGCGGGCCGGGCGAACGGGAGGCCGGCCTGGAACGCGGGGCGGCCGCCGAGCAGCGCGGGGAGGCGGGTCGCGTGGCGCGTCCGGCGGACCGTCACCTCCTGCGCATGCTCCTCGAGGTCGATCTCCACCTGGAGCCGGCAGTCGACACCGGCCTGCCGGAGGAGCTGGCCGAGCAGCGACGTCACCGCGGCGCCCGCCCCCGGCTCGGTGCACTTCTTCTCCAGCAGCTCGAGGAAGAAGTAGAGCGTCGCCTCGTCGAGGGTCGACTTCGGCGTGACGGCGCGGATCGACGGGTGCGCCGTCGCCTCGATCGTCTCGGCGTCGTCGTGGAGCTGCTCGTGGAGCCGCTCGCCGGGCCGCGGCCCCGTGATCTCGATCTCGATGTCGTCGTCGGGTCGCAGGCCCGCGAGCCGGATCATCTGCCGTGCGAGGTGGAGGATCGACACGGGCTTGCCCATGTCGAGGAGGAACACCTTGGCCTCGTGGGCCATCGCCCCCGCCTGGAGCACGAGGCTCACCGCCTCGGGGATCGTCATGAAGTACCGCGTCATCTCCGGGTCGGTGACCGTGACCGGGCCCCCGTCGAGGATCTGGCGCAGGAACGTCGGCACGACGCTGCCGCGGCTGCCGAGCACGTTGCCGAAGCGCACGGCGGCGAACGGCAGGTCGTTCTTCGACCCGACGGTGAGCACGACGCCCTCGGCCGCGCGCTTGGTCGCCCCCATCACCGAACACGGGCTCGCGGCCTTGTCCGTCGAGATGTGCACCAGCCGGCAGCCGTGCTGTGCGGCGAGCCGGGCGAGCCACCACGTGCCGAGCAGGTTCGTCGTGACCGCCTCGACCGGGTACCGCTCGAGGATCGGGACGTGCTTGTGGGCCGCGGCGTGGAACACGACGTCGGGCCGGTACCGCTCGAAGATGTCGCGCAGCCGGGACTCGTCGCGGATGTCGGCCAGGATCGGCTCGCCGGCGGTCAGCTCGCCGCAGACGAGGTCGTGCAGCAGGCTCTCGTCCCGGTCGAGCAGCAGCAACCGGGCGGGCCGGTACCGCAGCACCTGCCGGGCGATCTCGCTGCCGATCGACCCGCCCGCCCCGGTGACGAGGACGGTCGCCCCCTCGAGGTAGTCGGCGATCTCGTCGTTGTCGACGGGTGCGTGCTCCCGCCCGAGCAGGTCGGCGAGGTCGAGGTCGCGCAGGCTCCGCAGGAGCGGGCCGTTGACGATCTCGGACGCGGGCGGCAGCACCTTGACCTGCGCGTCGGTCCGCAGCGCGCGGTCGATCACCTCCTGGATCTGCTCGCGCTGGGCGTACGGCAGCGCGACCAGGATCCGTGCGATCCGGTGCCTCGAGCACAGTGTCTCGAGCTCGTCGGTGGCTCCGAGCACGCGCAGGCCGCGCACGCGCCGGCCGCGCAGGTCGGGGTCGTCGTCGACGAAGCCGACGAGCTCGATCTCGTCGCGCTTGGACGAGGTCAGCTCGAGCGCCAGCGACGCGCCGGCGCTGCCCGCGCCGACGATCAGCGTCCGCAACCGCTCGGTGCCGTCCTGCGCACGGGAGCGCTGCCGCTCGAGCGCGAAGAGACGGGCCTGGAACCGGATCCCGCCGCAGCCGAGCAGCGTGATCAGTGCGGCGACCGCCGGCGCGGTGAGCAGCGGCAGCGTGGTGCCGGTGAGGTCCGAGACGCCGGCGAGCAACGCGGTCGTCGTGAGCGCGCCGATCGCGGTGGCCGCGACGACCCGTACCGCCTCGTCGACCGACGCGTACCGCCACACCGGCCCGTAGAGGCCCACGAGCTGGTTCGTGACGAGCTGCACGACGACGGGGAGGCCGACGTACAGCAGCGCGCCACGCGCCACGTCCGCGGGCACGTCGAGCTCGAATCCGGCCGCGTACGCGAGCAGCCACGCGACGAAGACGACGCCGGCGTCGAGGATCCGCAGCGACGCGTTGCCGCGCCGCCGTGCGACCCGGTACACCGCACGCGGCAGACGCGCCTCGTCACCCTGCTGCGTGCCCGGCAGCGGTGCTGCGTCGCTCAACGGTCGCTCCCCAGCCGTGGTTGATGCGCGGACGGGCCCCATCCGTGCGGCTGCCAAATCCTGGCTATAGGCCGGGGCGAGGTCAACACGTTGCAAGGGCAATGTGAAGCCGGCGCGGGAAAAACCCCCAGGGTGATGAAATCGCTGGTCGCGCCGTTGTCGCGTTCGGCGCGCTTTGGCCGATTCGACGCACCGGCCGGGCCGTCCGGGCCCTCGACGTTTCGGGCGCGTGGACATCCCGTGAAGCGTCGGGATCGGCATCGCGAGGTCGCGGCGCCGAGGACGCGCGCCCGTGCCGGGCCGCGCATGGGCCGCCGGGGAGGGAGAGAGCTGGGCGGGGACTGCTTCCCCCTCCCCGACGGCTTCGAGCATGCCCCGCGGGCGCGCGCGGCGGCCACGCCAAGATTGAGGATCGGCCCGCGGGCACGCACGCGTGCCCCGGGGGCCGTCAGCCGGTCGTGACCTGCGCGGGCGGCCGCCAGCCGTTGCGGCGCGCGACGGCCACCGCCGCGAGCTGCGAGTTGACGCCGAGCTTCGAGAGGATGCCGCGGATGTGCGAGCGCACCGTCGCGACCGAGACGTAGGTCGAGGACGCGATGAACTCGGCCGAGTGCCCCTCGAGGAGGTGCGCGAGCACCTCCTCCTCGCGGCGGCTCAGGCGCGAGAAGGGCTCGAGCCGCTCACGCTCTCGCGCGCGGTGCGAGCGGAGCAGGTCGAGCAGTTCCTCGCGCCTCGGCGCCGGCATCGCGCGCTCGCCGTGCAGCACGCACTCGACCGAGTCGAGCAGCTCGTCGAGCGGCGCGGTCTTCGAGACGACGCTCGACGCACCGGCCTCGACGCACTCCGCCCAGGCCGTCTCCGACGTGGACCCCGTCATCACCACGACCTCGACGCCACGCGCGCGCAGCGCCGGGATCACCGGCAGCGACGTCGCGGTGTTCCCGAGCTGGAGGTCGACCAGCGCGAGATCGGGCGCGCCCGCGGCGATGCGGTCGGCGAGGTCCTCGACGGGCTCGACGTCGACGACCGAGGCCTCGATGCCGCGGCGCGAGAACGCGAACACGAGCGACTCGGCGAGCAGCTCGTGGTCCTCCACGATCGCGACGCGCGGGCGCGGGCTGGGTGCGGCGGCTGCGGTCATGTGGCGATCCTCGGGTCGGCGGGGGTGGGGACGCGGCGGCGCTGCCCGGGCCGGGCGAGACGCCGGACGGGCACGGGTGCCGCGACGCGCGCCCCGTCGGGGGCGGGACCGTCCGCGAGCCCGGCCCGCTCCTCGGGGGCGGCCGCCGGCTGGTGGGCGGCCGGCAGTGCGACGACGAAGCGGGCGCCCCCGCCCGGGCGCGGCTCGGCCCACAGCTCGCCACCGTGCGACCGCACGAGCGACCGTGCGATGTAGAGGCCGAGACCCTGCCCGTCGGGGCATCGCGCGCCGTCACCCCGGGCGCCGCGCTCGAATATGCGCTCCCGCTCGTGGTGGGGCACACCCGGACCGCGGTCGGCGACCTCGACGAGGACGAAGCCGCCGTCGCGCCGCGCGGTCACCTCGATCGCCGAGCCCGGGGCGTACCGGTAGGCGTTGCTGACGAGCCCGTGCACGACCTGTGCCAGGTCGGCCGGCTCGCCGTGCACCGCGAGCCGGGGCAGCCTCCAGCGCACCGGCATCCCGCCCGCGTGGCACACCGTGAGCATCGGCTCGAGTGCGTCGCCGATGCAGAAGGTCCGCCGCCCGCGGTCGCGCGGATCCATCGAGACCAGCGACCGCAGCCGCTCGATCTCCGCGACGAGCGCGCGCGCGAGGCGGGCGTCGAGGTGGTCACGTTCCTCGGCCGCGACGTCGAGCCGCCGCACGCCGCCCTCCAGCGCGACGACGGTGGAGCGCACCTCGTGGAGGGTCTCGGCGACGCGGGTCTCGAGGTCCTGGCGCTGGTGTTCGGCGACGTCGCGGAGGCGGTGCGACTGGTGGGCCGCGGCCCGCTGCACCGAGGCCGCGAGCTGGAGGTCCCCCGCCGCGGCGAACGCGGTGAGTGCCATCGCGACCGTGCGGACGATCGCCGGGGCTCCCCCCTGCAGGCCGTCGCCGCCGGGCAGGGCGAGCGCCAGCGCGGCCGACGACGCCATGCCGGCGAGCGCCGGTGCGAACGCGCCGAGCGCCGAGCCGGTGTCCTCCCGGTCGCGCAGCGCGAGCGCGCCGGTGAGCACCGCGAACGCGGCGGCGATCGCGGCGTGGACCGACGCCTCCGGCACGGGGCCGGTGATCGCCGCCCGGGCGACGGCGAACGCGGGGACGAGCGCGGCGATCGCGACGGTGGTGGCGAGCAGGGGCCGGATCGCGGTGTCGACCTGCGGACTCGTGAGGGCGACGGCGAGCGCCACGGTCGCGACCGCGCACGCCGCACCGAGCAGCGCGACGAAGGTGGGACCGTCCGACGCGTCGACGACGCCGGGGATGCCGAGCACCACGAGCGCGACCCCCGCCCAGAACGCGGGCGCCGCGCCGTCGACGCGCCAGCGGACGATCCCCGCCGCGCCGGCGAGGACGGCCATGCCGCCCGCGGCGGCGTCGAGCCGGTGCAGGTCGACCGTCCGGAACCCGAGCGGCCCGGACGCGTCCCCGCCGAACGCGGCCGCGAGCGCGAGTGCGGCCGCGAGCGCGAGGAGGGCGACCACGTAGGGCGCGATCCGCCGCTGCGGACGCAGCGCGCGCAGGGCTCGTCGATCCGGGCCGCGATATCCGGTTGGCGCCGACCTCGGGCACATCCGCCCAGCAGTCATGAGTGTGCTTCCCTGCCCGATCTGCCCACTGACAGTGCATGTTGTGCCTGGCCGAGTGGCTGCGGTCAAGGGCGTTCGCCCCGGCGATCCGGACGAAACGGCACATCGAGGACGCGAACACCGCAAAAATTCGCGCCCTTCGTGACGGCCGTCACACTCGGCCCGTTACCACCCGACGTGGTGGACCGGTGGCGTCACCCGTCGCGGGCGTGCGCGCGGAGCGCGTCCAGCGTGCACCACTCGAGCGCGCGCACGTGCGTCGCGGCGAGGTGCACCGGCGGCGCGACGCCGGCCTCGAACGCCTCCTGCCAGCGCGACGCGCAGACACACCAGCGGTCGCCCTCCCGCAGGCCGGGGAACCCGATCTCCGGCCGCGGGGTGACCAGGTCGTTGCCGCGCAGCTGCGAGAACGCGAGGAAGTCCGCGGTCATCTCGGCGCACACGACGTGGACGCCGACGTCCTCCCCGCCGGTGTCGCAGCACCCGTTGCGGAAGAAGCCGGTCAGGGGGTCGAACCCGCACGGCTCGAGGTCACCGCCGAGCACGTTCTTCGCCATGCTCCCGATCCAACCACGGAGTGACCGGCGCCGCACGCCGGTCCCGGTGCCCGCCGTCCCGGGCCGGCGGGCCCGTCACGCCGGGCCGTCGCCCGGCTCCGGCTCCGTCGCCGCGCGAGCCTCCTGCAGTTCGGCGGCGAGCTCCGAGGGCGTCTCGATCTCGTCGCGGCCGCGGCGCGCCGAGCGCCACACCAGCACCGCTACGACCGCGAAGGTGAGGGCGGTGAGCCAGAGGCGGTTGTCGCCCACCCAGTCGTTGAACGCGAGGATCGGGTCGGAGAACGCCGCCCCGAGCAGCCGGACGCCGAGCACCCGCACGAACGTCCCGCCGAGGTTCACCAGGGCGAACCCCCACCAGGCCATCCCGGCGGCGCCGGCGAGGAGGCAGATCCAGTTGTTCGGCACGATCGCGACGGCCGGCCAGGCGGCCCTGGCGAAGAACCGCTCGAACCACAGCACGATGCCGGCGCCCGACCCGAGGCGCCGCTCCATCCAGCGGATCGAGACGTCCCCGTAACGGCGCCCGAACCAGTAGAAGAGCGGGTCGCTCACGACCAGCCGGAGCACGGCCACGGCGACGAACGGCGCGAAGTCGACCGTCGGGGAGACCAGGACCAGGTTCCGCAGACGCGGGTTGCACGCGAGCAGCAGCAGCGGCGCGTCGACGAGCAGGGTCGGCGCGAACGCGTCGCCGACCCAGCCGAGGACCGTGAGCACGGCCATCGGCACCGCGAACAGCGCGACCCCCTTCGCGTCGATCGGGGCCGGAGCCGGCCGGTCGCTCACGGACCGAGCATGGCACACGCGCGCGAACGGCCGGCCGCGGGCGCTCGGCTACGATCGCCGGGCCAGAGGGGGAGTACCCCATCACGGCGGCGTCGTCAGGACGGGTCCGGTCCGGCGTGACCGGCCCCGGCGCCGCCGGGCCGAGGCACGCGTCGGCCGGCACCGGCTCGCCCGGTGGTCGGCGTGGGTACACGGTCGGGGAAGACCTTCGGATCACGTCCGACCCAACCGTGCACCTCGAGGTGGCCCCTTGGCATCGCTGGCTGCGGCATCGTCCTCCGCGAGAGACGCGTTCGTCGATCTCGACGTGCCCGCGTTCGCGTGGGCGGCACTGCTCGCCCTGATCGTCGCGATGCTGTCGGTCGACCTGTACCTGCACCGGGGCCACAGCGAACCGACGCCGCGGCGCGCGCTCGTCGAGTCGCTGGTGTGGGTGGCGTTCGGGCTCGGGTTCGTGTTCGTCGTGTGGGCGGCCTTCGGCGGCCAGGCGTCGGGCGAGTACCTCGCGGGCTATCTCGTCGAGAAGTCCCTCTCGGTCGACAACGTGTTCGTCTGGGCGGTCATCTTCTCGACGTTCGCGATCCCGCTGCGCTACCAGCACCGCGTCCTGTTCTGGGGCATCTTCGGCGCCCTGGTGCTGCGGGCGATCTTCATCTTCGCCGGCGTCGCGCTGATCAACCGGTTCTGGTGGCTGCTCGTGGTCTTCGGCGTGTTCCTCGTGTACACGGGGGTCAAGGTCCTGCGCCACCGCGAGGACGAGGGGACGCACGGCCACGACCGCGCCGTGAAGCTGCTCGAGCGGTTCATGCCCGTGTCGCGCACGCTCGACGGACACCACTTCTTCACGCGGATCGACGGCAAGCGCGCCGCCACGCCGTTGCTCGCGACGCTCGTCGTCGTCGAGTTCACCGACGTCGTCTTCGCGGTCGACTCCGTGCCCGCCGTGCTCGCGGTCAGCCACGAGCCGTTCCTCGTCTTCGCGTCGAACGCCTTCGCGATCCTCGGCCTGCGGGCCGCCTACTTCCTGCTGGCCGGCTGGCGCGAGCGCCTCCACTACCTCGGCCACGGCCTCGGGCTCATCCTCGTGTTCGTCGGCGTGAAGATGTCGATCTCGCACTGGTACCACTTCCCGACCGCGGTCTCCCTCGGGGTGATCGTGGTGCTGCTGACGGGCGCGGTCGTCGCGTCGCGCGTCCGCGAGCGGCGGATGGCGTTCGCCGCGCAGGACGTGGGCGGGCCCGGCGCGGAGGCGGCCGGGACCGTGGCGCCGAGCGAGGCGCCCGGGCCGCGGCCCTGACCCGGCCCGCTCCCGACGTTTCGCGTCCCCGCCGCGGCGGGTACCGGTGGCCCCGGCGGGGAGGGAGCGGGCGGAGCGGGGAGGCAGTGGTGCTCGAGCTCACGGTGCAGGCCGAGCCCCGCGAGCTCGCCCGGGTCCGCGCCCGCGTCGGCGAGGCCCTGCGGGCCCGGGGCCGGACCGAGGACCACCGCTGGAGGGTGAGCCTCGTGGCGTCCGAGCTGCTCACCCTCTCGATGCTGCAGGGCAACGAGACCGGCGCGGTGCTCCGCGTCGTCGAGCTCGCCGACGGGACCCGGGTCGAGCTCGTCGACGGCCTCGCCGGCGACGCCGCGTTCGACAACGACTCGGGCCACCTCGTCACCCGCCTCGCCTCGATCTGGGGTGTCGTGCGCGAGCCGTCGGGGACCCGAACCGTGTGGTGCGACGTCGGGCGCGGCCCCTAGCGGGCGCGCCGGGCCCGGGTGCGGTGCACCGTGCGCGGTGCAGCGCGTGGCGCCGAGCGCGTACGTTGGCGGCGTGATCCGGAGGCTGGCGAAGAACCTCGGCCTGCGCGAGGGGGACGCGCCCGCGGCGAGCGTCGCGCTCGAGCGCGACGGTTGGGCGCTGCTCCCCGGGGTGTTCGACCCGCCGGCGGTCGCCCGGCTGCGCGAGGAGATCGACGCCGTCTTCGCGACCCACCCGCCCGAGCGGTTCCGCGCCGACCGCGAGCACTACCGCTACGAGATGCTGAACCGCAGCGCGGCGTGCCAGGAGGCGGTCGGGCACCCCCGGATCCTCGAGGTGGTCGAGCCGCTGCTCGGCGAGGACTGTCACGTGCTCGCGAACACCGCGTGGCGGAACCCGCCCGACCACGAGGGCGGACCCTGGCACTGCGACGCCGGCCCGCACGTACCGCGTCCCGAGGGCGTGCCGTGGGACGACCGGATCCCGTACCCCGTCTTCGCGGTCGGCGCGCACTGCTACCTGCAGGACTGCACCGTCGACGACGGGCCGACGGCCGTCGTGCCGGGCAGCCACCGCTCGGGTCGCCTCCCGCCGTTCGACCGGATGTTCGACGACGACCTCGACCACGAGGGGCGGTCGCGCGTCGTGATCGAGGCGGCGGCGGGCGACGTCGCGCTGTTCGTCTCCGACGTCTGGCACCGCGGACTCCCCGCGCGCGCCGGCGGCCGCGGCCGGTACTTCCTCCAGGTGCACTACGGGCGACGCGACATCGCGCAGCGCCTGCGTCCTCCCGACGCCGCGCACCAGCTCTCCCCCGAGGCGGTCGCGCGGGCGACGACCCCGCGCGCCCGGACGCTCGTCGGGCTGCACGACCCCTTCTTCTACGACGCCTGACGGGCGCGCGACCCGAGGGGCGCGCGGCCCGCCCGCCCGGCGTGCCGGCTCAACCGGACGCCACCGGGACCGGGGCCTCGCCGGCGACCGTCGTGCGGTGCATGTGGCGGCGGTGCCCCGACACGTCGGCCATCACCATGTGTTGCACGCAGCGGTTGTCCCAGAACGCGACGTCACCCGCCTCCCAGCGCCAACGGCAGGTGAACGCCTCCTGGGTGGAGTGCCGGAACAGGTGGTCGAGCAGGAGCCTCGCCTCGTGCGGGTGGAAGTCGGCCAGCCCGATCGTGTACTGCTGGTTCACGAACAGCGCGCGCTCGCCGGTCTCGGCGTGGACGCGCACGACCGGGTGCTCGCGCGTCTCGTGGGCCTCGTCGCCGGTGCGCACCGTCATCCCGGTGAACAGGTCGTGGACGGGCTGCATCTTCGGCGAGTAGGCGTTGACCGCGCTGTGCACGCAGCGCAGCCCGCACACGAGGCGCCGCATCCCCCGCGACAGCGCGCGGTAGGCGAGGTACTGGTTCGCCCAGATGGTGTCGCCCCCGTAGGGGGGCACCTCGATCGCGTGGAGGATCGAGCCCATCGGCGGCTCGGGCAGGAACGAGAAGTCCGAGTGCCAGATCCCACCGAAGGCGAAGCCCTGGCGCTCGGTCGGCTCGCGCACGACCGCGATCACCTCGGGGTGCTCGGGGATCGGCTGCACGAACGGGACGGGGCTGTACGGGCCGAACCGCCGGCTGAACGCGACCTGCCGCTCGGGCGTGAGCGACTGGCGCCGGAAGAACACGACCCCGTGGTCGAGCAGCGCCCGGCGGATCTCCGCGACCACGTCGTCGTCGAGGTCGCTCGCGAGGTCGACGCCGGACAGCACGGCGCCGCACGGCCCCGCGTACCGCTCGACGGTGAGGTGGCGGTACTCGTGACCCGGGGGAGCGGCCGGGACGGGGACCAGTGGGGGCCCGGTCGTGGTCACGGCGCCGAGCCTAAGCCCGCGGCCGGCGGCGGGCGAGGGTCGCGCGCTTGACCGTCCCGGCCCGCCCGGCGAGCATGCGCCCGGGCGCACCCCGGCGCCCCCGACGAGAGGGTGCGACCGTGGAGACCACCGTGCTGCTCGAGCGGGTCGTCGACGAGACGACCCGCATCGTCGACGACGTCGCCGACGACCAGCTCGCGAACGCGTCCCCGTGCGACGGGTGGACCGTGCGGGACGTGATCAACCACATCACGGCGGGGGCGACGATGTTCGCCGTCAGCGCCGAACAGGGCGCCCTGCCCGACGACGTGTTCGCACGACTCATGGGCGACAACCTCGGGGACGACCACCGGGCCGCCTGGGGTGCCGCGTCACGGCGGGCCGTCGAGGCGTTCGGGCAGCCCGGCGTGCTCGACCGGACGGTCACGCTGCCGTTCGGCACCATGCCCGCGGGCGTCGCACTGACGATCGCCGTGTTCGACCTCGCCGTCCACGCGTGCGACATCGCGCAGGCGACCGGCCAGGCGATCGGCGACGAGGACACGTTCGCGGCGGCCCTCGAGGTCGGCCGGCAGATCGTGACCGACGACCTCCGCCAGCCGGGCCTGTTCGACCCCGCGCAGCCGGTCGCGGACGTTGCGCCGCTGCAGGAACGGATGCTCGCGTTCGCGGGTCGGCGGGTCTGACGCCGGGGGCCGCGCCGCGTTCCCCGACGCGGACGAGCCGCCGGGTGCACCGGCGGCTCGGACGCGAAGACGACGAGTCGTCTACTAGATGACGCGGACGTTCTGGGCCTCGTCGCCCTTGCGCCCGGGGGCCACGTCGAACTCGACGCGCTGACCCTCCTCGAGGGTGCGGTACCCCGCACCCTGGATGTTGGAGTAGTGGACGAAGATGTCCTTGTCGCCGTCGCGCGAGATGAACCCGTAGCCCTTCTCGGCGTTGAAGAACTTCACAGTGCCTTGTGCCAACGCAATTGCTCTTTCCTGAACGCGAGCGGTCTGTCCACCCGCTCGTCGCCCGCCAGGCTACCCCGTCGCGGCGCACCGCCGGTCGCGGCGCACCGGCACCCGCTCCGGGGGCGGCGCGGCGGCGCCGGTAGCCTGACCCGGTGCCGGTCCGTGCCGACCTGAGGAACCTCGCGATCGTCGCCCACGTGGACCACGGCAAGACGACGCTGGTCGACGCGCTCCTCTGGCAGTCCGGCGCCTTCCGTGCCAACCAGGACGTCGCGGAGCGCGTGCTCGACTCCAACGACCTCGAGCGCGAGAAGGGCATCACGATCCTCGCGAAGAACACCGCCGTCCGCTACGGCGACGTGACGTTCAACATCGTCGACACGCCCGGCCACGCCGATTTCGGGGGCGAGGTCGAGCGCGGGCTGGCGATGGTCGACGGCGTGCTGCTGCTGGTCGACGCGAGCGAGGGGCCGCTGCCGCAGACGCGCTTCGTGCTGCGCAAGGCGCTCGCGGCGCGCCTGCCCGTGATCCTGGTGGTCAACAAGGTCGACCGGCCCGACGCGCGGATCGCCGAGGTCGTCGACGAGGTCTACGAGCTGTTCATTGACCTCGACGCGAGTGAGGACCAGATCGACTTCCCGATCGTCTACACGAACGCGCGTGCCGGGTGGGCGTCGCTCGACCCGGGGGTCGAGGGTTCGGACCTGAAGCCGCTGTGCGAGCTCGTGCTGGAGCACGTCCCCCCGCCGTCCCACGAGGAAGGTCACCCGTTCCAGGCGCTCGTCGCGAACCTCGACGCGTCGCCCTACGTCGGCCGCCTCGCGATCTGCCGGGTCCGCAACGGGACCGTGTGGCGCGGCCAGCCGGTCGCGTGGTGTCGCGCCGACGGCACGATCGGGCGCGCGCGCGTCTCCGAGCTGTACGTGACCGAGGCGTTGGCGCGCGTCGAGGTCGCCGAAGCGGGCCCGGGCGACATCGTCGCGGTGGCCGGGATCCCGGAGGTCGGGATCGGCGACACGCTCGCCGATCCCGACGACCCCCGGCCGCTCCCGCCCCTCGCCGTCGACGAGCCGAGCCTGTCGATGACCGTCGGCGTCAACACGTCCCCGCTCGCCGGCCAGCACGGCGACAAGCTGACCGCCCGCCTCGTCGAGGCACGCCTGCGCCAGGAGCTCGTGGGCAACGTCTCGCTGCGCGTCCTGCCGACCGACCGTCCCGACCGCTGGGAGGTGCAGGGGCGGGGGGAGCTGCAGCTCGCCGTGCTGGTCGAGACGATGCGGCGCGAGGGCTACGAGCTCACGGTCGGCAAGCCGCAGGTGGTCACCCGCGAGGTGGACGGGAGGCTGCACGAGCCGTTCGAGGTCCTCACCGTCGACGTCCCCGAGGAGTACCTCGGTGTCGTCTCGCAGCTCCTGGCGCTGCGCAAGGGGCGGATGGAGCAGCTCGTCAACCACGGCACCGGCTGGGTGCGCATGGACTTCCGGGTCCCCGCCCGGGGCCTCGTCGGGTTCCGCACCGAGTTCCTGACCGAGACCCGCGGCACCGGGGTGCTCCACCACGTCTTCGACGGCTACGGGCCCTGGTGCGGCGAGCTGCGCACGCGCCGGCGGGGCAGCATGGTCGCCGACCGACGCGGACTCACCACCACCTACGCGCTGATGAACCTGCAGGAGCGCGGCGCGATGTTCGTCGGGCCGGGCACCGAGGTCTACGAGGGGATGATCGTCGGCGAGAACGCGCGCGACGACGACATGGACGTCAACCCGACGAAGGAGAAGAAGCTCACCAACATGCGTGCCGCGAGCGCCGAGGAGCTCGTGCGGCTCGTGCCCCCGCGGGTGATGTCGCTGGAGCAGGCCCTCGAGTTCATCGCCGAGGACGAGTGCATCGAGGTGACGCCGGCGACGGTGCGGCTCCGGAAGGTCGTGCTGCCGGCGAGCGAGCGCGCCGCCCGGCGGCGCACCGACCGCTGACCCGCGCGGACGCACCCCGGCCGGTCAGCGGCGGGAGAAGTCGCGGGGTGCCCGGTACGACGGGCCGATCTCGGGGCGCCCGCGCCGCGAGGTCCAGCGCCACTGGGCGGAGACGCGGGCGAGGCGCCCGGTCGCCCCGGGCACCCGGGGGACGCCGTGCTCCCAGTCGGCCTGCGCGCGCCCGCCCATCACGAGCAGGTCGCCCGCCGCGGGCGCGAGGTCGAGCACCGCGCCACCGTGGGGTGCGATCCACTTGTCGGCGCGGTCGCGCGGGCGCAGCAGCCACGGGCGGCGCGAACCGAACGTGACGACCGCGACGAGCGTGTCGTCGAGGTAACGCAGGTCGCGGTCGCGGTGGAACGCCTGGCCGTCGTGCCCGTCGCGGTAGTAGGCGAGGCCGACGCCGCCGAGGTCGACGCCGTAGCGGTCCCGGAGCGCGCGGTGGATCTCCGTGAACACCGGGTGCGGCACGCGCCCCGCCGGGAAGCCGGCCCCGAGGCGCGGCTCGTCGACCCACCGCTCGTACCGCCAGAGCCGGCCCTGCCGCCACGCGACCGTCGTGACGAGGTGCTCGAACACCTCCTGGGCGCCGGTCACCCAGCCGCGCGCGACGTCGACCCACGACGTGGCGTCGAGCGGGATGCGTTCGAACGGGACGTCGCGATCGACGGCGGGCGTGGGCGCCACGGGCCCACCGTACCCGTATCCGTCTCAGCCGCCGCTGCCCGCCGTGCGGTCGAGCAGCCGCCGCGCCGTCCCTCCGAGGAACAGCGCCATCGCCTCCTCGTCGAGCGGCAGCGCGCGCGCCTCCGCGAGCGACCTGCGCATCGGGAACCACGGCTCGTCGCTGCCCCAGAGGACGCGGCCGCGGTACGTGCGGGAGTTCATGAACCGCACGAGGCCCGGGTCCATGTACTTCGGCGCGTACGCGGTGCACGAGAGGTAGAGGTTCGGCCACTTGCGCATGTAGTTCATGAGCAGCTCCTCGTAGGGGTGCCCCATGTGCGCGCCGATGACGACGAGTTCGGGGAAGTCGATGAGCACGTCCTCCAGCAGCTCGGGGTGCTGGACGCGCGACCGGACGCGCGGGCCGGGGATCCCGACGTTGATCGCGACGGGGATCCCGAGCTCCTCGCAGGTCTGGTAGACGGGGTAGTGCTTGGGGTCCGGGATCGGCACCTGCGTCGCGAGCGGGCAGACCCGCACCATGCAGAACCGCGGGTGTTGCGCGAAGTCGCGGATGGCGGCGACGACCCGGGTCGGCCGGGCCGGGTCGTGGACGACGCCCGCGACGAGGAACCGGCCCGGGTGCGCGTCGGCGACGTCGAGCGATGCCTGCAGCCCGTGGTCGAGCGCCGGCGTCAGGACCCCGGTCGCGACGCCGAGCTCGTCCATCAGCGCGAGCAGTTCGTCGGGGCCCGCGCCGCCGCGACCGTCGCCGCCGAGGTAGGCGGGGATGTGCGCGTTCGCCTCGTCGCCGAGGAAGCGCGCGGCCGACGACGGCGTCACGAGGTTCACCCACAGGTCGAGCACGTCCACGGTGCCGACGGTACTGTCGGGCCGTCGGACGCCGCCAAGGGGGCCCGCGATGGAGATCACGCTGCCCGCGAAGCTCGAACAGTTCGTGAGCTCCCAGGTGCGTGCGGGCCGGTACGTCGACGCGCAGGAGGTCGTGCGCGACGCGCTTCGCCGGATGCAGGAGGTGGAGGCGCCCGAGGTCCCGACGGGCCTCGTCGGCGACGCCGTGAACCTCGCCCGCCAGGCGCAGCGCGACGTGCTCGCGCTGTTGCAGCGCGCCGACCGCGAGACCGACGTGTTCCACCAGGTGCTCGGGCTCGCGACGCACGCGGTGGACGCGTCCTTCGAGGTGGCGCGCCGCGTCCCGGTCGCACGCGAGGTGGAGAAGGTCGTGCGGGGCTCGCTCGAGCAGGTGACCAGGACGGCCCAACGCGGCGAGGCCGAGGCACGCCAGATCCGGCAGGGCCTGGAGGCGACGGCGAAGCTGCTCGGTGTCCTCACCGGCGTGCTCGAACGGGTGAACGGCGCGTCGGCCGCCATCAACCGGGTGGGCGCCCCCTGAGCGAGCGTGGCGGCGTCGTGCCCCGTGCTCAGGCCGCCGCCGCCACCCGCCGGGCCGGCGCCGCGTGCCCGGGCGCCGGCGGCCGCGACCGCGAGGCGCCCGGCGGGTACAGGCGCCACGCGGCGCCGGTGACGAGCGCCGCCGCGACGGCCCCGTCGAGCCAGTAGTGGTTGGCGGTCAGGGTCACCGCCGCGAACGTGAGGACGGGGTGCACCAGCGCGAGCCACCGCCAGGGGGAACGGGCGAGCTGCACCACGCCGTACGCGACGACCAGCGACCACCCGACGTGCAGGGACGGCATCGCGGCGTACTGGTTCGCGAAGCCGGAGACCGCCTCCGACCGGTACGGGTTCGGGCCCCACAGCGCCATCGTGTCGACGAACCCCGGCATCATGCGGGGCGGGGCGAGCGGGAACGCGACGTGGATCGCGAGGGCCGCGGCGGACACGGCAACCAGGACGCGTCGCAGCTTCGTATAGTCGGCATGGGACCTGACGTAGGCCCACACGAGGAAGGCGACCGTCCCCGCGAAGTGCGCGGTGACGTAGTAGCGGTTCATCCCCCGGAGCAACGCTTCGTGGGGCAGGGCCAGCCGCTGGAGGGCGGCTTCGAAATCGAGACCCAGCAGTCCCTCGATCCGCAGGACGGTCTGCGCGTTGCGGAAGGCCGTGTCCACCTGGTCGCGCGCGGCGAAGCGCACGAGCCGGTAGACCCAGAGCATCGCCGCCAGCAGCGCGACCTCGCGGACGAGCGCGCCGCCGAACCGTGCGCGCCAGAACCGGCCGAGGCGACCGTGATCCTGTCCCACCGTGGCGCGCGCCTCCCCGACCCGACGTCCCCGGGGGGAGCCGCCGCCCGCCGGCGCCCCGTCGTGGAAGGGATGTGTACCCCCTGCGGCCGGTCGCGCGCACCTGGGCGGCGCCGCCGCCCGCCCGCGGCCCGCGCGGGCGCCGGGACCCGGGTCCCGGCCGGGCGTCACGGCGGCCCCGCGTGAGGTGGTCGGTCCTCGTCGTGGCCCTCGGCCTCGCGGCCGGCGCGTGGTCGCTCGCACGCGTTCGCGGCCCCCGGCCGGCGCCGCGGCCCGGCCGGCCGGCCGGCGCCGTCACCGTGATCGTCCCGTCGCGTGACGAGGCGCGGGCGCTCCCGCTGCTGCTCGGCTCGTTGCGGTCCCAGACGCTGGCGCCCGCGCGCGTGGTCGTCGTCGACGACGGGTCGACGGACGGGACCGCGGCGGTCGCGGCCCGCCTGGGCGCCGAGGTCGTCGCGGCGGGGCCGCTTCCGGCCGGGTGGACCGGCAAGGCGCACGCGTGCTGGGTCGGGGCACGGCTCGCGCGCACGGACCTGCTCGTGTTCCTCGACGCCGACACCGCGCTCGCGCGCGACGGCATCGAGCGCCTCGTCGCCGAGCACGCCCGGTCCGGCGGGCTCCTGTCGGTCCAGCCGTACCACACGACGGTGCGTCCCTACGAGCAGCTCTCGCTGTACTTCAACGTGGTCGCCGCGATGGGCGTCGGCGCGTTCGGTCCGCGCGAGCGCGCGGGCGTGGCCGCGTTCGGGCCCTGCGTCGTGTGCCGCCGCGCGGACTACGAGGCGGTGGGCGGGCACCGCGCCGTCCGAGGCGAGGTCGTCGAGGACGTCGCGCTCGCACGGCGGTTCCACGCCCACGGGTACCCCGTGCGGCTCCTCGCCGGGCGGGGCACCGTACGGTTCCGCATGTACCCCGGCGGGTTCCGGCAGCTCGTGGAGGGATGGACGAAGAATTTCGCTGCCGGTGCGCGCCTCACCCGGGTGCCCGACCTCGTCCGCTCGGTCCTGTGGGTGACCGCGACGGGATCCGGCGCGATCGAGCTCGTGACCCGACGCGATCTCGCCGCCGCGTCGCTGTATGCGGCCTGTGCGGGATCCGTGGCGTGGTCGGCGCGGCGGCTCGGCGATTTCCGGTGGTGGGTCATCGCCGCCTACCCGCTCGCGCTCGCGTGCTTCCTCGCGGTGTTCGCGCGGTCGCTGTGGCACACCTACGTACGGGGCTCGGTCGAGTGGCGGGGGCGGCGGATCCCGACGCGGGGTCACGCGGCATGAGCCCCGGCACCTCCGCGGTCGTCGACGCGGTCGCGTGGTTCGTCATCCAGGTCGGGACCGGGTACCTCGTGCACCGGCTACCGGCGTCCACCTTCGAGCACGACGGTCCGCTGTGGCGCGCCCGGGCCTTCGAGCGGGGAGGCCGCTTCTACGAGCGGTGGTTCCGGGTGCGGCGCTGGAAGCACCTCCTGCCCGAGGGCGGTGCGGTGTTCGCCGGCGGGATCTCGAAGCGGCGGCTGCCGGGTCGCGACCAGTCGTCCCTCCTGGTGTACGCGCGCGAGACGCGCCGCGGCGAGACGGGGCACTGGCTGGCGATGGCGTTCCTCCCGCTGTTCGCGCTCTGGAACCCCTGGTGGCTCGTGCCCTACATGGCGGCGTACGCGCTGGTCACCAACGTGCCGTGCATCGTCGCGATGCGGTACAACCGGCTGCGCATCGAGCGGATCTGCGCGCGGGCCCGGGCGCGGGCGGCATAGGGCGCCGTCGCCCGCCGGCGTGCCGCCCGGGCTGTGACCGATGTCTCAAGCCGGGTGCGGCTCCCGGCCGACAATCGAGACGTGGCCGCCCCGAGCACTCCGCCGTCCCGGCCGGTGGGGCGCTCCGGCGCGTCCCGCAGGGTGCTGCTCGGCGAGATCGGCGGCGCACCGGTCGAGCCGCCGCCCCGGCCGGCCCTGACCGTCGATCCCGTCCCGCTCGAGGCGCTGCCGACCGCTCGCGGCCGGCGCCGGCCGCACGACCTCGAGGAGGCCGTGCGCCGCAACCTCCGCGCGGCGGAGGAGGCGCGACGCGCGGTCCAGGAGCAGCACCAGCGGCTCGAACACGAGGTGCGGCTGCGCGGCCGTCTGCAACAGGAGGCGGCCCGCCTCCGCCGGGAGCTCGACGACCTGCGGGCATCCGAGCTCGACCGGGTGCGGCGCGCCCGCGAGGCGGCGGAGGAGGAGGCGCGCGCGGCGGTGCGCGACGAGGTGGCGCGCATCGAGGGGGAGCAGGCGCGGACCCGCCAGGAGGTGGAGCGGCTCCGCCGCGCGCTCGACGAGGACCGCGCGCTCATGGCCGAGTTCGCGGAGCGGGTCCGCGAGGAACAGGAGGAGCGGGCCCGCGAGCGCGCGGAGCTCGAGCGTGCCGTCCAGGCGCGCCGCACGGCGGAGCGCAACCTCGAGCTGGCGGCCGAGGCGTCGCGGCGGCGCGCCGAGGAGCAGCTGCACCGGTTGGCGGAGGCGGAGGCGGCCACCCGCGCCGCGATCGACGAGCGCGACCGGCTCGCGGCCGAGCTGGCTCGGTTGCGCTCGGGCGAGCACGAGGCGCTGCGCCGCCGCGCCGAGGCGCTCGAGCGCGACGTCGCCGGGCTGCGCGAGGCGCTCGCGGCGGAGCAGGAGCGTGCGGACGCGGCGCGCGCCCGCGAGGTGGTCCTGCGCTCGCAGGTCGAGGATCTCGAGGCGCACGCGGACGCGATCCGCCACAACCTCGAGCACGCCCGGGCCGCGGCGGCCGACCGGGACCGGCTCGCGGCGCGGGTCGACGAGCTGGCGCGCGCGCTCGACGAGGTGCGCGGGCGCCAGGGGGAGCTCGCGGAGCAGCTGCGGGTCGCGCTGGCCGCCCGCGACGCGCTCGCCGCGGATGCCGAGGGGCTCCGGGCGCGCGCGGAGGAGGCGGAGCGGCGCCGCGCGGAGGCCGAGCACCGGGCCGAGGAGGTGGGGCGGGCGCTCCTGGCGGAGCAGGCCCGGGTCCGTGACGCGGCCGAGGAGCTCGCGCGCCTGCGCGCCGCAGCGGCGACCGACGCGCGGGTCGTCGCCGGCGGGCGCGCCGAGGTCGAGGCGATGCGGGCGCAGATCGCGTCGATGAACGACGAGCTGCGCCGGCTCGGCGGGGTGCCGGTGCCCGGCCCTCCGGGCGCGGACGCGGGCGAGGGGTCCGCCGCAAGCGGGAGCGCGGGCGAGGGGCCGGCCGCGCGCGGGGACGCCCCCGGCGGACCCGGGGAGGCCGAGGGTGCGCACCTTGAGCCCGCGGCGCCCGCCGAGAACGTCGCCGCCGACCTGGCCGAGGCCGAGGCCGAGGTGCCGGCCGAGGACGGTCCCGCGCCGGACGGCCGCGAGGGGCCCGCACCGGGCGGGCCGGCGCCCCGCCGCGGCCGCGTGCCCGACGGGTTCCGCCGCTCCGCGATGGCCGAGCTCACCGCGATCGCCGGCGTCCCGCCCTCGCGCCGGTAGGGGGCCGAGCGCGCCGTGGCGCGCCGCGATCAGGTGGACGCGATCAGGTGAAGATGATCTGGCCGCCCGCCGCGAGCTCGTAGAACTCGCCGACGGTGATGATGCCCTGCACCTGCTCGACGAAGTCGTCCTTCGTCAGGCCGAACATGTCGACGGTCGCCTGGCAGGCCCACAGCCCGGCGCCGGTGTCGGCGATCATCTCGACGAACTCGGGGACCGGCGGGATGTCGAGCTTCTCCATCCGCCGCTGCATCGCCCGCGTCAGCAGCGCCGACACGCCCGGGATCGTCCCGACCCAGGTCGGCAGGTGCAGGCCGGGGTTGCCCACGGCGGCGACCTTGATCCGGTCCCAGCGCCGCTTCGTGATCGCGTCGAGACCGAAGAACGTGAAGAACACGTTCGCCTCGATCCCTTCGGCGCGCGCGCCGTTGGCCATGATCAGGCCGGGCATCACCCCCTCGAGCGACCCCTTCGAGATGATGACGGAGACCTTCTGGATCGGTTCGGCGGTCATCGGGCCCTCCTCGGCGGCCGGCTAGACGCAGCCGCGCGGCTTCGGGATGCCGGCGATCTTCGCGGCGAGCTTCGCCGGACCCTTGGGGAACAGCTCGTACAGCTCCTTGACGCTCACCCCGGAGCTCTTGCCGAGGGCGCGGACCGTCGGGCCGGTCCCCTTCTCGGCGTACTCCTTGCGCATGTACCGGATGACCTGCCAGTGGCGGTCGGTGAGCTCCGTGATGCCGGCCTCCCGCGCCAGTTCGGCCGCGAGCTCCTCGTCCCACTGGCCCGGGTCCTCGAAGAAGCCCTCGTCGTCGACCCGGACGGTCCGGCCGGCGATCGTCCTCGTCGTCATCGTCCCGCTCCTCGGTTCCTCGCGAGGGACTTGCCCGCGGTCGGCATGTCGGGGCCGAGCCCGGGGAGGTCGCGCCCGGGGAGCAGGGTGTGCCAGTAGAACCACTGGAACATCAGCTTCCCGAGGTGGTTGAGACGCGACTCCTTGAGCAACGGGAGCCCCACCGGACCGGGGTAGTGGCCCCCGACCGGTTCGGTGTCGTAGTTGAAGTCGATCATCAGGGCCTTGTGGAAGCCCGTCTCGATGAAGCAGTTCGCGTGGCCGTCGTATTCCGCGTCGAGGGGTTCGCCGGCGAGGAACCGGCCGACGTTCTCGACGAGCACCTCGCCCTCGAAGTGGGTGACCGATCCGGCCTTCGACGTCGGCACGCTCGCTGCGTCACCGATCACGAAGACGTTCGGCTTCGCCGTGGACTGCAACGTGCGCGGGTCGGCGGGCACGAAGTCGAGGTCGTCACCCAGCCCGGGTGACCGGCCGACGTACTCGGCGCCGCCGTGCAACGGCACGACCACGGCGAGGTCGAACGGGACCTCGCGACCGTCGAATGAGGTGAGCGTCCCCGACTCGCCGTCCACCTGGCCGGTGTTGAACTCGGTGACGAGCTCGATGCCCTTCTCGTCGAGCAGCCCGGCGAGCGCGCGCGCGGCGACGGGCTTCGTGAACGCGGCGTCGAGTGGCGTCACGTACGTGATCTCGACGCGGTCGCGCGTCCCGCGCTCCTCGAGGAACCAGTCGGCCAGCATCGCGAACTCGAGGGGCGCGACCGGGCACTTGATCGGCATGTCGATCACGTTCACGACGAGCCGGCCGCCCTCGAAGGTCGCGAGCCGCGCGGCGAGGGCCGCCGCGCCGGCCAGGTCGTAGAACGTGAAGACGTCGCGCATCCAACCGGGGCCGAGCAGCCCCTCGGTCTCGCCGGGCAGGAGGCGGGCGCCGGTGGCGACGACGAGGACGTCGTAGGCGAGCTCGGTGCCGTCGGCGAGGCGCACGGAGTCGGTCCCGAGGTCGACGCGGTCGACGGGCTGTTCGAGGAAGGCGATGCCGCCGAGGAGCTGGCGGTCCCGGGGGCGCACGATCTCCTCCGGGGTGGCCAGGCCGAAGGGGACGAACAGGAGCCCCGGCTGGTACACGTGCGCGCGGTCCTGGTCGACCACGGTGATCTCCAGCTCGCGTCCGGGGTGCCGGCGCCGGAGCCGGTTCGCGGCCAGGGTGCCGCCGGTCCCGCCGCCGAGGATCACGACTCGTCGCACGGGTGCAGTCCAACATCGCCGGCCGGCGGCGGGACGGGCCGAAAGACCGCGATCGCGCCCGCCCTGGGTCCGATCGGGGCGCGGGCGCGACCGTAGGATCGCGGCCCGTGACCGTGCCCGCGCGCGAGCCCGTCGTGCCCATCGAGCAGAGCTTCGTCGGTCTCCTCGGCCTGGCGGTCGACGAGACCGAGGAGATCGGGCGGATCAGCGGCCGGCTGCCGGTCGGGCCCCGCGTGATGCAACCGATGGGCATCGTTCACGGCGGCGTGTACGCGTCGATCGCGGAGACGCTCGCGTCGATGGGGACGGCCGCCGCGGTCGTCGGGCGCGGGAACGTCCCGCTCGGCATGGCGAACAACACGAGCTTCCTGCGCCCGGTCACCGGGGGGACGGTCCACGCCACGGCCACCGCGATCCACCGGGGACGGACGAGCTGGATCTGGGACGTCGAGATGCGCGACGACGAGGGTCGTCTCTGCGCGACCTCGCGCGTGACGATCGCGGTGCGCTGACCGTGCCGCGGGTGCGGGCCGGGTTCTTCTCGTTCACCGAGGTCACCGACCCGCGCGAGCACCGCTCGTACAACGAGTGGCACATGCTCGACCACATGCCCGAGCAGTACCCGCTCCCCGGGATCGTGTACGGACAGCGCTGGGTCGCGGCACCGGACTGCGCCCGCGCGCGCGCGGCGGCCGAACCCCCGTTCGGCGCCGTCCACTACGTCACGTGCTACCTCATGAGCGACCCGCTCGACGAGACGCTGCGCGCCTTCTACGCGCGCGGGCGGGAGCTGCACCGGCTCGGCCGCTTCCATCGCCACCGGCGGGCGCACCGGTCCGGGCCGTTCGAGGTGGTCGGCCGGGTGAGCGCGCCCCGGGTGCTCGTGTCGGCCGACGCCGTGCCGTTCCGGCCGCACCGCGGCGTCTACGTCGTCGTCGGCCCCGGGGTCGACCTCGACGCGGCGGTCGCGGTGCCCGGCGTCGCCGGGGCGTGGGGTTTCCGGCCCGCCGCCGTGCCCGGCGACCTGCCCTGGCGCACCGGCGACGACGGGATCACCGTCTGCTGGCTGGACGAGGAGCCGCTCGCGGTCGCGCCGTCGCTCGCGCCGCTCGTGCCCCCGGGCGCCCGGCTCGCCGGGCCGCTCCGGTCGATCGTGCCCTGGCAGTGGGACTGGTTCGACGCGCCCGCGCCCTGACCGTGCGCCCGGTGCCGCCCTGCGGCGCGCGCGGGCCGTTCACCACAGGACCGGCGTGGCCGACAGCGCCGTCGGGGGCCGCACGTGGGTCACCCGCCCGGTGCGCATCAGCAGGTCCTCGACGTCTGCGGGGCGCGGGTCGGGGACGCCGGTGTGGTCCACCCGCCCGAGCTCCTCGAGCCATTCGCGGGTCCGCGCGAGGGAGCACGTGATCCGGGCCCCCGCGCCGTCGCGCCGGCGCCGCGCGAGCGCGAGCATCGTCGCCGCGGCGGCGAGGTGGCCGGTCGCGTGGTCGAGGACCTGCGCGGGGAGGTGGCGGGGCCGCTCGTCGCCGAACGCCGCCGCCTCCTCGCACGCGACCCCCGTCGCGGTCTGGACGAGGCTGTCGTACCCACGGCGCCCGCCCCACGGCCCGCGTTCGCCGTACGCGGAGATCGCGACGTGCACGATCCCGGGGCGGAGCCGCACGACGTCGTCGGCCCCGAAGCCGAGCGCACCGAGCGCGCCCGGCCGGTACGAGTCCACGAAGACGTCGGCCTCGGCGGTCATCTCGCGCAGGCGTGCCGCGTCGTCGCGGTCGCGCAGGTCGAGCACGACCGTGCGCTTGCCGAGCGCCGTGTCGGGCAGCACGGCCTCGACCTCGGGGAGGTGGGGTGCGACCACGCGCACGACGTCGGCCCCGTGGCCGGCGAGCGTGCGCGCGCACACCGGCCCCGCCAGGACGCGGGTGAGGTCGAGGACGCGCAGGCCGGCGAGCGGGCGGTGCGCGGTGAGCCCGGGAAGGGGGGCGGCCGTCCCCGTCGGCTCGACGCCGACGAGCGGCTCCCCGGCGACGAACGGGAAGTGCGGGTGCGCGCACCACTCGGCGCGGGTGCGCGCCAGCGCGGCGCAGCCGCCGGCCGCCGTCACCTCTTCCTCCAGCCGTTGCGCCGGCCACGCGGCGACGGCCCTCGCCACCGCCTCGGCGTCCTCCGGCACGCCGAGCACCGCGAGCGCCGCCTCCAGATGGTGCGGGAAGTTCACGTGGAGCTGCACGTAGCGGCCGTCGCCGGCGCGGTACGTCCCGCCGACCGGGTGCCAGGGGTCGCCGGGCCGCGCGCCGTCGACGAGGACGAGCCGCTCGCTGCGGAACGAGATCGCGGCGTTGCGCACGTCCACCACGACGTCCTGGCGTTCGCCGGACCGGGCGTACCACAGTTCGGCGGCGGCGGTCGCGGCCACGCCCGTCGCCGCGGCCGCCGCCTCGTCGACGGCGAAGGACGACGGCAGGACCGGGCCCGTCCCCACCGTCCGGACGAAGCTGAGCGCGCCGGCCTCGCCCCCCAGCGCGGTCCACGTCGACCGCAGGGCCTGGGCGGCGCCGCTCACCGGTCCCACCCGCCCGGGCCGGGTCGGGTCGCGGCGGCGGGGCCGCCGCGCGCGGTCCGCGCGCCGCCGCGCTGTCCGGTGCGGTTGATGGCGGCCACCTCGCCTGCGATTCTGGCACGCAGGGGCCGCCCGGCGGACGGGGGGTCGGCGAGCCGAGGTGGCGATGGGCGACGATCGACCCGACGAGCGCGTGGCCCCGGCGGGATCGGTCGGCTACCGGGCGCCCGACGACGGGGCCGCCGCCGAGGCCGAGCGGCTCGCGCACCTCGGTGCGCTCTTCGACGGGCCGACGATCGCCCGCCTGCGGCGCCTGGGGGTCGGGCCCGGGTGGGAGTGCCTGGAGGTCGGTGCCGGGAGCGGCTCCGTCGCGCGTGCGCTGGCGTCGCTGGTCGCGCCGACCGGCCGGGTGGTCGCCACCGACATCGACCTCCGGTTCCTCGACGGCATCGACGAGCCCCACGTCGAGGTGCGGCGCCACGACGTCGCGACCGAGGACCTGCCGCCGGCGGCGTTCGACCTCGCGCACGCGCGGGGGGTGCTCGAGCACGTGCGCGAGCGCGAGTGCGCGCTCGCGCGGATGGTCGCGGCGACCCGGCCGGGGGGCGCGGTCGTGGTCGAGGACGTCGACTGGCTCGTGTTCGACGCGCAGGAGCTGCCGCGCGCGTTCGCCCGTGTCCACCGCAGCATCCAGGACGCGTACGCGGCATCCGCCGGCTACGACCCCCACCTCGGTCGCCGTCTGCCCCGCCTGCTCGAACGCGCCGGTCTCGTGGACGTGGAGGCCGAGGGCCGTGTGTTCACGATGATCGGCGGGACGGCCTCGATGGAGTGGTACGTGCTGGGGATCGAGCGGTCGCTGCCGGTGCTGGTCGACGCGGGGATCGTGGACGCGCGCGACGCCGCCGACGCGCTCGCGGAGGTGCGCGAGCCCGCGTGCCGGCTGCTGTCGCCGCTGCAGGTCACCGCGTGGGGGCGCGTACCGCGCCGGTGAGGCGCGCGGTAGCGGGCGCGGGGCACCCGAAATAGTCTCGGCGCATGGCTCAGCGGGTGCGGGGTGTCGTCGCGACGGAGGCCGGTGCCCCGGTCACGGTGGAGACCGTCGTGGTGCCCGATCCCGGGCCGGGTGAGGCGCTCGTGCGCGTGCAGGCGTGCGGCGTGTGCCACACCGACCTGCACTACCGCGAGGGTGGAATCAGCGACGACTTCCCCTTCCTCCTCGGACACGAGGCGGCCGGTGTCGTGGAAGCGGTCGGCCCGGGGGTCACGGGGGTCGCGCCGGGCGACTTCGTCGTCCTGAACTGGCGCGCCGTGTGCGGCGAGTGCCGCTCGTGCCGGCGCGGCCGTCCGTGGTACTGCTTCTCGACGCACAACGCGCGCCAGGCGATGACGCTCGCGGACGGCACACCGCTGTCGCCGGCGCTCGGCATCGGCGCGTTCGCGGAGAAGACGCTCGTCGCGGCCGGGCAGGCCACGAAGGTCGACCCGGCCGCCCGGCCGGAGGCCGCCGGCCTCCTCGGGTGCGGGGTGATGGCCGGGTTCGGCGCGGCCGTGCACACCGGCCAGGTCGGGCGCGACGACCGCGTCGCGGTGTTCGGCTGCGGCGGCGTCGGCGACGCCGCCATCGCCGCGTCGCGCCTCGCCGGGGCGCGCCAGATCATCGCGGTCGACGTCGACGCCCGGAAGCTCGAGTGGGCGAAGGAGTTCGGCGCGACGCACACGGTCGACGCGTCGAGGGAGGACCCGGTCGAGCGCATCCGCGAGCTGACGGGCGGGGAGGGCGCGGACGTCTGCATCGAGGCCGTCGGCCGGCCCGAGGTGTTGAAGCAGGCCTTCTACGCGCGCGACCTCGCGGGAACGGTGGTGCAGGTCGGCGTCCCGACCCCCGACATGCCGTTCCCCGACATCCCGATGATCGACTTCTTCGGCCGGGGCGGCCAACTGCGGCCGTCGTGGTACGGCGACTGCCTGCCGTCGCGCGACTTCCCGACCCTCGTCGACCTGTACCTGCAGGGCCGCTTCGACCTCGACCGCTTCGTCTCCGAGACGATCCCGCTCGAGGGTGTCGAGGAGGCGTTCCACAAGATGGAGCGCGGCGAGGTGCTGCGATCCGTGGTCGTGCTGTGAGCGCGCGCATCGAGCTCGTCCGCACCCGCGGGGTGTTCAGCCTCGACGGTGAGGACTTCGACGTCGAGAACAACATCTGGCTCGTGGGTGACGACCACGAGGTGCTCGTGATCGACGCCGCGCACGACGCCGGGGTGATCGCCGCCGCCGTGGACGGACGGCGCGTGCGCGCCGTCGTGTGCACGCACGGCCACAACGACCACGTCAACGCCGCGGTGGACCTCGCGCAGCGGGTCGACGCGCCGGTGGCGCTCCACCCGGCCGACCGGATGCTCTGGGACGCCGTGCACCCCGGCCGCGCGCCGGACCGCGAGCTGCACGACGGTGACGAGCTGACGGTCGCCGGCACGCGGCTGCGGGTCCTGCACACGCCCGGACACAGCCCGGGCGGCGTCTCGCTGCTCGGACCCGACGGCCACGTCTTCGCCGGCGACACCCTGTTCAAGGGCGGCCCGGGCGCGACGGGCCGTTCGTACTCCGACTTCGGCACGATCATCGCCTCGATCCGCGACCGGCTCCTCACGCTCCCGGCGGGCACCGTCGTGCACACCGGGCACGGCGACGACACGACCGTCGGCGACGAGGCGCCCCACCTCGGGGAGTGGATCGCGCGCGGGGGCTGAGGCACCCGGACCGGAGCCGTCACACCGGGCGCCGCCCGAGCGTCGGTACCGTGCGGGGGGGCGAAGGAGGCATCCGTGCAGGTGGGGGAGACGGGACGTGGCGACGCACGCGTCGACCCGCAGACGCCGCCGCCCGTCGTGCGCCTGCGCGGCGTCGCCAAGCGCTACGGCCGGGTCGAGGCGCTCCGCCACGTGGATCTCGACGTCCGACCGGGGGTGACCGGCCTGCTGGGCCCGAACGGCGCGGGCAAGAGCACGCTCATCAAGCTGCTGCTCGGCCTCCTGCGGCGGGACGCCGGCTCGGGCGAGGTGCTGGGCCGCCCGCTCGGTGCGGCCGACCGGGAGCTGCGGGGGCTCATCGGGTACGTGCCGGAGGAGGATTGCGTGCTGCCGCTGCTGTCGGGCGTGCAGGCCGTCGCGTTCGCGGGTGAGCTGTGCGGGCTGGGCCGGCTCGAGTCGCTGCGGCGCGCCCACGAGGTGCTCGACTTCTGCGGCATCGAGGACGAGCGCTACCGGCCGGCCGAGAGCTACTCGCGCGGCATGCGCCAGAAGCTGAAGCTCGCCCAGGCGATCGTCCACGACCCGCGGCTCCTCGTGCTCGACGAGCCGACCTCGGGCCTCGACCCGGTCGAGCGCACCGTCACGCTGCGGCGGCTGCGCGCGCTGGCCGACGGGGCCGGGATGCACGTGCTGCTGTCGACGCACGTGCTGCCGGACGTGCAGCAGGTCTGCGACCGGATCGCGGTGCTCGCCGCCGGCGAGGTCCGACTCGAGGGATCGGTGGAGGAGCTGTGCCGTCCCGCCCGTCCCGAGACGGTCGCGGCGACCGACGGTGACGCCGCGCCGCTCGTCGCGGCGCTCGTCGCCGCCGGGCTCGACGCGTCCCTCCGGTCGGCCGACCGCCTCGTCGTCGCGGGTGCCGGCGCCGACGTCTCCGCCGCGCTCTTCGAGCACGCGACGCGCTGCGGGCTGCGGATCCGCGCCCTGCGCCCCGGTCGCTCGTCGATCGAGGAGGTCTTCCTGCGCGCCGTGGCGGAGCCCCACGCCGAGGATGCGTCGTGAGCGACGCCGCGCTGGGCTACCGCCACTGGGAGGGCGCGCGTACGGGTCGGGTCGCGCGTGCCGTCGCGATCGCCCGGGTCGGGGTCGCCGTCGCGTGGCGGAGCGTCTGGCTGCGGCGAATCGTCTACACGGCGTGGTTCCCGCTGCTGTGGTGGGGCGCCGGGTTCCTCGCCTTCGAGTCGCTCGACGTGGTCGACGGCCTCGTCGTGGGCGGGAGCGACGCAGCCCGCTCGTTCTTCGAGGAGATCACGTCCACGCTGCGCGACGGGCGCCCGTTGCCGGCCGACCCGGACTCGGCGCGTCACCTCGTCTGGTCGTTCCTGACGCTGCAGTTCTTCTCCTCGACACAGACGTTCTTCCTGTTCCTCATCGTGGGGCAGGTCGCCCCGCCCCTCGTCAGCCGCGACCTCGCGACGCGCGCGCACCTCCTGTACTTCTCCCGGCCGGTCGACCGGGTCCAGTACGTGTGCGGGAAGATGGCGACGATCGGCGTGTACGTCGTGGCGGTCACGACGTTGCCGTCCCTCGGCCTGTACGTCGTCGCCCTGCTCGCCGCGTCGGACGCGGGTGCGCTGGTCGCGACCTGGGACATCCCCTTGCGGATCGTCGCGTCGTCGCTGCTGCTCGTGATCCCGATGTCGGCGCTCGCGCTCGCGATGTCGGCGGCGACGCGCCGTCCTCGCTTCGCCCAGGCCGGTTGGTTCGCACTGTGGATCGGCGGCTGGATGTGCTACGGCGCCGCGCGTGCCGGTGAGATCGCGGGTGAAGGGGCGGACGGCGGCTCGGCCGCGCACCTCCTGTCGTTCTTCCACACGCTGCGGCGGGCGCAGTCGTCGGTGTTCGGGCTCCCCGAGGGCCCGTCGGGCGCCGCGTTCGCGCTGCTCGCGGCGCTCACGGTCGCGTCGCTCGCCTACGTGGTGCACCGGGTGCACGCGCCGGTGCGGGAGTAGCCGTGATCGAGCTCGACCACGTCACGAAGCTGTACGGGACCGTCGTGGGCGTCAACGACCTCGACATCCGTCTGGGTCCGGGCGCCTGGGGTCTCCTGGGCCCGAACGGCGCGGGGAAGACGACGCTCGTCTCCCTGCTCGCGGGGCACGCGTCGCCGACGATGGGGCGGGTGCGCGTGTTCGGTGCGGACCCCCGACGCGAGCCGGACGTGCTGCGCCGCATCGGGTTCTGCCTCGACGTCGACCTGCGCCTCCCGGACGTGAGCGCGCTGGACTGGGTGACCGCGTGCACGGGCCTGTACGGCGTCCCGCGCGCCGAGGCGCGGGCGCGGGCGCGGGACGCCCTCGACCGCCTCGGGCTGGGCGACCGGGCGAACGAGCCGTCGAGCGGGTTCTCGAAGGGGATGCGCCAGCGGGTGAACCTCGCGCAGGCCGTCGCGCACGACCCCGACCTCCTGGTCCTCGACGAGCCGTTCAACGGGCTCGACCCCGTCGTGCGGCGCCTGCTCCTCGACTTCCTGCGCGAGTGGGTCGCGGCCGGCCGGTCGCTCGTCGTCTCCAGCCACGTCCTCCACGAGGTCCAGGCGATCGCGGACCGGTACCTGCTGGTCGCCCGGGGCCGCCTGCTCGCGGCCGGTTCGGCGGACGAGATCGGGGCGGTGCTGTCGGACCTGCCCGCGGAGGTGCGCGTCGTCTGCGACCGGCCTCGCGTGTTCGCGGCGCGCGTCGCGACGCTCCCCGACGTGCACGAGATCGCGCTCGCCGGCGGCGAGGTGCGCGTCCGCACCGCCGGCGTCCGCGCCCTGTGCGAGCGGCTCCCCGCGTGGATCCGCGAGGACGGGCTCGTGGTGCACGAGCTCGAGGTGCCCGACCGCTCGCTCGACGAGCTGTTCGGCCGCCTGGTGCGGCGCCACCGGGGGGAGGACTGAACGTGCGCGCCGCGCTCGCGACGGCCTGCCGGTACGAGCTGCGGGCGTTGGGCTCGCAGTCCCGGCTCGCCTGGCTCGCCGGGTTCTGCGGCTTCGCGTTCCTGATCTCGCTGCTCTCGCGCGCCCCGATCGCGACCCTCGAGCGGCCGGCCCAGGGGCACCTGCTCGCGACGTTCGTCGTGGCGGTGGTCGCCGTTCCCGCGCTCGCGCTCGCGCTCGCCGCGGCGCCCGCGCTCGCCGCCGAGCTCGAAGCGGGCACCTGGTGGTACGTGACGGCCCGCCCCCGCGGGGCGGTGCTCGTCCTCGCCGCGAAGTACGTCGCGGCGGTGGTGTGGGCGACCGCCGCCGGACTCTGCGCACTCGCCGTCATGGTGGTCGTGTACCCCCTCGACGACCGTGGGGCGCTCGTGGGCGCGCTCGCGCCGCTCGTGCCGCTCGCCGTGCTCGCGTACGCCGGCCTCTTCCTGCTCCTCGGGGTGCTGAACCCGCGCCGGGCGATGCTGCTCGCCGTCACGTGGATGCTGCTCGTCGAGGGCCTCGTCGGGATCCTCCCGTCGGTCGCGCCGCGCTTCACCGTCCTGCGGCACGTCGCCAACGTCGGGTTGGCGCGCGTCGACCTCGCGTCGCGACCCGAGCTGCCCGAGCAGTTCGTCGGTGGGACGGTCGCCGGCCACGTCCTCGTGCTGACGGTCTACGCGGTGGCGACGCTGGTGGCCGCACTCGTGCTCGTGGCGCGTCGGCAATTCGCGCCCGGGCGCGTCGACTGACGACGCGCGGCCGCAGGGCGCGCACGCGGGTGGCGCGCCTACGGGGTGACGACCCCGTGCACCGGCGGGGGCTCGCCGTCACCGGCCATCGAGCGCAGGAGGTCTTCGACACCGTCGAGGCCGACCACCCGCCGGGGGAGCTGCGCGAACGGGTAGGTGTCACGCGCGAGCAGGTCGAGCGCGGCGCGGTACGCCGGGGCGTCCACGCCGAGCGCACCGAGGATGCGTAGCTCCTTGTAGACGACCAGGTCGGGCACGAACCCCGGCGTGTCGAGGCTCCCGCGCGTGCCGGCGACGACGACCGTCCCGCCGGCGCGCGCGAGCGCCACGGCCTGGCCGAGTGCGGCGGGGGCCTTCGCCGTGACGTCGACCACCACGTCGGCGAGGCGGCCCACCGCCCCGCGCAGCGCGCGTACCGGGTCGTCGCGTGCCACGTCGACGGTGAGGTCCGCGCCGAAGCGGGGCGCGAGCGCGAGCCGCGGTGCGTCGCGCTCGCCGTACCCGGTGACCATCACGAAACCGGCGCCCGCCTCCTTCGCCGCGGCGGCGGCACTCAGCCCGCGGATGCCCGGGCCGAGCACCGCGACGACGTCTCCGGGACCGGTGCCGGGCACGGTCACCCCCCAGCGGATCCCGGCACCGAGGGGGTTGAAGGCCGTCGCGACCACGGGATCGAGGCCGTCGGGTACCGGCAGCAGCAGCGAGTCGGGCGCGAGGTACTGGTACTGCGCGAAGCCGCCCCACAGCCCCGGCGCGCGCTCGGCCCGCACGAAGCCGTACATGTCGGCGAGCCCGTGGCGCGTGCACCGGCGGTACTCGCCGGCCCGGCAGGCCGGGCACTCGCGGCACGACTGGAACACCTCGACGGCGACGCGGTCGCCGCGCCGGACCCCCCAGCGCTCGGCGGCGCGCGGGCCGACCTCGACGACGGTCCCGACCGTCTCGTGACCCGGCACGAACGCGTACCCGGGGTGGAGCTCGCCCGTGTACTGCTCGTGGTCCGTGCCGCAGCACCCGCACGCCTCGACGCGCAGGAGCCCGTCGTCCTCGCCGATCACCGGCAGCTCGTAGTCGCGCGCCTCGAACGTGCGCGGCGCGGTGAGCACGAGCGCCCGGGCCGACGTCACCGGCTCAACCGCGTCCCAGCAGGTGCTCGCGGCCGCGCTCGCGGAAGCGCGCCCGCAACTCCTCGCGGTCGGCCGGCTCCAGCAGCCGGTACCGCAGGTCGCGGTCGGGACGCCACCAGACCTCGTCGGTGCACTCCCAGTGTTCGCGCCGCAGCACGCGCTTGAGCACCTTCTGCGTGGCCGTCGAGGGCAGCTCGCGCGCGATCCGCACATAGCGGGGCACCCATTTGGGGGAGAGGTCGGGCTGCGCGGCGAGGAACTCCGCGAACCCCGCCATGTCGACGGTCGCCCCGTCGCGTACGTGCAGTGCGGCCATGACCTCGTCACCGACCTCGACCGAGGGCACCGCGTACACCGCGGCGAGCACCACGTCGGGATGCCGGGCGAGGACGTTCTCGACGGGCGCGGCCGCGAAGTTCTCCCCGTCGACGCGCAGCCACTCCGAGTTGCGGCCGGCGAAGTAGAACCAGCCCTGCTCGTCGCGATAGCCGAGGTCGCCGGTCCAGTACATGCCGCCGCGCAGCCGCTCCGCGTTGGCCTCCTCGTTGTTGTAGTACCCCTCGAAGGCGCCCGGCCCCTCGGTGTTGACGATCTCGCCGATCGCCTCGTCGGGGTTGAGGAACCGGCCGTGCTCGTCGAAGCGCGCGGGCGGGCACTCCTGCCCCGTCTCGGGGTCGAGCACCTTCGCCGTCCCCTGGTTGGGGACGCCGAGGCAGCCCGGCGGCGCGTCGGGCGGGCGGGACATCGTGATGCCGCCCTCCGTGGATCCGTACCCGTCCACGACGATGCAGCCGAACCGTTGCGCGAACCGGTCGATGTCGAGCGGCGCCGCCTCGTTGCCGAACGCGAACTTGAGCGGGTTGTCCGCGTCGTCCGGGCGCTCGGGCGTCGCGAGGATGTACGTGAGCGGCTTGCCGACGTAGTTGAAGAACGTGACTCCGTGGCGGCGCACGTCCGCCAGGAAGTTCGAGGCCGAGAAGCGGCGGCGCAGCACGCCGGTCGCACCGGACCGCAGCACGTTCGTGTACCCCGCGACCATGGCGTTCGAGTGGAACAGCGGCATGACCGAGTAGCACACGTCGGACGGCGAGAGGCCGAAGTTGTCGGCGAGCGCCGAGCCCCACCGGGCCAGCTTCCCGTGGCTCATCCGCACGGCCTTCGGCGCGCCCGTCGTGCCCGAGGTGAAGATCAGCATGAACACGTGGGACGGGTCGACGCCCACGTCGACCTCGGCCGCGCCCGTGCCCCGGTGGGGTGCGAGCGCCGCGGCCCACTCCTCGCGGTCCACGACGAAGGCGGCACCGGGCGGCACGACGTCGCCGGCGCCGTCGAGCAGCGGGAGGTGCGCGGTCTCGGTCACGAGCAACGCGCAGTCGGTGTGCCGGACGTCGCGAGCGAGGTCGGCGCCGCGGCGCGTCGGGTTGACGCCGACGAGGGTCGCGCCCGAGAGCGCGCACGCGCCGAGCATGAACCAGAACTCGGGCACGTTGTCGAGGAGGACGCCGACGTGGAACGGCCCGTCGGCGGGGCGGTGCTCGAGCAGGAACGCGGCGCGGGCGGCGCACTCGTCGACCACCTCGGCCCACGTCCAGGTCTCGTCCTCGAACCGCAGGCCCGGGCCGGTACCGCCGTCGTGCGCGCGCAGGAGTGCGGTGATCGTCTCGGGTTCGTCCACGCCCGCCAGTTTCGGGCATCGCGCGCGGGGGGTGCCAGCGGACGGCGGGGCGCGGGTGGCTACCAGCTGCCGCCGCCCCCGCCGCCGCCGCCCCCGCCGGAGGAGCCACCCGAGAACCCGCTCGAACCCGATGACGACGGCGGGTTCGCGGCGAGCGTGCCGGTGGCGACCGTGTCGAAGTCGTCCATCGCCGCGGCGATGGTGGGCGCGTCGAGCCCGCCGGGCCCCGCGGTGCCTGAGTACCACCCGGCGGTGCCGAGCGCCTCGGCGCCGAGCCCCTCGAACGCCCGTGCCCAGCGGTGCGTGCAGCCGAAGGCGATCGCGTACGGCAGGTACTCGGAGAAGATGCCCTGGCGCTCGGCGAAGCGCGCCCGCACGTCCTCCTCTCCCTCGTCGAAGAGCCGGCGGAACCCCCGCACCCGGGCGAGCATCGCCGAACCCTTCGCGGTGCGCGCCGGCATCCGGCCGGCGAGCGCGACGAGCGCGAGGCCGGTCGCCACCACGCCGAGCGGCACGATCCCCAGGGACGAGGTGGCGGCCGCGAGCGCCACGAGGCCCGCGCCGGCGACGGCGACCGCGATCCCCGCCGCCCGCCACACCGCACGCGTCCGGTCGGGGCGGGTGCGGAACCAGCCGCGCTCGACGACGTCCTCGTACAGCGCGCGCCGCACCCGTTCGAGGTGCGGCCGGAACCGGTACTTCAGCTCCGACAGGCGCACCGACGGGCCGTCCGCGAAGAGCGCGTCGAGCAGCACCTGTTCGTACCGGCGCGGCTCGCCGCGGCCCCCGCCGGCACGGTCGAGCCGGTAGTCGTGACGGCGGCGGAGGATGCCCTCCGGCTCGAGCTCGGTGATCGTCAGCCAGCCGCGCGTGGCGAGGTCGACGATCGTCGCGGTGACGTCCGTCAGGTCGGCGCGCTCGTCGACCAGCGTGCCGACCTGCCCGGGTCGCAGTCCCTCGGGGGGCACGAACTCGACGGGACCCGCGTCCTGCGCCCCGAGGGGGACCGGTTCCTCGGCGCCGGTCGCGTTCCCGAACGCGGCGTCGGTCGGCGGGCCGGCGAAGCGGCGGTCGCGGCCGCGGCGCCAGGCCAGGGTGCCGACGGCGCCGAGGCCCGCGGCCGCGAGCAGCGCGGCCCCACCGACGGTCGCGGGCGTCACGGCGAAGGCGTCCTCGATCCCGCGGCGCTCGACGAGGATCGGTGCGGGCGGCGGCTCGATCGCGCCGGCCGGCACGGCCACGACGACGGTGAGGCCCCGCCCGGGGCCGAGCGCGCCCTGCGTGAACCGGGCGGAGCCGCCGTCGGCGGTCGTTTGCGCGCACGGCAGCGACGAGCCCTCGGCGCCGGCGAAGCACGCGGACCGTGTGACCGGCGCCGGCGTGCGCACCACGACGGACGCCCGGTCGATCGGGACCGGCCACTGCGTGCCGATCGCGTCCCAGTACAGCTCCACGTGCTCGGCGAACGACTGCAGCGCGCCCCGGACCCGGTAGCGGATGTCGTAGCGGTGCGGGCCCGTGACCGTACGCGCCGGGTCGCCGATGCGCAGCCGGAGGAAGGGGCCGTCGACCGAGGTCTCGTAGCCCGCGGGGGTGCCCTCGCTCGCCGAGACGCCGAGCACGTCGATCTCGTAGCGGCGGTCGTGGTCCTCGTCGTAACGCTCGCGCCGGACCAGGTCGCGCACGATGCCGTGGCGCGGGGTCGTGCCGAAGTCGTAGGTGATCGCCTCGTGCACCACGAGCGTGCCGTCGGCCCCGACGTCGAGCTCGACGGCGTAGTCGGTGATGCGCTCGCCGGCCTGCGCGGCGCCCGGTCCGGCGGCGAGCGCGAACGCGACGGTGAACGCGAGCGTGAGCACGCAGGCGAGGGCGGCGCACGCGGCCGGCGCGCGGCCTGCTGACCTGCCCACCACGGGGCGGACCCTACCGCCGTGGCGTCCGGCGACGGCGGAACGGGCGCGTTCGCACCCTCACGGCGCAATGTAGTAGTCCGGGGCGCGATGAAGCTCGGACTGCAACTCGGCTACTGGGGCGCGCAGCCCAACCCGTTCGCCGTCTCGCTGGCCCAGGAGGCCGAGCGGCTCGGCTTCGACTCGGTCTGGACGGGAGAGGCGTGGGGCTCCGACGCGTTCACACCGCTCGCGTGGATCGGCGCGCACACCGAGCGCATACGCCTGTGCACCGGTGTCGTGCAGCTCTCGGCACGCACGCCCGCCGCGACCGCGATGCACGCGCTCACCCTCGACCACCTGAGCGGCGGGCGCTTCACCCTCGGGCTCGGCGTGAGCGGCCCGCAGGTCGTGGAGGGCTGGTACGGCCAGCCCTTCGGCAAGCCGCTCGCGCGCACCCGCGAGTACGTCGAGATCGTGCGACGGATCCTGCGGCGGGACGAGCCGGTCGAATTCCACGGCGAGCACTACCGCATGCCCTACGACGGGCCGGGGTCGTGGGGGCTCGGCAAGCCGCTGCGCTCCATCACGCACCCGTTGCGGGCCGACCTGCCGATCCTGCTCGGTGCGGAGGGCCCGAAGAACGTCGCGCTCGCCGGCGAGATCGCCGACGGCTGGATCCCGCTCTACTACTCGCCCTTCCGTCCCGACGTGTACGGCTCGCTCGGCGCGACCAAGCCGGGCTTCGAGGTGTGCGTCACCGTGATGGGCTGCTCCATCACCGACGACATCGAGGCGGGCCTGATGCCGACGAAGGCCGCGCTCGCGTTCTACATCGGGGGCATGGGCGCGAAGAGCCGGAACTTCCACATGGAGCTCATGAGCCGCATGGGCTTCGAGGGCGCCGCGCAGCGCATCCAGGAGCTGTTCTTCGAGGGCCGGCGCGACGAGGCGATCCCCCTCGTGCCGACCGAGTTCGCCGACGAGATCTCGCTCGTCGGCCCCAAGGAGCGCATCCGCGACCGGCTGCAGGTCTGGGAGGAGAGCATCGTCACGACCATGATCGTGAACGCCGACGTCGAGACGCTGCGCACGCTCGCCGAGCTCGCGCTCTGAGGGCGGCGCGGCTCAGCGCGGCTGCTCGACGAGCACCAGCTCCCGGGCGCGGTCGAACCGCCGGGCGACGTCCTCCCAGTCGACGACGTTCCAGATCGCGTCGACGTACTCGGCGCGGCGGTTCTCGTACTGCAGGTAGTACGCGTGTTCCCACGCGTCGACGACGAGGAGCAGCACGCCGCTCTGGCCGACGTTGCCCTGGTGGTCGTAGATCTGTTCGACGAACAGGCGCTGGCCGAGCGGCTCCCACGACAGGGCGCCCCA
The DNA here is from genome assembly GCA_026002935.1 of Acidimicrobiia bacterium. Taxonomy (GTDB): domain Bacteria; phylum Actinomycetota; class Acidimicrobiia; order IMCC26256; family PALSA-610; genus BPGH01. The sequence goes on from BPGH01000001.1 coordinate 1,145,150, forward strand.
GCCGGATCCCTGCACCGTGTTCGCCGCCTCGGAGAGCTGGGCCCGGAAGGCGTCGAAGCTCCCGAAGCCGTCGTCGATGGCGGCGGCGAGCTCACCCTCGGGCCTCCCGCCGCCGTCGGGCGAGAGGTTCTGCCAGAAGATCGTGTGGAGCACGTGGCCCGACAGGTTGAACGCGAGGGTCTTCTCGAGGCCGACGATCGAGCTGAGGTCCCCGGCCGCGCGGGCCGCGTCGAGCCGTTCGATCGTCGTGTTCAGGCCCTTCACGTAGGCCGCGTGGTGCTTCCCGTGGTGCAGCTCGAGGACGCGGGCCGAGTAGTGCGGCTCGAGCGCGCCGTGGTCGTAGGGGAGGTCGGGCAGCTCGTAGGGTCTCACGGCGGCTCCTTCGTGCCGGGGACGGGCACGTCGTGCAACCGCGCGCCGGTCCGGTTCGTTCCCTACCCCGCGCCGCGTGACCCGACCCGCGTGACCCGACCCCCGTGGGCCGAGCACCCGCGGGCCCGGACGCCGGGCCCGCGGGTGCTTGACCGGCTCCGGCGCCGGCGCCTACACACGGCGCGGTGAGCGACCTCGTCGAACGCCTCTCCGCCGCCGTCGGGCCCGGGAACGTGCTGGTGGGGGACGCGATCCCCGAGGAGGTCACCCACGACGAGGCGCTCACGGCCGCCCCCGTCGTGCCGCTCGCGCTGGTGCGGCCGGCGGCCACGGCCGAGGTCGCGGCCGTGCTGCGCGTCGCGGACGAGCTGCGGGTGCCGGTGACCGCCCGCGGATCCGGGACGGGCCTGTCGGGCGGCTGCGTCCCCCGCCCCGACGGCATCGTCGTCGCGTTCGACCGCATGGACCGGATCCTCGAGATCGACACCGACAACCACGTCGCCGTCGTCCAGCCGGGGGTCACCCTCGACCGGCTCGACGAGGCCCTCCGGCCGCTCGGGCTCGTCTACCCGGTCGCGCCCGGCGAGAACAGCGCCTCGCTCGGCGGGAACGTCGCGACGAACGCGGGCGGGATGCGGGCCATCAAGTACGGCGTGACCCGCCACCAGGTGCTCGGGATCGAGGCCGTCCTGCCGACCGGCGAGGTCGTCCGCTGCGGCGGCAAGTTCGTGAAGGCGACCACCGGGTACGACCTCACCCAGCTCGTCATCGGCTCCGAGGGGACGCTCGCCCTGGTCACCGAGGCGACGCTGCGCGTCTACCCGCGGCCCGCGCACACCGCGACCGCGCTCGTCCCGTTCGCGTCGCTCGAGGAGGTCACCGCCGCCGTCCCGGCGATCGTGCGCAGCGGCGTCGGGCCGCTCGTGCTCGAGTACGTCGACGGCGGGGGTCTCGCGCTGCTCGCGGCGAACGTGGGGCTCGAGCTCGGCGTCGACGCGAAGGTGCAGGAGGCGGCGGCCGCCTACCTCGTCGTCGTCCTCGAGGGGCACCACGAGGCGCGGGTGGAGGAGGACCTCGCGGCCCTCTCCGAGCTCGTCGGTGCGCTCGGCGCGCTCGACGTGTACGTGCTCCCGCCGCACTCGTCCGCGTTGCTGCTCGAGGCGCGCGAGAAGGCGTTCTGGGTCGTCAAGCAGATGGGGGCGAACGACATCATCGACGTGGTCGTGCCGCGCGCGTCGGTGCCCGAGTACCTCGCGAAGGTGCGGGCCGTCGGCGAGGAGCACGGCACGTACATCGCGGCGGCCGGTCACGCCGGGGACGGCAACATCCACCTCTCGGTGTTCCAGCCCGACCCCGAGGTGCGCAAGCAGGTGATGCGCGCGGTGCTGCGGGCCGGTGTCGAGATGGGCGGCGCGATCTCCGCCGAGCACGGGATCGGCACCGAGAAGCGCGGCTACTTCCTCGAGCTCGAGGACCCCGCCAAGCTCGCGCTCATGCGGCGCATCAAGGCCGCGTTCGACCCGAACGGCATCCTCAACCCCGGTACCCTCCTCTGATCCGGCGCGGCCCTCCGCGGCCCGGACGGAACCACGATCGGAGAAGGTGATGAACGGCGCGCACGTCCTGATCCGCACGCTCGTCGCCAACGGCGTCGACGTGTGCTTCTCCAACCCGGGCACCTCGGAGATGCAGTTCGTCGCCGCGCTCGACGACGTCCCGGAGATGCGGGCCGTCCTCGCGCTCTTCGAGGGCGTCGCCACGGGCGCCGCCGACGGGTACGGGCGCATGGCGGGCCGCCCGGCCGCGACGCTGCTGCACCTCGGCCCGGGCCTCGGCAACGGCATCGCGAACCTGCACAACGCGCGTCGCGCCCGCACGCCGGTCGTCAACGTCGTCGGCGACCACGCGACCTACCACCGGCCGTTCGACGCACCCCTCACGTCCGACATCGAGGCGCTGGCCCGCAACGTCTCGGGGTGGATCCGCGACACGACGCGTCCCGGGGACGTCGCACGTGACGCGGTCGAGGCGGTGCGCGCGGCCGTCGGGCCGCCCGGTTGCGTCGCGACCATGATCCTGCCGGCCGACGTCACCTGGGAGGAGGCGGGTGAGCCCCTCGGCCCCGCCGCGCCTGCCGGGGCCCGCGGGGTCGACGACGCCGCGCTCGAGACGGTCGTGAAGGCCCTGCGGGGCGGCGAGCCCGCCGCGCTGCTCCTCGGCGGCCGCGCGACGCGCGGCCGGGCGCTCGTCGCCGCGGCCCGCGTCGCGCGCGCGGCGGGTGCGAAGCTGCTCGGCGAGGTGTTCCCCGCGCGCCTGGAACGCGGCGCGGGGTTGCCGCCGGTCGAGCGCCTCGGCTACTTCGCCGAGTTCGCGACCGCGCAGCTCGAGGGGCTGCGCCACCTGGTGCTCGTCGACGCGCCGCCGCCCGTGTCCTTCTTCGCGTACCCCGGCAGGCCGAGCGGGCTCGTGCCGCCGGGGTGCGAGGTGCACGCGCTCGTCCCGCCGGACGGCGACGCCGCGCTCGCCCTCGAGCACGTCGCCGACGCGCTCGGCGCGCCGCCGGGGGAGTACGTGCGTCAGCCCGCGGGGCGCCCCGCCCGTCCGACCGGCGGGCTCACCGCGCAGAGCCTCGCCGACGCCGTCGGCGCCGTGCTGCCGGAGGGGGCGATCGTCGTCGACGAGGCCCAGACCGGTGGCCTGTTCGTGCCCGGCGCGACCGCCGGCGCGCCCCCGCACGACTGGTTGACCCTCACGGGCGGGGCGATCGGCCAGGGCCTGCCGGTCGCGACCGGCGCGGCGATCGCGTGCCCCGACCGCAAGGTGCTGTGCCTCGAGGCCGACGGCAGCGCGATGTACACGCTGCAGGCGCTGTGGACGCAGGCCCGCGAAGGGCTCGACGTCACGACCGTGCTGCTCGACAACCGCTCCTACGCGATCCTCGAGATCGAGCTGGCGCGCGTCGGCGCCGCGGGGGGCGGCGGGCCCCGCGCCCGCTCGCTGCTCGAGCTGGACGACCCGGAGCTCGACTTCGTCGCGCTCGCCCGCGGGATGGGGGTCGGGGCCACGCGCCCGGCGGACGCGCAGGAGCTGACGGTCGCGCTGGAGCGGGCGCTCGCCGAGCCCGGGCCGCACCTCGTCGACGTCCGCCTCCCCGCCCGGCTGTAGCACGCGGCGGCGGTCCGCTCGCCCGCCCGCCGCCGGGCGCCGCCGCCGGGTCGCGAGGGTGGCCGGCGGCGTGGCGGGCGGCGCGGCCGGCGGGCGGCGTACGCTGCGCGCATGCCCCGGCGCTTCAACCACATGGAACTGACCTTCCCGCGCGGCGCGCTCGACGACTCGGCGCGGCGCGACATCGCGGCGTTCTACGGCGAGATGTTCGGGTGGGCGGCGGTGCCCGTCGAGCTGTTCGGCCAGCAGAACCTGCTCCTGGCGGCCGACGACGGCGCGCAGCACTTCATCCTCCTCGCCGAGGCCGACGAGCCGATGCGCGCGCCGGGGTACGACCACCTCGGGATCCTCTGCGATACGCGCGAGGAGGTCGACGAGCTGCTGGAGCGGGCGAAGCGCTACCGCGACAAGGACGACCGGGTGCAGATCCTCGAGTTCGACCAGGATCTCGTGCAGGGCCCGGTCACGGTGCACGCCTTCTACGTGCGGTACCTGCTGCCGATCCAGTTCGACGTGCAGTCGATCGAGTACGCGCCGGGCAGCGAGCCGGAGCGCCGCTGGACGTTCGCCTGAGTCCGCGGCTCAGCGCTCGAGCTTCAGGGCGCGGTCGGCGATGATGTTCTTCTGCACCTCGGTGGGCCCGGCGCCGATCGTCGTGTAGCGCTGCCACACGTAGTTGCGCGCCCACACGCCCCCGTCGATCGCGCCGGGCGCGCCCTTCAGGATCGTGCCGGTCGGGCCGAGGACGTCGAGCGCGAGCTCGGCGAGCCACAACGACACGTAGCCCCACTGCAGCTTCGCGAGCGGCACCTCGGGCCAGCCCTTCTCACCCTTGAGCACCTTCGACAGCGCGCGTGCGATGAGCAGCCGCGTGTACTCGATCTGCGTGTGCAGCCGCGCGACGCGCTCGCGCACGAGGGGGTCGCGCAGGGCCTCGGGGTTCTCGGCCTTCGCGGTCTGCAGGAGCCGGCGCAGGTCCTGGGCCATCGAGATCGCCTGGCCCGCGCTGCCCACGCGCTCCTTGCCGAGCGCCCCCATCGACACCATCCAGCCGAGGCCCTCGTCGCCGAGCCGGTCGCCGACGGGCACCCGCACGTCGTGGAAGAAGACCTCGCAGAACATGGAGTCGCCGGTGATCTCGCGGATCGGTCGCACCTCGATGCCGGGCGACTCCATGTCGACGACGAACGCGGTGATGCCCTCGTGCTTCGCGCCACGGCCGATCGCGCCGGGGTCGGTGCGGAAGAGGAACAGTCCCCACTTCGCGATCTGCGCCGTCGACGTCCAGGTCTTCTGGCCGTTCACGACGTAGTGCGTGCCGTCCTCGGAGAGGAGCGCAGTGGTGCGGAGGTTGGCGAGGTCGGATCCCGCCTGCGGCTCGCTGAACCCCTGGCACCAGTGCTCGCTCGCGTCGAGGATGCCGGGCAGCCAGCGGGCCTTCTGCTCGTCGGTGCCCCAGGCGATGATCGACGGGCCGATCTGCACGATGCCGTTCGCGTTGAAGATCCCGGGGGTGCGGTATCGCGCCATGATCTGCGTGTAGAGCACCTGCTGCGAGACCGTCGCGTCGCGACCGCCCCACTCCTGCGGCCACAACGGAGCGGCCCAGCGGCCCTCGTTCAGCTTGCGCTGCCACGCCCGGCGCTTCTCCATCGCGCCCGTCACGCCGCGTGACGCCTCGGCCTCGTCGTCGGCCCACTCCTCGAGGAACGGGGGCAGCTCCTTGTCGAGGAACGCCTCGAGCTCCTGCCCGAACGCGACGTCCTCGGGCGACCAGGAGAAGTCCATGCGGGTGTCCCTTGCTCGGAGCCCGGCCCCGGCGGGCCGGACCGGCCGGTGCGGTGCGGCGCGGCGCCGGACCTGACATTAGCGTCAGGGTTCGGTACCGTCAGGCCCGTGGACTTCACGTTCTCGCCCGAGCAGGAGGCGTTGCGCGCCGCGGTGCGCGCGTTCCTCGAGGCCGAGGCGCCCCGCGAGTACGTGCGGCGCATGGCCGAGCACGACGAGGCCGGGATCGATCCCTCGGTCTGGAGCCGGATCGTCGACCTGGGGTGGACCGGCCTGCTGGTCCCCGAGGAGCACGGTGGGCTCGGGCTCGGCATCGTCGACGCGGTCGTCGTCCAGGAGGAGATGGGGCGCGCCACGTTCCCCGGGCCGTGGTTCTCCTCGGCGGTCCTCGCGACGCTCGCCGCGCGGGCGCTCGGGCTGGCCGAGCAGCTCGGCGCGCTGGCGTCGGGCGCGCAGCGCGGCACGGTCGCGCTCGAGGAGCCGGGCCGCGGCGACCCGGTCGAGCGGGTCCGGACGCGTGCGAGCGGGCGGGGGAGCCGCACCCGGCTCGACGGGGTGAAGCCGATGGTGCCCGACGGGCACACCGCCGACTTCGTGCTCGTCGCCGCCCGCACCCGTGAGGGTCTCCAGACGTTCCTGGTGGAGCACCCGCCCGCCGTCCCCGTCGCGACGCTCGACATCACGCGCAAGTTCGCCCGCATCGAGCTCGACGGCACCCCGGCCGTGCCGGTCGGCCCGCCCGGCGACCACACGGCGCTGTGGCGCCGCGTCGTCGACGACGCGGCCGTGCTCCTCGCGGCCGAGCTGATCGGGGTGAGCGAGGCCGCGAACCGGCTGGCGCTCGACTACGCGCAGGCGCGGGAGGTGTTCGGCAAGCCCCTGTCGAAGTTCCAGGTGACGCGTCACAAGGCGGTCGACATGCTGCGCGACATCGAGCTCGCCCGCGTCGGGGTGCACTACGCGGCCTGGGCCTGCGACACCGACGCGCCCGACCGCGAATCCGCGGTGGCGATGGCGAAGGCCCACGCCGCGGAGGCGGCGAACCACGTGACCGCCGAGTGCATCCAGATCCACGGCGGCGTCGGGTACACCTGGGACTGCGACGCCCACCTGTACCTCCGGCGGGCGAAGGTGGACGACCTGCTGCTCGGCGACCAGGGCTGGCAGCGCACCCGCGTCGCCGACCTGTACTTCGCCGGCCTGTAGCGGGCCGCGGGACACCCCGCCCGGCCTGACCAGGAATTCTCATCCGCGCGCGCCCCGGCGCTCGGATCGGGGGGCGAACCGTACGGGAGGAGCGTGCCACCGTGTCCGTCGCTTCGCCGGTCGAACACCAGACCTCGCCCTACGTGCGTCTCGAGGGCCGGCTCGACGCCGAGACGTCGCCGACCACCTTGTGCCGGCTCGCGAAGCACCTCCGCCGGGGCGGTCGCCTGTTCGTGGACGCGTCGCGGCTCGAGTCGTGCGACGTCTCGGGGTTGGAGATGCTGCGCCGGCTGCACGACGTCGCCGCGTACCGGGGTGCGTCGATCCGCCTGGTCCGCCCGTCACCGCCGGTGCGCCGGGCGCTGCAGCGCTGCGGCCTCGGCGGCATCGTCCTGTTCTGACCTCCGTCCGCGGCGCGCCGCGGGGTTCGGTGCTACGCGTGGAGCTGCTGCGCGAGGTAGTGCGCCTCGCCGAGCTCGCCGATCAGGTGGAGCTGCGTCTCGAGCCAGTCGGCGTGCGACTCCTCGCCCTCGAGGATCTCCTCCAGCAGCTCCCGGGTGCCGTTGTCGCCCTCCTCGACGCACGCCGCGATCGCGCGGTTGAGGCGGGCGATCGCCTCGCGCTCGACCTCGAGGTCGAGGCGGAGCTGCTCGGGGACGTTCTCGCCGACCATCACCGAGCCGAGCCGTTGGAGGTTCGGCGCGCCCTCCAGGTACAGGATCCGGTCGATGAGCGCCTCGGCGTCCTTCATCTCGCCGATCGACTCCTCGCGGTTGTGGCGCGCGAGCCGCTCGTAGCCCCAGTTCTCGCACATCTTGGCGTGGAGGAAGTACTGGTTGACGGCCGTCAGCTCGGCGGTCAGCACCTCGTTGAGGAGCTCGATGACCCGTCGTGTCCCCTGCATCGCGCTCAGGCTACGGCAGGGACCCCGTCCTCACAGGGCAGGCGGTGCTCGCGCAGCAGCCGCTCCAGCGTGCGGTGGCAGCCGCCGCACTCGGTGCCCGCGCCGCAGCCCGCGGCCAGGTCGTCGATCCCGCCCGCGCCCGCGAGCACGGCGGCCCGGACGGTGCGGTCGTCGACCTCTCGGCAGTGGCAGGCGATCACGGTCCCCCCGCAGGGCGAGCGGCGGCACGACTGAACGGTCAGGGCAGGCTACCCTCACCGTTCCGGGCCGTCAACCGGGGGGTGCCGGCGGGCCCGCGCCTGCGCCTCCAGGCACAGGCGGGTCACCGTGAACACGTGCTCCTGGGGGAACGGGGGCCGGCCCGCGAGGAGATCCGCGGCCCAGGTGGGCGCGTCGCCGGCGCACGCCACGGTCTCGGTCCGCTCGCCGTCGACGACCGTGACCGTCTGGTCCACCTGGCGCACCTCCAGCGAGCCCGCCGTGCCGACCACCGTGAAGCGGACGTCGCCCCAGGCGCCGAGCCCGGCGGGGGACAGGTAGTCGACGCGCGCGTATCCGGTCGCGCCGCCGGCCGCGAGCAGCACCTCCCCGAGCACCTCGACGCCCGCGTGCGCGGCGTGCGGCCGGACCGTCGACGCGACGACCTCGGCGTCGGCCGCACCGGTGAACGCGAGGAACTGGTCGACCTGGTGCGAGCCGATGTCGACGAGGATCCCCCCGTAGCGGTCGGGGTCGGAGAACCAGCCCGGCCGGCGGTCGAGCGCGAGCGTGTGCGGGCCGAGCCCGACCGTGTGCACGACGCGCCCGATGCGGCCCGACGCGACGACCGCCTGCGCGTGCAGCATCGCCGGCGAACCGAGCCGCTCCGAGAACACGACCGTGTAGCGCCGCCCGGTCCGCGCGCAGGCCCGGCGCAGCGCGTCGAGCTGGTCGAGGGTGGTGGCGCCGGGCTTGTCCGCGACCACGTCCTTGCCCGCCTCCATCGCCTCGACCGCGATCGCCGCGCGCTCGTCCGGGACCGCGGCGGTCACGACGAGGTCGACGTCCGCGTCGAACGGGCGCTCCGCCCGTGCGTCGGGGTACCGGGACGCGAGCCACGGCCCGATCGCGTCCTCGGTCGGGACGACGGCGACGACCTCGCCGCCCGCGTCCCGCAGTCGCGCCGTCAGCTCGACCACGTGGAGGTGGTCGGTGCCGACCACGGCGATCCTCGTCACGGTCCGATTCTGCTCGCTAGCGTCGGGCGGCGATGCCGGCCGGACGCGAGCGCTTCACCCAGGTGCGCACCCTGCGGAGCGCGACCGGCTTCCTCGCCCACTGCGCACGCGTCGGCGCCCGCCTGCCGTTCGCGGCTCGGGTCGACCCGGGCGGCGCCCTCGCGCGGCCGGTCGAGGTCGCGGGCCGCACGCTCGCCAACCGCCTCGCGGTCCTCCCGATGGAAGGGTGGGACGCGACCCCCGGCGGCGCCCCGACCGAGCTCGTCCGGCGACGCTGGCGGCGCTTCGGGGCGGGCGGCGCCGCGCTCGTCTGGGGCGGCGAGGCGGTCGCGGTGGTGCCGGAGGGGCGCGCGAACCCCCGCCAGCTCCTCGTGGGCGCGCACCTCGCCTCGCTGCGCGCCGAGCTCGGTGACGCGCCCGGCCGGCTCGTCGGGCTGCAACTGACCCACTCGGGCCGCTGGGCACGGCCCGACGGCCGGCCGCGGCCGCAGGTGGCGGCGCGCAACCCGCTGCTCGACGCCCGGGTCGGCGGTGACGTCGAGGTGCTCACCGACGCCCAGCTCGACGATCTCGTCGGGCGGTTCGTCGCCGCGGCGGTCGCGGCGCGCGAGGCCGGGTTCGACTTCGTGGACGTGAAGCACTGCCACGGCTACCTCGCGCACGAGCTGCTGTCGGCGCGGGACCGGCCCGGCCGCTACGGCGGCGACCTCGCCGGGCGGACGCGGTTCCTCGCCGAGGTGGTCGGCGGGATCCGGCGCGACGCCCCCGGCCTGCTCGTCGGCGTCCGGCTCAGCGCGTTCGACCTCGCCCCGCACCGTGACGGCCGCCCCGAGACGGCCGACTACCCGTACGCGTTCGGCGGCGACGGCACCGGCACGGGCGTCGACCTGCGCGAGCCGCACGCGTTCGTCGAGCGGTGCGCGGCGCTCGGCGTGCGCCTCCTGTGCGTGTCGGCCGGCAGCCCCTACTACTGCCCGCACGTGCAGCGCCCCGCGTACTTCCCGCCGTCGGACGGCTACGACGCCCCTCACGACCCGCTCGTCGACGTCGCCCGGCTGCTGGAGGTGACCCGCGAGCTGAAGGTGCACCACCCGGGCACCGTGTTCGTCGGCTCGGGATTCTCGTACCTGCAGGAGTGGTTGCCGAACGTCGCGCAGGGCGCCGTCGAGCAGGGGTGGGTCGACTGCGTCGGGATCGGCCGCATGGCGCTGCCGTACCCCGACCTGCCCGCGGACGTGCTGGCGGGCCGGCCGCTCGACCGGCGGCGCCTGTGCCGGACCTTCAGCGACTGCACCACCGCGCCCCGCAACGGGCTCGTGTCCGGCTGCTACCCGCTCGACGACTTCTACCGGCGCCGGCCCGAGCGGGCGCGGCTCGCGGCGGCGAAGCGCCCGTGACGCGCCGCCGGATCACCGGGATGGCGGCGGTGCTCCTGCCGTTCGCCGCCGACGGGACGATCGACTGGGACGGGTTCGCCGCCCACGTCGCGCGCACGCACGAGGCGGGGCTCGTCCCCGCGGTGAACATGGACACCGGGTTCGGGCCGGTCCTCGCGCCGGCCGACCGTACACGCGCGCTCCGGATCGCGGCGCAGGCCGGGGGTCGGTTCGTCGCGGGCGCGCACGCCGACGACCGGCCCGGTGCACCGTTCGGCGCGGACGCGCACCTCCGGGCGATGGAGGAGATCGCTCGCCACGGGGGGACGCCGGTCGTGTTCCCGTCGTGGGGGCTGCGCTCGCTGGCCGAGGGCGACCTGCCGGGCGCGTTCGCGTCGCTCGCCCGCGGGTGCGACCGCTTCTACGCCTTCGAGCTGTCCGAGGCGTTCCTCCCGCAGGGCCGGGTCTTCACGCCCGCGACGTTCGAGGCGCTGCTGGGCATCCCCGAGTGCGTCGGCGTGAAGCACTCGTCGCTGCTGCGCGGCCCGGAGCTGGAGCGACTCGCCCTGCGCGACCGGCTGCGGCCCGGGTTCTCGGTGCTCACCGGCAACGACCGCGCGATCGACATGGTGGTGCACGGCAGCGACTACCTGCTCGGCCTCGCGACGCTCGCACCCGACTGGTTCGCGGCGCGTGACGCCGCATGGCACCACGGCGACGACGTGGCGTTCGCGCAGCGCAACGACCTGCTGCAGTACCTGGGGCAGTTCGCGTTCCGCGACCCGGTGCCCGCCTACCGGCACTCGGCCGCGCAGTTCCTATCGATGCGGGGCTGGATCGCCTGCGACGCGACGCACCCGTCGTCTCCCCGCCGCCCCGCGACCGACCTGGAGGTGCTGGCCGAGATCCTCCGCCGGGGTGCGGCGCTGTTCGGGGGCGGGCTCAGCCGATCGGCGTGTTGAGCTCGCGGACGTTGTCGCGCAGGATCCTGCGGCGCGTCTCGTCGTCGAACGCCTTCAGCTCCGCCACGTAGTCGAGCGGCCGCGGCATCCCCTCGATGTGCGGCCAGTCCGAGCCGAAGATCACGCGCTCCGCGCCCATCAGCTCGACCACCTCGTGGACGTCGTCCTCCCAGAACGGGTTGATCCAGACGTTGCGGCGGAACGTCTCGACCGGGTCCTCGGCGAAGTAGCCGGGCATCTTGTAGGCGGTCGAGCGGAGCTTCTTGAACAGGTCGCGCAGGAAGTCGGACCCGTTCTCGACCGACGCGACGCGCACGTTCGGGAAGCGTTCGAACAGCTTGTCGAACACGAGGGTGATGAGGAAGTCGAACGCGGCGCGCTCGATGTGGAACGCCTTGATCGTCGGGGCCCAGCGGCCGCCCGCCGCGAATTGCGCCGAGAACCCGTCGGGGGCATAGCCGTTCGACGAGTAGCCGCTGTCGCCGGCGTGGGCGACGACCGTGATGCCCGCCTCGTTCACGCGCGCCCAGAACGGGTCGAAGACCGGGTCGCTGACGGCGCGCCGGCCCTCGCGCGTGAGCGGGGCGGCCGGCAGCATCACCACGCAGCGGGCGCCGCGGTCGAGCGCCCACTCGAGCTCGCGCACCGCCCATTCGGGGTCGGCGAGCGTGAGGTAGGGCGCGGCGAAGATGCGGTCGCGGTACGCGAAGCCCCAGTCCTCCTCGAGCCAGCGGTTGAACCCACCGAACAGGGTCGTGACGGCCTCGATGTCGTCGCGGAGCGGCTCCTCGTACAGCATCCCGAGCGTCGGGAACATCCACACGGCCTCGAGGCCGAACTCGTCGAGCCGCGCGACGCGCGCGTCGCGGTCGCGGTACTCGGCCGGGATGGGCTCCCGCTCCTGGAGGAACTCCCACGGCTGGCGCCCCTGCGGGTTGCCCCGGAAGTAGTCGTGCATCGCACCGGCCTTCGCGACCGGGTCGAACGTCGGGTTCGTCACGGCGCGGCTCAGCCGCCCGCCGACGAGGTGGTACCGGCGGCCGCCGATCTCGCACCACTGCACGCACCGGGGTTGCATCGCGGGCGGGACGTGGCGGGTGAACGCGTCGATCGCCTCGTAGTAGTGGTTGTCCGCGTCGAAGGCGAGGTAGTCGAGCTCGGTCACGGCCCCAGGCTACCGGCGGTCCGGCCGGGCGCGTCCGTGCCCCGCCCGGGTGGCCCGCCGTACGATGCCCCTGTGACGGTCCGGGACCTCGTCGAGCTCGACTGGTCGTCGGTCGGGGAGCGGGCCGCCGAGTTCGCGCGCACCGGGGCGTGCGGGATCCCCGGGTTCGTGCGCCCCGACGCGCTCGCGCCGCTGGTGGAGGACGCGCGCCGCCTCGCGCCGCTCGCGCACCGCAGCGCCGGGCTCGGCACCGTCTACCTCGACCTCCCCGACCCCGCGGCACCGCCCGGCCACCCGCGCGCCTGGCTCGGCCGCTACTCGTTGGGTGCCGTCGCCTACGACCTGTTCCCCGCCGGCTCGCCGATCCGGCGGCTGTACGAGTCGGACGAGCTGGCGGCGTACGTCGCCGCGATCCTCGGCCACCGCGCGCTGCACCGGTACGCCGACCCCCTCGGTGCCCTCAACCTGGCGGTGATGGCCGACGGCGACGAGTTGCAGTGGCACTTCGACCAGACGGACTTCGTCGTGTCGCTCGCCCTGCAGGACGCCGACGGCGGCGGCGACCTCGAGGTCGTGCCCCACGTCCGCACCGGCGACGACGAGCGGTACGCCGACGTCGCGGCGGTGCTCGCCGGCGCGCGGGGGCGGGTCGTCACCCTGCCGATGCGGCCCGGGACGCTGCTCGTGTTCGCGGGCCGGCACTCCCTGCACCGGGTGAGCCCCGTGCGGGGCGCGACCGCCCGCATCGTCGCGCTGCTCGGCTACGACACGCGGCCCGGCACGGTGTCGAGCGACCTGCTGAAGGCCGTCCGGTACGGACGCGTGGCATGACGCCGGAACAGGCTGCTCACGAGTTGGCCCCCTTCCTCGTCGGGGTCGCCGGGCGGTTCATGGCGGACCCCGCGACGTTCGCGCGGGGCGCAGAGCTCGGCTTCGAGGGGTTCGACTTCTACGTCGCCGGGCGGGCGGGCGTGCTGGGCGACGTGCCCGGCGAGGTCGCCGCGGCCGCGCTCGTGTTCTTCGCGCCCGGCGTCGTGGTGCCCGCGTGGGAGCACGCGGCGCAAGTGATGCCGGTGCGCCGGGCCGCGCAGGAGTTCGCCCGTTGCGGCCACGTGCACGCGCGCGAGCAGTTCTCGGACGCGACCGACTACGCGCGCCTCGCCGACCTCCTCGGCCGGGCGGTGGCGGCCGCGGACGCCGCGGGGGCGCCGATCTTCGCCGGGCTGCGCGCGCTCGACGAGCCCGGCGACCCGAAGGCGCTCGCGCTGCACCGGGCGAACGCCCTGCGGGAGCTGCGCGGCGCGCTCCACGCCGCCGCGATCCTGACCGTCGGGCTCACGCCCCACGAGGCGGTCGCGGTGCGCTCGCCCGGGGTGGCCGCGCTGTTCGGGTGGCCCGACCCGCTGCCCGACGCCGGCCCGCTGCGCGACCGCTGGGCGCTCGCGGAGGCCCGCACCGACCGCATGGCGGGCCGGGCGCTGGCCGTCCTCTCGCCGGACGAGCGGCGCGAGCTCGTCGACTTGACCGCACCGCTGCTCGCGGGCTGATCTGCGGCCGTGCCGTACCCGACCGGCGAGCCGAGGCCCGTGTGAGCTGGCTGCCCGGCCGCGCCGAGCTCGCGCCCGAGCCGCTCGCCCGGTACCGCGAGCTGTACGACGGCCTGTGGCGCACCGGCGTCGACCCCGGGGTCCTGTCGTGGTGCGAGCGGAGGGTGCACGCGCTCGTGCGCTGCGAACCCGACCCGACGGCCGGCGCGCCGCTCACGGGCGCGCAGCGCGCGTGCCTCGCGTTCGCCGAGCAGTACGTGCTCGACCCGCACGGGCTGCGCGACGCGGACTTCGCGGCGCTGCGCGAGCACCTCGACGACGCAGGGATCGCGGCGCTGGTGCTCGCGGTCGCGATGTTCGACGCCCGGGCCCGGTTCGAGGTCGCCCTGGAGGTGGACTGATGCGGTGCGCGCCCCCGCCCGGCGGCGCGATGCCGTTCGATCACCACCCGGAGGTGTGGGCGGCGTTCAACCGCTACTACGGCACCCTGTGGTCGCGCGGTGTCGTCGACCAGGCCACCAAGGAGGTCGGCCGGCTCCGCAACGCGCGCGTCACCGGGTGCGGGATCTGCAAGAACCTGCGCTTCGAGGGCGCGCGCGAGGCCGGGCTCGGCGAGGACCGGGTCGCCCTGATCGACGACGGCTACGAGCGGACCGAACTCCCGGAGCGCTGGAAGCTCGTGATCCGCCTCGCCGACGCGCTGATCGCGGACGCGCGCGTCGGCGAGGCACTGCGGGAGGACCTGCTCGGCGAGTTCACCCCCGAGGAGATCGTCGAGCTCGTCGCGACGATCACGACCGCCATCGCCTTCTCCAAGGCCGCGGTCGCGTTCGGCGCGCCGCCCGAGATGCCCCTCACGGTCGTCCCGACCCCGACCGTCTGACCCGTCCGTCGCCGGCGGCCGCCCGGGGCGGCGGGGCCACGATGCCGCGAACGGGGGTAGCCTCGGCGTCATGACGGTGACCGAGATCCCGACGGCCATCCACCGCGGCGACGACGAGCTCCCCTGGGTCGACATCGGTGACGGCTCGCTCCTCAAGGTGCTCCAGATCAAGGAGCGCGAGGGCCTGTGGGTGATCCGCAACCGGTTCGCGCCGGGGTACCAGGTGCAGACCCACAAGCACACCGGGCCGGTCTACGCGTTCACCACGAGCGGCGCGTGGCGCTACCGCGAGTCGGAGTTCGTCAACCGGGCCGGCTCGTTCCTGTACGAGCCGGCCGGGTCGGTCCACACGCTCGTCGTGCCCCCCGACAACACCGAACCGACCGACGTGTTCTTCGCGATCTGGGGCGCGAACCTCAACCTCGACGCGGACGGCAACGTCGAGAGCGTCTACGACGCCGGCTTCATCCTCCAGTCGTACTACCTGCTGTGCGAGGCGCAGGGGCTCCCGAAGCCCGACGTGATCGTCGAGTGACCCGCACGTGAGCATCCTCGGGACGAGGGTCCTGCGGGCCGAGGACGCGCGCCTGCTGACCACCGGCGGCACCTTCATCGACGGGCTCGCGCTCCCGGACGCGCTGCACGTCGCCTTCGTCCGCTCGCCCGTCGCGCACGCGCGCATCGAGTCGGTCGACACCACCGCGGCCCGGTCGCGGCCGGGTGTGGTCGCGGTACTCACCGCCGGCGACGTGGACCTGCCCCCCGAGCCGCGTTCCCACCGCCGGGTACCCGACGCGATGGAGCGGCCGCGCATCGCACGCGACGTGGTGCGGTTCGTCGGCGAGGTCGTCGCGGTCGTCGTCGCCGGTTCCCGGGCGCAGGCGGCCGACGCCGCCGAGGCCGTCGTCGTGGAGTACGACCCGCTGCCCGCCGTCGTCGACCCCGAGGCGGCGCGGCGCGACGAGGTGCTCCTCTTCCCCGACGCCGGCACCAACGTCGCCTTCTCGATGCCGTCGCGTGCCGGGGACGACTTCTTCGCCGGCTGCGAGGTCGTCGTCGAGCAGCGGATCGTCAACCAGCGCGTCGCGCCCTGTCCCCTCGAGGTGCGGGCCGCGGCCGCCCGGTGGGACGGGCGCCGGCTCACCCAGTGGGCCTGCACCCAGAACCCGCACGGCACCCGCGCCGGCCTCGCCGCCGCGCTCGGCCTCGACACCGGCGCCGTGCGCGTCGTCACGCCCGACGTGGGCGGCGGCTTCGGCGCGAAGCACGGGACCTACCCCGAGGAGGTGATCGTCGCGTGGCTCGCCCGGCGGCTCGCCCGGCCGGTGCGCTGGGTCGAGACGCGCGGCGAGAGCATGTGCGCGCTCGGGCACGGGCGCGCCCAGGTGCAGGTCGCGAGGCTGGGCGGCACGCGCGACGGCCGGCTGCTCGCGTACCGGTTGGAGGTGCTGCAGGACGTCGGCGCCTACCCGTCGGGGGCGACGCTGCTCCCCTACATGACCCGCATGATGGCGAGCGGCGTCTACGACATCCCGGCCGTCGACGTCGACGTGGTCGACGTCGTGACGAACACGACGCCGGTCGAGGCCTACCGTGGCGCGGGGAGGCCCGAGGCGACCGCGGCCCTGGAGCGGGTGGTCGACCGCTTCGCCGCCGAGATCGGTCTCGACCCCGCCGAGGTCCGGCGGCGCAACCTCGTCGCGCCGGACCGGTTCCCGTTCACGACCCCGACGAAGGCCACCTACGACAGCGGCGCGTACGAGGCCGCCCTCGACCGCGTGCTCGAGGCCGCCGGCTACCCGCGCCTGCGCGCCGAGCAGGCGGCACGCCGCGACCGCGGCGACACGCGCCAGCTCGGCATCGGCCTGTCGATGTACGTCGAGATCACGAACCCGGGCGGCGAGCCGGAGTACGGCAGCGTCGAGGTGCGCGCCGACGGCACCGCGGTCGCGCGCACCGGCACGTCGGCGCACGGCCAGGGCCACGACACCGCGTTCGCGATGATCGTGTCGGCCGCGACCGGGATCCCGTTCGAGGCGATCGAGGTCCGTCACGGCGACACCGACGACGTGCCCCGCGGTCACGGCACCGGCGGCTCCCGGTCGCTGCAGGCCGGTGGGAGCGCGATCTCGGGTGCGGTCGACCTGCTGATCGAGCGGGCCCGCGAGCGGGCGGCCGAGCTGCTCGAGGCGAACCCGGGCGACGTCGTGATCGACCCCGGGCGTGGCGTGTTCCACGTCGCGGGCACCCCGGCGCTCGCGCGCTCGTGGGCAGAGCTCGCGCGGCCGGGGCCGCTGGCGGCCGAGTACGACTTCGAGCCCCCCGGTGCGACGTTCCCCTTCGGCGCCCACCTGGCCGTCGTCGAGGTCGACACCGAGACCGGCCGCGTCGAGCTGGTGCGGCACGTCGCCTGCGACGACGCGGGCACCGTCCTGAACCCGCTGCTGTTCGACGGGCAGGTGCACGGCGGCATCGCGCAGGGCGCCGCGCAGGCACTGTTCGAGGAGTTCGTGTACGACGCCGACGGCAACCCCCGCACCGCCAACCTCGCCGACTACGCGTTCCCGTCGGCGGCGGAGCTGCCGAGCTTCGAGCGGGTGCCGATGGAGACGCCCACCCCGCTGAACCCGCTCGGCGCGAAGGGCGTCGGCGAGGCGGGCACCATCGGCGCCACGCCCGCGGTCCACAACGCGGTGGTCGACGCGCTCGCGCACCTGGGCGTCCGGCACGTCGACATGCCGTGCACGCCCGAGCACGTGTGGCTCGCCCTGCGGTCGGCGGCGCCGCCGCCCGCCCGGGCGGGGGAATAGGCGCCGGGCGGCACCGGTTGGCGACCCCGTGACGAGCACCCGGCCGGTCGTGCAGGTCTCCGACGCCGTCGAGGCGCGGGAAGGCGCGGGATTCCTCGTGCGGCGACCCTTCGCCTCGGTGGACCTGCGCGACACCGACCCCTTCCTCCTGCTCGACGAGATGGGTCCGGTCGACTACGCCCCGGGCGAGGCGAAGGGGGCGCCCGACCATCCCCACCGCGGCTTCGAGACGGTCACCTACGTGCTCGAGGGTGCCATGGAGCACCGGGACTCGACCGGCGGCGGCGGGGTGATCGGCCCCGGCGACACGCAGTGGATGACGGCCGGCGCCGGGCTCGTGCACTCCGAGGAGCCCACCCCGGAGATGCTGCGCGACGGCGGCCGGATGCACGGCCTGCAGCTGTGGGTCAACCTGCCGCGTGCCGAGAAGATGACGCCGCCGCGCTACCAGCTGATCGAGGCCGCGCGCGTCGCGCGGCTCGAGCGCGACGGCGTCGTCGTGCGCGTGATCGCGGGCGACGTCGACGGCGTGCAGGGCCCGGGACGCACCCGCACGCCGATCACCTACGCGCACGCCAGCCTCGCGTCGGGCGCAATGCTCGACGTCGCGTGGCCCCGTGACTTCAACGCGCTCGTCTACGTGCTCTCGGGGGAGGCGGAGATCGCGGGCCGCACGGTGCGCCGTGGCCAGTTGGCGGTGCTCGGTGACGGCGACCGGCTGCGGGTGCGGGCGGTCACCGAACTCGAGGCCATGCTGCTCGGCGGGCGGCCGATCCGCGAACCGATCGCGTGGTACGGGCCGTTCGTGATGAACACGAAGGCCGAGGTGATCGCCGCCATCGAGGACTACGAGGCCGGCCGCCTCGGCCGCATCGTCCCGTCGGGCTCCTAGCGCGTCCCGTCGCGCGGCCGGGGCCGGCCGTGCCGGTGGCCGTCCCCGCACGCGTCCGTTACCGTCGCCGGCGTGCGCATCTACCTCTCGGTCGACATGGAGGGCGTCAGCGGCGTGACCCGCTGGGCCGACGTGGTCACCCGCGGCCAGGACTACCAGGCGGCCCGCCGCTGGATGACCGGCGACGTCAACGCGGCCGTGGCCGGCGCGCGGGCGGCCGGCGCGACGGAGGTCGTCGTCGAGGAGAACCACGGCACCGAGATGCTGTGCAACCTGCTGCTCGACGAGATCGACGCCGACGTCGACGTGGTGCGCGGGCAGCCCCGCGGCGGCGCCACCACGATGTGGGCGCTCGACGGCTCGTTCGACGCCGTGTTCCTGGTCGGGCACCACGCGAGCGCCGGCGACTACCCGGGCATCTGCGCGCACACGATCAGCCACACCCACTACAAGGACGTGCGCCTCGGCGGGCGATCGGTCAGCGAGGGCGAGATGTTCGCCCTCGCCGCCGCGCAGTACGGCGTGCCGACGGCGCTGATCACCGGCGACGACGTCGTGTGCGGGATCCTGCAGAAGTGCTGCCCGGGGATCGAGACCGCCGTCGTGAAGCAGGCCGTGTCCCGGGAGGCCGCGCGGGTCGTGCCGCCGGCGCGCGCGCAGGTGATCATCCGCGACGCCGCCGCCCGGGCCGTCGAGCGGGTGCGTGCGGGCGCCGTCGACGCCCCGGAGCCGGACCCGCCGTTCGCGTTCGAGGTGGAGCTGCGCGAACCGGTCACCGACGAGGTGCGCGCGGCGGTCGCGCGGCGCTTCCCCGAGTTCTGGGTGTCGGCCGACGGGCGCGTCTTCGCGTTCTCCGCGGACGAGATGGGGCTCGCGTTCCGCATGGCCGCGATCGTGCAGTTCCTCGCCGAGCAGCCCGAACGGGTCCGGGCCTACTGACCCGTTCCCTGCGGGTGCCCGCCGCGCGCGTCGGTGGCGACGGGGCGGTCGCGCATCCACACGAGCTGGCGGCCGGTCTCACCGGGGGCCGACGGTGCCACCTCCTCGACGCGCACCAGGGTGAAGCCGAGCTTGCGCGGGATCGCCGCGCTCGCCGCGTTCGCCTCGTCGCAGTAGACGAGGACCTTGCGGACGCCTCGCACGCGCAGGGCGGCGTCGGTCAGCGCGGCGACCGCCCGGGTCGCGAGCCCGCGGCCGACCTCGCCGGCATGGACCCAGTATCCGATCTCGAGGGTGCCCCGGCCTCGGCGCGTCATCAGGCCGAAGGAGCCGAGCACGCGCGCCCCGGCCCGGTCGAGCAGGACGTACTCGTAGCTCTCGCCGCTCGACCACTGCTCCTGCAGCGTCTCGATCCGACCGCGCTGGAACTCGGGGTCGGTCGCCTCGGGTGCCGCCCAGGGCATGAACGGCCGCAGGTGGTCGAGGCTCTCCGCGACCGCCCGTGCGACGAGGGCCGCGTGCGCCGGGCGCACGCGCTCCAGCACGACGTCGCCGAGGTCGACGCGCTCCGGCGGGGTCACGGCACGCGCCCGCCGCCGTACGCGCGCTCGACCCGCGCGACCCGCACCGAGTAGCGCTCGTACCAGCGGGTGCGGCCTTCCTCCTGCGCCCATCGGTGCTCGGCCTCCTGTCTCCACGCCGCGATCGAGGCCTCGTCCGCCCAGTACGAGACGGTGATGCCGAGATCCTCACGGGCGGACTCGACGCCGAGGAAGCCCGGCTGGCGTGCCGCGAGCTCGAGCATCCGCGCGGCGGCCGCCTCGTAGCCGTCACCGGCCCGCGCGTCGCGCACCGAGGTGAAGACCACCGCGTAGTACGGCGGGTCGGGGGTGGTCGCGGGCTCCATCGCCCCATTGTCGCCCGCGCCGGGCGACCCCTGCCGACGGCGATGACGCTTGGGTGCCGCGCCCGCCGGCTCCTACTGTGGCGGGGTGAGCGAGTACCTGGCGTCGCGCCTGCGCGGCTTCGGCACGACGATCTTCGCCGAGATGTCGGCCCTCGCGGCCGCCACCGGGTCGATCAACCTCGGCCAGGGGTTCCCCGACGAGGACGGCCCCGACGCGGTGAAGCGGGCCGCGGTCGAGGCCATCGAACGGGGGTGCAACCAGTACCCGCCGGGGATCGGCGTCGCCGAGCTCCGCCGGGCGGTCGCCCGCCACCAGCAACGGTTCTACGGCCTCACCTACGACCCCGACACCGAGGTGCTCGTGACGGCGGGCGCCACCGAGGCGATCGCGGCGGCGCTGCTCGCCCTGTGCGAGCCGGGCGACGAGGTCGTGACGTTCGAGCCCTACTACGACTCGTACGCGGCGTGCGTCGCGCTCGCGTGCGCCGGCCGGCGCGTCGTGCAGCTCCGCCCGCCCGACTACGCGTTCGACCCCGACGAACTGCGGGCGGCGGTCACGCCCCGTACCCGGCTCGTGCTGCTCAACTCGCCGCACAACCCGACCGGGAAGGTGTTCACCCGCGAAGAGCTGCAGGTCGTCGCGGACGTGTGCCTCGAGCACGACCTGCTCGCGGTCACCGACGAGGTGTACGAGCACCTCGTGTACGACGGCGAGCACGTGCCGCTCGCGACGCTGCCCGGGATGCGGGACCGCACGGTGACGATCTCGTCGGGCGGCAAGACGTTCTCGTTCACCGGCTGGAAGGTCGGCTGGGTGTGCGCCCCGCCCGGGCTCGTCGCCGCGGTGCGCACGACGAAGCAGTTCCTCACCTACGTCAGCGGCGGCCCCTTCCAGTACGCGATCGCGGTCGGGCTCGACCTGGGCGACGACTACTACGCGTCGTTCCTCGCGGGGATGCGCGAGCGGCGTGACCGGCTGTGCGCCGGGTTGGCCGACGCCGGGTTCGAGGTGTTCGTGCCGCAGGGCACGTACTTCGTGACGACCGACATCCGCCCGCTCGGCGAGCGCGACGGCCTCGCGTTCTGCCGCGCCCTGCCGCACCGGTGCGGGGTCGTGGCCGTCCCGAACGTCGTGTTCTACGACGACGAGGCCGCGGGCGCGCCGCTCGTGCGCTGGGCGTGCTGCAAGCGCCCCGAGGTGCTCGACGAGGCGGTCACGCGGCTGAAGGCGGCGGCCCGTGGCTGACCGTCCGGGCGGGCGCGCTCCGGTGCTGCGCGTCGCGGCGGTCCAGCACGACATCGTCTGGGAGCGCCCGGCCGAGAACTTCGCGCGGCTCGCGCCGCTCGTCGCCGCGGCGGCCGGGCGCGGGGCGCGGCTGGTCGCGTGCACCGAGATGTTCTCCACCGGTTTCTCGATGGCCTCGCAGCGCATCGCGGAGCCGGAGGACGGCCCGAGCAGCGGGTTCCTGCGCGACCAGGCGCGCACGCACGGGGTGTGGGTGTGCGGCTCGGTGCCGGTGCGACCGCGGGGCGCCGATCTGCCCCACAACCGCCTGCTGGTCGCGGCGCCCGACGGGAGCCTGCGCCACTACGACAAGATCCACCCGTTCAGCTACAGCGGCGAGCACGAGCACTACGCGGCCGGCGACACCTCCCTGACCCTCGACGTCGAGGGGCTCCGGATCAGCTTCTTCGTCTGCTACGACCTGCGGTTCGCCGACGAGTTCTGGGTGCTCGCCCGGGAGACCGACTGCTACGTCGTCGTCGCGAACTGGCCGCGTTCGCGCCGGGCGCACTGGCGGACGTTGCTCG
Organism: Acidimicrobiia bacterium; assembly: GCA_026002935.1. Taxonomy (GTDB): domain Bacteria; phylum Actinomycetota; class Acidimicrobiia; order IMCC26256; family PALSA-610; genus BPGH01. The sequence continues at coordinate 1,167,095 of BPGH01000001.1, forward strand.
CGGCGCGGGCCATCGAGAACCAGGCCTACGTCGTCGGCGTGAACCGGGTGGGCGAGGGGGGCGGCACGCAGTACGCCGGCGACTCGATGATCGTCGACCCCTTCGGGGAGGTCGTCGCCGAGGCGCCCCCCGTCGAGTGCGTCGTGGACGCCGAGGTGAGCGCGGCGCGCGTGCGCGAGGTCCGGGAGCGGTACCCGTTCCTCGCCGACCGCCGTCCGCCGTCCGCCGTCGGCGCTCGGGAGTCATCCGCCGACCCGGAACCCCGCCGACCCTGAACCCGGCCGACCGCCCGGTCAGGTGGTGGTCATCCAGTAGCCGTCGCCCTGGGGACGCGGCGCGACGTCGACCGTGCGGCGGCCGATCGCCGAGCCGTCGGCGGCCAGGCTGCCGAAGAACCGCGCGTCCCCGAACGAGAACACCCCGCCGTCACGCGCCACCATCCAGTAGCCGCGTCCGGTGGGGGTGGCGGCGATGCCGACGATGGGTTGGTTGAGGCGGACGCCGCCCATGCTGCCGTGGAATCGGGCGTCCCCGAACGAGAACACCCCGCCGTCGCTGGCGACCATCCAGTAGCCGCGTCCGGTGGGGGTGGCGGCGATGCCGACGATGGGTTGGTTGAGGCGGACGCCGCCCATGCTGCCGTGGAATCGGGCGTCCCCGAACGAGAACACCCCGCCGTCGCTGGCGACCATCCAGTAGCCGCGTCCGGTGGGGGTGGCGGCGATGCCGACGATGGGTTGGTTGAGGCGGACGCCGCCCATGCTGCCGTGGAATCGGGCGTCGCCGAAGCTGAAGATGCCGCCGTCGCTGGCGACCATCCAGTAGCCGTTGCCGGTGGGGGTGCGGGCCAGGTCGACCACCGGCCGGTTCAGCCGCGTGCCGCCCATGCTGCCGTGGAATCGGGCGTCGCCGAAGCTGAAGATGCCGCCGTCCTCGGCGACCAGCCAGTACCCGTTCCCGCTCGGCGTCGACTCGATCCCGGTGACCGGGCTGCGCAGCAGGCCCTGCGGCTCCCCGTGGTCGCGTGCCGCGCCGAACGCGTGGACCGCCGCGGTCGACCCCTGCAGGCACGGCGCCGTGTGGTTCGCGGTCGCGTTCGCGGTCGCGCTCGTGGTCGTGCAGCTCGGCTCCCACTCCCAGGGCGGCATGCACGTCGCCACGCGGCAGACGACCGGGCCGACGCACGCGACGTCCTGGCGGCACTGGCCGTAGCGGAAGTTGTTGCACGCCACCCGGCGGCGGTCGCAGTCGTTGGTCCCGCAGTGGCACCTCCAGCCGTGGCAGCCCGGCGCGCAGATGCCGCTCGAACCGCACCCGCACGAACCGCACGTCGCGTTGCAGTCGAGGATGTAGCGGGGCCCGCCGCCGCAGAAGGCGGAGCCGTCCGCCTTCCACCACCCGGCCGGGATCGTGTTCGGCGGGCAGGTGTTCTCGCCGTTGTTGATCGAACAGCAGAAGACCGTCCAGCCGGACGCGCAGTCGGCCTCGGGCCCGCACAGCGACGCGTACGCGGTGCCGGGGCGCAGCAGGTAGCGCCACGGCCGTGTCGCGAGCGCCGAGCCGACCACGGCCGTCTTCACGAGGAAGCTGCGCCGCGACGGCCGGCGCGCCAGGCGCTCGCCGATGCGTTCGACCGCGCGGGTGGCGAGCGTCGTCATATCAGGATCTCCAGGCCGTCGAGCACGAGGTTGACCTCCCGGACGATCCGGGGCAGGTGGGCGCGGCTGCCGGCGACGACGTAGAGGCAGAACGGGCGGTCGTTCTCGGTGAAGAAGAGCTGGCAGCCGAGCTGCCCCGGCAGCATCCGCTGCAGCCGCGTCGGGCTGAACATGTCGGCGCGCACGCGGGGGATCCCCTGGTGGGCGAACAGGGGCGTGCCGAGCGACTCCGGTCCGTACTCGAACAACGTCACGAAGGCGTCCGAGGAGCGCATCAGCTCGGTGACCCCCTGGCCGAAGTCGCCGCGCTGCTCGGGCATCGGGAAGGTCGCGAGGTGCACGACCGCGTACGTCCGCTCCCGCTCGTCGCTCGTGGCACGCCGCAACACCCGGCCCTCCCAGCCGGCGCGCACCGCGAGCGACAGGCCGTGCGCCGAGAGCCTCACGACGCGCCCCCGGCGAGCGCGGCGAGCGCGCCGAGTGCGACGGCGGCCTGCGTGGCGAGGGCGACGCGGGCGAGGCGCGGCCGGGTGCGCTCGAGCCGCCGGACCAGCGCGCGCAGCTCGGCGGGCTCGCGCACCCTCGCGGTGAGCAGGATCGGCAGCGCCCGTACGAGGCCGAAGGCCGCGCCGATCATCAGGCCGCCCCACACCGAGCCCGACAGGAGCGCGCACGCGAACGCGACCCAGGCCGCCGAGGCGTTGACGATCGTCGTGAACGCGAGCCCGAGCTGCGCGCCGAACCCCGCGCCGTACACCCAGCCGCGGTAGGTCGAGAGCCAGTTCTCGTCCACCTGGCGGTGCGGGCCCGGGACGCGCAGCCCGAACCAGCCGAGGTCGAACGCGATCCCGGCGGCCGCCAGCGCGGCCGCGACCGCGACCGCGACCGTGGCGCGGCCCGCGAACAGCGGCGTCCCGGCGAGCCCGAGCGCGGCCCCGAGCGCGGCGCCCGCGACGGTGGACGCGGCGACGTAGGCCGTGACGGTGACCCAGTAGCGTTGGTTCCGGCCCCGCTCACCGAGCGGGTTGATGCTCGCGAGCATCGACTCCCCTCAGGGCGACCAGGTGCTGCGCAGCGCGGCGAAGAGCGCGAGCAGCACCCCGACGGCGACGACGGCGGCGTTCACGGCCGGTGTTCCGCCTCGATCTGCTCGGCGGTCCGGTAGAGGCTCGGGTCGCCCGGCCGGATCCCGGACGCGAGCAGCTCCCGGTCGATGCGGGCCTCGTTGCGCAGGTCGACGGCGGCGTCGCCGGTCGCCTGCAGCACGAGCCCCCGCACCTGCTCCCAGCTCACCCCCGTGCCCTCGCCCTGCACCTGCCCGGTCGCGCCGTCGGCGAGCACGAAGTACGGCGAACCAGGCACCCCGTACGCCGCCCACGTCGCGCTCGAGCAGGCGACGGGGAGGTCGGCGGGGGCGAGCTCCGCCAGCGCGGAGGGCGACTCCTCGGCGAGGTCCTTCGTGACGACCACCAGGCGGATGTCGTCGGGGAGGCCGAGGTCGGCGCCCGACGCGAACGTGTCCCAGAACCCGCGGCAGGTCAGGCAGCCGCTCGACAGGAACGCGAGGAGCGTGCGGTGGCGCACGCCCACGACCGGGATGTGCACCGCGTCGTCGCGCAGGCCGACGCCGACGACGTCGTGCGCCGGCCCCGAGGCACCGGCGCCGGGGGCGAGGTCGCCCCGGGGGCGCAGCGCGACCGGCCGTTCCCGCTCGCCGGCGGGGGCGTCCGGATCGAGGCCCGCGCCGAGCTCGTGGAGGCGGCGCAGGATCTCGGCGTGGCTGCGCAGCAGCCCGGCGACGAGGACCGTGAGCAGCACGATCACGACGGTCTCGACGGCGACGAGCACGGCCATCAGGCGCTCCCTTCGCGGATCGCGACCCGCAGGTCGGCGTGCGCGTCGAGCAGCAGCCCGGCGAGCCGGGCCGCGCACGCCACGAGGACGAGGAACGGCACCCCGTGGAGCGGCTGGTCGGCGACGACCGCGGGCGGCGGGGGCGCGGCGACCGCCACCGCGGCGAACACCGCGGCGGCCCCGTCGACCGCGACGTGGACCCAGGTCGCGGGCGCCGCGGACGCGCCGAGGCAGCCGCAGGGGGTGCGCGGGGCGCGCCGCACGAGGCGCACGGCGACGGCGGCGAGGGCGAGGTAGGCAGCGGCGACGGCCGCGGCGGCGGCCCCGCCGAGGGCGGCGCCGGCGGCCGCGACCGCCAGCTCGGCGGCGCCGAGCACCCGCACGGCGGCGGCGGACGCGGGGAGGCCGGCCGCACGCGCGGCGAGGACGGTGGGCCGCGGGTCCCGCAGCTTGGCGGCGCCCGCCACGCCGAGGACGGCGCACGCGGCGAGGAACGGGCCGGTCGTGATCGCTGCCATCTCGGTGTCCCCCAGCGTAGGTGGTCGCGCCGTGCGTGCTGCCCACCGGCGGTTCCTCACTCGGCGCGCCGCCCCACGGGTGAAGGGCCTGCGGGTGAAGGGCCCGCGGGGATCGACCCGCCGCGTCCGGCGCGGCGATGCAGGCTCGCGCGTGCCGGGCGCCGGGGCGGGGATCCGGCCCCCCGCCGGGCCCGGACGCCGGACGCCCGGACCGGTCAGCCGCCGAGGTACCCGGCCCGGACCTCGCGGTGCGCCTGGGCGGCGGGCCCGCGCCAGGCGATCACGCCCTGGCGCATCACGACCGCCTCGTCGGCGAGGGTGAGCGCCCGCTCGACGTACTGCTCGACGAGCAGGATCGCGACGCCCTCGGCGCGCGCCCGTGCGAGGCCGTCGAACACGAGGTCGACCATCCGGGGCGCGAGCCCGAGCGACATCTCGTCGGCGACGAGCAGCCGCGGCGGCACCGCGAGGACCCGGGCGAGGGCGAGCATCTGCTGCTCGCCCCCCGACAGCGTGCCCGCCGCCTGGCGGCGGCGCTCGCCGAGCACCGGGAACAGGTGGATCGCCCGATCGAGCGCCGCGGCGCGCCCGGCGCGGGGCGCGGCGCGGCGCACCATGATCCGCAGGTTGTCGATCACCGACAGGTGCGGGAAGATCCCGCGGCCCTCGGGGACGTACGCAACGCCGAGGCGCGCGACGCGGTGCGGCGGCCACGACGTGATGTCGGTGCCGTCGAAGACGACGCGTCCGGCGGTGCGGGGCGCGGCGCCGGCGACGGCGGCCGCGAGCGAGCTCTTGCCCGCGCCGTTCGCGCCCAGGACCGCGACCACGCCGCCGTGCCCGACGGTGAGCGAGACGCCGAAGAGCGCGCGCGCCGGCCCGTAGGCGACCTCGAGGTCGTCGACGCGCAGCAGCGGGCTCATGTCGTCGTGCCCAGGTAGGCGGCCTGCACGGCGGCATCGGCGCGGATCTCGTCCGGTGTGCCCTCGGCGATCACCTGGCCGAAGTCGAGCACGGTCACTCGTCGCGCGAGCGAGAGCACCATCTCGACGTCGTGCTCGACGAGCACGAGCGCGACGTCCCGGTCGTCGCGCAGGCGCCGCAGCACCTCGGCGAGCTGCGCGGTCTCGCGGGCGTCGAGCCCCGACGACGGTTCGTCGAGCAACAGCACGCGGGGCCGGGTCGCGACGGCCCGGGCGAGCTCGACGAGCCGCCCGGTCCCGAGCCCGAGCGCCGCGGCCGGCCGGTCGGCGGCGGCGGCGAGCCCGAACAGCTCCAGGACGGACGTGACCGCGGCGTCCTCCTCGGGGTCGGTGCGCGCCCCGAGGCCGACCAGGTCGCGCGCGAAACGGGTGAACGGGCTGCCGCGGCCCTGGCGGTGCGCGAGCAGGACGTGCTCGCGCACGGTGAGCTCCCCGAACAGCTCCAGCCGCTGGAACGTGCGCGCGAGCCCGAGCCGCGCCCGCGCCTGGGGCGACCGACGCGTCACGTCGGCGCCCGCGAGGGCGACGGTCCCTGCGCGCGGCCGCACGAGGCCCGACAGCACGCCGAAGAACGTCGTCTTGCCCGCGCCGTTCGGCCCGATGAGCCCGACGATCGAACGGTCGGGGACCGCGAGCGACACGCCGTCGAGGGCGACGAGGCCGCCGTAGCGGACCGTGACGTCACGCGCCTCGAGGATCACGGCGCCGCCACCGCCGCCCGGGCCGCGCGTCGCTCGACGCGCCGGCGCCGCCGGTCCCGGTGCCCGTGCACGACCTGGTGCACGACGCCGCGCGGCTCGCGAGCGAGGCCGATCGCCCCCAGCCCGAACAGCACCGTCGGCAGCTCCCGCCACGTCGAGCTCAGGTGCTCGGTCACGAGCTGGGGGAACACCGCGAACGCGAGCCCGGCGAGCAGCGCGCCCGCGATCGAGCGGACCCCCCAGGTCACCACGACCGCGAGCCACACGACCCCGATCAGCACGTCGTACTGGTCGGGGTCGGCGAACCCGCCGTACACGGCGTACAGGCCGCCGCCGGCACCCGCGAGGAACGCGCTCGCGCCGAACGCGAAGAGCTTCGTGCGCTCGACCGAGACCCCGATCGTCGCGGTCGCGGGCTCGCTGGAGCGCGTCGCCGCGAGCTCGAGCCCGGTGGTGGAGCGCTTCAGGTTGCGCACGACGACCGCGGTGACGGTGAACAGGGCGACGAGGAGGTAGTAGAAGGGGAGGTCGTCGCCGAAGCCCTCGGGGCGGGGCACCGCGATGCCGACGCCGTCGTTCGCGACCCAGTCGAGCTCGAAGAACGTGTTCTGTACCAGCACCGCGAACGCGAGCGTCGCGAGCGCCAGGTACAGGTCGCCCAGCCGCAGGCTGGGCAGCGCGGCGACCAGGCCGATCGGGACGGCGGCGAGGGCGGCGAGCGGCACCGCGACGAGCACGTCCATCCCGTGGTTCGTCGCGAGGTCCGCGGTGACGCTCGCCGCGAGGCCCGCGAACGTCACCTGGCACAGCGAGATCATGCCGCCCTCGCCGGTGACGACCGTGTAGGAGAGGAAGACGATCCCGAGCGCGAGGCCCTTCGCGACGATCCCCTCCCACAGTCCCGACAGGAACGCGGGCGCGACGGCGACGGCGGCGAGGCAGCACACGACCGGAAGGATCCGGCGCCAGGCGGCGGGGGCGCGCGTCGGCGGCGCGTCGTCGTCATCGGCGGCCGGCGCCGCGACGACGAACCGCTCGCGGCCGAGGCCGCGGTACGCGAGCAGGAACACGAGCATCACGAGGAAGGGGATGCTCGCCGGCAGCCCGCGCACCCAGACGCTCTGCGAGTCGACGAAGCCGCCGAGGAAGTCGGTCACGCGTGTCGACTTGGAGAGCTCCTGCACCAACCCGAGCAGGATCGAGCCTGCGAACGCGAGGACGAGGCTGTGCATGCGGGCGATCACGACCGCGGCGAACGACCCCAGGACGAGGAACGTGAACTGCACCTCGTCGAAGCCGCGGTAGCTGCCGAGCAGCACGCCGGCGACGCCTGCGAGGGTCGTCCCGACCATCCAGGCGCCCGCCGACACGAGGGAGGTGTTCACGCCGACCACGGCGGCCATCCGGGGCGCGTCCACGGTCGCCCGCACCGCGAGCCCGAACGGCGTCGCCCGCAGCAGGATGGTCATGGCCACCGCGATCACGGCGGCGGCGACGACGACCGCCACCTGGTTGGAGTCGACGCCCACGCCGAGCAACCGGTACTGGTGGGGCGGGTCGAACACCATGCTCGGGCGCTCGTACCGGTCGCCCTCGAACACGATCCGCGTGAGCGCGGGCAGCGCGACCCACAGGCCGATGGTCGACACGAGCCGGACCGGCGGCGGCGTGTCGGCGAGGCGCCGGAACAGCACCGCCCACAGCGCGAGCCCCAGCAGCGGCGAGACGACGAGGATCGTGGCCGCGCCCGCGACCCGGCCGTCCCAGCCGTGCTCGACGGTGAGCTCGTAGAAGACGACCGCGAGGAAGTACGCGATCGCCCCGTGCGCGAAGTTGAACACCCGCGTCGAGGAGTACGTGAGGACGAGGCCGAGCGTCGCGATCGCGTAGACGCTGCCGACGACCAGCCCCGTGACGACGTAGAGCGTCACGGGGTCGACTCCCGGGATCCCACCGTCAGAGCTCGATCGGCTCCCCGCAGAACGGCTCCCCGTCGAACTGCGGCACGAACTCCCCTCCCTCGACCTTCACGTAGTAGGCGCACCGGAACTCGTCGCCGAAGCCCTCGGACAGGTCGACGGGTTCGAACGCCCCGCCGCCGTCGTAGTCGTCGACGAGCCGCAGGTTGGTGATGAAGGCCTCGCGGGTCGGGCATCCGACGCCCGCCTCCTTCAGGCCCCGGATGAACATCTCGGCCGACAGCCAGCCGATGTAGGGAACCTGGCCCCGCACGACCTCGGCCGGCGCCCACTCGTCGAACTCGGTGAAGGCGGGCGGGTCGAGCTCGAACGGGATGAACTCGAGCCCGAACATCGCGCCCTCCATCCCGGGCAGCCCGGTCACGCGCGGGTCGTAGCCGCCGGGGAAGAGGACCACGCGCATCGACGCGCCGGCCTTGCTCAGGGCGTCCGAGAGCGCGGCGTTCTGGAGCAGGTCCATGCCGGTCACGACCGCGTCGGCGCCCGACTCCCGGATCGCCTGCGCCTCCGCGGTGAAGTCGCGCTGGTCGAGGGGTACCGCCACGTTCTCGTAGACGACCTCGAGGTCCCCGAGCTTCTCGATCGACTTGCGGACCCGTTCGATGAACAGCGCGCTCGACTGGTTCTGGCCGCCGACGAGTGCCACCTTCGTCGCGCCGAGCTCGGCGAGCAGGTCGGAGTTGCGGCTCGTGTACTCCGCCTCGGGCTCGTCCGCGGTGCCCTGGCGGAAGGTGAACATGTTCTCGTAGACGGACCAGGCGGGCACGCCGACGTGCCAGCCGGCGACCGGCACGCCCTGGTCGTGCAGGTACCCGGCCGACCCGGCCGCGGCCGAGGACGTCTCGATGATGCCGAACACGCCCTGCTGCTCGACGAGGTCGCGCGCCACCTCGGCGTTGCGGGTCTGGTCGCCGGTGTCGTCGCGCGTGACGAGCGTGATGCGGCGGTTCCCCAGCTCGCCCTCCTGGTTCGCCTTCTCGATGCGGGCGCGGATGCCCTCCAGCGCGGGGCCGAACGAGGTCGCCTGGGGCCCCGACTCGATCGCGATCGCCCCGACGAGGATCTCGGTGTCGGTCACGCCCGGGTCCGGCTCGCAGGGGTCGGGCGCCTCCACGCGCTCGAGGCCGGCGAATCGGTCGCCGGGCTCCCCGGCCGAGTCGTCGCCGACGGCCGTCGTCGCCGGGGCCCCGTCGTCGTCCTCCTCGTTGCCGCACGCCGCCGCCGTGGCGGCGAGCGCGACGAGCAGGAGCACTGCGGCACGGCGCGACCTGCGCATCCCGACCCCCCCCTGGACACCCGACTGGGCGCATTCTGGAGCCCCGCGTTCTCTGACGCAAGTGTCAGGTATCCGGCGGCGTGCCGCCGTGCTCGCTTGCCCGGCGCCGCGCGCGTGGGCGAACGTTGCGCCATGGAGTTCGCGCTCTTCTACGAGATCCCCGTCGCCCGCCCGTGGGACCGCGGTTCCGAGCACCGCGCGTACAAGGAGACGCTGGAGCAGGCGATCGCCGGCGAGCGGGCCGGGTTCCACGCCTTCTGGACCGTCGAGCACCACTTCCTCGAGGAGTACTCGCACTGCTCGAACCCCGAGGTGCTCTACGGCGCCATCGCGGCCCGGACCGAGCGGATGCGGATCGGCTACGGCGTGCGCCTCATGCCCAAGCCGTACAACCACCCGGTGCGCACGGCGGAGTCGGTGGCGGTGCTCGACCTGCTGAGCGACGGCCGGGTCGACTTCGGCACCGGGCGGTCGGCGACGCGCATCGAGCTCGAGGGGTTCGGCATCGACCCCAAGGACACGCGCGAGATGTGGCGCGAGGCGATCGAGCACGTCGTCGGCTGCTGGACGAACGAGCGCTACGCGTTCGAGGGCAAGCACTGGTCGATGCCGGAGCGGCGGGTGCAGCCGAAGCCGCTGCAGGACCCGCACCCGCCGATCTGGGGCGCGACCACGAGCGACGAGGGGCACCAGCAGGTCGGCGAGCTCGGCCTCGGCCTGTGCTCCTTCGCCGTCGGGGTGCCACCCGAGGAGGTCAAGAAGAAGATCGACATCTACCGTGAGGCGGTCTCCCGGTGCACGAACCCGATCGGCCGGTTCGTCAACGACCGGGCGGCGACGTTCACGATGGCGCTGTGCGCGCCGACGCGCGAGGAGGCCTGGGAGACCGCGCGCGAGTCGTTCGAGTGGTACCCGAAGGTCGGCGCCCGCCAGATCGCGCAGGTGGCCGAGTGGATGGAGGAGCGCAAGCAGGCGCTCGGCAACTACGACTACGCCGCCGACATGCGCAAGGTGTCCGACGACGGGTCACTCGACCTGCTGAGCCTCGACTACCTCGCGGAGTCGGGCGCGTGCGTGCTCGGCACCCCCGACGAGTGCGTCGAGGCGTGCCGGCGCTACGAGGAGGCCGGCGTCGACCTGCTGCTGTGCCTCGTGAACCCGTACAGGATCCCGCACGACAAGGTCATGCAGACGATCGAGCTGTTCGGAAAGCACGTGATCCCCGAATTCGCCTGAAGAAGCGGTGTGAGTGGACGCGGCCGCGGTCGCCAACGGGGTTCGCCGACGCCACCTGCTCGTCGTCGGCTGTCTGGCTGCCTCGGGCCTGGTGTTGTTCTGGACACGATCCGTCCCACTCGACGCCAGCCTGTGGCACGACGAGGCGGTGACGGTCCGTTCGTACGTCGCCGGCGGCCCGCAGGCCATCTTCTTCGACCACTACATCCCCAACATTCATCCGCTGTTCAGTCTCTTGGCCTGGGCGACGACCGAGCTCCTCGGGCGTACGGAGGCCGTCTTGCGCGCATGGAGTGTGGTCCCCGCGTGGACCGCGGTCCTTGTCGCCGCCTGGTGGGCCTGGCGCCGGCTGTCGCCGGAGGTCGCAGCGCTGGTTGTGCTCCTCGGCGCGGCTTCACCGCTGCACCAGTCGCTCGCGGTCCAGGCGAGGGGTTACGGGCTCGGGATGCTCGCAGGCGCAGGCGCGCTCGTCGCCGCTCTCGAGATGCGTGGCGACCGGCCGGGTGTCGCGGCGACCGGGTTCGGCGTCGCCGCGTTCGCAGGCGTCGCCACGCTCCCCGTGTTCGCCCTTGCGGTGATCGGTCATGCCGTCCTGCTCCTCGCGGATCCGCGGACGCGCAGGAGCGTGCTGGTGGTGGTTCCGGTGGTGGGAGCAGCTTCGTCGGCCGTCTACGCCCCGATGATCACCGACGTCATCGACAGCTCGAACCAACGCTTCGGCGAGCAGGTCGCCCCGTCCGGAATCCTCACCCGCCCGTACGACGACCTCGTCGAACCCCTGCTGCGCACACTGGTGCCGGCTCGGTACGAATCGGTCACAGACCTGCTGTTCGTGTCTGCGGCATTCGTGCTGCTCGTCGTGAGCTTCATGTGGTGCCGCGTGCGCGGGCAGCTCGTCTTGTTCAGTCACCTGTTCGTACCGGTCCTGTTGACGTACGCGGCCCTCTCGGCCGGCCGCTTCTACGTCACCACCCGCTTCGTGAGCTTCCTCCTCGTCAACGTGCTGCTGCTCGCCGCGATCGGCCTCGGCGGCCTGCTCGCCCTGATCCGTCGGGTTCCCCACGGCCGCGCGTTCGCGGCACTCGCGCTGTTGGCCCTGGTGACCGTCGGACTCCGCAATGCGATCGCCGCTGGACAAGAGGCGGCAGCCCTTCCGCTCGAGGATGCGAAGCTGGTCGGGCAGGTCGTCAGGGGTTCGGGCGTGGATCTCGTCCTGTCGAACACGGACCGCCCCCCGGTGCTCGAGCATTACCTGCCGGGGCTCCTCGTGGCCGGCCCAGAGGGCCTGGAAACGCTGTTCTGCGAGGTCACGGTCCCGTTCGCGTACGTCGACCACGACAACGGCACGAGCCCCGATCCGGACACGGCGTGCCTCGTTGGTCGGGTCGCAGCTCGCGTCCGCGTCGAGCAGCGGACGCGCGGGTCGTTCGTGGTCTGGCTCGTCGCCGGCAGGGCGCAGACCGACCGGTAGGCCGCCGCTCCTCAGCGGTCGGCGGGGATCGGCACCGTGTAGGTGTCGCGGCCCGAGCGCAGCACGCGGCCCGGGCGCGCCCCCGTCGGCCGCCCGTCGACGACGATGGCCGTGCCGTTCACGTAGACCCGGTGCACGCCGATCGCGTCGGCGAACAGGCGGCTCGTGCCGCCGGGCAGGTCGTCGACCAGCCGCACCTCGCCGGTCGCGACCGTCTCGGGGTCGAAGCACACGACGTCGGCGTACGCGCCCTCGCGCAGCACCCCCCGGTCGCGCAGCCCGAACAGCTCGGCCGGCGCCTGGGTCATGAGCTGCACGCACCGTTCGAGCGACACGAGCTGGCGGCCCCGCAGGGTGTCCGCGAGGAAGCCGGTCGTGTAGGGGGCGCCGCACATCCGGTCGAGGTGCGCGCCCGCGTCGGAGCCGCCGATCAGCACGAGCGGGTGCTCCCACGCCTCGGCCCGCATCTGCCACGACTTCAGGTCGTCGTCGGGCGGGAGCGGCCACAGCACCGTGCGCAGCTCGTCGGCGATGACGATGTCGAGGAGGGTGTCGAACGTGCCCTTGTTGGCCCGCTCGGCGATGTCGGCGACGACCCGGCCCTTCAGGCCCTCGTTCGCCGCCGAGTACGTGTCGCCGATCACGTACCGCCCCCACGACGCCAGCCGCGCGAACACGCCGGCCTCGGGGGAGTGCGCGCGCTCGTTCATCCACTTGCGCACCTCGGGCTTGCGCAGCTCGGCGATGCGCTCGGGCACCGGCTTGCCCATCACCTCGGACCAGCCGGGGAGCATGAACAGGGCGCAGTGGTTGCGGAACGACATGTTCATCTCGACGAGGACCGGCATGGTGAGCGCGACCGCCGTGCCCCCGCGCTCGCGTGCGTGCTCGCAGGCCGCGAGCTGCGCGCGGTAGCGGTCGGGCTCGCGGGAGTCGACGGTGAGGACGTTCCAGTTCAGCGGCCGGCGCCCCGCGAGCGTCATCTCGGCCATCAGCTCGACCTCGTCGTCGGTGAAGCCGCGCAGGCAGCCGTCGGTGACGTACTCGAGCGTCGTCCCCTCGTGGTCGCGCACCGCCGCGCAGAGCGCGAGGACCTCCTCCCTGGTCGCCCACCGCGACGCGACCGGCTGCCCGTCGCCGTCGGAGTGCGTGAACGACAGCGTCGTGGAGAACCCGAGGCCGCCCGCCGCGATCGCCTCGTGCAGCGCCCGTACCATCGCGTCGACCTGCTCGGGCGTCGCCTCCTTCCCGACGGCGTCCGCGCCCATGACGTCGCGGCGGATCGCGCAGTGGCCGACCAGGAACCCGACGTTGAGCCCGACGCGGCCGTCGAGCGCGTGCAGGTAGTCGCCGAACGAGCGCCACGACCAGTCGACGCCGGTCTCGAGCGCGGGGAGCGGCATCCCTTCGACCTTCGCCATCATGCGGCGCAGGTAGTCGGCGTCGTGCGGCGCGAGGGGCGCGAGCGTGAAGCCGCAGTTGCCGGCGATCACGCTCGTCACGCCGTGCAGGTTGGAGGGGCTCGCGGCGGGGTCCCAGAAGAGCTGCGCGTCGTAGTGGGTGTGCGGGTCGACGAAGCCGGGGGCGACGACCAGGCCGCCCGCGTCGACGACCTCGGCGGCGTCGTCGCGCACGTCGCCGACCGCGACGACCCGGCCGTCGCGGATGCCGACGTCGGCGCGCCGCGCGGGCGCGCCGGTGCCGTCGACCACGGTGCCGCCGCGGATCAGCGTGTCGAGCATGGCGCGCCTCCGGCCCAGAAAAATAGAACGCGTTCTATTCTGCTCGCCGGGGGCGGCGGGGACAAGCCGCCGGTCGGGAGCCCCTCACGAGCCGCCGCGGCGCGCACGCTGTCGCTGCGCCCGCCGCGCGGCCTGGCCCGCCGCGGCCGCCTCGCGGCGCTTGCGCTCGGCGGCGCGTTTGGCCTCCTTCGCGGCCCGGCGTTGCTCCCGCTTGGCCGCCTGCGCGGCCTCCTCCTCGGGCGTGCGCCGCCGCAGCTCGAGGCCACCTTCGGCGGCGGCGAGGGGCGGGGGCTCGTCGGGCAGCGCGAAGCGCTCGTCGGTGTCGAGCAGCGCGCGCATCACCGGCTGCACGGGGGCGTCGCTCGCGGCGTAGGCCGCGACCATCAGTCGCACCGTGGGCAGGCCGTGCGCCTCGATGATCCCCGGCAGCACGGCTTCGAGGTCCTCGCGGGAGGGGTCGGCGTGGCGGTCGCCGAGCGCGTCGACGGTCGCGTCGTTCGCGGCCTCGGTCAGCGCGAACGCGACGGCGAGCTGGCGGTCGGGGGGTGCGGCGGCGAGCTTGCGCCGCACCAGTGGGGCGAGGGCCTCGCCGAGGTGGATCGCGGCGCGTGACAGGTTGAGCGCCTGGGCGACCTCGGCCCGGCTGCGCTCGCGCATCGTCTCGACGCCGCGGCGCAGGGACTCGTCGTCGAGCCCGGCGAGCGCGCCCCGCAGGCGCGCGAGGGCCTGGCGGGCGTGCTCGACCTCCTCCGGCGCCGGGCCGTCGTCGTCGTCGTGAGCGTCGTCGTGGGCGTGGCCGTCGGGGCCGGTGCGTGCGGGGTCCTGGTCGTCGTCGGGCACGGCCCGACAGTCTTGTCGACGCGCGCCGCCCGGGCAGGGCCGAGCGCCCGTGCGGCGCCGCGTCGCGGCCCGCCGGGCTCGTGCGGCGCGGCCCCCGGCGGTAACGTCGGCCCCACATAGCCGTCGACCGCCGGCGGGAGAGCCCCGGCCACCGCGTCCACGCGGCCGGCCGGGCGCCGAAGGAGCAACCACTCCCCGGAAACTCTCAGGCACCCGAACCGCCGGCGTGAGGCACCTCTGGAGAGCAGGGCCGGGCCACCGGTCCTCACCGACGGGGAAAGCCGCCGGCCGCGGCCGCGGGCGGCGGTGAATCTCTCAGGTCCCGCGACAGAGGGGGAGCGCCGCCGACGAGGCGGGCGTGACCGGCCGCGGAACCGAGAGGGAGCCACGATGACTGCGTTCGCCGACCGCCACCTGGGCCCCCGCCCGGACGAGATCGGCGCGATGCTCGCCGTGCTGGGACACGACACGCTCGAGGCGCTCGTCGACGCCGCCGTGCCCGCCGCGATCCGCGACCGCACGCCGCTCGCGATCGGCGCGCCCGCGGGCGAGGCCGAGATGCTCGAGCGGCTGCGGGCGCTCGCGTCGCGCAACGAGGTGTACACGTCGCTCATCGGGCTCGGCTACCACGACACGGTCACGCCGCCGGTGATCCTGCGCAACGTCCTCGAGAACCCGGCGTGGTACACGGCCTACACGCCGTACCAGCCGGAGATCAGCCAGGGTCGGCTGGAGGCGCTGCTCGACTTCCAGACGATGGTGGCCGACCTCACCGGCACGGAGCTGGCGAACGCGTCGCTGCTCGACGAGGCGACCGCCGCGGCCGAGGCGATGGCGATGCTGCACCGGCTGAACCCGCGTGCGGGCGACGTGTTCGTCGTCGACGCCGACTGCCACCCCCAGACGATCGCCGTCGTTCGGACGCGGGCGGTGCCGCTCGGCATCGACGTCGTCGTCACCGACACCGCGGACGGGGCGGCCGTCGCACCGGGCTGCTTCGGCGCGCTGTTGCAGCACCCGGGGTCGAGCGGGCGGCTCCGGGACCTGCGCCCGGTGATCGAGCGGTTCCACACCGCAGGTGCGCTCGTCGCGGTCGCGACCGACCTGCTCGCGTGCGCGCTGGTCGTGCCGCCGGGCGAGATGGGTGCGGACGCGGTCGTGGGCAGCGCCCAGCGCTTCGGCGTCCCGCTCGGCTTCGGCGGCCCGCACGCCGGCTTCCTCGCGACCCGCGACGAGTACAAGCGCACGCTGCCCGGCCGGCTCGTCGGCGTGTCGGTCGACGCGCAGGGCCGCACCGCGTTCCGGCTCGCGCTGCAGACGCGCGAGCAGCACATCCGCCGCGAGAAGGCCACGAGCAACATCTGCACCGCGCAGGTGCTGCTCGCGGTCGTCGCCGGGCTCTACGGCGTGTACCACGGGCCGGACGGGCTGCGCGAGATCGCGCGGCGGGTGCACCGCCTCGCCGTCCGCCTCGCCGCGTCGCTGCGCGCGGGCGGCGTCGAGGTCGTGCACGACGCGTTCTTCGACACGCTGACCGTCCGGGTGCCCGGCGCCGCGGCGGCGGTCGCGGACGCGGCCCGGGCGGAGCGCGTGAACCTGCGCGAGGTCGACGCCGACACCCTCGGCATCGCGCTCGACGAGACGACCACGACGGCCGTCGTCGAGACCGTGTGCCGCGCGTTCGGCGTCCCGCTCGCCCCCGACGCGCCCGACGCGCCCGACGCGATCCCGCCGGCACTGCGCCGCACGTCGGAGTTCATGACCCATCCCGCGTTCCACCGGTACCGGTCCGAGCACCAGATGCTGCGCTACCTGCGCCGGCTCGCCGACCGCGACCTCGCGCTCGACCGCACGATGATCCCGCTCGGCTCCTGCACGATGAAGCTCAACGCGACGGCCGAGATGATCCCGATCACCTGGCCGGAGTTCGCGCGGATCCACCCGTTCGCGCCGATCGAGCAGGCGCAGGGCTACCTCGCCCTGTTCGCCGACCTCGAGCGCTGGCTCGCGGACATCACCGGCTACGACGCGGTGTCGCTGCAGCCGAACGCCGGGTCGCAGGGCGAGTACGCCGGGCTCCTCGCGATCCGCGCGTACCACGAGAGCCGCGGCGAACGCTCGCGCGACGTCTGCCTGATCCCCGCCTCCGCCCACGGCACGAACGCCGCGAGCGCGGCGATGGCGGGGATGCGGGTCGTCGTCGTGGCCTGCGACGACCGCGGCAACGTCGACCTCGACGACCTGAAGGCGAAAGCGGTCGAGCACTCCGGGGCGCTCGCCGCGCTGATGGTCACCTACCCGTCGACGCACGGGGTGTTCGAGGAGCACATCCGCGAGATCTGCGCCGTGGTGCACGAGCACGGCGGCCAGGTCTACCTCGACGGCGCGAACCTGAACGCGCTCGTGGGCGTCGCGCGGCCCGGTGAGCTGGGCGCCGACGTGTCACACCTCAACCTGCACAAGACGTTCTGCATCCCGCACGGCGGCGGCGGCCCCGGCGTCGGCCCGATCGGCGTGAAGGCACACCTCGCGCCGTTCCTGCCGAACCACCCGTTGCGGCCCGAGGCGGGCCCGGCCACCGGCGTGGGCCCGGTCAGCGCGGCGCCGTGGGGTTCGGCGGGCATCCTGCCGATCCCGTGGGCGTACCTCACGATGATGGGCAACGAGGGGCTCACCCGCGCGACGCACGTCGCGATCCTCGCCGCGAACTACGTCGCCGCCCGGCTCGCCCCGCACTACCCGGTGCTGTACACCGGGCCGAACGGGCTGGTCGCGCACGAGTGCATCATCGACCTGCGGCCGATCACGAAGGAGACGGGCATCACGGTCGACGACGTCGCGAAGCGGCTCATGGACTACGGCTTCCACGCGCCGACGATGTCGTTCCCGGTCGCCGGCACGCTGATGATCGAGCCGACCGAGTCGGAGGACCTCGGCGAGCTCGACCGCTTCGTCGAGGCGATGGTCGCGATCCGCGCCGAGATCTCGCGGGTCGCGTCCGGCGAGTGGCCCGCCGACGACAACCCGCTCGTGAACGCGCCGCACACCGCGGAGGACGTCGCGGCCGACGACTGGGCGCACCCGTACCCCCGTGAGCTCGCGGCGTTCCCCGTCGGGGGCCTGCGGCACACGAAGTACTTCCCGCCGGTGAGCCGCATCGACGGCGCCTACGGCGACCGCAACGTCGTGTGCGCCTGCCCGCCGATCGAGTCCTACGCCTGATCGTCGGCCTGGTCGCCGCCGGCCCCGCCGGCCCCGCCGGCCGGGCCGTGACCCCCGGCGGCGCCGGCGCGCCGGGCGGCCCAGCCGCCCGGGGTGACGCCGTCGGTGTCGACCCGGCGGTGCGCGAACAGCCACCGCTCGCCGTCGCGCACCAGCCGGTCGCGGTAGCGGCCCCAGTGGTCGACCCCGGCGGCGGTCATCACCGTGAAGTAGCTGTGCGCCGACGCGCGGTCGGGCGTCTCGAGCTCGATCCACGTGCTCGCGACGTGGTGCTGCATGCGCCCGGGCGGCGGCGCCCCGCCGCGCACGTCGTGGCCGACGCCCTCGAAGAACGCGCGCACGGCCGCGCGGCCCTCGGCGCGCGCGCCTCCGATCCCGACGACCTCGAGCACACCGTCGGCCGCGAACAGCTCCGCCACCTCGGCGAAGCGGCCGCGGTCGGCGAACGCCGTGTACGACGCGATCGTGTGCCGGATCGCCTCGCGCGCGGCGGCCTCCCGGGCGTCCACGCCCGCGGACCCTAGTGGTCGAGGCGGGCCATCGCGGCGCGCAGCGCGTCGTCGAAGCACCGGCGCGGCGGCCGCCGCGGGGCGCTGTCGTACGCGCGGAAGCGGGGCCTCGCGGCGGGCAGCGTCTCCGCGTGCCGGCGGGGTGCGGGGAGCACGTCGACGTGCTGCAGCGTCTCGAACGCGAGCACGACGAGCTCGAACTCGGCGCGGTCGCCGCCCCGGTCGGGATGGGTCGCGAGGGCGCGCGCCCGGAAGGCGCGGCGGATCTCCTCGGGGCCCGCGTGCTCGGGAACGCCGAGCAGGGCGCGTGCGCGTCGGCCGTCCATGGCCCACCTCGTCCCTGAGTCGTTGCTTCCTGTGCCGCGGGTCCTTCCGCGACCCCTCCTACATCGGCGGGGCGAGCCGGAACTGAACGAGGCCGAACGCCTCCGAGACGGGTTCCACCTCGATCACGACCGGCACGTCGAGCGCCAGGCGGGCGAGGTCGGCCGGGTCGTCGCCGGCGAGGTTGCCGACGAGCCGCGGGCCCTCGTCGGTCTCGACCACGACGATCGCGTAGGGCGGTTCGAACGCCGGGTCGACCGCCCGGTGCGTCACGGTCCACGAGAAGACGCGGCCGCGTCCCGACGCCCGCTCCCACGTCGCCTCGGTCGACCCGCAGGACGCGCAGCGGTGGCGGGGCGGGTGCCGCCAGCGGCGGCAGCGGGCGCACCGCTGCAGCCGCAGTTCGCCGCGCGCGAGGTACGCAAAGAACTCCGCGTTCGGGCCGACCGGGTCGGGCACCAGCCGCGGCGGCCGCTCGCCGGGCCCGCTCACCGGTCGGCCCCGAGCACGACGATGCTGCCGTCGCCGAAGTCGCCCCACCCGGTCACGGCGCCGACCTGCGCGCCGCGCACCTGCACCGCCGGGTCGGCGGCGCCGCGGAGCTGGCGGACCGCCTCGACGACGTGGTTCATGCCCCACATGTGGCCCTGGGAGAGCAGGCCGCCGTGCGTGTTGGTGGGCAGCGCGCCGCCGGCCGCGCGCAGGCGCCCGCCGCGCACGTACTCGCCGGCCTCGCCCCGCCCGCACACCCCGAGCGCCTCGAGCTGCAGCAGCACGACGTAGGTGAAGCAGTCGTACACCTGCAGGAAGTCGAGGTCGCCGGGGCCGACGCCCGCCATGCCGAACGCGCGTGGCGCCGCGTCGGTGAGCCCGATGCGGAACACGTCGGGGCGGTTCACGATGTCGTCGGCCGGGTACGGGTGGCCCTCGGCGGCGCCGAGGATCACCGCCGGCGGGTGCGGGAGGTCGCGTGCCCGCTCGGTCGTCGTCACCACCACCGCGGCCGCGCAGTCGGTCTCGAGGCAGCAGTCGTAGAGCCGGAACGGCTCGCTCACCCAGCGGGCGGCGAGGTACTCCTCCATCGTGAGGGGCGTGCCGCGCATCAGCGCCTTCTCGTTGTGCTGGGCGTGCTCGCGGAACGTCACGGCCACCTCGCCGGTGTCGGTGTCGCGGGTGCCGAACAGCTGCTTGTGGCGCATGCAGATCCAGGCGTAGAACTGGGCGGCCGAGCGCGCGCCGTACGGCAGGTAGAAGTCGATCACCGTGTCGCCCACCGCGGCGGCGTCGAGCCCGCGCCGCGGCCGGGGCACGCCCTCCCGGGGCCGGAACGCGGAGTAGCCGTTCCAGCCGACGACCACGAGCACGTGCGTGGCCAGGCCGGCGGTGACGGCGAGCGCGGCGTGCTGGAGCGCCGCGACGGAGCTCGCCCCGCCCATGTGGACGGTCGTCGCGAAGCGCAGGTCCTCGATGCCGAGGTTGGCCGCGAGCTCCTCGCTGGTCGTGTAGCCGGGCGGGGGGACGATCCCGTCGACGTCCGCGACGGTGAGCCCGGCGTCCGCGATCGCGGCGTCCGCGGCCTGGAGCATCAGCTCGACCGGGAGGTGCGGCGCGCCGCGCACGTAGTCGGTCTCGGCGATCCCGACGATCGCCGCGGTGCCCGGGAAGCCGGTCATGGGCGGCCGACGATACCGAGCCGGGGCGGGCGGACGCCGCCCCGGGGCCGTCACTGCGTCACGACGATGCGGAACGTGCCGCCCTCCGACAGCTCGCAGGCGCCCGCGAACACCCCGGGCGCACCGTAGGTGAGCGTGAACTCCCGCCCGGCCTCCACGTAGTAGGGGCCGACGGTCGCGCCCGCCACGTCCTCGTTGCGGATCCGCAGCGTGTCGCCGACCCGCAGTTCGAGCGTGTCGGGCATGATCGTGACCTGTTCGCCGCGCGCGATGCGCGTCGCGGTGCCCTCGGGGACGACGTACTCGACGACCTGCGGGGTGCGGGCGCCGTCGCCGCAGCCGGCGAGCAGCGCGAGGGCGCAGCCGAGCGCGACCGCCGCCGCGGCGCGGGGGGACCCGCGGCGGTGGGCACGCCCGTGCGGGGCACCCGGGGCCCGCGCCGGTGCCTGGGCTTGTGTCTGTGTGTGCACCCGGCTCACGGCGCCTCGTCGCGGACCTCGGCCTCGACCACGATCGTCGGGGCCTTCGCGAACTCGAGGGTGAGCTCGAAGGTCGTCCCCACCTCGAGCGGCGCCGCGAGGTCGGTCAGCATCACGTGGTAGCCGCCGGGCTCGAGCGTGACCGTCTCGCCGGCGGGGACGGGGATCTCGTCGACCTCCCGCATCCCCATCATCTCCTCGCCCTCGCCCTCGCCCTCGCCCTCGCCGTGCTCGGCGGGCACGACGCGCAGCACGCCGGCGCTCGTGGCCCCGCCGGCCCCCTCGCCCATGGTGTCGTCGGTGCCCATGGTGCCGTCGTTCCCGTCGTCGTGCGAGGTGTCGTCGGTCTCGGTGGTCGTCTCGTGCAGCTCGGCGCGGGCGGCGACGCCGGCGGGCACGCTCGCGCCGACGAGCGCGTCGTCCTCGCCGGTCCCGTTCGTGATCACCATGTAGACGGCGCCGTTCTCCGCGACCATCGGCGAGGTGCGGGCCCAGACGTCGGTGACCGTCAGCTCGCCGGTCGCCTCGTCGCCGGCCGCGGTGGTGGACGCCCCGGCGCCCGTGTCGCCCGCCGTGCCCCCGTCGTCGTCCCCTCCGCACGCGGCGAGCGTGAAGGCGAGCGCCAGCGCGGCGCACGAGGCGAGCAGTCGGTTCCTCATCGGTCGGCCTCCTCCAGCAGGGTCTCGAGATCGGATCGGATCGCGTCGGGGGTGGTCCCGAACGGCCACTCGACGACGACGCGCCCGGAGTCGTCGACGGCGTAGGTCACGGCGGTGTGCGAGACGTCGTAGTCGTCGTCGCCGGGATCGTGGGCCTCGACCTGCGCCCGCACGCCGAACGCGCGCTTCGCCGCCTCGAGCCGGCCGGTGTCGTCGGTGCGCAGCGCGTGGCGCCGGGTGTCCTCGAAGAAGTGCGCGAGGTAGCCGTCGAGCACCTCGGCGGTGTCGCGCTCGGGGTCGACGGTGACCATCGCGACCTCGACCCGGCGGGCGAGGTGCGCCGGCAGCTCCTCGATCGCGCGGGCGAGGTCGCTCATCGTCGTCGGGCAGATGTCGGGGCACGACGTGTACCCGAAGTACACGAGCAGCAGCCCGCCGTCGCCGGCGGTGGTGGTGAACTCCTCGCCGCCCGCCGTCGCGTCGGGCAGCGTGACCTGTGCGACCTCGAGCGGCGGGTCCCGGCGGACGCCCTGCAGCGATCCGTCCTCCCCGTCCCCGTCCCCGCCGCCGCCCGCGCCGCAGCCGGCCGCGAGGAGCGCGGCGCCGACCGATGCCGCGAGCGCGCGAGACCACCGTGGGGAGCCCACGAGTCATATGTCGTCGCGGCGGGCCGTCGCGTTCCCGGGTTCCGCGGGTTCGGGCCCGGCGGCCCGGCCGGTGGGGACGGACGGCCCGCCGGGTGCGGGGCCTCGCCGGGCGGGCAAGCACCGGGTCCGGCCGCGCGTCGTGGCCGGGCCCGGCCCGGCCTTCCCGTCGCCCCGGCGGGCCCGGTCGCTGACGCAGTTGCCGTCAGACGCCGACGACTGTTGGTGCCCGGCCTTCCCGTCGCCCCGGCGGGCCCGGTCGGGCCGCGCGGTCCGCCGGGGGCCCGCCCGGGTCTCGCCGGGCCCGGCCGGATGTCGTCGCCGGGCCCTGCCCGGGTTCGCCGGACTAGTCGGGGACGGCGGCCAGGCCGACCGGCCGCGCGCCGGCGGTCGCCGGGTCGCCGTGGTGCGCGGCGTCGCCGAAGGTCATGACCCGCCCCTCGGTCGTCAGCACCCAGTAGCCCCGCCCGGTCGTCGAGCGGGTCATCGAGACCGCGCCGGGCCGGTCGCACCACCCGGTGCCGGGGATCGACCCGAGGTAGCCGGCGTCGCCGAACGCGAACACGCCGCCGTCGGCGCCGAGGAGCCAGTAGCCGTTGCCCGTGTGCGTCGTCGCCATGCCGACGACGGGGGCGGCGAGCCGCATGCCGCCCGTCGAGCCCCAGAAGCGGGCGTCGCCGAAGCTGAAGATGCCGCCGTCGGCGCCGAGGAGCCAGTAGCCGCGGCCGGTCGGGGTCGACGCCATGGCGATCACGGGCGCGTTGAGGCGCTGCCCGCCCATCGAGCCCCAGAAGCGGGCGTCGCCGAAGCTGAAGATGCCGCCGTCGCGCGCGAGGAGCCAGTAGCCGCGGCCGCTGCCGGTCGGGGTGATGCCGATCATCGGCGCGTTGAGCGGGACGCCCGCCATCGAGCCGTGGTCGACGGCGTCGCCGAACGCGTGGACCTCGCCGGCCGCGTCGACGATCCAGTAACCGTCGCCGGTGGCGGTGGGGGCGAGGGCGACGGCGGGTGGCGCGCCGGGCGCGGCTCGCACGTTCCCGAGGTGGCGCGCCGCGCCGTACGCGTACACCTCGCCCCGCGCGCTGACGGCCCAGTAGCCGCGGTTCGCGCCGGCGTCGGGCGTCGGGCGCGGGTTCGACGGGAACGCGCACAGGCCGCCGGCCGGCAGGCCCTGCGCGAGCCGCAACGACACGTAGGGGCTGAACGCGCTGCCGCTCGGGGTGTGCATCTCGAAGTGCAGGTGCGGCGCGGTCCCCTCGGCGTTGCCGCTGTCGCCCATCCAGCCGATCACCTGTCCGGCTCGCACCGTCGCGCCGGACACGACGCCGGGGGCGAAGCGGTGCTGCGCCGGGTTCGCGTTGTCGTCGGTGCCGGGCGTGTCGTTGTTGACGTGCATGTAGTGGTACGACCAGCCGGCCGCGTCGGTGATCGTCACCATGTTCCCGGAGTTGCCGCTCGAGTCGGTGCGGATGAAGGTGACCCGGCCCGTCGCGGCGGCGAGCAGCGGCTGCATCTTCACCCCCATCAGGTCGTTGCCCTGGTGGGTGCGGGTGCAGCCCGCGCGGCAGGCGCCGAAGTCGTCCCGGTAGGAGACCGGCCCCTGCACGGGGAACACGATCTTGCGGTACGTGCGGCCGTCGGGCGCGGTGTCGGCGGCGGCGGGCGGTGCGGGGGCCGCGAGCGGCCCGGCGAGCGCCGCGGCGGCCAGCGCCGCGGCGGCCAGCGTGCCGATCCGGGCCCGGGCGGGGACGCGGCGGGTCGGGAGGTGGGCGGCCATCTCCCCCGTTCCATCGGCACGCGCCGGCCCCGCGGTCGAGCGATGCGCAACGATCGAGAACGTGCCCGCCGGCCGCCGGGCGGTGCGTCCGCCCGGTTCCGGCCCCGCCACCCGGCCGGGTACAGTGGGTTACCCAGGGGTAACTTCGCCGGTCCCGCGTGGGAGGACCCATGGCCGACTTCTCGCTCGAGCTCAACGAGGACCAGCTCCAGATCCAGAAGTGGGTCCACGACTTCGCGGCCGACGTGATCCGGCCGGTCGCACCCGAGTACGACCAGCGCGAGGAGACGCCCTGGCCGGTCATCGAGGAGGCCGCGAAGATCGGCCTCTACTCGTGGGAGTTCGTCGCGAACGTCTTCGCCGACCGCACCGGGCTCACGTTCCCGCTCGTGTTCGAGGAGATGTGCTGGGGCGACGCAGGCATCGCGCTCGCGATCTTCGGCACGACGCTCGGCGTGTCGGGCATCGTCGGCAACGGGACCCCCGAGCAGATCGCCGAATGGGTGCCCGAGTGCTTCGGCACCCCCGACGACATCCACCTCGCCGCGTTCGCGGTGAGCGAGCCCGACGCCGGCTCCGACGTGTCGTCCCTGCGCACCCGCGCGGTCTACGACGAGGCGACCGACGAATGGGTGCTGAACGGCACCAAGACGTGGATCACCAACGGCGGCATCACCAAGGTGCCGACCGTCCACGTCGTCGTCGCGGCCGTCGACCCGGAGCTGCGCAGCCGCGGGCACGCGTCGTTCGTGATCCCGCCGGGCACGCCCGGCCTGTCGATGGGCCAGAAGTTCTCGAAGATGGGCATCCGCGCGAGCCACACCGCCGAGGTCGTGCTCGACGACGTGAGGATCCCGGGCCGCTGCCTGCTCGGCGGCAAGGAGAAGCTCGACGAGCGCCTGGCGCGTGCCCGCGAGGGGAAGAGCACCCGGGTGCAGGCGGCGATGAGCACGTTCGAGGCGTCACGCCCGCTCGTCGGCGCGCAGGCCATCGGCATCGCGCGCGCCGCCTACGAGTACGCGCTCGCCTACGCGAAGGAACGGGTCGCGTTCGGCCGGCCGATCATCATGAACCAGGCGATCGCGTTCAAGCTCGCCGACATGAAGATGCACATCGACGCCGCGCGGCTGCTCGTGTGGCGGGCCTGCTGGATGGCGGCCAACGGAAAGCGGTTCGAGGCGGGCGAGGGCTCGATGTCGAAGCTCTACGCGGGCGAGGTGGCCGTGCGCGCCACCGAGGAGGCGATCCAGATCCTCGGCGGCGCCGGCTACGTCAAGGACCACCCGGTCGAGCAGTGGCACCGCGACTCGAAGATCTACACGATCTTCGAGGGCACCTCGGAGATCCAGCGGCTCGTGGTCGCCCGCGCGATCTCGGGCCTGCACATCCCCTGATCGTCGCCGTCACCCTCGGCGGTGGCAGACGAGCGACGTGTTCTTGTGTCGGACGCCCCCCGCCGCAAGGACAAGAACAGGAATGTGCGACGCGCCCATGCTCGGAGGACGGCCCGTGACCCACGATTTCGAGGTGCTCCTGAGGCGGGCGTTCCCCTGGGGCGTGCACGTCGCGAGGGACTCCGGTCCGGAGTTCGTGTCGGTCCGGTATGGCGTCGTGGAGTCCGACCCGCCCGCGGCGACGGCGACCGTGTGCCTCGAGTGGGATTCCGGCGAGACCTCCCAGACGGTGACGGCTGCCGACCTCGAGCGCGCCGCGGTCGACGGCGCGGTCCGGCTGCCCAACGGTGTACGTCTGCGGCAGCCCGAAGTCGGTGACGTCCACCTGCTGGCGTCGCCGCTGCGCGATCTCGTCGGGCCGCAGGTGCCGTCGGACGACCCATGGGTGGCGCGGATGCGGCTGCACCAGTCGTGGTGGCGTACCTTCCGGCTGCGGGTGCCGTTCGGGTACGGGCCGACCCCGAGCTCCGAGAAGCGCTACGGCAACATGATCGACGAAGACGCCGCGCGCCACAACCGCAATTTCCTCACACCCGAAGCGGCGCGCGCGTATCGCCAGCGCGTGGCGGAGGGCCCGGCCGGCATCGACACCTGGCGCACCAGCCGCAACCTCCTGGCGTCGCAGACCATGGCGTTCAATGTTTTCGGTCACCTCGGCGCACATCTCGACCTCGCGACACAGTTGTTCGCGGCATTGCTCGGCGATGACGAGGTCGCGCTCGTGCGAGCGATCGAGATGGAGCGGCTGTCGGACGCGCTGGGTGATCGGACCGCGTTCGACGTGTTCGTCACCTACGAGCGGTCCGGTGGTGGCAATGGCTGTGTCGCGATCGAGACGAAGCTCACCGAGCCGTTCTCGCAACGGGCCTACGACTGGAAGCGCTATCTGAGCCACACTGCCTTCGGCACGGACGTCTGGGCGACCAGCGACGCCTCACGGCTCGGGGACCCGCGCTGGTCACAGTTGTGGCGCAATCACCTGCTGGCGCGGGCAGAGTGCGCGAGGGCGCCGGAGCTCGGCACGGCGACGCTGATGGTGGTGCACCATCCGGGTGATCCACATTGCGCAGCCAACGTCGACGGCTACCGCGCGCTGTTGCACGACCCGCGAGCTGTGCGCGGAGTCGACCTGCAGGCAATCGTCGACACGCTGCGCGACTGCACCGCCGCGGACGACGAGCACCAGCAACGCTGGATCCGCGACCTCGAGGACCGCTACCTGGACCTGCGACCTTCCGAGGGATTGATCGGTCTCTCCGACTGAGGTGGCGAGCGAGCGCGACGGCGGCTCCGACGGCGTCCGGTCCGACCCCTGACGCCGGTCCCGGGCGACGCGTCGCTCCGAGCGGGCGACGGCCACCTCCTCGGTGGCCGTGCACTTCGCGAGCGGGGTGCCGCGGGCGCGCACGACGCAGACCGTGCCGTACACGTTGCGGCTTCGCGAGGCCGGCGTGCGGCATCGTGGCCGGCGCGTCCAGGTCCGACGAGGGTCTCGCCGGGCCATCGTCCCGGGCTCCGGACGCACTGCACGCGACCACCCGTTGACGAGCCGTTCCGCGCGCGGCCGAGGCGCGTCGCAGGTCCCGCGGCCAGCCGCCAACGGTACGATTCGTCCGCTGCACGCACGCGTCCCAAGCCGGCCGCAGGATTGCCGGAGTCGGAATCGTGCTGGGCTGGTTGGAGGCTCCTGGCATCGAGATGAGGAATGGCGTCCGGGCAGCGAGCGTGGCCGATCGCGGTGTGGCGCTCTCGCCGTGCAGCCGCCTGCTCCGCGCACTTGTGTGTACGATCACGCGATCCGGCATCGGGGCGAGAGCCCCGTGGAACCCAGGATGACCACCAGGTCGGCCTACGATCTGTGACACGAGTGGCGGCATCGAGGGGAGATGGATGCCGGGCGGCCCACAGATCAGCTTCGCCGACACGTTCTGGCCGAGTGTCGAGCAGTTGGGCACGGGTGACCAGGGCCGTGTCATCGCCGCGCTGAATCGGTTCAGCAAGGACCCGAGCCAGCCCGGGCTCAACCTCAAGCCCCTGCAAGGCGACAAGAGCGGCCTGTACTCGATCCGCGCCGCACGCGACATCCGCGTCATCATGCACCGAGCGGGAAACGCATTCGTCTGGCTGTTCGCCGGGATGCGGCAGCACGTCTACGACCTCGTCGAGCGTGGGCGGTGGATACAGAACCCGCACACCAACTTCGTCGGGCTGATCCTTCCCTCCGAGGTCGAGCATCAGATCGAACGGCAGGGGTCGGTTCTGACCACGCGCGTGCCGGCCGCCGACGCGGTGGGTGTCTTCGATCACTGGACAGACGCGGATCTGCGGGAGGCGGGTCTCGACGACGCCCAGATCGCGGACCTCCGCTCGTGTACGAACGAGAACCAACTTCTCGACCTCGACTGGTCGATCGAGGACCTCGACATGGCGATTCAGCTCCTCGAGCAGACGCCCGAGCAGTGGCGCAACCCGACGCTGGCAGGACCCGAGGATGATGTCGAACACCGTCTCCGCGTCGCCATCGCAGACTTCGGTGCGGCGCACGGTCTGTCACCGCTGTTCACGGCGGAGGAGGTGGAGCGTCTCGCCTCGGCGCCGATCGAGGAGTGGATGATCTTCCTGCACCCCGATCAGCGGTACGTCGTCGATCGCCGTTTCGACGGCCCGGCGCGTGTCCGCGGTTCGGCCGGCACGGGGAAGACGGTCGTCGCACTGCACCGCGCCGCGATCCTCGCACGGCGCTTCCTCGAGGAAGAAGGCGGCGGACGCATCCTCTTCACCACGTACATCAAGTCGCTACCGCCCGTGTTCGAGCGCCTGTACTCGAGGCTGCCGAACGCGATCGACGGAGCGGTCGAGTTCAGGCACATCGACTCACTCGCTCGTCGCATCTGCGGCCAAGCGGGTCACCACCTCAACACTGACAAGCGCTCCATCGACGCGGCATGGTCGACGGCGTACCGCCGCATCGTCACCGACGGTTCGCCTCTCGCGCGTGCCAGCCTCACGCGTGGCTACCTGCGCGACGAGATCACTGCGGTCGTCAAGGGCCGAGGGCTGCGTTCCATCGACGAATACCTCTCGCTCGAGCGGACGGGCCGCCGCGTCCGGTTCACGGAACCGATGCGCCGTCAGCTCTGG
Organism: Acidimicrobiia bacterium; assembly: GCA_026002935.1. GTDB lineage: Bacteria > Actinomycetota > Acidimicrobiia > IMCC26256 > PALSA-610 > BPGH01. The sequence continues at coordinate 1,195,235 of BPGH01000001.1, forward strand.
GATCTGATGTGTGAGTGGGACGCCGAGATGGCCAAGCGAGGGACGGTCGACTTCAGTGACGTGATCAGAACGGCTCGCGACCTGGCCGTTCAGCGGAACGAACCGGCGTACCGCGCCGCGATCATCGACGAAGCACAGGATGTAACCCTCGTCGGGCTCCAGCTCGTTCGCGCGCTCGTCACCGGAAGGGACGGCGTTGATCGAACCGACGGGCTCCTGATAGTCGGCGACGGCGCTCAACGCATCTACGCCGGCGGGTTCTCGCTGAAGCAAGCGGGCGTCGATGTCGCCGGGCGTGCCACCGTGCTGCGGACGAACTACCGCAACACGGCGGAGATCATCGGCGCTGCGATGGCGGTTGCGGGCGAGGAGCTCGTGGACGACCTCGGTGACGAGCACCGGCGTGGTGACGCGGCTGCAGAAGCCGTCCGTGTCTCGGACTTCAAGCCGACTCTCGTCAGCTGCAGCGGACCGGACGACGAGTTGCGCTTCATGCTGCAGATGATCGAGAAATTGGGCGAGGGCGAAACGGTGGCCCTCGGCGACATCGGTGTCTTCGCGCCGACGAACCGTGAGGTGGAAGGACTCCTGTCGACTCTCCGGCGTGCCGGGATCCCGGCGCTCGGGCTCGACGACTACGACGGAGAGCCCGGGCACGAGGTGAAGGTCGGCACCTACTTCAGAGCGAAAGGCCTCGAATTCAAGGTCGTCTTCCTGCCAGGTCTCAGCGCCGGGAGATTCCCTCGGCCACGTGAGGCGAGTCAGGACGACGCGGAGTATGCCGAGGTCCGATCGCTCGCGATCAGCCAGCTGTTCGTCGCGATGACGCGAGCGCGAGACGCACTCTTCGTGCTCTGTAGCGGAGCGCCCAGTGAGGCGCTCGAAGGGGCTCTCGACCGGTTCGAGATCGTGGACAGCTGACCGATGAAGCCATGTCCCAGCGGGACACGAGAATCACACAGGCAGGGCAGCTGCCGGCGTAGACACGTGGGTGTCAGAGGGGGACTCGACGCGTGAAGATGGACGTATTCGCGCTGCGCGACGCGGTCATCGGTGACTATGAGAAGTTCGTCAAGGGATTCCTGACGATTCGCGACACGCGGATCCGAGAGGCGGTCGAGTCAGGTCTGAGCGAGGGTCTCTTCTGGCCTGAGCCCTGGCTCTCCCTCAATCCGCGCTTCACCGCAGGCGGGTCCGTCGACGACCTCGTCGCCAGGGGGGTGCTGCACGAGCAGTGCTCGAAGGTCTTCCGTGTTGGGAAAGACGAGGACGGTGTCGGTCGACCACTCACGTTCTATCGCCATCAGGTCGACGCGATCGAGGCCGCCCGGGGCGCCAAGAACTACGTTCTCACGACCGGCACCGGATCGGGCAAGAGCCTCGGGTACATCGTCCCGATCGTCGATGCGGTGCTGCGCGCCGGCTCGGGTGGACGCATCAAGGCGATCGTCGTGTATCCGATGAACGCCCTCGCCAACTCCCAGGAGGAAGAGCTGCGCAAGTTCCTGTCCGCGGGTTACCCGGACGGGCGTGGACCGGTCACCTTCGCCCGCTACACGGGGCAGGAGGGCGATGACGAGCGCAAACGGATCATCGCGAACCCGCCCGACATCCTCCTCACCAACTACATGATGCTCGAGCTGATCCTCACGCGCTCCGACGAGCGTCAGTTGATCGAACAGGCTCAGGGTCTGCAGTTCCTCGTGCTCGACGAACTGCACACCTACCGGGGTCGCCAGGGCGCCGATGTGGCGCTCCTGTGTCGGCGCGTGCGAGAGGCCTGCAACGCCGAAATCTCGATGCAGTGCATTGGCACCTCGGCGACGCTTGCCACCGGCGGTACGCTCGCAGAACAGCAAGCCGCGATCGCCGACGTCGCCTCGCGCATCTTCGGCGCTCCGTTTCGCGCCGACCAGATCATCGGCGAGACCCTCGAGCGCACCACGGACCCCACTGATTCCTCAGAGGCATTCCGGGCCGAGTTGCGTTCCGCAATCGATTCGCGCGTCGACTTCGGTCCCGACGACTTCGAGCGCTTCCGGCGGCACCCGCTCGCCCGCTGGGTCGAGTCGACGATCGGCCTCGCCGAGCGCGACGGCCGGCTCGTCCGCGCCGAGCCCCGGAGGCTCTCAGGCGACGACGGGGTCGCTTCGGAGCTCGCCCGCCTCACCGACCACGCCGTCGAACAGTGCGCGCAGGCTCTTCGCGCAATTCTCCTCGCTGGTTCGACGGTCGTCGACCCTACGTCCCGGCGGCCCGTCTTCGCCTTCAAGGTCCACCAGTTCGTCAGCCGGGGATCCAACGTGTACGCAACGGTGGAGCCGCCCTCGACGCGCACCATCGCGCTGCACGAGCAGCAGTACGTTCCGGGCGACCGGCGTCGCAGGCTGTTCCCGCTCGCGTTCTGTCGCGACGGTGGGCAGGAGTACTACGTCGTCGCTCGCGAGTACGACGACGACGGCGAGCGGATCGTCGGCCGCGACCTCGGTGACACGCTCGAGGAGAAGGGCAAACGTCGTGTCGGGTTCCTCTATGTCTCCGACGACGCACCGTGGCCCGACGCCGAAGACGAGCAGTTCGAGCGGCTCCCGCCCGACTGGCTCGAAGAGACCCGCACAGGTGCGCCACGTGTTCGTGCCGACCGCCGCAAGGAGCAACCGGAGTGCGTCTGGGTGAGCCCCGATGGACGCGTCCACGCGTTCGAGCGCGACGGGGCGACGCGCGCATGGTTCGTGCCCGCGCCGTTCCGGTTCTGTCTCCGGACCGGAGCGACCTACGCGCCGTCGATGCGCAGCGACTTCGTCAAGCTCTCGACCCTCGGATTCGAGGGTCGCTCGACCGCGACGACGATGCTCACGCTCTCGGTCCTGCGCTTCCTCGACGCCAACGGCTACGACATCCCCAAGAAGCTCCTGAACTTCACCGACAATCGGCAGGACGCGTCGCTGCAAGCCGGTCACTTCAACGACTTCGTACAAGTGAGCCTCCTACGCTCGGCGCTGTACCGGGCGGCCGAGGCGGCGGGTCCCGGCGGCCTCGACTACACGGGCCTCGCGCTCGCGGTTGAGAAGGCGCTCGATCTCGACGTCGCCGACTACGCGCAGAATCCCGACGTGAAGTACGGCGAACGTGATGAGGTCGACCGTGCGCTGCGCGACGTCCTGACCTATCGCCTCTACTGCGATCTGCGCGCGGGCTGGCGGGTGACGGCTCCGAACCTCGAGCAGACGGGGTTGCTGCGCATCGAGTACGCGGCGCTCGACCGTCTCTGCATCGAAGAGGACGAGTGGGCGAACTGCCACGAAGTGCTTGCCGACGCGTCGCCGGAGACGCGCAAGGAGGTGTGCCGTGCGATCCTCGACCATCTTCGTCGAGAGCTCGCGATCAAGGTCGAGCAGCTCGAGCGCAGCTACCACGACGTGCTCTGGAGTCGATCCAGTCAGCGCCTGAGGGCTCCCTGGGCGCTCGACGAAGCCGAGCGTTTCAGGCTCGAGCAAGGAAGAGTGGTCTTCCTGCGCAGGGCCGAGGGCAAGCCGTCCGACAACTGGATCACGTTGACGCCGCGAAGTCTGGTCGGCCAGCACCTGCGGCGTCGAGCCTTCGGTCGGACGCTCTCGACCGTCGAGGTCGACACCGTGCTCCATCAGCTCTTCGAGGTCATGACCGTCGGGGGTCTCGTACAGCCCGTGATGGAACGAACCGAGCACGGCGTCGTCGACAAGGGCTACCAGATCCCCGCCGCCGCACTGCGTTGGGTCGCCGGCGATGGTTCGGCTCCCGCGCGCGACCTCATCCGGGTGCCGCGCGCTGGCGACGAGGGCCGGCAGGCGAACGCCTTCTTCGTGACCTTCTATCGGGCGATTGCGTCCACACTCGGCGGCTTCGAGGCACGCGAGCACACGGCGCAGGTGCCGGCACCTCAGCGAGAGGAACGTGAGCAGCGCTTCCGCGACGGCTTCCTGCCTGTTCTCTTCTGTTCTCCGACCATGGAGCTCGGCATCGACATCGCGAGCCTCAACGTGGTCGGCATGCGCAACGTCCCGCCCACGCCCGCGAACTACGCGCAACGGTCGGGCCGAGCAGGCCGGTCGGGCCAACCCGCGCTCGTCATTACCTATTGTTCGACTGGCTCTGCGCACGACCAGTACTTCTTCCGGCGGCCGACGCTCATGGTCTCGGGCAAAGTGCATCCGCCGCGCATCGATCTTGCCAACGAGGACCTCGTCCGGGCCCACGTGCATGCGATCTGGCTCAGCGAAGCTCGCATGTCACTCGGGCGCTCGTTGCGTGACGTGCTCGACGTCAGCGGGAATCCGGCATCGCTCGACCTGCTGCCCGACCGGAGGGACGACCTGGAGCGCCAGGACACCCGCGAGCGCGCGCGGCAGCGAGCGGCCCGCGTTCTCGAGACCGTGCGCGACGACCTCGACGGTGCAGACTGGTACACCGAGCGTTGGCTCGACGACACGTTCGGTGCTCTCAAGGCCCGCTTCACTGACGCGTGCCAGCGCTGGAAGGACCTCTTCCGGGCCGCGGAGAGCCAGCGCAACCTCCAGAACAAGATCGCGGAGGACAACCACCGCACTCCCGAGGAGCGCAAGCGAGCTCGCCAGGCGCGTCACGAGGCGGAGCTGCAGCTCGAATTGCTGCTCAACGAGGGCACTGACGGGTTCCACAGCGATTTCTACTCGTACCGGTACTTCGCGGCGGAGGGCTTCCTGCCCGGTTACAACTTCCCGCGGCTGCCGTTGTCCGCCTTCATCCCCGGCCGCAACAAGGCTGACGAGTACATCTCGCGCCCGCGATTCCTCGCCATCCAAGAGTTCGGGCCGCAGGCACTGGTGTACCACGAGGGAAGCGTGTACCGGGTCACGCGCGTCATGGTGCCCATCAGTGCCGACGCCGATCCCACGAGCGACGAGGCGATCGTCACTGTCGTCAAGGTGCAGTGCGGGAACTGCGGCTACCTCCACGACGCTCCCATGGGCGCCGCGCCCGACCGTTGCGTTCAGTGCGACGAACTGCTCTCCGAGCGGGGCAATCGGTTCCAGTCGCTCTTCCGCATGACGAGTGTCGCCACCCGCCGCCAGGATCGCATCACCTCGAACGCCGAAGAGCGAGAGCGCCGGGGCTACGAGATCCGCTCCGGGTACCGGTGGGCAGAGGTCGAGGGCCGTCCCTCCGTCCGAACGGCGGAGGTGGTCACCGATGGCGGCCGGATCGCCAAGCTCGCCTATGGCGCGACCGCAACGCTCACCCGGATCAACGTCGGGTGGATGCGGCGGCTCGACAAGTCGGAGCAGGGGTTCCTGCTGGACGTCGAGCAAGGCCGTTGGGCGAAAGCCCCCGACCAGTCCGACGACGACGGCGACGGTCTCGGTCCCCGAGTCAAGCGGGTCGTCCCCTTCGTCGAGGACCGGCGCAACACCCTGATCTTCGACCCGCTCGGGGTCGAGACCACGGAACCTTTCATGGCGAGTCTTGAAGCCTCGCTGAAGGGGGCGATCCAGGCCGAGTTCGACATCGAGGACAACGAGCTCGGAGTCGTCAGCCTGCCCGACCCGGCGGCTCGGCGATCGATCCTCATCTACGAGGCGTCCGAAGGTGGGGCCGGTGTGCTCCGCCAGCTCGTCGACGACCCTGGCGCGATACGACGCGTCGCGCGACGCGCGCTGGAGCGCTGTCACTTCGACCCCGACACGCTCGATGACCTCCGGCGCGCCGAGCAGGCGCGCGATGACTGCGAGGCAGCCTGCTACGACTGCCTGCTGTCGTACACGAATCAGCCGGATCACCGCATCCTCGACCGGCAGCTCGTCCGTGACTACCTCGCGACGCTCGCGGGAGCGCGCGTCTACGTCTCGTCCCGTCCCGTCAGCCGCGCGGAGCACCTCGAGCAGCTGCGCCGGCTCGTACAGAGCGACCTCGAGCGCGAGTGGTTGGAGATGGTCGCCGACGGCGGCTACCGCCTGCCCGACCGTGCTCAGGTGCTGTTCGAGGACCTCGGAGTGCGACCCGACTTCGTCTACGACGATGCCCGTTACGCCGTCTACGTCGACGGCCCCCACCACGAGTTCGGGCATCGGATGGACCGCGACCGTGACGGCGAGACGAAGCTCCAGAATGCCGGCTGGTCGGTGCTTCGCTTCACGTACCGCGAGCAGTGGGGCGAGAAGATCGACGCCCACAGCGGCGTCTTCGGAAGGGGCTACGCGTGACCTTCGCACCCGGCGCACTCGTGCGGGCTCGCGAACGAGAGTGGGTCGTCCTCCCCGAGTCGACCGACGACCTCCTCGTCCTGCGGCCACTTGGCGGCACCGATGACGAGGTCGCAGGCGTGCTCCCCGCGATCGAGCGGGTCGAGCAGGCATCGTTCGAATGGCCCGACCCCGCCGCCGCGGGCGACCATGCGTCGGCTCGCCTTCTCCGCGACGCCGTCCGAATCGGATTTCGCTCGTCGGCGGGACCGTTCCGCAGCTTTGGCGCCATCGCCGTCGATCCTCGCCCGTACCAGGTCGTCCCGTTGCTCATGGCACTGCGCCAGAACCCCGTGCGGCTCCTCATCGCCGACGACGTCGGCATCGGCAAGACGATCGAAGCTGCGCTCATAGCGAAGGAGCTGTTGGTCTCCGGCCAAGCCCGCCGGCTGTCCGTGCTCTGCCCACCTCATCTCGCCGAGCAGTGGCAGTCAGAGTTGGCGACGAAGTTCCACATCGAGGCCGAGACGGTGCTCACCTCGACGGCGCGCCGACTCGAGAGGAACCTCGGGCCGAACGAGAGCGTGTTCGAGGCGTATCCCTACACGATCGTGTCGACCGACTTCATCAAGTCGAACCAGCGCCGGGACGAGTTCATACGCAGCGCCGCCGATCTCCTGATCGTCGACGAGGCGCACACGTGTGCGGCCAGTGCCCCGGGACGAAGCGCGAGCCACCAGCGGTACGAGCTCGTTCGTGACCTCGCGAGAGATCCCGATCGTCACCTCGTCCTCGTCACGGCGACACCACACTCCGGCAACGAGAGTGCGTTCCGTTCGCTCATCGGCCTGCTCCATGTCGACTTCGCGAACCTTCCGGACGAGGAGCGCATCGACGAGGCGACCCGCCGGAGGCTCGCCCGCCACTTCGTCCAGCGGCGACGAAACGACATCCGTGAGTTCGTCGACGCGACGGTGTTCCCCGAAAGGCTGGAGCTCCCCGAAGCCGACGGCCGGTACTCGCTCACGCCCGAGTACCGAGCGTTTCTCGACGACGTGCTGGCGTGGGCGCGCAGCGCGATCAGCGACGATTCGGGTGGCCAGCACCGCCAGCGCGTGCGGTGGTGGGCTGTTCTCGGATTGCTCCGTGCCCTCGCATCGAGCCCCACGGCTGCTGCTGTGACGCTCCGCAACCGCGCCGCGCCGGCCCGCACCACGACGCTCCAGGAGGCGGACGACGCCGGCCGTCGCAGCGTTCTCGACCTCGACGACAGCGACGACGAGGGACGGTCCGACGCGGCACCGGGCGCCGACGCGGACGAGGATGAAGCGCGACGCGAGACGAAGGATCGCGCTCGCTTGCGCAAGCTCGCCGAGCGGGCCGACGCACTCGCGGGCGCGCCGGACGCCAAGCTCACGCACGTCACGAAGTTGCTGGAGCGGCTGATCGACCAGGGCCACAACCCGATCGTGTTCTGCCGCTTCATCCCCACTGCCGGCTATGTGGCCGACCATCTCCGTCAAGTGCTGCCGAAACGATGCACGATCGATTCCGTCACGGGACTCCTTCCGCCCGACGAGCGCGAGCGACGGATCGAGGCGATGGCCGATGCCGAGCACCGCGTCCTCGTCGCGACCGACTGCCTCAGCGAAGGCATCAACCTGCAGTCGTACTTCGACGCCGTCGTCCACTATGACCTCCCCTGGAACCCGACGCGGCTCGAACAGCGCGAAGGCCGTGTCGATCGCTTCGGACAGACCTCACCGCAGGTCCGCGTCGCGACGGTCTACGGCGTGGACAACGTCATCGACGAGATCGTGCTCGAGGTGCTGCTCCGCAAACACCGCGCGATTCGCTCCGAGCTCGGTGTGTCGATCCCGGTCCCGGGCTCGAACGACGAGTTCATCGAGTCGGTCTTCGAGCGGCTGTTCCGAAAGGACAACGAGCAGCTGAGCCTCCTCGACGACGACGTGCGAGAGGTTCAGCAGTCGCTGTTCGACCGATGGGACGACGCGGCAGCACGCGAGAAGGCCTCCCGGACACGATACGCCCAGTATTCGATCAAGACCGACGAGGTGCGCGCGGAGCTTGCCGCGGTGCGAGCGGCGATCGGCGCTCCTGCCGACATCGCACGTTTCGTTCGTGAGGCAGTGCATGCGCTCGGTGGCTCGCTTGAGGGCGACGGCGTGACGCCGAGCGGCCCGCCGGTGACGCTCCGGCTCCGAGGGCTCCCGCCCGCGGCGCGTGACCTCCTCGAAGACCGCGACACGGTCATCGGACGGTTCGAACCGTCACTGCACGCAGGGGAGGAGCACCTCGCCCGCACGCATCCTGTCGTCGAGGGCCTCGCCACCCACCTGCTCGACACCGCGCTCGACGCGCAAGACGACTCGCCCGCAGCGCGCTGCGGTGCGATCCGCACCGCAGCGGTCCGCACGACGACCACGTTGCTCCTCGCACGCTACCGGTTCGATCTGATCGTTCCCGCCGCGAGAGGTCAGCGGCAGCGCCTGCTGGCCGAAGACGTCGAAGCGCTCGCGTTCGAAGGCCTGTCCGGCTCGATCACCTGGCTCGAGCCCGAGGCGGTCCAGACGCTCCTGGCTGCACAGCCTTCCGGCAACGTCGTTGCCGAGCAACGTGTCGACTTCCTTCGTCGCGTGATCGGGCATCGCGACGCGATCAGCGGCGCGCTCGCCGAGCGCGCCGCGACGCGAGCCGCAGAGCTCGCAGAAACCCACGAGCGGGTTCGGAGGGAGGCCAACCTCGCGGCTGCGGTGCGCGTCGAGCCCCATCTCCCCGTCGACGTCCTCGGCCTCTACGTCTACCTCCCGCAGTAGCCATGTCCCGACGCAGCACTGCTTCCTTCACGACGATCACGACGACAGGCGGATTGCTCCCCGGCGAGCTGCTCGCGCGGCTCGCGCAGGACCCCGACTCGGTCTCGGGGACGCGGCCCGAGGACTACCACCTCCCCCCGGGTTCGCGGCTGCGCGATGCGATCAACCGCTCGTGGACCCAGCTGCTCGGCGCGTGGGAGTCCTTCGAGGCCGAGCGCCAGAAGCCGAACGCGGTCGCGCACGCGGTTCGCATCACGCGCGAACGCTGGCTGATGCCGCTGTTCGACGAGCTCGGCTTCGGCCGCCTTCAGCGTCCGGCCTCCGGCCTTCGCGTCGGCGATCGCGACTACCCGGTGTCGCACCTGTGGGGGAGCGTGCCGATCCACCTCCTCGGCTTCGACACCGCCCTGGGCAGGCGCACGCCGGGGAAACCGGGCGCGGCCGGTGCCGCTCCCCACTCGATGCTCCAGGAGTTGCTGAACCGCACCGACGACCACCTCTGGGCGATCCTCTCCAACGGCCTCTCGCTCCGACTCCTGCGCGACAACACGAGCCTCACCCGTCCCGCGTACGTCGAGTTCGACCTCGAAGCGATGTTCGAAGGCCAGGTGTTCGCCGACTTCGTCGTGCTCTGGATGCTGTGTCACCAGTCGCGCTTCGAGGGCGAGCGCCCGTCCGCGTGCCGCATCGAGGCATGGACCGCCGAAGCGCACGCCCAGGGCGTACGCGCCCTCGACTCCCTGCGCGAGGGGTTCCGCGCCGCGATCACCGAGCTGGGCACGGGATTCCTCGTGCATCCGGCCAACCGGGCCCTGCGCGAGCGGCTGAGCGACGGCTCGCTCACGCCCGCCGATTACTACCGCCAGCTCCTGCGCGTCGTCTACCGGCTCGTCTTCCTGCTCGTCGCCGAGGACCGCGACCTCCTGCACCCGCCCGGCGCCGACGACCGAGCCGTCGACACCTACGCCCGCTACTTCTCCGTGAGCCGCCTCCGTGAGCTGGCCCGCAGCCACCGCGGCTCCCGTCATGCGGATCTGTGGGAGTCGTGCAAGCCGGTGTTCCGCGCCCTGCACCGCGACGGCCTTCCCGAGCTCGCGCTCCCGGTCCTTGGCTCGTTCCTCTGGGCGCCCGACACCTGCCCGGACCTCGAGGCCTCCCGGCTCTCCAACTCCCGGCTCCTCGCGGCTGTTCGGGCCCTCGCCTACACTCGCCGCGACGACGCCCGCCACCGCGTCGATTTCGCGAACCTCGGCCCCGAGGAGCTCGGCAGCATCTACGAGTCCCTCCTGGAGCTGCACCCTCGCCTGGAGGGCGACCGCCGGTTCGAGCTCGTCGACGCAGCGGGCAACGAACGCAAGACCACCGGCAGCTACTACACGCCCACTTCGCTCATCGCGCAGCTGCTCGACACCGCCTGCGACCCGGTGCTGGACGAAGCCGAGGCCCAGCCCGATCCGGAAGCCGCGCTCCTGAGCCTGAAGGTGCTCGATCCAGCCTGTGGCTCAGGCCACTTCCTCGTCGCCGCGGCGCAACGCATCGCGGCGAGACTCGCTGCGATCCGCAGCGGCGAGTCCGCCCCGACCCCCGAAGCGGTGCACCATGCACTGCGCGACGTCATCGGCCGCTGCATCTACGGCATCGACGTGAACCCGATGGCGGTCGAGCTGTGCAAGGTGAACCTGTGGCTCGAGGCGGTCGAGCCCGGTCGCCCGCTCTCGTACCTCGACCACCACATCGTCTGCGGCAACGCGCTCCTCGGAACCACGCCGGACCTCGTCGGCGCCGGCGTCCCCGGCGACGCGTTCGTCGCCCTCACCGGCGACGACAAGACCGTCGCCGCCTCCTGGAAGAAGACCAACAAGGCCGAGCTCACGAAGCGTTCCGCGCGTCTGGCGGGCCTCGGCCACCGCCTCGCCGAGCTCGTCACCGACCTCGCGGCGGGCGCCGCCGCGATCACCTCGCTCCCCGACGACACCCCCGACGCGGTCGAGGCCAAGGCGCGAGCCCACGACGCGCTGCTCGCGAGCGAGGCGCATCACCGTGCCCGTCTCGCCGCCGACGCCTGGTGCGCCGCCTTCCTCGCGCCCAAGCGCGCCGGCGACCCGCCGATCACCACGTCGACCGTGGACGCGCTCGCCGAGGGTGAGGTGCTGGACGAGGCCGTGCTCGACGCAGTGATCGCGACGCGCGAGCAGTTCTCGCTCCTGCACCCGCACGTCACGTTCCCCGAGGTGTTCGCCGGCGGCGGCTTCGACCTGGTGATCGGGAACCCGCCCTGGGAGAAGGTGAAGCTCTCCGAGAAGGAGTTCTTCGCGCCTCGCATCCCCGAGGTCGCGGCCGCGGCGGGCGCGAAGCGCAAGGCGCTGATCAAGAAGCTCGAGGCCGAGGATCCGGCGCTGTGGGAGGAGTTCCAGGCCGCGCTCCGCCGCGCCGGCGGCGAGAGTCACTACCTGCGCAAGAGCGGCCGCTTCCCGCTCTGCGGCGTCGGCGATGTCAACACCTATGCCGTGTTCGCCGAGCTGATGCGTGATGCCGTCGGCCCGGCCGGACGCGTCGGGGTCATCGTCCCCACCGGCATCGCGACCGACGACACGACCAAGCGCTTCTTCGCCGACTGCGTCGACCGCCGGTCACTGGCGAGCCTCTTCGACTTCGAGAACGGTGCCCCGCTGTTTCCGGGCGTACATCGAAGCTTCAAGTTCTGCCTGCTCACCCTCTCGGGTCGCGACCGCCCGATCCCGGCGGCCGAGTTCGCGTTCTTCGCCCGCCGGACCACCGACCTCGGCGACCCCGAGCGCCGCTTCGAGCTCACCCCCGAGGATCTCGCCCTGATGAACCCCAACACCCGCACCGCGCCGGTGTTCCGGACCAGGCGCGACGCCGAGCTCACCAAGAAGATCTACCGCAACGTGCCGGTGCTGGTCCGGGAAGGCGACCCCGACGGCAACCCCTGGGGCGTCGAGTTCTCGACGATGTTCCACATGACGAACGACTCGCACCGCTTCCGCACCGCCGCCGAGCTCGCCGCCGAGGGCGCCGAGCTGGTCGGCAACGTGTGGGTCAAGGGCGCGCAGCGGTGGCTGCCGCTGTACGAGGCGAAGATGGTCCACCACTTCAACCACCGCTTCGGCGACTACGCGATGCAGCCGCCGGGATCCAAGGCCACCTCGCTCCCCGACGTCCCGGCCGACCGCCTCGCCGACCCCTGCTACGTGGTGCAGCCACGCTACTGGGTCGCCGAACACGAGGTCCGCACCGCGCTCGGCGGACGCGAACCGACTTGGCTCCTCGGGTTCCGGGACATCACGAACGTGACGAACGAGCGCACAATGATCGCCAGCGCTGTCCCGCCGGTTCCCTGTGGCCACAAGCTGCCGGTCATTCATGCGCCGGGCCGGACCAGAGCTGCGTTGCTCGCTGTTCTCGATTCGTTCTCCCAAGATTTCGTCGCTCGGCAGAAGGTTGGCGGAACGAACATGACCTTCTTCGTGCTGAAGCAACTCCCGGTGCCTGCGCCCGACGCACTCGACGCCGAGACGCCATGGGACCGCGACGGCACGGTCGCCGCCTGGATGGCGCCCCGCACATTGGAGCTCACTTACACGGCCTGGGACTTGCAGGCGATCGCAGCGGACCTCGGTCATGACGGCCCGCCGTTCCGCTGGGATCCCGAACGGCGTGAGCTCATCCGGGCCGAGCTCGATGCGGCGTTCTTCCACCTCTACGGGCTCGATCGCGACGACGTCGACTACGTGATGGACACGTTCCCGATCGTGCGGCGCACGGACGAGCAGAAGTACGGCGAGTACCGGACGAAGCGCTTGATCCTCGAGCGCTACGACGCGATCGCCGAGGCGATGGCGAGCGGGAATCCGTACGAGACACCGCTCGACCCACCGCCCGGCGATCCCTCGTGCTGCCACCCCGAGTCGACGCGGCCCGACTGGGCTCGGTCCGGCTGAGGAGGGGCGCGAGCGTGGCGGGCAAGCTGAAGCCGACACCGCTCGAGGCGTTCGACCAGAGCATGGAGGACGCCGAACTGCTCGTCGACCTCGCCGAGGCGTTTGACAACACCCGAGTACGGCGCATGCGCCGCGAGCTGCGGGAGCGAGTCGGGAGCCTGCTGAAGCTCCCGCGCCGGGAGTGGGATCAACTCGACTGCGTCGAGAGCGCCGACGTCTTCGTCGTGCTGAAGCCCGGTGGTCGGATCACTCGCGCGGATTTCGCGAATCGTGCGCCCCTCCTCCGCCAGGCGATCGTCGCTGGTTGCGCAGCCTTCGAGACCTATCTGGGGGACCGCGCGATCGCCGAGGCACGAAAGCGGATCGCCGGCAGGTCCGAGCTTCCCGCTCGGATGCAGGCCATCCCGATGACGATCGGCGCGTGGGACGCGGTCCAGTCGTACAGGTATCCACGGCGAGGAATCACGGAACGTGTCATCGGCCCCTGGCTCCGGGAGCACGTCAGCACGTCCCCCAGCAAGGTGGGGGAGACGTTGTCGCTTCTCGGCGTCGATGGACCCCTCCACAAGATCGACGGTGCACGCGCGCGCGACAAGGGAAGGACCGAGGCGGATCTGCAGCGCATCACCGAACGGCGCAACAAGATCGCGCACGAAGGCGACCGTCGTGGCTACACGCGGCGATCGATCGACGTCGAGGCGGTGCGCGAGGAGTTGAGGATCCTGCGCGAGATCGTCGCCGCGATCGAGAAGGTGTTGGCTCGATGAGCGAACTGTCGGACTACGGCATCGACCTGCAGACGCTGCGGCACATGTACGACGAGTGGTGCGCGGGCGCGAAGAAGAGCGAGTTGGAGCGGCGATATCTCCGCAAACCGGAGAGCCACGGCAAGCTGTTCTCGTCGCTGGTGCGTCGGCACCTCGGCATCGAGACCGAGCGTCACCGGAGCGAGACCGGCGAGATCACGCGGTTGCGTGCGGAGAACGAGCGACTGCGCACGCTGTTGCGTGCACATGGCATCGACCCGGAGGAAGGCTAGGCGCTCCTGCGATGCTCCTTTCCCCCGGACGTGCGCGTCGCCGATTCCGTTCGGAGTTCGTGTCGACCGGATGCATGGTCAAGAGACAACCGCCCGACCGCGGCGACGGCGACCGTGTTCTTCGAGCGCAACTCCAGGCCGCCGTCGTGACCGATGGGTCGCATGGACTCGACGACGACGGCGCGCCGCGCAGGTGCGTTCACCGGACGATCGCGATGGGTCGAGCCGGGCACCGGTCGTGCGCCCGGGCCGGCCCGCACGGTCCGACGCCGCGGGGAGCGGTGGCGGGACTGCGGACGTCAGCGTCCCCGGGGATCCCGGGAGCCGCGTCCCGCCTGCCGGTGCTCGCGGCGGGCGTCCGCGGTGAACGGGCGGTGCCCGATCGTCATGACGCCGTGGTACGCGTGGGGGGAGGGCCGCTCGACGGTGAGGGTGTCCTCGACGAGGTGGGCGAGGAAGGGCCCGGCGAGGCGCTCCGCGATGCGGCGCGCGGTGGCGCCCTGGTCGAGCGCGACGGCGGGCAGGATGGTGCCGTCCGGCGCGCCGATCCGGGCGTGGGCCCACCAGGAGATCCACCCGCGACGCCATTCCGTGGCGACGAGCTGGTGCAGGCGCTCGGGGTCGTCGCCGGCGACGAGCCAGCCCTCGGTGACGTACCCGTGGCGGTACAGCGAGACGCGACTGACGATCCCCTGGTGGCGCACGCGCCGCTCGTGGGTGACGGGCGGGGGCGGGCCCGGGCGCCAGCAGGTCCCTTTGTCGATGTCGTCGACGGGCCGGTACGGGACGACACCGCCCATCCAGCGCGTGTCGCGGGAGCCCCACCGGGTGCCGCCGGTCCGGGTCGTCCAGCAGAACACGGACGCGGGCGCGCGATCGGCGCTTTCGCTCAGCACGGCTCGTCCCACCAGTCCTCGGGCCATGCGGGCTCGTCGTCGTCATCGGGGTACACCCACGCGTCGACGCGTTCCTGCCACTCGCGGGCGACGTCGGGCGGGTCGGTGATGCGGTACGCGGCGCGGTAGGGGTACTCGCCGAAGGAGCCGTCACCGAACCACACCAGGTAGACGATCTCGTCGTGGACGAAGCTGTCGACCGCCCGCCACGCGCCGGAGGGCGACAGCAGGAGGTTCTCCTCGCGGACCGGCCCGCTGGCGTCGTCGACGAACGCGTGCAACGGCGGCGGCGCACTGCCGCTGGTCAACGCCTCGACGAGCTCGTCGGCCGGCCAGTCGCCGCGCTCGTCGCGCTCCGCACGCGCCTCCGGCGTGCCGACGACCGGCGCGACGACCGCGTCGACGAGTGCGGCCGGCACGATCTCGTCCTCGGTGACGCACGCATCGATCACGGCGTGGACCGCGGCCTCGAACGGCTGCTCGATCTGACCGGCCACCGGATCGAACCGGTCGTGGAACGCCCGCCGGGCCGCGGCGCGTGCCCGGCAGCGCAACCACCGCAATGACGTCGATTCCATCGCGTGCTCCTGTCATCGGCGGTGCCCCCCGCCGACGACGGACGCGCGCGCCGGCGGCGTGCCGACGCGAACGTGCCCGCCGGCATCGGCGGGCATCCGTGCCGGACACTTCGTTACCGACCGCCGGTCGGTCGCATCCTCGCCAACGGCGAGCAGGCACCTCGGGTGTCCGTCCCAGGTTGCCGAGCCCCGAAGGGCTGCTCTTGATGCCGGATCGACGATACCAGCGACCTGCGACGACGACATCCGAACGTGACCGATGTCACGGCGAACCGGGACGGATCGCGACGCGACGCCGGCGGCACATGGCGCGCGACGGCCCGCTCAGCGAGGTTCTCGTCCGGGTCGGACACGCCGGAGCGGCGACGTGGACCGCGACCGCGCTCAGAACTCCCAGCGCGTCGGCGAACCGGTGAAGTCGTCCTCGATCATGCCGATGGCCGAGTCCGGTACGACGCGCCACAACGCGTTCGCGGCGAAGAACTCGACGGTGTAGTCGTATCCGGGGTACTTCTCGTTGCTGGCCGCGGTGTAGCGGGCGATGTCGTTCGGCTCCGTGAGCCGCTCGGCGGTGCCGGAGACGACGACCGGGCGGCGGGGATCGGAGGTCGCGACCGAACAGCGGGGATCGCGCTCGAGGTTCCTCGTCTTGCGCGAGCGCGGGCCGCAGCTGAACCACAACGATCCGTCGAGCCAGGCGCCCCAGACGGGCGTCAGGTGGGGCCGGCCGTCCGGCCATGACGTGCAGACCCAGTAGTCGTGCGCGGCGGCCAGCTGCTCGGCGGCCCACGCCCAGGGCAGCAGGCCCGTTCCCGCCTCCGGTGGCCGTATGCCGTAGTCCGGCATGTGCGGGCGGGAAGCCGACGGCCGCTCGGCAGGCACACGCGCAGGCTACCGGCGCCGCGGACCCCGGCCGGCCGCGAGGCACGCGGACGGGCGAGCCCGTGCCGGCGCGCCGCTCACCGGGGCGGTTCCGCGCGTCGCACGGGCCGCTTACCCGGCTCGCCCGCATCGACCCGCAGGGTCCTGGGCGGTTCCGCGCGTCGCACGGGCCACGGTGGACCCGCTGCGGGCGGCACACCGGGGTCGTGTCCGTCGCGTCACCTTCGCGCCGTTTCCGTCGCGGCCCCTTCGCGTCGGCCCTTGCCCCGTCGTCGCGCGCCCGGGTAGACGATCGGCGGGCGGGTCGTCCCGGGAGGTGTCGTGCGCAGGTTCCTGACGGGTGGCGTCGTGGCGGCCCTGGCGATCGTGCTGGCCGGCTGCAGGGTCGTGATCTCGCCGAACGACATGGTCGGCTGGGCGTTCGTCAACGAGGGCGCGAACGGCCGCGGCTTCTTCGTCAACGGGCCGGGCGACCCTCCGGCGGGGAGGGGCAGTGCGCTGCTCGCGGTCGACGGCACGGGCCGCCAGGCGCTCGGCACGCTCCACTACGCGGGCACCGCGCTGTCGTCGATCGGCCAGCTCCGTTACTCGACCTACCAGGCGTACTCGGGCGCGGCGGGCGAGACGCTGACGCTCGCCTTCGACGTCGACTACGACTCGACCGACTCCTCGACCGCGTACCAGGGACGGCTCGTGTACGTCCCGGGGATGGCCGGCGCGATCACGCCGAACACGTGGCAGCAGTGGGACACGTTGACCGGGCCGGCGGCGTGGTACTCGTCGGGGTCGGGCGCGTCGGCGTACCGGCCGATCGTGGGTGACGCCGTGCAAGCGAGCCCGCCGTGCACGCAGGCGACGTTCTGCACGTGGGCCCAGGTGCTCGCGAACTACCCGCACGCGCGCATCCGCCCGAGCTCCGGCGCGTTGCTGATCCGGGCGGGCGGCCCCGTCCCGGGCGGCTTCGTCGGCGCCGCCGACGACCTGGTGCTGCAGATCGGGACGCAGGTGATCGAGCACGACTTCGAGCCGGGCGACGGGCGCGTCGCGGTCGGGGCCGCGAACGCGGCGTCGCTCGGGTTCGGTTTCGTCGCGGAGTCCGCGACCGGCAGCGGGAGCTTCGTCTCCGGCCCGAACGGGCGGGACGGGGCCGGCAGCGCGAAGCTGACCGTCGACTCGACCGGCGCGGTCGCGCTCGCGACCGGGCAGTTCGCCGGCACGCCGCTCGACGACCTCACCTTCGTCTCGTACAAGACGTACCAGAAGGACCCGTCACCGCACGCGACGACGTTGCAGTTCGACGTCGACTACGACGCGACCGACGGCACGACCGCGTTCCAGGGCCGGGTGGTGTTCGAGCCGGGCGTCTCGGGCCAGGCCGCCGTCACGAACGACGCGTGGCAGACCTGGCACCCGCTCTCCGCGCCGTCGGGCTGGTGGCAGACCGGTACGCCGATCGTCGGCGGCGCGCCCGCGGCGCAGGCCTGCACGCAGGCGACCCCCTGCTCGTTCGCGCAGCTGCTCGCCGCCTACCCGGACGCGTCGATCCGGCCGGTGACCGGGCAGACCGCGGGCGTGCCGGTCGCGGGCGGCGTGTACCTGAAGGCGGGCAGCGGCTGGTCCGGCGGCTACACCGGCCACGTCGACTCGCTCACGGTCGCGGTGCGGGTCGGCACCGTGAACGGCACCGTCACCTACGACCTCGAGCCGTAGTCCGCGCCGCCCGCCCGCCCGCACGGCCGCACGGCGAGGGGGCGCACCGGCTGGACGGCGCGGGGGCGCACCACCGGGCCGCAGGCCGACCCGGTCGCCGAACTGCACCCGGCCGCACGGCGCAGGGGCGCACCGGGCGGCCGGGCCCGTGGCGGGGACGGCCGGGTCGTCGCAGGCCGCGGGCCGCTCGCGGTCGACGCCCCGGCGACGCCTCAGCGCGCCCCGGCGACGGCCGCGTCGGCCAGCGCGGTCGCGAACCGGAACGCGCCCGCGTTCCACGTCCCGCACTCCAACCACGGGTCCATGCCCCGCGGCGGCAACGGCCGCGGGCAGAAGTGCACGCCGTCGGGCGCGCGCGCCGGCACCTCGCCGCCCGCGCAGCCGTGCAGCGGCGTCTCGAACGGCAGGCAGGGCAGTCCCGCCGCCCACGTGCGCCCCGGCCCGGCCACGGCGGCGCCGCCGTCGATCAGGTCGACCGCGGCCAGGTCGTCGGCGATGTCGCGCAGGAGCGGGTCGAGGCGGCCGAGCGACTCGCCCGGCGGCATCGGCGGCGTGCGGGTGAGCAGGACCCGCGTGCCCTCGGCCGACAGCAGCGCGACGAGGTGCTCGATCGCGCGCCGGTACCGCGCGAAGTACTCGGGCGCGGGCCCCCGCATGCACGGCGTGACCGCGTTGCCGGCGAACTCCAGCACGGCGACGCGCGGCGGTCGGCGCGCGGCGTCCTCGCCGGCGTGGCCGATCCAGTCGCACGCGGCCGTCCCGCTGAACGTCCACGTGTAGCTGTCGACCCCCTGCGCGGCGGTGAGGTAGCGGAAGAACGCGGCGGTCTCGCTGCCGAGCGAGTCGCCGTACAGGGCGGCGGTCGGCGCCGCCGGGCGCGGCCCGATGCGGTTGCCGAAGTAGCCGGCGTCGCCGAACGCGAGCACCGCGCCGTTCCCGGCGACGATCCAGTACCCGCCGCCCGACGGGTCCGCGTGGACGGCGCGGGCGCCGCCCCCCGGCGACCAGCGCGCCGCGCTGCCGTGGAAGCGGGCGTCGCCGAAGCTGAAGATGCCGCCGTCGGCGGCGACGAGCCAGTAGCCGTGGCCGGTGGGGGTGGCGGCCATGCCGACGATGGGGGCGACGAGGTGCAGGCCGCCGGTGGAGCCGAAGAAGCGGGCGTCGCCGAAGCTGAAGATGCCGCCGTCGGCGGCGACGAGCCAGTAGCCGTGGCCGGTGGGGGTGGCGGCCATGCCGACGATGGGGGCGACGAGGTGCAGGCCGCCGGTGGAGCCGAAGAAGCGGGCGTCGCCGAAGCTGAAGATGCCGCCGTCGGCGGCGACGAGCCAGTAGCCGTGGCCGGTGGGGGTGGCGGCCATGCCGACGATGGGGGCGACGAGGTGCAGGCCGCCGGTGGAGCCGAAGAAGCGGGCGTCGCCGAAGGCGAAGATGCCGCCGTCGGCGGCGACGAGCCAGTAGCCCTGCCCGGTGGGGGTCGCCGCCATGCCGACGACCGGTGCGGCCGGCGCCTGGGCGAGCGACCCGTGGGCGCGCGCCCGGCCGAAGGCCGCCACCGTGCCACGCGCGTCGACCGACCAGTAGCCGCCGCCGTCGGGCGTGCTCGCGAGGCCGACGACCGGCGGCGGCTCCGTCCCGGCCGCGGCGGGTGCCGGGCCGGTCGCCGGGAGGAGCGCCGCCGCGAGCACGCACAGCACCGACGACGACCGCAGGATCCGCGCGAACACGACGACGCTCCGACGAGGCTCGACGACACGATGACGGCGGCCGGGGCGCCGCGGTGACGGGCACCCCGCCGGGCCCGTCCCCGGGGGAGGACCGGCACGGTCATCGGCACGCGCGCGGCGGGACCGAAGGGGGACTTTCGGATGTCCGGCCGGCTCGGCCGGCTCAGCCGGTGTCGGGCTCGTGCGGCCCGAGCCCGAGCCGCTCGCGCTGGAAGTTCAGCTCGGAGATCTCCGTGCGCTGCACCTGCGCAATCGCGTCGGCCAGGTCGCGCACGGCTCCGAGGCGGGCGCGTGCCTGCGCTGCGGCCGCCATGTGGATCCCGCCGGCGTGGTGGTCGATCATCAGCCGGGTGAACAGGTCGTCGAGCGTGCGGCCGCGCGCCTGCTCGAGGGCCGCCATCTCCTGCGCGCTCGCCATCCCGGGTTGTGCGTCGGGGGCGACCGGCATCCCCATCCAGTCCATCGCGACGTCGGGCGAGCCGGTCTCGCCCCAGTCCGCCAACGCGTCCTGCATCACCCGGATGTCGCCGGCCTGGGTGAACGCGATCTCCCAGGCCATCGTCCGCAGCGTCGTGTCGTCGCCGTTGCGCAGGTAGTGGTTCGCGATGGCGATGGCCTGGAAGTGATGGGCGGTCATGTCGTCGTAGAAGCCGACGTCGGTCGCCCCGGGGCGTGCCGCTCGCCGCACCCACCAGGCCGTGACCGCGGTCGCGGCGAACGCGACGGCGACCAGCAGCACCACCATCTGGGGGATGCTCGGTCGCCACCGTGACGGCGCGGCGCCCGCGGCGGGCGGCGGGGCGTCCCGTTCGAGCGCTGCCGTGCCCGCCACCCGACCGAGGCTACCGGCGGGCGCCGGCGTCCCGGCCGCGCCCGGACGGTGCGGCCGCCCTGGTGCGGGTGGCGCACGGCGCTGTGCGCCACCCGCCGTCGCCCTCCCTGGCGGATCCGTTCCGTCCCGGTCGTGGTGGCCGCCGGGGTCTGCGGCGCCGGCCGGCGGCCACCACGGGTCCTCGCGCCGCGCGGCCTCTAGGCGCCGGGGAACAGGCGGCGCCACGGGCCGAGCCGCAGGAGCTGCGTCTCGCCGCTCGCGTCCTCGACGCCGTCGTTGTCGGTGACGACGTAGGCCCGACCGCCCGTCAGCGCGAACCCTTCCGGCTTGTCGGTGAACCACCCGCGCGTCGCCTCCAGCGCGGGGAGCAGGTCGGCGAACGTCTTGTCGGCGCGTCGCACCTCGGCGTCGAGGTCGGTCTTCACCAGCCGCTTCAGCGTGGCGAACGCGCCGGTGCGGTTGTCGCGTTCGATGAGCACGAGGTCACCGTCGGGCGCGAGCGTCACCTCCGACAACCCGACCCACGACGCGAGCGGCGGCCGCGGCTCGAGCTCGTAGGGGAGGTGCGACCACGTGCCGCCTGCGGGGTCGTACACCCACAGGCGCGTCCACCCCGGCTCCGACGCGTCCACGTCGGCGGGGTCGTCGTCGAGCGCCTCGCAGCCCGGCGTCGTGTAGTTCCACCCGCGTTGCTGGGCGACGAGCAGCCGGTAGCCGCCGTCACCGGGCACGACGGTCACGCCCTCGAACCCTGCGCCCAGCGAGCCGCGCGCCGTGGTCGCGGCGCGGCAGGCGATCACCTCGGGCGGCAGGCCCACCTCGGCGAGGACGGCGCCGGACGCGTCGAGCTGCAGCAGCCGGTTCGGCCGGCTGTCGCTCGCGTTGCCCTCGCTCGCCACCCAGACGGTGCCGTCGGGTGCGGCGGCGACGCCCTCGAGGTCGTAGCCGCCGGTACCGCCGGTGATCGGGAGCGAGCGGACGATGCGCGCCGGCGTCGTGCCGACGTCGAGCGTGTACAGGCGCGGGTCGGCGACGTAGTACGAGTCGGCCACCGCGAGCAACGTGTTGCGCCGGCCGGGCACCTCCGCGAGGCCCGACAGGGCTCCCCACGGGATCGGCGTGCCGTCGCCGGCGTCGCCCGACACGACCGTCGGGTACGCGGCGCCGCCGCGCAGCCGGTAGAGGGAGATCACCGTGCGCACCCCCGTCGGCGGGTCGTCGACCTCGGAGGTCGCGACGAACAGGCCCCGCGCCGGGATCGGCAGCAGGCCCTCGGGCCCGATCCCGGTCGGCAGGAGCTGCACGAAGCGCGGCCGGAGCCCGTCGAGCCGGTACACGGCGACGAAGTTGCCGCGCTCGGACCCGACGAACAGGTACTCGGAGCCGCCGTAGCGCGCGTGCGCGACACCCTCGGGCTCGGTGCCCTTGTTCTCCGAGCGGCTCTCCGGGTAGTGGCCGTGTCGTACGGCGAGGTGCTCGAGCGTGTTGCCGCTGTCGTGGACGACGCGACCGTCGATGCGGAACACGGTGAAGCCGCGCGAGCCGCCGAAGAGGTCGCCCTCGTTCGCGGTCGCGACGTGCCACGGGTCGAGCCACACGACGCCGTCGGGCTCGCGGGGCACGTCGTCGAGCGATCCGGTGAGGCTGATGCGGTCGTCCTCGACCACGTCGACCCGGTCGAGGTCGACCGTGCCGGCGGGGAAGTGCGAGACCACCCGGCCGCGCCGCAGGTCGACGACGACGACGTGGTTGTTCTCCTGCAGCGTGACCACCGCGAGGTTCCACGCGTTGACGTCGACGTACTCGGGCTCGGGGTCCTCGGGCGCGTAGCCGGCGAGGCCGGTCAGCGCGACGTCGCGGACGGTCCACGCCGAGGGTGCGCCGACGAGGTCGACGACCTGGAGCAGGCCCGCGGGCGGTTGCGGCAGCCCGCCCTCGACACCGCCGACCACCACCTCCTCGTCGCGCTCGTTCTCGATCGCGACCGCCGCGTAGCGGCCGTCGGGGCTGACGTCGACCGAGTCGGGCTGGCCGGCGAGGGGGATCTGCACGACGACGGCGCGCGCCGCGATGTCGACCACGGCGAGGTACGGCGCGTCGGCGTCCACCGCGACGAGGGCGTGGCCGCCGCGCACCGCCACCGACGTCGGCTCGGCGCCGAAGCCGAGCGTGCCGCCCGGCTGCGGGTCCGCCGGGTCGGTGATGTCGACGAAGCCGACCTGCTCGCCGACGCTGTCCACGTACACGAGCGTCCGCCCGTCGCGCGTCGCGGCGACGATCTCGGCCACCGTCTCGGCGCCGGGGTCGTCGTTGTTCTCGTAGACGGGGAACGACGCGATCCGGTCGAACACGCCGCCGCCCGGCCCGGCCGGGCCGCCCCCGCCGTACGTGCCGCCCGCGCCGGCGGTCCCCACCGCCGGCCCGGCGAGCGCCGCCGCGGCGACACCCAGCGCGACGATCCTCCGCGTCCTCCTGCGCACCTGCATCCGGTCTCCTCGTCGTCGGGACGGTGCCGTCGGGAAGTGGCGCCGCGAGTGAACCGGGGCGTGGTGAACGGTCCGCGGCCCCCGACTTGCGGGCGGGCGACGGCCCGGCGAACAGCGCGCCGCGGTCGACCGGCCCGGTCGGTAGCCTGCGCGCCATGTCCGATTTCCTCACCGACGTCGAGACGCTGCGGGCCCGGGCCCGGGCCGAGATCGACAAGGGGCCGATCACCGAGGCGTACGGCGCGGACCGCGAGCGCGTGATCCAGGTCTGCAACGAGGCGCTCGCCACCGAGATCGTGTGCTGGCTGCGCTACAAGCGCCACTACTACACCGCGAAGGGCTCACCGGCCGCGGAGCCGATCGCGGCGGAGCTGCTCGTGCACGCGAACGAGGAGCTCGCGCACTCCGACATGCTCGCGGCGCGCATCGTCCAGCTCCAGGGCGAGCCCAACTACAACCCCGAGGGCCTGGCGTCGCGCTCGCACGCGCAGTACGACGAGAGCGCGGACCTGCGCACGATGCTGCGCGAGGACCTCGTGGCCGAGCGCATCGCGATCGCGTCGTACACCGAGATCATCCAGTGGCTCGGCACCAACGACCCCACGACGCGACGCATGTTCGAGGACATCCTGATGCAGGAGGAGGAGCACGCGGACGACCTCCTCGGATTCCTCGAGGACCTCGAGGGCCGCTGAGGCCGTCAGCCGTCGCGCTGTTCGCGCACCCAGGCCGCCGAGCCGGCGAGGAAGCCTCCGACGTCGGCGGCCTTGCTCGCCGCGATCTGCTTGAACCATCCCGGAACGTAGACCTCGACGACGTCGCGGGCGATCGCGTCCATGACGCCGTCGACCAGCTCGCCGGCAGTGATCCGCTCGATGTCGCCGGGGAGCGGGTCGTTGCCGGGGACCGAGAACAGCTCCGTGTCGACGACGCCCGGGTACACGACGAGCACGCGCACGCCGGTGTCCCACAGGTCGATCGCCATCGCCTCCGAGAACACAGACAGCGCGGCCTTCGACGCGTCGTAAGCCGCCTCCCCGGGTGACGAGAGCGTCGCCGCGACCGACGAGACGTTGACGACGAGCCCGGCGCCCTGCTCGATCATCCCCGGTAGCAGTGCGAGCGTGAGGCGGACGGGCGCCAGGTAGTTCACCCGCATCACGGCCTCGACGGTCGCGGCGTCGAGCGCGGTCACGTGCCGGCGCTTGGGGATCCCCGCGTTGTTGACCAGCACGTCGATGCCGCCGTACGCGTCGGTGACGTCGCGCGCGAGCGCGTCGAGCTGTCCGGGGTCGGCCAGGTCGCAGACCCACATCCGCGAGCCGGGCGCGTGCTCGCGGCAGCGTTCGAGCACCTCGGCCAGGCGGTCGGCCCGGCGGGCGCAGATGCCGACCGTCGCACCCGCGGCGGCCAGCCGCACCGCGAGCTCGGCGCCGATCCCTGATGACGCGCCCGTCACCAGTGCCCGCTTCCCCGTGACGTCCACGGTCACTCCCTCCTGTGATCCGGGTCGGTGGTGCGGGACGGCCTTCGCGATCAGGCGCGTCCCCGGGCGCCGTCGCGCTCGAGGCCCGCGAGGACCTTCTCGGCGACGGCGCGCACCGTGTCGAGCTCCTCCGGCGTCAATCGGTCGACGAAGTGGTGGCGGACCGCGGCGACGTGCCCGGGCGCGGCCGCGGCGATCGCTCGCCGCCCCTTCGCCGTGACGGCCACGTAGCTGCCGCGCCCGTCGGACGGGCACCGCTCCCGCCGCACGAGCCCGCGGGAGGCCATGCGCGTCACCTGGTGGGACACGCGGCTGCGCTCCCACCCGAGCAGGTCCGCGAGCCGGGAGGGACGGAGCCGTCCGGACGGGTCGTCGGTGAGCGCGACCAGCACGACGTAGTCGGGGTACGACAGCTCCGAGTCGGACGCGAGCTGCCGGGCGAGCGCGGCCTCCAGGCGCATCTGCATGAGCTGGAGCGCTCGCCACGCGCGCTCCTCCCGCTCGGTCAGCCAGCGGGTCCGGGCCACCGCCGGATGGTACCCGGGAATGCATGATCCATCATCCAAGTTGATTGATGTGTCAAGCAGATATCTGCGGGAGGACACGATGACGACCACGACGATCCCGAGCACCCTGACCGGCACCTACGAGATCGACCCGGCACACAGCCGCATCGGCTTCGTCGCCCGCCACGCGATGGTGACCAAGGTGCGGGGTTCGTTCGACGACTTCTCCGGGTCGGGTCACTTCGACGCCGAGCACCCGGGCCGGTCCTCGCTCGAGCTCACAATCCGGGCCGCGAGCGTCGACACCCGCAACGCGGACCGGGACGCGCACCTCCGCGGGGCCGACTTCCTCGACGTCGAGCGGTACCCGATGATCGGTTTCCGGTCGACGGCGGTGGAGCAGGTCGACGTGACGCGCTTCCGGGTGACCGGTGACCTGACCATCAAGGGGGTGACGAGGCCCGTGACGGTCGACCTGGAGTACACGGGCGCCGCGGTCGACCCGTTCGGCAACCAGCGGATCGGCTTCGAGGGCGGGGCGACCGTGAACCGAAAGGACTGGGGCCTCACGTGGAACCTCGCCCTCGAGGCCGGTGGGGTGCTGGTCGGCGAGAAGGTGCATCTCGAGTTCGAGGTCTCCGCGATCCGGTCGCCTTCCGCGTCCTGACGCGGCCGGCGGCTCGCCGCGTGCGCGCCCGGTCGCCTCAGGCGGGCAGCGCCCGGGCCGCGGCGTGCAGCCGGTCGACGACGGCCCGCGACTCCTCCACCCACCGGGGCACCGACACCGCCGCCTCGAGGCCGCGGCCGTCGAGCAGCACCTCGTGCATCCGGGGGTCGGCGGCGCGCAGGCGGCGCGAGTAGTCGTCGATGTCGACGAACACCGGCAGGCTCGCCGGCGAGTCGAGGTAACGCCTCGGCTCGAGGCCGGCGAAGTAGCGGAAGGGCTCCGAGACCCGTTCCTCGATGAGCCGCAGCACCACCGAGTCGAGGATCGCCACGAAGAAGCCGATCCCGCACGGCAGCGCGCTCTGGAACGCCGCCTGGTACAGCGCGATGCTCACGAGGCCCTCGCTGCCGCCACCCCGGTAGTCGGCGGCGACCGCGAGCGTCGCGATGTCCCACACCCGCGCGGGGTCGACGTCGGCGCCGCTGCGGGCGAACGCCGTGGCCGCGTCGGTGCCCCAGCACCGCTCCATGTCCACGAGCGACTTCTGCCCTGCCGGGGTCGGCAGGATCATGCGCATCACGCCCGCGGGCACGAGCCGGCGGTGGTCGACCACGCACAGGAACAGGCTCGTGCGCTCGTAGGGCCCGTACTCCGCGGCGAGCAGCTCCTCCGTGTTCCCGAAGTACTCGAGGAACACGTCGCGCTCCACGGAGCGTCCGAGCTCCGCGGCCGGGTCGTCGCCGCCGATCACGTAGCAGCCGAACGGCTGCTCGGGCTGCCCCCGGCCGGCGACGAGCGCCTCGGCGAGCTCTCGGCGCGCGAGGTCCAACGCTCAGAACTCCCGGTACACCACCTGCGGCGCGTCGAAGAAGGACCGCGTGTACTCGACGGCGTCGGCGACGGCGAACGTCTTGCACGTGTAGATGTCGACGCTGAAGAAGAGCCGCGGCTGCTCCCACGCGTAGAAGTGGGCGCCCGAGGTCTCCCAGTGGATCCAGCCCGCCCAGCCGTAGCGGTCGGAGCGGTGGGTCACCGGCTCGGTGAGCGCGCGCATCCCGCACACGACCGACAGTTCGGTCAGGTACGACCGGATCGCGGCGTCGTCGATCGGTTCCCGGCAGCGGCCCTCGATCACGAGGCGCTGCCGGACGATCTCGGGCGCGAGGTCCACCCAGGTGGTGTCGTCGGGCGGGGACTGCACCATCGGGGCTGCTTTCTAGCGCGCGGCGGGAGGCCCGCTCCACCTGGTGCGACGCGCCAGGCCGCCCCCGGGGATGGGTCGTTGTGCCCGTTTTCGCCCCGTCGGCCCGCGCCGGGCGTCAGGACGCGCTCAACCGGCCCCGGGGAGCGGCCGACTTCCGTTCGGGACCTCGCCGGGACAGTTTTCGAAGAGGCACGGATGCGTTCACCCGAGGCAAGGAGCCGGCTCCCCGCGGCCGCGTTCGCCGTGGTCGCGCTCGCGTGGGTCGGCGCGCACGCGGCCGGGGTCCTCGGCGCGCTCTCGCAGAACACGTTCGTGCTGCTCGGGCTGGCCGCGATCGTCACGACCGTCGTCGGCGTCCGCCGCTTCCGGCCGGGGCACGCGTGGGTCTTCGCCCTGATCGCGTCGGCGCTCGCCCTGTTCCTCGTCGGCGGCGCGGTGCGGGTCGAGCTCGGGACCCTGGGTGACATCTCGGCGGGCCGCTCCTTCGTCCCCGACCTGATCACGATGCCCGGCTACCTGCTGTTCGGCGTCGCGCTCGGGGGGATCGCACGCGCCCGCCGGGGCAACGGCCGCGTGGACCTCGACGCGACGCTCGACAGCGTGATCGCCTCGCTCGCCGGTCTCGCGCTCGCATGGGCGTTCCTCGTGGTCCCGGCGCTCGAGCAGACGGGTGCGCCCGCCTACGTGCGGATCGTGCTGTCGATGTACCCGGCGCTGTCGGTGTACCTGCTCGCGCTGATGCTCGGCATCGCGTTCGTCTCAGGGAACCGCCCGTCGAGCGCGCAGCGGCTCCTCGTCGGCGCGATCGCGATGATGCTGGTCGGCGACGTCGTCTACATGCTCGTCGACGCCCGGATCGCCGACATCCCGACGAAGTTCGTCGACGTCCCCTACGCCCTCGCGTACGTGGCGTACTCGACCTGCATGCTCCACCCGACGATGCGGGAGCTCGTCGAGCCGGTGCCCCGGCCCGAGCGGCGCACCCGGGCGACGCGCCTCGCGATCGTGTCCGCGTCGCTCGCCGTGCCGCTGGTGCTGACGCTCTTCGCCCCCGAGGAGTCGGTCGCCGACCGGCGGGTCCTCAACGCGGTCGTCGCGACGATGCTCGCCCTCGTGATCGTCCGCACCTACCGGGCGCTGCGCGACCATGCCCGGTCGGCCGAGCGGCTCGTCCACCAGGCGACCCACGACCCGCTCACGGGCCTGCCGAACCGCGCGTACCTCGACGACCACGTCCGGCGGGCCCTCGCCCGCCAGGAGGGCACCGACCGCTGCCTGGCGTTGCTGTTCCTCGACCTCGACCGGTTCAAGGTGGTCAACGACTCGATGGGGCACGCCACCGGCGACCAGCTCCTCGTCGCGGTCGCCCGGCGCCTGCGGGCGCTGGTGCCCGGCGACAACCAGGTGGTGCGGGTGGGCGGCGACGAGTTCGTGATCGTGCTCGAGGGGTGCCGGTCGGCCGACCAGGCCGCCCGGGTCGCCGAGCGGATCCGGGAGTCGTTCCAGACCCCTTTCACGGTCGCGGGCGGCGACCTCTACGCGTCGGCGAGCATCGGGGTCGCGGTCGCGCCGCCGGGGACGGCCGCGTCGGTCGGCTCGCTGCTGCGCGACGCCGACACCGCGATGTACCAGGCGAAGGACGCGGGCCGCGACTCCGTCGCGGTCTTCGACGCGACGATGCGCGACCGCGCCGCCCAGCGGCTCACGCTCGAGCGCGACCTGCGCGAGGCGGTGCGCACGGGCGCGCTGACGCTCGCGTACCAGCCGATCGTCTCGGTCGCGACGGGGCGGGCGATCGGCGTGGAGGCGCTGCTGCGGTGGATGCACCCGAAGCGGGGGCACGTCCCGCCGTCGCAGTTCGTGCCGATCGCCGAGGAGACCGGGCTCATCGACGAGGTGGGGGCCCGCGTGCTCGACGAGGCGTGCGCCAACGTGGCGCGCTGGCGGCGCGAGCTGCCCGGGCAGTCGGACCTGTTCGTCAGCGTGAACCTGTCGGCGCGCCAGCTGCGTGACGCGGCCATCGTGGAACGGGTCGGGCGCGCGCTCTCCGAGCACGGGCTCGACGGGTCGGCGCTCGTGCTCGAGCTCACCGAGTCGATCCTGATGATGCGCTCCGAGCTGAACCTCGAGGTGCTCCGCCGGCTGCGCGGGCTCGGGGTGCGCGTGGCGATCGACGACTTCGGCACGGGGTACTCGTCGCTCGCGTACCTCGGCACGTTCCCGGTCGACGAGGTGAAGATCGACAAGTCGTTCGTGGACGGGCTCGACCGGGACGACACCGCGCAGGAGTCGCTGGTGGCGGCGATCACCGCGATGGCCGGCGCGCTCGGCCACACCACGGTGGCCGAGGGCGTCGAGACCGCGCGGCAGTTCGAGCGGCTCGCCGGGCTCGGCGTCGACGCCGCGCAGGGCTACCTGTTCGCCCGGGCCGTCCACGCGGCCGAGGTGGCCTCGACCCTCGACCGTCTGCGGCGGCAGTCCGCCGCCCGCGATGATGCGTCCTCCGTGCGCGCGCGCACGGCGTGAGGGCGCCTACAGCGCCTCGGCCGCGGCTCGCGCGAGTTCGACGAGCTCGTCCTGCCTGGTGGTCGCGTCGACCTTCTCGGCGTCGGCGACCCCGATGTTGATCGTCGAGTAGTCGAGCACGAGCACCCGGTCGCCCACGAGCGCGTTGACGCCGACCTGTGGGTTCACGCCTTCCACCACGCGTACGAACGCCCGGTCACCGACGCCGTCGAGCGGTTCGGCCTCCGGCGAGACCGACTCGTCGTAGAACTGCTCGCCCTCGTACACGTACACCTGGAGCAGGTGCACCACCTGGCCGGTCTCGTCGGCGTCGGCGTTCTCCCAGAAGCACGACGACCCGAACGGCGCCGGGGTCTGGTCCTGCGCGGCCCGGGCCGGCTCGCCGAAGAGCGCCGCGGCGTCGTCCCGGGTCACGACGGAGCAGGCGAGGTCGGAGGTGTCGCCGTCCTCCGCGTCGTCGGTCGTGCCGCCGGCGTCCTCGCCGTCGGCCGGCTCGGGGCGTGTCGTGGACGCCGACGGTCCCGAACCGCCGTCGTCCCCGCCGCACGCCGCGACTGCGAGGAGCACCGCGAGCACCACCGATGACCGTGTGATGATCCCTGAGCGGATGCTGCCGGATCCTACGGACCGCGCACGCGGAGACGGGCGATCCGGCGCGTTAGCGTGCGTGCATGGACCGCACGGTGCTGGCGTGCACGGACGGCTCCGAGCTCGCGATCGACGCGCTGCGCGCCGGGCTCGCGCTCCTCCGTCCCGGATCGGCCGTGACGTTCGTGACCGCCGTCCCCGCGCCGGACGGCACGCTCGTCACGGGGGTCGGGATGGCCGGGGGAGTGATGTCCGCCGAGACGTACGAGCAGATCGCCGACGATGCCCGCCGGGAGGCCGAGGACGCGCTCGATCGCACCGCGGCCGCACTCGGGCGGGAGGACGCGCCGAAGCGGGTGATCGAGGGGCCCCCGGGCCCCGCGGTGTGCGCCCTCGCCGCGGATCTCGACGCGGCGGCGATCGTCATCGGGTCGCGCGGGCGCGGCGGGCTGCGGCGCGCGGTCCTCGGCTCGGTGTCCGACCACGTGGTCCGCCACGCGCCCTGCCCGGTCGTGGTGAGCGGGCCCCGGGCGACGTGAGCGTCCGCCACGTCGCGCTGTTCCGCTGGCGCGACGGCGTCACCCCCGCACAGGTCGAGGCCGTCGAGCGGGCGTTGCGCGCGTTGCCCGGGGCGATCCCGGTGATCCGCGACTACCGGTTCGGCCGGGACCTCGGCGTGAACGAGGGCAACGCCGACTTCGCGGTCGTCGCCGACTTCGACTCGCTCGACGGCTACCTCGCCTACCGCGACCATCCCGAGCACCGCGCGGTGCTCACCGGCGTCGTCGGTCCCCTGCTCGCGTCGCGGGTGACGGTCCAGTACGAGACGGGGTGAGCGGGCCGCCGCCGGTCAGTGGAGCGCGCCCCGGGCGCCCGGCCCGAGGCGGCGCCGCAGCTCCTCCTCGAACGCGCGGATCGCGGGCCCCGCGTGCTGCTCCTTGAGCGCGGTCAGCGTCGGGTATCCGGCGTCGCGCTCCGCGTCCCACTCGTCGGCGAAACGGCCGGACTCGATCTCGGCGGTCAGCTCCTCCATCGTCGTGCGCAGGTCGAGGTGGTCGTAGCGACCGCGGCGGGAGAGCTGACCGTACTGGCTCGTCGGCGAGTGGAGCTCCGACTGCGCGGCGTACCCGCGCTCGCGCAGGAGCCGATAGGTGCGCTCGACCTCTCCCGACAGCACGAGCTCGGTGAGGATCGCCTCGAGCGGGATCCCGTGGGCGAGCATCGTCGCGACGAACGCGTTGTTGACCGCCGTCAGCGCCGGTGACAGCACCTGCTCCACGGCGAGGTCGAGCACCGCCTCCTGCATCGCGGTCAGCTCGATCGCCCCCTCGCGCAGCCCGCCGATCGCCTTGGCGACGGCGAGCACCCGTGACCACGCTCGGCCGGTCTCGTCGTGGTGCACGCCGACGGCGGTGATGAAGCCGGCGCCCTCCTCGTAGCAGCGGCGCACCTCGGGGCCGAGCATGCGCGGCGCCACCATGCCGACGTCGCCGGGGACGTGCAGGCGGTCGAACGCGAGCGTGTAGCCGCTCGCGACGATCGTGCACGCGTCGGCGCGGGGCGCCAGACCGAGCGACGGGATCACGTCGTCGGGCACGAGGACGCACAGGATGTCGGCCTCGTTGGCGGCGGCGAGGTCCTGCGCCTCGAAGCCGTCGCGCTCGGCCTCGTCGCGTGACGCGTCCCGCCGCACGCACACGACCGGGGTGATCCCCGAGTCGCGCAGGTTCAGCGCCCACGAGCGACCCTGGTTGCCGTACCCGATCACCGCGACCTGCTCGCCCGCGATGGCGCCGAGGTCGCCGTCGGCCTCGTGGTGGATCGTCGTCATGGGCCCCTCCGCTCCGGGGCGTGATCGTACGGCGACCGCCGCAGCGGGCGCGGGTCAGTGCCCGGGCGCGATCGCGGTGACCGGTGCGGCGAGGCGGGTGCCGGCCATCGAGCCGCGGAAGGGTGCATCGAAGGCGAAGACCCCGCCGTCGGCCGCCGCCAGCCAGTAGCCCGGGCCGTCCGGGTCGCGCGCGATCCCGACGACCGGTGCCCGCAGGGCGACGGAGGCGAGCGACCCGGCGAAGCGTGCGTCGCCGAACGCGAACACGCCCCCGTCCGCGGCGGCCAGCCAGTAGCCGTTCCCGGTGGTCGTCGCAGCGATCCCCACGACGGGCCGGTTCAGTCGCGTCCCTCCCAGGGAGCCGAGGAACCGGGCGCTCCCGAACGCGAACACCCCGCCGTCGGAGTGCACCTCCCAGTAGCCCCGGCCGTCGGGCGCCGCCGCCATGCCGACGGGTGTCCCGGCCGGGACGATGCCCGATCGCAACAGCTCCTGGGAGTCGCCGTACGACGCCGCCTCGCCGAACGGTTCGACGTCCGCCGCACCACTCGGCCCGAGCTGCATCACCCAGTAGCCCCCGCCGCCGGGCGTCGCGGTGATGGCGATCCCGGTCGGCACGAGGTCGCGGGGCGCGCCGGCGAGCGAGTCGGCCGGCTCGCCGTGGAACCCGGCGTCGCCGAACACGTGCACCTCCCCGCGGTCGCCGTCGAGGACCCAGTACCCCTCCCCCGACGGCGTGGACGCGATCGAGAAGCAGGTCCCGTCCGGGAGCTCGCGGTCGACCGTGTTCGGCAGGCACCGTCGCGACGCGGCGGCGGACCCCGCGAACGGCGTGCCGAAGGCGAAGACGCCGCCGTCGGCGCCGAGGAGCCGGTAGCCGCCGGCCGGCGTGGCCCCCTGCGCCGACCCGCCGGGCACCGTGATCGGCAGGCAGGTCGCGACGAGCGCGGCCAGGAAACGGGCCGTCGTGGTCCTCATCGCGCCCGCCCTCCGAGCGCGCCGCGCACGTACCCGACGAGGCCGGCGAGCGTCGCGACCCGGCCGTAGTCCGCCTCGGGCACCGAGACCCCGGTCGCCTCCTCGACGGCGATCATCAGGTTGAGGAAGTCCATCGAGTCGAGCTCCAACGCCTCCTGGAGGGGGGCGTCCGGGTCGAGCGTCTCGAGGTCGGCCTCGGGGGCGAAGCGCGCCACCAGGGCGCGGATCGTCGTCTCGAGCTCGTCGGCGCTCACAGCTCCTCCGGGTGCTGCAGGAGGCGGTCGACCGCGGCGAGGAAGCGCGCGCCGGCGATCCCGTCGCTCGCGCGGTGGTCACCCGCGAGGCTGACGGCCACGACCGGTCGGGCCGCGAACGCGCCGCCGTCCACCCACGGCCGCTCGACCACCTTGCCGAACCCGACGAGTGCAACCTGCGGCGGGTGGATCACGCCGTGCACGACCTCGACGCCCTGGTCGCCGAGGTTCGTCACCGTGATGGTCGCGTCGGTCATCTCGCGCCCGCGCAGGCGGCCGCCCCGGGCCCGGGCGGTGAGGTCGCGCAGCGCCGCCATCAGGCCGTCGAGGTCGAGCCGGTCGGCGTCGAGCACCGCCGGCGCGACGAGCCCGCCGTCACGCAGCGAGACCGCGAAGCCGAGGTGCACCGCGTCGGCGGGCTCGTAGCCGTCGCCGCGCCAGAACCCGTTGAGCCCGGGGACGCGCTGCGCGGCGACCACGACGGCGCGGCAGAACAGCGCGACGGGCAGCACCCGTTCCCGGACCGGGCGGGACCCGTTGCGCCGCTCCAGCCACGCGAGCGCGTGCGAGAGCGGCGTGTGGTGCAGCAGGTGGTAGTGGGGGATCTCGCGGTTCGCGCGGCTCATGGCGGCCGCGACGGCGCGCCGCATCGCGCGCGCCTGGTCCGCCGGGGCCCGGGTCGCCGTCGGGGCCGCGGCGGCGCGATCGACGTCGGCACCGGTGACGACCGCACCCGGCCGAGCGGCGGCGATCGCGTCGAGGTCGACGCCGCGCGCGGCCGCGAGCCGCCGCGCCCGGGGGGTCACGCGCACGCGGGGCCGCCCGCCGGGCGGCGACCCGGGCCCCGCCGGGGGTGCGGGCACGGTCGCCGGCGGGGCCGGCGGGACCTCCGCCGGGGGCCCGGGCGCGGTGGCAGCCGGCGCCGGTGCGGCCGGTGGGGGCGCGGCCGGTGGGGGCGCGGCCGGTGGGGGCGCGGCCGGTGGTGGTTCCGGCCCGGCGGCGACGGGCGCGCCGGCGGCCGGCGCGGGGGCCGGGGGCACGCGCCCGCCGCCCTCCGGCGCGCCCTCGGCCAGCACCGTCGCGAGCGGTGTGCCCACCGGCACCTGCACGCCGACCGGCACGAGCAGCTCGCCGACGACGCCGTCCTCGAAGACCTCCACCTCGATGTCGGCCTTGTCGGTCTTCACGACCGCGACGATGTCGCCGCGGCGCACCCGGTCGCCCGGCCCGACGAGCCACTCGATCACGGTGCCGTGCTCCATGTCGGCACCGAGCGCCGGCATCCGGAACTCACCCACCGGCCATCACCGCCCGGGCCGCCGCGACGATGCGCGGCACCGACGGCAGCGCCGCGTCCTCGAGGTGCTTCGCGTAGGGGAGCGGGACCTCCTCGGTGCACACGCGGCGGACCGGCGCGTCGAGCTCGTAGAACGCGCCCTCCACGATGCGCGTGCAGATCTCGGCGGAGATGCTCCCGCTCCGCCACCCCTCGTCGACGACGACCGCCCGGTGCGTCCGGGTCACCGAGCCGAGGATCGTCTCCTCGTCGAGCGGTCGCAGCGTGCGCAGGTCGACCACCTCGGCCGCGACACCCTCGGCCGCGAGCTGCTCGGCCGCGTCGAGGGACTTCGGCAGCGAGCCGCCGTACGTCAGCAGCGACACGTCGCCCCCCGGCCGGCGCACGCGGGCCCTGGTGATGTCGACCGGCGCCGGGTCGTCGGGGAGATCGCCCTCGCGGTTGTAGAGCGCGCCGTGCTCGAAGATCAGCACCGGGTCGGGGTCGGCGAGCGCGGGCGCGAGCATGCCGCGCGCGTCCTCGATCGTCGCCGGGGTCAGGACCCGCAGTCCGGGGACGTGTGCGTACCAGCCCTCGAGGCTGTGCGAGTGCTGCGCCGCGAGCTGGCGCCCGCCGCCGGTCGTCATGCGGATCACGAGCGGCACGTTCACCTGCCCGCCCGACATGTGCAGCAGCGTCGCGGCGTTGTTGACGATCTGGTCGAGCGCGAGCAGGCTGAAGTTGACGGTCATGATCTCGACGATCGGCCGCATGCCCCCGATCGCCGCGCCGATCCCGGCCCCCACGAACGCCGACTCCGACAGCGGGGTGTCGCGCACGCGCTCCGGCCCGAACTCGTCGAGCAGGCCGCGGCTCACCCCGAAGCAGCCGCCGTAGCGCCCGACGTCCTCGCCCATCAGGAACACCCGCTCGTCGGCGCGCAGGGCCTCGCGGATCGCCTCGCGCATCGCCTCCCGGTAGGTCGTCCTCATCGAACGGCCGTCCCCGGGGCTCGCTGGTGACGAACCGGAGGAGGTCCTCGACCGGTTCGGGCGTCCCCTGCTCGGCGAACGCGACCGCCGCGTCGACGGCGGCACGCGCCTCGGCGTCGAGCGCGTCGCACTCCTCGGCGTCCAGCGTCCCCTCCTCGATGCAGGCGCTGCGGAACAGCGCGATCGGGTCGCGTTGCTTCCACAGCTCGACCTCCGCCTTGTCGCGGTAGAGCTCGGGGTCGTACATCGAGTGCGCGCGGAACCGGTACGTGCGCGCCTCGACGAGGTGGGGCCCGCCGCCGTCGCGGATCGAGTCGCACGCGTGCCGCGCCGCCTCGCGCACCGCGACGACGTCCATGCCGTCGACGGGCCACGCCGCGACCCCGTAGCCGGCGGCCTTGAGCGCGATGTCGGTCTGCGACTCCGACCGCTCGAGCGCGGTGCCCATCGCGTAGCGGTTGTTCTCGCAGACGAACAGCACGGGCAGGCGCCACAGCGCGGCGAGGTTCATGCACTCGTGGAACTCGCCCTCGGCGACCGCGCCCTCGCCGAAGAAGCACGCGGTGACGTTGCGCCGGCCCTGCATGGAGTCGGCCAGCGCGAGCCCCACGGCCACGGGCAGGCCCCCGCCCACGATCGCGTTGCCGCCGTAGAAGCGGCGGGACACGTCGAACAGGTGCATCGAGCCGCCCCGCCCGCGGCTGACCCCCTCGCGGAACCCGAACATCTCGGCCATGATCCGGCCGGGGTCGACGCCGCGCGCGAGCGCGTGACCGTGCTCGCGATAGGTGGAGACGATCGCGTCGTCGGGCGTGAGCACGTCGCACACCCCGACGGCCACGGCCTCCTCGCCGATGTAGAGGTGCAGGAAGCCGCGGATCCGGGTCGCGCTGTACAGCTCGACGCACCGCTCCTCGAACCGGCGGACGAGCAGCATGCTCCCGAGCAGGCGGGCCGCGGTCTCCTCGTCGAGGCGCCCGGCGACCTCGGTGGTCACGACGGCTCCTCCAGCGTCGACAGGTCGCCCTCGGGGAGGCCGAGCTCGCGCGCCCTCAGCAGCCGCCGCAGGATCTTGCCGCTGCGCGTCTTCGGCAGGTCGTCGCGGAAGTCGATCTCCTTCGGGGCGACGGCGGGCCCGAGCCGGGTGCGCGCGAACCCGTACAGCTCGCGTCGCAGCTCCTCGGTCGGCGCGTGACCCGGCCGGAGGCAGACGAAGGCCTTCACCGTCTCGCCGGCGATCGGGTCGGGGATCCCGATCACGCCCGCCTCCGCGACCGCCGGGTGCTCCATCAGCGCGCTCTCGACCTCGAACGGCCCGATGAGGTGGCCGGCCGACTTGATGACGTCGTCGGCCCGGCCGACGAACCAGAAGTAGCCGTCGGCGTCGCGGGTGGCGAGGTCGCCGCTGCGGTACCAGTCGCCCGCGAAGCACCGGCGGTAGCGCTCCTCGTCGCCCAGGTACCCGCGGAACATCGACGGCCAGCCGGCGCGCAGCACCAGCTCGCCCTCCTCGTCCGGGTCGTCGACCAGCTCGGGCCGGCCGTCGGCGCCGATCACGGGGTCGCCGTGCTCGTCGCGCCGCATGATCGCGGCGTCGATGCCGGGCAGCGGCCGGCCCATCGAGCCGGGCTTGACGTCGCACGCGGCGAAGTTCGCGATCATGATCCCGCCGGTCTCGGTCTGCCACCAGTTGTCGTGGATCGGCAGGCCGAGCGCCTCGACCCCCCAGCGCACCGCTTCGGGGTTGAGCGGCTCGCCGACGCTCGCGACGAACCGCAGCGCGGCGGGGCGGCGGCCCCCGGCGACCGCGTCGCCGGCCCGCATCATCCGCCGGATCGCGGTGGGCGCCGTGTACCACACCGACACCCGCTCCTCGTCGAGGATCCGGTACCAGCGCGCCGCGTCGTACTCGGCCTCGTCGACGATGCTCGTCACCCCGAGCACCAGCGGGGCGATCACGCCGTACGACGTGCCCGTCACCCACCCCGGGTCGGCCGTGCACCAGAAGACGTCCTCGGGGTGCAGGTCGAGCGCGAACCGCGCCGTCGCGAGGTGTGCGACGACCGCGCCGTGCACGTGCATCGCACCCTTGGGTGTCCCGGTGGTGCCGCTCGTGAAGTGCACGAGCGCGAGGTCGCCGGGGCGAGGTGGGTGCCGCGTCGAACCGGTCGTCCGCGTCCGCCAGCAGCGGCGCGAGCGCGGTCGTCCCCTCCGGCACGTCGTCGTCGACGACGAGCACGTGGGCGAGGCCGGGGAGGGTCGGCGCGGACCGGCTCGACCTTGCGGCGGTAGAACGCCGCCGTCGTCACGAGGGCGCGCGCGTCGCCGATCTGCAGCCGCTGGCGCACCGGCTCCGGGCCGAAGGCCGAGAACAGCGGGCTGACGACGGCGCCCGCCTTGAGCGCGCCGAGGATCGTGCCGTGCAGCTCGGGGACGCGCCCGAGCAGGGTGAAGACGCGGTCCCCGCGGCCGACGCCGAGCGACGCGAGCACGTTCGCGAAGCGGTTCGTCGTCCGCGCGAGGTCGCCGTAGGTGACCTCGAACCGGGCCCCGGTCCTGCGCAGGTACCGGAACGCGACGTGGTCGGCGCGCCCGGCGTGCACGTGCCGGTCGACGGCCTCGTGCGCGATGTTGCACCCGCCGCCGGGCAGCCCGGCGAGCTCCGCGCGCGCGTCCTCCCACCGGAACGCCGCGCGGGCGGCCTCGTAGTCGACCAGGTTCGGCGTGACCCGCAGGGCCGCAGGGTCCTTGCGGATCGTTGCGGCCGCCGCGAGGGCGCTCACGGCGCCGTCACGACGGGTGCCGCGGCCGGGAGCGGCTCCCACCGGTCCGCGAGGCGCTGCGCGACGGCCGGCATCGTCGTGTACTCCATCTCCTCGAGCGGCAGCCGGTGCGGCTCGAAGGGACCGAGCCGGCGGAGCGCGTCGAACAGCTCGTTCGCGCGCCGGCGGGCCGGGTCGAACGACGGGTCGGCGAACATGTCACGCGGCCCGACGAGCCGGCCGTCGTGCACCTGGTAACCGAGCGCGACGACCCGCGGCGGGCCGTCGAAGCGCGTCGGGTGCGCCGCCTCCTGCCCGACCGGCATCAGCGGCGCGTGGTGCGAGCCCCGCATGCACCCGGCGACGATCGGCGGCAGCGCGAACGGCTCGAGCACCTCGCCGACCGCGGGCAGGCCCGACTGGGCGCGCACGATCATGACCGGGTCGTCCTTGCCGACGTACCGTCCCGCCATCAGGGCGAGGCGCTGCGTGCTCGTGACGGCCGCGACCTCGCCGAGGGTCTTCGACACGACCTGCTTCACGACGTACCGCGACGGCGCGCCGATGAACAGCGCAGGTCGTAGAGCTCGCCGGGGCAGTCGAAGACGATTCGCTTCTCCTCGAACAGGTCGTGCACCTCGAACGAGAACCCGGCGTGCATCTTCGGGTCGATCACGAGGCCGATCGTCGAGAACGGGTCGGCGAACATCTTGAACAGCGGGAGGTTCCACGCGCCGGGCTCGGTCTTGTCGGCGAGGAAGCAGATGACCGGCTCCGACTCGCGCTCGGTGAACTCGATCTCGGCGAACCCCGGCCCCATGCCGCGCAGGTTCCCGGAGAACGCGTCGCTCAGGATGTCCTGGCCGGCGCCGTAGAGGCCCAGGTCCTTCGCCACCTGCGTCGTGGCCGCGAACACCTCCCAGGCGAAACCGTGGACGGCCTCGTGGTCGGCCCCGTGGTCGTGGCTCAGCACCAGGGCGAGGTCGTCGCCGCAGTACTGCACCTGCCCGTCGACGATCAGCGAGCCCTTCGCGTCCTCCACCCGCTGCGCCGCGACGGCGAGCATCTGCGGGTGCACCGAGCTGTGCCCGACGTAGCCACCGGTGTCGGCCTTGATGATGCTGAGCGTCTGCATGGCGCGCCCCTCCCCGTCGGTCCCGGCCGATCGTCCCCGGGCGCGCCGGGCCCGGGGGAGGGGCGGAAGTCCCCGCCGCGGCGGACTTGCGCGCGGGCAATCCATCGACCACCCTCTATATCGATGCGGGTCGATGGGCGGGGGCGGCCCCGGGGGCGGGCGTGAGCGACGGGGTGCTGGCGCGCCGGGTGACCGCCGAGGCGGTCGGCACCGGGATGCTCGTGCTCGCCGTGGTCGGTTCGGGCGTCGCGGCGCAGCGCCTGAGCCCGGCCGACACGGGGCTCCAGCTCCTCGAGAACGCCGCCGCGACCGCCGGCCGGCGCTCGTCGCGCTGATCCTCGCGCTGGGCCCGGTGTCGGGGGCGCACCTGAACCCGGTCGTGTCCCTCGCGCAGCGCGTCCTCGGCGGGCTGACGACGCGCGAGCTGGCCGCGTACGCCGCCGCGCAGTTCGCGGGTGGCGCGGCCGGGTGCGTGCTCGCGAACGCGATGTTCTCCCTCCCCTTGGTGGAGTGGTCGACGACCGCGCGTTCGGGGGGCGCCCTGTGGTGCTCCGAGGTCGTCGCGACCGCGGGGCTGCTCCTGGTCGTCCTCGGGCTCGTACGGTCGGGCCGGACGTCGGCCGCACCGTTCGCGGTCGGCGCCTACATCGGGGGCGCGTACTTCTTCACGTCGTCGACGAGCTTCGCGAACCCGGCCGTGACGGTCG
The DNA here is from genome assembly GCA_026002935.1 of Acidimicrobiia bacterium. Taxonomy (GTDB): domain Bacteria; phylum Actinomycetota; class Acidimicrobiia; order IMCC26256; family PALSA-610; genus BPGH01. The sequence goes on from BPGH01000001.1 coordinate 1,235,290, forward strand.
CGCGCTCGCTGTCGGACACCTTCGCCGGGATCGCGCCGGCGTCGGTGCCGGCGTTCGTGGCCGCGCAGGTCGGCGGCGCCGCTCGCCGCCGTCGCGCTCGTGCGCTTCCTCCACCCGGCATCGCCGGGGGCGGGCGCCCGTCGTGTCCGCAGCGTTCCCGGATCGAGGAGGAGCCGTGAGCGAGGACATCCCCGAGGTGCTGTTCGTGTGCGTCCACAACGCGGGGCGCTCGCAGATGGCGGCCGCGCTGCTCGACCACCACGCGCGGGGGCGGGTGCGGGTGCGTTCCGCCGGGAGCGAACCCGCCGATCGCGTCAACCCGGCGGTCGTCGAGGTGATGCGTGAGATCGGCCTCGACCTGTCGAAGGAGTTCCCCAAGCCGCTGTCGGACGACGCCGTGCGCGCCGCCGACGTGGTCGTCACGATGGGGTGCGGCGACTCCTGCCCCCTCTACCCGGGGAAGCGCTACCTCGACTGGGAGCTCCCCGACCCCGCGGGGCGCCCCGTCGACGAGGTGCGCCCGATCCGCGACGAGATCGACGCCCGCGTGCGCGCGCTGCTCGCCGAGCTCGTGCCGGGCGGCGCGTGACCGCCCGGCACGGCGGGCGTCACGCGCAGCAGCCGCCCGCGGGCCGCAGCTCGGGCGCGTCGGCGAGCACCGTGTAGAACTCCCAGCGCTGCCCGTCGGGGTCGTCCACCCAGACCTTGTCCTGCACGGCGTAGCAGCAGCTCACCTGGCCCTCGTCGCGGGTGCCGACCCCCGCCTCGGCGAGGCGTGCCGCCGCCGCCGCCACCTCGTCGGTCGACCCCACCTCGACGCCGAGGTGGTTGAGCGTGCCCGCCGCCCCCGGGTTCTCGAACAGCACGAGCTTCAGGGGTGGCTCGGCGATCGCGAAGTTCGCGTAGCCGGGACGGCGCTTGGCCGGGTCCGACGCCGAAGACCTTCGTGTAGAAGGCGACGGCCTCGTCGACGTCGCTGACGTTGAGGGCGAGCTGCACGCGCGCCATGGCGGTTCCTCTCGGGGTCGGGTACGGAGGGGGGACACGAACGCATCGATGTACGGTCGATGCGAGTCATGCTGGCAAACTGATCGACGTATGTCAATGTATGATCTCCGGGTGGACGTGAAGCCGATCGAGACCTGCTGCTCCCCGGTGCTCACGGCGCCGCTCGACGAGCGCGAGGCGGAGGAGCTGGCGGCGGCCTTCAAGGTGCTCGCCGACCCGGCGCGCCTGCGCCTCCTGTCGCTGGTGGCCAGCGCCCCCGGTGGGGAGGCGTGCGCGTGCGACCTCGTCGAGCCGGTCGGCCGCAGCCAGCCGACCGTCTCGCACCACATGGCCGTCCTCGTCGAGGCGGGCCTGCTCGAGCGCGAGAAGCGCGGCCGGTGGGCCTGGTACCGCGTCGTCCCCGAGCGGCTCGCCGTGCTGCGCGACGCGCTCGGCCCGGGCTCCGCCCGCTCGTAGTCGCCCGATCGGGGTATCGAACCGGTTGACGCCGCGCCCGATGTCAAATAGGATAGGGGGGTATTCTACTAGGAGGACCGGCATGGCGTCGACGATGCACTGCGGGACGAGGGACCAGGCTGCGCACGCCGGGCACGACGCGCACCGGGCGCTCGCGCAGGCGGGCCACGGCGGTCGCGACGACCACGCGGGCCACGACCCGGAGAAGTTCCGGCGCCGCTTCTGGTGGAGCCTGCTCCTGACCCTCCCGATCGTCGTGACCTCCGAGATGGTCATGGAGTGGTTCGGGTACGAGCTCGACATTCCCGGAATCGAGCTCGTCGGGCCGGTCCTCGGCTCGATCGTGTTCTTCTGGGGCGGCCAGCCCTTCCTCGCCGGCGGGCGCGCCGAGATCCGCGACCGGCAGCCCGGAATGATGCTGCTCGTCTCGATGGCGATCGTCGTCGCGTACGTCGCGTCGCTCGCGTCGAGCCTCGGCTGGTTCGATCTCGAGTTCTGGTGGGAGCTCTCGGCGCTCGTCACGATCATGCTCCTCGGCCACTGGCAGGAGATGAAGGCGATCGGGCAGGCGCGCGGCGCGCTCGCTGCGCTCGCGGAGCTGCTGCCCGACGACGCGGAGCGTGTCGCCGCCGACGGGTCCGTCGAGCACGTCCGCCTCGAGGACCTGCGCGTCGGTGACGTCGTGCTCGTGCGCCCGGGCGGCCGCGTTCCCGCCGACGGCGTGATCGTCGACGGCGAGGCGGAGCTCGACGAGTCGATGGTCACCGGCGAGTCGAAGCCGGTCGCGAAGCGTCGTGGCGACCGCGTGGTCGGCGGCACGCGTGTCGACCGACTCGTCCGTCCGTGTCGAGATCACCGCGGTGGGCGAGGAGACCGCGCTCGCCGGCATCCAGCGGCTCGTCGCCGAGGCGCAGCAGAGCCGCAGCCGCGCGCAGGTGCTCGCCGACCGGTTCGCCGCGCTTCTCTTCTACGTCGCCGTCTCCGCCGCCGCCGTAACGGCTCGTGGCGTGGGCGGTGTTCGCCGGCAACGTCGACGAGTCGGTCGTGCGCACCGTCACCGTGCTCGTGATCGCGTGCCCGCACGCGCTCGGCCTCGCGATCCCGCTCGTCATCAGCATCTCGACCGCGCTGGGCGCGCGCAACGGCGTGCTCGTGCGCGACCGGCTCGCCCTCGAGCGGATGCGCACCGTCGACGTCGTCCTGTTCGACAAGACGGGCACGCTGACGAGGGGCCGGCACATCGTGAGCGGCGTCGCCGCCGCCGACGGTTCCGAGGACGGCGTGCTGCGCATCGCGGGCGCGGTCGAGTCGGACTCGGAGCACCCGCTCGCGCGGGCGATCGTCGCGGCCGCGAAGGAGCGGGGCGCGCTGCCCGCGGCATCCGGGTTCCGCGCCCTCACAGGTCGCGGCGTGCAGGCCGTCGTCGACGGTGTCGAGCACGCGGTCGGCGGTCCCGCGCTGCTGCGAGAGCGCGACGCCGACGTGCCCGCCGCGCTGCGCGACCGGGTCGAGGCCTGGAGGTCGCGCGGCGCCGCGGTGCTGTACCTGCTGCGCGACGACCGGATCCTCGGGGCCTTCGCGCTCGAGGACGAGGTGCGCCCCGAGGCACGCGAAGCCGTCGACGCGCTGCACGATCTCGGCGTACGGGTCGCGATGATCACCGGTGACGCGCGCGAGGTCGCCGAGGCGGTGGCGGCGGATCTGGGAATCGACGAGGTCTTCGCCGAGGTGCTGCCCGAGGACAAGGAGAGCAAGGTCGCGGAGCTCCAGGCTCGCGGTCACCGCGTGGCGATGGTCGGCGACGGCGTGAACGACGCGCCCGCGCTCGCGCGCGCGGACGTGGGCATCGCGATCGGTGCCGGAACCGACGTGGCGATCGAGTCGGCCGGGGTCGTACTCGCGTCGAACGACCCGCGGGGCGTCGTCGGCGTCATCCGCCTGTCGGTCGCGACCTACCGCAAGATGGTCCAGAACCTCGTATGGGCGGCGGGCTACAACGTCGCGGCGATCCCCCTGGCGGGCGGTGCGCTCGCCTTCGCGGGCCTGACGCTCTCGCCGGCCGTCGGCGCGCTGCTCATGAGCGCCTCGACCGTCGTGGTCGCGTTGAACGCCCAGTTGCTGCGCCGGGTCGTGCTGCGTCCCGGGGCGCCGTCGTGAGGCCTGATCCGCGCCGTCACCCGGGCGTGATCAGCCCGTAGTGGCCGTCGTAGCGGCGGTACAACACGTTGCCGCGGCCGGTGCCGGGATCCACGAAGAAGACGAAGGGCGCGTCGCCCTCGTCGAGCAGCTCGGTCGCCCCCTCCAGGTCGGTGTGCACCGGGCCGGGGCCGACCCCGATCGGCACGCCCACGCGGTCGAGCTCCTCGGGCGTCGGCGTCGCCTGGTGCACCCGGTAACCGCCCGCCTCGCGCACGACCACGTTCTCCTCACCGGTCGACGCGTTCACGAACAGGAAGAAGTCGTGGTCGAGCACCTCGAGGTCCCAGATCGCGTCCTCGATCGTCTGCGGCCCGAGCGCGAACGTCTTGCGCCGCACGATCCGCCGCTCCTCCGCGGGCCTCGGGTACACGGGCGGCCGCGACGCGGGCGGGTCGCCGTGGTGCCACGCCTCGTCGCGGTGGCGGAGCGCGAGCGCGCGGGGCCGCTCGACCGCCTCCTCGAGGCGCCGCCGGAAGCGGGGGATCGCCGCGTCGATCGCCTCGCGCATGGACGGCGCGCTCGCGTGGGCGCGAACCGGCCGGCCGTCGACGAGCACGGACATCTCGGCGTGGTCGCGCCGCTCGCGGGCCGGGTCGGTGTGGTGCGTCAGCCGCACGACCGGGTCGAGGAGCGTCCGGTCGGTCACCCGCAGCGCCTCCCGGAACTTCTCGAGCGCGGCGGCCTGGTCCCGTTCGGCGACGTCGCCGTGGGCGACCAGGACCGGTTCGACCGGCTCGATCGGCTCGTCGCGCATCGGCTCCTCCCTCTCGGCGAGGTCAACGGTCGCGGGCGGCGTCGAGCAGCACGCGCCGCTCGGCGGCGCCGATGACGGCGCGCGCACGTTCGACCGCGTCCGGGTTGACGGACACCGACGTGATGCCGAACCGCACGAGGTGCTCGGCGAACTCGGGGCGGTTCGAGGGCGCCTGCCCGCACAGCGACGAGGTGATGCCCGCGTCGCGCGCGGCGCGGACGATGCGCTCGATGGCGTCCAGCACCGCCGCGTCGGACTCGTCGAACAGCTCGGCGCAGGTCTGCGAGTCGCGGTCGACGCCGAGCACGAGCTGGGTGAGGTCGTTCGACCCGATCGAGACGCCGTCGATCCCCATCGCCGCGTACTCGGGGAGGCGGTACACGACCGACGGCACCTCGGCCATCACCCACTTGTGCAGCCCGCGCTGGCGTCCGAGCGGGCTCCGGTCGACGAGCTCGAGGCACGCCTCCAGCTCCCAGGCCGTCCGCACGAACGGGATCATGAGGTGCAGGTTCGGTGTCTGCTCGCGCACCCGCGCGAGCAGTTCGAGCTCGAGGGAGAACAGGTCCGGCTCGCGGACGTACCGGTAGCAGCCCCGGTAGCCGATCATCGGGTTCTCCTCGGCCGGCTCGTAGCGGTCGCCGCCCTCGAGCGCGCGGAACTCGTTGGTACGGAAGTCGATCGTGCGGTACACGACCGGGCGCGGCGCGAACGCGGTCGTGATGCGCAGGAGCGCCTCCGACATCCGGGCCACGAACTCGTCGTGCCCGCCGCTGGCGAGGAGCGCGCGTGGATGTCGGCCCGCGAGCGCGTCGGTGACCATGAACTCGGCGCGCAGCAGACCGACCCCGTCGACGGGGAGCGCGGCGACGCGCTCGGCCTGCTCGGCGATGGCGAGGTTGACGTACAGGCGAGTGGCGAGCGGTTCGGGCGCGGCCGCCGGCGCGGGTGGGGGACCGGCGCGTGGCGCCGTGAAGGCCGCGGCCTGCCCGCCGTCGACCGCGCCCGCGACGACGACGCCCTGCCCGCCGTCGACCGTCACGAGCTCGCCGGTGCGCAGGGTGCGGGTCGCGTCGCGCGTCCCGACCACGCACGGCACCCCGAGCTCGCGGCTCACGATCGCGGCGTGGCAGGTCATGCCGCCGCCGTCGGTGACGAGCGCGGCCGCGCGCCGGAGCACCGGCACCCAGTCGGGGCTGGTCATGGGCGCCACGAGGATCTCGCCGACCGCCAGCGCGGCGCCCTCGGCGGGCGAGCGGACCACGCGCACCCGCCCGGTCGCGACGCCGGGCGACGCGCCCAGCCCCCGCACCAGCACCGCGCCCGGCTCCGCCGTCCCCGGCGCGGCGGCACGCGGGGTGGCCGTCGTCGTGATCGGCCGCGACTGGAGGATCTGGACGCGGCCGCCCGCGATCGCCCACTCGACGTCCTGCGGGCGGCCGTAGTGGTCCTCGACCCGCCGGCCGTGCCCGGCCAGCGCGAGCGCCTCGTCGTCGCTCAGCACCCGCGCCGCCGCCCGCTCGGGCGGCAGCTCGACCCGGTGGTCCCGTCCGGTCTCCGGGTCGGTCACGATCATGTGGGTCTGCACCCCGACGCGCACGTCGAGGAGCCGGGGGCCGTCCTTCGCGACGCGGTACGTGTCGGGCTCGACCTGCCCGCTGACGACCACCTCGCCGAGCCCGAACGCGGCCTCGATCACGAGCGTGCCCGCGTCGCCGGTCGCCGGGTCCGCGGTGAACATCACCCCGGCGCGCTCGGCGTCGACCATCTGCTGGACGACGACCGCGATCGCCGGTTCGTCGCGCACACCCCGGGAGGCCCGGTACGCGACGACGCGCTCGCCGTACGCGGACGCCCAGCAGTCGACGATGCGCGCGAGGAGCTCGTCGGCGCCGCGCACGTTCGTGAACGTCTCGTTCATCCCCGCGAACGACGTCTCGGCGGTGTCCTCGGCGGTCGCGGACGAACGCACCGCGACCCGGGTGCCGGGCGGGAAGCGCGCGTAGGCTGCGAGCACCTCGTCGCGCAGCGGGCCCGGGATCCCGGCCTTGCGGACGAGGTCCTGCAGACGGCGCGCGCCCTCGCGCAGGGAGGTGTCGTCCGAGACGTCGACGGCCGCCGCGACCGCGCGCAGCTCGTCGCGCACGCCGCCCTGCTCCATCGCCGCCAGGTACGCGGGCGCGGTCACGACGAACCCGGGCGGGACCGGCGCACCGGCGCGTGTCAGCTCACCGAGGTTCGCCCCCTTGCCGCCCGCGACCGGCACGTCGTCCTTCGACAGCGTCTCGAACCACCGCACCGCGGGCACCCACCCAGGGTGCCCGCGGTGCGGGGCGCCGGACAGGGACGATGGTCCCGCCGCGGCGCGGCTGCACGGCACTGGAGCGCCACCGCAGCCTCTGCGAGCGTCGGGACGCGGCCGGCGCCCGCCCGGCGGCGCCCGGCAGGGGAGGGAGCACGATGAAGGCGAACGTGGGCGACGAGATCGTGGTGGACGCGCCCCACACGGGGGAGTCGCCGCGCAAGGGCGAGGTGCTCGAGGTGCTGGAGTCGGGCGGGGTGGTGCACTACCGCGTCCGCTGGGACGACGGGCACACGACGATCTTCTACCCGTCCTCCGATGCCCACGTCGTGCACCTCGGCCCCGGGCGGTCGCGGGCCGGCTGACGGGGCGCGCCGGCCGCCCGGTGGGGCGCACCCGGGCCGGGAACGGCCGGCCCCGGCCGGCGGTTTAGCGTGGTGGCCCGTCCCGCGACCACGAGGGTGCGCATGTTCCGCAAGGACAAGACGCAGATGCCCGCGCCCGAGGAGGCCCTGCCCGGCCGCCCGGTCCGCGCCTTCCCGGTCCCCGCCCGCCACTTCGTGCTCGACGCGCCGCTCGAGCCGCCGTTCCCGGAGGGCACCCGGCTCGCGATGTTCGGGCTCGGGTGCTTCTGGGGCGCGGAGCGGCGGTTCTGGGAGACGCCCGGCGTCGTCTCCACCGCCGTCGGGTACGCCGCGGGCCACACGCCCAACCCGACCTACGAGGAGGTGTGCACCGGCCGCACCGGCCACAACGAGGTCGTGCTCGTCGTCTACGACCCCGCACGCGTCCCCTACGAGGAGCTGCTACGAGTGTTCTGGGAGAGCCACGACCCGACGCAGGGCATGCGGCAGGGCAACGACGTCGGCACCCAGTACCGGTCGGGCGTGTACGTCTTCGACGCCGGGCAGCGCGCGGCGGCCGAGCGGTCGCGCGCTGCGTACCAGGAGCGCCTGCGCGCCGCGGGCTACGGCGACATCACCACCGAGATCCTCGACGCGCCCACGTTCTACTACGCGGAGGAGTACCACCAGCAGTACCTCGCGAAGAACCCGCACGGGTACTGCGGGCTCGGCGGCACCGGCGTGTCGTGCCCGATCGGCCTCACGGCGGCGGGGGACTGACCGTCCGCTACCGTCGCAGCCCCGTGGAGCCCGCCGACCAGCCCGACATCGAGCCGTACGTCGACTTCTCGCGCGCGCAGTGGAGCCGCCTGCGGGCGGCGACGCCGCTGACCCTCACCGAGGAGGACCTGGCGACGCTGCGCGGCCACAACGAGCCGGTCGAGCTCGCCGAGGTCGAGGAGGTGTACCTGCCGCTGTCGCGACTGCTCAACCTGCGGTTCGCGGCGACCCGCGACCTGCACGCCGCGACCGAGACGTTTCTCGGCCGGCTCCCCGGCCGTGTGCCGTACGTGATCGGCGTCGCGGGGAGCGTGGCGGTGGGCAAGAGCACCATCTCGCGCATCCTGCAGGCGCTGTTGATGCGCTGGCCCGACCACCCCCGCGTCGACCTCGTCACCACCGACGGCTTCCTGTACCCCAACGCCGTGCTCGAGGCGCGCGGGCTCATGAGCCGCAAGGGGTTCCCCGAGAGCTACGACGTACGGCGGCTCCTGCGGTTCCTCGCCGAGCTCAAGGCGGGCGCGCCCGAGGTCCGCGCGCCCGTGTACTCGCACCTCGTCTACGACATCGTGCCCGACGCGCAGGTCGTGCTCCGCAGCCCCGACGTGGTCATCGTCGAGGGCCTCAACGTGCTCCAGGCGCCGACCCGGCGGTCGGAGCAGACCGTGGTCGTGTCCGACTTCTTCGACTTCACGATCTACGTCGACGCCGACGAGGCCGCGCTCGAGTGCTGGTACCTCGACCGGCTCGTCCTGCTGCGCGAGACGGCGCTGCGCGACCCCGAGTCGTACTTCCACTTCCTCACCGAGTACTCTGAGGAGGCCACGCGCGACTTCGGGCGGACGATCTGGCAGCAGGTGAACCTCGTGAACCTGCGGGAGAACATCGCCCCCACGAAGGGCCGCGCCCACCTCGTGCTCGAGAAGGGGCCCGACCACTCGGTGCGGCGGGTGCGGCTACGGAAGCTGTGACGGCTCCTCCGCGCGCACGCCGCGCAGGCCGAACCACGCCAGCTCCGAGATCCAGCGGGCGAGGCGCTCCGGGTCGGTCTCGGAGGCGGGCGTCTCCGACGTGCGGCGGCCGACCGACTCGGCCATGCCGACGAGCGCGGCCGCGAGCACCCGGCGGTGCTCCTCCGAGGCCGGGATCTCGATCAGCTCCGAGATGATGCCGGACGCGGTCCGCACGACGCCGTCGACGACGCGCGCGAACTCCGGGTCGGTGCGGATCGCCGAGCTGAACAACAGCCGGAAGCCGGCCCGGCGTTCGGCCACGAAGCGGAAGTACGCCAGGAAGCCGGCCTCGACCCGCTCGCGCCCCGACGTGACCCGGTGGGTCGCGGCGCGCAGCGCGCCGAGCAGCTCGTCGCCGGTGTCGGTGAGCAGCTCCAGGTAGAGCGCGCGCTTGCTCGGGAAGTGCTGGTACAGGACGGGCTTGGTGACGCCGGCCCGCTCCGCGATCTCGTCCATCGAGGTGGCGTGGAACCCGCGCGCCGCGAACAGGTCGCGCGCGACCTCGAGGAGCTGGCGGCGGCGCTGGTCCGCGGGGAGCCGCATGGGAGCAGGACGCTAACAGCCGCCGTGCCCGTCCGGCGTCCGCCGGCGCGCTTCAGACGCTCGACTTGAGCGGCATGACGTAGCGGTCGACGTGGTCGAAGTTGCGCTCCCAGAGCGCCTCCACGTCGGCCGCCTCCCGCTCGGTGAGCGGCAGATCGGACGCCGCCGCGTACTCGCGGATCTCGTCGACGGTCAGCACGCTCGGCAGGACGGTCGTGAACGCCGGGTTGGCGAGGATCGCCGCGATCGCGGCCTGGCCCATCGTGCGGCCGGTCTCCGGCGCCCACAGGAAGGCGAGCGTCTCGGCCTTCTCGAAGTTGTCGAGCATGTTGTCGCGGTTGCGGTGTGCCCGGTGGTCCTTGGGGTCGAACACCGTGTCGGGGGTCACCTTCCCCGAGAGCGTGTCGGACGCGTGCGGCACGCGCGAGATCAGCCCGACCTCGCCCGCCCGCACCCGTGGCCGCGCGGCGAACGTGCGTCCCGGTTCCTGCTCCAGCACGTTGAACACGGTCTGCAGCGCGACGATCGGCCGGTCGTCGATCGCTCGGTTGCCCTCCTCGACCCAGCCGATCGCGGGGCCGAGGGCGACGCCGAGCTCGCGGACCTTCCCGGCGGCCCGGATGTCGAGCAGGGTCGCCCACAGGTCGTCGTCGAGGATCGGCTCGATGCGCGTGTTGTGGAGCTGCAGCAGGTCGATGCGGTCGGTGCCGAGGCGGCGCAGGGAGTCGTCGACCTGGCGGCGCACCGACTCGGGCCGCCAGTCGTGCGGCCGCTCCGACTGGCCCGGGTACCGGCGCGCCGCGGTGATGTCGTAGCCGACCTTGGTCGTCAGGACGAGGTCGTCGCGGGCGGCGAGCACGTCGCGCAGGATCGTCTCCCCGAGCCCGTCGGTGCCGTAGACCGGCGCGGTGTCGATGAAGTTCACGCCGGCGTCGAGCGCGGCGGCGATGATCGCCTGCGGGTCCTCGCAGCGGCCCCACCAGTCGGACACCAGCGTCCAGGTGCCGAGCCCGACCTCCGAGACGACCAGGTCGCTCCTGCCGAACCTGCGGTAGCGCACGGTGACCTCCCGGTGCCTGTGCCGGTCGCCCGGGGGTGCCGTCCGGGTCGCCTCGGCGCCCTGGGCGGTCCGGCTGCCCACGGATCGTACGCCCGGCCACCCGCCGGTGGCGCACCGGACGCGTCAACGGGCGCGGTCTTCGCGCTCGGCGGCGCGGATGCCGTAGCCGAGGACGATCGGCAGGGGGAGCACCACGCATGCCACGACGAGCCCGGCGGTCGCCGTGACGACCGTCCAGTCGGGGAACCCGGTCGCGACCCCTGTGAGGAACGCGACGATCGCGGCCACCAGCGCGGTGTAGCCGACCCGCTTGCCGGCCGCGACGGCGCGCGCGATGCGGGCGCGGCGGGCGCGCACCGGGTCGGGGACGGGCGCGTTCACCACGAGAGCCAGCCGTGGGCCGCGAACGCCGCGTCGAGCGCCGCGGGGAGCATCGCGAGGTCGTAGGACAGCCGCGCGCGGGCGCGGTTGACCTCGAAGTAGCGTGCCCGGCGCTCGGGGGGCTCGGCGAGGAACCGCACGAGCGTCTCCGGGTGGTCGGTCGAGAAGAGGCGCACGCCGGTGGCGAGGATCTCGGCGAGTACGGGGTAGCGGGCCGCCGCGCACGGCCGGCCGTGGGCGATCGACTCGATCGTCGGGTTGCCGAACCCCTCCCACGTCGACGGGAACACCACCACGTCGCACGCCGCGTACGCGTCGGCCACGCTCGGCGCCCGGCCGATCGTCACGGGTACGGCCGCGCGCGCGACGACCCGGTCGAGCGTGGGCTGGTAGCCGTCCTCGGCGGGGCCCGAGAGCCAGTAGCGGACCTCCGTGCCCGGGAGCAGCTCCGCGAGGCGCGCGGCGAAGCGGACGCCGCCGGGCACGTTCTTCCGCTCGATCGCGCGCGCGGGCTGCAGCACCACCAGCTCGTCGCGTGCGAACCCGAGGTGCGCCCGCGTGCCGTCACGGTCGCCCGGCACGGGGTCGAGATCGAAGAAGTTGGGCAGGGTGACGGGCGCCGTGTAGCCGCGCGCCTCCAGCTCCCGGCGCGAGCGGAGGTTGACGGTCACGTGCAGCGCGCCGGGGGTGCGGGGCGGGAACTCGTGCTCCAGGCCCGCGAGCGACCGGCGCTGCCAGGGCAGGTCGTGGTGGTGGAACACGACCCGCGCGGGGTGCTCCGCGACCACCTTGGCGACCGTGCGTGCCGCGTCGGCGTTGAGGGGGAGCGAGCACACGTTCTCGACCACGACGAGGTCGGCGCCGTCGAGCGCGCCGGCGAGGGTGCCGGGGTCGGGTGGTTCGGTGGCCGCCATGGCGAGGCCGGGCACGACCAGGTCGCCGGGCTCGCCGCCGTCCTCGATCTCGCCGGCGACCCGCCGGACGGTGAAGCCGAGCTCCCGCAGGGCGCCCGCCCACTTGCGGGCCTCGACCGAGACCCCGTCGTGCCCGCCGAGGCGGTAGGAGACGACGACGGCGTCGCGGCCCATCGGCCCAAGATACGTGCCGGGCGCGGGCTTGCGATCTCGGGCGATTCGGGTAGTATCGAACATGTGTTCGCATTGGTGCCGGATCCGGCCGGTCGGCGCGATGGGCCCGGCGGGCCCGGTGGGCGTGGTGGGCCCGGCGGGCCCGGTCGGCGCGGTGCGTTCGACGGGCGCGGTGGGCTCGGCCAGGTCGGTGCGGTCGACGAGGCCGTGGCGGCGGTGGAGCGAGCGGTCGACGCCCTGGAGGGCGTCGCCGGCGAGCTCGACGTCGCCGTGGTGCACCGGCTGGTGGCGCGCCTCGAGTCGGTCCTGGTGCGCGCCGCAGGGGCGGCCGACCGGCGGGGGGACTGGCGGGCCGAGGGGTTCGCGTCGGCGGCGGCGTTCCTGCGGGCACGCTGCCGGATGTCGGGGGGCGCGGCGGCTTCGACCCTGCAGGCGGCCCGGGTGTGCGAGCGCATGCCGGCGCTGGCCGAGCGGTTCGCGTCGGGTGCGGTGTCCGGTCGGCACGTGGCGGTCGTGGCGCAGGTGGCGACGCCATCGCGGCGCGATGCGCTCGCCGAGCTCGACGGGCCCCTGGCCGACGCCGCGGTGCGGTTGACGCCGGGTGAGCTGCGGCGGGTGGTCCGGCACGTGACCGACGCGCTCGACGGCGACGACGGCTCGGCCGGCGCGTGGGCGCGCCACGAGCGGCGCCACCTGCACGTGTCGCGCACCCTGGGCGGCGTGGTCGTGATCGACGGGCGGCTCGACCCCGAGGCCGGTGAGCGGCTGCTCGCCGCGCTGGCGGCGCGCATGGAGGCCGACCGGCGCCCCGGCGACGGGCGCACGGCCGCGCAGCGGCGCGCCGACGCGCTGGTCGAACTGTGCGAGACGGGCGCGGCCCACCAGGCGGAGGGCCCGGGCCGGCGGGTCCGGCCGCACCTCACCGTCGTGGTCGACCTCGCCGAGCTCGAGTCGCGGGGGCACGGCGACCTCGTGGCACGGGCCCGTGCCGACGCGGCCCGCCTCGGACGCCTCTCGACGGCCACCGTGCAACGGCTCGCCTGCGACGCAGGGGTCGCCCGGGTCGTGGTCGACGGTCCCGGCCGGCCCCTCGACGCGGGGCGCACCACCCGCACCGTCGGTCCTGCGCTGTGGCGTGCGCTCGTCGTGCGCGACGGCGGGTGCGTGCACCCCGGTTGCGACCGGCCGCCCGGATGGTGCGAGGCCCATCACCTGGTCCCGTGGTACGCGGGCGGGCCCACGCGCCTCGACAACCTCGAACTGCGCTGCCGGTACCACCACCGGGCCGTGCACGAGGGCCGCGCCCGCGACCCCTGACCGGCGGTCCCGGCGTCAGCCCGCGACGTTCACGAAGGCGAGCCGGCGGTTGGTCGCGTCGAGCACCGCGCGCGCCACGGCGTGCCCCTCCTGCTGGGGCCGCACGACGGCCGAACCGGACACGATCTGCTCGGCGGGTGGCAGCACGAACACGACGGTCACCACGGCGACGTCGAGCGATCCGACGCGCACGATCTCGGCGTGGTCGACGTCGACGCATTCGGCCGCGGGCTCGAGCTGGCGCAGGGCGTCGACCGTCGCCGCCGCGACGAGCCGGTGACGCGCGGTCGTGGCGATCGAACCCTCCGCGAAGCCCACCGCCTCCTCGTCGTCACGCGTCAGGGTGACCCGCACCAGGGAGCGCAGCCCGTTGGCCTCGGCCGTGACCGCGACGACCGACGGGCGCGGGCCGGGCTCGGGGCGGTACCCGGCGCTCCCGCCGAGTTGCACCACCGACACGAGCCGGCGGTCGAGCTCGATCCCGAACGAGGCGAGCGCCACCGACTGGATGTCGCGCACGATCTGCTTCGGGCGCTTGCCCGGGGTCGCGACCACGTGCACCTCGGTCACCCGGCCGTCGGGCTCGGCCACGACCCGCGCGATCGACACGTCGGGCAGTCGGCAGATCTCGCGCTCGAGGTCGATCGGGTCGAAGTCCTCCGCCACGTCGTCCCTTCCGGAGGCGGCCACGTGCGAGGGTACGACCTCCACGTCGCCGGCGAGGGGATCCCCCGTGGCGGCCCCGCCGGGCCACGGTTCGGAGCTCATCGGTGCCTGGCCTCCCAGCTCGGAACCCGGCAGATCGGACAAACCGGTAGTATATGTCTGGCGCGCCACGGATCGCGCGCTTCGCGGCATTGAGATTTGTCCGTGAGCGGGCGAAACTGCTGAGGCCAATGTTGATTGCGGATTCCGCACCAGGCCCGTGGACCGGCCGGGCGCGACAGGACGGGGAGGCGCCGATCGGCTGAACGGCCCTGGAAACAGACGGCAAGGCCTCGGGCCGGGCTCTCACTTCACGAAACCCTCAGCGGAGCGGATCACCACGTCGCCCGTAGCGCCGGCGACGGAGGAGCGTGCTAGGGGGAATTCACTGTGAAGAAGGTCACTGTCCGGCTCGCCCTGCTGGCGACGAGCCTCGTTTCGGTGCTGCTCGCCGGTGGTGCCGGGCTTCGCTTCAAGTAGCCCGCAAATTCTGGCCCGTGGCCTTGCCGCCCCTTTCCTCGGGAACCGAACGAGCCGAGACACAGCTTGTGAGCAGACGTACCGTTTCCCTCCGAGCTGCTGCGGTCACCCTTGGCGTGACCGTCGGCGTCTTGGCCGTCGTCTGCTCCCTCGCCCAGGGAGCGCCGTCGTGGCCTGCGGTCGGTCTGTTCGCCGCTCTGATGCTCTTCAGTGAGTATCGCGACGTGCGTGTGACCGAGAGTGCTTCGGCAAGCACGGCCGTTCTGATCGGAAGCGCTGCAGTGGTTGGCCTTCACCCATCGGGTGCCCTGATCGGACCGGGCCTTGTCGGTGTGGCGAGTGGCCCAGATCCTGATTCGTTGAAGCAACGCCGGTGGGACCTCGTCCTCCTCAACGGTGCCACCGGGGCTCTATCCATCGGGATTGCTGCACTCACCTATGGAGCGATGGTTTCGTGGGTCGGTGCCGAGGTTCCGGGTTTCCTCGCATCCTCCGTGACTTCCGCGATCGCGTACACGGGCTCCTACGCGCTCGTCTTCCTCGGGGTCTCCCACATGACGGCACGTGGCCGGTTCAGTGACCTCTTCCGCGCCACTGCTCCGAGTCTCGTTCAGCAAGTGCCCTTCGCAGTGCTCGGCTTCTTCATCGGGCGGCTCTACCTCGAGCTGGGGGCGGGGGTGATGCTGCTCATCGTCGTCCCGATCCTGATCGCTCGCGAGATGTTCGCTTCCTACCTGCGGGTGAAGGAGGCGCACGACGAGACCGTGAAGATGCTGATCCAGGCGCTCGAGAAGAAGGACCGCTACACGTCGGGGCACTCGGAGCGGGTCGCCAAGTACGCGCAGTACATCGGCGAGGAGATGCACTTCGGCCCGGCGCGGATGGAGCGCCTGCGGTTCGCGGCGCTGATGCACGACATCGGCAAGCTCGTCGTGCCGAACCACCTGCTCAACAAGCCCGGCAAGCTGACCGAGGACGAGTTCCGGCGCATCCGCATCCACGAGCAGGTGTCGGTGCAGATGCTCAGCAACATCGAGTTCCTGGCGCCGATCGCGGGCGCGGCGCACAGCGACAACACGCGGTTCGTGCCCGACGACCCGAAGCGGCCGATCGAGCCCTACATCGTGATGATCGCCGACGCCTACGACGCCATGACCTCAACCCGTGCGTACCGGAAGGCCCTCCCGCAGGAGGTCGCCTTCCAGGAGCTGCGCGACAAGGCGGGTGTCCAGTTCCACCCTGATTGTGTCGAAGCTCTGATCCGAGCGATCGAACGGCGGGGCGAGCGGCACGGTGCAGGGTACGAGGAGCATCAGGAGTTCGAGGACGCCCCCGAGGCGGGCGTGGGATCCGCCGGTCTCGGGGACCTCCTCACCAGCGAGGCCTGACCGGCCATGAGCCGGCGCGCCCTCGTCGCGGTCGCCGGCGTGCTCGGACTGGCCGGGGCCTCGGTCGCGCACCTTGCCGGCAGCGTGACGGCGGGGGAGCTCGCGCTCCTCGCGGCCGGGATCGTCGTCGGCGAGCTGCTCGTGCTGCGGCTCGAGGACGGCAGCGCCGTGCCGCTGTCGTTCGCCGTGATGATCGTGCTCGCCGCCTCGTTCGAACCGAACGAGTACGTCATCACCGTGCTCGCCGCCGAGCTGACCGTCTTCGTGCTCCGCACGGGCGCGCGTGACCGGTTCACGGCCGAGATGCTCGTCGCGCGCGTCGCGGTCGCCGCGGCGACCCTCGGCGCGTACCGGGGGATGCAGCAGCTCCTCGACGGCCGGGAGACCGTCGCGGCGACCCTGGCGACGCTGGGCGCCGTCGCGCTCGCGCAGCTCGCCGTCGACCTCGTGGCGCGCGCCGTCCTGCGCCTGGGGCACTCGTGGACCCCGCGGGGCCGTCTCGCCTGGCTCGCGGTCGCGTCCTCGGGGATGCTGATGGCGATCGGCCTGCGCGGGGTCGACGGCCGCGGCGACGTGGGCATCTGGGGGCCGCTGCTGTTCTCCACACCGCTGCTCGCCGCGTGGTACGCGTTCGAGCGGCTCGACGCGGCGACCCGCGCGTACCGGCAGACGATCGAGTCGCTCGCCATGGCGCCCGAGTTCGGCGGGCTGGTGATCCCGGGCCACGCCCAGCGGGTCGCGTCGCTCGTCGTCCGGCTCGGCGAGGAGCTCGGGCTGCCCCGCAAGGAGATCGAGGACCTGGAGATGGCCGCGCTCCTCCACCACCTCGGCCAGGTGACCCTCGACGACCCCGAGGTCTCCGGGCGGCCCGACCCGCAGGAGGTCGCGGGCGTCACGGGGCGCATGCTGCGCGAGATCCGCCCGCTCGCCGCCGCGGGCGACATCGTCTCGGGCGAGGCCGACGAACCGCGCCGGCGGCTCGCCGTCCAGGTGCTGCGCGTCGCCAGCGACTTCGACGACCTGACCGCGTCGGGCGGCACGCCGTGGCTCGACGCGATCGAGGCGTTGCGGAGCGCGCCGGGATTCGCGTACGAGCGGCGGGTGCTCGCCGCGCTGGAACGGGTCGTGAGCCGTTCCGCCGGGTCGTAGCTACGCGTGCGGCGCGGCCGGCGGCGTCGGACCACGCGCCGCGCCGCCGACGTACGGGTCGAGGTCGAGGGCCGCCCGGCGGGCCGGCCCGACCGCCGCGCCCCGCCCTTCCCGGGCCGCCGCGCCTCGCCCTTCCCGGGCCGCCGCACCCGGCCATCCGGGGAGGTCCGCACCCACGCGCGCGGTGGCCGTGGCGCGGCGGGGCCGGCGGCTCGCCCAGTAGGTGAGGTCGCACAGGCCGACGGCGAGGATCAGGTCGCCGAAGCTGATCACGACGCCGAACGGTTCGGGTACGACGATGATGTCGCCGAGGAACAGCAGCCGCGTGTCGTCGTCGGCGAGGTGGTGCTTGATCGTCGGCTCGATCCACGACTCGCCGGCGCGCCGGCCCGCGTCTTCGACCGGCATCCCCTGGTTGAGGGTGATGACGAGCGCGTTGCAGGCCACGCCGATCATGACGATCGCCATGCCGCGCAGGATCAGGTTGCCCGCACAGAACCCGAGGATCAGCACGTACGACGCCACGAGGAGGCCGAAGCCGACGTCGTGCCAGCGCGACTCGGGGATCGGCAGGTACTCCAACGCGAGCTGGATGCCCAGCCCGGCGTAGAGCAGGCCGGGCGCCCGGAAGTTCGTCATCACGAGGCGCGAGTAGGAGCCGCCGGTGACGAGCGGGATGAGCATCGAGACGGCGAGCGCGAGCCCCAGGGCCAGCATGTCGCGCGCCACGGTATCCGCCGCCGTCGCCGCCGGGCGCGCATCGCGGCGTGCCACGGGTGGGGCACCCGATCCGGGCTCTACGATCCGCGCGATGGACGAGGTGCTGTACGAGGTCAGTGACGGCGTGGCGCGCGTCACGATCAACCGGCCGGAGCGACGCAACGCCATGTCGTACGGGGTGATGGCGGGGCTGCGCGACGCGATGGCGCGCTCGCGCACCGACGACGGCGTCCGCGTCGTCGTGCTCACGGGGGCGGGCGACAAGGCGTTCTGCGCGGGAGCGGACCTCGGTGGCATCGCGCAGAACGCCGGCGCGGCGGAGGCGCATCGCGGCCGGGGGCTCCTCGCGGACCTGTTCCGCGACATGTGGGGGCTCGGCAAGCCGATCGTCGCGCGGGTGCGCGGGTACGCGCTCGCCGGGGGATTCGGGCTCGCGTGCGCGTGCGACATGATCGTCGCATCCGACGACGCGCAGTTCGGTACCCCCGAGATCGACGTCGGGTTGTGGCCCTACATGATCACGGTCCCCTTGCTGCGGACGCTGCCGCCCAAGACGGTCCTCGACCTGATGATGACGGGCCGGCGCGTCGACGCCCACGAGGCGCACCGGTTGGGGATCGTGCAGCGCCTCACGACCGTCGCGGAGCTCGACGCGACGGTCGACGCCCTCGCCCGCGACCTCGCGGCGAAGAGCCCGCTGATCCTCTCGTGGGGCCGGGGCTCCTTCTACCGGGCGCTCGAGATGGACCCCGACGCCGCGCTCGACTACCTGCAGGGGATGCTCACCGTGACCACGCTCACCGACGACGCGGCCGAAGGGGTCGCGGCGTTCGCCGAGAAGCGCGCGCCGCGCTGGAGGGGACGATGACCGGGCCCCGCAGCCGGGAGGGCGGCGACGTGCACGAGTGGGGTCCGCTCGTCGGCGACCTCGCGCAGCGCAAGGCCCGTGCGCTCGGGATGGGGGGTCCCGAGCTGGTCGAGCGCCAGCACTCGCTGGGCAAGCTGACCGTGCGCGAGCGCCTCGACCTGCTGCTCGACCCGGGCACCTGGGTCGAGTACGGCCTCCTCGCCGACCACATGGACCCGGGCCTCGGTGACCGCTACCTCGCCGCCGACGGCGCGGTCACCGGGGTCGGCGAGATCGACGGCCGTCCGGTCGCCGTCGCCGCCTACGACTTCACCGTGATGGCCGGCTCGATGGGCAAGGTCGGCGAGGACAAGATCGCCCGGATGCGCGCGCACGCGCTGCGCCAGCGCATCCCGATGGTGTGGCTGCTCGACTCCGCCGGCGCCCGCATCCAGAGCACCAGCGGCTCGTCGTTCGCCGGCGCGGGCGCGCTGTTCCGCGAGCAGGTCGCGATGAGCGGTGTCGTCCCGATGGTCGCCGCGATGCTCGGGCACTGCGCGGCGGGCACCGCGTACATCCCGGCGCTCGCCGACTTCGTGCCCATGGTCAAGGGCACGTCGTCCATGGCGCTCGGCGGACGCCACCTCGTGAAGGCCGCGGTGGGCGAGGACGTCACCGAGGAGGAGATGGGCGGCTCCGCCGTGCACACCAGGGTGAGCGGCGTCGCCGACCTCGAGGTCGCCGACGACGCCGAGTGCCTGCGCGTCGTGCGCCGGTACCTCGGCTTCTTCCCCGCGCACAACGGCGAGCGCCCGCCGGTCCGGGCGACCACCGACCCGGTCGACCGGCGGGTCGAGGAGCTGTACGGGATCGTGCCGACCGCACCGCGCCGGGCCTACGACGTGCGCAAGGTCGTCGCAGCGGTCGCGGACGACCACGAGGTCTTCTGGATCAAGCCCGAATGGGCCAGGAACATCGTCACGGGCCTCGTGCGCATCGGCGGGCAGCCGGTCGGCGTCCTCGCGAACCAGCCGATGGTGCTCGGCGGCGCGCTCGACGTGAACGCCGCCGACAAGGCCGCCCGGTTCGTCTGGCTGTGCGACGCCTTCAACATCCCGCTCGTGTTCCTGCACGATGTTCCCGGATTCATCGTCGGCAGCGCGGTGGAGAAGCAGGGGATCATCCGGCACGGCGCCAAGATGCTGTTCGCGATCAGCGAGGCGACCGTGCCGAAGATCAGCGTCGTGATGCGCAAGAGCTACGGGGCGGGCTACTTCGTCATGAACGGCCTCGCGTACGAGGCCGACTACATCGTCGCCTGGCCGACGGCCGAGATCGCCGTGATGGGGCCCGACGGCGCGGTGAACATCATCCACCGCAAGACGCTCGCCGCGATCGAGGACGACGACGCGCGCGCGCAGAAGCGACTCGAGCTCGCGGAGGAGATCCGCCGCAACATCGACCCCTACGTCGCGGCCGGCCACGCGCAGCTCGACGACGTCATCGACCCCGCCGACACCCGCCTGGCGATCGCGCGGGGCCTGCGGATCAGCGCGGACAAGCGCGTCGACCGCCCGCCGCGCAAGCACGGCGTCCTCCCCGTCTGACGAGGCCGCGCACGGGCGCGCCGGGCGCGGGATCGGGAACCGCCGGGCCCGGTCCACCCGTGCCGGCCGCGGCCTCGCGCCGACGCCCCGCCGCGCCGGTCCCGCGCCGGCGCGAGCGACCGCCGTACAGTCTGCGGCCATGGCCGAGATCCGGGCGGAGATCACCGCGAACGTGTGGCAGGTCGTGGTGGAGGAGGGACAGATGGTCGCGGAGGGCGACGAGATCTGCATCCTCGAATCGATGAAGATGGAGATCCCCGTCGTCACCGAGGTGCCGGGCGTCGTGCGCGAGCTCCACGTCGCGCCCGAACAGACCGTGCAGGAAGGCGACCTGATCGCCGTCATCGACGAGGCCTGAGCGGTCGTGATCCGCTTCGAGCTGCGCGGGCTGGTCGGGCTCGCCACGATCGACCGCCAGGAACGGCGCAACGCGCTCAACGCCGAGCTGTGCGACCAATTGCGCGCGCACCTGGGCGCGCATCCCGACCTGCGGGCCGTGGTCATCACGGGTGCCGGGTCGGCGTTCTGCTCCGGCGCCGACCTCGTGACCCGCTTCGCGGGGAGCGACGGCGGCACCGACACCTTCCGGCCCGCGTTCGAACAGGTCCTGGACGCGATCGTCGCGTACCCCGCGCCCGTCATCGCCGCGATCAACGGGCCCGCGGTGGGCGCGGGCATGCAGCTCGCCGTCGCGTGCGACCTGCGGGTCGCGGCCCTCGGCGCGCGCCTGGGCATCCCCGGCGGCCGCCTCGGGATCCTGCTGAGCCCCCGCAACGTCTGGCGGCTCGCCGTGCTCGTCGGGCAGGGCGCGGCGCGCGACTTCCTCCTCGCGGGCCGCACGGTCGACGCCGAGGAGGCGCTGCGCCTCGGGCTCGTGCAGCGGGTCAACGACGACGTGCTCGGCGAGGCGCTGCGGATCGCGGGCGACATCGCGGCGTTCGCGCCCCTCACCGTGCAGGGCCACAAGCGCGCGCTCAACCTCGTCGCCGAGCAGACGTGGCTGACGAAGCGGGCCCGCGAGGAGGTGTCGAGGCTCGAGGCGCGCGCCTTCGCGAGCGAGGACCTCCAGGAGGGGATGGCGGCGTTCGCCGAGAAGCGCACCCCCGAGTTCAAGGGCCGCTGAGCCGCCCGGGGCCGTCCCCGGGCCCGGGCCCGCCCCGGCGTGGTGAACAGCGTTAACCTGGGGGCGTGACGCCCCGGCCCCCGCTCACCCGCGCCGCGATCGTCGCCGCGGCTCGTGACCTCGTCGCGGCGGAGGGCCTCGACGCCTGCTCGGTCCGGCGGGTCGCGGCCCGACTGGGGGTGACCGCGCCCGCGCTGTACGCCCACATCGACGACAAGGACGACCTGTTGCGCGCGGTCGCCGAGCTCGAGTTCACACGCCTGATCGAGCGGTTCGACGCGATCGGCGCCACCGAGCCCGACCCGCTCGCACGCGTGCGGGCGCACGCCCGCGCGTACGTCGACCACGCGCTCGAGGACCCCGCGCTGTTCCGCGTCATGTTCCTCTACCGGCCGGCGTGGTCACCGCAACCGAACGCGCAGGAGCTGCCGCTCGCGACGAAGGCGTTCGAGCACGCGGCCGCCGCGGTCGAGGAGGCGATGGCGGCCGGCCGGCTCCGCGCCGGCGACCCGCTGCTCGCGAGCCTGGCGATCTGGTCCGCGGCGCACGGGGTGGCGACCGTGATCCTCGCCGGCATCGACCTCGGGCCCGAGTACGAGCGCCGGCTCGCCGACACCGTCGTCGACGCCGTGATCAGCGGACTGGCCGACCGGGAGGAGAAGCGATGAGCATCCCGCGTTCCATCCTGGCCCGGGTGGAGCCCGAGGCGCGCGACCTGGAGGTCGTGCAGGGGACGTGGCCCGAGGGCCTCACGGGGGAGGTGTTCGTCTCGGCACCCCACCCGCTCACGCTCGGGCCGCCCCACTCGTTCTTCGGGCGGGGCATGGTGTACCGGCTGTCGCTGCAGCCGGGGACGTTCGGCGCGGCACCCGGCACGTTCGCGTGGCGCCACGCGCTCATCGACTCGCCGTCCGCGCGCCTGCAGGACAAGCGGCCCGACGTGTTCCGCACGACGATGGTCGGGGTGCACTCGCCCTTCGGGTTCACCAACGCGGCGAACACCGCGCCGATGCCGTTCGGCGACCGGCTGCTGTGCACGTGGGACGTCGGCCGCCCGGTCGAGGTCGATCCCGTGAGCCTGCGGTTCCTCGGCGAGGTGGGGCACCGATCCGAGTGGGTCGAGATGATCGAGCACCCGGTGCTGCCGATGATCACGTCGACCGCGCACCCGGTCGTGGACCCCGACCGCAACTGCCTGTGGACCGTGAACACCTACTTCGGGCAGCTCTTCGTCGTGCGCTGGGACGGCGAGGGCCCGGTCCGGCGCTGGCCCGTCGCGGGCGCGGTCCTCCCGCAGTCGGTCCACACGATCACCCAGACGCGCGAGTGGCTCGTCGTCGGCGACTGCGCCTTCAAGGTCGAGCCGCAGGTGCTCGCGGGCGGTGACCGCACCGTCCCGAACGACCCCGACGAGCCCGTCTACCTGATCCGCAAGGACGACCTCGACGCGGCACGCCCCGGCGACGAGGTCCCCTGCCGCGTGTACCGGCTCGCGCCCGAGATGAACCACTACTACGCGCGCTACGACGACCGCGACGGCGTGGTGGTGCTGTTCGAGCACACGCAGAACGCCGACATCGCGATGGCCCAGCGCGCGGGGGACGTCGACGCGCGGGGCCGGCCCACCGACCCCCGCCTCGCCGGCCTGTACGGGTTCGCCATGACCCCGACCCGCACCACCGTCCAGCGGTTCGATCCGGAATCCGGCGAGCTGAAGGAGATGGCGCACCTCTACACGCCCGACGGGCACTTCCACACCCGCCAGCTCTCGGCGTTCGACTGGAGCGCCGAGGGATGGGAGCGCCCCGAGGCGGTGCACACCGTCTACCACGGCTTCCGGCCCGAGGCGGTCGTGCAACGGATGATCGACCTCTACCGGGACCGCATCGACCCCGCGCTGCTCGAGCTCGACGAGTCGCCCTCGCGCCTCGCGACCCACTCGTGGGACGGCCTCGACACCCTCTCGGAGTGGGAGTTCGCGCTCGAGGACTTCCCGACCTCGCCGATCTTCGTCCCGAAGGACCCCGGCGGCGACGGGCGCAGCCGGCACGCCGGCGAGCGTCCCGGCGGCCGCGTCGGCTGGGTCGTGTGCCCCGTGCTGAACGACTCGGGGTTCCGCGTCGAGGTGTTCGACGCCGCCGACGTCGGCGCCGGGCCGGTCGCGACGCTCGCGTCCCCCCGCCACACGGTGCCGTTCGTGTTGCACTCGTGCTGGATGCCGCGCGCGGTCCCCGCCCCCGACGTCGAACGCACGCGCTTCGCGGACGAGCTCGACCGCGTCGGCGCGCTGCCCGACGACCTCGCGTCCGCCGTGCGGGAGGTCGCCGCCGAGCTGGGGTGACGGGTCAGCCGGCGAGCAGCGACGCCGCGGCCCCGAGGTCCACGTTGCCGCCGGACACGACGATGCCGACGCGCGCCCCGCCGAGCCCGGCGCGCCGCACGGCGGCGAAGGCCACCGCGGCCGACGGCTCGATCACCTGCTTCGTGCGTTCCCACACCGTGCGCATCGCCTCGGCGATCTCGTCCTCGGTGACGGTGACGATGCGCTCCACGTGCTCGCGCAGGATCGCGAACGTGCGCTCGCTCAGCCCGGTGCGGAGCCCGTCCGCCACCGTCGCGGGCGGTCCGGGCGGCTGCAGGACACCCGCCGCGAGCGACCGCGCGGCGTCGTCGGCCCGGGCCGGCTCGGCGCCGATGACCCGCACCTCGGGGTGCAGCCCGTGCACCGCGACCGACGTGCCCGACAGCAGCCCGCCGCCCCCGACCGGCGCGACCACGGCGTCGAGGCCGGGCACCGCCTCGCACAGCTCCAGCGCCGCCGTCCCGGCTCCGGCGACGACGCGGTCGTCGTCGTAGGGGTGGATCTCGACGGCCCCGGTCGCCGCGACGACCCCGGCGAGCGCGGCCTCGCGCGCCGCGAGGGTGTTCTCGCAGGTCGTGATGCGGGCGCCGTAGCGGGCGACCGCCGCGCGCTTCACCGCGGGCGCGCCGTCCGGCACCACCACGTACGCGGGGATGCCACGCACGCGCGCCGCGCACGCGAGCGCCGCCGCGTGGTTGCCCGACGAATGGGCGGCGACGCCGCGTGCCGCCTCCTCGTCGCCCAGGGCGCGCACCGCGTTGGTCGCGCCGCGGTACTTGAACGAACCGGTGCGCTGGAGGTGCTCGCACTTCATGAACGCCCGGGCGCCCAGCCAAGCGTCGAGGGACGCGCAGGTCATGACGGGGGTGTGGTGCACGTGCGGCGCGATCCGCGTCGCCGCGGCGCGGATGTCCGGGAGCGAGACGGGCACGGGACGGTCCTAGTAGCCGGCCGGCAGCACGCGCTCGAGGTAGACGTAGAAGACGAACAACACGGCGAGGAACGGCACGACGCCGGCCACCCAGGTGAGCGGGTGCCGCCAGCGGCGGAAGCACCACCACCAGACGAGCCCGACGAGGGTGGCGAGCGCACCCCACCCGTAGGCCGGCCCCAGCGACTGGCGCGCGCCGTCGAGGCCCTCCGCGAGGGAGTCGAGGCCGGGGCGTTCGGCCGGGACGCTCGAGGGCGGCACCTCGACCGGGGCGTCCGACGCGTCGGGCACCAGACGGGCCTTGACCACGAGCCGCTCCCGCGCGGAGTACTTGGGGTTGCAGGTCGTGAGCGTGAGCTGCGCGTCCGGCGTGTTGTCGACGACCCACACGTCGGTCGGGGCGACGACGAGCTTCTGGTACACCTCGTAGCGGTACTCGCCGCGCACGGTGGAGGCGAAGATCTCGTCGCCGGGCTCGAGCCGGTCCAGGTCGAAGAAGGGCGCGCCGTAGGTGGTGCGGTGGCCGGCGATCGCGGCGTTGCCGACCTGGCCGGGCAGGGGGGTGCCCGGGTAGTGGCCCGGTCCCTTCTTCAGGTCCTCGCGGCCGACCCCCTCGACCACGTAGCGCTCGACGCCGATCTTCGGGATCCGGATCGCCCCCATGACCTCGCCCGGCACGAGCGGCGGCAGCGGGGCGAGGGTCGTCGTGGTGGACGACGCGGGTTGGCCGGGCCCGACCACCGGGTCGTCGGGCGTCCGCTCGGCGAACTCGCGCTGCGCCGCGCGGAAGTCCTCCTCGAGGGCGTCCTGGGCCCGGGCCTCCCAGACGCCCGTGCCCCAGAGCTGGTAGGCGACGAACAGGAGCAGGAGCAGGCCGACGGTGATGAGGACGTGCCCGGTCGCGGAGATGGCGCGCCGCACGCGGCGAGGATACCGGTGCGCGCGCGGCGATCACGCGCGGTGACGGTTCGCTGGTCGGCGGGGGTGGTCCGTACACTTCCCGCGTACGGCTCCCGGGTCCCGAAAGGCCCCCAGTGCGCCCCGAACCGTCGCCCGTGCGCGTCGTCCACCTCCGCAGTGCGGTCTGCCTGCTCGGCCGGTTCCCGGCGCTCGCCGGCGCGGACCTCGACGTGTTCGCCGGGGAGGTCGTCCTCGTCACCGGGGCGAACGGGGCCGGGAAGACGACGCTGCTGCGGGTCTGCGCCGGCCTCGCACCACTGCGTTCGGGCACCGCGGAGGTGCTCGGGCACGACCTGCGCGCCGACCGGCGGGCCGTGCGGCGCGCGGTCGCGTTCGTCGGGCACGAGACCTTCTGCTACGACGACCTGACGGTCGCCGAGAACCTGCGGTTCGCCGCGCTCGCCGCGGGCCGGCCCGCGTCGGCGGCCGGCGACGCCCTCGAGCGGGTCGGGCTCGGGCGGCTCGCGGCGGTCGCGCACGGCCGCCTCTCGCAGGGGCAGCGCCGGCGCCTGTCGCTCGCCGTCGCGCTCGCCCGCGACGCGCGGCTGCTGCTGCTCGACGAACCCCACGCCGGGCTCGACGACGCGGGCCGCCGCGTCGTCGACGGCGTGCTCGCGGGGGCGCCCGCCGAGGGCCGCACCGTGCTGGTCGCCTCCCACGAGGCCGAGTTGGTGCGCCGGTACGCGACCCGCGAGGTGCAGGTGACGGGCGGCCGCGTCGTCGAGCGGCCGCGCGCCGCCGCGGGTGTCGAGGTCGCCCGGTGACGCTGCTGCGCGAGTCCGCTCTCGTGATGGGCAAGGACCTGCGCATCGAGTTGCGCTCGCGCGTCGCGCTGCAGCAGATCCTGCCGTTCGGCGGGGTCGTGCTCGTGCTGTTCGCGTTCGCGCTCGACCCCGACCGCGGCCTGCTGTCGCGCGTCGCCCCGGGGCTGTTCTGGGCCGCGGTCCTGCTCGCGGCGTTGCTCGCGGTCACGCGGTCGTTCGCGGTCGAGGACGCGAACCGGGCGCGCGACGGGCTGCGGCTCTCCGGCATCGACCCGGGTGCGGTGTTCCTCGGCAAGGCCGCGGCGATCGCGGTCGAGCTCCTCGTGCTCGAGGCCGCGCTGGGGGCCGGGGTGGTCGTGCTCTACGACGTGGAACCGCGCGGGGTCCTGTTGCTCGCGTGCGCGGCCCTGGCCGCGACCGCCGGGCTGGCGGCCACCGGTACCGTCTACGGCGTGCTGTCCTCGGGCCTGCGCGCGCGCGACACGCTCGTACCGCTGCTGGTGCTGCCCGCGGTCACACCCGTGATGCTGGGCGCCACGCGCGCGTTCGAGGCGGCGCTCGACGGCGTCCCGGGCGACGGCTGGCCGTGGGTGCAGCTCCTCGTGGTGTTCTCGGCGCTGGCCGTCGCGGCCGGTGTCGCCGTCTTCGGCCCCCTCCTGGAGGAGTCGTGACCGGCAAGCTCCTCGGCGTCGCCTCCGGTGTGAGCCTCGCGGTGCTCGCCGTGCTCGCGCTGGTGGTCGTGCCCCCCGACGCCGTGCAGGGTGACGCCCAGCGCCTGATGTACGTCCACGTCCCCACCGCGTGGCTCGCGTACCTCGCGTTCTTCGTCACCGCCGTCGCCTCGGTGCTGTGGCTGTGGCCCCGCACCCGCGCGCCGCACTGGGACCTGCTCGCCGGGTCGTCGGCCGAGGTCGGCGTCGTGTTCACCGGCCTCACCCTCGCGCTGGGCTCCCTGTGGGGCCGGCCGATCTGGGGGACCTGGTGGGAGTGGGACGCCCGGCTCACCACGACGCTGGTGCTCTTCTTCCTCTACGTCGGGTACCTCGCGCTGCGCCGCACCGGTGCGACCGCCGACGAGCGCGGCAAGCGGTGCGCGATCGCGGCCCTGATCGCGTTCGCCGACGTGCCCGTCGTGCACTTCTCGGTGACGTGGTGGGAGACGCTCCACCAGGACGCGACCGTCTTCAACCCGGACCTCGACGTGCGGATGGAGGGGTTCTGGATGCCGTTCACGCTCGTCTTCTCGGTGCTGGCGTTCACCCTCCTGTACGCGACGCTGGTACGGACGCGGCTGCGGCTCGCGGAACTGGACGAGGGCCGCGAGGAGCGCGAGCTGCAGCGTGCGATCGAGGAACGGCGGCGGGCCGAGGTGGTGCCGGCGTGAGGGGTTGCCGCTGATGGACGACAACTGGGGCTACGTCGCCGCCGGGTACGGGCTCACCGCAGGCGTCGTCGCGGCCTACGTCGTGTGGCTGCGCGTACGGATCCGGCGGGCCGAGCGGTCGTTGCGCGACGAGGCCGATGGCTAGGAGGCCGCGGGCGCGCTACGTCGCCGTCGCGGTCGCCTGCCTCGTCGCCGTGGTCGTGATGATCCGGCTCATGGCCGACAACACGGTGTTCCTCGAGCCGGTCTCGGAGGCGGTGGCCAAGCGCGACGAGCAGGGGTCGCGGGCGTTCCGCATGGGCGGGTCGGTCGTCCCCGGATCGATCCGCGAGACCGGCGACGACGGCCGCGACATCCGCTTCCAGCTCACCGAGGGCGGCGTCGTCGCCGACGTCGCCTTCTCGGGCAGCCCGCCCGACCTGTTCACCGACTGCGCGCCGGTGGTCGTGGAGGGCAACTGGGAGGGCACCACGTTCGTCTCGGACGAGCTGCTCATCAAGCACGGCAACGAGTACGAGCCGCCTTCGGACACCGCCGCGCAGGAGTGCCCCGAGGAGCCGGAGGGCGTGCGGTGAGGGCAGCGGCCGGCTACTCGGCGCTCGCGATCGGTGCCGCGGCCGCGTTCTACGGGATCAGCTCGATCGGCTTCGGCCTCCACACGGGCCGGCCCCCTCTGGTGCGCTTCGGGCGCCGGTGCGCGTACGTCACGCTCGCGGCCGCCGTCGCCGCCTTCGCCGTCATGGAGTGGGCGCTGTTCGCGCGCGACTTCTCGATCGAGTACGTCGCCGAGAACGTCGCACGTGCCACGCCGGGTCTCTACACCTTCACCGCGGCGTGGGCCGCCCTCGAGGGCTCGATCCTGCTGTGGATCCTCGCGCTGACCGGGTACGTCGCGTTCACGACCTGGAGGTTCCGCGACCGGGCCGGTGACCCGCTCGTCGCGTGGGCGACGATCGTCGCGCTGGGCGTCACGCTGTTCTTCTTCGTGCTGACGCTCGGGCCGGCCAACCCGTTCCGCGAGGTGGCGGGCGCGGTGCCCGGCGACGGCCGCGGGCCGAACGCGCTGTTGCAGAACCACCCGCTCGTCGCGTTCCACCCGCCCGCGCTCTACCTCGGGTACGTCGGCTTCACCGTCCCGTTCTCGTTCGCGGTCGCCGCGCTGGTCACCGGGCGGTTCGGCGAGGGATGGCTCGCCGACGTACGCCGCACGACCGTCGTCGCCTGGGGCTTCCTCACCGTCGGGATCGTGCTCGGCATGTGGTGGTCGTACGAGGTGCTCGGGTGGGGCGGCTACTGGGGCTGGGATCCCGTCGAGAACGCGTCGCTGCTGCCCTGGCTCACCGGCACCGCGTTCATCCACTCCGTGATGGTGCAGGAGCGGCGCGGGATGCTGCGCGTCTGGAACCTGTCGCTCGTCCTCGCGACGTTCTGCCTCACGATCCTCGGCACCTTCCTGACCCGCTCGGGCGTCGTCACCTCGGTGCACGCGTTCTCGCAGTCCGACATCGGTCCGTGGCTGCTCGCGTTCCTCGGCGTCGCCGCGTTCGGCAGCGTCGCGCTCGTCGCGTGGCGGGCCGACCGGCTGCGCACCCCGGCGCGCATCGACTCGCCCGTCTCGCGCGAGGCCGCGTTCCTCCTGAACAACCTGCTGTTCGGCGGGTTCGCGCTCGTCGTGCTCACGGGCACCGTGTTCCCGCTGCTCGCCGAGGCGCTCGACGACCGCCAGCTCTCGGTCGGCGAGCCGTACTTCGAGCGGATGGGCACGCCGATCGGCATCGCGCTGCTGTTCCTGATGGCGGTCGGGCCGCAGCTCCCGTGGCGGGCGGCCAGCGGCGAGGTCCTCCGCCGGCGGTTGCTGGTGCCGGCGTGGGCCGGCGGCCTCACCCTCGTCGCCGCCGTGGCCGCCGGCGCACGCGGGGTCGCCCAGGTCGTCACCTTCGCGCTGGCGGCCTTCGCCCTCGCGAGCATCGGCCGCTCGGTGGTGGTCGGGGTGCGGACCCGTCGGCGCGCGCACGCGGAGTCGCCGCCCGTGGCGTTCGGGCGCATGGTGCGGGCGAACCCCCGGCTCTACGGCGGGCTCACGGTCCACGTCGGGGTGATCGTCGCCGCGGTCGCGATCGCCGCGTCGTCGGGCTACGTCACCGAGCGCGAGCTGCGGCTCGGGGTGGGGGAGTCGGCGGAGGTGCGCGGCTACACCCTCACCTACCTCGGGACGGAGCGCGAGGCGACCGGCCAGAAGGCGACCGTGAAGGCGCGGGTCGCGATCGCACGGGGTGACGACGACCTGGGCACCTACGCGCCCGCCCTGTCGACCTTCCCCAACACGCGCGCCGCGATCGGGACGCCGTCGGTCCGCACGGGGCTGCTCGAGGACGTCTACCTCACGCTCGTGTCGTCGCCCGACGAGGGCGGCGCGGTCACGCTCGGCGTCGAGGTCAACCCGATGGTCGTGTGGCTCTGGGTCGGCGGCGCGCTGATGGCGCTCGGCACCGCGGTGGCGCTGCTGCCCGGCGCGCGCCGGCGGTCGAGCCGGCGTGCGCCCGCCGGGCGGCCCGCGCGGGATGCCGAGCCGGACCGTGCGCTCGTCGAGGTGCCGACGTGACCGCGACACGGATCCGCGCCGCGGCCGTGGCCGTCGCCGTGGTGCTCGCCGCGGCCGGGATCGTGCTGGCGCTCGGCATGGACGACGGCGGCCCGACCGTCACCGGCGGAATCGTCGGCGAGTCGCCGCGCTTCGAGGTCGAGACGCTCGACGGCACGGTGCTGTCGTCCGAAGGGCTGCGGGGCAGGACGGTGGTCGTGAACTTCTGGAACACGTGGTGCATCCCGTGCCTCCGCGAGGCGCCGGCGCTCGCCGAGTTCCACGCGCGGCACGCCGGCGACGACGACGTCGTGATGATCGGGATCGTGCGCGACGACACCGAGCGCGCCGTGCGCGAGCACGTCGAGGAGGAGGGCATCGCCTGGGAGGTCGCGATGGACCCCCGCAGCCGCGCCGCGCTCGCGTTCGGGGTCACCGGACAGCCCGAGACCTTCGTGATCGGGCCCGACGGCGTCGTCGCGGCCGAGCGGCGCGGCGAGGTGAGCGTCAGCGACCTCGAGCTGATGCTCGACGAGGCGCGGGGCCGCACATGACCCGCCGGTGGGCGCCGTGGTTGGCACTCGCGGTGCTCGTCGCGGGCGCGGTCGTGGTGCTGGTGGCGCGCTCGCAGCCGTCCGGCTCGGTCGAGGCCCGTGCCGGGCGGCTGGAGCGCGAGCTCGCGTGCCCCGTGTGCACCGGGGAGTCGCTCGCCGAGAGCAACGCCCCCGAGGCGCGTGCGATGCGCGAGGACATGCGCGAGCGCATGCACGCCGGGCAGTCGGACGACGAGATCGTCGCCGCGTACGTCCGTCTCTACGGCGAGCGGGTCAAGCTCAGGCCCGACGACGGCGGGGTCGCGCTGCTCGCGTGGGGCCTGCCCGTCGTGGCCCTCGTCGCCGGCGGCGCCGCCCTGGTGGCCGCGCTCGTACGCTGGAGCCGCACGCCGCGCCTGCACGCCGCGCCGGAGGACGAGGCACTGGTCGCGCGCGCCCGGGAGGGACGCCCGTGACGGCGCTCGACCGTGACGCGCTCGAGGCGGAGCGGGACTTCCTGTTGCGGTCGCTCGACGACCTCGAGGCGGAGTACGCGGCCGGGAACGTCGACGAGGACACCTACCGGCTGCTGCACGACGACTACACCGCGCGGGCGGCGGCCGCGATCCGCGCGCTCGACGGCGGCGCCGACCGCGACGGGCCGGGCCCGCTCGACCCGCCGCGTCCGCGCGCGCCGTGGTGGGCACGGCTCACCGCCGTGGCCGTCGTCGCCGCGTTCGCGCTCGGCGGCGCGCTCGCGCTCACCCGCGCGGTCGGGACGAGGGCACCCGGCGGGACGATCACCGGCAACTCGCAGGCGGCGGCCGGCGACGACCTCGACGCGTTGCGCGGGGCGGCGGAGGCGGCGCCCGACGACTACCGCGCCCGGATCGCCTACGCGCGCGCCCTGCTGGGCGAGGACCCTCCCGAGGCGCTCGCGCAGTACGACGCCGCCCGGCGCATCGACCCGTCGCAGCCGGAGCCACCGACCTACATCGGCTGGATCACCGCGCTCGCGGCCCGGGGCTCGGAGGCGGGCCCGCAGCGCGAGGCGCTGGTCGAGGAGGCGCTCGGCTGGTTCGACCGCGCGCTCGCGCTCGACGGCGAGTACGAGGACGCCTACGTGTTCCGCGGCCTCGTGCGGCTCGACGTGCTCGGCGACCCGGCCGCCGCGGTCGGGGACCTCCAGCGGTTCCTCGCCCTCGCGCCGTCCGACCACCCGATGCGCGCCGTCGTGCTCGGCGCGCTGGAGCGGGCCGTCGCGGCGTCGGGGGGCGCGGGCGGTAGCGTGACCACCTCGCCCTGACCCCGGTTCCCCCGAGGAGCGCCCGGTGCCGACACCTCCCGCCCCCCAGACCGACCCGTCGAAGCGCTACCGCACGACGATCACGACCGACCGCGGCGCGATCGTGATGGACCTCGACCCGCAGCTCGCGCCGAACACCGTCAACAACTTCGTCGGGCTCGCGCGCGACGGGTACTACGACGGCCTGACGTTCCACCGTGTCGTCCCCGAGTTCGTCATCCAGGGCGGCTGCCCGGACGGGACCGGCCGGGGCGGCCCCGGCTACCGGTTCGCGGACGAGCCGGTGCGCGGCGAGTACACGCTCGGCGCCGTCGCGATGGCCAATGCCGGGCCCGACACGAACGGGTCGCAGTTCTTCATCTGCATCGACGACTGCCGCCGCAAGCTCGCACCCGACTACAACCTCTTCGGCTACGTGGTCGAGGGCATCGACGTGGCGCAGGCGATCGAGCCCGGCGACGTGATGCGGTCGGTCGTCGTCGAGGAGCGCGACCGGGACTGACGCACCCGCGCGCGGATCCCGCGAGAATGGGCCCGTGCGGATCACGGCGAAGGCGGACTACGCGGTGCGCGCGGCGGCCGAGCTCGCGGCCGCGCAGCCGGCCGGGAAGCACGTGAAGGGCGAGGTGCTCGCGAGGGCGCAGGGCATTCCGCAGAACTTCCTCGAGAACATCCTCACCGAGCTGCGTCGCGCGGGCATCGTACGGACGCGCCGCGGTGCCGAGGGCGGCTACCAGCTCGCGCGCCCGGCGAAGGAGGTCACGGTCGCCGACGTGCTGCGCGCGGTCGAGGGGCCGCTCGCCGCCGTGCAGGGTGTGCAACCACAGGACCTCTCCTACGGCGGCGCCGCACGGAACCTGCCGGAGGTGTGGGTCGCGCTGCGGGCGAGCCTGCGCGGCGTGCTCGAGCACGTGACGCTCGCCGACCTCGCGTCGGGGCGGCTGCCGAGTGCCGTCACCTCCCGCACACGCGACCCCGACGCATGGTCGCGGCGCTGACCGCCGCGCTCACGCGCCGCGCAGCGCGCGCAGGCGCTCCACGATCCCGGGGAGCGCGGTCACGAAGCGTTCGACGTCCGCCGCCGTCGAGGACCATCCCACCGAGACCCGCAGCGAGTGGTCGGCGTCGGCGCCCATCGCCGCGAGCACCGGCGACGGCTCGAGCGTCTCGGACGAGCACGACGACCCGGAGTGCACGGCGACCCCGTGCTGGTCGAGCGCGAGGAGGATCGGCTCGGCCTCCACGCCCTCCACCCCGAGGCACAGGAGGTTCGGCAGCGACCCCTCCGCCGACGGGTCGCCGTAGCGCCGCACGCCCGGCACGGCCGTCACGACCCCGGCGGCGAGCTCGATCAGGCGGCGCTGCGCGCGTGCCTCGGCCGCCAGGTCGATCGCGGTGCACGCCGCGCCGAAGCCCACCCACGCGGGCACGTCCTCGACGCCGCCGCGGCGCGCCCGCTCCTGCGCGCCGCCGACGAGCAGCGGCGGGATCCGCAGCCCCCGGCGCACGAGCAGCGCGGCCGCGCCCTTCGGCCCGCCCCACTTGTGGGCCGTCACCGAGCACAGGTCGGCCCCGAGGGCCGCGAACGACACCGGAGCGTGCCCGATCGCGGCGCACGCGTCGACGTGCACCAGGGCCGCCGCCCCGGCTTCGCGCAACCGGGCGCCGACCTCCCCCGCGGGCTGGAGCGTGCCGACCTCGTGGTTGGCGAGCTGCACCGACACGAGCACGGTGTCGTCGCGCACCGCCGCCACGACCTCGTCTGCGGAGAACCGCCCGCAGCCGTCGACCCCGACCACGGTGCACTCCACGCGCGCCCGGTCGATCGCGTCCCGCACCGCGGAGTGCTCGACCGCCGTCGTCACGACGTGCCCGCTGCCCCCCGCCTTCCCGAGGGCGCCCCACACGGCCGCGTTCACGGCCTCGGTGCCCGACGACGTGAAGACGACCTCACGCGGGCGCGCGTCGAGGAACGACGCGACCTGTTCGCGCGCCGCCTCCAGCGCCACCCGGGCCCGCCGGCCCTCCGCGTGGAGGCGTCCGGGGTCGGCGGCGTGCTCGCGCAGGTACGGCAGCATCGCCTCGACGACCTCGGGCCGGACCGGCGACGAGGAGGCGTGATCGAGGTAGGCGCGCGTCACGGCCGGCGCTCGGGGATCAGACGCGCGTCACGCAGTGGGCGTCGCCGCCGGGGCGGCTCTCCTCGATGGTCGGCTGCGTCTCGCCGTAGAGGCCGGCGAGCATGCCCTTGACCATCCCGGTGTCGACCGCGCACAGCACGTGCGGGTACTTCGCGGCCGCCTCGCCGAACGGGCAGTGCTCCGCCACGAGCGTCAGCGACGTGCCGCGCGCCTCGGCGTGCGCCGCGTAACCGTGCGCGGTCAGCGCGTCGGCGACCGTCGCGAGCGCCGCCTTCACCGAACGGTGGCCCTCGCCCGGCTCCATGCGGGCCGCGAGCGCGAGGCCGTACTCGTAGCCGACGGACTCGGCGAGCCGGCGGGCCTCCTCGACGGGGAGCCGGTCGAGCGCGCGGGCGAGGAGCACGCCGAGCAGGTCGTCGCGCCGCGGCGGGAACGCGAGCTGCGTGTCGCGGGCGGTCGCCCGGTAGCGCTTCGACGGGCGCCCCGCGGACTCGTGGCGCGCGAGCTCGACCTCCACGTACCCGCCCGCCGCCAGCTTCTCCAGGTGGTGCCGGGCGACGTTGGGGTGCAGGTCGAAGCGCTCCGCCACCTCGGCGGCCTTCGCGCCGTCGGGCCGGGCCCGCACGAAGAGGTAGATGTCGCGCCGCGTCGGGTCCCCGAAGGCGGACGTCACGGACGCGACGGCTGCCGCGAACTCGTCCGGGGTGAGTGCTCCCGCGGCCACGCCGGTATTCTACCTACGTACGTAGTGGAAATCCTCCGGGAGCCCCGCATGCCCTCCGAGCACGACGTCCTCGAAGCCCTCCGCCCCGTCGAGGACCCGGAGCTGCACCGGTCGATCGTCGACCTCGACATGGTCCGGGGGGTGCGCGTCGAGGGCGACCGCGTCGCGGTCACCGTCGCCCTCACGGTCGCCGGCTGCCCGCTGCGCACCGAGATCACCCGCCGCGTCACGGAGGCCGTGGGCGCGCTCCCGGGGGTCGGTGGCGTCGACGTCGACCTCACGGTGATGACCGACGGGGAGCGCCAGGCGCTCGCCCAGCGGCTGCGGTCCGAGCAGGCCCACGCGCACCCCCACGCCGGGCACGACCACGCCGGCGCGCCGGCCGCCCGGGTCAACCCGTTCACCGACTCGCGCACGCGGGTGCTCGCGATCGCGTCGGGGAAGGGCGGCGTCGGCAAGTCGTCCGTCACCACCAACCTCGCGGTCGCGCTGGCGCAGCGCGGCCATCGCGTCGCCGCCGTCGACGCCGACGTGTGGGGCTTCTCGATGCCGCGCATGCTCGGCATCGACCGGCCCCCCACGGTCATCGACGACATGATCGTGCCGCCGGAGGCGAACGGCGTCACCCTCATCTCGATGGGGTTCTTCGCGCGCGAGGACCAGCCCGTCGTGTGGCGGGGCCCGATGCTGCACAAGGCCCTCGAGCAGTTCCTCACCGACGTGCACTGGGGCGAGCCGGACTTCCTCGTGGTCGACATGCCGCCCGGCACGGGTGACGTCGCGCTGTCGATGGCGCAGTTCCTCCCGCGTGCGGAGGTGCTGGTCGTCACCACCCCGCAGCCCGCCGCGCAGAAGGTCGCGCAGCGGGCCGCGTACATGGCCCGCAAGGTCAACCTCACGGTGACGGGCGTGATCGAGAACATGTCGTGGTTCCGTTGCGACCACGGCGAGCGCTACGAGCTGTTCGGCGCGGGTGGCGGTCAGGAGCTCGCCGACCGGCTCGGGCGTCCCGCTCCTCGGCCAGGTGCCGCTCGTCCCCGCGCTGCGCGAGGGCGCGGACCACGGCGACCCGATCGTCGTCGCCCGGCCCGACGACGAGGCGTCGGTCGCGTTCCGCGCGATCGCGGAGCGGGTCGCGGTGGAGCTCGCGCCGAAGCGCATCTACCGCACCGAGCTGCGGATCGTCTGAGCCGGGACGCGCGGGGGCCACCGGGTACAGTCCGCCGCATGGAAGTTCGCATCGGCGTCGTCCACACCACCCGGGAGCTCGTCGTGGAGACCGACGAGGACGCGGAGTCGGTCGGTCAGCGGGTGGAGCAGGCCCTCGGCGGTCAGCACACCCTGTTGTGGCTGACCGACTCGAAGGGCAAGCGCGTCGGTGTCCCGACCGACAAGATCGCCTACGTCGAGGTGGCGGCGGATGCCGGGGAGCGCCAGGTCGGCTTCGGGATCCGGTAGGCGCCGGTGACCGGGCCGGCGCCCGACCTCCTCGAGCGGCGCCTGCTGTTCTTCACCGGCAAGGGCGGGGTCGGCAAGAGCACGGTGGCGGCCGCCACCGCGCTGCTCGCCTCGTCGATCGGCAAGCGGGTCCTGCTCGTCGAGGTCGACGCGAAGGGCGACGTGCCCGCCCAGTTCGAGCGGCCCGCCGTCGGGTTCCGGGCCCGGGAGGTGCACCCGGGGGTCCTCGCCATGGCGATGGACACCGAG
Organism: Acidimicrobiia bacterium; assembly: GCA_026002935.1. Lineage (GTDB taxonomy): Bacteria > Actinomycetota > Acidimicrobiia > IMCC26256 > PALSA-610 > BPGH01. Next base: position 1,271,947 of record BPGH01000001.1, read on the forward strand.
GAGTCGCTCAAGGAGTACCTCCGGCTCAACCTGCGCGTCCCCGTGCTCGGCCGGGTCGGCCCGGTGGCACGCGCGCTGGAGTTCGTCGCGACCGCCGCGCCGGGCGTCAAGGAGATCCTCACGATCGGCAAGATCTGCTGGGAGGTCCGCGAGGCGATCGAGGGGCGTGCCGACTTCGACCTGGTCGTCGTCGACGCGGCCGCCACCGGGCACGTCGTCGCGCAGCTCGGCGCTCCCGACTCGATCCGTGAGCTCGTCGACGTCGGCCCCGTGCGCGCCCAGACCGAGTGGCTCTCGCAGATCCTCGCCGACCCGGCGATCACCGCGGTCAACGTCGTGACGACGCCCGAGGAGATGCCGGTCGCCGAGACGATCGAGCTGGTCGCCCGGATGCGGGAGCGCCTCGCCGTGCCGCTCGGCGCCGTGGTCGTGAACCGCGTGCTGCCCGAGCTGTTCACCCACGCTGACGAGGAGGCCTTCGAGGCGCTGCGGCGGCCGGAGGTCGCGCAACGGCTCGAGCGCCGCGCCGGCCGGGGCACGACCGCGGTCCTCGACGGCGCCCGCCTCGCCGTGTCGCTGCGCCGCACCCGCGCCGTGCACCTCGAGCACCTGCGCGAGGCGGTCGACCTGCCGCTGCTCTACGTGCCGTACCTGTTCGTGCGCGCCCACGGCCTGCGCGTCACGCGCATGGTGGCCGACGCGCTCGGTGAGGAGCTCGGGCTGTGACGCCGTCGGGCCTCGAGCAGCTCCTCGCCGCGAAGGAGATCGCCGTGTTCTGCGGCTCGGGGGGCGTCGGCAAGACGTCGGTCGCCGCGGCCGCGGCGCTCGGCGCCGCGTCCCGGCTCGGTGGCAAGGTGCTCGTGCTGACGATCGACCCCGCCCGCCGGCTGGCGAGCGCGCTCGGGCTCGACGGTCTCGGCAACCGCGCCCACCGCGTCGACCCGAAGCTCCTCGGCGCGGCCGGGGTCGAGCCGCGGGGCGAGCTGTGGGCCGCGATGCTCGACACGAAGCAGTCGTGGGACGAGCTCGTGGCGCGCCACGCCCCCGACGAGGAGACCGCCTACCGGATCCTCGAGAACCGCCTCTACCACAACCTCACCGCCCGGTTCGTGCAGAGCCACGACTACATCGCGATGGAGCGGCTCTACGAGATCCACTCGGCCGGCGAGTACGACCTGATCGTCATCGACACGCCGCCCACCCGCAACGCCATCGACTTCCTCGAGGCGCCGGCACGGATGGCCGAGTTCTTCGGCGGCCGGCTCCTGCGCTGGCTCACGCTCCCGTACCGGGTCACGGGGCGGCGCGGCAGCCGGGTGCTCAACGCGGCGAGCCGGCCCTTCTACCAGATCGCCGACCGCATCCTCGGCAGCAAGTTCCTCGAGGACATCGCGGAGTTCTTCCTCAACTTCCAGTCGATGTACGACGGGTTCGTCGGCCGGGCGCGGGCCGTCGAGGCGCTGCTGCACGACCGGCGCACGACGTTCGCCGTCGTCACGACGCTGGAGGCCGCGCCGCTGCACGAGGCGGAGCGGTTCCGCGACGAGCTCGTGACGCGCGGTTTCCACCTCGGCGCGCTCGTGCTGAACAAGACGCTGCCCGACTACCTGCTCGACGCCGACGGGAAGGCCGCCGCCACCGAGCTCACCGAGCACGCCGCCGCGATCGCCGCAGGACCTGACGTCGCTCGGGATCGACGAGCTCGCGGACGCCGCGCGCACCGCCCGCGTGCTGCGGACGATCGGGGAGTCGTTCCGGAACTTCTCGGTCGTCGCACTGCGCGAAGCGGAGCTGCGCGGCGAGCTGGCGAGCGTCCCCGACGTCGTCGCGCGCGTGCCCAACCTCGAGGCGGACGTGAGCGACCTCGAGGGCCTCGTGGCGATCGGCCGGCACCTCTTCGGCGAGGGGTGAGGGGACCGTGACGGTCACGGTGCACGAGCTCGCCCGCATCCGCACGGGCCTGCGCGGCGGGGACCTGCGCCACGTCGAGCGGCTCGTCGCGACGTGGCGCCCGCTCGCCGACCTCTCGTTCTCCGACCTGCTCGCCCTCGCGCCCATCGCCGGCGAGGAGGGGCACCGCTTCGTCGTCCTCGCGCAGGTGCGGCCGGTCACCGGCCAGACGAACTACCCGCAGGACCTCGTCGGCAGCGTCGTGGACGAGGTCGAGCGGCCGCTGCTCACCCGGTGCTGGCGGACCGGCGAGATCGTCGAGGGCGACACCGCCGCGCTCGGCTCGAAGGAGCGGATCCGCGTCCAGTGCATCCCGATGCGCCGGGAGGGCCGCCTGATCGGGATCGTCACCCGCGAGGCCCCGATCTCGTTCATGCGGCGGCTCGGTGAGCTCGAGCGCACGTACCAGGAGGTCTTCGACCGGTTCGCCCGCATGATCGCCGAGGGGGCGTTCCCCTTCCCGGTCGACGAGCCCGAGGTCGACGGCGCACCCAGGGTCGGCGACGGGGTCATCGTCCTCGACGCCGAGACCCGCGTCCGGTTCGCGAGCCCCAACGCCGTCAGCTCGTTGCACCGGATGGGGATCCACGCGTACGCGCAGGGTCAGCTGCTGTCCGACGTCGGGTTCGACGACACGTCGGCCCGGACCGCCATGCACACGCACCTCCCCGTCGCCGAGGAGATCGAGCGGGGCGAGGTCTCGGTCCTCGTCCAGGTGCTGCCGCTGCTCAGCGGCGGCAAGCCGGTCGGGGCGATCGTCCTCATGCGTGACGTGAGCGACCTGCGCCGCCGCGACCGCATGCTGCTGTCGAAGGACGCGACGATCCGCGAGATCCACCACCGCGTGAAGAACAACCTCCAGACGATCGCGTCGCTGCTGCGGCTGCAGACCCGCCGCCTCGCGTCCCCCGAGGCGAAGGCGGCGCTCGCCGAGTCGGAGCGGAGGATCCGGTCGATCGCGATCGTGCACGAGACCCTCTCGCGGGAGCCGGGCGACCTCGTCGACTTCAGCGAGATCGTGCGGCCGCTCACGCGACTGGTCGAGGACACCGCGAGCAGTCCCGAGGCGCAGATCCGCTTCACGGTCGAGGGCGACGCGGGCGAGCTGCCCGGCGAGGTGGCCACGCCGCTCGCCGTCGTGCTCAACGAGCTGATGCAGAACGCCGTCGACCACGCGTTCCCCGAGGGCACCCGGGACGGCGCCGTGCGCGTCCGGCTGGAGCGCGAGGACGGCGAGCTGCTCGTCGAGGTCGTCGACAACGGGGTGGGGCTGCCCGCGCAGTTCTCGCTCGACCACTCGCGCGGCCTCGGCCTGTCGATCGTGCAGGCGCTCGTGACCGGCGAGCTCGGCGGGTCGATGGAGATGCGCGCCGACGGCGGGACGACGGTGCGCGTGCGGATCCCGGTCGCGATGCCGCGCGTCGACCTGTGAGGCGGGTGCCGCGCGACCCGCGCGGGTCAGGAGACCTGCGCCTCGTCGACCGCCCAGCCCTTGCGGAGGCGCCGGCGCTCCTCCTCGGTGTAGCCGCCCCAGACGCCGGCCTCCTGGTTGGTCGCGAGCGCGAAGTCGAGGCACTCCGCCGTGACGGGGCACGTGCCGCACACGCGCTTGGCCGCCGCGATCTGCTCCAGCGCGACGCCCGTGGTGCCGATCGGGAAGAACAGTTCGGGGCTCGTGTCACGGCACGACGCCCGCGACCGCCACGACTCGGCGTCCCACTCGTGAGTCCGGATCCAGGTCAGCGCCACGTGGTCCCCCCTGAACGTCGCAGCCCGGCGGCGATGATTTCGGTGCGGCGAAGCGGGCAGGGTACGGGTTCGTGAACGACCGCGCAAGGGTGCTGACCAGGGAATTCACGCGCCGAAATGGAACACGTTGCCGCTTTGCGTGGTCGTGTCCGGCTCGGCCGGGCGCGTAGCCTCGCTCCGTGGCCGGACCGCTCGTCCTCGCGCACCGCGGCGCCTCGGCGGACGCCCCCGAGAACACCGTCGCGGCGTTCGCGCTCGCACGTGACCAGGGCGCCGACGGCGTCGAGCTCGACGTCCGGCGCACCGCCGACGGCGTGCTCGTCGTGCACCACGACCCCGACGTCCCCGGCGTCGGGCGTTGCGCCGACCTCTCGTTCGGCGCGCTGCGCGCCGCGGCGCCCGCGGTCCCGACGCTCGAGGAGGCGCTCGACGCCTGCGCGGGCCTGCTCGTGAACGTCGAGATCAAGTGCCTGCCGTGGGAGCCCGACGCCGACCCGGACCACGAGGTCGCGCGCGCGGTGGCCGGGCTCGTCACCGCGCGCGGCACGCCGGTCGTGATCTCCTCGTTCGACCTCGCGACCCTCGACGCGGTGAAGGCCGCCGCCCCCGGGCTCCCGACGGGCTACCTGGTGCACGGCCAGGACGTCGGCGACGCGGCGCGGCGCGCACGGGCGGGCGGGCACGAGTGGCTCCACCCCGACCGGGCGGCCGTGCTCGCCGACCCGGCGCGCGCGGTCGCCGCCGCGCGCGCCCACGGGGTCCGGCTCGACGTGTGGACGGTCGACGACGCCGCCGAGCTGCGGGCGCTCGTCGCGGCCGGCGTCGACGCCGTGATCACGAACGTGCCGGCGCGGGCGGTCGCGGTGCGGGCCGGGTGCGACCGACGGGGAGGACCAGCGTGAGCGCGTCGGGCTCGTACGCGAGGTCGAGCAGGTCCGCGTCCCCGGCGTCGTCGCCGTCGACCTGGTAGGGGAACGGCCCGCGGCCCTCCACGTGCACCGCGCGCACGTCGTGGCGGCGCACGATCGACCGCTGCCGCCGCAGCAGCCGCCCGGACCCCATCGCCGACGCGGCGCCCGCGAGGAGCACGGCCGGCGAGAGGCTGCGGAACGCCGTCACGGCGAGGGGCGTCCCGAGACCGGCCTCCGGCGCGACGTGCAGCGGTCGGGACCCGAGATACGTGTACGGCGTCGTCTTCGAGACGATCGCGAAGTAGGCGCCCTCGATCCGCTCGCCCGAGTCGAGGCGGAGGTCGAACCGGGGCTTGCTGCGGTCGTAGTGCCGGAACCACGTCTCGAACGCGGCGACGACGTGGAGCGGGTGCGACGCGTGCCGCTTCAGCTCGCCGTACCGTTCCACCCGGCGGATGACCGCCGCGTCGAACCCGATCCCCGCGTGGAAGAGGAACACCCGCTCCGCCGCCCGTCCGATGCCGATGCGCCGGAACGACCGGTGCGCCAGCGACGCCAGCAGCTCGTCGGTCGCGGCGGCGAGGCCCTTGGGCACGCCGATCGTGCGGGCGTAGACGTTGGTCGAGCCGCCGGGGAGGGGCGCGAGCGCGGTCCGGGTGCCGGCGAGCCCGTCGGCGGCCTCGTTGAGCGTGCCGTCGCCCGCGAGCACCGCGACGACGTCGAACCCGTCGTTCGCGGCGGCGCGGGCCAGGCGGGTCGCGTGCCCCCGGCGGGAGGTCTCGGCCACCTCCACGTCGTGCGCCGCCGCGAGGGTCTTGCGGATGAGGACCCGCTTGCGGGCCGTCACCGAGGACGCCGTCGCGTTGACGAGGAGCAGGACCCGCATCGAGCGCCGCAGGGTACCCGTACGATCGGCCGGTGCCCGTCCCCGCCTCCCGAGACCTCCGCTCGCTCGCCCTCGAGGTGAGCGGGTGCCGGGCCTGCCCCCGGCTCGTCGCGTGGCGCGAGCAGGTGGCGCGCGAACGGCGCGCCGCGTACCGCGGCGAGGAGTACTGGGGCCGGCCGGTCCCCGGGTTCGGGGACCCCCGCGCGCGCCTGCTCGTGGTCGGCCTCGCCCCGGCCGCCCACGGCGGCAACCGCACGGGGCGCATCTTCACCGGCGACCGGTCCGGCGACTTCCTCTTCGCCTCGCTGCACCGCACCGGGTTCGCGAACCAGCCGACCTCGACCGCGCGCGACGACGGCCTGCGGCTGCGCGACGCGTACGTCGCGGCCGCGGTGCGCTGCGCCCCGCCGGCCAACAAGCCGACGCCCGCGGAGCGCGACGAGTGCCGGCCCTATCTCGTGCGCGAGCTGGAGCTCCTGCGCCGTCTGCGCGCGGTCGTGGTGCTCGGTGCCTTCGCGTACGGGGCGACATGGGCGGCACTGCGCGACCACGGCGTGCCGCTGCCCGCACGCCGTCCCCGCTTCGCGCACGGGATGGAGGTCGACGCGGGCGGCCTCGCGGTCCTCGGGGCCTTCCACCCGAGCCAGCAGAACACCTTCACCGGCCGGCTCACGCCGGCCATGCTCGACGCCGTGTTCGTGCGCGCGCGTGGCCTCGTGAACGCGTCGGGGGCACCGGGGTAGGCTGGCGGGGATGGCGAGCTCCCTCGACCTCCGGGGCGTGTGGGTCCCGCTGGTCACGCCGTACGACCCCGCGGGCGACGTCGACGTCGCCGCGATCGAGCGGCTCTGCGGCGAGTACCTCGACGCCGGCGCGGCGGGCATCGTCGCGCTCGGCACCACCGGCGAGTCCGCCGCGCTCGACGCGCAGGAGAAGCGCGCGGTCGTCGACGCCTGCTCCCGGGTCTGCGCCGCCCGCGGTGCGCCGCTCATCGTCGGGACCGGCACCAACAACACGCGCACGACGATCGCCGCGACCCGGGCGCTCGACGGGATCCCCGCCGTCGTCGGCGCGCTGGTCGTCGTGCCGTACTACGTGCGGCCCTCGGAGGCGGGCATCGTCGCCCACTTCGAGGCGGTGGCGCAGGCCAGCCCGGTGCCCGTCGTGCTCTACAACATCCCGTACCGCACGGGGCGCGGGCTGGGGGCCCCGGCCCTGCTGGAGCTCGCGCGCGTCCCCAACATCGCGGGGGTCAAGCAGGCGGTCGGCGCGCTCGACGCCGACACGCTCGAGGTCCTCGCGCAGGCGCCCGAGGGGTTCGGCGTGCTCGGCGGCGAGGACCCGGTGCTGTTCCCGATCGTGTGCATGGGCGGGGTCGGGGCGATCGCCGCCTCCGCGCACCTGTGCACCGAGCGCTTCGTCGCGATGATCGAGTGCGGGCTCACCGGCAAGCTCGAGGACGGCCGGGCCCACGCCGAGGCCCTGCTGCCGGTCGTGCGGGCGGCCTTCGCCGAGCCGAACCCCGCCGTGTTCAAGGGCGTCCTGCACGCCCAGGGCCGCATCGCGACCCCCGACGTGCGCCCGCCGCTCACCAACGCCTCGGCCGGGGCGGTCGAACGGTGCCTCGCGGCCGTGGAGGCCGCCACCCGCTGAGCCCCGGGCGGTCGCCGCCCGCGCCGTCGGTGCCCGCGTCGCGGCGGCCGTTTCGATACGGTACGGTTCCGTATCTGTACGACCGACCGCCGAAAGCGAGCGAACCGATGGCCACCCCCGCCGCCGCGCCGCCCGTGCCGTGGGACCGCACCAGCCGCGCCTACCGCAACCGCTGGTGGATCCTCGCGGTGCTGTGCCTCAGCCTCCTCGTCATCATCGTCGACAACTCGATCCTCAACGTCGCGATCCCCACCCTCGTGCGCGACCTGGGCGCCACCACGAGCCAGCTCCAGTGGATCGTCGACTCGTACACGCTCGTGTTCGCGGGCCTGCTGCTCACCGCCGGGAGCCTCGGCGACCGGTTCGGGCGGCGCGGTGCGCTCCAGTTCGGCATGGCCGTGTTCGGGGCGGGCTCGCTCGCGGCCGCACTCGTGAGCAACGCGAACCAGCTCATCGCCGCGCGGGCCGTCATGGGGATCGGCAGCGCGTTCATCATGCCGGCGACGCTGTCGATCATCACCAACGTGTTCCCGCCCGACGAGCGCGGTCGCGCGATCGCGCTGTGGGCGTCGATCGCGGGCGTCGCGACGGCCCTCGGCCCGATCAGCGGCGGGTTCCTGCTCGAGCACTTCTACTGGGGTTCGGTCTTCTGGGTGAACATCCCGATCGTCGCCGTCGCGCTCGTCGCCGGCGTCTTCCTGATCCCGACCTCGCGGGACCCCTCGGAGCCGGCGCTCGACCCGCTCGGCGCGCTCCTGTCGATCGTGGGGCTCGGGGCCCTCGTGTTCTCGATCATCCAGGCGCCCGAGGACGGATGGACCCACCCGACGATCCTGGCCGGGTTCGCCGTGGCGGCCGTCGTCCTCGGCGCGTTCGCGCTCTGGGAGCGGCACACGCCGAGCCCGATGCTCGACATGTCGTTCTTCCGCAACCCCCGGTTCAGCGCCGCGAGCGCGGGCATCACGCTCATCTTCTTCGCGATGTTCGGGACGATCTTCCTGCTCACCCAGCACCTCCAGTTCGTGATGGGCTACAGCGCGCTCGAGGCGGGGACCCGGCTGCTGCCCTGGGCCGCGGTGATGCTCGTGGTCGCGCCCAACAGCGCGCGGCTCGCCGAGCGGTTCGGCACGAAGCTCGTCGTCGGCGCCGGCATGAGCGTCACCGCCCTGGCCCTCGTCCTCTCGCCGGGATGCCCGGCGAGGGCGCCGACTACTGGGGCGACGTCGCGTGGCGCATGGTCCTGATGGCCACCGGCATGTCGCTCGTGATGGCCCCGGCGACGGAGTCGATCATGGGTTCGCTGCCCCGTGCGAAGGCCGGTGTCGGCTCCGCCGTCAACGACACGACGCGCCAGGTCGGTGGCGCGTTCGGCGTCGCCATCGTGGGGTCGGTGATGGCGTCGGTGTACGCGCCGCGCGTCGCCGACCTCTTCGCCCGGCTCGGCATCACCGGCGAACCGGCGGAGCACGCCCAGGACGGGCTCGGTCAGGCCCTCCAGGTCGCGGCCGACCCGCGGGTCCCCGAGGCGGTGGGCGCGCAGATCGTGAGCGGCGCGAAGGACGCGTTCACGGCCGGCATGCACCGCGGGGTGCTCGTCGCCGCCGCGGGCGCGCTGATCGGCGCGATCGTCGTGTTCCGCTGGCTGCCGGCGCGCGCGCCCGCGCCGCCGGAGGGCGCCGCCGGCCCCGGCGGGCCCGGGCCGGCACGGGCGCCGGAGCCGGTGTGACCGCCCCGGTCGGCCGGCGGGAGCGGGGGCGCGCCGCCCGGCGGGCCGCCCGCGCAGCACGCGGTGCGACCGCGCGATCCTGGACGCGACGGTGGCGGAGTACGCGGAGCGCGGTCTCGACGGCACCAGCGTCGACGCGATCGCGGCGCGTGCGGGCGTGAGCAAGGCGACGATCTACCGGCGCTACCCGTCGAAGATCGAGCTCGTCGCCGCCGCGATGTTCGCGGTCGCGGAGGACCGTGCACCCAAGCCCGACACCGGCTCCCTCCGCGACGACCTGTGCACCTCGATCCGGAACCTGCGCGACCTGCTCGCGGACCCGGTGTTGGGGCGCAACGTGCGCATGATCGTCGCCGACGCGGCCCGCAACCCGGAGCTCGCCCGCGTCCACCACGAGTTCGTGCAGTCGCGCCGGGCGCGCTCGGTCGAGGTGCTCGCCGCCGCGGCCGCGCGCGGCGAGCTCCGGCCCGACGTCGACCTCGAGGCCGCGGTCGACGCGCTCGTCGGCCCCGTCTTCTACCGTCACCTCGTGAGCGGCATGCCGGTCGACGACCGGTACCTCGGACAGCTCGTCGACGCGTTCGTCGCCGCGTACGGGGTCGGCCGTCGGTCGGGTCCCCGGGAGGGGACCGCCGGCACCTGACGTCGCGCGCGGCCGCGCGGGAGCCGGTCGCGAGCGGAATCGTGCGCGTCACGTGGTCGGACGTCCCGCCGAACCGGTCGTGGTCGGTGCCCGCCGTCGACCCGCCGGGGCGCCGTCGACGCCGGACGGTCTCGCCGCTACCGGCCGATCGCCTCCTCCAGGATGCGGCGCTGCTCCGCCTCGTGGACCATCTGGCTCCCCGTGGCGGGGCTGGGGCTCGCCGGGCGGGCGACCACGCCGACCTTCCGGCCGCCCGCGATCGCCTCGATGCGGGCCCGGGCGAAGTAGCGCGCGCCCATGTTGCCCGGCTCCTCCTGCGCCCACACGACGTCGGCGTGCCCGTAACGGCGCAGCGCGTCGGCGATCTCACGCTCCGGCCACGGGTAGAGCTGTTCGAGGCGGACGACCGCGACCGGCGCGCGGGTCGCGTCCCGGTGGGCGATCAGCTCGTGGGCGAACTTGCCGGTGCAGAACACGAGGCGCTCGACCGTGTCGGGCGCGGGGGCGCCCGGGTCGTCGATCACGAGCCGGAACCCGCCGTCGGTGAGGTCCGCGACCGGCGAGGCGGTCGCCGGCACCCGCAGGTACCGCTTCGGCGTGAACACGACCAGGGGCTTCCGGTCGGGGTCGTGCACCTGGCGGCGCAGCACGTGGAAGTACTGCGCGGCGGTGGTGGGGTAGACGATGCGCATGTTGTCGCTCGGCGGCGAGCACGAGGAACCGCTCGATCCGCGCGGAGGAGTGCTCGGGGCCCTGGCCCTCGAAGCCGTGCGGCAGCAGCAGCACGAGACCGCTCCGCTGGCCCCACTTGTCCTGGGCGGACACGACGAACTGGTCGATCACGACCTGCGCGCCGTTCACGAAGTCGCCGAACTGCGCCTCCCACGCGACCAGGGCGTCGCGGTCGGCCACCGAGTACCCGTACTCGAAGCCGAGCGCGGCGAACTCCGACAGCGACGAGTCGTACACCATGAACGGTGCCTTCGCGCCCCGCAGGTGCGCGAGCGGCGTGTACTCGGCCTCGGTGACGTGGTCGACGAGCGTCGCGTGGCGCTGGCTGAACGTGCCGCGGCGGGTGTCCTGCCCGGCCAGCCGAACCGGCGTGCCCTCCTGGAGCAGCGACCCGAACGCGAGCGCCTCGGCCAGCGCCCAGTCCACCTGGTCGTGCTCGAACTGGTCGCGGCGCGCCTGCAGGATCCGGTCGAGCTTCGGGTGCACGGCGAACCCGGGCGGGAACGTGACGAGCGCGTCCACCACCTCGGCCAGGCGCTGGCGCGGGACGCCCGTCGCGACCGACGGCTGTGCCGCGTGCTCCTCGTGGTCGTGCCACGCGGGCACCGGGTGGTCGTGTTGCGTCTCGCTGAACGCCTGTTCGAGCCGGGCGCGGAAGTCCTCGAGCGCGGCCTCGGCCTCCGCGAGGTCGAGGTCGCCGCGGTTGACGAGCGACTCCGTGTAGAGCTTGCGGACCGAACGGCGCCGCCCGATCACCTCGTACATGCGCGGCTGGGTGAAGGCCGGCTCGTCGCCCTCGTTGTGGCCGTACCGGCGGTAGCAGACCATGTCGACGACGACGTCCTTCTTGAACGTCCGCCGGAACTCGTGGGCGAGGCGGATCACCCGAACGGCGGCCTCGGGGTCGTCGCCGTTGACGTGGAAGATCGGCGCCTGCACCGCCTTCGCGACGTCGGTCGCGTAGACGCTCGAACGCGCCGAGCCGGGCGGCGTCGTGAAGCCGACCTGGTTGTTCACGACCACGTGGACCGTGCCGCCGACGTCGTAGCCGGGCAGCTCCGACATGTTGAGCGTCTCGGCCACCACGCCCTGGCCGGCGAACGCGGCGTCGCCGTGCACGAGCACAGGCAGCACCCGGTCGCGTGACTCGTCGCCGAGGCGGTCCTGCTTCGCGCGCGCCATGCCCTCGACGACCGGGTCGACGGCCTCCAGGTGGCTCGGGTTCGCGGCGAGGGTCAGCTTCACGGTCGCGCCCGACGCGGAAGTCCACGTGCCGGTCGCGCCGAGGTGGTACTTCACGTCGCCGGAGCCCTGCGGCACGTTGGGGTCGAGCTCGCCCTCGAACTCGCGGAAGATCTGCGCGTACGACTTGCCGACCACGTTCGCGAGCACGTTCAGCCGGCCGCGGTGCGCCATGCCCATCACGACCTCCTCGGTGCCGGCGTCGGCGGCGGCGTCGAGGAGGGTGCGCAGCATCGGGATCAGGGTCTCGGCGCCCTCGAGGCTGAAGCGCTTCTGGCCCAGGTACTTCGTGTGCAGGAAGCGCTCGAACGCCTCCGCCGCGTTGAGCGCGGCGAGGACGGAGCGCTTCTCCCCGGGCGTGAGCTCGACGTGGACGCCCTCGACGTGCTGCTGGATCCACGCCTTCTCGTCGGGCTCCTGGATGTGCATGTACTCGATGCCGATCGTGCGCGAGTAGGCGTCGCGCAGCACGCCGAGGATGTCGCGCAGCTTCATCGTTCGCTTGCCCGCGAGCCCGCCGGTCGGGAACTCCCGGTCGAGGTCCCAGATCGTGAGGCCCCACGTGACCGGGTCGAGCTCGGGGTGCGTCCGCGGCTCCTTCAGCCCGAGCGGGTCGAGGTTCGCGATCAGGTGCCCGCGCACGCGGTACATGTTGATGAGGCCCTTCACCGCGAGGGCCTTCTCGACGGCCTCCACGGAACCCTCGGCCGGCCGGTGGTCGCGGCTCCAGCGGGCCGGTTCGTACGGCACGCCGAAGCTGTGGAAGATGTCGTCGTAGAAGCCGTCGGCGCCGAGCAGCAGGTCGTGGACGCGGGCGAGGAACTCCCCGCTCTCCGCGCCCTGGATGACCCGGTGGTCGTAGGTGCTCGTCAGCGTGACCGTCTTGCTGACGCCGAGCTCGGCGAGCGTCTGCGGGTCCGCGCCCTCGTACTCGATCGGGAACGTGATGGCGCCGACACCGACGATCACCCCCTGGCCCGGCATGAGCCGTGGGACGGAGTGCACGGTGCCGATCGTGCCCGGGTTGGTGATCGAGACGGTTGTGCCGGCGAAGTCGTCGACCGCGAGCGCGTTGGTCCGCGCCTTGCGGATCAGCTCCTCGTAGGCCGCGTGGAACGCGGCGAAGTCGAGACGGTCGGCCTCCTTGACGTTCGGCACGAGCAGCGTGCGCGACCCGTCGGGGCGCTGGAGGTCGATCGCGATCCCGAGATTGACGTGCCGGTGCCGCACGACCGACGGCGTGCCGTCCACCTCGCCGTAGGACGAGTTCATGTTCGGGACGGCCTCGAGCGCGCGCACCACGGCGTAGCCGATCAGGTGGGTGAACGACACCTTGCCGCCCCGGGTGCGCGCGAGGTGGTTGTTGAGGATCTGGCGGTTGACCTCGAGCAGCTTCGCGGGGACGGTGCGCACCGACGTCGCCGTCGGGACCGCGAGGCTCGCCTCCATGTTGGCGACGATGCGCGCGGCCGCCCCGCGCAGCGGCTGCGGCTCCTCGCCGTCGAGGACCACCGGACCGGGGCGCCCGGGCGCGGCGGCGCGGCGCGGCGGGGGCCGGCGCGGCCGGTGCCGCGGGTGCGGGCCCGGCCGGCCGGGCCGGCGGTCCGCCGGGCGGGACGTAGTCCTCGAAGAAGTCCCGCCAGCCCTCCGACACCGCGTCCGGGTTCTCGCGGTACAGGCGGTACATCTCGTCGACGAGCCCGGCGTTGGGCCCGAGCTCCTCGATGCTCGCCATCCGGTCCCTCATGGGCGCTTCCTTCGCGTCGGCACCCTCAATCGTGTACCACGGCGCCGACCTGAGGAAGCGCCCCCGTCGGCCCGGCCCGGTGGCGGATGCGCCCGGCCGCCGGCGCCGCGCTCAGCGGCGGACCAGCTCGGCGAGCCGGAACGCGAGGTCGAGCGACTGGCGGGCGTTGAGCCGCGGGTCGCACAACGTCTCGTAGCGGGACTCGAGGTCCTCGCCGCGGACCTCCTCGGTGCCCCCGAGGCACTCCGTCACGTCGTCGCCGGTCAGCTCGACGTGCACCCCGCCGGGCCAGACCCCTCGGCGCGGCACACGCCGAAGAACGCCTCCACCTCCCGCATCACCGCGTCGAAGTGGCGCGTCTTGTAACCGCTCTCGTGGGTGAAGGTGTTCCCGTGCATCGGGTCGCACGCCCACACGACCGGGTGGCCCGCGCGCCGCACCGCCCGGACGAGCGGCGGCAGCCGCTCGCCCACCCGGTCGGCGCCCATGCGGGAGACGAGCATGAGGCGGCCCGGCTCACGGCCCGGGTCGAGGCGCCGGCACAGCTCGAGCGCGTGCTCGGGCGTGGCGTCGGGACCGAGCTTCACCCCGATCGGGTTCTTGATCCCCGAGCAGAACTCGACGTGCGCGCCGTCGAGCTGGCGCGTGCGCTCACCGATCCACACCAGGTGGGCCGAGCAGTCGTACCAGTCGCCGGTGAGGCTGTCGCGGCGGGTGAGCGCCTCCTCGTAGCCGAGGATCAACGCCTCGTGGGACGTGTAGAAGTCGACCTCGTGGAGCTGCACCTCGGCGTCGAGGTCGATGCCGCACGCGGCCATGAAGCGCAGCGCGCGGTCGATCTCGCCCGCGAGCACCTCGTAGCGGCGGCCCTCGCCGCTCGTCGCGACGAACTCGAGGTTCCACTGGTGGACGCGGGTGAGGTCCGCGAAGCCGCCCTTGGTGAACGCGCGCAGCAGGTTCAGCGTCGCGGCGGACTGGTGGTAGACGCGCAGCATCCGTTGCGGGTCGGGACGCCGCGCGACGGCGTCGAACGCGAAGTCGTTGACCATGTCGCCGCGGAACGACGGGCAGCTCGATGCCGTCACGCTGCTCCGTCGGTGACGACCGTCGGCTTCGCGAACTGGCCGGCGATCCGCCCGACCTTCACCGTCGGCACGCCCGTGCTGTAGGTCAGCACGACCGACATCTGGAGGATCACCTTGAGCTTGTCGCGGATGCGGTCGGCCGAGAACTCGGCGAACGACTCGGCGCAGTCGCCGGCGTGGAGCAGGAACCCCTCGCCCTGCGCGACGCGGGCGAGCGCCTGGCGCAACGAGCGCGCCTCGCCCGCGAAGACGAGCGGCGGCATGCGGCGCAGCTCCTCCAGCACGGCGTCGAGCGCGGCCGGGTCGGGCCAGTCGGGCTGCTGCGCGGCCGGGAGCGCGCGCCACGACGCCGGCTCCCACGCGTGGTCGAACAGGGGCTCGGGCACGGTCACGGCGCGTCAGAGGTAGGCGCCGGGCGTGCGCTCGGTCGACGCCATCTCCAGCGCCCGCCGCTGGCGCATCTCCTCGAACTGCCGCTGCGCAGCCATCTGCTGGGTGAACAGCGTCGCCTGGATCCCGTGGAACAGGCCCTCGAGCCAGCCGACGAGCTGCGCCTGCGCGATGCGCAGCTCCCCCTCGCTCGGCGTCTCGCTGCTGAACGGCAACGAGACCTCCGAGAGCTCCTTGCGCAGCTCCTCGGAGAGGATCTCCTCGAGCTCGTGGATCGAGCGCTCGTGGATCTCGCGCAGCGACCGGCGGCCCGCGTCGTCGAGCGGCGCGCGGCGGGCCTCGTCGAGCAGCGACCGCACCATCGACGCGATGCGGATCAGCTTCGTCGGGCGCTGGACCTGCTCGCCCTCGCCCTCGGCCTGGGCCTCGGGGCGCGGCCCGTCGACGACCTCGGGGGTCAGCGGCCCGTCGGGCTGCGGGTTCGTCGGGGGCGTCTCGGTCACGGCTCGCCAGGTTACCGGCCGGTCGGCGCCGGCATCACAGCGAGACGACCACGAGCCGCGGCTCGGTCATCTCCTGCACCGCGTACGCGGGGCCCTCCCGAGTGTTCCCGCTGTCGCGGACGCCGCCGTACGGCTGCTGGTCGGCCCGGTAGGTGGGCACCTCGTTGACGAGCACCCCGCCGAAGTCGAGGGTGCGGGCGGCCCGCAGCCCGTCGGCGAGGCTCGCCGTGAAGATCGCGGCCTGGAGGCCGTAGCGCGTGTCGTTGGCGAGGCGCAGCGCCTCGTCGAGGTCGCGGTAGCGGGCGATGCCGACGACCGGACCGAACACCTCGAGCGCGCACACCTTCATGCCGGGGGTCACGCCGTCGAGGACCGTCGGCGCCAGCACCCCGTCGTCGCGCACCTGCCCGCCCGCGAGCACCGCCGCGCCGGCGGCGACCGCCTCGTCGACCCACGACCGCACCCGCTCGCGCTCGGGGACCGAGATGAGCGCCGACACGTCGGTGCGCTCGTCGAGCGGGTCGCCGACGACCAGCGCCTCGACGAGCGGGACGAACGCGTCGACGAATTCGTCGTGGACCGCCTCGTGCACGAGCACGCGCTGGGTCGAGATGCAGGACTGGCCGGCGTGGCTGAACCCCGCGACCGCGATCTTGCGCGCGGCGGCCCCGACGTCGGCGGACGGCTCGATGATCACCGGCGCGTTGTTGCCGAGCTCGAGCCCGACCTTCTTGCGCGGGGCGCGCGCCCGGATCCCCCAGCCGACGTCGGGGGAGCCGGTGAACGTGATCATCGCGACGCCCGGATGGTCGACGAGCGCGTTGCCGACGGTTCCCCCGCCGCCGGTCACGACGTGGAGCTGGTCGGCGGGCAGGCCGCACTCGTCGACGAGCAGGCGCGCGAACGCGAGCGCCGAGACGGGCGTCTGGCTCGCGGGCTTCAGCACGACCGGGCAGCCGGCCGCGATCGCCGGGGCGACCTTGTGGACCACGAGGTTGAGGGGGAAGTTGAACGGGCTGATCGCGCCGACGACCCCGACGGGCACCCGGAGCGTGAACGCGAGCTTGCCCGCGCCCGCCGGTGACGCCTCCATCGGCACGACCTCGCCGGCGAGCGTGCGCGCCGCGACCGCGGCGAACGTGCAGGTCGACACCGCGCGTTCGGCCTCGACACGGGCCGTGCGGATCGGCTTCGCGGCCTCGGCCGCGATCGTGCGTGCGAACTCCTCGACGCGGGCGGCGAGCAGCCGCGCCGCCGAGTCGAGGATCTCGGCGCGCCGCCACTGGGGGAGCGGGCCGCGTTCGAGCGCCCTGCGCGCCGCGGCGACGGCGCGGTCGACCTCGGCCGGGCCGCACTCGGGCACGCGCGCGACCGGCGCGCCGTCGTAGGGGGCCCGCACCTCGATCCAGCGCCCGGTCGTGACCTGCTCGCCGGCGACGGGGACCGCCCAGTCGTGCGCCCGCATGCGCGCCAGGCTAGGTGCCGGCGGGGGCGGTCACGAGGCGGCGACCGCCGCCTTGCGCCGGCGGGGGAGCGGCCCGTCGAGCGTCTCGAGCGCGCCCAGCCGCGGGTCGTTGGAGAACACCTCGACGATCGGTTCGCGCAGCCCCAGGCGGCGCTGGAGGCGCTCCACGTCGAGCTCCTGGTTCCACAGCACGAACGTCGCGACGATCCCCGCGTTCCCGGCCCGGGCCGTCCGGCCCGAGCGGTGGACGTAGTTCTTCGGGTCGTCGGGCGGGTCGAAGTGGACGACCACGTCGACGTCGTCGACGTGGATGCCCCGGGCGGCGACGTCGGTCGCGACGAGCACGGCGTGCCCCCCGCTCGCGAAGTCCTTCAGCGCCTTCTCCCGGGCGCTCTGACGGAGGTCGCCGTGGATCGCGCCGGCGACGACCCCCTCGCGCCGGAGCTGCGACACCAGGCGGTCGGCGCCGCGCCTGGTGCGGACGAACACCATGGTGCGCGACACCCCGGCGGCGATCGCGGCGAGCACCTTGACGCGGTCGAGCTCGTGGACCTTCAAGAAGCGGTGCACCATCTGCTCGACCGTCGGCGTCTCCGAAACGACCTCGTGGCGGACCGGGTCGCGCATGTAGCGGCGCACCAGCACGTCGACCTCGCGGTCGAGCGTCGCGGAGAACAGCATCGTCTGGCGGTCGACCGGCACGTGGCGCATGATCCACTCGACCTGCGGCAGGAAGCCCATGTCGGCCATGCGGTCGGCCTCGTCGACGACGAGCACGTGGATGGCGTCGAGGTGGATCGCCTTGCGCTCGAGGAGGTCGATCAGCCGCCCGGGCGTCGCGACCGCGATCTCGACCCGGCGGGTGAGCGTCCGCATCTGGCGGTCCATCGAGGTGCCGCCGTAGAACGGGGCGACGCGGGCGCCGACCGGCCGACCGAGCGGGGTGAGGACCTCGACGACCTGCTTGGCCAGCTCGCGGGTCGGTACGAGCACGAGCCCGGTGGGGTGCCCGGGCCGGGCCTCGCGCACGGTCTGGAGCATCGGGAGGCCGAACGCGAGCGTCTTGCCGGAGCCGGTCTTGGCCTTGCCGCAGACGTCGCGGCCGGCGAGGGCGTCGGTGATGGTGGCCTGCTGGATCGGGAAGGGTTGCTGGATGCCCGCGGCCGCGAGGGCGCGGACGATCTCGGCCTCCAGGCCGAGGTCTGCGAAGGTGGGCACGTACTGCTTCCTCTCTGACGTCGATCGTGTCGGGGGCCGGCCTCGGGGCTCCGGCGGCGGCGCACTGACACGCGACGGGAAGCGTTGAGGTAGCCCGCGAGCGGGGCCGTTCCCCTGCTCGACCCCGCCAGGGTACCCCATGCGCGGCCCCGTCCTGCGCACCGGTCGCCCGCCGGCCGCGGGTGCGATGATCGGCGGGTGGCCGCGGGGCCCCCGGTGCGGTGAGCGACGACGGCGTCGTCGAGGTGGAGGTGCGGGTCGTGCCCCGCGCCCGCCGCGACGAGGTCGCGGGCGAGCGGGCGGGCCGGCTGGTCGTCCGCACCGGCGCGGCGCCCGTCGACGACGCGGCCAACGCGGCGGTGTGCCGCCTCCTCGCCTCCCACTTCGGGGTCCGCGAGCGCGACGTCGAGATCGTGCGCGGCCGGCGGTCGCGCGACAAGACGGTGCGCGTCCGTCGGCGTTGATGGAGGGGCGCCCTCGGCAGGATTCGAACCTGCGCACATGGCTCCGGAGGCCACTGCTCTATCCCCTGAGCTACGAGGGCGGAGAGGGGCGAGCGTACCAACTGCCCGGGCGGCCGCCCGGTGCGTGCCGCGCCGCGGCCGCGGGGCGCCGGGCGGGCGCGGGTCAGAGCATCCGCGCGAGGCGGCGGTTGAGCGCGTCGAGCGTCGAGCGGGCGGCCGCGTCGACCGGGCTCGCACCGGCGGCGAGGCCGTAGTCGGTGTGCGGCGCGTCGCCGCCGTGGTCGAGCGCGACCGCGACGAGCACGCGTTCGTCGCCGGTGTCCTCGAGCGCCCGCGCGAACCGTGCGCGCGCGTCGAGGCCCGCGCCGAGCCCGCGCACCGCGTCGATCGTGGCCTCGACGGCGCCGATCAGCCCCCGGGACGCCGCCGCGCGGCCGATGGTCCGCCGCCCCTCGAGGATCAGGTGGACCTCGAGCTCGTCGGTGTCGGGGAACGCGAGGACCGCGAGGAGCCGGGGGCGGCGCTCGCCCGGGCCCGACGCGGGCCGGGCCTCCTCGTCGACCTCCTCGGCGACCACCTCGGCGTCCGCGAGGTCGATGTCCGCGCCGCCGCCCCCACCGGGCGGCGTGGGCGCGTGCTCGCGCCAGCGCACGACCTCGACGGCGACCGGCCGGTCCGAGTGGCGGGCCGCGATGCGCGACGCCGAGACGGGCACCGGCTGCTGCTCGGGGGTCTCGCCCGCGACGTGCAGCTGGATCAGCAGCACGTCGTCGCGCTCGTCGAACCCCGCGGCGCGCACGCCGGGGAGCTTGCGCAGCTCGAGCTCCAGGTCGTCCAGGGAGTTCACGTCGGTGGCCATCCGTTCCGCTGCGAGCACCTCAGGCGTCGCGCTCCTTCGCTTCGTAGAGCCTCGTGTCGGCGAGCCGGACCAGCTCGTCGAACTCCGTCGCCTCGTCGGGGCACACCGCGAGGCCGAAGGAGAACCCCGGGCACGGCCGTTCGAACCCGGGTGCGTTGCGCACGCGGTCGAGCAGCGTGGGCACGAGGTCGGGCTCCGTGTCGGGCAGGATCATCGCGAACTCGTCGCCGCCGATGCGGGCGGCGTTGTCGCCGAAGCGCAGCGCGCGGCGGAAGCGCTCGCCGAGCTCGCGCAGCGTGGCGTCACCCGCCTGGTGGCCCTGGCGGTCGTTGATCTCCTTGAAGTGGTCGAGGTCGAGCATCACGAGCGTGAACGACCACCCGTAGCGGTTGCTGCGCGAGATCGCCATCTCGAGCAGGCGGTCGAAGCTGCGGCGGTCGTACAGGCCCGTGAGCGGGTCGTGCCAGGCGTCGTAGCGGAGCACGTCGAGCCGCAGCGCGAGCACGCACAGGGCGAGGATCAGGGACCGGTCGAAGCCGCCCTCGTCGAGGGCCGGCTGCGTGTAGAGGCCGGGGGGCGCGACCAGCAGCTCCTCGTCCTCGACGCGCAGCGGGCGGCGGCCCGCGCAGAACACCTGCCGCCCGAGACCGGGCTCGTCGACGACGACCGCGGCGTCGTCGAGCCCGAACTGCTCGACGAGCGCGTCGAGCGCGCGGTACACGAGCGCGATCCCGGACTCCGTGCTCGCCACGCTCTGCGCGAGGTCGTCAGTCAACGGCATGCGCCGTCCCCCGATCGCGCGGACCACGGGATCGTCCCCGCCGGCGTGCGCACCCGGGAGGATGGCCGCCAGGCCCCGCCCGAGACCTGCCCGCCGAGCCACCCCTTCCCTCCCTGGCACCCACCAGCGGCCCCCCACGCGGCGCGCTGCTCCATCGCCCACCCTTGCCAACACTCTTCGTACACAGAGGATAGCTGCGTGCGCGCGCCCTGTGAAAGACGACGGGCCCCGGGGTCCGACGTGTACCCTTCGCGGACCCGCCGATGATCGCCGACGACCTCCGCACCGCCATCCGGGAGGCCCTGCGTGCCGCCGGGCTGCCCGAGCCGCCCGGCGGGATCGTGCTGGACGTCCCCAAGCAGCGGGAGCACGGCGACTGGTCGACCCCCGCCGCCCTGGCGCTCGCGCGCGTGGCCGGCCGGCCGCCCCGCGAGATCGCACAGCGCCTGCAGGCCGAGCTCGAGGCGGCCGGCGTGCCCCACCTCGCCCGGGTCGAGGTCGCCGGCCCCGGCCACCTGAACCTCCACCTCGCGCCGAGCTGGCTGCACGACGTGCTGCGCGCGGTCGTCGCCGCCGGGGAGCGCTACGGCACCGGCGACGCGCTCGCCGGGCAGCGCATCAACCTCGAGTTCGTCTCGGCGAACCCCACCGGCCCGCTGCACGCCGGCGGCGGGCGCTGGGCCGCGGTCGGCGACGCCATCGCGAACCTCCTCGCCGCGCAGGGCGCGCAGGTGCACCGGGAGTACTACCTCAACGACGCGGGCGCCCAGCTCGACCGGTTCCGCGACTCGCTGTACGCCCGCTACCGCGGCGAGGCGCCCCCCGAGGACGGCTACCACGGGCAGTACCTGGTCGAGATGGCGGCACGGCTGCGCGCGGAGCGCGGCGACGGGGTGACGCCGGACGAGGCCCTCGAGTGGGGGTACCGCCACGTCCTCGCCGGGCTCGAGCAGGACCTGGGGCGCATCGGCGTCCACTTCGACACCTGGTTCTCGGAGCGGACGCTCCACGAGCGCGGCGACGTCGCGGAGGTGCTCGCGCTGCTCGACGAGCGCGGCGTCACCTACGAGAAGGACGGCGCGAAGTGGTTCCGCGCCAGCGACTTCGGCGACCAACGCGACCGGGTGCTCGTCAAGTCGGACGGCGCGACGACCTACCTGTGCAACGACATCGCGTACCACCGCGACAAGTTCGCCCGCGGCCACACGCACCTGATCGACATCTGGGGCGCGGACCACCACGGCCAGGTCCGGTCCCTGCAGGCCGGCCTCGAGGCCCTCGGCTACCCGCCGGGCGAGCCCGAGGTCGTGCTCGGCCAGCTCGTGCGGCTCGTGCGCGGCGGCAAGGAGGTGCGCCTGTCGAAGCGCACGGGCGACATCATCGCCCTGGCCGACATCCTCGACGAGGTGGACGCCGACGTCACCCGGATGACGTTCCTGGCGCAGGGAATCGACTCCGCGCAGACCATCGACCTCGACGTCGTCACCGAGCAGTCGATGGAGAACCCCGTCTACTACGTGCAGTACGCGCACGCCCGGATCGCGTCGATCGCGCGCCGGGCGCAGGAGGCGGGCGTCGCGCGGCGCCCGGTCACGCAGGTCGACCTCGGTCTGCTGGCGCACCCGCGCGAGGAGGAGCTGCTGCGGGCGCTCGCGGTCTACCCGGCCGTCGTCGCCGAGGCCGCGACGGCGCGGGCGCCGCAGAAGGTCACCACCTGGGTGCGCGACTTCGCGCGGGCGTTCCACGGCTTCTACCGGGACTGCCGGGTGCTCACCGGCGACGACGCCCTGACGCAGGCGCGCCTGTGGCTGACCGAGGCGTGCCGCGTCGGCCTCGCGAACGCGCTCGGGATCCTCGGCGTCCACGCGCCCGAGGAGATGGCGCGCCTCGACCCGCAGGACGAGGACGCGCAGGGCCCGGCGCCGGCCCGCCCGGGGGCCGCCGGCGCCCCCGCATGAGCGCGTTCGACCTGTCGCTGCTGCCCCGCTCGGCGACCGTCGACGCCGCGGGCCGCTGCCACGTCGCCGGCGTCGCGCTCGACGGGCTCGCCGAACGCTTCGGCACGCCGCTGTACGTGTACGACGAGGGCGAGCTGCGCGCGCGCTGCCGGGAGTACCGGGCCGCGTTCGGTGGCCCCGTCGCCTACGCCGGCAAGGCGTTCCTGTGCGGCGCCATGGCGCGCCTCGTCGCCGACGAGGGCCTCGGCATCGACGTCGCGACCGGCGGCGAGCTGCACGTCGCGCTGCACGCCGGGTTCCCCCCCTCGCGCATCACGTTCCACGGCAACAACAAGTCGGACGAGGAGCTGCGCCGCGCGTTCGAGGCCGGGGTCGGCCGCATCGTCGCGGACAGCTTCGACGAGCTCGACCGCGTCGAACGCCTGGCGGGACGGTCGGGGCGCGCGCCCGCCGTGATGATCCGGGTGACGCCCGGGGTCGCGGTCGACACGCACGAGTACATCGCGACGGGGGTCGAGGACTCGAAGTTCGGGTTCGGGCTCGCGAACGGCGAGGCGCTCGCGGCGGTGCGCCGCGTCGTCGCGCACCACGCGGTGCCCTTCGCCGGGATCCACTGCCACATCGGGTCGCAGATCGACCGGCTCGACGCGTTCACCCGCGCGGTGGAGAAGATGGTCGGCTTCGTGCACGCGGTCGAGTCCGAGACCGGCGCGCTCGTCGACGAGGTGAACGTGGGCGGCGGCCTCGGCGTCCGGTACCTGCCGGAGGACTCCCCGCCGTCGATCGCACGGTACGGCGCCGTCGTGCACGAGGCGTTCGAGAAGGCGATCGCCGCGGCGGGCGTGCGCTCGCGGCCGCGCGTCGGGTGCGAGCCGGGGCGGTCGATCGCCGCGCCCGCCGGGCTGACCCTGTACCGCGTCGGGACGATCAAGCACATCCCGTCGGTGCGCACCTACGTCGCGGTCGACGGCGGGATGAGCGACAACCTCCGTCCGGTCACCTACGGCGCGCGCTACGAGGCCTTCCTCCCGGCGCGGGCGGCCGCAGAGCGGCCGCTCGTCGCGACGATCGCCGGCAAGCACTGCGAGCAGGGCGACCTGCTCGTCCGCGACGCGCGGCTGCCCGCCGACGTCGCGAACGGCGACGTGCTCGCGATCCCGGTGACCGGCGCGTACGCGTACGCGATGGCCTCGAACTACAACAAGGTCCCGAGGCCCGCGGTCGTCTTCGTCCGCGACGGCACCGCCCGCGTCGTCGTCCGCCGGGAGACCGACGACGACCTCGTCCGTCTCGACCTGGCCTGAGCGACGGTTCCGGCCGGGTGGCGCCATCCGCGAGACTGGTGGCCATGGACGCGGTGCGGGTCGGGATCCTGGGGTGCGGGAACGTCGGGGCCGCGCTCGTGCGCCTGCTGGGCGTCAACCGCGACCTGATCGCGCGCCGGGCCGGCGTCGAGCTGGCGGTCGCGCGCGTCGCGGTGCACAACCTGGCGAAGGAGCGCGACGTCGAGCTCGCGCCGGGGGTGCTGACCCACGACGCGCAGGCGGTCGTCGACGACCCGGAGGTCGACGTGGTCGTCGAGGTCATCGGCGGCGTCGAGCCGGCCCGCTCGCTCATCCTCTCCGCGCTGAAGGCCGGCAAGCCGGTCGTCACGGCGAACAAGGAGCTGCTGGCCAACTTCGGCCAGGAGCTGTTCGAGGCCGCCGAGGCGGCCGGGGTCGACCTGTTGTTCGAGGCGTCGGTCGCGGGCGGGATCCCGCTCATGCGGCCGCTGCGCGAGTCGCTCGCGGGCGAGCGGATCACGCGGGTGACGGGGATCGTCAACGGCACCACCAACTACGTGCTCACCCGCATGACCGAGGAGGGATCCTCGTTCGCCGAGGCGCTCGCCGAGGCCCAGCGCCTCGGGTACGCCGAGCGCGACCCGACCGCCGACGTCGAGGGGTTCGACGCGGCGGCGAAGGCGGCGATCATCGCCTCGATCGCCTGGGGCGCGCGGGTCGTCGCGGGCGACGTGTACCGCGAGGGCATCACGGCGGTGACGGGGGACGACATCGCGGCCGCCCGCGAGCTCGGCTACGTGGTGAAGCTGCTCGCCGTCGCGGAGGAGCACGACGGGCGCGTCGGCGTGCGCGTCCACCCGGCCATGGTCCCGGCCGACCACCCGCTCGCGAGCGTGCGGGGCTCCTACAACGCGGTCTTCATCGAGGGCGAGGCCGTCGGGCAGCTCATGCTGCTCGGGCGCGGCGCGGGCGGCGGCCCCACCGCGAGCGCGGTGCTCGGCGACCTCGTCGACGCGGCGAGGAACGTCCGGTCCGGGTCGCGGGGCGCGACGATCGGGACCCTCGAGCGCGTCCCGATCCGGCCGATCGACGAGACGGCGTCGCAGTTCTACGTGTCGCTCGACGCCGCCGACCGCCCCGGTGTGCTCGCGACGATCGCCGGGGTGTTCGGCCGGCACGAGGTCTCGATCCAGTCGATGCAGCAGAAGGGCGAGGGCGAGCAGGCGCGCCTCATCTTCGTGACCCACCTGGCGCGGGAGGCCGCGATGGCGGCCACGATCCACGACGTGCGCGGGCTCGACGTCGTGCGGCGGGTCGGCTCGGTGCTGCGCGTCGTCGGCGGCGAGGAGTGACCGTGGCCTGGCGGGGCGTCATCGAGGCGTACCGGGACCGGCTGCCGGTCACCGAGCGGACGCCGGTCGTTTCGCTGCTCGAGGGCAACACGCCGCTCGTCGACGCCCCCCGCCTCTCCGACCGGGTCGGTGCGCAGGTGTACCTCAAGGTGGAGGGGGCGAACCCGACCGGGTCCTTCAAGGACCGGGGCATGACGGTCGCGATCTCCAAGGCCGCCGAGGAGGGCGCGAAGGTCGTCGTGTGCGCGTCGACCGGCAACACCTCGGCGTCCGCGGCCGCGTACGCGGCGCGCGCGGGCATGCTCGCCGCGGTGCTGATCCCCGAGGGGCACGTCGCGCTCGGCAAGCTCGCCCAGGCGCTGATCCACGGCGCCCGGGTCGTGCAGGTCCGCGGCAGCTTCGACGACGCGCTGCGGCTCGTGCGCGACCTCGGCGACCGCGGCGGTGTCACCGTCGTCAACTCCGTCAACCCCTACCGGATCGAGGGCCAGAAGACGGCCGCGTTCGAGGTGTGCGACGCGCTCGGCGCGGCCCCCGACGTCCACTGCATCCCGGTCGGCAACGCCGGGAACATCACGGCCTACTGGAAGGGCTACACCGAGTACGCGCGCGACGGCGTCGTCCGCGGGCGGCCGCGGATGCTGGGCTGGCAGGCGGCCGGCGCGGCGCCGCTCGTCGCGGGCGAGCCGGTCGCGCACCCCGAGACCATCGCGACGGCGATCCGGATCGGCAACCCCGCCTCCTGGGAGGGCGCGATCGCGGCGCGCGACGAGTCGGGCGGCGCGATCGGGTCGGTCACCGACGACGAGATCCTCGACGCCTACAAGCTGCTGGCGTCGCTCGAGGGCGTGTTCGTCGAGCCGGCCTCGGCCGCCGCGGTGGCGGGCCTGCTGAAGGCCGCGCTCAACGGGCTCGTGGAACGGGACGAGACAGTGGTGTGCACCGTCACGGGCCACGGCCTGAAGGACCCGAACCGGGCGATCGCCCAGATCCAGGCGCGGCCCGCGGTCGACGCGACCCCCGAGGCCGTGGTGGAGGAGCTCGGGTTGTGACCCGCCGGCGGATCGTCGGCACCCTCTGCGCGGCCGCGCTCGTCGCCGCCGGCTCGGCGGCCGCGGTCGTCGTCACCCGCGACGGCGGCGCGGCGGCGGGCGACGACCCGGTGCTCGCCGCGCCGCCGACCACCCGGGCCCCGGCCACGACCGCCCGGGCGACCACGACGCTCCCGCCGCTGCCCGTGCCGGAGCCGCCGCCGGCCGACCCCTACGAGGACGTGCCGGTCGTGCCGGTCGGCACCATCTCGATCCCGGCGATCGGCCTCACCCACACGGTCTACGAGGGCGTGTGGCTCACCGTGATCAACGTCGGGCCCGGCCACTGGCCCGGCTCGGCCCGGCCGGGGGAGCGGGGCAACACCGTGTTCGCGGGGCACCGCACCACCTACAGCCGGCCGTTCCACGACCTCGACCGGCTCGTGCCGGGCGACCAGGTGCTGTTCGACGTGGGCGACCGCACCGAGGTCTACGAGGTGCGCGAGACGATCGTCGTCGAGCCGACCGACCTCTGGGTGGTCGACCAGACCCAGGAGCGGACGTTCACGCTGATCGCCTGCCACCCGAAGGGCAGCGCCGCCCAGCGGATCGTGGTGAAGGGCGACCACGTCGCCACCGTCCCGAAGCCCTGAGCGTCCTGTGGGCGTAGGCTCGGGACCCCGGCCGCAGGGGGAGGTGGGCCATGGGCCGTCCGCTCGCGTTGGTCACCGGCGCGTCGACCGGGATCGGCGAACAGCTCGCGCGCGTGCTCGCCGAGCGCGGGCACGACCTGGTGCTCGTCGCGCGTGACCGCGCCCGGCTCGAGGCGCTCGCGAAGGAGCTCGGCGAGGCGCGCGGCGCCACCTGCGAGGTGCTGCCCGCCGACCTCACCGACCCCGGGCAGCTCGCCGCGGTGGAGGCGCGCGCGGGCGCTGTCGACGTCCTCGTCAACAACGCGGGCTTCGGGACGTACGGGCCGTTCGTCGAGCTCGACGTCGACGGGGAGGACCGCGAGGTCCGCCTCAACGTGATCGCCGTCGTGCGCCTGACGCACGCGGCGGCCCGCGCGATGGTCGGGCGGGGCCGCGGCGGCATCCTGAACGTCGCGTCCCTCGCCGCGTTCCAGCCGACCCCGTACGACGCGACCTACGGCGCCACGAAGGCGTTCGTGTTCTCGTTCACGCAGGCCATCCACGAGGAGCTGCGCGGCACCGGCGTGGCGGTCACGGTGCTGTGCCCGGGCTTCACGCGCACCGAGTTCCAGGCGCGCGCGGGGGTCGGCACGGACCCGGTCCCGTCGTTCATGTGGCAGGAGGCGGACGAGGTGGCGCGCGCGGGGCTCGACGGGCTCGCGAAGAACCGCGCGGTGGTCATCCCGGGCGTGCTCAACCGTGTGGTCGGCAACGTCTCGCTCGTCACGCCCGGCGCGCTCACGCGCCGGGTCGTGTCGGTCGTCGCGCGCCGCCAGCGCGACGCGGCTCAGGCCGGGTCGAGCCGCGACACCGAACCGCGGCGCGACAGCACGTAGAGCTCCCCGTCGGGCCCCTCGGCGAACGACGTCACGCCCTCGATCCCGGCGTCGAGCACGCGCTGGTCCACCAGCACGCCGCCCTCCTGCACGAGGGCGATCAGGCGGTCGTCGCAGTGGTCGGCGAACACGTACGCACCGTGCAGGCCGCGGATGGCGTCCCCGCGGTACACGTGACCGCCGATGACCGAGCAGTAGCCGTCGGCGTGCGACAGCTCGAAGATCGGGTCGCGCGCCCCGGGCGGCGGCGCCCCCTCGAACTCGTGCGTGGCCTCGAGGGCGTCCCAGCCCCAGTTGATCCCGGCCTCGCCGGCCGGGGCGTAGTCGATCTCCTCCCACGCGTTCTGGCCGACGTCGCCGATCCACACGTCGCCGGTCGCGCGGTCGAACGAGAACCGCCAGGGGTTGCGCAGCCCGTACATCCAGATCTCGGTGCGCACGCCCTCCCGTCCCACGAACGGGTTGTCGCCGGGCACCGTGTACGGCGCGCCCGCGACCGGCTCCGGGTGGATCCGCAGGATCTTGCCGAGCAGGGTCGACAGGTCCTGCGCGTTCTGCTGCGGGTCACCCGCCGCGCCGCCGTCGCCGAGGGTGACGTACAGCATGCCGTCCGGCCCGAAGGTCACCTGGCCGCCGTTGTGGTTGGGGAACGGCTGGGGGACGAACAGCAGCTCGCGCCGGCTCGCGGGGTCGGGCGCGTCGCCGGCCATCGTGTACCCGTCGACGTGCGAGTCGCCGTCGGGATCGGTGTAGTGGACGTACAGCTCGCCGCCGTCGGGCGAGAAGGTCAGGCCGAGCAGGCCCTGCTCGTTGCCGTCCGACACCGCGATCTCGAGGAGCGGCTCGGGGGCGACGGTGCCGTCGGGCCCCACCACCCGTACCCGCCCGGACTGTTCCGCCACGTACAGGCGCGGGTCGCCCGTGCGCAACGCCAGCGCGACGGGGCGGTCGAGCCCCGACGCCACCTCCGTGAGCCGCACGCGCACCGCGTCGAGGTCGGGCGCGGGGACGGTCGTGGTGGTCGCCGGCGCGGGGCGGGTGGTGGTGGCCGCGGCGCGGGTCGGCGGCGGGGCCGACGGGCGCGGCGGCGCGTCGGCGTCGTCACCCCCGCACGCGGCGGGCACGGCGGCGGCGCAGGCGATCGCGAGTGCGGCGGCGACCCGGTGCATGCCCGGGCGAGGCTACGGGACCCCGCCCTCTACGATCGGTCACCGATGAAGTACGTCGTGTTCGTCCCCGACGGCTGCGCCGACGACCCGGTCCCCGAGCTGGGCGGCCGCACGCCGCTCGAGGCCGCGCGCATGCCGAGGCTCGCGGCCCTCGCCGCCCGCGGCGAGGTGGGGCGCGCGGCGGTGATCCCGCCGGGGCTGCCGCCGGGCAGCGACGTCGGCAACATGGCGATCCTCGGCTTCGACCCGGCCCGGTACCACACGGGCCGCGCCCCGATCGAGGCCGCCGCGATGGGCGTGGAGCTCGGCCCCGACGAGGTCGCGTTCCGCTGCAACCTCGTCACCCTCGACGACGGCGACCCGCCGACCATGGTCGACTTCGCGGCGGGCCACCCGACCGACGAGCAGGCCCACGCGATCGTCGCGGCGCTCGACGCGGCCCTCGGCGCCGGCCGCGACGGCGTGCGCTTCCACGCGGGCGTCGAGTACCGGCACCTGTGCGTCGTGCCCCGCGAATGGGCGGACGCGGCCTGCACTCCGCCGCACGACCTGACCGGCCGCGCGGCCGTGCCGCCGGCGGGGCCGGCCGCCGCGCAACTCTGCGCGCTGATGGAGGCATCGCGCGAGGTGGTGCGCGACGCCGCCCGTGCGGTCGGCTGCCCGGCGACGCAGATCTGGTTGTGGGGGCAGGGGGTCAAGCCGGCACTGCCGTCGTTCGCGCGGACCTACGGCGTCAGCGCCGCGATGTCGTCGGCCGTCGACCTCGTGCGGGGCCTCGGGGTCCTCACGGGCGTCGAGGTCGTCGACGTGCCGGGCGCGACCGCGGGGTTCGACAACGACTACCGCGCGCAGGCCGACGCGTGCGTGCGGTCGTTGCGCGAGCGCGACCTCTTCCTGGTGCACGTGGAGGCGACCGACGAGGCCGGCCACCAGGGGCTCGCCGACGTGAAGGTCGAGGCGCTCGAGCGGTGGGACCGCGACGTGATCGGCCCGGTCGTCGATGCCCTCGAGGCGGCGGGCGAGCCCTACCGGGTCCTGCTGCTGCCCGACCACGCCACCCCGTGCGCGATCCGCACCCACACCGCCGACCCGGTCCCGTACCTGCTGTTCGACTCGCTCGCCGAGGGGCCCGGCGGCGCGTACACCGAGGCGGCGACGGCCGGGTGCGAGCCGGTCCCCGCCCACGGCCTGATGGCGCGCCTCGTCGCCGGCCGGGCCTGAGCCGCCCGGAGGGCGCGGCCGGTCCCGGGACCCTTCCCGGGAGGCTGCCCGGGGCCCGGGGAATCGTGGCGCCGCCCGCGGCGTTCGCCTGCAGGAGCGTGCACGGCGGGCCGATCAGGGGTACGATGCAGGCGTTCCCTCGAGACCTCCCCTCGAGAAGCCGCCCCGGGTGAGGCCCCGGCCCCACTCGTGACGGTCTCCGCAGGCGAGGGCCGGATCCGCCGACGCCCTCCGTCGACACCGCCCACCGGCGAGCCCTGAGCGGCTCCCCACGGTGCGCAGGTCGGCGCGGGCAGGTGCGCATCTTCCGAGGATCCGCCGCCGGACGACGGGCGTGACCCGGCCCGCCGGCACCCGTTCCCAACCGTCACACCGGCCGGTGCGGCCCGACCCTCCCGACAGGGGCACGGGCCGGCCGGGTTCCGGGAGGAGCCAGACCCCATGAGCGACACCTTCGACCGTTCGCAGCTGGACGGGAAGGACCGCGAGCAGCTCTCCGAGATCGCCTCGGCGCTCGGGATCCGTTCGATCAGCCGGATGCGCAAGGCCGACCTCGTCGAGGCGATCGTGGCCGCCGCGTCGCAGGGCAACGGCGGCGGCACCGACGCGAAGCCCCGCCGGATCCGGTCGACGAAGCCCGCGGGCGATGACCTCGCGGCGCTCGCCGACGAGGAGAACGCCCTCGCCGCCGCCGACCCGGCGGCCGACGACCTGGCGCTGATCCGCCCCCGGCGCCGGACCGGCGCGAACGGCGCGGACGCCGCGCCGCCCGCCCCGGCGGCGGGCCCGGGCCCGGCGACCGGGGCACCGGCCCCGGCGGAGCCGGCCGGGACGGCGGACCGCGTCCCGGCCGCGCCGGCGGAGCCCACGGGCGAGAGCGCCCGCCCCCAACCGGCGGGCGCGCCCGCGGCCTGGCGCGACGACGGCGAGGGGCCGGGGAACCGCCGCCGGCGCCGCCGCCGCGGCCGCGACCGTGACCGCGGCGACCGCGTCGAGCAGCGCGACGTCCGCCCCGAGGACTACCAGGGCGAGCTCGTCGACGTGGAGGGCCTGCTCGACCTGCGCGACGAGGGCTACGGGTTCCTGCGGGCGTCGGGCTACCTCCCGGGCCGCAACGACGCCTACGTCTCGGCGTCGCAGGTGCGCCGCTTCGGGCTGCGCAAGGGCGACTACGTGAAGGGCGCGACGCGGCCGCCCGCGAGCAGCGAGAAGTACCCCGCGCTCGTGCGCGTCGACCTCGTGAACGGCATGACGCCCGACGAGGCGCGCAACCGGCCGCGCTTCGAGGACCTGACCCCGCTGTTCCCCGACTCGAAGCTGCGGCTGGAGCTCGACGACCAGCCGCAGGAGATCACCGGCCGCATCATCGACCTCATCGCACCGATCGGGAAGGGCCAGCGCGGCATGATCGTCTCGCCGCCGAAGGCCGGCAAGACCACGATCATCAAGCAGATCGTCTACTCGATCGAGCGCAACAACCCCGAGTGCCACGTGATCGTGCTCCTCGTGGACGAGCGTCCCGAGGAGGTCACCGACATGCGCCGGCACGTGCTGCGCGCGGAGGTGGTGGCCTCCACGTTCGACCGCCCGTCCGACGAGCACTGCCACGTCGCCGAGCTCACGATCGAGCGGGCGAAGCGGCTCGTCGAGCTCGGCAAGGACGTCGTCATCATCCTCGACGGCATCACGCGTCTGGCCCGCGCGTACAACCTCGCGGCACCGGCGTCGGGCCGCATCATGTCGGGTGGCATCGACGCCGGCGCGCTGTACCCCCCGAAGAAGTTCTTCGGTGCCGCGCGCAACGTCGAGGAGGGCGGCTCGCTGACGATCATCGCGACGGCGCTCGTCGAGACGAACTCGAAGATGGACGAGCACATCTTCGAGGAGTTCAAGGGCACGGGGAACATGGAGCTGCGCCTCGACCGGCGCACCGCCGACCGGCGCATCTACCCGGCGATCGACGTCGAGCAGTCGAGCACGCGCCACGAGGAGCTGCTGTTCGACCGCCGCGACCTCCAGCAGGTGTGGAAGCTGCGGCGCGTCCTCAACGCCCTCGAGGGCGGCGCGGGCCTCGAGCTGCTCATCGACAAGCTGCGCAGCACGAAGTCGAACGCCGAGTTCCTCGCCGAGATCGCCAAGGCCCCGGCCGGGATGGGCACGTGAGCCGCTCGCGGCGGGCCGCCGGGGGTCCGGGCGCACCGGCGTCGGGTAGTCTGGGGCCGCGATGAAGGCCGACATCCATCCCGAGTACGTCGAGTGCAGGGTGCACTGTTCCTGCGGGAACGAGTTCACGACCCGCTCGACCGTGGCCAGCCTGCGCGTCGAGCTGTGCTCGGAGTGCCACCCCTTCTACACGGGCAAGCAGAAGCTGGTCGACACGGGCGGCCGGGTCGAGCGCTTCCAGCGCCGGTACGCCAGGACCAAGAAGCGCTAGGCGGCGCCGGCCGCGGCGTCGCGGCCCAGGAGGGACCCATGGCGGCGACGCCCGAACCCCGCTACATGGGCGGCCAGGCGGTGCTCGAGGGCGTCATGATGCGCGGCGAGTCCACCTGGGCCGTCGCGGTGCGCACGCCGGAGGGCGACATCGCGCTCGAGGTCCGCGCCGCGCCGGGCTGGGCCGACCGCTACCGGCGCATCCCGGTGGTGCGGGGCGTCGCGTCGCTCGGTGAGTCGCTGTCGCTCGGGTACCGCGCGCTGACGTGGTCGGCGAACCAGCAGGTGCCCGAGGACGAGCGGGTGTCCGAGCGGGCGATGGGCGTCGCGATCACGGTGTCGATGGTCGTGTTCACCGCGTTGTTCATCGTGGTGCCGGCCGTCGCCGGGAAGGGTGCCTCCGGGTGGCTCGACTTCCTGCCGTTCGAGCTCGCGGAGGGCGTCGTGCGCCTCGGCCTGTTCGTGGGCTACCTCGCGGCGATCTCGCTGATCGGCGACATCCGCCGGGTGTTCCAGTACCACGGGGCCGAGCACAAGGCGATCGCCGCGTACGAGAACGGCGTCGAGCTGACCCCCGAGGCGGCCGACCGGTTCACCACGGCGCACGTGCGCTGCGGCACCAACTTCCTGCTGACCGTGATGGTCGTCGCGATCGTCACCTACTCGTTCGTCCCCGCCGACGGCCTGTGGGAGGTCGTGGCGTCGCGGGTGGTGCTCGTCCCGGTGATCGCCGGGCTCGCGTACGAGGTGATCCGGCTCGCCGCGAAGCACATGGACCGCGCGTGGGTCCAGTGGCTGATGAAGCCCGGCCTCGCGCTCCAACGGCTGACGACGCGGGAACCGACGCCCGACCAGCTCGAGGTCGCGATCGCGTCGTTGCGCGCGGTGCTCACCGCCGAGCAGCTCGCCGAGGTCGAGGCCCGGGCCCGCCGGGGCGCGCCCGGCACCCGCCCGCGTCCCGCCTTCGGCACCTGACCCCGCGCGGCGGGCCGGCGGCCTCAGGCGCGGGCGGGGGGCTCGCCGGCCGCCCACGCCGCGACCGTCGCCTGCAGCGCGGCGGCCTCGCGGGCGACGAAGTCGTCGTCGAGCGCGCGGTCCCCGTGGTCGAGCCAGTTGAGCACTGCGTCGACGAGGTGGTCGAACAGGGTCTGCGCGGCCCACTCGACGAGCTCGGGCGGCAGGAACGGTGTCACGACCGCCCGGGCCGCGCGGACGGCGACGGCCCGGAACTGCGACGCGTAGTCGGCGAACTGCGGCTCGCGGGCGGCGTGGCGCCACAGCAGGCGGAACCCGTCGGGCGACTCGCGCCCGACGGTCAGCAGCGCGCGGGTCGTCCCGCCGGCCCGCAGGCCCTCGCGCTCCATGTGGCGCACGAACAGCTCGGCCTGGCGCTGGAACACCCCTTCGAGCACGGCCCGGTACAGCGCCTCCTTCGACTCGAAGTGGCGGTACACGATCAGCTTGGTGATGCCCGCCGCGGCGGCGACGTCGTCGACGGCCGTGGCCGCGTACCCCGAGCCCGCGAAGACCCGGGCGGCCGCGGCGAGGATCGCCGCCCGCCGGGCGGGGTCGCGCTGGGGCCGCACGGGCGCCACGTTGGCCATTGCGCGAGTGTAACTCCTGCGTTTACACTTGCGGCGTGAGCACGCTCCAGTTGACCTGGCGCCCCGAGGACCTCCTCGCGGACGAGGAGGTCGCCGAGTCCCTGATCGCCGGCGGCGTGCGCTGCCACGGCGGGTTCCGGGCCGACGGCACCTACGTGCCGCCGCGCACGAAGCACCGGATCCCGGCGATCCGCGCCTGGCAGGAGGCGCACCGCGAGGCCTTCGGCACCGAGGTGCTCGCCGCCCCGCTCGAGCTGTGGCCCGAGCCGTTCCCGAACGTCGAGCAGACGCGGTACCTGCTGCGCGAGGGCGTGCGCGGGCCGACGATCACGATCCTGACCCGCATCGGCACGGTCGAGGGGTTCGGCTCCATGATCCGGTTCGTGCACCCCGGCGACCTGCAGCGGTTCTTCGCCGAGCCGATCGAGGGCACCGCGCTCGCGCACCTCGACCGCGGCCTGTTCGAGGCCCACGCGCGTGACGAGGCCGGCTGGGGCGACGAGGCGGGCCACGACCGGATGTGGTTCGCGGCCCGCGACCTCGCGTTCGAGCGGCCCCCGACGGCCGACGAGACCGAGACGATGCTCGTGCGCATGGGGATCCGCCCGCCCGACGGGCGCCCGCTCACGCCGGAGGCGATGCGGTCCGCCGCCGAGGCGATGCGCCGCTTCCCCGACCTCGACCTGCAGCTCGAGATGATGGTCCGGCGGATGATCTCGCTGCTGTTCATCGAGGTGAGCGCCTTCCACATCTTCCGGTGGGCCGAGACCGTGCTCTCCGACACCGAGCTCGTCGCCGGCGACGGCGAGGCGGCGCGGATCGTCTCGTGCATCCGTGCCGACGAGACGCCGCACGTCGAGTACCTGCGCACCGCGCTCACCGAGATGCGCGACCGCACGTTCGTCGGCGAGAGCGGCCGGCGGATCGCCGGGGCCGAGGTGATCGGCACGCTGTGGGACGAGCTGCTCGCCCAGTCGCTCGGCCCCAACCGCGAGCACGCCCGCCGCACCGCGATCGCCGAGGTCGAGCACGCCCTCGAGGGCAACCGCCGGCGCGACGAGATCCTCGAGCGGTTCTTCGCGCTCGGGCCACGGACGGAGGAAGGGAACGCGGGAGGAACCGGCGAGCGCGAGGTGATGCCGTGAAGTTCGGGATCTTCTACGAGCACCAGCTCCCACGGCCGTGGGACGACGACTCGGAGTACCGCCTGCTGCAGGACGCGCTCGAGCAGATCGAGCTCGCCGACCGGCTCGGCATCGACTACGTGTGGGAGGTCGAGCACCACTTCCTCGAGGAGTACTCGCACTCGAGCGCGCCCGAGGTGTTCCTCGCCGCGGCGTCGCAGCGCACGAAGCGGATCCGGCTCGGCCACGGGATCGTGCAGACCCCGCCGCCGTTCAACCACCCGGCCCGCGTCGCCGAGCGCGTCGCGACCCTCGACCTCGTGTCGGGCGGCCGCGTCGACTTCGGCACGGGGGAGTCGTCGTCGGAGGCGGAGCTGGGCGGGTTCATGATCGACCCGGAGCGCAAGCGGGCGATGTGGGAGGAGGGGCTGCGCGTCGCGGTGCGCTGCATGACCGAGGAGCCGTTCACCGGGTTCTCGGGGGAGTACGTCACGATGCCGCCGCGCAACGTCGTGCCCAAGCCGCGCCAGAAGCCGCACCCGCCGCTGTGGGTCGCGTGCAGCCGGCGCGACACGATCCACCTCGCCGCGCAGAAGGGGATCGGCGCGCTCGCGTTCGCGTTCGTCGACCCCGAGGAGGCGCGGTACTGGGTCGACGACTACTACCAGACGCTCGAACGCGAGGGTGTGCCGGTGGGCGACGCCGTCAACGCGAACCTCGCGTGCGTCACCACGTTCATGTGCCACGAGGACGAGGACACCGCGCTGCGGCGCGGGCTCGAGGGCGCGAACTTCTTCGGCTACTCGCTCGCGCACTACTACGTGTTCGGCCGCCACCACCCGGCACGCACGAGCGTGTGGGACGAGTTCCAGCAGCGGCGCGCCGAGCACGGCTACGACCCCACGGCGGTGCAGGCCGCCAGCGAGAACCAGGACCGCCTCGGCGCCAAGGTCGTCGAGCAGGGTGTCGGCGGCCTGCGCGGCGCGGTCGGGACGCCCGACCAGATCCGCGAGTACCTCCGCCGGTACGAGGAGTGCGGCGTCGACCAGGTGATCTTCTGCTACCAGGCCGGCAAGAACCGCCACGAGCACATCATGGAGGCGCTCGAGTTGTTCGGCCGTGAGGTGCTCCCCGAATTCCGCGAGCGCGAGGAGCGGCGCGAGCGCGAGAAGGCCCGGCGCCTCGAACCGGTCGTCGAGAAGGTCATGGCGCGCAAGCCGCCCGAGGACCACCCGCCGCTGCCGTCCGACGACTACGCGTTCCCGGCGATCCCCCGGGCGATGGCCGACCGTTTCGGCAACGACGACTTCCACCGGATGCTCGACACGTTCGCCGAGCAGACCGCGCTCGGGCCGTCCGAGGCGCTGTCGGGGCTGATCAACAACCGCTGACGGCGGACCGCCCCGGGCGCGGTCCCCGGCCGCGGTCCCCGGCCGCGGCCCTGACCGTTCCCGCACGCGGCCCTCGCGTTGCGCTCACGATCGTGGCCGAACCTCGCATCATGGTCTCGGCGCGCGAGCGCATCGCCCACGTGCTGCGGCGCTGCGCGATGGGCGCCGAGCCCGACGTCGCGGAGGCCGCGCCGTCGGTGGACGCCGCCCTCGCCCGGGTGCTCGACCTGGGGGTGCCGGTCCCCCCGCCGCCCGTGCTCCCGCCCCCGGCCGACGAGGACGCCGCGCGCGACCCCGCACGGCTGCGCGAGCCGCTCGGGTGGTGGCTGCAGCGGATGGTCGCGGGCGAGCGGCCGATCGAGGAGCGGCTCGTGTGGTTCTGGACCGACCACTTCGCGACCGGGCTGCAGAAGGTGCGGTCCCCCGACCTGATCTGGCGCCAGCACCTGACGATCCGGCGGCACGCGACCGGGTCGTTCGCGGATCTGCTCCACGCGATCGCCGAGGACGGCGCGATGCTCGTCTACCTCGACGGCGTCCAGAACACCGCGCAGCGGCGCAACGAGAACTTCGCGCGCGAGGTGATGGAGCTGCACACGCTCGGGCGCGGCCACTACACGCAGGACGACGTGGTCGCGGCGGCGCGTGCCTGCAGCGGCTGGGTGGTGCACCTCCCGTTCGTCGCGCCCACCCGCCGCCCCGGCACCGAGCCCTTCTCGTCGTACCTCGTGCCCGCCCGCCACGACGGCGGGGTGAAGACGCTGCTCGGGCGGACGGGCGCGTTCGGGCTCCACGACGCGATCGACGTGCTGCTCGAGCAGGAGCAGACGGCGCGGACCGTCGGTGCGAAGCTCCACCGGGCGCTCGTCGGCCTCGAGCCCGACGGCCGCACGCTCGACCGGGTCGCCGCCGCCTTCCGGCGCGACTGGTCGATCCTCGCGGCGGTCGAGGCGATCGTCTCGACGCCGGCGTTCACGTCCGACGAGGCGGTCCGCACGCACGTGCGGACCCCGCTCGAGAAGCTCGTCGCGCTCGCGCAGGCGGCCGGCGGCGCGCCGGTCGACGCCGCGCAGGCCTGGCGGGTGCTGCGGGTGCTCGGCCACGCCCCGTTCCTGCCGCCGAACCCGGCCGGCTACCCGCAGGGGCGGGCCCTCCTCGGCCCCCACGGCCTCGTCCACACGTTCGATCTCACGACCGCGGTCGCCGGCGAGGTCGACGCCGACCCGCGGGCGACGCTCGCGCGCTTCGGGTGCTTCGACGTTCGCGACGAGACGCTCGCGGCCGTCGCGGGCGCACCGGACGCCCGCACCCGCACCCTGCTCGCGCTCGGCAGCCCGGAGGTGGCGCTGCGATGACCGGGCTGTCGCGCCGACGCTTCCTCGCCGGCCTGGGCGCGAGCGGCGCGCTCGCGGCGTCGGGCCTGTCGGTGTGGGCGTGGCGGCGCGACCCGGACGCGCCCGCGCCGCCGGCGGGTCCCGGCGGGCCGCCCGCGGGCGACGAGATCGCGTTCGGCGTCCCGGGCCGCACCCTCGTGGTCCTGGAGCTGGCCGGCGGCAACGACGCGCTCTCGACGGTGGTCCCCCACGCCGACGCGCGCTACCACGAGCTGCGCCCGACGCTC
Source organism: Acidimicrobiia bacterium (assembly GCA_026002935.1). Classification (GTDB taxonomy): domain Bacteria; phylum Actinomycetota; class Acidimicrobiia; order IMCC26256; family PALSA-610; genus BPGH01. The sequence continues at coordinate 1,309,666 of BPGH01000001.1, forward strand.
GCGGTGACCGACCCGATCGACCTCGACGGCGCGTTCGGGCTGTCACCCCGGCTGCGGACGCTCGCGCGGGCGTACGCGGCCGGGCGCCTCGCGATCGTGCACGGCGTCGGGTTCGAACACCCGGACCTGTCGCACTTCGAGTCGCTGCACCGGTGGTGGACGGCGGACGCCCCCACCGAGGCGACCGGCTGGATCGGGCGCTACCTCGACGCGACCGTCGGGTTCGACGACCCGCTCGCCGCGGTCTCGCTCGGTGCCGCGCCGTCGCCGGCCCTCGCGGGGGTGGCCTCGTTCGCGACGGCGATCGCGGACGCCGGTGGGCTGCGCCCCGACGTCCTGGACGGCGACGCGCGACGTGCCCTGCTCGACGCCTGGTCGCGGATGGTGCCGCAGCGCCTGTCGGGCGGGTTGGCCGGCGAGGTCGAGCGTGCGATCGCCGGGACGGCGAGCGCACGCGAGCGCCTCGCGGCGATGCTCGGCGACGAGGCGGGCGCGCGCCGCCCCGGCGGCGGGCGCGCCGGGCTCGGCATGGCGGACGCGCTCGCGCTCGCGGCGCGGCTCGCCGCGGCCGCGGACGCGCCGCGGGTCGTGTACGTGCAGGCGGCGGGCGACTTCGACACCCACCGCGGCCAGGCGGCGCGGCACGACGCGCTCATGCAGCAGCTCGACGAGGGGGTGGACGCGTTCCTCCGGACGCTGGAGGCGGCCGGGGCCGCGGACCGGGTGGTCCTCGCGACCGTCTCGGAGTTCGGCCGGCGGGTGCGGGAGAACGGGAGCGGGACCGACCACGGCACCGCCGCGGCGCACCTCGTGGTCGGGCCGGTCGTGCAGGGCGGGATGCACGGTGAGCCGCCGTCGCTGCGGGACCTCGACGAGGCGGGCAACCCGGTCCCGACGACGGCGGTCCACGACTACTACGCGACGCTCCTCGACTGGCTGGGGGTGGACGGCGAGCCCGTGCTCGGGCGTCCGGTGCGGCCGCTTCCGGTGTTCCGGGACGCCCCGGGACGCGCGCGGCCGGCGCGGGTCGCGCCGCCCGGCTGACGCCTACGCGTCCGCGGGGTGCCCGCCCGCCGCCGGCCCGCCGCCGTAGCGCCCGCCGTAGCGCGTGTAGGCCTCGCGGGCGTGCTCGACGTGCACCGCGGTCGCGTGCTCCGCCGGTTCGCGGCGGTGCTCGGGGTCCACCTCGCGGGTGCGCGGCAAGCGGTCGGGCCGCGCGGCCTCGGGGACGATGAGCACCCCGTCGCCGCCGTAGAGCGCGCTGCGGTCCTCGATCCGGCCGTCGCCGTTCACGTCGAACCACGCCCGGCGGGTCGCGGCGGCCGCCGCCTCGGGCGGCTCGGGGCCCGCCGGACGCGCCCGCACCGCCGGCGGTTCGGGGGGCGCCACGGCGGGCGGCCCCGGACTGGATCCCGTGGGGTTGACGTGCATCGCTGCCGTCCCTGGCAACTGCCCGCCAGCCCGTCCCGCACGCGTGATCGACCGGCCGGGGCGCCACCTTGAGCGCCGTCGCCGGGCCGCGACCGCGCCGACGGCGCCGCCGCCCGCCGCCCGCACCCCCGGGGCCGGGGGCGGGGGCCGGCGGGGCCGTGCCGTACCGTTGGGGCGTGTTCGAGCAGCTGGCGGAGCTCGAGGCCGAGCTGGCCGACCTGGAGGCGCGCCTGCCGGCGATCTACGCCTCCGGGGACCGCCGCGCCGTGGAGGCGGCGGGCCGGCGTCACGCCGAGCTGAAGCCGCTGGTCGACGCGTACGCGCAGTGGCGCGCCGCGGGCCGGGAGGCCGCCGACGCGAGGGAGCTGCTGGCCGGGGAGTCCGATCCGGAGATGCGGGAGTTCCTCCAGGGCGAGATCGCCGAGAAGGAGCAGCGCCTGCGCGACCTCGAGGGCCGCATCCGGGAGCTGCTCGTGCCCCGCGACCCCAACGAGGGTCGCGACGTGATCGTCGAGGTCCAGGGCACCGAAGGCGGTGAGGAGGCCAACCTGTGGGCCGGCGACCTGTTCCGGATGTACCAGCGCTTCGCCGAGCGCCACGGGCTGCGCATCGAGGTGCTGGAGGCCCAGCCGTCCGACCAGGGCGGCTTCCGCGACGTGACGTTCGTCGTGAAGGGACCGGGCGCGTGGAGCCGCTTCAAGTACGAGGGCGGCCCGCACCGCGTGCAACGGGTCCCCGCGACCGAGCACCAGGGGCGCATCCACACGAGCGCCGCGACCGTCGCGGTGCTGCCCGAGGCCGAGGAGGTCGACGTCGCCCTCGACCCGAACGACCTGCAGATCGACGTGTTCCGGGCGACCGGCCCCGGTGGCCAGTCCGTCAACACGACCGACTCGGCGGTGCGCGTCACCCACCTGCCGACCGGCCTCGTCGTCACCTGCCAGGACGAGAAGAGCCAGCTCCAGAACAAGGAGAAGGCGCTGCGCATCCTGCGGTCGCGGCTGTTGCAGATGGAGCAGGAGCGCCAGCAGGCCGAGCTGAGCGCGGCGCGCCGCGAGCAGGTGAAGGGCGGCGGGCGGTCGGAGAAGATCCGCACCTACAACTTCAAGGAGAACCGCGTCACCGACCACCGCATCGGTATGACGCTGTACTCGCTCGACCGCGTGCTCGACGGCGAGCTCGACGCGATCGTCGACGCGCTGGCGGCCGACGAGCGGGCCCGCCAGCTGGGCAGCGCGTGAACGCCCCGCCGACGTGGCGCGAGCTGCGCGCGCAGGTGCAGGCCGCGCTCGCCGCGGCCGGCTGCACCGACGCCGCCGCGGAGGCCCGCTTCCTCGTGGAGGAGGCGTCCGGGTACGGGCTCGACGAGTGGCCCGACGCCGCGGCGACGGTCGCACCCGAGCGGGCCCGCGCCCGGCTGCTCGACATGTGCCGGCGGCGCGCCGCCGGTGAACCGCTGCAGTACGTGCTCGGTGCGTGGTCGTTCCGCGGGCTCGACCTGATGGTCGACCGCCGGGTGCTGATCCCGCGCCCGGAGACCGAGTGGGTCGCGGAGGTGGCGCTGGAGGAGGCGGAACGGCTCGGGCTCCGGCGCCGCCGCGGCCGGGGCCCGCGGGCGGCGGCCGGCCCGGCCCGCCACCGGGTCGCCGACCTCGGCACCGGGTCGGGCGCGCTCGCGCTCGCGCTCGAGCGCGAGCTGCCGGACGCGCAGGTCTGGGCGACCGACGTCAGCGAGCACGCGCTGCACGTCGCCCGCGCGAACGCCGCCGGGTGCGGCGCGACCCGGGTGTGCTTCGCCGCCGGCTCCTGGTTCGGCGCGCTGCCGGACGCGCTGGCGGGCACGTTCACGCTGGTCGTGTCGAACCCGCCGTACGTCGCCGAGCACGAGGTCGCCGCGCTGGCGCCCGAGGTCGCGTGCCACGAGCCGCGCGGCGCGCTGGTCGCGGGGCCGCAGGGCACGGAGGCGCTCGCCGAGATCGTCGGCGCCGCCCCCGGGTGGCTCGCACCGGCCGCCGCGCTCGTCTGCGAGCTCGCGCCCCACCAGGCCGACGCCGTCGCGTCGCTGGCGCGCGACGCCGGGTTCGACGACGTGGCCGTCCGCGACGACCTCGCCGGGCGGCCGCGCGTGCTCGTCGCCCGCCGCGGGTAGGTTCGCGCCGTGGCCGACGAGTTGGACGTCGACGCGATGCTCGCCCGGTTCCGCGACCGTGCCGCCGCGGTTCGCGAGCGGCCCCTGCCGCCGGTCGCGGGCCCCGAGCGCCAGCGCTTCGTCGAGCAGGCCCAGCTCGACTTCCAGGACTTCGCGATGATCGGCGACGCGCAGTGGAGCTTCGCCGACGGGATCCTGACGCTGACGATCGACCTGCGCCCGCCGCCCGACGGCGGCTGAGCGGTCAGACCCGGCCGGCCTGTTCGTCGGGGCGTTCGTTCGCGTCCATGCGCTGCAGGAACGCCCGGTCGACCGCGACCCACACCGTCTTGGAGAACGGGTAGGCGACGACCGGCCCGATCACCATGATCGGGACGCACACGGCGAGCACGAGGCCGACGGGGATGTCGGGCATGGTGGCCACCATCATCGTGACGAACACGATCGTGAAGAGGCCGCCGACGAGGATCATGTTGAACGCGAGCGCACCGGTCCAGTAGCCCTGCTCGCGCTCGAAGTGCAGCCCGCAGCGCGGGCACTCGTCGACCATGCGGAACCACCGGCGGAACAGGCCGCCGGAGCCGCACCGCGCGCACCGACGCGTGAGGCCCCGCCACAGCATCGCGCCCGGTCCGGCCGTGTCCGCCACGCGGCGACCCTAGCTTGCGGGGCCCTCGACCCGGTTCACCGTGCCGTCGTTGTGCACCCGGACGCGCCGGCCCTCCCAGGCCTCCTCGGTGAGCGCCGCGGCGAGTCCCGCGTCGGGCACCGTCGCGAGCGCGCGGCGACCGTCGTCGGTGCGCAGCGCGACGACCGCACCGGTCGGGGCGCCGTCACGGTCGAAGGGCACCGCGGTCGCCTCGACGGTGAGGACGCCGTCGACGAGGCCCGCGGGCTCGCGGCGCGGCGCCGCGTCGACGCGTGCCTGCGTCCCGGACGCGAGGGCGAAGCCGTGCTCGGGCGGTCGCGTCGACCAGACGCCCGCGGCGTGCTTCGTGAGGTACCAGCCGAGGGCGGTCGTGAGGCCGACCCGGCCGGGCTCGGCGCGCAGCCGCTCGACCATCGCCGCGATCGAGTGCGTGACGTAGTCGTTGACCGGGCCGCCCGCGAACCCCAGCCCGCCGGTGACGGTGCGGGGCCGCTCGTCGCCGGCCCCGAGGCCGATCTCGCGCTCGGCGACCTGCACGGCGGACGGGAAGCACGAGTAGAGGTCGAACAGGGCGACGTCGTCGGTGGTGAGGTGCGCGGCGGCGAGCGCGTCCGTGACCACCGCGGCGATCGCGGGCGAGCGGGTGAGCGAGTCGCGCTCGGTCACGAACCAGTGGTCGTGCGCGGCGGCGCCCGCGTGGAGGAACACCAGCCGGTCGTCGGGGACCCCCGCGGCGCGTGCCGCCTCGTACGAGCACAGGATGACCGCCGCGCCCTGGTCGACGTCGATGTTGGCGCACATGCGCTTCGGGTACGGGAACACCACCATCCGGTTGTCGGGCCCGACGGTACGGATCTCCTCGGCGGTGTACGGGACCCGCGACCACGCGTGCGGGTTCCGCGCGGCGACGGCGGCGAAGCGCGACCACAGCTCCGAGACGTGCCGCTGGTGCGCCTCGACGTCGCGCCCCGCCTCGGCCCGCAGCGCGGTCTCGAACAGCGGGTAGACGAGCGTGGGGGCCACGGCGCCGTGCGCCATCTCGTAGGGGCTCGACCCGGGCCGGTCGTCGCCGATCACCCAGCCGCAGGGGGCGTCGTCGCCACTCTCCCAGGTCAGCTCGTGGCGCGGTTCGCGGCGCGCCCGCCAGCGGGTGTACATCGCCTCCGCGCCGCCGATCAACGCGACGTCGAGCTCGCCCCGCGAGATGCGGGCCGCGAGCTCGTTGACCAGCACCTGTGGGCTGTTGCCGCCCACGGTCGACACGGCCGTCGCCCGCGGCGAGATGCCGAGGGCCCGCGCCGCCAGCGCGCCCGGGTCGGGGTACCGCCACGAGACGATCTGCACGACGGCGACGACGTCGACGCGCCGCAGCAGCGCCGCGCCCGCGTCGGCCTCGGCGGCGCGCGCCGCGCGCACGAGCAGATCGACGGGTGCCGCCGCCTCGGGCGGCGGCACGCGCTGCGACGTCTGGCCGACGCCGGCGACGACCGGGGTGCGGGGGTCGACGGGCACGGCCCGGGAACCTAGGCCATCGACAGCACCGGCCACGAAGGCTCGCCGGGCGCCGCGCTGTCGCGGCAGATCGAGCGGTAGCGGCAGCGGCCACACACGTCGGGCTCGCCCACCCCCCGCCAGTCCCGCTCGCGCCACATCGCCTCGACGGCCGCTCGCAGCTCCTCCTCCACGAGCGCGAGGTCGTCGTCGTCGGGCTCCCAGGGCTCGGGGTCGTCGTCGACCTCCGGCTGCAGGTACTCGTACCGCAGCCGCAGCCGCAGCCCGCGGCGGGCCGCGGCGGCGCCCAGCACGAACGCCTGGACCCGCGCCGCGGGGACGTCGGCGACGCGGGTGTGCCACGGGCTGCCGGTCTTGTAGTCGCGGGCGTCGAGCAGGCCGTCGTGCACCCAGATCGCGTCGATGCGCGCCGTCGCCATGAACATCGGCGGCGGCAGCCGGTGGAAGCGGGCGAGCTCCTGCTCGTGCGCGGACCGCTCGGCGCCGCGCGCCGGGCAGCGCCGGGCGTGGCGCCCGACCAGCTCGCGCACCGCGTCGCTCGACGCCCCGTGGGCGGCGAGCACGTCGTCGACGTGCGCGTCGTCGTGACAGCTCCCGGTCGCGTGGATCCGCCAGAGCATGTCGTGCACGAGCAGGCCCTGGTCGTTCGCGGGCGCCGGGTCGCTCGGCGGGATCCCGAGCAGGTGGCCGCAGTAGTGCAGGCGCCGGCAGCGGGTGAAGTCCTCGTACGCGCTCGGCGTGACCGGCACGATGTCGGGCAGCAGCCGGGGCGCGCGGCTCACGGGTGCTTCTCGCAGCCGGCGACGAACGGGCACCAGGCACAGTCGCTCCCGGCGCGCGCGCCGCCGTGGGCGGCGTGCGCGCGCAGCCGCTCGACGCGCGCCGCGAGCCACGCGAGGGCGCGCTCGCGGTCGCCGGGCAGCTCCGGCTCGACGACCGTCGCGCGCTGGTCGAGCAGGTCGACCGCGACCAGGCGGACGCCCTCGGGGGCCCACGCCCGCGTGCGCACGAGCGCGAGGTTGACGTCGACCGCGTCGAGGGTGCCGCCCCGGCGGCCGCCGAGGCCGAGCAGGCGCAGCTCCTTGGTGCCGTCGGGCGCCTCGACCGCGAGGCCGGCGTCGCCGACGAGCTGCACGCCCAGCTCCGGGAGCGGCTCGGAGAAGCCGAGCTCGGCCGTGCGCACCGGCCGGTCACCGAAGGCCGCGAGGTAGCCGCGCACCGCCGCGCGGTACAGGTGCTGCTGCTCGGGCGCGAGGTCCGACGGCGGGACGAACGCCTCGGCCCGGGGCGCACCGCCCGCCGCGTGCGCGAGCCGGGCGTCCGCGGTGACCCGGTTGGCGACCGCGAACCGGGCGTCGCCGGCGCGGTTGGCGTGCCGCCGGGCGCCGTGCAGCTCCTTGGCGAGGCGCCGCCGGCACATCTCGTCGGCCCGCCGGAGCATGGAGCCGGTGACCCGCGGGAGCTCCTCGGCGTCCACGGCGCGCACCGTATCCCGCGGGTGAGACGCCCCCGCGGGACCCGTCGGTACACTCGCCCGGTGCGGATCGCGATGGGCTCCGACCACGCCGGGTACCCGCTCAAGCAGTACCTGAAGCACGTCCTGAAGGAGCAGGGCCACGAGGTCGCCGACCACGGCAACCACTCCGAGGACCCGGCCGACTACCCGCCGATCTGTGCCGCCGTGGCCCGGGCGGTCGTGAGGGGGGAGGCCGACTTCGGCATCGTGCTCGGCGGGAGCGGCCAGGGCGAGCAGATCTCGGCGAACAAGGTGCGGGGCGCCCGGGCGGCCCTGTGCAACGACCTGTACACGGCCCGCATGGCCCGCGCCCACAACGACGCCAACGTGCTGTCGATCGGCGCGCGCGTGGTCGCGCCGGGGCTCGCCGAGGAGATCGTGGCGGTCTTCCTCTCCACGCCGTTCGACGGGGGCCGGCACTCGCGCCGCGTCGAGCAGATCGGGAACATCGAGGCCGAGGAGTGCGGATGACGACGCCGCTGCAGCGCACCGACCCGGAGATCGCCGAGATCATCCGCCGGGAGGTCGAGCGCCAGAACACCACCGTCCAGCTGATCGCCTCCGAGAACTTCACGTCGCGGGCGGTGCTCGAGGCGCAGGGGTCGGTGCTCACCAACAAGTACGCCGAGGGCTACCCGCACAAGCGCTACTACGGCGGCAACGCCGTGGTCGACGAGGCCGAGGACCTCGCGCGTGAGCGCGCGTGCCGGCTGTTCGGCGCGCCGCACGCGAACGTCCAGCCGCACTCGGGGGCGAACGCCAACATGGCGGCGTTCATGGCCCTGCTCGAGCCGGGCGACAAGGTCATGGGGATGCGGCTCGACCAGGGCGGCCACCTCACGCACGGCTCGCCGGTCAACTTCAGCGGGCGCATGTACCACTTCGTCGCCTACGGCGTGAACGACGAGGAGGTGCTCGACTACGACGCCATCCGCGACCTGGCGCGCCGCGAGCGCCCGAAGCTCCTGATCGCGGGCGCGACCGCCTACCCCCGGCTGATCGACTTCGCGGCGTTCCGCGAGATCGCCGACGAGGTCGGGGCGCTGCTCATGGTCGACGCCGCGCACATCGCGGGCCTGATCGCGGGGGGTGCGCACCCGTCGCCGGTGCCGTACGCGGACGTGGTGACGTTCACGACCCACAAGACGCTGCGCGGTCCGCGCGCCGGGGCGATCCTGTGCCGCGAGGAGTACGCGGCGGCCGTCGACAAGGCGGTGTTCCCGGGCCTGCAGGGCGGGCCCCTGATGCACGTCGTCGCCGCGAAGGCGGTCGCGTTCCGCGAGGCCTCCCGGCCGGAGTTCCGCCGATACGCGGCCGACGTCGTGGCGAACGCCGCCGCCCTGGCGGACGCGCTCGCCGCCGAGGGCTTCCGGATCGTGTCCGGCGGCACCGAGAACCACCTGATGCTCGTCGACCTGCGGCCGTTCGCGGTGACCGGGAAGGTCGCGCAGGAGGCGCTCGACCGGGCGGGGATCACGACGAACAAGAACGCCATCCCGAACGACCCCGAGAAGCCGTTCGTGACGAGCGGGCTCCGGCTCGGCACCGCCGCGGTCACGACGGCCGGGATGGGCCCGGGGGAGATGCGCGAGATCGCGTCGATGATCGCGCGGGTGCTGCGTGCGGTCGGCGACGACGCGGTCGCCGCGGAGGTGCGGGAGCAGGCCGCGCGCTTGTGCTCGAAGTTCACCCCGTACCCGGACGCCTGACCCGGTCGGATGGGGGGGTACGCCGCCGTTCTCGCCGTCGCGGTCGCGACGACGCTGCTCGCGACGCCGGTGGTGCGGTGGCTCGCGGTGCGCTTCGGGGCGGTCGTCGCACCGTCGGCCGACCCCCGCCACGTGCACGCCCGGCCGACGCCGACCCTCGGCGGGGCGGCGATGTTCTGCGGGTTCCTCGCCGCGATCGCGGTCGCGTCGCGGATCGGGCAGTTCCACGAGATGTTCGAGGACAATTCGGAGCCGTTCGGGCTCGTGCTGGCAGCGGGGGTCATCTTCGTCGTCGGGATGCTCGACGACCTGCTCGACGTCTCGCCGCCCGCGAAGCTCGCCGGGCAGGTGCTGGCGGCCGGCCTCCTCGTGATGTTCGGCGTCCAGATGTTCTACTTCCGGATGCCGTTCGACCTGTTCGGCACCGACACGCTCGTGCTGTCGCCCGACATGGCGCCGCTCGTCACCGCGGGCTGGGTCGTCCTGATGACGAACGCGATCAACCTCATCGACGGGCTCGACGGGCTCGCGGCGGGGATCGTGGCCATCGCGGGCGCCGCCCTGTTCCTGTTCGCGGACCAGCTCTTCGAGGCCGGCGCGCTGGAGGGCTCCAACATCGCGCCGCTGGTGTCGATCGTCGCGGTCGGCGTGTGCCTGGGGTTCCTGCCGTGGAACTGGCACCCGGCGCGCATCATCATGGGCGACGCGGGCGCGCTGTTCCTGGGCCTGCTCCTCGCGGTGCCGACCATCACGATCGGGGGGCGCACCGACTTCGAGTTCTCCGGCAGCACGTACTTCTTCTTCGCGCCCCTGATGATCCCGCTCGTGATCCTCGGCGTCCCGATCGTCGACGTCGTGTTCTCGTTCGTGCGCCGCGTCGCGAACCGCCAGCGGTGGCACCTGGCCGACGCCGGCCACCTGCACCACCGGCTGATGCGCCTCGGGCACGGCACGCGCCGCGCGGTGGTGATCCTGTGGGCGTGGACGGCGATCCTCTCGGGGGTCGCGCTGTTGCCCGTGTACACCAACGAGGGGAACGCGCTCGTGCCCTTCGTCGTGGCCGCGCTCGCGCTCGGCCTGTTCGTCTGGTTCCACCCGGGCGTGCGCGAGGGGCGCCAGCGCGCCGGCCGCGGCCGCGCCGGCGCGGCCGCGGCGGGCGACGGGGAGCAGGGGGCGGACGCCGTGGTGGACCTCGACGCCGCCCGCCGGCGCCGGGCCTGAGCGCGCCGGGCCGCGCGCCCGCCCGGGCCGGGCCGGGCGGTTCGCGAGGCCTCGCGAACTCCGGTTTGACTCGGCGAGAACTGCGCCCGTAGATTGCGAATACGTTCACAAGCGCTCGTCACGCACCGGCGCGTGACCTCGGGGGCAGACGACAGGTGGCAGCGCAACCGGCGCCCGGCGGGCGCCCGCCGAGCTGGAAGCAGGGCTTCGGCGACGGCCTCTCGCAGGCCGTCGCACTGGTCGGCACCCCCCTGCTGTTCGCGCTGGCCGGCGTCGCCCTCGACCGGTGGCTGGGCACCCGGCCGTGGTGCACGATCGCGCTCGCCGTGCTCGCGACGGCGGGCACGTTCGTCAGCACCTACTACGAGTACAAGGCGAAGATGGAGCGGGCGGAGGAGGGCAAGCCGTGGGCGCGGAGCCGGTGAGCGCGCTCACCACGCCGGTCGCGGGCGCCGAGCAGCGCATCGAGTCCTCGATCGCGCGCCACCTGGCGAAGCACGGCCTGCTGGTCGCCCCGGTCGTCGTCGGGGCGCTGGCGCTCACCATGGGCGCCGACGCCGCGTACGCGGCGGTCCTCGCGCTCGCGATCGTGATCGCGAACTTCCTCGTGAACGCCGCGGTCCTCGGCTGGGCGGCGCGGGTCTCGACCGCGGTGCTCATGGGCGTCGCGCTCGGCGGCTACGTCGTACGGCTCGCGGCGATCACCGGGCTCGCCGTCGCGGTGCGCGAGCTCACCGGGGTCGACTTCACCGTCTTCTGCGTGGTCCTGATCGCGGCCCATCTGGGGCTGCTCGTGTGGGAATTGCGCTCGGTGTCGCTGTCGCTCGCGGCCCCGGGCCTCCGAGGCAAGGAGATCTAGCGCGTGCTCGGTGCGTTCGAGTTCCCGCCGCTCAGCCACCTCTTCGAGTGGCCCGACATCGCGTTCGAGGGCACGCCCTTCGCGATCAACAAGGTCGTGCTGTGCGTCTACGCGTCGAGCGTGCTCGTCATCCTCTTCTTCACGGTCGCGGCGAGCCGGTCGCGGCAGGGCTCGCACGTGCCGAAGGGTGTCCAGAACCTCGCCGAGGCCGGCCTCGAGGTCGTCGAGAAGAACATCGCGCTCGAGGTGATGGGCCCGCACGGGCGGCACTTCACGCCCTTCCTCGCGGCGCTCTTCTACTGGATCCTGTTCATGAACCTCTTCGGGCTGCTGCCGCTGATCCAGCTGCCCGCCGCGTCGCGCATGGCCCTCCCGATGTTCCTGGCCCTGCTCGTCTACGTGCTCATGTGGTTCTACGGGTTCAAGGCGCAGGGCCCCCGCTACGTCACGAACTCGATCTTCCCGCCCGGCGTCCCGAAGTTCCTCTACGTCCTGGTGACGCCGATCGAGCTGGTCTCGAAGTTCGTGGTGCGGCCCTTCAGTCACGCCGTCCGTCTGTTCGCGAACCTGATGGCCGGCCACATCCTGCTCACCACGTTCGCGCTGCTCACCGCCGCGCTGTGGATCGCCAAGTGGAACGTGATCTTCCTGCCGCTGCCGTTCGCGATGGGCGTCGCCATGACGGCGTTCGAGGTCCTCGTGGCGGCGCTGCAGGCGTACATCTTCACGATCCTGGCGGCCGTGTACCTCAACGAGTCCCTCCACCCCGAACACTGAATCGAATCCCGTCATGACGTCCCGGCGCCGTCCGGGCCCACCAAGGAGAGCGATCAAGTGCGCAACGTCGTCACGCTTCTCGCCCAGACCGAGGGCGATGTCGAGGGCGGTCTCCGGGCCGTCGGCTACGGCCTCGCCGCCATCGGCCCCGGCATCGGCATCGGCTACCTGGTCGGCAACGCCGTCCAGGCGATGGCCCGCCAGCCCGAGGCCGCGGGCATGGTCCGCACGACGATGTTCCTCGGCATCGCGTTCGCCGAGGCGCTCGCGCTGATCGGCTTCGTCGTCACCTTCCTCTGATCCGGCCCCGGGAGGGTCACCACCATGCTGGTACGTCACCGTGTGCTCATCGCCGGGCTGCTCGCCGGTGCGGTCGTCGTCGGCGCGCCGGGCGTCGCCGGGGCCGCCGGCGAGACGGTCGGCGGGTGCTTCGTCGAGAAGTACGAGGAGATCGTCGGCGATCACGAGGGCGAGCTCACCGCCGAGCAGGAGGAGGAGCTCGAGGCCGCGGCCGAGGACTGCATCGAGTCGCCCAACCCGATCCTCCCGGCGACGAACGAGATCATCTGGGGTTCGATCTCGTTCTTCATCGTGTTCGGGCTCCTCGCCAAGTTCGCGTTCCCGGCGCTGCGCAAGGCGATGGCGGCACGCGAGGAGAAGATCCGCGAGGACCTCGAGGCCGCGGAGCGGACCCGCGTGGAGTCGGAGCAGGAGCGGCGCCGCTACCAGGAGCAGATCGCGAACGCCCGGGAGGAGGCGGGGAGGATCATCGAGGAGGCCCGTCAGGCCGGGGAGGCCGTGCGCGCCGACGTCGTCGCCCGCGCCGAGCAGGAGGCCGCCGAGATCCGCTCCCGTGCCGAGGCCGACGTCGCGCTCCAGCGCGAACGGCTGCTCTCCGAGCTCCGGGGCGAGGTCGCGAGCATGTCCATCGACCTCGCGAGCCGGATCGTCGAGCGCAACCTCGACACCGAGGCCAACCGCCAGCTCGTCGACAGCTTCATCGAGCAGGTCGGAAGGAGCAACTGACCGTGACCGACCGGGTCGACACGTACGCGCAGTCGCTGCTCGCGATCGCGCGCTCGGAGGGCCACCTCGACGAGGTCGAGGACGAGCTCTTCCGGTTCGCGCGGATCGTCGAGGGCAACGACGAGCTGCGCATGGCGCTCGCCGACCGGACGCTGCCCGCCGAGCGCCGCATGGCGATCGTCGAGGAGCTGCTCTCGGGCCGGGCGCTGCCCACCACCGCGGCGATCGCGTCGTTCCTCGTCGGGATCGGGCGCGGCCACGACCTGCCCGCGATCGTGCAGCGCTTCGTCGAGCTCGCGGCCGCGCAGCGCGAGCACGAGGTCGCCGAGGTGCGCTCGGCCGTCCCGCTCGACGAGGGCCAGCAGCGCCGCCTCGCCGAGGCGCTCGGGCGCGCCACGGGCAAGCGGATCGAGGTGAAGGTCGTGGTCGACCCGGCGGTGCTCGGCGGGCTCGTCGCCCGCATCGGCGACACGGTCATCGACGGCACGGTGCGGCACCGGCTCGAGCAGCTGAAGGAGCGGATCTGACATGGCCGAGCTCACGATCAACCCGTCCGAGATCACGGCCGTCCTGAAGAAGGAGATCGAGGGCTTCACCCCGTCGATCGACCGCGCGCGCGTCGGTCGGGTCCTGGAGGTGGGCGACGGCATCGCCCGGGTGTCGGGGCTGCCGCACGCCGCGGTGAACGAGCTCCTCGAGTTCGAGGGCGGCACGCTCGGCCTCGCGCTCAACCTGGAGGAGGACACGATCGGCGCGGTCGTCCTCGGTGAGGCGAGCGAGGTCGAGGAGGGCATGTCGGTCACGGCGACCGGCAGCATCCTGTCGATCCCGGTCGGCGACGCGCTCCTGGGCCGGGTGGTCAACGCGCTGGGCGAGCCGCTCGACGGCAAGGGCCCGATCCCGCGCGACACCCTGCGCCGGCTCGAGGTGCAGGCGCCCGGCATCACCGGCCGCAAGCCGGTGCACGAGCCGCTCCAGACGGGCATCAAGGCCATCGACGCCATGACGCCGATCGGCCGGGGCCAGCGCGAGCTGATCATCGGCGACCGCAAGACCGGCAAGACCACCGTCGCGGTCGACACGATCATCAACCAGCGCGGCCAGGGCGTGAAGTGCATCTACGTCGCCGTCGGCCAGAAGGGCTCGACCGTCGCGCAGACCGTCGAGGTGCTCCGCCAGCACGGCGCGCTCGAGTACACGGTGGTGGTGAGCGCGCCCGCCTCCGACGAGGCGGTGTTCAAGTACCTCGCGCCCTACGCCGGCTGCGCGATCGGCCAGCACTGGATGGAGCAGCGGCGACCACGCGCTCGTCGTCTACGACGACCTGTCGAAGCAGGCCGAGGCGTACCGCCAGCTGTCGCTCCTGCTGCGCCGGCCGCCGGGGCGCGAGGCCTACCCGGGCGACGTCTTCTACCTGCACTCGCGCCTGCTCGAGCGGGCCGCGAAGCTGAGCGACGACCGGGGCGCCGGGTCGCTCACCGCCCTGCCGGTCATCGAGACGAAGGCCGGTGACGTGTCGGCCTACATCCCCACCAACGTCATCTCGATCACCGACGGGCAGATCTACCTCCAGGACGACCTGTTCAAGTCGGGCGTGCGGCCGGCGGTCGACGTCGGCATCTCGGTGTCGCGCGTCGGCGGCGCCGCCCAGATCAAGGCGATGAAGGCGGTGTCGGGCACCCTGAAGCTCGACCTGGCGCAGTTCCGCGAGCTGGAGGCGTTCGCGACCTTCGGCTCGGAGCTCGACGCGGTGTCGAAGGCGCAGCTCGAGCGCGGGGCACGGCTCGTCGAGCTGCTGAAGCAGGGCCTGCACGCGCCGATGCCGGTGGAGGAGCAGGTCGTGTCGATCTTCGCCGGCACCAACGGGTACGTCGACGACATCCCCGTCGGGGACGTCCGGCGCTTCGAGGCCGAGCTGCTCGACTTCATGCGGACCCGCCACGGCGACCTCCTGATGACGATCCGCGACACCGGCGCCCTGCCGGAGGGCGACGCCCTCGCCCGGGCGGTCGCCGACTTCAAGGCGTCGTTCCGGCCCACCGAGGCGGGCGCGCGCGCCGCGGCCGACCCCGCCGCCAGCGACGCCGCGGCCGTGGGGCCCGAGCAGTCGGCCGAGACGCTGAGGACGGAGTAGCCGGTGGCGGGTGGCCAGGAGCGGATCCTCCGTCGCCGCATCCGTTCGGTGCAGGCGACGAAGAAGATCACGCGCGCCATGGAGCTGATCGCGGCGAGCCGGATCGTGAAGGCGCAGGCGCGCGTCCAGGCGGCCGTGCCGTACGCGAACGGCATCACGGAGGTGGTCCGCAACCTCCAGGCCGCGGGCGGCGGCCAGGGCCACCCGATGCTCGTCGAGCGCGACCCGGTGCGCCGGGTCGCGCAGGTGGTGATCGCCGCCGACCGGGGCCTGTGCGGTGCGTACAACTCGGCCGTGATCCGCGCCGCGGAGGCCGAGATGCGCGAGGACGTGCGGCGCGGCCGCGAGTACGCGCTGGTCACCGTGGGCCGCAAGGCCGAGGGGTACTTCCGGTTCCGCAACTACCGCATCGACGCCGCGCACTCGGGCTTCACCGAGAACCCGTCCTACGAGGACGCGCGTGCCATCGCCCGGTCGGTCATCGGCCGGTACGAGGCCGGCGAGCTCGACCGGGTGCAGCTCGTGTACACGCGCTTCGTGAGCGCCGGCCGCCAGGAGGTCGTGGTGCGCTCGCTGCTGCCGCTCACCGACGAGGACCTCGTCGCGGCGCCCGGCAGCGGCGGCGCGCAGTACGAGTTCGAGCCGAACCCCGACGCCATCCTCGACGCGCTGCTGCCGCGCTACGCCGAGGCCCGCGTGTACGCCGCGCTGCTGAACGCGGCCGCGTCGGAACACGCCGCCCGCCAGCGGGCGATGAAGGCCGCGACCGACAACGCCGAGGAGCTGATCGTCAACCTCACCCGGGTGATGAACCGGGCCCGCCAGGACGCGATCACCACCGAGATCATGGAGATCGTCGGCGGGGCCGAGGCGCTGCGCCAGGGTGAGGTGCACCACGACGACAGCGTCGACGACGTCGACGCCCTCGCCTACATCGACCAATCCGCCTGAGGAGCACGCACCAATGACCGCCACCGCCGAGCCGACCACCGAGCTCAAGGACGGACGCGTCGTCGCGATCTACGGACCGGTCGTCGACGTCGAGTTCCCGCCCGCCGCGCTGCCCGAGATCAACACCGCTCTCGAGATGGACATCGAGCTCGAGGGCCGGACGGTCACCGTCACCGCCGAGGTCGCGCAGCAGATCGGCGAGGGCCGGGTCCGCGCCGTGTGCCTCAAGCCGACCGACGGGCTCAAGCGCGGCACCCCGGTGCGCAACACCGGCCGCGGCATCACCGTGCCGGTCGGCGACGGCACGCTCGGCCACGTGTGGAACGTGATCGGCGAGCCGCTCGACATCGACGCGTCGCAGGTGACGGGCATCGCCGACCGCTGGGAGATCCACCGCGACGCCCCGCCGTTCGACCAGCTCGAGCCGAAGGCCCAGATGTTCGAGACCGGCATCAAGGTCATCGACCTGCTCGAGCCCTACGTGCAGGGCGGCAAGATCGGCCTCTTCGGCGGTGCGGGCGTCGGCAAGACGGTGCTCATCCAGGAGATGATCAACCGCGTCGCGACCCAGCACGGCGGTGTGTCGGTGTTCGCGGGCGTCGGCGAGCGGACGCGCGAGGGCACCGACCTGTGGCTCGAGATGCAGGAGTCGGGCGTCATCGAGAAGGCGGCGCTCGTCTACGGCCAGATGGACGAGCCGCCCGGCGTGCGCCTGCGGGTCGCGCTCAGCGCCCTCACGATGGCCGAGTACTTCCGCGACGTGAAGAACCAGGACGTGTTGCTCTTCATCGACAACATCTTCCGGTTCGTGCAGGCCGGTTCCGAGGTGTCGACGCTCCTCGGGCGCATGCCGTCGGCCGTGGGATACCAGCCGACGCTGGCCGACGAGATGGGGGAGCTGCAGGAGCGGATCACGTCGACCAAGGGCCGCTCGATCACGTCCCTGCAGGCCGTGTACGTGCCCGCCGACGACTACACCGACCCGGCGCCGTTCACGACCTTCACGCACCTCGACGCGACGACGGAGCTGTCGCGCCAGATCGCGTCGCTCGGCATCTACCCGGCCGTCGACCCGCTCGCCTCGACGTCCAACATCCTCGCCCCCGAGATCGTCGGGGAGCGGCACTACGCGGTCGCCCGGCGCACGCAGGAGATCCTGCAGCGGTACAAGGAGCTGCAGGACATCATCGCGATCCTCGGGCTCGAGGAGCTCTCCGAGGAGGACCGGATCATCGTCGGCCGCGCCCGCAAGATCCAGCGGTTCCTGTCGCAGCCGTTCTTCGTGGGCGAGGTCTTCACCGGCCTGAAGGGCATCTTCGTGCCGATCAGCGAGACCGTCGAGAGCTTCGAGGCGCTGTGCAACGGCGAGCTCGACGACGTCCCCGAGCAGGCGTTCTTCAACGTCGGCGGGGTCGAGTCGGTGCTCGCCAAGGCCAAGCAGCTCCAGGAGTCGTAGCCGATGGCGCTGCAGGTGCAGCTCGTCTCGCCCGAACAGGTGCTGTACGAGGGGGAGGCCGACATGGTGATCGGCCGGACCCTCGGCGGTGGCGACATCGCGTTCCTTCCCGGCCACGCCCCGTTCCTGGGGGCGCTCGCCACGTGGCCGGTGGAGCTCGTGCTCCCCGGCGGCGGCCGCCAGCGCTTCGCGGTGCACGGCGGGTTCGTCGAGGTCTCGGGGGACCGCGTGACGATCCTGTCGGACGTCGCGGAGCTGCCGCACTACATCGACGTCGAGCGCGCCGCCCGGGCGAAGGCGAACGCCGAGGCGATCCTGCGCGACAACCCCGAGAACCCCGAGGCGCTCGCGGCGCTGGAGCGCGCGAACATCCGCCTCCAGGTGGCGGGTTCGGTCTGAGCCCGCGTGGCGTCGGCGGCCGTGCGGACCGGTCGCCCGGGGCCGGCTCAGTCGTACGAGATCGCCGAGTAGCGCATCAGCTTGGTCCAGCGGTGCGTGGCCTCGACGATGCGGATCGTGCCCGACTTGGAGCGCATGACGAGGCTCTGGGTCCCGGCGCCGTCGCCCCAGTAGCGCACGCCGCGCAGCAGGTCGCCGTCGGTGATCCCCGTGGCCGCGAAGAACACGTCGTCACCGCTGACCAGGTCGTCGATCGTGAGCACCCGGTCGAGGTCGTAGCCGGCGTCGAGCGCCGCCCGGCGCTCCTCGTCGTCGCGGGGCCACAGGCGGCCCTGCATCGTGCCGCCGAGGCACTTGAGGGCGCACGCGGCGATCACGCCCTCGGGGGTGCCGCCGATCCCGAACAGGATGTCGGAGCCCGAGTTGCGCCACGCCACGCTGATGGCGCCCGCGACGTCGCCGTCGGGGATCAGGCGGATCCGGGCGCCCGCCTCACGGCACTCGCGGATGATGTCGGCGTGCCGGTCGCGGTCGAGGACGACCGCCGTCACGTCGCGCACCTTCTCGCCGAGCGCCTTCGCGACCGCCTCGAGGTTCGCCTTGACCGGCGCGTTCAGGTCGATGACGTCGACGGCCGCCGGGCCGACCGCGATCTTCTCCATGTAGACGCACGGGCCGGGATCGAACATCGTGCCCCGCTCGCTCAGCGCGATGACCGAGATGGCGCCGGGGCGGCCGAGCGACGTCAGCGTGGTGCCGTCGATCGGGTCGACCGCGATGTCAACGCTCGGCGGGGAGCCGTCACCGATCTGCTCGCCGTTGTAGAGCATCGGCGCCTCGTCCTTCTCGCCCTCGCCGATCACGACGACGCCGTCCATCGACACCCCGCTGAGCACGACGCGCATCGCCTCCACGGCGGCGGCGTCGGCCGCGTTCTTGTCGCCGCGCCCCATCCAGCGCCCGGCGGCGAGCGACGCGGACTCGGTCGCCCGCATCAGCTCCATCGCGATGTTGCGGTCGGGCTGGCGCTGCGGCTCCATCGGTCCTCCTCGCGTCCGGGGCGCGGGGTGACGATAGCCCCGTGCGCCCTTCCCGAACCCGCCCGGGGCGAGGATTCGCGCCGGCTCGGGCCGGGTCGTCCCGGCCGGGTGCGCGTCCGGGCGGGCGGGCCCGGCCCGTGCGTGTAGAACGGGGGGATGCGCCACGGTCTGGAGGGTTCCGTCGTCCTGGTCACCGGCGCGTCGTCGGGGATCGGGGAGGCGTGCGTCGCCCGGCTCGCCCGCGAGGGCGCGCGCGTCGTCGGCCTCGACGTCGTCGAGCCGGCGCGCGACCTCGAGTTGCCGGAAGCGGCCGAGCCGGCCGCGTTCGTGCAGGCGGACGTGCGCGACGAGGAGGCCGTGCGGGGCGCGGTCGAGTCGGTGCTCGACGCGTACGGCCGGCTCGACGGGCTCGTCACCGCGGCGGGCGTCGCGGGCGGCGGGCCCGTGCACCTGCTCGACCGCGGCGAGTGGCAGCGCGTCCTCGACGTCAACCTCACGGGGACGTTCCTGTGCGCCAAGCACGCGCTGGCCCGGATGCTGGAGCAGGAGCCGCGCGACGGCGAGCGCGGGTCGATCGTGACGATCGCGAGCGTCGAGGGCCTCGAGGGCACCGCCGGCGGCAGCTCGTACAACGCGTCGAAGGGCGGCGTCGTGATCCTCACGAAGAACCTCGCGATCGACTACGGCGGCCGCGGGATCCGTGCGAACGCCATCTGCCCCGGGTTCGTCGAGACGCCGCTGCTCGAGGGCGTGTTCGGCACCGAGGGGATGGAGGCCGTGCGCGAGTCGATCCGCCGCGAGCACAAGCTGCGGCGGCTCGGCCGGCCCGACGAGATCGCGGCCGTCGCCGCGTTCCTCCTGTCGCCCGACGCGTCGTTCGTCAGCGGCCAGGCGATCGTCGTCGACGGCGGGTACACCGCCGGGCGCGACCACGGGGTGACCGAGCTGCTCGGCCTCTAGCATGGCCGCATGACGCGTCGCGACGAGTGGCAGCGGGCGTTCGACGCCGCCCCGCGACGCGCCGGCGACTTCACCACGATGTCGGGCGTGCCGGTCGACCCGGTGTACGGGCCCGACGGCGGCGAGTTCCCCGGCCTGTACCCGTACACACGCGGCCCGTACGCGTCGATGTACCGGTCGAAGCTCTGGACGATGCGGATGTTCGCCGGCTTCGGCACCGCCGTCGACACCAACCGGCGCTTCCACGAGCTGCTCGCGGCCGGCGGCGACGGGCTCTCGACCGCCTTCGACCTCCCCACGCTCATGGGACGGGACTCCGACGACCCGCTCGCGCTCGGCGAGGTCGGCAAGTGCGGGGTCGCGGTCGACACGCTCGCCGACGTGGAGGACCTCTACCGCGGCATCGACCTCGGGGCGGTCACGACGTCGATGACGATCAACGGGCCGGCGGCGGTCGTGTTCGCGATGTTCGTCGTGAACGCCGAGCGCAACGGGGTCGGGCGCGCCCGTCTCGGCGGCACGCTCCAGAACGACATCCTCAAGGAGTACCAGGCGCAGAAGGAGTTCATCTTCCCGCCGCGCCCCTCGCTGCGGCTCGTGCGCGACACGATGACGTTCTGCGCGGCGGAGATGCCGCGCTGGCACCCGGTCTCGGTCTCCGGCTACCACATCCGGGAGGCGGGCTCGACCGCGGCGCAGGAGCTCGCGTTCACGCTCGCGAACGGCTTCGCGTACGTCGAGCTGGGGAGGGCGGCCGGGCTCGACGTCGACGCGTTCGCGCCGCGGCTGTCGTTCTTCTTCAACGCCCACGTCGACTTCTTCGAGGAGATCGCGAAGTACCGGGCCGCACGCCGCATCTGGGCACGGTGGATGAAGGAGCGCTACGGCGCGCGCGACGAGCGCTCGCTGCGGCTCCGATTCCACACGCAGACCGCGGGGGTCTCGCTCACCGCGCAGCAGCCCGAGGTCAACCTGGTGCGCACCGCGATCGAGGCGCTCGCCGGCGTGCTCGGCGGCACGCAGAGCCTGCACACGAACGCGATGGACGAGACGCTCGCGCTGCCCACCGAGAAGGCGGCGCGCCTGGCGCTGCGCACCCAGCAGGTGATCGCGCACGAGACGCGCGTCGCCAACGTCGCCGACCCGCTCGGCGGCTCCCACTACGTCGAGGCGCTGACCGACGAGATGGAGCGCCGCGCCGAGGAGCTCTTCTCGCACGTCGAGCACCTCGGCGACGGCTCGATGCTGGAGGGCGCGATCCGCGGCGTCGAGGAGGGCTGGTACCAGGCCGAGATCGCCGAGTCGGCCTACGAGCTCGAACGGAAGCTCAACCGTGGCGAGCACGTCGTCGTCGGCGTCAACGCGTTCTTCGAGGGCAACGACGAGCCCCCGCCCCCGATCCTGCGCATCGGTCCCGAGGTGGAGGACGAGCAGCGCCGGCGCCTCGGGAAGGTGCGGCGCGACCGCGACGCGGCGGCCGTGGAGCATGCGCTCGCGCGCGTCCGCGGCGACGCGGCCGACCCGGAGGTCAACCTGATGCCCGCGCTGCTCGACGCGGTCGCGGTGTACGCGACGCTGGGGGAGGTCGTCGGCGCGCTCGCCGACGTGTTCGGGCGCTGGACCGAGGACCCTCGCATCTGATGCCGCTCGACCCGCACCTCCTCGGGATCGCGCGCCGGGTCAAGGGGTTCATGCCCGACGACGAGGGCCTCGCCCTGCACGAGGCCGCGCTCGCCGCGGGCCGCATCGGGCCGCTGCTCGAGATCGGCACCTACTGCGGCAAGTCGGCGGTCTACCTGGGCGCGGCGGCACGCGCCGCCGGCACCGTGCTGTTCACCGTCGACCACCACCGCGGCTCGGAGGAGAACCAGCCCGGCTGGGAGCACCACGACCCCGAGGTCGTCGACCCGCGCACCGGCCGCATGGACACGCTGCCGTTCTTCCGGGCCACGATGGAGGAGTCGGGCCTCGAGGACGTCGTGATCGCCGTCGTCGGCCCGTCGGTCACCGTGGCGCGCGCCTGGCGCACCCCGGTCGGCTTCCTGTTCGTCGACGGCGGCCACGCCCTCGACGTCGCGATGGCCGACTACGAGCACTGGGGCCCGCACCTGCTGCCGGGCGGCACGCTCGCGATCCACGACGTGTTCGAGGACCCGGCCGAGGGCGGCCAGGCGCCGTTCGAGGTGTGGAAGCGCGCGGTGGGCGACGGCTTCGAGCCGATCTCGACGACCGGTTCGCTGCGCGTGCTGCGCCGGCCGCCCGGCGTCCACCACCCGCCGGTTGCGGTCCCGTAACCTCCGCCGCCGTGCGACGGACCTCGACTCCCGCCGCCTGCGCGGCGGCCGTGCTCCTGGCCGGGCTGCTCGGGCTCGCCGCGTGCGGCGGCGACGACGAGCCCGCCCCGGCGGCCGACGACGCGGCGACGACCACCACCGGCGAGGCCCCGGCCCCCACCGACGCGCCGTCCGACACGACCGGCGACACCACCGGCGACACCGCCGACGGGGGAGCCGGTGACGGGGCGGTCCTGACCGGCGCCGACGTGTGCGCCGCCGTCACCGCCGACGCGGTCGCGGCCGCAACGGGCCTCGAGATCACCGGTGCCGAGGCGCCCGAGCGCGACACCCCGCAGTGCAGCTACACCTACGGCGACGCCGGCCCCTCGTCCAACCTGACGATCGCGTGGATGCGTCCCGACGAGGACCTCGGGGGCCGGGCCGGCACCGACGGCTTCGCGTACGTCGTGGAGCTGAACCGCGCCCTGGCCACCGACGAGGAGGTCGAGCTCGACGCCGGTGACGAGGCGGTCCGGCTGACCGGCTCCGGCCTCCACCTCGGCGTCGTGCGGGTGGGGGACCGGGTCTTCACCGTCACGGTCCCGGCCGCCGACGCCGGCCCCGAGGCGGCCGACGCCCTCGTCGGCGCCGTGGCGCAGGCGTTCGCCTGAGCCGGCCGCCGTCGGCCGGCGCGCCGGACGGTCAGTCGACCCGGCGGACCCCGGCCCGGCGTTCGGCCTCGATCGCGGCGCCCGCCTCGATGAGCTCGTCGGCGGTGAGGCCGGCCGGCAGGCCCTCGCCGCGGAACAGGCCCGCGGTCGGGCCGGTGCCGCCGAGCGCGTTCGCGGCGAGCACGACCGCCGCGCTGTTCCAGGTGGGGTGCTCGGCCGTGTAGTACTCGCCGGGCTCGTGGAAGCGCTCCTGCGCGAAGTTCATGCCGGTCCAGTAGGCGCCGTCGTCGTGGCGGAGGAACTGCACCCACGTGAACAGCTCGAGGGCGCGCTCGTGCAGGCCGATGGCGTCGAGCGCCATCACCAGCTCGCAGGTCTCGGCCGCGGTGACCCACGGCTGGTCGGAGACGCAGCGCACCCCGCGCCCGGGGGCGACGAACGTGTCCCACTTCGCGGCGATGCGCGCCTCGGCCGCGTGGCCGCGCAGCACGCCGCCGAGGATCGGGTAGTACCAGTCCATCGCCCAGCGCTCCTTGTCGAGGAAGCGCTCCGGGCGGTGCGCGATCGCGATCGCGAGCGAGCCGAGCGACAGCTCCCAGTCGGGGCGCTCGCGGCCGAGGCGCTCCGCCGCCGCGATCGCGCAACGCAGCGACGAGTAGATGGAGGACGAGCCGGTGAGCAGCGCCCCCCGCCCCTCGGTGCGGGCCGGGTCGGCGTCCCACTCGATCTCGCCGGTCGGGTGCTGGTGGTCGAGCGCGAAGTCGATCGCCCGCTCGACGACCCCGAACATCTCCTCGAGGAACCCGGTGTCGCCGGTGCACAGGTAGTGGTGCCACACGCCGTTGGCGACGTAGCAGGTGACGTTCGTGTCGAGCGCGGGGTCCTTCACCGCGTCGCCCTGGTAGTAGGCGTGCCACGACCCGTCGGGGCGCTGCATCCGCACGAGCCACTCGTAGGCGCGCTCGGCCGCCGCGAACGCGTGGCCGACGTCGAGGGCCATCGCGGCCTCGACGAGGTTCCACGGGTCGGTCTGCCCGCCCTCGACCCACGGGATGTTGCCGTCGGGCTGCTGCACGGCCGCGATCGCGTCGACCGTCTGCGCCACCTGCGCCGCGGTGACGACACCCGGGACCTCGGGGAGCGGCGCCGGCGTGCGGCGGCCGCCGTCGGTGGTGGTGCTCACAGGCTTCGCTTCCCCCATCTCGCCATCCCCGGCGGGACCTTCTCCCCGTACACGACGAGGCTCTTGCCGAGCACGGGGTTCAGCACCCGCTCGGCGACGCGGGCCCAGCGCGGGTCGCGTTCGATCAGTCCGCACAGGAAGTCGTGGTAGCGCCGTACCGGCGCGGCGTCGGCGTTGTCGACCCCGTACGCGCACTTCAGCCACCAGTACGGCGAGTGGAACGCGTGGGCGTGGTGCGAGCCGCGCAGGAACAGCCCGGCGCGCTCGAGCTTCGACTCCAGCTCGCGGCGGCGGTAGATGCGCACGTGCCCGCCCGGCGTGTCGTGGTACCGGTGGTCGAGGGACCAGCAGACCCGCTCGGGCCAGGACGTCGGCACGGTCACGGCGACCCGCCCGCCGGGCCGCAGCACGCGCACGACCTCGACGATCGCGCGCTCGTCGTCCCAGATGTGCTCCAGCACCTCCGACACGACGACCCGGTCGAACGAGCCGTCGGGGAACGGCAGGTCGAGCGCGTCGCCGTTGACGGCGCCCGCCCAGACCTCGGGGCCGACCTCGCCGGTGTCGAGCATGGCCCCCGCCACGGCGCACGCGTCCTTCAGGTCGGCCGCCGAGTAGTCGAGCGCGGTGACACGGGCGCCCCGCCGCATCGCCGCGAAGGCGTGCCGGCCGCCGCCCGCCCCGAGGTCGAGCAGGCGTTCACCGCGCGCCAGCCCGAGCCGGTCGAAGTCGACGGTCAGCATCCGGCTATCGGATCCCTGCGTCGTGCCGGCGCCGCGCGTGCGCCTCGAGCTCCAGGTAGTAGTGCTCGGCCGTGCCCTCGGCGGTACGCCGCCAGGTGAACCGGTCGAGCACGCGCCGCCGCCCGCCCTCCGCCAGTCGGTGGCGCAGGCCGGCGTCGTCGAGCACGTCCACGAGGGCGCGGGCGAGCGCGTCGGGGTCGCCGGGCGGCACCGTCACCGCGGCCTCGCCGGAGGGCCCGACCACCTCCGGCAGCGCGCCGCCGGTGGTCGTCACGAGCGGGACGCCGCAGGCCATCGCCTCGATCGCCGGCAGCGAGAAGCCCTCGTACAGCGACGGGACGACGGCGATCTCCGCCTGCGCGTACAGCTCCACGACCCGCTCGTCGCTCACGCCGCTCACGAACTCGACCGCGCCCTCGAGGCCGAGACGCTCGATCTGCGCCGGCACGGCGCTGCGGTGGCGGGGCCGTCCGATCACGACCAGGTGCGCGTCGGGGCGCTCCACCCGCACCTTGGCGAGCGCGTCGATCAGGTACGACAGGCCCTTGAGCGGCACGTCCGCGCTCGCCGTCGTCATCAGCCGCCCCGGCACCCGCGCCACGTGCGGCAGCGGCCGGAACTGCCGCTGGTCGACGCCCACCGGCACGACGTGCAGCGTCTCCTCCGCGACGCCCATCTGCGCCACGATGTCCCGCTTCGAGTTCTCGGACACGGTCAGGTGCCGCGGCAGCCGGCGCGCGACCTGCGTCTGCATCCGCAGGAACCCGTACCAGCGGCGCAGGGTGAGCCTCCGCCACGGGGTGGTCGCGTGGGCGAGGTCGAGGTCGCGGTCGACGGTGATCGGGTGGTGGAGCGTGTGCACGAACGGCCAGCCGTCGCGCACGAAGCCGAGCAGGCCGCGCCCGAGGCACTGGTTGTCGTGCACGATGTCGAACTCGTGGCGGCGGTCGCGCAGCCGCCGGTACACCCGCCGGCTGAACGCGTACGGCTCGGGGTAGCCCGACGCGCACATGATCGCGAGCTCCTGGAGGTCGACGACCGAGCGCAGCTCGTGGGGCCACGGCACCCGGAACGGGTTCTCCCTCCGGTACAGGTCGAGGCTCGCGACCTTCTCGAGCCGGACCGGCGGGTCGGCGACCGGCCACGGCTGGCCGGCGAACATCGTGACCTCGTGCCCGAGCTCGGTGAGCTCGCGCGTCAGGTGGCGGCTGTAGACGCCCTGGCCCCCGCAGTGCGGGTTGCCGCGGTAGACGAAGAACGCGACCCGCAGCGGGTCGCCCGGGCGCGGCAGGGGAGGGGTGGGGGCCGGCATGAAGTGACCAGGATGGAGGGGATGCGCGGCCCGAGGCAAGCCACCCACCCGAACGCCGCGCACCGGGAGCAACCCGGCCGGGCCGCCCGGCCGGCCCCGCCGGGTACGTTTCGGCCGTGATCTCCGCCGCGATGGTCGCCCGGTCGGCGTCGGTGGCCGATCCGCGCTGGTCGCCGTCGGGCCGCCGGCTGGGGTGGACGGTGGCGCACGACGGCCGGGCCGACGTCGTGGTGGCGCCCGCGGACGGTTCCGGCCCGCCCGTGGTCGTGACCGCCGACACGGGCGTGGGCGGCGGGTGGTGCTTCGCGTCCGACGACGAGCTGGTCGTGGCCGGGGCCGACGGGCGGCTCCACGCCGTCCCCGCCGCCGGGGGCCCGCCCCGGCCGCTCACCCACGAGGGCCGCGCGGCCGCGCCCGCCGTCTCGGCGCGCGGCGAGGTGGCGTTCGTCTGCGAGCGACCGCAGGCCTGCGACGTCGCCGTCGTGCCCCTCGACGGCTCGCAGTGGCCGCGGCGGGTGTCGGCCGCCGACTACGCGTGGGACCCGGCGTGGTCGCCCGACGGGCGGCTGCTCGCCTGGCACGAGTGGGACCTGCCGGCGATGCCGTGGGACGGGTCGCGCATCGTGGTGCGCGACGCCGACGGGCGGGCCGCCCCCGTCGCGGGGGGCGCGGACGTCGCCGTCGGCCAGCCCCGGTTCTCCCCCCGCGGCGACCGCCTCGCGTACGTGTGCGACGCGGACGGCTGGGCGACGGTCTGGACCTGCACGCCCGACGGCGGGGACGCCGCGCCGGTGCTGCGCGAGGCGTGCGAGCACGCGGAGCCGGCGTGGGGGCCGGGGCAGCGGTCGTACGCGTGGTCGCCGGCGGGTGACGCCCTCGCCTGGTGCCGCAACGAGTCGGGGTTCGGCCGGCTCGTCGTCGCGCCGCCCGGCGCCCGCTCGGCGCGCGAGCTGTCGAAGGGGTGGCACCGCGGCATCGACTGGGGGGCGGCGGGGATCGCGTGCGTGCGCAGCGGCGCCGTCACGCCCCCGCAGGTCGTGGTGCTCGCCGCCAACGGGTCGGCGCGCCGGGTCGTGGCGCGCGGGCCGGTCGGCGGCTTCGAGGCCGCCGGGCTCGTCGAGCCGCGCGCCGTGTCGTGGCGGTCGGGCACCGCGGACGTCCACGGGCTCCTGTACCGGCCGGCGGGCCGCCCGTCGCCGCCGCTGCTCGTGCACGTGCACGGCGGCCCCACCGGGCAGGCGCTCGCGGACTGGAACGCGCGGGTGCAGTGGTTCGTGTCCCGCGGCTGGGCGGTCCTCGCGCCGAACGCCCGCGGCTCGACCGGGCACGGCCGTGCCTACACGCAGGCGCTCGCGGGCCGGTGGGGCGACCGCGACGTCGCCGACGTCGCGGCGGGCGTGCGCCACGCGCTGAAGGAGGGCTGGGGCGACCCGCGCCGGGTCGTGGTGATGGGCGGCAGCGCCGGGGGCATGACGGCGCTGCTCCTCGCGGCGCGGCACCCCGACCTCGTCCACGCGGTGATCACGCCGTACCCGGTGACGGACCTGCTCGACCTCGCGGCGACGACCCACCGCTTCGAGTCGGGCTACCACCTGCGCCTCGTCGGCCCGCTCCCCGACGCCCGCGACCGGTACGTGGAGCGCTCGCCGCTCACGCACGCGGACGCGATCCGGGCACCGGTGCTGGTGTTGCACGGCGACCGGGACACCTCGGTGCGGCCCGAGCAGTCGGCCGCGCTGGCGGCGCGCCTCGGCGCCGCGTGCGAGCGCGTCGTCTACCCCGGCGAGGGCCACGGGTGGAGGCGCGCGGCGACGCTGCTCGACGAGCTGACGCGGATCGAGGCGTTCTGCGCGCGGTGGCTCCCGGGATGACGCCCGAGATCGCGTTCCAGGGGCCGCGGCGCGGCGCGGACCGGGCGGTGCTGCTCGCGCACGGTGCGGGCGGCGACATGGACGCGCCCGCGCTCACGACCGTCGCGGACGCGCTCGCCGACGCCGGGATCCCCTCCGCGCGCTTCCGGTTCCCCTATCGCAGCGCCGGGCGGCGCGCGCCGGACCGCGCGCCGGTGCTCGCCGCCGCGGTGCGGGAGGCGGCGGCCCGGCTCGCGCGCCGCACGGGGCTGCCCCCCGCGCGGATCGTGCCCGGCGGGCGGTCGATGGGCGGGCGGGTCTGCTCGCTCGTCGTCGCCGACGAGGAGGACCCGCTGCCGGCCCTCGGGCTCGTGCTGCTCGGCTACCCCCTGCACCCGCCCGGGCGGCCCGACCGCCCGCGTGCCGAGCACTTCCCCCGCATCCGGGTCCCCTGCCTGTTCGTGCACGGCACCCGCGACGCGTTCGCCACGCCGGCCGAGCTGCGGGCCGCGGCGCGCCGCATCCGCGGCCGGGTCGCGTGGCACTGGATCGACACCGCCGACCACGGGTTCCGGCCGCTGAGGTCGAGCGGGCGCTCGCCCGACGACGTGCTCGCCGACGCCGCGGCGGCCGTGGTGCGCTTCGTCGCGGGCTGCTGAGCCGGCGCACCCGACCGGGTGGCCCCGGCGGCGCGGACCGCGCCCGGATCCCGGGCGCGCGCACCTCGGGTGGGAGACTGCACCCGTGCGGGTCGACCGCTGGTTCGCGTTCGTGGACCTCTCGGGGTTCACGTCGTTCACCGACGAGCACGGCGACGACGAGTCGGTCCAGGTCCTGACGCAGTTCCGGCAGTGCGTCCGCACGGTGGCGACCGACTTCGGCGTCCGCATCGCGAAGTGGCTGGGCGACGGGTGCATGCTCGTGTCGGTCGAGGCGCGCCAGCTCGTCGCCGCGGTCTGCGAGCTCGAGCGGATCGTCGACGCCGTGGGGTTGCCGCTCAGCATCCACGCCGGCATGGCGGGCGGCCCCGTCATCCTCCTCGAGGGCGACGACTACACCGGCGGTCCCGTCAACCTCGCGTCCCGGCTCGCGGACGTCGCCGGCCCCCACGAGATCCTCGCGACGCCGGACCTCGCCGCCGCCGCGCCGCCCGGCACGCCGTGCGCGCCGGCCGGGTTCGTCAGCGTCTCGGGCCTGCACCAGCCCGTGGAGGTCGTCCGGCTCGGGTGCACGGTGGGCGCGGTACCGCCCGGCGCCGGGCCGTGACCCGGCAGGTGCCCCCGGGTACCCTCGCCCGGATGCCCGGCTCCCCACCCGACCTGCCCGACCTCGAGACCCTGGAGCTGCGCCGCGACGGCCCGGTCGCGTGGCTCCGGCTCGACCGGCCCGACAAGCTCAACAGCTTCACCGTGCGGATGTGGCACGAGCTGCGCGAGCTCGGGCGGCGGATCCACGACGACGAGACGATCCGCGCGCTGGTCGTGATCGGCAAGGGCCGCGCGTTCTCCTCGGGGATCGACACGACGGTCTTCACCGGCGGCGCGACCGACGAGTCGCTCCGGGCCGGCCCCGACGCCGGGACCCGCCACGCCGACCCGGTCGTCGACGGCATCCTGCGCGCGCAGGAGTCGTACTCGTGGCTCGAGACCGCGCGCTACCCGACGATCGCCGCCGTCCACGGCTACGCGCTCGGTGCCGGGCTGCAGCTCGCCCTCGCGTGCGACCTGCGGGTCTTCGCCCGCGGGACGCAGGTGGGGCTCCTCGAGCACCGCTACGGCATCCTCCCCGACCTCGGCGGGACGCAACGGCTCCCCCGGGTCGTGGGGGCGGGGAAGGCCAAGGAGCTCATCTGGACCGCCGCGCGCATCGACGCCGAGGAGGCGTACCGCATCGGCCTGTGCGAGCGGATCGTCGACGCCGAGCACCTGGAGGAGGAGGCCGGCGCCCTCGCGGCCGTGATCGCGGGCCAGCCGCCGCTCGCGGTGCAGGGGGCCAAGCGCGCGGTCGCCGCGGCCGCGCGGCTGCCGGTCGCCGAAGGCCTCGTCGTCGAGGCGGAGGAGCAGGCGGTGTGCCTGCGCTCGGCCGACATGCGCGAGGCGATCACCGCCTTCGTCGAGCAGCGGACCCCGCGATACCAGGGGCGCTGACGGTGGGCCGCTACGCCGTCCGCCCGAGCGGGCCGCTGTGCGGCAGGGTGCGCGTCGCGGGCGCCACCAAGAACTCGGGGACCAAGCAGATGGCCGCCGCGTTGCTCGCACCCGGGGTCACGACGCTGCGGAACATGCCGCGCGTGCGCGACCTCGACGTCATGGCCGAGCTGATGACGGCCCTCGGCGCGCACGTCGAGCTCGTGGGCACCGACGAGGTCCGCGTCGACGCGAGCGGTGCCCTCGTGCCGGAGGCGCCCTACGAGCTGGTCAGCCGGATCCGCGCCAGCTTCAACGTGCTCGGGCCGCTGCTCGCGCGCTGCGGGCACGCCCGCGTCGCGCTCCCGGGCGGCGACAACATCGGCAGCCGCAAGGTCGACATGCACCTGCGGGGCCTCGCGGCCCTGGGCGCCGAGGTCGGGGTGGAGCACGGGTTCGTGGTGGCGCGGGCCTCGCGTCTGGTCGGCACGCGGTTGGTGCTCGACTTCCCGAGCGTCGGCGCGACCGAGAACCTGATGTGCGCGGCGGTGCTCGCGAGGGGCACCACGGTGATCGAGAACGCAGCCCGCGAGCCCGAGGTCACCGACCTCGCCGCGTTCCTGGACCGGATGGGCGGCCGGGTCGTCGGCGCGGGCACCTCGACGATCGAGATCGAGGGCGTCGACGCGCTCGTCGCGGCCGAGAGCGAGATCATGGCCGACCGGGTCGAGGCGGGGACGCTGCTGATGGCCTGCGGGATGGCCGGCGGCGAGATCGAGCTGGTCGGCACGCGCTTCGAGCACCTCGAGCTGGTCGCGATGAAGCTGTGCGAGATGGGCATGCGCGTGTCGGCGACGCCCGACGGCATGTGGGCGCAGGCGCAGGGGCCGCTGCGCGCCGTCGACATCGCGACGCTCCCGCACCCCGGGTTCGCGACCGACTTCATGCCGATCGCCGTCGCGATGATGTCGGTCGCGCAGGGCAGCGCCATCGTGACCGAGAACGTCTACGACGGGCGGTTCCAGTTCGTCGACGAGCTGCGGCGGATGGGCGCCGACATCCACACCGAGGGCCGCCACGCCGTCGTGCGCGGGGTCGAGCGGCTCTCGGGCGCCCCGGTCGTCGCCTCCGACGTGCGGGCCGGCGCCGCGCTCGTGCTCGCCGGCCTCGTCGCCGAGGGCGAGACGGTCGTGTACGGCACCGAGCACGTGGAGCGGGGCTACGCCGACCTCCCCGGGGTGCTGTCCGCCCTCGGTGCCGACGTCGAGCGCATCGACTGAGGGAAGACCTGGTTTACTGGTGGCGTTGGTGACCGTGACGGCCCGCCCGCGGGGGCGGGCCCCGCAGGAGCAGTGATGGCGCCCGACCTGGCCGAGATGGAAGCCGGTGTCCTCGAGGCGATCGAGGCGATCCGCCCCGCGTTGCAGAGCGACGGCGGCGACATCGTCTTCCGGTACCTCGACGAGGACGGCGTGGTGCACGTGTCGCTGGTCGGCGCGTGCGGGACCTGCCCCGTGTCGACGATGACGCTCAAGGCCGGCGTCGAGCGGATCATCATGGACCGCGTGCCCGGCGTCACCGAGGTCGTCGCCGACGACGAGTAGCGCGGCCCGGAGCACCAGCGCGCATGCGCGCCCCGGTCGAACCCGCATCCCTCGTCGAACGCGCGCTCGCCGGCGAGCGCGTCGCGATCGCGAAGCTCCTGTCGCTGGTCGAACAGGGCGGTGACGACGCCCGCCGGGCGGTCGCCCTGCTGCACCCCCACACGGGGCGCGCGTGGTCGGTGGGTGTCACCGGCGCGCCGGGCGCCGGCAAGTCCACGCTGACCGACCGGCTGGTCGCGCGCCTGCGGGCCGACGGCGCCGAGGTGGGGGTCCTCGCGGTCGACCCGTCGAGCCCGTTCAGCGGCGGCGCGATCCTCGGTGACCGCGTGCGGATGCAGGAGCACTCGACCGACCCGGGGGTGTTCATCCGCTCGATGGCGACCCGCGGCCACCTCGGCGGCCTGGCGCTCGCGACCCCGCAGGCGGTGCGGGTCCTCGACGCGGTCGGCAAGGCGTGGGTGGTGGTCGAGACGGTCGGTGTCGGCCAGGTCGAGGTCGAGATCGCGAAGCAGGCGGACACGACCGTCGTCGTCGTCAACCCGGGCTGGGGCGACGCGGTGCAGGCGGCGAAGGCGGGGCTGCTCGAGATCGCGGACGTGTTCGTCGTGAACAAGGCCGACCGGCCGGGCACCGCCGAGGCGGTCCGCGACCTGGAGGGCATGCTCGAGCTCGCGCCCGCGAACCGGTGGCGCCCCCCGATCGTCCGGACGGTCGCGACCACCGGCGAGGGGATCGACGACCTCTACGACGCGATCGCGCGCCACCGCGACCACATGGAGCGTGACGGCCGGTTGCAGGCGCGCCGGCGCGCCCGGGTGCGGGCGGAGCTCCAGACGATCGTCGCCGAGCGGCTGCTCGCGCGCGCGGCCGCGCTGACCGGCGGGAAGGAGTTCGAGGCACTCGTCGACGACGTCGTCCAGGGCCGCCGCGACCCCTACGACGCGGCGGACGCCCTGCTCGGCGAGCGCTGAACGACCTCCGCCCCGACGAATACAGTGCGCGACCTCGGATCCGGGGTCCGGAGGGGCGATGGAGGTGCAGGTCCGTCACAACCCGAGCTTCGCGGTCGCGCGCGTGGTGCTCTCGGGCGGCGAGCACGTGAAGGTCGAGGCCGGGGCGATGATGGCGCACTCCGCGGGCGTCGCGCTCGACGCCAAGATGGAGGGCGGGTTGCTCGAGTCGTCGGAGCGCGCCACATGGTCGCGTACTCGGACGGGCTCGGCATGACCATGCGCACCGCGAGCGGCGGGATCGCACGGTCGGTGAAGTCGGCCGAGGGCCTCGTGTTCGAGTTCACGGGTCCGGGCTGGGTGATGACGCAGAGCCGCAACCCGCGCGGCCTGCTCGACTGGTTGACCGCGAACCTGCCCGGTCAGCGGGCACAGCGATCACGAGGAGGAGTGCCGTGGCCGACGCGTACGTCCTGACCGAGCGTGACGACGAGGGGGTCGTGCGCGTCCGGCTCAACCGGCCGCCGATGAACCCGCTGTCGCAGGCGCTGCTCGCCGAGCTGCACGACGTGGCGGTCGGGCTCGGCGCGGACCCGTCGGTCAAGGCCGTCGTCGTGACCGGCGGTGACAAGGCGTTCGCGGCCGGCGCCGACATCGACGAGTTCGGCGACCAGGAGACCGCGCGCCGGATCGCCGCCGGCTTCCGCGAGGCGTTCGACGCCGTCGCCGCCATCCCGCGGCCGGTGATCGCGGCGATCCGCGGCTACGCGCTGGGCGGCGGGCTCGAGCTCGCGATGGCGTGCGACCTGCGCGTCGCCGCCGACACCGCCCGCGTCGGCCAGCCCGAGATCCTGCTCGGGATCATCCCGGGCGCGGGCGGTACCCAGCGCCTGGCGCGCCTCGTCGGCCCGGCGCGCGCGAAGGAGCTGGTGTGGAGCGGGCGGCAGGTGCGCGCGGACGAGGCCCTGGCGATCGGCCTCGTCGACCGGGTCGTCCCCGCCGACGAGGTGCTGCACGCCGCGCACCACTGGGCCGCCGAGCTGGGCCGGGGCGCGGTCGTCGCGATGGGGCTCGCGAAGCGGGCGGTCGACGAGGGCCTCGGACGCCCGCTCGCGCAGGGGCTCGACCTCGAGGCCGAGGCGTTCGTCGCGTCGTTCGCCACCGAGGACGCCCGCATCGGGGTGCGGTCGTTCCGCGAGCACGGCCCCGGCAAGGCGCGCTTCACCGGGTCCTGACGCGGCTGCAGCGCGGCCCTCGCTCAGGCGAGCGCGGCGAGCGTCGCCTCGACGGTGCCGAGGCGGTCCTCGCCCCACGGCACCGGGAACACGACGGGCACGTCGACCCCGTGATCGGCGTAGGCCTGCACGGCGGCGCGCACGTGGGCGGCGTCCCCCATGATCTGCACCTCGTCGACCCACCGGTCGCCGATCGCGGCGAGCGCGCCGTCACGGTCCTTCCGCTCCCAGCGCTCCCGCAGCTCCCGCACGTCGTCGCCGTAGCCGGCACGGGCGAACTGGTTGGCGTACGCGTCCACGACCGCGTAGTTGAGCAGGTCGCGCCGCGCCAGGTCGGCCCAGCGGTCACGGTCGGTGACGGCGCAGTGGACGTACGCGAACACCGTCGCGTCGCCGCCCTCGCGGACACGCTCGACGCACCACGGCACGAGGGCGGCGGGCAGGTAGTTGAGCAGCACGCCGTCCGCGATCTCGCCCGCCAGCCGCAACATCTGCTCGCCGAGCGCGGCCACGACGATCTTGGGCCGCTTCTCGCCGAGCCGGACGCCCAGCCGGAAGCGCGACACGCGGTAGAAGTCGCCGTCGAAGCTCACGGTCTCGCCGGACAGGCACTCGCGCAGCAGGGCGACGAACTCGCGCACCTGCGCGATGGGCCGGTCGGTGTAGCCGGCGCCGTGCCACCGCCCGGCGACCGCCGGCGACGAGATGCCCACGCCGAGGTACACGTCACGGTCGCCGACGAGCTGCTGGAGCGTCGCGGCCGCCATCGCGTGCAGGGGGGGCGTGCGCAGCTGCAGCGCGAGCACGCCGGTGCCGACGCCGCAGTTGGGCGCGACCTGCGTGATCGCACCGAGCAGCGACATCGCCTCGGCCGCGTTCGCCTCCGCGACCCAGATCGACGAGAAGCCGAGCGCGTCGGCCCGGCGGGCGACGTCGAGGGAGAGGGGCGCGCCGAGCGTCTGCAACCCCGCGACGCTCACGGCGTGACGCGTGCCGGTCATGGGCCGGATGCTACGAGAGCGCGCAGCCGCTCGAGGTTCCGGCGCCAGACGGTCCGCAGCACCGGACGGGCCACCGCGGCGCCGAGGGGACCGCCGAGCCACCACGGGAACTCGATCCGCTCCGTCCACGTGAAGCGCGTCGTCCCGCCACCGGGCCCGGCGGGCTCGAGGGTGAAGCGCCCGGTCCCGCGGAACAGGCCGCGGTGCTCGATCCCCATCGCCCGGCCCGGCTCCCACTCGGTGACCACCATCCGGTCGACGGTGCGCAGGGGTCCGACCCGGGTCAGGCACTCGAACTCGGTCCCGACGCCGCGCCGGCGGTCGGACGTGAAGGTGATGCGCACCGCGTCGGCCATCCAGCGCGTGTGGGTCTCGATCGGCTCGATGACCTCCCACACGCGCGCCGGCGGCGCGTCGATCCGGGTCGACACGGTCACCCGCACCGCGCCTCCCGCAGGGACGCGGCCGCGTCGGCCGGCTCGACCGCACAGACGTCGAGGCCGGTCGCGATCTCGAACCCGGCGGCGACCGACGTGCGGGGGACGACGTCGACCCACCAGTGGCACGGCCACCCGCCCCCGCGGGCCGCGGTGTGGACGACGACGTTGTGGTCGACGGGCCCCAGGACGGCGCGCACCGACGTCAGCACGGCCCGCAGGACGTCCGCGATCGCGTCGACGTGCTCGTCGGTCGCCTCGTCGAAGCGCGCCCCCGCGTCGCGCAGCGCGCAGCGCACGAACCACGGGGACGGCGAGGCGGCCGGGCACCACGCGAGCGCGGCGCCGTCCATGTCGAGCACCGCCCGCGCGCCGGCGCGCTCCTCGCGCATCTGTTCGGCGACGAGGTCGCGCCCCGCGTCCGCGAAGCGCGCCGCCAGCCGCGCCACCTCCGGGGGGACGACGTCGAGCGCGACGAGCTGCGCGTGGGGGTGCGCGATCGAGGCCCCCGCCGCCCGGCCCTGGTTCACGAACGGTTGGGCGTGCGCGCGCCCGCGCCCGAGGTGGTACGCCGCACGGTCGCGGAGCATCCGCACGACGTCGCGCGCCTGTGGGGGGTCGAGCCGGTCGAGCGGCCGGTCGTGCGCGGGTGACGAGACGACGACCTCGTGGGCGCCGCCGAGCGCGCCCCCACCGTCGCCGCCGACGACCGGGTACAGGTTGGGGACGGCGCGCACGCGCCAGCCGGGCGTGTCGGGCCCGCCGTCGCCGTAGCGCGCGACCTCGGGCGGCGTCTCGTGCTCGTTGCCCGGGCAGAAGGGACAGGCGGGGTCCCGGCCCGGGGCGGCGCGCGCCGTCTCGACCGGCCCGCCGGTCGTGGCCGTCCGCGGTCGCGCCGAGCGCCCCGGCGCGACGATCACGCGGCGACCGGTGATCGGGTCCTCGCGCAGCTCCGGCATCGGGCGGCCAGGGTAGGCGGCGGCCAGCACGTAGCCTGGACCCGTGGCCGTACGGTTCGTGATCATCGGCGGCGGCCCCGCGGGCAACACCGCGGCCACGGTCGCCGCCTCGCTCGGCGCGCACGTCACGCTGGTCGAGCGGGACCTGATCGGCGGGGCCGCCCACCTGCGGGACTGCATCCCGAGCAAGGCCATGGTCGCGACCGGCAACGAGCTCACCGAGCTGGGGCGCGCCCGGGGGATGGGGCTCGAGGCGCACGGGTCGCTCGACGTGCACGCGCTGCGGGTGCGGATCGCGTCGATCGAGCGCCAGCTCTGCGACGACCTCACCGGGCTGCTCGAGTCGCAGGGCGTCCGGCTGATCCGCGGCACGGGCCGCCTCGCGGGCCCGCACACGGTCGTGGCCACCACCGACGCCGGCGACGAGGAGATCGAGGCCGACGCGATCCTGCTCGCCACGGGGTCGCGGCCGCGCATCCCCGGCTGGGCCGCGCTCGACGGCGAACGCGTGCTCGACACGCGCTCGGCGTACCCGCCGCCCGAGATCCCCGAACACCTCGTGGTGATCGGCTCGGGCGTGACGGGCGTGGAGTTCACGCACATGTTCAGCGCGCTCGGGTCACAGGTCACCCTCATCGTCTCGCGCCAGCAGGTGCTGCCGTACAAGGACCCCGAGGTCGCCGCCGTCCTGGAGGAGGAGTTCCTGCGCCGCGGGGTGAAGCTCCTCAAGGGCGCCCGGGCGATCGGCGTCGACCGCGACGGCGACAAGGTCGTCGTCTCGTGCGACGACGGCCGCCGCGCCGAGGGCTCCCACGCCGTGTTCGCCATCGGGTTCGTGCCCAACAGCGAGGGGCTCGGCTGCGAGGCGGCGGGCGTGCACGTCGACGAGCGCGGCTTCGTGCCCGGGAACCGCCACTGCCAGACGAACGTCCCGCACATCTACTCGGCGGGCGACCTGTCCGGGCGGCTCCCGCTGTCGTCGGTCGCGGCGATGCAGGGCCGAAAGATCGCCGAGCACGTGATGGGGCTCACCGCGCGCGAGCACCGGCACCTCGACTACGACAAGGCCGCCTCCGCGATCTTCACCGATCCCGAGATCGCCGACGTCGGCGTGGCCGAGGCGGAGGCCTTCGCGGCCGGGCGGAAGCTGCGCGTCACGAAGGTCCCGTTCTCGGCGAACCCCAAGGCGTTGATCAACGGCGACACCCGCGGCTTCGTGAAGATCCTCTCCGACCCGGCGACCGGTGTGGTGCTCGGCGGCTCGATCGTCGGGCGCAACGCGGCCGAGCTCATCTCGGTGATCGCGGTGGCGGTCACCAACAACCTCAAGGTCACCGACATCGTGGACTCGCTGCTCGTGCACCCCGCGCTCGCCGAGTCGCTGGCCGAAGCCGCCTACTGACCGCGCGGCCGGGTCCGACGTCGTGCGCGCGCTCGTCACCGGTGCGGCCGGGTTCATCGGGAGCCACCTCGCCGAGGCACTGCTCGCGCGCGGTGACGAGGTGGTCGGGATCGACTGCTTCACCCCGTACTACGACCGTGCGACGAAGGAGGCGAACCTCGCGGCCGCGCGCACGTCGCCCGCGTTCACGTTCCTCGAGCTCGACCTGCGCACCGCCGATCTCGCCGGGCCGTGCGCGGGGGTCGACGTCGTGTTCCACCAGGCGGCGCAGCCGGGGGTCCGGCTGTCGTGGTCGGACGGGTTCGCCGAGTACGACTCGCACAACGTGCTCGCGACGCAGCGGCTGCTGGAGGCGGCCTGCGCGGCGGGCGTGGGGCGGTTCGTGTACGCGTCCTCGTCGTCGGTGTACGGGAACCAGCGCCGGTACCCGACCACCGAGGACGACCTCCCGCGCCCGTTCAGCCCCTACGGGGTCACGAAGCTCGCGGCGGAGCACCTGTGCGGGCTGTACGCCGAGAACCGCGGCCTCGTGACGGTGTCGCTGCGGTACTTCACGGTGTTCGGTCCCCGCCAGCGCCCCGACATGTCGATCCACCGTCTCTGCGAGGCCGCGCTGTCGGGCCGCCCGTTCCCCCGCTACGGCGACGGGTCGCAGGTGCGCGAGTTCACCTTCGTCGACGACATCGTGGCGGGCAACCTCCTCGCCGCGGAGGCCCCGGACGTCGAGCCCGGTACCGTGTGCAACCTGGCCGGCGGGGCCGAGATCACCCTGCGCGACCTCATCGAGCTCGTCGGCGAGGTCGCGGGGACCCGCGTGGCCGTCGAGGCCCACCCCGCCGTCCCCGGCGACGCCGCGCGCAACGGCGGCGCGACCGACCGGGCGGCGGCGGTGCTGGGCTGGTCGCCGCGGGTCCCGCTGCGCGAGGGCATCGAGGCGCAGCTCGCCTGGCACCGCTCCCGCCGCCGCTGATCGCGCGGCCCGCCGGGGACGGCGCGCGGCGGCGGCTCACTCGATGACGGCGAGGACGTCCCCGGTGCCGACCGCGTCGCCGGGCGCGACGCGGATCTCCTTCACGGTCCCCGCGGTCTCGGCGTTGATGTTGTTCTCCATCTTCATCGCCTCGAGGACCACGACGGGCTCCCGGCCGACCGACGGTCGGCCGACCTCGACGAGCACCTTGACGATCGTGCCCTGCATGGGGACCGTCACCTGCCCGCACCGGCGCCGCAACGGTCTGCGCCGGCCGGCGCGCTTGGGTCGGCGCGCCGGCACCGTGCGGGCCGCTGCGACGGGGGCCAGCTGGGACTCGGGGACCTACAGCGACACCGAGAACCGCTTGCCGTTCACCTCGACGTCGACGTCGCGGCCGGACCTTGCCGTTCGCCGCCATCGCCCTCGGCCGCACCGTCGTCGGCCGGCCGCGACACGCCCGCTGAGGTCGAGGCTCGTCCTCGACCCACTTGGTCGAGTGCTCCGACGTCGGCGAAGTCGGGGTGCTGCAGGATCGCGCAGGTCGGCGGGGATCGTCGTGGCGACGCCGTCGATCTCGAACTCCGCGAGCGCGCGCATCATGCGGGCGATCGCGCGTGTCGCGGTCCGTGCCCCAGCGATCAGCTTGCCGACGAGGTTGTCGTAGAACTGGCTGATCTCGTCGCCCGTCTCGTAGCCGCCGTCCCAGCGGACGCCGAAGCCCGCGGCACGTGCAGCTTGCTGATCGGGCCCGGGGACGGCAGGAACGCCCCCGGCGCGGTCCTCGGCGTTGATCCGGCACTCGATGGCGTGGCCGTCGGCGGTCGATCGTCTCCTGGGTGAACGGCAGCGGCTCGCCCGGCGGCGACCCGGAGCTGCAGTCTCGACCAGGTCGATGCCCGGTGACCAGTCTCGGTGACGGGGTGCTCGACCTGCAGGCGGGTGTTCATCTCGAGGTAGAAGAACTCGCCGTCCTGGTAGAGGAACTCGACCGTGCCGGCGTTGACGTAGTCCAGCCCCGGGCGACGGTCACCGCGGCGTCGCCCATGGCCCGGCGGATGTCCTCGGGGATCCCGGGCGCCGGTGCCTCCTCGATCAGCTTCTGGTGGCGGCGCTGGGCCGAGCAGTCGCGGGTCGCCGAGGTAGACGGCGTTGCCGTGCGTGTCGCGAGCACCTGCACCTCGACGTGCCGGGGCTTGGTGAGGTAGCGCTCCATGTAGCACTCGTCGCGGCCGAAGTAGGCCTTGGCCTCGCGCTGGGCCGACTCGAGGCGGCCTCGCACCTCCTCGGCGCCGAGTTACGACCTTCATGCCCGCGGCCGCCGCCGCCGTAGGCGGCCTTGATCGCGACGGGTAGCCGTGCTCTCGCCGAAGGCCGGACCTGCTGGGCGTCGGTGATGACTCGGTGGTGCCGGGCACGCCGGAGACGCCGACCCGCTCCGCTGCGCTGGCGAGCCGAGATCTTGTCGCCCATCACCTCGATCGCCTCGGGCGGCGGGCCGATGAACGTCACGCCCAGCGTCGGTGATGGCCCGAGCGAAGTCGGCGTTCTCGGAGAAGAAGCCGTAGCCCGGGTGGACCGCCTCGGCGCCCGACCGCCGGATCGCGTCGAGGATGCGCCTCGGTGTTGAGGTAGCTCTCCGCCGCGGTCTGCCCGCCGAGCGCGTACGCCTCGTCCGCCAGCCGCACGTGGAGCGCGTCGCGGTCGAGCTCGGAGTACACGGCCACGGTGGCGATGCCCAGCTCCCGGCAGGCGCGGATGACCCGGACGGCGATCTCGCCCCGGTTCGCGATCAGGATCCTGCTCAGCACCTCACGCCTCTCACGCCGGCGGACTCGGCGCCGTATCCTACGGTGCGCCATGGACGCGGCCGCCACTCGCTTCACCGAGGTGCGGTGGTTCGCGTCGATCGACTCGACGAACCGCTACCTGCTCGACGAGGCCGCGCGCGGCGCGCCCGAGGGGGTGGTCGCCGTGGCCGACGTGCAGACGGCGGGCCGCGGCCGGCTCGGCCGGACGTGGACCTCCCCGCCCGGCGCGTCGCTGCTCGTGTCCGTCCTGTTGCGGCCCCGGCTGCCGCCGGGGCGCCGGCACCTCGTCACGCTCGCCGCGGGCGTCGCGGCCGTCGACGCCGTGCGGGAGCTCGCGGGCGCCCCCGCCGCACTGAAGTGGCCCAACGACGTCGTGGTCCATGACCGCAAGCTGGCGGGCATCCTCGCCGAGGCGAGCGGTGACGCCGTCGTCGTGGGCATGGGGTGCAACGTGCACTGGGACGAGCCGCCCGACGAGCTGCGCGGGATCGCGACCGCCTGCAACCTCTGCGGGACGCGCCCGGTGACGAGGGAACGGCTCCTCGAAGCGTGGCTCGCCGCCTACGACGCCCGCCTGCGCGACCTCGACGGCGTGGCCGACGCCGCGGCCCGCCGGTCCGCGACGCTCGGCCGGCGCGTGCGCGCGCTGCTCGCGCACGAGACGGTGGAGGGGGTCGCCGAGCGCCTCACCGAGGACGGCCACCTCGTGATCGCGACCGCCGGCGGGGCCGAGCGCGAGATCGCCGCGGGCGACGTCGTGCACCTGCGGTGACGCGCGGGCGCGCGCCGTCAGGGATCGAGGTCGCGCGCGACGAGCTGCGCGAACGCGGCGGCCAACCGGGTCGCGACGGGACCGGGGGCCGCGGGGAGCGCGACGCCGTCGACGTGCGCGATCGGCTGCACCTCGCGCGTCGTCGACGACAGGAACGCCTCGTCGGCGGTGGCGAGCGCGCCGATCGGGACGTCGCGCTCCTC
The DNA here is from genome assembly GCA_026002935.1 of Acidimicrobiia bacterium. Lineage (GTDB taxonomy): Bacteria > Actinomycetota > Acidimicrobiia > IMCC26256 > PALSA-610 > BPGH01. The sequence continues at coordinate 1,350,960 of BPGH01000001.1, forward strand.
GCAGGTCCCGTCGCACAGCTCCAGCAGCAGCGCCCGGGTCACCCCCTGCAGGCAGCCCGCCGAGGGCGGTGGCGTCACGAGCACCCCGTCGAGCACGAGGAAGACGTTCGAGCCCGTCGCCTCGCACAGGTTCCCGGCCGTGTTGGCGAAGATCGCCTCCTGCGCGCCGCGCGCCTGCGCGTACGCGAGCGCCCGCACGTTCGCGGCGTAGGAGATCGTCTTGAGCCCCGCGAGGGCACCGTGCTCGTTGCGGGTCCACGGCGCGATCACGACGTCGGCGGTCGGTGCGCCCGGCGCGAGCGGCGCCGCCACGACGATGGTCGTCGGGCCCGCGCCCGGCGCCCGCGAGGAGCCGGGCGGCGCGGGGCCGCCGGTCACGGTGATGCGCACGCGGGCGTCGCCGAGGCGGTTCGCCCGCAGGACCGCGTCGGCGGCGAGCCGGAGCTCGTCGCCGTCGGGCACGTCGAGCCCGAGCGCGGCGGCCGACGCCCGCAACCGCTCGAGGTGCCGCCGCCAGGCGAACGGCACGCCGCGGTACGTGCGCAGGGTCTCGAAGACGCCGTCGCCCACCGTCAGGCCGTGGTCGAGCGGCGACACGCGCGCGCGCTCGAGCGGCAGCAGCTCGCCGTCGATCCAGACGATCACCGTGCCCGGGCACCCGACTCGCGGCCGGCGGCGGCGGCGAGCAGCCGCGCGGCCTTCAGTTCCGTCTCCGCCCACTCCGCGTCGGCGCGCGAGTCGGCGACGATCCCCCCGCCGACGCCGAGATGGGTCGCGCCCCCGGCGATCGTGAAGGTCCGGATCGCGACGGCGAGCTCGGCACGGCCGGCGTCGCCGTCGATCCAACCGACGGCGCCGCAGTAGACGCCGCGCCGCACCGGTTCGAGGTCCTCGATCACCTGCAGCACCCGCGGCTTGGGCGCGCCCGTCACGGACGCGGGGGGGAACGTCGCGCGCACCACGTCGCCGAGCGTGACACCGGCGCGCAGCCGCCCCTCGACCGTGCTGACCAGGTGATGGAGCCCCGGGTGCGCCTCGACGGCGCAGAGCGCCCCGACCCGGACCGTCCCGAACTCGCAGACCCGCCCGAGGTCGTTGCGGGCGAGGTCGACGATCATCACGTTCTCGGCGCGGTCCTTCGCGCTGTTCGCGAGGCGGGCCGGGTCGCGCCCGGTCCCCTTGATCGGCCGCGTCACGACGTGCCGGCCCTCGACCCGCAGGAACAGCTCGGGTGACGCCGACACGACCGACACCCCGGGCAGGTCCGGCCCGGGGTGCACCAGCGCGGCGTGCGGCGCCGGGTTCACGCGGGTCAGCGCGTCGAACAGCGCGACGGGGTCCAGCGCGACGGGGGCGCGCAGCCGCCGGGTGAGGTTCACCTGGTAGCACTCGCCGTCGCGCAGCAGTCCGAGCACGCACCCGACCGCCCGCGCGTGCGCGTCGCGGTCGAGGCTCGTGACCCACCCCGGCACCGGCGAGAGCTGCGGCGGCGGGGTGGGGCGGCGGGCGCGCCACGCGGCGCGGGCGAGCGCCTCGGCCGCGGGGCCGTCGCCGTGCACGACCGGCTCGGCACCGGCCCGGATCACCAGCCGGGCGCCGAAGCGGGCGAGCACGAGGTCGGGCAGGTCGAGGTCGTCGGCCGCGCCCGGCTCGACCCGTTCGATCGCCCGGCCGAGGTCGTAGGCGAGGAAGCCCGCCCAGAACCCGCCGGCCGCGGCGTCGTCGAGCACCGCGAACGAGCGCTGGCCCCGCGCGACCCGGACCTCCTCGGGGGCGGCGCACACGACGGTCGCGTCGCCGTCGCGCACGACGGCGCAGCCCGTGGGCACCGGGAGGTGGGAGAGCACCGCGGCGGCTGCGACCATCACGCGCACGGTACCCCGGCCGGTACGGTGGGGCGGCGCGGACCCGCCGCCGGCCGGTGCGCCCCGGGGGCCGGCGGGCCCCGCGAGGAGGGCCTTCGACCGTGGACCTCGACACGACGCCCGAGCAGGAGCAGTTCCGCGCCGTCGTGCGCGAGTTCGCGCAGCAGGAGATCGCGCCGTACGCGCACGAGTGGGACCGCGACCACGTGTTCCCGGTCGAGGCCGTGCGCAAGATGGGTGCCCTCGGCCTGTTCGGCCTGCCCTTCCCCCCGCGCTACGGCGGTGCCGGCGCCGACTACGTCACGTACTGCATCGCCGTCGAGGAGATCGCTCGTGTCGACGCGTCGATGGCGATCACGCTGGAGGCCGGCGTCAGCCTCGGCGCCGCACCGTTCCTCTACGCGGGCACCGAGGCACAGAAGCAGGAGTACCTCGTGCCGATGGTCGCGGGCGAGGTGCTCGGGGCGTTCGGCCTGACCGAGGCCGGCGCCGGGTCCGACGCCGGGGCGACGCGCACGCGGGCCGTGCTCGACGCCGCGGCCGGCGAGTGGGTGATCGACGGCCAGAAGACCTTCATCACCAACTCCGGCACGCCGATCACGAAGTGCGTCACGATCACCGCGCGCACCGGGCCCGACGAGATCTCGAACCTGGTCGTCGACAGCGGCACCCCGGGGTTCACGGTGATGCCCGCCTACCGCAAGATGGGCTGGCACGCGTCCGACACGCACGAGCTCGTGTTCGAGACGTGCCGCGTCCCGGAGGACCACCTGCTCGGCGAGCGCGGCGCGGGGTTGCGCACCTTCCTGCGGATCCTCGACGACGGCCGGATCGCGATCGCCGCGTTGGCGGTCGGGATGGCGCAGGCGTGCCTCGACGCGTCGGTCGCCCACGCGCGGGAGCGGCATGCGTTCGGGGGGCCGATCGGCCGGTACCAGGGCGTCGCGTTCAAGTGCGCCGACATGGCCGTGGCGGTCGAGAACGCGAGGTCCCTCACGTACAGGGCCGCCTGGCTGCGCGACCGGGGTCGCCCGGTGCGGCGCGCCGCCGCGATGGCGAAGCTGTACGCGACGGAGGTCGCCGTCGACGCGACGCGCCAGGCGGTCCAGATCCACGGCGGGTACGGCTACATCGACGAGACGCCCGTCTCCCGCATGTACCGGGACGCGAAGATCCTCGAGATCGGCGAGGGGACGAGCGAGATCCAGCGGATCGTGATCGCGCGCGAGCTCGGTCTCCCGGTGGAATAGGCCGCGGCCGGGACCCCGACCGCCTTCGGTACGCTTCGGTCCCGGTGGTCCCCGGCAGCTCCCTCCGTTCGTTCCTCGCGCGCTTCGCGATCGCGCTCGTCGTGGTGGCGATCGCGACCGGGGTGGGGGTCGTGGCGGGCGACGACCGCTTCGGGCGCCTCGTCGAGGACATCGCGAACGTCGACATCGACCCCGGGGTGTTCGAGGAGGAGGAGGTCGGCGAACCGGCGAACTTCCTCGTGGTGGGCTCCGACACCCGTGCCTTCGTCGCCAGCGACGGCGAGGCCCGGTCGTTCGGCACCGAGGAGGAGGTGGGCGGCGCCCGTTCCGACACGACGATGGTCGTGCACGTGGACCCGGCCACGCGCACCGGGTTCGTCGTCGCGTTCCCCCGTGACCTGCGCGTCGACATCCCCGGACACGGGACCGCGCGGCTGAACTCGGCGTTCGCCCTCGGTGGCGCGGAGCTCGTGATCGAGACGCTCCAGGCCAACTTCGACATCCCGATCCACCACTACCTGGAGGTCGACTTCGCGGGGTTCCGCCAGATCGTCGACACGATCGGCGGCGTCGACATCTGGTTCCCGACGCCCGCACGGGACGTGTACACGGGCCTCGACGTGCCGGAGGCGGGTTGTCGTGAGCTCGACGGCGTGCAGGCGCTCGAGTACGTCCGTTCGCGCCACTACCGTTGGTACGACGCCGAGTCGGACCGGTGGCGCGAGGACCCCTTGCAGGACCTCAACCGCATCAAGCGCCAGCAGTACTTCGTCCGCAGCCTCGCGGACGCCGCCCTCGACCGCGGGGCCTCGAACCCCGTCGTCGCGTACCGGCTGCTCGACGACGTGAGCGGCGCGCTGCGCAAGGACCCGCAGCTCGGCGAGGCCGACCTGAAGGGGCTCATCAACGCGTTCCGCGACCTCGACCCGGCCAGCATCGAGATGGTGACGATCCCGGTCGACGCGGCCGCCGACGGCGCGCTCGAGGTGCGGGAGGCCGACGCCGCGCCCATCCTCGACCGGCTGCGGAACTTCTCGGGCCTCGAGGAGTTCGAGCCGCCCGCGGACCCGTCCACCGTGCGGGTGGCGGTGCTCAACGGCTCCGGGGTGCGCGGGCGGGCGCGCGAGGTGCACGACCTCCTGGTGGAGCACGGCTACCGGGCGGCGGCCGAGCCCGCGGACGCCGACCGCGACGACTACCCGCTGACCGCCGTCCGCTACGCGCCGGGTGAGGTCCGCAAGGGCCTCACGGTCGCGGCCGCGCTGGGCACGCTCGACGTCTCCGTGCGCGCCGACCTCCCGCCGGGCACCGACGTGCTGGTGATCGTGGGCCGCGACTGGGCGGACGTCGACGCGCCGATCAAGGAGCCGAGCGACACGACCGCGTCGACCGGGGGCGCGACCTCGACCGCGGGCCCGGCGACCTCGACGACCACGACGACCGTCGCGCCGTCGGTCACCGCGCTCGTGCCCGTCGACCCCGAGACCGGAGGGCCCCTGGTGGGGTGCCCGTGAACGGGTCCCTGCGGGTGCGGGAGTTCGCGCAGCGCTTCGTCGTCGCGCTGTTCCTGACCTTCGGGCTGAGCGCGGCGACCGTCGGGGGCGCGTACTGGAAGGCGAACGACTGGTGGGACGACACGGCCACCGTCGACGTCACGGTCGACGAGCGGCCCGCGGGCCGGCCCGCGAACTTCCTCATCATCGGGTCTGACACGCGCTCCTTCGTCGACGAGGCCGCCGAGGCGGAGCACTTCGGGTCGGCGGCCGAGCAGACGGGTCAGCGGTCCGACACGATCATGGTCGCCCACGTCGACCCCGGCTCGGGGACGGGGATGCTCGTCTCGTTCCCGCGCGACCTGTGGGTGCAGGTCCCCGGGCTCGGCGGGGCCAAGATCAACGCCGCGTACAACGCGGGGCCGCAGCGCGTCATCGACACGATCCGGCAGAACTTCGACATCCCGATCCACCACTACCTCGAGCTGAACTTCGAGGGCTTCCGCAACGTGGTCGACGCGGTCGGTGCCGTGCCCATGTACTTCGCCGCGCCCGCCCGCGACACGGTGACCGGGCTGTCGGTCCCCGAGGCGGGGTGCCATCCGCTCGACGGCGACGCGGCGCTCGCGCTCGTGCGGTCGCGCGCGTTCGAGTACCGGGACGAGGGCGGCGAGTGGCGTTCCGACCAGCGGTTCGACCTCGGCCGCGTCGAGCGCCAGCAGAGCTTCGTGCGGGCGCTCGCCGACGAGGTGGTGCGCGACGTGGTGCGCAACCCGACCCGTATCGGCGAGATCGTCGACCGCGCGCTCGCCGAGGAGAACCTCCAGCGCGACGAGGACCTGGGGCTCTCGGACGTGACGGCGCTCGTCGACACGTTCCGCGACGTCGACCCCGGCGCCCTCGAGACCGTCACGGTGCCGACCCGGCGCGAGTTCGTCGAGGGGCAGGACGCCCTGGTGCTGGTCGAGGAGGAGGCCGCGCCGATCCTCGAGCGGCTCCGGTCCTCCGGCGGCGACGGCGACGCGGCCGCCCGGGTCGCCCCCGGCGACGTGTCGGTCGCGGTGCGCAACGGTTCCGGGGTCGACGGGCGCGCCCGCGCCGTGCTGGACGCCCTCGCCGCCGCGGGTTTCGCGGCGGTCGAACCGCCCGAGAACGCGGACCGCGACGACTACGCGGTCACCGAGGTGCGCCACGGCCCCGGCGCGGGCGCGCAGGCGCGCCTCGTGCTCTCGTACCTCGGGGGCGCGGGCCGCACCGTCGAGCTCGACGAGCCGCCGCGCGACGCGCAGGTCGTCGTGGTCGTCGGACGCGACTTCGAGGAGGTCGCGCCGCCCGCGACGCCGGTGCCGGCCGAGGTGCCCGCGTCGGGCGCGACGACGTCGACCGTGCCCCCGGCGCCCGCCGACGACCCGACCGTTCCCCGTCCCTGTTGACGCGCAGCGCGCGCATCGGCGGATGGTGGGCCACGCAGCGCCCTCTAAGATGAGCGGCCATGCGCATCGCGGTCGTCGGGGCGGGTTACGTCGGTTTGACGACCTCGGCCTGCTTCGCCCACCTCGGGCACTCCGTGGTGTGCGCGGACATCGACGAGGAGCGGGTGCGGCGCCTCAACAAGGGCGAGGTGCCGATCCTCGAGAAGGGCCTGCCGGAGCTCGTCGCCGAGGGGCTCGCCTCGCGGCGCCTCCAGTTCGTGGTCGGCGCGGCGAACGCGGCGCGTGATGCCGAGGTCGTGTTCCTGTGCGTGCAGACGCCGCAGGGCCCCGACGGCGCCGCCGACATGACGTACGTCGAGAACGTCGCCCGGGAGATCGCACCCGTGCTCGCGCCGGGCACGGTCGTCGTCAACAAGTCGACGGTCCCGGTCGGTTCGACCCGGTTCGTGCAGCGCATCCTGTCCGAGTCGGGGGTCCGCCACGACGACGTCACGGTGGCGTCGAACCCGGAGTTCCTGCGCGAGGGCCAGGCCGTCCACGACTTCCTCAACCCGGACCGGATCGTGATCGGTTGCGAGCGGCCCGAGGCCGCGGTGCGGGTCTCCGACCTGTACCGGCGGGTCGACGCGCCGATCCTCGTCACCGACCCGGCCTCGGCCGAGATGATCAAGTACGCGTCCAACGCGTTCCTCGCGACGAAGATCTCGTTCATCAACGCGATCGCGAACGTGTGCGAGGCCGTCGACGCCGACATCCGGGAAGTCGCCCTCGGCATGGGCTACGACAGCCGCATCGGCTTCCAGTTCCTCCACCCGGGCCCCGGGTACGGCGGGTCGTGCTTCCCGAAGGACGTCGCCGCGCTGCTGCGCACCGCGACCGACGCCGGCTACGAGTTCCGCCTGCTCCAGGGGGTCGTGGAGGTCAACCGCGCCCAGCACGAACAGATCGTCGAGAAGGTGCGCGCCGCGGCGGGCGGCGTGCTCGCGGGCGCCGTGATCGGGGTGTGGGGCCTCACCTTCAAGGCCGACACCGACGACCTGCGCGACTCGCCGGCGATCGCGATCACGCGCCGGCTGCTGGAGGAGGGTGCGACGGTCCGCGCCTTCGACCCGGCGGCCGCGGAGGCCGCGCGGGCGCTCGTCCCCGACCTCGACGATCTGCCCCGACGTGTACCAGGCGGCCGACGGTGCCGACGCGATCGCGCTGCTCACGGAGTGGGACGAGTTCCGCTGGCTCGACTTCGACCGGGTCCGCGACGCGATGCGCCGACCCGCCGTCGTCGACGCGCGCAACCTCCTCGACCCCGCCGCGATGCGGCGGCGGGGATTCGACTACGTCGGCGTCGGGCGCCGGTGAGCCCCCGGTGAGCAGGATCGTCGTCACCGGCGGCGCCGGGTTCCTCGGCTCCCACCTCTGCGAGCGGTTCCTCGAGCGCGGCGACGAGGTGGTCGCGGTCGACGACCTGTCGACCGGCCGGCGCGAGAACCTCGAGCCGTTCGCGAGCGACCCCCGCTTCGAGTTCGTCGAGGCCGACGTGTCGCGCGAGCTCCCGGTCACCGGCCCGGTCGACGGCGTGCTCCACTTCGCGAGCCCCGCGAGCCCGCCCGAGTACCTCGAGATGCCGCTCGAGACGATGGACGTCGCGTCGCTCGGCACCCGCCGCGCGCTCGACCTCGCCCTCGCCAACGACGCCCGCTTCGTGCTCGCCTCGACCAGCGAGGTCTACGGCGACCCCCTCGTGCACCCCCAGCCGGAGTCGTACACCGGCAACGTCGACCCGACGGGACCGCGCGCCGTCTACGACGAGGCGAAGCGGTTCGCCGAGACGCTCACGATGACGTACCACCGGCTGCACGGCCTGCGCACCGGGATCGTGCGGATCTTCAACACCTATGGGCCGCGACTGCGCCCCGCCGACGGGCGGGTGGTGTCCAACTTCGTGGTGCAGGCGATCGACGGCAAGCCGATCACGGTGTACGGCGACGGCACCCAGACACGGTCCTTCTGCTACGTCGACGACGAGGTGCGCGGGATCGTCGCGCTCTACGACAGCGACGTCAGCGAGCCGGTCAACATCGGCAACCCCGACGAGTACACGATGCTCGAGCTCGCCGACGTCGTGCGCGAGGTCGTCGGCTCGCCGTCGGAGCTCGTCTTCGAGCCGCTCCCGGTGGGCGACCCGGCGCGCCGCCGTCCCGACATCACCCGGGCGCGGGACCTGCTCGGCTGGGAGCCCCGGGTGCCGCTGCGCGACGGGCTGGCCGCGCTGGTCGCCTGGTACCAGGAGGAGCGGGCCCGTGGCCGAGCGTGAGCTGCCGCCGCCGGCGAAGCTGCGGAAGCTGTCGGTGGTCGTGCCCGTCTTCAACGAGCGCAACACGCTCGTCGAGGTGGTCCGGCGGATGCGCTCCGTCGAGCTGCCGGACGGCGTCGACCGGGAGATCATCGTGGTCGACGACGGGAGCACCGACGGCACCCGCGACGTGCTGCGCCAGCTCGGCGACAGCACCGTCCGCGTCGTGTTGCACCCCGACAACCGGGGCAAGGGCGCGGCCCTGCGGACCGGGTTCGAGCACGCGACGGGGGAGTACGTGCTCGTCCAGGACGCCGACCTGGAGTACGACCCGCAGGACTGGCCGCGGCTGGTCAACCCCGTGCTCCAGGGGAAGGCCCGCGTCGTCTACGGCTCGCGCTTCACCGGCGAGCGCCGCAACATGCTCTTCCTCCACTGGGTCGGCAACCGGTTCCTGTCGCTCGTGACCAACGTCTTGTACAACACGACGCTCTCCGACATGGAGACGTGCTACAAGCTGATCGAGCGATCGCTCATCCCGCGCCTGGGGCTGCGCGCCGAGCGGTTCGACATCGAGCCCGAGATCACCGCCAAGCTCCTGAAGCTCGGCGTCCGGATCTACGAGGTCCCGATCTCCTACACGGGACGCGAGTTCGACGAGGGCAAGAAGATCACCTGGAAGGACGGCTTCGCGGCGCTGTGGACGCTGGTGAAGTACCGCTTCCGCGACTGACCATGGGGCAGGCGGGTGCCGCGCGCTGGGCCGCGGTCGTCGTCAACTACGAGGCGGGCGACCACCTCACCGAGTGCGTCCGGTCGCTCCTCGCGGACGACAGCGCCGGCCCCGTCGAGCTCGTGGTGGTCGACAACGGGTCGACCGACGGGTCGGTGGAGCGGATGGCGCGGGAGTTCCCCGACGTCCCCGTCGTGCGCGCCCCCGGCAACGTCGGGTACGCCCGTGCGGCGAACCTGGGCATCGGGGCGACGCGGGCCCCGATCGTCGCGGTGCTCAACCCCGACACCCGCGTCGAGCCCGGGACGGCGCACGCGCTCGTGACCCGTCTCGAGCGCCGGCCGCTGCTCGGCGCGTGCGGGCCCCGGATCAAGAACGACGACGGCAGCGACTACCCGTCGGCCCGCTCCGAGCCCTCGATGCCGACGGCGATCGTGCACGCGCTCCTCGGGCGCGTCCGGCCCGGCAACCGGTTCACGCGCCGCTACCTGCAGCTCGACGCCGATCCCGCGCGGGCCCGGGAGGTCGCGTGGTGCTCGGGCGCCGCGATGTGGCTCCGGCGCGACGCGCTCGACGACGTCGGCGGCTGGGACGAGCGCTACCACATGTTCTTCGAGGACGTCGACCTGTGCCTGCGGCTGCGGCAGGCGGGATGGGGGGTCGAGTACCAGCCGGCCGGTGTCGTGTGGCACGGCCTGGGCGTCAGCCGGGCGCGCCACCCCTACCGGATGGAGATCGAGCACCACCGTTCGGCGTGGCGGTTCGCCCGACGGCGCTACCGCGGGTTGCGGGCGGTCGTGCTCCCGTTCGTCGCGGCGCTCCTCGTGCTGCGCGCGGCCGCCGGGCTGGTGCGCGTGGCGCTGGCGGCGCGCGGGCGCGGGTCCGGGGACCCGCCGCGGCGAGGGCCACAGGGCGGGCGATGTGCCGCCCGCGGGCTGACCGACCCGCGCGACCCCAGCCACTAGCCTGCCGCCCATGGCCAAGTCCTCGCGGGTGAAGCGGCGGGCGAAGGTCCGGTCGCCGCGTCGCAACCGGGGACCCGTGCTCTGGTACGTGCTGACCGCGCTGGTCGTGGTCGTCGGCGTGATCGCGATCGTCGCGTTCCGCGACGACGCCCAGGCCGAGGCGCCGAGGGCCAACCGCGATCACTGGCACGCCGCCTTCGGTGTGAACGTGTGCGGCACCTGGCTGCCGAACGCGCCCGAGTTCCACAGTGCGGCCGACAACGCCAACGTCACGGCCGGCGTGCACTCCCACGGCGACGGGCTCATCCACATCCATCCCTACGTGAGCGCGGAGGCGGGTGACAACGCGACCGTCGGCAGGTTCCTCGAGTACGGAGGGTGGTCCGCCGACCGCGACTCCTTCGAGGTCTGGGACGGGCAGGTCCACCGGACCGGCGACGAGTGCGGCGAGGGCGACGACGCCCGGGAGGCGGTGGTGCGCTGGGAGGTCAACGGCGAGCCGCGCGAGGGCGACATCTCCGACTACCGGCCCGCGGACGGGGACGTGATCGCGCTGGCGCTGCTCCCCGAGGACGAGGAGATCGGCGAGCCGCCCTCGGCGGGCAACACCCCCGTCGACCTCGCCCCGCAGCCGGGGGTGACCGCGCCGGCCGAGTCGGCACCGGCCCCCACGGCGTCGAGCGTCCCGGACGCGTCCGCGTCCACGTCCGTCCACCGCGCCGGCCGGCGCGTCGACGTCGGCCCCATGAAGGCGGTCGTCCTCGTCGGGGGTGAGGGCACCCGGCTGCGGCCGCTCACCTACACCACGCCGAAGCCGCTGCTGCCCATCGCGAACCGGCCGTTCCTCGAGCGGCAGCTCTCGTGGCTCGCCGAGCACGGTGTCCGGCGAGGTCGTGCTCTCGCTCGGGTACCTCCCCGACGCCTTCCACCGGCACTTCGCACGCGACCGCGCCGGCGAGGACGTGTTCGGCGACGTGCGGCTCCGGTACGCCGTCGAGGAGGAGCCGCTCGGGACCGCGGGCGCGATCCGCTACGCGGCCGAGGGCTTCGACGAGCGGTTCGTGGTCTGCAACGGGGACGTGCTCACGACGCTCGACCTCGGCGCGATGGTGCGCTTCCACGACGAGCGGGGGGCGGAGGCCACGATCTCGCTCACGGAGGTCGCCGACCCGAGCGCGTTCGGCGTGGTGCCGACCCGCGACGACGGGCGGGTGATCGCCTTCGTCGAGAAGCCGCCGCCGCGGCCGGGCCCCGAGCAACTGGATCAACGCCGGCACCTACGTGCTGGAGCCCGTCGTTCCTCGCCCGCATCCCGCCGCGCCTCAACGTGTCGGTCGAACGCGAGACCTTCCCGCGCATGCTCGAGGAGCCGGGCCGCCTGTACGGCTTCAAGGCCGACGCCTACTGGCTCGACATCGGCACGCCCGCGAAGTACCTCGAGGCGCACGCCGACGTGCTCGACGGGCGGCTCGGCCGGCCCGCCCGTCGCCGGCGCCGTCGAGCGCGCGCCCGGCGTGTGGGTGGAGGGCGACGCCGAGATCGGTCGCCGGCGCCACCGTCGAGCCGCCGGTGCTGCTCGGCGCCGGCGCCCGCGTCGACGCCGGGCGCGCGCGTCGACGCGGTCGGTGCTCGGCCCCGACGCCGTCGTCGAGCCGCACGCCGAGGTGGTGCGCTCCGTGGTGCACGCCCGGGCCCAGATCTGCCACGGCGCGTCGGTCGTCGACTCCGTCGTCGGCGCCGACGCGCTGCTGCAAGCCCGACAGCGCGACGCAGCGAGCACACCATCGTCGGCGCGGGCGCCACGATCACGTCCGGCACCCGGATCTCGGGTGGGCGCGTGCCGTCCGGCGACGGCGCCGAGGGCGAGGTGAGGGTGTGGCGACGATGAAGGCGCTCGTCACGGGCGGTGCCGGGTTCATCGGCTCGACGCTCGTCGACCGTCTCCTGGCCGAGGGTTGGCGCGTCGACGTCGTCGACGACCTCTCGAGCGGCTCGCTCGCGAACCTCGCCGACGCGCGCAATCAGCCCGGGCGGCGCTTCTCGTTCCAGCGGCTCGACGTGTCGTCGGCTGCGCTCGTCGACCTGATCGCGCACCGGCGGCCCGACGTCGTGTTCCACCTCGCGGCGCAGGCCGACGTGCGGGTCTCGGTCGCGCGCCCGCAGTTCGACGCCACGGTCAACATCATCGGCACGCTCAACGTCTGCGAGGGCGCCGTGGCGGGCGGCGTGAGGAAGGTCGTGTTCGCCGCGTCCGGCGGCACGCTCTACGGCACCCCTGACGAGATCCCGGTGCGCGAGGGGCATCCGCAGCGCCCCGAGTCGCCCTACGGCGTCTCGAAGAAGGCCGCGTGCGACTACCTGCACTACTACCGCGAGGTCCGTGGCCTCGAGTACACGGCCCTCGCGCTCGCGAACGTCTACGGCCCCCGCCAGGACCCGCACGGCGAGGCGGGCGTCGTCGCGATCTTCGCCGGCCTGCTCCTCAACCGCGAGCGACCGACCATCTACGGCGACGGCAAGCAGACGCGCGACTTCGTGTACGTCGACGACGTCGTCGACGCGTTCGTGCGCTCGGTGGAGAAGGGTGGCGGGCTCGTGCTGAACATCGGCACGGGCACCGAGACCTCGGTGCAGCAGCTCTACGACGTCATGGCGAGGCTGACCGGCACGAAGGAGCCGGCACGCTACGCGCCGCCGCGTCTCGGCGAGCTGCGCCGGTCGGCGCTCGACCCGTCCCGTGCGGACGCGTATCTGGGCTGGCGGCCGTGGACCTCCCTCGAGGAGGGCGTCGCCCGCACCGTCGAGCACTTCAAGGGTCAGCGCGCGGCCGCGCGCTGACCGGCTCGCTCGCCGTTCAACGCCAGGCCCGCAGCTCCTCGAGGGGGACGGGCGGCCGCGGCCGCGGCCCCGGTACCCCGGGTCGGGCCGGCCGACGAGCACGAGCGCCTGCGGCATCCAGTCGGCCGGGAGCTCGAGCGCGTCTCGTGCCGCCTCCGGGCAGAAGATGGGCGCCGCCACCCAGCAGCTCGCGAGGCCGCGGTCGGCCGCGGCGAGCATCAGGTTCTCGACCGCGGCGCCGAGCGACAGCAGCGCCATGCCGAGCTCCGCGCTGGCGCGGCGCTCGTCGGGATAGTGGTCGAGGCCGTCCCAGGTGAGGCAGCCGACGCACGAGCGCGGGGGCCGGACTCGAGGCGGCGGCGCGACGCGCCGACGAGCTCGTCGATCCGCCCGGCCGCGACGCCGTCGCGCTCGAGGTCGAACCGCCAGGCCGCACCCATGCCGCGCGCGAGCCGGGCCTTCGCGTCGGCGTCGTCGACGACGACGAAGCGCCACGGGCCGCGAGTGGTGCGGTGCCGGCGCGAGGCAGGCCGCCTCGACGAGGGCGTCGAGGTCGGCGCGTGGCACCGGGTCGGCGGTGAACGCGCGGATCGAGCGGCGCGCCTCGACGAGCGCCGGGACGCGCGCCGGGGGCGGGCGGGCTCACCGGAACAGGTCCTCCGGAGGCCGGTCGCACGAGGTCACGATAGGAGCCCGTCGCGGAACCAGCGCGGGTCGAGGCCCCGCACGATCGCGACCGGGACCCCGGCGGCCTTCCCCATCACGAGCTCGGCCGCGGACGCGATCTCGTCGGCGACCGCGACCTCGGTGACCTGCAGTTCGCGGCCGTGCGCGTCGGGCGTCGCCCGCAGGTCGAGCACGGCGACGATCCCGCTGACGCCGATGGCGACGTCGGTGAGGCCGCGGCGCCAGGGGCGGCCGAACGTGTCCGAGACGATCACGCCGACCTCGACGCCGGCCCGGGCGCGGATCGCGTCGCGGATGTGCTTCGCCGAGCGGTCGGGGTCGACCGGCAGCAGCGCCGCGTGCCCGGCGTCGACGTTGGACAGGTCGACCCCCGCGTTGGCGCACACGAACCCGTGCCGGGTCTCCGAGATCACGAGGTCGCCCCGCCGGCGCACGACGCGGACCGACTCCGACTCCACGACCCGGCGCTTCGCGTCGGGGTCGCCGGGGTCGAGGGCGACGACCCGGCCCTCGGCCTTGGAGACGATCTTCTGCGTCACGACGACGCAGTCGCCCCCGGCGATCGGGGTGCCCTGCGCGGCGGCGGCCGCGACGATCGCGTCCGCGATCTCGTCGCCGCGCCGGATCTCCCCGATGCCGCGGACGGGGAGGACGGTCAGCGGGCCGGGCCCGGTCGGCGTCACGCGACCGCCGCGAGCGCCTCGCGCGCGAGCGCGGCCGCGACCTGCGGGCTGCGCATCATCGTGTCGGCGACGACCGGCCGCACCCCGAGCGCCTCGACCTCGGGTGCGCGCGCGGCGTCGACCGCGTCGATCACGATCGTCGCGCACCACGGGGCGTAGTGCGCGGCGACGCCGACGCACGAGACGTCGATGCCGAGGGGGGCCATCAGGCGGTCGGCGGGGCCCTTCACCGGGCGCCGCCGACGATCGGGCTCACCGCGACGACCCGTCGCCGGCGCGCCGCGAGCACGTCGCGGACGCCGGGGACGGCGAGGATCGGGCCGATCGACACGACCGGGTTCGAGGGGCACACCAGGATCGCGTCGGCGGCCGCGAGCGCGTCGAGCACGCCGGGGGCCGGGCGCGCCGCGTCGGCACCGGCGAAGCGGACCGCGACGACGGGGGGCTCCGCCCGCTCCCGCACGAACCACTCCTGCATCGCGAGCTCGCGGCCGCCGGCGACCGTGATGCGGGTCCGGACGGGGTCGTCGGTCATCGGCCGCAGCGTGCACGCGACGCCCCAGGCGCGCGCGATCTCGGCGGTCACCTCGCTCAGCGTCGCGCCCGCGCGCAGGCGTTGCGTGCGGTACAGGTGGGTCGCGAGGTCGCGGTCGCCGAGGCGGAACCACGTCGGGACGCCGTAGCGCTCGAGGGCGGTGAGCGTCGTGAAGGTCTCGCCCTCGAGGCCCCAGCCCTGCGCGGCGTTCGCGGCGCCGGCGAGCGTGTAGGTGACCGAGTCGAGGTCGGGCGAGACGTGGAGCCCGTGGAACTCGTCGTCGTCGGCGGTGTTGACGATCGCGACCACCTCGGCCGGCGGCACCGCCTGCACCAGTCCCGACAGGAAGCGGGCGGCGCCGACACCGCCGGCGAGCGCTGCGAGCACGCCCGCACACTACCGACCACGCGCGCCGCGGCGGCCCGGAGGCCGCCGCGGCGCCGGGGGGACTCGGGGGTGGTCAGGCGGCGGTGCCGATGCGCTCGCGGACCCGCGTCGCGACGGGCTCGATGGCCTGCACGACGAGCGCCGGGGATCTCGGTCACGCGCGCCTGCACCTGCTCGACGATCGGCTCGACCCGGCTGGTCAGCTCGGTGCCGAGCTCCTGGACGCGGCCGACGGTCTGGCCGAGGGTCTGCTGGGCACGGTCGGCCGCGTCGCGGGTGGTCAGGCCGACGTGCTCGCCGCGCTCGGCGAGCGCGGCGGTGAGCCGCCGGGCGCGGGCGGACGCGCAGTCGGCCGCCCCGGCGGCGCGCTCGCGCAGGACGCGGGCGCGGGCCTGCACCTGCTGGGCGGTCATGACGCCGACGCCGATCGCGATGTAGCCGGCGTCGACGAGGTGCTTGCGGACTTCCATCGGGGCTCCTGGGGTGGGCTCGTCCCGGCGCCGGGGGGCGCCCGGGAGGTGCTCGCGATCGTAACACGTTGCGCTTGCTATTGCAAGCACTCGTGACGCTGCGCACAAGAGGCCCGGGAGTATCCTCGTCCGGCCCATGGAGACGCCCGACCCCAGCACCGGCGCCGATCTCCTCGTCCCCGAGGATCGGGCCGAGGTCGCCGCCGCGGCGCCTCCCGTGGTGGCCGTCGTCGTCACCAACGCCCCCGGGCCGCTCCTCGACGCCGCCCTCGCGAGCCTCGCCGGGCAGCAGTACCCGGCGCTGTCGGTCCTCGTGGTCGACAACGGGTCGCCCGGGGACCCGAGGGCCCGCATCGCCGAGGTGGCCCCGGACGCGTTCGTGCGCCGACTCCCCGAGGACGTCGGCTTCGCGCGCGCCGCGAACGAGGCGATCGCGGCCGTCGAGGGGGCGACGTTCCTGCTGTTCTGCCACGACGACGTGGTGCTCGAGCCCGACGCCGTGCGCGTCATGGTCGAGGAGGCCTACCGGTCGAACGCCGCGATCGTCGGGCCGAAGTTCGTCGACTACGACGAACCGGACGTGCTGCTCGAGGTCGGCATGGCCGTGGACCACTACGGCGTCCCGTACTCGGGGATCGAGCCCGGCGAGATCGACCAGGAGCAGCACGACGCGGTCCGCGACGTCTTCTACGTGTCGAACGCCGCGATGCTCGTGCGTGCCGACCTCCTCGCCGAGCTGGGGGGGTTCGACCCGAAGACCTTCCCGGGTTCCGACGACCTCGACCTGTGCTGGCGGGCGCGCCTCGCCGGCGCCCGCGTGCTCGTGGCGCCCGACGCGCGCGCCCGCCACCGCAAGGCGACGCTCGAGGACGTGCGGCCGACCCGGCGCAACGAGGTCGGCGAGGTCGACGCGTGGACGCGCAGCCGGGTCCGCGTGCTCGTGAAGTCGTACTCGGGGCCGGCACTGTGGTGGGTGCTCCCCACCGCCTTCGCGCTCGACCTGGTGGAGGCCCTGGCGCTCGTCGGTGCCCGCCGTCCGGGTCGCGCCCGCGCACTGCTCGCCGGGTGGGTCGCGGCGTTCCGCGACCTCGGCGACCTCCGGCGTGCCCGGGCCGCGACCCAGCGGGCGCGGCGGGTCGCCGACGGCGACGTGCGCGACCTCATGGTGCGGGGCAGCGCGCGCGTGCGGACCTTCCTCACCCGCCGCCTCCACGCGGGCGACCGGCTCGCGGCGGTCTCGACCCGCACCCGCGACGCCGTCGTCCAGGTCGGTGCCCGCGCCCGCGCGTCGCACGTCGTGATCGCGGCGGTGATCGTGGCCCTGATCGCCCTCGGGTCCCGGTCGATCGTCGCCGACGGCGTCGCGCAGGTGGGCTGGTTCGCCGACTGGCCGGGCGCGTCGTCGCTGTGGGGGACGTTCCTGTCGCCGTGGCGGTACGCGCTCGTCGGGGCGGACGCGCCCGCGCCGCCCGCCTTCGGCCTCATGGCGCTGCTGTCGTCGGCGCTCGCGGGCGACTCGGACCTCGCGCGCACGCTCGTCGTCGCCGGCGCGATGCCGCTCGGCGCCCTCGGCGCGTACCGCCTCGCGCGGCCGCTGGCGCCGTCGCCGACGCCGGCCGTGACCGCCGCGCTCGCGTACGTCGCGAACCCGGTCGTCCGCAACGCCGTCGCCGAGGGCCTGCTCGGCCCGCTCGTCCTGTTCGCGCTCGCCCCGTGGATCCTCGCGACGCTCCTGCGCGCGAGCGGCGCCGCGGGCGACCGCACCACGCGGCTGCACGCGATCGTCACGGTCGCGCTCCTCGGGCTCGTCACGGTGGCGGCGTGGCCGCCCGCCCTCGCGTTCGCGCCGCTCGTCGTCGCCGCGTTCGCGTGTTCCGTCCCGCTCGTGCGCGGCGTGCGCGTGACGGCCCGCGCCGCGTGGGTCGCGGGGGGCGCGACGGCGCTCGTGGTCCTGCTGTGCGCACCGTGGGTGCTGACGCTCCCCGGCGCCGACGCCGCGACGTGGGGGCTGCTGCCCCGGCCCCCGCTCTCCCTCGGGGACGCGCTCGCCTTCCGCACCGGCGACGCGGGGGCCGGGCTCGCACCGTTCGGGATCCTCGTCGCCGCCGCGCTCCCGCTCGCCGTCGCGACCGGGGCGCGCCTCGCGTGGGCGGGCCGCGCCTGGGTGCTCGCGGCGATGTCGTTCGCGCTCGCGTGGCTGCCCGCGCGCCTCGACGCCGGCGTCCCGGTCCCCGCGCCCGAGGGCGTGCTCGTGCCCGCGGCGCTCGCCCTGGCGCTCGCCGCCGGCCTCGGCGCGGCCGCGTTCCTCGAGGAGCTGCGGACGTTCCACTTCGGGTGGCGCCAGGTCGTCGCCGTCGTCGCGGCCCTCGGCCTCGCGCTCCCGGTGCTCGGCATGGCCGGCGACGCGTTCGGCGGCCGCTGGCGGATGCCGGACGAGGACTGGGCGACCGAGTTCGACTGGATCGCGGACGAGACGCCCGCCGGGGGCTTCCGCGTCCTGTGGGTCGGCGACCCGACGATCCTGCCCGGCGACCCGAAGGTCGCCGGCGGGGTCGGCTACGTCCTGACGCGGGACGGTGCGAGCGACGGCCGGGCGCTGTGGGCCCCGGCCGAGAACGCGGCGGCCGCCACGGTCGGGCGCGCGCTCGCGCTCGCCCGCGACGGCGAGACGTCGAGGCTCGGTCACCTGCTCGCCCCCGCCGGGGTGCGGTACGTGGCGGTGCTCGAACGGCCCGCACCCGACGCCGGGCCGCGGCGGCCGCCCGACCCGGCGCTGCGCGACGCGCTCGCCCGCCAGCTCGACCTCGGCGTGTCGCGTGCCGGGCGGGGCGCGACGCTCTACGAGAACGGTGCGTACGCGCCCCGGCGCGCCGTCGCCCCCGGGGACGTCGCGAGCGCGGGCGCGGACGACCCGCTGGAGGCGGCCGCGCGCGCCGAGCTGGCCGGGTCGGAGCCGGTCACCGGGCCGCTCGACGGCTCGGACCCGGCCCCGCCGGGGACGCTCCTGTGGGCCGAGGCCGCCGACGGCGGCTGGCGGGCCGCCGCGGACGGCGAGCGCCTCGCGCGCGACGACGCGTTCGGCTGGACCAACGGATTCGCGCGGTCCGAGGGCGGCCGGGTGGCGATCTCGTTCGACGGCGGCCCGCGGCGCGTCGTCGCCTACCTGCAGCTCGTCGCGTGGGCCGCGGTCGCGGTGGTCTGGTGGCGGACGCGGCGCGGCCGGGCGGGGGCCGGCGCGTGACGCCCGCCGCCCCGGTCCGGCGCCTCCCGCTCGTCGGCGTGCTCGTGCTCGCCGGGGTGCTCGCGGCCGTCGCGGGCGACGCCGACGTCGCGGGCCCGCGCCCGGCGCGGGAGGCCGACCCGGCGACGGGCCCGCCCTCCGGCAGCCTGACGGCCGCGTGGTACTGCCCCGGCGGCGTGCCCGGCGCCGGGGCCGAGGCGGAGTCCCTGCGGCTCGCCAACCTCGGGGACGCGGACGCCCGGGTCGCCGTGACGGTCCACCCCGACGGCGGCGGCGCGCCGGTGACGACGACGCTCGAGGTCGCGGCGCGCGCGGTCACCGAGGCGGCGCGGGCCGACCTCGGTCCGCCCGGCGGCGCGGTCGTCGAGGCGTTCACGGGCGACGTCGTCGTCGAGTCGGCGCTGGTCGCCGAGGGTGCCGTCACCGTCGAGCCCTGCGCGACCGCCCCGGCGACCACGTGGTACTTCGCCGCGGGCACGACGGCGCGCGGCGTCGGCCAGCACCTCGTGCTGTACAACCCGTTCGGCAGCGACGCGAAGGTGGACGTCCGGCTCTACACCGAGGCGGGCGTGACGGAGCCGGACCGGCTGCGTTCGATCGACGTCCCCCGGCGCTCGCGCGTCGTCGTGCCCGTCCACGAGATCGAGCGGCGCGCCCAGCGCACGGCGGTGCGCGTGCACGCGACGCTCGGGCAGGTCGTCGCGGAGCAGACGCTCACCTACGGTGCCGACACCGGGACGCCCGGCCTCGCGCGCTCGGCGGGGGCCGTCGCCCCGGCCGGGCGCTGGCACGTGCCCCACGCGACCGTCGGGCCGGGCGTGACGACCGTCGTCGCGGTCGCCAACCCGAACGACGTCGACGCCGACGTGGACGTCGTCGCGGTCGCGGCCGACCCGGACACGCTGATCGACCCGCTGTCGGTCACGGTCCCGGCGGGTCGCGTCACCTGGGTGCGGATCGGCGGCTGCCCGGAGCCGCCCGCTCCCGACGCCCCCTGCGTGCCGGTCGCGGCCGACGGGGTGGTCGCCCTCGACGTGGTCGCGGCCGCCGCGGACCTGCCCGTCGTCGCCGAGCACCTCGCGCGCTTCGGTGGCGGGCGCGGTGTGCTCACGAGCCGGGCGGGGAGCGCGGGCGGGCGCGAGTGGCGGTTCGCCGCCGCCGCGGTCGCGGGCGTGTCGCGCGGCTCGCTCACGCTCGTCACGACCGGCACCGCGCCCGTCTCCGCCGACGTCGTGGTCGTGCGCGGCGGCGAGGTGACCGAGCCCGAGCGGCTCGCGGGCGTGGAGGTCGTGCCGGGCCGGCCGACGGTCGTGCCGCTCGACGACCTGCTCGCGCGCGGCACCGCCCTGGTCGTGCGGGCGACCGGCGACGTCGTCGCGCAGCGGACGCTCGGGGGCGGCGCCGAGGTCACCGCGTCCCTGGGCGTGCGGGGGGCGAGGCGGTGACCGCCCGCGTCCTGCTCGCGGTCGTGCTCGTCGCCGTCGCCGCCGGCGTCGCGTGGGTCCTGGAGCGGCGGCGCCGCGCCGCGCCGCCCCCGTTCGGCCGGTCGCTCGTCCCCGCCCAGGTCGACCGGGCCGACTTCCCGCGGCCCGAGGCCCCGTGGCTGGTCCTCGCGTGGACGTCGAGCGCGTGCGCGTCGTGCCGTGACCTCGGGCCCAAGCTCGCGCCGCTCGAGTCCGCCGAGGTGGCCGTCGCCGAGATCGGCTTCCCCGAGCGGCGCGACCTCCACGAGCGCTACCGCATCGAGGCCGCGCCCGTCACGATGGTCGTCGACGCGCAGGGCGTGACGCGCGCGTCGTTCACCGGGGCGTTCGCGGCGGCCGACCTGTGGGCGGCCGTCGCCGAGCTGCGCGGCGCCGGCTGACCGTCGCGGCGCCGGGGACCCAGGGGCTCAGTCGGTCACGCCCCCGGTGCGGGGGGCCGGCGCGACGGGCTCGTCGCCGCCGGCGCCGGACGGCGTCGCGACCGCCCGGGGCGGGCGTTCGACGGCCTCCTCCGTCCCGTCGGCGTGGAGGATCCTGCGCGGCCCGCCGACCTTGCGGCCCATCGCCTCGTCGACGAGGCGCTCGACCTCCTCGCCCTCGAGCGTCTCCTTCTCGAGCAGCGCGCGCGCGACCGCGTCGAGCCCCGCCCGGTACTCGGTGAGCACCTTGCGGCAGCGGTCCTCCTCGTCGCGCAGGATGCGCTCGACCTCCTCGTCGATGACCCGGGCGGTCTCGTCGGAGTAGTCGCGGGTGTGCATCAGGTCCTCGCCGAGGAACACCGCACCCTGCGAGCCCCAGGCCATGGGCCCGACGCGGTCCGACATGCCCCACTCCCGCACCATCTTGCGGGCGAGCTCCGTGCAGCCGACGAGGTCGTTGTTCGCGCCCGTCGACTGGTGCCCGAACACGAGCTCCTCCGCGACGCGGCCGCCGAGCCGGACGACCAGCGAGTCGACGATGTACTCGCGCTTGTAGATGTGCCGTTCCTCGAGCGGGAGCTGCTGGGTGACGCCGAGCGCCATGCCGGTCGGGAGGATCGTCACCTTGTGCAGCGGGTCGGCGTGCTCGAGCACGTACGCGCAGACGGCATGGCCGCCCTCGTGGTACGCGACGATCTCCTTCTCCTCCTCGGAGAGGGCGAGGGACTCGCGCTTGAGCCCCATGAGGACCCGGTCGCGTGCGGCGTCGAAGTCCTCCTTGTGCACCTCGTGGGCGCCGCGCCGCACGGCGAACAGCGCGGCCTCGTTGACGAGGTTCGCGAGGTCCGCCCCGCTCATGCCGGGCGTGCCCCGCGCGATCACGTCGATGTCGACGTCGTCCGCGATGCGCTTGTCCCGGAAGTGCACCGCGAGGATCTCGCGGCGCTCGTCCTGGGTGGGCAGCGGCACGAGGATCTGGCGGTCGAAGCGGCCCGGGGCGCAACAGCGCGGGGTCGAGGATGTCGGGCCGGTTGGTGGCGGCCATCATGACGATGCCCTCGGTCGCCTCGAACCCGTCCATCTCGGCGAGCATCTGGTTGAGCGTCTGCTCGCGCTCGTCGTGCCCGCCGCCGAGGCCCGCGCCGCGCTTGCGGCCGATCGAGTCGATCTCGTCGACGAAGATGATGGCCGGCGCCTGCTTGCGGGCCGTCTGGAACAGGTCGCGCACGCGCGCCGCGCCGACCCCGACGAACATCTCCATGAAGTCCGAGCCGGTGATCGAGATGAAGGGCACGCCCGCCTCGCCGGCGACCGCCCGGGCGATCAGCGTCTTGCCCGTGCCCGGCGGGCCGACGAGCAGCACGCCCTTGGGGATGCGCGCGCCGATGTCCTTGAACTTGGCGGGCATCTTGAGGAAGTCGACGACCTCGGTGATCTCCTCCTTCACCGAGTTGTACCCGGCGACGTCGGCGAAGGTCGTCTTGGGCTTGTCGGTCGCGTAGACCTTCGCCCGCGACCGGCCGATGTTCATCACCGCCCCCATCTGGCCCTGGGCGCGCCGGCTCATCCAGATGAAGAAGGCGATGATGAGCACGACCGGCAGGAAGAAGATGATCGTGCCCCACCAGTCGGACGACGCCGGCTTGTAATTCCGGCCGACGCCGTTCTCGTCGAGGAGCGCGACGTCGGCGTCGGGGAGGCTGCCCGACGGCCCCTGGGTCTCGAACTCCGACTTGCCCTCGACCGCGCCCTCGAACTCGCCGGTGATCTTGCCGCTCTCGGCGTCGTAGCGGATCTGGGCGACCCGCCCGTCCTCGACGTGGGCGAGGAACTCCGAGTAGTCGATCTCGAGCCGTTCGCCGTCACCGCCGGGCGCGGCGTTCCAGACGAGGAACCCGGTGAACAGCGCCGCGACGATGACCCACGGCAGCCAACGGGGCCGCGGCGCCGGGCGGGGTGCCCCCGGGCGGGGCGGCCGGTTGGGCGACTCGGGCGGACGCCACTGCTCTTCGGGACGGCTCATGTGCGACCGCTCATTCGGCGCTCCAGTGCGGGCAGGGCCCCATGCTACGGCCCCGCCGCGGGTCCCCGGGCCTCGGGCGCGCCCGCCCGCCCGTCCCGGGGCGCGCCGGCCGGGCCGGTACGGTGGCCGGATGGACCCGCAGCCGTGGGCGGCGCCGGGGCCGGCGACGCGCCCCTACTCGGTGTGGGACGCGGTCGGGGTCTTCGCGGCCGGGTTCGTCCTCGGTGTCGTCGCCGCGACCGTCGCGTACGCCGTCACCGGCGACCCGGTCGACGACCCGGGCTGGGCCGTGACCGCGGCCGCGGTGTTCGGACAGTTCGGCGGCTTCGCGCTCGGCCTGGGGGTGGTCGCCCGGCGCCGGCGGGCCGGCCCGTGGCGTGGGGCGTACGGGTTCGTCCTGCGGGGGCGCGACTGGTGGGCGGTCCTCGTCGGCATCGGGCTGCAGATCGGGCTCGGCATCCTGCTCCTGCCGCTCGCGAACCTCGTCGAGGAGGACCAGGAGGTCGTCGAGAACCTCCTCGACGCGACCGGGGCCGAGCTCGCGGTGCTCGTGGTCGCGGCGGGCGTGCTCGCGCCGGTGCTCGAGGAGCTGCTGTTCCGGGGCCTGCTGCTGCGGGCGCTGCTCGCGCGCACCCGCCCCGGCGTCGCGATCGCCGTCTCGGCGGTCGCGTTCGCGGCGGTCCACCTCCTCGACTTCTCGCCCGGCACGCTCGTGATCACACCGGCGCTGGTCGTGTTCGGCGTCGTGTCGGGCCACTTCGCCGTGCGCACCGGCGAGCTGTCGCGCTCGATCCTGTTGCACTTCGGGTTCAACGTGCTCGTGGTGCTCGGCGCCGTCGTGTCCTGAGCGCGCGGGTGCCGTGCCCGCCGGGGGCGGTCGCCCGGCGCCGTCCCGGAGGCGCCGCGCCTCGCGCCCCGGGCGCGGGGGTCCGGGGCCCGCGTGGCCCGGCCGGCCCGCGCCGGACGGCGGGACCGGCCGCGGCGGGGGCGGGACGCGGCCGGGGGCGGATGCCCGAAGGTGCGGCGCACAGTGGCCGATTTCACCCCTTGCCCGCTTCAGGGCGGGCCCGCCGCCGCCGACAACCCCGGGGCGGCCGAAGAGGGAGGCAACGGAATGCTTCGGTGCACAGGATGTGCGAACCCGGCGTTGATCACGATCCGCATGCGCATCGCGGGCCGTGAGATCGTCTTCCACCGCTGCGCACGCTGCGAGTCGAACACGTGGGAGGCGTCCGAGGGTGACGTGCTGAGCCTCGACGAGGTGCTCGAGCTCGCACGGGCGGCCCGGTAGGCCGACGGCCGCGCCCGCCCGGACCCGCTCGACCGTCGCCCCGGGCGCGACGGTCCGGCGCGCGGGCGGGCTGGCATGCTGTTCGCCGGTGGACGCGCTCACCCCCACGGTGGACGAGGAGGAGACGCGCGCGGGTGAGGCGGCCACGCCGCCCGCGCCCGCCCCGGCGCGCCCCGACGACCTCCCGGCGGGTCGTTGGGAGCGGATCGTCGGCGCGGTCGTGGTCGCCGTGGCGACGCTGATCGTCGTCGAGATCCTCAACCCCGACATGCGGCTCGTGCCGGTCGACGTGTGGCCGCTGTGGCGGCCGTGGGAGTGGCGGCTGACGGGCGACTTCTCCTGGGGCTGGCTGCTGCGGGACACGACGACCAACGGCGGCGACATGGGCGCCCACGTCTGGTGGCCGTGGTTCCTCGAGCAGCACTGGTTCCCCCGGGGCCGACTCTCCGGCTGGGCGCCCGACTGGTACGCCGGCTTCCCGGTCGGCCACTACTACTTCCCGCTGCCGGCGGTCGCGATCGCCCTGCTCGACGCGCTGGGCCTGCCCTACAACGTCGCGTTCAAGCTGGTCACGGTGTCGGGTCCGGTGCTGCTGCCCGCCGCCGCGTACTCGTTCGCCCGCGGCCTGCGCGCGCCGTGGCCCGCCCCGCCGCTGTTCGCCGTCGCCGCGCTCGGCACCCTCGTCCAGACCCGCGACGGCTGGCAGATCTACGGCGGGAACATCGCGAGCACCCTCGCGGGCGAGTTCTCGTTCACGCTCGCGCTCGCGCTCGGGCTGTTCGCGCTCGGTGCGCTGGCGCGCAGCCTCGACACCGGCCGCCGCCCGTGGCTCCCCGCCCTGCTGATCGCCGCGGCGGCGATGTCGCACGTGGTCGTGTCCATGTTCGTCGCGCTGATGGCCGTGCTGCTCGTCGTGACGCGCCGGCCGCGACGGACGTTCCCGCTCGCGGCCGCGATCGGCGGCGTCGCCCTCGCGCTGACGGCCGTGTGGACGTTGCCGCTGCTCGCGCGTCACGACATGACGCAGAGCATGCGGTACACGAAGGTCGTCCCCAAGGGCGACTTCGAGCTGCCCGGCTTCGTCGCGTTCTTCCTCCCGGGGTTCGTCGACCGCACCGTCGAGGGGTTCGTGCGCGCGATCGGCGAGGCGGTGCTCGACACCGGGGTCGTGGAGAAGCAGCCGCTGTGGCTGCCGGCGTGGGTGTGGCTGCTCGCCGGCGTCGCCATCGTCGCCGCCGGCTGGTACCGGCGGCGCTCGACCGCCGTGTTGCTCGCGGCGGCGCTGATCCTCGGGGTCCTGTTCGTGCAGTGGCCGGAGCACGCCGTGTGGAACACGCGGTTCCTGCCGTTCTGGGTGCTGACGTGGGCGTTGCTCGCGGCGACCGGTGCGGCCGAGCTGCTGCGCCTCGGCGCGGCCGCGGCGCGCTGGGCGGTCTTCTGGGTGCGCGAGGGCGACCTGCACGACGCCCGGGCGCGGGCGTGGCTCGAGCTCGCCGGGCTCGGCCCGGCCGGCGACGACGGCGACGCGGCGCCGGCCCCCCGGGCCGACGTGCCGGCCGAGGTGCGCGAGCACGCCGTCGCGGTCGTCGAGTCGCGCGCCTGGGACGAGGAGCCGCCCGGCTGGGAGCCGCCACCCGAGCTGGCCGCCGAGCGGACCGCCGAGCGCGCCCGCACGGTGTCGGCGGCCGCCATGGCGTGCCTGCTCGCGGTCGCGGGGCTGATCGGGCTCGAGCGGGCGTGGGACGCCCGCGACAACAATCCCGGCATCGCCATCGAGGGCTGGGCGCGCTGGAACTACACCGGGTACGAGGAGAAGGCCGCGTGGCCCGAGTACTCGGCGATCATGGAGACGATGGGCGACCTGCCGTGCGGGCGGGCCCTGTGGGAGCCGTCGGCCGGCGAGGACGACCCGATCAACACCTACGGCACCTCGCTCGCGCTCGAGCTGCTGCCGTACTGGACCGACGGGTGCATCGGCTCGATGGAGGGCCTCTACTTCGAGTCGTCGGGCACGACGTCGTTCCACTTCCTCACGGTCAGCGAGCTCGCGCTCCGGCCGTCGAACCCCGTGCGGGGCCTCGTGTGGGGGACGCTGGAGGACTTCGACCGCGGGGTGCGGCACCTCCAGATGCTCGGCGTCCGCTACTACATGGCCTGGACGCCCGAGGCGCAGGCGAAGGCGGACGCGCACCCCGATCTCGACCTCGTCGCCGAGGTCCCCGACCTCGACGACGCCGACCCGAAGGGCTGGCGCGTCTACGAGGTCCGCGATTCGGCGCTGGTGGAGGGACTGCGTCACGAGCCGGTCGTCGCGCGGACCCGCGGCGGCACCCGCGCCGAGTGCTTCGACGTCGCGCCGCTGGGCGGCACCGACCCCGAGCCGCGCCTGGGCGGCTGGGAGTGCGCGGCGGCGCGCTGGTGGCGCACCGACGACCTGCTCGACGTCCCGTGGGCGGAGTCCGGCCCCGACGACTGGGAGCGGGTCGACGCCGCCGACCTCGACGAGGTCGAGCCGCGCCGCCTGCCGCGCGTCGAGGTGAGCGACGTCGTCGAGGAGCCCGACGAGGTGTCGTTCCGCGTCGACCGGACCGGCGTGCCGGTGGTGGTCAAGGTGTCCTACTTCCCGAACTGGGAGGCGCACGGCGCGCGGGGCCCGTACCGGCTCGCCCCGAACCTGATGGTGGTCGTGCCGACCGACGAGGAGGTCGTGCTCACCTACGGGCTCACCCCGGTCGACTGGCTCGGACGCCTCCTCACGCTCGGGGGCGTCGTGGGCCTCGTCGCGCTCGCCCGGTGGAAGGGGGCCGCGCGGTTCGCGGCGTTCGCGCCGGAGGGCGCGGCCGGCGAGGCGCCGGGCGGGGAGCCCCCCACCGCGGCGGCGGGCGCGCCCGGGGCCGCGGACGGCGACGGCCGGGCCACGGGGCGCCGCCGCCGGCGCCGGGGACCGCCGGCGCTACCATGACCCGCTTTGCCCGAGCCGAACGGCGGAGGAGTCGTCGCACGTGGCGCTCGACGCGATCTTCAAGGCCTACGACATCCGCGGCGTCTACCCGGACGAGCTCGACGAGGCGCTCGCCCGGCGGATCGGCAACGCGTTCGCCCACTTCACCGGCGCCTCCGCGATCGTCGTCGGTCGCGACATGCGGCCGTCGTCGGAGCCGCTCGTCGCGGCGTTCGTCGAGGGCGCGACGCTCGCCGGCGCGGACGTGACCGACGTCGGCCTGTGCTCGACCGACCTCGTCTACTACGCGTCCGGGGTGCTCGACCGGCCGGCGGCCATGTTCACCGCCAGCCACAACCCCGCGCAGTACAACGGGATCAAGCTGTGCCGGGCGGGCGCGGCGCCCGTGGGCGAGCAGACCGGCCTGCACCAGATCAAGGAGATGGTCGCGTCGGGGGTCACCTCGCGCGGCGAGGTGCCGGGGAAGGTCGAGCACCGCGACCTGCTCGACGACTTCGGCGCCCACGTCCGGTCGTTCGTCGACCCGTCGGTGCTGCGCCCGCTGAAGGTCGTCGCCGACACCGCGAACGGCATGGGCGGCCTGGTGGTGCCGAAGGTGTTCGAGGGGCTGCCGTTCTCGCTCACGGTCCTGTACGGCGAGCTCGACGGCACCTTCCCGAACCACCCCGCCGACCCGATCCAGGTCGAGAACCTGAAGGACCTCCAGCGGGCCGTCCTCGACGGCGGCGCCGACGTCGGGCTCGCGTTCGACGGCGACGCCGACCGGGTGTTCCTCGTCGACGACCTCGGCCAGCCGGTGAGCGGCTCCACGACGACCGCGATCGTCGCCAAGGCGATGCTGCAACGGCACCCCGGCGGCACGATCGTCCACAACCTCATCTGCTCGCGGGCGGTCCCCGAGATCGTCGAGGAGCACGGCGGCCGGCCCGTGCGCACCCGCGTGGGCCACTCGTTCATCAAGCAGGTGATGGCCGAGACCGGCGCGGTCTTCGGGGGCGAGCACTCCGCGCACTACTACTTCCGTGACAACTGGCGGGCCGACTCCGGCTCGATCGCCGCGCTGCTGGTGCTCGAGGAGCTGTCGCGCGCGGGGGTGCCGCTGTCCGAGCTGCGCCGCCCGTTCGAGCGGTACGCGCAGAGCGGCGAGATCAACTCCCGGGTCGACGACCCCGCGGCCACGATCGAGCGGGTCGCCGCCGCCTACGCCGGGTGCCGGCAGGACCGCCTCGACGGGCTGACGGTCGACTGCGGGGACTGGTGGTTCAACCTGCGGCCCTCCAACACCGAGCCGTTGCTGCGGCTCAACCTCGAGGCGCCCGACGAGCAGGCCGTCGCGACCCACACCGCCGAGGTGCTCGCGCTCGTGCGCGGCGAGGAGGACTGACCATGGCGCTCGACCCGAAGCTGCTCGAGATCCTCGCCTGCCCGCAGGACAAGGGCCCGCTGCTGTACTTCCGCGACGAGGACGCGCTCTACAACCCCCGCCTGCGCCGCCGCTACCGCGTCCAGGACGACATCCCGATCCTGCTGATCGACGAGGCCGAGACCGTCGACGACGCCGAGCACGAGCGGCTCACGGCGAAGGCCGAGGCGGAGGGCATCCGGCCGACCTTCTGAGGCGGCCTCCCGGGGGGCCCGGGGCGGGGGCTCGGCCTACGATCCGCCGTCGTGACGACCGACACCCTGCACTTCCTCGACGCGGTGGCCGGCCTGCCCGAGCAGCTCACCGCCGCGCACGAGGCCGCCGGCGCCGTCGACGCGGGTGCCTTCGGCGCGCCCGGCGACCTCCGCAACGTCGTCGTCATGGGGATGGGGGGGTCCGGCATCGCCGGCGACGTCGTCGCCGCCGCGTTCAGCGACGAGCTGCCGGTCCCGGTCACCGTCCTCAAGCAGTACCGCGTGCCGGCCTTCGTCGGCCCGCACACCCTCGCGTTCGCGGTCTCCTACTCCGGCGACACCGAGGAGACCGTCTCGATGGCCCGGGCCGCCGCGCAGGCGGGTGCCCGGCTCGTCGCGGTGTCCTGCGGCGGCGAGCTCGCGGCGGTCGCGGCCGGGGCGGGCGGGCTGCACCTGCCGTGCCCGACCGGGTTCATGCCGCGGGCGGCGCTGGGCGCGCTCGTCGCCCCGCTCGCCGTCACGCTCTTCCGGCTCGGGCTCGCCCCGGGCGCGCACGCGCAGCTCGTGCGGGCGCAGGAGCAGCTCGCGCGCCGGCGCGACCGCTGCGCGCCCGCGACGGAGGGCCCGGCGAACCCGGCGCGCGAGATCGCGCGGCGCATCGACCGCACGATCCCGGTCGTCCACGGCGCCGGCGCGCTCGGCGCGGTCGCGGCCTACCGGTGGAAGTGCGACATCAACGAGAACGCCAAGGCCCCGGCGTTCTGGCACGCGTACCCCGAGCTCGACCACAACGAGATCTGCGGGTGGGGGCAGCACGGCGACGTGACACGGCAGGTGCTGTCGATCGTGGAGCTCCGCCACGGTTTCGAGCACCCGCGCCTCGCGCGACGCATCGCGATCACGCGCGAGCTGGTCGAGGAGACGGTGCACCAGGTGCTGTCGGTCGAGGCGGAGGGCGAGGGGAGGCTCGCGCAGCTCCTCGACCTCATGTACGTCGGCGACTGGGTGTCGTGCTACCTCGCGCTCGACAACGACGTCGACCCCGGCCCGATCGACGCGATCGCGCAGCTCAAGCGCCGGCTCGCCGAGGCCGACCGGCCGGCCTGACGGGCGCGGCGGGTCCGGTCACCGGGGGTCGCGCACCTCGAAGCGGAACACGTCGGGCCGCGCGTAGTGGCCGACCACGTCGAACTCCCGACGCGCCGCACGGACCCGGTCGAGGTCGACCGGCGCGTAGAGGGTCCCCTCGGTCCCGGTGATCGGCCCGGCCAGGACGTCGCCGTACGGGTCGACGATCACCGTGTTGCCGCGTGACATCCAGTCGTCGTCACCGCCGTACAGGTCGTCGCGACCCGGGAGGCCCGCCGGCACGTCGGAGCCGCGCAGGCAGGACGTCACGCCGACGACGTAGCAGCGGCCCTCCTTCGCGATGTGGCGCATCGACGCCACCCACACGTCGGAGTTGTCCCAGGTGGGGGCGAGCAGCACGTCGACGCCGCGCTCGTACATGGCGACCCGCGCGAGCGGCATGTAGTTCTCCCAGCAGATCAGGCCGCCGACGCGCCCGACCGGCGTGTCGACCACCGCGAGGGTCGACCCGTCCCCCTGGCCCCACACGAGCCGCTCGCCACCGGTCGGCACCAGCTTGCGGTGCTTCGCGACGAGCGAGCCGTCGGGCGCGAACCAGCACAGGGTGTTGTAGACGGTCCCGCCGTCGCGCTCGTTGACCGGGATCGCGAGGTGCACGCCGTTGTCGGCGGCCACGGCGCCGAGCGCGTCGCGCTCGGGCCCGCGCAGGTCCACGGCCTGCGCCGACCAGCGCTCGTACCAGGCGGCGTCGGCCCAGGGGCGCGTGCGCCAGACCCAATCGGGGTAACCGGGCACGAAGGCCTCGGGGAACGCGACCAGCGCCGCGCCGCCCGCGGCCGCCTCCGCCGTCAGCGTCGCGACCCGCGCGATCGTCGCCTCACGGTCGAACAGGGCGGGTGCCGCCTGGACGGCGGCGATCGTCTCCGTCATGGGGAGACGATCGCGCCGCCGTTCCGGTAGCATCAACGCCCGGTCGGGCCTCGCAAGGCTGTCATCCGGTGATCCGGGCCGGCTCCGTCGATACCGTCGCGCCCGCCGGGCGCCACGCCGCGAAGGAGTCCCCATGACCGCGACCGCGCCCCGCCCCACGTCCGGCACGTTCACCGACTTCAAGGTCGCCGACCTGTCGCTGGCCGAGTGGGGCCGCAAGGAGATCGAGCTCGCCGAGGTCGAGATGCCCGGCCTCATGGCCTGCCGCGAGGAGTTCGGCCCGTCGAAGCCGCTCGCCGGCGCCCGCATCATGGGCTCGCTCCACATGACCATCCAGACCGCCGTGCTGATCGAGACGCTGGTCGAGCTGGGCGCGCAGGTCCGGTGGGTCAGCTGCAACATCTTCTCGACGCAGGACCACGCGGCCGCCGCGGTCGTCGTCGGCCGCGACGGCACCCCCGACGCGCCCGCGGGCGTCCCGGTGTTCGCGTGGAAGGGGGAGACCCTCGAGGAGTACTGGTGGTGCACCGACCAGGCGCTGCGGTGGCCCGGTCACGACGGTCCCAACATGATCCTCGACGACGGCGGCGACGCGACGCTGCTCGTGCACAAGGGCGTCGAGTTCGAGAAGGCGGGCAGGGTGCCCGACCCGTCGACCGCCGACAACGAGGAATTCGAGGTGGTGCTGCGCCTGCTCGGGCGGGTGTTCGAGGAGGACCCGCAGCGCTGGCACCGGCTCGCCGCCGGGGTGAAGGGCGTCACCGAGGAGACGACCACCGGCGTGCACCGCCTCTACCAGATGATGCAGAACGGCACGCTGCTGTTCCCGGCGATCAACGTCAACGACTCCGTGACGAAGTCGAAGTTCGACAACCTCTACGGCTGCCGGCACTCGCTGATCGACGGCATCAACCGCGCCACCGACGTGATGATCGCGGGCAAGGTGGCGGTCGTGTGCGGCTACGGCGACGTCGGCAAGGGGTGTGCGCAGTCGCTGCGCGGCCAGGGCGCGCGCGTCGTCGTCACCGAGATCGACCCGATCTGCGCGCTCCAGGCCGCCATGGAGGGCTACCAGGTGGCGACCGTCGAGGACGTCGTGGAGACCGCGGACATCTTCGTGACGGCGACGGGCAACAAGAACGTGATCACGGTCGAGCACATGGCCCGCATGAAGCACAACGCGATCGTCGGCAACATCGGGCACTTCGACACCGAGATCGACATGGCCGGCCTCGCGAAGGTGCCCGGCATCCGTCGCCGCAACATCAAGCCGCAGGTCGACGAGTGGACGTTCCCCGACGGCCACTCGATCATCGTGCTCGCCGAGGGCCGCCTGCTGAACCTCGGCTGCGCGACCGGCCACCCGAGCTTCGTGATGTCGAACAGCTTCACGAACCAGGTGATCGCGCAGGTCGAGCTGTTCACGCACACCGACTTCTACGAGCGCAAGGTGTACACGTTGCCCAAGCACCTCGACGAGAAGGTCGCCCGGCTGCACCTCGACAAGCTCGGCGCGCGGCTCACGGTGCTGACCGAGGAGCAGGCCGACTACATCGGCGTCCCCGTCGAGGGCCCGTTCAAGCCCGACCACTACCGCTACTGACGCGGAGCCGGCCGGGCGCCGCCCGGCCGGCGCCCCGGCGGCCACCGGGAGCGAGTGCGTAGGCTCGGCGGCGTGCAGGACTTCGCGGGAAGGGTGGCGGTCGTCACCGGCGGCGCGAGCGGCATCGGGCTCGCGCTGGCGCGCCGGTGCGCGGCCGAGGGCATGCGCGTCGTGGTGGGCGACGTGGAGCAGGACGCGCTCGAGGAGGCCGTCGCGGCGCTGCGGGCGTCGGGCGCGAGCGTCGAGGGCGTCACGACCGACGTGAGCGACCCCGCCCAGGTGCAGGCGCTCGCCGACCGTGCCGTCGAGCGCTTCGGTGCGATCCACCTCGCGTTCAACAACGCCGGCGTCGCGGGCGCGGGGCTCAGCTGGGAGATCCCCCTCGAGACGTGGCAGTGGGTGCTGGGCGTCAACCTCATGGGGGTGGTCCACGGCGTCCGCAGCTTCGTCCCCGTGCTCATGCGCCAGGAGGCGGGGCACGTCGTCAACACGGCCTCGATCGCGGGCCTCGTCGCGCCCCCGTTCATGTCCGTGTACAACGCGAGCAAGCACGCGGTGGTCGCCCTGTCGGAGTCGCTGCACCACGAGCTCGCGATGGCGGCACCCCACGTCAAGGTCTCGGTGCTGTGCCCGGGCTGGGTCAGCACCCGCATCATGGAGAGCGAGCGCAACCGCCCGGAGCACCTGCGGGTCGCTCCCGGCGCCGGCGACCCGGCGTCGGGAGCGGTGATGCAGTCGGTCCTCGCCGACGCCATGGCGCCCGACGTCGTGGCCGCCAAGGTGTTCGACGCGATCCGCGACGAGCGGTTCTGGGTCATGACGCACGACGACGAGGGCGACTTCTTCGTCGACGCGCTCGAGCGCCGGCTGCGGTCGGTCGCCCGGCGGACGAACCCGGAGCTCCGGTTCGGGACGTGAGCACCCCGGCCGCCGACCCGATCCCGCGCTCGGTGTCGTGGCGGCGGGGCCGGGTGCGGATCCTCGACCAGCGGGCGCTCCCGCACCGGGTGCTCCACGTCGAGTGCACCACCGCCGACGACGTGTGCGACGCGATCGCACGGCTCGTGGTGCGCGGCGCGCCCGCGCTCGCGGTCGCGGGCGCGTACGGCGTCGCCCTCGCGGCCCACCGGTCGCGGTCACCCGCCGCGGTGGACGCCGCGGCCCGCCGGCTCGCCGCGGCGCGCCCGACGGCGGTCAACCTCGCCCGCGGCGTCGAGCAGGCGCTGCGCGCGTACCGGCGCGGCGGTGCGGCCGGCGCGCTCGCGTGCGCGGAGGCCCTCGCGGAGGACGACGTCGCGCGCAACCGCGCGATCGGTGCGCACGGCGCCGGTGTCGTGGCCGACGGCGCGCGGGTCCTCACGCACTGCAACGCGGGTGCGCTGGCCTGCGTCGGGTACGGCACCGCGCTGGGCGTGATCCGTGCCGCCGCCGAGCAGGGCAGGCGCGTGCACGTGTGGGTCGGGGAGACGCGGCCGGTGCTGCAGGGGGCGCGCCTGACGGCGTGGGAGCTCGGGCGGCTGGGCATCGAGGCCACGCTCGTCGCCGACACCGTGCCCGCGTCGTTGATGGCGCGCGGCGAGATCGACGTGGTCGTCGTCGGCGCCGACCGCATCGCCGCCAACGGTGACGTCGCGAACAAGATCGGGACGTACGCGCTCGCGGTGCTCGCCCGCCAGCACGGCGTACCGTTCTACGTCGCGGCCCCGACCGCGACGATCGACCTCGCGACGCCCGACGGCGATGCGATCGTGATCGAGGAGCGCGACCCGGCCGAGGTCCTGACCGTGGCCGGGGTGCCCGTCGCCCCCCGCGAGGCCCGGGCCCGCAACCCCGCCTTCGACGTCACCCCGGCGCGCCTCGTCACCGGCGTGGTGACGGAGGTCGGGATCGCGCGGCCGCCGTACCGCCGGTCGCTGCCGAGCCACGTGCGGCGGGCGCCGGCACCGCCGGGGGTCACCGTCGCAGCCCACCCGTAGCCTCCCACCCGTGGGTGGAGGCTGGCGGGGCCTGGGCGCGGACCTGCTGGGAACGCTGCTGCCCGGCGCCTGCCCGGGGTGCGGAGCGCGCGGCGAGCCGCCGTGCCGGCGCTGTCGCGGCGGGCTGCGCGCCGCGCCGGCGGCACCGTCGCCCGCCGGGGTCGACTGGTGCGTGGTCGCCTTCCGCTACGAGGGCGTCGCGCGCGAGCTGATCGCGCGCGCGAAGTACCGCGACGAGCGCGCCGCGCTCGGGTGGCTCGCCGGCGAGATCGCGTCGCTCGTGCGGCACGCCGGTCACCCCTTCGACGTCGTCACCTGGGTGCCGGCGAGCCGCGAGCGGCGGGTGCGGTGCGGCGTCGACCACGGCCGCGTCCTCGCGCGCGCCCTCGCGCGGGAGACCGGCCGCCCGGCGCTGCGGCTGCTCGCCCGCGGCGGCGACGAGCCGCAGACGCGGCGCGCTGCGGCGGGGCGCCGCGCCGGGCCGCGCCTGCGCGCCGTGCGGCCCGCCACGGGTGCGCGCGTCCTCGTCGTCGACGACGTCGTGACGACCGGCGCCACGCTGGTCGCGGCGGCGCGGGCGCTGCGCGCCGGCGGCGCGGCCGGCGTCGGCGCCGCGGCCGCGGCGCGCACCCCGGCCCGGTCGGCCCGGGGCGCCGGCGCGTGAGCCGGCACGCGGGCCGGGCGCGGACCACGGCGGACGGCCCGTCCGCCGAAGTGCGGCGCGGGCGTATACTCACCGCCCAGATGGACGTCGTCGTGTCGGGCAAGCACGCCGAGGTCGGTGCCGGGCTCCGGGCGCACACGCTCGAGAAGGTCCAGCGGATCGAGCGCTTCGCCACCGACGTGCGCCGGGTCGACGTCGAGTACCGCGTGCTCGCGGCCCGCCGCGCCGACGACTCGCACACCTGCGAGATCCTCGTGCACCTGAGCCGGCACCTCGTGAAGGGCCAGGCCAGCGCGCCCGACCACCCGGTCGCGCTCGACCTGGCGCTGGAGAAGGTCGAGGCGCAGATGCGGCGCCTCCACGAGCGGCGCGTGCGGCGCCGCAACGGCGCGAAGGTCCGGGCCGACGGCGCGCGGCCCGCACCGCCCGGCGCGCCCGACGAGGCCGAGGACCACGCGGGCGGCCCGGTGGTGCGGACCAAGCGCATCGAGGTCAAGCCGATGGACGTCGAGGAGGCCGCGCTGCAGATGGAGCTGCTCGGCCACGACTTCTTCCTGTTCACGGTGGCCGAGACGGGCCGGGCCGCGGTGCTCTACCGCCGCCGCGACGGCGACCTGGGCATCATCGAGGCCGCGGGCTGAGCCCCGTGGCCGGGGCCCCCGAACCGATCCGCGTCCTGGTCGCCGACGCCCACGAGCTGGCCCGCCGGGGGCTCGAGAGCGTGCTGCAGGCCGAGCCGGGCATCGCGGTCGTCGGCGAGCTGGCCGACGGCGCGCACGCCGCCCGGCGGGTCCGGGACCTCCGGCCCGACGTCGTGCTGATGGCCGTGCGGATGCCGGGCGCCGGCGGGATCGACGCGCTCCGCAGCCTGCGCGAGGTGGACTCGGAGGTGCGCGTCGTGATGCTCGCCGACTCCGACGACGCGGACGACCTCGTCGCCGCCGTGCGGGCCGGCGCCGACGGCTACCTCCTGAAGGACGAGGCGGCCGTCGGGATCGCCGAGGCCGTACGCACCGTGTACCGCGGCGGGGCCGTGCTGGCCCCCGCACTGACGCGCGCGCTCTTCGACGCGTGCCGGCGCGTGGCCTCCGGCGACGAGGGCACCGCCGACGGCCGGCGGCGCCTCAGCCCGCGCGAGCTCGAGGTCCTCCGGCTGGTCGCGCGCGGGCGGTCCAACCGCGAGATCGCCGCGGAGCTGGTGATCGCGCAGGACACGGTCAAGAACCACGTGCGCAACATCCTCGGCAAGCTGAAGCTCAAGTCGCGCACCGAGGCCGCGACCTACGCCGTGCGCGAGCGGCTCTTCGACGCCCCCTGACACCCCGGGCGGGGGTCCCCGGTGACGCCCGGGCCGCGGGACGGCGGCCCGGGGCCGCCCACGTAGACTCGCTCCTCGTCTATGGGTCTGTTCCAGAAGCTGCTGCACGCCGGCGAGGGCCGCCGACTGAAGGAGGTCCAGGCCGTCGTGCCGCTCGTCGCCGCCCTCGAGCCCGAGGTCGAGCGCCTGAGCGACGAGCAGCTCGCGGCCCGCACCGCCGAGTTCCGGGCCCGCGTCGACCGGGCCCGGGCCGGCGCCCGCGACGAGGAGCACGAGCACGCGCTGATCGACGACGCGCTCGACGAGCTGCTGCCCGAGGCGTTCGCGACCGTCCGCGAGGCCGGCAAGCGGGTGCTCGGGCAGCGCCACTTCGACGTGCAGATCATGGGCGGCGCCGCGCTGCACTTCGGGCTGGGTCGCCGAGATGAAGACCGGCGAGGGCAAGACGCTCGTCGCCACCCTGCCCGCCTACCTCAACGCCCTCGCCGGCCAGGGCGTCCACCTCGTGACCGTGAACGACTACCTCGCCCGGCGCGACGCGGAGTGGATGGGCCGCCTCCACCGCTTCCTCGGCCTCACGCGTCGGCACCGTCGTCCCCGGCGGCGCCTCCGCGGACGAGAAGCGCCGCATGTACGACTGCGACATCACCTACGGCACGAACAACGAGTTCGGCTTCGACTACCTGCGCGACAACATGGTCGTGCGCCGCGAGCAGCAGGTGCAGCGCGGCTTCCGCGAGCGGGGCAAGCCGCACTGGTACGCGATCGTCGACGAGATCGACTCGATCCTCATCGACGAGGCCCGCACCCCGCTGATCATCTCCGGGCGCGCGTCCGACGCCGCCGAGCTCTACTACCAGTTCGCCCGCATCGTCCGGGGCCTGCAACGCGACCGCGACTACGAGGTGGACGAGGCGAAGCGCACGATCGTCCCCACCGAGGAGGGCATCGCCCGCGTCGAGGAGGCGCTCGGCGTCGAGAACCTCTACGAGCACGTCAACCAGAACTTCGTGCACCAGCTCCAGCAGGCGCTGCGCGCGAAGGAGCTCTTCAAGCGCGACGTCGACTACATCGTCTCGAACGGCGAGGTGAAGATCGTCGACGAGTTCACCGGGCCGCATCCTCGAGGGACGGCGCTGGAGCGAGGGGCTGCACCAGGCCGTCGAGGCCAAGGAAGGCGTGCGCATCAAGGAGGAGAACCAGACCCTCGCGACCGTCACCCTCCAGAACTACTTCCGCATGTACCGGAAGCTGTCGGGCATGACCGGCACCGCCTCGACCGAGGCGGGCGAGTTCGCGCACACCTACGACCTCCAGGTCGTGTCGATCCCCACCAACCGGCCGATGGTCCGCACCGACAACCCCGACCTCATCTACAAGGCCGAGTCGGGCAAGTTCACCTCGGTCGTCGAGGACATCGCGCAGCGGCACGCCACCGGCCAGCCCGTGCTCGTGGGCACGATCTCGGTCGAGAAGTCCGAACGGCTGTCGCGCGAGCTGCAGAAGCGGGGCATCCCCCACGAGGTGCTCAACGCCAAGCAGCACGAACGGGAGGCCGAGATCATCGCCCAGGCGGGCAAGCTCGGCGCCGTCACCGTCGCCACCAACATGGCCGGCCGGGGCGTCGACATCCTCCTCGGCGGCAACCCCGAGGGCCTCGCCCGGCGCGAGTGCGTCCGGGAGGGCCTCGTGGTCGGCACCGCCGGAGTACGAGGCGCGCTACGCCGAGCTGCTCCCGCGCTTTCGCGACGAGTGCCGCGCCGAGGGGGAGAAGGTGCGCGAGCTCGGCGGCCTCTACGTGCTCGGGACCGAGCGCCACGAGTCCCGCCGCATCGACAACCAGCTCCGCGGCCGTTCCGGGCGCCAGGGCGACCCCGGCGAGAGCCGCTTCTACCTGTCGCTCGAGGACGACCTCATGCGGTTGTTCGCGACCGGGCTGATGCAGCGCGTGATGGGTGCGTCGTTCCCCGACGACGTCCCCCTCGAGTCGAAGATGGTCACGAAGGCCGTCGAGCGCGCGCAGCGGACCGTCGAGGACCGCAACTTCGAGATCCGCAAGAACGTCCTCAAGTACGACGAGGTGATGAACGAGCAGCGCAAGGTCGTCTACCGCCGGCGCCAGCAGGTGCTCGACGGCGAGGACCTGCGCGACCAGGCGCTCTCGGCGATCGAGTCCGCGATCGGCCGGCTGATCGAGTTGCACTGCACGGGCGAGTACGTCGAGGAGTGGGACGTCGACGAGCTGCTCGCCGCCGTGAAGACGTACATGCCGACGCGCGTGACCAAGGAGCAGGTCGAGGCGCCGCCGACCGCACGCGAGCTCGACGAGCTGCTCGTGGACGGACGCCGGTCTCCTGTACCGCGAGAAGGAGGAGCGCATCGGCGCCGCGACCCTGCGCGACATCGAGCGGCGCGTGATGCTCTCGGTCCTCGACCAGCACTGGCGCGAGCACCTCTACGAGATGGACTACCTGCAGCAGGGCATCAACCTGCGCGCGATGGGCCAGCGCGACCCGCTCACCGAGTGGCAGCGCGAGGGCTTCGACATGTTCGAGGCGATGATGGGGCGCATCGAGGACGACTTCGTCCGCTACGTGTTCCACCTGCAGGTCGTCGTCGAGGAGCAGCCCCAGCCCCAGCTGCGGGACGTCCGGTACTCGGCCGCCGAGGACCCCGTGCAGGGCGCGGGCGCGATCCGCACCGCGGGGCGGTCGACGGTCGCCGGCCCCGCCCCGGCGCCCCCGGCCGCCCCGGCCGCCGCTCCGGCCGGGCCGGCGCGCGCCGGCCCCGGCGGCCCGCAGCCCCGGTCCAGCAGCCCGTGCGGGTGAGCAAGACGCCCGGCCGCAACGAGCCCTGCTTCTGCGGGAGCGGCAAGAAGTACAAGCTCTGCCACGGGCGCTCCTGAGGGCCGGGACGTGCGCGACTTCGCCGAGGACCTCGCCGAGCTCGACAAGCGCGTCCGCGACGCCCGCGGTACCTGCGCGTCGACGAGCTGCGCGCCCGGCTCGGCCGAGCTCGAGGCGGAGGCGGCCGACCCCGGCCTGTGGGACGACCCGGAGAAGGGGCGCAGGGTCACCACGGAGCTCGCCCGGGTGCGCGACGACGTCGAGCTCGTCGAGGGGCTGGAACGGCGCGTGAGCGACCTCGAGACGCTCTTCGAGCTCGCGCGCGAGGAGGGCGACGAGTCGGTCGAGCCGGAGATCGCCGACGGTGTCGCCCGCGCGCGCGCCGACCTCGACCAGCTGGAGCTGCGCGCGCTGTTCAGCGGCGAGCACGACGAGCGCGACGCGATCTGCGAGGTGCACTCGGGCGCCGGGGCGGTACCGACGCGCAGGACTGGGCCGAGATGCTGCTGCGCATGTACCGCCGCTGGGCCGAGGCGCACGGCTTCGAGGTCGAGATCGACGAGGTGCAGGAGGGCCAGGAGGCGGGCATCACGTCCGCGACGTTCATCGTGAAGGGGCGCTACGCCTACGGGATGCTCGCGGGCGAGCGCGGCGTGCACCGGCTGATCCGCATCTCGCCGTTCGACGCGAACGCCCGGCGCCAGACCGCGTTCGCGTCGTTCGACTGCGTCCCGGCGCTCGACGAGGCCGAGGAGCCGGAGATCGACCCGAACGACCTGCGCATCGACACGTACCGTTCGTCGGGCGCCGGCGGCCAGCACGTCAACGTGACCGACTCGGCCGTGCGCATCACGCACCTCCCGACCGGCATCGTCGTGTCGTGCCAGAACGAGCGGTCGCAGATCCAGAACCGCGCGAAGGCGATGCAGATCCTCGCCGCGCGCCTCGCCGGAGCGCCAGCGCGAGGAGCGGCGGCGGGAGATCGAGGCACTCGCGGGCGACAAGCGCGACGTCGCGTTCGGCAGCCAGATCCGCTACCTACACGCTCGCGCCGTACCAGCTCGTGAAGGACGAACGCACCCGCCACGAGACGGGCAACGTGCAGGCCGTGCTCGACGGCGACCTCGACGAGTTCGTCGAGGCGTACCTGCACTGGCGCCGGGCCTCCGACCAGCGGTGACGCTCCGCGCGATCGCCGGACGGTGCGGTCGCGGCTGCTATCGTCGGGGTCTCCCCGTGACCCACTGCGCATGATCCGCTTCGAGAACGTCACCAAGGTCTACAAGGGCGACGTCGCCGCCCTGCGCGACATCTCCCTGGAGATCAACAAGGGGGAGTTCGTCTTCCTGGTCGGCCCGTCCGGCTCGGGGAAGTCGACGTTCCTCAAGCTGCTGCTGCGCGACGAGGTCGCGACCGAGGGTCGCGTCCTCGTCGCCGGGCCGTGACATCGCGCGCCTCGGGGCGTGGAAGGTGCCGCACCTGCGCCGCAACATCGGGTGCGTGTTCCAGGACTTCAAGCTCCTGCCGAACAAGACGGTGTACGAGAACGTCGCCTTCGCGCTCGAGGTGATCGGGCGCCCGAAGCACATCATCAGGACGCAGGTGCCGCAGATCCTCGAGCTCGTCGGGCTCGCGAAGAAGGCCGAGAACTTCCCGACCGAGCTGTCCGGCGGCGAGCAGCAGCGGGTGTCGATCGCGCGGGCGTTCGTCAACCGGCCGCTCATCCTCCTCGCCGACGAGCCGACCGGCAACCTCGACCCGGCGAC
The DNA here is from genome assembly GCA_026002935.1 of Acidimicrobiia bacterium. Lineage (GTDB taxonomy): Bacteria > Actinomycetota > Acidimicrobiia > IMCC26256 > PALSA-610 > BPGH01. Next base: position 1,391,818 of record BPGH01000001.1, read on the forward strand.
GACCGTGGGCATCATGCGACTGCTCGACCGGATCAACCGCACGGGCACCACGGTCGTCATGGCCACGCACGACCAGCGGATCGTGGACGCGATGCGCCGCCGCGTGCTCGAGCTCGACCACGGGCAGCTCGTGCGCGACCAGGCGCGCGGCGTCTACGGCGTCGGCACCTGACGGGATCCCGATCGACATGTCGCGACTCGCCTACTTCGTCCGCGAAACGCTGATCTCGCTGCGGCGGAACCTCCTGATGACGCTGGCGGGGATCATCACGGTCGCCGTCTCGCTCGCGCTGTTCGGCGGCATCCGGCTCGTGCAGCGGGTGGTCGATCACGGCACGAGCAAGTGGAAGGACGGCGTCGAGCTCGAGATCTTCATGGAGGTCGACGCCGGCGAGGCCCAGATCGCCGACGTCCGCGCGCAGCTCGAGGCGGACGAGGATGTCCGCAGCTTCGAGTTCCTCACCAAGGAGGACGCGTACGAGGAGTTCAAGCGGATCTTCCGCGACCAGCCGGCGCTCATCGAGAGCACGACCCCGGACGCGCTGCCGACGTCGTTCCGCGTCGCGCCGACGGAGGCCGAGCTGACCGAGCAGGTGAAACGGCGCTTCGAGTCGGTGCCGGGCGTCGACGAGGTGATCACGCCGGAGGAGCAGATCGAGAAGATCCTCGACATCACGCGCTGGATCAACTTCGTCTTCACGGCGATGGCGGTCGTGCTGCTCGCGTCGTCGATCTTCCTCATCGTCAACACGATCCGCTTGGCCACCTTCGCCCGCCGGCGCGAGATCGAGGTCATGAAGCTGGTCGGCGCGTCCAACTGGTTCGTGCGGATCCCGTTCATGGCCGAGGGCTTCGTGCAGGGCGCGATCGGCGCGGGCTTCGCGTTCGGCCTGATCTTCGCCCTGAAGATCGTGATCGCCGACTTCGTCGCGGGCGCCCAGCGCCTGTGGGGCGGCTTCTACGTGACGAACGCGGACGCGATCAGCGTCGGCGTGCTCGTGCTCGTGATCGGGGCCGGCGTGGGGGTGCTGGGCTCGGTCATCGGCCTGCGCCGCTTCCTCGACGCCTGAGCCGGCCGTCCCCGGCGGCCCGCGCCGGGTGCCGCCCCCGCCCCCCGGCCCCGGCCGCCGGGTGCGGATCCCGCCGCCGAGGCCTCTCGGCGGCCCGGTCCCTGCCGATCAGGGCTGGTCGACGACCCTCGCGCCCTGTTGTTGGTGTGGCCGATGTTGCTTACGATGCGCGCCGTGCTCGGGAGGCTGGTCGCCCGCGGCGCCTCCCCCCGGCCGACCCGGCGGGGGCGGCGGCTCGCCCCGGCCCTCGCGCTCGCACTCTGCGCCACGATGGCGGCCGCGCCGGGGCGCGCGCAGGAGTCGCGTGACGACCGCGTCCGCGAGCTGCGCGAGGCGATCGGCGAGGCGTCGGCGGCCGAGACGGCGGCGCTGCGCGAGCTGAGCGGCATCCGGGCGCGGCGGGCCGAGCTCGACCGCGCGGTCGCGGCCTTCGACCGCCAGGTGCGCGAGGTCGAGGCGCGCATCGGTGCGCTGCAGGCCGAGGTCGAGCGCGCGACCGCCGAGGCGGCCGAGCTCGACCGGCGCGCCGAGGAGACCGGCCGCGACCTGCGCGAGGCGGAGCTGCTCGCGGCGGGGGCGGCCGCGGAGCTGTACCGCACCGAGGGTGCGGTGCCGCTGTTCGGGCACGCGTTCGACGCCGACAACGTGCAGGACCTGTCGGTCGGCGTCGTCTACCTCCGGTACGTCTCGCGGGAGCGGCGCGACGCGGTGAGCGCGCTCGCCGAGCTCCGGGAGGAGATCGAGCGACTCGAGGCGGAGGCGACTGCCCGGCGCGACCGCGCCGCCGAGGCGCAGCGAGAGGCGGAGGCCGAGCACGAGGAGCTCGCGGCCCTGCGGGCGGAGCAGCAGCGCAAGCGGGACGAGGTGGCGCGTGAGGAGCGGCGCGAGCAGCAGCTCGTCGCGTCGATCCGCGACCGGAAGGAGGAGTTCACCTCCGAGCTCGCGACGCTCCAGGCGTCGTCGAACGCGATCGGCGGCCTCCTGTCGGGCCGGCAGGCGGGCCAGCGGCGCGGCGAGGGCTTCTCGCTCGTCCGGCCGGTGCCCGGCCGCATCACGAGCGGGTTCGGGCCGCGGGTCCACCCGGTCCTCGGCACGACGCGGATGCACAACGGCGTCGACATGAGCGCGTCGTACGGGACGCCCATCCGTGCCGGCGCCGCGGGCACCGTCGCGTTCGCCGGGGTGCGCAGCGGCTACGGCAACACCGTGATCATCGACCACGGCAACCAGTACGCGACGCTCTACGCGCACGCGTCGGCCCTGTACGTCTCGACGGGGGAGCGGGTGTCGGCAGGCGAGCGGATCGCGGCGGCCGGGGCGAGCGGGCTCGCCACCGGGCCGCACCTGCACTTCGAGGTCCGGATCCTCGGCGTGCCGGTCAACCCCGTGCCGTACCTCTGACCGCACCGCCGTCCGCCCGATGCCGCGGCGGAGCGCGTCAGGTCTGGATCGGCAGCACGTGCGCCGCGCCGGCGGCGAGCTCGTCGTCCCAGTCGGGCGGCTCGGCCAGGGGGACGAGCACCAGCTTCGAGAACCCGGCCGCGACGTAGCGTTCGCACAGCTCCCGCACCCCCGGCCAGCCGCGCGCGACGAGGTCGTCCACCGCCGCACCGGGATTGCGGGCCGCGATCAGGTCGCGCACCGGGTCGGGCACCGGGCCGTGCGTGTACAGCACCATCGCCCCGAAGTGCTCCGGGTCGACGGTGCGCCCGGCGGCCGCCGCCGCCTCCTCGACGATCGCGCGTCCCGCCGCGCACTGGCCGGGCGTCGTGAACGACGCGAGCCAGCCGTCGCCGAGCCGGCCGACCCGCCGCAGCTCCGACGGCGCGCGCCCGCCGAGCCACACGTCGAGGGGGTGCGCGGGCTTCGGCAGGACCGACATCCGTGCGTAGCGGTACCAGGTGCCCTCGTGGTCGACCGCGTCCTCCGACCAGAACCGCCGCACCAGGGGGAGCGCCTCGTCGAACATCGACGCGCGGTCGGCGCGCGCCACGCCGAACGCCTGCTGCTCGAGCGCGTGCACGATCCCGAGCCCGAACGACGGCAGCGCCCGCCCGCCCGACAGCACGTCGAGCGTCGCCCATTCCTTGGCGACGAGCGCCGGGCTGCGGCCCGGCAGGACCGACACGCTCGTGCCGAGCTTGATGCGGGAGGTGCGGGCCGCGGCGTACGTGAGGCCGAGCAGCGGGTCGGGCGCGGGCCCGCTCACGCGCTCCGACAGCCACAGCGAGTCGAAGCCGTGGCGCTCGATCGCCTCCGCGAGGCGGCCCAGGCCGGCGCCGTCGAGCGGTCGGAGGTTGCCGAGGCCGTAGCCGACGCGGACCTTCACCGCCGCCGCCCCCGCACGGGTGCGCGCCCGGTCACCGGCGGCGCTCGTGCCCGGCCGGGCGGAGGTGCGCGTACCGCCCGAGCTCGCGCCGGGCGATCTGGCGCAGGTGCACCTCGTCGGGGCCGTCGACCAGGTGCAGCGTGCGCGCGTGCGCGTACATCGACGCGAGCGGCCAGTCGTCGGTGACGCCGGCGCCGCCGAAGAGCTGGATCGCCCGGTCGATCACGTCGGTGGCGACCCGGGCGGCCACGACCTTGATCGCGGCGATCTCGGTCTGGGCCTGCTTCTTGCCGACCGTGTCCATCATCCACGCGGCCTTGAGCGTCAGCAGCCGTGCCTGCTCGATCTGGATCCGCGACTCGGCGATCCGCTCCCGCACCACCCCCTGGTCGGCGAGCGGCTGGCCGAAGGCGACGCGCATCTGCGCGCGCTGGCACATGAGGTCGAGTGCCCGTTCGGCGAGCCCGATCGCGCGCATGCAGTGGTGGATGCGGCCCGGGCCGAGGCGCGCCTGGGCGATCGCGAAGCCGCTGCCCTCCTCGCCGAGGAGGTTCTCGGCCGGCACGCGCACGTCCTCCCACAGCGTCTCGCCGTGGCCGCCGCCCTCCGAGTGACCGAACACGGGCAGCCCGCGCACGACCGTCACCCCCGGCGTGTCCATCGGGACCAGGATCATCGACTGGCGGTGGTACGGGTCGGCGTCGGGGTCGGTGACCCCCATGAAGATGGCGACCTTGCAGCGCGGGTCGAGCGCACCCGACGTGAACCACTTGTGCCCGTTGATCACGTAGTGGTCGCCGTCGCGCTCGATGCGGGAGGAGATGTTGAGCGCGTCGGAGGACGCCACCCACGGCTCCGTCATCGCGAAGCAGGACCGGATCTCGCCGTCGAGCAGGGGGCGCAGCCACCGTTCCTGCTGCAGCGGCGTGCCGAACTGGGCGAGGATCTCCATGTTGCCGGTGTCGGGGGCCGAGCAGTTCGTCGCCTCGGCGAGCAGCGGCGACGCGCCCATCACCTCGCACAGCGGCGCGTAGTCGAGGTTGGAGAGCCCGGCCCCGTGCTCGGCGTCGGGGAGGAACAGGTTCCACAGGCCGCGGCGCCTCGCCTCGGCCTTCAGGTCCTCCATGACCGGCGGCGGGAAGTGGGGGTCGCCCGACTCGGCCCGCTGCGCGCGGTAGACGGGCTCGGCGGGCCGCACCACCTCGGCGTCGAACGCGAGGAGCCGGGCCTTCAGCTCCTCCGAGCGGGCACTGGGTGCGAAGTCCATGACGAGTCCTTTCCGTGACGCGCCGGCACCCTAGCGTTGCGGACCGTGAGCGACACCCCGCTGGCCGGCCTGCGCGTCCTGGAGCTCGGCGCGTTCATCGCGGGGCCGTTCGCCGGCCAGCTCCTCGGCGACCTGGGCGCCGACGTCGTCAAGGTCGAGCCGCCCGGCGCGGGCGACATCATGCGGCGCTACGGCGTGCGGGTCGACGGGCGCAGCCTCTGGTGGCCCGCGATCGCGCGGAACAAGCGCTCGGTCGCGATCGACCTGCGCGACGAACGCGGGCGCGACCTCGCGCGCCGGGTCGCGGCCCACTGCGACGTCGTGCTCGAGAACTTCAAGCCCGGCACCCTCGCGCGCTGGGGAATGGGCTACGAACGCCTCGCGGCCGCGAACCCCCGCGTCGTGCTCGTGCACGTGTCGGGGTTCGGGCAGACGGGGCCCCGGGCCGCCGACCCCGGGTTCGGCTCCATCGGCGAGGCGATGGGCGGCATCCGTCACACCACCGGTGATCCCGACCGGCCCCCGGCGCGCACCGGGATCTCGATCGGCGACTCGCTCGCGGCGCTGTTCGCCGTGATCGGCACCCTCGCCGCGCTGCACGAGCGCGAGCGCAGCGGCCGGGGCCAGGAGGTCGACGTCGCGATCTACGAGGCGGTGCTCGCGGTCATGGAGTCGACCCTCGCCGACCACGAGGTCGCCGGGGTCGTGCGCGGCCGCACGGGCGGCGTCCTGCGCGACGTCGCGCCCGCGAACGCGTACCCGACCGCCGACGGTCGCGACGTGGTGATCGCGGGCAACGCGGACGCCGTCTTCGCCCGGCTCGCGGCCGCCATGGGGCGCCCCGACCTCGCCGGGCGCTACGCGACGCACGAGTCCCGCGCGGCCCACCAGCGGCTCCTCGACGAGGAGATCGCGCGCTGGACGGCGACGATGCGCTCGGACGAGCTGATCGCGCGGTTGCGGGCCCACGAGGTGCCGGTGGGCCTCATCTACACCGCGCCCGACATCCTCGCCGACCCGCACGTCGCCGCGCGCGAGATGGTGGTGCGCCTCGCGGCGGCCGGCTACGGGCACCGGTCCCGATGGCGGGCGTCGTCCCGAAGCTGTCGCGCACGCCCGGGTCGGTGCGCCACGCCGGGCCGGCGCTCGGCGAGCACACCGACGAGGTGCTGCGCGAGCTGGCCGGGGTGACGGACCGCGAGCTCGACGCGCTCCGGCGCGCCGGGGTGGTCGCGTGAGCCGCTCAGACGCGGGTCGGCGCCGCCTCGAAGAACTCGATCGGCGGCGGCGTCGTGTCGACCTCGGGCGACTGCCGCGAGCCGGAGGCGGTGCTGCGAGCCGCCGCGTCGCGTCGTCGAGCACGCCGGTCGTCGTGCAGAACTCGACCATGTTGCCGCTCGGGTCGTCGGCGTAGATGGAGACGCACCACCCGTGGTCGATCCGGGCCACGTCGTGACCGTGCGCGAGCAGGCGCTCGCGGCTGGCGTCGAGGTCGTCGAGGTCGGCCGCGGCGAACGCGATGTGGTTCACGAAGTTCGGCAGCCCGAGCCCCGTCGAGATCGCCGTGGGGAACTCGCCCAGGCCGTCGTCGTGCAGGTCCCACAGCGCGAGCATCTCGCCGTTGCCCGTGTCGTAGAAGAGGTGACGGGCCCAGCCGTGCTCGCGGAACGGGACGACGTCGACCTTCACGAGCTCGAAGCCCATGGCGTCGCAGTAGAACCGGTGCGAGGCGTCGAGGTCCCGGGTCACGATCGCGACGTGGTGGAAGGCCATGCGGCCAGTCTCGCAGGTGGTGCGCCGTGCGGCTAGACCCCGCGTCGGTCCACCCCGACCCGGTCGTCCAGCTGCGCGCCTGGTACGACGAAGCGGTCGCACGGGGTGTCGCGCAGCCCGAGGCGATGACGGTCGCCACGGTCGACGACGACGGCAACCCCGACGCCCGCACCGTCCTGCTGCGGGGCTTCACGCCCGACGGCGTGGTCTTCTACACGAACCTCGCGAGCGCGAAGGCGCGCCACCTCGCGGCGCGCCCGCACGCGGCCGCGGTCCTCCACTGGCGGGAGATCGGCCGCCAGGTGCGGCTGCGGGGGCCGGTGCGCCCGGTCGACGACGCCACCGCCGACCGCTACTGGGCGACCCGCCCGCGCGGGCACCAGGTGGGTGCCTGGGCGTCGCCACAGAGCGAGGTCGTCGTCGCCGCCGAGCTCGACGCCGGGTCCGCGAGGTCGAGGCGCGCTTCGCCGGCCGGCGCGGTCCCGCGACCGCTCTTCTGGGGCGGCTACGTCGTGCGGATCGACGTGCTCGAGCTGCTGGGAGCACCGTCCCGACCGGCTCCACGACCGCGTCCGCTACCGCCGCGAACGGCGCCGCGTGGGTGCGGGAGCGCCTCGCGCCGTGACCCCCGTCGCGTCCGCCGCCTTCGTGCTCGCCGGCGGGTTCGCCGCCGGCGACTGGTGGAGCCGCGCGCGCGGGCGCACGTGACGTCGAGTACGTCTGCAAGCCGGCCACGCTCGCGCTCCTCGATCGTCGCGGCCGACCGACGCTCGACCCCGGCCGCGGGCGCCGGCCCCCGCCGGTGGTGGTTCGTCGCCGCGCTCGCCTGGCTCGCTCGCCGGCGACGTCCTGCTCATGCTGCCGCGCGACCGGTTCGTCGCCGGGCTCGCCGCGTTCCTCGTCGCCCACGTCTGCTACGTCGACCGGGTTCTGGACCGAGCCGCCCGCGGCACGGCACGCTCGCCCTCGCTGCCGTCGTGCGTCGCCCTGCCCGTCGTGCCGGTCGTCGCCGTCACGGTGCTGCGCTCGCTGCGCGGCCGGCCCGCGCATCGCGCGCCCCGGTCGCGGTCTACGCGGTCGTGATCTCCGCGATGGTCGTGTCGGCGGTGGCCCACGGCACCGTGCCCGGCGCGGCTCGGCGCCGTGCTCGTTCGCCGGCTCCGACGGCCTCATCGCCTGGGACCGCTTCGTCCGCGCCGACGCCCTGGGCGGCCGTCACGATCATGGTCACCTACCACCTCGGCCAGGCCCTGCTGGTCGCTCCCTGCTCGCCTGAGGCGGGCGGACCGGGCGGGGATCGGCTGTTCCTGCCACGGATCGTGCCGATCAGACGCCGTGGAACCCGAGGCGGCGGCGCGCCGCCGCATCCCCGCGCGCGCCCCGGCGCGGCGTGCCTGGCGGCGCGCCGTGCCGGTGCTGCTCGCCGCCGGCGGGTGCTACCTGCTCATGGCCGCCGAGGGTGCGGCCGCGCCGCCCGCGATCGTCACGACGGGGACCCCGCTCGCGTACACCGAGAACGACCCGGCGACCGCGATCGACCCGGCGCTCACGATCACCGACCTCGACGGGGACGACGTGATCACCAACGCGGCCGTCGGGGTCACGGCCGGGTTCGTCGCCGGCGAGGACGAGCTGGCGTTCACGGACCAGCTCGGGATCACCGGCATCTGGAACGCGGGCAGCGGCGTGCTCACGCTCTCGGGCACCGCGACCGTGGCCGACTACCAGACGGCGTTGCGCTCGGTCACCTACCGCAACACGAGCGACGACCCCGACCCGACGACCCGCACCGTGACGTTCGTGATCACCGACGGCGAGCTCGAGACGAACAGCGCGACGCGCGACGTCACGGTCACCGCGGTCGACGACCCGCTGTCGGTCGCCACCACGTCGGGCTCGCTCGCGTACACCGAGGGCGCGGGGGCGCTGGCGGTCGACACCGGGCTCACGGTCGTCGACCTCGACGACGACGTCACCGGCGCGACCGTGCAGATCACCGGCGACTACGTGAACGGCGAGGACGTGCTCTCGTTCACGGACCAGCTCGGGCATCACCGGGTCCTGGAGCGCGGCGACCGGCACGCTCACCCTCGCGGGGACGGCGAGCGCGGACGACTACCAGACCGCGCTGCGCACGGTGGCGTACTCGAACACGAGCGAGAACCCGTCGTCGCTCCCGCGCACCGTCACCTTCACCGTCACCACGACCACGAACGCGGACGCGGTCCGGGTCGTCGCCATCACGGCCGTCAACGACCCGCCCGCGGCCGGGGGCGACACCACGGTCACCGACCCCGGCGGCGGGCCGGCGAACGTCCTCGAGGACGCCGTGCCCTCGGCCCCGAACGTGCGGCTCGCGCCCCCCACCCTCACGGACGTCGACGGCGCCGCGCCGACCCAGGTCAGGATCCTGTCGGTCACGGGCGGGACGCTCGCCCAGGCCGACGGCTCCACGATCGGGCTCGGCGCGGGCGGGTCGCTGCTCACGCTCGCGGCCGGCGCGGTCGACCTGCGGTTCACGCCCGCGGCCGACCGCGACGTCGACGCCACGTTCACCTACGTCGTCGTCGACGCCGGCAACCCGGGCCTCAACTCGGCGGCCTCGACCGCGACCGTGCCGATCGTCCCCGTGAACGACGCGCCGGCCGTGACCACCACCGGGGGCGCCGTCGCCTACACGGAGAACGACGGACCGGTCCCCGTCGACACCGGCCTCACCGTCGGCGACGTCGACGACGCGAACCTCGAGGGCGCGACGGTGCAGATCACCGGCGCCTACGCGAGCGGCGAGGACGTGCTGTCGTTCACGGACCAGCTCGGCATCACCGGGTCGTGGAACTCCGGGACCGGTGTGCTCACCCTCGCGGGCACCGCGACCCTCGCCGACTACCAGGCCGCGCTGCGCACCGTCACCTACGAGAACACCAGCGACGCGCCGTCGGCCTCCCCCCGCACGATCTCGGTCACGGTCGACGACGGCGCGCTGGCGAGTGGCGTGGCGACCCGCGGGGTCACCGTCACCCCCGCCAACGACGCGCCGACCGTCTCGACCAGCGGCGGGGCGGCCTCGTACACCGAGAACGACCCGGCAGTCGTGCTCGACGCCGCCCTCGATCTCGACGACGTCGACAGCGCGACCCTCACGGGTGCGACGGTGCAGATCACCGGCAACCACTCCGCCGGTGAGGACGTCCTCGCGTTCGTCGACCAGTCCGGGATCATCGGGTCCTGGAACCCCGCCGCGGGCACGCTCACCCTCGCCGGCGCCGCGTCGGTCACCGACTACGAGACGGCGCTGCGTTCGGTCACCTACGTGAGCACGAGCGACGATCCGTCCACCGCGTCGAGAACGGTCTCGATCTCGGTCTCCGACGGAACCGCCACGAGCGCCGCGGCGACGCGCACCGTCGCCGTCGCCGCCGTCAACGACCCTCCGGTGCTCGTCGCGAGCGGCACGTCCGTCACCTACACGGAGAACGCCCCACCGATCGCCGTCGACGACGCGCTCGACGTCGGCGACCTCGACGACGCGACGATCGAGGGGGCGACGGTCGCGATCACCGGCTACTGGAACGGCGAGGACCAGCTCGCGTTCACCGACCAGCTCGGCATCACCGGGTCGTGGAACGCGACGACCGGCACGCTCACGCTCACGGGCAGCGCGCCGGTGGCCGACTACGAGACCGCGCTGCGGAGCGTCACCTACGTCGACACGAGCGACGCACCGAACACCGCGGCCCGCACGGTGACCTTCGTCGTCGACGACGGCGCCGACCCGAGCAACGCCGCCGGGCGCACGGTCACGGTCGTGGCCGTCAACGACCTCCCGGTGGTCACGCTCACGGGCGGCGGGCTCACCTACACCGAGGACGACCCGCCGGTCGGGCTCGACGCCGCGGCCGCCGTGACCGACCCCGACGACGCGTCGCTGACCGGGGGCCGGGTGCGCATCGCGTCCGGGTACGTGCCCGGTCAGGACGTGCTCGCCGCCACCGACGGCGGGGGGGTGACCAGCACGTGGGACCCGGACACGGGGACCCTGGAGCTGACCGGTGCCGCCAGCCCGGCGACCTACGAGACGATCCTGCGCGGCGTCACCTTCCGCAACACGTCGCAGGAGCCCACCGCGGGCAACCGGGTCCTGAGCGTCGTCCTCGACGATCCCGGCGGGTCGTCGGCCGCGGCGACCCGCACCGTCGCCGTCGTGTCGGTGAACGACGCGCCGGTGGCGAACGACGACGCCGCGACGACGCGCCAGGCCACCGCCGTCGAGGTCGACGTCCTCGACGACGACACCGACGCCGAGGACGACCCCCTCACGATCTCGGGCACGAGCGCGCCCGCGGGCACCACGGTCACGGTGACCTCGCAGCAACGGCTGCGGGTCGTCCCGGCGCGATCGTTCACGGGCACGCTCACCGTCGGCTACACCGTGAGCGACGGCGACGCGACCGACGACGGGACGCTCCTCGTCACGGTGACCCCGGTCGCCGACCTCTCCGCGACCGCCCGCGGCTGGCCGCCGCTCGTGTACACCGGCCAGGACGTGACGTTCGAGGTGGTGGTGACGAACGACGGCCCCGGCACCGCGCGCGACCCCGTGGTCGACGTCGACACCGGCGGCCTCCCGCCGGTCGCGGCGACGACCGCGGGCGGCACGTGCACGCCCATCGCGGCCGGGGCCCGCTGCCGTCCCCCCGACATCACCGACGGGAACCGGGCCGTCGTGTCGGTGACGGTGAGGCCCCCGTTCGCCGGCGTGCTCACCGCCCGCGCAACGGCCCGATCCGGCACCTACGACCCCGATGCCGACGACCGGGCCCCGACCGTCGAGGTCGCCGTGTTCCCGGCCCCCGTCCCGAGCCTCCCGGCCCCGCCGACCCCGCGCCCGCGCCGGCGCGGCCGGCACCCCGGCGCGGGTCGTCGGCCCCGGTCACGACCTCGTCGAGCACCACCACGTCCACGTCGTCGACCTCGACGAGCACGACCACCACGTCCACGTCGTCGACCTCGACGAGCACGACCACGACGACCACGATCGCTGCGGCGCCGACGTCCGCGGCCCCCGTGGCCGACGCCGCCGCCGAGCGCGACTCGTCGGGCCCGGTCGGCGCGCTCGCGCTGGTCGCCGTGGCCGCCGCCGCGCTCGTCGCGGGTGCACTCGCGATGCGGCGGCTGCAGCGATGAGCGCCACGCGCCCGCGTCCCCGGGACGGCGCCCGGCCCGGCGGGCCCGCATGATCGACCTCGACGCCGTCGCGCGCCGCGCCGGGCGGCTCGAGCCGCTCCCCGCCAGCGCGCTGCGCCTCGCCCGGCTCGTGTGCGACGGCGCGCCGGACCTCACCGAGGTCGTCGACGTGGTGCGCTGCGACCAGGCGTTGACCGCCGCCGTGCTGCGGGCCGCGAACTCGTCGTGGAGCGCCAGCCGGACCGAGGTCACGACGGTGCACGACGCGGTCGTGCGGCTCGGCGCGGGCCCGGTCCTCGCGACGGTGCTCGCGGTCGACCTGCGGGCGCGTCTCGACGTCGCGGTGCCGGAGCTCGGGCTCTCGGAGGGCGACCTGTGGCGCCACTCGGTCGCGGCGCTCGTCGCGGCCGAGCACCTCGCCCGGTGCGCGGGTGGGCGGCTCCCGGGCGCGACCGCGACCGCTGCGCTGCTGCACGACGTCGGCAAGCTCCTGATGGCCCGGTTCGTGGACCGCGCGCTGCTCGGCGGGGTCGCCGGCGCGCGCGACGCCGGCGTGCCGCCGGTCGACGCGGAGCGGGAGGTGCTCGGCGTCGACCACGCCGAGCTGGGCGCGCTCGTCGCGCACAGTTGGGGGCTGCCCGCCCCGCTGGTGCACGGGATCGGCCGGCACCACGACCCCGACGGCGACCACGGCGGGATCGCCGCCGCGGTCGCGCTGGCCGACCACGCGGCGCACGCGGCGCACGCGGCACCCGGCGCGGGTGCCGGCGGCGGGCCCGCGGGGACGGCCGAGGTCCCCGCGGCCGTGCGGCACGCGCTCGCGGTCACCGGCCTCGACGGGGACGCGCTCGCCGGGGCGTGCGTGCGGGCCGCGGCCGGGTCCGGGCCGGCCGCCGGTCGCTTCGCCTGACGGCCGTCCCGTCTGACGGCCGCCGCGCGCCGGGCGCGCCACTCCGCCGGTCGCCACGCCGCCGGTCGCCACGCCGCGCCGTCGCCGAGGGAACGACACCCCGGCCGGCCCGGCCCTCGCCCGTCTCACCTTCCGTGGCAATTTCGGGGTCAGGTCGGCCACGCTTCGTGTCGATTGCCACGGCATGCGTTCGCCAGGGCGGTGGCATCGGGACGAAAGCCCGCGGAACGGGCGGATCTGGCCGCGCTGGGTGGGCACGGCCACGGTGGCGGCGCTCGCCGTCGCCGCCGGGTCCGTCGCCCCGGCCGCGGCGTCGGCCGGCCCCGACGTGGAGGACCTGTTCGCCGTCGTCGAACAGCCCGACGGCGAGCTCGCGGTCCTGCACGGGATGGACGCCGTCGAGGTCGCCTACGACGCCGCGCTGGAGCGCACCGACGCCGAGGTGCTGTCGATCGAGGAGGACGCGCCCGTCACGTCGCTGGGCACGAACGACCCGCTGCGGGGCCTGCAGTGGGCCCTCGACCGCACGTCGTTCGAGGCGGCCTGGACCACGACGCGCGGCCAGGGCGTCGTCGTGGCCGTGATCGACACCGGCGTGCGCGGCGACCACGAGGACCTCGCCGGGAACCTCGTGGCGGGGATCGACCTCGTGGACGGCGGCGACGGGCGGATCGACCCGGCCGGTCACGGCACGCACGTCGCCGGCATCCTCGGCGCGCTCGCCGGCAACGGCCGCGGCATCGCGGGCGGTGCGCCCGGGGTCCGCATCATGCCGGTCCGCGTGCTCGACGAGAACGGCACCGGCTTCTCGTCCGACGTCGCGGCCGGGATCATCTGGGCGGTCGATCACGGGGCGCGGGTGATCAACCTCAGCCTCGGCGGCTCGTCGCCGTCGCAGGGCCAGCTCAACGCGATCCGCTACGCGATCTCGAAGGGCGCGGTCGTGGTCGCCGCCGCGGGCAACAACGGCGGGCCCGTCGTGTACCCGGCGGCGTTCGACGAGGTGATCGCGGTGTCGGCGGTGGGATCCGACCTCGGGCTGACGAGCTGGTCGAGCCGCGGGCCGCAGGTGGACCTCGCGGCGCCGGGCGACGCCATCGCATCCACCTACAGCGGGCACGCCGCGCAGTACGGGTACATGAGCGGCACGTCGATGGCGACGCCGTACGTGTCGGCCGCGGCGGCGCTCGCCCTCGCCGTCAACCCGAAGAACGGCCCGGCCCAGGTGCGCGACGCGCTCGAGCGCGGCGCGGTCGACCTCGGGGCGCCGGGCAAGGACTCGTGGTACGGCGCCGGGCTCGTCGACCCGCGTGCCGCGGTGAACCGCGCGCTCCCACCGATCGGGGGCTCCCGGGGCAAGGGCTACTGGATCGTCGGGGCCGAGGGCCGCGTGCAGGCGTTCGGCGCGGCACGCCACTTCGGTGACCTCGCGGGCCGTCCCCTGAGCGCGCCGATCGTCGCGGCGGCGCCGACGCGCACCGGCAACGGCTACTGGCTCGCCGGCGCCGACGGCGCGGTGTACGCGTTCGGCGACGCGCGCTTCCACGGGTCGATGGCGGGTCGCGGGCTCAACGCCCGGATCGTCGGCATGGCGGCGACGCCGACGGGCAACGGCTACCACCTCCTCGGCGCGGACGGCGGCGTCTTCTCGTTCGGTGACGCCCGCTTCTACGGGTCGACGGGCGGGATGCGGCTGAACGCGCCCGTCCTCGACATGACCCTGTCGCCGACCGGACGCGGATACTGGTTCGTCGGCGCGGACGGCGGCGTCTTCTCGTTCGGTGACGCCCGCTTCCGGGGATCGACGGGCGGGATGCGGCTCGCGGCGCCGGTCGTGTCGATGACGGCCGCGCAGGACGGGCGCGGGTACTGGATGATCGCCCGTGACGGCGGGGTGTTCGCGTTCCCCTCGACGCTGCCGTTCCACGGCAGCCTGCCCGGGCTGCAGGGCCTGTACGGGCTCGCGTCGATGCCCGCCGGGATGCGCGTGCGCGCGCTGGCGGACGGGTCGGGCTACTACATCCTCGCCGCCGACGGCGCCGTCTTCGCCTTCGGGCAGGCGAAGTTCCACGGTTCGGCCTCGGGCACGTTCCCGGTCGACCTCATGCTCGTGCCCTGACGGCCGGCGCGTGGGCGCGCCCGGCACAATTCGCGGGTGGACCCGGAGCTCACCCGGCTCGTCGCGGCCGGCGGCCACGAGCAGCTCGTCGCGTTCGCCGAGCCGGCCGCCAGGCTGCGGGGCTACGTCGCCATCCACTCGACGGCGCTCGGGCCCGCGCTCGGCGGCATCCGGTTCTGGCGCTACGACCGCGAGGCCGACGCGATCGCCGACGTGCTGCGGCTCGCCGCCGCGATGACGGCGAAGGCCGCCGTCGCGGGGCTGCACCAGGGCGGCGGCAAGGCGGTCGTGCTGTGGGACGACCCCCGCCGCGACCGCGACGACGAGCAGCGCGCCGCGCTCGGGCGGGTGATCCACCTGCTCGGCGGCCGGTACGTGGCCGCCGAGGACGTCGGCGCGACCCAGGCGGACATGGACGGCATCGCGCGTGCGACGCCATGGGTGACCGGCATCGACCCCGCCCGGGGCGGCTCGGGCGACCCCTCGCCGGTGACGGCCTGGGGGGTGCTGCACGGCATGCACGCCGTGTGCGAGGAGGTGTTCGGCGACCGTGCGCTGCGGGGCCGTCGGGTCGTGGTGGTGGGCGTGGGCAAGGTCGGTGCCGCGCTCGCCGCGCTGCTCGCCGAGCGCGACGCGCAGGTCGTCGTCGCCGACGCCGACGCCGGGCGCGCCGCGGACGTCGCGGCCGGGCTCGGCGCGGCCGTCGTCCCGGCCGAGCAGGCCCTCGAGACGCCGTGCGACGTGCTCGCCCCCTGTGCGCTCGGCGGCACGATCACCAGCGCCGTCGTCGCGCGCCTGCGCTGCCGGGCGATCTGCGGGGCCGCGAACAACCAGCTCGGCGACCCCGGCGCCGACCGCGCGCTCGCGCGGGCCGGCATCGTCTACGCGCCCGACTTCGTCGTGAACGCGGGTGGGATCGTCAACCTCGCGCAGGAGTGGGCACCCGGCGGCCATTCGGCCGAGCGCGCCCGCACCGAGGCGGCGCGGATCGAGGAGACCACGCACCGCGTCCTCGCGCTCGCCCGCTCGGAGGGCGTCCCGCCCGGGCGCGCGGCGGAACTCCTCGCCGCGCGCCGCATCGCGGCCGAGGGCGCCGGGCGCCGCTACGTGCCGGGCGAACCGTCGGTGATGCGCGACGCGCTGCTGGCGCGCTGGGCGCGCCTCACTGGTTCGGCTTCTGGCCCGACCTCGCCGCCGCCTCCATCTCCTTGAGGCGGTCGAGGATGGGCATGGGCTCCTGGCCGACCTCGGGGAAGCGGGCCGCGAGCTCCTCGACCGTCCAGCGGCCGTCCTTGCGCATCTCGCGCACCTCGTGCGGCTGGTTCCACACGGCCACCCGGCCCCCGTTGACGGTGTAGACCTGGCCGGTGACGCCGCGCGCGTGGTCGGAGCAGAGGAAGCACACCATCGGTGCCACGTCCTCCGGCTCACCCATCTCGAGCCCGAACGGCACCTGACCCGACATGCGCGAGCGGGCCACGGGCGCGATGCAGTTGGCGGTGACGCCGTACTTGTACATGCCGGCCGCCGCGCTGCGCACGAGCGAGACGATGCCGCCCTTGGCCGCCGAGTAGTTCGCCTGCGCGACGCTGGCGGCGAACGCGCCCGAGGTGAAGCCGATCATCGTGCCGCTCTTCTGCTCGCGGAAGATCGGCGCCGCGGCACGGAACACGGTGAACGTCCCCTTGAGATGGGTGGCGATCACGGGGTCCCACTCGTCCTCGGACATGTTGAACAGCATCCGCTCCCGCAGGATGCCGGCGACGCACACGACGGCGTCGATGCGACCGAACGAGTCGACCGCCTGCTGCACGATCGACGCGCCGCCCTCCATCGTCGTGACCGACTGGGCGTTCGCGACGGCGCGCCCGCCCGCGGCGGTGATCTCACCGACGACCGCGTCGGCGACCTCGCTGGTCGGCTCCTTGCCGTCGACGCTCACGCCGTAGTCGTTCACCACCACGGCCGCGCCCTCCGCCGCGGCCGCGATCGCCACGGCCCGCCCGATGCCGCGCCCCGCGCCGGTGACCGCGATGACCTTGCCCTCCAGTGCGCCCACGACGTCCTCGTCCTCCACGCTCGATCGTGCGGCCGGTGAACCTATCCGCTCGCCGGCGCCGCGGTGGAACGCGTGCTCGGGGGCTTCGCAGGGCGTGCCCAGGCCGTTCCCAGCCCCCCGCGGTGTGATGACGCCGTCCCCCTCACCGACCAGGAGGAAGCCAGTGCGAACCAGACCCGCCCTCGCCCTCGCCACGGCCGCGGCCGCCGGCGCGCTCGTCATCGGCGGCGTGACCGTCGCGGGCGCGCAGGAGGACTCGACCACGACCACCGACTCGACGGTGTCCGAGGACACGACGACCACCCCGTCCGACGGCGGCGCCGACCGCGACGGGTGCCCCGAGAAGACCGACTCGGGGTCGGGCACGGACGCCGAGGGGTCGTCCACCGCGGCCTGACGCGCGTGCGGCCCTCCGCCGCCGGTCCGGACCACCCACGCCGGGTTCGGGCCGGCGGCGGGACCCGCCGCTAGCGTGGGACCGTGGACGCCGCCCTCGACGCCGCCGCCACGGCCGGAGGTCCCACCCGCTCGCCCGCCGACCGCGCCGCCCGCCGCGTCCTGTGCCTGCCGGAGTGCGGGCCGCGGGCGAGCATCTTCGGGGCCGAGTCGGCCTTCACCAAGTCGATCGCGATCTCCGCCACGCGCTGCCTGCTGACGTACGTGCTGATCCCGCTGCTCGGCCCGATCGTCGGCCTGTCGGGCGCGATCGGCCCGTGGCTCGGGATCGCGCTCAGTGCCGTGTCGGTGACGGCGATCTTCTTCGCCACCCGCCGGTTCTTCGCCGCCGACCACCGGTGGCGCTGGTACTACGCGACGCTCGGGGCCGGCGTCGTGGTGCTGCTCGTCGTGCAGACGGTGATCGACGTCTCCGACCTGGTGAGCTGATGGCGGGCGCCGTCGCGACCTCGCGGGTGCGGCGCTGGGCGTGGTTCGGTGCGGGCTGGTGCGCGGTCGGGATCGGTTCGGTCGGGATCTTCGTCCCCGGGCTGCCGACGACGGTGTTCTTCATCGTCGCGGCGTCGTGCTTCGCGCGCTCGAGCCCGCGCTTCGAGCAATGGGTGCTCGACCTGCCGCGGGTCGGCCCGATGGTGCGCGACTACCGCGCGGGCCTCGGCATGCCGCGCCGGGCGAAGGCGTTCGCGATCGGGACGGTCGTCGTCGTCGGCGTCGTGAGCGCCGTGCTCCTGCGCGACCGGGTGGTGCTCGCGACGGCGGTCGCGGTGCTGATCGCGGTGGGTGTGGCCTACATCGCCTGGCGCGTCCCGACGCGTGAGCGCGTGCTGCACGCCCGGGCGAGCCGGTAGCCACGCCGGTCAGCCGCCGAGCTGGTGCGCGGCCGGGAGCCGCCCCTGCTCGAGCGCGGCCGCGCGCTCGCGCATCTGCGTCCCGATCGAGTCGGGGTCGATCATCATGACGAAGCGTTCCTCCCGGATGCCCGCGACGACGACCTGCGCGAGCTCGTCGAGGTCCTGGAAGCGCAGCTCGCGCCCGGCGCGCCTCGCCATCTCCTCGAGCTGCTCGATCGTCATCGCCGGGGTCGGACGGGGCCGCTCGCGCGCGAGCTCGGGCGGGCGGTTGCGGTCCGCGGTCCACAGTCCCGTGCGCAGCAACCCGCCCGAGGGGTAGAAGACCGCCGCGCGCAACCTCGTGCCGGTCGAGACGAGCTGCGCGGCGAGGCACTCGGTGAGGCTGCTGACGGCCGCCTTGCTCGACGCGTACACGCTCGCCTGCGGCATGGGGGCGATGCCGCCGTCGCCCGAGGAGGTGTTGACCACGTATCCCTCCTCGCCCGCCTCGATCATGCGCGGCACGAAGGCGAGGATCCCGTGCACGACGCCCATCACGTTGACACCGTGCACCCACTTCCAGTCGTTGACCGTGGTCTCCCACACGTTGGCCGACGGTGCGCCGACCCCGGCGTTGTTGCACAGCACGTGGCACGCGCCGAAGGTCTCGTAGGTGCGCCGGGCGAGTGCGTCGACCGCGTCGAAGTCGGTCACGTCGGTCCGCACGGTGAGGAGGTCCGCGCCCGCGTCCAGCTCGGCGGCGGCCCGCTCGAGGGCCGGCTCCTCCACGTCGGCGACGACCACCCGCATGCCCTCGGCGAGGAAGGCGCGGGCGAGCGCGAGCCCGATGCCCGACGCGCCGCCGGTGACGACCGCGACCCTCCCCGCGAGCTGCTCCATGTGGCCGATCGTATTTTCGAATTGCGTCAAGCCGCAACCGCGTCGGGTGCGGGTCCCCCGGGCCGCGGACCGCGGCGGGGTGTCAGCCGGCCCGGCGGGAGACCCGGACGGGGACGTGCGCGGGCCCGCGCACCGTCGAGGTGCGCACCATCTCGACGCGCGCCTCGTCGACCTCCCACTCGGGGAAGCGGGCGAGCGTCTCCTCGAGGACCACCCGGCCCTCGAGGCGCGCCAGGTTGGCCCCGAGGCAGTAGTGGATGCCGTAGCCGAACGTCACGTGGCGGTCGAAGCGCCGCTCGACGTCGAAGCGGTCGGGGTCGGGGTACTCGCGCTCGTCGCGCCCGGCGCTGCCGGTGAGCAGCGCCAGCTTCGAGTTGATCGGGACCTTCTGCCCGTACCACTGCACGTCCCGCGTGACGAAGCGCGCCTGGATCGGCGACGGCGCCTCGTACCGCAGGAGCTCCTCGACGCCGTTCGGGACGAGCCCGGGGTCGGCGACGAGCTTGCGGCGCTCGTCGGGGTGCCGCGCGAGCAGGACCGCCGCCCAGCCCAGGAGGCGGGCCGTCGTCTCCGATCCGGCGAGCTGCAACAGCGCGAAGAACGACATCACCTCGCCCCACTCGAGGCGCCGGCGCGCGCCGTCCTCCAGCGTGATCTCGGCGGCGAGCAGGTCGGAGACCATGTCGTCGCGCGGCGTGCGCATGCGGTCCTCGACGATCGCGGCGAGGTACGCCTGCAGGTTCGCCACCGCCTCGGCCTTCTCGGGGCTCGTGCCCTCCGGCTCGTAGCGCATCATCAGGTCACCCCAGATGCGGAGCCGGTCCTGGTCCTCCTTGGGGACGCCGAGCAGCGACCCGATCACCATGGCGGGGATCTTCGCCGCGAAGTCCTCGACGTAGTCGAGCTCGTCGCCGTGGCCGACCGGGTCGAGGAACTGCGCGCACAGCTCGCGGATGCGTTCCTCGCGCTCGGCGACCCGCCGCGGGGTGAATGCCCGACTCACCAGCCGCCGCAGCACGTCGTGGCGCGGCGGGTCCATGAAGATCATCATCCCCCAGCCCTCGCCGGGAGACTCGCCCGGCTCGATGGGGGTCGTGTCCATCATCTCGAGCACGGTGCCGCGCGCGGAGCTGTAGGTCTGCCAGTCGAGCGACGCCGCGAGCACGTCGGCGAAGCGGCTCAGCGCGTAGAAGTCGTGCTGCTCGTTGTGGTAGAGCGGCGCCTCGTCCCGGAGCCGCTTCCAGACCGGGTGCGGGTCGCGGTCGATCTCGGGGTCGTAGGGGTCGTAGTAGGGGGCCGCGGTGCGCTCGCTCACGGGCGCCGAGTCTCCCTTGCCGCCCGAGCGGAGTTCAAGTACCGTGTTCGAAAACTCGTTCGGAACGAGTCCCGTCCCGAAGGGCGTCGGGCGGGCCGGATCGCGTCGGCCGGATCGACCGGATCGGCGCGACGGATCGGGCCGGGTCCGGGCGGGCCGGATCGGATCGGGACGGGTCCGGGCGGATCGAGTCGCCGGGGGGTGCACATGGGCCGGAACCGTTGGGTGCGCGAGGTGCCGCCGGGCGGTGCGCAGGGCGGACCGAGCCCGGCCCCGCCGTCCCTGCCGTCGCTGGAGGTCGCGTACCTCACGGACCCCGACGTGCTCGCCGCGGTGCTGCCGCCGCCGCTCACGCCGCCCGACGAGCCCCGGGTCCACGCGCGCATCACCGAGATCGACCTGCGCTTCGGCGAGCACCGCCACCACGAGATGGTCGGGTACTTCGCGGTCGACGCGAAGTACGAGGGCGAGACGGGGGAGTACCCCCTCGTGATCCCGATCGACCTCGAGCCGGCGCTGTCGATCTCGCGGGAGAAGTTCGGCGAGCCGAAGAAGCTGTGCGACATCGAGCTCGTGCGCGACGGCGACCACGTCGAGGGCCGCATCACACGCCACGGGGTGACGTTCGTCGAGATCGTGGGCGACGTCACCGGCACGCTGCCGACCCCCGAGCCGTACCCGGCGCGCCAGTGGTGGTTCAAGTTCCTGCCCGCGGTGAGCGGATCGGGGTTCGACGCCGGGCCGTTCCTCGTGCGGGTCGACCAGGTCCGCTCGCCCGAGTCCCTCGAGCGGGTCGAGGGCGAGCTGGTGCTGCGCGACCTGGCGAGCATCCCGGTGGTCGACCTGCCGATCCTCGAGACCGAGTCGATCCACTGGACCGTGCGCCGCAGCACCCACGAGCCCAAGCTCGTGGGCCCCGTCGACCCGGACGCGTTCGAGCCGTACGCGCACAGCCGCTACGACGGCCTCCGGTAGTCGCCACGCGCCGGCGGGCGGCCGCGTGGTGCCCACCGGCCGTGCGCGCCTCCCGCTCCGTTACGCTCCGGGCCGGGAGGACCAGTGACGGACCACGCGAAACCGACGGGGACGCGCGCCGCCCGCACCCGCGGCCGGCGCAAGGTCGGGCGGCCCGCGCGCCTCGACCGCGACATGATCGCGAAGGCGGCGTACGAGGTCGGCCTCGACCGCGTCACGATGAAGGCGGTCGCGGACCGGCTCGGCGTGAGCGTGCCGGGGCTCTACCACCACGTCGAGGGGCGCGACGACCTGATGCGCCTCGCCGCCGAGTACTCGGCGGCGCAGATCCCGGTGCCGGTCGACCGGGGCCAGCACTGGACGGAGTGGCTCGCCGAGTGGGCGCGCTACTCGCACGACGCCTTCGTCGCGCAGCCCCAGCTCCTCGGCCAGTTCCTCGCCGGCTCGATCGGGGTCGAGCGGATGGTCGAGCACGTCGACGCGGTCATCGGCCTGCTCGTGCGGCACGGGTTCACGCCGGCCGAGGCGCTCGACGCCTACACCGTGGTGAGCGAGTGCGCGATCGGCGCGGCGGTGAGCGAGATCCGCACCGCCGAGGCGGCGCGGGCGGGCCGGCCGGTCATCGCCGAGTACCACCGGGTGCTCGCCCGCCGCGCCCCGGACGAGCTGCCGCACCTGCGGGCGCTCGTCGCCACCCCGCCGGCGGGCCCGCCCGACCTGACCGAGCGGATCCGCACGGTGCTCGTCGGCATCGCGGTGCGGCGGGGGGAGGCGCCGCGGGTCGTGCTGGAGCGCGACCTCGGGCCCGGCGGTGCGGACGGCGACGGCGCCGGCGACGTGATCCCCCCGGGCCTGCACCACTGAGACCGACCGCAGGAGGGCGAGCGTGTTCATGATGCGCTTCGACATGCGGGCACCGGGCTTCGGGGCGCCGGCGTGCGATCTCTACCGCTGCGCGATCGAGATGGTCGAGTGGGCCGACGACAAGGGCTGTGCGTTCGTGGCGGTCTCCGAGCACCACGCCTCGCCCGACGGGTACCTGCCGTCGCCGCTCGTGCTCGCGTCGGCGATGGCGGCCCGTACCCGGCACGTCCACTTCGTCGTCGCCGCGACGCTGCTGCCGCTGCACGACCCGGTGCGCCTCGCCGAGGACATGGTGGTGCTCGACCACGTGAGCGGTGGCCGCGTCTCGTACGTGATCGGACTGGGGTACCGGCCCGAGGAGTACGCGATGTTCGGCGTCCCGATGGACGCGCGCGCGGCGGTGATGGAGCGCAAGCTCGCAGCGCTCCTCGAGGCGCTGCGGGGCGAGCCGTTCGAGTACGACGGCCGGCGCGTGCACGTGACGCCGGCGCCGGCGACGCCCGGCGGCCCGCGCGTCGCGTACGGGGGAGGCTCGCCGGCGGCCGCGCGCCGCGCCGCGCGCTTCGGCCTCGACTTCTTCGCCCAGACCGACGGGGACGACCTCGAGCGCGCCTACCGGGAGGAGGCGGCCCGCTGCGGCCGGGAGCCCGGTACCTGCATGCTGCCCGACCCCAGGGAGCCGGTGATCGTGTTCGTCGCCGACGACGTGGACGCCGCGTGGGACGAGCTCGGGCCGCACCTGCTCCACGACGCCATCACCTACGCCGCCTGGAACGAGGGCGACACCCGCATCGCGAGCATCTCGCGCGGCACCACGGTCGAGGAGCTGCGGGCCGAGAACGGCGCGCACCGCGTGATGTCGGTCGCCGACGCGGTCGCCCACGTGCGGCGCACGGGGCTGTTGCCGCTGCACCCCCTGTGCGGCGGCCTGCCACCGGAGGTGGCGTGGCCCTACCTGCGGCGGGTCGTCACCGACGTGCTGCCGGCGGTCGCCGCGGGCTGAACGCGGGCCGGGTCACGGGCTGGCGCGGCTGCCGCTGCGGTTGATCGCCGCCGGGTCGGTGCCGAGATACGACGCGACGACGAGCGGGTCGTCGCGCACCTCGGCGGGGGGGCCGGCGGCGATGACCCGCCCCGCCTCGAGGCAGTAGACGCGGTCGCTGATCCCGAGCACGAGTGGCATGTCGTGCTCGATCACGAGCAGGCCCGCGTCGAGCTCCTCGCGGACGCGCAGGATCAGCGGCCCGAACGCCTCCGTCTCGCGCTGCGCGACGCCGGCGGTCGGTTCGTCGAGGCACAGGACGCGGGCGCCCGAGGCCATGAGGCACGCCAGCTCGACGACGCGCCGGGTGCCGGTCGACAGCTCGTCGACGAACCGGTCGGCGAAGCGGCCGAGACCGAGGAACGCGATGATCTCGTCGGCCTCGGGGCGCACGCGCCGCTCCCACGGCCGCGCCCCGCGCACGGCGAGCGCGACGGTCTGGCGGACCGTCAGGTCGGCGAACAACTCCGCGCCCTGCCACGACCGGCCGAGCCCGAGCCGGGCGCGGCGCGCCGGCGGCAAGCGGCCGACGCCGCGCCCGAGGATCTCGATCTCGCCGCGCGCGGGGACGAACCCGCAGATCGCGTTCATCAGGGTCGTCTTCCCGGCGCCGTTCGCGCCGATCAGGCCGACCACCTCCGACCGCCCGACGACGAGGTCGACGCCGTCGAGCGCGACGCGTCCGCCGAACCGCACGGTGACGCCGGTGGTGCGAATCGCGGCCGTGACGGTGGCGGGGACGGGCTCGCGGCGCAGCGCGACCGGCGCCGGCACGGCGGAGGGAGCTGCGGTCGGCTCGCCGGCCGCGGGCATGCGGGCCGCGACGGCGGCGACGAGCGCGTCGCGCGCGGAGTACCAGACCTGGACCAGCCCGCCCGGGAAGTACAGCAGCAGGATCAGCAGGCCGGCGCCGCTCGTGAGCAGGCCGACCTCGACGCTGTCGTCGAACAGCACCGGGAGACCCACCACCCACGCGGCACCGGCGACGGCGCCGGCCACCGACGAGAGCCCGCCGATCACGACGATCGAGATGACGCGCAGCGACTCGGCGGCCAGGTAGTCGGTGGGGCGGGTCTCCCGCAGCAGGCCCACCAGCAGCCCGCCCGCGAGCCCGGCGAGCCAGCCGCCGATCCCGAACGCGACGACCTTCACCCGCGCGGGCGAGATCCCGAACGACGCGGCCGCGCGCTCGTTGTCGCGCACGGCGACCATCGCCCGCCCGAGCCGGCTGCCCTGCAGCCACGCGACTGCGCCGACCGCGAGCGCCAGGACGCACAGGCACAGGGCGTAGTAGGCGCCGTTGGAGCCGAGGTCGAGGCCCTCGTCGAACAGGAAGGCGGGGAGGGGCAGCACCTGCCGGGGCAGCTCGGCCTCCAGGTCGCCCGCGAGGAACACGTCGCGGTACAGCAGCCACGACGACGTGGCGACTGCGAACGCGAACGACACGACGGCGAGGAACAGCCCGGGCCGGCGGAGCGCCGGCGCGCCGACGGCGATCGCCGTCGCGGCGGCGACGGAGGCGCCGAGCACGAGCGCGGGCACGAACCCCAACCCTTCCCGCACGAGTGCCGCGGTCGACATGCCGCCGACGCCGACGAACGCGAACTGGCCGAGCGAGAGCTGGCCTGCCCAGCCCGTGAGCGCAGTCAGCGAGAGGGCGATCAGCGCGTACAGGAGCACGCGGGTCCACGCGTGCTGCTGCGACGGGAGGTCGAACACCACGAGCGGCGCGAGCGCGAGCAGGAGCACGACCGTCCCGCCGGCTACCGGGATCCCGCGTACCCACCAGACGCGCTCGAGCACGGCCGGGACCGGCCGGACACGCGGGCTGAACGACCATCGGCCGCTGTCGGCCTCGGCGAGGCCGCGCCCGCGCCGGCGCACGAGCAGCGTCACGAGGACGACGACGAACGCCAGCGCGTCGAGGAGGCCGCGCTGGTCGTTGAAGTTGTACGACACGACGCTCTCACCGACCCCGACCGCCACGCCGGCGGCCAGAGCGCCCGGCAGTGACGCCATCCCCGCCAGCAGCGCCGCGGTCAGCACCCGCAGGAGGAGCCCGGGGCCGAGCCCGGTGGCCCCGACCCCCTGCGGGCTCAACGGCGCGAACAACATCGCGCCGAGCGCCGCGAGTGCCCCGGCGAGGACCCACACCAGCGTCGACATCTTCTTGATGCCGATCCCGGCCAGGCGCGCGGCGTCGGCGTTGGCCGCCGACGCCCGCACGGCGAGGCCGTACCTGGTGCGGCCGAGGAACAGCGCGAGCGCGGCGACGAGCACCGGCATCACGACCAGCACGAGCAGTTCCTGGCTGCGGACGACGACCCCGGCCACCTCGAAGCGGTCCGACCACGGCGTCGGGTACGGCCGCACCCGGGTCACCTGCGGGAGGACGAGCTGGAAGAAGAGCATGAGCTGCGCCGCGCCGATGAGCGCGACGAGCAGGATCACGCGGGGCGCACTGAACAGGCGGCGCACCACGAGCAGCTCGGTCGCCGCGCCGAACGCCGCGCCGACGGCGACGCAGGCGACGAACGAGAGCCAGAAGGGAGCGTCCCAGTCGATCACGAGCCGGTACAGCAACGCCGCGGCGAACCCGCCCATCTCGCCGACCGCGAAGTTGACCACCCGCGTCGAGCGGAACACGAGGATGACGCCGACGGCCATGACGCCGTAGGTGACCCCGGTCACCGCCCCGGAGAAGACGACCTGCCGGGGGAACTCGAGGGCGAGCACGGCGCCCATCGCGCTCACCGGCCGAGGAACACCGCCCGGGCGAGGTCGTCGCGGGCGGCGAGCTCCTCGGCGGGCCCCTCGAAGCGGATCGTGCCCTTCTCCATGAACACCGCGCGGTCGCAGATCGACAGGGCGACGTTCAGCGACTGCTCGACGACGATCATCGTCTGTCCCTGCTCCTTGAGCCGGCGCACGACGTCGAGCACCTGCTGGACGACGACCGGCGCGAGCCCCAGCGACAGCTCGTCGATGATCAGCACCTCGGGCTCGTGCACGAGTGTCATCGCGAGGGCGAGCATCTGTTGCTGGCCGCCCGACAGGTCGGCCGCGGGCACCCGCAGCCGCTCGCGCAGCACCGGGAAGTGCTCCAGCGCCCGGGCCGTCCGCCGTTCCCGTTCGGCCCGGCCGTACAGGAACGCCGCGGCGCGCAGGTTCTCCTCGACGGTGAGCGGCGGGAACGTGGCGCCGCCGCCGATGAGCTGCACGATGCCGATCCGCACGCGCAGCTCGGGGTCGCAGTAGGTGATGGTCCGCCCGTCGAGCCGGACGACGCCGCGGTCGGGGACCCCGAGCCCGCTGATCACGCGCAGGAGGGTCGACTTGCCCGCGCCGTTGGTGCCGAGCAGCGCGAGGGTCTCCCCCCGGTGGACGTCGAGGTCGACCCCGAACAGCACCTGCACGCGGCCGTACGAGAAGTCGAGGTTGCGCACCTGGATCACCGGCACGGACGCGCCCGGGGCGCTGCGGCGCTCCCGCTCGGCCTGCTCCTCGCGCAGCTCCTCGACGACCATCGCCATGTCGCCCCGGATGTGGCGCGCCCCGAGCGAGATGAGGAGGCCCCCGGCGAGCGACGACGGGAGGACGACGGCGGTCAGCGCGACGCGGGTTCCGTAGGCGTCGGAGAGCAGGCCGGTGAGGATCGCGCCGAAGAAGGACCCGAACAGGAACACGTACACCCCGATCATCGCGGTGCCGCGGGCGCGCAGGCGGTACGGGATGATCGTCGAGACGACGGCGGGCAGGATCGTGAACGCGGCCCGGGCGAGCGCGGTCGCCACCGCGAGGAGCGGCACCACGAGCCGGATGTCCGGCATCCACACGGCGCCGACGAGCCCGACGCCGAACGACGAGATCAGCGCCCCCACGAAGGCCATCGCAGCGGGTGGGCTGCGGCGGAACAGCGCGTCGGCGCGCCGGCCCGACAGCGCGATCGCCACGAGCGTCGGGACGGCGACGAAACTGGCCACGATCCCTCGCTCGAACGCGTCGAGCCCGAGCTCCTCCTCGTAGTACAGGCTCAGGAACAGCGGTGCGCTGAACAGCGCGAGCCCGAGCGTGGCCATGCCGACGAGGAAGTAGTGGAAGCTGCGGATCTTCCTGAGCCGTTCGAACGCGACCGACAGGGAGATCGGCAGGTCGTCGTCGGCCGGGGCGAGCTCGTGGCCAAGCACCGCCCGCATCTCGTGGCGGCCGCGGCGCGGCTCGGGGATCGTCAGCGCGGCGAGCGCGACCGGGAGCGCGAGCAGCCCGATGGCCACGAACGCGACGCGCCAGCCCTCCTCCCCGCTCCCGAGCGCGGCGGCCCCGCCCGCGAGGAACGGCGCCACCATAGTGCCGACCGACTGGCCGGCGCCGAGCACCGCGAACACCTTGGCCCGCGCCTGGATCGGGTACGTGTCGATCAGCAACGGGCCCGTGACGGGCAGCGACGACGACTGGCCGAGTCCGGCGCCGAGTCGTGCGAGGAACATCTGCAGCGCGTTCTGGACGAGGCCCGTGAGCGCGACGACGACGGACCACGCGGTCATCGTGACGCCGACGAGCGTCCTGCGGGGCAGGCGGTCCGACAGCGACGACATGGGGATCGCGCCGAGTACGAACAGCACGCCGGTAGCGCCACCGATCGCGCCGAGGACCGCGTCGGAGACGCCGAGCGTGCGCTGGATGTCGGGGGCGAGAACGTTGAACGCCGCGTTGTCGAACAGCTCGATCGCCCCGAGGGTCGTGACGATCGCGATCGTGCGCCGGCCGCCGCGCCGCAGCGCGTCGCGCAGGGTCAGCTCCTCGGAGGCGACCCCCGGCAGCTCGGCGTCGTCGACCTGCGGCGCGCAGGGGGGCGCCTGGCGCCGCGCGCGGCGTGCCTCCTCGTCGAGCACGGTCGCGACGAGCGATGCCGCGACGGGAGCGTCGGCCGGCTCGTCCGGCTCGCGCATGTGCTAGTCGACCCGGATCGGGGTCGCGCCGTCGACGGGGACGAACTCCTCGCGCGCCGCGTCGTAGCGCGAGATGAAGACGTAGTCGCCCGCGTCGTGCTTGTCGGGTCCGAGCGACCCCTCCGGCCCGGCCGACATCTCCAGCGTCGTGAACGACTCCAGCGCCTCGATCACGGCCGCCTGGGTGAGCTCGCCGGCTGCGGCAGCCTGCTCGATCGCGTCGACGAGGGTCAGGAGCTGCAGGCAGGTGACGGCGGTGTAGCCGTAGCCGTCGGAACCGCGCTCGAACCGTTCGGCGCCGCCCGCGACGGCGATCTCGTTGCACTCATCGGCGGCGGGCGTGGGCTCGGGGAACACGGTGTCGATGCCCCACGCGCCGTCGTAGTTGTCCTTGGCGTTGACGAAGAAGCGCGCCACCGTGTCGGTCACGTTGTTGCCGATCGTCGCCCATTCGGGCTCGAAGCCGAGGTTGGCCGCGGCCTCGACCGTGGCGGCGCCGGCGAGCGTGAGCGCGGTGAGGAACACGAAGTCCACTCCGGCGTCCTGCAGGCGCTGGATCGCCACGTCGTGCTGCTCGCACCCGGCGGCCGCGCTCCCCTCGGGGCAGGGGAGCACCGAGATCGCCGCGACCTCGTGGCCGAGGGCCTCGAGCCCCGGCACCAGGCCCTCCTCCACGGCTTCCTGCTGCTCGGTGCTGTCGACGCGGACGATTCCGATCGTCTTGCCGTCGAGCAGGCCCTGCTCGTCCAGCACCTTCGGCCAGGCCCGGTACTCGCGCTGGCGGCTCACCGAGGTGTGCGTCGCGACCGAGAACAGCCGGCCCTCGCCCTCGTCGTAGAACGAGTCGGGCCAACTGTCCATCGTGATGGTGATCGCGCCCTCGTGGCGTGCCGAGCACTCGACGGTCTCGGGCGTGATCGCCGCGGTGATGACGACCGCGAACGGCTGGGCGTCCTCGGTCGCGCGCAGGCACGCCTCCCGGCCCGCGTCGGGGTTGATGGCGGCGTCCGCGCCGGCGATGACGTGGGGGACGAGTTCGATGCGCCGTCCGGCGACGCCGCCGCCGTCGTTGACGTGCGCGACGACCGCCTCGAGCGTGGCCTGCGCGTCGCCGATCTCGGGCGCGAGGTTCTGCTCGCTCAGGGCGGACAGGTCCGACGCGATCAGCGAGACGCGGATCGTGTCGTCGGTGACCCCCTGTACGGAGCGGGCGTCACCGGCCTCGCCGGAGCCTCCGTCCGCGGCGTCGCGGTCCTCGCTCGACTCGCTCGTGCACGCCCCGAGCACGAGCGCCACGGCGGTCCCCAGCGCGGCCCAGCGACGCCGACTCCCCATCGGTCTCCCCCCGGTCCCGCCGCCCGTTCGGGGCGGCGCTGCATAACATATACAGCCTTCGGAAACGCTTCCACCGGAGACTCGGAAACCCGTTCCTCCGGCTCGGCACGCGCTACGCAGGGGCGGGTGTGACCGGCCGGTCGCCGTGCACCTCGTCGAGCGACGGGCCGATGCGCGCGACGAGCGGCGCGAGCGCGGCGCGGTCGACGCCGTAGAGGTCGGCGGCGGTCTCGCCGAGCATCCGGCGCGCCTCGTCGACGGGGACCTCGCGAAAGCGCTCGCGGATCCAGTAGCGGGTGTAGGGAAACGTGCCCTCCGGGTGGGGCAGGTCGTTGCCCCACAGGAAGTTGCCGACCCCGACGAGGTGGCGCCGCTCCATGTCCTCGACGCCCGGGGTCGACGCGGCGAGGAAGCAGTTTCGGTCGAAGTACTCCGTGGGCTTCATCGAGATGGCCTCGCGGAACACCTTGCCCATCTTCTCGGTGTTGTGGCCCCCGACGAACTTCTCGTCCATCTTGGCGAGGATGTCGGGCGCCCACCACGCGCCGTTCTCCGCGATCACGTAGCGCAGGCCGGGGTGGCGCTCGAACACGCCCGACCAGATGAGCACCCACAGCGGGCGCGCCGCCCACCAGTAGGCCTCGGTCGCGTAGATCGCCATCATCCCCGGCCCGAGCCCGTAGTCGGCCGGGCCGGCGCCGGAGTGCGTGTGCAGGACCATGCCGAGCTCCTCGCAGACCGCCCACACCGGCTCGTAGCGGGGGTCGAGGTAGGCCGGCGCGTCGAACCACCGCGTCGGGATGAGCACGCCGCGCAGGCCCATCCCGTGCGCCGCACGGATCTCCGCGACCGCGGCGTCGACGTCGTGGAGGATGGGCACGACGGCGACCCCGATGCGCCGGTGCGGCGCCTGCGCGCAGAAGTCGGCGAGCCAGCGGTTGTGGGCGCGCGCGCCCGCCATCGCGAGCTCGGGCTCGGTGCCCGCGCCGCCGTTGAGCCCCGAGCCGAACGGTGACGCAGAGACCCGGCCGGTGCCGAGGACGTCGGCGTCGGGGAACAGCACCTCGGCGGCGACCCCCTGCTCGTCGAGCACCCGGTTGCGCACGTCGGAGTCGTACGCCGCGGTGAGGCCGCCGTCGCCCCCGGTGATGCGCTCCCACTTCGCGACGAACTCCTCGTTCTGGCGCATCGCGCGCGACAGCTCGAGGAGTTGCCTCACCTGCTCCTGGTACTCGTCGAACGCGGGCTTGTACCGCTCCTCGAGGTAGTCGCGGTACACGGGTGCGGGCGGGCCGGCGTGTCCGTCGGACGAGATGACGAGATAGCGGTCCACGGCACCTCCGCGCATTCCAGAACGACGCTCCGAAATGCCATCCGAAAACGCGGGCCCTGTCAAGGAGCCGCGGGGCGGACTGGATACGTTATGCAAATGGCCCGCCTGCTCCCGGCGCCGAGCCTCGGCCTCGCGCCCCGCACGGCCGCGGAGCGGGCCGCCCGCTACGTCCGGCGGCTCGTCTTCGACGGGCACCTGCGGCCCCACGACCGGGTGCCCCAGGACGACGTCGCGGCCGCGCTCGGCCTCAGCAGGATCCCCGTGCGAGAGGCGCTCATCGCCCTCGAACGGGAGGGGTGGGTCCGCATCGAGCCGCACCGCGGCGCGTTCGTGAACCCGCTCGACGAGGCTGCGGTGCGGGACCACTTCGAGCTCTACGGCCTCACCTTCGGGCTCGCGGCGCGCCGGGCGGTCGAGCGTGGGGTGGCCGACGAGCTGGCGGCGACGCTGGCGGACCTGAGCGCGGCGGCCGCCGGCACCGACGACCCGGCCGAGTTCGGCCGGCTCGCCCTCGCGTTCCACGAGGCGGTCGTCGAGGCCGCCGCCTCGCCGCGCATCGGCGTCGTGCTGCGCGCGATGTCGACGATCGTGCCCGGCAACTTCTTCGCGCTCGTGCCCGATTCGGTGCCGATCGAGCGCGAGGGCCTCGAACGCCTCGTCGGAACGATCCGTGCGGCCGACGCGGACGCGACGGTGGCCGAGTACCTGCGCATGATGCGCCTCCAGGCCGACCAGGTGGTCGCGCTGTTCCGGGAACGCAACCTCTTCGGGAGCGGGTGATGCACTTCGTCCTCGTGCACGGCGGCGCGACGACCTCGCGGTTCTGGGACCGGCTCGTGCCGTTGCTCGCGCACCCGGTGCTCGCCGTCGACCTCCCCGGGCGCGCGGGCAAGGAGTGCGACCCGATGGCGCTGACCGTCGACGACTGCGTCGCGTCGATCGTTGCCGACGTGGAGTCCGCCGGTGTCGACGGCGACGTCGTGTTCGTCGCGCACTCCTCGGGCGGGCTGTTCGTCCCCGGGGCCGCGGCCGCGCTCGGCGAGCGCGTCCGCCACGTCGTGCTGTCGGCCGCGTCGGTGCCGCCCGAGGGCGGGACCGGGCTGGAGTGCATGCAGCCGAAGCACCGTGCCCGCACCGAGCAGGGGATCGCCGCCGCCCGCCGCGACGGCTGGGTGCTCACGACGCCCGGCCCGCCCGAGGACCCCGAGGTGATGCGCCGCGCCTACGGCGGCGACCCCCTCGACGACGAGACGCTCGCCTTCGTCGTCGACCCCGCGCGCGCGGTGAAGGACTCGATGAATTTCTACTTCCAGCCCGTCTCGTGGCGGGCGGTCGCGCACGTCCCGGTGACGTACGTGAAGGGCCTGCGCGACAATCCGATCCCGCCGGCGCTGCAGGACGAGATGATCGCCCGGTTGCCGAATCCCGTGGAGGTGGTCGAGATGGACGTGGGTCACATCCCCGCGGTCACGCACGCCGCCGAGTTCGCGGCCGTGTGCAACCGGGCGGCGGGTGCGCGATGACGCGGAGCACCACGCCGACGGAGCTCTACTGGGACCCGTTCGACACCGAGATCGACGCGGACCCGTACCCCGTCTGGCGGCGGCTGCGCGACGAGGCGCCCGTGTACCGCAACGAGCGCTACGACTTCTGGGCGCTCAGCCGATTCGACGACGTCGAGGCGGCACACAAGGACAACCAGACGTTCAGTTCCGCGCACGGAACGGTGCTCGAGCTGATGTCGCCCGACGTGGTGCGGGGCGGCAACAGCTCGATCATCTTCATGGACCCGCCCGAGCACACCCAGCTCCGGGCACTCGTGTCGCGCGCGTTCACGCCGCGACGGGTCAGCGCGCTCGAGGGCCGCATCCGCGAGCTGTGCCGAGAGCTGTTCGCTGCGGTGGAGGGCCGGGACACGTTCGACTTCGTGCAGGACTTCAGCGCGCGCCTGCCGGCGGAGGTCATCGCGTCCCTGCTCGGGGTCCCGGACTCCGACCGGGAGTTCGCGCGCCGCCACATCGACCTGGTGTTCCACATCGAGCCCGGCGTCGGGATGATCAACGAGACGTCGCTGCGCGCCCAGATCACGCTGTGGGAGTACCTGGGCGCGCAGCTCGAGGAGCGGCGGAAGGCGCCCCGCGACGACATGCTGACGGGCCTCGTACAGGCGGAGATCACCGGCGACGACGGCTCGACGCGCAAGCTGACCGACCACGAGGCGACCGCGTTCGCGAACCTGCTGATCAGTGCGGGCACCGAGACGGTCGCCCGGCTGCTCGGCAACGCGGCCGTCGTGCTCGCCGCGCACCCCGACCAGCGCGCCGACCTCGTCGCCGACCGGTCGCTGATCCCCAACGCGATCGAGGAGCTGCTGCGGTTCGAGCCCCCGTCACCCGTGCAGGGCCGCTGGACGACCCGGCCGGTCGAGCTGCACGGCACTGCGATCCCGAAGGACGCGAAGGTGCTGCTGCTCACCGGCTCGGCGGGGCGCGACGAGCGGCGGTTCCCCGAGCCCGACCGCTTCGACGTCCGCCGCCGGATCGACCACCACCTGTCGTTCGGGTACGGGATCCACTTCTGCCTCGGCGCGGCGCTCGCGCGCCTCGAGGGCCGCATCGGGCTCGAGGAGACGCTCGCGCGGTTCCCGGCCTGGGACGTCGACCTCGCGCACGCGCGCCGGTTGCACACGAGCACCGTGCGCGGCTGGTCGTCGGTGCCGTTCTCGCCCGCACGCGGGCGATGACGGCCGGGCGCACGGTCGCCGACGCCGAGCCGTTCCCGCAGCCGCCGCCCGGGCGGCGGCACGGCCCGAACGTGGTGGTCGTCGTACTCGACGACCTCGGCTTCGCGCAGCTCGGCTGCTTCGGCTCCGACGTCGCGACGCCCGCGATCGACGCGCTCGCCGCGGACGGGCTGCGCTACAACCGGTTCCACGTCACCGCGCTGTGCTCGCCGACCCGCGCGGCGCTGCTCACCGGGCGCAACCACCACCGGGTCGGGATGGGGCTGCTGCCCGAGGTCGCGATCCGGTTCCCGGGTTACACGGGTCGCCTGCCGCGTTCGGCGGCGACCGTCGCCCGGCACCTGCGCGACGCCGGCTACTCGACGTTCGCGGTGGGCAAGTGGCACCTCGCGCCGCGCGACGAGTGGAGCGCGTCGGGCCCGTTCGACCGGTGGCCGCTCGGCGTGGGCTTCGAGCGCTACTACGGGTTCCTCGGCGGCGACACCAACCAGTGGGCGCCCGAGCTGGTGTGCGACAACCACCCCGTCGACCCCCCGGGGCCGCCGGGCGACTACCACCTCACCGAGGACCTCGCCGACCGGGCGATCCGCATGATCCAGGACCAGCAGCAGGCGACGCCCGGCAAGCCGTTCTTCCTCTACTTCGCGACGGGCGCGGTGCACGCGCCGCACCACGTCGCGCCCGAGTGGTCCGGCCGCTACCGCGGCGCGTTCGACGACGGCTGGGACGCGTGGCGGGAGCGCACGTTCGCCCGGCAGGTCGCGTCGGGGATCGTGCCGGCGGGCACGACGCTCACCCCGAGGCCGCCGTGGGTGCGGGAGTGGTCGTCGCTGCCGGCGGCGGAGCGTCGCCTGTACGCGCGGATGATGGAGGTGTTCGCGGGCTTCCTCACCCACACCGACGCGCAGATCGGTCGCATCGTCGGCTTCCTGCGCGACCTCGGCGTGCTCGACGACACGCTGCTGTGCGTCCTGTCCGACAACGGCGCGAGCGCCGAGGGCGGCCCGACCGGTTCGGTCAACGAGCACCGGTTCGCGCACGGCCTGCCCGAGGACCTCGCCGAGAACCTCGCGGCGATCGACGAGCTCGGCGGACCCCGCGCCTACAACCACTACGCGTGGGGCTGGGCGTGGGCGGGCAACACGCCGCTGCGCCTGTGGAAGCGCTACACGTGGCTCGGCGGGACGCGCACGCCGCTCGTCGTCCACTGGCCGGCCGGCACGGCCGCGCGCGGCGGGATCCGCTCCCAGTTCTGCCACGCCGTCGACCTCGCGCCGACGATCCTCGACGTCGCCGGGGTCGAGCCGGCGCCGGTCGTCGACGGCGTCGAGCAGATGGG
Source organism: Acidimicrobiia bacterium (assembly GCA_026002935.1). Classification (GTDB taxonomy): domain Bacteria; phylum Actinomycetota; class Acidimicrobiia; order IMCC26256; family PALSA-610; genus BPGH01. The sequence goes on from BPGH01000001.1 coordinate 1,426,613, forward strand.
CTTCGACGGCGCCTCGCTGCGCGCGACCTTCGACGACCCGGACGCGCCCGCGCCGCGTTCGACCCAGTACTTCGAGATGCTCGGCAGCCGCGCGATCTACCACGACGGCTGGAAGGCGACGACCGACCACGTCGGCGGCCAGCTCGCGGTGGAGCGCGAACACCTCGAGGGGTCCACCGCGTTCGACGAGGACCGCTGGCTGCTGTTCGACCTCGCCAGCGACTTCTCCGAGGCCCACGACGTGTCGGCGCGACACCCCGGCCGGCTCGCCGAGCTGGTCGCCGCGTGGGAGCGGGAGGCGGAGCGCAACGACGTGTACCCGCTGGACGACACGTTCATCGGCCGGGCGCGCGCGATGTTCCGGCCCCGCTACCCGCCGCGGCGGCGCACGGTGTACCGGCCCGGCGGCGGGCCGGTCCAGGAGGACGCGCTGCCCCCGCTCGGCAACGGGTTCACGGCCGTGGCCACCGTCGAGGTCGGCGACGACGGCGGGGAGGGCGTCGTGTACGCGTTGGGCGACTGGACGAACGGCTTCGCGTGCTACCTGGTCGGCGGGCGGCCGGTGCACGTGATCAACGGGTTCGGCCACGCGCACCGCCTCGAGGCGCCGGCGCCCCTGCGGGCCGGGCGCCACACGGTCGGGTTCCGGTTCGAGCGCGAGGGGCTCACCGGCGTGCTCCTCGTCGACGGCGAGGAGGTCGCGCGCCAGGCGCTGCCGCACGGGCTCCCGTTCCGCTGGCAGATCGGGGGCGCCGGTCTCACCGTCGGGTACGACCGCGGCCTGCCCGTCCACGACGACTACCGGCCCCCGTTCCCGTTCCGCCCGACGCTGCACGAGGTCGCCTTCGAGATCCCGTGGATCGCGCCCGACGAACCGGACGGCGCGGCCCGGGCCGCCTACGAGGTCGCGCGCCGCGGCGAGTGACGACCCGGCCCGTACCGGGGCCGCCGGGCGCGGCGCGCCGCGTCGAGGGCGCCGTCAGTCGATCGCCTTGGCGGGATCGCTGTAGAACTGCTGCGCCCACTTGCGGTGGGCGAGGATCCCCGTCTCCTCCTTGGTGAGCACGGGGCGCTCGACGAAGCGCTTGTTCTCCCAGATCGGGATGTCCTGGCTCACGCCCGCGAGGAAGCGGTCGCCGATGTCGCGGGCGGCGTCGGGGCCGAGCGACCGTGGCGTCACCCAGCTCCAGCGCACGTGCACGTGCTCCTCGTCGATCGGGGTCGTCGACGACAAGAAGGTGAACGCGCCGGGTGTGCGCAGCACGCCGAGGCCGAGGCCGAACGACTCGCGCACGAACGTGCCACCACCGGCCTCCGTGCGCTTGTACGGCTGGTCGGTCACGAACTGCTCGGTGTCCCACGGGATGTCGGGCGTGCCGTGCACGTACTGGAAGTGTGCGAAGTCGTGGTTGTTCTCGGCCATCTCCTGGCAGCACGTCGCGATGACGAAGTCCCGCGTGTAGGGCTCCGACCACTCGGGATCGGAGAACTCGGGCACCTCGGGCACCTCGTAGAACGGTTCACCGCCCTCGAGGTGGTGCCACGCCCACACCATCCGGTTGCGCTCGACGGTGGGGAACGCGCGCACCCGGGCCCGGCTCGGCACCTTGGGCGAGTCGGTGTAGGGGATGTCGGTGCAGCGGCCGCTGCCGCCGTCGTAGCACCAGCCGTGGAAGGGGCAGCGGATGCCCTCGCCGTCGACGCGCCCGCCCACCGCGAGGTTCGCGCCGAGGTGCGCGCAGTACGCGTCGACCAGGCGGGCCGCGCCGGACCCGGTGCGGAACAGGGCCAGCTCGCGCCCGAAGTAGTAGACAGGGAGCACCTCGCCGGGGCGCAGCGCGTCGGACGGCGAGACGATGAACCACCCGTTGGGGATCGGGAACGGGAACCGCCGGCCGCGGGTGCGGCGCACGACCGTGCGGCGGGCGGGGTCGAGCGTGATCTCCTTGTCGGCCGGCATGGGCAGCCCGGGCGGGACGGGCGCCGACACCGGCGGGGCGGGCGCGGCGGGCCCGCGCGACTCCGTGATCGCCATCTCGACCTCCTGGCGTCCTCGGCCGGCGCGCCCCGAACTCCCGAATCAAGTTCGGATACGCGCTCACAAAATCTAGCCGTCGCTCGGGCGGCCGGCAACGCCCGGCGATTCCCCTGCCGGGCGCCCGGCGGCCCACCATGGCGGCGCCGGCGGACGCCGGCGCAGGCCGCGAACCGGGGGGCGACGTTGGCGCGCGGGGCGACAGACGTGATGAGGGCGGCCGTCGTCGACCGCTACGGCCCGCCGGAGGTGGTTCGTGTCGCCGAGGTCGCGCGACCCCGCGTGCGCAGGGGCGAGGTCCTGGTGCGCGTGGCGGCGGCCGCGGTCAGCGCCGCGGACGCGCGCATCCGCGCGGCGCGGTTCCCGCCCGGCTTCGCGCTCCCGGCGCGGCTCGCGTTCGGGGTCACGCGCCCGCGCCGGCGCGTCCTCGGCGGCACCTTCGCCGGGTTCGTCGAGACCGCCGGCGCCGGCGTCGGCCACCTCGCGCCCGGCGACGCGGTGTGCGGGATGACGGGCTCGCGACTCGGGACGCACGCCGAGTACGTCGCCGTGCGCGCCGACCGCGTCGCGCGCGTCCCGGCCGGGGTGGGCGCGGACGACGCCGCCGGCGTGCTCTTCGGCGGCACGGCGGCGCTGCACTTCCTGCGGGACCGGGCGCCGGTCGCCCCGGGCGCCTCGGTGCTCGTCAACGGCGCCTCCGGCGCGGTCGGCACGAATGCCGTTCAGCTCGCGGTGCACTTCGGCGCGACGGTCACCGCCGTGACGAGCGCCCCGAACGCCGGGCTGGTGGAGCGGCTCGGCGCGAGCCACGTGATCGACCACACCGTCTCCGACGTCACGGCCACCGACGCGCGCTTCGACGTGGTGCTCGACTGCGTCGGCAACCTGACGATCCGGACGGGGCGGCGGCTGCTCGCCGATCACGGGGTGCTGGTCCTCGCCGCCGCGGGCCTCGGGGAGACGATCCGTGCGCGCGGCGACGTCGTCGCCGGATCGGCACCCGAGCGGGTCGCCGACTACGAGCTCCTCCTCGGGCTGGTGGCAACCGGCACCCTGGCCGTCGTGCACGACCACGCCTCCGGCCTCGACGGCATCGTGGACGCGCACCGCCGGGTCGATTCCGGCCGCAAGCGCGGCAACGTGATCGTGCGCCCGTGACCGCGCGACGCCCGGGCGCGGACGGGCGGGGCCGCGCGCCTACCCGCTCCCGTCGCCGGGCGGGAGGCGGTACGCGACGAGGCGGGGCGGGGTGGCGTTGCCGGCCGGGACCACGAGCAGGTCGTCCGCCGCGGTCATCCAGCCGTTGATCCCGCCCGGCGCCGTGGTGCGCCACACGATCGCGCCGTCGTCGCGGTCGAGCGCGAGCACCGTGCCGTCCAGCAGCGCGGTGAACAGCAGGTCGTTCACGACCGCGACGCCGCCGAGCGGGTCGCCCGGCACGTCGGCCTCCCAGAGCACGTCGCCGGTGGCGGCGTCGATCGCCGTCACCTCGCCGTCGTTCACGCCCATCGGCGCGCCGAAGTACGCGGTCTCGTCGGGCCTCAGCTCGACCGGCGAGTCGACCGTCGCGACGTACACGACCCCGTCCGCGGTCGCCGGAGGGGTGAGCACGCCGCCGTAGGTGCCGGGCGCGACCTCGGTCGGCCCCTCGAGCCGGGTGAGGTCGTCGTTGCGGTGCACGCCGACCTCCGTACGCCAACGCCGCTCGCCGGTGCGCGGGTCGAGGCCGACGACCACCCCGCCCTTGCCGGTGCCGATCACCGTGTCGCCCCGCTCGGCGTCGCGCACGATCATCGTGTGCACGAGGTCGCGGTCGAACAGGTCGTGCGGGTGCACCTGGTGGTACCAGCGCAGCGCGCCGTCCTCGATGCCGAGGGTGAGGACCGAGTTCGTGTACAGGTTGTCCCCGGGTCGGCTCGATCCGTTGGGGAACTCGGGGGTTCCGGGGAACGGGGCCGGGTTGGCGACGCCCCAGTGGACGACGCCGCGGCCCGGGTCGACCGCCGGCGGGTACCACGCCCCGCCGCCCGAGTTGACCCGCGGGTTGCCCCACACGTCCGGCGAGTCCACCGTGTCGAACGTCCAGCGGTCCTGCCCGGTCGCGGCGTCGAGCGCGTGGAGGATCCCCCGGTCGCCGCCCGCGTAGATGCCGCCGACGCTGACCGGCACGGTGCTCACGAGCACGAGGTCGCCGTACACGAGCGGTTGGATGTCGACCCCGCCGGTCGGCGTCGCCGTGATCCGGCGGGTCCACAGCTCCTCGCCGGTCCCGGCGTCGACGGCGCGGATGCCGTCGGAGCCGTGGACGCCGAAGACCCGGCCGTCGGCGACCGCGACGCCGAACGGCCCGATGCTGAAGCCCGTGCCCGGCGCGGTCCACCGCGTGGCGCCGGTCGCGCGGTCGAACGCGTGGATCGCCGTGCTGCCGTCCTGCACGTACACGGTGTCGCCGACGATCAGCGGCACCGTCGACAGTGCGCCGCCCACCTCGGCCTCCCACGCCGGTTGGAGCCGGTCGACGTTCTCCGACGTGATCCGCGACGCCGGCGCTCGGCGCGTGTTGTCGTAGTCGGCGCCGGGCAGCACCCAGTCGCCGGGGTGCGCAACGTACTCGGGCGGCGCGCCCGGCGGCGCGGCCGTGGTGGTCGTCGCCGGGCGCCCGGTGCCGGGGCCGCCGCCGGTGCCCGCGTCCGTGCCGTCACCGCCCGAGCACGCCGCGCCGGCCAGCGCGACCACCGTGACGAGCGCAACCGCGCCGGCGCGGCGCCTCACGCCGGTGCCTCCTGCCACATCGTGAGGCGCGTGAGCCGCAGGCGCGCGATGCGCCACGCGCCCGCGTCGAGGCGGTACTCCTCCTCGTAGTGCCCGGCGCCGCACTGCACCCGCCCGTCGGGGAACTCGAGCCGGTCGTACATCGCCCAGGTGCCGCGCGCGGTCGTGTCGTCGACGACCTCGATCTCGGGCATGTGCCCGTGGTGCACGGTCGTCACCCCTTCGAGGAAGGACGCGACGACGCGCACGAACCGGTCGCGCCCGCGGACGCGCCCGTCGGCGGGGTCGAGGCCGGTGCGCGCGAGGTCGTCGCTCACGTCGACCTCCACGTCGGCCACGAAGCACTCGGCGAGCCGGTCCCACTCCTTGCGATCGATGTGGCGGAAGTAGCGCGCCTTCACGCCCTTCACCGCCTCGACGATCTCCAGCCGTTGCAGCGAGTCCATCCCGGCATGCTCCCACGTGCGCCACCGCCGGTGTGAACGTAGAGTTCGCCCACCGAGCGACGGTTCAGACCCCGGGAGGTCCTCGATGGCCGAGCAGCACCGCTACGCCGAGCGCATGTTCCCGCCGCCGGTCGACCACGGGATCGCCCGGCCCGACCGGGCCGTGTGCACCGTCCCGTTCGGGACGAGCTCCTACCTCGAGGCCGCCGGCGGCGAGGGGCGGGCGTGGTACGAGGGCGGTGGGGCCGTGGGCGAGAAGGCGGTCGCGGAGATCGTCGTGTACCCGCCGACGCGGGGCCTGCAGACCCAGGGCGACCCGTTCGAGCCGGTGAAGATCGGGATCCTGATCGACATGGACCTCGGCCAGCTCCTCGCCGACTGGATCGACCCGACGATCCTCGCACTCGAGGACGCCCTCAACGAGGGGGTGTGGGGCCGCAGTCCCGTCGCGATCGTGACCTGCGACGCGCGCGGCCTGCCGCGGGAGAATTACCGCAAGGTGATCGCGGGATACGACTGGCTCGTCGAGCAGGGCTGTGTCGTGATCCTCGGCCCGATGATCTCCGACAACTGCCTCACGTTGCAGCCGCACGCGGACGCCGTCGGCGTCCCCGTGATCGGCTGGACCGGCGCGCACCGGTTCGCGAGCGACTACTGCTACACGGTCGCGAACGGCGACATCCCGACCGAGGGCGTGATGTGCGCGAATTGGCTGTGGCAGCGCGGCCTGAAGAAGGTCGGGATGTTCTGGGAGGTCGGCTCCTCGGGCCGCGACTACGCGGACTTCTTCCGCGACGAGGCGATCCGCCTCGGCCTCACGATCACCCGCGAGGTGAAGCTCGAGCCCAACCCGCGCAACCTGAAGGAGCACCTCGCCGAGATGCGCGACATGGGCACCGAGGGCATCTACTACGGCGGGTACGGGTACGCGACGTTCCACTTCGCGGAGGCCTTCCGGGCCCTCGACTGGGGACCCGCCGCGCGTGATGGGCACCGCGTTCATGTTCTACTCGAACTCGAACAAGTGGGCCGAGGGCCTCGAGGGCTGGCACGGCGTCGACCAGCTCGGCGAGGACGGCCAGAACCCGAACTACGAGGCGATGGTCCGCCGCTTCGAGAAGCGCTTCGGTCGCAAGACCCGCAACGTCGTCGTCGCGCTCGCGTACGACACGGCCCGCGCCGCGATCCACGGCATCGCGAACGCGAAGATCCCGATCCCGCGCGAGGTGCGCGACGGGCTCGACCGGATCCGCTGGATGCCCGCGACGAACGGCGGGCCGTCGTGCTACATCCAGTTCGGCCCCGGCGACCACAAGGGCTACAAGGGCGACTTCCTCACGATCCGCGAGCTGCGCGGCGGCGAGCTGCGCTTCGACGGGTACTACCGCCCCGAATGGCCCTCCAACCGCGCCGTGTGACGGCGAGGGGCCCGGTGCCCCGCCGGCCCGGCCCGGGTGGGGTGCCGGGACGGGGCGGACGGCTCAGCGGCCGAACGCGGCGTCGACGATCTCGTGGAGCTCGGCGCGCGTCATGCGCTCCTCCCGCCCGTCGCCGACCACCAGCGGGTCGGTCGCCTGGTAGGCCGACACGATCCCGCTGAACAGCCGCGCGAGCACCTCCGGGTCGCCGTCGCGCAGCTCTCCCGCGTCCTGGCCGGCGCGGAACAGCTTCGCCTGCAGCGTCATGGCCTCCGTGAAGTTGTCGCTCACCGCCTGGTCGATGCGGGACTCGAGCGCGCCGAGCGTGACCCCCGTCGCCCGCAGGAAGAGCCGCCCGAAGTTGGCGTGCTCGCGGAAGAAGTCGACCTGGTGGTCGACGAGCCGGTGCAGGGTGGCACGCGGCGAGGAACCGTCGCCGACGACCGCGCGCATCCCCTCCATGAACTCCGCGCCGCGCCGCAGGTAGATCTGCACGAACAGGTCGTCCTTGTCGGCGAAGAACGAGTACACGCCGCCGACCGAGAACTCGGCGGCGGCCGCGATCTCCTTCACGGTCGCGTCGTGGAAGCCCTTGCGCGCGAACACCTCCTCCGCGGCGTCGAGGATCTGGGCGCGACCGAGCTCCTCGCGCAGCCGCCGCCGCGCCTCACGCGGCCCGGGTGCCCCCGCCGGCGCCGGCCGGCGCGGCCGCTCCCCGCTCACGCGGTCGCCCGCTGCGCGAGCTCCCCGAGGCTGGGGCGCTCCGCACCCGCGTAGCGGCCCTTGTCCATCGAGCGGATCGACACGTCGTGCCCGGCGACCTCCGCGCGCAGCGCGCCGACGGTGCAACGCTCCCGCGGCCGGTGCGCGAACGGGTCGAAGCGGTACCAGCGCATCGCGTTCTCGTGGGTGATCTTGTTCAGGTCCTCGTCGGGCACCCCGTAGCGGGCCGCGACCCGGTGGAGCTCCTCGGGCGCGTGGGGCCACGACGAGTCGGAGTGCGGGTAGTCCTGCTCCCAGCAGATGTTGTCGATGCCGATCTCGTGGCGCAGCGACAGGCCGATCGGGTCCGCGATGAAGCAGGTGAGGATGTGCTCGCGGAACACGTCGGACGGGCGCCGGTCGCCGAAGTCCTGCCCGGTCCACAGGTGGTGCATGTCGTAGGTGCGGTCGAGCCGGTCGAGGAAGTACGGGATCCACCCGGTGCCGCCCTCCGACAGCGCGACCTTCAGCGCCGGGAACTCCTTGAACACCCGCGACCACACGAGGTCGGCGGCCGCCGCGCAGATGTTCATCGGCTGGAGCGTGATCATGACGTCCATCGGGGCGTTGGGCGCCGTGACCGCGAGCTGCCCCGACGACCCGAGGTGGATGTTGAGGATCGTGCCCTCGTCGACGAGTGCCCGCCACAACGGGTCCCAGTGGTCGTCGTGGAAGCTGGGAAGACCGAGCGTCGCGGGGTTCTCGGTGAAGGTCAGCGAGTGGCAGCCCTTCGCGGCGACGCGCCGCACCTCCTGCGCGCACAGCTCGGGGTCCCACAGCACCGGCAGCGCCATCGGGATGAACCGCCCCGGGTAGGAGCCGCACCACTCGTCGATGTGCCAGTCGTTGTAGGCCTGCACGACGGCGAGCGCGAGGTCCTTGTCCTTCGTGTTGAGGAACAGGCGGCCCGAGAAGGACGGGAACGACGGGAAGTTCATCGTCGCGAGCACGCCGCCCGCGCTCATGTCCTTCACGCGCTCGTGCACGTCGTAGCAGCCGGGCCGCATCTCGTCGAAGGCCGTCGGGTTGACGCCGTACTCCTCCTTCGGGCGCCCGGCGACCGCGTTGAGCCCGATGTTGGGGATCTGCGCGCCCTCGAACGTCCACACGTCGTTGCCCTCGTCGGTGCGCACGACCCTGGGGGCGCGATCCGCGTAGCGCGCCGGGAGGCGGCCGTCGAAGAGGTGCGGCGGCTCGACCACGTGGTCGTCGACGCTGATGAAGATCATGTCCTCGACGTTCATCGCCACCTCCGGCGTGTCTGAACCGTCGTTCTGCGCTCCGAACGCTACTTCGACCCGGTGGGGCAGCGCACCCCTCGGGCCCCCGGACGCGCCGCCCGCCTAGGGTCTGCGGAACCACGGGCCGCCCGCGACGACGCGGGCGGCACTCCGCACGGAGGTGCGACATGGCCGACCGGACCGATCCGTGGCGCCGGATCGCCGCCGTGGCCGCCGCGCTCGGCGCGCTCGCCGCGTGCTCGGGGGACGACGGCGCGGCCGGCGACCCCGAGCCCGGCACCTCGACGGCCGCGCCCGCGACCACCACGACGGTGCCCGCCACCGAGGTCGGGGCCGCGCCGTCGGGGGGCTGCGGCGGCGCGACGGCGCCGCCCCCGGGCGAATCGACCGTGACCACCACCTCGGGCGGCGTCGAGCGCACCTACGTGCGCCACGTGCCGCCCGCCCACGACGGCACGACGCCGGTGCCGGTCGTGGTCGACTTCCACGGCTACGCGGAGGGCGCGGCCGTGCACGTGCTGATGAGCGGCCTCGGGCCCTACGGGGACGAGCAGGGCTTCGTCACGATCACGCCGCAGGGGCTCGGCGCGGTGCCGCGCTGGGACGTGCAGACCGGGTCCGCCGACCTCGCCTTCTTCGGGGACCTGCTCGCGGAGATCGGGCGCACGCTGTGCGTCGACACGAACCGCGTGTACGTGACCGGCCTGTCGAACGGCGCCTTCATGACCTCCGCGGTCGCGTGCGCGTACGCGGACCGCGTCGCCGCGGTCGCACCGGTCGCGGGGATCCGCGCGATCGAGGGGTGCGACCCGGCGCGCGCGGTGCCGGTGGTCGCGTTCCACGGCACGGCCGACGGCTTCGTGACCTACGACGGCTCGCTCGGCGAGGCGGCGCTCGACCTGCCCGCGCCCGACGGCTCCGGGCGGACGCTGCGCGATCTCGTCGAGGCGGGTGAGGTGCCGCCGCGCGAGGCGCAGGGCCCGTCGGTGCCCGAGACCACCGCGGCGTGGGCGGAGCGCAACGGCTGCGCGGCGGGTGAACCGGCCGAGGAGCAGGTCGCGAGCGACGTCACCCGCCTCGCGTGGGACTGCCCGCCGGGTGCCGAGGTCGTGCTGTACCGCGTCGAGGGCGGCGGCCACTCGTGGCCGGGCAGCGAGTTCTCGCGCAGCATCGAGGCCGTGATCGGGCCGACGACCTCCTCGATCAGCGCGAACGAGGAGATGTGGGCGTTCTTCGAGGAGCACCCGCTGCGCCCGTGACGGCCGCGCCGGACCGGGACGGGAACGGGGCGGCCGTCAGCACCCCCCGGGCCGGGCCACGCGCCGCCGTCCGTAGCCGGACGCGCCGGACAGCGCGCCCAGGTCCATGAGGAACCCGGCGGTGACGACGAACCAGCCCAGGCCGGTCACGCCGGCGAGCGGCGCGTACGCGACGACCCAGAAGAACGTCGTGTAGGGGAGGAACACGAAGCCGAGCAACGGCAGCCACCAGTCGTCGAACGCGCGCCCGAGCCGGTCGGTGAAGATCCAGGTGAGCACGACCGCGATCCGCGGGAACGCGGTCCCCAGGAGCACGACGAGGCAGCCGCACATGCGGGCCGCATCCTCCCACGGGCCGGACCGGACCGCTGCATGACGTGACACGCGTGTCAGCAGTGGGCGATGATGCGCGCCATGGCCGGACCGTTGGAAGGCGTGCGCGTCCTCGACCTGTCCTGGGGGATCGCGGGGGCGCTCGGTGTGCAGCTCCTGGCCGAGCAGGGGGCCGACGTCATCAAGGTCGAGCCGCCCGGCGGTTGCCCGTTCCGCGACTACCAGGGGTACGCGGTGTGGGACCGCTCGAAGCGCTCGGTGACCGTGGACCTGAAGCACCCCGGGGGCCTCGACGCGTTCCGCCGCCTCGCCGACACGGCCGACGTGCTGGTCGAGACGTTCCGCCCCGGGGTCACCGACCGGCTCGGCATCGGCTTCGAGGCGCTCCACGCCCGCAACCCGCGGCTCGTCTACGCGTCGTGCCCCGCCTACCCGGAAGGGCACCGCCTCGCGCACCGGCCGGGCTACGACGCGCTCGTGCAGGCGAGCAGCGGCCAGCAGTGGGAGCAGCCCGGCTGGCGCTTCGGGCCGATCTTCCTCCACCTCCCGCTGCCGAGCATGGCCGCGATGTTCCTGCTGCCGTCGGGGATCCTCGCCGCGCTCGTCGCCCGCGAGCGCACGGGCCGGGGCCAGCACGTCCGCACGTCGCTGTTCCAGGGGGCGCTCCTGTTCACCACGCAGATCTGGACGTGGGCGCCGAACGCGACGTCCGCGTTCTTCGGGGGGATGGTCAAGTCGTACCCGCCCGGGGTGCACCAGGAGCTGATCTACGAGGTCGCCGGCGGCCGGTGGGTGCACACCTCGATCATGAGCGGGCTGGCGCCGGTCAAGGGCCAGGACGAGATCCTCGGCCTGCCGTTCGAGGCGAGCGACCCGTCGCGGTTCCCGCTGCTGTCGCCCGAGGAGCGGGCCCGGATCACGCCGATGCGGCGTGCCGCGTACAAGGCGGCCGAGCGCGACCGCCTCATCGAGGAGTTCCGCGCGAACAACCACGCGATCGAGGCGATCGTCCCGATGGAGGAGGCGCTCGGCGCGACCGGCTCGCCCAACCCGCAGCTCGTCGCGAACGGGATGATCGCGACGGTCGAGGACCCCGAGCGCGGCACGACCACGCAGGTCGGCGTGCCGCTGCACTTCGGGCGGACGCCGGCGGCACTGCGCGGACCGCGGCCACGGCTGGGCGAGCACAACGCGCAGGTGTGGGGTGAGGTCGGCTGCACCCCCGAGCAGATCGCCGAGTTCACGGAGGTGCGCTGATGCGGGCGCTCGAGGGCGTCGTGCTGATCGACTTCGGCCAGTACCTCGCCGGGCCGTTCGGGCCGATGATCCTGGGCGACCTCGGCGCCGACGTCATCAAGGTCGAGCCGATCGCCGGCGACGGCATGCGCATGGTGAACCAGCCGTTCTGCGGCGCGACCCGGGGCAAGCGCGACATCGCGCTCGACCTGAAGAGCGAGGCCGGGAAGCGGATCGCGCTCGAGCTCGTGGCACGCGCCGACATCGTCCACCACAACATGACCAAGGGCGTCGCCGACCGGCTCGGCATCGGCTACGAGCACTGCAAGGCCGTCAAGCCCGACATCGTGTACTGCAACACGTACGCGTACGGGCTCGACGGGCCCCAGTCGCACTTCGGCGGCCTCGACCCGCTGTTCCAGGCCGCTGCAGGGATCGAGTACGAGGCCGGTCCGGTCCACGCGGGCAACACGCCCCTGTACCTGCGCTTCGGGATGACCGACACGGCGAACGCGATGCTGTCGATCGTCGGCTGCCTCGCGGCCCTGTACCACCAGCGGCGCACGGGCGAGGGCCAGGAGCTGTGGACGTCGCTGCTCGACGCCGCGGCGCTCCTGTCGTCGGACGCGATGCTCGTCGGTGGCGAGGCGTCGCCGCGGCCGCGCCTCGACGCCGACCAGTGCGGCATCGACGCCTGCTACCGCCTCTACCGGACGCAGGACGACTGGATCCAGATCTGCGCGGTGAAGCCGGAGCACTGGCGCGGCCTGTGTGCGGCGCTCGGCCTCCCCGAGCTGGCCGACGACGAGCGCTTCGCGACCCCCGCGGCGCGGGCCGAGCACCGCCAGCAGCTCGAGGCGCTGCTCGCGCCGGCGTTCGCGACCCGCACGTCGATCGTCTGGACGCGCCTGCTCGACGAGCACGGTGTCCCCAACGAGATCCCGATCGAGACCAAGGCGGGCGAGCGCGTGCTGTTCGACGCCGACAACGAGCGGCTCGGCCTCGTCGTCGAGTACGAGCAGCCCGTCCTCGGCCGGATGCGCCAGTTCGGGAACCTGGTCGACTTCTCCGAGACGCCCGGCGAGATCCGCGGCCCGACGCCGCGTGTCGGTGAGCACACCCGCGAGATCCTGGCGTGGCTCGGCTACTCCGACGACGAGATGGCGAAGCTGAAGGAGGACGCCGTCGTCTACTGGCCCGACGAGCACTACCGCTGGACGGTCTGACCCGCCGGACGCGCGCGGGTCGGCCGCTCAGGTGGTGACGCGGGCGCGCAGCTCGTACTTCACGACCTTGCCCGCCGCGTTCACCGGCAGGGCGTCGACGATCTCGACGCGGCGCGGCACCTTGTAATTCGCCATGTTCTCGCGGCACCAGGCGATCAGCCCGTCGGCGTCGAGCTGCTTGCCGGGCCGCAGCACGACGAACGCGCAGCCCACCTCGCCCATCCGGCGGTCGGGGATCCCGACGACCGCGACCTGGCTCACCGCCGGGTGCGCGGAGATGATGTTCTCGATCTCCGCGGGGTACGCATTGAAGCCGCCGACGATGAACATGTCCTTCTTGCGGTCGGTGATGCGCAGGTTGCCGGCGTCGTCCATCACCCCGATGTCGCCCGTGTGCAGCCACCCCTGCGCGTCGATCGCCTCGGCGGTCGCCTCGGGGTCGTCGAGGTAGCCGCGCATCACGTTGTAGCCGCGCACGACGACCTCCCCGGGCTCGCCGCGGGGAACCTCCTTGCCCTCGTCGTCGACGACGAGCACCTCGACGCCGGGGATCGCCCGCCCCGCCGTGGTCGCGATGATCTCGGGGTCGTCGTCGTGGCGGCACATCGTCGCGATGCCGGTCGCCTCGGTGAGCCCGTAGCCGGTGACGATGGTGTCGAAGCGCAGCTCGGAGCGGATGCGGCGGATCAGCTCGACGGGCACGCTGGCCGCGCCCGTGACGCCCAGGCGCAGCGTCGACAGGTCGAACTCCGACGCGCGCGGGTGGTCGAGGATCGACTGGTAGACGGTCGGCGGCCCCGGCAGCATCGTGATGCGCTCCTCGACGACGCGCCGCATGACGGCGTCGACGTCGAACACGCCGTGGGGGACGATCGTCGCGCCCTTGATCAGGCTCGCGAGGATGCCGGCCTTGAGGCCGAAGCCGTGGAAGAACGGGTTGACGCACAGATAGCGGTCGCCCCGGCGCAGCCCGACCACGGTCGACCAGGCGTCGTAGGCCCGCACGCTCGCCCCGTGGGTGAGCATCGCGCCCTTCGGCAGGCCGGTGGTGCCCGAGGTGAACATCACGTCGGAGAGGTCGTCGCCGCCGAGCGCGCCGACCCGGGCGTCGACCTCCGCCGCGGGCACGTCGCCGGCCCGGGCGAGGAACTCGTCCCAGCCGAGCGCGCCGGCGGGCACCGTGCCGCGCAGCACGACCGTCGTCCCGAGGGACGGGACCGGGTCCGCGCCGGCGAGCAGCGCGACGTAGTCGGTGTCGAGGAAGTCGGTGACGGTGAACAGCAGCCGGGCGCCGGCCCTGTCGAGCACGTAGGCGGCCTCCCGTCCCTTGAAGCGGGTGTTGAGCGGCACGATCACGGCGCCCGCGCAGTACACGCCGAGCGCGGCGACGACCCATTCCGTCGTGTTCGGGGCCCAGATGGCGACGCGGTCGCCCTTCTCGACACCCGTCGCGACCAGCGCGCCCGCGACCTGTCGGGCGGCGTCGCGCAGCTCGCCGAAGCCGAGCCGCGAGCGCTCGTCGACCAGCGCCTCGACGCCGGTGAACTCGCGGGCGGCCCGGTCGAGGACCCCGGGGATCGTGGTGGGCAGCGTCGCGTCGGTCACGTGTATACAACGTATTGGCACCGGACGGCGGGCCGCACGCCCGGAACGGGAGTGACGATGGAGACACGGGTCCGACTCGACCTCGACGGGCCGATCGCGACGATCACGAACGCCAACCCCGCCAAGGCGAACGCCTTCGACGACGCGATGGACCAGCGGCTGTTCGAGATCCTCGCCGAGATCGGCGAGAACCGCGACGTGCGGGCCGTGATCTGGCGCGGCGAGGGCAAGTCGTTCTCGTCGGGCCGGGACGTCGGCGCGATCGGCGGCGCCGGCGCGGGGATGACCCACCACGAGCTGATGACCCGGGGTCACCGGGGCATCCAGCGGATCCTCGACCTCGACGTGCCGATCCTCGTGGCGATGCAGGGCTGGGCGATCGGTGCGTCGTTCCAGCGGGCGCTGCTGTGCGACATCCGGGTCGCGAGCGACGACGCGCGCTTCATGCTGCCCGAGGTCGGGCACGGGGTGATCCCCGACACCGGCGGGGTCGCCCGGCTGTTCCAGATCTGCGGCCACGGCGTCGCCGCCGACATGGTGCTCACCGGGCGCGTCATGACCGCCGCCGAGGCGCTCGGCCACGGCGTCGTCTCGCGGGTCGTCGCGCGCGACGAGCTCGACGCAACCGTGCGCGAGATGGCGGAGCGGATCGCGGCCGCGCCGTTCGTCACCGTGAAGATGGCCCGCCGGGTGCTGCGCCACCTGAGCGAGCCCGAGGTGCGCTCCTCGATGGCCGAGGAGCTGATCGCCCAGACGTTCGTCAACAAGTCCGACGACTTCGCCGAGTTCCGCGCCGCCCGGGCGGAGGACCGCCCGGCCCGATACACCGGGAGCTGACGTCACGATGCGCACCACGGGACTGCCCGAGCCGCCGCCGCTCGGTGCCCATGCACTGCCCGCCGGCACCTACGAGGGGTCGACCGTGTTCGTCACCGGCGGCGGCACCGGCCTCGGCCGGGCGATCGCCGTCGAGTTCGCGCGCCTCGGCGCGGCGGTCTTCGTCGCGAGCCGCAAGGCCGAGCACCTCGCGGCGGGCGAGGAGGCGATCCGGGCGCTCGGCGCCCGCGTGGCGAGCGCACCGTGCGACATCCGCGATCCCGAGCAGGTCGCGGCCGCGTTCGACGCGTGCGAGCGGGAGCTCGCGCTGCCCGACGTGCTCGTCAACAACGCGGCCGCCAACTTCCCGGTTCCCGCCGAGGACATGTCGCCGAACGCCTGGCGCACGGTCGTCGACATCACCCTCAACGGCACGTTCTTCTGCGCGCGCGAGTTCGCCCGCCGCCACCTGCGCGCGGGCACGCCCGGCTCGATCGTCAACGTCGGCGCGTCGTACGCCTGGACCGGCGGGCCCGGCTTCGCGCACTCCGCCGCGGCGAAGGCCGGGGTGAAGAACATGGTCGAGACGCTCGCGGTCGAGTGGGCCCCCTACGGCATCCAGGTCAACGGGCTCGTGCCCGGCCTGTTCCCGCACGACGACATGACCGAGGACATCAAGGGCAACCTGGCGCGCACCTCCGACAAGGACGTGTGCCAGCCGGCGCTGCGCGTCGGCCGGCTGCGCGAGCTCGGCTGGGCGGCGACGTTCCTCGCGTCGCCCTACGCGCGGTTCGTGTCGGGGCACACGCTCGTCGTCGACGGCGCCAACTGGCAGCGCCGGACGCTCACGAACCCCCCGGTCGTCACCGTGCGCGAGCAGATGGGGCGCGGCCCCTTCGAGGGCTGACGCCCGAACCGGTCGACGGCCCGCGTCCGGCGCGCGTCCGGCGCGCCGTCCCGGCGCCCGGCGCCGCCGCCCGCTCGTCCGGTCCGTCCGAGGGCGCGCCGGTCGCGGGACCGATCCGCTCGGTCGGCGCGCGTCCGTCGCGCGTCCGCTCGCCGCGGCGCGGCCGGTCCGCGGTGCTGTATATGTTATGCAGCGTGGCCGAGGCCGGACGGATCACCGACGAGGGCGTCGCGCGCCTGCGCGCGCGCATCGGGATCCCGGAACCGCACCCCCAGCCGCCGTACTACACGCTGCCGACGGTCGACACGTTCCGCAACGTCGCCCACGCCTACGGCGACGACAACCCGCTGTGGTGCGACCCCGCGTACGGCCCGCGCACGCGCTGGGGCGCGCCGATCGCGCCGCCCCCGCTCGTCGGCGGCGACACCCTGATCGGGGAGGACGAGGTGCCCGAGGTCGCGCCCGAGCACCGCGACCTGATGAAGGGCGACCCGCTGCGCGGCGTGCACGCGTTCTACGCCGCGAGCGCCCGCGAGTGGTGGGCGCCGCTGTACCCGCTGCGGCGCACGTTCCGGCGCAACGCGCTCGTCGCCGTGCTCGAGAAGGAGGGCGAGTTCGCCGGGCGGACGGTCCACGAGTGGACGGCGCAGGTGTTCCGCGACGAGACGGGGACGATCCTGTCGGGCCAGTACCGGCTCATGGTGCGCACCGAGCGCGAGAAGGCCCGGGAGCGCAAGAAGTACGACTCGGTCGAGCTGCGTCCCTACACCGACGAGGAGATCGCGCAGATCGAGGCCCAGTACGAGCGCGAGCGGGCGCGGGGCGGCGAGCCGCGCTGGTGGGAGGACGTGGAGGAGGGTGACGAGGTCGGCCCGATGGTCAAGGGGCCGCTCACGGTCACCGACATGATCTGCTGGCACGCGGGCATGGGGATGGGCCTGTACGGCGTCAAGCCCCTGCGGCTCGGCTACCGGAACCGCAAACGGATCCCGCGGTTCTTCCACCGCGACGAGCTCAACGTGCCCGACGTGATGCAGCGCGTCCACTGGGACCCGGAGTTCGCCCGCCGCGCCGGCAACCCGACCACCTACGACTACGGACGGATGCGCGAGACGTGGCTGATCCACCTGTGCACCGACTGGATGGGTGACGACGCGTGGCTCTGGAAGCTCGACTGCGAGTTCCGTCGCTTCAACTACGTCGGCGACACGCAGTGGCTGCGGGGCCGCGTCACCCGCAGGTACCTCGCGGCCGGCGCGCGGCCCGCGGTCGACCTGGAGCTGGAGGCCCGCAACCAGCGGGACGAGGTGACGACGCCGGGCCGCGCCACGATCCTGCTGCCCAGCCGCGAGCACGGCCCCGTACGGCTGCCCGACCCGCCCGGTGGCGCGACCGACCTGCAGGGCGCGCTCGCGGCGATCTCCGCGGAGTTCTCCCGGCGATGACGGCGCCGCCGCCCGGCTACCCCGCGGTCGACGGGCTCGCCGTCGGGCTCGAGGGCGGGGTGCTGCGCCTGCGCCTCGACCGGCCCGCCAAGCGCAACGCCGTCTCCGAGGCGATGATGATCGGGCTCGTCGACGCCCTCGAGGCGGCCGCCACCGACGAGGCCGTGCGCGTCGTGCTCCTCGAGGGGGCGGGCGAGCACTTCTGTGCCGGGGCCGACGTCGTCGCCCGCAACGCCGACCCGGACGCGCGGCCGCGCACCGGCAGCATCCAGCGCCGGCTCCCGGTGCAGGCCCACCGGCTCCTCCCGCTCGTGTGCGGCGTGCAGGTGCCCGTCGTGTGCAAGGTGCGGGGATGGGCCGCGGGCATCGGCTTCCAGCTCGCGCTCGCGGCCGACTTCACGGTCGCGGCGCGCGACGCACGCTTCTGGGAGCCGTTCGCGCGTCGGGGCTTCACCCCCGACAGCGGCGCGACGTGGCTGTTGCCGCGTCGCGTCGGCGACGTGCGCGCCCGCGAGCTGCTGCTGCTCGGACGCGAGCTGTCGGGCGAGGAGGCCGTCGAATGGGGCGCGATCCACGCCGCGGTCGACGCCGCGGAGCTCGACGGCGCGGTCGACGCGCTCGTCGCGCAGCTCGCGCAGGGCCCCACCGTCGCGCTCGGGCTCACCAAGTGGCTGCTCCACCACGGTGCCGGGGTGCCGCTCGACCAGCACCTCGCGCACGAGGCGTTCGCGTTGGAGCTGTCGTCGCGCACCGCCGACTTCCGCGAGGGCATGGCGGCGTTCGTCGAGAGGCGCGCGCCGCGCTTCGAGGGCCGATGACCCGCCCCGCGGACCCGGCCCGCCTCGCGGTCGACCGCTCCACCCCCCTCGACGAGGTGGTCGCCGCGGTGCGGGCGTGGCTGGAGGAGCACCTGCCCCGCCCGTGGCTCGAGGCGGGCCGCGCCGGCGGGCCCGCCGCGGTGCGGGAGGTCCGCCCCCGCGCCGCCTACGAGGAGTGGTACCCGGTCTTCGCCGCCTCGGGCCTCGTCGTTCCGACCTGGCCCGTCGCCTACGGCGGCCTCGACCTCCCGGTCGCGGCCGCGCGCGCGATCGAGCGGGAGCTCGCGCCGTTCCACCTCGGGCGCCTCAACCCGCTCGGGCTCAACCTCGCGGCGCCGGCGCTGTTCGCGCACGGCACCGAGGAGCAACGCCTGCGCTTCCTGCCACCGATCGTGCGCAACGAGGAGGTGTGGTGCCAGCTCTTCAGCGAGCCGGGGGCGGGTTCGGACCTCGCGTCGCTCGCGACGCGTGCGGAGCGCGACGGCGACCGCTGGCTCGTCACCGGTCAGAAGGTGTGGTCGACGTGGGCGCACGTCGCCGACTTCGCGGTGCTCCTCGCGCGGACGGATCCCGACGTCCCCAAGCGGGAGGGGATCACCTACTTCCTGCTCGACCTCCACCAGCCCGGCGTCGAGGTGCGACCGCTGCGCCACCTCACGGGCGACGTCGACTTCAACGAGGTGTTCCTGGACCGCGCGGTGGTCCCCGACACCCACCGGGTCGGCGGGGTGGGGGAGGGGTGGAGGGTCGCGAACGCGACGCTCTCGGGCGAGCGCCAGATGGTGTCGGGCGCGGGGTCGGGCGGCGTCGACCGCATCGGCGGTCGCGGCGTCGAGCACGTCATCGAGCTCGCCCGGCACACCGGTGCGAACACCGACCCGGCGATCCGCCAGGAGCTCGCCCGCTGCTACGCGGAGGAGCGCATCCGCGACTGGACCAACCAGCGCGTCCGGGCCGGGGTGCGCGCCGGGCGGGCGCCCGGGCCCGAGAGCTCGGTCGGCAAGGTGCACCAGGGCGAGCTGAACCAGCGCGTGCAGCTCCTCGCGGTGCGCGTGCTCGGCGCCGCCGGCGCCGCGTGGCCCGGACCCGGCCTGCGCCCGGAGGTGCGGGGCATGCTGCGCAGCCGTGCGAACACCATCGAGGGCGGCACCTCGGAGGTGAACCGGAACATCATCGGCGAACGCGTCCTCGGGCTGCCCCGCGAGCCCGACCCCTACCGTGGCGTGCCCTGGCGCGAGGTCCCCCGGAGCTGATGGCGGGCGCGACCTACGAGACGCTGCAGGTGGGCCGGGACGGCCCGGTCGGCTGGCTCGTCTTCGACCGCCCGGAGGCGGCCAACGCGATGGACGCCACCATGATGGGCGAGCTCGAGCGCGCCTGGCGGGAGCTCGACGCCGACCCCGAGGTTCGGGTCGTCGTCAACACCGGCGCGGGGCGCGCGTTCCAGACCGGCCTCGACGTCGTCCAGCTCAGCCGCGACCGGGACGCGCTGCGAGAGCAGGCGCGCCGCACCCGCGACTTCACGCTGCGCCTCACGGCCTGGCACAACGAGGTGTGGAAGCCGGTGATCGCGGCGGTCAACGGCGTGTGCGCGGGCGGCGGGCTGCACTTCGTCGCCGACGCCGACGTCGTCATCGCCGCGAGCGACGCGACCTTCCTCGACCCGCACGTGTCGGTCGGGCAGGCGAGCGTCTACGAGACGATCGCGCTCGCGAAGAAGTCGCCGATGGAGCCGGTGCTGCGCATGGCGCTCGCCGGCGCCCACGAACGGATGGACGCGGCGCGCGCGTACCAGCTCGGCATCGTCAGCCAGGTCGTCGACCCGCCCGAGCGGCTGCGCGCCGAGGCGCAGGCACTGGGCGAGAAGATCGCCCGGCACCCGCCGGAGCGGCTCGCGGCGACCAAACGGGCGCTGTGGCAGGTGTTGGAGACCCCGTGACGGAGGAGCGGTGAGCTACCCGCGACTGGAGACCCTGAAGCTGGAGCGGCGCGGGCCGGTCGGCTGGCTGATCAACAACCGGCCCGACCAGCTCAACGCGATGAACGCGCTGATGCGCGAGGAGTTCGAGGTGGCCTGGAAGGCCCTCGACGACGACCCCGAGGTCCGCGTGATCGTCCACACCGGGGAGGGCCGTGCGTTCCAGACCGGCGTCGACGTGCAGGAGCTGGCGACCGACGGGATCGGGATGGAGCGCTACCGCGAGTCGGTCGAGTCGTGGGACCTGCACTTCACGTCGTGGCACAACGACGTGTGGAAGCCGGTCATCACGGCCGTCAACGGACTGTGTGCGGGGGGCGGGTTCCACTGGGTCGCCGACGCCGACATCGTGATCGCCGCGAGCGACGCGCAGTTCTTCGACCCCCACGTATCGGTGGGGCAGGTGGTGGCGATCGAGGCGATCGGGCTCATGAAGAAGATGCCGGTGGAGGCGGTCATGCGAATGGCGTTCGTCGGGCGCCACGAGCGGATGTCGGCCGCGCGTGCCTACGAGCTCGGCATGGTGAGCCAGGTCGTCGACCCGCCGGAGCGGCTCCGCGAGGAGGCGCAGGCGCTCGCCGAGAAGATCGCCCGCAACAGCCCCGCGGCGATGGCCGCGACCAAGCGGGCGCTGTGGGGCGCGCTGGAGACGGGGCTCACCGAGGCGTGCCGGCGGGGGGCACGCGAGCTGACGGGCATGTGGGGGCACCCCGACCAGGAGGAGGGGCCGCGCGCGTTCGCGGAGAAGCGGGAGGCGAGATGGCTGCCGCCGAGCCGGTGACCGTCGGCACGGCCGTCGTCGCCTACGTGGAGCCCCACGCCGGCCTCGCGCGCGAGTTCAACGAATGGTACGAGCGCGACCACTTCTACGCGGCGGCGATGGCCGGCCCCGGCATGTACGCCGGCGCGCGTTGGGTCGCCACCCGCGCCCACAAGCGGGCCCGGCCCGCGGGCACGCTCTTCGGTGACCCGGGCCGCGGCTCCTACCTCGCGACCTACTGGGTGCTGCCCGGCATGCAGGCCGAGTGGGAGGAGTGGTCGGCGCGCACCTACGCGGCGCTGCCGCCCGAACGGCTCTTCGCGGGCCGTGACCACCTCCACACGGCCGTGTACCGCCACGCGTGGGACCGCCGCACCGCCGACGCGCCGGTGCCCGCGACCGCCCTCGACCACCCCTTCGGCGGCGTCGCCGTCGTGGCCGCGACCGACCCGGCGCTGGTGGCCGACTGGGCCGGCTCGGTGCTCTCCGAGCAGGTCCCGCTCGTGGTCGGGTTCGAGCGCCAGCGCGTCGTCATGGCGAGCGCGGTCGCACCGGACCACGTGCTCGCGATCGCGTTCTGCCGCGGCGACGCGCTCGCCGTCGCGCTGCCACCCGACGCCGGGTTCGCGAGCGCGTTCGTCCGCACCGTCCCCGGCACCGACCGCTACGTCGACGACCTGTGACCCTCGCGACCCTCCTCGACGGCGACGACGCCGACGTGTGCGCGTACCTCGACGGCGCGGCGACGACCCGCGGCGAGCTGCGGGCGCTCGCGGCGCGCCTCGCGGGCGAGCTGCGCGGTGCCGGCGTGGAGGGCCGGGCCGTCGGGGTGCGGCTCCCCAACGCGCCGGAGGCGATCGCGGCCTGGTTCGGCGTGTGGCGGGCGGGAGCGGCGTTCGTGCCGCTCAACCCCCGTGCGCCCGACGCCGAGGTCGAGCGGCTGGTCGCCGAGACCGGCGTCGTCGCGGTCGTGGGTCCCGGCGACCCGTACACGGTGCGTGCGGTCGCGCCGCAACGGCCGCGCGCCGTCGAGCCCGGCCAGGCGATCATCCAGTTCACGTCGGGCACGACCGGCCGCCCGAAGGCGGTGCCGTTGCGCCACGACACCGTCGCCGAGCTGCTCGACACGGTGATCGGCACCCTGCGCGGCGGCCGGCGGGACCGCAAGGCCGCCATGCCCAACATCGTGCCGGTCTCGCTGTCGCTGTGGGCGGGCATCTACCAGGTGCTGTTCGCCTTCCGGCTCGGCGTCCCCGTCGTGCTCATGCGCTCGTTCGAGCCGCGCGAGTTCGCGCGGCTGTGCGCGCGGTACGGCATCCGCTCCTCGGTGCTGCCGCCGGCAGCGCTCGTCATGCTGATGGAGGACCCCGGGATCACGACGCTCGAACCGCTGCGTTACGTGCGCAGCGTGTCCGCGCCGCTGTCGCCCGCGCACGCCCGGCGGTTCCACGAGCGGTTCGGGATCGCGGTGCTCAACGGCTACGGCCAGACGGAGCTCGGCGGCGAGGCGATCGGCTGGTCGGCCGACGACTGGAAGCGTTTCGGCACCGAGAAGCTCGGTTCGGTGGGACGGCCGCACGCGGCGTTCTCGGCCCGGGTCAACGCGCAGGGCGAGCTCGAGATCCGCTCGACGCAGGCGCTGCCGCCCGCCGACGCCGCGATGGAGGGTCGCGTCACCCCCGACGGGTGGCTGCGCACCGGCGACCTCGCGCGCATCGACGAGGACGGCTTCGTGTGGATCGAGGGCCGGGTCAGCGACATGATCAACCGCGGCGGCCTGAAGGTGTTCCCGGACGAGGTCGAGGAGCAGCTCCGGGCCTTCCCGGGGGTCCACGACGTCGGTGTCGCCGGCGTGCCCGACGACCGGTTGGGGCAGGTGCCCTGGGCGTTCGTCGTGCCCGCGGAGGGTGCGACCGTGGACGGGGAGGCGTTGCGGCGCTGGGCGCGCGAGCGGATGGCGCCGTACAAGGTGCCCGCGGGCGTGACGCTGGTCGACGCGCTGCCCCGCAACGAGATCGGCAAGCTGCTGCGCGCCGAGCTGGCCGCCCGGGGCCCCTCCCGCCCGGGCGAAGACGATTAGTTCACCACACTAAATATCTGCTATCGTGGTGTCGTGGCCGCCTCGCCCGACGCCGTCGAGCTCGCCAACCGGCTCCGGCCGGCCGTCTACCGTCTCGCCCGGCTGCTGCGCCAGCAGGACGACACCGGCCTCGCGCCCGCGCTCGTCTCGGCGCTCGGCGTCGTCGAGCGCGACGGGCCGATCACGCTCGGTGACCTCGCCAAGCAGGAGCAGCTGAGCCCCCCGTCCATCACCAAGGTGGTGGTCGCCCTCGAGGAGCAGGGCCTCGTCGAACGCACCCGCGACGACGCCGACCGGCGGGTCTCGCGCGTGCGGGTCACCGCGAAGGGCCGCCGCCAGCTCGAGGCGAGCCGCAGCCGGCGCACCGCCTGGCTGGCGACGCAGATCGACGCGCTCGCGCCCTCCGAGCGCCGCCTCCTGCACGACGCGCTCGGCGTCATGGAGGCGCTCAGCCGCGGCGGGAGGGTCCCGGCGTGACCGAGCGCGCCCGCGCCCTGACCCGGGAGACCTTCCGGTCGCTGGGCGTGCGCAACTTCCGGCTCTTCTTCCTCGGCCAGCTCGTCTCGCAGGTCGGCAACTGGCTGACGCTGATCGGCCAGACGCTGCTCGTCCTGCACCTCACCGACAGCGGCGTCGCGGTCGGCCTGCTCACCGCGTTCCAGTTCGTGCCCGTCCTGCTGATCGGCGCGTGGGCCGGCCTCGTCGCGGACCGCTCCGACAAGCGGCGGCTGCTCCTCGGCGTCCAGGTCTTCGCGATGGTGCAGTCGTTCGTGCTCGCCGCGCTCGCGTTCACCGACTCGCCCCCGGTCGCCGCGATCTACGCCGTGGCGGCGTTCGGGGGCGTCGCGATGGCCTTCGACAACCCGGCCCGCCGGTCGCTCGTCGTCGAGCTCGTGGAGGCCGACGACGTCCCGAACGCCGTCAGCCTCAACAGCGCGCTCATGACGAGCGCGCGGGTCGTCGGCCCGGCGCTCGCCGGCCTGCTCATCACGACGGTGGGGTTCGGCTGGTGCTTCGCGCTCGACGGGCTGTCGTACGTCGCGGTGATCGCCGCGCTCGTCCGGATGGACCCGCGCCGGATCCGCCGGGGGCCGGTCACCGACCGCGGGAAGGGACAGGTGCGCGAAGGGCTGCGCTACGTGCGGCGCGTCCCCGAACTGTGGATCCCGCTCGCGATGATGGCGATCGTCGGCACGCTCGCGTTCAACTTCCAGGTGGTCATGCCGCTGTTCGTGACCCGTGACCTCGGCGGCGACGCGAGCACCTTCACGTGGTTCTTCTCGGTCGTCAGCGTCGGGTCGCTCGTCGGCGCGCTCGCGACGGCGCGGCGGCGCTCCACCGGCGTGCGCGACGTCGTGGTGACGAGCGGCGCGTTCGGGGCCTCGATGCTGGTGCTGGCGGTCACGCCGCACCTGGCGCTGGCGTTCCCGGTCGGGGTCGTGATCGGCGTGGCCAGCATCGGGTTCATGGTCTCGTCGACCGCGATCGTGCAGCTCCGGGCCGACCCGGTGATGCGCGGCCGGGTGCTGGCGCTCCAGGCGATCGTCTTCCTCGGCAGCACGCCGATCGGAGGCCCGATCCTCGGGTGGGTCAGCGAGGCGTTCGGCGCCCGGGTCGGGGTCGCGGTCGGCGGCGCCGCGGCGCTCGCCGCGGCGGCGTTCGGGGCGGTGGCGGCCCGGCGCTCGCGGGCGGCCGAGCGCTCCGGCCCGGTGCCGGTCCTGGAGCCGGTCGCCTGACGCACGCCGGGCCGCGCCCGGCGGTGCGGCTCAGCGCACGTAGGCGAGGAACGGTTCGCCGACCCACTCCGGCGGCAGCGGACCGCCGCCGCGGTCCCACACGGAGGCCGGCACGTCGCGCTCGGGGCGGCGCGCGAACCCGAGCCGCTCGTAGAGCCGGTGCGCCGCCTCCATCCAGCGGCTCGTGTAGATGCACATCGGGCGGCCCCCGGCGCGCTCGATGCACGCGCGCACGAGCGCCCGCCCCGCCCCGCGGTTGCGCGCGGCGGGGGTCGACCGCGAGGAGCCGGAACTGCGCCTCGCCGGGACGGGTGAATTCCGACCAGCGCGAGGACGCGTCGCCGACGAACGACACCGACCCGATCACGAGGTCGCCCGCGACCGCGACGAGCACCTCGGAGTGGCGGGCCCGCCCCTCGACGTCGAGGATCTCCTCGTCGTAGCCGCGCCAGAGGTGGTCGACCGGGAGGCGGCGGTACGCCTCGATCGTCAGCGCGCCGATCTCGTCGTACTCGTCGGGGCGGGCCGTGCGGACCGTCACGGGTGCGCCGCTCACAGCCGCCCCGCCTCGATGATGCTGCGCAGGAACGACCGTGTGCGCTCCCGCTGCGGGTCGCTGAAGATCGCGGCGGGCGGGCCCTCCTCCTCGATGCGCCCCTGCCACAGGAAGCAGATCTTCGACGCGACGTCGCGCGCGAAGCCCATCTCGTGGGTGGCGAGCAGCATCGTCATCCCCTCGGCCGCGAGCTGCTCCACGAGCGACAGCACCTCCGACACGAGCTCCGGGTCGAGGGCGCTCGTCACCTCGTCCAGCAGCAGCAACCTCGGCTGCATCGCGAGCGCCCGCACGATCGCCACCCGCTGTTGCTGGCCGCCCGACAGCCGGTCGGGGTACTCGTCGCGCTTCTCGTACAACCCGATGCGCGCGAGCAGCTCGTGGGCGCGGGCGCGGGCCTCCGCGGCGCCGAGCCCGAGGACCTTGCGCGGGGCGAGCATCACGTTCTCGGTCACCGTCATGTGCGGGAACAGGTTGTAGCTCTGGAACACGAGCCCGACGTCCTGGCGCAGCGCGTCGACGTCCACGCCCCGGCCGGAGACGCGCTCGCCCCCGAGCCGGATCTCGCCCGACTGGATGGGCTCGAGCGCGTTGACGCACCGCAGCAGCGTCGACTTCCCGCATCCCGACGGGCCGATCAGGCACACGACCTGGTGCTCCTCGACGTCGAGGTCGATGCCCCGCAGCACCTCGACGTCGCCGAACGACTTGTGGACCCCGCGCAGCTCGAGGAACGCCACCTCAGCCCGCCCTCGTGCGCTGCTGGTCGCGGTGGATCAGGTGGTCGACCAGCCGGGTGAACGGGATCGTGATCACGAGGAAGAACAGCGCGGCGCCGGTGACGGGGGACAGGTCGAAGTACTTGTTCTTCTGCAGGTTCGCGACGTTGAGGATGTCGAGCAGCCCGACGACCGAGACGAGCGCCGTGTCCTTCTGGAGCGCGACGAAGTCGTTGAGCAGGGGCGGCAGCACGCGCCGCACCGCCTGCGGGACGACGACGTGCCGCAGGGTCTGCCATTGCGACAGGCCGAGGCTGCGCGCGGCGGCCGTCTGGCTCGGGTGCACGCTGTCGAGGCCCGCCCGGTACACCTCGGCGACGTACGCGCCGTAGACGAGCACGAGAGCCAGCACCGCCAGCCAGAAGCGCTGGGTGTCGGGGTCCCAGGACGCGAACGGCGGCACCTCCGCGAGTGCGAATCCGAGCACGACGAGGTAGATCACGATGATCGACGGGATGCCGCGGAACACGTCCGTGTAGGCGATGGCGAGCGTGCGCGCCGGGCCGAAGGACCGGCCCGGGAGCTGCCGGACGATCGCCACGAACAGTGCCCACACGAGCACGATCGCCTGCGCGGCGAGGAACAGGCGCACGTTCAGCCAGAAGCCCCGGGCCAGCGCCGACGGGCCGACCCACATCTTCGACCAGTCGAACAGCACGTCGCGGACGCGGCCGTCGTTCGCGCTCAGGAACCAGGCGAGGAACGCGACGATCGCCGCCATCACGCCGAGACCGGCGACGACCCACAGGCGCGCCCGCACGTCCTCCATCGCGATGCGCGCGGCGGGGACGTCGCCGGCCGCGAGGTGGCGGCGCGCGCGCCGGGTCGCCGCCACCGCCCCGATCGCGTAGGCGGGGACGGCGAGGGCCGCGAGCGCGATCGCGAGCTCGCCGACGCGGGTGACGGCCAGGCCGGTCCCGGTGATGCCGAGCGTGCCGTCGAAGCGGCGCAGGGCCGCCCACAGCGCCACCGTCACCGCGACCGCGGCGACGAGCCCCGCCGCCGCCGGCACGACCGACGCGCGGAACGGGCGCACCGCCCGGCGCGGGCGGGCGCCGGGCGGTGCGGCGTCGAGCAGCGGGCTCGTCATCTCCCGCCGGGCCTACTCCACCTCGATGACCGGGATGCCGCCCGGGTCGGCGGTGAGGTTCTCGGTGGCCAGCCGGTCGAGCTCGCCGGAGTCCTTCAGCTCCTGGATCACGGCGTTCACCGCACCGACGTCGTCGGAGTCCTGCGGCAGGATCGCGCTGTACTGGTCGGGGCCGCCCGGCTGCTCGAACTGGGCGACGACCTCCAGGCTCCCGTCGGACCGGGCCGCCTGCCCGAGGCTGATCGCGGTGTCGATGAGCACCGCGTCGACCTGGCCGGCCTCGAGTGCGGTGAAGGCGTCGGGGAGCTGCTGGTAGACGCTCGGCTCCTGTTCGACGCCGATCGTCTCGAGCAGGTCGAGGGCGGTCGTACCCGTCTGCACGCCCCAACGCGCGGCCTTCGCCTCCTCGAGCGTCGTCATCGAGCCGCCCGCCTTCATCAGCACGCCCTGGTTCGACTCGAAGTACGGCATCGAGAACGTCACGACCTCCGCGCGCTCGCAGGTGATCGAGATCTGCGACAGGGCGATGTCGTAGTCGCTCACGGTGCCCGCGACGATCGCGTCGAAGCTCTCGTTGCGCACCTCGAGGTTCGCGAGACCGAACTCCTCGCGCATCGCGTCCGCGATCGCGTACTCGAACCCGCCGTTCAGCGCGCTCGGGTCGTCGTCGCTGCCCTCCCAGAAGCCCGGCCCCGGCAGCGACGTCACGACCGTCAGCGTGTCGTCGGCGACCGGGGTGAAGTCGGCCGGGTCGCCGACCTCGGTCGCGTACGCGTCGGCGGGGCCGGTGCACTCGGCCGGCTCGCCGCCGCCGGCCTCGGTCGTCGCCGTCGTTTCGCCGCTCGCGGCGTCGTCGTCGTCGTCCCCGCACGCGGCGAGCCCGAGCCCGAGCGCGAGCGCCGCGAGGACCGCAGTCCACTTCCGCACGATCGTCCTCCCCCGTCTGTGGTGACGGGCGCCGACACTATTTGCTCGGCCGATCGGCGTCCCGTACCCGGCGCCGCGCCCGGCGGGCCGCTACCCCGTGGCGGTCGTCACGTCGTAGCCCTCGGCGCGCAGGGCGCCGACGATCTCGTCCGCGTGGTGGCGGTCACGGGTCTCGATCGACACCTCGAGCAGGGTCCGCTTGAGGGCGACGCCGGGGAGGTCGCGCCGGTGGGTGACGTCGACGATGTTGGCCCGCCGGTCGCCGATCACCTTGGCGACGCTCGCGAGCACGCCGGGCCGGTCGGGGATGTCGACCGTGAGGCGGACGAGGCGTCCGGAGCGGGCGAGCGCCCGCAGCAGCACCGACGCGAGCACCCGCAGGTCGATGTTCCCCCCCGAGCAGACGACCGCGACGCGCCGCCCGCGGAAACGGTCGGGACGGTCGCACAGCGCGGCGAGGCCGGCCGCACCGGCACCCTCGACGACCTGTTTCTCGACCTCGACGAGCAGCGCGACCGCCTCCTCGATGCGCTGCTCGCCGACCACGACCACGTCGTCGACGAGCTCGCGGGCGATCGCGAGGGGGATCGCGCCGGGCTCGGCGACGGCGATGCCCTCCGCGATCGTCGGGCCACCCGCGGACGCGGGGCCGCGCCCGAGCGCGTGCGCGAGGCCCGTGTAGCCCTCGACCTCGACGCCGACGACCTCGACGCCGGGACGCCGGGCCTTCACCGCGACCGCGACCCCGGCGAGGAGGCCGCCGCCGCCGACCGGCACGACGATCGTGTCGGCCTCGGGGGCCTGGGCGAGGACCTCGAGCCCCACCGTGCCCTGGCCCGCGACGATCGCGGGGTCGTCGAACGCAGGGACGAACGACGCGCCGGTCTCCCCGGCGATTCGGCGGGCGGCGGCGCCGGCCTCGTCGAACGTGGCGCCCTCGATCACGACGCGCGCCCCGTGGTGCTCGGTGCGCGAGATCTTCGTGAACGGCGTGTCCTCGGGCATCACGATCGTCGCCGGGATGCCGAGGCGCGACGCGTGGTACGCGAGGCCCTGCGCGTGGTTGCCGGCCGACGCGGCCACGACACCGCGGGCCCGGGCCTCGGGCGGCAGGCGCGCGAGGAAGTTGCACGCGCCGCGCTCCTTGAACGACGACGTGAACTGCAGGTGCTCGCACTTCAGCCACACCTGCGCGCCGGTGATCCCCGACAGGGTGCGCGAGAAGGTGGTCGGGGTCTGGACGACCGCGCCCCGGATGGCCGCGGCCGCCGCCTCGACGTCCTCGACGGTGACCGGCAGGCCCACGCCCCGCATCATGCCCCGGCGCGCCCCCGGCCCCGCCCATCGTGAGGTCCCGCGGCCCGCCCCGCCGGGGCGATGCAGAGGCACCGCCGGCGCCGTCACGCTCTGGGACGGGCCGTTCTCGTCCCCGGCCTGCCGCACATGGGGGCAGGATCGGCGCGTGGTCCCCGACCTCCTGCGGCGCGACGGAGCTCGGCGCGTCACTCCGCCGTGTCGTCCAGTACGACGGTCCAGATCCGCTTCAGCGGGAGTTCGGCCTGGATCTCGTCGGAGAGTCGGTCGTAGACGGACGTGACCGCGTTGATCACGTCGTCGGCGGTCCAGACGCGGATCCGGAAGAACTGATTCCTCGTCTCTGTCTCGGCAGCCTTCGTGAGCCCCGCCCATGCGACGAGGAGCCCCTGATCGGCGTTCACGGTCGTGAGGACCCCGTGGAGCTCGCGCACGATCTTGACGTCCACCGGGGTGTCGCCCGACTTGACCTGAACACAGATCCGTGGTGCCTCCAACCCGAGCGGTCCGGCACCCGCGAGGACGTCGATCCCTCCGTCTGCTCCCGCCGGTGATCGAAAGGTGACGTATCCCTGCGCGCGTAGCACGCCCTCGACGAGGCGCGCGAGGTCGTGACCTGTGAAGTGTTCGGAGATGTAGGCCCGGATCCGATCCGTGGCGAGCTGCGCGATGTCTACCGGCGCCGTCTCCTCGTCGACCTCGGCCTCGGTTTCGCCGGATCCCGGGGCCGACGCGATCACCGCACCCGGGTCCTTCCCGGATGACGCGATCACCTCGAGACGCTTGGCCGCGCCGTTGCGCTTGATCTCGCAGATGGTCATGAACGCGCCCAGCGAGTACAGGAGGTCCTGGCCGACCGCCGAACGGGGGGACGTCCGTGCGGAGCCAGGTGACGGGCCTCGTGTGACGGGCGTCCGGCGGATTCGTCGGCACGTACTCGTAACCGCCCGTCACGCGCCCGACGGCGATCGCGGGTGTCGACTTGAGCGGCAGTACGACCAGGTCGCCGGGCTCGATCCGCGACACGAAGGCCCACAGTTGTGCCGCGTGGTGCGTGAGCTTGCGGTCCGGGGAGCCCGGCATCGCGGCCCTCAGCGCCCCGAGCACCTCGGCTCGGCTCTGGCACGACGAGAGGTCGGGGACCTCGGTCCAGCCGGCGACGGCCCTGCCCTTGTCGAGCGCGTACAGCTCCCGCTCCCCGTGCCGCCCGGCCCGGACCAGCCATGCCCGCGTTGGACGCATTTTCGGTTCCCCGCTCACCGGCCTCAGTAAATCCGATCGGCAGGGGCCGGCGTGGGAACCCGGCCGTGAGCGTCCGAGGGCGCGAACGCGCGGGCCGGGGGCGGTCGCGCTTGCACGGCGGATAATGACCGTTATGATGGCAGGTGATGGCCGTCGCCGAGCAGACGAGCGAGCAGTCCAGCGAGCAGGCGAGCACGCGTGACCGGCTCGTGGCCGCGGCGCTGCAGGTGTTCGTCGAGCAGGGCTACGAGGGGGCCCGGGTGCACGACATCGCCCGGGCGGCGGGGCTCACCACCGGGGCGATCTACGCCAATTACCGCGACAAGGCGGCGCTGCTGTTCGACGCCATGACCTCGCGGGCGGGCGCCGAGGTCGACGCGCTGCTCGCCCGTGCCGCCGGGCTCGACGCCCGGGAGCTGCTCGAGGTGCTCGGCGGCGCGCTGCTCCACCGGGAGACGCAGAAGCCGCCGCTGCTCGTCGACGCGGTCGTCGCCGCCCGGCGCGACCCGGAGCTCGCGGCGCTGCTGCGCGAGCGCTTCGCGCAACGCGAGCAGCACCTCGCCGACCTCGTCGAGCGCGCGAAGGCCGACGGCGGCATCGACGCCGGCGTCGACACCGCGGCGCTCACACGCTTCTGCGTCACGCTCGCCCTGGGCGCGCTCGTCGTGCGCACGCTCGGCATGGCGCCGCCCGACCAGGGGGGATGGCAGGCGCTGATCCATCGCCTGCTCGAATCGATCGCACCCGAGGAGGGATCCCGACCATGACCTCGACCGCCGACAAGCTCGAGACCATCCACTCCGTCAGCGCGAACCTCGAGGCGATCTTCACGTGGGACTACGAGCGCAGCCGCGAGCCGCTCGTGAAGCTCTACGAGAAGGCCAAGACGTCGCAGTGGAACGCCAGCACCGACCTCGACTGGTCGATCGACGTCGACCCCGAGCGGGTCGGCCAGGAGCTCGGCGGCGGCGGCACGCTGCGCTTCCAGGCCCTCGCCGAGGCCGAGGGGTCGCCGGTGCGCCACTTCGGCGACAAGGAGTGGACGCAGGTCGCGGTCGAGCTGCAGAACTCGCTGCTGTCGCAGTTCATGCACGGTGAGCAGGGTGCCCTGCTGTGCACCGCCCGCATCGTCGAGACGGTCCCGTGGATCGACGCCAAGTACTACGCGGCCACCCAGGTGATGGACGAGGCCCGCCACGTCGAGGTGTTCGCCCGCTACCTCGACGAGAAGCTCGGGCGGCAGTACCGGATCAACGACAACCTCAAGGGCATCCTGGACGAGATCCTGCGCGACCCCCGCTGGGACATCGCGTACCTGGGCATGCAGATCATGGTCGAGGGCCTCGCGCTCGCGGCCTTCGGGATGATGCACCAGGTGACGACCGAGCCGCTGCTGAAGAAGATGCTCCGCTACGTGATGAGCGACGAGGCGCGCCACGTCGCCTTCGGCGTGCTCTCGCTGCAGGAGTACTACAAGGAGCTGAGCGACGCCGAGCTGCGCGAGCGCCAGGAGTTCGCGTTCGAGGTCGCGCAGCGTCTCCAGCGCCGCTTCGCGCACAGCGAGATGTGGGAGCGCATGGGCGTCGACCCGCAGGCGATCTACCGGGTGATGGACGAGGTCAACCCGCCGGCCCAGCAGGCGTTCCAGACGCTGCTGTTCTCGAAGATCGTGCCGAACTGCAAGAAGCTCGGGCTGCTCGACGCGTCGGGCGGCTGGCTGCGCGACCGCTTCGCCGAGATCGGCGTCATCCAGTTCGAGGACTGGGTCGACACGGGCGAGGAGTACGCGATGCTGGACGAGGTCGCGAAGGACCGCGAGACTGCCTCTGCGTGAGCGACGCGAGCGGCCCGAGCGGCGCGGCCGACCGGGAGGCGCTGCTCGCGGCCGCCGACGCGGGCGTCGTCACGTCCTTCTGGGCGGCCCGGTATCCCGATCGGGTCGCGCTCGTCTCCGACCACGGTGACCGCACGCTCGCGCAGCTCGATGCGGCCGCCAACCGGCTCGTGCGGGCGCTGCGCGCCCGCGGCGTCGCCGAGGGCGACGGCGTCGCGCTGCTGTGCGCCAACCGCCCGGAGTTCGTCGAGACGGTCGCGGCGGCGCAACGCGCCGGGCTGCGGCTCACGCCCGTCAACTGGCACCTGACCGGCGACGAGGCCGGCTACGTGGTCGACGACTGCGAGGCGACGGCGTTCGTGGCCGACGCCCGATTCGCGGCGGTCGCGCGGGCGGCGGCGCGCGCCGCGCCCCGGCTCCGGGCGTGCGTCGCCGTCGGCGGCGACGTCGACGGGGTTCGAGCCGTGGGGCGACGTGCTCGCCGGCGAGGACGGCGCCCCGATCGAGCGGCCGGCGCTCGGCGGGACGATGCTGTACACGTCGGGCACGACGGGGCGGCCCAAGGGCGTGCGCCGCCGGGCCAACGGCCGCGCGAGCGTGCTCCTCGCGCAGGCGACCGGGTACGACGGTGCCCGGCACGTGCACCTCTGCACGGGCCCCCTGTACCACGCCGCGCCGCTCGCGTTCTCGCTCGCGGCGCCGGCCGCGCTCGGCGTGCCCGTCGTGCTCATGGACGGCTGGGACGCGCGGCGCACGCTCGAGCTCGTCGAGCGCCACCGGGTCACGCACACGCACATGGTCCCGACCATGTTCCACCGGCTGCTCGCGCTGCCCGACGAGGTGCGGGCCCGCCACGACCTGTCGTCGCTCGAGTACGTGCTCCACGGCGCGGCGCCGTGCCCGGTCGAGGTCAAGCGCCGCATGATCGAGTGGCTCGGGCCCATCGTGCACGAGTACTACGCGGCGACCGAGGGCGCGGGCACGGCGGTCGGCGCGCACGAGTGGCTGCGCAAGCCGGGGACCGTCGGCCGGGTGCAGCCGCCCGACCACGTCCTGGTCCTCGACGACTCGGGGGCACCGGTCCCCGCCGGCACGGTCGGCACCGTCTACCTCAAGGCGCCCGCCGACCGCTTCGAGTACCACAACGCCCCCGACAAGACGCGCGGCGCCTACCGGGGCGACTACTTCACGCTCGGCGACGTCGGCTACGTGGACGAGGACGGGTACCTGTTCCTCACCGACCGCAGCGCGCACCTGGTCGTCACCGGCGGCGTGAACGTCTACCCGGCCGAGGTGGAGGCCGTGCTGCTCGGCCACCCGGCCGTCGGCGACGCGGGCGTCGTCGGCGTCCCCGACGACGAGTGGGGCGAGGTGGTGGTCGCCGCGGTCGAGGTCCGGGAGGGGGTCGGGGCCTCGGAGGCGCTCGCCGCCGAGCTGATCGCCTGGTGCCGGGACCGCATCGCGCACTTCAAGTGCCCCCGCCGGGTGGTGTTCGTCGCCGCGCTGCCCCGCCACGACAACGGCAAGCTCTCCAAGGCGCACCTGCGCGACCTGCTGCGAGCGGGCGGCTGACCCCGGCCCGGCGCGGCCGCACCGAGTGGTGCGCGCGGGGGCCCGCGCACTACAAACGGCGGCCGGAAGCCGACGAGCGAGGGGTGCCGATGGGGATCTGTGACGGCCGGGTCGTGATCGTGACCGGCGCGGGGCGCGGGATCGGGCGCGAGCACGCGCTCGCCTTCGCGGCGGAGGGCGCGAAGGTGGTCGTGAACGACCTCGGCGGCGACATGCACGGCGAGGGCGGCTCGCTCAGCCCCGCGATGGAGGTCGTCGAGGAGATCAAGGCGATGGGCGGCGAGGCGGTCGCCGACGGCGAGAACGTCGCCGACTTCGCCGGCGCCGGCCGGATGGTGCAGCGCGCGATCGACACGTTCGGGCGTCTCGACACGCTCGTCAACAACGCCGGGATCCTCCGGGACCGCATGCTCACCAACATGGAGGAGTCGGAGTGGGACGCGGTGATCAACGTGCACCTCAAGGGCACGTTCGCACCGACCCGCCACGCCGCCGCGTACTGGCGTGAGCAGTCGAAGGCCGGCAAGCCGGTGCAGGGCCGCATCGTCAACACCTCGTCGCCGTCGGGTCTGTTCGGCAACGCGGGCCAGACCAACTACGGCGCGGCGAAGGCGGGCATCGCGGCCTTCACGATCATCTGCGGCCTCGAGCTCTCCCGCTACGGCGTGTGCGCCAACGCGATCGCGCCGGTCGCCCGCACCCGGATGACCGAGAACCTCGGGATGGGCGAGAAGCCGCCGCCGGGGTCGTGGGACCCGCTCGACCCCGCCAACATCTCGCCGGTCGTCGTGTGGCTCGGCTCGAACGAGAACACCGACGTGAACGGCCGTGTGTTCCTCGTCGACGGCGACCGCGTGTCGGTGGCGGAGGGCTGGCGGCGCGGCCCGACGGCGCGCAACGACCACCAGCGCTGGGAGCCCGCGCAGCTCACGAAGGTCGTGCCCGACCTGGTCGCGCAGGCACAACCGAACTCGACGATGCTCTCGTAGCGGAAGGGGTCAGCAGCCATGCCCATGAACCTGGACGCGGTCGGCGCCGTCTCGCAGCCCGGCCGCCACTCGTGGACCTCGAAGGACGCGCTCCTCTACGCGCTCGGCGTCGGTTGCGGGCAGATCGACCCGACCGGCTTCGAGCTCGAGTTCACGACCGAGAACTCGACCGGGATCGACCAGAAGGTGCTGCCCACCATGCCGGTGGTCATCGCCATGGGCGGCGGTCCCGGGCTGCCGAGCTGGGGCGACTTCGACTTCCGGATGCTGCTGCACGGCGAACAGGGTGTCACCGTGCACGGACCGATCCCGCCCGACGGCGAGGTCGAGAGCGTCGCGAAGATCGTCGGGATCTACGACAAGGGCAAGGCGGCCGTCGTGCGCATCGAGAACACGTCGACCTACGTCGACACCGGCAAGCCGGCGTTCACGACGCGCTTCGCGGCGTTCATCCGCGGTGAGGGCGGCTTCGGCGAGTCGCGCGGCCCGGAGATCCCCGACCCGCCGAAGGCGCCGGAGCGCGACCCCGACCACGAGACGACCTACGCGACGCGGCCCGACCAGGCGTTGCTCTACCGGCTGAGCGGCGACCGCAACCCGCTGCACTCCGACCCGGAGATCGCGAAGTTCGCCGGCTTCGAGCGGCCGATCCTCCACGGCCTGTGCACGTACGGCTTCACCGGCCGGGCGCTGCTCCACACGCTGTGCGGGTCCGACGTCGAGCGGTTCAAGAGCATGGACGCGCGCTTCTCGAAGCCGGTGCTGCCGGGCGACACGCTCACCGTGCGGATGTGGGTGACCGAACCGGGCCAGGCGATCTTCGAGACCGTCAACCAGGACGGCACGGTCGTCATCACCGGCGGGCAGTTCGTCTACACGCCGTAGCCGCCGAGGCCGCGCCACGCGACCGCGGCCGCGCCCACCAGCGGTCCGTCCCCGCCCAGGCCGGCGGGGACGATCCGCGTCGGGGCGGAGAACGCGAGGCGGCAGCGGGCGGTGATCTCGCGCTGCGCGGCGGCGAAGAACGGCTCGCCGTAGCCGAGCGCGACGGAGCCGGCGACGACCGCGAGGCGCAGGTCGAGGAGGTTCGCGACGGACGCGACCGCACGGCCGACGAGCGTGCCGGCGCGCTCGACCACCTCGGGCGGCGCGTCCTTCGCGGGCCGGCCCGTGATCCGTTCGATCGCCGTGCCCGACGCCTCCGCCTCGACGCAGCCCCGGGCGCCGCACCCGCACTCGCGGCCGTCCGGCTCGACGACGACGTGGCCGACGTGGCCGGCGTTGCCGTCCTCCCCGTCGAGCAGCCGCCCGTCGCAGACGATTCCGCCGCCGATCCCCGTCGACACGACCATCGCGAGGTAGTCGCGCACGCCGCGAGCCGCGCCGCGCCAGCCCTCACCGAGCGCGAGCGCCTTCGCGTCGTTGTCGACGAACACCGCCAGCCCGGTGTGGGCGGCGAGCCGGTCCCGCAAGGGGAAGCCGCGCCACGCGGGGATGTTGAGCGGTGAGACGTGCGCGCCGCCGCGGTCCATCGGCCCGCCGCAGCCGACGCCGACCGCGGCGGGTGCGCCGTCGGCGTCGGGTCCGAGCCGGTCGAGGAGCGCGGCGAGCGTGGCGAACAGCGCCTCGGCGTCGGTACCGCGCGGCGTGGGCACCGTGTGGGCCCGCACCAGCGTGCCGTCGCCGGTCACGACCCCCGCCGCGAGCTTCGTGCCGCCGACGTCGACGGCGAGCACGCAGCGGCTCACCGGTCCGGACCCGCCGCGTCCGACCGGGCGCCGGTCGCGCCGGCCGCGCACGTGATCGCGGCGGCGTCGTCCACGGGGGCCGGAGCGTAGCGTGCCGGGCCGGCGGCGGTAGGTTTCCGGTCGTGACGCTCGACTCCTTCCGCTCCGCCGCGTCGCTCACCGTCGGCGACGACCGCTACCGCATCCACCGGCTCGACGCGGTGATCGACGACCCGCTGCGCCTCCCGTACTCGCTGCGGATCCTGCTCGAGAACCTGCTGCGCCGCGAGGACGGTCGCGTTCGTGACGGCCGACGACATCCGGGCGCTCGCCGTCCTGCGACCGCGCGAGCGAGCACACCGGCACGGCGCGAGCTCGCGTTCATGCCGGCGCGCGTGCTGCTGCAGGACTTCACCGGCGTCCCCGCGTCGTCGACCTCGCCGCGATGCGCGACGGCGATCGTCGCGCTCGGCGGGCGACCCGGACCGGGTCAACCCGCTGATGCCCGTCGACCTCGTGATCGACCACTCCGTCCAGGTCGACGTGTACGGCGCGGCCGACGCGTTCGCTCGCAACGCCGAGCTGGAGTACGAGCGCAACCGCGAGCGCTACACGTTCCTGCGGTGGGGCGCAGGCCGCCTTCGACAACTTCCGGGTCGTGCCCGCCGCAACCGGCGATCGTGCCACCAGGTGAACCTCGAGTACCTGGCCACGGGTCGTGTGCCGCGACGCGCAATGGACGGCGGGGCCTACCCCGACACGCTCGTCGGCACCGACTCGCACACGACGATGGTCAACGGCCTGGGCGTGCTCGGCTGGGGGGTGGGCGGCATCGAGGCCGAGGCGGCGATGCTCGGCCAGCCGCTGTTCGATGCTGCTGCCGACCGTCGTCGGCGTCGAAGCTCACGGGTCGGCTCCCCGCGCGGCGCGACCGCGACCGACCTCGTGCTCACCGTCACCGAGATGCTGCGCCGGCACGGCGTCGTCGGCAGTTCGTCGAGTTCTTCGGCGCCCGGGCTGGAGCACGCTGACCTCGCCGGACCGGGCGACGATCGGCAACATGTGCGCCCGAGTACGGCGCCACGTGGCCGATCTTCCCCGTCGACGCGAGACGCTCGCTACCTGCGCGCGACCGGGCGGACCCGAGCACGTGGCGCGCTCGTCGAGCGTACGCGAAGCGCGCAGGGCTTGTTCCGGACCCGGCCGCCCGCCCCGTACGCGAGGCTCGTGCTCGACCGTCGCAGGTGCAGCCTCGCTCGCGGGCCCGGTCGGACCGGGTCGCGCGGCCGCGCCCGCAGGTCGCGTGCCTTCGCGTCCGGGCGAGAGGCCGCGCCGCGGCGGCGCTCCCGCCGATCCGCAGAACGGGTCCAGGCGGCTCGGTCGCGCGCGGCCGGACCCGCGGCGCCGCGGAGGTCGCGGGCGGGTCGCCCGCGGCCCGCACCGGCCGAGCCGCGGTGGGCACGGCCGCTGGCGACGGCCGAGCTGGCCACGGGGCGTGGTGATCGCGGCGATCACGCAGCTGCACGAACACGTCGAACCCGTGCGTGATGGTCGCCGCGGGCTGCTCGCCAGCAAGGCCGTCGAGCGCGGCCTGACCGTGCCAGCCGTGGGTGAAGACCAGCCTCGCGCCCGGGCTCGCGCGTCGTGACCGACTACCTGCGAAGCGGTGCGGGCTCTGCTCGACGCTGGGCAGCTCGGCTTCTCACGTCGTCGGCTACGGCTGCACGACCTGCATCGGCAACAGCGGCCCGCTGCCCGGAGATCTGCGGCCGGCGATCGA
This sequence comes from Acidimicrobiia bacterium, assembly GCA_026002935.1. Lineage (GTDB taxonomy): Bacteria > Actinomycetota > Acidimicrobiia > IMCC26256 > PALSA-610 > BPGH01. The sequence goes on from BPGH01000001.1 coordinate 1,465,296, forward strand.
CGAGGGGTCGCTGTCGGTCGTCTCGGTGCTGCGCGGCAACCGCAACTTCGAGGGGCGGATCCACCCGCGACGTGCGGCGAACTACCTCGCCTCGCCGCCGCTGGTCGTCGCGTACGCGCTCGCGGGCACCATGGACACGTCGACCTCGTGAACGAGCCGCTCGGCACCGGCGCCGACGGCGAGCCGGTGTACCTGCGCGACCTGTGGCCGTCGCAGGAGGAGGTCGGGAAGGTCGTCGCGAGCGTGATCGACGACCGAGATGTTCCGCACCCGCTACGCGGCGATGTCTTCGACGGCGACGAGCGCTGGCGGGCGCTGCCCGCGCCGACGGGCGACCGGTACGCGTGGGACCCCGCGTCGACCTACATCCGCAAGCCGCCGTTCCTCGAGGGCATCGGCCGCGAGCGGCGCCGGTCGCCGACGTGGAGGGCGCCCGGGTGCTCGCCGTGCTCGGCGACAGCGTGACCACCGACCACATCTCGCCGGCCGGGGCGATCCGTCGCGACAGCCCGGCGGCCCGCTGGCTGATCGAACACGGGGTCGAGCCGCGCGACTTCAACTCCTACGGCGCGCGCCGCGGCAACCACGAGGTGATGATGCGCGGGACGTTCGCGAACGTGCGCCTGCGCAACCGCCTCGCGCCCGGCACCGAGGGCGGCGTCACGCTGCACCTCCCCGACGGCGAGCAGATGACGATCTACGACGCCGCGATGCGGTACGCCGACGAGGGGGTGCCGCTCGTCGTGCTCGCGGGCAAGGAGTACGGGTCGGGCAGCTCGCGCGACTGGGCGGCGAAGGGCTCCCGGCTGCTCGGCATCCGGGCCGTGATCGCCGAGTCGTTCGAGCGGATCCACCGCTCGAACCTCGTCGGGATGGGGGTGCTGCCGCTGCAGCTCCCCGACGGTCGGTCGGTCGCGTCGCTCGGCCTGACCGGGCACGAGGTGTTCTCGATCCACGGGCTCGCCGCGCTCGCCGCCGACGGGCCGCTGCCGCGCGAGGTCGTCGTGCGCGCCGGCGACGTCGAGTTCCGGGCGGTCGCCCGCATCGACACGCCGTTCGAGCGCGACGTGTTCCTCGGCGGCGGCATCCTGCCGTACACGCTGCGCCGCCTCGCGTCCTGACGGGCGGGGTGCGGCGGTTCAGTCGAGCGCCGCGAGCTCGACCGGCGCGCCGGTCGCGGCCGAGCGGTACGCGGCCTCGACGAGCGCGTGCGCCGCGAGCGCGTCCGCGAATCCCGGCGAGGCCGGCCGGCCCTGCGCGATCGCGCCGAGCCAGCCGCGCGCGGCGGGGTAGAGGTAGACCACGAAGTCGCGGCGGGGGAGCCCCATCGCGTCGAAGTGGCGTTCGCGCAGGGCCGCCACGTCGGCGCGGTCGGCCGGCTCGTCGGGGCGCTGGACCGACAGGCCGTCCTCGGGGGCGCCGACGAGGAAGTCGCTCGTCGCCTCGACCGACGCGTGCTCGCAGAACACCTCGAAGCGGCGCTCCTCCCGGCCGCGCACGCCGTTGAAGACGGTCGTGAGCGCGCCGACCACCCCCGACGCGTGCTCGACCGTGCACACGGCGACGTCCTCGACGTCGTAGCCGAACCGGCGCCGGGTCTGCGCGTACACGCGGGTGACCGGCCCGAACACCCACGTGACGAGGTCGGCGCTGTGGATCGAGTGCTCGAGGAGCGCGCCGCCGCCCGCCTGCGCGCGGTCGGAACGCCAGGAGCTGTGGCCGGGCACGACGTCGCCGGTCGGCCAGAACTGGTCGTCGCGCAGGCTGTACGCCATCGGCGCCCCGAGATCGCCGCGACCGAGCAGGTCGCGCAGCTCGAGCCAGATCGGGTGCCAGCGCGAGTGGAAGCCGACCTGGGTGACGGGCGCGGCCGCGGCGGCGAGCGCGCAGAGGTCGCGCACGGTCGGGAAGTCGGTCGCGAGGGGCTTCTCGCACAGGACGTGCTTGCCGGCGGCGAGCGCCCCGCGCACGAGTCCGGGGTGCGTGGTGGTCGGGGAGGCGATCAGCACCGCGTCGACCTCGGGGTCGGCGATCACGGCGGCCGGGTCGGTGGTGGTGCGCTCGAACGGGCAGATGCGCGCGATCTCGGCGGCGGCCTCCGCCGACGGGTCGGCGGCGACGACGGGGCGGGCCGAGCCGTCCTGCGCGAGGAGGCGCAGCGCGTACGCGTGGCCCATGCCGATGCGCCCGCAGCCGATCTGCCCGACGCCGATCACCGGCGCATGCTGCCACGGCCGCGGCCGTGCGCGGGCGCGGTGCGCATCGTCGTGGCCCGGTCCCTCGTGGTGCGGCGTGGCGCGCCCCGGTGCGGAGGTTGCGCTGCGGTGCGGTGGGCTGGTGCGCCGTGCGGCTCGGCGCGGTGCAGTGCGGTCCGGTCGGGTCCCGTGTGGCGCGGTCCGGTGCGGCTCGGGTCAGCCGCCGGTGCGGTCGCCGGGGCCGGGCGGCCCGACGGCGGGCCCCCCGACCGGACCGCGCTCGAGGAGGAGCACCGGGATCGTCCGGTCGGTGATGCGCCGCTCGTAGGCGGCGTAGCCGGCGTAGACCCGCTTGGCCGTGGCCATCACCCGGGCGTGCTCCGCGGCGGTCGCCGCCCGCGCCCGGACCCGCACGGTGCGGCCGCGGTAGCGAACCTCGGCGTCCGGGTGCGCGCGCAGGTTCGCGTACCAGGCGGGCGCACGCGGCCCGCCGAAGTTGGTGCCGACGAGTGCGAGCGCGTCGCCGTCGGGGATCGCGGCGAGCGGTGTGGTGCGGGCCCGGCCGGTGCGCGCGCCGGTGGTGGTCACGAGCACGGTCGGCAGCCCGGCGGCGACCTCGGCGACCGTGCGCCCGCCGGCGACGCGGGCGAGCGCGCGGTCGACGCGGGGCGCGATCGCCGAGAACAGCCGGGCCCCGACGCGGCTGGACGCGAACCGCCGCACCGCACGCTGCGCAAGGTTCGGCCTCCGGTGCCGGTACCCCAGCTCGTCCGCGAGCGACGCCATCGGCGCGCGAGCGTAGGGGTCAGCCGTCCGCAGCCGGTCTACCGGCGGGGGTCACCGTCGGGCGGCACGTCCGGCACGCGCGCCGGCCGGGGCCTCCGTGCCCCCGGCCCGTGCGGATCGCCCGCGCCACCGGGCGCCCCCGGCAGGATTCGAACCTGCGACACGCGGTTTAGGAAACCGCTGCTCTCTCCCCTGAGCTACGAGGGCGGGACTCCCGCGGAACGTTCCGCGGGATGCACCGCATACTGTGCCAGCTCGCGGCCCGGTGCGGCTGCAGTGGCCTCCCCGTTGCCGCGCAGTGACGCCCGGTGGTTCGGACGCCGGTGACGGACGTCGACCTTCTCGGGCCCACGGTCACCGATCTCGATCGGGCCGCGCCGCCGGCGTACCCTGCCCCTCGCCCCCAGCGGTCACGGCCGCACGCACGAGGTGCCGTCGCGCGGCCCCGCGCGTCGGGCCGGGCGCCCCGCTGCGGGCACGCGCGGGACGGGCGCGCACCTCGCCTCGTCAGCCGACCCGCGTCGCCGCGAGGTACCCGGCGCCACGCGGCGAGAGCCGGTAGCCGACCTCCAGGCTGTGGGTGAGCCCGAGCTCCTTCAGCTTGCGCACCGCCGCCTTGAACGGCGCACGCTCCCAGCCGAGCGTGCCGGCCAGGTCGGCGGCGCGGGTCCCGGGGTGCCGCTCGATCGCCGCCAGCACCGCCGCGGTCCACGGCCCGCGCGGGCTCGCCCGGTCCAGCCGTTCGAGCCGGCGGGCGATCGCGGCGACGTCGCCGGCGGTCAACGCGTCGTCGGCCGCGAGCACGGCGCGCGGGTCGGGCTCGTCGACGCGGTGGAACCGCACCCGGTACACGGTGTCGCCCGCACCGGCGCGCAGGTCGGCGGCGAGCGCCCCGGCGCTCGGGTAGCCGGCGCGGCGCGCGTCGGCCCGGCCGATCGCCTCGACCCGCACGAGGTCGACCGCGTCGACCTCGACCAGCCCGGCGGGCGTGCGGTAGCGGCGGCCGGCGACGACCTGGGGGCGCTTCCAGCGCCGGAACGTCACGGTGATCGTCCCGTCGGCCAGGCCCGACCAGAACCGCCGCGCGAACAGCACCCGGGCAGCGTACGGCCCGCCGGTGCGCGCCGCGTCGGACCGCGGCCGCCGCAGCCGCGCCGACGGCCCACCCGGGGTCGCACCCGCGCGGCCCCGCTCACACCACGTCGGCGCGTGCGGCCCCGATCGTCGCGGCCATCCCGGCCACCGCGGCGGCGAACCCCTGGGGGCTGAGCACCGTCTCGGCGTTCCACGGACCGACCTGGCCCGCCGCGACCGCCGGCAGGCGGGTCCAGGTCGGGAACCGGGTCAGCTCGTCGGGCTGCAGGCTCGACGGTCGGCGGTCGTGCAGGATCACGTCGGCGGGGTACCGGCCGGCCTGCTCCCAGCTCAGCATCTCGAAATAGTCGTCGGGGCCGCCGGCCTCCACGATGTCGAGACCGAGCCGGCGGTACTCGAGCAGGTCGGGGAAATCGTCGGCCTTCGCGACCCACAGACCGTCCTCGTTCGCGTAGGTGAACATCGCGACGAGCCCGGGCTTCGCGTCGATTGCCGCGCGCAACGACTCGGTTGCGGACTCCAGTTCCTCGCGGGCCGCGACGAGCGCCGGTGCGTCCAGGTCGGCGCCGAGCGCACCGGCGAGGCGTTCGTACCCGAGGATGATCTCGGGGGCCGGCGCGCCGTAGCCGCGCACTGCGACGTACGGCGCGATCTCCTCGACCCGCGGGAGCTGCTCGTCGGTGAGCGGCCACGGGTCGAGGCCCGACGGCCCGCCCTGCAGTACGACCAGGTCGGGCGCGAGCGCGGCGAGCGCTTCGAGGTCGACCTCCTCCTCACCCAGGTGCTCGACCGCGGCGACGTCGATCGAACCCGCCGCCGCGACCGCTTCGCCGTCGGCGTCGAACAGGGTCCCGAACACGCCGACCGACTCGACGCCGAGGTCCCAGAGCGCGGCCGCGGTGCCGACGTACGCCGCGATGCGCGCCGGGCGTTCGGGCAACGACACGCTGCGCCCCAGGTCGTCGGTGAAGGTCCAGCGGCCGCCGCCCGCCGGGGAGGCGTCGCGGGCGCCGTCGTCTCCACCGCAACCGGACGCGACCCACAGCGCGGCTGCGCCCATCCCGATCAGGTACTCGCGGCGGGTCAGGGTCATCGGTGCACGCTCCTCTTCACGTGGCGGCCGCCTCGAGGGCGGGCCGCAGGCGGTCCAGTGAGTAGGGGATCGAGAGGGGGCTCGGCGTGTTGAGCCCGGAGATCGACGCGAGGTCGAGGAGCGCGACCGCCCCCGACCGCACCGCCGGCAGGTCCGCGAAGCCCGGGATCGTGTCGGGGTCGGCGCCGTTGGTCAGCAGCACGAGCAGGTCGGAGTCGAGCTCACCGATCCGCTCGAGGCTCAGCTCGACGCGGCCCGACGCCCCGCCGGCCAGCGCGAGCAGCTCGGGGTCGATCTCCATGCCGAGCGAGGCGAACAGCTCGCTCGCGCCGTCGTCGGGATCCGCGACCACGTAGATCGCGTCGCCCGGGACATAGTTCGCGAGCGCGTATGTCCGGCCCTCCAGGCCCGGCAGCTCGCGCCGCAGCGCCTCGACGCGCCGGTCCGCCTCGTCCACCAGGCGCCGGGCGCCCGCCTCGTCGCGCAGGACCTGGCCCGCGACCGACGCGATGTCCTGCCAGCGGTCCACTTGCTCGTCGCCGAGCAGTGGGATCGTCGGTGCGATCTGCGACAGGCGCTCGTAGTCCTGCTCGCCCTGCGCGAACCAGGTGATGACGATCAGGTCAGGGTCGAGCGCCGCGACCGCTTCGAACGGGATCGTCGAGTCGGTGACGGCGATCCCCTCGACCTCGGCGGGGATCCGGTCCTGCCACGGCCACCGACCGTCCGGCGCGCTCGGGTCGAGCGCGGCGCCCACCAGCGGCGCGTCGAGCGCGACGAGGACGTCGGTCCACTGGTTGTCGAGCGACACGATCCGCCGGGGTGGTGCCTCGACCGTGGTCGTCCCGTAGCGGTGCTCGACGGTCACCGGCCCGGCGGCCGCGCCACCACCGGTCGTGGATGGCGTGGGGTCCGCGTCGCCGTCGCCACCGCCGCACGCGCCGAGTGCGGCCAGTGCGACGACGACGGCGGCGGTTGCCGCAATCCGACGCATCATGACGGGTTCGCCTCCTCCTCGATCAGGTCGATGATCCGCAGCACCTCGTCGGCGACGAGTTGCGGTTCGGTGAGCGGCACGAGATGGCCCGAGCGGGTCGCCGAGACGTGCCGTCCCTGCGGGAACGACGCAGCGCGGGCGCGGTGCGCCGCCACCAGCGCGTCGCGCCGCCCGCGCCCCGGGCGCGACGAACGCATGCCCGACACGACCGTGACCGGCACGTCGGGACACGGCGGGGGCGACGCCGCGAGCACGCGCAGTTCGGCGATCGACGGCGCGAGCTCGGCGCGGTAGGCGCGTGCGTGCGCGGCGGATCCCTCGACGAGACGGACGCGTGCCGCGGCCTCGGTCGGCAGTGCCCGCGCCGACGCCCACACCGCCATCCGCAACGCACCGATTCGAGCGAGCGCGGGGAGCGCCGCAAGGAACCACCGCGTCTGCAGCGCCGCCACGCGCGAGAAGAACCGGTCGCAGCCCTCGTCCGTCGCGTCGACGAGCACCAGTCCGCCGACACGCTCGGCAGCCGCAGCCGCCGCGCACCGCACGATCGGCCCGCCCCAGCTGTGCCCGACCAACACGAACGGCCCGTCGCCGAGGTGGTCGAGCAGATCCACGAGGTCGCCGGCGAGCCGCGCGAGCGTGCGCGGCCGGGGGTCGGGTGAGGACCCGCCCAGGCCGGCGCGGTCGTAGACGACGGCGGTCGCCCGGACTGCGACCCGCGGCACGACGGCGCCCCACCACGCCCCGCACGCGCCCATGCCCGACTCGAACACGACCGTCGGGCGGCGCGCCCCGTGCCGCTCCACGTGCAGCGCCCGCCCGTCGCGTGTCGTCACGGTGGTCACGGTCACGGTGCGACGTCCGTGCGGGCGCGCGCCACGTCGGCCGCGAGCCGGTCGAGCAGACGCGCGAAGTTCCGGTAGCCGTACGCGGGGGCGGCGTCCCACGGCGCGAGCTGCCCGGCCTCCACGGCGGGGAGGCGACGCGCGCTCGGGGGGAGGAACGCGAGGATGTCGTCGATCGTGCCGCCGCGCGAGTCCGCGAGGATCAGGTCGGCCGGATACTTGCCGGCCGCTTCCCAGCTCAGGGTCTCCCAGAAGCCGCCGCTCGTCGGGTGGTCCTCGGGAATCGCGAGGTCGAGGCCCAGTGACCGGTAGTAGCTGAGGTCGGGCCAGCCCGGCGGCCACGCGACGTACAGCTCGTTCGGGCTGCCGGAGGCGGCGACGGCCTGGAGGCCGGGCTTGGCCGCGAGCGTCGACCCGAGCCGCGCCGAGGCCGCCTCGAACTCCGCGCGCGCGGTGGCGATCCGGTCGGCATCGGCACCGAGAGACGCCGCGAGCTCGGCGATCCTCGCGAGCGGCTCCGTCACCGGCCGGTCGTCGAGCCGGATGCCGACGATCGGCGCGATCGCCTCCAGCTCGTCGAGCGTCGCGTCCTCGACGCCCCAGTAGCGATCGTCGTCCCACATCGCGGTGACGATCACGTCGGGGTGGAGCGCCGCGAGCTTCTCGACGCCGATGTGGCCGTGGACCTCGCCGAGGGAAGTGAAGTCGTCGGGGTCGGCGATGCCGAGGGAGGGGTCGGTGCTGCCGTCGGCACGTCGCAGCGGACCGAAGACGCCGTCGGCCACGACGCCGAGTTCCCAGAGGGCGCCCGCGACGACGCTCTGGGCGACGACGACGACGGGTGTGCGGTCGAGTTCGACCGTGCCGCCCCGTCCGTCGGGGAACGACCAGCCCGCAGCGGGTCGGTCGTCGGTCGCCCCGCCGGTCGCGTCGGATCCGCCCGCCCCGCCGCAGGCGGCGGCCGGGATGACCGTCGCGAGCGCGAGCACGAGAACGGTCCGCACTCGCGGGGCACTGGACTGCGGCATGTTCGACTCCGGTCGGGGTGTCGGGCAACCGGGCTGGGATCGGCCCGCGCCGTCGGACTAAGGTGAGGCCCTCCTTAGTAGATCCCTGCGATCCGCGCCTCCGCAAGTCGTGACCGACGTCCTCGCCCCAGCCCATCCGCCGCCCACCGGCGCGCCCACGCGCACCCGCAAGGGCACGCGTTCACGCGCGCTCGGTGCCGTCGGGCTCGGCCTCGCGCTCACCGGCGCGCTCGCGTGCTCGATCGCGATCGGCGCGAAGGCGATCCCGCTCGGCGTCGTGCGCGACGCGCTCGTCGCGTACGACCACGCGCTCGACGACCACGTGATCGTGCGCGAGCTGCGCGTCCCGCGCACCGCGCTCGGGCTCGCCGTCGGCGCCGCGCTCGGCCTGGCGGGCGCGGTCATGCAGGGCGTCACCCGCAACCCGCTCGCCGACCCCGGCCTGCTCGGCGTCAGCGCGGGCGCCGCGCTCGGCGTCGTGACGGCCCTGTCGGTCTTCTCGGTCACCGCCCCGCTCGGCTTCGTGTGGTTCGCGTTCGCGGGCGCGGCGCTCGCCGGTGCCGTCGTGTACGGGCTGGGTGCGCTCGGGCGCGGTGGCGCGACGCCCGTCAAGCTCGCGATCGCGGGCGCGGCCGTGTCGGCCCTGCTGGGCTCGGTCACGGCGGCATTCCTGCTCCTCGACACCGCGACCCTCGACCAGTACCGGTTCTGGGCGGTCGGGTCGGTCGCCGGTCGTGACCCCGCCGTGCTCGTGCAGCTCTCCCCGTTCCTGGTCGCCGGCGCGGCGCTCGCCCTCGCGTCGGCGCGCGGGCTCGACGGCCTCGCGCTCGGCGACGACGTCGCGCGTGCGCTCGGCCAGCGTGTCGCGCTCGTGCGCGCGGTGGCGGCGGCGTCGGTCGTGCTGCTGTGCGGCGCGGCCACCGCGGCGGCCGGACCGATCCTGTTCGTCGGGCTCACCGTCCCGCACGCCGCCCGGGCGCTCACCGGGCCCGCGCACCGATGGCTGCTGCCGTACTCGGCGGTGATGGGCGCGATCCTGCTGCTGCTCGCCGACGTCGTCGGGCGCGTGGTGGTGCGGCCCGGTGAGCTCGAGGTGGGCATCGTCATCGCGTTCCTCAGCGCGCCCGTGTTCATCGCGTTCGTCCGCCGGCGCCGGATCGCGGAGCTGTGAGCCGGTGAGCACCGCGACCCTCGACGCGCCCGCGGCCGGGCTGCGCGCCCGGGGCCGCGCCCTGGTGCACCGGCCGCCCGTCGCCGTGCGGGTCGGGCCCTGCTCGACCCGGCTCGACGTGCGCGCGGCGGTGGTTTCGACGGTCCTCGCCGCCGTCACCGTGTTCGGGCTCGCGTGGAGCGTGAGCGTCGGCGACTACCCGATCCCGCTCGGCGACGTGTTCCGCCAGCTCGCCGGCCTCGGCGGCGACACCGCCACCGCGTTCGTCGTCGAGACGCTGCGGCTGCCGCGCGCGCTCACGGGCGTGCTCGTCGGCGCGGCGTTCGGCGTCTCGGGCCAGATCTTCCAGCGCATGGTCCGCAACCCGCTCGCCAGCCCCGACATCCTCGGCGTGTCGTCGGGCGCGGCGGCCGCGGCCGTGTTCGCCGTGGTCGTCGTGAGCGCCTCCAGCGCGACCGTGACCCGCTTCGCGCTCGCCGGGTCGCTGCTCACCGTCGTCGTGATCTACCTGCTCGCCATCCGCCAGGGCCTCTCCAGCTACCGCCTCGTGCTCGTCGGCATCGGCATCACCGCGATGCTCGACGCGGTCGTCGCATACCTGCTCACCCGCGCCGAGATCTACGACGCGCAGCGGGCGACGCTGTGGCTGACCGGCAGCCTGAACGGCCGGAGCTGGGAGTACGTGCGGCCGCTCTGCCTCGCGCTCGCGGTCCTCGTGCCGGTGGCGATCGCTGCGTCCCGGTCGCTGCGCGCGCTCGAGCTCGGTGACGACTGCGCCCGCGCCCTCGGCGTCGGCGTCGCGCGCGCCAAGCTCGCGCTGAGCCTCGCCGGCGCGGGGCTCGCCGCCGTGGCGACCGCCGCCGCCGGCCCCGTCGGCTTCGTCGCGCTCGTCGCACCGCAGATCGCCCGCCGCCTCGTCGGCACCCGGGCGCCCGGGCTCGTCCCCGCCGGGCTGGTCGGCGCGGCGATCGTGGTGTACGCCGACCTCGCGGCCCGGCGGCTGTTCGCACCCACCGAGCTGCCGGTCGGCGTCCTCACGGCGATGATCGGCGCGCCGTACCTGCTGTGGCTGCTCGCGCGGGCCAACCGGATCGGGGTCGGCGGGTGAGCGCGCGCGACGCGGGCGGCCGCCACCCGGCGCGGCTCGTCGGTGAACGGTTGCGGCTCGCCTACGACGACCGAGTGGTGGTCGAGGACCTGTCGGTCGCGATCCCGACCGGCCGCCTGTCGGTGATCGTCGGGCCCAACGCCTGCGGCAAGTCGACCCTCCTGCGCGCGCTCGCCCGCCTGCTCGCGCCCCGCCACGGCGCCGTGCTGCTCGACGGCGACGAGATCCGCCGCCTGCCGACCCGCGAGGTCGCGCGGCGGCTCGGGATGCTGCCGCAGCAGCCCGTCGCACCCGACGGCATCGTCGTCGCCGACCTCGTCGCGCGCGGCCGGCACCCCCACCAGCGGTGGTTCCGGCAGTGGTCGACCGCCGACGCGCGTGCGGTCGAACGCGCGCTCGTGGTGACCGGCACCGCGGACCTCGCCGACCGGCCCGTCGACGAGCTGTCGGGCGGGCAGCGTCAGCGCGTCTGGATCGCGATGGCCCTCGCGCAGGACACGCCGATCCTGCTGCTCGACGAGCCGACGACCTTCCTCGACCTCGCCCACCAGGTGGACGTGCTCGACCTGCTGCGCGAGCTGAACGTGCGCGACGGCCGGACGATCGTCTGCGTGCTGCACGACCTCAACCTCGCGTGCCGCTACGCGGACCACCTGGTCGCGATGCGCGCCGGTGCGGTCGTCGCCGAGGGAAGGCCGGGCGACGTCGTCACCGAGGCCACGGTGGAGCACGTCTTCGGCCTCGCGGCGAAGGTGGTCACCGACCCGGTCGCCGGCACGCCGATGGTCGTCCCGATCGGGCGCGGGCCCGGCGCCGGCGCGCCCGGCGCGCAGGAGGGGGGATCGTGACCGCAGCGCAGCACCCCGGCGCCGGCGCGCCGGGCGCGCAGGAGGAGCGAACGTGACCGCAGCACCCCACTCCGGGGACGCCGCCGCGACCGGGCCGCAGGCCGACCCGGTCGCCGAGCTGATGGCCGCCGCGGGCCCGGCGATCCTCGAGGAGCTCGACGAGGCGTACCCGGCGTCGCTGCTGCTCGTCGGGCGGATCCTCGGCGGGCGCACCGGCGCGACCGACGCGCGCATCGTCGGCCTCGACCGCAACGGCGTCGAGCTCCTGCTGCGCGACGGCGGCCACGACCACCCCGTGCGCGTCGAGTTCGCCGAGCCCGTCACCGACGCCGACCTGATCACCCGCGCGCTGTTCGACCTCGTCCGCCGGGCGCGGGCGGAGTCGGGCGAGGAGGGCGAGACCGAGGCCGAGCGGATCGACCGCGAGCGCGAACGGCTGCGCACGTTCTTCACGACCGTCGCCTCCGTCGAGGACGTGCACCCGCACCTGCGCCGGATCACCCTGCGCGGCGGCGACCTCGCGACCTTCGAGCCGGTCGGCCCCGACACGTTCGTGTACTTCCTGCTGCCGCCGCCCGGCCGGCGCGAGCTGACCGTCGACCGGACGTTCACCTGGGAGCTCCACGCCCGCATGCCCGAGGACGAGCGTCCGGTCGGCGCGTACTACACGGTGCGGCGGTGGCGGCCCGACGTGCAGGAGGCCGACGTGCTCGTCGTGCTGCACGGCGACGACGGGCACGCGTCCCGGTGGGCGGCGCGGGCCGCGCCCGGCGACCCGGTCGCGATCTGGGGCCCGCGCACCGCCTACCACCCGCCGCCGGGCACCGCGCACCTCCTCGTCGTCGCGGACGACACCGCGCTGCCGGCGGCCGCGTCGGTGCTCGAACAGCTCCCGCCGGGCACGACCGCGACGGTCCTCGCCGAGGTGGCGGGCGAGGACGAGCACCAGGAGCTCCCCGGCGGCGAGGGGATCGACGTGACCTGGCTCCACCGCGACGGCGCGGCGCCCGGCACGACGACCCTGCTCCCCGACGCGGTGCGGGCCCTGCCGCCGCTGCCGGCGCGCACCTACGTGTGGGGCGGCGGCGAGAGCCGCGCCATGACCGCGATCCGCCGCCACGTGCGGTCCGAGCGCGGCCTGCCCCGCGACGCGGTGTCGCTCCTCGCCTACTGGCGCCGGACCGAGGACGGGGCCGCCCGCTGACGGGGCCGCCCGCTGACGGCGCCGTCGGGTGACAACCGGCGCGGCGTACGCGAGGATCACGCCGGGTCGCGCGCGGCCGCGGCCCGCGGGTTCGTCGGCGGGGCGGGTGGTCCGCGAGGCGACATCGTGTGCGAGTTCGGGGGGAGCGGCGCGCGGGGCGGGACGTGCGCGACCGGGGTCGGCCCGCGCCCGTGAGCCCGCGCCGGGAACCCCGCTGGGGCAACCGGGCGCTCGCCCGGGCCGAACGGCTCCGCGCCCGCCGCATCGCGTGGTACGTCCGGTCGGCCCCGCCCGCCCCCAACGGCCAGGCCCCGCCGCACGGCGACCCACGCGGGCCCGCCGCCCCCGGCCCCGGCGCGGCGCCCGGGCCCCTCGCACCCCACGAGCGCGCCTGGCTCGCCGTGCTGGAGGTGCTGCGGGAGGCGGGCGGGCCGCTGCCGCGGGCCGCGGTCGCGGAGGCCGCCGCGGCGCGCCTCACCACCCGGGGCACCGACGGGATCGGTCCCGCGGTGGGCCACGCGATCGACGACCTGCGCCACATCGGCGCGGTCGTCCGGACCGCCGACGGCCGGCTCGCGCCGGGTGCGGCCGCCGCCGGCCTGCACGACGCGGAGGACGTCCGCCGGCGGCTGCGGGCGTGGGTCGCCGGGCGCGGCACCGGCGGCCCCGGCGCCTGACCGGCCGGGACGCGCCGCCGGCCCGGCCCGTACGCTGGGTGCCGACACCGCCCGGACCGCCGACGGAGCCGCGCCATGACCGCCACCGACGCCCCGCGTGCCGCCGACCGCCCGGCGTTCGACCTGCTCGACCCGGCCTTCTACCTGGGCGACATGCACGGCGCGTTCACCTGGATGCGCGCCCACGAGCCGGTCTACCGGGACGAGCGCAACGGGCTGTGGGCCGTGACCCGCCACCACGACGTGCAGGACGTGGAGGCACGTGCGGACGTGTTCGTGAGCGGCCGCGGCTACCGCTCGTTCTGGTCGCCCGACGAGACGAACATGATCGCCCTCGACGACCCGGCGCACGCCGAGCAGCGCCGCCTCGTGTCGCGCCGCTTCACGCCGCGCGCCGTGCGCGACCACGAGCCCTGGCTGCGGGCGACGACCCGGGAGCTCGTCGACGCGTTCGCGGGCGGGACGACGGTCGAGGTCGTCGACGCGCTCGCCGGCCAGCTCCCGACCCGGCTCACCGCCCGGCTGCTCGGGTGGCCCGAGGACCGCTGGCGGGACGTGAAGTCGTGGGCGGAGCGGCTCATGGCCTACGACGCGGTGCCGCGTGACCCGCAGGCCGCGATCGGCATGATGACCGCGATCTCCGAGTTCGACCGTGACCTCGGCACGATGGTCGAGGAACGGCGCGGCTGCCCGATGGGTGACCTCGTGTCGGTGTGGGCCAACGCGCAGGTTGGCGGTCACCCGATGGAGCGGGCGCGCATCATGCACGAGACCGGCCTGTTCATCTCGGGTGGCGCCGAGACCACCCGGACGGTGATCTCCCGCGGCCTGCGCACGTTCTGCGACCACCCCGACCAGTGGGAGCTGCTGCACCGCGAGCCGCGCCACGTGCCGGCCGCGGTGGACGAGCTGGTGCGGTGGGTCACACCGCTCAACAACTTCTTCCGTACCGCGGTGGCCGACACCCGCATCGGCGACCAGCCCGTGCGCGAGGGCGACCGCGTGATCCTGTGCTACCCGTCGGCCAACCGCGACGAGGCGGTGTTCGCCGACCCGTTCCGCTTCGACGTCACGCGTCGGCCCAACCCGCACGTCGGCTTCGGGTTCGGCACGCACTTCTGCCTCGGCGCGTCGCTCGCCCGGCTCGTGCTCACCGTCGTGCTCGAGGAGCTGACCGCGCGGATCACGAACCTGCGCGTCGACGGGGAGATCGAGCCGGTGCCGAACATCTTCGCCTGCATGGTGAAGTCGTTCCGCCTCGGCTTCGACCGCCGCTGAGACGCGCTCCGGCTCAGGACTCCTCGGCGGCGGCGAACGGCCGGTGCAGCCAGCGGGGCGCCGACGCGTCGGGGATCGCGTGCACGGCCTCCAGCGGCACCCCGGGGACGACGCCCTCGCGCAGCTCGGGCATGTCGTGCAGCTCGGGCGGCCAGGCCTCGGCGATGCCGACGATCGTGGTGAGCGCGGCGTAGCCCTGTTCGACCGTGCCGGTGTCGGAGTCGGGCGGCGGCGTCACGCCCGTCGCCCGCAGCTCGAACTGCAGGCGGCCGTCGGTCGACTCGGCCACCGCGGCGCGCACCGCGCCGAACGGCGCGAGGCGCGCCCACCGCACGCCGCCGACCTCCTCGTAGGGGAGCGACGGGACGTTGAGGTTCAACACGGTGCGTGCCGGCGCCTCCAGCAGCCGGGGGAGCACCTCGACCGCGTAGCGCGCCGCGGTGTGCCAGTGCCACGGCTCCTTCGCGTCGAGGCTGACCGCGAGGCCGGAGCCGCCGAAGTTCTGCGCGGTGAGCGCCGCGCCGACGGTGCCCGAGTGCAGGATCGCCCGGCCGGTGTTGAGCCCGGGGTTGATGCCCGACACGACCAGCGAGGGCGGCTCGCCGAACGCGCCGAGCCGCGCCGCGACCACGCACATCGCGGGCGGGCCGTCGAGGGCCCACGCCTCGACCCCGTCGCAGCCGGGCAGCTCGACGCGCTCCACGTCGAGCCGCTGGTCGGCGTGCACCAGCCCGATCGCCGCGCCGGTGCCGCTACGGTCGGTCGTCGGCGCGACGACGAACACGTCGTAGCCGGCGTCGCGCAGGCACGCCGCGAGGACGTGCAACCCCTCCGATCCCACCCCGTCGTCGTTCGTCACGAGCACGCGCATGAGTCCGCTCCGTGGTCCGCGGGGCCGCACCACCGAGTCTCGCGCGCCCGCCGGCCGTGGCACGCGCGGGACCGGGGTGCGCGGACCCGCCCGGGCGGGGCCGTAGCCTCCCCGCCCGGTGATCAAGTACCTCGGGTCGAAACGCCGTCTCGTGCCGGTGCTGGGGGCGATCGGCGAGGCCGTGGGCGCCCGCCGGGCCCTCGACTGTTTCACGGGGACGACCCGGGTCGCGCAGGAGTTCAAGCGTCGGGGCGCGCACACGACCGCCCTGGACACCGCGCGCTACTCCCACGTGTTCGCGCAGTGCTACGTGGAGCTGGACGCGCGCGAGCTGACCGGCGCCGCGACACGTGAGCTCGCGGACGCGTTGTCGGACCTGGCGGCCCGACCGGGGTACGACGGCTACGTCACCGAGACGTTCTGCGTCGCGTCGCGGTTCTTCCAGCCGCACAACGGGCGGCGCATCGACGCGATCCGCGACGCCATCGAGGCCGACTACCGCAACACCTGGATGTACCCGGTGCTGCTCACGAGCCTGATCGAGGCGGCCGACCGCGTCGACTCGACCACCGGCGTGCAGATGGCCTACGTGAAGCAGTGGTCGGAGCGCTCCTACAACGACCTCGAGCTGCGGATGCCGGCGCTCGTCGAGGGGACGGGGCGTGCGGTGCAGGGCGACGCGTGCGAGCTGGCGGGTGCGCTCGGCTCGTTCGATCTCGCGTACCTCGACCCGCCGTACAACCAGCACCGGTACTTCACGAACTACCACATCTGGGAGACGATCGTCGCGTGGGACGCGCCGGAGCACTACGGCGTCGCGTGCAAGCGGGTCGACGCCCGCGACGCGGCGACGAGGAGCGCCTTCAACGAGCGGCGGCGGATGCCCGGCGCGCTCGCGGGCGTGATCGCGGACGTCGACGCCGCGGTCGTCGCCGTCTCCTACAACGACGAGTCGTGGATCCCGGTCGACGAGATCGAGCAGATGTGCCGGGCGGCCGGTCACCCGGCCGTCCGGACGCTCGCGTTCGATTCCCGGCGCTACGTGGGCGCGCAGATCGGGATCCACAACCCGCAGGGTGCGAAGGTCGGCACGGTCACCCGGCTCCGCAACGTCGAGTACCTCGTCGTCGCGGGCGACCGCGCCCGGGTGGAACGGGCGGCGCGCGCCGCCGCCGTGGCGCCCGCCGCCCACCGCCGTCCGCGGGGGCGGCGGCCCGCATCTTCACGGAATCTCGACGTGCCGGGTGCTGCGGCCGGCCGGCCGGGCGGCTGACATGGCCCGTGTGACCGCGACGACCGCCGGGCCCGGGCCGGCCACGACCCGCCCCGAGGGGCCCAGCCTGCACGAGCGGCCCCCGGTCACGCCGGGCACGTTCTTCGCCGGCCGCCGCCCCCTGCTCGGCGCGGTCGCGGCCCTGTTCGTCCTCCTCGCGCTGGGCGCCGCGGTCGCCGGCGGCCGGCTGCTGCTGTCGTGGGACGAGCCGGTGCAGCGCTTCGTCGAGGAGCACCGGACCGCGGCGCTCGACCGGTTCTTCCTCACGACGTCCCGGTTCGGGTCGACGGTGTTCGTGTTCCCGATGGGCGCGCTGCTCGTGGCGCTCACCTGGCGGCGCTGCCGGGCCGTGGGCCTCGCGCTCGGCGCCGCCATGCTCGGCCGGCCGCTGCTCGAGTTCGCGCTGAAGGAGTCGATCGGCCGGGACCGGCCCGACCTCGACCGGATGGTCGACGGTGTCGGTCACTCGTTCCCGAGCGGGCACGTGCTCGCCGCGGTCGCGCTCTGGGGCCTGCTGCCCGTCGTCGTCGGCCTGTTCACCCGGCGGCGCACACTGTGGTGGGCGTCGGTCGTGGTGGCCGGCGCGATGATCGTCGGCATCGGCGCGAGCCGCGTGTACCTCGGCGTCCACTGGCTGTCCGACGTGGTGGGCGGCCTGCTCCTCGGGGTGCTGTTCCTCATCGGTGTCGAGCGCGTGCTGCACCACGCACACCGTCTCGGCGGGTGCGGCGCAGGCCCGCGTCCCGCAGGCGCCGGACGAGCTCCCGCGAGCTGACGACCGTCGCGCCGGCCGCGACCACCTCGTCCCACCAGGCGGCGGCGACGTCGTAGTGGTCACCGTGGAAGCGCGGCGGGCGGGGCAGCCGCAGCCCCTCCACGAAGCGGTGCAGCTCCTCGTACGAGGTGTCGCTCGCGAGATGCGCGCAGCGGACCGTGTCGCCGGCGCCGCCCCAGACGGGGCGGTCGACGAGGATCACGGCCGCGTCGGGGCGGCGCGGCCGGGCCGGGCGCCGCGCGGGCGCGCGGCCCTCACCCCTCGGTGCGCAGGCCGACGCGGGCGGACTCCGCCATGATGTGCTCGACCCACCACTGCGGGGCCGCCCCCATGAGCGTGCCCAGGTCCCAGTAGTCCCACCAGCGGACGATCCGGCCGCCGGCGACCCGCATCACCGACACGAACGGCAGGGCGGCACGCTCGCCGGTGGGCCACTCCCAGTGCTCGGTGTGCTCGGTGACGACGTGGTCGCCGTCGGCGACCACGGTCAGCACGTCGTGGCCGATCGACGCGAGCGGGCCGAGCCCGACGCGGAGCCGGTCGACGATCTGGCGCGCGCCGCGGGCGACGTCCTCGGGCGGGGTCGGCACGTCCGTGTACTCGCTGTCGTCGCCGAAGTACCCGGCGACCGCCTCCCAGTCGCGTCGGTACAGGTCCTCCCAGAACGCGCCGACGAGCGCCGCGGGCGTCACACCGTGCTCCGCAGGAGCGGCGCGGTCGGCGTGAACCGCACGGGCATCGACTCGAGGCCGCTGATGAAGTTCGCGCGCCGGCGCGGGAGCGTGGCCGGGTCCGCGGCGAGCTCGATGTCGGGCAACCGGGTGAGGAGCTGCTCGAACATGACGCGCAGCTCGAGGCGGGCGAGCGCCTGGCCGAGGCAGTAGTGGGCGCCGAACCCGAACGCGACGTGCTCGTTCGGGTGGCGGGTCGTGTCGAACCGCTCCGGGTCCTCGAACTTCTCCTCGTCACGGTTCGCGGACTCGTACAGCAGCATGCACTTCTGCCCGGCCCGCAGGCGCTGGCCCATGAACTCGGTGTCGCGGGTCACCGTGCGGCACATGTTCTTGATCGGACTGACCCAGCGCAGCATCTCCTCGACCGCCGTGGGGATGCCCGACGGGTCCTCGCGCAGCCGCGCGTACTGGTCGGGGTGCAGCAGCAGCTGCTCCATGCCGCCGCTGATCACGTGGCGGGTGGTCTCGTCGCCGCCGACGAGGATCAGCAGCGACTCGTGCAGCACCTCGTCGGGCGAGAGCCGGTCGCCGTCCACCTCGGCGTGGACGAGCACGCTCAGGAGGTCGTCGGTCGGGTCCGCCTGCCGCTGCGCGACCGCGTGCGTGCAGAACTGCGTGTACTCGTTCATCGCGTTCATCGCCGCGAGGTACTGCTCCTCGGTGGCGTTGCCGCTCTGCGCGCTCACCATGTCGTCCGACCAGCGCAACAGGTCGTCACGGTCCTCCGGCGCGACGCCGAGCATGTCGCCGATCAGGATCATCGGGAGCGGCGCGGCGATCTCGCGCACGAAGTCGCACTCACCGCGCTCGCACACCCGGTCGATGATCGCGTCGCACACGTCGCGGATCTTCTGCTCGCTCTCCCGGACGCGCCCGGGCGTGAACCCGCGGTTGACGAGCTTCCGGCGCTTCCAGTGCTCCGGGTCGTCCATGTCGATCATCATCGGCAACGGCCCGGTGTCGGGCCGGATGCCGCCGGCGTTCGAGAAGGTGGCGGGGTCGCGTGACGCGGCCATGACTGCCGCGTACGACGCGAACCCCCACACGCCGTGCTTCTCGTCGAGGTACACCGGCGCGTGCCGGCGCATCCACGCGTACTTCTCCGCGGCGCCGTCCACGTAGAAGGCGCCGTCGAGCAGGTCGATGTCGTCTCGCGTCGGGTGGTCGGCCACGGCGTCAGTGTCGCGAACGGAGGGCGCCCCGCTCCAGACGGCGGGCCCGGTCACTTCGGGGGCATGCGGATCCCGGCGTCCATGCGGATGACCTCGCCGTTGAGGTAGGTGTTGCGCACGATCTCCAGGGCGAGCGACGCGAAGTCGTCGGGGGTGCCGAGCCGCTTGGGGAACAGCACGCTGCGCGCCAGCTCGTCGCGGGCCTCCTGCGGGAGCGTGCCGAGCAGCGGCGTGTCGATCAGGCCGGGGGCGATCGTGCACACCCGGATGCCGGCCGCCGCGAGGTCGCGCGCCGCGGTCAGGGTCAGCGAGACGACGCCGCCCTTCGAGGCCGAGTAGGCGGCCTGGCCGATCTGGCCGTCGAACGCGGCGATCGACGCGGTGTTGACCACCACGCCCCGCTGCCCGTCGTGGTCGGGCTCGTTGGCGGCCATGCCCGCCGCGGCGAGGCGCAGCACGTTGAACGTGCCGACCAGGTTGATCTCGACGATCTTGCGGAAGGTCGCGAGGTGGTGGGGCGATCCGTCGCGGTTGACGGTCCGCTCCGCCCAGCCGACCCCGGCGCAGTGGATGCACACCCGCAGCGGGGCGAGGTTCGCGGCGGCCTCGACCGCCGCCTTCACCTGGTCCTCGTCGGTCACGTCGGCGTGGGCGAACGCGCCGCCGAGCTCGGCCGCGACCGCCTCCCCCTTGTCGCGGTTCAGGTCGGCGATCACGACGGTCGCGCCCTCGGCGGCGAGCCGGCGGGCGGTCGCCTCGCCCATCCCGGACGCGCCGCCGGTGACGAGTGCGGAGCTCTGCTGCAGGGTCATGGGCCCGAGGCTAGGCGCGCGCCGGCGGGCGGTCGCCGGCCCGGGGGACCGGGGAATGACGCCCGGCACCGGGCGGTTGCCCCGACGTGGCCCGCGACCAGGAGCACCGCTGCGGCGTCGCCCTCGTGACGCTCATGCGCCACCTCGACGGCGAGCTCACCGGCGCCCGCGCCGCGCTCGTCGCACGGCACCTCGGCGCGTGCCGGGAGTGCCGGGACCGCCTCGAGGCGCTGGCGCGCCTGCGCCGGCGCCTGCGCGCGCAGCAGCCGGCGTGCGACCGCGACACCGTCGTCCGGCTCTGCGCGTTCGCCGCGCTGCTGACCCGCACCGCTCGCTGAGCGCCACTCGCCGCTGGCAGAATCGGCCCGTGGGCCTGGTCTCGTACGCCCGGCGGCTGCAGGACCTCGCCGCCGCCGACCCCGGCCGCCCCGCCGTCACCGACGAGCGCGCCACCGTGACCCGGGCCGAGCTGGAGCGCCTCGCGAACCGCTTCGCCCACACGCTCGCCGCGCAGGGCGTCGTGGCGGGCGACCGCGTCACCGTCGCGCGGCCCAACTCCGTGGAGTTCGTCGCCGCCGTGTGCGCGTGCTGGAAGCTCGGCGCGACGCCCCAGCCGGTGTCGGCCCGCCTGCCCGCCCGGGAGCTCGACGCGATCGTCGCGCTCGCCGCGCCGCGCGTCGTCGTGGACGACGCCTGGGACCCCGACGACGGCGCGCCGGACGACCCGCTGCCCGACGCCGTGTCCGACCCGTGGAAGGCGATGACCTCGGGCGGCTCGACCGGACGGCCGAAGCTGATCCTCGCGGGCGGCCCGGGGTTGATCGACCCCGACGCGAACCCGATGTTGATGATCCGGCGCGACGGCACGCACCTGATGCCCGGGCCCCTGTACCACAACGGGCCCTTCGTGTGGACGACGACCGCGCTGCTCGCCGGGAACCACGTGGTGCTCGGCGGGCGGTTCGACGCGCAGCGCACGCTCGAGCTCGTCGACCGGTACCGGCCGGACTCCCTGTACCTCGTCCCCACGATGATGGCGCGCATCTGGAAGCTGCCGCCCGAGGTGCGCGGCCGCTACGACGTGTCGTCGTTGCAGGTCGTGTGGCACCTCGCGGCGCCGTGCCCGCCGTGGCTGAAGCAGGCCTGGATCGACTGGCTCGGCGCCGAGAGGATCTGGGAGCTGTACGCGGGCACCGAGGCGCAGGCCGCGACCGTCATCAACGGCGTCGAGTGGCTCGCCCACCGGGGGTCGGTCGGCCGCCCCGTCCCGCCCGGCGAGATGAAGGCGTTCGGCCCGGCGGGCGAGGAGCTGCCGCCCGGCGAGGTCGGCGAGATCTACCTGCGCTCGTCCCCCGACGGCAGCGTGAAGACGTACGAGTACGTCGGCGCGCGGGCGCGCACGCTGCCGGGAGGGTGGGAGTCGCTCGGCGACATGGGCTGGGTCGACGAGGACGGGTACGTGTACCTCACCGACCGCCAGACCGACATGATCCTCGTCGGCGGCGCGAACGTGTACCCCGCCGAGGTGGAGGCCGCGCTCGACGAGCACCCGCGCGTGCGGTCGAGCGCGGTGATCGGCCTCCCCGACGACGACCTCGGCAACCGTCCGCACGCGGTCGTGCAGACCGACGACGGCACGCCGATCCCCGACGACGAGCTGCGCGCGCACCTCGCCGAGCGGCTCGCGCACCACAAGATCCCGCGCACGTTCGAGTTCGTCGTGCACCCGCTGCGCGACGACGCCGGCAAGGTGCGCCGCTCCGCCCTGCGCGCCGAACGCTGCTGAGCGGAATTTCGGTCGGGCGGGGCGCGCCCGCGTGCCGGGCGCCGCCCGCCCCCGGGACCGCCGATCCCGGCACGCCCGGCGGCGGGTCTGGCAGCCTGTCGCGGTGCCGACGCTGCTCGTGGTCCACCACACGCCGAGCCCCGCGCTCCACACGCTCCTGGAAGCGGTGCTCGACGGCGCGGCCAGGGTGGAGGGCGTCGAGGTGCGGGTGCGGCCCGCGCTCACCGCCGCGGCACTCGACGTGCTCGAGTGCGACGGGTACGTGCTCGGGACGCCCGCGAACCTCGGGATGGTCTCGGGGGCGCTCAAGCACTTCTTCGACGTCGTCTACTACCCGTGCCTGGGCGCGACGGCCGGGCGGCCGTACGGCCTCTACGTGCACGGCAACGACGACGTGCAGGGCGCGGTCCGCGACGTCGAGCGCATCGTCACGGGGCTGCGCTGGCGGCAGGTGCACGACCACGTGCGGGTCCTCGGCCCGCCGGCACCCGACGCGGTCGAGGCCTGCTGGGACCTCGGCGCCACGGTCGCCGTCCGGCTCGCGGAACCCTGACCGCCGGCCGTTGCGGCCGGTCAGGCGCGCGGGGCCGGCGCGATCGACCAGGTCCAGCGGTAGCGGCCGGGGCCGACGCGGTAGCGGGGCAGCGTGTCGGGGCCGCACGACAGCGTGCCGAGCCCCCGGTGGCGGTGGTCGACGTGCACGATCGTCTCGGCGCGGGCCACGAGCTCGACGTCGTGCGTCGCGGCCGTGAGGTCGGCGGCTGAGTGGTGCAGCGCCGAGAACGCGAACGGCGCCGTGGCGCGCACGACGATGCCCGAGTCGTGATCGTCGTGCAGCGCGAACCACTTGGTGTCGACGTGCAGCCCGTGCTCCTGCGGCATCACGTAGGGCACGTACTGGTCCGTGACCGTCGACTCCCACCGGCCGAACAGCGCGCCGCGGCACCGGTCGGGGTACGACTCGTGCGGCCCGCGGCCGAGCCACGTGAGCCGCTCGTAGCCGGGCGCGACCGCGAACACGACGCCGACCCGCGGGAGGTCCGCGAGCTGCTTCGGGACCCGGACGTCCTCGGTGATCGTGAGCGTGCCGTCGGGCCCGACCGTGTAGGTGGTCGTCTGCACGACGGGCGCGCCGGGGTCGGTGCCCGTGTAGACGGCGCGCACGGTGGTCGTCCCGTCGCGCGTGCGGACCCGCTCGACCGTGCGGGAGAGCGCGTCGAGCCCCCAGCCCCGCCACCGGCCGAGCGGCTTGAGCTCCTGCGCCGGCGCGAGCTTCAGGCCGTCGTTGTCGGTCGGCGCACGCCACAGCGACAGCACCGGCGGTTCGTGGAGCACCTCGCGGCCGTCGAGCAGGTACGAGCGCAGCAGCCCGCGCTCGCGGTCGATCTCGACGTGCACGCGGTCGCCGGCGCGGGCCGCCGGGACGCGTGCCCGGCGTCGGCGGACCGGGAGCTCGACCTGCTGGCGGCCCACCTCGAACCCCTTCGGCGCCCACGGCAGCTCGCGAGCCGTCTCGAACGAGACGGTCAACCACGCCTGCTCGCCCGGCCCGGCCTCGGGCACCAGCCCGGCGACCTCGGCCGTCGCCTCGCCGCCCGGTGCGATCCGCGGGAGCCGCAGCACGCCCTTCTGCACCACCTCGCCCTCGACCGCGATCTCGTAGCGCGCGCGCAGCCAGCCCGTGTCGGTGAACGACTGCACGTTGCGCAGGCGCACGACGCCCCGGCGGGCGTCCGCCTTCGACACGCGCAGGCGAACCGGGCACGCGAGGTGCTTGTGCTCCTCCATCGCCGGCTTCGGCCGGCGGTCGGGCCAGGTGATCCCGTCGATGCAGAAGTTCACGTCGTTGGGCCGGTCGCCGAAGTCGCCGCCGTACGCGAACCGCACGGTGCCGTCGGGCAGTCGCTGGCGCAGGCCGTGGTCGCGCCACTCCCAGACGAACCCGCCCTGCAGCCCGTGGAGCCGCTCGATCTCGTCCCAGGTGTCGGCGAGCCCGCCGTTGCTGTTGCCCATCGCGTGCGAGTACTCGCACATGATCAGCGGCATGTCGGGCGGCTCTCCCCGCTCGGCCCACCGCACGACGTCCTCCAGCTCCGGGTACATCGGGCACAGCACGTCGGTGACCTGCTGGGGGCGCGCCCAGTCGCCGAAGATGGCGCCCTCGTAGTGGAGCGGGCGTGTCGGGTCGTACGCGCGGATCCAGGCGGCGAGCGCGTCGTGGGCGGGGCCGTGGCCCGACTCGTTCCCGAGCGACCACATCACGACGCACGGGTGGTTCTTGTCGCGCTGCACCATGCGGGCGCCACGGTCGATCCACGCGGCGAGGTACCGGGGATCGTGGCACAGGTGGAAGATGTACGCGTGCGCCTCGATGTTCGCCTCGTCGACGACGTACAGGCCGAGCTCGTCGCACAGGTCGTAGAAGCGCGGGTCGTTGGGCGAGTGCGCGGTGCGCACCGCGTTGAAGCCGTACCGCTTCATCAGCACCAGGTCGGCGCGCATGTCGTCGACCGACACGACGCGCCCGGTGTCGGGGTCGAAGTCGTGGCGGTTGACGCCGCGGAACAGCACCGGCTCCCCGTTGACCAGCAGCTCCCGCCCGGCGACCTCGACGCGCCGGAACCCGGTCCGCAGGACGACCTCGTCGTGCAGGGCGCCGTCGGGGGCGACCAGCGCGACGCGCAGCCGGTACAGGTGGGGCTGCTCGGCCGACCACGGCGCGACGCCCGGCACGGTCGTCTCGAGGCGCACGACGTGGCCGTCGAACAGGTACGGCTCGCGGCCGTGGGGGACCGGCCCGCGCAGCACCCCGCCCACCGCCCGGCCGCGGGCGTCGGCGAGCCGCACCTCGACCGCCCAGCCCTCGCGGCGGTCCGGTTCGTCGAACGCGACGTGGGCCCGCACGCGCAGGGTGCCGGTGGCGAGGTCGTCGGCGAGGCCCGCGTCGACCTTCACGTCCTCGACGCGCGTGCGCGGTGTCGCGTACACCAGCACCGGGCGGTGGATCCCGGCGTGCCACCACTGGTCCTGGTCCTCCACGTACGACGCGTCCGACCACCGCACGACCATCGCCGCGAGCGTGTTGCGCGCGCCGACGCGCACGTGGGGGGTCACGTCGAACTCGGCCTCGAGCCGGCTGTCCTTGCTCAGGCCCACGGGCGCGCCGTTGACCCACACGTACAGGACGCTCTCCGCCCCGCCGACGTGCAGCACCACCCGGCGGTCGCGCCAGCTCGTCGGCACCGTGAACGTGGTGCGGTAGAGCCCGGTCGGGTCGTCCGCGGGCACCTCGGGCGGGAAGCCGCGGAACGGCATCCGGATGTTCGTGTAGACCGGCGTGTCGTACCCCTGCATCGTCCAGCAGCCGGGCACCGTCACGTCGTCCCAGGCGCCGTCGTCGAAGTCGGGCGCCTCGAAGCCGGGCGGCGCGGCGTCGGGGCGGGGGACGAGGGCGAACCGCCAGGTCCCGTCGAGCGACCGGCACCACGGGCCGTCACGGTCGACGAACGGCGTGTGCATCGGCAGCCGCCCGAGGGCCGTCACCTCGGGTCGCTCCCAGGCGCGCGGCACGGGCAGCACGGGGGGAGTGTCGCGCACCCGGTCGTGCCCGGGCGGGCGGGCCCCGCTCAGGCGGGGTCGTAGGCGAGCTCGACGACGTACCCGTCGGGGTCCCGCACCTTCACCGACACGTAGCCGTCCTCGTCCCACCACTCGTGCTCCGGTACGCCCGCGTCGTGCAACCGGCGGCGGATCGCACGGGCCTCGTCGGGCGAGGCGAGGGCGCAGCCGAAGTGCACGCGGTCGGTGCCGTCGGCGGCCGGCTCCCCGGCGATCAACGCGAACATGAAGCCGTCGGGGAACCGCAGGCGGGCGCCCCACGGCTCCTCGACGGCCTCGGCGTTCAGGCCGATGGTGCCGAGGGAGAAGTCGCGGGAACGGGCGACGTCGCGGACGGTCAGCGCGAGGTGCCGGATCAACACGGCCGGAGAGGCTAGGCCGTGACGCCGCTCCCTGCCCCGGCGGTGCCCGCGGGTGGCTCCCCGAGCGCGCGCGCCAGGCGGGTGAGCGCCCGGTGCTGGAGCGCCTTCACCGCGCCGACGGGCCGGCGGACCACGCGTGCGACGTCCGCGAGCGGGAGGTCGGCGACGAAGCGCAGGACGACCACCTCGCGCTGGAGGGGCGTGAGGGCCGCGAGCGCGGCGACGAGCGCCGGGTCCACGACGGCGCCGTCCGGGTCGCCGGCGGGTTCGCGCCGGTCACCGGCGACCGCGGCGAGCGCGGCCTCGCGCCGGCGCCGGCGCCGGTGCCAGTCGACCATCCGGTTGTGCGCGATCGAGAAGACCCACCGGCGCAGCGCGGCCTCGTCGCCGCGGAAGCGCCCGAGGTCCCGCACGACGTGCACGAACACGTCGCCCAGGACGTCCTCGGCGTCGGGCACGCCGTGCGCGCGCAGGTAGCCGAGCACGGCCGGGGCGTGGGCCCGGTACACGTGCTCGGCGCCCGGGGGCTCGCCGTCGCCGCCGGGCGCCGGGGGCGAGGGCTGGTGCGGGGGCACGGGCGTCGTGCGTCCCCCGCGCCGCAGCGGCACGACCGTGCCCGCCGGCTCGCTCCCGGTGCGGCCCGGCGCGGGGACGGCCGGGCCGGGGGACGGCCGGGCCGCGACGGCCGGACCGGGGCGGGGGACCACCTGCATCACGCGTCGGTCGTCCCGGCCCCGCACCCACGCTCGTCCCGGGCCCAGGCCTGCGCGTCGGCACCGGTGGGCGGCGCGCCGGCGAACGGCGGCGGGCCCTTGCAGGGGTCGTCCGGGAAGGGATCGGCCGGGACCCCCGCGGGGGCCGCGGCGCCCGGGGGCGCGGCGCCCGACGGCGCCGCGCCGGGGGTGAACGGCGGGGCCGCCGGCGGTACGGTGCCGGGCGGCGCGGGCGGGTCGGCCGGCACCCCGTCGGGCGCGCCGCCGGGATCGTCGCCGTCCGCCGGGCAGCGCGTCGCCCGCTCGTGCGCGAATGCCTGCGCCTGCGCGGCACGGGCCGCTTCGCTCTCGGGCTCGACGCCGGCGAACGGCGGCGGGCCCTTGCAGGGGTCGTCGGGGAACGGGTCGGCCGGGACGCCCTCGGGCCGCCCGTCGCCGGCCCCGTCGGACCCGCCCGTCTCGTCGGTCTCGCCGGTGCCCGGCCCCTCCGGGCCCGCCGGGTCGCCGGACGGGCCGGGTGCGGTCCCCTCGCCCGAGGTGGTCCCGTCGGGTGCGGTCGCGACGACCGGCTCGTCGGGTGGGCCGCCCGACAGCGCAACCGCGGACGCGGTGCTGACCAGCACGGCCGCGGCGGCCGAGGCGGCGAGGACGGTGCCGCGGGCCGGGCGGCGGCGGGCCGCGGCCTGCGGCTCGTCGAGCGCCCGGGCGAGGTGGCGGGCCTCGAGGGCGGGGTCGATCGGCTGGTGGCCGAGGCGGCGCAGCCGGGTGATGACCGGTTCGGTGTCCATACGCGAGGGTGAGCGCCCGGGCTCCCCCGCAGGATACGGGTGCGGGGCCGGACGCCCGGCCGGCGCCGTCGTCCGGGGCGGATCCCGTCCTCCGTCGGCCGTGGCGCGCCGGCGGGGCCGGGGTGCGACGAGTCGCGGGGTCGCACCCGGCGGTGCGACGGCCGGGTCCGCGGTGCCGCAGTGCGACCCCGCCGGGCCGCGGCGGCCACGGGCGCCGGCGCGCGGCCCCGGGGCCCGGCCTACAGGTCGGGGAGGCCGAGCGGCAGGTTCGCCTCCTCGAGGCCGCCGTCGACCTCGACGAGCTTGCCGGTCACGAAGCTCGCGGCGGGCGACGCGAGGTAGAGCGCGCACCGGGCGATGTCCTCCGGCTCGCCGAGCCGCCGCAGCGGCGTGCGCCGCACCATCTCCTCGCGGATCGCGTCGTCGGCGAGCACGACCTCGAGCGCCGAGGTCGCGATCGACCCCACCGCGATCCCGTTGACCCGGATCCGTGGCGCGAGGTCGGCGGCCATGAGGCGCGTCATGTGCGACAGGGCCGCTTTCGCGGTGCCGTAGGCGACGAAGCCGCGATCGCGCAGCCGCCCGATCGCCGAGGAGATGTTGACGATCGCGCCTCCGCCGGCGGCGAGCATGTGCGGCACCGCCGCCTTGCTGAGCACGAAAGCGGTCGTCACGTTGAAGTGGAACGACCGCTCCAGGAAGCCCGGGCTCGTGTCCAGGAACGGCCGGGGCATCGTGCCGCCCGCGTTGTTGACGACGACGTCGAGGCGGCCGAGCTCGCCGACCGCCTGCTCGACGATCCCCTCGACGGCCGCGTTGTCGTTCACGTCGCAGGGGATCACGAGCGCGCGCCGCCCGAGCGCGCGCACGTCGTCGGCGACCGCGTCGAGCTGCGCCTTGGTGCGGGCCGCGAGCACCACGTCGGCGCCGGCGTCCGCGAACGCCCGGGCGATGGCCGCGCCGATGCCGCGTCCGGCGCCGGTGACCACGGCGACCCTGCCGTCGAGCCGGAACGCGTCGAGGACGCTCACGTGAGGTACCGCGACACGGTGTCGACGACCGCGGCCGGCTTGTCCGACCCCTCGCGCTCGATCGTGACGCGCACCGTCGCCTGGACGCCGCCCGGCACCTCCTTCGCGTCGACGATCTCGCCCCGGGCGCGCAGGCGCGACCCGACCGGCACCGGCGACGGGAACCGCACCTTGTCGACGCCGTAGTTGATGCCCATCGAGATGCCGCTGACGTGGACGAGCTGCGCGAGGAAGTGGCTCGCGAGCGACATCGTCAGGTAGCCGTGCGCGATCGGCGCGCCGAACGGCCCCTGCTTCGCCCGCTCGGTGTCGACGTGGATCCACTGGTTGTCGAGCGTGGCCTCGGCGAACTTGTCGATCTGGTCCTGGGTGATCGTGATCCAGTCGGTCGGGCCGAGCTCGGTGCCGACGGCGGACAGGAGCGCGGCGGGGCCGGCGAAGCTGGCGGGCATGACGCCGATCCTACGTCCGCCCCGGCGCCGCGTGCGGCGCCGTGGTCACCGGGGCCGCGGGATGTCGCGCTGCGGGTGACCACGGCGGGGTGCGCGGCGACGGCGCGTCCGCCGTGGTCACCGGGGCCGCGGGATGTCGCGCTGCGGGTGACCACGGCGGGGTGCGGGGTCCCGAACCGCGTCGGCGGCGCGGGCGTCCCCTATCGTCACGCCGATGGCGCGCGCCCCCCGCAAGACGTCCGGCGGCGGCTACTCCGCCGAGCAGATCCAGGTGCTCGAGGGCCTCGACCCGGTGCGCAAGCGCCCCGGGATGTACATCGGGTCCACCGGCCCGAGCGGCCTGCACCACCTCGTCTGGGAGGTCGTCGACAACGCGGTCGACGAGGCGATGGCGGGGCACTGCACGCGCATCGAGGTCACGCTGCTCGCCGACGGCGGCGTGCGCGTCGCCGACGACGGCCGGGGCATCCCGGTCGACGAGCACCCGCAGTACCGGGGCCGCTCGGCGGCCGAGATCGTGATGACGACCCTGCACGCGGGCGGCAAGTTCGGCGGCGGGGGCTACAAGGTCTCGGGCGGCCTCCACGGCGTCGGCGTGTCGGTCGTCAACGCCCTGTCGCGTCGGCTCGTCCTCGAGGTCGAGCGCGACGGCGGGCGCTACCGCCAGGAGTACGCAGCGCAGCGCACGCGCACCGGCGTGAAGCCGGGCGTCCCCCAGGGTCCGCTGCAGCGGGTCGGGCCGGCCCGCCGCGGCCGGACCGGCACGACCGTGACCTTCTGGCCCGACCCCGACGTCTTCGAGGACACCGAGTTCCGGGCGTCGACCGTCACCGAGCGCCTCCAGGTCATGGCCTTCCTCAACAAGGGCCTCACGATCGAATTCCGCGACGAGCGGCCCGGACACCGCGCCGAGGAGACCTTCCGCTTCGACGGCGGCATCGTCGACTTCGTCCGCCACCTCAACCACGCCAAGGAGCCCCTGTTCGAGGACGTCGGCTCGTTCACCGAGCGCGGGCCGGAGGGCGAGGTCGAGGTCGCGTGGCAGTGGAACACGGGCTACAACGAGGGGCTGCACTCGTTCGCGAACGGCATCTCGACCACCGAGGGCGGGATGCACGCCGAGGGCTTCAAGCGGGCGCTCACGCAGGCGATCAACCGCTACGCGAAGGCCCGCAACCTCGTGAAGGGCCGCGACGCCGCCTTCCAGGGCGACGACGTGCGCGAGGGCCTGACCGCGATCGTCTCGGTGCGCCTGCCCGAGCCGCAGTTCGAGGGGCAGACGAAGGCGAAGCTCGGGAACACCGAGATCCGGTCGCTGGTCGAGCGCGCGACCAACGAGCACTTCTCGCGCTGGCTCGAGGAGCACCCCAACCCGGCGAAGGCGATCGTCGCGAAGGCGACGAACGCGGCGAGGGCGCGCTCGGCCGCGAAGCAGGCCCGGGAGCTGACCCGCCGCAAGACGGCCCTCGACGGGGTCGGGATGCCCGACAAGCTCGCCGACTGCGCCTCGCGGGTGCGCGAAGAGACCGAGCTGTTCCTCGTGGAGGGCGACTCGGCGGGCGGCTCGGCCCGCGACGCCCGCGACCCGCGCACGCAGGCGGTGCTGCCGTTGCGGGGCAAGATCCTCAACGTCGAGCGGGCGTCGATGGACAAGATCGTCGCCAACACCGAGATCCAGTCGCTGATCGCGGCGATCGGCGCGGGCATCGGCTCCGACTTCGACGTCGGGCGGATGCGCTACGGCAAGGTGGTGATCCTCGCCGACGCCGACGTCGACGGGGGCCACATCCGGACGCTGCTGATCACGTTCTTCTACCGGCAGATGACCCCGCTCGTGGAGGCGGGCCGCCTCTACGTCGCGCAGCCGCCGCTGTACTCGGTCGAGATCGGGGGCGAGAAGCGCTACGTCGCCGACGACGCCGCCCGGTTGCGCCTGATGGAGGAGCACCCCAACCGGCAGCTCGCGTTCGCCCGCTTCAAGGGCCTCGGCGAGATGGACCCGCCCGAGCTGCGCGAGACCTGCATGGACCCCGCGACGCGCAACCTCGTGCAGCTCGACGTCGACCAGGCGGCGATCGCCGACGACGTGCTCGCGGTCCTCATGGGCGACGACGTCGACGCCCGCCGCCAGTGGATCCAGCGCAACGCCAAGGACGCCCGCTTCCTCGACGTGTGACGGGTCCGCCGGGCCCCGGCGCGGCCCGGACCGACCCGTCCCGACCCGAACGGAGCACGTGATGGCCCGACGGAAGGCACCGAGCAACCAGTTGACGCTCCCGCCCGCGGACGTGCCGACCCGCGCGCTCACCGAGGAGGTCGAGGCCGCGTTCCTCGAGTACTCGATGAGCGTCATCGTCAGCCGGGCGCTGCCCGACGTGCGCGACGGCCTCAAGCCGGTCCACCGCCGGATCCTGTGGGCGATGCACGACGCGAACCTGCGGCCCGACCGGCCGTTCGTGAAGTGCGCGCGGGTGGTCGGCGACGTGATGGCCAACTACCACCCGCACGGCGACGCCGCGATCTACGAGGCGCTCGTCCGCATGGGCCAGTGGTTCTCGCTGACGGCCCCGCTGGTCGACAAGCACGGCAACTTCGGGTCGCCGTCCGACCCGCCCGCCGCCGCCCGCTACACCGAGTGCCGGCTCTCGCCGCTCGCGATGGAGATGCTGGCCGGCATCGACGAGGGCACCGTCGACTTCGAGCCGAACTACGACGCGTCGCGGGAGGAGCCGGTGGTGCTGCCGGCCCGCTTCCCCAACCTGCTGGTCAACGGCGCGCAGGGCATCGCGGTCGGGATGGCGACCAACATCCCGCCGCACAACCTCGCCGAGGTGTGCGACGCGGCCGTGAAGCTGATCGACCGGCCCGACGCGTCGCTGTCGGAGCTGACGCGGATCGTCAAGGGCCCCGACTTCCCGACCGGCGGCCTGATCCTCGGCGGCGACGGCATCGCGGAGGCCTACCGCACCGGGCGCGGCACGATCCGCCTGCGGGCCCGGCACGAGATCGAGTCCGGGCGGCGCGGCGCGCAGGCGATCGTGCTCACCGAGGTGCCGTTCCAGACGAGCGTCGACGCGATCGCGGGGAAGCTCGCCGAGCTCGTCGAGTCGGGGCGGATCGACGGCGTACGCGACATCCGCAACGAGTCGGGCCAGGGGCGCACGCGCCTCGTCATCGAGCTGCGCTCCGACGCGAACCCGCAGATCGTCCTCAACAACCTGTTCAAGCACACGCCCGCGCAGACGACGTTCCCGGTCAACATGGTGGCGCTCGTCGACGGCGTCCCCCGGACGGTCAACCTGCGGGACGTGTTGCAGGCGTGGCTCGACCACCAGGTCGTGGTCGTCACGCGCCGCTCACGCCACCGCCTCGAGCGGGCGCAGGCGCGGCTGCACATCGTCGAGGGGTTGACGAAGGCGCTCGACGTGATCGACGCGGTCGTGCGGGCGATCCGGGCGTCGAAGGACCGGGCGGCGGCGCGCACCGCGCTCATGGGCCGGCGGTTCGGCTTCTCGGAGGTCCAGGCCAACCACATCCTCGACATGCCGCTCGGCCGGCTCACGCAGCTCGGCCGCGAGGAGCTGGCCGCCGAGCGCGAGGAGCTGCAGGCGCGCATCGCGCAGCTCGAGGCGATCCTCGCCGAGCGCAACGTGCTCATGGGGGTGATCCGCGAGGAGCTCGTCGCGATCCGCGACTCGCACGCGGCGCCGCGCCGGACGACGATCGAGGCACGCGAGACCGGCACGATCGAGGCCGTCGAGCTGGTCGAGG
The DNA here is from genome assembly GCA_026002935.1 of Acidimicrobiia bacterium. GTDB lineage: Bacteria > Actinomycetota > Acidimicrobiia > IMCC26256 > PALSA-610 > BPGH01. Next base: position 1,497,779 of record BPGH01000001.1, read on the forward strand.
ACGAGCCGTACCTCGTGTCGGTGACGGCGCGCGGCTACGTGCGGGCCGTCCCGGCCCGGACGCGGGGCGCGAAGGTCGCGAACCCGGGCGACCGGGACGCGGTGGCGCAGGTGATCGAGACGAGCGCGCTCGGCGCGGTGCTGTTCTTCACCGATCGGGGCCGCGCGTACCGGGCGACGGTGCACGACCTGCCGAAGGACCGGCTGACGGCCGCGCAGAACCTCTTCCAGTTCGGCGACGGCGAGAGGCTCGTGGCGGTGCTGGACGCGCGCCTGCACGAGGAGCACCCCCACCTGGTGTTCGTCACCGCGCAGGGCGGGGTGAAGCGCACGGCGCTCGCCGAGTTCGCCGAGGCCTCGGGGAGGCGTGACGGCGTCGTGGCGATGAAGCTCGCCGCCGGCGACCGTGTCGTGGCCGTGTTCCCCGGCTGGGACGACTTCGAGCTGCTGCTCGTCACCGCGAACGGGCAGGGCATCCGCTTCCCGGAGGCCGAGGTGCGCCCCGTCGGCCGCGGCGCGGGCGCGATCCGCGGCATCCGGCTGCGTGCCGGCGACACGGTCGCCGGCGGCTGCGCGGTGGCGCACGAGGAGACCGTCGTGATCGCGACCGCCGGCGGGCACGCCAAGCGCACAGCCGTCGACGAGTTCCCGGTGCAGGCCCGGGGCGGCGCGGGCGTGCGGGCCGCCAAGGTGGACCGGGCCCGTGGCCCGGTCGTCGGGGTGGCGCCGGCCACCGAGCACGTCGCCTTCGTCACGGCGGACTCGGCCGTGGCCGTGCCGGTGACGTCGGTGCGGGCGGCCGCCCGCGACGGCGGCGGCTCCCGGGTGCCGTCGGTGGGCGGCGGCGTGCAGCGGGTGGTCGCCCTCGCCCCGCCGCCGGACGCCGGGGACTGACCCGCGGCGCGGTCAGGGCGCGGGCTTCTCGACCGTGCGCCAGGCGCGCGCCTCGAGGTAGGTGGCGAAGTGCGTTGCGACGTGCGCGAGGTCCGCGGGCGTCTTCGGGTGCCGCAGCTCGTACAGGTGCGGGAACCGCTCCATCGCGCGCACGAGGTCCCACAGCGCGAGCGCGTCGTCGCCGGTGGGCGCAGGGACGACGACCGGCCCGTACACGGCGTGGCCGGACGGGAGGACGACGGTCGGGACCCCGTGGCCGCCGTGGCGGGACCGGCACTCGTCGTAGTCGGCCATCACGTCGTCGTGGGTGGTCGGGTCCGCGACGGGCGCGCGCGACGAGCGCCGGGTCGAACCCGGCGGCGGCGATCACCTCGGCGTGCACCTCCGGCACGTAGGTGCGGACGCCGTCGTCGAAGAAGGCGCGCCCGACCGCCGCGTACCACCGGTCGACGCCGGCGTCGCCGTGCTCGCGCCGCACGAGCGCGCCGACGCGCATCTGGCCCCACCCGTACGACCACGGCCGCTCCCAGGGGTGCTTCTTGTGCTCCTCGCGGTTGACGTCCTCGAGGGAGAAGAAGCGCCAGCGGACCTCGAGGCCGAGCGCGTCGCGCACCTCCCGGAGCCACTTCGACGCCTGGTACGCGTACGGGCACATCGGGTCGACGAAGCACTCGACCGGCACCCGCTGATTGTTGCACGCTCGCTGCGACGAGTCCTAGCGTGGGCGCGAGAGGGGGGCGGAGCCGTGGCGGAACCGGTCGTGGGGTTGCTCGAGGAGGTCTGGGCGGACCTCTCGGCCGTCTGCGAGGGGCTCGGGGACGACGACTGGGAACGCCCGACCGACCTGCCCGGCTGGTCCGTGAAGGACGTCGTCGCCCACGTGATCGGCACCGAGCGGATGCTGCGCGGCGAGCAGGCCCCGCCGGTCGAGGTGCCGGACGCGCCGCACGTCCGCAACGACATCGGGCGGTTCAACGAGCAGTGGGTGCTCGCCCGCCGCGACCGGCCGGGTGCCGAGGTGCTCGCCGAGCTGCGGACCGTGACCCGGGCGCGGCTCGACGACCTCGCCGCCCTGCCCCCCGCACCGCTTCGACGAGGAGGGCTTCACGCCCGAGGGTCCCGGCCCGTACCGGCAGTTCATGGCGATCCGGGTGTTCGACTGCTGGTACCACGACCAGGACGTCCGGGAGGCGCTCGGGCGCCCCGGGTTCCTCGACGGGCCGGTCGCCGACTTCGCCGTGGCCCGGATCCCGCCCCGGGGCCTGCCGTTCGTGGTCGGCAAGAAGGCGGCCGCGCCCGCGGGCACCACGGTGGTGTTCGAGGTGACGGGCGCGTCGCCGCTGGTGGCCGCGGTCGGCGTGCCGCCCGAGGGGCGCGCCGTGCTGCTCGACGACGTGCCCGCCGACCCGACGGTGCGCGCCACGATGGACCGCCGGACGTTCACCCGCCTCGCGGGCGGGCGGTGGGCGGGCGCGCGGGCGCTCGCCGAGGGGCGCGTGCGCATCGAGGGCGACGAGGCGCTCGGCCGGCGGGTCGTCGAGCAGATGGCCTACACGATCTAGGGCGCCCGTCACCGGGCGCGGTCGGCGCGGCCGGCGGGTCGTCGAGCAGATGGCCTACACGATCTAGGGCGCCCGTCGCCGGGCGCGGTCGGCGCGGCCGGCGGGTCGTCGAGCGGATGGCCTGCACGATCCGACGCACCCGTCACCGGGCGCGGCGGGCCGGGGTGGAACCCACCGTCGCGCCCGACCTGGTCCTCCCCCACGGGCTCCCGCGAGCGCGGCCGCCGGGACGCCGCCGTCAGCGGACGGTGCGGCGCAGCGGCCGGCGCCGGCGGGCGAACAGCCCGCCGAGCGCGAGCATCCCGAGGGCGGTCGCGACCGTCGAGCGGGCGTCGCCGCCGGTGACCGGGAGGTTCATGACGCCGGTGGGGACGTCCGGCGTCCCCGTCGGCGGACCGAGCTCCGGCGTCTCGTCGACCTGGATGTCGTTGTCGTCGTCGCCCGGCTCCTCCTCGCCGCCGCCGGGCTCCTCCGGCTCCTCCTCGTCGTCGTCGGGCGCGCACACCGAGCCGTCCACGTTGAACGTCTGGCAGATGCTCACGACCACGTCGTTGCCCACCGCGAACGCGTCGCCGGTGCCGATGCGGGCGGCCGCGTCGAGCACGGCGGAGGCGACGCCGTTGGCGGCCGCCAGCTCGGGCCCGGTCGCCTCGCGGCCGGACACGAGCGCCAGCGCGACGTTCTCGCCGGTGTTCGCGATGACGAAGCCGAGGTCGAGCACCGCCGAGATCTGGCGGACCCGCACCCCGCCGGGCACCGGTCCGCCGTCGGGGAACAGCGCGTCGTCCCAGCCGAGGAGGAACTCGACGCCGGAGATGTCGCCGCCGAGCTCGAGCGTCATCCCGTCGAGGGCGACCGTGCGCGCGAACCCGGCGAAGGGGTTGTCGCCGGTCAGCCAGGACAGGTCCGACAGCAACGAGAAGAAGCGGACGAGCTCGCCGTTGATCGACGCCAGCGCCGCGGCGTCGCCGCCGCCGTACTCGCCGCCCGCGAGCGCGAGGTTGAAGCCGCTGTTCGCGAGGGCGAGCCCGAAGTTCGCGACGATCGCCTGCTGGCTGGCACGGGCGGTCTCGTCGCCCGAGACCGCGCCGTCGATCACCTGGGTGATGCGGGTGCGCGAGTCGTTGCCGACGGCGCTCGCGTCGCCGGTCGTGATCGCCGCCGAGCCGGTGCCGGCCGGGCTCGTGCCGTACTGGAACTCGGCGAGCAGCGGCGCGAGCAGCGACAGCACCGCCTGGAGCTGCGCCATGACCTCGGGCGGCAGCTGGCCGCCCGCGAACGCCAGGTTCCCGCCGGTGTTCGCGAACGAGATGCCGAAGTTCACGACGACCGCGCGCTGGTCGATGATCAGGATCGCGGTCCCCGACGCCGTGCCGGTGGCGTGCTGCGAGATCTGGGTGCCGGAGCGGTTGCCGATGCTGTCGGCGTCGCCGGAGGCGACGCCGGCGGTGTTGGAGCCGTTGCCGAGGAAGATGATCTGCGTGCCGTTGGGCAGGCCGGACACGTCGATGCCGGCCAGCGCGACGTTGAGGCCGGTGTTGCCGATCCCGATGCCGATGTTGATGACCGTTGCGACCTGGGTGCTGTCGTCGCCGCCGACGATCTGGGCCGCCTGCGTGACGGTCGTGTCGGCGCGGTTGCCGGTCGCCCCGGCGTCGCCGGTGCCGATCCCCGCGCCCGCCGACGTGCCGTCGACGCCGCCGCTGCCGGCCGCGACCGCGCCGTTGGCGCCCGAGTTGGCGTAGGAGACGCCGACGTTGACGACCAGCGCGATCTGCACGATGTCGACGGCGCCCTGGTCGGTCGCCTGGGCCACGGCCTGCTGGTCGATCCCGGTCGTGCCGGTGGTCCCGACGCCGCTCGCGTTCCCGGTGCCGACGGTGGCGTCGCTGTTCACGGTCGCCGGGTCGGCACCCGGGTCGGTCGGGGCGGGGGAGGCGGCGCTGCCGGCGGTGGCCCCGTTGGCGCCGGTGTTCGCGACCGCGGTGCCGCCGGTGCTCACGCCGGCCTGCTGGTCGTTGACGACGTCGGGGCCGCCGGCCGCCGCGGTCCCCTCGCCGTCGGGCCCGCCCGCACCCGCGGGCGGCGTGGTCTGCGGTTGCGGTTCGGTGGGCTCCTGGGCCGGGGGTGCGAGGTCGGCCGGGTCGGGGCTGACCTCCTCGGTGGGTGCCGGGGGCGCCTCGGCCGCCGGCGGGGTCTCCGGCTCGGTGGCGTCGGCGCGCGCCGCGAGCAGCGCGAGGGCGCAGATCAGCAGTGCGGCGCCGAGCAGGAGCCGGAGGGAGATCTTCAGGGAACGTTGCACGACCACTCCTGAGCCGGGGGCCCGGGCGGGCCCACCGCACGGCGGGTGGGGGAGGGGCCCTCCTGGCCCCTCCCCCGACGGTCACGACTCAGTCGTCGACCGTGTTGCCGTTGGCCGTCGACGACGAGTTCGACGAGCCGGTGTTGCTCTGGTTGAACGTCACGGTGCCGTTGTTCGTGGCCGACGCGTTGCCGGTCGTCACGTTGGCGTTCGCCGTGCCGTTGTTGCTGGAGGAGGCGGTGTTGCCGGCGGTGCCACCGGTGTTGCTGGTGGTGTTGCCCTGGGTGTCGCCACAGCCACAGACCTCGTAGCCGTTGTAGCCACCCGAGACGTTGCCGCCGTTCGCCGCCGCCGACGCGCTCTGCGCCGTGGCGTTGGTGCCGACGACCGCCGCACCGGCCACGTTGTGGCCGCTGTTGGCGTAGGCCGCCTGGTTGATCCCGGCGTAGGCGCTCTGGCTGGAGGACGTGGACGCCGAGCTGTTGCTCGTCACGTAGCCGGAGCCCTCGTCGCCCTCCACCGTGTTGTTGTCGGCGTTGGAGCTCGACGTCGCGCTGCCGCTGTTGGTCTGCGAGCCGCTGACGCCGGCCGTGTTGGCCGCCGTCGCCCCGCCGCTCGTGACGCCCGCGGTCGCGTTGCCGGTGTTGTCCGAGGTCGCACCGTTGGTGGCGCTGCCGCCGGCGTTGCCGGTGGTGTTGTCCTCGGTGTCGCCACCGCCGCCCCAGACGTCACCGCCGTTGGCGTCGGCGTTGGCCTCCTGCGCCGTCTCGTTGAGGCCCAGGGCCTCCGCGAGGGACGCGTTGTCGCCGGTGTTGGCCTCCGAGTACTGGTCGACGTAGGCCTCGGCCGACTGCGAGTTGCTGTCGGTCGCGCTGCTGTTGCTCGTGACGAACCCGTCGGATGCCGACGCGGCCGCTCCGAGCAGGCCGACGGCGAACAGCGCACCGGCTGCCGCGACGTACGGCCTGATCCCTTTCTTCATCATGTGGCGGTTCCTCCGGAGGGGTTGACTGGGCACCGGGACGGACCGGTTCGCGGCCCGTCCCGCGCGCTCTTCGGGAGCGCGCGTTCACGAAAGCAGACGACGGGTCGAAGCCGCACGGCGCGCCGCCGTCAGCATCCCGGCAGTTCCCCGGCAGCTCGGGAACGGATTCACGAGGTGCCGCTCTGGCGCGCGGCGGCCGGCGGCTGGAAGACTGCCAGATGCTGGGCATCGAATGGGAAGACGACCTGAGAGGGTGGGCCGGTGCCTGGAGTCCGGTACGACTCGTGCGACGCGGTGCTGATCGCCGCGCCCGAGCGACGTGCGATCGAGTTGGCGAGCGCGTTCGCGCGCGCGCGCTTCGTCCCCGTCCTCGCGTTCGACACGACGCAGCTCCTCGCCAGCGTGGGGTCGGTCCCGTGCGGCGCGGTCGTCGTCGACGACGCGCTCGACCCGGGCGTGGCGACGCTCGACGACCTCGTCGCCGCCGACGTCGTCGTGCTGCTGCTCGGTGACCCGGTCGTGACCGCCGCGCGGCGCGTGCACGGCGTGCTCGCGCGCGACGTGCCCGCGGTGCAGGTGGTGATGCGCACACAGGCGATGCTCGAGCTGACCGACGTGGGGCCGGCGCGGCAGGTCCTCACGTGGGGCCCGCTGCGGCTGGACGCCGCGCGCAAGCAGGCGACGCTGTACGGCCAGCCGCTCGAGCTCAGCCCGCCGCAGCGCCGCATCCTGCGCGCGCTGGTGAAGGCGCAGGGCGGGCTGGTGACCAAGGCGGAGCTCCAGCGCGCCGCGTACCCCTACGACGCGGTGCCCGGCGACGACGAGCGGCTCCTCCAGCAGGTCCGCCGCATCCGCCAGAAGCTCTGCGCGCACGGCGTGAGCCCGGACTTCCTGCGCACCGAGCGCGGCGCGGGGTTCCGGCTCACCGACCCCCCGGGCGGCACGTGGGACGGGGTGGAGCGCCGCCGCCGCGAGCGGCGCGCCGCCCCGGTCGTCTCCGCCGTCGGGTCCTGACGCCCGGGCCCGCGGTGCGCGCGCTCCGTTACGGCGTCCGGCCCGATCCGGTCCCGGGCGCGGGCGCGCCCGCCGGGAACCCCCTGCTCGACGGCCTCGCGCGCACGCCCATGCGGCTCGTCGAGGCGGACGACCCCGGCTTCCTGCTCCCCGACTGGGTGGTGACGCGCCCGCGGCTCACCGGCATCTGCGGCTCCGACGCCAAGCAGGTCTTCGGGGACTGGGGCGACGTGCGCACCGCCGACAACCCGATGAAGGGGTTCTTCTCGCTGCCGCAGGTGCTCGGCCACGAGGTCGTGGCGGACGTCGTCGCGCTCGGGCCGGCCGCCGAGGGCCTCGCGGTCGGCGACCGCGTCGTGCTGAACCCGTGGCTGTCGTGCGCGCCGCGCGGGGTCGACCCGCCGTGCGCCGCCTGCGCGGCGGGCGACCTCAGCCTGTGCGCGTCGTTCGGGGTCGGCCCGATCGCCCCGGGGATCCACACCGGCACCTCCCGCGACGCCACCGGCGGCTTCGCGGAGCTGATGCCGGCCCACGACTCGATGCTGCACCGGGTCCCGGACGGGGTCCCCGACGAGCTCGCGGTGCTCGCGGACCCCTTCGCCGTGATGCTGCACGCGGTGACGCGCCACCCGCCGCGCCCGGCCGGCCGGGCGATGGTGTACGGCGCCGGTGCGCTCGGCCTGTGCGCGACCGCGATCCTGCGCGCGCTGTACCCGGACGTCGAGGTCCTGGTGGTCGCGCGCTTCGCGGCGCAGGCCGACCTCGCGCGGGCGCTCGGCGCGACCGTGATCGGCCACGAACCGCCGCTCGCCGTGGTCGAGCAGGCTGCGGCCTGGTCCGGCGGCGTGCTCCAGCCGGCCGACGGGCTGCCGATGGCGCACCCGGGCGCGATCGACGTGGTCTACGACACGGTCGGCAAGCGCGAGACCTTCGAGGTGGGCACCCGCGTGCTCGCCGCGCGCGGGACGCTGGTGAAGGCCGGCGTGCACGGCCCCACCTGGTGGGAGGACACGCCGCTGTACTTCAAGGAGATCTCGCTCGTCGGGTCGAACGCCTTCGGGGTCGAGGAGGTCGACGGCGTGCGTGCGCACGGCATCGACCACTACCTCGCCCTGTGCGAGCGCGGGCGGGTCGACCTGCGGGGCATGCTGACGCACACGTTCCGGCTCGACGACTGGCGAGACGCCTTCGCAGCGCTCGCGACCCAGGACGAGTCGGGGGCGGTGAAGGTCGCGTTCGACTTCCGCTGAGGCGCGCCGGGCGGTCCGGCGACGCGCCGGCGGGGAGGGGGAGGTGCCGTGGCGGAGGACGTGGTGCTCGTCGACGTCGACGAGCGGATCGCGCTGATCACCCTCAACCGGCCGGACCAGCGCAACGCGCTGAACCGCGAGGTGCGGCGGCGGCTGCCGGCGGTGATCACCGAGCTCGACGCGCGCGACGACGTCGACGTCATGATCCTCACCGGGGCCGACCCCGCCTTCTGCGCGGGCGTGGACCTGAAGGAGTTCGGCTCGGGGGCGGTCGCGGCGGCGGGCGAGGGGTTCGCCGACATGGGCGGGCGCGGGGACGACGGCCGGCTCCCGTTCCGCGGCGCGCTGCCGCCGCGGACCAAGCCCGTCGTGGGCGCGGTGAACGGCGTCGCCGTGACCGGCGGGCTCGAGGTCGCCCTCAACTGCGACTTCCTCGTCGCGTCGGAGCGGGCCCGCTTCGCCGACACCCACGCCCGGGTCGGCGTGATGCCGGGCTGGGGCCTCACGGTGCTGCTGCCCCAGCGCGTGGGCGTGGCGCGCGCGAAGGAGATGAGCCTCACCGGGAATTACGTCGACGCGGCGACCGCGCTCGCCTGGGGCCTCGTCAACCACGTCGTTCCCCACGAAGAGCTGCTCCCCTTCGCGCGCGCCCTCGCGCGCGACATCGTCTCCAACGACCAGGCGGGGGTGCGGCGGATGCTCGCCACCTACGACGAGGTGACCGCCACGACGGTCGCCGAGGGCTGGGAGATCGAGGAGCGGGTGAGCCGGACGTGGGAGGGACCCGGGTTCGACCCGGCGTCGATCGAGGCGCGCCGGCGGGGGATCGTCGAGCGGGGCCGCCGCCAGATCCGGGGCTGAGCCGCGCGCGGCCCGCCCGGTCGCGGGCCGCCGGCACGGCGGGGCGCCCGGGGGGTTGACACGCCGGATCGAAAACGCGATTCTCACCCGTGAGCATGGGAATCACGGAGGAAGCCGTCGCGCGCGCCGTCGCCCCCCACCGGGCCCGGGCGGAGGCCGAGGTCGCCGCCCTGGTGGAGGCGGCGCTCGCGGTGCTGGAGCGCTCGGGCGTCGACGGCCTCACGGTCGCGGACGTGCTCGCGCAGGCCGGCCTGTCCACCCGCGCCTTCTACCGGCACTTCCGCTCGAAGGACGAGCTCGTCCTCGCCATCTACGAGCGCGACGCGCGCGCGACGACGCAGCGCCTGGTCGAGCGCCTCGACGCCGCGCCGGACCCGGCGGCGGCCGTCGCGACGTGGGTGGACGAGACGCTCGCGCTCGCGTTCGACCCGCGCCGCGCCCGGCGCACCCGGCCGCTCGCGCGCGAGGGCCTGCGGCTGCGGGGCGAGCACCCGGCGCGCTTCGCCGCGATCCTCGCCGGCGTCGTGGAGCCGCTCGCCGCCGTGCTGCGCACCGTGCCCACGCCCGACCCCGAACGCGACGCGGCCTCCATCCACGCCGTGACCTGGGCCGTCGTCGAGGAGAAGCTCGCGGGTGGCGGCCCGACGCGCGACGAGGCGCGCGCCCACGTCCTGCGGTTCTGCCTCGCGGCGGTGGGGCTCGCGCCGTGAACCTGCCGCCCGCCGACTCGCCCTACTTCTCGCCCGCCGAGGAGACGATGCCGCGGGAGCGGATCGAGGAGCTGCAGCTCGAGCTCCTCCTCGAGATGCTCCCCCACGCGTACGAGCACGCGCCCGTGATCCGCGCCGCGTGGGAGGCGGCGGGCGTGACGCCGCGCGACGTGCGCACGGTCGACGACTTCCGCGAGCGCGTCCCGTTCGTCGACAAGGACGCGCTCCGCCGGTTCCGCGACGAGCGCGGCGACCCGTTCGGCGGGCTGTGCGCGGTGCCGCCGGCCGAGCTGACGGCCGTCAACTCCACGTCGGGCACGACGGGTGACCCGACGCTCGTGCCCGAGCAGTGGGGGGCCGGCGGCCGCCCGGCCGTGATCACCCGGGACTTCTGGGGCATGGGCGTGCGCCCCGGCGACCACGTCGCGCTCGTGCTGTTCACGTTCCGTGGCCCCGTCTACGGGCTGTTCCAGGGGCTCGGCACCGTGCCGGTGCTGTTCGACTTCGACCCCGCCGAGATGCCGCGCCTGTGCGAGCTCTCGCTGCGGTACCGGCCGCGCGCGCTCTACAACTTCGGCAGCGTCCTCGTGCACGCGGTGCGCGACGCCTGCGAGCGCCGCGGCCTCGACCCCGCCGACGTCTTCTCGTCCTACCGGGCGGTCGTGTACGCCGGGGAGCCGCTCGGGCCGCGGGCCCGCGCGCTCGCGCAGGAGTGGGGGGTCGAGCTGTTCGAGCACACGGGCGTCGGCGACGTGACCGCCGCGTTCGAGTGCCACGCGCACGACGGCCTGCACTTCTGGGAGGACACGGCCCTCGTGGAGTGCGTAGAGCCCGACGGGCGCACGCCGGTGCCCGACGGGGCGCGCGGGGAGCTCGTCGCGACGACGCTGTTCAACCGGGTCGCGCCGCTCGTGCGCTACCGCTCCGACGACATCGTGCGCGTCACCAGGGCGCCCTGCCGCTGCGGGCGCACCCACGCCCGGATGTGGCCGATCGGCCGCAAGGGCGACGAGGTGGTCGTGCAGGGGCGCCCCGTGCTGCCGGTCGACGTGTGGGGCGCGGTCGAGTCGGTGGACGCCTGCGCGATGGGGCTGTTCCAGGTGATCCGCCCCGGCCCGCAGGCCGACCGGTTGCGCCTGCGCGTCGGGTACGCGCCCGCGTGGGACGGTCGGCTCGGGACGGTCGGCGACGAGGTGCGGGCGGCCGTGGAGGCCGCGACCGGCATCGTGCCGGACGTCGAGCTGGTGCCCGACGCCGCGCTGTTGCGGCTCGGCCCGCCCCACAAGATCCCCCGGGTGGCGCCGCGATGACGGCGGCGGGCGCGCACTGGGGCGTCGGCTGCTACGAGGGCGACACCGGCCGGGTCGCCTGGGAGATCTCCCACGACGAGATCCAGCGGGAGATGGGGGCGGCGCCGGGGCGCCTCGCCCGGCTCGGCGTCGGCGCGGGGTCCCGCGTCCTGTTCTGCTCGATGCTGTCGGAGGCGGGCCAGTTCTGGCCGCTGATGGTGGGCGCCATGCTCGCGGGCGCCCAGCTCTCGAGCGCGGACGCCAACGAGGGGGAGGCGGCGCGGGTCGCGATGTTCACGCGCCGGCTGCCCTACGACGCGGTGCTGGGCGTGACGCCCGCGCTGCTCGACGGGCTCGACGGACTGCGCGTCCCGTACCGGGACGTGTTCGGCGGCGTGCGCGTCGTGGGCGCGCGTCCGGGCGCGTACGAGCGGCTGGCCGCGGCGGGCCTCGCGCCGCACCGGTTCGTGCTGGCCGGGCCCGCCGTCGCGATCGGCGCCGAGCCCGGCGGGCCGGCCCACGTGGACGAGCAGGAGTGGCGCGTCGACCTCGACGGCGACGTCGTGTGCGTCACGAACCTGCGCCCGCGGGCCACGACCTTCGAGCGCACCCGTACGGCGGTGCGCGCGCGACTCGCCGGCGGGGGGATCGTCCCGTCGGCCGGGAGGGAGCCATGACGGCGAAGCGGGCGCTCGTGAGCGCCGACAACCACGTGTTCGAACCCCCGACCCTCTGGCAGGAGCGGCTGCCGCGCGAGTACCGCGACCGCGGGCCGCGCCTCGCGGTCGCCGACGGCTGGTACGTGCTCGCGATCGAGGGGATGCCCGACCGCAAGCTGTCGCGCGTCGAGCGCGGTGACCGCGGCGACGACGACGCGGCGGGCGGGGGAGCGGGCGGCCTGCGCCACGGCGGCGCCGACCCCGACGGGCGGCTCGCCGACATGGCGGCCGACGGCGTGGTCGCCGAGGTCATCTACCCGACCTTCGGGCTGTTCATCGACATGGTGCCCGACCCGGGCCTGCAGATGGCGTGCGCGCGGGTCTACAACGACTGGCTGGCCGAGACGTTCCTGCACCGGCCCGACGTGTTCATCCCGGCCGCGGTCGTGCCGCTGCGCGACGTGCCGAGCGCCCGTGCCGAGCTCGAACGGGTCGTCGGCCTCGGCTTCCGGGCCGCGACGATCCCGACGACCCCGCCGGAGGGCACCCGCTACAACCAGCCGGTCTTCGACCCGCTGTGGGCGGTCGCGGCCGAGGCCGGGGTGCCGCTGTCGTTGCACACCGGCACCGGCGCCCTGCCCCAGTCGGAGCGGGGGCCGGGCGGGGCGGTCATCAACTACGCCAAGGTCGGGCTCCTGTCGGCCGAGACGCTGTGCTACTTCGCGGCCTCCGGGGTGCTCGAGCGCTTCCCCGGGCTGCGCCTGGTGTTCGTCGAGACCGGCGCGGGCTGGCTCGCGTACTGCTGCGAGCGGATGGACGAGGCGTTCGAGGAGCACGAGGCCTGGGTGCGGCCGAAGCTCGCGATGGCGCCGTCGGAGTACGTGCGGCGGCAGTGCTTCGTGACGCTCGGCGCCGACCGCGCGCCGATCCTCACCCGCGACATCACCGGGGTCGGGCCGCTGCTGTGGGCGAGCGACTACCCGCACCCGGAGGGCACGTTCCCCGAGAGCCAGCAGGTCGTCGAGCGCATCTTCGCCGGGGTGCCCGAGGACGAGGTCCGGGCGATCGTCGGCGGCAACGCCGCCGCGCTGTACGGCGTCGACCTCGACCGGGCGCCGGCGCCGGTGTGAGGGGGGGCGGCACGTGGCGACCCTGAAGGACGCGACCGCGATCGTCGGCGTCGGCGCGACGCCCTACTACCGGCGGGGGGAGTCGCTGCCGCAGACCCCGCTGGAGATGGCGGGCAAGGCGGTGCTCGCCGCGCTCGCGGACGCGGGGCTCACCGTCGACGACCTCGACGGCTTCGCGCTGTACAGCATGGGCTTCGACACGGCCCTGCTCGCGCAGTGGCTCGGGGTGCCCGACGTGCGGTTCACGGCGATGCTCACCGGGGGCGGGGGCGGGGCGGCCGGGTCGGTCGGGCTGGCCGCGGCCGCGATCGTGAGCGGCATGGCGGAGGTCGTCGTCTCGGTGATGACGCTCCAGCAGGCCGCGAGCCGCTTCGGCGCGTCGTACGCGCCCCGCGGCGCGAAGGGGGCGGTGTACGCCGCGCCGCCGTCACCGGAGGGCGACTTCGTGCAGCCGTCGGGCCTGATGGCGCCCGGCCAGATGTTCGCGGTGCTGGCGCGCCGGCACATGCACCGCTACGGCACGACCCGCGAGCACTTCTGCGAGGTCGCGCTCTCCACGCGTGCCAACGCCACGCGCCGGCCGGGCGCGCTGATGCGCGAGCCGCTGACGCGGGAGCAGTACTTCGCCGCCCGGATGATCTCCGACCCGTTGTGCCTGTACGACTTCTGCCTCGAGTGCGACGGCGCGGTGGCGGTCGTCACGACGAGCGCGGCCCGGGCCCGCGACCTGCGCCACCCGCCGGCGTACGTGATGGCGTCCGCGCACGGGGGCCACGGCCGGTGGGGCCAGGCGATCACGTGGTTCGGGATGCCCGACGAGTACTTCGCGTCGTCGGGCCACCGCCCGGTCGCGCAGCGCCTGTACCGGATGGCCGGGATCGGCCCCGGGGACGTCGACGTGGCGCTGCTGTACGACCACTTCTCCCCGATGGTGCTGATGCAGCTCGAGGACTACGGCTTCTGCCCGGTGGGGGAGTCGGGGCCGTTCGTCGCCGACGGCAACATCCGCTGGCCGGGCGGGTCGATCCCGGTCAACACCCACGGGGGGAACCTGTCGGAGGCCTACATCATCGGCATGACCCACGTGGTCGAGGCGGTCGAGCAGCTGCGCGGCACCGCCGTCAACCAGGTGGCGGGCGCGCGGGTCGCGCTCGTCACGGGCGGTCCCGCGTCGATCCCCGTCTCGGCCCTGCTGCTGCACAACTGACCCCGCCCGCCGACCGACCCGGAGCCCGACGATGCGCGGCGTGCTGCCACCCGAAGTCATCAACCTGTCGCCGAACGTGTGGACCGAGCCGTTCTGGCGGGCGGCGGCCGAGCACCGGCTCGTCGTGCCCCGCTGCACGGCGTGCGGGACGTATCGCCTGCCACCGTCGCCGTTCTGCTTCGCGTGCCGGTCGCAGGCCGTCGAGTGGGTGGAGCACCCGGGAACCGGGACGATCTACTCGTTCACCGTGATCCGCCACGCCGTGATCCCCCAGGTGCGTGACGCGCTGCCCCTGGTGGCGGCCGTGGTCGAGCTGCCCGGCACGGGCGGCTGCCGGCTGGTCGGCAACGTGGTGGACACCGACCCGGAGGCCGTGGCGGTCGGCGCGCCCGTGACGACCGACTGGTACGACGTGCGGGAGGGGACCACGGTCCCGGTGTTCCGGCTCCGGGTTCCGTAGGCTGCCCCCAGGATCTTCCAGATCGGGCATCCGTCACATCGCGTTCGCCTTTCGTCAATCCTGGGGAGCAACACGGCGCGCGGGGGCCCCAGACTCGAAGGCGCTCACGGGAAGGGGTCTCCAGCATGACGTTGTTCCTCCGACGCGTCCTCAAGGGCGGTGCCGTCGCGGGCGCCGCGCTCGCGGTCGTCACGGTGCTCGGCGGGGTCGCCGACGCGCACCACGCCGAGGTCACGGCGAGCGTGAACTGCGACGGGTACGTCACGTACACCGCCACCGCCTGGAACGGCCGCACCGACGCCTCGCGCACCAACCCGCACATCGCGGTCTGGTACAAGGTGCCGGGCGGCGGCTGGGTGCTGCTCCCGCACGAGTCCGGGCACCAGTTCAACCCCGGCAACGGCTTCAGCTTCACCGACGGGTTCCAGCTCCCGAGCCCGCTGCCCGAGAAGGTGAAGGTCAAGGTGCAGGCCCAGGCCAACTGGGGCAACGGCTCCGGCCCCGGCAGCGCCTGGGAGACCGACTGGCTGAAGGTCGGGCACAAGGGCTGCGGGACGACCACGACGTCGTCCACCTCCACGAGCACGAGCACCTCGACCAGCACGTCGACGTCCACGTCCACGAGCACCTCGACCAGCACGAGCACCTCGACGTCGACGTCCACGAGCACCTCGACCAGCGCGAGCACCTCGACGACCAGCACGAGCACGACGACGCAGCCGTCGACGTCGACCTCCACCCAGCCGTCGACCTCGACGAGCACGTCCACGGAGCCGTCGACGTCCACGACGACCGAGCCGTCGACGTCGACCACGGCGCCCGAGTCGACGACGACGACCGTGGGCGGCAACACCTCGTCGCTGCCGACCACCTCGACGTCCGAGGTGACCGTGACGACGCTCGGGTCGACGACCGCGCCGACCTCCGCCGAGCCGTCGTCGACGGTCACGCAGGCCGGGTCCGGGTCGACCGGCACCGGCGGGAGCCAGCTCCCGCGGACGGGCTCCGACCCCTCCCTGCTGCTGATCGGCATCGCCTCGGTCGCCTCGGGCGCGGCGCTCTACGCGGGCTCCCGCCGCCGGCGCTGACCGGACCGATCGACGCACCGGGGCGGCGCCCGCCCCCGGCACCCGTGGTCGCGGGTACCGGGGCGGGCGCCCCTCGCGTCGGTGCCCGCTAGCGTTCCCGGCCGTGGCGGCCACCCAGCGGCGCACGCTCGCCGACGTGCTGCGCACCCACGCGCGCACGCGCCCCGACGCGCTCGCGTTCGCGGATCCCGCCGGCGACGTGCGCCTCACCTGGTCGCAGGCCGCGGCGCGGGTGCACCGCTGCGCGCAGGCGCTGCGGGCCGCAGGCGTCGGCCCCGGCGACCGTGTGCTGTGGCTCGGCCAGAACTCGTTTCGCTTGCAGGAGCTGCTGCTCGCGTGCTGCGAGATCGGCGCACGCTTCTGTCCCGCGAACTGGCGCCAGCAGCCCGACGAGATCGCGTTCGTGATCGACGACCTCGAGCCCGCCGTCGTCGTCGCCCAGCGCGAGGAGATCGGCGACACGGTGCGGGCCGGCCGCGACCGGGCGCGTCACGCCTGCCGCTGGCTCGAACACGACACGGGCGAGTACGAGGACTTCGTCGCCGCCGCCGACCCGGTCGACCCCGACGCCGACGCGCCCGACGGCGAGCCGCTGCTGCTCGTCTACACGGCGGCGTTCGACGGCCGGCCGAACGCCGCGATGCTCTCGTCGCGCGCGCTGGTCGCGCAGGGCCTGCTGATGGCGCCCTGGCAGGGCATCGACCACACGTCGGTGTTCATGAACTCGGGTCCCCTGTTCCACATCGGCACGTTCATGCCGAACCTCTCGGCGTTCGTGTCCGGCGGCGCCAACGTGTTCGTGCGCCGTTCCGACGGCGAGCTGCTGTGCCACGCGATCGACCGGTACCGCTGCACGGGCGGGTTCGTCGTCGGGCCGATGGTCGACGCCATGGTCGAGGCGAACGCCGACGGTCGTCACGACCTCTCCTCGTTCCGGGGGCGGCGGGGCAACCCGGCGTTCGACGCCCAGGTGCGCCCCGACGACTCGCCGTGGGGCCGCCGGCCCGGCGGGTACGGCCAGACCGAGGTGACGGGCATGGCGACCTTCGCGCTGTTGGGCGCCGGCGGCGCCGGCGCCCACGGCCGCCCGTCGCCGCTCGTCGACCTGCGGGTCGTCGACCCCGACGACCGCGAGGTCGCGCCCGGCGAGACCGGCGAGATCGTCGTGCGGGGCGTCACGGTGATGAACGGCTACTGGAACCGCCCGGCGCTCGACGCCGAGCGCGCCCGCGACGGATGGCACCACACCAACGACCTCGGCCGCTTCGAGGCCGACGGGACGTTCACCTTCGTCGGCCCGAAGGCCCGCATGTTGAAGTCCGGCGCCGAGAACATCTACCCGGTCGAGGTCGAGAACTGCCTGCGCCTCCACCCGGCGGTGGCCGACTGCGCGGTGATCGGTGTCCCCGACGACACGTGGGTGCAGTCGGTGAAGGCGATCGTCGTGCGCGCGCCGGGCGCGGACGTGACGGCCGAGGAGATCGTCGAGCACTGCCGCGCCCGGATCGCCTCCTACAAGAAGCCCCGCAGCGTGGAGTTCGTCGACGAGCTGCCGCGCCGCAACGGCCAGGTCGACTACGAGGCGCTGGACCGCCGCTTCGGCGGCGGCGGGTACCCGGGCGGCACGACGCGCAGCGTGTGAGGTGCGCCGCGGCGGCCTCAGCCGCCGCGGCGCACCCGGCGGCCCGACACGTGCTCGGCGCGGATCCGCACGAAGCGGTCGCGCACGTCGCCGCCGGCCCACGGGTCGAGCCCGAGGGCCTCCGCCCGCGCGCGCTCGTCGGGGTGCGTGATCTCCTCGGCGGGGCCGACGACGTTGACGCTCCACCCCGCGCCCTCGGCCTCGTCGAAGTCGTCGGCCTCGAACGCGACCGTGCAGTGCAGCACCGCGGCGATCAGCTTCTCGCCCGGCGCGGTGCGGAACACGACGTCCCCGTCGAGCAGGGCGTACACGACCGGCAGGATCGCCGGTCGCTCGCCGGTCGACACGGCGACGCGCCCGACCCGCCGCGACGCGAGGAGCCGCAGGCACTCCTCGGCGGCGAGGACCTCCGTCCCGTAGCTGGTCACGCGCCGAAGCTATCCGGAACCGGGTCTCAGGTCTGGGTGAACTCGCTGCGGGATTCCATGTCCAGCGGTCGGTCCCCCGGAACGAGCGGATCGAGGCTCCGGATCCCGTCGGCCCCCTCGACGACCGCGCCGGCAAGCCGCGTCAGACCGAAGACCGCCTCGTTCGGATGACCCGTCGGACCCCCCGTGCCGTACGAATGCGGTCACTGCGACCCCGGCACATGCGGACGTGAGCGCATCGACATGGGCATCGACCTGCCGGAGTCGTTCGGCGGGGACGTAGGCGACCGGGATCTCGAGCTCGACCGACTCGCCCGTCGCCAGGCCGGGCGACGACCCGATCACCTGGACCACCAGGTTCGCATGGGCGATCCGGAGGTCCGGGGAGCGGGTCTCACCGTCGATCTCCACGGTGAGGTCGTGCGGACGCGCTCGCCCGGGCCGGACGACCGTCACCAGTCCGTCGATCCAGCCCGCCGCGCCGTCGACGGCGTCGACGATCGAGGTCGGCGGGGTGCGGTCGAACATCGCGACCGCGGGCAGCGAGCCGATCGCGTCCTGGCAGTCCTGCGCCGAGGGCTTCGGATCATGCGACTGCGGCCCCGGCTCGGAGGCGACAGTGGTCGTCGGCGCTTCGCCGGGTGCTGTTGCGACACGGTCGTCGTGCTGGCCGCAGCCGGCCACCAGCGCCAGCGCGGCGGCTGCGGCGCCCATGACCATCCGGCTGCGTCGTCGCCACGAGCGATCGACAGGCTGCTCCCAGGCAAGCTCCGGGGTTCCCCGGCATCGAAGAACCTCCCTACCGTTGTTCAGTACGCGCTGTTGACGTGGCTGACGTGGTGCTGGCTGTAGGTGCACCACACCAAGTTGGTGTCGACCCACCCCGACCGCATCGCGTCGGGCGCCGTGGGCGAGTGCGACGAGCCGGCGCTGTGTCCGAGCTCGTGGCGGATCGTCTCGACCATGTTCACTTCGAAGTTGGGCCCGACGTCACCGGGAGCGTGGGTGAGCGTCTCGAAGTAGATCTGGAGCTGGTTGATGACTGTCCAGTACTGGTCACATACGCTGAAGTACGTCCAAGCGACACAGTAATTCGCGCCGCGCACGGGATCCCCATATGGGTCGGCATGGGCATCGTCGTGAATCCATACGACGTCGGTCGACGTTCCACACGTAGCGCAGGCGTAGACGTCGTACATGTCTGTCGTATCGTCGAGATAGGCCATAGACGCGGCCGCGCGTGAGCGATTGGTGCTGTCGAAGGCAGACGTGTAGCAGTACCAATGATCGGCGCCGTCCGCCACGTAGCCGGGATTGGGGTAACCGAACGGATCTGCCGACGCGGGCTGGATACCACCGGCGGCCCAACCGAGGACGCGCGAGGCATCCCGCCACAATGGTGAGGAGCGATTGGCGACGAAACAGACGAACGCACGCCAACACGGTAGGCAGGATTATGTAGCGACCCGCAGATTGTCAATGCGGGCTCTCCCCTCCGGGTGACATCGGACGGGTCCTGCCTGCTGCCCTGCCTCGAGCCGCGTCGCTGCAGCGCCCGCGCGTCTCAGCCGACCTCGAACGTCGTCGACACGACCGCCTGGTCGATGTCGGTGCGCAGCGCCCGGATCTCCAGCTCCCACACGCCGGCGACCGGCAGGTCCGCCGTCCCCGAGTACGAGCCCTCGCCGTCGGCCGACAACGCGACGGCGATCGGCCCGATGCCCTGCTCGGGCTGCACGAGTCCCGCCGAGATCTCCAGCGGCTCGAACGGCTCCGGCTCGGCGGCGTCCGTCGTCACCGCGATCGTCACCGTGTTGCGGCCCGTGAGGCCGGGCGACACGCGCACCGCGAAGCGCAGCCCCTCGTCGGGGTCGGTCAGCTCGCCCGAGAATCCGGCGACCGGCGCGGGGCCCACCTCTCCGGCCGCGGGCGCGTCCGCGCCGGCGGCGACGCGCGCGGGCTGGGTGTTGACGAGCGCGGCGGTCACCGCGAGCACGACCGCCGCGATCACGACCTCGACGGCGACCGCGCTGCGCAGGTCGCGCCAGTCCTCGGCGTCCGCGTCCGCCGTCGCCGCCCCGGGCCCCGCGGGCCGCAGCCGTGCCGCCGCCCGCCACCGGCCGGCGACGTGGCGGCTGACGCTCGCCGCGGCGACGACGAACACGACGAGCCCGGCCTTCGCGAGGACGAGCCGCCCGTAGGTGGTGTCGACCAGGGAGTCGAGCCCGTCGGACTGGCGCAGCGTCTGCAGCGTGCCGGTCGCCACCGCGACGCCGATCACGGGCCCCGCGTACGACGAGAACCGGACGGTCGCCGCCCGCGCACCGCGCGGCCGGCCTCGGTCGAACAGCAGCGTGCAGAGCACCACCAGCCCGCCGAACCAGGTCGCGACCGCCGCAAGGTGGACCAGATCGGTGACGGTCGCCAGCGTGACCCAGCGGCCGGCCCGGGCGTGGCCGCCGAACGTGAACGTCGCGACGAGCGCGAGGGCGACGAGCGAGTCCACCGCGTGCACGAACGGGGTCCGGCGCCGCGCAGGCGCGCGCAGCGCGCCGAGCGCGAACAGGAGGACCGGCACGCGCGCGAGCCACGCCCGGCCGAAATTGGTCGACAGGACGTCGCGCAGCACCTCGGGGTCCCACGCCGCCGAAAGGCCGCGGCCCGACGTGTAGGCCGCCTGCATCCCGATCCCGACGACGGCGGTGACCAGCGCGACGGCCCAGCTCGCCCACAGCAGGACCAGCACCGGCGGCCGCCCGGCCGCCGCGGGCCAGCACGCGCGCACGAACAGCACGCCCCCGACCAGCACGAGCACCGACGCGAACGCGAGGGCCCGGGTGACCCCGAACCCGACGGCGACGCCCCGGTTCTCCTGGGGGGCGAGGAGGCCCGCGAGCGCCTCGGCGTCCGCGGTCGGCTCGCCGACGGTGAACGTGAACGCGCCCGACACCGGGTGCGAGTCGGTCGACACGACCCGCCAGTCGACGACGTAGCTCCCGTCGGGCAGGGCCGGCAGCGTCGCGACCACCTCGGCGCCCGAGGTCCCGGCCTCCGGGGCGCCGACGCCGCCGACCTCCCGGCCCTCGCCGTCGAGCAGCCGCAGCGCGTCCGAGGGGATCTGCACGGGCTCGGTGAACCGCAGCACCAGCGACGCGGGGGGCTCCCCCGCGGGGAGCTCGGCGCCGGCCGCGGGCTCGCTGCCCGTGAGGTCCGCGTGGGCGGCGGCCGGCGCGGCGGCCGCGACGACCGCCAGCGACGCGACCGCGACCGTCGCGGCGAGGCGCGCGGCGGCCCTCACGCGGCGGCGGGCGGGGTCGGGCGGCGCGCGGCGGCGCGCGGTCGGGGTGCCGGGTCCCCCGGGGGGTGGGCGGCGCCCCCGGGCCCGGCCGGGCGATGCTCGGGCGTCGTCATCCCCCGATGGTCGCCGACCGGCGCCGGGCGGTTCCAGGCGCCCCGCTCGCGCCGCTCAGCCCGCGGGCCGGGCGGCCGCGTCGAGCAGCGCCCGCACGTCCGCCGGCAGGGGCAGCTCGGCGAGCGCGGCCCGGCCCGCTGCGCTCATCTTCGCCGTCGTCTTCGCGAGGACCCGCCGCAGCGTCGCCGGCTCGAGGCGAGCCGCGACGTCGGCGAGCTGCGTCTCGACGAACACGAGGCACAGCGCGTCCTCGAACGTCTGGACCTCGGGGTCGGACCCGAGGCCCTCCTTGCGGACGATCGCCTGCACCCGCGCGATCGTCGCCGGGTCGTAGCCTGCGCCCTCCAGCAGCGCGCCGAGCTCGCGGGCGTGGCGCCCGTGCAGCTCGCGTCGCCACCGCAGGTACCCGGCGCGCCCCGCCGGGTACGACGCCCGGGGCACCGCCCAGCGGCGCAGGTGGTGGCCCCGGGCGGCGAGCAGCAACGCCTCGCCGGCCCCGGGGCGCAGGCGCCGGACCCACTCCGTCGCGAGCTCGGCGTGCAGGACCTCCTTCGGCCCCTCCCGGCCGCGCACCATCACGACCTCGGGACCCTGCGCGTTGGCGGCGTCGATCGCCGCGATCGCGCGCGCGAAGCGGTCGTCGGTCACGGCGCCGCCGGTGCGGGGGCGCCGAGGTGGCGGTCGAGCCACGCGAGCGTGCGGGCCCACGCGTCGGCCGCCGCCCGCGGGTGGTGATCGGCGCGGGCGTCGCAGTGGAACCCGTGGCCGGCCCCGGCGTAGCGCACCACTTCGCCGGCCACGGCCGCGCCGGCCAGGGCCGCGCGCAGGCGCTCCACGTCCTCCACCGGGATCGACGGGTCCTCGTCGCCGAACAGCCCGAGCCACGGGGTGCGCAGCCCGGCCGCCTCGCCGACCAGCGGCGGGAACCGGGGGAAGCGGGCGGTCACGATCCCGCCGCCGTAGAAGCCGACGGCGGCGCCGAGTGCGCGCCGGGCCGCGACGAGGAAGCTCACGCGGCCCCCGAAGCAGAAGCCGACGACCGCGATGCGCCGGTCGGGGTGGCCGCGGCCCCGCAGGTGGTCGAGCGCGGCGTCGACGTCGACGAGGACCGCGTCGTCGCCCGGCACCGACCCGAACAGCTCGAGCACGCGCGCGAAGTCGCCGTAGGGGCCGGTCAGCCCGTCGCCCCCGCGGTGGAACAGCTCGGGCGCGACCGCGTCGTACCCCGCCGCCGCGAAGCGCGCCGTCACGTCCTGGATGTGCTCGTTGACCCCGAAGGCCTCCTGCACGACGACCACCGCGCCCCTGGCGGTCGGGCCGTCGCCGGCGCCGGGGACGGCCTCGTACACGCGCATCGGGCCGTCCGCCGTCGGCACCGCCACGAACCCGGTCCGCACCGGACCGACCCTAGAGGTGCCGCGCCGAGCGAGTCGAGTACCGTGCGGGCCCGTCGGCCGAGGAGGAGGCACCATGGGGTTCCGGGTCGTGGTCGACTTCGACCGCTGCGAGAGCAACGCGCTGTGCATGGGCGTCGCACCCGAGGTGTTCGAGGTGCGCGACGACGACTTCCTGTACGTGCTGCAGGAGCGCCCGCCCGAGGAGCTGCGCGAGAAGTGCGTCGAGGCCGCCCGCGTCTGCCCGAAGCAGGCGATCACGATCGTCGACGAGTAGGTGGGCGGGCTCGAGGGGAGGGCGGCGCTCGTCACCGGCGGCGGCAGCGGCATCGGGCTCGGCACGGCCCGGCGCCTCGCGGCCGACGGCGCGCACGTGACGATCGCCGCCCGCACGGAGGACCGGCTGCGCGACGCGGTGGAGGAGATCCGCGCCGTCGCGGCCGACGGGGCGACCGTCGCCTACGCGGTGTGCGACGTGACGGTCGAGGACGACGTCCGGGCGGCCGTCGAACGCGCCCGCGCGGCGACCGGGACGCTCGACATCCTCTTCGCGTGTGCGGGCGGCGCCCGCAACTTCGGCGCCGTCGTCGACTGCGACGCGCCGGGGTGGTGGGCGACCGTCGAGCTCAACGTGCTCGGCACGTTCCTGGCGATCAAGCACGCGGCGGCGGCGATGATCGCGTCCGGCCGGGGTGGCTCGATCATCGGCATGTCCTCGATCGCCGGCCACGCGACGCACCGCCTGATGAGCTCGTACTGCGTCGGCAAGGCCGGGATCGAGATGCTCGTGAAGGTCGCGGCCGACGAGCTGGGCGCGCACGGGATCCGTGTCAACGCGGTGCAACCGGGGCTCGTCGACACCGAGCTGGTCGCGTTCGTCACCGCGGGCGGCAAGCTCCTCGACGACTACCTGGCGCAGATGCCGATCTCGCGCGTCGGCACCGTCGACGACGTCGCGAACCTGGTCCGGTTCCTCGCCGGGCCGGAGTCGTCGTGGATCACGGGCCAGACGATCGGGGTCGACGGCGGGCACCAGCTCCGCCGGGGCCCCGACTACGGGCTGCTCGCCGAGTGACCGCGGCCGCGATGGACTTCGAGGAGTCGGCCGAGGAGCGGGCCTTCCGCGCCGAGGTCCGGGCGTGGCTCGACGCGCACGCCCGCCGCCGCGAGCCGGGGGAGGACCCGGAGGAGTTCTTCTTCGCCGCCGGCCACGAGCCCGGCGCGGAGGCCGAGTTCGTCGCCCGCAGCAAGGAGTGGCAGCGGACGCTGTTCGAGCACGGCTGGGCCGGGATCACCTGGCCCCGCGAGTGGGGCGGGCGGGGCGGCGCCGGGTGGCAGCAGCGGATCTTCAACGAGGAGCAGGCCCGTTACGCGGTGTCGGCCGGTGTCTTCGCGGTCGGGATCGGGATGGTCGGGCCGACGATCATCGCGTGGGGTACCGACGAGCAGCAGCGCCGCTTCCTCCCCGCGATGCTGCGGGGCGACCACATCTGGTGCCAGCTGTTCTCCGAGCCGGGCGCGGGCTCCGACCTCGCGGGCCTGCGGACGCGCGCCGAGCGTGACGGCGACGAGTGGGTCGTGAACGGGCAGAAGGTGTGGACCTCCGGTGCGCACTTCAGCGACTGGGGGCTGCTGCTCGCCCGCTCCAACTGGGACGCGCCGAAGCACCGCGGCATCACGGCGTTCCTCGTCGACATGCACTCGCCGGGCGTCGAGGTGCGGCCGCTGCGCCAGATCACCGGCATCGCGCACTTCAACGAGGTCTTCCTGACCGACGTGCGCGTCCCCGATTCCCACCGCCTCGGGCCGGTCGACGGCGGCTGGCGGGTCGCGCAGACGATGCTCGCCAACGAGCGCGTCCTCATCGGCGGCGGGGGCGCGCGCACGGGATTCGGCGAGATCGTCGAACTGGCGCGCCGGGCGGGCACCGCCGGCGACCCGCTCGTGCGCCAGGAGCTCGCGCGGTGCTACACGCGGCTCCAGGTCCTGAAGTGGCTCGGCTGGCGGGCTCGCAGCCGGGCCGGCGGCGGGCTCGGGCCGGAGGCGTCGGTGCTGAAGCTCGCGGCCTCGTTGCGCCAGGCGGCCGACGGCGACCTGGTGCTCGCGCTGCAGCGGGCCGCGGGCATGCTCGCGGGGGCCGACGCCCACGACGACGGCCGCTGGCAGCAGCAGTTCCTGTCGCAGTGGAGCAGCCGTATCGGCGGCGGCACCGAGCAGATCCAGCGCAACGTGATCGGCGAGCGCGTGCTCGGCCTGCCCCCGGACGTGCGCGTCGACAAGGACGTGCCGTTCCGCGACGTCGCCGGCTGACCCGCGGGGGACGACCCGCCGGGAACGGCCGGCGGGGCGCGGGGTCAGCCGCGGGCTTCGACGATCCGGTCGGTCTGCGCCTGCTGCTCGTAGATGAGGCGCGCCAGCCAGAATCGCAGGAACTGCGCGAGCGAGTAGCGCAGGAAGAGCGCGGCGCCGAGCACCGTGACGCCCACCCCGACCAGGGCCAGCACGATCGCGTCGCGCTGCTGGGCGGGACCCTCCGTGTTGAACGCGGACGACGCGCTCGACGACGAGAGGTACCCGACCACCGCGATCACGACGCCGACGACCATGAGCAGCGCGCCGGCGGTCGCCCAGGTCCGGTCGCGCGCCGCCCTGGGGTCACGCAGCTTCATCGCCGAGATCTCCGCCCGGAACTGTGCGACCCGGTCGCCCGGCGCGCCCGCCGCCTGCTCCTGCTGTTCCTGCGTCTGGTTCATGTCCCCCCTACCGTATCGCCGCGCCGTCGGGTGATCGAGTGCCGCCGTCGCCGCCCAGGTACGCCGCGGCGAGGTCCCGGGCGAGCTCGCCGGGCGGGCCGGACGCGACGACCTCACCGTGCACCATGATCGCGGCGCGGTCCGCGACCCCGAGCACGGTCTGCGCGAACTGCTCGACGACGAGGATCGCGACGCCTTCACGCGCCACCTCGGCGACCGCGGCGTACAGCTCCTCGACGATGATCGGCGCGAGGCCCATCGACAGCTCGTCGAGGAGCAGCAGGGCGGGGTCGGTGGCCAGCGCGCGCGCCATCGCGAGCATCTGCTGCTCGCCGCCCGACATCGTCCCCGCGAGCTGGTTTCGGCGCTCGCCCAGGCGCGGGAACCGCTGATAGGTGCGCTCCTCGATCGACGCGAGCGACCGGCCCGTGTAGGTGGCCATCCGGAGGTTCTCGCGCACCGTCAGGTTGGGGAAGATGCCCTTGCCCTCGGGGATCAGGCACAGGCCGGCGCGCGCGAGCTGATCGGGTGTCGCGCCGTTGACGCGCCGGCCGGCGACGATCACGTCGCCGTCGGTGGCGGGCAGCAGCCCGCAGACGACCTTCAACATCGTGGACTTGCCCGCGCCGTTCGGCCCGAGGATCGCGGTGACGCTGCCGGCCGGGACCTCGAGGTCGACGCCGTGCACGACCTCGATGCGGCCGTACGCCGCGCGCACGCCGCGCAGTTCGAGCATCGGGGTCTGCGGGTGGCCGGCGCGCGCGCTCACGACGCCTCCAGGCTGCCGCCGAGGTAGGCGGCGAGCACGGCCTCGTCGGAGCGGACGGTCGCGGCGTCGCCGACCGCGATGATCCGCCCGAAGTCGAGCACGTGGATCAGGTCGCACACCTCCATCACGAGCCGGACGTCGTGCTCGACGAGGAGCACCGCCATCCCCTCCGCGGCGAGCTCGCGCAGCAGGCGCCCGAGCTCGTCGGTCTCGCGCTCGTCGAGGCCCGACGCCGGTTCGTCGAGCAGGAGCACGCGCGGGCGGGTCGCGAGCGCACGGGCGATCTCGACGAGCCGCGCCTGGCCGGTCGGCAGTTCGTCCACCCGGTCGTCGATCCGGCCGGCGAGGCCGACCCGTTCGATCACGGCCTCGACCTCGGCGGCGCCCATCGTGCCGCGCACGTCGGCCGCCACGAGCACGTTCTCCCGCACCGTCAGCAACCCGAACAGCTCGAGCCGTTGGAACGTCCGGGCCAGCCCGAGGCGCGCGCGCTTGTAGGGGGGCAGGCGGTTCAGCTCCCTCCCGCCCAGCGACACGACGCCGCGCGACGGCGTGAGCAGCCCGCACACGACGTTGAACAGCGTGGTCTTGCCGGCGCCGTTGGGGCCGATGAGCCCGGTGACCGCCCCGTCCGCGGCCGTCACGTCGACGTCGTCGAGCGCGAGGTGGCCGCCGAAGCTCACGGTCACGCCCGAGCAGTCCAGCGCGGCCACGTCAGCGCACCTCCAGCGCGCCGAGCCGGTCGTCGAGGGCCGCGAGGTCGTCGGGGGTGAACGGGCGGTCGATGCCGACCCACTCCAGCTCGTCGCCCGCGAACATCGGCTGCGGCCCCGCGGCGCCGGTGTCGGCCCCGCGGGCCCTCGACTGCACGAACGCGGTGGCGCCCAGCAGGAGCACGACCCCGCCGATGATCAGCCACCAGGCGCCCACGTCGCTCGTGACGACGTACAGGTAGAGCGCGCCGAGCGCCGCGAGGAACGCGAGGAACACGGCGCGCGCCCGGGCGAGCGGTTCGAACGCCTCTCGCATGTCCGCGACCGCGCCGTTGGGGTTGCGGCCGAGCCCGATGCCCATGAGCCCGGGCGTGACGGTGGCGAGGTTCGGGAACCAGCTCACGTTGCGCAGGACCGGCCAGTCGGGCATCGCCGCGAGCACCGCGAGCGAGATGCCCGCGAAGAGCGCGCCGCCGACGCGTTGGATGCCGCCGACGACCGCGACCATGAAGACCGGCAGGCCGACGGTGAACTCCCAGTTCTGCTGGTTGGTGCTGCCCTGCAGCGACCCGATGAGCGCGCCGCCGATCCCGGCCATGCCGGCCGACACGGCGAAGATCGTGAGCTTCGTCATGGTGAGGTTCATCCCGACCGTCGCGCACGCGGCGGGGCTGTCCTTCATCGCGAGGAGGCGCCGGCCGAAGCGCGACCGCCGCAGCCACACCACGAAGACGCTCATCAGGGCGAACGTCGTCGCCATGAGCATGAGCTGCCGGTAGTACGTGTCGAAGGTGTACCCGAACAGCTTCAGGTCGGGGACGCCGACCGAGCCGGTGCCGAACAGCGCGATCTTCACGTCGGTGAACGGCAGGTCGAAGGGGCGCAGGCGGAACACCCACCGGTCGAGGAACACCGCGAAGGCCGCGGTCGCGAGCGCGAGGTAGATGCCCGACAGCCGCAGGGTCGGGAGTGCGATCAGGGCGCCCACCAGCGCCGTGAACACGAACGCCCACACGATCCCCATGGGGCTGCCGCCGGTGCCGAGATGGGCCATCGTCACCGCGCCGATGCCCGCGAGGCTCCAGTGCGCGAGCGACACCTGGCCGGCGAGGCCGATGAGCGGCACGAGCGCGAGCGCCACGATCGCCAGGCCGTACATGCGCCCCATCGTCACGGCGTTCGCGGTCGTGAGCAGCGGGATCGCCAGCGCGGTCCCGGCGACGACGACGGCGGCGAAGGTGAATGCTCCGCGCATCGACGGCATCGGGACGACCTCGCGCGTACGCGCCGTGCCGTGGGCGCGCAGCCGGGCGCTCGGCAGCACCAGCAGCACCACGAACAGGACGATCACCGGCACCGCCGAGACGAACGTCGAGTCGAAGTACTGGTTGTTGTCGGTCCAGTCGGACAGGTAGCCCCGCAGGTAGCCCTCGGTCAGGCCGAGGACGAGCGCGCCGACGAACGTCATCGGCAGGCTGCGGAGCCGCCCGATCATCGCAGCCGCGTACGCGTTGACGATGAGCAGCGACATCGGCGCGGGCGCGAGGGAGATGGTGCCGACGAAGAGGATGCCGCTCAGTGCGGCGAGCGACGAGCCGATCGCCCACGCGAGCATCGACGAGCGGTCGGGCCGCGCCCCGTTGAGCGCGGCGAGCGGGCGGTCGTCGACCGCGGCGCGCATCGCGATCCCGGCGCGGGTGTGGTACAGCAGGACCCGCAGGCCGGCGGCGACGGCGACGGCCACGACGATGGTGATGAACTCGTGCCAGGTCACGGCCACGCCGGCGACGTCGAAGCCCCGCCCCGAGAGGAACTTCGCGTCGCGCCGCAGCACGTCGGGGTCCCACACCCAGTTGGCGAGGCCGATCAGCGAGAACAGCAACGAGACGGTGACGACCAGCTTCACCGTCTCGGTCGTCTGCTGGAGCCCGCGGAAGATCACGAGCTCGAGCAGGGCGCCGAACAGGGGGCCGAGCACGAACAGGACGGTGGCGATCGCGAGCGGCGCGGGCCATCCCCAGTCGAAGCGGAGCTGCCAGTACGCGAAGGCGCCGAGCATGCCGATCGCGCCGTGCGCGAAGTTGAAGACGCCCGTCGTCGTGTAGGTGAGCACGAGCCCGCTCGCGCCGACCGCGAGGATCGCGGCGACCGACAGGCCGGCGACGGTGAAGCTCAGGAACTTGTCGACGTCGCTCGACGCGTCGAGAGCGGGGCCGAGGCCCTGTGCCAGCCAGGCGGCGAGCACCATCGCGGGTCACGCTCCCTCCGGCGCCCCTCCCTCCGGGCGCCGCGGTGTCGGGAGGGGCCCGGGCGGCCCGGGCCCCTCCGGTCGGTCAGGTCGCGCAGTTCGAGGGCTTCGGGTCGTCGGCGTAGGCGGGGTTCGGGCACTTCGCGCCCGTCCCGTAGTCGCCCTCGAGGTCGACGACGTTGCCCTCGGTGCAGTTGTAGATCCCGTCGGTCGCGCCGACGTCGACCGTGCGGAACTGCCCGCCCTCCACGACGAGGAGCGCGAAGCAGTCGCTGGCGTCGCCCCGGGAGAGGTCCTGGGGGGCGTGCAGCCCGCCGCCCGACCACTCGGTGATCTCCCTGGCCTTCTCCCACACGCAGTCGCGCGTCAGCTCGACGCCGCACTCGTTCGCGGCCTTCGCGAACAGCAGCCACGACGACAGGCCCTGCACGCCGAGGTACGCGATCTTGCCGCCCGGGTCGTACCGCTCGATCAGCTCGCGGTACTGCAACGTCGCCTCGTTGCCGGCGGCCTCCTCCTCGGTGAGGAACGGGTGGATCGCGGTGCGCACGTAGAGGCCGTCGGCGGCCTCGCCCGCGACCTCGGGGATCTGCGGGTCGTAGTGGTTCGCGTCGGCCATCACCCACTCGAACGTGATGCCGAGGCCCGCGGCCTCGCTCAGCAGCTTCGAGAGGTTCGCGGGCTCCCCGACCCAGTACAGGCCGCGCACGCCCGCCGCCTTCATCGACTCGAGGAACGGGCGCCAGGTCTGCTCGCCGGTGGGGCTGTAGGAGTCCTCGTGGACGATCTCCCAGCCGAGCTGCTCCATCGCCTCCTTGTTGCGGCGGGCGACGACCTGGGTCGTCTCGAGCTGGCCGGCGAAGATCCCGACCGCCTGCACCGATTCGGGGTACTCCTCCTCGATCCAGCGCATGGCGCCGACGGCCTGCTGGTCGCCGGGGTTGGGGATCGGCTGGATCGCGAGGTCGGCGTCGGCCGCGGTCGCGGTGACGGCGTAGCCGTAGATGATCGGCAGGCCGCAGGCGAGGCGGTCGGCCTGGCCGGTGTCGTCGAACACCGCGCCGCCGCCCACGCTCATGAAGTCGCCCTCGTCGCACGCCTCGATCACGCGCTGCTGGAACTCGGTGAGCTTCGCGTCGCGCAGCTTCAGCTCGATGCGGCGGCCGTTGATGCCGCCGTGCTCGTTGCACCAGCTCGTGAACGCCTCGGCGGTGTCGAACATCTCCTGGTTGAGGCCGAGGCGGCCCGAGAAGCCGGGGTCGGAGAAGGTCGAGATCTGGATCGACTCGGCCGTCACGCCGGGGTCGGTGCCGGCCTCGAGGGTCTCGCCCTCGGGCGCCTCCCGGCAGATGACGCCCAGGTCCCCGAACGCGCCGTCGTCGAGGCCCGGCTCGCCGTCGCCGCCCCCCGTGTCGCCGGTGGACGCGGACGTGTCGGTCACGCCGCCCGCGTCGGTCGTCTCCTCGTCGCGCCCGCACCCTGCGAGCGCGACGGCCAGGACCGTCAGGATCGCGACCCCGCGCAGTCGCTGCACGCTCCACCCCCCGGATCGTGGACATCTGACGCCCCGTCAGGGGCGCGGCGTGCAACCTAGCCGCCGCGGGCCCGGCGCGCCCGTCACGGTGCGCCGGGCCCACCCGCCCCGCGGTGAGAACTGGGAACATGGCCGGGTGGACCTCGCGACCTTCCAGGCCTGCATGGTGGAGACGTACGGGGAGCGGGACCGCGCGCGGGGCACCGCGGCCACGGTCGCGTGGCTCGCGGAGGAGCTGGGGGAGCTCGCACGCGCCGTCCGCAAGGGGACGCGCGACGAGCAGCGCCACGAGCTCGGCGACGTGCTCGCCTGGCTCGCCTCGCTCGCCGCGCAGCTCGATCTCTCGCTCGCCGACGCGGCGCAGCGCTACGCCCACGGCTGCCCCCGGTGCCGCGCCCGGCCGTGCGCCTGCCCGTGATCGCGGCGGCGGGCCCGCCGGTCCCGGCCGGCCCGGCCCGGGCAGGCCCGGCCCGGTAGCGTCACGGCCGTGCACGTGGTCGTGGTCGGCGGCGGGATGGCCGGGCTCGCGACCGCCCTCGCCTGCGCCCGCGACGGCCACCGCGTCACGGTGCTCGAGCGGGACGCGACGCCGATGCCGCCGAGCGCGGACGCCGCCTTCTCGTGGGAGCGGCGCGGCGCCCCGCAGGTGCGCCACTCCCACGCGTTCCTCGCCCGCCTGCGCAACCTGCTCGCCGGGCGCGCCCCCGACGTGCTCGACGCGCTCCTCGCGGCGGGGGCGACCGAACTGCCCTTCACCGCGAACCTGCCCGAGACGCTGACCGACCGCGAGCCGCGCCCGGGTGACGACGAGCTCGTCGCGCTGGCCTGCCGGCGCACGACGTTCGAGTGGGTGCTGCGCCGTCTCGTGCTCGCCGAGCCCGGCGTCGAGCTCGTCGACGGCGTGGCCGTCACCGGCCTGCGCGCCGCGCCGGCCGCGGCCGGCCCGCCGCGGGTGACGGGCACCGACGCGCTCGACGCCGACCTGGTGGTCGACGCGCGCGGCCCGCGCTCCACGTCCGACCCGTGGCTCGCGGCGATCGGGGCGCGGTCGAGCCCGGAGGAGCTGCACGAGAGCGGGATCGTGTACTTCTCGCGCTTCTACCGGCTCCTCGACGAGGCGGCGGCCCCGCCGCTCACCGGCCCGGCGGCCGCCGACCTCGGGTACCTCAAGTTCGCGGTGTTCGTGGGCGACAACGCGACGTTCTCCATCACCTACGCGCTCGACAGCCACGACGACGAGCTTCGGCGGCTGCTCGCCGACCCCGGTCCGTTCGAGGCCGCGGCGCTCGCGCTCGTGCCGACCGCGCCCTGGCGCGCCCCGGGCGTCTCCGAGCCGATCACCGGCGTGCACGTCATGGCGGGGCTGCGCAACCGGTACCGGCCGTTCGTCGCCGACGGCGCGCCCCTCGCGCTCGGCTTCGTGCCGGTCGGCGACGCGGCCGTGTGCACGAACCCGCTGTACGGCCGGGGGTGCTCCCTCGCGATCGTGCACGGGTTCGGGCTGGCCGACACGCTGCGCGAGCACGGCGACGACCTCGACGGCTTCGCCCGCGCGTTCGCGGGCTTCACCGAGCGGGAGCTCGTGCCGTGGTTCCGGTCGGCCGTGTTCCAGGACGAGCAGGCCCGGTCGGGCGCCGCGGGCGGAGAGCTCCCGCCCGAGGACCCGCGCGCCTTCCAGCAGGCGGTGTTCCGCGACGGGCTCCTGCCCGCGATGCGCACCTCGCCGGTCGTGTTCCGGGCGTTCCTGCGCTGGTTCAACCTCCTCGCCACGCCCGAGGCGCTGGTGTCGGACCCGGAGGTCGTCGCCGAGGTGCTCGCGGCGTACCAGGACCGCGAGCACCGGCCCGCGCCGCCGCCGCTCGGCCCCGCCACCCGCTACGAGCTGCTCGCGCGGGTGCGCGGGGAGGCGCCGGCGTAGGAGCATCGTCGCGGGCGCCGGGGAGCGCGGATGCCGGCAGGGCGGGCCGTCAGTAGGCGAGCAGGGCCCGGAGGTCGCGGACGATGTCGGCGACCTGGGGCAGGATCGCCGCCTCGAGCGTCGGCTCGTACGCGCAGGGCGTGTCGGTCGCGGCGAGCCGCCACACGGGTGCGTCGAGGTGCTCGAAGCACTCGTCGGCGACGAACGCCGCGACCTCGGCCCCGAAGCCGCACGTGAGCGTGTCCTCGTGCAGCACGAGCACCCGGCCCGTGCGCCGGACCGACTCCGCGACGATGTCGCGGTCCCAGGGCGCGATCGTGCGCAGGTCCACGATCTCGACCCCGGCGTCGTCGCCGAGCTCCTGGGCGGCGAGCAGCGCCCGGTGCACGGTCGCGCCCCAGGTCACCACCGTCACCCGGTCACCGCGGCGCACGTAGGTGCCCCGCCCGAAGGGCAGCATCCAGCCCGGTGGCGGCATCGGGTCGCGGTTGTGGCCCTGCCGGTACAGGTGCTTGTGCTCGCAGAAGAGCACCGGGTCCTCGGCGCGCAGCGCGGTGCGCAGCAGGCCGGCGGCGTCCCGGGCGCGCGACGGGAACGCGATCAGCAGCCCGGGGACGTGGGCGAAGATCGACTCGCCGCACTGGCTGTGCCAGATCGCGCCGCCGTGGAGGTAGCCGCCGATCGGGACGCGGACGACCATCGGGCACGTGAACGCGCCGTTCGAGCGCCAGCGCGTCGTGGCCGCCTCCGACTTGATCTGGTTCATCGCCGGCCAGACGTAGTCGAAGAACTGGATCTCCGGGCAGGGGCGCAGGCCGCGGATCGCCTGCCCGACCGCGCGCCCGATGATGTTCGCCTCGGCGAGCGGCGTGTTGAAGCACCGCGCGTCGCCGAACCGCCGTTGCAGCCCGAACGTGATGCCGAACACGCCGCCCTTGCCCGGCACCTCGTCGAGCACCTCCGGATCGGCGTCCGCGACGTCCTCGCCGAACACCCGGATGCGCTCGTCGCGCGCCATCTCCTCGTGCAGGGTGAGGCGGATCGCCTCGCCGAACGTGACGGGCTCGGCGCCGGGCGGCACGTCGGGCTCGCCGGGGTCGTCGACGACGGGCGGCGGTCCGGTCACGTGCGCGAGGACCGAGGCCGGGTCGGGCCGGCGCGCCGCGAGGGCCTGCTCGGCGGCGCGCCGCACCGTCTCCCTCGCATCCTCGCGCAACTCCTCGACGCCGTCGGGGGTCAGGACGCCCCACGCGACCAGCGTGTCGGCCAGGACCTTGATCGGATCGTGCTCGGCCTCGTCCGCGAGCTCCTCGGGGACGCGGTACTTCTTCTGGTCGTCGGAGAGCGAGTGCGAGTACGGGCGGGTGACGCGTGCGTGCACCAGGCACGGCCCCGCGCCGGCGCGCACGCGCGCGATCGCGTCGGCACCCTTGCGGCGCACCTCGAAGTAGTCGCGCCCGTCGATCGTCACGACGTGCAGGCCGCGGATCCCGCGCACCATCTCCGAGATCGGTGCGGGGTGCTGGTCGGCCGAGCGCACCGAGATCGCGTAGCCGTTGTCGGCGACGACGTACAGCACGGGCAGGTGGAGCCGGCACGCCGTGTTGAGCGATTCCCAGAACTCGCCCTCGGAGGTCGCGCCCTCGCCGAGCGACACGTACGTCAGCTCGTCGCCGTGCGCCGCGCACCCCGGCAGGTGCGGGCGGCGCGAGATGTAGCGCGCGGCCTCCGCGCAGCCGACGGCCGGGAGGCACTGGCTCCCGGTGCACGAGGTCTGCGAGACGATGTGCAGGTCGCGCGCGCCCCAGTGGCACGGCATCTGGCGGCCGCCCGACGCCGGGTCCTCGGCCGACCCGACCGCCTGCGCCAGGATCTCGAACGGGGTGACCCCGAGCGCGAGGACGAGCGCGCGGTCGCGGTAGTAGGGGAAGAACCAGTCGTACCCGGGGCGCAGCGATCGCGCGAGGCCGAGCAGCAGGGCCTCGTGCCCCGCGCCGGAGATCTGGAAGAAGACCTTCGACTGCTGGCGCAGGGCGATCTCGCGGTCGTCGAGAAAGCGGGAGACGAGCGCGAGGCGGAGGTCCTCCACGGCCTCGGCCGCCGGGCCGTCGCACCCGCCGGCGCGCCCGGTGCGGTCGGTGCGCTCGGACGAGTGCTCCGCGCTGCGCATCGGCACCTCCGGTCGGCCGGGCGCCGCCGCGGTCGTCGGCCGCCGCGCCGTGCGCCGCCCCCGAATTTACGGCCTACCCTCGCGGTCCTTGACGCACGACGAGCGCGTCCTGCCCTGGCGGCTGCGCCGCCCCCGGTCCGTCGCGCGGTTCCTCTCGCCGGCCGTGAGGCGGGAGGCCGCCGAGCGCGGCGTCGATCCCGCCACCCTGTGGGGGAGCGGCGCGGGCGGGCGGGTGACGCGCGCCGACGTGCGCCGCGCCGGCGGCCCGGCCGGGCGCGGCGACGAGGTCGTGCCGTTCGGCACCGTGCGCCGCCGCGCCGCGGCGGCGCTGCTCGCGTCGAAGCGTACGGCGGCGCACGCGCTCGTGGTGACGGCCGCCGACTACTCGGCGGTCGAGGAGGTGCGCCGGACGGCGCGCGACGAGTGGCGGGCACGCGAAGGGTTCCCGCTCACCTACCTCCCGTTCGTCGCGCGCGCCGTCGTCGACGCCGTCGGCGAGTTCCCGCTCGTCAACGCGACCGTCCCCGACGGGGAGGAAGTGCTGGTCGTGCACCGGGACGTGCACCTCGGGATCGCGGTCGACCTCGACTTCGCCGGCCTGGTCGTACCCGTCGTGCGCGGCGCCGACGGCCTGCGGCTGCGCGCGATCGCCCGGGCGGTGCACGACCTCGCGGCCCGTGCCCGGTCGCGGCGCCTGTCGCCCGACGACCTCGCGGGCGGCACGTTCACGATCACGAACCCGGGTGCCGCGGGCACGTGGATCTCGTTCCCGGTCCTGAACCGGCCGCAGGTCGCGATCCTGGCGACCGACGGCGTGTCGAAGCGGGTGGTCGCGGACGGCCGCGGGCGCCTCGGCGTCGCGCCCGTCGGCCACCTGTGCCTCGCGTTCGACCACCGGGTGCTCGACGGCGCGTACGCGGCCGGCTTCCTCGATCGGGTCCGGCGGATCGTCGAGGAACGGGACTGGTGGGCGGAGCTGTGAGGCGACCCCGCGGCGCTGGCGGGGCGTGACAGCGCGATCGTGCGCGCGCGAGCCTGGGCGCGTGAAGGTGCGCATCGATCCCGACGTGTGCGTCGGGCACGGCCGCTGCTACGCGCTCGCGCCCGAGGTGTTCGGCGCCGACGACCACGGGCACGCCGTCGTCCTCGTCGAGCGGCCCGAGGGGGAGCAGGCCGACCGGGCGCGCGCCGCCGCGGCCAACTGCCCGGAGCGCGCGGTCGTCGTCGAAGACGACGCATGAGCGGCGACGTGCTCGGCTACGCGGGCAAGCGCGTGGTCGTGTCGGGCGCGGCGTCGGGGATGGGCGCCGCGACCGCGGAGCTGCTCGTCGGCCTCGGTGCGGAGGTCCACTCGCTCGACGTGCGGGCGCCGTCCGTCCCCGGCCTCGCGAGCCACACCGACTGCGACCTGCGCGACCCCGGCCAGATCGACGCGGCCGTCGCGCGGATCGGCCGGGTCGTCAACATGCTGTTCAACTGCGCGGGCCTGCCGAACACGTTCCCCGACCTCGACGTGATGCTCGTCAACTTCTGCGGGCTCCGCCACCTGACCGAGCGGGTCGTGGAGCTCATGCCCGAGCACGCCGACTCGGCCGTCGTGAGCATCGCCTCGACCGCGGGCATCGGCTGGGTCCAGAACCTCGCGACGCTGATGCCGCTCGTCACCTCCGCCGACTTCGACGCGGCGAAGGCGTGGTGCGAGGAGGACCCCGCCCGCATCGCCAACGCGTACGGCACGTCCAAGGAGGCCATCAACGCCTACACGGCGTGGCGTTCGTCCACGCTCGCCCGGCGCGGCATCCGGATCAACTGCTGCAACCCGGGCCCGACGGACACGCCGATGATGGCGGAGTTCGAGAAGGCGATGGGCAAGCGTTACATGGACGAGTTCCCGGTGCCGCTCGGCCGCCACGCGCGGCCGGTCGAGCAGGCGTGGCCGCTCGTCTTCCTCAACAGCCCGCGCGCGTCGTTCGTGACGGGCGTCGCGCTCGACGCCGACGGCGGGTTCCTCGGCGGCCTCCTCACCGGCCAGATCGACCCGTCGGTCCTCGCGCCGCGGGGCTGAGGACCGCCGCCCGCCCGGCCGCCACCGGCCCGTGCGCCGTCTCGACAGCCGGGAGCGCCCGCGGCAAAGATGGAACACGTTCTACGAACCGCGGAGGTCGCATGTACGTCGGGCTGACCAAGGAGCAGGAGGCGCTGCGCGACGAGCTGCGCGCCTACTACGCGCGCCTGCTCACCCCCGAGGTCGAGGAGGACATCCGCAAGGGCGAGGGCATCGGCGAGGCCTCCAAGCGGATCTGGAAGCAGATGGCGGCCGACGGCTGGGCCGGCGTCGGCTGGCCGAAGGAGTGGGGCGGGCGCGGCCTCACGCCCATCGAGCAGTTCGTGTTCTTCGACGAGTCGATGCGCGCGGGCGCACCGGTGCCGATGCTCACGATCAACTCGGTCGCGCCGACGATCATGCGCTACGGCAGCGAGGAGCAGAAGCGCTTCTACATCCCGAAGATCCTCGCCGGCGAGATCCACTTCGCGATCGGGTACACGGAGCCCGACGCCGGGACCGACCTCGCTGCGCTCAAGACCGAGGCCGTGCGCGACGGCGACGAGTACGTGATCAACGGCCAGAAGATCTTCACGAGCCTCGCGACGGGCTCCGACTACGTGTGGCTCGCGGTGCGCACCAGCAAGGAGGCGAAGAAGCACAAGGGGATCTCGATCATCATCGTGCCCACCGACGTGCCCGGATTCTCCGCGGTGCCGATCGAGAACTTCGGCGGCCTCAACACCAACATCACCTACTACAACGACGTGCGCGTGCCCGTGGGGAACCTGGTCGGCGAGGAGAACCAGGGCTGGCAGCTCATCACCAACCAGCTCAACCACGAGCGGGTGACGCTGTGCTCGTCGGGGATCATCGAGCGGCTGCTCGACGACGTGCGCGCCTGGGCCCAGCAGACGACGCTCGCCGACGGTCGGCGCGTCATCGACCAGGAGTGGGTGCAGCTGAACCTCGCGCGCGTGCACGCGAAGCTCGAGTTCCT
Organism: Acidimicrobiia bacterium; assembly: GCA_026002935.1. Lineage (GTDB taxonomy): Bacteria > Actinomycetota > Acidimicrobiia > IMCC26256 > PALSA-610 > BPGH01. The sequence goes on from BPGH01000001.1 coordinate 1,535,214, forward strand.
CCGGCTCGCGAACTGGCGCGTGGCGTGGCTCGCGCAGAGCGGCGCGCCGCTGAACCCGGCCGACGCGTCGACGATCAAGGTGTTCGGCACCGAGTTCTACATGGAGGCCGCCCGCCTGCTGATGGAGGTGATGGGCGACGCCGCGACCCTGCAGCTCGACTCGCCGGGCGCCGTGCTGCGCGGCCGGGTCGAGCGGCTCGTACGGTCGATGCACATCCTCACCTTCGGGGGCGGCACCAACGAGATGCAGCGGGACCTGATCGCGATCTTCGGGTTGAACATGCCGGGCAGCCCCCGCTGACCGCCCCGCCCGGCCGACCACCTCCCCACCGCGACGCGCCGAGGAGCGACGATGGACTTCTCCCTGACCGAAGCGCAGCAGGAGCTGCAGGGCCTCGCCGGCCGCATCCTGGCCGACCGGATGACGCTGGCGCACCTGAAGGAGCGGGACCGCTCCGAGGACTGGTACGACCTCGCGACGTGGGCCGAGCTGGCGAAGGCGAACGTCTGCGGCATCGCGATCCCCGAATCGGCGGGCGGGCTCGGCCTCGGCTTCCTCGACCTGTGCCTCGTGCTGCGCGAGGTCGGCCGGCACGTCGCGCCGCTGCCCGCGGTGCCGACGCTCGTGGGCGGCGCGCTCCCGCTCGCGCGCTACGGCACCGAGGCCCAGCAGGCCGTGCTCCCGAGGGTCGCGGCCGGGGAGGCGCTGTTGACCGCGGCGCTCGTCGAGCTCGGCGCCGACCCGGAGCGCCCCCGCACCACGGCGGTGCGCGACGGCGCCGGGTGGCGCATCGACGGCGTGAAGTCCAACGTCCCCGCGATGCACTGCGCGGAGTCGGTGCTGGTCCCCGCGACCGTCGGTGACGACGTCGCCGTGTTCGTGGTGCCCTGCGGCGCGGGCGGCGTCACGGCCGCGCGCCAGCAGACGATGAACCACGAGCCGCTGTTCGAGGTGCGGTTCGACGGCGTCCGCGTCGGCGACGACGCGTTGGTGGGCTCCGTCGCGACCGGGCACGAGGTGCTGCGGTTCGTGCTCGACCGCGTCACGGTCGCGACCTGCGCGGTCGTCTCCGGGGTCGCCGACCAGGCCGTGCGCCTCACGGCGCGCTACACCTGCGACCGCAAGCAGTTCGACCGGCCGATCGGCACCTTCCAGGCCGTCGGGCAGCGGATGGCCGACTGCTTCATCGACGACCAGGCCATCGAGCTGACGATGCTCCAGGCCGCCACCCACCTCGACGAGGGGCTCGACGTCCCCCTCGAGGTCGCGACGGCGAAGTTCTGGGCCTGCGACGGCGGCCACCGGATCGGCCACGCCGCGCTCCACGTCCACGGGGGCATCAGCATCGACCTGGACTTCCCGATCCACCGCTACTTCCTGTGGCTGAAGCAGGCGGAGTTCACGCTGGGCGCGGCCACGCCGCAGCTCCGGCGCATCGGGAGGGTGCTCGCCGAGCAGCCCGCCCCCGCCTGAGCCGCGCACCGGGTCCGGTTGCCCTCACCCGGCGGGCGCCGCCGCCGATGGGCCTGGCAGGGACTGGGACTCGGGAGCGCTATCGGATGGCGACGAGGGACGGCGACGGGCGGGTGCGGCTCCCGCGGCGCGGGCGCTCGCGGCTGTGGTCGGTGATCGGCGGCGCCAACGCCCTCGCGTGCCTGCTCGTGCTGTTCGCCCTGGCCGAGGCGGGCACCGTGTCGCCTCCCGGCGCCCGCGTCGAGCGCTTCGGCGACGCCGCCGCCGGCACGCGCGGCGGGCGCGGGCAGGCCTGGGTGACGACCACCGGCGACCAGCAGCCCCCGACCGCGGAGCAGCCCGCGCCGGACACCCTCGGGCGCCTGGGCCGCGTCGGCACCGCCTCCTCGCTCCCGGTGCCGCCGCCCACGCCGGTGCGACCGCGCCCGTCCGGGCCGTCGCGGCCCGCCTCGACGACCACGACCACGATCCCGTGGTGGCCGCCCGCGCCGTCGGCCCCGCCCGCGCCGCCGGCCCCGCCCGCGCCGCCGGCCCCGCCGGCGCCGCCGGCGCCGCCCGCGCCGCCGGCCCCGCCCGCGGCGTTCGCCGCCGGGGCGCCGACCACCACGACGGTCCCCGTGCCCGCCGTCGGTGCGACGATCGCCCTGTCGGTCGCCGAGATCCCCGCGGCGCCCTACGCCCTCGACGGTCCGGGCGCCCCGCGCCTGTCGTGGGCCACGACGGGGGCGGCCTCCGTGCAGGTGTTCGGGCCCGGGTTCTCCTCGACCGAGCCGGGCGGCTCCGTCCCGGTCTGCCCGGGCGTGTCCGACGGCGGCGTCTGCACGCCCGCGCCGGGCGCGTACGTCTACCAGCTCGTCGCGCGCGACGGCCTGGGCGGCGAGGTGGTCCGGTCGGTGACGCTGGTCGTCACCTGAGTCGGCGGGCCGGCCCGCGGCTCAGCCGGCGGCCGCGAGGAGCCGGCGCACCGGGTCGAGGTCGAAGGGCGCACCGACCATCACGATGAGGTGTTCCGCCCCGGCCTCGAGGAACGCCTCCCAGTCGTCGACCTCCGGCGGGCGGATCGCCACCGTGCGCTCGATCTGGCGCGGGTTTCGTCCCACCCGTTCGCACCACTCGTCGAGGAGCGCGTTCTTGCGCGCGAACTGCTCGGGCGGGCCGAACGAGTTCCAGGCGTCGGCGTGCTCGGCGACCAGCCGCAGGGTGACCCGCTCGCCGGACCCGCCGACGAGCACCGGCAGCGGCCCCTGGGGCGGGGGTTCGAGGCGGCCGAGGCGATCCGCGATCACCTGGAGCGACTCCTCGAGCGCGCGCAGCCGCGACCCGGCGGTGCCGAACTCGTAGCCGTACTCCTCGTAGTCGCGCGCGAACCAGCCGGCGCCGAGACCGAGCACGAACCGGCCGTGGCTGAGGTGGTCGATCGTGCGGGCCATGTCCGCCAGCAGGTTCGGGTTCCGGTAGCCGTTGCAGGTGACGAGGGCGCCGAGGTGCGCGTGCCGGGTCTCGACCGCCATCGCGGCCAGCAGCGTGTACGCCTCGAAGTGGGCGGCGTCCGGGTCGCCGTACAGCGGGAAGAAGTGGTCCCACAGCCAGAGGCTGTCGACCCCCAGGGCGTCCGCGGCCCGCCAGGCGTCGCGCAGCGCGTCGACCGTGGTCGCCTGCGGGTGCAGCTGCACGCCTACGCGGAAGCGTCGCATCGCCTCTCCTCGGTTCGCCCGGCGCCGGAGGCTACCGGTCGCGCATCTCGATGCGGCGGCCGCCGTCGGCGAGGGCGAGCACCGCCTCGCCGGCGAGCAGCCGCCGCAGCGGCTCGCCGACCAGCTCGGCGCGCCAGCCGGACGCGAGCCGGCTCGGCTCGCCCTGGACGAGCCGCGCCAGGTCGGCGCGGGTGGCGAGGACCGCCGGGTCGAGGTCGAGCTCGGCGGCGCGCTGGGCGAGCCACGCGGCGAGCACGGTGACGGCCGGGGCGAGGCCGCGGTCGACGCGGTCGGGCTCGGGCAGGCGCAGCTCGTCCGGCCGGAGCTGCAGGCCGCGATCGACCGCCGCGAGCACCGCCTCGCCGGTGCCGTTGCGCAGCACCCGGTGGTCGACCCCGCGCACCGACGCGAGCTCGTCGACCGAGCGCGGCGGGCGGTGCACGATCCCCGCGAGGGCGAGGTCCGACAGCACGTAGCGCGGCGGGACGTCGAGCTCGGCGGCCGTGCGCTCCCGCCACGCGGCGACCTCCTGCGCGACGCCGCGCGCCCGGCCCCGGAGCTGGCGGGCGCCCTTGATCCGCCACCAGGCGCTGTCGGGTTCGGGCCGGGCGCGCACCCGCGTCCGGCGCTCCTCGCACTCGTCCTCCGCCCAGGCCCGCCGGCCGGTGGCGTCGAGGCGCTCGCACAGGGCGTCGTGGAGGTCGAGCAGGTGCGCGACGTCGGCCGCCGCGTAGTCGCGTTGCTCGGCGCGCAGTGGGCGCCGGGTCCAGTCGGTGAGGCGGTCGCCCTTGGCGAGGCGCACACCGAGCAGGCGCTCGACGAGGCTCGAAAGCGACGGCGTCCCCAGCCCGACGAAGCTGGCCGCGACCTGCGTGTCGAACAGGCGGGTGGGCCCGCGCCCGCACGCGCGCTCGAGGATCGCGAGGTCCTGCTCGGCGGCGTGGGCGACCATCAGGCCGGGGCCGGCGAGCACCTCCGCGAGGGGTGCCGGGTCGACGGCGAGCGGGTCGACGAGCGCGACGCCGCCGGGCCACGAGCACTGCACGAGGGCGAGGCGCGGCCAGTAGGAGCGCTCGCCGTGGAACTCGGTGTCGAGACCGTACCGGGGCTCGTCGCGCAGCCGGGCGACGAGCTCACCGAGCGTGTCGCGGCGGTCGATCCACAACGGTTCCACCCCGCCATCCTGCCGGATGGCGCGACCGGCTGCGCGCCTGCCGGTTGGTCGCGGCGGCCGCAACTGGTAGAAACTAGAAATCGGTCGGCCTGGGCGGCGAGCCCCCACCTCGCCACCCGGCCGGCCGTCGACGCGTGGCGGCCGTCACGGGCCGCCCGGCCCGCCGAGCGCGGCGCGCACCTCCGCGAGGCGCTCGAACGACGCGAGCACCGCGGCCTGGTCGTCCGCGAGGTGGCGGACCACCACGTCGGTGTAGCCGAGCTCGCCGAGCCGCGCGAACGCCTCCGCGACCCGCCCGGGGCCGCCGGTGATCGTCGCCGCCGGGTCGAAGCCCCGGTAGCCGCGCGCGAGCACCGGGCCGGCGACCGCGGCGGCGTCCGCGTCGTCGGCGCCGACGTGGACGTCGCGCCGGATCGCGATGGTCCCCGGCGTGCGGCCGTGGCGCGCACACGCCTCGCGGTACTCCGCGATCAGCCGCGCCGCCTCGGCCGGCGTCGCCTCCGGCCCGGCCAGGAAGGCGTCGCCCAGGCGCGCCGCCCGGTCGACGGCACGGGGCGCCGCGGCCCCGATCCACACCTCGAGCGGCTCGGGCGGCACCGGTGCGACGCGTGCCCGCTCGATGCGCAGCGGGTGCTCGGTCGTGACCTCCTCGCCCGCGCAGAGCCGCCGCACGACGTCGAGCGCCGCCTCGAAGCGCGCCACCCGGTCGGCGAGCCGGACACCCATCGCCGCGAACTGCGCCTCGCCGCCGCCGATCGCGCACTGCATCACGAACCGCCCGCGCGCGATCGCGGCGAGCGTCCCGACCTGCTCCGCGACGAGCACCGGGTGCCACAGGGGCAGCAGGAACAGCGCCCCGGCCGGACGGTCGTCCCACTCCGCGAGCAGCCGCCCGAGCATCGGGACGTTCTGGTAGTAGGGCACGGGCACGTTGTGGTGGTCGCCGACGAACAGGTGGTCGAGCCCGGCGTCGCGCGCGGCCCGTGCCCGCTCCACCATCCAGCGGGCACCGACGCGGGGGTCGACCGGCCCGTACCCGCTGCGCAGCGACACCCCGACCCTCACGCCGCGCAGCCTCGCGCGATCATCCCGGGATGGCGAACCCCGACCTCACGGCGCTGGCGGCCCGGCGCGCCGAGCTGCGCGCGCGGTACCTGCGGCCCGAGGGCGAGCGACCGGCGTCCACGGGCGGCGGCGTGCACCACCTCGCGCTCATCTGCGCCGACCCCGAACGGACGATCCGCTTCTACCAGGACGTGCTCGGCTTCCCGCTGTACGAGCTGTTCGAGAACCGTGACTACCCGGGCTCGACGCACTTCTTCCTCGACATCGGCAACGGCAACCTGCTCGCGTTCTTCGACTTCCCGGGCCTGGGCCTCGAACCCGTGCCGGAGGGCATCGGCGGCGTGCAGCACGTCGCGATCTCGGTGACCGACGAGGTGTTCGAGCGCACCAAGCGCGTGCTGTCGGAGCACGGGATCGACTACATCGGCCCCGACCGCGGCGTGCACGAGTCGATCTACTTCAAGGATCCCGACGGCATCCAGATCGAGTTCATCCGCCAGCCGCTGATGACGCCGCCGGAGTCCGCGCCGACCGAGGCCTGAGCGCGCGGCGGACGGCGCGCCGTCAGCCGAGCTCGACCAGCCACTCGAACGGCGTCCCGCGCAGGAGCTCGGCGAGCTCGGCGCTCACGCGGCTCAGGCTGTCGAACATCAGCAGGAGCCCGAACGCGCCGATCACGACCGCCGAGCCGCCGACGAGCAGCGCGAAGTGCCGCTTCACCCAGCCGATCGCCCCCTCGAGCCGCCCGAGCGCGAGGCCGGCGACGAGGAACGGCACCCCGAGGCCCAGCGTGTACACCGCGAGCAGCGTCGCGCCCGCCCACACCTGCTCCTCGTTCAGCGCGATCGCGTTGATCGACCCGAGGATGGGGCCGATGCACGGCGACCAGCCGAACCCGAACGCCAGCCCGGCGACGAACGGGGCCGCGGTGCCGAAGCGCCCGAGGTTCGGGTGGAAGCGCCGCTCCTGGTAGAGCCACGGCGCCCGCAGGAACAGCGACCCGAGCAGGAACAGCGCCATCATCACCATCAGCGTGCCGGTGAGGCGCGTCAGCAGCTCGCGGTGCTCGTTGAGGAGCCGGCCCAGGCTCGACGCCGCGAGGCCGAGCGACACGAACACCACGCCGAACCCGGCGACGAACAGCCCGGTCGTCCGCACGATCTGGCGGACGTGCGCGCGCGAGCCCTCCTGGAGCGCGGCGACGTCGAGGCCGGTCACGATCGACAGGTACGCGGGCAGCAGCGGCAGCACGCACGGCGACAGGAACGAGACGATCCCGCCGCCGAACGCGGCGAGGTACGCGAAGACGCTGACCTCGTCGAACCCGGAGCCGAGCGCGAGCACCGCCCCATTGTGGGGCGCGCCCCGGACCGGTCACGACTCGCCCGGTCCCGGCGCGTCCGCGCGGCCGGGCCGGGAGGGCCGGCGGGCGCGGGGCCTAGGCTCCCGCCTGACGCGTCGTCAGATCAGGGCAGGAGGAGCCGGTGGCAGCGGTGCGGGACATGTTCGACCTGTCGGGGCGGGTGGCCGTGCTCACCGGGGTGGCGAGCGGGATCGGCAAGGCGACGGCGCGGACCCTCGCGGCGGCCGGGGCGACGATCGTCGGCGGCGACCTCGACGAGGCGGGCGCCCGGGCCACCGCGACCGAGATCGCCGGCGACGGCGGCACCGCGGTGGCGATGCGCACCGACGTCACCCGCCGCGCCGACGTCGACGCCCTCGTCGACCGGGCCGCGTCCGAGTTCGGCCGGGTCGACGTCGTCGGCAACATCGCGGGCGTCCCGCACAACAAGATGGTCGCCGAGGTGACCGACGAGGAGTTCGAGCGGATCCTCGCGATCAACCTGAAGTCGGTCTTCTACGGGTGCCAGGCCGCGATCCGGCACATGATCCCCCAGGGGTCGGGCTGCATCGTCAACATCTCGTCGGGGGCGATCGACACCCCGGCGCCGACCCTCGCCTGCTACGGGATGACGAAGGCCGCGGTCGCGATGCTGACCAAGACGCTCGCGACGGAGGTGGGCCGCCACGGCATCCGGGTCAACGCCATCGCGCCGGGCATGATCCTCACGAACTTCTCGCGGCACAACTTCGTCGACGAGCAGGGCAACGTCGTGCCGGAGCGGCTCGAGCAGTACCACAAGCGGGCGAGCGCGCTCGCCCCGCTCGGCCGTGCCGGCGACCCGCAGGACGTCGCGAACACCTTCTGGTACCTCGTGTCGGACGCGGCGAGCTTCGTGACCGGCCAGATCGAGCGGCCCAACGGCGGCGTCTCGATGCCCTGGTGACCGCCCCGGCCGGCCTCCCGTCACAGGGTGCGGGAGTCGGCCTCCTGGAGCCGGCGGGCGACGCCGCACAGCAGCGCCATGGCGAACCCCGGCGTCTCGTCGAGCATCTTGACGAACGCGGGCCGCGTGAGCACGAGCAGCTCCATCGGCGTCTCGGCGACGACCGTCGCGGTGCGGGCGCCGCCGTCGAGCAGGGCCAGCTCCCCGAACGCGTCGCCCGGGCCCAGCGTGCCGACCCGGCGGCCGTTGCGCGAGACGCGCGCGTCGCCCGCGACGATCACGAAGAACTCGCGCCCGAGCTGGCCCTCGCCGGTGAGCACGTGGCCGGGCCCGACGCGGACCCGCTCCGACTGCTGGGTCACCGTGCGCAGGTCCTTCTTCGTGCACGCGGCGAACAGCGGGATGCGCCGGTAGGACGCGAGGAGGTCGTCGGCGGCCACCGGGGCATTCGAGCACGGGGCGCGCGGGGCCGTCCAGACGGCCGTCAGCGGCCCTCGAATCGGGGCTCGCGCCGTTCGGCGAACGACCGCATTCCCTCCCGGAAGTCGTGGGTCGCCATCAGCTCCGCGAGCTGCAGCAGCACGTGGTCGGTGTGCGCCGTGAACGACTCGGAGAGCCCGGCCCGGAACAGCTTCTTGATGGCGCGCACGGCGAGCGGGGCGTTCGCCGCGATCTCCGCCGCCCAGGCGTGCGCCGTCGGGAGCAGCTCGTCGTCGGGCACGACCGCGTTGACGAGCCCGAGCGCCGCGGCGCGCCCGGCCGGCAGCTCGCGCGCGAGGAACGCGATCTCGGCGGCGCGCGCCCAGCCGACCAGCCGCGGCAGGTACCAGGTCCCGCCGCTCTCGGGCACGATCCCCCGGCGGGCGAAGCCGGGGATGATGCGCGCCGACTCCCCGGCGAGCCGCAGGTCGCAGCCGAGCGCGAGGTCGACGCCGTAGCCGACCGCCGCGCCGTTGATCGCCGCGATCACCGGCGTGTCGATCTCGTGCAGCACGACCGTCGGGATGTCGCGCGTGAGCCCCTGGGCCGTCGCGCCGCCGCCGGGGATGACCTTCCCGCCGGCGCCGATGCCGGTGCCGGCCAGTGCGTCCTTGATGTCGAGGCCCGCGCAGAACCCGGCGCCCGCGCCGGTGAGCACGATCGCGCGCACCCCGCCGTCGCGATCCGCGCGCAGCAGCGCCTCGGTGAGCTCCCGCAGCAGGCGCAGCGAGATCGCGTTCCGGCGGTGGGGCCGGTTCAGCGTGATCGTCGCGACGTGGTCGCGCGCCTCGTAGAGGACCTCGGGCCCGTCGGTGGTCGCGTCGCTCATCGTGGCTCCCGTCTCGAGCGCACCCGGACGTGGGACTCGACGGGCGGCCCGACCCGGGTGCCCGTCCGGTAGCGGCCGTCCACGACGGGCAGGCCGCCGCTGCGCATCCGCGCCGCGCGGGCCCGCCGCGCCGCGAGCCTCCGGGCCCGGCGCCGCTTCACCGCCCGGCGGCGCAGCACGAACGCCGCGGCGAGCAGCGCGAGGCCCGCGAGCACGAGGTTGCGGGGCCGGACCAGGCCGCCGCCCGCCCCGGCGGCGGCCGGGGCCGCCTCGTCCGGCGCGCCGGTCGCGTCGCCGGCCGGGGCCGGGTCGCCCGCGGTGGTCGGGGCACCCGTGGCGGCCGCGCCCGGGGCCGTGGCCGCGACCGGCGTGCCGCCCGGCGCGGCGGCACCCCGCGCGAGGAGCACGAACGCGTCGCGGTCGGCGACGCGGCGCGCGTACGGATCGACCGCGACCGCGGGCAGCACGGCGCCGGTGCCGCCCGTGCAGTTCCCCGCGAACGCCTGGTCGAACAGCGACGCCGCCCACCCGTAGGTGTCCCACGTGCCGAGCACGACCACGATCAGCGTGCAGCCGCCGCGCGTCGCCGTCGCCGTGAGCGTGTGGCCGGCGCGGTCGGTGTAGCCGGTCTTGAACCCGGTCGCGCCCTCGTACGCCCGGCTGTTGCCGGGCAGCAGCTTGTTGTGGTTGGTCAGCGAGCGCGGGTTCCCGGCGGGGTCGACGAACTCGTACTCGGCCCGGGCCGCCCACGTCGCGATCTCCGGCACGGTCAACGCGTTGCGGGTGGCGATCGCGACGTCGTACGCGCTCATGCGGGGCCCCCCGCCGAACGACGCCTCGTCGTCGAACCCGGCGGGGTCGGAGAACGTGCTGTCGCGCATCCCGAGCCGCCGTGCCGTCCGCTCCATCGCCCGGGCGAAACCCTCGAGCGACCCGCCGGCGTTCTCGGCGATCGCGTACGCGGCGTCGTTCGCGGAGGCCATCATCATCGACGCCATGGCGTCGCGCAGCGTCCACCGCTGCCCCGGCGACCATGGCGATGCGGCTCGCGGGCTGTGCCGCGGCGAGCTCGCTGACGGTGATCGTCGCGTCGGGCGGGAGGCGCTCGACGGCGGTCAGCGCGGTCATGACCTTCGCGGTGCTGGCGGGGGGCAGCGGCTCGTGCTCGTTCGCGGCCGCGAGCACCGCGCCGGAGTCGGCGTCCACGACGATGTGCGCCTTCGGCGGCGGCGAGGCCGGCGCGACCTGCGCGGGGCGGGCGCCGGAGACGGCCCCGGCGGGCGGCGCGGGTCCCCCGGGCCCCGCGAGCACGCCCACCACGATCGCGGTGAGCAGCCCGAGCGCGACGGAGCGCGTCGACACGGGGCCGGGCGCGGCGGACCATGCCCGGCCCAGGGTAGGCGCCGCGCCGGGAACGGCTCGGGATCGGGGCACGCGACGTGCCACGATGGGCACGTGGCACGCATCTCGGCGCGCATCGGCGCGATCAAGGAGTCCGCGACGCTCGCGGTGGACGCGAAGGCCAAGGCGCTGCGCGCCGCGGGCGAGAACGTGATCGGCTTCGGCGCCGGCGAGCCGGACTTCCCGACGCCCGAGCACGTCGTCGAGGCCGCCGCGGCGGCGTGCCGCGACCCGCGGTACCACCGCTACAGCCCCACGGCGGGCCTCCCCGAGCTGCGCGAGGCGATCGCGCGCAAGACCGAGCGCGACTCGGGCGTCACGTTCGCCGCCGAGCAGGTGCTCGTCACCAACGGCGGCAAGCACGCGGTCTACAACGCCTTCCAGGTGCTGTGCGACCCCGGTGACGAGGTGCTGCTGCCCGCCCCGTACTGGACGTCGTACCCGGAGATGATCACGCCTCGCGGGCGGGGTCCCGGTCGTGCTGCCGACCGACGAGCGCACGGGCTTCCGCGTGGACGTCGACCAGCTCGACGCGGCGGTCACACCCCGCACGAAGGCGCTGCTGTTCGTGTCGCCGAGCAACCCGACCGGCGCGGTCTACCCGCCCGGCGAGGTCGAGGCGATCGGCCGGTGGGCCGCCGAGCGCGGGATCTGGGTGCTCACCGACGAGATCTACGAGCACCTCACCTACGGCGAGCACCGCTTCTCGTCGCTCCCCGCGCTCGTCCCCGAGGTGCTCGACCGCTGCATCGTGCTCAACGGCGTCGCGAAGACCTACGCGATGACCGGCTGGCGCGTCGGCTGGATGATCGGGCCGCGCGACGTGATCGCCGCCGCGACGAACCTGCAGTCGCACTCGACGTCGAACGTGTCGAACGTCGCCCAGGTCGCGGCGCTCGCGGCGGTCGCCGGCGACCTCGACGCGGTCGCGCGGATGCGCGAGGCCTTCGCGCGGCGCGGCGCCACGATGCACGCGCTGCTCTCGGCGATCCCCGGCGTCACCTGTCTCGAGCCGCAGGGCGCGTTCTACTGCTTCCCGTCCTTCGCGGGGGTGCTCGGCCGCGAGGTCGCGGGCCGCCCGGTGCGCGACACGCTCGAGCTCGCCGAGGTGCTGCTCGAGGTGGGCAGGGTCGCGGTCGTGCCCGGCGAGGCCTTCGGGGCCCCGGGCTACGCGCGCCTGTCGTTCGCGCTCGGCGACGACGACCTCGGCGAGGGCGTGCGGCGCATCGCCGAGGTCCTGTCGTGACGACCCCCGGCCCGCGCCGGCCGATCCTCTAGCCTCGGCGCCGATGGCGCCCCGCGTGCTCGTCACCGAACCGATCGCCGCCCGCGGCCTCGACGCGATGGCCGCCGCGGGCCTCGACGTCGACGTGCGCACCGGCATCCCGCACGACGGAGCTGCTCGACGCGGTGCGGGGCGCCGCGGCGCTCGTCATCCGCAGCGCGACGCAGGTGGACGCCGAGGTGCTCGCGGCCGGCACCGACCTGGTCGTCGTCGGTCGCGCGGGCATCGGTCTCGACAACGTCGACGTCGCCGAGGCGACCCGCCGCGGCGTGATGGTCGTCAACGCCCCGCAGTCCAACGTCCTGTCGGCGGCCGAGCACACGATGGCGCTGCTGCTCGCCCAGGCCCGCAACGTCCCGCAGGCCGACGCCGACCTGAAGGCGGGCAATTGGAACCGCTCGCGCTGGGAGGGCGTCGAGCTGCACGGCAAGACGCTGGGGATCGTCGGCCTCGGCCGGGTCGGCGTCCTCGTCGCCCAGCGCGCGCACGCGTTCGGGATGCGGCTCGCGGCCTACGACCCGTTCGTCAACCCGGAGCGGGCCCGCCAGATCGGCGTGCAGCTCGTGCCGACGATCGAGGAGCTGGTCGCGACGAGCGACTTCCTGTCGATCCACGCGACGAAGACGCCCGAGACCGTCGGGCTGGTGAACGCGGAGGTGCTCGCGCACGCCAAGCCGGGGATGCGGCTCGTCAACGCGGGCCGCGGCGGCATCGTCGACGAGCAGGCGCTCTACGAGGCGATCCGCGACGGCCGGCTGGGCGGCGCGGCGATCGACACCTTCGCGACCGAGCCGACCACGGAGTCGCCGCTGTTCGGGCTGGAGAACGTCGTCGTCACGCCGCACCTCGGCGCGTCCACCGCCGAGGCCCAGGACAAGGCGGGGGTCACGATCGCCGAGCAGGTGGTGCTCGCGCTGCGCGGCGACTTCGTGCCGTTCGCGGTCAACGTCGCGGCGTCGGAGGCGTCGGAGACGGTGCGGCCGTTCCTGCCGCTCGCCGAGCGGCTCGGCCGGCTGTTCACGGGGCTGGCGGGCGGCGCGCTCTCGACGCTGGAGATCACCTACGAGGGCGAGATCGCCGACTACGACTGCCGCGTGCTCACGCTCGCGGTCCTGAAGGGCGTGCTCGCCCCGGTCGTCGACGAGCCGGTCTCGTTCGTCAACGCGCCGCAGATCGCCGAGCAGCGGGGGATCTCGGTGCGCGAGACGAAGTCGTCGGACGCACGCGACTACGTCAATCTCGTCGTCGTGCGCGGCGACCAGGGCGCGCACGTCGCGGGGACGCTGTTCGGCAAGGCCGAGGCGCCCCGGATCGTCGGCGATCGACGAGCACCTCGTGGACCTCCCGCCCTCGCGCCACATGCTCGTCGTCCACAACGAGGACGTGCCGGGGATGATCGGGCGGGTGACGACGATCCTCGGTGACGCCGGGATCAACATCTCCGACATGGACGTCGGCCGCAGCCCGAGCGGGGCGGCCGCGCTCATGGCGATCGCCACCGACACCGCCGTGCCGGCCGGCATCGTGCGCGCGATCGCCGCGCAGCCCGGCGTGCAGTCGGCCCGCGCGATCGACCTCGAGTGACCCGCAGGGCCGCCGCGCCCGGCGCCGGGCCGCCCGCGCGGGCCGATCTCCTCAGGAGGCGGGCGACGCGGCCGACACAGGGTTTGACGGGACCGGCCCCACCTGGCAGACTGGACCGACCTATGCGGAAGGACGTGCGCCCCACCATCACGCTGCTGGGCCTCCTCCTTACGTAGGCGCGGGCGCACCCACGCGCTCGCGCTGCACCCTCCGCGCCGATCCGGCCGGAGGGTTTTTCGTTGCCCGGACGCGGTGCCCGACCGACGAGAGACCGGAACCCCTGACGACGAGGACGGACGCGATGGACACGGTACGGATCTTCGACACGACCCTGCGGGACGGCGAGCAGTCGCCCGGCATCTCGCTCGACGTCGCCGAGAAGCTGGAGATCGCCGAGCAGCTCGCGCGTCTGCAGGTCGACGTCATCGAGGCGGGGTTCCCGATCGCGTCCGACGGCGACTTCGAGGCGGTCGAGGCCATCGCCCGCAGGCGGTGCGGGGCCCCGTGATCGCGGCGCTCTCCCGCACCGGCTTCAAGGACGTCGACCGGGCCTGGGAGGCGGTGCGGCACGCCGACAAGCCGCGCATCCACGTCTTCATCGCCACGTCGCGGATCCACATGGAGAAGAAGCTCCGCATGACGCCGGAACAGGTGAAGGCCGAGGCCGCCGCCGGGTGTCGCCCGCGCCCGCGGCTACTGCGACGGACGTCGAGTTCTCGCCCGAGGACGGCTACCGCTCCGACCCCGACTTCATGTGCGAGGTCTGCCAGATCGCGGTCGACAACGGCGCGACGACGCATCAACATCCCCGACACCGTCGGCTTCGCGGTGCCGGACGACTACGGCACGGCTGATCCGCTACGTCATCGAGCACGTGAAGGGCGACTACGTCGTGTCCACCCACTGCCACGACGACCTCGGCCTGGCGGTCGCGAACTCGCTGGCCGGTGTCGCCAACGGCGCCCGGCAGGTCGAGTGCGCGATCAACGGCCTCGGCGAGCGCGCCGGCAACGCGGCGCTCGAGGAGGTCGTGATGGCGATCAGGACCCGGCCCGACTACTTCGGCGGCCTGCGGCGTCGGCGTGCGCACCGAGGAGCTCGCCCGCACCTCCCGCGTGGTGTCGCGGCTCACCGGGTACCCGGTGCAGTACAACAAGGCGGTCGTCGGCCGCAACGCCTTCGCCCACGAGTCGGGGATCCACCAGCACGGCGTGCTGTCGGACCGCGAGACGTACGAGATCATCGACGCCGCCGCGGTCGGGCAGGAGGCCGCCCAGATCGTGCTGGGCAAGCACTCGGGCCGGCACGCCTTCGCCGACACGCTGCGCCGAGATGGGCCTGCACGTGCAGGGCGACGCCCTCAACGCGGCGTTCGTGCGGTTCAAGGAGCTCGCCGACAAGAAGGTCGAGATCACCGAGGCCGACCTGGAGGCGATCGTCGCCGAGGAGCTCGGGACCCAGGTGGTGCACCGGTACGCGATCCACGAGCTCGACCTGCGCGGCGGCACCGCGACCAAGCCGACCGCCCGGGTCGTGCTGACGGCCGACGACGCGAAGATCGAGGCGACCGGCACCGGCGACGGCATGATCGACGCCGCGATCGCCGCGATCTCCGAGGCGACGGGCGTCTCGGGGCGGCTCGCGAGCTTCCAGGTGTCGTCGGTCACCGGCGGCTCCGACGCGTTGGGTGCCGTCGCCCTGACCCTCGACGCCGGCGACGGCCGCAAGGTCGGCGGGCGGGGCGTCGCGACCGACGTGGTCGAGGCCGCGGCCCGCGCGTACCTCAACGCGGTGAACAAGGTGGTGCGGTTGCGCGAACACCCGGTGGCGCGGGAGACGGCGGTCGGGCCCTGAGCCGGCCGGTGCCGGCGGGCGCGGCGCCCGGCGGGTGCGGGACGGGGCGGCCCGGTCATCCGGGGAATCCGGCGGCGCCGTAGCACGTTGGGAGGTCGTGATGAACGTGATCGAGTTCCTCGAGTACCTGGCCGCCCACGACGCGACCCGCGCGCTCGCGTACGACCTGGCCGACGCCTGGGTCGCGAGCGAGGCCGGGCTCGGCGCGATCCGTCCCGCCGCCTGAGCGCGCTCAGGTGACCGTCGGGAGCCACGCCGGGCGCGTGCGCTCGTAGGCGTCGATCGCGTCGGCGTGCCGCAGCGTGAGGCCGATGTCGTCGAGCCGTTCAGCAGCCGCTAGCGGGTGAAGTCGTCGAGCTCGAACGGCTCGTCGAGCCCGATCGCGGGGGCGGCCACGCGCCGGCGCTCGACGTCGACGACGATCTCGACGGCGGGGTCGTCGTCGAGCGCGGCCCAGCAGCCGCTCGACGACCTCCGGCGCGACCGTCGCGGCCACCAGGCCCATCTTCGCGCAGTTGTTGCGGAAGATGTCCGCGAAGCGCGGCGACAGCACCGCCTCGAAGCCGTAGTCCATCAGTGCCCACACGGCGTGCTCGCGTGACGAGCCCGTGCCGAAGTTCGGCCCGGCGACCAGGATGTTCGCGCCCGCGTAGCGCTCCTGGTTGAGCACGAAGTCGGGCTGCTCGCGCCACTCGGAGAACAGCGCCCGCCCCGAAGCCGGTGCGCTCGACCCGCTTCAGCCAGTCGCTCGGGATGATCTGGTCGGTGTCGACGTCGGAGCGGCACGAGCGGCACGCCCCGGCCGGTGACGACGCGCACGGGCTCTCACGGGAGCTCCTCGCGGGGTCGCGAACCGGCCGGCGATCGCGGTGGCGGCCGCGACCGCGGGGGACACGAGGTGGGTGCGGCCGCCCTTGCCCTGGCGGCCCTCGAAGTTGCGGTTCGACGTGGACGCGCACCGCTCGCCGGGCGCGAGCTTGTCGGGGTTCATCGCCAGGCACATCGAGCAGCCCGGGCTCGCGCCACTCGAAGCCCGCGGCGACGAAGACGCGGTCGAGGCCCTCGGCCTCGGCCTGCGCCTTGACCGCCGCGGAGCCGGGCACGACCAGGGTGCGCACGCCCGGGCTTCACGCGCCGGCCGCGCGCGACCTCGGCCGCGGCCCGCAGGTCCTCGATGCGCGAGTTGGTGCAGGAGCCGATGAACACGGTGTCGACCGGGATCTCGCGGATCGGCGTGCCCGGGCGCAGGCCCATGTAGGCGAGCGCGCGGCGCGCCGCGTCGCGCTGCGGCCGGGTCGGCGAACGAGTCGCGGGTCGGGCACGACGTCGTCGATCGTGACCGCCTGGCCGGGGTTGGTCCCCCACGACACGTGCGGCCGCAGCGTCGCCGCGTCGATCACGACCTCCTTGTCGAACGCGGCGTCGTCGTCGGTCGCGAGCGAGCGCCACTCGTCGAGCGCGCGCTCCCAGGCGGCGCCCTTCGGGCGCGAACGGTCGGCCCTCGAGGTAGGCGAACGTCGTGTCGTCGGGGGCGACCATGCCGGCGCGCGCGCCCGCCTCGATCGACATGTTGCACACCGTCATGCGGCCCTCCATCGACAGGGCGCGGATCGCGGCGCCCGCGGTACTCGACGACGCTGCCGATGCCGCCGCCGGTGCCGATGCGGGCGATGATCGCGAGCACGATGTCCTTCGCCGTGACGCCGGCCGGCGGTCTCGCCGTCGACGGTCACGCCATCGTGCCCGGCCTCATCTGCGGCAGGGTCTGCGTGGCGAGCACGTGCTCGACCTCGCTCGTGCCGATGCCGAACGCGAGCGCGCCGAACGCGCCGTGGGTCGAGGTGTGGCTGTCGCCGCACACGATCGTCATGCCCGGGCTGGGTCAGGCCCTGCTCGGGCCCGATCACGTGCACGATGCCCTGGCCGGGGTCGCCCATGGGGTAGCAGCGGATGCCGAACTCCGCGCAGTTGCGGGCGAGCACCTCCATCTGCTGCGCCGAGATCGGGTCCTCGAGCGGCCGGTCGAGCCCCGCGGTCGGCACGTTGTGGTCCATGGTCGCGACGGTCAGGTCGGGGCGGCGCACGCGCCGCCCGGCCAGGCGCAGCCCGTCGAACGCCTGGGGCGAGGTGACCTCGTGCACGAGGTGGAGGTCGATGTAGAGCAGGTCGGGCTCGCCGTCGGCGCGGTGCACGACGTGCCGTTCCCACACCTTCTCCGAGAGGGTCGTGCCCATGGCCGGCTCCGGTTCTCGCAGGGTCGGCGATCCGGGCACCCGCCCGGTCGCCGCCGGGACGCGCGTCCCGGGTCCTCGTCCTCGGTGTCGTCGGTCCCGGAGCCGGTCGCGGCGCCGGGCCGAGTCGTCTCGACATCCGAGACACTAGTATCGCTTCGTGGACAGCCTACCGGTCGCGGGCACCGGCGTGCAGACCCTCGACCGCGCGGTGGCGGTCGTCGAGGCCGTCGCGTCCGCCGGCGCGTGCTCGCTCGCCGACCTGGTGCGCAGCACCGGGCTCCCCCGGCCGACCGCCCACCGGCTCGCCGTCGCCTGCGAGGCGCACGGGCTGCTCGCGCGCGCCGGCGACGGCCGCTTCGTCCTCGGCCCGCGGCCGTACGCCTGGGGCGCCCGCGCCCCGGCCCGCTCGCGCTCGTCACCCTGGCGCGCCCGGTGCTCGCCCGGCTCGTGGAGGCGACGGGCGAGAGCGCGCAGTGCTTCGTGCGCGCCGGCGACCGGCGCATCTGCGTCGCGTCGCACGAGCGCGCGAGCGGCCTGCGCGACAGCGTGCCCCTCGGGGCGGTGATGCCGCTCGAGCGCGGGTCGGGCGGCAAGGTGCTGCTCGCCTGGGCGGAGGACCGTGACCGCTTCGACGTGCCCGCCGCCGAGCTCGAGGCCGTGCGCCGGCGCGGGTTCGCGTGGTCCGTCGGCGAGCGCGAGCCCGGCGTCGCGAGCGTGAGCGCGCCGGTGCGCGACGGCGCGGGGCGCGGTCGTCGCCGCGGTCGGCGTCAGCGGTCCCGGCGGACCGCATGGGGCGGGCGCCGGGCCGCCGCTTCGGCGCGGCCGTCGTCGCGGCCGCCCGCGCCCTCGCGGCGTCCGTCACCTCGGGGTAACGCGCGCGAAACAATGCGTGGTGACCTCGCCTGGCGTGGACGTCGAGGTGCTGCGCTGGCCGGCCGACGGCGACCGCCTCGAGAGGTGCGGGCCCGCGGCGTCCCGCGCCTGCTCGTCGTGGAGCAGGGAGAGCCGCCCGCCCCGCCCGACTGCCTCGAGGACTGGGTGCCCGCCGTCGCCGGCGAGTCCGAACGCGAGCTGCGCCTGCGCGCGCTGCGCGGGCGCGCCCGGCGCCACGGCGGCCCGCCCGCCCTCGACGCCGACGGGCTGCTGCACCACCGGGACGCGTGGGTCGCGCTGTCGCCGGTCGAGCGGGCGCTCGCCGAGGCGCTCCTCGAGCGCTTCGGCGCCGTCGTGCACCGCCACGCGCTCGCCGGGCGGGCCTGGCCGGGCGGCCTGCCGACCCGCAACGCCCTCGACGTGCACATGCTGCGGCTGCGGCGGCGGATCGCGCCGGTCGGCCTCGAGATCCGCACCGTGCGCTCGCGCGGCTACCTGATGCAGGTCGCCGCGCCCGACGGCGACGCGGCGCCGGCCGCCCGCGCCGCGGCGCCGCGGGCTGAGGCCCCGCCCGCGCGAGCATGCGCCGGTGCGGCTCGGCGTCGACACCGGGGGGACCTTCACCGACGCGGTCGCCGACGACGGCCGCGCCGTCAAGGTGCTGTCGACGCCCGACGACCCGTCCCGGGCACTGCGCGGCGCCGTGTCCGCGCTCGCCGGCGGGTCGCGCCCGCAGCTCGTCGCGCACGGCACGACCGTCGCGACGAACGCGCTGCTGGAGCGGCGCGGCGCGCGCACGGCGCTGGTGACGACCCGCGGCTTCGCCGACGTGATCGAGATCGCCCGCCAGGCCCGCCCGTCGCTGTACGACCCGTTCGCGGACCGGCCCGCACCGCTGGTGCCGCGCGAGCTGCGGTTCGAGGTCGCGGAACGCGTCGGTCCCGACGGGACGGTGCTGGAGCCCTGGGACGGCCGCCTGCCCGCGCTGCCCGAGGACGTCGAGGCGGTCGCGGTGTGCCTGCTGCACGCCGATCTCGCCCCCGCGCACGAGCGCGCGGTCGCGCAGGCGCTGCGGGCGCGCGGCCTCGACGCGGTCGCGTCGCACGAGGTGTCCCCGGAGTTCCGCGAGTACGAGCGGATGGTCACGACCGTCGTCAACGCGTTCCTGCGCCCGGCGTGCGCGCCGTACCTCGGGGCGATCGACGGCGTCGCGGCGACGGTGCTGGTGATGACCTCGGCGGGCGGGCTCGTCCCCGCGCGCGAGGCCGCGCGCCTGCCCGCGTCGCTGTTGCTGTCGGGCCCGGCCGGCGGCGTGCGCGCCGCGGCCGCCGTCGCACGCGCGTGCGGGTTCCCGGACGCGGTGACCTTCGACATGGGCGGGACGAGCACCGACGTGTGCCTCGTGCGCGGCGGCGTCCCCGAGCCGGCGCCGCAGCGCGTCGTCGGCGGCTTCCCGATCCGGCTCCCCGCGCTCGACGTGCACACGATCGGCGCGGGCGGGGGCTCGATCGCGGCCCTCGACCCGGGCGGCGCGCTGACCGTCGGGCCGCGCAGCGCGGGCGCGGTGCCCGGCCCGGCCTGCTACGGGCGCGGCGGGCGCGACGCCACGGTCACCGACGCGGACCTGCGTGCTCGGCCGCATCGACCCGCAGGCCGCGTTCCCCGGGTTGGGGCGCCTCGACGTGGGCGCCGCGCGCGCCGCGCTCGCCCGGGCCGGCGTGGACGCGGCCGGGGTGGTCGCGGTCGTCGACGCCGCGATGGAGGAGGCGGTGCGGGCGGTCACCGTCGCGCGCGGCGTCGACCCGCGCGACCTGGCGCTCGTCGCGTTCGGCGGTGCCGGCCCGCTCCACGCCTGCTCGATCGCGCAGGCCCTCGGCATGGCCGCCGTCGTCGTGCCGCCCCGCGCCGGCGTCGGCTCCGCGGTCGGGCTGCTGTGCTCGCCCCGGCGCCGGGAGGTCGTGCGCTCGCTGCCGCCCTGCGCGCCCGACGACCCGGCGCGTCGCGCGGGCGCTCGCGGAGGTGGCGGAGCGGGCGCGGGCGCTGGTCGGTGCCGGTGCGCACGTCGAGACCGCGCTCGACTGCCGGTACGTCGGCCAGAGCCACGAGATCACGGTGCCCGACGCGGCCGCGTTCGCCGCGGAGCACGAGCGCCGCAACGGGCACGCGCGCCCGGGCGCGCCCGTCGAGGTCGTCGCCGTGCGGGCGCGCGCGTCGGCACCCGCGCCGCTCGACGCCGGTGACCTCCCGGCCGCCGCGCGGCCCCGGGTCCGCGGCCCCGCGGTGGTGGCGGAGCCCGACTGCACCCTCTGGGTTCCCGACGGCTGGGTCGCCGAGCCCCGTGAGCTGGGCGCGTGGGTGGTGACGCGGGCGTGAGCGGGGCGCGCCTCGACCCGGCGTCGCTGCAGGTGCTGCTCGCGCGCCTCACCGGCGTCGCCGAGGAGATGGGCACGGTGCTGCGGCGCTCCGCGTACAGCCCCAACATCAAGGAGCGGGCCGACTGCTCGGCCGCGCTGTTCACGCCCGACGGGACGTTGCTCGTCCAGGCCGAGCACATCCCGGTCCACCTCGGCTCGATGCCGGCGGCGGTGCGCGCCGCGATCGACGCGCAGGGGGCACGGGTGCGGCCCGGCGACCAGATCGTGCTCAACGACCCGTACGCGGGGGGCACCCACCTCAACGACGTCACGCTCGTCGCGCCCGCGTTCGCCCCCGGCGGGCGGCTCGTCGGCTGGGCGGCGAACCGCGCGCACCACGCCGACCTGGGCGGCATGGCCCCGGGTTCGATGCCGCCGGAGGCGACCGAGATCCACCAGGAGGGCCTGCGGGTGCCGCCCGTGCTGCTCACCGCCGACGTCGAGGCGATCCTCGTCGCGGCCTCGCGCACCCCCGAGGAGCGGCGCGGCGACCTCGACGCGCAGCGCGGGGCGAACCGCCTCGGGGTGGAGCGGCTGCTCGAGCTGGCGGGCGCGCCGTTGGAGGAAGTGGTCGACTACGGCGAGCGGCGGATGCGGGCCGCGCTGCACGCGCTCGCCGACGGCACGGCGGAGTTCGAGGACGTGCTCGACTCGACGGGCGGGCCGCACGGCTCCGCGCCCGCGCGCATCCGCGTCCGGGTGACCGTCGCGCACGACACCGTCACGTTCGACTTCACCGGCACCGATCCGCAGCGGCCCGGAACCGTGAACGCGGTCGAGGCGGTGACGGTGAGCGCGGTGGCGTTCGCGCTGCGGTCGGTCGTCGACCCGACGGTCCCGGCCAACGGGGGAGCGCTGCGGCCGGTGCGCGTGGTCGCGCCGCCGGGCAGCGTCGTCGCGGCGCGCCCGCCGGTGGCGGTCGGCGCCGGCAACGTGGAGGTGAGCCAGCGCGTCGCCGACGTCTGCCTGGGCGCGCTGGCCGCGCTCGCCCCCGGCCGGGTCGGCGCGGCGTCGCAGGGCACGATGAACAACGTGCTCGTGGGCAACGACCGGTTCGTCTACTACGAGACGATCGGCGGCGGCCAGGGCGGCCGGCCCGGGCCGCGGCCCGGCATGCACGGCGTGCACACCGCGATGACGAACACGCGTGACACGCCGGTCGAGGCGCTCGAACGCGCGTACCCGATGCGGGTGCGGCGCTACTCGCTGCGCCGCGGCTCGGGCGGTGGCGGCGCCGCGCCCGGCGGCGAGGGCATCGAGCGCGAGATCGAGGTGCTGGAGGACGTGACCGTGTCGCTCGTCACCGAGCGGCGCGCGTCGCGGCCGTGGGGCCTCGCGGGCGGGGAGCCGGGCGCGGCGGGGGAGAACTGGCTGCTGCCCGGCGGCGACGAGACCCGGGCCGAGCGGCTGGCCGACAAGTGCACGGTGCGCCTGCGCGCGGGCGACGTGCTGCGCGTCCTCACGCCCGGCGGCGGCGGGTGGGGGCCGCCGCCCGCCGCCGCGCCGTGACCCGGGCGCCGACCCGCACCGGGCTCACCACGGCACCTCGTTCTCGAGCGGCGAGCACCACACGTCGCCGGCGGCGAAGGCGTCCACGATCTCCGGCCGGCGCGAATGGACGAGCATCCACGGGGCCGGGCGCGTGTAGCACTCGTTGACGCGCACCGCCCGCAGGAGCTGCGCGTCGAGGCGGCCCTGCACGAGCGCCGAGCCGCGCTCGTCGCAGTCGGCGATCGCGGTGGCGAGCACGGTGTCGAGCGCGCCCTCCTCGCCGCCGAGCTGGGCGACCTCGCTCGTCCCGCCCGGGCGCACGTGTGCGAGGTACCAGCCGAGCGGGCTCCCGTCGGCCCGCTCGACCACGCGCATGACGAACTCGCCGCGATGGCGCGCGCCGCGCCGCAGGTCGATCACCCGCGCGAGGTCCGTCCCGTCGTACGCGGGCCGCAGCCGCCGGCCCGCGGCCTGCGCCGCGATCAGGCCGGCGAGCCCCGCCGGGTCGAGCGGGCGGCTGCGCAGCCCGCCGGGCCGGGTCGGGTGCCGCGAGCCGGTTCGACGCGCCGGGCGCGGCCGTCGAGCGCCCGCCCGACCGGGCGGGCCGCGCGCGCGGCGAGGGTGCGCGCCCGGGTGGCGGTCCGCGCGAAGCGGTCGACGAGCAGTTCCGTCGGCCGCAGCACGCGGAACCAGTTCGCGCTCATCACCGGCACCGACCGGAACCGCAGCGGCTCGAGGATCCGGCGCGTCTGGTCGGTCGCGCCGTCGGTGAGCGTCAGGTCCTGCGGGCCGCGCAGGAGCTGGCGGAGCAGCGCGATGCTGGCGCCGGCCGCGCCGCGCTCGACCATGAACGCGGTCGCGACGGCGACGCGCACGGGGTCGCCGTCGAAGGTCATCGTCCGGTCGAGCACCCCGAGGAACCCCGCGACCTCCCCCTGCGTCGGTCCGGAACACGAGCGACGGGCAGTCGGTGCCGTCGGCGGGTCGCTCGAGGAGCGTCCGGGTGAAGAACCGCTCCACGAACTCGGCGGTCTCGGGCGACACCGGCCGGCCGTGCAGGAACCGGCGGCGGTGGAGCGCGATCACCGCCGGGCGTCGCCCGGCCCGTAGGGGCGGATGCCGCGTGCCGTGGCCGCGCGCCCGGCGCTCCCGGTCGCCGTCACGTCAGCGCGGCGACGACACCCGCGATCCCGTCGATCGTCGAGAACTCCGGCGACAGCAGGGCCTCCTCGGGGACCTCGACGGCGAACTCCTCGTCGATGAACGCGAGCAGCTCGACGAGGCCCACCGAGTCGACGTAGCCGTGCTCGTACAGGTCGACGGTCCGGGAGAAGCGCGGGTCGTCGTCCGCGACGAGGAACTGCTCGCGCAGGAACTTCTCGATCCGGTCCGCGACGGCTGCGGCGTCCAAATTCAGTCCTCCTGCGGCGACGGGACGGCGCTCCGGTACCGGCCGGCGCGCACGAAGCGGTCGAGATCGGCGTCGTCCTCGACGCCGTGGAGCCGCCCGAAGCGGCGGCGGAGCCACGCCTGGTCGATGCCGCGGTCGAGGCAGGCGGCGAGGACGCCGCCGACCTCCTCCGAGCCGACCTGGGCACGCACCTTCTTGCGCGTGTAGACGTGCTCGGGGATGAGCGACCCGAACACGATGCGGTCGAGCGCGTTCTTGCGGTCCGCGCGGGTGAGGAACTCCTCGGGGATCGCGAGGTAGTGGTCGACGGCGGCCGCGTACGGCTGCACGACCGGCAGCCCGAACGCGCGGAACACGCCGACCTCGCGGTTGGAGGTGTCGAGCCCGCGCACGAGCCAGCTGCGCAGCGCCGCGGGCCGCAGACGGGGCAGCCGGTAGTAGACGGTGCCCCGGTACGTCTCGGCCTCGTAGTCGACGAGGAACTCGTTCGCGAGGTCGCCGGTGAGCACCAGCGCGCGGCGCGTGCCGACCGCCGGGGCGATGCCCGCCGCGAGCGCCGCGTTGACGAGGCCCGCGTGCACGTTGAAGTCGCGCCAGTCGGCCCCTTCGACCAGCACGGTGTCGAGGTGGTCGAGCAGCTCGTCCTCGGTGACCGACACGTCGAGCATCGGGATGCCCAGGTCGCGCGCGACGCGCCCCGCGGCGACGCGGTCGTCGCTGGGGTTGCGGCCCGGCCGTTTCAGGTCGAAGCTGACCGCGACCGTCGACGGGAAGATCGCCTTGGCCATCGCGGCGATCCCGGAGCTGTCGAGGCCGCCGGAGAGGCACACGTACGCCTCCTCCGGGCGCAGCTCCGACGCCAGGGCCGAGAGGTAGCGCGTGATCGTCGTGCGGATGCGCGCGCCGATCTCCTCGATGCCGGGCGCGTGCCCGTCGGGATCGTCGCGATACCACCCCGGCGGCACGACCGACCCGGCCCGCGCGACCCGGCCCGTGCCGGTGATGTCGACCACCGTGCCGCACGGCACCGCGGCGACGTCGGCCAGCCGGTGGCCGGCGGCCGTGAGCACCCGGGGCCGGCTCGCGAAGTGCAAGCGGCCCTCGGGGTCGCGGGCCCAGAACAGCTTGTTGATGCCGAGGGGATCGCGGTACACCCGCCAGCCGGTCGACGGTGCGCCGCGCACCGACGCGGCGGCGCCGCGCAGGCCGTCGAGGGGCGGGCCGCCCGGGAGGAAGTCGGCGGCGCGGGCGAGGTTCGTGCCGTCCCAGGCGACGTTCGCGTCGCGGGGCCCGGCGAAGTGCACGGTCATCGCGCCGCCCCCGCCAGGATCGGCAGCGCCCGCTCGAGCATCGGCTCCGAGCCGGTCAGCGCCAGCCGGAACCAGCCCTCGTGGTGGAACGCGGGCCCGGGCAGGACGAGCACGCCCGCGGCGGCGAGCCGCTCGGTGAACGAGTAGTCGTCGGGCGCGTCCCGCGGGGTGCGCACGTACACGAACAGCGTCGCGTCGGGCGGCACCACCTCGTACCCCGCGTCGGTCAGCTCCTCGACGTACCGCTTCCGCCACAGGTCGAGCCACGACAGGTCGTGGCGGAGCCGCAGCAGCTCGGGCAGCGCCCGCTGCATCAGCGCGGTCGGGGTCGCGAACCCGAGGACGCGCGTCCACCGCACCATCTCCCGCGCGGCGGCCTCCCGGCCGGGATGGCGGGGCGACACGGCCGCGTACCCGATGCGCTGGCCCTGGAGGAAGTGGTACTTGCCGAAGGAGTACACGATGACCGTGCGGTCGTGGTGGAGCGCCGGGGTGCGGAACGCGCCGGGAGCGCAGAAGTCGCGGTGGGTCTCGTCCGCGATCAGCGTGATCGTGGTGCCGTACCGGCGCTCGGCGTCGGCGAGGACCGCACCGAGGGCGGCGAGGTCCGCGTCGTCGTAGAGGCGGCCGGTCGGGTTCGCGGGGTGGCTGAGCAGCACCGCGCGCGTGCGCTCGCCGACCGCCGCCGCGATCGCGTCGACGGGCAGGTCGAAGCGCGGCGGCGCCATCCCGACCGCGACCGGGGTGAGGCCGCAGGCCCGGGCGAACAGCGGATGGTCGAGCCAGCAGGGTGTGGGCACGACCACCTCGGCGCCGGGCGCGGCGCTCGTGTGGAGCGCGACGTGCAGCGCCGCCATCGCGCCCGGTGTCAGCACGACGTCGTCGTGGGTGAACGGCAGGCCGTGGCCGGTGCGGAGCGCGTCGGCGGTGACGCGGCGGGCGACGGCCTGGCCGCCGAACGGCGTGTACTGGAGGTCGAGGGTGCGCTCGGCGTCGAGCGCCCGGCGCAGCGCCGCGCGGGCCGCCTCCTGCACGCCGGAGTAGGGGTTCGCGTACGCGAGGTCGCACAGGTGCGGGCCGAGCCGGACGTGGCGCCGCCGGATGTCCTCGAACCGCTCGAGCGGCTCGAGCATCGACGCCAGCGTCCCCTCGATCACGACCCGCTCCGCGCCGACGCGGCCGTCGCCGCGACGTCGTACTTGCCGCTGTGGGTCCGGGCCAGCTCGTCGCGCACCTCGATGCGCGCGGGCTGCATGTAGCGGGGGAGCTCGGACGCGCAGAACGCCTGGAGGCGCGCCAGGTCGCCACCCGGGCGCAGCACCACGAACGCGACGATCCGGTTCCCGCGGGTGTCGTCGGGCTCCGCGCCGACCACCGCCTCGGCGACCTCGCCCGACGCGTACAGCACGTCGGCGACCTCGTCGGGGCTGACGCGGTAGCCGAGCGTCTTGATCATCCGGTCGCGCCGCCCGACGAAGTAGAGGTCCCCGTCCTCGTCGAGGCGCACCTGGTCGCCGGAGAACACGACGCGCTCCGACGCCGGGGTGCCGGGCGGCCGGCACGGGTTCGGCCTGAAGACGCGCTCGGTGAGCTCGGGGTCGTCCCAGTAGCCGAGCGCGACGGTCGGGCCCCGGTGGACGAGCTCGCCGACCTCGCCGGGCCCGCACGGCGTCCCGTCCTCGCGCAGCACGAGCAGCTCCGCCCCGGGGATGGCCCGGCCGATCGACCCCGGCTTCGCGTCGACCTTCGCGGGGTCGAGGTACGCGCTGCGGAACGCCTCGGTGAGGCCGTACATCAGGAAGAGCTGCGCGTGGGGCTGCGCCCGGCGCAGCCGGCGGACCGCCTCGACGGGCAGGAGCCCACCCGTGTTCGTCATGCAGCGCAGCGACGCGATCGGCTCCTGCTCGAAGGAGCGCACGCCGAGCAGTTGCAGCCACGACGGCGGCACCGTCGGCAGGACGGTGACGGCCTGGTCGCGCAGGGTCCGCACGATGCGCTGCGGGACCGGCGAGCGTTCGACGACGAGGGTCGCGCCCGCGCCGACCGCGCACAGCAGCTGGTTGAGGCCGTAGTCGAAGCTGAACGGCAGGATGCTCGCGATGCGGTCGTCGGCCGAGATCGAGAGGTACTCGCCGACCGCCTGCATGCCCGCCCACAGGTTCGCGTGCGAGAGCGTGACGCCCTTGGGCAGCCCGGTCGAGCCCGACGTGTAGATGATCTGCGCGACGTCCGTGCCGACGCGGGCGACGGGCGCCAGGTCGCCGCCGTCGCCGAGCCGGTCGGCGTCGATCACCGTGAGCCGCTCGCCCCCGGGTCCCTCGGGCAGGCGGGCCGCCATCTCGCCGTCGGTCAGCACGGCCCGCGCGCCCGAGTGCGACAGGATGTGGCGGATCTGGCGCGCCTTGAGCGTCTCGTTCACGAACACGGCGACGGCGCCGTGCGCGAGGGTGCCGAAGAACGCGGCGGCGGCGTCGGCCCCCCGGGGCAGGAAGATCGCGACCCGGTCGCCGGGTGCGACGCCCGCGTCGGCGAGTGCCCCCGCGAACGCGGCCGCCCGCCCGGCGAGCCGGGCGTAGGTGCACGCGCCCTCCGCGGCGACCACGGCGTCGTGTCCGGGCCGGGCGTGCGCGGCGGACGCCAGGACGCCGGCGAAGTTCGTCGGGAGCATCACGGTGCGGGGTCGGCTCCGGTGCGGGACACCGCCGGACGCTAGGGCCGACCCGGCGCGCCCGGGTCATGCAATCGACGTAGGCGCCGCCCCGCGATGCCCGGACGCGCCGGGCGCGCCGGGCGCGCGCATCGTGCCCGACCGCCGCCGGTCGGCCGGTTCGTGCGCGTCGGGGGATCCGTCCTATTCGAGCGGACGGACCGACACGACCGTCGCCGTCAGCTCGCGGCGGGGGCCCTGGTAGGTGACGGTCGTGCCGGGCGCCGCGCCGAGCAGCGCCCGGCCGAGCGGCGAGCTCGTCGTCAGCACCGAGTAGGTGTCGTGGCGCTCCTCGATCGAGCCGACGAGGTAGGTGTGCGTCTCGTCGTCGCCCTCGTGGCGCACCTCGACGAGGCATCCCGGCTCGACGACCTCGCCGGTCGACGTGCCCTCGATCACGACCGCCGTCTTCAGGAGCTGCTCGATCTGGCGGATGCGCGCCTCGTTCTTGCCCTGCTCGTCCTTGGCCGCGTCGTAGTCGGCGTTCTCGCTGATGTCGCCGAGCTCGCGGGCGCGCTCGATCCACAGCGAGATCTCGCGGCGCCGCTCGCCGCTGCGCCAGGCGAGCTCCTCACGCAGGCGCTCGACCGCCTGGGCGGACAGGTGCGACTCGGTCATGGCGGGGCAGGGTAGCGGTTGGCGCGCGCGGGACCGGCCACGCGCCGGCGCCCGGACGCGCGCCGGTGCGCCCCGTCACGCTTCGCGCACGAAGGTGAGCTGGAACTCCATCACACCCTCGTCGTCGACCTCGAGGCGGCCGAGCACGTCGGGCGGCTCGATCGCGTAGACGGCGAGCACGATCGGCGCGCTGCCCGCCACGTCGATCGAGTCGCCGTTCCAGCGCGCGTCCACCTCGACCTCGACCGGGCGCGTGACGCCGTGCAAGGTGAGCTCGCCGCGGGCGACCAGCGTGTACCGCTCGCCGACCGCGGGCGCGGCGCCGAGGTCGATCGGCTCGGTGAGGGTGAAGGTCGCCTCGGGGAACCGGTCCGTCTCGAGCCCGCGCGTGCGCAGCGCGCCGTCGCGGCGGGACTGGTCGCTCGTGAGCTGCGTCAGGTCGGCGGTGAACGAGCCGGACTCGACCGACGTGCCGGCGACCGTGATGGTGCCGGTGACCGCCGGGGTGCGCCCGACGGCGTCCTTCTTCAGGGTGTCGCCGGCGAACAGCTCCTGCACGCGGTAGCCGACGAACACCTCGTCACCGGTCTGGACCGTCCACGTGCCGTCGGCCGAGCCCTGCTCGCCGCCCGCCGCGGTCGTCGCCGGGGCGTCGGCCGCGGGCCGCTCGCGCAGCTCGGCCTCGGGCGGCGCGTCGTCGTCGATGACGAAGTACCAGACCAGGAACCCCGCGACGGCGAGCACGGCCAGCGCGACCAGCCCGGCGAGCAGCTTCAGGACCCTCGACATCGCCCCTCCCCCGGACGCCGGGGCCGCGCGGTCACGCCCGGCCGAGGTACGCCTCCTCGAGCACGTCCGGTCGGGCGGCGAGCGTACCGGCGTCGCCGTCGTACGCGACCGCGCCCCGGCTCAGCACGTAGGCGCGGTCGGCCACGGCGAGCGCGGCGGGTACGTGCTGCTCGACCAGCACGACGGCGGTGCCCGTGTCGGCGATCCGGCGGATCGCCGGCAGCAGCTGGCCGACGACGATCGGGGCGAGCCCGAGGCTGCACTCGTCGACGAGCAGCAGCCGGGGCCGTCCGGCGAGCGCGCGCGCGATCGCGAGCATCTGCTGCTCGCCGCCCGAGCACAGCCCGGCCCGGCGGCCGAGGAGGTCGCGCAGCACCGGGAACAGCCCGAGCGCCTCCTCGACGGCGCGCCGGTCGCGCCGGCGCGGGCCGAGCGTCAGGTTCTCGCCGACCGTGAGCTGCGAGAACAGCGCCCGGTCCTCCGACACGAGCGCGAGGCCGCGGCGCGCCGTCCGCCAGACGGTGGCCGACGCGCGGCCCCGCGGCACCGTCGCGCCGAGCACGCGCACGTCCCCGCCCGTGCGGGTGACGAGCCCGCACACCGCGTGCAGGGTCGTCGTCTTGCCGGCGCCGTTCGCGCCGAGGAGCGCGACCACCTCGCCCGCGTCGACGCGCAGGTCGATCCCGTGCAGCACCTCGACGCCGGAGTAGCCGGCGCGCAACCCGGCGACCTCCAGCACGGCCGTCATCGCGTCGTCCCGAGGTAGGCGCGGGCGACGGCCGGGTCGGCGCGGACCTCGGCCGGGGTGCCCCGGGCGATCACCTGCCCGAAGTCGAGCACGGTCACCTCCTCGCACACGCCGAGCACGAGGTGCATGTCGTGGTCGACGAGCAGCACGGAGATCCCGAGCGCGGGCAGGGCGCGCAGGCGCTCGCCGAGCGCCGTGCTCTCCGAGGGGTCGAGCCCGGCCGCCGGCTCGTCGAGCAGCACGACACGGGGGCGCGACACGATCGCGCGCGCGAGGCCGACGAGGCGACGCGCGCCCGCGGGGAGCTCCCGCGGTCGCGCGTCGCCGGCGTCCCGCAGGCCGAGCGCGTCGAGCGCCCAGTCCACGTCGACCCTCGTGCGGCGCGGCGCCAGCGCGTCCGCGAGCAGCGACCACCACCGCGTCGGTGCCGCGGCGACGAGCAGGTTCTCCCGCACCGTGAGGTCGTCGAACAGCTCGACCGACTGGAAGGTGCGCACGAGGCCGGCGCGGGCGCGCGCGTGGGGCGGGAGGCCGTCGAGCGCGCGGCCGTCGAGCCGGACGTGCCCCGACGCCCCGACGAAGCCGCACACGGCGTCGATGCACGTCGTCTTGCCCGCGCCGTTCGGGCCGATCAGCCCGACGATCGCGCCGTCGCCGACGTCGAGGTCGACGGCGTCGACGGCCACGAGACCGCCGTAGGAGACCGACAGGCCGCGCACCTCGAGCCGGCTCACCGGCGGATCCTCGCGGCCAGCCGGCGGAGGGCACCGGCGACGCCGTCCGGCCAGACGATCGCGACGACGACGAGCGCGAGCCCGCTCACCGCGAACTGGTACTCCGGGCTCGACCCGCTCGTCCCGCCGCCGAGCTTCGTGACCACACCGCCCGCGGCGAGCAGGCCGGCGACGATCGCGCCGGTGATCGACGCGATCCCGCCGAGGTACGTGAGCGCGAGCAGCGCGAGGGCACCGACGACGAGGAAGGCGTCGGGCGACAGCGTGGGGAGCTGGTACGCGAGCAGCACGCCCCCGAGCGCCGCGAGCCCGGACGAGATCGCGAACGCCGTGAGCTTCGCGGCGGTCACGTTCACGCCGGCGGCCGCGGCCGCCCGTTCGTTGGCGCGCACCGCGAGCCAACGCAGGCCCGTCGGGCTGCGGCGGAGGTTCGCGACGGCGACGCACGCGAGGGCGAGGAGCACCACCGCGAGCGTCCCGAACGCGGGCCGGAAGTTGTCGGCGCCGACCGCGGCGAAGCCGAGATCGACCCCGAACAGCGCCGGGGGCGGCACCTCGAGGCCGGCGATGCCGCCGACCGCGCTCGAGTTGAAGAACAGCTCCTGGATCGCGACGGCCGCCCCCGCGGTCGCGATCGCGAGGGTCATCCCCCGCACGCGCACGGCCGGGACGCCGACGGCGACGCCCACGGCCACCGTGACGGCGATCGCGAGCAGCGGCGACCACGGGAACGGGATGTCCGCGTCGGCGGCGAGCTTGGCGGTCGTGAACGCGGCGACGCCGGCGAACGCGTACTGGGCCAGCGAGATCTGCCCCACGTACCCGGTGAGCACGACGCTCGACAACGCGATCGTCGCCGCGATCACCGACACGACGATCGCGAGGCGCCACTGGCTCGACAGGGTCCACAGTCCGGCGACGGCGGCGCCGCCGAGGACGGTCGCCGCGACCAGGGGGTGGCGGGGACTGGGCGACTCGGGGAGCCGCTGCTCGACGAGCGCGTCGCGTGCGGGGATCGTGCGGCCGCGCCAGACGATCGCGGCGATGATCACGAGGAACGGCAGCGACCGCTCGACGCCGCCGCGCGGGAGCCAGCCGGGGATCCAGTCGGCCCGCGTGACGTACGTCAGCACTCCCGACTGTGCCATCCCGATCGCGAAGCCGGCGACGGTCGCGAGGGTGAACGACGAGAGGCCGCCGAGCAGCGCCGCGGCGAGCGCGGGGATCACGAGCAGGCTCGTCGCGATCGGGTCGAGCTGCTTCGTGATCCCGGTGATCAGGATCACCGACAGCGCCGACAGCACGGACGCGAGCGCCCAGTTGGCGGCCGCGAGCCGGTCGGGCGCGAGGCCCAGGAGGAGGGCCCCCTTCTCGCTCTCGGCCGCGGCCCGCGTCGCGAGGCCGAAGCGCGTCCACTGGTACAGGGCGCCGGCCGCGACGGCGATCGTGATCGCGATCGCCGCGAGCGCGAACCGGTTGTTCGGCACCACCACCCCGAACAGCTCGCGGCTGCCACGGGGGAGGAACGACGTGATCTCGAACGAGGCCGCGCCCGCCTTGCGGAAGCGGAGCCGGGCGAGGTCCTGGAGGTACAGGAAGATGCCGAGCGACGCGACGACCCGCGCCAGCGGGGGTGCGCTGCGCAGCGGGCGGAAGACCAGCACGTGCTGCAACAGGCCCATGACCGCCGCCATGACGAGCACGGCGACGAGCGCGGTGAACACGGTCGGCCGCTCCACGACCGGCACCCGGGCGGGCAGCCCGAGCAGCGGCAGGGCGAGCTCCCCGGTGGCGCGCAGCTCGTAGTACGCGTACGCGCAGAACATGCCGAGGGCGGCGTGCGCGAAGTTGACGACCCCCGACGCGCGATAGGTGAGCACGAGGCCGAGCGCGAGCAGCGCGACGACCGCGCCCGCGCCGAGCCCGACGAGCAGCGAACCGAGGTAGTCGTCGATCGTGTGCTCCGGTCAGCCCGCCAGCTCGCCGACCTGGATCCAGTCGCTCACCTGCTCGAGCGCGCCGCCGGAGAAGCGGGCGATGATCTGCTGCGGCGCGCACATCGCGGCGAGCCCGGCGAGCTGCTCGCCGTCGCAGGTGTACGGGTGGCCCATGAAGCTCGGCACGTCGCGCGCGGCCCGGAACGCCTCGACGACGGCCTCGGGGGTGACCCCGTCGGGCCCGAGGTCGCGCATCACGACGTAGAGGTTCATGAGGGAGCGGAACGACACGGTTCCCGCGCCGGGCGCGTCGAGCCCGTCGCCGTAGCGCTCGACGACGGCCGTGTAGAGCGCGGTGTCGGGGTCGGGGTCGTCGGGCCGGATGGGGCCCTCGACGTTGAAGTAGCGGCCCTCGGCGGCGTCGCCCGCGTCCGCGAGGATCTTGGGCGCGGCACACGCCCCGGTGAGGAACAGCGGCGCGGTGACGCCGAGGTCGGCCGCCGCCTGCATCGTCGGCACGCACCCGGTGTCGGCGGTGAGCACGACGATCGCGTCGGGGGAGCCCTCGTTCGCGGTCGTCACGAGGGGCAGGAAGTCGGCCCCGACGAGCGGCATCGCGACCATCCGGACCTCGACCCCGGCCTCCTCCAGCGCGCGCCGCCCGTAGGCCGCGGCGTCGTTGATCGGCCCGAAGTCGCCGTGCAGGATCGACACCCGCTTCGCGTCGAGCTCCCGCATCACGTAGTCGGCGAACCCGAGCATCGCCCCCCACGAGCCGCCGCTGAACTGGAACGAGAGCGGGCTGCGCACCGACGCGAAGCTCACCGGGATCCCGCCGACGTAGGGGATGCCGTTGCGCTCGAGCGTCGTGATGCCGTCGCCGAACACGTCGATCCCGCCGACGACCGCGACGACGCCGGCGTCGACCATCTGCTGCGCGCACGCCTGCGAGCCCGCGGGCGAGAACCGGGTGTCGCAGGCGACGAGCTCGAGCGGGCGGCCGCCGACGCCGCCGAGCTCCTCGTTCACGAACCGGACGCCCGCCCGGTCGGCCTGCGTCAGCTCGGGGAACGCGCCCGCGGCCCCGGTGTCCTGGTTGATGGTGCCGATCCGGATCGGCTCGCCGGAGGCGGTGACCGGCTGCGCCGGGAGCTCGCCCAGGGTCGTGCCGTCCGGCGCGCAGGTGACGACCGGCACGTCGGGGGTGCACGCCGACGGCGCCGCCGTGGTCGTGGAGCCGCCGCCCGGGGCGGACTCCTCGCTCTCGCTGCACGCACCGGCCAGGAACACGGCGACGACGGACGCGGCCACGACGCGCAGCGTTGGGCGCACCAGCGATCCCTCCCCCCGGTGAACGGTGTTCAGCATCGAAGCAGGCCCCGCGCCGCCCGGTCAACCGGGATCGCCGGCCCGACCGGGGTCGCAGCCCGGCTCCCCCCGGGGACGGGGCGGCGGCCGGACGCGGGGCGGGCGCGCGACCGCCGCCGGGGGCGATCCGGCGCGGGTGGCGCGCGTGGTCGCGTCCCGGGTGCGGTCGTCCCGGCCCGCCGAGCGGAGCCGGCCCGGGCGGGAGGGGGAGCACCATGGAGGGCACACGGTTCACGACGCGGGCGCGACGCACGCGGTGGGCGGCCGCGACGGCCGCGGCCGTCGCCGGGCTGTGCGCCGTGCCGACGTCCGCCGGCCCGGCCCGGGCCGGGGAGCTCTTCTCGGTCGAGCGGACGCTGTACCGGGTCGCCGAGGGGACCCACGTCCCGCGATTCGTCTACGACGCGGCGGGCGACGCGCGCCAGGATCCCGCGTGCCCGCGCTACCCCGGCCTCACCAAGGGCGGCGAGGTCTGGTCGCGGACCTACGTCGACGGGGCGTCGCAGGTGAAGATCCGGTTCCGGCTGTGGACGCGCTACGACGAGCCGGTCGCGGTCGCGAGGCAGGCGTTCGCGGACACGCACGGTCGCGACGCGAGCTGTCGCGAGCTCTACGCGGCCGAGGGGTTCCGGAGGACCTACGGCCCGGACCGGCGCGAGGTCGAGGCGCTGGCGTGGGTCGCGTGCAACGGCTCGGCGCGCCACAGCCGGTGGTGCGCGCTGATGAAGCTCCCGCCGTCCGAGCGTCCGGCCGGCGTCAACCCGAACCTGAACGAGCGGTGCCGCGCGCCGCGGTACAACAACGGGCGCTGGCGCGGCCCGGCGACGTACGCGGGCTGGCACGACGCGGACGTGCGCTTCGACGAGGTCGACCTGATCGAGGAGGGCGTCGACGCGGGCGAGCTGCCCGGCTGGGTGCCGGGGCACGTCTCGGCGACCGTGTTCGTCGACGACTACGAGCAGATGGGCGGCGTGGCGTTCGGGCCCGGCGGTGAGCAGTTCCACGTCGCCACCAACCCCGACGGCACCCCCACCTACGTCGGCCGCGGCAACGTGACCACCTGGGCGGCCGCCGAGCTCCACGCGGCCTGGTACGACCACCAGGCCCGCCGGCTCGGCCGGGACCCGGTGCGCAACCCGCGGGCGGCGCACCAGGCGGTGCGCGACCGGATGAACGGCGCCCCGAACGGGGCGCTCGCCGCCGAGTACGAGCGCGTCGTGACCGCCCTGTGCGCCGCCACGCCGACGATCGCGAGCGTGATCGACGCGCCCGGCGACGCCTCGGGGTTCGGCCGCCCGTCCGACGTCGCGCTCGACCAGATGATCCGGGGCTGGGTCGACCGGGAGGTGGGGGCGCGCACGGGACGCGCCCGCGACAACTACGTGTGCCGGGCGCTGCGCGCCGACCCGGCGGTGCGGTCCTTCGCGGCCGCGGGCTGCCAGTACTGGGTGTTCCCCTGGCTGCTGCACCAGCTCTGGGCGAACCCGGGCTGCATGAACCGGCCGGCCGACCCGATCGCGAACGTCCTCGGCGCGGACCTCGGCTGCGGCCGCCGGGCCCACTTCCAGGGCCTGATGCGGCGGTTCCGCGACTTCCTGGACGAGTGACGCGCGGGGCGGCCGGCGCGGGGCCCGGGGTGCGTGCGGCGCCCCGGCCCGCCCGGCCGGCGGGCGGTTTGCCCCGAGCGCTCCGGGCGTGCGAAGATGGAGGTCCATGTCGTCACGTGCCGACGCCGTCATCGTCATCGAGTGAGCGAACGCCGTCCCGGCGTTCGCGGCCGACCGTCCACGCTCGCGTGGGCGGTTTTTTCGTGACCGGGACCGGGCGGCCGGCCGCGGCGACCGGGCCGACCGCACGGGCGGCGGCACCGCAGCGACCAGCGACAGGAAGGAAGGCATGGGGACCCACCGCGTGGGCGTCATCGGCGGTGACGGCATCGGCCCGGAGGTCGTCGCCGAGGCGCTGAAGGTCGTCGCGGCCGCCGGCGTGGGCCTCGACGCGGTCCACTACGACCTCGGCGGCGACCGCTACCTGCGCACCGGCGAGGTCCTGCCCGACGCGGTGCTGGAGGAGCTGCGGGGGCTCGACGCGATCCTCCTCGGGGCGGTCGGCACCCCCGAGGTGCCGCCCGGCGTGCTCGAGCGCGGCCTGCTGCTCCGCCTGCGCTTCGCGCTCGACCTGTACGTCAACCTGCGGCCGTTCCGCGCCGGGCCCAACCGCCACAACGACGGCGTCGACTTCGTGGTCGTGCGCGAGAACACCGAGGGCGCGTACGCGGGGGAGGGCGGCTTCCTGCGCCCCGGTACCCCGCACGAGGTCGCGACCCAGGGGTCGGTGAACACGAGGATGGGTGTCGAGCGGTGCGTCCGGTACGCGTTCGGGCTCGCCCGATCCCGCGAGCGCCGGCACCTCACGCTCGTGCACAAGACCAACGTGCTGACCTTCGCCGGCGACCTGTGGCAGCGGACCTTCGACGCCGTCGCCGCCGAGCACCCCGACGTCGCGACCGCGTACCACCACGTCGACGCCGCCTGCATCCACCTCGTCCAGGACCCGGGCCGCTACGACGTGATCGTCACCGACAACCTCTTCGGCGACATCCTCACCGACCTCGGGGGGGCCGTCGCCGGCGGCATCGGCCGGGCGGCCTCGGCCAACCTCAACCCCGCCCGCACCGGGCCGTCGCTGTTCGAGCCCGTCCACGGCTCCGCCCCCGACATCGCCGGCACCGGCCGGGCCGACCCCCGGGCGGCGATCGTGTCGGCGGCGATGATGTGCGAATTCCTCGGGGAGGCCGACGCGGCCGCCCGAATCCAGAAAGCCGTGGACCGGACCGACGATGTAACAGGTACGACCTCGCAGATCGGCGACGCCATCGCCGCCGCGTGCTGAGAGGGACGAGGAGCAGGCCATGCCCATCACCCCCACCGAGAAGATCTGGATGAACGGCGAGCTGATCCCCTGGGAAGAGGCCCGCATCCACGTCCTCACGCACACGCTCCACTACGGCACCGGCGTGTTCGAGGGCATCCGCGCGTACGAGACCGACGCCGGCCCGGCCGTGTTCCGCCTGACCGACCACGTCGTGCGGCTGTTCAACTCGGCGCGGATCATGATGATGGAGATCCCCTACACGGTCGACGAGATCGTGCAGGCGGTGAAGGACACGGTGCGGGCGACCGGCCTGCCGTCGTGCTACATCCGCCCGATCGCCTTCTACGGCTACGGCGAGATGGGGCTCAACACGATCCCGTGCCGCGTCGACGTCGCGATCGCCTGCTGGCCGTGGGGCGCGTACCTCGGCGACGACGCGCTCACCAAGGGCGTCCGGATGAAGACGTCGTCGTGGGTGCGCCACGACCACAACATCATGCCGCCGCTGTCGAAGACGACCGGCAACTACGTGAACTCGTCGCTCGCCAAGGTCGAGGCGATCAAGGCGGGATACGACGAGGCGGTCATGCTCAACCCGCAGGGCCTGGTGTCGGAGTGCACGGGCGAGAACATCTTCGCGGCGCGCGGCGGCGTCCTCGTGACGCCGCCGCTGTCCGCGGGGGCGCTCCCGGGCATCACCCAGGACTCGGTCGTCACGATCGCGCGTGACCACGGGTTCGAGGTGCGGGTCGCGGACCTCACGCGAAGCGACCTCTACATCTGCGAGGAGATGTTCGTGTGCGGCACCGCGGCGGAGGTGAGCGCGGTCAACTCGGTCGACGACCGGCCGATCCCGTGCCCCGGCCCGATGACCACGGCGATCGCCGAGGAGTTCGGGCGCGCGGTCCGCGGCCAGGTCGGCCGGTACAAGGAGTGGTGCGAGCATGTCGGCTGAGCGGTCCCGCGTACCCGAGCGCGTCGAGATCTACGACACCACGCTGCGCGACGGCTCGCAGCTCGAGGGGATCTCGCTGACGGTCGAGGACAAGCTCCGCATCGCCGAGCAGCTCGACTGGCTCGGGGTCCACTACATCGAGGCCGGCTGGCCGGGCGCGAACCCCAAGGACGACGAGCTGTTCCGCCGCGCGCCGCGCGACCTCCGGCTCACCACGAGCACGCTCGTCGCGTTCGGTTCGACCCGGCGGGCCAAGGGCAGGGTCGACAGCGACGACACGCTGCGCCACCTCGTCGAGGCCGGCGTCGGGACCGTCTGCATCGTCGGCAAGTCCTGGGACTACCACGTCACCGAGGCGCTGGGCACCACGCTCGACGAGGGGGGTCGCGATGGTCGCCGACTCGGTGGCGTTCCTCCGGTCGCAGGGCCTCGACGTGCTCTTCGACGCCGAGCACTTCTTCGACGGGTACGCGCGCAACCCCGAGTACGCGCTGCGGGTGCTCGAGGCCGCGGCGACCGCGGGTGCCTCCCGGCTGGTCCTGTGCGACACCAACGGCGGCTCGCTCCCGCACACGGTCGAGCAGGTCGTCGCCGAGGTCGTCGACTACTTCGGCGGCGACGTCGGCATCGCCGTGCACCTCCACGACGACGGCGGCACCGGCGTCGCGAACGCCCTCGCCGGGGTGCGGGCGGGCGCGATCCAGGTGCAGGGCACCATCAACGGCTACGGCGAACGCACCGGCAACTGCAACCTCACGTCGATCATCCCTAACCTGACGCTCAAGATGGGCGTCGAGACCATCCCGCGCGACCGCCTCGACCGGCTCACACCGGTCGCGCACCACGTCGCCGAGCTCGTCAACATGCCGCTCAACCCGCAGGCGCCCTTCGTCGGGCACTCGGCGTTCGCGCACAAGGCGGGGCTGCACACCAGCGCGATCGCGAAGCGCCCCGACGCGTACGAGCACATCGACCCCGCGATCGTCGGCAACGGCACGCGGTTCGTGGTGTCGGAGCTGTCGGGGAAGTCGACCCTCGTCCTCAAGGCCAAGGAGCTCGGCCTCGAGCTCGACGGGCCGCAGCTCGCCGAGGTGGTCGAGACGCTGAAGCAGCTCGAGCACGAGGGCTATCACTTCGAGGTCGCCGACGGGTCCCTCGAGCTGCTCATGCGGCGCGCCACCGGGTGGCGGCCCGACTGGTTCGAGGTGGAGTCCTTCCGCGTGATCACCGACGACCGCCGCGGCATCGACTCGCTGACCGGCGAGACCCGCGCCTCGGTCACCACGGAGGCGACGGTGAAGGTCCACGTCGGCGGCGAGCGCCACATCGCGACCGCCGAGGGCAACGGTCCGGTCAACGCGCTCGACCGGGCGCTGCGCACGGCGCTCGACGGGCGGTTCCCCGCGCTGGAGCGCGTCCACCTCACCGACTACAAGGTGCGCGTCCTCGACACGTCGCGGGGCACCGGCGCGGTCACCCGCGTGCTGATCGACTCGACCGACGGCGAGGCGACGTGGACCACGATCGGGGTCAACGAGAACATCATCGAGGCCTCCTGGCAGGCCCTGCTCGACTCGGTCCACTTCGGCTTGCTCCGCGGCGCACGCGCTGGATAACAACGCAGCCGTGCCGACCGACCCCTACGTCCCCCCGGACCCCGCGGACCGGCCCCGCCAGCAGCAGAACCTGCCGCCCGGGGGTGGCGCTGCCGCCCGCGCGCCACTGGCGGGCGGGGCGCCCCGGCGACGTCGGCCCGGACCGGCCGGGGGGTGCCCTCCTCGGCCGGCCCGGCCCCAACGTCGGCTACGCGTACACGCTCGCCGAGCGCGCCGAGGGTCGGTTGCGCCTCGGGCCCCACGAGGACCCGCACGACGTCGTGCCCGTCGTCGCGGAGATCGCGGCGAAGCGCGCCGCCTCGTTCGGGCGGGCGCCCGTGATCCACGACGTCGACGTCGCGGTGCGGCTCCTCGGCTACGACGGCAGCGCCGGCGACGAGTTCGTGCAGCAGCGGACGCTGCTCGTGCACGGCGCCGGCCACGACTACGCGCGCCGCCGCGCGATCGTCGACGCGGTCCCCGAGCAGCTCCTGCGCCTGCCGGCCGACGCGCTCGGTGAGCACGTCGCCCAGTGGCGGCAGGGCGCGCTCGCGCTGGTGTGAGCGCGGTCGGGCGAACGGCGCCGTTCCCGGCGCCCGGGAGGCCTGCGTGTTCGACCTGACCGACGAGCTCGAGGAGCTGCGCGCGTCGGTCCGCCGCCTGGCCGAGGAGCGGATCGCCCCCAACGCCGCCGCCGCCGACGAGCACGAGGAGTTCCCCGCCGCGAGCTGGGAGGCCTGGCGCGACGCGGGCTTCGCGGGGCTCGCGTTCCCGGTGGAGTGGGGCGGGCAGGGCGCCGGGCTCCTCGCGCACGCGATCGCGGTCGAGGAGGTGGCGCGCGTGTGCGCGTCGTCGTCGCTGTTCGCGTTCATCCCGAAGCTCGCGATGACCCCGGTGCTCGACCACGGGTCGGAGGAGCTGCGCGACCGCTACGTGCGCCGGGTCGCCGGGGGCGAGGTGCTGGCCGCCTACTGCCTCTCCGAGGCCGACGCGGGGAGCGACGTCGCCGCGATGCGCACCCGTGCCGTGCGCGACGGCGACCACTACGTGCTCACCGGCGCGAAGCACTGGGTCACCAACGCCGGCGTGTGCGACCTGTACACCGTGTTCGCGAAGACGGATCCGGACGCCGGGCACCGCGGCATCAGCGCGTTCGTCGTCGAGAAGGGGTTCCCGGGGTTCTCGATCGGGAAGCTCGAGCGCAAGATGGGCATGCGGGGCTCGCCCACCGGCGAGGTGCGCCTCGACGGCTGCGTGGTCCCGGCCGCGAACCTCGTCGGCGAGGAGGGCCGCGGCTTCTACTACGCGATGGGCGCGCTCGACCGCTCCCGGCCGCTCGTCGGCGCCCAGGCCCTCGGGATCGCGCAGGCCGCGCTCGACCTCGCCACCGGGTACGTCCGCGAGCGCCGCCAGTTCGGCCGCCGGGTCGCCGACTTCCAGGGCGTGCAGTTCCTCCTCGCCGACCTCGCCGCCCATCTCGACGCGGCGCGGTTGCTCGTCTACCGGGCGTGCGCGCGGATCGACGCGGGGCGCCCGGGCACGGCGGCGGCGTCCTCGATGGCGAAGCTGTTCGCCTCCGACACGGCGATGCGGGTGACCACCGACTGCGTGCAGCTGCTCGGCGGCCTCGGGTACACGAAGGACACCCCCGCCGAGCGCTACATGCGCGACGCGAAGGTCACCCAGATCTACGAGGGGACGAACCAGATCCAGCGCGTCGTGATCGCCCGGCAGCTCCTCGGCCCCGGCGGCGCGTGAGGGCACGGCGCCGGGGCCGCCCGCCCGCCGTTCCGTAGACTCGGCGCTCCCATGAGCGACGTCCGCGTGCGCTTCTCGCCCGCGCCCACCGGCTTCCTCCACGTCGGCTCGGCGCGCACCGCGCTGTTCAACTGGCTCTACGCCCGCCACACGGGCGGCACCTTCCTGCTGCGCATCGAGGACACCGACGTGACCCGCTCGACGCCCGAGGCCGTGGAGCAGATCCAGCACGTGCTGCGCTGGCTGCGGCTCGACTGGGACGGCGACCTCGTGCTGCAGAGCCACCGTTTCGACCTCTACCTCGCGGCCGCGGACCGCCTCCTCGACGAGGGGCTCGCGTACGAGTGCTATTGCACCGAGGAGGAGGTGCGGGCCCGCAACGACGAGGCGCTGCGCACGGGCGCCACCCCCGGCTACGACGGGCGCTGCCGGGATCTCACCGCGGCCGAGCGCGCGGCACGCGCCGCCGAGGGCCGTCCCCGCTCGGTGCGCTTCCGCACGCCCGACGAGGGCGAGAGCAGCTTCGACGACCTCGTGCGCGGGACGGTGTCGGTGGCGTGGTCGACGATCCCCGACTTCGTCATCGTCCGTTCGAACGGCACCCCGGTGTTCTTCCTCGCGAACGCGGTCGACGACGCGGACATGGGCATCACGCACGTGCTGCGCGGCGAGGACCTGCTCGACTCGACGCACCGGGTGCTCGCCCTGCGGCAGGCGCTGGGCCACGCCGACCGGCCGGTGTACGCCCACCTGCCGCTGATCCTCGGGCCGGGCGGCGCCAAGCTGTCGAAGCGGCACGGCGCGACGAGCGTCGAGGAGTTCCGTGACGCGGGCTACCTCCCCGACGCGCTGGTCAACTACCTCGCATTGCTCGGGTGGGGGCCGGCCGACGGCCGCGAGGTGCTGACGCGCGACGAGCTGGTCGCGGAATTCGACGTCGCCCGCGTGACCCCGTCCGCGGCGACCTTCGACGCCCAGAAGCTCGAGTGGATGAACGGCGAGCACATCCGGCGGCTCGGGGTCGCCGACCTCGCCGGCGAGGTGCTCCCGTTCGCGAAGCAGCGCTACGGCGGGCGCATCGAGATCCGCAGGTTCGAGGCCGCCGTCGCCCTCGCGCAGGAGCGCGCGACGACGCTGGCCCAGATCGCGCAGCAGTGCGAGTTCCTCTTCCTCCCCGACGACGAGGTGGTGATCGACGACGACGCGCGCTCGACGATCGCGGGGCTCGACGGCGTCGGCGCACTCATCGACGCCGCGATCGCGCACCTCGAGACCTGCGAGTGGGACGTCGAGCACATCGACCTCCGCCCCGTCGTCACGGGGCTCGGCCTCAAGCCCCGCACCCACATGAAGGTGCTGTACGCGGCGATCGAGGGCCGCACCGCCGGCCTCCCGCTGTTCGAATCGATCCACCTGCTCGGACGCGAGGCCGCCCTGACGCGGCTGCGCCGGGCGCGCGACGCCCTGGCCCCGTGATCGGACCCCGGCGCGTGCTGCGCACCGCGCTGCGCGTCGCCCTCGTCGCCGCCGGTCTCCTCGCCGCGTACCTGCTCGTGACCTTCGTGCAGGTCTGGCGCGCGGCGCGCCACGACGGCGCCCGGCCCTCCGACGCGATCGTCGTGCTCGGCGCCGCCCAGTACGACGGGCGGCCCTCGCCGGTGCTCGCCGCCCGGCTCGACCACGCCCTCGACCTGTACGAGGAGGGGATCGCACCGGTGATCGTCGTGACCGGCGGCCGCCAGGAGGGCGAC
This sequence comes from Acidimicrobiia bacterium, assembly GCA_026002935.1. Classification (GTDB taxonomy): domain Bacteria; phylum Actinomycetota; class Acidimicrobiia; order IMCC26256; family PALSA-610; genus BPGH01. Next base: position 1,577,909 of record BPGH01000001.1, read on the forward strand.
CGGTTCACCGAGGCGACCGCCGCGGCGACCTACCTGCACGAGCACGGCGTCCCCGACGACGTGATCCTGCGCGAGACGACGGGCCGCTCGTCGTGGGAGTCGCTCGCCGCCGCCGCGCGCTTCCTCGCGGCGCGCGACCTGACGCGGGTCGTGCTCGTCTCCGACCCGTACCACGCGGCCCGCATCGACGCCATCGCGAGCGAGGTCGGGCTCGACGCCACGGTGTCGCCGACGCGCACGAGCCCGATCACGGGCGCCGCCGAGTGGCGGCGGTTCGCCGCCGAGACGGTCCGCGTCGCCGCGGGCCGGGTCTTCGGGTTCGGGCGGCTGGAACGCGGCCGCGACGCCGCCGTGCCCTGACCCGACTCGGTATGCTGTGCCACCGCCTTCGGGGGTGGTGTAATCGGCAACACGACAGGTTCTGGCCCTGTTATTGGGGGTTCGAGTCCTCCCCCCCGAGCTCCGACGGCCCGTGTCCCCGGCGTCCGGCGCCCGCGACGCGGTTTGCTACGCTGTCGCCTCCTCCGGGCCCCGTTGGTGTAGACGGCCTAACACGCCACCCTCTCAAGGTGGAGATCACGGGTTCGAATCCCGTACGGGGTGCTCGACCGCGCGGCGGCGCGCCGGGCGCGCGTCAGCCGCCGGCCCGCTCGGCCGCGAGCGCCACGAACGCGGCGGCGGACGCCGACAGCGGCGCGTCCGGGTGGACGACCCCGATCTGGCGCCGCAGCGGCGGGTCGAACCCGCGCACGACGGCGCCGAGCGCGGCCGCGTGCTCGCCGTGCGACCGGTACCAGATGCAGCAACCGTGGCCGACGAGCACGGCGGGGATCCACGCCGCGCGCTCGTCGCTCTCGAAGGTCACCGTCGGCGAGACGCCGAGCGCGTCGAACAGCGCGTCGAACGTCCGCCGGCGCTCGCTGCCGGGTGCCGGCAGGATCAACGGCAGCTCGCCGAGCATCCCGAGCGGCACGGGATCCGGCAGCGCGCTGCCCGGCGGGGCGATGAGCACGACGTCGCGCTCCTCGAGCGGCACGACGACGAGGCCCTCGGCACCGACGGGCAGGTCGCACAGGCCGACCTCCGCGCGGCCCTCCGCCACGGTGGCCGCGACGTGCTCGCTGCTGTCGCAGTGGACGAAGCGGAGCCCGAACGCGGGGTGGCGCGCCCAGAACTCGGGGGCGAGGCCGGCGCCCAGCTCGGCCTCGAGCGTCGGCGTCGTCGCGACGGCGGCGACCAGCCCGCGCTCGTGGCGGCGGGCGCGGCCGAGCTCCTCGATGCGCTCGACCTCGCCGAGCGCCCGCCGGGCCGCGTCGACGACCCGCCGGCCGTCGACGGTCGGCTCGACCCCGCGGGCGTTGCGCACGAGCAGCGTCAGCCCCAGCTCGCGCTCCAGTGACCGCACCGCACGCGACAGCACCGGCTGGGCGACGTGGCACGCGGCCGCGGCGCGGGTGATCGAGCCCTCGTCGGCGGCCGCGACGAGGTAGCGGAGCTGCTGCAGGTTCACGCCGCCCGCCCGGCCGGGGTGCGCGCCACGGTGCGAGCGTCGCGCCGGACCGCGGCGGGGGGCCATACCCCATCGGTATGAGCGCCGGCGCGAAAGGTCTTGGACCGCGGGCCGCGGGCGGCCCAGCATCGCGGCCACACGACCCGAGGGGGGACGATGAGGCCTTCGATCCGCACGGCGGCGCTCGCGGCGGTGGTCGCGCTCGGCGCGTCCGGCTGCATGTTCTTCCCGGCGGCGGTGCGGAACGCCGGCTTCCAGCCGCAGCCCGTCCCGTGGTGGTGCGACTCCGACACCGGCACGGCCCTGACGCCGGCGGAGTGCCAGTCGCTGTCGCTGCAACTCGACCTCGCGCTCGACGTCGCGCACGCCCACCCGCGCGCGTCCGACGCGCTCGACGCGGGTGCGTCCGCCTCCGCGTACGAGACCGGCGTGGGCGCGGCGTTCGTGCTGCGCGCCCCGGCCGCCTCGTTCTCCCCGGCGGCGCCCGACACGATCCTCTACGACGGGACCGACCCGGGCTCGCAGGTCGTCGCGCTCGAGTGGAACGTGGCGGGCGCGTCGGCGCCGGGCGGCTTCACCGGCGGCAACGACGTGTGGACCGAGACCGCCGACGACGTGTGGACCGTCCGCGCGTGGATCGTCCGCCCGTTCGAGAACCAGAACGAGCCGTTCGCCACGACGCACCCGTGTCTCGCGGCCGGGGGCCCCGTCTACGACGTCGGCGCCGCGTGCCACACGCAGACGCACCCCGAGCCGCTCGACGTCCTGGTCACCAACGACGACGGGGTCGGCGCGGCCGGCATCGACGCCGTCGTCGAGGCGTTGCGCGTGCTCCCGGGTGTCGAGGTGACGGTCGTCGCGCCCGCGACGAACCAGAGCGGGACCGGCGACACGACGACGCCCGGCGGCGTGACGGCGTTCCCGACCACGACCGCGAGCGGCTACCCGGCGGTCGCCGTGAACGGCTACCCGGCCGACGCGGTCCTGCACGCCCTGAACGTGCTGGGCGAGAACCCCGACCTCGTCGTGTCCGGCATCAACGACGGGCAGAACCTCGGCCCGGTCGTGGACCTGTCGGGCACGGTCGGCGCGGCGCGGGTCGCGGCCCGCAGCGGGATCCCCGCGCTCGCCGCGTCGCAGGGGCTGGGAAGCCCGCCCGACTTCCCGAGCGGCGTCGCGGCCGTCCTGGACTGGCTCGAGGACTTCCGCCTCGGGCGGGCCGGCCCGCCGTACCAGGAGGTCGCGAACGTCAACGTCCCGACCTGCACCGCCGGCTCGATCCGCGGCACGGTGGACGTCCCGCTCGCGACCGACCTCGACCCGTCACCGCTGTCCCCGTCCGACTGCACGTCGACGGTGACGGCGGTCGCCGACGACGTCGAGGCGTTCGTGCACGGCTTCGTGACGCGCTCGGACGCCGGGCTGCACTGACCCGGCGCCGATCGAGGACCGCAACGGTCCTCGGACGGGGGGAGCATCTCGGCCGTGCCCGACGTGCGGTTCAAGGACCTGTGCATCGACGCGACGGCGGTCGGTGACACCCCGCGCCGCGTCGCCGAGTTCTGGGGGCGGCTCCTCGGCCAGGAGGTCGTCGAGCGCGACGACGGCCCGTACGTGCTCGAGCCGCCCCCGGGCGGCCCCGACGGGCGGCGGGTCTGGGTCAACGACGTGCCCGAGCCGATGGTCGGCAAGAGCCGGGTGCACCTCGACGTGCGGCTCCCGCCCGGTTCGGTCGACGACCTGGTCGCGGCCGGCGCGACCGTGCGCCGGGCGCCCGACGGCGAGGTCCGCTGGCACGTGCTCGAGGACCCGGACGGCCTCGTGTTCTGCGTGATGGGGCCGCACCCCCGGTATCCCGACGCGCCGTTCGGCCCGTTCGAGCTCGTGGTCGACGCCGCCGATCCGGTGGCGAGCGCGCAGTGGTGGGCGGCCCGCACCGGCGCGACCGTCAACCGCCCGCCCGACGCGCCCTGGTGCTTCCTGACGGGGGTCGCGGGGTTCCCGTTCGACTTCTGGGTGTTCACGCCGGTGCCCGAGCCGAAGCGGGCGAAGAACCGCGTGCACTGGGACGTGACGCTCGCCGACGGCACGATCGGCGACCTGGTGCGCGCCGGCGCCCGGCTCCTGCGGGAACCGGACGGAACGGACGAATGGTGGGTGCTCGCCGACCCCGAGGGCAACGAGTTCTGCGCGTTCGCGCCGCCCGGCTGATCACGGGGCGCGACGCCCGTGGCGGGGCGCCGGTCGCCCCGGCGGGCGGGCCCGGGCGGGCCGGCGTCCCGGGTACCGCCCGGCGCCGCCGGGCGCCGGCGCACCGGTGCCGGCGAGGCCGGCGGGCACCCGTCGCGACCACGCTGCGTGGCATCCGGGCGGGCCCCCGTCCCCCGGGCCGGGGCCGCCCCGCCGCTCCCGTGCCGGCGGGCGGCGCCGGGCCCGCCGGCGGCGCCCACCCGCGCCCGGCGCCGCGCCGGGCGCCGGCGAGGGGGTGCGGCCGGTGCGCGCCGGCCCCCGGCGGCGGCGGTGGGACCCGGCCCGTGCGGTGCGCGGCGGGACGGCGCGCACGCGTGGGCTCGCCGTGCCGCGTGCACGCGCGCCGCAGCGTCGCGACGCGGGCGCGCCCGACGCGAAATCGCCTCTGACGTGGACAAACGCGCGCGTCAGGCGAGCTCGACGCGGATCGCGTCGCCGCGCACGACCAGTGTGCACGGCATGCCGACGAGGGAGAGCTCGTCCGCGACGCGCATGGTCCGCGAGACGATGTCGACGACGTCACCGCGGTGCTCGCCGGTGGTGATCGCGCACTCGAGTGCGATCGCGTCGCCGCGTCGTTCCGCCCACACGACGAACGCGTCGTAGCGCCCGTCCTCAAGTCGCGACGTCATCGGTCGATGCTGCCATGCGATGCCCGCCGCGTGCAGCGTGACCACGCGCTGCGACCATGCGCCCCGCCGCCACCGTCGCGCGAACCCGGTCGTGCCGGCCCGCGCGACGCGCGCCGTGCGGCCCGCGACGCGTCGCGATGGATCGTCGCGTCGCGGTGTCGCGCCCCTCCCGCGACCGTCGCGCGCGGCACGCGTGAGGTGGCGCGCGACGTGCTCCGAACGCCGGAAATGCTTGACCTCGTCACGTGGATCAGTTCTCATTGCACGAACGCACGCCGACGCGTGGAGGTTTGTGCCCGTGAACAAGGGCGAACTGGTAGACGCGATCGCGAGCTCGGCGAACCTCAGCAAGGCTGACGCCGAGGGAGCGCTCAATGCGTTCATCAACGCGGTGCGAGGCGCCGTCGCGGGTGGCGACAAGGTCACGCTCCCCGGCTTCGGCACCTTCGCACCCTCCGAGCGGGCGGCGCGGACGGGCATGAACCCGCAGACGCGCGAGCCCATCCAGATCCCTGCTTCCAAGTCGGTGAAGTTCACCGTCGGATCCGACTTCAAGAAGCAGCTCAATCCCTGACGGTGTAGGGCGTGGGGCCGCACTCCCGCACGCTCCGAGTGACGTGAAGTTCGAACTTCCCCGAGTGAGAGCTCTCCGAGAAAGGTGGTGACCGTGCCTCCGGCGAAGAAGTCGACGAGGAAGGCCACGAAGAAGGCCCCCGCCAAGCGCAAGGCCACGCGGAAGGCGCCTGCCAAGCGGACGACCGCCCGCAAGTCGACGGCCAAGAAGTCGACGGCGAGGAAGTCGACCAGGAAGGCGACCAAGAAGACGGCGGCGAAGAAGGCGCCGGCCAAGCGCCGGACCGCCAAGAAGTCGACGGCCAAGAAGTCGACGGCCAAGAAGGCGCCCGCGAAGCGCCGGGCCCGGAAGTCGACCAAGAAGGCCGCCGGCGCGACGGCGACCAAGGCGCCGGCGAAGCGCCGCCGCAAGGCCACGCGCAAGGCGCCGGCGAAGGCGCCCGCCAAGCGCGCGACCCGGCGCACGGTGCGCAAGCGCACGGCCAAGCGCTGACCCGCATCCAGCCGATCCGGAACGAGGGGCCCGGTGCACCGGGCCCCTCGTCGCGTCGGCGGCGATGCCGTGGCGCTCAGCAGTCGGTCATGCGCCGGAACGCCTCGGCGGCGCGCACCCCCGCGCGCAGCCCCGCGGCCTGCGCGTCGTCGTGGACCCGGCGCACGAACCGGGCGCGTTGCTCGTCGGGGCGGTCGCCGATGCCCATCGTCGAGCGCCACTGGCTGCGATGGCACAGCAACGCCTCGACCTTGCGGTCGAGGTGGTCGTGCACCCGCTCGACGTGATCGGGCCGTCCGGCCTCGAACAGCAGCAGCACGCCGGGGCGGTGCGGTCCGTGCGGCTGCCCCGGATGCGCGTGCCATTCCCGCGCGGCGACGACGGCCCGGACCGCCAGCAGACCGGCGGCGTGATGGTCGGGGTGCAGGCGGTAGGCGCGCCAGGGGTCGTGCGCGAGCACGACGTCGGGCCGCAGGCGCCGGATCACACCGCACAGCGCCGCTACGAGGTCCCGAGTCGCGTCCAGTTCGCCGTCGGGGGCGCGCAGGAACTCGACGTCCTGCGCGCCGAGCACCTCGACCGCCCGGCGCTGCTCCTCCTCGCGCCGGCGTACGAGCGCGTCGAGGTCCTCGTCGGGGTCCCACGAGCCCTTCGAGCCGTCCGTGCACACGACGAGGTGCACCGCCGCGCCGGCGTCGGCCCACTTCGCGAGCGTCGCCCCGCAACCGAACTCGACGTCGTCGGGGTGCGCCCCGACGGCGAGCACGCGGCCCGGCACGGGGAGGTCGACGGTGCAGCTCAACGCGCCCGGGCCCGGAGCCGGTCGAGGTCCTCGGGGAGGTCGACGTCGAAGCCGAGCGCCCGGTCGCGCACGACCGCGACCCCGAGTCCGCACCGCCGGGCCTCGGCGACGTGGCGGGCGAACGACCCGGGGCCGTACGAGAAGCGGAACGGTGCGGCCGCGGGCACCGAGAGCGCCGGGGTCCCGTCGTCGCGGTGGTCGGGGACGACCACCGCCAGGTGTCCGTCGCCGGGGTCGAGCACGTCGAGCGACGACGCGAGCGGCAGGTCGGCGTGCACGACGACGACGCGCGAGAGGCCGCGTGCGCGGACCCAGCGACGCCCCGCCTCCGCGCTCGCGTCGAGCGAGCCGGGATCGTCGACGCAGTCGGCGCCCCGGGCCGCGCAGAACGCCCGCACCTCCGGGTCGCCCGAGACGACGACCGTCGGGCGCCCGCGCGCGGCGTCGAGGACCGCGCCCGCCATCTCGCGCGCGAGCGCGACGCGCGCGTCGTCGTCGAGCACCGGCGCGAGGCGGCCCTTCCCCTGCCGGAACGAGCGGAGCGGGACGACGACACCGGCGCGCGACGCGGGGACACCAGGGCGCGCGGTCGGCATGACGAACGTATGCTACCGAGCGTGGACGCCGTGTACTCGGCCGCGAAGGTCGTGTTCTATCCCGGCCTCCGGTACGGCCTGCGGTGGACCGTCGAGGGGATCGAGCGGATCCCGCGCGAGGGCCCGGTGATCCTCGCGAGCAATCACGTGTCGTACCTCGACCCGCTCACCCTCGCGTGGGTCGCCGACCGCCGCGGCCGGCGCGTGCGGTTCCTCGCGAAGGCCGAGCTGTTCGACAAGCCGGGGCTCGGGCCGCTGCTGCGTTCCGTGCGGCAGATCCCGGTGCAGCGCGGCTCCGCCGACGCCGCGCACGCGCTCGACGCCGCCGTCGACGCGCTCGCGCGCGGCGAGTGCGTCGCGGTGTTCCCGGAGGGCACCATCTCGCCCGACCTCGAACCGATGCCGGGCAAGTCGGGCACGGCGCGCCTCGCGCGCGCGAGCGGCGTGCCGGTCACGCCGGTCGGGCTGTGGGGCACGCACCGCATCCTGTTCAAGGGGCGCCGGCCGTCGTGGCGCTGGGGTGTGGCGCAGGCCGCCGTGGTCGGGGAGCCGGTCGCGGTCGCCCCCGACGAGCACGTCCGTGACGCGACCCGGCGGATCATGGCGTCGATCGCCCGTTGCGTCGCCCGGGCGCGCGAGATCTACCCGCAGCGCCCCGCGCCGGGCGAGGACGCCTGGTGGTGGCGCGAGCCGGGGTCCGCGACGGCGGGGCTGCGGGAGGGCGCGTGAAGGTCGCGGTCGTCGGCGCCGGATCGTGGGGCACCACCGTCGCGGGGCTCGTGTGCGCGAACGCGCCGACCGTCCTCTGGGCGCGCCGGGCCGAGCTGGCCGACGAGATCGCGTCCACGCGCGAGAACGCGCGCTACCTCCCCGGTGTGCGCCTGCCGGACTCGCTGGCGGTCACGTCGTCGCTGGCCGACGCGTGCGCGGACGCGGACGTCGTCGTGCTGGGCGTGCCGTCGCACGGCATGCGCGCGGTGTTGGAGGCGGCGGCCCCGCACATCCGGCCCGACGCGGCGGTCGTCAGCCTCGCGAAGGGGGTCGAGCAGGGCACGTTGGCGCGCATGTCCGAGGTCGCGGCCGAGGTGCTCGCGGGCCACGACCCGGCGCGCCTCGGCGTGCTCACCGGACCGAACCTCGCGAAGGAGGTGGCGGCCGGGCAGCCCGCGGCGTCGGTGGTCGCGGCCGGCGACCCGGAGGTCGCGGAACGGTTGCAGCGGCTGTTCCACACGCCGAGCTTCCGTGTCTACACGAACCCCGACGTCGTCGGCTGCGAGATCGCGGGCGCGCTGAAGAACGTGCTCGCGATCGGGGCCGGGATCGCCGACGGTCTCGGCTACGGCGACAACACGAAGGCCGCCCTCATGACCCGCGGCCTCGCGGAGCTCGCGCGGCTCGGCGTCGCCCTGGGCGGCGACCCGCTGACCTTCGCCGGGCTCGCCGGGATGGGGGACCTCATCGCGACGTGCAGCAGCCCCCAGAGCCGCAACCGGCACGTCGGCGTGCAGCTCGGGCGCGGCCGGTCGCTCGACGAGGTGCTCGCCGAGATGGCCATGGTCGCCGAGGGGGTGAAGAGCACCGCCGCGGTCCTCGAGCTCGCGGCCCGCCACGGCGTCGAGATGCCGCTCGCGGCGTTCGTCGGGCGGGTCCTCTACGAGGGCGCGCGCCCCGCCGACCTCGTGCCCGAGCTCATGGGCCGCAAGGCGAAGCCCGAGCTGCACGGCATCCGCTGATGCTCGCGGTCGGCACCCTCGACCAGGGTGTGCTCGCCCACGTCGACGGCGCCGGGCGCGTCGACGCCGGCCGCGCCACGCTCGAGGTCTGGATCGGCGCCGACGACCGCTGGCACCTGCCCGGTGACCCCGGCTCGCGGCACGGGCGGCTCGGCCCGGCGCCGGTCGCGCAGACGCGGACGCGCGTGCCGGGGGGCGACGCCGTGTGCGCCGTCTACGCCGTGGACGGGCGGGTCGTCGTGGAGATCGCCGACGAGTCGCCGGCGCCGTTCGCGGTCGCGTTCGTGGTGCGCGCCCGGGCGCGGGCGCTCGGCGCCGACGGCGGTGTGGTGCACGCCGACGGGGAACCGCTGCTCGCGTTCGCCCGGCCGCCGCTGCGCTGGTCGGTCGCGACCGCCGGCGGGTCGGTGCGCGACGAGGTGTGCTCGGGCGGCGCGCACGAGGGGCCCTTCCCTCCCGTCACGGCCGGCGCGGGCCGCACGATCGAGGCCGCGTTCCTGTTCCCGGTCGCGCACCGCACGCGGGTGCGCGCCGTGTTCGCGGCCCGCGACCCCTCGCGGGCGGACCTCGACGTGCCGGACGTCGCGGGCGTGCGCCGCGCGTGGGACCGCCTCCTCGACCGGGGCATGCGCACCGAGCTCCCCGAGCCGCTGCAGTCGCGGCTCGACGAGGCGCGTGCCGACCTGCTCCTCGCCGCCCCCGGCCCGCAGGCGTTCGTGGCGCTCGAGGCGTGGGGCTTCGACGACGAGGCCGCGACCGTGTGGCACGCGCTGGGGCTGCGCGACCGCCGCCGCGCCCGCCGGCGCGCGGTGCCGCCGTCGCTGCTGCTCGACACGCACGCCGCGCTCGTCGCCGAGCGCGGGCGCACCGTGGAGCTCCTGCCCGGGTTCCGCCCGGAGTGGCTGGGCCAGCCCGTCGCCGTGCACGACGCGCCGCTGCGCGCGGGGCGGTGCTCGTTCGCGCTGCGGTGGCACGGTGCCCGGCCCGCGCTCCTGTGGGACGCACCCGCGGGCCTCGAACTGCGGGCGCCGGCCCTCGATCCGCACTTCGCGGCGCGCGAACCGCGCGGTGAGGCGTTGCTCGCGGCGCCGCCCGCACCGCTGCTCGCGATGGGGACGACGGCCCGGCCGGGGGAGACGATCGCGCCGCCGGACTCGTTCACGTGAGCGCACAGGACTTCGCCGCCGCCGGCCTGTACGACCCGGACGCGCCGGACGCGCCGGAGTGGCTCGCCGTGCTCGAGTACCTCCAGCAGGAGGTGGGCGCGTCGATCCCCGAGATGGTGCAGGCCGCGCAGGAGGACCGGCTGCTCAGCATGGCGGCGTTCCGGCCGCTGCGGCCGCCGGGGCCGCGCCTGACGCTCGCGGAGGCCGCCGAGGCCGCGGGCGTCGACCCGCGGCTCGCGGCGCGGGCCTGGCGCGCCGCGGGGTTCCCCGACCCGCGGCCGCACGAGCGGCGCTTCGGCGAGCCCGACGTCGGGTTCTTCGAGGTGCTCCGGCTCGCGTGCGAGTTCCTCCCCGAGGACGCGGTGCTGCAGTACGTGCGGACGATCGGCACCGCGACCGCCCAGATCGCGGAGAGCGCCGTCGCGCTCATGCGCTCGAACGTCGAGGCGCCCCTGCTCCAGCGCCGCGCACTCGTCGAGATCGTCCGCACCTACGACGACGTCGCGCGCCGGCTCGTGCCGCGCCTCGGCACCGTGATCGACACGCTGCACCGTCACCACGTCGAGGCGGCCGGACGCCGCTACAGCGACATCGGCGCCGCGCCGTCGGCGACGAACGTCGTGCCGCTCGCGGTGGGCTTCGCGGACCTGAGCGACTACACGGGGCTCTCCGCGCGCCTCGCGGCGGAGGACCTGGGCCGGATGCTCGCCCGGTTCGAGGCGACGACCGGCGACACCATCGCGAAGGCCGGCGCCCACGTCGCGAAGCGCATCGGGGACGCGGTCATGTTCGTGACGAGCGCGCCCGGGGTCGCGTGCGCGCTGGCGCTCGACCTCGTCGACGAGTGCGCGCGTGCGGGCCTGCCCCGGCTCCGGGTCGGGATCGCGTTCGGCGACGTCATCGTGCGCCACGGCGACTTCTACGGTCCCGTCGTCAACCTGGCGAGCCGGCTCGTCAACGAGGCGGCGCCCGGCACCGTGCTCACGGACGCGACGCTGCGGGACCGCCTCGAGCGCGTCCGCGGCCCCTACGCGTTCCTCCCCGCCGGCCGCGTGCCGCTCGCGGGCTTCGGCGACGCGGTCGTCGCGCACCAGGTCGTCCGGCCGTGACCCGGGGGATCGTGGCGCCCGCACGGATGCCCGGCGGCGACCGGTGGTCGGGTCCGGCCCGACGCCGGCTGCGGGCGGCCCCGCGCCCGCGTCAGCCGCCCGCGTCGGCGCCCGCGATGCGCAGCGTCGCGATCTGCCACGGCCGCAGCGTGACGCCGCCCTCGAACGGCTCGACCGGCAGGCCGCGCAGGTCGACGACCCAGCCGCGCGCGGGGGCGCCGGCGTACGTGACCCGGACCTCCCCGGGGTCGGGATCGGTCCGGAACACGCGCACCGAGAGGCCGCCGGGCTCCCGGACGACCGCCGACACCTCGGCGCCGTCGACCTCGAGCCTCGCGCCCTGCGGCGGTTCCGTCCCGCCGCCGGCGGTGCGGACGCGCTCGAGGGGCACGAGGAACGCGTCGGCCGCGGCGTGGCAGCCGGCCGCCCGCCAGTCGCCCCGGTGGGGGAGCACCGCGTACTCGACCCGCTGCTCGCCCGGCATCTGCGCCCCGCGCACCGGGATCGTCGGCCCGGCGGGGTTCGGGCGCAACGCCGGCTCCGAGCGCGACAGGTAGCCGGTCGCGCGCAGCAACGTGAGCGCGAGCTCGCGGCCGTCGTCGACGACCTCGTACTCGAGCAGCCCGTCGTGCACCAGCGCGAGCCCGACCGTGCCGTCGGACGCGTCGACGAACCGCCGCGACGGGAACGTCGGCAGGCCGTACTCGTGGGTCCCGCCCTCGGCGGTGAGGCCGCGGTGCACGACCGCGAACGCGCACTCGGCGTCGGACCCGCCGACGCGGGCGGGCAGCGGGAAGTGGGCGCGCAGGCGGTGGTCGCGGCAGCGGTTGTCGAACTCGTGCACGACCCGGACGAAGCGTTCGTCGGGGCGGAGCTCCAGCGTGGTGCGGACGGTCACGGTCTCGGTCGCGTCGGTGCGCGCGGAGCAGGCGCGCTCGTCGCCCACGGCGGCCACCGGCCACCGGTAGTCGGACTCGACGACGACGCGCGCACGCACGGGGCCGGCCTCGACGGTGTGGACCCGCACCGCGTCGGGGCGGTCGACGATCCGGTCCGACGCCGGCGGGGAGTAGTTGTAGGTGTCGCCGCCGTCGCCGCCGTCGACGAGGCGGCCGAGGCCGCGCAGCACCAGGCCGTCGTTCGTCTCGACCGACCACGTCCCGTCCGCGCCGTCGACCGCGACCCGCAGGTGCTCGTTCGCGAGGGCACCGTCGGTGGCGACGACGGTGCCCGGGGGCGGCGGGCCGTCGACGGCCCGGTAGGTGCACCAGCCGAAGCCCGGGACCGCCGTGGTGTGGAACAGCACCCGCCGCCGGGGCGCGACGAGGAGGCGGAAGCGCATCGTGCGGCCCTGCTCGCCCAGGGCGAGCATCTCGCCCTTCAGCGCGGCGAGATCGCGGCGGGGTTCGCCGGGCCCCGCCTCCTGCAGCACGACGTCGTGGACGCCGTCGCGCTCGACGACCTCGTACGAGGTGATCTGGCGGCCGGCGAACTCCGTGCCGCGCATGAGGTCGAGCACCCACCGCACCTTCTGGCCGGTGACGATCGTGTGGTAGCCCTCGCCGCCGACCACCCCCAGCAGCTGCGTGGGGCGGGCGGTCCCGTCGGGCGCGACGAAGTGGCACGGGCCGTCGCCCGGCACCGTGGCCTCGACGACCCCCGAACGGGCCCGCGCGGTCGGGTTGACGACGAGCGTCGCGCCCGGCGGCGCGTCGACCCGGCTTGCGAGCGCGTGGAGGGCGTCGCGAACGAGCCCGTCACCGATCTGGCGGGCCTCCCGGTAGCGCACCAGGACCTGGTCGACGACCTCGTCGGCGCTGCACGCGCACGACGAGTCGTGCGCGCTGTTGAGGACCAGCAGGCGCCACGCGAGCCGCAGCAGCTCGGCCGGGTGGTCCGCCGCGGGGAGGAACAGCGCGCCGAGCGGCTCCGCGCGCCGTTCGAGCGCGCGCTCGGCCGCCGCGCACGCCTGGTGCACGTCGACCCGGTTCGACGCGACGCCCATCAGGAGGTTGGCGCGCGCGCCGGAGCGCAGTTCGCCCCGTACCGTCGGCAGCCCCTCGGTGGGCTGCCGGGCCAGGTGCTCGGTGAGCGACGTGACCACGAACTCGTAGTCGTCCTGGATCTCGTTCGCCTCGGCGACCACGCGGCCCAGCCACGGTTGCGGCATCTGGTGGTCGGTGCCGTTCATCAGCAGCATGTCGCCCAGGCGGACCGGCCCGAGCTCCTGCTCGTAGTCCGCGGCGCGCAGCACGAGGCCCTTCGCGTCCTGCGGGAGGTCGCGGCCGTTCGAGTAGGAGCCGTACAGGTACTCGCAGCGCACGCGCGAGCCGTCGGGCGCCTCCCACCAGAACCCGGTGCGGTCGACCGACGCGGGGACGCCGCGCCACGCGACCGCGTGCTCGATGCCGGCGAGGCGCAGGATCTGGGGCATCTGCGCGACGTGACCGAAGATGTCGGGGAGGTAGCCGACCGGCATCGCGCCCCCGTAGCCCGCGGCCTGCTCGATGCCGAACTGGAGGTCGCGCACGATCGTCTCCCCCGAGACCATGAACTCGTCCATCTGGACCATCCACGGGCCCAGCGCGATGCGCCCGGCCGCCGCGAGCCGCCGCAGCGTCGGCTCGGCCCCCGGCCGCACCTCCAGGTAGTCGTCGAGGATCGCGGTCTGCCCGTCGAGCAGGAACCGCGCGTACGACATGTCCTGCTCGAGCATCGGGAGCAGCGAGTCGAGCAGCTTCACGAGCCGCATCCGGAAGGTCTGGAACGGCGAGTACCACTCGCGGTCCCAGTGCGTGTGGGGGACGATCGCGACCCTGATCGGTGCCGGCCGGGTACCCGGCGCACCGTGCGGCGACGGCTCGGTGTGCATGCGGGCAGGCTACGTGCTGTCAGGACCGCGTCAGCGGGCCGCGCGGAACCGTTCATGCGGCACGCGATCTCGGGTAACGCGGCGGCCGTACCGTGCGCGCACCTCGCGCAGAGGGGCTGGAACCACGCGAGGGAGCCCCGGCCCAGGGTGCCGGCGGCTCGCCTTGGGCGACGCAGGGAGGTCACGGGTGAGAACATGGTCGAGGCGCGCCGCACTCGTCGCGGCGCTCGCGGGCTCGCTCGCGGTGATGGCGGCCGGGGCCGCCCACGCCCAGGACGCCGAGCCCGTCTACGACGGGTCGTTCATCCCCACGAACACGGACCTCGGTGTGAGCCTCAACCTCCTGTGGGTCGTGATCGGCGCGGCCATGGTCGTCTTCATGCAGGCGGGCTTCGCGCTGGTCGAGACCGGCTTCACACGCCGGAAGAACGCGGCGCACGTCGTCGCGACGAACTTCGCGATCTTCGGGCTGGGGTTCATCGGGTTCTTCTTCCTCGGCTACGCGCTGGCCTTCGGCGGGTTCAGCTACCCCGGGTACTTCGGGATGGACGAGCCCGCGGGCGAGGCCCTGGTGAAGATCGGCGACTGGGTGTTCCTCTGGCAGGGCAACTTCGCCCTCAGCGAGATGGGTGACGCCGCGCGCGCCGCGCCGATCGCCGCGTTCTTCTTCTACATGGTGGCGTTCATGGACACGACGGCCACCATCCCGACCGGGTCGATGGCCGAGCGCTGGAAGTGGAAGAGCTTCGTCGTGTGGGGCCTGTTCTGCGGCGCCGTGTTCTACCCGCTGTTCGCGGCGTGGACGTGGGGCGGCGGCTGGCTGAACCAGCTCGGCAACAACCTCGGCCTCGGCTTCGGGTACGTCGACTTCGCCGGGTCGGGGGTCGTGCACGCGGTCGGTGGTGCCGCGGCCCTCGCGGGTGCGATCGTGCTCGGGCCCCGGATCGGCAAGTTCGCCGCCGACGGCACGCCGCGGGCGTTGCCCGGTCACAACATCCCGATGGCCGTGCTCGGGACGTTCATCCTGCTGTTCGGCTGGTTCGGGTTCAACGCCGCGTCGACGTTCGCGGCCACCGACGTGCGCTTCGCGGTCGCCGCGCTCAACACCGCGATCGCCGCGGCGTTCGGCGCCACCGTGTGCATGTTCTACGTGATGCGCCGGCTCGGGAAGCCGGACCCGTCGATGATGGCCAACGGGATGCTGGCCGGGCTCGTCGCGATCACGGCACCGTGCGCGTTCGTGCAGCCGTGGGCGGCGGCGGTGATCGGGTCGATCGCCGGCGTGCTCGTCGTCGAGGCGGTGCTGTTCATCGAGCGCCGCCGGGTCGACGACCCCGTCGGTGCGGTCGCGGTGCACGGCGTCAACGGCCTGTGGGGTGTCCTGTCGGTCGGGATCTTCGCCAGCGGCGACTACGGCGCCCGGTGGAACCTGACGACGGAGGGGGAGGCGGCGTCGGCGTCCGGGGTGACCGGCGTGCTGTACGACTTCGGCCTCGGCATCCGCCAGCTCGGCGCCCAGGCGATCGGGGCGCTCGTGATCTGCACGGTGATCTTCGGGATCGCGTACGCGTTCTTCAAGGTGCAGAACGCCCTGACCAAGGGCGGGATCCGCTCCGAGCGCGACCACGAGATCGAGGGCCTGGACCTGCCCGAGATGGGCGTGCTGGCGTACCCCGACGACGCGCCCGTGCACCTCGACGAGTCCACCGGTGCCGGCGCCGGCGCCCGCGTCACCCAGCCGGTGTGACGCGTGGCGGGCGCCGCCCGGCGGGTGAGGGGGTGTGCGTGACGGTCGGGGGAGCCGCGGAGGGGGCGGACCCCGCAGGAGGCGTCCGGCGGCCGGTGGTGCGGTGAGGCGCTCACCCGTGTGCGACGACCACCGGCCGCCGGCGGCCCACCGCCGCATCGCAGCGGGGCACGGCCGGTGGACGTCGACGCGGTCCTGATCGACGTCCTCGTCGTCCTCGTCGCCGCGAAGGTCGCGGCCGAGGTGTCGGAGCGCGTCGGCGTGCCGGCCGTGGTCGGCGAGATCGTCGCGGGGGTGCTCGTCGGGCCGACGGTGCTCGGCCTCGTCGCCCCCGGCGACGTCCTGCACACGCTCGCCGAGCTGGGGGTGATCCTCCTGCTGCTGCAGGTGGGCCTCGAGACCGACCCGGCCGGCATGCGGTCGGTCGGGCGGGCGGCGGTCGCCGTCGCGCTGGTGGGGGTCGTCGTGCCGATGGCGGGTGGGCTCGGCGTCGGCCTCGCGCTCGGCCTCGACGCCGGGACCGCCGTCTTCGTCGGCGCGGCCCTGACCGCGACCAGCGTCGGCATCACCGCGCGCGTGCTGGGCGACCTGCGGGCACTGGGCACCGCCGAGGCGCGCACCGTGCTGGGTGCGGCGGTCGTCGACGACGTCGTCGGGCTCGTGATCCTCACCGTGGTCGTGCGGGCGGTCGCCGAATCGGGCCTGACGCCCGGTCCCGTCGTGTCGGTCGTCGCGCTCGCGCTCGGGTTCGTGGTCGTCGCGGGCCTCGTCGCGGTGCGGGTCGCGCCGCCGCTGTTCGGCGTGATCCGCCGGCACAGCCGCTCCGCCGGGACGCTCGTCGCGCTCGCCCTCGGGTTCACGCTCGCGCTCGCGGAGCTCGCCCACGCCGCGGAGCTGGCGCCGATCATCGGCGCGTTCATCGCCGGCATCGCGCTCGCGCGCACGCCCGCGGCCGAGCGGGTCCGCACCGAGATCGCGCCGGTCGGCCACCTGCTGATCCCGGTGTTCTTCCTGCAGATCGGGATCGACGCGGACCTCTCGGCGGTGCTCGAGCCCGGGGCGGCGGCGATGGCGGCCGCGCTGCTGGCCGTCGCCGTGGCGGGGAAGCTGGCGAGCGCGGCCGGCCTGATCGGCACGCGCGCCGACCGGCTCCTCGTCGGCATCGGCATGGTCCCCCGTGGCGAGGTCGGGCTCGTGTTCGCGGCGATCGGCCTGCAGCGCGGGGTGTTCGGCCAGGACGTGTACGGCGCGCTCGTCCTGGTCGTGCTGTGCACCACTGTCGTGACGCCACCGTTGCTGCGGTGGCGGTACGACCGGTTGCGGTCGCGCGGCCCCGGCTCACGCGACCAGCCGCTGCTGGTGCGCGACGGCGAGGGGCGGCTGCGGCTCGCGGGCGAGCCCGGCCGCGACGACGCGCTCGCGACGGCCTTGCGGGCCGCGCGCCGGTGCGAGCGCGAGGAGCCGGGCGACGACCTGCTCGCCTGGCTGGCGGACCTGCCGCCCGGGCCGCGCCGCTGGGACGACGCGTCGCGCGCCGAGCTGTGGCGGCTCCTCCTCGAGGGCGGGCCGCGGTCGTGGCGCCTGCTGCGCGCCTCCGGGGTGCTCCACGCGGCGCTGCCCGAGATCGACGACGCGCTCGCCCGGCGGACCCGGGCCGCGATCGACCTCGACCCGCTGCGCGCGCTGCGCATGCCGCGCCTCGAGGCGCTGCAGGAGGGGGTCCGCGCGCGCCCCGACGGCCCGGTCCCGTCCGACGAGGTGCTGCTCGCCGCGCTCGTGTGCGACGTCTGCGGCGGCGGCCCCGACGCACCCGCGATCGCCCGCCGCACCGTCGCGCGCCTCGGGCTCGACGAGGCGACCGCGCGCGCCGTCGCGGCGCTGGTCGCGGACCGGGTCGATCCGGGGACCGGCGCGGCGCGCGACGTCACGGCCGATCCGCCGCCCGCCGCCACCCGGGTGCGCCGACGCGTAACGTGGGTGCGATGGCCCTCACCGTCGCGTTCGGCTCGGACGAACGGACCGCGCTGACCGACGCGGTGCGCGAGGACCTCGAGGCGCGGGGTGCCCGGCTCGTCCTCGTCGGCCCGCCCGGCGGCGGCGGGGAGCAGTGGGCGGAGGTCGGCCGGCGTGTTGGCGAGCTGGTGGCCTCGGGGGAGGCGGACACGGGCGTCCTGTTCTGCTGGACGGGGACCGGCGCGTCGATCGCCGCCAACAAGGTGCGGGGCGTGCGCGCCGCGCTGTGCACCGACGCGGCGACCGCCGCCGGCGCCCGCCGCTGGAACGACGCGAACGTGCTCGTGATGAGCCTGCGCCTCACGAGCCCGCCGGTCGCGCACGAGATGCTCGACGCCTGGTTCGGCACCGACCCCGACCCGTCGGAGGCCGACAACATCGCCCGGCTCGAATAGGCTCCGGCGCGTGCCGACCTACGTCATGCTCAGCACGCTCGGCCCCGACGGCTGGCAGACGGTGCGCGAGCACCCCGAACGCATCGTGCAGGTCCGCGAGGAGGTCGAGTCGCTCGGCCTGCGGGTGAAGGCGCAGTACGCGCTGATGGGCCAGTACGACTTCCTCAACGTGATCGAGGCGCCCGACGAGCGCACGATGGCGAAGGCGGCGATCATGCTCGCGGCGCGCGGCACCATGCGCACGACGACGCTGCAGGCGATCGACGTCGAGGAGCTCATCGCCGCGCTGCGCGACGGCGGGGCGCCTCCGCCCGCGTCGGGGACCTAGACCCACCACATCGGGTTGCGGCGTTCCTCGCGCAACTCGTCGGGCCCGAACAGGACGGGCAGCAGCGACCCGTCGGAGCGGCGGCGGATGCGGTAGCGGCGGTTCCCGCCGTTGTCGACGACCTCGGTCACCTCGAACCCGCGGCTCCACCGTCGATCGAAGCGGGAGCGCACTTCGACCCGGGTGCCCGGCTCCATCGCCGCCAATGTACGCCCGGCGCGGGACCGCGGCGAGCGCCGCCCGCCGCGCTAGGGTCCGCGCGCGTGACCGGCCCGTACCCGACCCTGCGGTGGGAGCGCGCCCGCTGGGCCGAGGGCGACCGGGTCGTCGTCGGCATCGACGAGGTGGGCCGGGGCTCGTGGGCCGGGCCCGTCACCGTGTGCGCGCTCGTCGCGCCCCCCGAGCACCTGCGCGGCGTGCGCGACTCGAAGCTGCTCACGCCCGTCGAGCGCGAGCGGTGCGCGGCGCGGGTCCGGTCGTGGGCGCGGGCGATCGGGCTCGGCCACGCCTCGCACGAGGAGTGCGACGACCTCGGGATGACGGAGGCGCTGCGGGTCGCGGCGCGGCGCGCGCTCGCGCAGCTCGACGCGCAGGGCTTCGTCCCCGACCGGATCGTCCTCGACGGCAAGCACGACTACCTGCGCATGCCGGGCCGCGTGCACACCGTGGTCAGGGGCGACCAGACCGTCCTGTCGGTGGCGGCGGCGTCGGTCGTCGCGAAGGTCGCCCGCGACGCCCTCATGGCCGAGGAGGCCGAGCACTTCCCGCACTACGGCTTCGAGTCGAACCGCGGCTACCCGGCACCCGCGCACCGCTGCGCGCTCGCCGCGTACGGCCCGTCCGCGATCCACCGCCGGTCGTGGGTCTTCATGGAGTCGAGCCTCTGGGGTGGGCTCCCGCGCCACGAGCGCCACCCCCGGCTGTTCTAGGGCCGTGCCCGGCGTCGACGCGGCCCGGCAGGCCCTCGCGGCGCACGCACGCGAGGTCGGGCCGCGGCACCTGCGCGAGCTGTTCGCCGCCGACCCGGGGCGGGCGGAGCGCATGCACCTGGAGGTCGCCGGCTGGTACTGCGACTTCTCGAAGCACCGGGTGACCCCCGAGACGATGCGCCTGCTCGCCGCGCTCGCGCGGGCGCGGTCGCTGCCCGAGCGGGTCGCCGCGATGTTCCGGGGCGAGCGCGTCAACGTGACCGAGGACCGCGCGGCGCTGCACGTCGCGCTGCGCATGCCGAAGGGCCGCTCGCTCGTCGTCGACGGCGTCGACGTGGTCGCGCAGGTCCACGAGGTGCTCGACCGGGTGGAGGCCTTCGCGGCCCGGGTGCGCTCGCAGGCGCGGATCACCGACGTCGTGAACCTCGGCATCGGCGGCAGCGACCTCGGGCCCGCCACCGTGTACGAGGCGCTGCGCGCGTACGCGGCGCCCGGCCTGCGCGCCCACTTCGTCGCGAACGTCGACGGCGCCGCGCTCGCGTCGGTGCTGCGCGGGCTCGACCCGGCGCGGACGCTGTTCGTCGTCGCGTCGAAGACCTTCACGACCGTCGAGACGATGACCAACGCCCGCACCGCCCGCGCCTGGGTGGTCGACGCGCTCGGCGCCGACGCCGTCACCGACCACTTCGTCGCCGTCTCCACGAACCGCGAGGCCGTCGCGCAGTTCGGGATCGATCCCGCGAACGTGTTCGAGTTCTGGGACTGGGTCGGCGGGCGGTTCTCGCTGTGGTCCGCGATCGGGCTCGCCGTCGCGGTGGTGCTCGGCCCCGAGCGGTTCCGGGAGCTGCTCGCCGGCGCCCACGAGATGGACGAGCACTTCCGCGGTGCCCCGCCCGAGGAGAACCTGCCGGTCACGATGGCGCTGCTCTCCTATTGGTACCGCGAGCACCTCGGCGCGCAGTCGCACGCGGTCGTCCCGTACGCGCAGGTGCTCGAACGGCTCCCGGCCCACCTGCAGCAGCTCGAGATGGAGAGCCTCGGCAAGCGGGTGCGGCTCGACGGCACGCCCGTCGACACGGAGACCGGCGCGGTCGTGTGGGGGTCGCCGGGCACCAACGCGCAGCACGCGTACTTCCAGCTCCTCCACCAGGGGACGGCGCTGGTGCCGGTCGACCTGATCGGTTTCGCCCGCGCCCAGCCGGGCCTCGACCCCCCGGGGCACCACGACCTGCTCGTCGCCAACCTGCTCGCGCAGGCCGAGGCCCTCGCGTTCGGCACCGACGACCCGGCGCTGCCGCCGCACCGCGTCATGCCCGGCAACCGCCCGACGACGACGCTGCTCGCCGAACGGTGCACCCCGCGCGCGGTCGGGGCCCTCCTCGCCGCCTACGAGCACAAGGTCGCCGCGCTCGGCATCCTCTGGGACGTCGACGCCTTCGACCAGTGGGGCGTCGAGCTCGGCAAGCGGCTCGCGTCGGGCATCGCCGGCGAGCTCACGGCCGGGGACGAGCCGGCCCTCGCGCACGACCCGTCCACGAACGCCCTGATCCGGCTGGTGCGGGGCTACCGCTCGTCGCGGGCGCCGAGCGCCTCGCGCCCGCCCGACCCGCCGCGCTGACGGCGGCGCCGGGCGCGGCGCGGCCCGGGCTCGGCCGTGAGGTGCGACTCGACGACCTCGTGGCGCTCGCCGAGCTCCGACACGAACGCCTGCACGACGGCGGCGGCGGGCAGCGCGAGCAGCGCGCCGATCGGCCCGAGCACCGCCGCCCCCGCGATCACCGCACCGAAGGCGACCGCGGCGTGCAGCGACATCGTCTGCGCGGTCACCCGCGGCGCGAGGACGTAGTTCTCGACCTGCTGGTACACGACGACGAACGCGAGCACCACGGCGCCGTCGACCGGCTCGTTCAGGGCGGCGACGAGCACGGCCAGCGCCCCTGCGAGGTAGGTGCCGACCACCGGGATGAATTGCGACACGACGCCGACCCACAGCGCGAGCGCGAGCGCGTAGGGCACGTCCATGATCGCGAGCACGACCCAGTGGAAGACCCCCGACAGCCCGGCGAGGATCAGCCGGGAGTAGAGGTAGCCGCCGGTCTTGCCGATCGCGAGCTCCCACGCCCGCAGCACCACCTGCTGGCGGTCCGGCCGCAGCAGCGAGCAGATCGTGCGGCGCAACCGGGGCCCGTCGGCGACGAGGTAGAAGGTGAACAGGCCGATCGTCAGCACCTGGAACAGGACGGCGACGGCGGTCAGCCCGGCCTTGAGCGCGTCGCCCGCGAGGTCCTCGACGAAGCGGCGCGCCGGCCCCTGCGGGTCGTCGAGCTCGTCGGCGAGGTCGTCGAAGTCGACGTCGGCGTCGAAGGTGTCGTTGATCCAGTCCTCGAGGTCCTGGACGTAGCGGGGCGCCTCGTCGACGAAGTTCCGGACCTGGCCGACGACCAGCGAGCCGATCGCGAAGACGAACACCCCGAGGATCAGGAGGGTGGCCACGAACACGAGCCCCGTCGCGCTGCCGCGCCGCCATCCCCGGCGGGCGAGCGCGTTCACCGCGGGTTCCATGGCGAACGAGAGGAACAGCGCCACGGTCAGCGCGAGCAGCAGCGTCCGCAGGGCGACGAGGAGGCCCTCGACGAGCTCGACGGCGACGAAGCCGAGCCAGAAGAGCACGATCGCCTTCGGGACCCACGGCGGCATGCGTCCGCTCGCGGCCGTCGGGTCGGGGGGCGCGGCGTCGTCCATCGGCGCCGGTCAGCGTACGGCCCTCCCGGCGCCGCCCCGCGGACCTCGCGGGCCGCAGCGACGCGCCCCGCGCCGTGCGACCCGACGGGCGGTGGTGGGTAGCATCGGCGGCCGATGGGCCAGCCGATCACCGTCACCACCCGCCCGGGCGCGCGCCCCGAGGTGCGGTTCTTCGACTGCAACCGCTCGCTCACCGGGATGCAGATCGAGACGTACCGCTCGCCGGCCGACGCGGCGGGCGACCGCCCCCCCGACGTGCTCGCGCGGCGGCTGTTCGGGCTCGGCGCCCGGGCCGTGACCGTGTACTCCAACGTCGTCACCGTCGAGGCGCCCGCCGAGCGGTGGGCGGAGCTCGAGCCGGCGGCCGAGCGCACGATCGCGCACCTCTTCGAGTTCTACGGCGCGGACGCCGGCTGGTCCTTCGAGGCGCGCGGCGTCGAGCCGAGGCCGTCACCCGTCCAGTAGCCGTCGCCCCGCCCTTGCGGTACCGAACACGTGTTCGGTACCGTCGGGCCATGGCCGGGGCGGAGGGACGCGGGCCGGCCGGGGCCGGGCCGGTGGTGCGGGACCTCGCCGCGCGCGTCCGTCCCGCGGTCGCCGCGGGGGCGCGTGCCCTGCGGGTCACCGGCCCGCTCGCCGGGCTCGTCCCGGGCGGGGGGATCCGGCGCGGCGCCACGGTCGCCGTCGACGGCCCGCCCGGCACGGGCGTCACGACGGCCGCGCTGGCGCTCGCGGCCGCGGCGACCGCCGCGGGGGAGTGGGCCGCCGTCGTCGACCCGCCGGGCACGCTGGGGGCGCTCGCGGCGGCCGCGGCCGGGGTCGACCTCGACCGGTGCGCGGTCGTGCGCCACGTCCCCGCCGACCGCTGGCCGGCCGTGGTGGCCGCCCTGCTCGACGGCGTCGCGCTCGTCGCCGCGTCCGTGCCGCCGCGGCTGCGGCCGGGCGACGCCCGCCGGCTGGTGGCGCGCGCCCGCGAGCGCGCCGCGGTGCTCGTCGTCACGGGACCGTGGCCGGTCGAGGCCGCGGTGCGCCTGCACACGGAGGCGGGCGCGTGGGCGCGCACGGCGAGCGGCCTGCTGCACGCGCGTGGCCTGCACGCGCGCGTGGAGGTGCACGGCACGCCCGCGCCGGTGCGGCTGCACGCGGCCGCGGGATGACGGGACGGGCGGTGGCCGCGACGCGCACCTGCTGCGTGTGGTGCCCCGACTGGCCGGTGGTCGCGCACCGCCGCCGCACCCCGGCCCTGGTGGGGGTGCCGGTCGTCGTGCGCGAACGGGTGGGGGCCCGCGACGTCGTGCGCGCCGCGTCGGCCGAGGCCCGCGCGGAGGGGGTGCGGCGCGGGATGCGCCGGCGCGAGGCCGAGGCCCGGTGCCCGGCCGCCGTCGTCGTCGACGCCGACCCGGCGCTCGAGGCGCGCGCGTTCGAGGCCGTCGCCCGGGCCGTCGAGCGGATCACGCCCCGCGTCGTGCTCGACCGGCCGGGCCGGTGCTCGTTCCCGACGCGGGGGCCGTCCCGCTACTTCGGGGGTGATGACGCGCTCGCCGCACGCGTGCGCGCCGGCGTCTCGGCGGTGCTCGGGGGTGCGGGCGACGTGCGCGTCGGCATCGCGGACGGGGTGTTCGCGGCCGCGCTCGCCGCCCGCCGCGACGCGGTCGTGCCCCCCGGCGGGTCGGCCGCGTTCCTCGCGCCGTGGCCGGTGGCGGTGCTGTTCGGCGACGACGACGGCGGCGGGGACGGGCGGGCGCAGCTCCTGGTGCGGCTCGGGCTGCGCACGGTGGGCGACGTCGCCGCGCTCTCGCGCGGTGCGGTCGTCGCGCGCTTCGGCGCACCGGGAGAGGGGTTCCACCGGCTCGCCCGCGGCGAGGACGCCGGGCCGCCGGTGCTCGTCACGCCGCCGCCCGATCTCGTCGAGCACGTCGTGCTCGACCCGCCGGCCGCGCGCGTCGACGTCGCCGCCTTCGCCGCCAAGGGCCTCGCCGACCGGCTGCTCGCCCGGCTCTCGGCACGGGGCCTCGCGTGCACGCGGGTGGTCGTGGAGGCGGAGACCGAGCACGGCGAGCGGCTCGCGCGCTGCTGGCGGCACGACGGCGCGCTGACGCCGGCGGCGCTCGCCGAGCGCGTGCGCTGGCAGCTCGACGGCTGGCTCGCCGCGGCCGGCGGCCCGCGCGGCGAGGGGGCCGAGGGGGTCGACGACACCACGGGCGGGCTGACCGGGTTGCGGCTCGTGCCCGACGAGGTCGTCCCGGCCGGCGGCCGCCAGCTCGGGTTCTGGGGCGGCGACCAGGCCGCGCGCGACCGCGCCGACCGGGTGCTCGCGCGCGTGCAGGGGATGCTCGGCCCCGAGGCGGTCGTCACCGCGGTCGTGCAGGGCGGGCGCACCCCGGCCGAGCAGGTGCGGTGGGTGCCCTGGGGCGAGCCGCGCGAGCCCGAGCGGCCGCCGGCGGCCGGGACCCCGGTGCCGGGCGGCGCGGAGGCGCCGGGCTGGCCGGGCGCGCTGCCGCCCCCGTACCCGGCGCGGGTGTTCGTCCCGCCGGTCGCGGCGCAGCTCCTCGACGCCGCGGGCCGGCCGGTGACGGTGGGGGGCCGGGGCGAGCAGTCCGCGGCCCCCGCGACGCTGCGCAGCGCGGTCCTGCCCGGCGGCGGCGGCCCCGTGCGCGCGTGGGCGGGGCCCTGGGCCCACGACGTGCGCTGGTGGGACCCGCGGGCGCGCCGGCGGCGCGCGCTGTGGCAGGTGGTGGTGGCCACCGCGGCCGCCGGCGACGTCGCGTGCCTCGTCGCGGTCGAGCGCGGCGCGGCCGGGGTCGAGGCGCTCTACGACTGAGGAGGCTCAGCGAGCGTGGTGAAGATGCGCGGCGCGTCGAGCGGCCGGACCCGGGAGGTCCAGGCGCTCATCGCCACGAGGCCGCCAGTTCGCTCGCCGAGCGTACGGCCGCGAGCCGTTCCTCGAACGTGAGGTGGCCCCACTCGACGCGCCCGGCCCAGTCGATCTCGGTGATCCGGATCCGGAGCTCGTAGCCGCAGGCCTCGACGAGACGGTTCAGCAGCTCGAGGGTCGGCTCCATGCGTCCCCGCTCGACGCGGGCGACGGTGGAGGGTGAGACGCCGGCACGCGCGGCGAGTGCCCGTTGGTCGAGCCCCGCCCGCCGCCGGGCCTCCCGGCTGATCGCGTACGCCGCCGACACCCTTGCGGGCATCTCCGCGGGCAGTGTCGCGCTCTGGCGCATCGAACACGTGTTCGGTACCGTGGCGGGCCCGTGCGGAGAGGGGCCCCGGTGGAGCCGTCGTACGCCGAGCTGCACTGCCACTCCAACTTCTCGTTCCTCGACGGGGCCAGCCACCCCGAGGAGCTGGTCGAGGAGGCCGCGCGCCTGGGGCTGGCGGCGCTGGCGCTCACCGACCACGACGGCTTCTACGGCGCGGTGCGCTTCGCCGGCGTCGCCCGCGAGGTCGGCCTGCCCACGGTGTTCGGCGCGGAGCTGACGCTCGACGCGCCCCGCCGCCCTCCGCAGCGGTCGCGCCGACCCGCCCGGCACGCACCTCGTGGTGCTCGCCGAGGGGCCGCTCGGGTACGCGCGGCTCGCGCGCGCGATCAGCGCCGCGCAGCTCGCGGGGGAGAAGGGCGCGCCGCGCACGACGCTCGCGCAGCTCGCCGACGCGGCGGCGGCCCCCGTGCACGGCCACGGCCCGAAGCCCCGGCAACGACCACTGGTTCGTGCTCACCGGCTGCCGCAAGGGCCCGGTGCCGGCCGCGCTCCAGCGCGACGGCCCGGCCGCGGCGGAGCGCGCCCTGCGCGGGCTCGTCGACGCGTTCGGCCGTGACCGCGTCCTCGTCGAGCTGTGGGACCACGGCGACCCGCTCGACCGGCACCGCAACGACGCGCTCGCGCAGGTGGCGGTGCGCGCCGGGGTCGAGGTGGTCGCGACCAACAACGTCCACTACGCGACCCCGGCGCGCCGCCCGCTCGCGACCGCGCTCGCCGCGGTGCGTGCCCGCCGGTCGCTCGACGAGATCGACGGCTGGTTGCCCGCGGCGCCGTTCGCCCACCTCCGTTCGCCCGCCGAGCAGACGCGCCGGTTCGCGCGCTGGCCGGGTGCGGTCGAGCGCACGGTCGAGATCGCCCGCACGTGCGCGTTCGACCTGCGGCTCGCGGCGCCGCGCCTGCCCGACCACCCGGTCCCCGACGGCCACACGGAGATGTCGTGGCTGCGCGAGCTCGTGCGGCGCGGCGCGGCCGTCCACTACCCGCCGACCCACCCGCGCCACGCCGAGGCGATGCGCCAGATCGACCACGAGCTGGCGGTGATCGAGCAGCTCGGGTTCCCCGGGTACTTCCTCGTGCTGCACGACATCGTCGAGTTCTGTCGCCGCAGCGACATCTACTGCCAGGGCCGCGGGAGCGCGGCCAACAGCGCGGTCTGCTACGCGCTCGGCGTCACCAAGGCCGACGCCGTCTCGCTCGGCCTGCTGTTCGAGCGGTTCCTGTCGCCCGAGCGCGAGGGCCCGCCCGACATCGACCTCGACATCGAGCACCAGCGCCGCGAGGAGGTCATCCAGTACGTGTACGAGCGCCACGGGCGCGAGCGCGCCGCGCAGGTCGCGAACGTGGTGACCTACCGCCCGCGCAGCGCGTTGCGCGAGATGGCCAAGGCGGTCGGGCTCCCGCCCGGCCGGGCCGACGCGCTCGGCAAGTGGGTCGACCGCTGGGCGGCGGGCCCCGAGGCGTTCGCGGAGCTCACCGCCACGCTCGCGCCCGGGGACGACCGCGCCGCGGCCGCGGCCACCACCACCGGGACCCCCCTCCGGCCGGGGGGCCGGGCGGCGCGCGCGGTGCGGCGGTTCGAGCGGACCGCGCGCGACGCGTGGCGCGACGGCGCGGTGATCGACGCCCTCGAACCCGACGCCGCGGATCCCGCCGCCACCCGGCCGCCGCCGATCCCGCCGCTCGCGCTCGCGCTCGCGTCCGAGGTGATCGACTTCCCGCGCCACCTCGGCATCCACTCCGGCGGCATGGTGATGGCCGACCGGCCGCTCGTCGAGTACTGCCCGGTCGAGTGGGCGCGCATGGAGGGCCGCTCGGTGCTCCAGTGGGACAAGGACGACTGCGCGGCCGCGGGGCTCGTCAAGTTCGACCTGCTCGGCCTGGGCATGCTCACGATGCTGCACCTCGCGGTCGACCTGATCCGCGAGCACGAGGGTGTCGACGTCGACCTCGCGACGATCCCCCAGGAGGACGAGGTCTACGACCTGTTGTGCGCGGCCGACACCGTCGGCGTCTTCCAGGTCGAGAGCCGTGCGCAGATGGCGACCCTGCCGCGCCTGCGGCCGCGGTGCTTCTACGACCTCGTCGTGGAGGTCGCGCTGATCCGGCCCGGCCCGATCCAGGGCGGTTCGGTGCACCCGTACCTGCGCCGCCGCAACGGGGAGGAGGAGGTCACCTATCCCGCACCCGCTCACGAGGCCGGCGCTGGAGAAGACGCTGGGGGTGCCGCTGTTCCAGGAGCAGCTCATGCAGCTCGCGGTCGACTGCGCGGGGTTCAGCGCGGCGGAGGCCGACCAGCTCCGCCAGGCGATGGGCTCGAAGCGCTCGCACGCGCGCATGGAGCGGATGCGGGACCGGCTCCTGCGCGGGATGGCCGAGCGCGGCATCGACGGGCCGACCGCGGCCCTGATCTACGAGAAGCTGCAGGCGTTCGCCGACTTCGGGTTCCCCGAGAGCCACTCGGTGAGCTTCGCCTACCTCGTGTACGCGAGCGCGTGGGTCAAGTACCACTACCCGGCGGAGTTCGCGGCGGCGCTGCTGAACGCGCAACCGATGGGCTTCTACTCGCCGCACACGATCGTGCGCGACGCGCGCCGCCACGGTGTGCAGGTGCTCGGGCCCGACCTCGCGCGCTCCCGCCGGGACGCGACCCTCGAGCCCCGCACCGACGACGTCGAGCCGGTCGGCCGGCCGTGGCGCGGCTTCCACGCCGAGCCGTCGCACCTCGCGGTCCGGCTCGGGTTGCGGGCCGTGCGCGGGCTGCACGACGCGCTGCTCGACCGGATCGACGACGAGCGCGCGGTCCGGCCGTTCGCCGACCTCGAGGACTTCGTGCGCCGCACGGGCGCGACCGTCGACCAGGTCGAGGCGCTCGCCACCGCCGGGGCGTTCGAGCAGTGCTTCGGCCAGTCGCGGCGCGCCGCGCTGTGGGCCGCGGGCGCGGCCGGCGCCGCCCGCCCGCTCGTGCGGCGCGACGGCACGGTCGTGGAGACGCTGCCCGGCGTGACCACCGGCACGGAGGCGCCGCAACTGCCGGGGATGACCGAGCCCGAGACGGTGGCGGCCGACCTGTGGGCCACCGGCATCTCGGTCGGGAAGCACCCCACCGAGTTCGTGCGCGAGGAGCTCGCCCGCCAGGGGGTCGTGACCGCCGCCGACCTGCGCGTGCTGCCCGACCGGTCGGTCGTCGAGGTCGCGGGGATCGTGACCCACCGCCAGCAACCGGCGACCGCGAAGGGCACGGTGTTCCTCAACCTCGAGGACGAGACGGGCCTCGTCAACGTGATCTGCACGAAGGGGGTGTGGTCGCGCTTTCGGATCGTGGCCCGCAGCTCGCCCGCGCTGCGCGTGCGCGGGGTGCTCGAGCGCCACCAGGGGGTCGTCAACCTGGTCGCCGGGCGCATCACCCGGCTGCCGATCAGCCTCGCGGCCGGCCTGCGGTCGCGCGACTTCCGCTGAGGGCCTCGCCGCAAACCCGGCCGCCGGCCGACCCCCGAGACATAGACGATTCGATATGCTCGGGGGGTGACCACGCCGCCGGCGCTGATCCGGGCGGTCCGCCGCCGCAACGGGCTGACCCAGCGTGAGCTCGCACGCCGCGCGGGGACGACCCAACCCGTCGTCTCCGCCTACGAGCACGGCCGGCGCGACCCGAGCCTCGGCACCCTGCGCCGCCTGGTCGAGGCCGCCGGGGAGCGGGTCGTGCTCGACGCGCGGCGGCCCGGCCCCGACGTCCCGCCCGCGCGCGACGACGCCGAGCGCGCCCGCCGCCTGCTCGACGTGCTCTCGCTGGTCGACGCGATCGCCCCGGTGCCGCGGTCGACCAGGCTGCACGCGCCGCGCCTGGTCTCGACGTGACCCAGCTGACGCTGGCCGAGCGGATCGTCGCGATCCACGAGTCGCTGCACGCCGTTCCGCACGCGTTCGGCGGCGCGCTCGCCCTCGCGTACTACGCGGAGCCGCGCGCGACGGTCGACGTCGACCTGAACGTCTTCGTCCCGCCCGACCGCTACGACGACGTCGCCGGCCCGCTCGCGGCCCTTGGTGCCGCGAGTGACGACCCGTCGGTGCGCGAGCTCGTGCGGCGCGACGGGCAGGCGCGGGTCATATGGGACGCGACGCCGATCGACCTCTTCTTCGCCTACGACCGCTTCCACGCCGCGGCCGCGGCCGCGACCCGCACCGTCCCGTTCGGGCCGACCACCATCCCGATCCTGTCGGCGGCGCACCTCGTGGTGTGCAAGGCCGTGTTCGACCGCCCGCGCGACTGGGTCGACGTCGAGGCGATGCTCGCGGCCGGTGCCGAGATCGACGTGGCGGAGGCGCTGCGGTGGGTGGGCCGGGTCACCGGCGACGCGGACCCGCGCTACGAGCGCCTCGTCGCGGTGCTCACGCGCCGCTGACCGTGCGGGGACACGGTCGGTGTCCCGTGGCCAGCCGCAAGTGAGTGGTCACCGCGAGGGTTCGGCAGCGAGTGTCGGGCCGCTCCGGCCCCGCGCATCGCTCACGACCCCGCGTGCCCGCGCGCCGCGTGGGGCGATGCGTTCGAGGCCCGCGACCCGCCGCTGCACCCGACGCCCGGCGCGACCGTCCATGAGGTCGAGATGCGGGCCACCGAGGTCGAGCTCGAGATGGCCCCGGGTGTGCGGCAGGTGACGTGGACGTTCGACAATCAGGTCCCGGGGCCGACCCTGCGGGGCAAGGTCGGCGACGTCTTCCGCACCCGCCTCACCAACGACCGCGAGCTGCCGCACTCGATCGACTTCCACGCGCGCAAGGTCGCGTGGAACGACGAGATGCGCACGATCCGGCCGGGCGAGTCGCTCGTGTACGAGTTCGAGGCGAAGCACACCAGCATCTTCATCACTGCGGTACGGCACCGGCGCTGCACCACATCGGGCTCGGCATGTACGGCGCGATCGTCGTCGACCCGCCCGGCCTGCCGCCCGTCGACCACGAGTTCGTGTTCGTGCAGTCGGAGCTGTACGGCAGGCCGGCGGTGAAGGTGGCGACCCCGGAACAGATGGCGAACGAGGAGTGGGACGCGGTCGTGTTCAACGGCGTCGTGAACCAGTACCGCGACCGCCCGATCCAGGTCGGCGTCGGCGAGCGAGTGCGCGCGTGGGTGCTCGACGACGGACCGTCGGAGAACTCGTCGTTCCTCGTCGTCGGCACGGTGTTCGACACGGTCTTCAAGGAGGGCGAGTACCGCCTGCGCCCCGACGACGCGCGCGGAGGAGCGCAGGCCCTCGATCTCCAGCCCATGCAGGGCGGGTTCGTCGAGTTCACCCTCGACGAGGAGGGCATGTACCCGATCGTGACCCACAAGTTCGCGAACGTGGCAAGGGCGCCCTCGGCCTGTTCCAGGTCGGTGACGGTCAGCCCGACGCGCCCACGCCCGTGATCGGTGCCGACGGCCGGCCGGTGACCCCGACGTCGGCCGGCGGGGCGGCGCACTGAGGTGGCCCGGCCTCCGGCACCCGCGCCCGCCGCCCCGACGTCGTCGGCGCGCTCGCCGCCGTGGTCGTCGCGGGTGGTCTGGTGCTCGCGGCCTGGGCGCTGGCCCTCGTGGTCGTCGAGGGCGACGCGCCCGCACCGAGGACACTGTCGGCCGACGAGGCGGCCGCGTCCGGTGCTCCGATCGTCGAACTCGGCGAGATGTTCGTGCGCGGCGACCTCGAGGTCGAGGCGGGAAGGCCGGTCGCGGTGGTGAACCTGGCGTCGCGCCCCACAACCTCGCGGTCGAGGGCGGGCCGGTGACCCCGGTCCTCGACGGCGGTCAGGCCGTGGAGCTCGACGTGACGGGCCTCTCCCCCGGCAGCTACACGGTGTTCTGCACGATCGAGGGCCACCGTGCCGGCGGGATGGAGGCGCAGCTCGTCGTCGCCGGCGGGTGAGCGCGCCGCACCGGCCTGAGTACCGCAGGCCCCGAGGTCCATCGGAGCGGTCGCGAGGTCATGACGAGCGGTTCGCCGCCGTGTCGATCGGTCCGGAGAGGCCCAGCTCGTAGTGGCCGAGCGCCACGATGGCCAGCGGCCCACTGATCGGTCGTACTTGATCGCGGCTGCCGTCTCAGCCGGCGCGGTCGCGAGTGTACGGCGCCTCGGGGACAACGAGATCGTCTCGGCATCGCCGACGAGATGCTCGTGGACGAGCGGGGCACTACCTGCCGGTCACCGGTGCCAGGACCCCAGCGGACTTCCGTCCCTGGAGCGGCCGGCGCGCAGCCGCGCAGATCCTGAACACCCCGAGCACCCGCAGCTCGTCGTTGACCTCCGGGATCCGCTCCTCGCGCGGTCGGAGCAGCGGGTGTTCCAGCAGCACCTGCACCGCATCGACGTCGAGGGCCGGTTCCCACAGCGGCCAGATCGCGACCCGCCGCGCGCGGCGGCCGTCGTCGTGGACAGTGTGCCAGAGCGTGCCGCCGACCTCGGTGCCCGACCCAGAGAGCCGGAGCAACGGGAGTGCCATCGCCGCGAGCCAGGTCGGACCCGGCGCACCGAGCTCAGTGGATTCGCCGTCGGCGGTCGCTGCTGCATCGTTCACCGCGCGGTGGTCGAGATACTCACCCGTGTAATCCGCGATCCGCGGCCAGTCGGTCGTGCTCTCGGCCAGCAACGCAGCGTTCTCGCGGATCAGCTCGAGCGGCTTCGCGAAAAACGTCGAGACCGTTTGCTTCCCCGACGGGGCCATCCAGGGAGTGAGCGCGGCCTTGCCCTCGTTGTCGGCGGCCAGGTCGGTCGTGATCACCTCGAGCCACCGCTGCGCCTCGCGACCGAATCGCCGCTCCGCATCCGCGGCGAAGTCGCGGTAGCCGTCGCGCGGTGGTCGCATGGGATCTGGCCCGCTGTTGCCGCGTCGCGGATACGGGAACCCACCTGCGACACCGGGAAGCACCGCGTCGTCGGTGATCGCCTCCGCGACCTCGACGAGGAGTGCACCGAGCGCGTCGAGCGACGGCAGGTCGGTGTGCAGCGCGGCCGTCCCCGTGACGCGACTCCACGACAGTCGTGTGTCCGCGTCGTGATGGTCGACGAGCAACCGGAACGTACCCAGGCCGGCGAGGAAGCCGAGCGGATCGGTGCCCAACATCGCGGGCAGCTCAAGAGGTGCACTCATCGTCACCTCCGAGGTCGGGCGCGGCCGACGCGTTCTGGTCGGCCAACCGGAGGATCGCTTCGCACAGCGCGACGCCCCAGCAGCCGTAGCGCTCGTTGAGGGACGCGAAGCGTCGGGGCGCCTCCCAGTCGATCGTCTGGCTGGTGTCGAACGTCCCGAGCCCCTCGCGGTCGACGAGTTGCGGGTCGTCGTCGACGACCGGCGGCAGCAGCGGCCGGCTGCGGCCGTGGTGCGACGCCACGAGGTGGGTGACGAGCTCGTCGTCGATTGCGTCATCCGGGAACGCCTCGAGCTGTCGCCGTAGAATCTGCGACGACAGGGCCTCGTGCCGCATCCCCGCCGGGTACTTGCTGCGCTGCCACGCAATCCGGAACGCCGTACGATCGGCGGGGTCCATTCCCGACTTCGCGAGCGGCTCCCGTGCGAGCTCGGCCGCGAACTGGTTCCCGCCGTGCAGCATCGCCTGGAAGCGCGGGTCGCGCTTGCCCTCGTCGTGCCAGCGTGCGGCGTACTCGATGCTGGTCACGACGCGCTCTGGTAGCGCGAGTTGCTCGGCCATCGCGCGCGCTCGCCGTGCGACGTCCTCTTGGTGCACTGCCAACGGGATCCTCCTGCCAGTGACCGACGAGCCGTGCGGCGTGTCGTCCTCCGCGAAATCGAGGTTCGCGCTCTTGTGGCGATCGACCGACGTGCTCGTGGCGACGGCTGCTGTCCCGCTCGGAAGCCCCTCTGCAAGTGACAACTGCAGCGCATTCACACGCAGCGCATCGATCACCGGTTCCAGTCGTTCATCGACCACACCGGCGTCGTGGACTGATGCTGCCCACTGTCGGACCGCAGTGCGCTTCTCCGCCAGGTCACGTTCTTCGTCGCGCAAGATGCCGACGAGCACGTCGAACGATGTCGTGAGGTACGCGCTCGGGTCGACGCGTCTGCGGTCGTTCGGATCGGCCATCGCGAGGAAGGATCGCACCGCGTCGAGGTCGGGCGACACCGTGACCGGCTTCGCCGTTTCGGCTTCGGTCAGGTGGCGGCGCAGGCTCGGCCCGAGCCGAATGGTCCACCGGCCGCGCCAGTCACGGAGATCGCCGATGTCGGTTGCGTCCCTCGACCGGGGGGTCCAGCCGAACTCGTCGAGGCCGCCGTACTCGCACGGAACGATCACGATGTCGTTGGGCCGGATGTCGCTCGCGTCGATCACCCGGACGCGTTCGGCCCGCGCGGGCGCATCGCGCATCACGGCGACCGGCCGGGGCGGCGGGGGTGACGATTCGGTCCGCTCCGGGACGCCGGCGCCGTCAGTGTCGGCGAACTGATCGGCATCGCTGCGATCTGCGAGCCATCGCTTCACTGCCGACAGGGGCATCTCGATGCTCTCGAAGGGGCGTGGGGGGCAGAGTCCGAGCTCCTGCGGCCACTGCTCGGTCGCGTCGGCGGGAAGCCCGGTGCGCCACACGACCGTCACCGTCGCGTCGCTGTCGACGAACCCGTAGAGGAACGGCGTCACCGGCAGATCGGGCACCGGGGCCGGTGAGGTACGGGCCAGCGTTGCCAGACGGCGGGGCGTCATGAGCGGAACGGTGACCGGCGGGGACGACATCGCCGCGCGTTCGTCGTCGGCGAGCGTCGAGAGCAGCTCGGACACCGCCGCCGGTGAGACGTCGATGCCCTCGAGGATCTCGCCTTCAGGTGCAGGCGGTGCGAGCGTCGACAGCCAGGTCCACGTCTTGGTGCGCGCCGCTCCGTAGACGGGATCATCGTCCGTTACCGACGTGTCGTGTACGACTACGGCCCGTCCCTCGATCGGGCGGCCCCGACGGTTCAGACGCCCGAGGCGTTGCAACAGCGCGTCGAGGGCCGCGGACTCGGTGACGATCGCGTCGAGGTCGATGTCGGCGCCCACTTCGATCGCTTGCGTCGCGACGAGGAAGGTAGGTCCGGCGTCGGGAGCCCGTGGCGCACCCGACTCGAACCGGGGCAGCCAGCTCGCGTTCCAGCGATCGCGATCGAACTCGCGCATCCGGCCGGTCAGCAGTGCAACGCTTCCTCCGTGTTCGCCGTTGCTCAGGAGCTCGAACGTGAGTCGAGCGCGCTGCAGGGTGTTGCAGAAGACGCCGATGCTTGTGTGCTCCTCGTCGAGCAGCTGCTGGGCGTGCTCTGCGAGAGCACTCGCGACTGCTGCGTTTGCCTTGGCCTTCGAAGGCGGTGTCACGGTCGCGGTCGTGAGGTGCTTCTTGGCGAACAACCGCCGCCGTGCCGTCGCGGTCTCGTTGGCCGCGTCGAGCCGCTGCGTCCAGCCGTCGCGTGTGCCGCCGGGCACCGTTGCGGACATCGAGATCACACGAGAAGCGCGGGCGACTTCGCCGGTGCCGAGCCCGAGCGCATCTGCGCACGAGCGCAGCATCGGGCGCGCGATGTGTGCCTCGTCGACGACGATGACGCTGTCGGTGCCGACGAGCGCCGCGTCGATTGACCGACGATGCTCGCTCACACCGAAGCCGCGGAACAACAAGCGGCTCCCGATCTGGGCGGCTGTGCCGACGATCACGGCAACGCGGTCGGCGCGGTCGACCCACTGCCAGGGCCAGTACGTGCCGCCACGCATCCGTTCCACCCACAACGGTCGGCCGACGGCGTCAGCGGCCAATGGCCTGATGCGTTCGGCGATCCTGTGGGTGAGCGAGCCCTCCTGCGCGTTGGCGAGCGCGTGGGCGATCGCTTCCGCGTGCCTGTACGCCTGGTCGACCACGACGCGTCGATCGATCGTGAAGAACAATCGGCGCCCGAAGGTCAACGGATCGATGGCGGCGAGGAACACGAACGCGTCGATGAACGCGGTCTTGCCGAGCCCGGTCGGGACGTCGATCTGCGACGGCCACGAGCCCGTCTCGACTGCGCGCGCCACGAGCTCCGCTTGCCACGCGAAGGGGTGATTGCCGTCGTGGAGCTCCGCAAAGAAGCCGGGGAAGTCCTTCGGTGACAGGGGAGCGCTCACGACGATTCCTCGACAGTGATGCTCGGATGGTGCCGGATAGCACGCTTGTCGTTCGGAACGCACAAACCGACGCCGAGGAACCGCAGCGATCCGATCACCACGGGCCCCACCACCGGCTCGGCGAAGCGGAGATGTGCGTGGACCAGCGGTCGGCGCCGGTGCGGCGGCAACACCCCGAGACTCGGGCGAGCGATCGCACCCGGGACCAAAGGCTCCCGGCAGGTCTCGACCTCGATCGGCTCCGGGTACCCGGCGTTCACCGTGGCCGCCGCAACCAGCTCGGCGTCCCGGTCCCGCGAGCGGGTGAAGTGGTCGAGCGCGATGGGCGTCGCCGTCGACCAGGCCGTGTGCCCGCGTGCACAGCCGACCCACCGTTCGGGTTGCAGCGCATGACGCGTCTCCCCCGACGCGCTCCCGAGCGTGAGACGCAGGGAGAGATCGACCGACCGGAACAATCGAAGCCGCCGCAACTCGTCGAGCACCGTCGCCTCAAGGAGCACCCGGCGATCGGCGGCGCTCATGTCGCGGGGAATGGCGAGCCCGACGCCCATCAACCGTCCGTCCGCGTGCCCGTGCTCCACGTGCGGGAGCGCGAGGAATGCGACGTGTGTCGACCGGCCGGCGTTCCTGCCGGAGACGGCCGGCGGCAGGACCTCGCTCGGGTCCTTCGGTGGTGCCCCGTTCTTCCGGCAGATCCGTTCGTGCACCGCCTTGCGCAGCATCCACGTCGCGCGCACGAGGTGGCGACCGTCGATCGCCGCGTGCGGTTGCTCGAACGCGTAGGTCAGCAGCTCCGAGAACGGGCTCATCACCGGGCCTTCCGGCGCCGGTTCGGGACGAGCCTCGACGTAGACGACCTCGCGGGTGGTGAGGTGCGCCCGTCGACCTCCGGCGTACGCCTGGCGCAGCGCGTCGGTGAACCCGACGTAGGGCACGCGGACCGGCTCGCCGGGCTCGTCGAGCCCCGCCGGAAGGTAGCGGCGCCACCCGTCGCGCTCGGTCCGCGTGTCGAGCACTCGGACGCGCGCTTCGCACGACGAGCGCCCGACGTACGGAACCGCGCGCGCGAGCCGCGCGAGTGCCTGGCCCACGGTGTCGGTGGGTGTCGCGTCGGGCCACACCAGCGCAAAGGTCGGCTCGGCGACGAGGACGCCACTGCGGACACGGACGCCGTTCGTGCGGCCAAAATGATGCTGGTTCCCGCCCCTCGGGACGATCCGGTTGGTGACCACGAACCGCTGCTCGACGACCTCGCGCACGGCGGTCAGGCCGCACGCGTGGATCTCCGGCGGCGGGCAACGCTCCAACCAACGCAGGGCGTCGAAGTCGGCGTCGGACTCGGCGGACGCGACCAGCGCCATGAACACGCGCGCGGGATGGGGCGGCCATTCGGGTGCGACGCGGCCGGCGCCGCCGAGTGCTGCGTCGTAGCGGCCGAAGCGCAGCGCGACCTCGATGACCAGCATTGCGCTATTCCGCGTCGGCCGGGCCCGCCGCGACGACGGCGTGTTCGATCGCAGCCTGAAGCGACGGCATCGGCTCGAGGTACACGGTGTCGGTCGCCATCGCGATGCCGAGCTCGGCGGCGCGGCCTCGCAGCGTGTCGAACGCCTCGACCGCGGTGTCGAACTCGAGTGCCAGCGGCTCCGTCCTGCCGCCGTCGAGCTCGATGACGATCTGCTCGCTCACGCGCGCGAGGTCACACCCGGAACGCAGCGACAACGACGCCCGGCCGAATGCCGCCCGGTCGCCCACGAGCGCCAACGCGAGCAGCGCGGCGCGAGCCGTGTCAGCGGCCGCTTCGCTCGCCTCGCCGAAGCGGATGCGGCGCAAGCTCGCCTGCGACACCGAGGCGACGCGGCGGATGGCGGTGACGGAAACGCCGCCGTGCGCGCGCACCGGTGCGATGTTGCCGTGGCCGATCTCGCTGAGCTTGCTGCCCTTGCGCTTCTCGCCGTCGGCGAGGAAGTTCCAGTCTTCTTCGGCTTTACCCTTGTCGTCGATGCTGCCCGTGAGGTTGAGCGGGTCGATGCGGCTGCCGATCCGGGCGCCGATCTCCGGCTCGGTGCCGAACATCCGCGAGTTGTAGACGCGGGCGAATTTTGGCCACCGGCCCGTGCGGTGCGAATCCCACGCTCCGAGCACGAGCGACAACGGCTCGCGCTCGTACAACGGCCGCGCGTCGTTGTCGGAGGCCTCACGCAGACGCTGACCGATCGGGGACCTGTCGAAGCGATGACCCTCGACGAGCGAGTCGCGCAAGTACGCGTCGGCGTAGCGGTGCGGGAAGTCGAGGCTCGTCAGACGGATGTCGCCGCGTGAGGTCTTCGCGGTCAGCTCGAACAACGGGAGCTCGATGCGCTGCTGGTCGCGCGCGTCGAGCAGCGCTTGCTCGATGCGATTTGCCTGCGACGGGATCTGATCGAGGACGACCGTCTCGACGGGCTGCCCGCCGAGCCACAGCTTCTCGATCAGGTACGGGCCTCCCTGGTCCGCCGGGTACGAGGGAGGCATGACCTTGTCGCCCTGCCCACCGACTGGTTGGTATGTCGCGTCGATCGCGATCCCGGCGATCTCGGGCGAGGTGACGACCTCGAACAGCTTCTCGGCCAGTCCGGTCATGTCGAACCTCCGCGCTGGTGCTCGTATGCCGCGAGTCTGCATCGTGGGTGGGACCGGGGCGCGACTGCCTGGGACGCCGCCGGGTCCGGCGACGCTACCTGGCCGCCGCCGGCCTCGACCGGCCACCGGTAGAGGCGTTTTCGTCTCTTTGGCGGCGCGCCGGGAGCCGACGGCAGGCCGGCGAGGCGATCAGGGTCCGAGCCGACTCACGCGGTACGCGGTCATCCGCTCGTCGAACGTTACGATCGTCAAGCCCTCGATCGTGGCCTGGGCCACGAGCATCCGGACGAAAGGGTCGTCGTGGTGTCGGGGGAGCGCACCGGCCAGCTCGGCGTGCGCGGCCGTGATCGGCATCACTTCGAACCCGCATTCGTCGAGCACGGCGAGTAGGTTCGTCGGCGAGCGGAGCCTTCCGATCGCACGCTTGATCGAGATCTCCCAGATGCTTGCTGCGCTCACGAGGGCTCGGTGGTCCGGATCCGCGATGGCGCTGCGAGCGTTGGCGGGGAGCCGGCCGTCGTCGGCGAGCCACCACAGCAGCACGTGCGTGTCGAGGAGGAGCTCCACGTTCGCTCAGGGTTCGACGATGGCGCGGAACTCGTGCGGGATCTCGTCGACGTCGTCGGAGATCTCCACCCTTCCCTTCCACGCACCTGGCCGTCGTGGGCCGTGCGCGGGGCGGTACGGAACGAGGCGGGCGACCGGCTCCCCGTGGCGTGCGATCACGACCTCCTCGCCCTGCGCTACTCGCCGCACGAGCTTCGACAGGTGAGTCTTGGCCTCGTGAATGTTGACCAACATGAACTTAGTCTAGATGGTCCGACACGTCGGACAAGCGGTGAGGGGCCTTCCGGCAGTAGCGCGCCGAGCCGATCTACAGACCGTGACGAGCCAACCCGCCGAGGTGCCGGATCTCGTTCCGGCCCGCATGGTCAACGAGTTCGCGTACTGCCGGCGCCTGTTCTTCCTCGAGTGGGTACAGGCGCGCTTCGCTGACAACGACGACACTGTCGAGGGGCGGTACCGGCACCGTGCGGTCGATCACGAAGGTGGCCGCGCCCCGCTGCCCTCCGATGGTGATCTCCGACGGACCAGGTCACTGCTCCTCTCCTCGCCGAGGCTCGGACTCGTCGGGCGCATCGACATCGTCGAAGGCAGCGCAGGTGGGTTGGTACGGCCGGTCGACATCAAGCGCGGTCGCCCGCCGGACAACGCGGAGCGGTCATGGGAGCCCGAGCGGGTGCAGCTGTGCGTCCAGGGTCTGCTGCTCCGCGACGCTGGGTACACGTGTGACGAAGGGATCCTCTACTTCGCTGAGTCGACGACGCGCGTCACCGTCCCGTTCACCGCCGAGCTGATCGAGCGCACACTCTCGCTCGTTGCTGAAATGCGGATGGTCGCAGCATCCGATGTCGTGCCACCGCCTCTCGTCGCGAGTCCGAAGTGTCCACGGTGCTCGCTCGTGGGCATCTGCCTGCCTGACGAGACGAACGCGCTGGCGGCCCGCTCCGACGCACCGCCGAGACGGCTGATCGCGCGAGATCCGCAAAGCCGACCCCTGTACGTCACGGAGCAAGGTGCCGTGGTCGGAATCCGGAACAACCGGGTCGAGGTGAAGCGAGACGGCGAACTGCTCGATGCAGTGCGTCTCATCGACGTGGCGCAACTGTGCGTCTACGGCAACGTCCAGATCAGCGCACAGTGCATCCGGGAGCTCTTCGCCCGTGAGGTGCCGGTCTGCTGGTTCAGCTACGGCGGATGGTTCGCGGGCATCGGCACGGGACTCCCCTCGAAGCATGTTGAGCTGCGACGCCGCCAGGTCGCCATGGCCGGGCAGGGTGGGCTGCCGATCGCACAGGCGATCGTCCAGGCGAAGATCCTCAACTCCCGCACGCTGCTGCGTCGCAACGCGCGTACCGACGTCAAGAGCGTCGTCGCCTCGTTGAAGAACATGGCCGATGCGGCTGCTCGCGCCGATTCGGTCGCGAGTCTCCTCGGCATCGAGGGTGCGGCGGCTCGCACCTACTTCGAAGCGTTTCCGGCGATGCTGCGCCCGGACCGGTCGTTGCCCGGAGGCGTGTTCGAGTTCGACGGCCGGAACCGTCGACCGCCACGCGACGCTGTCAACTGCCTGCTCTCGTACCTCTACGGGCTGCTGGCGAAGGAGCTGACGGTGGTCACGTACTCGATCGGCTTCGACCCGTATCTCGGCTTCTACCATCGGCCTCGCTTCGGACGGCCTGCACTCGCTCTCGACCTTGCCGAAGAGTTCCGCCCACTCGTCGCCGAGTCGGTCGCGCTCAATCTGATCAACAACGGTGAGGTGTCGGCCTCCGACTTCCTGGTGCGGGCCGGCGGTGTGGCGCTCACCGCCACAGGTCGGAAGCGTGTGCTCGCCGCGTACGAGCGTCGCGTCGACGACCAGATCCGCCACCCGACCTTCGGTTACCGGATCACGTATCGGCGAGTGTTCGAGGTGCAGGCACGGGTGCTCGCCGCCCACATCGTCGGTGAGATCCCAAGCTACGTTCCGTTCAGGACCAGGTGACGAAGTGGCACGGCGGCGGTACGTGGTGACCTATGACATCCGTAATGACGCGCGGCGTCGGCGCGTGCACAAGACCATGAAGGGATTCGGGTACGCGCTGCAGTACTCGGTGTTCCTCTGTGACCTGGACAACGTCGAGAAGTACGACATGCTTCGTGCAGTCGGCGATGTCGTCCACCAGCAGATCGACAGCGTGGCCATCATCGACCTCGGTGACGCTCACGGGCGGGGAGGCACGTGCTTCGAGTTTCTCGGGCCTCATGCTCCTCTCCCGCGAGGTGGTCCCAGGATCGTGTAAAACTGCGAGCGGTGAGGTGGCCTGCCAAGAGCCGGGCAGCGCTCGCATGCAGATCAGCCGCATCACGCAGGTTCTTTGACAACTGGTGCGCGCGGAGATTCTCCGCCGCTCGCTACCACCGCTCGCAGGCAGTCGCGTTTGCCCAGGTCGGAGGCCATAGGCGCAGCGAGCGGTGCGCGCGTCCTTCGGGGCGCGCCTTCATTGCGGGTGCCCGCGACGGCACGTCGGCGCGTCGCAGACGTAGTGCGCGCGTCCTTCGGGGCGCGCCTTCATTGCGGGGTAGGCGTCTGCTGCCCGCTGCTCGGCAGTTCGATCGGGTGCGCGCGTCCTTCGGGGCGCGCCTTCATTGCGGGACGCATGCGCTTGCCGTTCGGGGACGGCCTGGCCGCGAGTGCGCGCGTCCTTCGGGGCGCGCCTTCATTGCGGGCTCGGTCGTCGGGCCCATGCCACGCGACGACCTCGCGTGCGCGCGTCCTTCGGGGCGCGCCTTCATTGCGGGGACGGCACCCGACGCGCTCGTCGCCGGTGTCGGGGAGTGCGCGCGTCCTTCGGGGCGCGCCTTCATTGCGGGAGCCGCGAAGCCCGATCACGCTCGTCGTCGCGGCTGCTCGCGTGCGCGCGTCCTTCGGGGCGCGCCTTCATTGCGGGGCCGTGCAGGCTCTGTCGTTGCGACGGTCGACGCACGGTCGCGTGCGCGCGTCCTTCGGGGCGCGCCTTCATTGCGGCGGAGGTCGGGGTCTGTGCGAGTGGCGGTCTCGGCCGCCATGCCGGGTCGTCGGTCCGCAGTGCGCGCGTCCTTCGGGGCGCGCCTTCATTGCGGGTCGACGCGGTCTGGACGGCCAACGGACCCCGAGTGCGCGCGTCCTTCGGGGCGCGCCTTCATTGCGGGCGATCGTCGACGAGGTCGGCGACGCTGGGTCGAGCGTGCGCGCGTCCTTCGGGGCGCGCCTTCATTGCGGGGTGCACGAGCCGCGGTTGCGGGACGACCGGCCGCGGGGTGCGCGCGTCCTTCGGGGCGCGCCTTCATTGCGGGGCGCAGGTCCGCTCCCGTCAGGTCCGCGCCGCGCAGGTGTGCGCGCGTCCTTCGGGGCGCGCCTTCATTGCGGGTGATGCGCGACGAGGACACGATCCGGGCTGCGAAGCTGTGCGCGCGTCCTTCGGGGCGCGCCTTCATTGCGGGCTCACCTTCGACGCGAACCCGTGGATCGTGCGGGTCGAGTGCGCGCGTCCTTCGGGGCGCGCCTTCATTGCGGGCGCAGCGTCGTCTTCGGGGACCAGGTCGAGCGGTGCGTGTGCGCGCGTCCTTCGGGGCGCGCCTTCATTGCGGGGCGTTCGCGAGCCGCTTGAGCTCTTTGCGGATGGTCATGTGCGCGCGTCCTTCGGGGCGCGCCTTCATTGCGGGCACTGGACCAGGACGGCGGTGCCGACTGCCGGTTCGGGTGCGCGCGTCCTTCGGGGCGCGCCTTCATTGCGGGGCCGCGGTTGACGGTCGGATCTCCCCGCCGTCCGGCAGGTGCGCGCGTCCTTCGGGGCGCGCCTTCATTGCGGGCGTTTCCAGCTCCTCACACTCCGCGCACTCCGACGGGTGTGCGCGCGTCCTTCGGGGCGCGCCTTCATTGCGGGGGTTATCGGTACTGTCGGCCTTCCGGCCGCAGAAGTGTGCGCGCGTCCTTCGGGGCGCGCCTTCATTGCGGGGCGGCCTGCATCATCCGTCGGGCCTTACCGATGGCCGTGGTGCGCGCGTCCTTCGGGGCGCGCCTTCATTGCGGGAACCACGGCGCCCGGTACCGCAAGGCGGGCACGTCGCGTGCGCGCGTCCTTCGGGGCGCGCCTTCATTGCGGGGTGTCGAACCCGACGTTTGGGTCCGTGTCCGGCGGGTGCGCGCGTCCTTCGGGGCGCGCCTTCATTGCGGGGCCGAGGTGATGGACCTGCGGCGGATCATCGACGAGAGTGCGCGCGTCCTTCGGGGCGCGCCTTCATTGCGGGCGTGGCGACCGTCTGGGGAGGCCTCGAGGCGTACCGTGTGCGCGCGTCCTTCGGGGCGCGCCTTCATTGCGGGCTGATCGGCACGCGTGGCCCGCTCCTGAAGGCCAACGCGGTGCGCGCGTCCTTCGGGGCGCGCCTTCATTGCGGGCTCGCCGTGCTCACCGACCCGGACACCCGCGTGGCGGTGCGCGCGTCCTTCGGGGCGCGCCTTCATTGCGGGGTAGTAGCGGGGCCGCATCGGTCTACCGTCCGGTGTGCGCGCGTCCTTCGGGGCGCGCCTTCATTGCGGGGGGAATCGGCGTGTGCTACGGGTGCTCCCAGTCGTAGGTGCGCGCGTCCTTCGGGGCGCGCCTTCATTGCGGGGCGAGCTGCCCGAAGTGGTCCTGCACCTGCCGCAGGAGTGCGCGCGTCCTTCGGGGCGCGCCTTCATTGCGGGCACGTGTTCGTAGTTTCCGAGCGCGCACACGCCGTGCGAGTGCGCGCGTCCTTCGGGGCGCGCCTTCATTGCGGGTACTTCGCGCTCGCACCATCCGGGTATCTGCGGCTCCGTGCGCGCGTCCTTCGGGGCGCGCCTTCATTGCGGGAGGGCCGGGAGCGGCTGTCCGGCCGGGCAGTGCGGGCGTGCGCGCGTCCTTCGGGGCGCGCCTTCATTGCGGGAGCAGTTGATCCTCGAGCGTGAGTACCGGGCCGCTGTGCGGGTGCGCGCGTCCTTCGGGGCGCGCCTTCATTGCGGGAGCAGACGCAGTTGACTGGCCTGTTTCATAACGTTGAGGTGCGCGCGTCCTTCGGGGCGCGCCTTCATTGCGGGGGCGGCTCGTGGTCATGGTGATCTCCCTTCTCGCCCGGGTGCGCGCGTCCTTCGGGGCGCGCCTTCATTGCGGGGCACGCAGCGATGATCGCCGACTCGACCTCGGCGATCGTGCGCGCGTCCTTCGGGGCGCGCCTTCATTGCGGGTCGCCCGTCCATCCTGAGTACCTCGACGTCCAGGTGTGCGCGCGTCCTTCGGGGCGCGCCTTCATTGCGGGGAAGGTACTGTGCGCCTGCGTGAGAAGAGCTTCGCCGGTGCGCGCGTCCTTCGGGGCGCGCCTTCATTGCGGGCAGCACCACGCGACGGGCCGGCGGCGGTGTCGGTGTGTGCGCGCGTCCTTCGGGGCGCGCCTTCATTGCGGGTCGCTGGGCGCGCAGTTCCGGCAGTGCTACACGCACTGGTGCGCGCGTCCTTCGGGGCGCGCCTTCATTGCGGGACTGTCCCCCGGTTGTGGGGTAGGGTGCTCAAGTGGTGCGCGCGTCCTTCGGGGCGCGCCTTCATTGCGGGGCCGGATCGCGGATCCAGTCGAGCTCGTCCTGCATCTCGTGCGCGCGTCCTTCGGGGCGCGCCTTCATTGCGGGAGGAACTCCCCGAGCCGTGACCGCAGGTTGACGGTGTGCGCGCGTCCTTCGGGGCGCGCCTTCATTGCGGGTGCTCGTCGGGCAGCTCGTACCGCTCCTCGTAGGCAGGTGCGCGCGTCCTTCGGGGCGCGCCTTCATTGCGGGGCGGACATGACGATCCGGCCGCTGTGGCGTATCGCGGTGCGCGCGTCCTTCGGGGCGCGCCTTCATTGCGGGCCGGGTGCTGGGGCGTCCGCTAGGGCGCTTCGGCGGGGGTGCGCGCGTCCTTCGGGGCGCGCCTTCATTGCGGGGCGTTGTCCCTGCCCCTTGCCCCTGGAGGTGCCAGTGTGCGCGCGTCCTTCGGGGCGCGCCTTCATTGCGGGCAGGTCGAGGTCTACGCACCAGGGAGCTAACGGTGGCCGGTGCGCGCGTCCTTCGGGGCGCGCCTTCATTGCGGGGAAGCTCAACCAGGCGCTCGC
This sequence comes from Acidimicrobiia bacterium, assembly GCA_026002935.1. Taxonomy (GTDB): domain Bacteria; phylum Actinomycetota; class Acidimicrobiia; order IMCC26256; family PALSA-610; genus BPGH01. Next base: position 1,622,476 of record BPGH01000001.1, read on the forward strand.
GAACGCGAAGATCGCGCTCGTGCGCGCGTCCTTCGGGGCGCGCCTTCATTGCGGGGGCGTCGACCGCGGCGTCGTCCGCGGCTTCGGTGGGCTGGTGCGCGCGTCCTTCGGGGCGCGCCTTCATTGCGGGGTGCGACGGACGATCACCTCCCCCGGGATCAGGTCCCGTGCGCGCGTCCTTCGGGGCGCGCCTTCATTGCGGGCCGACGGTCGGTGAGCGCATCCGCGAGGCCCGAGAGGCGTGCGCGCGTCCTTAGGGGCGCGCCTTCATTGCGGGATTCAGCTTGGCGCTCCGAGCTCGGAGGCGCTCGCGTGTGCGCGCGTCCTTCGGGGCGCGCCTTCATTGCGGGCTATTCTGGATCATCGGTTTCGTCCAACCGTCGAGTCGTGCGCGCGTCCTTCGGGGCGCGCCTTCATTGCGGGCCGCTCGACGTGCGAGCAGTGGTGCCCGACTCGAGGAGTGCGCGCGTCCTTCGGGGCGCGCCTTCATTGCGGGGTAAACTTCGTACTAGGGCGCGGCCGTGAGCGGTCGCGTGCGCGCGTCCTTCGGGGCGCGCCTTCATTGCGGGACGCACGCCGCGTCGCACGCACCCCGGCCGATAGAGGGTGCGCGCGTCCTTCGGGGCGCGCCTTCATTGCGGGTGGGTCGTCCCGGATGGCGGCCGCCGGCGGCCGTCCGTGTGCGCGCGTCCTTCGGGGCGCGCCTTCATTGCGGGGGAGTGGCTCCTCGTACGGTCCGTCGCCTGTACGACGAGTGCGCGCGTCCTTCGGGGCGCGCCTTCATTGCGGGGCGGAGTCCACACCGCCGCCGGCACCGCCACCGCCGGTGCGCGCGTCCTTCGGGGCGCGCCTTCATTGCGGGACCAACGAATAGGAGCGGGCACATGGCGAACCCGACCGGTGCGCGCGTCCTTCGGGGCGCGCCTTCATTGCGGGTATGTCGTCACGGACGGCGGCCGCCGGCGGCCGTCCGGTGCGCGCGTCCTTCGGGGCGCGCCTTCATTGCGGGTTCTCATTACCTCCCCTTTCTCTTGGCCTAGCTCATCAGGTGCGCGCGTCCTTCGGGGCGCGCCTTCATTGCGGGCCCAGAACGGCGTCTTGCCGCTGCCGGGATGACCGGTGCGCGCGTCCTTCGGGGCGCGCCTTCATTGCGGCGGCGGCAACCGGTACGTCGTACAGCCAACGTGGGGTGGAGTGCGCGCGTCCTTCGGGGCGCGCCTTCATTGCGGCAGCACCGTGTCGAGGTAGTGGACGGAGTCGCCGCTCGGGTGCGCGCGTCCTTCGGGGCGCGCCTTCATTGCGGCTGGAGCTCTTGCATGTCGGCCGGATCGACCGGCATCAAGTGCGCGCGTCCTTCGGGGCGCGCCTTCATTGCGGCCAGTAGCCAGTCGGCCACTTCGTCGCGGGTCATGCCGGTGCGCGCGTCCTTCGGGGCGCGCCTTCATTGCGGCGCACAGCGCGGCGAGCAGCTCCCGTACGTTCGCGAGGGTCTGCGCAGCCCGATGCGCTCACGCCCGTGATCGGTGCCGACGGCCGGCTGGTCGGCCCGCCGCCGGCCGGCGGTGCGGCGCATGGAGGTGGTGGTGATGCCGGCCTCAGGCACCTGCACCCGCCGCCCCGACGTCGCGGGCGTGCTCGCCGCCGCCGTCGCCGCGGGTGGCCTGGTGCTCACGGCGTGGGCGCTGGCGCTCGTGGTCGTCGGGGACGACGCGCCCGCACCGGGGATCCTGTCGGCCGACGACGCAGTCGCGTCCGGCACGGTGGAGGGGCACCCTGCCCGCGGTATGGAGGCGCAGCTCGTCGTCGGGAGGTCCGGATGACCGGGTACCGCGGGTCGCGTGTCGGGGTGTGCCTCCAGTCGTCCCGGATGCCGCCGAACGAGGAAGTAGCCTTCCGCCGGTCCCGACCATGCAGAACGAACCGCCGAGTCCCCAGTGCGTCCCCCGCGCCGCGTCGGTGCGCGCTTCGTCGCGCTCCTGCGCGCGGACCCGAACGGCGTCCGCGCGGGGTTCGTCGCGCTCCTGATCTCGACGGCCACCGGCCTGGTCGCGGGGATCACGCTCGGGTCGATCACCGGCACGCTCGAGGAGCTCCCCGGCCTCGTCATCCTCGTACCCGCCGCCGTGGGGATGCGCGGCAACGTGTTCGGTGCGCTCGGCAGCCGCATCGGCACGTCGGTGCACGCGGGCACGTTCCGGCTCGGCTGGCGGATCGACACCGAGGTCGGCCAGAACCTCGCGTCGGCCGTCGTGCTCTCGATGGCGCTCGCGTTCGGGCTCGCGGTCGTCGCGAAGGGCTTCTCGATCGCGTTCGGCGTGGAGGGCGCGCTCTCGCTCGCCGACTTCGTCGTGGTGTCGGTCGTCGGCGGGATCATCCCGATCGCGGTCGTGATGGCGATCACCCTCGCGGTCGCGGCGCTGAGCGTCCGCTACGACTGGGACCTCGACAACGTCGCGGCGCCGGTCGTCACCGCGGCGGCCGACACGGTCACGTTGCCGAGCCTCTTCCTCGCGACGGCGCTCGTCGGGGTGGCGGGCGTCACGCCGGTGCTCGCGCTCGCCGGCGCGGCGCTCGGCGTCGGCCTGCTCGTCGCCGCCTGGCGCTCCCGGCTGCCGATCCTGCGGCGCGTCGTGCGCGAGTCGGTGCCGGTGCTGCTGTTCGCCGGGTTCGTCAGCATGCTCGCCGGCCTCACGATCCAGGGCCGCCTCGGCCCGCTCGTCCGCCAGCCGGAGCTGCTGGTCGTCGTCCCGCCGCTGCTGTCGCTCGCGGGCTCGCTCGCGGGGATCCTCGCGTCGCGCCTCGCGACCAAGCTGCACCTCGGCCTCGTCGAGGCGCGCCGCGGGCTCTGGCGGGGGATCTCCGAGGACCTGGCGCTCGTCTACTTCCTGGCGGTCACGATCTTCGTCGTGCTCGCGTCGGTCACCGAGCTGATCGCGGCGGCCCTGTCGCTCGACGGGCCGGGCTTCGGGACGATCCTCGGAGTGGTCGTCCTGGCCGGGCTGATCGCCACGACGCTGTCCAACTTCGTCGCCTATGCCGGCGCCCTGTCCACCTTCCGGTTCGGGCTCGACCCCGACAACCTCGGCATCCCGCTCGTCTCCTCCGCCTCGGACCTGCTCGGCTCGGCGTCGCTTATCCTGTGCCTCGTGATCTTCGGGCTCACCTGAGCCCGGGGACGGTCACCCGATGGACGAACGACCGAGAACCCTGAAGGCCATGCTCACGGAGGCGAAGGACACCTCCGAGCTGATGGTCGACCTCGGCTACGCGGCGCTCTTCTTCGCCGACGAACGCATGGCCGACGAGGTGCGGGCACTCGAGGAGCGCCTCAACGAGCTCGTGCACGAGATGCGCGAGGTGTGCGTGCTCGCCGCCCGCTCGAAGCACGACGCCGCGCAGATGTCGAGCGTGCTCCACGTGGTCTCCGCGATCGAGCGCCTCGCGAACGCCGCCGTCGACATCAGCCGGATCGTGACCCACCGGCTCGGCATCCCCGCCGCGCTCGTCGCCGACCTCGCCGAGGCCGAGGAGGTCTCCCACCGTGTCCGGGTGCGCGAGGGCTCACGCCTCGCGGGCCGCCGGCTCGACGAGCTCGACCTCCCGATGGACGTCGGGATGCGGATCGTCGCCATCCGGCGCGGGCGCGACTGGCTGATCGACCCCGACGGCGAGGACGTGCTGCTCCCCGACGACGTGCTGATCCTGCGCGGCGCCCGCGACGGCATCGCGGAGCTGCGGGAGCTCGCCGGGGCGCCGGAGTGGCGGCGCGCGGAGCTCGACGAGAACCCGGCGATCAGCGACCTGGACCGGGCGGTCGACGTGCTCGTCGAGATGAAGAACGTGTCCGACGCCGCGGTCGGCCTGGCCTACTCGGCGCTGCTGTTCGACGACCAGGGCCTCGCGGCCGAGGTGTCGCAGCTCGAGGACCGGCTCGACGAGATGCGCGAGCAGCTCGAGCTGTGGGTGCTGCGTGCGAGCGCGACGACGGTCGACCCGTCGCAACTGCGCGGCCTGCTGCACCTCGGCGGTGCGGCCGAGGAGATCGGCGACGCGGCCCAGCAGCTCGTCTGGCTGGTCGAGCAGGAAGAGGAGATGCACCCGATCCTCGCGGTCGCGCTCGGCGAGACCGACGACGTCGTCGTGCGGTACCCGATCGCCGCGGGCGCGCCGCTCGACGGCTGCGAGCTGCGGGGCAAGACGCTCGGCGCCGACACGGGCTTCCAGCTCCTCGCGATCCGGCGGGGCGGCACCTACCTCTACCGGCCGCGCGGCCGGGTCGTCCTGCGCGCCGGCGACGAGGTGCTGGCGACGGGGCCGTGGGAGGGCCGCGCCGAGCTGGCACGCCAGTGCGGCTACCGCCTCGTGGAGGACGACGACACCGGCGAGGTGGAGCTCGTGCCGGTCGGTGCGTCCGGCGCCGGGCGCTGACGCGCCGCCGCGTCAGCCCGGGCGGGACGCGTCCGCCGCCGCGAGGGCGAGCGCGGCCGCGGCGGCGCCGACGAGCACGACGCCGGCGAGTCCGGCGCGCACGCGCCGCAGTCGCCGGGCCTGCAGCAGCACCTCCGCCGCGGCGAGGCCCGCGAGCGCGCCACCGAGGTGACCGCCGATCGACACGTTCGGGACGAAGAAGCCGAACGCGAAGTTGACGAGCAGCAGCGGCCCGAAGGCGGTCTCCCAGAACCGCACCCCCTGGCGGTGCAGCGCCAGCGTCGCCGCCGCGGCCACGCCGAACACCCCGCCGGACGCCCCGACCGTGAACACGTGCGGGTCGAGCGCGAGCGCCCCCGCCGCGCCGCCGAGCACCGAGACCGCGTAGCACGCCGCGAACCGCGCGGAGCCCGCCGCCGGCTCCAGCACGAGCGCGACCTGGTACAGCACCAGCATGTTGAACAGCAGGTGGATCGGGCCGTCGTGCACGAGCGCGTGGGTGCCGAGCCGCCACCACTCGCCGGCGGCGACGGCCGGCCCGAACAGCGCCAGCTCCTGTGCCGCGCGCCCGGACGCGCCGAGCGACCCGTCGATCACCGCGACGAGGACGAACGCGCCCACCGTGAGCGCGACGATCGCCTTCGCCGCGGCGAGGCCGTCCCGGCGAGGCGCGCCCGGGCGCGCCGCAGCGGGCCCGGCGCGCCCGCTGCGACGCAGTCGGGGCAGTGCGCGCCGACGGGTGCGGGCACGAGGCACTCGCCGCACGCGGGCCGCCCGCACCGGGTGCACGCGCGTCCGGTCTCGCGGTCGGGGTGCAGGTGACAGGAGGCCATGGTCGTGGTCGGCGCCGCGCCGGCCCCCGGGTCGCGCCGGGCTAGGTGCGCAGGCGCCGCAGGTCGGGGGGCGGCGGCGCGTCGGCTCGCCGCAACCGTACCTTGACGTCGACCGCGACGGCGCCGCGGGGGGAGACGACCACCGGGTTCAGGTCCATCTCGGCGACCTCGGGGACCTCGTCGGCGAGCCGCGCGACGCGCAGCAGGAGCTGCTCGAGCGCGGCGACGTCGACCGGCGGCCGGCCCCGGTAGCCGAAGAGCAGCGGCGAGCCGCGCAGCGACCGGACCGCCTCGCGGGCGTCGACGTCGGTCATCGGCACGATCCGCAGGACGCGGTCGCCGAGCAGCTCGGACGTGACGCCGCCGAGGCCGAACAGCACGAGCGGGCCGAACGACGGGTCCTGGGTGACGCCGACGATCGTCTCGACGCCCGGCTCGGCCATCTTCTGCACCACGACGCCGCCCGAGCCGGTCGCCGAGCGCGCGCTCGAGCCGGCCGAACGCCTGCCGCAGCCCGTCGTCGTCCTCGATGCCGAGCACGACGCCACCCACGTCGGTCTTGTGCACCAGGTCGGGCGCGCCGGCCTTCAGCGCGACCGGGTAGCCGACCTCGCGGGCCGCGTCGAGCGCCGCCTCGACGCCGGTGACGAGGCGCGTCGGCACGACCGGGATCCCGAAGCGGCCGACGAGCTCGGCGGCCCGGGCGGCGTCGAGCCACAGCCCCGTCGCCGCGTCCGCCGAGCCACGACGCGACGGCCGCCCGCGCGCCGTCGGCGTCGGTGTCGGCGAGCACGGGCACCGTCCCGACGGGGCGCCGCCGCCAGTCGGCGAGCGCCGCCGCCCGCCCCAGCGCGTAGGCGGCGGCCTCGGGGAACGCGAACGACGGGATCGTGCGGCGCGTCCCGTCGCCGCGCAGCACGTCCGGTACGCCGGCGCGCCCGAGGAAGCACGCGAGCACGGGCTTGTCGCCGGCGCCCGCCGCGGCCCGCGCGATCGCCGCGGCGACGTCGGCGGCGCGGGTGACGAGCGGCGGGACGAAGATCGCGAGGAGCGCGTCGATGCCGGGGTCGGCGAGCGCGACCCGCAGTGCCTGCTCGAACTGGTCGGCGGTCGCGCCCGCGACGAGGTCCACCGGGTTGCGCACGGAGGCGTCGCGCGCGACGAACCGGCGCAGCGCCTCCTGGCTCGCGGCGCTCAGCTCGGGGACCTCGAGGCCGGCGCCGGCGCACGCGTCCGCGGCGAGGATCCCCGGCCCGCCGGCGTTGCCGACGATCGCGACCCGCCGGCCCGGCGGCAGCGGCTGGTGCGCGAGCACCGACGCCGTGTCGAGGAGCTGCTCGAGCGTGTCGACGCGGATCACGCCCGTCTGCTCGAACAGCGCCTCCACCGCGACGTCGGGTGTCGCGAGCGCGGCCGTGTGCGACGACGCCGCGCGGGTGCCGGCCTGGGTACGGCCGCTCTTCACGGCGAGGATCGCCTTGTGCCGCGCGACGCGCCGGGCGATGCGCGCGAACTTGCGCGGGTTCCCGAACGACTCCAGGTAGAGGAGGATCACGTCGGTGTTCGGGTCGGTCTCCCAGTGCTGCAGCAGGTCGTTGCCGCTGACGTCCGCCTTGTTGCCCACCGAGACGAACTCGGAGATTCCGATCCCGAGCTCACCGGCGCGGCTCATCAGCTCGATGCCCAGGCCTCCCGACTGCGACAGGAACGCGACCCGGCCCGGCACGGGCTGCACCGGCGCGAACGTCGCGTCGAGGCGGACCTCGGGCGCGGTGTTCACGACGCCCAGGCAGTTCGGGCCGATGATGCGCATGCCGTTGCGGCGGGCGAACGCGACGAGCTCGCGCTCGGCCCGCCGCCCCTCCTCGCCCGTCTCGGCGAAGCCGGCCGAGATGACCACGAGGCCGTGCACGCCCTTGCGCGCGCAGTCCTCGACGACGCCCCGCACGGCGGGCGCCGGGACGACCACCACCGCCAGGTCGACCGGGATCGGGGATCTCCGACACCGACGGGTAGGCGCGCACCCCGGCGACCGAGCGCGCCGCCGGGTTCACCGGGTACACGGCGCCCTGGAACTCGAACGCCAGCAGGTTGCGCAGCAGCTCGTGGCCGATCGTGCCCGCGCGGCGGCTCGCGCCGACGACGGCGACCGACCCGGGCGCGAGCAGCCGCGCGACCGACGCCGCCTCGGCCTGCTGCTCCCGCGCCTCGACCGCCGCGATCGACTCCGGCGTGGGGGTGATCGCGAACCGGACGTGCACGGTGCCGTCGGCGAACCGGCGCTCGGCCCGCCAGCCCGCGTCCGCGAACACGTTGAGCATGCGGGCGTTGCCGGGCAGCGTGTCGGCCGAGAACGTCGTGATGCCCTTCGAGCGCGCCACGACCGCGAGGTGCTCGAGCAGGATGGTCCCGATCCCGCGGCCCTGCTGGTCGTCCTGGACGGTGAACGCGACCTCGGCCTCGTCGGGAGCGATCCGGTCGTAGCGCGCGACGGCGACGATGTCGTCGCCGAGCACCGCGACGAGCACGACGTGGTCCTCGTGGTCGACGTTCGTGATCTGCTCGAGCTGCGCGGCCGTCGGCGCGCGGGACGGGGGAGAAGAAGCGCAGGTACAGCGACTCGTCGCTGAGCCGCTCGTAGAGCGCGGCCAGCCGTGCGTCGTCGTCGGGGCGGACCGGCCGGATCCGCACCGTGCCGCCGTCCGCGAGGACGACGTCGTGCTCGAACCCCTGCGGACGGCCGGCCACGGGCTCAGGGCACGATGACGGCGCGGCCCTCGACCGCCCCGGCCCGGAGCCGCTCGTAGGCCTGCGGGGCCTGCTCGAGCGGGAAGCGCTCGACCTTCGCCCGGATCCGTCCCGCGCGCGCGAGCTCGAGCACCTCGACGAGCTCGAGCAGCGAGCCCCAGTAGGTCGTCTGCACCGAGGCCTCGTACGGCAGCGAGAAGAAGTTGAACGGCAGCGTCCCCATCGCGATGCCCACGACCGTGAGGTCACCGCGTGCGCGGACCGACTGGGCGGCGAGCGCGAGCGTCGAGTCGGAGCCGACGAAGTCGAGCACGAGCTCCGCGCCCGTCCCGCCCGTCGCGGCCTTGACGCGCGCGGCCGCGTCGTCGGCCGCGAGGATCGTCTCGTCCGCGCCGAGCTCGGCGGCGAGCGCGAGCTTCTTCTCGTCGACGTCGATCGCGACGATCCGCGCCGGGGTGCACGCGCGCAGGATCTGCACGGCCATGTGGCCGAGGCCGCCGATGCCGATCGCGACCGCCGTCGTGCCCGGCACGAGCTTCGGCGCCGACCGCGCGATCGCGTGGTACGGGGTCAGCGCGGCGTCGCCCAGCGGCGCGGCCTCGACCGGGTCGAGGTCGCCGAGCGGCACGACGAGCCGGTCCGACGGCACGAGCACGTAGTCGGCCATGCCGCCGTCGAGCCCCAGCCCGGCGCCGGCGCCCTCGAGCTCGGCCATGCGCTCGCAGTAGTTCTCCGCCGAGCCCCGGCACGGCCGGCACCGTCCGCAGCCCCACGCGCCGTAGACGGCGACCGGCTCGCCCTCCGCGAGCCCGGTCACCCCGGGCCCGAGCGCCGCGACCCGGCCGGTGTTCTCGTGGCCGAGGGTGAACGGCAAGCGTGAACGGGACGATGCCCTCGGGCCACTCCATGAGGTGCAGGTCGGAGTGGCACGCGCCCGCGGCGAGCACCTCGACGAGCACCTGACCGGGACCGGGCTCGGGGACCGGGACGTCGCGGAGCTCGGGCGGTCGTTGCCAGGCGGTGAGCTGGTAGGCGCGCATGGCGCACAGCGTTGCCGATCGCGGGGGCGCGCGTCACGGCGGCCCGCGGGAGCCGCCGGCGCGCGGGGGCGGGGAACCTAGGCTGGCGGCCGTGACCGAGACGCTCGCCCCCTCCGGACACGCCGCTGTCGGGCCTCACGGCGGGCGAGGTCGCCGAGCGCGTCGCGCGCGGCCAGGTCAACGCGTCCGACGAGCGCACGAGCCGGACCTTCTCCGAGATCGTCCGCGCGAACGTCGCTGACCCGGTTCAACGCGATCCTCGGCACGATGCTCGCGGTGATCCTGGTGGTCGGCCCGATCCAGGACGCGCTCTTCGGGGTCGTGCTGGTGCTCAACGCGCTCATCGGGATCGTGCAGGAGCTGCGCGCGAAGCGGACCCTCGACCGCCTGGCCGTCCTCAACGCGCCGCGTGCCCGCGTGGTGCGCGACGGCGAGACGCGCGAGGTCGCCGTCGGCGAGGTCGTGCTCGACGACGTCGTCGAGCTGCAGGCGGGCGACCAGGTGCCCTGCGACGGCCGGGTGCGCATCGGCGGACGGGCTGGAGATCGACGAGTCGCTGCTCACCGGCGAGTCCGACCCGGTCGGCGAAGGAGGAGGGCGACGAGGTGCTGTCGGGCAGCATCGTCGTCGCCGGCTCCGGGCGCTTCCAGGCGACGCGCGTCGGCGACGACGCCTACGCGCGGCGCCTCGCGCGCGAGGCGCGCCGGTTCGCGCTCGCCCGCTCCGAGCTGGTCGACGGGATCAACACGATCCTGCGCTACGTGACGTGGGCGCTGGTGCCGACCGCCGCCCTCCTCGCGCTGAGCCAGTTCCGCGCCCACGAGGGCTGGCGCGAGGCCGCGGCGGGCGTGGTCGCCGGCGTCGTGGCGATGGTGCCCGAGGGGCTGGTGCTGCTCACGAGCCTCTCGTTCGGCATCGCGGCCGTCACGCTCGCCCGCCGCAAGGTCCTGGTGCAGGAGCTGCCCGCCGTGGAGGGGCTCGCGCGGGTCGACGTCGTGTGCCTGGACAAGACGGGGACGATCACCGAGGGCGTGATCTCCTTCGACGAGCTCGAGCACTTCGACCCCGACGACCCCGTCGCGGAGGCGCTCGGCGCGCTCGCCGCCGACGAGGCCCGCAACGCCACGATGAACGCGCTCTGCGAGGCGTTCCCGGCGCCGTCCGGCTGGGAGCGCACCGCGTCGGTGCCGTTCTCGTCGGCCCGCAAGTGGAGCGGCGCGACCTTCGGCGACCACGGCACCTGGGTGCTCGGCGCCCCCGAGATCGTGTGGGCCGACCGGCCGGCCGACGACCCGGTGCGGGGCCGCGCGGACGTGCTCGCGGCCGAGGGCCGGCGCGTGCTGCTGCTCGCGCGCACCGACGCCGCGTTCGTCGACGAGTCGCTGCCCGACGGGCTGCGCGCCTCCGCGCTGGTGCTGTTCGAGGAGCAGGTGCGGCCGGACGCGGCCGAGACGCTGCGGTACTTCGCGCGCCAGGGCGTGGCGCTGAAGGTGATCAGCGGCGACAACCCGCGCACGGTCGGCGCGGTGGCCCGCCGGGTCGGCCTGCCGGGCGGCGACGACCCCGTCGACGCGCGGACGCTGCCGGACGATCCCGACGAGCTGGCCGACGTGCTGGAGCGGTCGTCGGTGTTCGGCCGGGTCACCCCGCACCAGAAGCGGGCGATGGTCGGCGCGCTGCAGCGGCGCGGCCACGTCGTCGCGATGACGGGTGACGGCGTCAACGACGCGCTCGCGCTGAAGGACGCCGACATCGGGGTCGCGATGGGGAGCGGCGCGCCCGCGACCCGCGCGGTCGCGCAGCTCGTGCTGCTCGACGGCCGGTTCGCCCACATGCCCGGCGTGGTCGGCGAGGGCCGGCGCGTGATCGCGAACATCGAGCGCGTCGCGAACCTGTTCGTGACCAAGACCGTGTACGCGATGCTGCTCGCCATCCTCGTCGGGGTCATGCGGTGGGAGTACCCGTTCCTGCCTCGGCACCTCACGATCGTCAGCTCGCTCACGATCGGGATCCCCGCGTTCTTCCTCGCGCTCGCCCCCAACCTCCGGCGGTACATCCCCGGCTTCGTCCCGCGGGTGCTGCGGTTCGCGGTGCCGTGCGGCTTCGTCGCGGCGGCGGCGACCTTCGGCAGCTACGCGCTCGCCCGCGACGTCGCCGGCGTCGCGCTCGACGAGGCGCGCACGACCGCGACGCTCGTGCTGCTCGTGGTGGGCCTGTGGGTCCTCAACATCCTCGCCCGGCCGATCACGCCGTTCCGCGGCGTCCTCTTCGGATCGATGGTCGCGTGCTTCGTCGCCGTGCTGGCGATCGAACCGCTGCGCGAGTTCTACGCGCTCGACCTCCCCGAGCGGGAGGCGCTGGTCGAGGGGCTGATCGTCGCCGCCGTCGCCTGCGCGCTGCTCGAGGTCGCCTGGATGGTCGCGCAGCGCCGCCAGCCCGCCCCCGACCGCACGCGGCGGCTCGCGCTCCGCAACCCGGCGGCGGTGCGCGGCGGCGACCCCTGAACAACGGCCGAGGAGGCCTGCGTGGCGCAGATCGACCTCACCGGCGCGCACGTCGCGACCGCCGTGCCCGTGTTCGGCCCCGACGACACCGTCGACGAGGCGATCGCCCGGATGCGCGGCCAGGCCTACGAGACCTGCGTCGACGTCGCGGTCTGCGCGGGCGACCGGCTGCTCGGCCTCGTCCCGATCGAGCGCCTGTTCGCCGCACCCCGCGGCGCGCGCCTCGGCGCGGTGATGGACGACACGCCGCCGGTCGTCGCACCGGGCCTCGACCAGGAGCGCGCCGCGTGGCGCATGGTGCAACAGGACGAGTCGAGCCTCGCGGTGGTCGACGGCGGCGGCCGTTTCGTCGGCCTCGTGCCGCCGTTCCGCATGCTGGGCGTGCTGCTCCAGGAGCACGCGGAGGACCTCGCCCGCCTCGGCGGCTACCTCCACGACACCGAGTCGGCCCGCACCGCGACGGCGGAGCCGGTCGCACGCCGCCTGCGCCACCGGCTGCCGTGGCTGCTGCTCGGCCTCGCGGGCGCGATGGTGGCGACGGTGCTCGTGGGCTCCTTCTCGGCCGACCTCGAGCGCGACGTCGCGCTCGCCTACTTCCTGCCCGCGATCGTGTACCTGGCCGACGCGGTCGGCACCCAGACGGAGGCGCTGGTGATCCGCGGGCTGTCGGTCGGCGTGCGCATCGAGTCGGTCGCGCGCCGGGAGGTCCTCACCGGGGTCCTGATCGGCGTCGCGGTCGCCGCGGCGTTCTTCGTGTTCGCGCTCGCGGGTTGGGGCGAGCCCGAGGTCGCGGTCGCCGTGGCCCTCGCGCTCGTCGCGAGCTGCTCGGTGGCGACGGCGGTCGCCCTCGCGTTGCCGGCCGCCTTCGCCCGGGCGGGCCGCGACCCGGCCTTCGGTTCCGGCCCGCTCGCGACGGTCCTGCAGGACCTGCTGTCGCTCGCCGTCTACTTCGCGATCGCGCGCGCGGTGGTCGGCTGACCCGGCGGGCCGGCGGCGTCGCCCGGGGCGGTCAGTAGCGGAGCGTGAGGACGACGCCCCCGACCCCGGCGAGCACGCCGGCCGGCACGTGCACGACGTCGCCGCCGTGCGCCACGACCTCGGCGACGATCCGCTCCACGAGGTCGCCGCCGTCGTCCGCGGCCGCGCCGAGGCCCTCCTCGACGACGAGCTCGCGGCCGCGCCCCGCCCGGGCGGCCTCGGCGACGGCGTCGACGCCGGCGACCGCGCCGGCCGGCAGCGCCTCCAGCGCGCGGCGCGCCACCTCCGTCGCGTCCGCCTCGACGTGCCGCCGGAGCGCGTCGAGCACGAGCGGCGCGACGGCGTGGGGCGGGTCGTGCTCGTGGCTGCCACGGACGCGCCCGACCACCTGCGGGCCGAGCCGTGTGACCTCGTCGTAATACGCGAGGTCGCGGGTCTCGCCGACCAGCACGAGCGGGAGCGGCTCACGCCGCTGGAGCGGCGCGAGGGTGTGATCGACCGCGCGGAACACGAACCGGCGCGCCTCGGCCCGCTCGTGCTCGTCGAGCGGGAAGTCACCGTGCGGCGCGTCGGCCTCGACCGGGGGATCGATCCGTACGGGGAAGCCGTCGCCCTCGTGCTCCGCGGCGTGGCCGCCCACCAGGTCGACCAGGCGCGCCCCCCGCGCCGAGATCAGCAGGGCCCGCCCGTCGGGCGTGCGCTGGCGGGCCAGCAGGAGCGCGCGCAACGCGGGGACGCCGTCCACGACGACGCGCGGCGCGGGCGGTTCCGGGAGCGCGGCGGCCTCCCACCCGTCGGGCGTCGCGAACGCCGCGAGCCCGGCAGGGGGGTGCCGGGGGTCGACCGACCCCAGCGCGTCGGCGAGGTTCGCGACCAGCTCCTCGCATCCGGGGCCGGCCGCGCGCGCCCGCACCGCCGCGGCCGCTTCCTCGGCCGCGGCCGCGGCGCGCCGCTCGTTGCCGTCGGGCCCGTCGGCGGGGTCGAAGGGGAGGTACACGGACACGACCGGGGCCGCCCACGCGCGTCGCAGGCCCTCGGGCACGTCGGGGCGCGTCCGGGTGCTTCGCATGCCGCGATCGTGGACGGCACGCGGCCGCCCGCCCAGGGTCCAACGTCGTCACGGGTGGCCCGGCGTCCCGCCGAACGTCCGGGGCGGTCCGGGCCCTCGGACCCTGGGAGCGGCCGGGCCCGGCGCGGTTGGATCCGGCCGGATCCCGGACACGGGAGCGCTCGGGAGCACGGGAGGTGGCGATGGTGGCTGCAGTCGTCCCCGGGTCCGCGGCCCCGCCCGCGGGTGCGGGCGACACGGGGCCGGGCCCGGACGCGGTCCAGCGCGCCGCGGAGCGGACCCTGCTGCGCGACACGGTCGTCGGGGTCGTCGTCGGGATGGTCCTGGGGGCCGGCGTGTGGGCCCTGCTCGTGCTGATCGCCCTGGCCGGCACGGACTGGGACCTGGGTCCTGCCCTCGGGATGGGCGCGGGGGTCGGGATGTTCGCCGGCGCCTTCTACGGCGGGTGGGCGGGCACCGTGGTCGGCTGCCGCGAACTGGAGGAGGCGGAGGCCCGGACGGAGGGCCGCGCGCACGACTGAGGGTGCCCCGGGCCGTGGCGCCGTCCCTCGGCCGTCAGTGCCGGGTGAGCGGCACGTGCCACTCGAGGACCGTGCCGCCCCCGGGGTCCCGCCGCACCGTGCACCCGCCGCCGAGGCGGGCCGCACGCTCGGTCATGTTGGCGAGCCCGCGGCCACCGGTGACCCCGCCGGTCAGCCCCCGCCCGTCGTCGGCGACGCGCAGTTCGAGCCGGTCGCCCTCCAGCGCCAGTGACACCGTGACGTGCGACGCCTGCGCGTGCTTCGCCACGTTGCTGAGCGCCTCGCGCAGCGTCGGGACGAGCTCCTCGTGGACCCGCGGCGGCACCGAGGAGTCGATCAGCCCCTCGAAGCGCACGGCCGGCTCGAAGCCGAGCGCGCGCGCGGCCTCGCGCACCACGGCGAGCACGTCGTCGCGCACCCCCCTGACCGGGCGCGCGCCGGGTGTGCAGGGCGAAGATCGCGCTGCGGATGTCGCGGATCGTCGCGTCGATCTCGTCGATCGCATCCTGCAACCGCCCGGCCAGCTCCTCCGACGCGCGCGTGAGCGCGCCCTGCAGCGAGAGGCCGACCGCGAACAGCCGCTGGATGACGGTGTCGTGGAGGTCGCGGGCGATGCGCTCGCGGTCCTCGGCGAGCGCGAGGCGCTCGTGGGCCTCCATCAGCTCCTCGGCGGCCTTGCGGTGCTCGGTGACGTCGCGCACGATCGCGATCACGAGCCGCTGCCCCGCGACGGGCAGGGGGCTCAGGCTGATCTCGACCGGGAACTCCTCACCCGAGCGGCGCCGGCCCCGCAGGTCGAGCCCCGAGCCCATCGGCCGGGCGCGGGGGTTCGCCACGTACTGCTCGCGGTGGCGTTCGTGCCCGGCCCGCAGCGACTCGGGCAGGAGCAGCTCCACGGGCTGCCCGAACAGCTCGTGGGCCTCGTACCCGAACAGCGCGCCGAGCATCGGGTTGGTGAAGACGATGCGGCCGTCGCCGTCGACGACGAGGATGCCGTCGGGCGCGGCCTCGACGGCCCGCAGGAGGATCTCCTCCATCCCGGCGAGCGCGACCTCCGGCGGTGACGCGTCGGTCACGTCGCCCACGTTACCCGCAAGTACCCGGCGCGCCGGAATGGGTGGGGAATGGGACCTCCGGCCCTCCCGGTGCGCGCGCCGTGCACCGCACGATCACGCGGTGCTCATGGACGACGGGCTCGAGCTGCTGACCGAGGCGGAGTGCCGGTCGCTGCTCGCGTCGGGCTCGATCGGGCGCGTCGGCGTGACGGTCGGCGCCCTGCCGGTGATCCTGCCCGTCAACTACGCGTTCGTGGACGGCACGATCGTGTTCCGCACCGCCGAGGGGACGAAGCTGCGGGCGGCCGTCGACCGCGCGGTCATCGCGTTCGAGGTCGACGACTACGACGAGGTGCTCCAGCGCGGCTGGAGCGTCCTCGCCGTCGGTCACGCCTCCGAGGTGGCCGGCGAGGACGACCTGGCGACCTTCCGCGCGCTCGGCCTCGCCCCCTGGGCCGACGGTACCCGCACGCACTACGTGCGCCTCGTGCCCGAGGTGCTCACGGGCCGGCGGATCGTCGCGGTCTGAGACGCCGGGCGCGCTTGTCGAGCGCGTCGGCGCCGAGCACCGCGACCGGCGCGGCGAGCACCGCGGCCCACCCGGCGAGGGTGGGCGGCGCGTGGTCGAGCAGCCCGGCCAGGGCGGGGACGCCGAGGAACGCGGCGAGCGCGAGGAGCTCGAGCGCGACCGCCACGACGACGAGCGGGTTCGCGCGCAGCGGCAGCGCGAACGGGGTGCGGAACCGGCTGCGGCACGCGAACGCGTTCGCCATCTGCCCCGCCACGATGGCGGCGAACGCCGCTCCCGACGCCGCGAGCAGCGTCTCGCCCCCGGGGAACGGGTCGCCGGGCCGCCAGTCGGCGGCGAGGAACGTCACGAGGAACGCGCCCATCGACACGAACGCCTCGGTCGGGCCGAGCACGCCGAACGCCCGCGTCGCGACGTCGCGGTCGAGCAGCCGGCCCCGTACGGGAGGCCGGTCGAGCACGTGGGCGGCGGGCGGTTCGGCGCCGAGCGCGACGGCGGGGAGCGTGTCGGTGCCGATGTCGAGCGCGAGCACCTGCAGCACGCCGATCGCGAGGGGGACACGGCCGCCGGAGAGCGCCCAGACCACGAACGGGGTCAGCTCGGCGACGTTGTCGGTGAGGTGGTAGGTCAGGAACCGCTGCACGTTCGCGAACGTCGCCCGGCCCTGCTCGACGGCGGCGACGATCGTCGCGAA
This sequence comes from Acidimicrobiia bacterium, assembly GCA_026002935.1. Taxonomy (GTDB): domain Bacteria; phylum Actinomycetota; class Acidimicrobiia; order IMCC26256; family PALSA-610; genus BPGH01. Next base: position 1,638,875 of record BPGH01000001.1, read on the forward strand.
GTCGTCGTCGAGCAGCACGAGGTCCGCGGCCTCGCGCGCGACGTCGGTACCGGTGCGGCCCATCGCGACCCCGATGTCGGCCTCGCGCAGCGCCGGCCCGTCGTTGACGCCGTCGCCGGTCATGGCCACGACGTGACCGCGGGCGCGCAGGGCGCGGGCGATGCGCAGCTTCTGTTCGGGCGCGACGCGCGCGCACACGATGCCGTCGCGGTCGACGAGCGCGCCGAGCACGGCGTCGTCGTCCGGCAGGTCCGCGCCCTCGACGACGAACGGCTCGCCCGGGCTCAACCCGACCTCCTGCGCGATCGCCGCCGCGGTGCGGGGGTGGTCGCCGGTGACCATCGCCACCTTCATCCCGGCACGACGGCACGCCGCGATCGCCGCCGCGGCGTGCGGCCGGGGCGGGTCCTCGAGGCCGAACAGCGCGAGGAGGCGCAGGCCGCGCTCGGCCACCGCCGCGTCGGTGACGCACCCGGCCGCTTCCGGCCCCCCGTCGAGCGTCCGGTGCGCGACCGCGAGGACGCGCAGGCCGCGGGCGGCCATTCGCGCCACCGCGTCCTCGGCGCCGGGCACGGCGGTCGCCACCTGCGCGATCGCGTCGGGCGCCCCCTTCGCGTAGACCGCCGAGCGCGTCACGATCGACATCCGCCGCCGCCGCGGGTCGAACGCGAACCGGCGCACCACGGGGTCCGATGCCTCGGCCGCCGCCGGGTCGGCGCCGCAGCGCAGGGCGAGCGTGTGGAGCGCCGTCTCCATCGGGTCGCCGTGCGCGACCCACTCGCCGTCGCGCTCGACCGCGCGCCCGGTGGAGCAGCGCGTGGCCGCGACCGCGGCGAACCGGACGAGGTCGCGCACGGTGCCGTCGGGCGCGTCGACGGCACCGGCCGGCGCGTAGCCGGCGCCGCGCACCGTCGCCGTGCCCTCGGGCGTCCACACCTCGACGACCGCCATGCGGTTCTGCGTCAACGTCCCGGTCTTGTCGGTGCAGATGAACGTCGTGGAACCGAGCGTCTCGACGGCCTCGAGGCGGCGCACCAGCGCGTTCGACCGGGCCATCCGCTGCGCCCCGAGCGCGAGGGAGAGGGTGACGGTGGGCAGCAGGCCCTCGGGGACGAGTGCGACCGTCACGCCGATGGCGAACACGAAGCCGTCCTGGGCCGGGGTGCCGATCAGGAACGCGACGGCGAAGAAGGCCGCGCCGACGGCCAGGGCGATCGCGGCGACCGTCCGGACGAGGCGGTGCAGCTCCACCGCGAGCGGGGTCGGCGGCCGGCGGGTCGCCGCGGTCAGCGCGGCGATCCCGGCGAGGCGCGTGGCACGGCCGGTCGCGAAGACCGTGGCGCGGCCCTCGCCCTCCACCACGAACGCGCCCGCAGGGAGGGCGTCGCCGGGGCCCGTGTCGACGAGGGTGGACTCGCCGGTCAGCAGCGAGGTGTCGATGCGGAGCTGGTGCGACTCGTCGACGCGCACGTCGGCCGCGACGCGGTCGCCGGGACCGAGCAGCACCGTGTCGCCCGTCACGAGCCCGGCCGCGTCGATCTCGCGCGGCCGGCCGTCGCGCACGACCGTCGCCCGGCGGGGCATCAGCTCGCCGAGGCGCTGCGCGGCGCGCTCGGCCCGGTGCTCCTGCACGTAGGCGAAGGTGCCGTTGACGAGCACCACGACGAAGATGGCGACCCCCAGCTCGGGCAGTCCCGCGACGAACGCGAGCCCGCCCGCGACCCAGAGCATCGCGGCGAAGAAGTGCGTGAGCTGCGCGAGGTACTGCCGCCACGCGCCGGCGGTGCGCACCCGGGGCAGCACGTTGGGGCCGTCGCGTGCGAGGCGGCGCCGCGCCTCGGCCTCGGTGAGTCCCGCCGCGCTCATTCGACGACCCGCAGCGTCGCGGGGACGTCCATGGAGCGCAGGCGCCGGACGGTCAGCAGCGGGGCGAGCGCGACGGCGACGACCCCGAGCACCGCCGCGGTCGCGACGGTCGACGGGGAGACGTGGGTCTGCACGCCGACGTCGGGCAGCGTCGTCGGGAGCAGGACCGAGGTCACGTAGTGCACGATCCCGAACCCGAGCGCGATGCCGAGCGCGCTCCCCAGCGCACCGACGAGCGCGCTCTCGACGACGTTCGAACCGACGACGGTGCGTACCGGGACGCCGAAGGCGAACATCGTCGCGTGCTCGCGTGCGCGTTCGTCCGTGTTGATGGCGCTGGTGTTGAACGCGATCAGCAACGCGAGGACCAGCACCGCCGCGCGCACGACGTCGAGGATGTCGAGCGCCTCGTCGACGGTGTCGCGGATGGTGCGCGCGAACGTCGCGACCTCCTGCACCGAGGCGACGCCGGGACGGGTGAAGAGCGTGCGTTGCAGCGCCGCAGTGGTCGTGCCCGCAGCGGGCGCGACCGCGACCGTGTTGTAGACGCCCGCGAGGTCCATCACCGACGCGTCGCGCAGGTCCATGTAGGTCAGGAACCGGTAGGGGATTGCGTGGATCGCCTCGACGGGCAGCCGTGACTCGACCCACCGGTAGCCGGTGCCGTCACGGCGCGGGTGGCGGAGCACGACCTCGTCGCCGACGCCGACACCGAGGTCGCGTGCCGCCTTCTCGGCGATCACCAGCCCGGGGCGCGCGGGGTCGGGGGCGCCGGCCCGCAGGCCCGGGCGGGCGATCCCGGCCTCCAGGTCGACGAGCGCCAGCACGGTCTCGACCGGCTCCCCGTCCCCGCCGGCCCGCCGCAGCGACCCGCCCAGGCGCAGGCCGGGCTCGGCGGCCCCGACGCCCGGCGCGCCGGTGACCCCGCGCAGCTCCGTCGAGCCGTCCACCGCGAAGCCCGAGAGGTCCACGGTCAGCCGCTCGGGGACCTCCCCGAGCAACGCGTCCTCGCCGGAGTCGATCGTCGCGAGGAACGAGTCGACCGTCCCGACGACGCCGACGAGCGTCCCGATCGCGGCGGCGATCGCGAGCGCCGTGAGCACCGTCCGCCGCGGCGCACGCAGGGTGTTGCGGATCGGCATCCGCCGGATGCTGTCGCCGACGGTGAACCGCCGCACGAGCGGCGCGAGGCCGCTGCGGCGCGTCGTGGACGGTCCGGTGCGGATCGCCTCGACGGGCGTGACGCGCACGGCCCGCCAGACGGGGAGCAGGGTCGCGGCGAACGGCAGCGAGACGCCGACGAGGAGGCCACGCGCGTAGACGCCGGGCTCGAACGGGGTGTCCCACACGGGCAGCGGGAGGAATTCGACGAGCACCGAGCGCATGACGGCACCGACCGCGGCGCCGACACCGACACCGAGCACCGCGCCGAGGAGCGCCACCTGCAACCCGACGAGCGCCGGTCGGATGGCGAGCCGGGGGCGCGGCACGCCGAGCGCCATCCCGATGCCGATCTCGCGCCGCTGCGACTCGACGATGCGGCCGACGAGGTTGAACGCCGCGAACGCGGCGCCGCCGAGGATCAGGAACGCGAAGATGTCGTACAGCCGCTGGTCCCCCTCGATGTCGTCGAAGAGGACCCGGTACGGCCGCTCGTCCTCGAGCGCCGTGACCGTCGCCGCGACGCCGGGCAGCGCCTCCTCGAGATGCGCCGCGATCGCGTCGGCGGCCGCGCGTGCGTCCGCGCCGGGCGGCAGCGCCACGACGGCGTCGTTCGCCTGCCCGGGTGCACGCGACACCTCCTGCGCGAGCCGGCGTGGCGCGAACACGACCGCGAACGTCGCCTCGGCGAGCAACGTGCCCTGCTCGCTCATCACGACGAAGTACTCCGGCGACAGCGCGGTGCCCGAGTACCGCACCTCCCGGCCGCCCGACAGGAGCAGCGTCCCCTCGTCCGGCAGGCCGTGGTGGCGCGCGAAGTGCTCGTCGAGCAGCACGGCCGAGCCGTCGGGGGGCGGCGGCTCCCCGCGGACCACCTCGAGCGCGTCCACACGCGGCGCGCCCCCGTCGCCGCCGAAGCCGTCGATCCCGACGATCCGGCCCGGGACCAGCACCTGGTTCCCGGGCCGTGACGCGTCCACCTGGACGGGCACGACGAGCCGGGTCTCCACCGTGCGGACGGGGACGGGCGCGTCCCGCAGCGCGCGCTCGAGGTCGGCCGCCGCGACGAACGTGTCCCGCGCGAGCGAGACCCGCACGTCGTGGGCGCGGAGGGCCTCGTAGCTCGCCGGGTAGGAGGACCGCCGCCACGCCGACGTGCTCGAGAGGCCCGTGTACACGCCGGTGCCGAGCGCGACGATGGCCGCGATCGCCGCGACCGGCAGGGCCCGCGCGCGCAGGTCGCGCCACGACCACCGCACCCACAACGAGACGCGGCCGGGGCTCACCAGCGCAGCGCTTCCACCGGCACCGGCCCGCCCGGCGGCGGCCCGTCGGAGACGACGCGGCCGCTGCTCAGCTCCACCACCCGGTCGGCCGTGCGGGAGATCACGCGGTTGTGCGTGACGATCACGACGCAGCGGCCCGCCTCGGCCTGCTCCCGCAGGAGGCCGAGGATCTGGACGCCCGTGCGGTGGTCGAGCTCGCCGGTGGGCTCGTCGGCGAGGAGGATCGGGTTGCCGGTGGCGAGCGCACGGGCGATCGCGACGCGCTGCTGCTCGCCGCCCGACAGCATGTGGGGGAAGTGGTGGAGCCGCTCGGCGAGCCCGACGTGGCCGAGCACCTCACGCGCCACCGCCTCGGCGCCGGGGCGGCGGGCGACGTCGGCCCCGAACCGGACGTTCTCGAGCGCCGTCAGGCCGGGGAAGAGGTTGAACGTCTGGAACACGAAGCTCACCGTGCTCGCGCCGGTACGCGAACAGCCCCCGGCGCCCGGCCGTGCGCAGGCTGCGGCCCTCGATCAGCACGTCGCCCTCGGTGGGCACGTCGAGCGCCCCGACGACGTTGAGGAGGGTCGTCTTGCCGCTCCCCGACGGCCCGAGGACGACGACCAGCTCGCCGGCGTCGACCGCGAGGTCGACCCCGGCGAGCGCCGTGACGGTGCCGCCTCCCGTCGCGTACCGGCGCGCGACGCCGTGCAGCTCGATCAGCGCCATGCCCCCATGGTCGCCCGCGACCGTTGGGCGCGGCCAGGGAACGACCGGTCCGCCGGGCGGGACCTTCGGCCCGGCGCGCGCCGCCCGCGCGGCCCTCGCGCCGGTGCCGCCGCGCGGGTACACCTGCCGGCGTGGACCGCGACCCGCTCGGGCGGCGCTTCGAGGCGCTCGTCTTCGACTGGGACGGCACCGCCGTGCCCGACCGGGCGGCCGACGCGTCCGAGGTGCGCACCCTCGTCGAGCGGTGCTGCGCACAGGGCCTGCACGTCGCCGTCGTCTCGGGCACCCACGTCGGCAACGTGGACGGCCAGCTCGGGGCGCGCCCGCGCGGCCCCGGCCGGCTGCTGCTCGCGCTGCAACCGCGGGTCGGAGCTCTTCGAGGTCGGCCGGCGCGGGCCGCGGCTCCTCGCGCGGCGGGACGCGACCCCGGCCGAGGACGCCGCGCTCGACGCTCGCCGCCGAGCTCGCGGTCGGCCGGTTCGGGGCGCGCGGCCTCGCGACGCGCGTCGTCTCGCAGCGGCTCAACCGGCGCAAGATCGACCTCGTCCCCGAGCCGGAGTGGGAGGAGCCGCCCAAGGCCGCGCATCGCGGAGCTGCTGCGGGCCGTCGAGACGCGGCTGCGCGCGGCCGGCTACGCGGGCCTGGCGGAGGCCGCGGCGGTCGCCCGGGCCGCGGCGGCCGACGCCGGCCTCCCGGACGCGAAGGTCACGAGCGACGCCAAGCACGTCGAGATCGGGCTCACCGACAAGTCCGACGCGGCGCGGGCCGTGTTCCGCGAGCTGTGGGACGCGGGGGTCGCGCCCGTCTCGGTGCTGGTGCTCGGCGACGAGTTCGGGCCCGCTCGGCGGGATGCCCGGGAGCGACTCGCTCCTGCTCGTGCCCGAGGCCGCCGGCGCGGTCGCGTGCTCCGTCGGGGTGGAGCCCGGCGGGGTGCCCGCCGGGGTCGTGCACGTCGGCGGCGGGCCGGCGGCCTTCGTGCGCGTGGTCGCCGACCAGCTCGCGCGCCGCGACGAGGTCCCCGAGCCGGCGGTCGTGCCCGGCTGGGCGCTCGTGCGTCGACGGCGCCGACCCCGCGCCGGCCGCCGTGCACGCAGCGCTGTGCACGACGGCCGCGGGCGTCGTCGGCACCACCGGCGTCCCGGTGCTCGCACCGGCGCGGGCGGGCGCCGGACGTCGTCGTCGCCGGCGCCTACGACGGCGACGGCGCCGCCGTCGACCTGCTGCGCGGCGCCCCTGTGGGACCGCGTCGACGCGTCCTGCGATCCCGCCGACCGCGTGACGCTCGTGCTCGACCTGCACTCGGGCGTGCTGCACGAGTGCGTCGAGCGCGCCGGCGCCGGCGCCGCACGGTCGGTGCGCTTCGCCTCCCTCGCCCGGCCCGGGATCGTCGCGCTCGCCGCCGACGGGCCCGCGGCGGAGCGGCCGGGCGCGCCGCTGCGCGCGCCCGACCCGGACCGGGCCGCGGGCGGGGACGAGCCGGAGCCGTGGCTCGCGTCGCGTGGCGCGCGCGCGTCGGTCACCGCCGCCGCCCGCCAGTCGGTCGCCGGCGGACGCCTCGCCCGCGTCGGGGCGTACGTCGCCGGTCCCGACGGCCCGGCGCCCGAGCGCGGCCGTCGCGAGGCTGCGCCGGCCCGCGGAGCTCGGCGTCGACGCCCTGCTCTCGGAGCACCGGTGCGCGTGGGCCCGGCGTTGGGCCCACGGCGACGTCGTCGATCGTGGGCGACGACGACCTGCAGCTCGCCGCGCGCCTCGCCTGCTACCACCTCGTGTCGTCGGTCGCGGCGCGCGGCGAGGCGGCCGTCGGCGCCCGCGGGCTCACCGGCCGCGCGTACCGCGGGCACGTGTTCTGGGACGCCGACACCTTCGTGCTGCCGTACCTCGCCGCGACGCACCCGCGGGCGGCACGGGCCATGCTGCGCTACCGCGTCCGCCGGCTCGCCGCCGCCCGGGCCGCCGCCCGCGCCGAGGGCCGGCGCGGCGCCCGGTTCCCGTGGGAGTCGGCCGACACGGGCGAGGACGTCACCCCCCGCGCCGCGCGCGACCTCAGCGGCGCCGTCGTGCCGATCCGCACCGGGGACGCGGAGGTCCACATCGTCGGTGAGGTCGCGTGGGCCGCCGCGCACTACGTCGACTGGACCGGCGACGAGCGCTTCGCGCGCGGTGACGGCTGCCGCCTGCTCGTCGAGACCGCCCGCTACTGGGCGTCGCGCGCCCGGTTCGACGACGACGGGCGCGCCCACGTCTACGGCGTCATCGGGCCGGACGAGTACCACGAGCCGGTCGACGACAACGCCTTCACGAACGTGCTCGCCCGGTGGAACCTGCGGCGGGCGGCGGCGGCCGTGCGCGACGAGGCGGCCCGCTGCCGCGGCGCGGCGGGGGACGTCGACCCCGCGGAGGCACGCCACTGGCTGGAGATCGCCGACGCGCTCGTCGACGGCTACGACCCCGCCACCGGGGTCTACGAGCAGTTCGCCGGGTTCTTCGGCCTCGAGCCGATCCGGATCGCCGACCTCGCTTCGCGGCCCGTGGTGGCCGACCTGCTGCTCGGGCGCGAGCGCGTCCGCACGCGCAGGTCGTGAAACAGGCCGACGTCCTGATGATGCACCACCTCCTGCCCGGCGAGGTCGCGGCCGGGTCGCTCGTGCCCAACCTCGAGTACTACGAGCCGCGCACCGCCCACGGCAGCTCGCTGTCACCGGGGGTGCACGCCTCCCTGTTCGCGCGCGCGTGGCGGCTCGACGACGCGGTGAGCGCGCTCCGCAGCGCGGCGCGCATCGACCTCGACGACCGACCCGCACCGCCGCGGGCGGGGTCCACCTCGCGGCGATGGGGAGCGTGTGGCAGGCGCTCGCGTTCGGGTTCGCGGGCGTCCGCCCGAACCGGGGCGCGCTCGCGGTCGACCCGCGGCTGCCGCGCGGGTGGGACGCGCTCGCGATCGACGTCCGCTTCCGCGGCACGCCGGTGCGCGTCATGATCGAACCGGACCGCGTGCGCGTCGACGCGCCCCGCCCGGTGCCCCTGCTCGTGCGCGGCGAGCACGTCTCGTGCGCCGCGGGCGGAACCGTCCTCGACATCGCCGACCCGGAGGTGACCGATGGCCGTGCTCCTCGCCGCGATCGACGACTCGGCGGCCGCGCGTCCCGTCCTCGAGACGGCCGCGCGGCTCGGGCCGGTCTTCGACGCCACGCCGGTGGCCGTGCACGTCGCCGAGGACGGCAGCGGCGCGACGGCGCGCGCCGTGTGCGAGGCCGCGCACGTCCCGCTGCGCCTGCGGCGCGGCGACGTCTGCACCCGCCTCGTCGAGCTCGCGGGCGCGGGCGAGGTCGTGGCCGTCGTCGCCGGCGCGCGGCGGCTCCCGCTCGGCGCGACGCCGGCCGGGCACGTCGCGATGCGCCTGATCGAGGAGGTGGGCAAGCCGGTCGTCGTCGTACCGCCCGCCCCGCGCGCGAGCCGCCCGTTGCGACGCGTGCTCGCGCCCCTCGACGACGACCCGGCGACGTGCGCCGCGCTGCGGCCGCTCCTGGCGCGGCTGATCGAGCGGACCCCGGCCGAGATCGTGGTCGCGCACGTGTTCGAGCCCGGCCGGCTCCCGCCGTACGCCGACCAGCCGGCCCACGAGACGGAGGCCTGGGCGGCGCAGTTCGTCGAGCGGTGCCTGCCGGGCGTCGACGGCAAGGCGCGGGTCGAGGTGCGCGTGGGGCTCGCGCCCGACGCCGTGCCCGCGGTGGTCGACGACGCCGACCCGGACCTCGTCGTGGTCGCCTGGCACCAGGACCTCGCGGCCGGGCGGGCCCGGGTGGTGCGGACGCTGCTCGCCCGGGCCGGCGCGCCGTTGCTGCTCGTCCCGGCGCCCGCCGTCGCGCACCCGCAGGTCCGCTCCGCCTAGGCCGGGGCGCGCCGGGCCCCGCGAGGCCGTGCGCCGCCCCTCAGCCGGCCGCGCCGCGGTGGTCCGCCGCGTAGGCGGCCCCGCAGCGGGCCCGGGCGGGGCACCCCGAGCACGACGCGGGATCCACCCGGTGCACGTGGCCGAGCTCGACGTGCCAGCAGCGGTCGCACGCCCGCACAGGAAGTTGACCGTCTCGCCGTCGCGCTCGGTCACCGGCGCCAGCGCGCCGGACCCGCAGGCCGGACAGCGTGTCAGCGGCGACGCGAGCACGTGCGCGCCCGCCGGACCGGTGCCTTCCCGCTCGTCCATGCCGGGCCTCCCATCGCGCCCGGCCCGAGCGTAGGGGCTGCACGCGCCGTGCGGTCAGGGCCCGAGGCCCGCGCTCAGCAGGACGAAGTGCCGGGATCCGCGCGCGCGATCGGGTCGACGGGCGGCGTCCCGCCGCCGGGCGGCGCCGAGCCGAGCCACAGCGACCGCCCGAAGTTGGTCGTCGCGTACATCGTGCCGTCGGGCGCGCAGTACACGCCGATGCCGGCCACGTCCCACGCGGGCGAGAGCATGTTCTCGCGGTGGCCGTCGGAGCGCATCCACGCCACGTGAAGCGTGCCCGCGCGCACCGTCGAGCCGCGCCCGGCCGCGATGTTCTCGCCGACGAGGCCGAACCGGCCCCACGAGAGCAGGCTCCCGAGGTTCGAGTGGTGGAACCCCGAGCCCGCCATCGTGCGGCTCCAGCCGGCCGCGTACATGGCCAGGCCGTCGTCCCACGCGAGCGGGGCGAGCCCGCGCGCCCGGCGCTCGTCGTTGAGGCGCTCGAACAGGTCGCGGGCCGCCACGAGCGCGCGGTCGGTGCACACCGGCGGCGGGCTCGACGGCGAGAACGCGTACGTGCGCCCGTCCGCGAACGTGATCCAGTAGCCGCGGGCGCCGCGCGCGGTCGTCACCGAGGTCGCGGGCGCGCCGGGGCACGCGGTGGCGGCCGACCCGAAGAACTCCACGCTGCCGAACGTGAAGATCCCGCCGTCGCGCGCGACGAGCAGGTAGCCCCGCCCGTCCCGGGCGGCGGCCATGCCCGCGATCGGCTGGTTGAGCCGCAGGCCCCCGGTGGAGCCGTAGAAGCGGGCGTCGCCGAAGGCGAAGATGCCGCCGTCGGCGGCGACGAGCCAGTAGCCGTCGCCGGTCGGGGTCGCGGCCATGCCGACGATCGGCTGGTTGAGGCGCATCCCGCCGGTGGAGCCGTGGAAGCGGGCGTCGCCGAAGCTGAAGATGCCGCCGTCGGCGGCGACGAGCCAGTAGCCGTCGCCGGTCGGGGTCGCGGCCATGCCGACGACCGGGCGGTTGAGGCGCATCCCGCCGGTGGAGCCGTGGAAGCGGGCGTCGCCGAAGCTGAACACGCCGCCGTCGGTGCCGACGAGCCAGTAGCCGTTCCCCGTCGGTGTGGGCGCGATGCCGACGACCCACTGGTTGAGGGGCGTGCCGTGCATCGAGCCGCGGTGGCGCGCCGTGCCGGCCGCGTACACGTTGCCGTCGAGCGACACCTGCCAGTAGCCCGTGCCGGACGGTGTCGCGGCGATCCCGGCGACCGGCGCGGAGGGCGCCGCGGCGGCGGGGCCGGCGGCGACGATCGGGGCGAGCGAGGCGGTGGCCGCGACGAGCGCGGCGACGAGAACCCTCCGTGCGCAACGGCCGGTGCGTGCCCGGCGGCGTGCCTCGATCCGCATTCCCCTTCCCCCCAGGCCGCGACGAGTCGGCTCGTGAGAGGGATCGGCAGCCCGCCGGGTGCGGTTGAGGGAATCGGGCCCGCCGCCGGGCGCGCGTCCGGGCGCCGCCGACCGCGGCGCCGGCCGCGGTGCCGGGTCGCCGACCCGTCAGGGTGTCGGGGCGGGGGTGCTCGCCGGCGGGGTGGCCGGGGCCGGGGCGGTCGTGGAGGGCGCCGGCGCCGGCGGCGGTGCCGTGGTGGGCGGTGGCAGCGTGCCGACGAGGATCTGGGTGGGCTGCATCCGGTAGCGCCAGAAGAACCGCTCCCGCACGGGCTCGCGGCCGGGGCGGCGGATCACGCGGAAGTACTCGACGTCGAAGCCGTCGTAGCCCCGCTGCACGACCTCGGTCTCCCCGAGCGGGAGCGTCGCGCACACGCCCTCGTCGTCGAGGCCGGGCGGCCCGGGGCAGTCGTAGTAGCGGGTCTCGGCGGGCCGTTCGGCCGACGTGAACGGGCCCTCCTCGGTGACCTCCTTGCCCTCCTTGTCGCCGTAGAACGTCACGGTGATGGACGACGCCGTGTACGACGTGCGGATCAGCACGCCCGCGTTCGAGTCGTTGCGGAACTTCAGGTCGACGTCGGGGTAGTTGACGGTCGCCTCGCGTCCCTTCGGGTAGCGCGAGATGTAGATCGTGTGGGGCTTGTGGTACACGTCCTCGTACCCGCCCCAGAAGACGGCGTTGAAGAGCGTGGTCGCGAGCTGGCTCACGCCGCCGCCGTAGTCCTCGGTGAACTCGCCGTAGAAGACCGGCGCGCGCACGAACCCGCGCTCGGGGGTGCGGGGCCCGATCGCCTCGTTGAGCGAGAACACCTCGCCCGGCTCGACGACCCGGTTGTTCAACAGGTCGGCGGCCCGGTGGATGTTCTTCACCCGCTCCTCGCCGGCGGCGTGGCGGGTGGTGAAGGTCGACACCATCTCCTTGATGCCCAGCGACCGGGCCCACTCGGTGTCGCGCTCGGGCGCGACGGTCCGCATCGGTGCCTCGACGCGCCGCCGCCCGGTGAGGATCGCGTCGGCGAGGGCGGGCACGTCGACCTGGCGGCCGTCGCGCGACGGGACGACCTCGACCGTGCCCGCCGGGGTCACCTCGAAGCCGGCGTCCACGGGCGGGACCTCGATCGGGGCGAGCGCGTCGGCGCACGCGAGCCGCAGCCGGTCGGGGTCGATCGTGAGCTCGAGGCGCCCGCCTCGATCCGGGTCCCCATCGTCGGCGCGAGCTGCGCGGGCGTGATCGTGAACGTGGACCCGGCGGCGGTCACCGTGACGTCGCCCGCGAGCAGGGCGCGTGCCCGGCGGGCGGCGCGCGCGACCTCCTCGCGCGTGACGCGCGGCTCGACCCGCCCGACGGGCAGCTCCACGGTGTCGCGCTCGCCGCTGTGCAGCTCCGCGACGAGCAGCCGGCGCGCCTCGTCGCGCAGGATCCCCGTGCCGGCGCGGGGCTCGACCTCGACGACCTCGGTCCCCTCGAAGCGCAGGTCGCCCTCGACGTTGCCGTCGAGGATCCGGGCCTGCCAGCCGTCGAGCACCCCCTCGAGCCCGGCCTCGCTGTAGCCAACGGTGAGCCCGACCCGGTCGGGGCGCAGCCGGCGCAGCACGGCGCCCAGCATCTGCTCGACCGGGTTGCCGCTGCGGCCCGCGGCGCGTGCGGCGCGCAACGTCGCCTGCTCGTCGACCTCGAACGCGACGAGCGACGGGTCGGCGACGAGCTCCTGGTCGCCGACGCGCGCCCGCAACGGCTGGGACTCGAGCGCGGTCGCGAGGGCGGCGAGCTGGCGGCGCGCGTCGGCCTCGCTACGGGTCGCGACGTCCACGCCGACCACCTCGACCCCCGGCATCACGTCGCCCGCGTACACGACCCGTTCCGCCACCGCGAGGAAGAACAGGATCCCGAGCGCGGCCCCGGCCACGAGCGCCGCCCGCCGCCACCACGGCGACCGCCGCGCCGGCCGGCGGCGCGCGGCGGCCGGGGCGCGCGGGGTCGTCGCGACGGGGGGCATCGGGTCCGGAGGCTACCGAAGCGGGCGCCGGGCGAACCGCGCGCGGGAGACTCGCGGGGATGCGCGCCGAGCTCTACGCGTTCCTCCGGGCGGCCGGCGCCACCGACGGCGAGATCGCGCGCGCCGCGGCGCACGGATGGCTGCCGCTGCTCGTCGTCGACGCGGTGCTGATGCCCGGCGAGCCGCGCCACGACCTCGCGGGCGCGGCCGCGGCCGCCGGGGTGGAGGTGGAGTTCGCACGGCGGGTCTGGCGCGCGATGGGGTTCCCCGACCCGCCCGCCGGCGCGGCGGTGTTCACCGACCGCGACGTGCAGGCGCTGGCGCTCGCGCAGCGCCGGCTACGGCCCGACGGCGACCCGGCCCAGTTCTTCCGCCAGGTGCGGGTGATCGCGGCGGCGATGGCCCGGCTCGGCGCGATCGACGCGGACGGCATCGCGGACGCGATCCACGAGCTGCGCGCCCAGGGGATCGCCGACGAGACGATCGCCGAGGCGATCCCCGCCGGCCTCGACTGGCCGAGCCTGGAGTTCCTGGTCGACCACGTGCACCGCGTGCAGGCCCGCGCGGCGGTGTGGCGGCGCCTCGCCCGCGAGGCCTTCGAGGACGCGGGCGCCGGGATCGGCGTCGGGTTCGCGGACCTCGCGGGGTACACGGAGCTGAGCGCGCACCTCGACCCCGACCGCCTCGACCGGCTGCTGACCCGCTGGGAGGAGCTCTCGTCCGACACGGTGGCCGAGCACGGCGCCCGGGTCGTGAAGACGATCGGCGACGAGGTGATGTTCGTGGGCGACGCGGCATCGGTCGCCGCGGCTCGCGGTCGCGATCCGCGACGCGGCCCGCGCCGACGCGGACCTGCCCGACGTGCGGATCGGGCTGGCGTCCGGCCCCGCGATCGCGCGCGACGGCGACTACTTCGGCCCGGTGGTCAACCTCGCGAGCCGCCTCGCGGAGGCCGCCCCGCCGGGCGGCGTGCTCGCGTCGGCGGAGATGCGGGACGCCGCGGCCGCCGCCGGCATCGGCTGCGCGCCGCTCGGCAGCCGGGCCGTGCGGGGGATCGGGGACGTGGAGGTGTGCTCGCTCGGGTAGCGTGCCGGGGATGGCGAACCCCGACGCCGCCCCGCTGTGCCTCATGCAGGTCCACGCCCACCCCGACGACGAGGCGTCGAAGGGCGCGGGTACCACGGCGCGCTACGCCGCCGAAGGGGTGCGCAACGTGCTCGTGTGCTGCACCGGCGGCGAGGCCGGCGACGTCCTCAACCCGGCGGTCGAGCACCCGGGCTCGCCCGAGGCACTGCACGAGATGCGCATGGCCGAGCTGGCACGCAGCGCCGAGGTGCTCGGTTACGCGGCCGTCCACCTCCTCGGCTACCACGACAGCGGCATGCCGGACACGGAGCACAACGCGCGGCCCGACAACTTCGCGAACGCGCCGCTCGACGAGGCCGTCGGCCGGCTGGTGCGCATCATCCGCGCCGAGCGCCCGCAGGTGATCGTGACCTACCGGGAGGACCGCTCCTTCTACCCGCACCCCGACCACATCCGGGTCCACGAGGTCTCGGTGCCGGCGTTCGAGCTCGCCGGCGACCCGGAGGCCTACCCGGACGCGGGCGAACCGTGGCAGCCGCTCAAGCTCTACTACGTGAGCTGGTCGATCGCCCGCGTGCGGGCCCTGCACGAGGCGTACCTCGCACGCGGGGAGGAGAGCCCGTACGAGTCCTGGTTCGAACGCGGCTTCGCGACCGACCGCACCGACGACTTCACGACCCTGATCGACGTCGGCGACTTCCTGCACAAGCGGCGCGAGGCGCTGCTCGCGCACCGCAGCCAGGTCGACCCGAACGGGTTCTGGATGCGCCTGCCCGACGAGGTCGTCCGGCAGGTGTTCCCGTGGGAGGAGTACGTGCTGGCGCGCTCGCTGGTCGACCCCTGCACGCCCGAGGGCGAGTACGAGGACGACCTGTTCGCCGGGATCCGCACGGCGGAGTGCGCCGGCGACCGGCGGTGATCGTCGAGTTCGTCGTGGCGGCGGGCAAGCGCGAGCAGTCGCGGTGGCACGCGCGCCTCGACGGCGACCGGGTCGTGTCGGTCGCGGCCGGGCCCTCGCCGGAGCCGGCCGACGTGGTGTTCACGATGACCCCCGCGGACGCGCAGGCGCTCCACGACGGGACGCTCGACCTGTCGGTCGGGTTCATGCGCGGCCAGGTGAAGATGGCCGGTGACTTCGGCGCGCTGCTGTGGTTCCTGCCGAGGACCCACGGCCCCGACGCGCCGCTGCGCTTCAGCGCGCTCGAAGCGTGAGGTGCGCGCCGCGGAACACGCGTGAGACCGTGGCGCCGCACTTGCCGTAGAAGCGCAGGTTGCTCACCCACGCGATCTCGCCGGTCGCGTGGCCGCGGTGCGGCGAGGTCGGCGCAAACGGCGGCGAGCACGGCCGACCCGACACCGCCGTGCCGCCGCGCCGGGTCGGTGGCCATGGGGCCGATCCAGCCCGCGCGGTTCACGGAGTGGCAGCCGAACGCGACCGTCTCGCCGTGCGCGTCGCGGGCGGCGAAGGCGGTCCCGCGCCCGACGGCCACCGTGAGCTCCTCGACCCAGTGCGGGTAGGCGCGCGCCGCGAGGCGGAGCGCCCCGTCGCCGTGCTCGCGCTCGACCACCACCCCCGGCGGCGGGTCGCGCCGCAGCGTCGTCGGGACGGCCATGTTGACGGCGACCGTGTCGTTCTCGAACCCGGCGGACTCGAACAGCATCCCGGCCCGGGTGTTGGTCACGTCGACGCCGGGCCACAGGTAGCGCGGTACCGCGTCGCCGAGGCGCAGCGTGTGTGCACCGCGGGCCGCGGCCCAGCCGGCCGCCGCGCGCACGAGCTCGTGCCCGCGGCCGCGGCCCTGCACCGCCGGGTGCACGACGGCGAGCAGGATCCACGCGACGCCGAGGTCGTCACGGGCGGTGACCGCGACCGCGGCCTCGTCGTCGCCGAGCACCGCCGTGGCCGGCCCCGAGCACACGTGGCGCAGCTCGCCGGCGGTGAGCCGTTCCCCCGGGATCGCGGCCGCGCAGAGCCGGGCGAGCGACTCGGCGTCGGGCGTCACACCACCGCCCGCTGCTCGGCGCGTTGCAGCTCCCGCAGCTCCCGGTACCCGATGAGGGTCGCGCCGGCGCGTTCGACGAGGTCGGGAAGCGACGGGTCGCGCGTCACGAACGCGTGGTCCTCGACGCGGCTCGCCCAGTCGGGGTGCGACGCCCGCAGCTCGTCGGTGTCGACCGCCGGGTGCACGTAGACCTCGGTGACGCCGGGGCGCAGGTCGAACAGCGCCTTCTCGATGGCGCGACGGGAGCCGACCCGCGTGTACACGAAGTGGTCCGGGTACACGACGCCCTCCTCGTCGGCCAGGCGCCGGGCCGGGAACCCGACGAGACGCTCGGCGCCGGCGCCGACCATCCGCAGCGGGAGCCGGAAGTCGACGGCGAGCTCGAGGTACACGTCGAAGAAGTCGGCCCGGAGCTGCAGCGTGCCCATGTGGCTGTCGAGGTGCGACACGTCGAAGCCCCAGTAGATCGCCCGCTCGATCTGGGCCCGGCACTCCTTGCGCACCTCCTCGACGTCGGCGTGGTCCCACACGTCCTCGATCGTGCGCGGGAAGCCGCCGTCGCCGTCGAGCAGGCTCGGCGAGTGGGTGATCGGTCCCCACCGGTACGTCTCCCACTCCGCGTTCAGCGTGAGGTGGACGCCGACGTCCTCACCCCGGTACATCGCGGCGGCGTCGCGTGCCCACGGGCAGGGGACCATCAGCGTCGCGCTGGTCGCGACGCCGTGGCGCAGCGCCTCGTAGACGGCGACGTTCGCCGAGCGCGTCGAGCCGAGGTCGTCGCAGTTGACGATCACGAGCTTGGCGTCGGGGCCGTAGCCGAGGCGTTCGGAGAGCGCGGTCACGGGTCGAGGTTACGCGCGCGGGCGGCGTTGCGCGATCTGCGCGCGCAGCTCGGCCGCGACGCGGCGCAGCCGCCGACCGCGGACCGCCTCGAGCTCGACGATCGTCCCGTCGTCGAGCGCGATCGCGAGGCCGGTGACGATCCCGTGCCGCACCGTGCTCACGCCGTACAGGCGCCCGAGCGGGAGGCGCCCGGCGAGGGCGACCGGCCGGTTCCACAGGAACGACGTGTGCCACACGACGAGCGCGTCGGCGGTGACGCCGATCACCATCTCGGGCCCGGCGGCGGGGAATTGCGGCGAGACCCGCCGCTCCCAGGCCTCGTACGCGCGGTTGCGGGACCGTTCCGACGCGAACGCGAACAGGGCCCGCGTGCTCGCCGCCAGCGCGCCGCGGAAGCTCGCCGGCGCCGCGGCGCGCACCTGCTCGCCCGGTGCGAGGCCGGGGAGCCGTGGGGTCACACGCGTTCGAGCACCGTGCCCGTGCCGAGCCCGCCGCCGCAGCACATCGTGACGAGCGCGAACGTGCCGTCGGTCCGCTCGAGCTCGTGGAGCGCCGTGGTGACGAGGCGGGCGCCGGTCGCGCCGACCGGGTGGCCGAGCGCGATCGCACCGCCGTTCGGGTTGACGCGTGCCATGTCGGGCTTCAGCTCGCGCTCCCACGCGAGCACGACCGACGCGAACGCCTCGTTGATCTCGATCACGTCGAAGTCGTCGATCGTGAGGCCGGTGCGGTCGCAGAGGCGGCGGGTCGCGTCGATGGGGCCGGTGAGCATGAGGACCGGGTCGACGCCGACGAGGCACTGGTCGACGATCCGGGCCCGCGGCCGCAGGCCGAGC
Source organism: Acidimicrobiia bacterium (assembly GCA_026002935.1). Taxonomy (GTDB): domain Bacteria; phylum Actinomycetota; class Acidimicrobiia; order IMCC26256; family PALSA-610; genus BPGH01. The sequence continues at coordinate 1,656,307 of BPGH01000001.1, forward strand.
TCGCGTGCCCGCGCCGCCGTCGCCAGGAGGACGGCGGCGGCGCCGTCGGTGATCTGGGACGACGTGCCGGCCGTGTGCACCCCGTCCTCGCGCGCGACCGGCTTGAGGTTCGCGAGGGCCTCGAGCGACGTCTCGCGCAGGCCCTCGTCGCGCGCGACGTGGTGTGTCGTCCCGGCGGGCCGGCCCTCGGCGTCGAGGTCGGGGGCGTCGACGGGCACCACCTCGCGCTCGAACCGCCCCTCCCGCCACGCCCGTTGCGCGCGCTGCTGCGACTCGAGGCCGAACGCGTCGGCGTCGCCGCGGGTGATGCCCCAGCGGTCGGCGATCCGCTCCGCGCCCTCGAACTGCGACGTCGCCTCGTAACGGTCGCGGTAGGAGCCGGGGAGCGGCCGGCCGAACTCCCCGCGGCCCGCCGACCCGAGCGGCACCCGGCTCATCGACTCGACGCCGCAGGCGAGCGCGACGTCGACCACGCCCGCCTTCACGAGGGACGCCGCGAGGTTGGTGGCCTGCTGCGAGGACCCGCACTGGCTGTCGACCGTCGTGGCCGCGACCTCGAGCGGCAGCCCCGCGGTGAGCCACGCCGTGCGCGCGATGTTGAACGTCTGCTCGCCGACCTGGCTCACGCAGCCGCCGACGACCTGCCCGACGAGGCGGGGGTCGATGCCCGAGCGCTCCACCACCGCCCGCTGCACCGTCGCGAGCAGGTCGGCGGGGTGCACGGTCGCGAGGCCGCCGTTGCGGCGGCCGAGCGGCGTGCGCGCCGCCTCCACGATGACGACGTCGTCGGCGGCGAGCTCGGGCACGGCGTTCCCTCCCGGGGCGTGGGCACGGCGATGCTACCCACGGGCGCGAGAATGCGGTCGTGACGCCGCGCCGCGACCCCGGCCGCCCGCGCCTCGCCCTCGCGCTCGTGGGCGCGCTGGCGCTCGGCGCGTGCGGCGACGACGACGGCGTCTCCGACGCGGCGGGACGCACCACGACCGAGCCTCCGCCGCGCCGCGCGATCGTCCACGACGACCGCCGCGCCGCCCGGGGGGCGAGCCGCGACCACCACCGCGCCGGCGACGCAACCGGGTGCGGTGCGAGCCCGCCGGGCGACCCCGGCTTCGGCGTCGCCGACGGCGGAGCCCGGCGGCGCCCGGCGCGCTGACCGACCTCGTCGTCGGCACGAGCGACGACGGCTGCGTGGACCGGGTCGAGTTCGTGTTCCGCGACGCGGTCCCCGGCTACCGGGTCGAGTACCAGCCCGGGCCGTTCACCCGGGACGCGAGCGGCGAGCCCGTCACGGTCGCCGGTACGGCCTTCCTCGTCGTGCGGCTCGAGCCCGCGTACACCTACGATCTCGAGGCGGCGGAGGAGTCTACACCGGCCCGCGCGACCTCACGCCCGAGGGCACGCGCCACGTGCGCCAGGTGGTGAACACCGGCGACTTCGAGGCGGTGGTCACCTGGGTGATCGGCCTGTCGGCGCGCGCGCCGGTGGCGGTGGCGACCGAGGGGACGCGGCTCGTCGTCTCGGTCGGCTGACGCGGCCGGAGGTGCCCGGCCCGGGCGGTACCGTGCGGGCGTGGCCGGGGGACTCACCTTCTACGACGACGACGGTCCGGCCGGCGCCGCGGTGCGGCTCGACGCGCAGGAGGCCGCCGCGCTCGTGGAGCTCACCGGCGGGCTCGAGGCGGCGACCGTCTCCGCGTGCCCCGACTGCCGCTCGCGGGTCGCTCGCCGCGGTCGCGCTCGTCGACCTGCTCGACGCGGCCGCGCCCCACCCGCGCGCCGGCGAGCTGATCGAGCTCGCGGACGACGCGCCGACCCTCCACGTGTTCGTGGTCGACGAGGGGACCCGGTGCCGCCACCGCCGCTGGCGCGACCCGCTGCGCGAGGAGTGGGAGGACGTCGTGCGCGGCCCCGGCCCGCACGCCCTGCGCTGAGGGCGCGCCGGGTCCGGGCGCGCCGGGCCCGGGCGCGCAGGTCCCCGGCACGGCGAGCAGGGCGTCGAACGCGGCGGCGACGTCGACGAGGAGGCCGTCGACGTCGGTGACCGCGGCCGGGTCGACGTTGAGGCCGAGCCCGAGGCGTCTCGCAGTAGCCGAGCGCGGTGACGTTGCACGCCGTGCCCGCGCGCGGGCCGAACGGGTAGTTCTCCTCGATGCGGGCCCCGGCGAGGTAGAGCGGGCGGGGGCTGCCCCGCAGGTTGGAGGTCGCGAAGTCGATCGTGGCCGCCTGGTTGCGGGTGTACGCGACGAGCAGGGCGGTCGGCAGCGCGCGACACGAGGCCCGCGAGCCCCTCCACGAGGTGCACCGCCGGCTCGCGGCGCGCGGCCCGCAGCCGGGCCCGCACCGTCGCGAACAGCGCGAGCCGGGTCGTCGGCGGGCCGGATCGGCACGAGCGTCCGCACGGGCGCGAAGCGGTTGGCGGCCGCGTCGTCGCGCCCGCGGGTGCTCACCGGCATCGCCATCCGCAGGGCGTCGACCGCGGCTCCCGTGGCGCGCGTGGTAGCGGCCGAGGGCGGCGGCGACCCCGGTGACGAACACGTCGTTGACGGTGCCGCCGAGCGCGCGGGCGGTGCGCTTCACGTCGGGGAGCGCGAGGCGCACCGTCTCGAGGTGGAGCCGCCGCGAGCGGGCCGTCATGACGTCGGACCGGGCGCGGTCGGTCACGAGCCCCTGGCGCGTGATCGACGCGGCGGCGCGGGCCGCGTCGCCGGCCCGGCGCGGGATCGCGCCCGGGTGGGTCACGACGCCGGCCGCGCCGCCCGCGAGGCCGCGCGCGGCGGCGCCGGCCCGGCCGGCCGCGTCCACGACGGCGCGGCCCGCGCACCGCCACGGGTGCGCGGGGGCGGGCCGGAGGGGCGGCAGCTCGGGCGCCGGGGCGCGCGTCCGGGGTCGCGCTCGGTGTCGAGGAGGGCGAGCGACAGCCGCAACCCGCCGACCCCGTCGCTGATCGTGTGGTGCACCTTCTGCACGAACGCCGCCCGCCCGCCGGCGAGCCCCTCGACCAGCGTGAACTCCCACAGCGGCCGGGCGCGGTCGAACGGCGCCTCGGCGATCCGCTCGCACACCTCGAGCAGCGCCCGGTGGTCGCCGGGGGGCGGCACCGCGATGCGCCGCAGGTGGTGGTCGAGGTCGAAGCCGGGGTCGTCGCGGTACTCGGGCGGCACGAGGCGGGCCGGTGCGGCCACGACCCGCTGGCGCAGGCGGGGGATCGCGGCCAGCGCGCGCTCGCACGCCGCGCGCAGGCGCTTCTCCTCGGGGGCCCGGTCGAGGAGCGTCAGGTTGCAGAAGTCGGACCGGAGCGCCGGGTCCTTCTCCACCGCCCACATGACGGCCTCGGCGTCCGACATCCGCACGGCGTCACCTCGGGATCCGGGTGTGCTTCAACTCGTTGAGCCGGTCGAAGCCGACGCAGCTCCAGCACCCGCGCGACGTCGTCGGGCCGGTCGCGCTCCATCAGCCGCACGAACGCGGCCCGGTCGCCGACGACGAACGTCGGCACCCCGAACACCGCCCAGCGCTTCACCGCCTCGGTGTGCTCGGCCGCGAGCGTCGCGAGCGGCTCGCCCGACGCGACGACCGCCGCGACCTCGGCGGCGTCGAGTCCGACCCCGGTGGCGACGTCGCGCAGCACCGTGTCGTCGGCGAGCCGGCGCCCGTGGTCGTGGCGGGCCGCGAAGGCCGGCCAGGTGGAAGTCCGCGAAGCGGTTCGGGAACCGGTCGCGCACCGCGATCGCCCCACTCGAGCGCGAGCACGCCGCTGCCCCGTTCGGCGGGCGGGCGCTCCCACACGGGCGGCTCCCCGTCGGCGACGTGCACCTGGTCGAGCGAGAACGGCACGTACCGCACGTCCCACGGCCGGCCCTCGCGCACCCCCCGGACGACGGCCTCGTGCACGTTGCGCGCGAACGGGCAGCGGTAGTCGAAGGTCACGGCGAAGCGGGTCGTCACGGCACCATCATGGCCGCTGGTCGACGACCAGCGGGCGGAGCCCGGCGCCGAGGGCGACCAGGCCGAGCGCCGCGCCCGCGACCACGTCGGACGGGTGGTGCAGCCGCACGTACACGCGGGTGCCGGCCACGGCCGCCGCGAGCGCGTAGCGCGCCGGGCCGCCCCCGAGGAGCGTCGCGGCGCAGAACGCGGCGGTCGCGTGCCCGGACGGGAACGACGAGGTGACGGGCCGCCGCAGCCCGTGGCGGAACTCGACCGCGTTCGTAGGCGGCGCGGGCGGATCCGCCCGAACGGCGGCCTTCACGAGGCCGTTCGTGACGCGCGGACTCGAGCGCCCATCGCGGCCGAGAACCGCGGCGGCGAAGCGCACGTCGCCGCCGCGCGCGAGCGCGGTCGCGACGCCCAGCAGCGTGCCACAGCAGGCTGTGGTCGGCGGCCGCTCGACAAGCGGGTAGGCGACCCGGTCGACGCGCGGGCGACCGGAGCCGCTCCGTACGCGCGCGTTCGGCCCGGCGGTCGAACGCCGCGATGCGCCGGCCGATCACACGAACGCGAGCGGGAGCTGCGGGCGGCCTTCGCGGGCGGCGGCGCGGGCGCGCATCACCGGAGCCGCCTGCGCCGGGTCGCCGCCGTACTCGGGGCAGAACTCGCGGAACGAGCAGAACGAGCAGAGCGCGGAGGTGCGCGGCCGGAAGTCGTCGCGCGCGCAGGCGGTGCGGATCGCGGCCATGAGCGCGTCCGGCCTTCAGCTCGACGCCCCGCACCGACTGGTCGGTCGGGCGGGTGACGATCTTCTCGGGCGTCGACAGGTAGAGGAGCTGCACGCGGGCGGGCCGCCGGCCGAACATCCGCTCGCACAGCAGCGCGTACACGTGCACGCCCGCCAGGCTGCTGCTGCTCGAACCCCTCGCCCGGCGCGGTGCCCGTCTTGTAGTCGGTGACGACGAGCTCGCCGTCGGCGTCGAGCTCGAGCCGGTCGATGACGCCGCGGATCGTGACGCCCTGCTCGGTCGTCGTGGCGCTCACGCGCAGCTCCAGCCCGAGCACGTCGACGGTCGCGCGGGTCCTCGATCTCGAAGTAGCGCCGCAGCAGCACCTCGGCGTCCGCGTGGAACGCCGCGAGCTCGTCGCCCCCGAGCCCGAGGCCCGTGTACTCGGGGTGCGCCGCGAACTCGTCGGCCGCGCGCCGCAGGTCGGCGAGGGCGGCGTCGAGCGTGCGCTCGCCGGCGGGCGCCACAGCAGGTGCTGGAGCGCGAGGTGCACGAGCGTGCCCTTGCTCGCGGGCGCGGAGGGGGGCTCGGGGAGCCGCTCGACGTACGCGAAGCGGAACGCGAGCGGGCAGCTCGTGAAGGTCGCCATCGAGCTGGGCGACAGTGCGCCGGGGCCGGCGGGCGGGCGGCCGCGCCGCCGTCGGCGGCCGCGGCCCCGCCCGCGGCGCCCGCCCCGGGGCCCGCGACCGTGGCCAGGGTCTCCGCCGGAGGGACCATGGGGTGACCATACCGGCCGGGTGCGACGCGGGCGCGGCATGCGGGCCCGCCGGGCGCGGGGCGTAGGGTCGCCGCCGTGAAGGTGGACACCGGGATCATGGCGGCGACGCTCGAGGACGTCGGGCGGCGCGCCCGCGAGCTGGAGGAGTTCGGCTACGACGGGCTGCTCACCGCCGAGACCGCCCACGACCCGTTCCTGCCGCTCGCGGTCGCGGCCCGGCACACCGAGCGCATCGAGCTCGGCACCGGCATCGCCGTCGCGTTCGCGCGCACCCCGATGGTGACCGCGCACACGGCCAACGACCTGCAACGGGCGTCGAAGGGCCGGTTCGTGCTCGGCCTCGGCTCGCAGATCAAGCCGCACATCGAGAAGCGGTTCTCGATGCCGTGGTCGCACCCGGCGGCCCGCATGCGCGAGTACATCCTCGCCCTGCGCGCCATCTGGTCGGCGTGGAACGAGGGCACGAAGCTGGACTTCCGCGGCGACTTCTACACGCACACGCTGATGACGCCGTTCTTCTCGCCGCCGCCCAACCCCTACGGCGCGCCGAAGGTGTTCCTCGCCGCCGTCGGCGAGCGGATGACCGAGGTCGCGGGCGAGGTCGCCGACGGCATCATCGTGCACGGGTTCACGACCGAGCGGTACGTCAAGGAGGTCACGCTCCCGGCGGTCGAGCGCGGGCTGGCGAAGGCCGGGCGCGACCGTGCGTCGTTCGAGATCTCCGGGCCGCTGTTCGTCGTCACCGGCGCGGACGAGGCCCAGATGGAGGGCGCGCGGCGCGCCGTGCGCCAGCAGATCGCGTTCTACGGCTCCACCCCGGCCTACCGCGGTGTGCTCGAGCTGCACGGCTGGGGCGACCTGCAGACGGAGCTCAACACCCTGTCGAAGCAGGGCGAGTGGGTGCGGATGGGCGACCTGATCGACGACGAGATCCTCCGGACGTTCGCCGTCGTCGCCGAGCCCGAGCAGGTGGGGGCGGAGCTGAAGAAGCGCTACGGGGGCGTGGTCGACCGCTGCTCGTTCTACGCGCCCTACGAGAGCGACCCGCAGCGCTGGCGCGCGGTGATCGACGCCCTGCGCGCCGCGTGACGGCGCGCCGGCCGGTCAGCCGGGCCCCGGCGGCGGCGCCGACGCGAACGCGAGGATCGACGCGGCCACCGACGCGGGGTCCTGCTGCGGGCCGAAGTGGCCCGCGCCCGCCAGCACCTCGAGGCGGCCGCGCGGGAGCCGCGCGACGAGCCCGGCGCCCACGCGCGGCGGGATGTCGGTGCTGTCGCCGCCGCACACGACCAGCACGGGCGGCCCGGACCGCGGGCGCGGCGCGGTAGACGCCGTTCGCGGGGGCCATCGCGTACACGGCGGCCTCCACCTCGGGCCGGCACTTCAACTCGAGGACCCCGTCGCCGCGGTCCCGGAGCCCGTGCTCGACGTAGGCGCGCAACGCCTCCTCGGTCATCACCGACAGCGGCGGCTTCGCGGCGAACGCGGCGAACGCCTCCTCCTTCGACGCGCCACCCGTTCGCGCCGCCTGCCGCGCGGCGCGGGCGAGCGGCGAAGTCGTCGTCGGGGGGCAGGTCGGCGTCGGTGGCGCAGAACACCGGCTCGTAGCACCACAGGCGCGCGAACGCGCCCGGGTGCGCGGCCTCGCCGAGCAGCAGCGCCGCCGCCCCCTTCGAGTGCCCGCACGCGACGAGGGCGGGGTCACCGGAGACGCCGAGGTGGTGCGCGACCGCGACGGCGTCGTCCGCGAACCCCGACCACGAGCAGTCGGAGTCGGGGCGCGTCGCTGTCACCGTGCCCGCGGAAGTCGAACGACCACACGCGACACCCGGCGGCGACGAGGCGGCGCGCGACCGGCGCCCAGACGATGCCGTGGAAGCCGGTCGGGTGCGCGAGCAGCACCGGTCGGCCGGTGCCGCCCCAGTCGTGGACGGCGAGCGCGAGGCCGCCGTCGGTCGTGAAGCGGTGCGAGGAGGGCGCGTCCATGGCGGCGGGCATCGTAGGGAGCCCGCGACGCTCGCCCCGGCGGGACGGCCTGCTACTTCGGCGCCTTGACCGTGACCGTCACGGTGTCGGTCGCGCTCAGGCCGTCGGGGTCGGTCACGGTCACCCGGAACGTCAGCGTCGCCGGTCCCGTGACGCCGTCGACGAGCGTGATCGCCTCGTCCTCGTCGCGGATCACGGCGGCCGGACCGCCGACCTGCTCCCAGAAGAACGTCAGCGGGCCGCCCTCGGGGTCGCTCGAGCCCGACGCGTCGAGCGTGAACGACCTGCCGCTGCCGACCGTCTGGTCGGGCCCGGCGTCCGCGACCGGCGGGAGCGGCACCGGCCGCACCGTCCACGTGAACGAGTCGGTGACCGGGGGCGCACCGCCGTCGTCCACCGAGACGACGGTCGCGTACGGGCTCGACGCCGACGCACCGCTCGCGATGGTCCCGTGGATCGCGGCCGCTCGCCGCCTCGATCGTGACGCCGGGCGGCAGCCCGCTCGCGCCGTACGTGAGCGGGTCGCCGTCCGGGTCCGTCGCCGCCGGCGGTGAAGTCGACCGCGTCGCCCTCGGTGCCGGACCGGTCGGGGAGGTCCTGGTCGAACACGGGCGGCGAGTTGACCACCGTCACCTGCGCCGAGGTGCGCGGCGCACTCTCGACGATGCCGTCGAACGCGACGACGCGCACCGAGATCGCATCGCCCTTGTCGCCGTTGCCCGGCACCGACAGGTCGAGCGTCGGGTTCGTCGCGCCGGCGATCGCGACGCCGTTCTTGCGCCACTGGTAGCGCAGCTCGATCGGGTCGCCGTCGTCGTCGCTGCGCGGCGGCGGTCACGGTCAGCACCTGGTTCGTCGTCGGAGCCGTCTGGTCGATGACGACCGAGTCGACGACGGGCGCGGTGTTGTCGGTCGAGCTGACCGCGATCTCGAACAGCTTGCCGTCGTTCTCGTTCGGGTCGGGCCCGTTGTCGACGCCGCGGTCGACGACCCAGAGGTTCTGGTTGCCGGAGCCGCTGCTCGCGGGCGCGATCGTGAGCCCGGACACGAACCGCAGCCCGCTGATGCCCGAGAGGTTGATCTCGCGCACGAGGCCGCCCGTCTTCGTCACCTCGATGACGCGCCGGCCCGTGCGGTCGCCGACGAAGAGCGTGTCGCGCGTGGGGTGGTACTCGAGCGCCTCGGTGTCGGTGATCCCGTACTGGCCGACGTCGAAGTGCGTCACGACGTCGTCGCCGTCGCCGAACACGCCGTTGACGGGGTCGATCCGGAACACCTCGGTGTCGACACCGTCGAGGAAGAAGACGTGACCGGACACCGGGTCGTAGGTGGGGTCCTCGGTGTCGTCGCTGTACGGCAGCGCGTCGAAGAACGTGACCAGGTCGTCGGCCGTGCCGAAGCGCTGGTCGGTGCCGGGCCGCACGAAGTGGATGCGGCGCGAGCTGTCGTCGGAGATCAGCAACGTGTTGCTCGACGGGATGTAGCCGAGCCCGTTCGGCTCCTTCGACACCGCCGGGTACGTCGTGCCCGTGTCGGTGACCGCGCCCAGGCGCGTCGACTGCCACAGGTTCACGCCGTGGTAGCCCGCGCCCGTCACCTCCTCCACCTCCGAGTCGACGACCATCAGCCGGTCGGCGGCCGGCAACCACGTGACACCCGACGGGTCCGGGCTCGCCGGCGTCCACGCCGAGGTGGGCGTCATCCGCACGAGGGTGCCGACGTCGACGGGCACGCCGAGCGGCCCGACGGCGGCGAGCGACGACCTCGGTCACGCCGCCCGATGCCTGCCCGGTCGCCGGTGTCCGCGACGAACAGGTTCTGCGTCGCCGGGTCGTCGGTCGTGTCGGTGCTCGGCGCGAACGTCATCCCGCGCGGGTCGCGCAGGTCGAGCGCGGACAGATCGAAGGTCTTCGCCGCACGACCGGTGGCGGGATCGACCGCCACGAGGAGGTCGGCGTCGGGCGCTCAGCACGTACAGGAGGTCCTGCGTGTCGTGGTACGCGACGCCGCGTGACCCGCTGCCCGGCGAGCCCGGCGAGCGCGACCCGCGTCACCGTGCCGCCCGCGGTCTGCGCGACGACCGCGGGACCGGCCGCGTCGAGGACGTACCACGTCCCGGTGTCCGGATCGAACGTCGACGCCGGCGCCGTCGTCGACGCCGAGGTCGCGCTCGTCGGTCGCGCGGCCGTGCGGGCTGCCGCTCGTGGCGTTGCCCGCGACCGAGACCGCGCGGTCGCCGCCCGGTGCGAGCGCCGTGACCCGATCGCCGCCTCGTCGAACGCGAGCGTCGCCGCGTCGGTCGCGGGCAGCGTCAGCGGCCGACGCGGTGCTCGTCCCGGTCGAGGCGCAGCACGCTGCGTCGCGCCGCGCCGTGCGCCCGGCGACGAGCAGCTCGTCGCGCGCGGGGACGTACGCGACGCCCTCGGGCGCGCCAGCCCGAGCTCGCGCGGTCCAGGTCGTGCGGACCTCGCGGGCGAGCCCGGGTCCCGCCGCGCACGGGCGGGTCGACCGCACCGGCACGCCGCCGGGACCGACACGAACGCCAGGTGCGCGACGAGCACGAACGCCGACGACACCGCTGCGATTCTCGGCGTCATCGCCGCCCCTCGCGCGCTCAGGCGGTGCACGACGACCGACCGGCACCGCTCCATCCGACCCGATCGGGCGACGGTACGCACGCCGGAACCCGGGGCGGTATCGGGCAGGAGGCGCAGCCGCGCTACGCGCTCCGCCGGAGTGCGCGCCGGGCGGGTGCCGGGGGCGGACGGATGCGCCGGGCGGGTCAGCCGCCCTCGGGCGCGCCGGCGGCGTGCTCCTGGATCGCCTTCATGATCGCGTTCGCCGCCCGGTTGACGAACTCCCCGCCGCTGCCGGTCACCCACTCGCACGACCGCTGCGGCCACTCGGCCTGGCCGTCGAACTCGGGCATCACGTACTGCGCGATCAGCTCGTAGCTGCGGCTGCGTCGCCTCGGGCGACGCCCACTCGTGGCCCCACAGCAGCGTGACGCCGTAGCCGCCCGACGCCTCCTCCAGCTCGCGCAGCTTCGCGATCGCGTCGTCGGGCGTCCCGATCACCGCGAACCCGTCGGCCTCGGTGTTGTCGATGATCTCCTGCACGGTCTCCCCCCGCACCGGGCCGGCCGGCAGCACGTGCGTGAAGTAGCGCGTGAACTGCAGCAGCCCGTACTCGACGTCGCTGGCGTGCCTGCTCCTTCGTCTCGGCGACGTGCATCGGCACGACGAGCCGCCACTTCTCGCGGTCGGCGACGTGGCCGTGGCGCTCGGCCGTCTCGCTCCAGGTCTTCCAGTGCGTGCCGATCGCGTCGAACCCCTGGCGGGTCGTCGCCGCGACCGACAGCAGGCCGAGCCCGTGCCGCCCGGCCGCCTTGGCGCCCGCCGGGGAGATCGACGCCGCGACCGCCATCTCCAGCGTCGGCCGGCTGTACGGCTTGAGCTGGAGCGTCGCGTCCTGCAGCGTGAACCAGTCGGTCTGCATCGTGACCGTCTCGCCCCGCAGCAGGGCGGTGATCGCGTCGAGCGCCTCGTCCATGCGGGGCCGCTGCAGGTCGGCGGGGATCCCGAGCATGTGCGCGTCGGACGTGAGCTGGCCGGGGCCGCACCCGAGCATGACCCGCCCGCGGGTCAGGTGGTCGAGCAGGACGAACCGGTCGGCGAGCAGCAGCGGGTGGTGGTAGGGCAGCGAGTTGACGCCGCTGCCGAGACGGATGTGGCGCGTCCGCTCGGCCGCCACGGCGATCATCACCTCGGGTGAGGCGATGATCTCGTAGCCGCCCGAGTGGTGCTCGCCGATCCACACCTCGTGGAAGCCGAGCCGGTCGAGGTGGACGATCAGGTCGAGGTCGCGCTCGAGGGCGAGCGTGGGGTTCTGGCCGGTCGGGTGGAACGGCGCCATGAAGCATCCGAAGCGCATGGGACGCATTCGAACGCGCCCTTGACCGGCCGGTCAAGCGAAGGCGGCCGGCGCGGGCCGGCCCGCACGGGGCGCGCCGTCACGCCGGGAGCTGCGAGCGGATCCAGGCGTCGAGCGCCGGGCCGCTCTCGTAGCTGGTGATCAGCGCGTAGCGGGGCGCGTCGCCCGTGGTGCACGACGACGTGCCACAGGCGCTGGGTGTCGACGACGAAGCGCGCGCCCCGGTGCAGCGGCAGCCGCACCTCGGTCGCGGGGTCGGGCAGCCCGTCGGGCCCGCAGTCCATCAGCAGCATGTAGCTGCCGGGGTTGTCGGTGAGCTCCAGCCACGACCGCACGACCCACCCCTGCGACTCGGGGTTGAACCGGTTGTTGTCGTCGCGGTGGAGGCTGCGCATCGCCGTGTCGCGGTCCTGCGGCTCGAGCCGGATGACGCGCACGCGCCCGAAGTCGGCGCCGACGCTCCTCGACGTACGCCTTCAGCGTCGGGCAGCTGCTGCCGCGTTGGCGGTGAACCGCGCGCCCTTGTCGGGCCGCTCGTCGCCCTTGCTCCAGAACCCGCGGCAGTCGAGCTGGCCGTCGGCCGTCGCGATCGGGGCGAAGTTCGTGTCGCCGCCGCTCTTCCAGTCCATGTACTCGAGCGACAGGTACTCCGACTCCGGCACGGTGAACGGCGCGTCGGCGAGCTGCACGAAGCCGCGCGCCGCGAGCACCTCGAGGCGCGGGTGCGGCGTGTGCAGCGGGATCTCGCACGACCAGTGGTCGAGCGTCGGCCAGAACGCGGTCGCCATGGCGCGCTCAGTGTACGGAGGTGCGAAGCCCGGCAACGCCCCGCCACCGCGGCCTCGCCGGCGCGCGGAATGTGACCTTGGTCCCGGGGAGGCGGGCGCGTCTCCGTGCTCAGGACGCCGCGACGCAGACGCGGTTGCGGCCCTCGCGCTTGGCGTCGTACAGCGCCCCGTCCGCGGCCTCGACGAGCGGCTCGGCGTCGGCCGCCGACCCGGGGAGCGACCGACGCGACACCCACCGACACGGTCACGCGGCCCGCGGTCCGCGTCGGGCTCGCCGTCCAGCGCCACGCCCGCCCGGATCCGCTCCGCCACCGCGACGCGCGTCGCCGAGGTGCGCGCCCGGCAGGAGCAGCACGGCGAGCTCCTCGCCCCCGAAGCGGTACACCCGGTCGCGCCCGCGCACGCACGAGCGGACGATCGCCGGCGACGCGCCGCAGCGCCTGGTCGCCGGCGGCGTGCCCGTGCGTGTCGTTGTACCGTCTTGAAGTGGTCGATGTCGATCATCGCGAGCGCGACGGGCGCGCCGTCGCGCGTCGCGTCGCCCACCGTCGGTCGCCAGGTCGCGCCGGAACGCGCGCTTGTTGTAGCAGACCCGTCAGCTCGTCGACGAGCGCCAGCTCCGCGGTGCTCGTGTGGCGGGCGGCCGCGGCCACCAGCGCCGGCGCCGCGCCCGCGGCGAGGATCTCCAGCGCCGTCTCGTCGTCGGCGTCGAGCATCTGCGTCGCGCGGCGCCCCGACGACGACCGCGCCGACGACGCGGCCGTTCGCCACCATCGGCGCGGCGACGAGGCTCACCGGCGACGCGATGCCGAGCGACCGGCTCGTGCGGTACGACCGTGCGCGCCGCGTTCGCGCTCTCGACGACGCCGCCGAGGAAGCCCGAGTGCATCGGGACGGTGCCGCGGTGCGCACCGTCGCCGAGATGCGCGATCGGCACGAGCTGCGTCGCCCACCACGACGAAGAACGCCGCGAACTCACCGCCCGTCGTCGCGACCGCCTCCGTGAGCACCGCGGCGGCGACCTCGTCGCGGTCGAGGAGCCCGCCGATGCGGCGAAGCGCCGCGAACAGCTCGGTCAGCTGCTCGGTGCGCCGCTCGATCGCCGCCCGCTCCCGGCCGCGCCCTGCGCACCGCGACGGTCGTCGAGCGGCCGGACACGAACCACGTCGCGACGAGCGTGACGAGCACCGCCGGCCGTGACGCCGACGAAGCCCGGGGTCGCTCCACCACGAGCCGCGCTCGGCGAGGCGTTCGCAGGCGGGCGGCCGCGAGGTCGCCGTCGGTGCGCGCCGCGCTCGCTCGCACGCTGCGCCCACGCCCACGCGTCCTCGTAGGGGGTCTCGTCGATCGTCAGCTCCACGATCGGTGATCCCCTCGATCTCGCGCCTCCGGCAGCCGGTCGAGCACCTCGGGCCGCGGAGCGGTCGACCTCCACGCCGCTCGCGACGAGCCGGTCGAGCACCGCGGCGCCTTCGGCGTCGGTCGTGCGCAGCGCGCCGAGGAGCGAGTCGCGCACGTCGCTCTCGGCGAGCCGGCGCGGACGACTCCGGCGACGGCCTCGAAGCCGGCCGGCACCTCCTCGAACCCGCCGACGTTGACGCAGCAGGGTGATCTCGGAGCCGATCTGGCCCTGGGCGGCGGCGAGGTTCTCGACCTGGTCGAGCCGGGTGACCAGGCGCGACGTCGTCTGCCCGCTCGCCGTCGGCGACCGCGGCGAGCCAGGTGAACGCGCCGCCCACGACGCCGACGCACCACGACGAGCGCCGAGCGCCGCGGCGAAGCCTTGCCCGGAGAGAGCGCACGGACGTGCATCGGCCGTTCGCACCGCCGCATCAAGCGCGTCTCGCGGCCGTGCGCCCGCCGCGGGCGCGGGCCGCTTCAGGGCCGCGTGCCGTGGGCGCTCGGCCCGGGCCGGCGCAGCGGCGCCGCCAGGTTCGCGAACTCGCACAGCAGCGGCCGGGTGTCGCGGGGGTCGACGATCTCCTCGATCATGAACGCCTCGGCCGTGCGGAACGGCGACTGGCGCGCGGCGAGCTTGCGCCTCGATCTCCGCCCGGAGCGCGTCGGGGTCGTCGGCCGCCTCGAGCTGGGCGCGGTAGGCCGCCTCGATGCCGCCCTCGAGCGGCAGCGAGCCCCAGTTCCCCGACGGCCACGCGAACCGGTACGAAAGGCGGGACGCGTTCTGGTGGGCGGCGCCCGCGACGCCGTAGACCTTGCGCAGGATCACCGAGCACCAGGGCACCGTCGCCTGGTAGATCGCCGCGAGCGCGCGGGCGCCCCGTGACGGATCGTCGCCTCCTGCTCGGCGCTTCGTGCCGATCACGAACCCCGGGTTGTCGACGAGGTGGACGACGGGCAGGTGGAACGTCTGCGCGAGGTCGACGAAGCGCGTCACCTTCTGCGACGCCGCGGCCGTCCACCCGCCCGCCGTAGAAGTACGGATCGTTCGCGAGCACCGCGACCGGCCACCCGTCGAGGCGCGCGAGCCCGTGACCGCCGAGCGTCCGTTGTACCGCCCGATCTCGAAGAACGACCCGCGGTCGAACACCGCCTCGATGATCTCCGCGGACCTTGTAGACCTTGCGCCGGTCGCGCGGGATCGCCGACGCCAGCGCGTCCTCGCGACGCCCGCGGTCGTCGTCGCAGGCCGGCGCGCGGCGGCACGTCGTCGACGGACGACGGCAGGTACGACAGGAAGCGGCGGGCGCGTGCGAACGCGTCCTGCTCGCTCCGCGGCCTCGTCGTCGACGGCGCCGTTGCGCGTGTGGATCGCGCTGCCCCCGAGCGCCTCCTTGTCGACGTCCTCGCCGAGGCGGGCGACGACGGGCGGCCCGGCGACGAAGAGCTGCGACGTGCCCCTCACCATCACGCTGTAGTGACTCGTCACCACGCGCGCCGCGCCGAGCCCCGCGACCGAACCGAGGCACAGCGACACGACCGGCACCGTCGCGAGGTTCGCGACGACGTGCTCCCAGCCGGGGTTGAACGGGACGAACGAGCGGCGATCGGTCTCGAGCGACCTGACCGAGCCACCCCCGCCGGAGCCGTCGACGAGCCGGACGATCGGGATGCGCAGCTCGCGCGCCATGCGCTCCGCGTGCACCTGCTTCTGGAAGATCGACGCGTCGGCGGCGCCGCCCCGCACGGTGAAGTCGTCGCCGCCGACGACGACCGGCCGACCGTCGATCCGGCCGCGTCCGGTCACGAAGTTCGCGGGCGTGAGGTCGACGAGCGCGCCCGATTCGTCGTACGTCGCGCGCCCGGTGAGCGCACCGATCTCGTGGAACGAGCCCGGGTCGAGCAGCGCGTCGATGCGGGCGCGCACGTGTCATGCGGCCCTGCGCCTCGTGCTTCGCGACCTTCTCGGGGCCGCCCATGCGGCGTGCGAGCTCGGTGCGCCGCGCCAGCTCGTCCAGCTCGGGGTCCCACGTGTGCCCGTCCACGCCGGCGAGACCTTACGCTTCGCGTCCGTGCGCGGCTCCCTGTGCCCGGTCGTCGTCGGTCGCGACGACGAGCTCGACCTCGCTCGCCCGGGCCCTCGGCGACGCGGCCGCGGGCCGGGGAGCGCCGTCTTCCTGACCGGCGAGGCGGGCATCGGCAAGTCGCGCCTCGCCCGCGAGGCCGCGCGAGCGCGCCCGCGACGCGGGCTCGCGGTCGTGCGCCGGCCGCGCCGTCGCCGGCGCGGCCGCGTCGCCCTTCCGGCCCCTCGCCGAGGCGCTGCTCGGCCGCGCTGCGCGGCGCCGGGCCCGTCGACCACCCGTCGCTGCGCGCCCTTCGCCGGCGCGCTCGCCCGCGCTCGTCCCGGGTTGGGCGACCCGGCCCGCCGACGACGCGGCGGCGAGTCGGCCGTCGTGCTCGGCGAGGCCGTGCTCCGGCTCCTGCGCGTCCTCGCCGCGGGCCGCGCCGCCGCTCGTCGTGCTCGAGGACCTGCACTGGTGCGACGACGACACGCTCGCGGTCGTCGAGTACCTCGCCGACAACCTCGCGCGGGAGCCCGTCGCGCTCCTCGCGACCTGCGTCCCGACCCGGGGCCCGGCCCTCCCGACCGCGCCGGCGCGCTCGCCGGCACCTGCGGCGGCGAGGCGCTGCGTCGTCGGGCTCGGGCCGCTCGGCGAGGACGCGGTCGTCGCGATGGCGGCCGCGTGCCTCGGGCGTGACGGTCCCGCGCCGGCGTGCGCGAGGTGCTCGCGACGCACGCCGACGGGCTCCCGTTCTTCGTCGAGGAGCTGCTCGCCGTGCACCGGCGACGACGGCTCCTTCGAGGTGCCCACGACCTTCGCGGCCTCGGTGCACCGGTCCCGGCTCGACGCGCTCGACGCGAACGCCCGCCGCGTCGGTCGACGCCGCCGCCGTGCTCGGCCGCACGTTCGACTGGACCCTCCTCGGTCCGATCGCGGGCCTCGACGACGTCGCGGTCGCTGGGCGCCCTGCGCGCCGCCCGCGCGATGCAGCTGCTCGGCGACGCCGGCGGAGGGGACGACGGCGACGCGTTCCGCTTCCGGCACGCCCTCACCCGCGACGCCGTGCTCGGCGCGCTCCTGCCGCCCGAGCGCGCCGCGCTGCGCCCGCGCCGCGCTCGCCGCGATCGAGACCGGCGCCTCCCGGCCTCGACGGCGGCTGGGCCGAGCTCGCCGCCGAGCTCGCCGAGCAGTGCCGGCGACGCGGCGCGAGCCGCCGCAGCTGTGGTTCGAGACCGGCTGCCGCGCGCTCGCCCGCGGCGCGCTCGCCAGCGCCGCCGCGGCCCTGGAGCGGTCGCGCGACGCTGGCGCCCGCGGACGATCCCCGGCTCGCGACGCGTGCCGGAGAGGCGCTCGTCGCCGACGCTCACGCTCGCGGGCCGACCGACCAGGTGTTCGAGCCTCGGCGAGGTCGTGCTGTCGGCGTCTGAAGGCGACCCCGAGGCGGCGACGCGCGCGTCCGAGGTGCACCTGCTGCTCGCGCGCGCCGCGACCCGGCGCACCGACTGGGCGCTCGCGCGCGAGCACCTCGCGGCGGCCCTCGCCGGCCGTGAGGCCGACGCGGCGCTGCGGGCGAGAGCCGCAGGTGCTCGCCGCGGAGGTCGCGCTCGGCGAGCTGCGGCCCGACGCCGGCCACGAGCACGCCACCGAGGCGCTCGCGCTCGCGCGAACGGCCCGCCTGCCGGAGGTCGAGGCGCTCGCGCTGGAGCTGCTGGGGCGCATCGCCCGCGAGGTCGACCTCACGCGAGCGGAGGCGGCCTTCCGGGCGGCGGCGGAGGTCGCGGACGCGAACGACCTGATGCTGCGCCGCATCAGCGCGCTGCACGAGCTCGGCACGCTCGACGTGTACCGGGTCGGTCGCCCGACCGGCTGCTCCTCGCGCGTGAGCTCGCGCTCGCAGATCGGCGACCTCGCGCTCGCCGCCGTACGCGGCGCTTCCACGCCGGGCATCGTCCACCGCGATGCGCCTCGAGCTCGAGCCGTGCGCCGCGCCTCGCTCGACGCGGGCGCGCGACGAGGCCGCAGCGGTACCGGTTGCCGCAGCTCGCAGGGGGCCGCCGAGGCCGTCGCGCTCGGACGGCGTCCGTGCTCGCCGGCGACGACGCCGCCGCCGAGTCGCACCTGCGGAAGCGCTCGCGGCTCTCCGACGACCCCGACCGCCGCTGCCTCGCGCACGGGCTCGGGTGGGCGGTGATCGCGCTCCTGCACGAGGACCGCGACGGGGCGCTCGCCCACGCCGACCGGGTCGGCGCGCCTCGCCCGGCGGCGCCGTCACCCGGTCGCCCGCGACCGGCGTGTGGGCGCTCGTCGTCGCGGTGGTCGCGGGGCGACGACGAGCCCGTCGCGACGGTCCGCGGACCTGCGCATGGACCTGCACGCCGTGAACGCGGGGTTCCTCGGTTACGCGCGCGCCGTCCTCGCCGGGCGGGCCGGGCGGCGCCGCCGAGGCGGCCGCGCATTCGCCCGCGCCGACGCGCGTTCGTCGCGCGGCGCCCGTTCTTCCGCCAGCTCGGGCGCCGGCTCGTCGCCGAGCGCGCCCTGGAGGACGGCTGGGGCGACCCGGTCGCGTGGCTCCGGGAGGCCGACGAGTTCTTCACCCGCGCCGGGCGCGACCGGGTCGCGAGGCGTGCCGGGCGCTGCTGCGGCGGGCCGGCGCGCCCGTGCCCCGCCGCCGCGACGCGTCGGTGCCGCCCGAGCTGCGGGCGCTCGGCCTCACCCGCGGGAGGTGGAGGTGCTGGCCCTCGTCCGCGAGGGCCTGACCAACGCCGAGCATCGCCAGCGGCTCTTCCTGTCGCGGCGTACCGTCGAGAAGCACGTGGAGCGCCTGCTCGCGAAGACCGGGACGGCCAACCGGGCCCAGCTCGTCGCCCTCCGTCCCCGGGGCCCCGCCCCCGGGGGACGCCGCCGCGGGGGAGGCGCCCCCACCGTGACCCGCGACCGCCGCTCCCCGTTCCCCGGGTACGTAGCGGCGGGACCGGCGAATACGTATCCGGCACCGATGTCCCGGGGCTCCCCGGTGGCGGATGCTCGGCTCGTCCCCGACGCACCGAGCCAGGAGCACCGAGATGGCCCCGACGCTTCACCACCCACGAGCCCTTCGAGATCGCGCCCGACACGTTCCTCGTCCCGACCGTCGCCCACTCAGCCGGGCGCGCCGGTGAGCGTCAACCTCAACTCGATGGTGATCCGCGCCGCCGAGCCGGTCGTGGTCGACACCGGGAGCGCGCGCTTCGAGCGCGAGTGGCTCGAGGCGGTCGGCAGCGTCGTCGACCTCGCCGACGTGCGGTGGGTCTTCGTCAGCCACGAGGAGGGCGACCACGTCGGCAACGCGCTCGCGCTCCTCGAGCACGCACCCCGCGCGACGCTCCTGACCACCTGGTTCCTGGACCGAGCGCTTCTCGGTCGACCACGGCGACCTGCCGATCGACCGCCAGCGCTGGGTGTACGACGGCGAGCGCGTCCCTGCGGGCGACCGCGAGCTCGTCGTGGTCCGTCCCCCGGTGTTCGACGGTCCGGCGACGCGCGGCCTGTTCGACACGAGCACCGGCGTCTACTGGGCGGTCGACGCGTTCGGCTCGCCGGTGCTCGAGTACACGCGTACGCCGACGAGCTCGACCCGGCGTTCTGGACGCAGGGCGACCTCGACTTCAACCGGCTCGTCAGCCCGTGGCACCGGTTCCTCGACCCGGCCCGCTTCGGCGCCGAGGTCGACCGCGTGCAGGCACTGCCGCCCGCGCGTGCATCGCGTCCTGCCACGGGCCCGTCGTGCGCGGCCCGATGGTGGACGAGGCGTTCCGGCTCGCGCGTGAGCTGCCGCACCTCGAGCCCGCCGCCCAGCCCGCGCAGGCGGACCTCGAGGCGATGCTCGCCCAGATGACGGCCGCCTGAGACGGCCACCGCGGGTGCGTGCCGCCGGCGGGCCGCCCGGCCCCCGGCGGCCGCCGCGCTACACCGGCAGGTTCCCGGTCGCGGCCTTCGTCGTGCCGTGGTCGCGGTACGCGGCGATCGTGCGCTCCGCCGTGCGCATCAGGTGGATCTCGTCGGCGCCGTCGGCGAAGCGCGCCCAGCGCGCGTGCAGGTAGAGGTCCGGCGAGCGGCGTGTCCTTCGAGTAGCCGAGCGCGCCGTGCACCTGGATCGCCCGGTCGATGATCCGGTTGAGCGAGTTCGCGACGAAGTGCTTCGCCATCGACACCTCGCTCCTGAAGTCCTCCTTGCGGTCGATCTTGTACGCCGCGTGCAGCACCATGAGCTTGCACTGGTACAGCTCCATCGCGGACTCGGCGATCATCCACTGGATCGCCCTGCTTCTCGGCGAGGCACGGAGCCGTGCGCGTACCGCTTGAGCGCGCGGTCGACCATCATGTCGAGCGCCATCTCCGCCTGCGCGATCCAGCGCATGCAGTGCGCGAGCCGCGCGGGCCCGAGCCGGTACTGGCCGAGCCGGTGCCCCTGCCCGCGCCCGCCGAGCATCTGGTCCTTGTGGCACGCGCAGGTCCTGCGATGACGATCTCGGAGTGCCCGTCGAGCCGTGGCATCGTCTCGATCTCGCGCACGCTCGTTCCAGCCCTCGGCGGGCAGGTCCACGATGAAGGCCGAGTTCGCGGCCTGCGGGACGTCGGGGTCCTCCTCGGTGCGGGCGATCAGGATCGCGAAGTGGCGCCGCGTGCGCGCCGCTGATGAACCACTTGTGCCCGTTGATCACCCACTCGTCGCCGTCGGGCTACGGCGCGCGTCTGATGAGCGTCGGGTCCGACCCGGCGACCTCGGGCTCGGTCATCGCGAAGCACGACCGGCGCGCCCCTCGCACAGCGGCTCGCAGGTACTTGCGCCTTCTGCTCCTCGGTGCCCCAGTGCAGCAGCGTGTGCATGTTGCCCTCGTCGGGCGCCTGCGCGTTGATCGCGAAGGGGCCGAAGCGCGCCTTGGCGGCCTCGGCCTGCACCATCGCCATCGCCACGTGCCCGAGCCCCATGCCGCCCCACTCCTGCGGCATGTGCGGGAGCCACAGCCCCCGCTCCCGCGCCGCCCGCCGCATCTCGCACGACCTCCCGCGACGAGCGACCTCGCGGTCGCCCGGATGCGCGTCGATCGCTGCGCTCCGATCGGGACGCACCACCTCCTCGCACGAAGCCGCCGCATCGCGGTCCCGGACCTCCTCGAGCTCGGGCGGGAGACGCTGAAGTCGATCGCCATGACCGCAGTGTTCCCGTCCCTTGACCGACCGGTCAAGGCGAGGCGCCGCCTCGCGCCGAAGCCGCCGGGTACGCTCCCGCGCGATGCGAGCGGCGGTGGCGCGGGCGGGGCGGCTGGTCGTCGAGGACGTCGCCGACCCGGTGCCCGGCCCCGGCGAGGTCCTCGTCGCGGTCGAGGCGTGCGGCATCTGCGGTTCCGACCTGCACGCCCTCCACCACGCGTCGCGCCTCGTCGAGGTCGCGCGCCGCACCGGCACGCCGACGACCTTCGACCCGGCGCGCGACTACGTGATGGGGCACGAGTTCTGCGCCCGGGTCGTGGCGTCGGGCCCCGCGACCGACGGCGCGCCGGTGCGCGAGGGCGACCTCGTGTGCTCGCTGCCGGTCGCGCTCACCCCGTCGGGCGTCGAGCCCGTGGGCGCCTACTCCAACGTCTACAACGGCGGCTACGCCGAGCTGATGCGGCTCACCGCCGGCATGTGCCTGCGGGTGCCGAACGGGCTCGACCACCGGCGGGCCGCGCTCACCGAGCCGATGGCCGTCGGGCGGCACGCCGTCGCGCGCGCGGGCGTCACGCCCGCCGACGCCGCGCTCGTGCTCGGCGCGGGGCCGGTCGGCCTGGCCGTGGTCGCGGAGCTGCGCCGCATCGGGGTCGAGACCGTCGTCGCCTCGGACTACTCGCCGGCCCGGCGCGCGGTCGCGCTCGCGATGGGCGCGTCCGCCGCGGCCGACCCCGCGCGCGAGGACCCGGTGGAGGTCTGGCGACGCGAGGACGGCCGCCGCCCGCTCGTGGTGTTCGACGCGGTCGGCGTCCCGGGCACGCTGATGGCCGCGGTGCTCGCCGCGCCCGCGATGTCGCGGGTGTGCGTGGTCGGCTCCTGCATGGAGGAGGACCGCGTCGAACCGCTGATCCCGCAGACCAAGCAGCTCACGATCGTCTTCTCGTTCGCGTACGACCCGTTCGAGTTCGCCGACACCCTGCGGGCGATCGCGGAGGGCGAGATCGACGTCGCGCCGATGATCACCGGGACCTGCGGCGTCGACGGTGTGCCCGCGGCGTTCGAGGCCCTCGGGCGCCCCGACGAGCACGTGAAGATCCTCGTCGAGCCGGGCACCCCCGGCGTGCAGGTGCACCCCGTCGGCGCGTCCGGCTGAGCCGCCGCCGCCGCGCGTTCAGGAGCCGAGCCGCTCCTTGACGGCCTGGAGCGCGCCCTCGTAGGTCGACACGAAGATCCCGAGCAGCTCGTCGGGCCGCACCTCGACGTCCCACGTGACGCGGCTGCCGTCGCCCTCGGGCGTGACCGTGATGGTCGCCTCGTGGTGCTCGACCGGCACCGGCGCCTTCACGATGCCGTAGGTGATGCGCCGCGCCGCCTCGTCGCGGCCGCGGAGCTGCTCGACGATCTCCATGCCGGTGAGGCTGAGGGTGCGCAGGTCGCCCTCGACCGTGCACGACTCGATCCCCGGCATCCACGCGTCGAGGCCGCCGAAGCCGCCCACCAGCCCCCACACCTCGTCGGGGGCCTTCGCCACGGTCACTTCCGCTCGTCCTGTCGCCATGGGGCGGCAGTCTGGCACGCCGGGACGGTGCGGCTCAGGTGCGCCGGCGCGCCGGCGTACGCGCCGGGGGCGGTGAAGCGGCGCCGGTGCCACCGGTCGGGGGTGAGGAGCACGGCGCGCGGGTAGCCCTCGAACATCCAGCGGGCGAAGCTCCGGCGCGTCCAGCCGCCCGCGTCGACCGCCCGCAGCACCCACTCCGTGCGCCGGGCCGACACGAGCACGCGCTGGAGCCGGGCGGCGAAGCGCAGGTCGCGCCCCAGGGCCCGGTCGACCGCGCCGCGGTAGCCCGCCGCGGCGTCGCCGCCGCCGCCCGCCGACGCGATCGCCTCCGCCGCGAGGATCGCCGGTCTCGAGCGCCTGCGCGATGCCCTCGCCCGTCATCGGGTCGACGACCGCCGCGGCGTCCCCCGCGTACAGCACCCGGCCGTCGGCGAGGCGCGACGGGTCGTACGCGGTGGGGATCGGCCACGCGCGCACCGGCCCCCGCGGCACGGCGCGCGGCCCGAGCGCCGCGCGCAGCGCCGGCCGGCGCGCCACGTCGGGCCACGAGCGCCTTCAGCTCGCGGCCCGCGCGCCCGGCGCGCAGCACGCCGAACCCGACGTTCGCGCCCCCGCCGGGCAGCGGGAACACCCACGCGTACCCGGGCAGCAGGTCGCGCTCGAACAGCACCCACAGCCGCGTGTCGTCGACGTGGTCGAAGTACCGGCGCGCGGCGTGCCAGGTGCCGAGGTCGGCGGGCGCACCCGGGTGCAGCGCGCGCCGCACCGGCGACCAGTGGCCGTCCGCGGCGACGACGTGGCGCGCCTCGACGACCTCGCCGGCCGCGGTGCGGACCTTGACGCCGTCGGCGTCGGCCACGACGTCCTCCACGGCGACGCCGGTGCGGACCTCGGCGCCCGCGTCGCGCGCGAGCGCGACGAGCGCGGCGTCGAGCCCGAGGCGCGTCACCACCCCCGCGTGCTCGCCGTCGGCGGGCAGCGGCAGCGTGACGCGCCGTCCCCGCGGCGACACGAGCACCGCCTCGCGCACGGGCAGGTAGCCGGCGGCGTCGAGGGTGTCGCGGGGGAGGCCGAGCCGCTCGAGCAGCCGCAACGCCTGTGTGGTCAGCCCGTCGCCGCACGTCTTGTCGCGCGGGAACGCGGCCCGGTCGAACACCAGGGTCCGCAGCCCCAGGCGCGCCGCCGTGACGGCCGCCGCGGCGCCGGCCGGGCCGGCCCCGACGACGAGCACGTCCACCCCGCGGGCCACACGGCCACCGTAGCGGCGGGCCGCGCGGGCCGCCGGGTCGCACGTTTCGACGGATCCGCGCCCCGCTTGCCAGAATCTCGGGCCGTCCGATCGCACCCGTCGCGCCCGTCGTGCCCGTCGCGCCGGCGCGCCGCATCGGCCCGCTGACCGAACAGGAGTCCCATGAACGTCGTCGTCTGCGTCAAGCAGATCCCCGACCCGGCGGTGCCCGGCAGCCTCGACGCCGACCACACCCTGAACCGGGACGGCAAGCTGATCCTCGACGAGTCCGACAGCTACGGCGTCGAGATGGCGCTCCAGCTCGTCGAGGCCGCGGGCGGGGGCGAGGTCACGCTGGTGTCGATGGCGCCCAACAACGAGGTGTCCGGCCTGCGCACCGCGCTCGCGATGGGCGCGGCGAAGGCGATCCTCGTCTCGGACCCCGCGCTCGAGGGCTCCGACGCGCTGTCGACCGCGAAGGTGCTCGCGAAGGCCGTCGAGCGGGCCGGCGAGGTCGACCTGGTGCTCGCGGCCACCGAGTCCTCCGACGGGTACACCGGCACCGTCCCCGCGCAGCTCGCCGAGCTGCTCGGCTGGCCCGCCCTCACGTTCGCGAAGCACGTCGAGATCGCCGACGGCACCGTGAAGGTGCAGCGCCAGACCGAGGCGGGCTACGACGTCGTGCAGGCCCCGCTGCCCGCGGTCGTCAGCGTGACGGCCGGGGTCGTCGAGCCCGCGCTACCCCTCGTTCAAGGGGATCATGGCCGCCAAGAACAAGCCGGTCGACCAGGTGACCGTCGCGGACCTGGGGCTCGACGCCTCGCAGGTCGGCTGGGCCGGCGCGCGCCAGGAGATCACGAACGTCGCGCAGGCGCCCGCGCGCGAGGCCGGCGAGAAGTTCGAAGACGACGGGACCGGCGCCGACAAGGTCGTCGCGTTCCTCGAGCAGCTGAAGGTGGTCTGAGCGATGGTCGACAGGATCTGGGTCTACGCCGAGGCCGACGGCGGCAAGGTCACGACGGCCACGCTCGAGCTGCTCACCAAGGCGCGCGAGCTCGCCGGCACCGTCGAGGCCGTGCTACGCCGGCTCCGACGCCGACGCGGTCGCCGCGACGGTGGGCGAGTACGGGGCGACGAAGCTGTACGTGGTCGACCCCGGCGACGGCCTCCCCGGGCAGGTCGCGGCCGCCGCGATCGCCCAGCTCGCGGCGCAGCACTCGCCCGACGCGATCCTCTTCGCGCAGACCTACGACGGCCGCGACGCGATCGCCCGCCTGTCGGCCCGCCTCGACCGCCCCCGTGCATCACCAACGTGGTCGACCGCGCTCGAACGACGACGGCGCCCTCGCCGGTGTCGGCACGGCGATCTTCGGCGGCTGTCACGCATCGTCGATCGCCCGGTTCTCCGGCGGCAAGGTCCGCAGCTCCTCGCTGATCCGGCCCGAAGTCGTTCGCCGCCGAGCCGAGCTCGGCGGCGCCCCCGCCGCGGTGTCCGAGCTGGCCGGGCCGGTCGACGCTCGGGGCCGCGCGGCCGCCGCGGTGGTGCTCCGACCGCCTCGTCGAGGAGCAGGCCGGGCCCGAAGCCTCGACGACGCCGACGGTCGTCGTGTCCGGCGGCCGCGGCCTCGGCGCCGCCGAGCACTACGGTCGCGCTCGTCGAGGACGCTCGCCGAACTCCTCGGCGCTCAAGCGCGCGCGGGGCGCGTCCCGGGCCATCGTCGACGCCGGGCTGGGTGCCCTACGCGCTACCAGGTCGGCCAGACCGGCAAGGCCGTGAAGCCCAACGTCTACATCGCCGCTCGGCATCTCGGGCGCCACCCAGCACCTCGTCGGCATGAAGGGCTCCGACAACATCATCGCCGTCAACAAGGACCCGGAGGCCCCGATCTTCTCGGTCGCGGACCTCGGGATCGTCGGCGACGTGCACAAGGTCCTGCCCTGCGCTGATCGAGAAGATCAAGGCGAAGGGTTGAGCGCCGCCCGGCCCCGGGTTCAGGCCCGCGGTCCGCGCACGACCGACCAGACGAGTTCGAGCGGCAGCGACGGGACCTCGTAGAGGTCGTCGCCGCGGCTCAGCACGAAACGGACCCCGGCGTCGGCGGCGCGGTCGCGCCGCACGTGCGGCGGGGCCGCGCGGTCGAGGCGCACGCAACGCGCGCCGGTGAGCCCGACGGCGCGCTCGGCGACCTGCGCCTCGTGGTCGGGCGCGCCGGGCGCGCCCGCGTCGCCCCACTCGAGCCCGACGGCCACGCCGGCCCCGGCGCCGCGCGCCCGCAGGAACCGCACCAGCTCGCCCGTCGTCTCCACCGCTGCCCTCCGTCGCGAACGCCTCGGTGGCGATCATCGGTCACCGCGGGCCCCGAGGCCAGCGCGCGTGACCACTGGCACACCGCTCACCGGCCGGCCGCTCACCGGCCGGCCGCTCACGGGCCGGCCGCCACCGCCGGCAGCCAGATCGCGCCCTCGAGCCGCGTGACCGGGTCGGTCGCCGCGCGCAGGGACGCGAGCCGCTCGCGGTGGCGGGCCATGACGAGTGCGCTCAGCACGGCGTCGCGGGTGTCGGGGCTGTTCGCGACCGCGCGTGCGACCCGCCGGGGCAGCTCGGGCGCCCCGGCCGCGGCGCGCAGCGATGCGGGGTAGATCTCGACCGCGGTCCGGCCGGCCGCGTCGTCGAACGGCCAGACGGCGTACCCGGCGGCGCGCAGGGCCGCCAGGAACGGCATCCCGCGCAGGCTGGCGGTGCCGACGTGCCCGCCGCCCGCGAGCAGGAACGTCGGCTTCGCGCCCGCCTCCCGCTCGGTGACGCGCCGCAGCGGCACCGCGGGCGCGCGCGTGCCCGCGCGGCCGTAGAACGGTGGCGGGCAGCGCGCGATCCAGTCCTCGCCGTCGCGCGCGACGAGCGGCCACAGCTCGGGGCCGCTCGCGCACCCGTGCCACTCGCCGACCCACGCGGGGAACCCGAACGAGAAGTCGAGGCCGACCACGACCGGGCCGCCGATGTCGAGGAGCTCGCCGACCACGTCCTCGCGCCGCAGGTCGGCCCACACCTCGACGGGCCCGCCGGGGGGCACGACCGCGGCCCGGATCGCGTGGACCTGTTCCGCGCCCGCACGCCCGCTCCAGTCGACCGCGATAACCGTGAGGCCGTCCACGCGCGAGACGCTACGGTGCGGGCGTGCACCCCGGCGACGTCGTGTTGGAGGCACGCGGCCTCGTGAAGGACTACCGACGCGCGCGGGCGGTCGACGGGGTCGACGTGGTCGTGCGCGCCGGGGAGCGCGTCGCGTTCCTCGGCCCCAACGGCGCGGGCAAGACGACGACCCTCCTGATGATCCTCGGCGTCGTGAGCCCCGACGCGGGCGAGGTGACCGTCTGCGGCGTGCCGCTCGCCCGCTCGCGCAGTCGCGCGGCCGAGCACGTGGGGTTCGCCGCCGGCTATCTCCCGCTCACCGAGCGGCTGCGCGTCCGCGAGTACCTGCGGCTGTACGCGCAGCTCTACGGGGTCGCCCGCCCCGACGCCCGGATCGAGGAGGGGCTCGCCCGGTTCGAGATCGCGCACCTCGCCGACGCGCTCGGCACCGAGCTGTCCTCGGGGCAGCGGACCCTGATCGGGATCGTCCGCGCGACGTTGCACCGGCCGCGCCTGCTCGTGCTCGACGAGCCGACGGCGTCGCTCGATCCCGACGTCGCGCACCGGGTCCGGACCGGGCTGCTCGAGATCACCCCGCGAGACCGGCTGCTCGTTGCTCATGACGAGCCACGACATGCGTGACGTCGAGCGCGTGTGCGAGCGGGTCATCCTCCTCGCGCACGGGCGCGTCGTCGCGACCGGCCGGCCCGACGAGATCGCGGCGCACTACGGCGCAAACGACCTCGAGGCGGCGTTCCTGGAGCTCGCCCAGCGGCAGCGGCGCGAGGCCGTGCACGCCCAGCAGAGCGACCACCCGTGACCGGCGACGTCGTGTCCGGCACGTGGGCGAAGTCGTGGCTGCGGGTGCGGGCGATCGCGCGCCGCCACGCGTACGTGCTCGTGCGCAGCCCGCACCGGCTGTTCGACGTGACCCTGTGGCCGCTCGTCGATGTGCTGCTGTTCGGTGCGCTCGCCCAGTTCGTCGGGGGCGCCGACCGGTCGAGCGCCGCGCAGGCGGCCGGCTACCTGCTCGCCGGCATCGTGCTGTGGCACGTGATCTACCAGTCGCAGATCGCGATGAGCACCGGCTTCCTCGAGGAGACCTGGACCCGCAACCTGCTCAACATGATGGTCACGCCCGTGCGGGAGGTCGAGTACGTCGCCGGCGTCGCGCTGTTCGGGATGGTGAAGCTCCTGATGGGCGTGGGCGTCATGGTGCTCGGCGCGTTCGCGTTCTTCTCGTTCGACACGTGGTCGCTCGGCTTCGGACTGGTGCCCATCGGCGCGGTGCTGCTCGTGGTCGGTTGGGCGATCTCGTTGCTCGTCATCGGGCTCGTGCTGCGGTTCGGGTCGGGTGCCGAGGCGCTCGCGTGGGGCGTCATGTTCGTGCTGATGCCGCTGTCGGGGGTCTTCTACCCGGTCGAGTCGCTGCCGGGGGCGCTCCAGCCGGTCGCGCTCGCGCTCCCGACGACGCACGCGTTCGAGGCGCTGCGGGCGCTCGTCGACACCGGCACGCTGCCGTGGCGCGAGGTGGCGATCGCCGCCGCGGGCTCGATCGTGCTCGTCGCGCTCGCGCTCGCGTACCTCGTGCAGATGCTGCGGCTCTTCCGCCGCCGGGGGTACGTCACGCGCTACACATGAGCCGATGCGCGACCTGGTCGACCCCGAGCGCCTCGCGGCATGGATGGACGCGCAGGGCCTCGCGCCGGGGGCGCCGCTGTCGGTGACGCGCATCACGACCGGGCACTCCAACGAGGTGTTCCGCGTCGAGCGCGCCGGCCTGCGGCTCGCACTGCGGCGCCCGCCGCGCACGCCGCTGTCGCCGACGGCGCACGACATGGCACGCGAGTACCGGCTCATCGGCGCGTTCCGCCGCCCGGAGGGCTGGCCGGCGGGCGCCGAGCCGGTCCCCGTGCCGGAGCCGGTCGCCCTGTGCACCGACCCGGGGGTGATCGGCGCGCCCTTCTACCTGATGACGCTGCTCGACGCCGTCGTCGTGCGCGACCGGCTCCCGGCGCCGCTCGCGGCCGACCCGGACGCCGGCCGGGCGTGCTCGTGGGCGCTCGTCGACGCGCTCGCCGGGATCCACGCGTTCGACTGGCGCGCCGGCGGGCTCGCGGACTTCGGACGGCCCGACGGCTACCTGGAGCGCCAGGTGCCGCGGTGGCTCGGACAGCTCGAGCGGTACCGCACCCGAGCGCTGCCCGAGGTCGACGAGGCGGGCCGGTGGCTCGCCGCGCACGTGCCGCCGATGCCGGCGCCGACGGTGATCCACGGCGACTACAAGCTCGACAACGTGATGTTCGCACCGTCGCTGCCCGTGGAGCTCGTCGCGGTGGTCGACTGGGAGCAGGCGACGGTGGGCGACCCGCTCGTCGACCTCGGCTGGATGCTCGGCCTGTGGCCGGACCCGGGCGAGCCCGCCGCGCTCGCGGGGGCCGCGCCGCTCGGCGGGTCGGCGCCGACGCGCGCGGAGCTCGCGGCGCGCTACGCGGCGCGCACCGGGCGCGACCTGACGCACCTCGTCTTCTACTGCGTCCTCGGCCTGTTCAAGCTCGCGTGCGTGATGGAGGGTTCATACGCGCGCTTCCGGGCCGGCACGAGCGACGACGCGTTCTTCGCGACGCTCGCGGACGGCGTCCCGGCGCTCGCCCGCCGCGCGCTGGAGTTCGCGGCGCGGGGGTCGGTGTGAAGGCGGGCGGCGCCGTGCTCGGGTGCACGACCGACGCGGCGGCGACGGGCCACGACCGCCCCCACCGGGCGTCGCGGCTCGTGCGGGCGGGCGACCGAGCGGCCCCGGCGCGCGCTCAGGAGGGGCGGAGCGCGGCGTCGAGCACCGCGACGACGCTGAGCACGAGCTGCTCGTCGTGCGCGCCGAGCTGCAGCTCCGCCATCAGGGCGCTGAGCACGAGCGCCTCGAGGCCCGTGGCGAACGGCTCGGGCTCGATGTCGGCGCGGATCTCGCCGGTCGCCTGGCCGGCGCGCAGCGCGTCGATCAGCTCGCGGCGCGCCTCGACGAGGGAGGGGAGCTCGAGGAGCTGGGCGCCGACGCCCGGCTCGAGGCCCGCCAGCACGCGCCGCACCAGCGGGTGGGAGGGCAGCGCCTCGCGCAGCGCAGCCACGGTGGTCCAGTAGACGTCGCGCACGGAGTCGCCCGAGGCGCGGGCGCGGGCCGCGGCGAGGAGCGCCTCGGCGTCGGCGTCGACGGCCGCGCGGAACAGGGCCTCCTTCCCCGGGAAGTAGGCGTAGACAGCGGCCGGCGTCACGCCGGCGTCGCGCGCGATGTCGGCGAGGGCGGTGCGCTGGCGTCCCTCGGCGGCGAACCGGGCGATCGCGTGCTGGAGGATGCGCCGCCGGGTGCGCTCGCCCTTGCCCCCCGGTGCCGGGCGCCCCGCCGCCGCCTGGGCGCGCGGGGGCGGGGTCACGGCGCGGCGGGCGGTCGGCGGGGCGGCCACCGGGCGAGCCTACCGCCGGTCCGATGAAAAATCGAATGATTCCGTTGACTCGTCAGAAACGGGGCGCGAGGATCCGGGCATGGCCACCGCCACCGACCGCCTCGACGACCGCATCGACCGGCTGTCGCGGGTCTCGGCCGCCGAGGTGGTCGAGCCCGAGGACGCCTTCGACTGGGGCTCGCTCGGGCCCGGCCAGGTGCTGCCCGACGACCTGCTGTCGGTCGCCGGGCTCGACGTGGCGCTCGGGCCCGAGGCGCGGGCCCGGCTGTCGCGCGAGGAGCTGGCCGCGATGCTCGCGAGCGGCATCCGGTTCGAGGCGATCCTCGAGGCCGCGTTCGCCGTCGAGCTCGCGGAGGCGCGTGACCTGCGCGACCCGCGCCACACCTACATGCTCCACGAGATCGGGGAGGAGAGCCGCCACCAGCGCGCGTTCCTGCGCCTCCACGAGCACCTCGCGCCCCGCGCGCGCAATCCGTTCCACGGGCCGCTCCCGCGGTTCCTCGCCCGGCGCGTCACCCGGTTGATGCTGCGGCGCCGGGCGCTGTTCTGCGTGATGCTGCTCGCGGGGGAGGAGATCCCCGACCTGCTGCAGAAGGTCGCGTCGGAGCACCCCGGCACCGACCCGCTCGTGCGGGCCGTCAACCGCTACCACCGCCAGGAGGAGGCGCGGCACCTCGCGTTCGCGCGGGCGGTGCTCCCCGAGCGGTGGGCCGCGGCCGGGGCGGTCGAGCGGTGGGAGGTGCGGCACCTCGCGCCGGTGCTGATCCGGGTGCTGTTCGACACGATGCTGCACCCCGGCGTCTACGAGACGGTCGGCCTGCCGGGCTTTCCCACCTGGCGGGCCGCGAACCGCACGCCCGGCCGCCGCGCGCTGCGGTACCGCGCGACGCGACCGATCCTGGCGCTGCTGTGCCGGCACGGCGCGATCACGCGCGGGCGGATCCCGCGCGGGTGGCGCTCGCTGTGCGGGGTCGACCGGCACGGCGAGCCGCTGCCCGGTGACCCGCCGCTGCCGGGCGCGGCCGCCCGCGCCGCCTGAGCGCCCCCGGCGGCTCAGTCCGCGAGGTCGACGATCAGCGGCGCGTGGTCCGACGGCTGCGAGCCCTTGCGGGCGTTGCGGTCGACGACCGCCCAGGTGACCCGCCCGGCGACGGGCGCGGTCGCGAGGGCGAGGTCGATGCGCATCCCGCGGTGCTGGTGGAAGTCCCCGGCCCGGTAGTCCCAGTAGGTGTACAGGCGGTCGGCGTCGGGGTACACGCGCCGGAACACGTCCTCCAGGCCCCAGTCCTGCAGTGCCCGCACCGCGGCGCGCTCGGGCCCGGTCACGTGGGTCGCGCCCTCGAACGCCTTCGGGTCCCACACGTCGCGGTCCTCGGGCGCGACGTTGAAGTCGCCGAGCACCACGAGCGGATCGGCGGGGGAGAAGTGCCGGTCCAGCCAGTCGCGCAGCCGTTCGAGCCAGACGAGCTTTCGGTCGTAGAACTCGGTGCCGACGGCCCGCCCGTTCGGCACGTAGACGGCGACGAACCGGATGCCCGCGCACTCGGCGGTGAGCAGGCGCGCGTCCCCCGGATACGGGTCGTCGAAGTCGGCGCCGAAGCCCCAGCGCGGGTCCTCGAGGCCGACGCGCGAGAGGATCGCGACACCGTTCCACTGCCCCTGGCCGTGGTGCGCGCACTCGTAGCCGAGCGCGGAGAACGTGAGTGCGGGGAAACCGTCGTCGGAGCACTTCGTCTCCTGCAGGCACAAAACGTCGACGTCCGCGTAGCCGAGGAACTCCTCGACGCGAGGCAGTCGGGCCTTCAGGGAGTTGACGTTCCAGGTCGCGAAGCGCATCGCGCGGGCGAGCCTACGGGCGGGCCGCGTCCGGGAGGTAGCCCGGGTTCGCGACCGCCAGCTTCTCGCGCACGGTCCGGCGCACGTGTTCGCGCACCTCGTCGAGCCGGCCGTCGAGCGAGCCGTCACGGATGCGCGCCGCCAGCTCCCGCTCCAGCTCGGCGGCGGGACCGTCGTGCCCGAGGAGCGCGCGGGCGCGCTCGCGCTGGGCGGCCGTGAACGCCGCGTCGGCGGTCAGCTCGCGCTCGACGATGCCGAGCGCGTTGGCGGCCACCCGGGCGTGGAACGCGAGCCGCCCCTCGGTCGCCGGCACGACGTCGTGCTCGATCCACTCCCGCACGGCGGCGACCAGCTCCGCCGCGGTCGGTCGGTCCTGCATCACCAGCCTCCGTCCAGCACGTCGAGCAGGTCCCACTCGGTCTCGGCCACCCGGCGGCCGAGCGTCGCCAGCTCGACCGACCGCACCGTGCCCGACAGGTGGGTGAACGCCTGCGCGATGCAGATGACCCCCCACTTGAGCGTGCCGAGCGCGACCCAGTAGCGGACGTGCTCGGCGTCGACCGCCCCGCCGCCGGCGGCCGCGTACGCGTCGAGCAGGTCGTCGAGGTCGCCGAAGCCGCCGACGACGCGCGCCGTGTTCCCGAACCGCCACGACCGCACGCACAGCCACCCGAGGTCCTCGACCGGGTCGCCGAGGTGCGCGAGCTCCCAGTCGAGCACCGCGCGCACCCCGTCGGGCCCGACGACGAGGTTGCCGTTGCGGAAGTCGCCGTGGACGAGCGCCGGCCGTTCGGGCGGCGGGGGCGCGTGGTCGGCGAGCCAGCGCAGCCCGAGCTCGAAGGCGGGATGCGGCTCGCCGAAGCCGTCGAGCAGGGCGCGGTACTGCGCGACCTGCCCGGCCGCGTCCTGCACGGGCAGCGGCGGCAGCGACCCGGCGGGCACGGCGTGGATCGCCGCCGCGATCGCGCCGCACTGCCGGGCGAGCACCGGGCGCGCCGCGGCGAAGGCGTCGTCGCGCAGGATCCGGCGGGGGATCGTCTCGCCCTCGACGCGGTCCATCAGGAAGCCGGAGCCGAGGCCGTCGGCGGGTTCGAGCAGCGCCCGGACCCGCGGCACCGGCACGCCCGCCGCGCCCGCGGCGGCGAGCAGCCGGTACTCGGTCGAGCGGTCGGACGCGCCGGCGTGGCGCGAGGGATCGCGGCGCAGCACGAGCCCGTGGCGGCCGCCCGCCGGGGTGCACGCGTCGAACGCCCAGGTCTCGCGGGACGCGCCGCCCGACAGGCGCCGGATCGCCTCGATCGTGACCTCCGCCCCGATGGCGCGCGACGCCACCGCGGCGAGGGCGTCGGGGTCGGGGTGCGGGGCGGCCACCGGGGCGGACGCTAGCGCCCGCCGGATCTGCACGATTTCTCCACAGGCCGAGCGGGACCGCGCGGGCCGCGGTCCTTATCCTTCGTCGGCGTGACCCCGCTCGCGGCACCGGCGCGCACGATCGCGGTGATCGAGGACGAGCGCGCCATCGCCGCGGCCGTGGCGGCCCGGCTGCGCAGCGAGGGCTACGCCGTGGAGATCGCCGCCGACGGGCCGAGCGGCGTCGAGCTCGTCGAACGGCTCCGTCCCGACCTCGTCGTGCTCGACCTCATGCTGCCCGGCCTCGACGGGCTCGAGGTCTGCCGGCGGATCCAGCGCGAGCGCGCCGTGCCCGTGCTCATGCTCACCGCCCGCGACAGCGAGGACGACCTCGTCGTGGGGCTGGGGGTCGGCGCCGACGACTACGTCACGAAGCCGTTCAGCGCCCGCGAGCTGGTCGCGCGCGTGCACGCCCTGCTGCGGCGGGCCGAGCGCCCCTACGGCGCGGGACGGGCCCGTGCACGTGGGGCGACGTGACGCTCGACGCCCGCGACCCGGCGGGTGGAGCGCGCGGGCGAGCCGGTGCACCTCACGCCGACCGAGTTCGACCTGCTCCACTACCTCGCCGCGCGCCCCGGCCGGGTCGCGACCCGCGAGGAGCTGCTCGAGCAGGTGTGGGGCTACGAGATCCCGTCGGGCGCGCGGACCGTCGACTCGCACGTCCGGTCGCTGCGCCGCAAGCTCGGCGCCGAGATCGTCCGCACCGTCCACGGCGTCGGCTACGCGGTCGACGAGGCCGCCGCGCACCGGGGGGACGGGGGCCTGATGCGGCCGCCCGAGCGCCCGCTCGACCCGCTCCCGACGCTGAAGCTGAAGCTCGGGGTCGTGATCCTCGCCGCGGTCGCGGTGACCGTCGTCGTGTTCTGGGTCGGGGTCCACGCCGGGCTGTGGCCGTCGCTCGCGGGCGTGCTCGCCGGCGCGGTCGCGCTGACCGTCGTGTTCTTCCTGTCGCGGGGCATGACGACGCCGTTGCGCGAGATGGTCGCGGCGACGGCGCGGATGGCGCGCGGCGACTTCAGCGGCCGGGTCACCGTCACCTCGCGCGACGAGATCGGCACGCTGGCGCGCGCGTTCAACCAGATGGCCGCCGAGCTCGCCGAGACCGACCGGGTGCGGCGCGACCTGGTCGCGAACGTCAGCCACGAGCTGCGGACGCCGATCACCGCGCTGCGCGCGCGCCTCGAGAACCTCGTCGACGGTGTCGAGCCGCCCGACCCCGAGACGCTGCGGACGATGCTGGCGCAGGTCGAGCGGCTCGGCCGCCTCGTCCAGCAGCTCCTCGACCTGTCGCGCCTCGAGTCCGGCGCCGTGCCCCTGGACCGGCGCGTGTTCGCCGTGGGCCCGATGCTGGAGCACGCGATCAAGGAGGCCCGGCTCGCGATCGACGACGTGCGCCTCACCGTCGAGGTGGTCCCGCCCGACCTCGCGCTCGACGCCGACCCCGAGCGGCTGCACCAGGTCGTCGCCAACCTGGTCGAGAACGCGGTGCGCCACTCGCCGCCGGGCGGGGTCGTGGCGGTGCGGGCGGCGGCCGACGGCGGCGGCGTGCGCTTCGAGGTGAGCGACGACGGCCCGGGCATCCCCGAGTCGGAGGCGACGCGCGTGTTCGAACGCTTCTACCGGGCCGACTCGGCCCGGTCGTCCGACCACGGCGGCGCCGGGCTCGGCCTCGCGATCGCCCGCTGGATCGTCGACCTCCACGCCGGGGAGATCCGGGCCGAGCGGCGCGAGCCCCACGGGTGCCGGATGGTCGTGCGCATCCCGGGCCGGGCCGGCGCCGGCGGATCCGCGCCCGCGCCCGAGCGGTCGGGCAGGCTGCCGGCCCGCGCCGAGCGCGTGCTCGCCGCCGCCAAGGAGATCCGGTTCCACGAGGAAGGACGCTGACCGTGCCCCTTGCCCCGATCGAGGACGCGTTGCGGCGCATCCGCCGCGGCGAGATGGTGCTCGTCGTCGACGACGAGGACCGCGAGAACGAGGGCGACCTCACCCTCGCCGCCGAGTGGGTCACGCCCGAGGCGATCAACTTCATGCTGCGGTGGGCACGGGGGCTCGTGTGCATGCCCTGTGAGGGCGCGCGGCTCGACGAGCTGGAGATCGGGCCGATGGTGCCGCCCGGCACCGCCGGCTGCGACACGGCGTTCACGGTGTCGATCGACCACGTGGACGCGGGCAGCGGCATCGGTGCCGGGGACCGGGCGCTCACCATCAAGCGGTTCCTCGACTCGCGCGCGCGCCCGGAGGACTTCGTGCGCCCGGGGCACGTCTTCCCGCTGCGCGCCCGCCCGGGCGGGGTGCTCGAGCGGCGCGGCCACACGGAGGCGGCCGTCGACCTCGCCCGCTTGGCCGGGCTCGCGCCCGCAGCGGTGATCTGCGAGGTGCTGCACGACGACGGCTCGCCGGCGCGCCTGCCCTACCTGGAGCTGTTCGCGCAGGAGCACCGCGTCGCGATGGTGTCGGTCGCGCAGGTCGCGGAGTACCGCGCCGCGCGCGAGCAGGTCGGCGCGGCGCACCGCCCGACGTTGCCGTGAGCGCCGCGGACGGCCGGGCGGGGTCCGGTCAGGCCGTCGCGGCCGCGCCGACGGGGCGGCCGTCGACGATCTGGTCGAGGTACTCCGACAGGCCGTAGCCGGTACGGCCGTCGCACGACCATTCCGTGAGGCCCTCGGAGATCCGGGTCACGAGCTGGTCGCCCTCGGGGGTCGTGCGGCGGTTGCGCAGCGGGATCAGGTTGAGCACCCGCCCGGTGATCTCGTAGCGGCGGCCGCCGGCCGTCGCGGTCGCTCGCAGCGCCCGGTGGTAGCAGTCGTCACCGGCCCACTCGGTGGTGATGCTCGCCGAGGTGACGTGCTCGTAGGCGCCGTCGCGCAGCACCATCCCGCCGATCCGCTCGCTGCCGTCGCGGGCCGTCACGACCGACACGACGAACCCGAAGTCGGGGCCGAAGTTGGCGGTCAGCCAGCGGTAGTACCAGGGGGCCTGCCAGTAGCGCGGTCCCCACGAGTGGTCGCGCAGGCCGAAGCCGTCGACGGCCCACTCCTCGTCGCCGACGCGGATCACCCCCGACACCTGCATGTGCTGCTCGTAGTGGCCGCGCGCGAACCCGCCGGAGTGGTCGTCGGGGAGGGGGCTGCCGTCGTCGTTCACGGGCTCGCCGCCGTACATCGGGGAGACGCCGCGGTGGACGAGCTCGACGTGCGCGTCGACCCACGGGTTCTCCGTGAACGCGCGCCTCGGGTCGGCCATCTGCAGCGGGTCGTCGAGGAGCGTGACCTTGCCGTCGTAGGTGGTGCGCAGCTCCTCGAACGGGGTGACGACCTCGAAGCGCATGCCACCGGCGTCGAACGCGTCGTTGTCGGCGATCTCCGGCCGCTTGAACATGAACGCCACGCGCCCGTCGGGCAGGTACAGGCAGGTCGTGAGCTCCGCGTAGCCCTCGTTGGCGCGGTTGCCGAGGCGGAGGAAGCCGCCGACCCGGCGCGCGGGGTCGTACACGTTGAAGTACATCGACTCGTTGAAGTTGGAGGCGGCCTCCAACGGGTGCATGTACTCGTCGGCGGGGTCGAGACGCAGCTTCACCATGGTCCCATCCGACCCCGTTCTCGACCGCCCGGTCAAGCGGGTGGGAGGATCGCGCCATGAGCACCCCCGAGATCACCGACGTCACCGGCGGCCTCGACTTCCCCGAGGGCCCGGTCGTGCTGGCCGACGGCACCGTGGTGGTGACCGAGCTGTTCGCCGGGCGGATCACGAAGGTCGCACCCGACGGCACGAAGACCACGCTCGCCGAGCCGGGCGGGAGCCCCAACGGCCTGGCGATCGGCCCCGACGGCGCGCTGTACGTGTGCAACAGCGGCGGGTGGGGCTACCACGAGGTGATGGGCATGAAGGTGCCCGACTCGCGCCAGCCCCCGCACTACAGCGGCGGGCGCATCGAGCGGGTCGACCTCGCGACCGGCGAGGTGTCGGTGCTGTACACCGCCTGCGACGGCAACGAGCTGGTCGGTCCCAACGACCTCGTCTTCGACGCGCACGGCGGGTTCTACTTCACCGATCACGGCAAGGACCGCGGCCGCGTCCGCACGCTGGGTGCGATCTACTACGCGACCGCCGACGGCTCGTCGATCCGGGAGGTCGTGTTCCCGCTCGAGTCGCCGAACGGGATCGGCCTGTCGCCCGACGGCACGCGCCTGTACGCGGCCGAGACCCACACCGGGCGCCTGTGGGCGTGGACCCTCGCCGGCCCCGGCGAGCTCGTCGGCGGCGCCTCGGCAGCCGCGCACGGCGGCGACATGCTGTGCGGGCTGCCGGGGATGCAGCTGTTCGACTCGCTCGCGGTCGACGCGCAGGGCAACGTCGTCGTCGCGACGCTCGTCACGGGCGCGCTGTCGGTGATCTCGCCCGCGGGCGAGCTGCTCGACCAGATCGTGTGCGGGGACCCGCTGGTCACCAACGTGGCGTTCGGCGGCGCGGACCTGAGGACCGCGTACGTGACGCTGTCGGGCACCGGCCGTCTCGCACGGTTCGTCTACGAGCGCGGCGGCCTCCGCCTGGCCCACACCGCCTAGCCGCGTTCGCCTGCGCCGCCGGGTCCCGGCGCGCGCCGGGGCCACCCGTACGGGCGGGCGTCACGCCGTCGTCGATGGGTCGCGCCCCGGCGTGCCCGGCGGCCACCCGGGGTCCCCGCCCGGGTCGAGCACCCGGATCGGCACCCGCGCCCGCGGCGCCCGGGTCGGGCGCGCGGGCACCAGCGCGTGGCACGCGACCGCCGCCGCGAGCAGCAGCAGGGCGAGCCCCGCGGCCCACACCGCGGCCGCGAT
Organism: Acidimicrobiia bacterium; assembly: GCA_026002935.1. GTDB lineage: Bacteria > Actinomycetota > Acidimicrobiia > IMCC26256 > PALSA-610 > BPGH01. Next base: position 1,694,531 of record BPGH01000001.1, read on the forward strand.
CGTGCCGGCGTGGTGCAGGACGTCGAGCTGCTCGGGGCCGAGGACGTACGCCCAGTCGTGCTCGCCGCCGAGGAGCGCGAGCCGCTGGTGCGGCGCGTCGGCGACGTACACGCTGGCGTCCTGCAGGCTCGTCGCCGCCCATGCCGTGCAGGCGACGAACCCGACCCGGTCGCGGCGTGCGAAGCGGAAGTAGCAGGCGAGCCCGATCGGGACGGCGCACTGCGTGAGCGACCCCATCGCGGCGGTCGCCAGGTCGCCGACCGGCAGCACGTACCCCGCGAGGTGGCCGAGCTCGTGGAACCCGAGGTCGACGAGCCCGAGCAGCGGGACCCGCGTGCCCCGCACGAACGCGAACCACCCGCACACGGCACACCACGCCAGCGCGGCGGCGACGGCGGCGGGCCGGGTCGGGCGCACGACCTGTCATCGGCGCGCGCGGGCACGGTCCTGACCGCCGCCGGCCGGCGGGACCCGGTCTGACCGCGTGCGCCGGCGCGGCCTAGGGTGCGGCGCGAAGCCGTCGGGGCCGTGACGTACGAGGAGCGAGCGTTGGGACCGCTTTCGGGGATCAGGATCGTCGAGCTGGCCGGGATCGGGCCCGGGCCGTTCGCGGGGATGCTGCTGTCGGACATGGGCGCCGACGTCGTGCGCATCGACCGCGCCCAGCAGGTGAACCCCGCGAACTTCGGCCGCCAGAACCTCGAGCCGCTGTACCGGGGCCGGCGGTCGGTCGGGGTCGACCTGAAGAAGCCCGAGGGCGTCGAGCTGGTGCTGCGCCTGGTCGAGCGGGCCGACGCGCTGTTCGAGGGGTACCGGCCCGGGGTCACCGAGCGGCTCGGGCTCGGCCCCGACGTGTGCCTCGCCCGCAACCCCCGGCTGGTGTACGCCCGCATGACCGGCTGGGGGCAGGAGGGGCCGCTCGCGCAGGCCGCCGGCCACGACATCAACTACATCGCCCTCGCGGGCGCGCTCGCGCACTTCGGCCGCGCCGGCGGCAAGCCGACCCCGCCGATCAACCTCGTCGGCGACTTCGGCGGCGGCGGCATGTTCATGGCGTTCGGGATCGTGTGCGGGATCCTCGAGGCGCAGCGCTCGGGCCAGGGGCAGGTGATCGACGTCGCGATGGTCGACGGTACCGCCGTGCTCATGACGATGATGTGGGGCCTCAAGGCGCTGGGGTTCTGGGACGAGCGCCTCGGGGTGAACGTGCTCGACACCGGGGCGCCCTTCTACGACACCTACGAGACGGCCGACGGCAAGTTCGTCTCGCTCGGGTCGCTCGAGCCGCAGTTCTACGCGGAGCTGCTGGCGCGCCTCGGCCTCGACGGCGAGGACCTCCCCGCGCAGATGGACCGCAGCGGGTGGGACCGGCTGCGGGAGCGCTTCACGGAGGTCTTCAGGACGAAGACCCGCGCCGAGTGGGACGAACTGCTCGCCGGCACCGACGCCTGCTACGCGCCGGTGCTCACCATGTCGGAGGCCGCGCAGCACGAGCACGTCCGGGCCCGCGGCACGATCGTCGAGCGCGACGGCGTTCCCCAGCCGGCGCCGGCGCCGCGCTTCTCGCGCACGCCGGGCGAGATCACCCGTCCCGCACCGTGGCCGGGTCAGCACACCGACGAGGCGCTCGCCGACTGGGGCGTCGACGCGGGCGAGATCACGAAGCTCCGCGAGGCCGGCGCGATCGCCTGACCGTCGCGGCCGCCGGCCGGCGGCCGGTGGTCAGCCGATCGCGACCGAGACGCGGTCCGCCTCGCAGCGCACCTGCGCGCCGTCGACGGTGTCGGCCCAGGCCCGCACCGAGTCGCACAGCCCGCCGGTGCGAGCGCGCTGCACGAGCCCGATCCGGACCGCGACGTCCTCGCCCCGGCGGTACTGCGTCACCTCGCCGCCGGCCCACGCGCCGGCGCGCTCGCGCGCCCGGTCGATCCCCGCGTCCTCGAAGAGGAACATGAGGTCGGCGGCGCCGAAGGTGGTCGTGCGGACCCGCTCCCAGCCGCCGCCCGCCGGACCGGGCGGCGCGTCGACCGCGACCGCAGCCTCCCCCGCGGTGTAGCGCTCGGGGAACAGAACCTGCGCGGTCGTGGTCGGCGGTTCGCGGTACGCCCGGTCGACGGCCTCCCATCCGCCGTCGGACTCCAGCGCGCACACGAACGACAACCCCTCGGTGTAGGGGAAGACGAGCTGCGCGGCCAGGAACGGCGGCGCGTCCTCGAGCGCCTGCTGCTGGCGCTGGAGGTCGCCGCCGAGCAGCAGGCCGAGGGCCTCGGCCGGGTCGGTCGCGGCGAGCTGGAAGCGCGACATCGTGAGCGTCGCGTCCCCCTCGACGAGCGCGAGGCCCGCGAGCTGCGCGTCGGGGTCGTCGGTGCGGACCTCGTCGGGCACCGGCAGGTCGAGCGCCTGGTCGGCGAGTGCGTGCTCCAGCTCGTGCGCGATCGTGAGCAGCTCGATCGCGTCGAACGGCTCGTCCTCGTCGCCGAGCACGACGAGCTCCCCGGTGTCGGGGTCGTAGTAGCCGGCCACCTGGCCGCCGACGAACTCGGTGTAGGTGGCGAGGAGGTCGGTGCCGGGCTCGAGCACCCCGAGCGCCTCGTACAGCTCCTGGTCGGCGCGCACGAGGTCGGCCGGGTAGTCGGCGCGCACGTGCGCCGCGACGCGCGCCCGCATCTCGTCGGCGGTCACGAACGCGGGCTCCGGCACGTGGTCGAACTCCAGCCCCCGCTCGCGCTCGACCCACTCCGCGGCGGCCGCGTACTGGGCGCGCGGGTCGTCGTCGGGGATCTCGACGCCCCCCTCGGCGCCCCCGCCGAGCAGGCCGCCGAGGCCCCCCTCGCCGAGGCACCCGGTGGCGAGGTCGAGGCCGAGCCCGCCGAGCAGGTCGCCGCCCTCCCCGCCGAACAGGGCCCCGAGGTCCTCCAGCCCCTCGAGCCCTTCGAGGCCCTCGAGCCCCTCGAGGTCGCCGAGGAGCCCGCCGAGCAGGTCCCCGAGCGGGTCGCGTTCGGCCTCGGCCCGCAGCCGGTCGACCTCGCGGCGCAGGTCGGCGACCTCGGCGCGCAACTCCCGGGCGTCGCCGGCGGCGGCCCGCCAGCGCACGGTCGTGAACCCCGCGGCCACGACCGCGACGGCGGTCACGATCGCGAGTGCGACGACCGGGCGGCGGGGCGAGCCGGCGGGGCCGGGCGGGGTCGGGTGCGACGTTTCGTCCATACCGGTCAATCTCGCACAATCTGACGCAGCATGTCGAGGACCTCGTCGCGGCGGCGCTCGTCGGGAGCGGTGACGGTGACGTGGCCGAGCTTGCGGCCGGGCCGCGGCTGCTTGCCGTAGTCGTGGAGGTGGGCGCCGGGGACCGCGAGCACGGCGTCGCGTTCGGGCATCGTGCCGATGCAGTTGACCATCGCGGACGCCCCCCGGGCGTCGGTCGCCCCGAGCGGCCACCCGAGCACCGCCCGCAGGTGGTTCTCGAACTGGCTCGTCTGGGCCCCCTCGATGGTCCAGTGCCCGCTGTTGTGGACCCGCGGCGCGATCTCGTTCGCGAGGAGCGTGCCCCCTGCGTCGAACAGCTCGACGCAGCCCACGCCGACGTACCCGAGCTCCTCCAGCAGCGGCACGATGCACGCCTCGGCCCGCCGTTGCAGCGCATCGTCGTGGCCGGGCGCGGGGGCCCGGGTGACGCGCAGGATGCCGTCGGCGTGCTCGTTCTCGACCACGGGCCAGCACCGGACCTCGCCGTCGCGTCCGCGCACGGCGACGATCGACAGCTCGCGCTCGAACGGCACGAAGCCCTCGAGGATCAGCGGGACGCCGCCGAGGCGCGCCCACGCGGCGTCGACGTCGGCGCGGGTGCGCAGCACGTGCTGGCCCTTGCCGTCGTATCCGCCGCGGCGCGTCTTGCAGACCGCGGGCAGCCCGATCTCGCGCACCGCGGCGTCGAGGTCGGCGCGGGTGTCGACCGCCCGGTACGGCGCGGTGCCGATGCCGAGCGCGCGGCAGGCCTCCTTCTCGGCGAGCCGGTCCTGCGCGACCTCGAGGGCGCGCGGCGGCGGCCAGACCGGCGCCCGCGCGCCGAGGTGCCGCGCGGTGGCCGCCGGGACCCCCTCCCACTCGTAGGTCACGACCGCCGCCCCCGCGGCGGCCTCGGCCGCGGCGGCGAGGTCGTCGAGCGCGCCGGTCACGACCGGCCCGACCGCGCCGGCGGGCGCGCCGGGTGTCGGGTCGAGGAACCGGAACGACAGGCCGAGCGGGATCCCGGCGAGCCCGAGCATGCGGCCGAGCTGGCCGCCTCCGAGGACGGTCACCTGCGTCACGGGCCGCACGCTACGGGGCGCGCCGGGTCCCGGTGGCGCGTCCGGTGCCGGGGCGGCGCGCCCCGCCCGGGCGCGTGCCGCCCCTCAGAGCGCGAGCGGCGGCACGCCCGCCGGGAGCGCCGCCGGCTCCTCGGTGCGCAGCGCGTCGATCCGGTCGAGCGGCCGCTGCAGCGCGCGCTGGCGCGTGCCCATGAGGGCGGCGTACTCCTTCGCCACGGCGTCGAAGCGCTGCTGCACCTTGTCGAGCTGGGCGACGTACTTCTGCCACTGCTGCGAGAACTCGCCGAGCAGCCGCAGGATCTCGTCGGAGGTGCGCTCCAGCCGGAAGTTGTCGACGGCCTGGCGCACGACCGCGAGCACGGCGTACAGCGTGAGCGGGGAGCACAGCACGACCTTGTGCCGCAGCGCCTCGTCGAGCACCTCGCGGTCGTGCTCCTGCACGAACGCGAAGACCTGTTCGTTGGGGATGAACAGCAGCAGGCAGTCGACGGTCTCGTCGGCCGCGTCGAGGTAGCCGCGCGAGGTCAGCTCCCGCACGCGCTCGCGGACGTCGCGCAGGAACTGGTCGCGGTAGCGACGGCGCTCGAGTTCGTTGTCGGCCTCGAGGTGGCGCACGTAGTTGTCGAGCGGGAACTTCACGTCCATGTGCATGACCAGGCCGTTGGGCAGCAGGAACGTGTAGTCGGGGCGCCCGCCCGAGCCCTCCAGCGTCCGCTGGCGCCGGTAGTTGACCCCTTCGAGGAACCCGGCGAGCCGCAGCACGTCGTCGGCCATGCGCTCGCCCCACTGGCCCCGCGCCTTCTGGCTGGCGAGCGCCTCCCGCAGCTGGCGGGTGTGGGCCGTGAGCTCCGCGAGGCCCTCGTGCTGGCGGCGCAGCTCGTTCGCCAGCTCGCCGAAGGCCCGCCGCCGGTCGGCGTCGAGGCCCCGCACGAGCTCCCCCACCTTGTGGAGCTCGCCGGTCATGGCCGAGAGCTGCTGGTCGATGAGCGCCTTCTTCCCCGCGAGCTCCGAGGAGGCCCGCAGCCGGTCGTGCTCGAGCAGCGTGCGGTTCGCGTCGAGCACCCGGGACAGGACCTCGTCGCCGACGCGCCGCTGCTCCTCGGCGAGGCGCCGCAGCTCCTGCGCGAGCGCGTCGTCCGCGGGCGCCGCGCGCCGGCGCACGAGGAGCGCCGCGGCGCACGCGCCGGCCGCCGCCGACAGGATCGCGATGAGCACCGTCGCCATGGCGGCGACCCTAACGACGGGGTGTGACAGCGACGGGGACCGCCCGGGGCGGGGCTCAGGCGCCGACGGGTGGGCCCGGCGCCCCCCCCGGCCGGGCGGTGCCGCGGGCGCCGGCGGGGCTCAGGCGGAGGCAGGGAGCGCCAGCTCGGGGATCTCGCCGTGACCGAGCACCGCCGCGACGAGGCCCTGCACCGGCCCGTCGCGCTCGGCCTGGTAGGCGCGCACGGCGTCGTCGAAGGACGCCACGCCCTCGGGCGGCGCCGCGCCGCGGAACGCCCCGAGCGCGGCGCCGACCTCCGCGTCGGCCGACAGGCGCGGCGAGGCCGCCGCGACGGCGTCGAAGCGGCGGGCCAGCCCCTCGAGGTCGTTCGCGGCGCCGACCTGCGCGGCGACGCCGGCACCGTCGCGGGCCGACCGCCACTCGCCGAGCGCCGCGTCGAGCTCCTCGACGAGTGCCGCGGCGGGGCCCGGCGTGCCGCGGGCGGCGTCCGCCGCGGCCGCGAGGCGCACGTACCGCTCGTCGAGCGCGGGCGCGATCGCGTCCCAGCGCCGGTCCACCTCGTCGCGTGCGGCCTCGAGGTCGGGGCGCGTGACGAGCACGACCACGGACGCGGCCACCGCGAGCAGGACGAGCAGGAGCAGCAGCACCCGGCGCAGCGCGCGCATGGACGGGAAACCCTAGCGGCGGCACTCCCGCGCCCACCGGATCGCCGCTAGCCTCCCGCGAGTGGCCCGCTCCCGGGCCGCGGCTCGTGGCCTGCCGCTCGTGCTGGCCGCCCTGGCCGGGAGCGCCGGGTGGGGGTGGCACGCGGCGGGCCGCGCCGCGGCGACGTTCCACGCGACGGTCGTCGAGGTCGTCGACGGCGACACCTTCGTCGTGCGGTACGCGAACGGGCGCCGCGACACGGTCCGCATGCTCGGTGTCGACGCGCCCGAGACCGTGCACCCCGACCGGCCGGTCGAGTGCTTCGGTCCCGAGGCGCGCGCGTACACCACGGCGCGCCTGCACGGGCGGGCAGTGGTGCTCGAGACCGACGCCGAGCCGCGCGACGCGTACGGGCGGCTGCTCGCGTCCGTGCGGGTCGGCGGCGAGCGGGTCGAGGACGAGCTGCTGCGCCGCGGCCTGGCGCGCTACCTCGTGATCGCGCCCAACACCCGCCGTGCCCGCGCGCTGCTGGCCGCGGAGCTCGACGCGCGCACGGCCCGCCGCGGCCTGTGGGGCGCGTGCGCGTGAGGCCGGCCGGTGCCGCGGCGCACGCGGCCGGCGCGGTCGCCCAGTCGCGGGTGCCGCGCCGTGGTCACCCGCCTACGGGACGGCATCCCGGCGCGCTCAGTCGGCGAGGTCGCCGAGCAGCGCGTGGAGCTGCGCCCGCACCGCCGGGTCGGGGATCGCGCCGATGCTGTGGTACTCGCGCCCGCCGACGGTCACCCGCAGGGTGCCGTTCGCGGCGCGCAGGTCTCCGGCGCCGGCCGCGTCGAGCAGCGCCCGGATCCGGGCCTGCACGGCCCGGTCGGGGAGCGGCTCGGTCCGCCGGGGGCCCTCGCCGGCGAGGAGGTCGACCGCGGGCGCCCGGTCCGGCACCCGGCGCGCCGGCCCGCCCGGCGCCGGGCCGGCCGGGCGCGGCGGGCGGATGGCCGCGAGCGCGGCGGCGCCGAGCCCGAGCAGCGACCCGAAGGCGACGGCGAACCACACCACGCCTCGCGCATCGGCAGCACGGACGGCCCACTTGACCACGCGAAGTGGTCATCGGCCCGGTGATCTCACCCTGCGCGCGTCGAGGCGAGCACCTCGTCGACGATCTCGATCGTCGTGCCCGGGTGCAGGAACGCCAGCCGGGCGACGGGCTCGCCGTGCCAGCGCGACGGGGCGACGAACGCCACCTGCTCGTCGAGCAGCCGGCGCGCCCACGCGTCGTAGTCGGGGCCGGCCCAGCCCCGCCGCCGGAACAGGACGATCGACAGCTCGGGCTCGCGCACGAGCTCCAGGTGCGGGGCGGCGGCGACACGCGCCGCGGCGGCCCGGGCGGTCGCGAGCACCCGCTCGATCGCGTCCCGGTACGCGTCGGTGCCGTGGACCGCGAGCGAGAACCACAGCGGCAGGCCGCGCGCGCGGCGGGTGAGGTGGTGCGCGAGATCCGAGGGGTTCCAGACCCCCGGCTCGTCGTGGATGACGTCGAGGTACGACGCGTCCTGCGTGTGCGTCGCGCGTGCGAGCGCCGGATCGCGGTACAGGAGCGCCGCGCAGTCGAACGGCGCGAACAGCCACTTGTGCGGGTCGATCACGACGGAGTCGGCCCGTTCGATCCCGGCGAAGCGCGGACGCGCGCTCGGCGCGAGCAACGCCGCGCCCCCGTAGGCCGCGTCGACGTGCATCCAGAGGCGATGGCGCGCGCAGACCTCCGCGACGCCGGCGAGGTCGTCGACGATCCCCGCGTTGGTCGTGCCCGCCGTGGCCGCGACCGCGCACACCGAGGCGGCGTCGCCGTCGGCGTCGAGCGCCGCCGCGACCGCCGCGCCGTCGAGGCGGTCGTCGGGTGCGGCGACCACCAGGGGCTCGAGGTCGAGCAGGCGCAGCGCGTTCGCGATCGAGGCGTGGGCCTGCTCGCCGACCACGACCCGCAGGCGCCGGCCGGTGGGCGCGCCGGACCGGCGCGCCGTGTCGCGCGCGACCGCCAGCGCCGACAGGTTCGCGGCCGAGCCGCCCGGCACGAAGCAGCCGCCCGCGTCCCGGGGCAGCCCCACCAGGTCGGCGAGGAAGCGCAGCGCCTGGTTCTCGGCGTGCACGGCGCCGGCCGCCTCGAGCCACGACACGCCCGACAGGCTCGACGCCGACACGACCATGTCGAACAGCAGCGAGGCCTTCGTCGGCGCGGCGGGGATGAACGCGAGGAACCTCGGGCTGTCGCACGAGATCACGGCCGGGGCGAGCACGCGCTCGAACGTCGCCATGACCGCCTCCGGGTCGTTGCCCGCGGGGCCGATCGGGTCGGGCGCGAGCGCGGCCAGCGTCGCCGGGTCGACCGTGCGGTCGAGCGGCACGGGATCGAGCCGCAGGCGCGCGTCCGTGTACGCGTACACGACGCGTGCGATCCGTTCGGTGAGCTCGTCGAAGCGGTGCACGCCGCCGCACGGTAGCGGCGGGCGCGCGCCTCAGCGCACGGCGAGGTGGGCGCGCAGCTTCCCGAGTGCGTCGCCGAGCAGCACCCGCGCCTCGGCGCGGGTGCAGCCGAGCTGCGGCGCGAGCTCCTTCAGCGACCGGGGGCCGCGGCCGTCGAGACCGAACCGGCCGAACACGACCGCGCGCTCGCGCGCCGTCAACATCGCGAACGCGCGGGCATCGGCCCGCAGCTCCAGGGCGTCGAGGTCGGGCTCGCCGTCGCCGGCGACCTCGGGACCCGCCGTCGCGTCGGGGTAGGGCCACCCGTCGTCGGTCGGGAACAGCGGCAACGTGGAGCGGACCATGACGACCTCCCCGTCGGGGTCCCCCGCATCGTGACCCCCGTGGGAGGGTGCGTCAACGGCCGCCCGGCGGCCCGGGGTGGCCGAGCCGGTGCCGCCGGCGGGGCCGCGGCGGACGGGCGGCCGCCAGCGTCGCGCGCACCGCGGCCAGCTCGGCGCGCGGGTCGACCGAGTGGCCCCGGGCCTCGTCGGCCTGGCGCCGGAGCGGGTCGAGCCACGGGCTCGGGTCGCGCCGCGCCTTGGGGCGGCCGTCGGGCCCGCGACGGCGCGCGTACGAGCAGTGCAGCTCGTCGTGCGCGCGGCTGAGCGCCACGTGCAGCAGACGCCGCTCCTCCGCCAGCGCCTCGGGCGACGTCGCCCAGGCGATCGGCACGAGCCCGCGCTCGAGGCCGGTGACGAACACCACCGACCACTCCAGACCCTTGGCCCCGTGGAAGGTCACGAGGTCGACGCCGCGACCGCCCGGCGGGTCGGCGCGGGTCGCGACGTCGAGCCACGCGAGGAACCCGCCGAGGGTGCCGCGCCCGCCTTCGGCCGCGAGGTACTCCCGCCCGAGCCGCACGAGGGCCGCACGCTGCGCGGCGAGCTCCTCGGGGGCGAAGGCGGCCCCGGCGCGCCCGCCCGGCCCGCCGGGCGCCGCGGACGCGTCGGACGCGTCGGACGCGTCGTGGGCGTCGTACGCGTCGGGATCGCCGTCGGGGGGCGGCAGGTCGTCACCGGCGGCGAGGTCCGCGAGGTGGTCCGCGAACGGCCGCCCCGGCAGCTCGCGCTCGGCGCGCCGCAGCTCGTCGAGGAGGTGGCGGGCCGCGCCGCGGTCGGTGACGCGCCCGGCCCCGGGCCGCCGGTACGGGATGCCGCGCCGTTCGAACGCCGCCTCGAAGCGCGCCGCCTGCGCGTTGGTGCGGAACAGCACCGCCATGCGGTCCCACGGCACGCCGTGGGTGAACGCGCGCCAGCAGGCCTGCGCGACGCCCGCCGCCTCCGCGTCGTCGTCGGCGTACTCGGTGACCGACGGCGCCGCGCCGTCGGGCCGCACCGCGCGCACGGGGGCCGCGTCCGCGCCGGGGTCGCCCGCGGCCTCGGGCGCGGCGGGCCGGCCCAGCACCGACGCGCTCGCGGCGACGACCTGCGGGGTGGACCGGTAGTTGCGGGTGAGGCGGATCGTCGTGCCACCCGGGAAGTGCCGCCCGAACTCCCCGAGCACGCCGGCGTCGGCGCCCGCGAAGCCGTAGATCGCCTGCGCCGTGTCGCCCACGACGCACAGGTCGTCGCGGTCGCCGAGCCACGCGCGCAGCAGCCGGACCTGCAGCGGGGTCGCGTCCTGGAACTCGTCCACGAACAGGTGGCGGAACCGGAAGCGCTGCGCCGCCGCGAACAGCGGGTCGCGCTCGATCGCGTCCGCGCACCACCACAGCAGGTCGTCGAAGTCGCACGCGCGCCTCCGGCGCATGGCCGTCTCGTAGCGCGCGTAGATCTCGGCCATCTCCGTCGGCGGGACGGCGGTACGCCGTCCGGCGCGACGTGCCGCCGCCGCGTAGCCGTCGGGTGTGCACATCGCCGCCTTGGCCCACTCGATCTCCGCGGCGGCGTCCGCGACCGAGACCGGGGTGCCCTGCACGACGGGCCCGAGCACGCGGGCCTTGGAGCCGACGACGACCGGTGGCTCCCGGCCCTGTTCGGCGGCCCGCCGCCGGAGCTGCGCGAGCGCGAGCGCGTGGAAGGTGCCGGCGGTCACCCGGTCGGCGCCGAGACGCCCCAGCCGTTCGGTGAGCTCGCCCGCGGCCTTGCGGGTGAAGGTGACGGCGAGGACGTGCGCGGCGTCGGCGCTGCCCTCGCGGACGCGCCACGCGATCCGGCGCGTGAGCACCCGCGTCTTGCCCGACCCGGCGGGCGCCACGATCGCGAGGGGCGACGCCGTGCTCGTCACGGCCTCGCGTTGCGCGGGGTCGAGGTCGTCGAGGAGCGGGTCGCCCACGCGCGCGACCGTACCGAAGGGCACCGACACCGACGGCGGTGCGCCGCGCCCGTCGCCGGGAGACCGGACGCGAGGAGGCCCCGAGTAGTCTTCGCTGCGTCGCAGCTCCGATCTCCTCGGGGCCCTCCCTGCGCCGTCACCGTGACCGGCGGCTCGCCCTCGCGGGCGCCGCCGACGCACGCTGTCGGCGACCCGGCCACCGTCCGGAGACGGTGCCCGTACCGGCCGTCCGCGCACCCTTCCCGTCCTCGCACCTCGCGGTGCCCGGCGGGGTCGGCGCGTCGGCGTGCCGGCACCCGGACACTACGGCCGCGCGCGATGGTGGTCAAGCGGAATTCGCGCCGGCGCGCCGCCGCCCGCCCGCGCGGCCCGAGGGGCCCCGGGCCCACGGGGGACCGGCGCACGAGGAGCGCGAGGAGGAGACCCGGTGCACATCTCCCGCCGGCGGTTCGAGCGCCTGGTCGCGGACGCGCTCGACGCGCTGCCCGACGAGTTGCTCGCGCACGCCGACAACGTCGTGGTCGTCGTCGAGGACGAGCCGACGCCCGAGCAGGTCGGCGGCGCCGGGGCCGGCGGCGAGGGCGGGCCCGGCACCCTGTTCGGGCTGTACGAGGGCGTCGCCCTCACCGATCGCGGGCTCGACCCGCCGGTGCTCCCCGACCGCATCACGCTGTTCCGCCGCCCGCTCGCGGACGCCTGCGCGGACGAGGACGAGCTGTTCGAGGAGATCCGCGTCACGTTGGTGCACGAACTCGCCCACCACTTCGGCATCGACGACGACCGCCTCGACGAGCTCGGTTGGGCGTGAGCGCGCCCCGGCGGTGGGCGCCGCGGCGGGCCGGGCGGCGGTATATCTATCGCGCCATGGAGATCGAGCTCGTCCGGGGCACCCGGCGCCGCAAGCACGTCGAGGCCGTCCTCGTCGGCGACCGCCTGCGCGTGTCGTTCCCGCGCTGGATGTCGCTCGCCGAGGCCCGCGAGGTCGCCGAGGAGCTCGCCGAGCGGATGCGGCGCCGGGTCGAGCCCGCGCGCATCGACGTCGCCGCCCGGGCCCGCCGCCTCGCCCGCACCTACGGGCTGCCGCGGCCCCGCGAGGTCCGGTGGTCCGACCAGCAGCTCCAGCGTTGGGGGTCGTGCACGCCCGACACGCGCACGATCCGCGTCTCGTCGCGCCTCGCCGGGTACCCCTCCTGGGTGCTCGACTACGTGCTCGTGCACGAGCTCGCGCACCTCGAGGTCCCCGACCACGGTCCCGCGCACGACGCGCTCGTCGCGCGCTACCCGCTGGCGGAGCGGGCGCGGGGCTTCCTGACGGCGAAGGACCTCGACCCCGACGCGCCCGAACCCGCGCCGCTCCTCGCCGACGACGTGCGACCGTGAGCGCCCGGCGCGGGCCTACGATGCGGGGATGGCCTACCCGAGGAAGCTGATCCGGGAGGGCGAGGAGGTCGTCCTCGACCTCAAGCCGCACTGGTGGTTCTTCTGGCGCCAGCTCCTGTCGGGCGTGGCGTTGCTGGTGCTGCTCGTGCTGCTGTGGCGTTGGTCGGCCGAGGGTGCGCTCGGCACCGTCACGTGGTGGGCGTGGGGGATCGCCGCGATCGTGTTCGTCGGCTGGCTGGGCATCGCCTACCTCAACTGGCAGTTCACGTACTTCGTGCTGACGACGAGCCGGGTCGTGTACCGCACCGGCGTGCTCGCCAAGCAGGGCGTCGAGATCCCCCTCGACCGCATCAACAACATCAACTTCCGCCAGGGCATCGTCGACCGCCTCGTCGGCGCCGGTTCGCTGGAGGTCGAGTCCGCGGGCCAGGACGGCGAGACCCGCTTCACCGACGTGCGCCACCCCGACGCGGTGCAGCAGGAGATCTACAAGCAGATGGAGGAGCACGCGAAGCGCCGCGCGGCGTGGGGGCGCGAGGCCGCCGCGCCGCAGGCGGCGGCCCCGCCGAACGTCGCGGAGCAGATCCGGCAGCTCGCGGAGCTGCGCGACAAGGGCCTCATCACCCCCGCCGAGTACGAGGCGAAGAAGGCCGAGCTCCTCGAGCGCATGTGACCGCCGCCCCCCGCGCCGCCGCGCCGCGCGTGGTGTCGCTCGTGCCGTCGGCCACCGAGACGCTGTACGCGCTCGGGGTCGAGCCGGTCGGGGTCACCCGCTTCTGCGACCGGCGCGGCCCGGTGGCCGTCGGCGGCACCAAGAACCCCGACCTCGCGGCCGTCGTCGCGCTGGGCCCCGACCTCGTCGTCGTCAACGACGAGGAGAACCGGCGGGCCGACGCCGACGCGCTCGCGGCCGCAGGGTGCGCGCTGCACTCCATGTCGCCCCGGTCGGTCGCGGACGTCGGCCCCGAGGTGCGCGCGCTGGCCGAGCGCCTCGGGCGCCCCGTGCCCACGCCGTTCTCGGCGGGGGAGTGGGAGGAGTGGATGGCCTCCGTCGTGTCGCCCCACTACTGGGACGCGTTCGTCGCCGTGTGGCGCCGGCCGTGGATGTCGCTCGCCGCGGACACGTACGGGTCGTCGCTGCTCGACCTGCTCGGCGTCCACAACGTCTTCGCCGACTCGCTCGTGCGCTACCCGGAGGTGACGCTCGACGAGGTCGCGGCGCGCGCGCCCAACGTCGTGCTGCTGCCGAGCGAACCGTACGAGTTCGGCGAGCGCCATGCCGCCGAAGTGCGCGCCGCGCTCGGTTCGGTCCCGGTGCGGTTCGTCGACGGCCGCGACCTGTTCTGGTGGGGCGCGCGCACCCCCGCGGCCGCGGGGCGCCTGCGCGCCGCGCTCAGTCGCTGACGCCCGGCGCGCCGAGCTCGCGCAGCGCCGTCCGCAGGCGAGCCGCCGCGTCGTCGAGCGCGGCCGGTTCGGCGTGGCGGTCGACGTGCGCGAACGACAGCTCGCCCGCGCTGTTGATCGGGACGACGTGCAGGTGCGTGTGCGGCACCTCGTCGCCGACGATCATCAGGCCGACCCGCCGCGGCCGCCACACCCGCTGCTGGGCCATGCCGATCCACTGCGCGACGACGAACAGGTGCGCGGCGAGGTCGGCGTCGAGGTCGATCCAGTGGTCGACCTCACGGCGGGGCACGACCAGCGTGTGGCCGGGGTTCATCGGTTCGATGGTCAGGAACGCGACGGCGCGCTCGTCCCTCCACACGAACCGGCCGGGCAGCTCGCCCTCGATGATCCTGGTGAACACGCTCGGCATGGTCACGATCCTTGCAGAACGCCGGCACCGTCGACCGCCCGCACGGCGAACGCCATCGGTTCGAGGCCGGTGAGCGCGTGGTAGCGCTCTGCGGCCGCGCGGGCGACCGCGGCGGCGGAGTCGTGCGGCGCGAGCAGCACGACGCAGCCGCCGAACCCCGCGCCGGTCAGGCGCGCGCCGAGCGCGCCGTGCTCCATCGCGAGGTCGACCAGCAGGTCGAGCTCGGGGGTCGAGACGCGGAGGTCGTCGCGCAGCGAGCGGTGGCTGTCGAGCATCAGGGCTCCGAACGCGTCGCCGTCGCCGCGCCGCAGCGCCTCGGCGGCCGCGAGCACGCGTGCGTTCTCCGACACGACGTGGCGGGCGACCGGGTCGGAGGCGACCAGGTCGGGCGTCGCGTCGCGCAGGGCGGCCAGGCCGAGCCGGGCCGCCGCCGCCTCGCACGCCGAACGCCGCGCGGCGTACTCGGAGTGCTCCAGCCGCCGCGGGAGCCCGCTGTGGACGACGGCGACGGCGACCGACGCCGGCAGCGGGACCGGCTCGACCGTGAGCGCCCGGCAGTCCAGCAGGAGCGCGTGGCCGGCCCGGCCGTGCACCGACGCCATCTGGTCCATCACCCCGCACGGCACGCCGGTCGCGCGCTGTTCCGCCTCCTGCATGGCGAGCGCGAGGTCGGTGCCGCCGATGTCGAAGTGTGCGGCGGCCGCGGCCGCCAGCGCGCACGCGACCTCGAACGCGGCGCTCGACGACAGGCCGGCACCGACCGGGACGGTCGACGAGACGTCGGCGTCGAACCCCACCGGAGGGCGGCCGCGCGCCGCGAGCACCGCGAGCACCGCCGCGACCGTCCGGCCCCAACCGTCACCGGGGTCGCCCGAGCCGTCCGCCGCGAGGTCGACCGCACCCGGGAGCCCGCCCGATCGCACGACCACCCGCCCGTCGCGGCGCGGGCGCCACCCGATCGTGACCTCGCGGTCGATCGCGACCGGCAAGCAGTACCCGTCCTGGTAGTCGGTGTGGTCGCCGACGAGGTTGACCCGGCCGGGCGCCCGCACCCGCGCGTCGGTCATGGGCCCGAGAGCCTATCGATGGGCGCGTCGCGGGTCGGTAGGGTGGCCGTCACCGGGAGGGAGGAGCGACGTGGGGACGTTCCGGAGGGCGTTCGCGCTGACGCGGGCGTCGTGGTCGGTGCTGCGGCGGGACAAGGAGCTGGTGGCGCTGCCGTTGCTCGCGGGGTTCGCCTGCCTGCTGACGGCCGTGCCGTGCATCGCCGTGATCGCGTCCGTGGATGCCCGGGCGGTCGACGACCCCGGCGCCGACTGGCCGTACGCGTTCGCGGTCGTGGTGCTGGCGGCCGGCCTCTATCTCTGGTGCGCCTACGTCTTCGTGTTCTGCAACGTCGCGCTCCTGTGCGCCGCCGACGAGCGCCTGCGCGGCGGCGACCCGACGCTCCACAGCGCGCTGCGCGGCGCCGCCTCCCGCGCGTTCGCGATCCTGCCGTGGGCGATCCTGTCGGCGACGGTCTCGCTCGTGTTCGCCGTGATCAGGGAGCGTGCCGGGATCGTGGGCCGCGTGCTCGTCACCCTCGGGATCGTCTGGTCCCTGGTCACGTTCCTCGTGCTGCCGGTCCTGGTGTTCGAGCGGACCGGGGTGCGCGCCGCGCTGCGCCGATCGACGGAGCTGTTCCGGCGAACCTGGGGCGACGCCGCCGTCGCGAGCGGAGGGATGTGCGTCCTCGCGGTCGTCGCGTCGCTCGCCGGCGCCGTCGCCATCGGACCGTTCGTGCTCGCAGGCGGTCGTGCCGCGGTGCTCGGTCTGGCGCTCTTCGGCCTGTGGGCAACGGTGGCGGCCTGCGTGGGTGCTTCACTGTCGGGGATCCTCCAGCTCGCGTGCTACCGCTACGCCGTCGACGGCACCGTGCCGGGCTTCGGCGACGAGCTGATACAGGCTGCGTTCTCGCGCCGGGGCCGCGGCGCCGGCGCGCGCTGAGGCGCCACGGCGCGACGCGTCAACCGGCCGCGGGGCCGGCGCCCGCGGCCGGGCGGACCCGCCACGGCGTCGGCTCCCGCCCGGTCCGCGCCCGGTACGCGACGCACGCCTCGGCCAGCACCGCGTCGGCGCGCGCCTCGGGCGCGAGCGCGACGACGCAGCCGCCGAAGCCCCCGCCGGTCAGGCGCGCACCCAGCGCGCCGGCGTGCACGAGGCACTCGACGAGCGCGTCGAGCTCGGGGGTCGAGACCTCCATGTCGTCACGTGACGACGCGTGCGACGCGAGCAGCAGCGGGCCGAGCGCGTCGACGTCGCCCCGGCGCAGGGCGTCCGCGAATGCGAGGACCCGGCCGATCTCGTGCACCACGTGCCGCGCCCGCGGTTCGCCGCGGACCTGTTCGGGCGTCGCGTCGCGCAGGACGCGCACGCCGACGCGCCGGGCCGCTGCGAAGCTCTCGGTGCGCCGCGCCGCCCACGGGCTGCCCGCGAGCGTCCGGGAGACGCCGGAGTGCACGACGAGCAGGGCGATCCCGGGCGGCAACGCGAGGTGTTCGGCGGCGAGCGTGCGGCAGTCGAGGAACAGGACGTGCCCCGCACGGGCCGCGAGCGAGGTGAGCGGGTCCTGGATGCCGCACGGCACGCCCAACGCGAGGTGTTCGGCCCGCTGCGCGACCCGCGCCGCGTCGCCGGCCACGAGGGTGCGGCCCCCGAGGTGCGCGAGCGCGAGCGTGGTCACGACGCCGAACGCGGCGCTCGACGACAGCCCCGCACCCGGCGGCAGCGACGACTCGTAGGAGAGGTCGGCGCCGGGCGGATCGACGCCGTGCTCCCGCAGCACGCGGGCCACGGCCGCCACCGGGCGGCCCCACGCGGGGGAGACGGACGCGGGGTCCGCGGCGGCGGCGAGGTCCACCTCCACGGTCCCCGGGTACGACGACGATCGGGCGCGCACGACGCGGTCGCGGCGTGGTGCGGCGGCGACCGTGACGTCGCGGTCGACCGCCAGCGACACGACGTACCCTTCGTGGTAGTCGACCTGGCCGCCGATCAGGTTGACCCGTCCCGGCGCGCGGAACCTACGCGTCACGCAGCGCCCTCGCGGCTTCCTCCGGCACGACCGGGTTCGACAGCGTGCCGCTGCCGAGCTCGCCCGACGCGACGTAGCGCGCCACCCCCGGTGCGCGCAGCGGGGGTGCGGTGTGCGCGTGGACGTGCCACTCCGGCCCGCCCGCCGCGGGCGCCTGGTGGAACCACAGCAGGTACGGGAACAGGTACCCGGGGTGCGGGGCCGGCCAGAGCCGGTCGTAGCGCCCGAGGGCGTCGACGAGCAGGGCGGCGAGCGCGTCGCGTCCGGCGTCGTCGAGGTCGGCCAGCGACCCGGCGTGGTGGACGGGCGCGAAGCGCATCCCGTAGGGGTACCCGGACGCGTACGGCACGTACGCGACCCAGTCTCCGTGGCGCGCGACGACCCGCACCCCGGCGGCGACCTCCGCCGCGACCTCGGCGCAGACCGGGCACCCGTGGGCCCGCGCGACCGCCGCCTCCTTCGCCGGGACCGGGGGGACGAACGGGTAGCCGTAGATCTGGCCGTGCGGGTGGTCGATCGTCGCTCCCACGTCGCGGCCGCGGTTCTCGAACACCAGCACGTACTCCACCTCCGGCCGGGCCAGCAGCGCGGCGGTCCGTTGCGCCCACAGGTCGACCACCTTGCGGACCTGCGCCGTCCCGAGGGTCGCGAGCGACGCGTCGTGACGCGGCGCGAAGAGCACGACCTCCGCCGCGCCGGCGGCCGGCAGCGCGGGGGTGCCCGCGGCCTCCGCCGCCGCGACGTCGACCGGCGGGCCCGGCCGCAGCGCCGGCCAGCGGTTCGGGAACCAGCGGACGTCGTACGGCTCGGGCGCCTCGAGGCCGCCGGGGCAGAACGGGCAGCCCTCGGCCGGGAGGTTCGGGCGCTGCTGGCGGTGCCCGACGACGTTCACCCACTCCCGCACGAGCGGGTCGAAGCGCAGCTGGGGCCCGCCGTTCACGCGCGGCCCACCTCGCAGGCGGCGTCGCGGGTCGCGCGGGTGGCGGGCTCCATGCGCCGCACAGCCTCGCGGATCGCGGCGGGCCGGCGCGCCACCGGGGGTCGGCCGGCGCGCCGCCGGCGGGTCGACCGACGCGTCCCCGGCGGGTCAGCCGGTGCGACCCGGGACGTGACGGGCGAAGAACTCCAGCGCCCGGCGGGTCTTCGGCTCCTGCTCGCCCGCGGGCTCGATGCCGAGCCCGCGCAGGTGGCCGGCCACCTCCTCGTAGACGCGCACCGTGTCGAGGGGAGCGGCCTTCGTCGACAGCTCGACGAGCGGCACCTCGCCCGGGTAGTGCCACTGTTCGATCGTGAGCCGCCGGCTCGCGCCCTGCGGCACCGCCTTGGCCAGCACGACGAACACGGGCCCGAGGGGTACGAGGTCGCCCCACGACACGCCGGCCGGCGCGTGCGAGGCGAACAGCGCGCGCTGCTCCTTCGTGAACAGCTTGTCGAGCGGCCGGGCGCCGTCGAGCACCGCGTGCAGGCTGCCCGCCTTGCGGACCCCCTTCAGCGACGCGGAGACCACGTACGAGCCCCGCGTCACGTCCATCTCGACCTTCAGGTTCGGCGAGTCGCGCACGGCGGGCGGGAGCTCGTCGGGCACCGCGGGCCGGAGCTTGACGACCGTGTCCTCCGGTGCGCCCTGTGTCCGCCGGGCGCGCAGCACGACCCCGTGGTGGAAGCACGCGAGCTCGGAGGTGTCGAAGAACACGACCTCCCTGATCCGCCCGCGCAGGGGATCGATCCGCAGCTCGCGCAGCGCCATGCGCTGTTCGCCCGGCACCGTCATCTTGAGCTCGACCGACCCCACCGAGGAGAGCTGCGCGAAGAGCGCGAGCAGCTCGTCGCGCCCGAGCGGGCCGGGATCCGCGCCGGCCGCGGTCCCCGGTCCCGCCGGAAGGGGGTCGCCTCCCTGCGCCATCGCGGCCCTACCGCTCGCCGCGCGGCCCGGTGCGCCGCGGCGCGCCCGGGGACCGCTCGCCGACGGCCCCCGCGGGGGACCGCCGCACCGTCGGGGTCGCCAACGTCGCCTCCTCACGTCGTCGCCACGATCACGCGGTCGCGGCCGGGGTCCCGATCGACCCCAGGATCCGCCGCGAGCGGCCGGCCGGCGTCACCCCGCGCGGGTGAACGCCCGGGTCCGGCGACGATCACCCGCCGTGGGTGAAGCACCCGGCCGGGCGGGCGCTCATGATCGGGGGACCCGACGGAGGGGAGACCGATGTCCCGCTACAAGACCCTGCGGCTGTGGTCCTGGTTCCTCGTCGTCCTCGGCCTCATCAGCGTGATCTCCGCGACCGTCGGCGTGATCGCGTGGGCGATCGCGGTCGACGGGTTCTGGGACACGCTCGCGGTGATCATGGTCGGCGCGCCGATCGCGTTGCTGCTCGCCGCCTGGCCGATCGCCCTCGGGCAGGCGTTGCGCGCGATCGCCGACATCGGGGACGCGGTCGCGTTCGACCCGCTCACCGCGTCGCCCGCGCGCTTCTGATCGTCCGGGAGCCCGCGGCGGGTGGGACGCGCGCGCGGCTCGTCAGGCCGCCCGCGGCTCGTCGGCCGGTTGGACGGTGGGCAGCGGCCGTGCGAAGAAGAGGGCGAGCACGACCACGAACGCGACGGTCGCGAGGCTCACCCGCAGCGCGAGGATCCGCGCGTGTTCGTTGTCCTCGACGACCGAGGCGGCGACCTCGGGGTCGACGCCCGCGTCGGCGAGCGCGTCCTCGAGCTGTGCGTTCGAGACGAACGGGATCCCGCCGGCGAGCTCGACCGTCGCCCGCTCCGCCAGCGCGTCGGGGACGCCGGGATCGTCGGCGACCTCCTGGAGGAACACCGACGTCAACGACGCGATCAGGATCGACCCGATCAGCGCGGTCCCGAGCGACAGCCCGAGGTTCGAGCCGGTGTTCTGCAGGCCGCCCACGTCACCGCTCTCCTCGTCCGGGACCGACGACACGGTGACGCTCCCGAGCTGCGACGCGAGTGCGCCGATCCCCAGGCCGGCGAGGAGCAGCGGGACGGTCGTGACCTGCGCGCCCGCGCCGACCTCGAGCGCCGCGAGGAGGGCGACGGTGCCGGCGAGCAGCGCGAGCAGGCCGGAGCGTACGACGGCGCGCGGCGACGCGTGCGGGAGGAATCGCGGGATCGCGATCGCGGCGCCGAGGAGGGTCACCGACAGGGGCAGGAGGCGCACGCCGGTGGCGGCGGCCGACAGGCCGAGCACCACCGAGAGGAACAGCGGGATGACGAAGAACAGCCCGCCCTGCACGAAGAACTGGAAGAAGAACATCGTCAGGCCGCAACGCAGCCGCGCGTTCTCGCGCACCATCCCCGGCCGGACGAGCGGGTCGCCGCCGCGGTCCGACACGTGCTGCTCCCAGCGGGTGAAGAGGTACAGCGCGAGGCCGCCGGCGAGCAGCAGCCACACGACCGGCGAGAGGCCGAGCCACTCGGTGCCCGACTTCGGGCGCACCCAGCCCCACTCGCCCGACCTCAGCACGCCGTACACCGTCAGCCCGAGCGCGAGCGCGGAGAGGCACGTCCCCACGAGGTCGAGCCGCGGGCGCGCCTCCCGCGGGCCCTCGTGGAGCCGGCGCGCGACGAGGAGGATCACCGCGACGACGACGACCTCGCCCGCGAACACCCACCGCCACGAGAACGCGGTCGTGACGACCCCGCCGATCAGCGGGCCGGCGGCCACCGCCACCGCGCCCGCCGACGCGACGATGCCGTAGGCCCGCGGCCGGCCGCGCCGCTCGAAGTTCGCGGCCACCAGGCCGACGATCGAGGGCATGATCAGCGCGGCGCCGACGCCCTCGAGGAGCGACCAGCCGAACAGCAGCACTGCCAGGTTCGGGGCGACCGAGGTGACGAACGACCCGGCGCCGTACACGACGCAACCGGCCGTGAACGCGCGGCGCCGGCCGACGATCGTCGAGATCTTGCCCCCCGTGATCATGAGCGCCGCCATCACGAGGCCGTACAGCGTGATCGCGGACTGGATGCCGGTGACCGTGGTGCCCAGGTCCTCGGCGACCGTCGCGATCGAGACGTTCATCACCGAGCTGTCGAGCGTCATGAGGAACTGACCGGCGGCGAGCGTCAGCAGGACCTGGTTCGCGCCGCGAGCCGAACGGCCGGTGGCGGTGCCGCCACCACGAGCGCGCGTCACGACGGCATCCGGGTCGAGATACCCGGAGGCTACCGGCATTCCTCACCCGTGCAGTCGCCCGTGCCGGGTGATATCAACGGCGTGACGCCCGGCATCGGCCGGGCGCGGAACAGGGCGCCGACGCGCCCGGGACGGCGGCTCCATGCGAGGACGTGCGAGCGAGCACGAGCGCCCGCCGACGCGAGCGGCCCGGGCGCGGGCGCGACCGGGAGCCGCCGGGCCGACGGCGGCGCGCGTCCCGGGCCCCGCCGTCGCGCCCGCCGTGTGGCGCGAGCGCCCGGTGGCGGCGCTCGAGCGCGCGGCGGCGCGGCCGGTGACCGTCATCGTCGCGCCCCCGGGCGCCGGCAAGACGACGCTGTGCCGGCAGTGGGCGTCGTCGCACCGTCGGGCACGGGTCGCGTGGCTCGCGGTCTCGGCCCGCCACGACGACCCGGCCCGCTTCGCCGCCGACCTGCGCGCCGCCGTCGCGCCCGGGGGGACGCGGCGGCGGACGGCTCCCGGCCGGGCGCCGCGGGACGTGCCCGCCGTGATCGGGTCCGGCCGCGACGGGTCGCCGACGACGTTGGTGGTCGACGACCTCCACCTGCTCCCGGACGCCTCGGTGGACGCGCTCGTCGGGCTCGTCGCGCGCGGCCGCGGCGGCCTCCACGTCGTCGCGGCCACGCGGCGGGACCCGCCGGCGCGGCTCCAGCGGCTGCGGTGGTCGGACGAGCTCGCGGAGCTGCGCGCGCCCGACCTCGCGTTCACGGGCGCGGAGGCGGCGGCGCTCGTCGCCGCGTGCGGGCGGCACCCCGACGACACGCTGGTGGAGGTGCTGGTGGGTCGCACCGAGGGGTGGGCCGCGGGCGTGCACCACGCCGCGCTCGCCCTGCGCGACGCGCCCGACCCCCGGGCCCTCGTCGAGTCGTACCCCGCGGGTGCCCCGGAGCTCGTCCGCGACGTGACCGACACCGTGCTCGCGGCCCTCGACGTGCCGACGCGGCGCTTCCTCGTCGACGTGTCGGTCCTCGAACGTCTCGACGGCCCCCTGTGCGACCACGTCACGAACACGACCGGCGGCCGGGCGCGGCTCGACGCGCTCGCCCGGGCCTGCTCGTTCGTGGAGCGGCTGCCGGGCGGGCACGCCTACCGCGTCCACGGCGTGCTGCGCGCCGGGCTCCAGGAGCGCCTGCGGGCGGGCGGGGCGCGCCGGGCGCGGGCCCTCGCCCACCGGGCCGCCCGCTGGCACCTCGATCGCGGCGAGCCCGCGACCGCGGTGGGGTACCTCGCGGCCGCGCACGCCTGGGACGAGCTGCTGCGAACGGCCGCGGGGCACGCGGACGCGCTGCTGCTGGCGGACCGCCCGGACGAGTTGGCCCGCTGGCTCGACCACCTCCCCCCTCGGGTGCGGGCGAACCGGCCCCGGGCGGGTGAGCTACGGCTCCTGGCCTCGATGGTCGCGGGCGAGCAGGTCGGCGCGCCGGAGGGGGCCGGGGGCGCGGGCGGGGACCCGGTGCCGGCACCGCCCGGCGGTGACCTCGTCGCGGCGGTCGCGGCCACGTTGGGGGGCGACGCCGACGCGGCGCTGCGGTCCGCCGACCGTGCGCTGCACGAGCTCGCCGGCCCCGGCGGGCGCGTCGCCGGGGACCGGCGGCATCCCGATCCGGTCGCGGGCGCCTCGCGGCGTGCCGACGCGCGCGTCGGTGCGCGCTCGTGCCGCGGGGTCGCGCTGGCCCTGCTCGCGCGGCCGCGGGAGGCCGCCGGCGAGCTCGAACGGGCCGACCACGAGGCGGCGTGCTCGGGGAACGTGCTCGCCCGGCCCGTCGTCCAGGGCTGGCTCGCGTTGGTGCACGCGTGGGAGGGCCGGCTCGGCGACGCCCGCGGCCTGGCCGCCCGCGCGCTGCAGGTGGCCGCCGAGCTGGGCCTGGGCGACCACCCGCTCGCGAGTCCGGCCGGGTTCGCCCTCGCCCACGTCGCGCGCGAGCAAGGCGACCTCGGGCTCGCCGCGGCGTCGTGGGAGCGTGCCGCGCCCGGCGGTATGCGGTACCCGGTCCTCTCGGCGATCGCCGCGACCGAGCGCGCACTGCTCGCGGTGGTGGAGGGGCGGCCGGGTGACGGACTCGCGGCGCTCGCGGACGGGCGGGCCCGCCTCGCGGCCGCCCGGGCGCCGGTACTCGACGCCCGGCTCCGCGCGGCCGAGGGCCGGCTGCTCGTCGCCGCCGGCGAGCTGGACGGCGCGCGGCAGGTGCTGCAGCAGGCCCCCGAGAGCCCCGAGGTCGCCTCGGTCCGGGTCCGCATCGCGCTCGAACGCCACGACCTCGCCGCCGCCGCCGACGCGCTCGACGGCTGGCCCGACGACGGGAGCCCGCGTGCCCGGCTGACCCGGCGCCTGTGGCAGGCCGTCCTCGACGACCTGCGGGGCGACCCGCGCGGCGTGACGGGGCTCGCGGCCGCGCTCGCCGACGCAGAGACCGAGCACTGGTGCGGCTGCCTGCGCGACCAGGGCCGCCACGCGCTCGGACCGTTGCGCACGCTGGAGCGCAGCGACCCCACGCCGTTCCTGCGCGAGGTCCTGGCGCGCGGCGTGCGCGAGGCCGGCCCGCCCCACGCGGCTCGCTCCGCCGGGCTCACCGAGCGGGAGCGCGACGTGCTCGAACTGCTGGCGAGCGGGCTGCCGAACGCGCAGCTCGCCGTCCGGCTCGGGATGTCGCTCAACACCCTCAAGACGCACCTGAAGCACATCTACTGGAAGCTCGGCGTGTCGAGCCGCGCCGAGGCCGTGGTCGCCACCGAACGGCGGTCGGGTCGAGATGGGTGAGGCACCCGGCCGCGTCGTCGCGCTCGCCGCGCGGGCGTCGGGGGTCACCGCCCGGGCGCCGTCCCGCACCGCGCCCCGGCCGGCGCGCGGGGCGCCGACGGCGCGGCCCGGGGGCGTCGTGGACCGCCCGCGGCTGCGGCGGCGGCTCGACGCGGCGGCCCACGCGGTGCTGACGGTGGTGTGCGCGCCGGTGGGGTACGGCAAGCGCACGCTGGTGCGCGACTGGGCGGCGCGGAACGGGCGCGCGACGGTGGTGGTGGTCCCGGGCCCGGACGCGCGGTGGGATCCGGCCATCCTCGGCGCACGGGCGCGGGAGGACGCGCGGGCCGGGCGACCGCTCCTCGTCGTCGTCGAGGAATTCGACGCCGCGCCGCCCCGCGTCGTGCGGTGGCTCGCCCGGGCGGTGTCTTCGCGTGACCCCGGGGCCCTGCGGGTGGTGGTGACGACCCGGTCCCGCGACGCCGCCGCCCCGCTCGTGACCGGCGCCGGCGGCCGCGCCGTGGAGTGGTTGACCGCGGCCGACCTCGCGTTCGACGCGCGCGAGGCCCGCGACCTGCTCGAGGCCCGCGCCGGGCGCGTCGTCGACGCCCCGGTGGTCGAGTCGCTCCACGCCCGGACCGAGGGCTGGGCGGCGGGGCTCGTCGTCGCCGCCGAGGAGTTGCGGCACGCGGATCCGGAGCGGGTCGTGGCCGGGATCCGGGGTGTGCACCACCACCTCGCCGATCTCCTGCGCGTCGAGGTGCTCGCACGGGTGCCGCCGGACTCGGCCCGGTTCCTCGTGCGGACGTCGGTGCTGGAGACGCTCAGCGGCCCGGCCTGTGAC
This sequence comes from Acidimicrobiia bacterium, assembly GCA_026002935.1. GTDB lineage: Bacteria > Actinomycetota > Acidimicrobiia > IMCC26256 > PALSA-610 > BPGH01. The sequence goes on from BPGH01000001.1 coordinate 1,719,535, forward strand.
GCCCTCACCGGGGGGCGCGGTGCCGCCCTCGTGCTCGCGCGCCTCGAGCGCGGGGGCGTCTTCACCCGCCGCGCGGGGCGCGAGCCGGGCGCCTACGAGTACCACCCGATCTTCCGGGACGTCCTGCGCGACGAGCTCCGGCTCACCGAGCCGGAGCTCGAGCGCACCCTCCTGCGGCGTGCCGCCGCGTACGAGGAACGGCGCGGGCGGCCCGGCGACGCGGTCCGGTACGCGGCCGCGGCCGAGGACTGGGAGGGTGTCGTCGGGCTCGTCGATCGCCACGGCGCCCGGTCCTTCGTGACCGGCGGGGTCGGCGAGGTGCTGCGGTGGCTCGACGCGGTGCCGGCCGCGCGCGCCCCGGCCGGCACGCGGCTGCGCAAGCTCGTCGCCTTGTCGATGGCGGGCGAGGTGAGCCGGGCGCGCCGGGAGCTGCAAGTGGTCGAACGGCACACGCCCGGCCCCGGCGAACGCCTCGTCGAGGACGTGGTGAAGGCCGCGTGGGCCCTGTGGGGGGAGCGACCCGAGGAGGTGATCCGGAGCGCGGACGCGGTGATGCGGGGCCTCGAGGGACCCGACGCCCCGCCCGTCCCGAACCTGTTCGGGCTGACCACGCCGGCCGACGTCTGGGTGGTCGCCGCCGTGTCGAGGGCACGGGCGTCGTGGTACCTCGGTGACGTCGCCGCGGCCCGCGAGCAGCTCGACGCCGCTGCGCGCCGGCGCCGCGCCCATGCCCTGTGGCGCACCAACGTGTGGGGGGCGCTGGCGCTCGTCGAGGCGTGGGCGGGCCGCCTCCGCCCGGCCTCGGTCCACGCGCGCCAGGCGACGGCGCTGGCACTGCGCGCCGGGCTGCTCGAGCACCCGGCGATGGCCGACGCCTGCCTCGCACTCGCACGCGTCGCGCGCGCGCGAGGCGACTTCGCCCGCGCCGACGAGCTGCTCGCCCGCATCGAGCGATCCGGGAGCGCGCGGCCGGTCGCCCGCGCGATCGGCGCGGCCGAGCGGGCGGCCTGGCACCTCGTCACCGGGACGCCGCGCCTCGGCCTGGCGACCCTCGAACGGGCGCGCGCCCTGGGGGACCCGCCGGCGCCGCCGGCCGTCGAGGGGTTCCTGTGCGCCGTGGAGTCGCGCCTGCGGCTCGCGACGGGAGCCGTCGACCACGCCCGGCTCGTGCTCGACGCCCGCCGCGGGCTCCCCGGCCTCGAGGTCGCGACCGTGGCGGCCGCCCTGGCGGCGGGCGACGTCGGGGTCGCCCGGTCCGTGCTGGAACGGTGGCACCCCCAGCCCGGCGAGCCGAGGGCCGTCGCCGAGCGGGAGCTGTGGGCCGCGACCGTGGACGCGCGCGGCGGCGACCGCCGGTCGGCGCTGCGGCGGGCGAGCGCCGCGATGGGTGTCGCCGAGGCCGAGGGCTACGTGGCCGTCGTCGCCGACGCGGGCAGCGAGGGGGTGCGCCTCGCGCAGGCCCTCGATCGCCGCGGCGGCACGCCGTTCGTGCGGCGCGCGCTCGAGGCGGCCCGGCGCGCGGCCGCCGGGCAGGGCGTCGTGTTGAGCGAGCGCGAGCTGGACATCGCGCGCTTCCTCCCGACCCGGCTGTCGAGCGCCGAGATCGCGGCGCGCCTCTACGTCTCGGGCAACACGCTCAAGACCCACCTGCGCGCCATCTACCGCAAGCTCGGCGTGAACGACCGGGGCGCGGCCGCCGAGCGCGTCGTGCAGCTCGGCCTCGGGTAGCCACCCGCGCCCCCGTGGTCACCCCCGCGACGGCGGGTTGGCGTGCGGGTGACCACGGCCGGTGGCTGCGCCTCCGTGGTCACCCCTGCGACGGCGGGTTGGCGTGCGGGTGCCCACGGCCGGTGGCTGCGCCTCCGTGGTCACCCCTGCGACGGCGGGTTGGCGCAGGCGTGACCACGAAGGGGTGACCACGGAGGGGTCGGCGGCGGGCCGCGCGACGGCCTCAGCGCCGGACCGCGGGGACGACCTCCGCGGCGAAGCGCTCGAGGCCGTCGCGGTCGAACGGGGCGCGCATCGCGAGGATCACCCACGACGCGCCCGCGTCGACGTAGGCGCCGACCTTGTCGACGATCTCCTGGACGCTCCCCGACAGCACCCCCGGGCGCACGTAGTTCGCCATCGCGCCGAACTGGGCGCGCAGCTCCTCCTCCGAGAACGCCATCCCGACGTTCACGGACTTCGTGATCGTCGCGGGATCGCGACCGGCACGCTCGCAGTGCTCGTCGAGCACCTTCGCCTTGCGGGCCCACTCGTCGGGACCGACGAACGGGACGTTCCACCCGTCGGCGTGACGCGCGCAGATGCGCAGCGTCACGCGCTCGCCCCCGCCGCCGATCCAGATCGGCAACCGCTCCTGCACCGGCTTGGGCTCGCAGGCCGCGTCCCGCAACGTGAAGAACTCGCCCTCGAACGACGCGCGCTCCCGGGTGAGCAGTGCGCGGACGCACTGCACGTACTCCTCGAGCTTGCGCAGCCGCTCCCCGGCGCTGCCGTAGGGGAGCCCGTAGGCGTCGTACTCCTGCTGGAGCCAGCCGCCGCCGAGCCCGAGCACCACGCGGCCCTGTGCCACCTGGTCGAGTGTCGCCATCGTGTTCGCCAGCACGGCCGGGTGCCGGTAGCCCGCCGAGTACACGAGCGAACCGCAACGGACGCGCTCGGTGCTCGCCGCGAGTGCGGTGTGACAGGTCACGGCCTCCAGGCAGTGCGGGTTGCCGGTGGCGTCGGCCGCGTAGAAGTGGTCCCAGATCGAGATCCAGTCGAACGCGGTGCCGTCGCCGAGCTGCTCGATGCGCCGCCACAGCTCGCGCAGCTCGGCGACGGTCGTGTTCTGCAGCCCGGTGTGCACCCCGAAGCGAACTTCCATCCGAGCCCCCTGGCGCGGCCGCGGTCGTGTCCGGCCGCCGACGCTAGGCCGTACGCTGGGGGTCGTGCTCGTCGTCGACCACTGGCCCGCGCTCGACCGCCCGCTCCTGGTCGTCGCGCTCGCCGGCTGGGTCGATGCCGGCGTCGCCGGTGCCGGCGCCGTCGCGGCGCTCGTCGAGCAGCTCGACCCGGTCGACGAGTTCGCGACGTTCGACCTCACCGACTGGTGCGACCTGCAGCAGACCCGGCCGACCGCGCGCTTCGAGGCGGGCGGCCTGCGGGTCATCGACTTCCCGAGGCTCGACCTCGTCGCGGGCAACGCGGGGCGTGACGTCGTGGTGATCCGCGGCCCCGAGCCGTCGCTGCGCTGGCCCGCCCTCGCGGCGGAGATCGTCGGGCTCGCGCGCCGCCTCGGGGTCACGCAGGCGGCGACGCTCGGCGGCATGCCGGCGCTCGTGTCGCACCGGCGCCCGGTCCCGGTGCTCGCGACGGCGACGGCGCGATCACTCGCGCAGGAGCTCGGCCCGTTGCGGCCCGACTACGTCGGGCCGACCGGCGCACAGACGGTCGTGCAGCGCGCCCTGGGCGACGCGGGGATCCCGACGGCCGGCTTCTGGGCGCAGGTCCCGCAGTACGTCGCCGGCTCGCCGTCGCCGCCCGCGGTGCGCGCGCTGCTGCGCCGCCTCGCCGAGTACGGCGGTCTCGACCTCTCGTTCGGCGCGCTGGACGCCCGCGCCGACGTGTACCTCGACCGGGTCGAGGAGGGGCTCGCCGCGCGTCCCGACGTCAAGGAGATCGTGGACCGCCTCGACCGGGAGCAGGCGGCGCTCCCCGACGGCGACGCCCTGGTCTCCGAGATCGAGCGCTTCCTGCGGTCCCAGACGGACGAGTGACGGCCGCCTCCCGGGTCGCGGGCGGCCGCCTCCCGGCGCGCCCCCGGTCGGCGGGCGGGCGGCGGATCCGACGGCGGGGGCGCCCGCTGGCCAGAATGGCGGCATGTCCGTCGTACGAATCAACGCGATCACCGTGCCGCCCGAGCGCGCCGACGAGCTCGTCGAACGCTTCGCCCGTCGCGCGGGCGAGGTCGCGAAGATGCCCGGCTTCGAGGCCTTCGAGCTGCTGGCGCCCACCGACGGCCGCGACGTGTTCCTCGTCTACACCCGCTGGCGTTCGCAGGAGGACTTCGACGCCTGGGTCGCGAGCCCCGCGTTCCGGCACGGCCACCGCGCGCACGACACGGAGGGTCCGGTGAGCAGCGCGTCGGAACTGTGGTCGTTCGACGTCGTGCAGCACGAGGACGCCGCGTCGTGACGGCGGCCGCCGACCCGGTCCTCGCGCAGCTCACGGGGCCGGGCGGGCCGTTCGAGATCGTGACCGAGGACGTCCTCGGCGTCCCGATGCGCGTCTACAAGCAGCGGATGCGGTCGCTGCGCGAGCTCATGGCGAACAACGCCCTGCGCGCGGACGAGGAGTGGCTCGTGCAGGGCGAGCGGCGGTACACGTTCGGGGAGCACGACCGCCTCGCGCGCGTCCTCGCGTCGAGGCTCGCCGAGCTCGGTGTTGCGCGCGGCGACCGCGTCGCACTCGTGTCCGCCAACGTCCCGGAGTGGGTGATCACCTGGTGGGCGTGCGCGATCCTCGGCGCGGTCGTCGTCCCGCTCAACGCGTGGTGGAAGACAGAGGAGCTCGAGTTCGGCATCGTCGACTCCGGCGCGAAGGTCCTGATCGCGGACGAGCGGCGGATCGCGCTCGTGCGCGACCGGCTCACGGAGATGCGCGAGCTCGAGCACGTGTTCGCGATCGGGGATCCGGGGGCGCACCCCGTGCGGGCCTTCGCCGAGCTGGTAGACGGCGACGGCGACCCGGGGATGCCGACCAACTACATCGAGGAGGACGACCTCCTCGCCATCCTCTACACCTCGGGCACCACCGGCCAGCCGAAGGGCGCGACGCTGACCCACCGGCAGGCGATCGCGAACCTGCAGAACATCATGGTCGGCGGCGTCGCGGCGGCGATGCGCGGCGACCCGCCGCCGGAGGCGAGCGGGAAGCTCCGGTCGGCGACGTTGCTCGTCGTCCCGCTGTTCCACGTCACCGGGTGCCTCGCGACGATGGTGCTCGCGTACGCGACCGGCGGGAAGCTCGTGCTCATGCCGGTGGGGCGGTTCGACCCCGAGGTCGCGCTCCGGATCATCGAGCGCGAGCGGATCACGTCGTTCGGCGGCGTCCCGACGGTGATGTGGCGCATCCTCGAGTCCCCGAACCTCTCGAAGTACGACCTCTCCTCGGTGCAGCGGGCGAGCTACGGCGGTGCGCCGGCGGCCCCCGAGCTCGTGGAACGCATCGAGCAGGTGTTCCCCAACCTTCGCAAGACGCTCGCGACCGCGTACGGCCTCACCGAGACCGCCTCGGTCGCGACGGCCGTGACCGGTGAGGACTACTTCGCGCACCCCGGCTCGGTGGGGCGGCCCGTGCCGACCGTCGAGGTGCGGGTCGTGACGGAGGACGGTCTCGACGCGGCGCCCGGCGAGCGGGGCGAGGTCTGGATCAAGGGGCCGACCGTGATGTCGCGCGGGTACTGGCGCCGGCCCGACGCCAACGAGGCCGCGTTCAGCGACGGCTGGTTCCGCACCGGTGACATCGGGTACCTCGACGAGGAGGGCTACCTGTACCTCGTCGACCGCGCGAAGGACATGATCATCCGCGGCGGCGAGAACGTGTACAGCGTCGAGGTGGAGCACGTGCTGTTCGACCATCCCGACGTCGTCGACGCCGCGGTGGTGGGCGTGCCGCACCGAACGCTCGGCGAGGAGGTCAAGGCGGTCGTGCAGCTCCGCCCGGGTTCCACCGCCACCGCCGACGACATCCGGGAGTTCTGCCGGCAGCACCTCGCGGACTTCAAGGTCCCGGAGTACGTCGAGATCCGCGACGAGCCGCTGCCGCGCAACCCGGCGGGCAAGGTGCTCAAGAACCTGCTGCGCGGTCAGGAGACGTCGTTCGCCGCGTCCGACGACCAGACGCTGTAGCGACGGCGCGGGCGTCCCGGCGTGCTGCGCGACGTGCACGAGGTGCTCGGCTGGGTGGTCGTCGTCGCGAACGCCGTCGCCGGGCTGTTCGCGCTCGCCGCCTGGCGGTGGCGGGCGCTGCGCGGCCGCGCGCTGTGGGTCGGCGTCGCGGCCGCGCAGGCGACCGTCGCCCTCCAGGTGGTGCTCGGCGTCCTGCTCGTCACCGTCGGCGGCCTCGAGCAGCCCGACATCCACGTGTTCTACGGCTTCGTCGCGCTGATCACGGTCGCGCTGATGTACGCGTACCGCGACCTGTGGCGTGCCCGCCGGTGGCTGGAGCTGGCGTACGGGCTCGGCGGCCTCTTCCTGATGGGCCTGGCGATCCGCGCGATCGTGGAATTGCCGTGAGCGCCGGCGCGGGTACGGTCGGGTCGTGACCGGTCGGCGCCTGCGCGTGATGCTGCTGTTCGGCGGCCGTTCGGCCGAACACGACGTCTCACGGGTGAGCGCGGCGTCGGTCGCCCGCGCGCTCGACCCGGACCGCTACGAGATCGTCCCGGTCGCGATCACCCCCGACGGCCGATGGCTCCTCGCGAACGCGGCGCGCGAGCTGCTGGAGCGGTCGCGTGCCGCGCTGCCCCCGGCCCTGCCGGTCGAGGGGGAGCCGGTCGCGCTGCCCGCGGGCCCGGCGCGCGCCGAGGTGGTGCCGGCGGAGGGGGGGCGGCCGCTGGCGGTCGACGTGGTGGTCCCGCTGCTGCACGGTCCCTACGGGGAGGACGGCACGGTGCAGGGCCTGCTCGAGCTCGCGGGGTTGCCGTACGTCGGGTCGGGGGTGCTCGGCTCCGCCGTCGGGATGGACAAGATCATGATGAAGCGCGCGTTCACCGCCGCCGGGATCCCGACCGCGCGGTTCCTCGCGCTGCGCGACGGTCACGACCGGCGCGGGTTCTGTGACGACGTCGAGGCCGAGCTCGGCTACCCGTGCTTCGTGAAGCCCTCGAACATGGGCTCGTCGGTCGGGGTCTCGAAGGCGCACGACCGTGCCGAGCTGGAGCGCGCGGTCGGGACGGCGTTGCGCTACGACGAGTGGATCCTCGCCGAGGAGGCGGTGCCGGGGCGGGAGATCGAGGTCGCGGTGCTCGGCGACGACCCGCCCGAGGCGTCGTCGCCGGGCGAGATCGTGCCGGGTGCCGAGTTCTACGACTACGCCGACAAGTACGAGGACGGCGCGGCGCAGCTGCTCGCACCCGCCCCGTTGACCGACGAGGCGGCGACCGAGGTGCGCGGCCTCGCGGTGCGCGCGTTCGAGGCCTGCCGCTGCGAGGCGATGGCGCGGGTCGACTTCTTCTACGACGAGCACGGGCGCGGCTTCGTGTGCAACGAGCTCAACACGATCCCCGGCTTCACCCCGGTGTCGATGTACCCGAGGTTGTGGGAGGTCAGCGGCCTCCCGTACGGCGCGCTGCTCGACCGGCTGATCGAGCTCGCCCTGGCGCGCCACGCCCGCCGCGCCGCGCGCGCCGGTGCCCGCCGCTGACGCCCCGCGGCGCCCGGCAGGCCTCGGACTCAGAGGTGGACGACGGGGCAGGTGAGCGTGCGGGTGATGCCGTCGACGAGCTGCACCTGCGACACGACCATCTTGCCCAATTCGTCGATCGAGGCCGCTTCCGCCCGCAGGATGACGTCGTAGGGCCCGGTCACGTCGTCGGCCTGCACCACCCCGGGGAGGTTGCGGACCGCTTCCACGACGCTCGAGGCCTTCCCGACCTCGGTCTGGATGAGGATGTACGCGCTGACGGTCACGGCCCCCTCCTCGCTCGTCGCCCGTGCGCGGGATGCTACGCCGCGGCACGGTTCTGCGCCCCGGCCGGGGGCGAAATACGATTCGGTCCCTTCCCGGCTCATCGAGGGACGCGCATGACTGCCACGACAGGTACGCCGCCGACCACGAACCGCAGGCTCCTCGAGTGGGTCGAGCACTGGACGGCGATCCTCCAGCCCGAGCGCGTGCACTGGTGCGACGGGTCCGAGGCGGAGTACGAGGAGCTGTGCCGGCGGCTCGTCGAGTCGGGCACCTTCACGCGGCTCGACCCGGCCAAGCGGCCCAACAGCTTCTACGCGCGCAGCGACCCCGGCGACGTCGCGCGCGTCGAGGACCGCACGTTCATCTGCTCGGAGCGCGAGGAGGACGCCGGCCCGACCAACAACTGGCGGGAGCCGGGCGAGATGCGGCGCGAGCTGCTCGCCCGGTACCGCGGGGCGATGCGCGGCCGGACGATGTACGTCGTCCCCTTCTCGATGGGGCCGCTCGGCTCGCCGATCGCGCACATCGGCGTCGAGCTCACCGACTCCGCGTACGTCGCGGTCAGCATGCGCACGATGACCCGGATGGGTTCGGGTGCGCTCGAGGTGCTCGGCCCCGACGGCGACTTCGTGCCGTGCGTGCACTCCGTCGGGATGCCGCTCGCGCCCGGCCAGCGCGACGTGCCCTGGCCGTGCAACGAGGAGAAGTTCATCGTCCACTTCCCCGAGACGCGCGAGATCTGGTCGTACGGCTCCGGCTACGGGGGCAACGCGCTGCTCGGCAAGAAGTGCTTCGCGCTGCGGATCGCGTCCGTGATGGCGCGCGACGACGGCTGGCTCGCCGAGCACATGCTCATCCTGAAGCTCACGAGCCCCGCGGGCGAGGCGCGCTACGTCGCGGCGGCGTTCCCGTCGGCCTGCGGCAAGACGAACCTCGCGATGCTCGTGCCGACCCTGCCCGGCTGGACGGCCGAGACGATCGGCGACGACATCTGCTGGATGAAGTTCGGCCGGACGGCCGCCTGTACGCCATCAACCCCGAGTACGGGATGTTCGGCGTGGCGCCCGGGACCGGCCCCGACACGAACCCGAACGCGGTCGCGGCGCTCGGCCGCAACACCGTGTTCACCAACACCGCGCTCACCGACGACGGCGACGTGTGGTGGGAGGGGCTGAGCGCCCCGCCCGAGCACTGCCTGGACTGGCGCGGCGAGGACTGGACCCCGGCGAGCGACCGGCCCGCCGCGCACCCCAACAGCCGCTTCACGGCGCCGCTCGCCCAGGTGCCGTCGATCGCGCCCGAGTGGGAGGACCCCAACGGCGTGCCGATCTCGGCCATCCTGTTCGGGGGCCGGCGGGCCACGACCGTCCCGCTCGTGACGGAGGCCTACAACTGGCAGCACGGCGTGTTCCTCGGCTCGATCATGGCGTCGGAGACGACCGCCGCCGCGGCCGGCGCGGTCGGCAACCTGCGGCGCGACCCGTTCGCGATGCTGCCGTTCTGCGGCTACCACATGGGCGACTACTTCGCGCACTGGCTGCGCATCGGCGAGGCCGCCGACGAGTCGAAGCTGCCGAAGCTCTTCTACGTGAACTGGTTCCGCCGCGACGCCGACGGCAAGTTCCTGTGGCCCGGCTACGGCGAGAACAGCCGCGTCCTCGCGTGGGTCTTCGAGCGGTGCGCGGGGCGCGCGGCCGCGGTCGACACCCCGATCGGCCGGCTGCCGACCCGCGAGTCGCTGCCCACCGAGGGCCTCGACGTGCCGGAGGCCGCGCTCGACGTGCTGCTCTCGGTCGACCGGGAGGCCTGGCGGGCGGAGCTCCCGCTGATCGCACAGCACTTCGCGGTGTTCGGCGACCGGCTCCCGTGCGCGCTGCGCGACGAGCTGGACGCGCTGGCGCAGCGCCTGGAGGGCTGACGGGGACGCAGACGGAGCGGCCGGGCCGGGCACGGCCGCCCGCCGTGCGGGCCGGGGGTGGTCCGGCGCGCCTAGCGACCGAGCGCCTGCTCGATCGCGGCGGTGACGGCGGGGTCGGTCGGCTCGACGAGCGGGGCGAACCGGGCGACGACCGTACCGTCGCGGCCGACCACGAACTTCTCGAAGTTCCAGCGGATGTCGCCGTCGTGGCCGTCGGCGTCGGCGACGGCCGTGAGCTCCCGGTACAGGGGGTGGCGCCCCTCGCCGTTCACCTCGACCTTCTCGGTGAGGGGGAAGTCGACCCCGTAGTTGGTCGTGCAGAACGTCACGATCTCCTCGGGCGTGCCGGGCTCCTGGGCGCCGAACTGGTTGCAGGGCACGCCGATGACGGTGAAGCCCTGGTCGCGGTAGCGGCGGTGCAGCTCCTCGAGCCCGGTGTACTGGGGCGTGAGGCCGCAGAACGACGCGACGTTCACGACCAGCGCCACCTTGCCGCGCTGGTCCGCGAGGACGCCCGGCGTCCCGTCGATCGAACCGAGCTCGTGGTCGTAGACGGACATGCGTTGCCTCCGGTGACGGCGCACGGCACCGTGCGCGGGCCGTGTGTGGGCTCAGACCTGGGCGGTGGGCAGGCCGAGGTCGGGCTCGGCGCCGCTGCGCACGTGCGTCGCGCGGCCCTGGTCGTCGAGGTCGAACACGACCCGCTGGCCCTGGCGCAGCGTGCGGAACACGGAGCGGTCGAGCGCGCCGGGTGCGAGCACGACCTCGGTCCGGTCGGTGTCGGTCACGACGACGCCTTCGCGCGTGACCGGGTCGTAGGTCTTCACGACTCCCTGCATCGGTGGCCGCGCCTCCGTGTCCGCGTCGCCCGGGTGGGTGGGGGTGACGGCCCGCCTAGCGCTTGACGACCTTCCCGGCCTTCAGGCAGGAGGTGCACACGTGCAGGCGACGCGGCGTTCCGTCGACGACCGCGCGCACGCGTTGCACGTTGGGGTTCCACCGGCGCTTCGTGCGGCGGTGGGAGTGGGAGAGGCGCATCCCGAAGTGCGGCCGCTTGCCGCAGACCTCGCAGACCGCTGCCATGACACACCACCTCGCCGGAGCTGCTCTGGGGGACGCCGCCGGCCCGCGGCGGGCCGCGAGGGGCCGTGCGGGCGAGCCGGCCGAGGATAGCAGGCGGCGTAGGATTCGCCCGATGCCGACGCTGACGAGCCTGTCCGCCGCCGAGCTGCGTCGGGCGACGATGCGTTTCCGCGACGCACTGCGGGCGCACCAGGAGGAGCTCAACCGGCTCAACGTCTACCCGGTGCCCGACGGCGACACCGGGACGAACATGGCGCTCACGCTCGAGTCGGTCTGCGGCGAGCTCGCCTCCGCGGAGTCGATGGGCGAGGTGTGCCACGCGATCAGCCGCGGCTCGTTGATGGGGGCCCGGGGCAACTCGGGGGTGATCACGTCGCAGATCCTGCGGGGCCTCGCCGAGGAGTTCCGCGGGCTCGCCGAGATCGGGCCCGGCGACGTCGCCCGCGGCCTGCGGCGGGGCGCCGACGCCGCCTACGAGGCCGTGCTGCGCCCGGTCGAGGGGACGATCCTGACCGTCGCGCGCGAGGCCGCGGAGGCCGCCGAGGACGCGCTCGCGTCGGGTCCGCCCGGCGGCACGGGCGACGCGGCGCTCGTCACCGTGCTCGACCGGGCCGCGGCCGCCGCGTGCGACGCGGTCGCCAGGACCCCGGAGCTGCTGCCGGTGCTGCGCGACGCGGGGGTGGTCGACGCCGGCGGAAAGGGGCTGTGCCTGCTGCTCGACGCGCTGCTCGAGGTGGTCGACGGCCGGCCGATCCCCGAGCCGGAGGTCGTCGCCACCCCGGCGGCCGTCGCCGCGCACCTGCGGGGGGAGGACGTCTCCGGCCTGCGCTACGAGGTCATGTACCTCCTCGAGGCGCCCGACGAGGCCGTCGACGGTCTGCGCCGGGCATGGGCCGCGATCGGCGACTCGATCGTCGTCGTCGGCGGTGACGGGCTGTGGAATTGCCACGTCCACACCGACGACATCGGCGCCGCGATCGAGGCGGGCATCGAGGCCGGCCGCCCGCGCGACATCCGCGTCACCGACCTCGCCGAGCAGGTGCAGGGGGTCGAGGAGGCCGCGTGGGTGCGCGACGCGGAGGCGGCGGAAGCGCCCGCCGGTGCCACCGAGCCCGTCACGACCGCGGTCGTGGCCGTCGCGGTCGGCGACGGCGTGCGCCGCCTGCTCACGAGCCTCGGCGTGCAGCGCGTCGTCGCCGGCGGCCAGTCGATGAACCCCTCGACGGCGCAGATCCTCGAGGCCGTCGAGGCCTGCGACGCGGACTCGGTCGTGGTCCTGCCGAACAACAAGAACATCGTCCCGGTCGCACGCCAGGTCGACGCGCTGACCGCCAAGCACGTCGAGGTGGTGCCGACGACGAGCATCCCCGAGGCGCTCGCGGCGCTGGTCGACTACGACCCCCGGGCCGGCGCCGACGAGAACGCGGCGACCATGACCGCCGCGCTCGAGCGGGTGCGCACCGGCGAGGTCACCCGGGCGGTGCGCGACTCGGTCGCGGAGTGCGGGAGGATCCGCGAGGGCGACTGGATCGCGCTCGCGCGCGGCGAGGGCATCGTGGCCACCGCCGGTTCCCCGGCCGAGGCCGTCGCGCGCCTGCTCGACCGGCTCGTCGACGAGGGCAGCGAGATCGTCACCGTGCTCGTCGGAGCCGACGCGCCCGCGTCGGAGACCCAACGCGTGCGCGAGCACGTCGAGCTCGCGTTCCCGCACGTCGAGGTCGAGTTCCACGACGGCGGGCAGCCCCTGTACCCGTACCTCGTCGGCGTCGAGTAGGCGCCGGGCCGCGGTGCCCCCCGGCGACCCGCCGCTCACCTTCGCGGACCTCCGGGCGATCGAGGTCACGCGGTTGAAGGGCGTCGGGCCCTCCCTCGCACAGCGCCTCGCGCAGATCGGGATCGAGAACGTGCTCGACCTCCTGCAGCACTACCCGCGCCGGTGGGTCGACCGGACGAAGCGGGCCGACATCGCCGACCTGCGGGTCGGGGAGGAGGCCACCGTCGACGCCGAGGTGCGGACGGTGCGAAGCCGCCGGACGCGCCAGGGACGCGCGCTCGTCGAGGCCGTCGTCTCCGACGGGACGTCGCTGCTCAACGTCGTGTTCTTCAACCAGCCCTGGCGCGAGAAGCAGCTCGCGGTCGGTACCGAGGCGGCATTCTTCGGGAAGCTCGAGGTGTACCGCGGCCGCCGCCAGATGACGAACCCGGTCGTCGACGTGATCGGGCGCGCGAACGCCGCCGACGAGAAGACCGGCGTGATCGTCCCCGTGTACCCGCAGTCGGGGAAGGCCGAGGTGTTCACGTGGCAGCTGCGGGGCCTCGTCGCCGACGCGCTCGCGCGCTGCGCCGCGCGCGGCTTCGCGGAGCCGCTCGACGAGGACCTGCTCGATCGCCACGACCTCGTGACCCGTGACGTCGCGCTGCGCGGGATCCACCGGCCCGAGTCGATGGAGGAACTGCGCCGCGCACGCCACCGGCTCGTGTTCGACGAGTTCCTCCGCATGCAGGTCGGGCTCGTCGCCCGCAAGCGGCGGATCGAGGCGGAGCGTTCGGGCATCCGGCACGTCGTGGACGGGCCGCTGCTGCGCGCGTTCCTCGAGCGGCTGCCCTTCCCCCTCACCGGTGACCAGCGCCGCGCGATCGACGAGATCCTCGCCGACATGGCGTCGCCCGCGCCGATGCACCGCCTCCTCCAGGGCGACGTGGGGTCGGGCAAGACGGTCGTCGCGCTCGCCGCGCTCCTCGCGGGCGTCCAGGGCGGCTACCAGGGCGCCCTGATGGCACCGACCGAGGTGCTCGCCGAGCAGCACCACCTCGGTTCCCTCCGCCTGCTCGACGGCCTCACCGTCCCCGCGGAGGGCTCCCTGCTCGGGGAGCGCCCCGTGCGCGTCGAGCTGCTCAGCAACCGCACGACGGCGGCCGAGCGCCGGCGCATCGCGGCCGGGCTCGCGTCCGGTGAGATCGACCTCCTCGTGGGGACCCACGCGCTGCTCTACGGCGACGCCGAGTTCGCACGCCTCGGCGTCGTGGTCATCGACGAGCAGCACCGCTTCGGTGTGGAGCAGCGGGCGCTGCTGCGCGGCAAGGGCGACGAGCCCGACGTGCTGGTCATGACCGCGACGCCGATCCCGCGCACGGCCGCGATGCTCGTCTACGGCGACCTCGACCGTTCCGAGCTGCGCGAGATGCCGCCGGGGCGCACGCCGATCACGACGCAGGTCGTCGGGCCGAACCCGCTCGACCAGGCCGCCGCCTGGGGGCGGCTGCGGTCGGAGGTGGAGGCCGGGCGGCAGGCGTACGTCGTGTGCCCGCTCGTGGAGGACCGCGGCCGGGTGGAGGCCAGGGCCGCCACCGCCGAGTACGAGCGGCTGCAGGCCGAGGAGCTCGCGGGGCTGCGCGTCGGGCTGCTGCACGGCCAGCTCCCGGCGCGCGACAAGGAGGCGGTGATGGAGGCGTTCCGCGGGCACCGCCTCGACGTGCTCGTCGCGACGACGGTGATCGAGGTCGGCGTCGACGTACCGAACGCGACCGTGATGATCGTCCAGGACGCCGACCGGTTCGGCCTGTCGCAGCTCCACCAGCTGCGCGGGCGCGTCGGGCGGGGCGGCGGCGCGTCGTGGTGCTTCCTGTTCGCCGACCCGTCGACGCCCGAGGGCGAGGAGCGGATGCGGGCGATGGCCGAGTCGACCGACGGCTTCCTCCTCGCGGAGAAGGACCTCGGCATCCGGGGCGCGGGCGAGGTGTTCGGGGAGCGCCAGAGCGGCTTCAGCGACCTGAAGCTCGGGCGGATCCCCCGCGACGAGCCGGTCGTCGTGCAGGCGCGTCGCGCCGCCGAGGAGATCCTCGACGCCGACCCCGACCTCGCACGCCACGAGCAGCTGCGCGCCGAGGTGGAGGACCTGCTCGGCGACGCCGTCGAGTTCCTCTTCAAGAGCTGATGGCCCGGCGCGCCCCCCGGGCCCCGCGGGTGATCGGCGGGACGGCGCGTGGCCGCCGGCTCGCGGTGCCGCCGGGCACCGACGTCCGCCCGACGAAGGACGTCGTGCGCGAGGCGCTCTTCTCCGCGCTCGACGCGCGCGGCCGCGTCGCGGGCGCCGCCGTGCTCGACTGCTACGCGGGCAGCGGCGCGCTCGCGATCGAAGCGCTCTCGCGCGGCGCGCGGGTCGCCGTGCTCGTCGAACAGGACCCCCGCGCGGCCGACGCGATCGAGCGCAACCTCGACGCGCTCGGGCTGCGCGACCGGGCGCGCCTCGTGCGGGCCGACGTCCTGCGCGCGATCGCCGGGGCCGCACCGGCGGAGGCGCCGTTCGACCTCGTGTTCGTCGACCCGCCCTACGTGACCACCGACGCGGACGTCGGCGCGCTCCTCGGTGCGATCGTGGGCTCCGGGTGGTGTGCCCCCGGCGCCCTGGTCGTGCTGGAGCGGCCCGCGTCCGCGCACGTGGGGGCGCCGCCGGGCGTCGGGATCCCGTGGGAACGGCGGTTCGGGGATACGCTCGTCGCCTTCCTCGAGCGCACCGAAGACACGGAAGGAGGGTGACGGTGGCGACCGCGCTGTGCCCCGGCTCGTTCGACCCGGTGACGAACGGCCATCTCGACATCATCGAGCGCACGGCGCGCCTGTTCGACGACGTCATCGTCGCGGTCATCCGCAACCCGCAGAAGACGCAGTCGCTGTTCGACCTCGAGGAGCGCCAGGACATGTTGCGCGAGGTCACGGCACACCTGCGCAACGTCCGGATCGACCACTTCACGGGGCTGCTCGTCGACTACGCGAAGCAGCAGGGCGCGGACGCGATCGTGAAGGGCCTGCGGGCGGTGTCCGACTTCGACTACGAGCTGCAGATGGCCCAGATGAACCAGCGCCTCTCGGGCATCGACACCTTCTTCGTCTCGACCAGCCCGCAGCACTCGTTCCTCTCGTCGAGCCTCGTGCGCGAGGTCGCGCGCTTCGGCGGCGACGTGTCGAGCATGGTCCCGACGGCGGTCGCGGCGAGGCTCGCGAAGCTGTTCCGGTCGCCGGGCCCGGAGGAGGCGTGATGGTCCTCGAGGACGCCCCTGACGCCGCGCCCGACACCCGCCAGCTCCTGTTGCGGCTCCAGGAGCTGCTCGAGAACGCCCGCGCGATGCCGCTGTCGGCGTCGGTCATGGTCAACCGGGAGGAGTTCGGCGAGCTCCTCCAGGAGGCGATCGCCGGGCTGCCCGAGGAGCTGCGCGAGGCGCGCTGGCTGCTCAAGGAGCGCGAGGACGTGCTGGAGCGGGCCCGGCGCGAGGCCGACCGGATCATCGAGGCCGCGCGCGTGCGGGCCGAGCGGATGGTGGAGCGCACCGAGGTCGTGCGGGAGGCCCGCCGCACCGCCGAGGCGATCGTCGAGCAGGCCCAGCGCAACGCGGCCCAGATCCGCCACGAGGCCGAGGACTACGTCGACCGCAAGCTCGCGGCGTTCGAGGTGGTGCTCGACCGGACCCTGCAACAGGTCCACAAGGGCCGGGAGCGCCTCCAGGTGCAGCTCCCCGCGCACGAGGAGGAGGAGCCGCAGGCCGAGTCGGTCGCCGCCTTCTTCGACCAGGACGACGCCGAGCGCTGATCGCGCCACGATCCGCGCGCGGACGCCTGCGGATGGCGCCTGACCTGCTACGATGGGGCCCGTCCCCCCTCCCCGCCCGGGTAGCTTCCGCGCGCCCCGAGGAACCGCATGGTGATGACCGCCGGCCGCCTGCTCCGCATCGACGTCGCCGACCTGCTCCGCCGGCCGGGGTCGTCGCGCGCGGTGGCGCTGGCCGTCCCGGTCGCCGACGTGGCGACCGCCGCGGCGCGGGTCGTGGGGGGCGCGCCGGTCGAGATCCGCGTCACCCTGGAGCGCCTGCAGGACGGACTCGTCGTCCGGGGCGAGCTGCGGGCCCCGTGGGAGGCGGCGTGCAGCCGCTGCCTCGCGCCGGTCGGCGGCGAGCTGGCGGTGCACGTCGACGAGCTGTTCGAGCCCGAGCCGCTCGAGGGGGAGACCTACCGGCTGGAGCCGGACGCGATCGACCTCGAGCCCCTCGTGCGGGACGCGCTCACCCTCGACCTGCCGGGCGTCCCGCTGTGCCGCGACGACTGCGCGGGCCTGTGCCCCCAGTGCGGGGCGCGCCGCGACGGCGCGCCCTGCGGCTGCACCACCGACACGCCGGACCCCCGCTGGGCGGCCCTGCGGTCGCTCGAGACCTGAACCACCGAGGAGCCCTGCTGCCATGGCCGTCCCGAAGCGCAAGATGAGCCGCTCCGCCTCCCGTTCGCGGCGTGCCGCCAACATGCGGCTCGCCCGCCCGGCGCACTCGCTGTGCCCCAACTGCGGCGCGTCCCGGCTGCCGCACACGGTCTGCGGGAACTGCGGCTGGTACCGCGGCCGGCAGGTGCTGGACGTCGAGTAGGCCGGCGCGGTGAGCGAGGCAGCCGGCGCAGCGGCCCCGGTGCCGGTCGTCGCCGTCGACGCGATGGGCGGCGACCGCGCCCCGGCCGAGATCGTCGCCGGCGCGCTCGCCGCCGCGGACCGGCTCGACGTCGAGATCCTGCTCGCCGGCCCGCCCGACGTCCTCGCCCGCCACCTCCCCGGGGGCCGGCCGCCCGCCGGTGTCACCCTGCTGCCGGCCGCCGAGGTCGTCGCGATGGACGACGAGCCGGCGGCGGCGATCCGCACGAAGAAGGACGCATCCGTCGTGCGCTGCGCGGAGGCGGTGCGCGACGGCCGCGCCGACGCGATGGTCGGTGCGGGCAACACCGGCGCGACGATGGCGGCGGCGCTGCTGCGGATGGGACGCATCCGCGGGGTGCAGCGGCCGGCGATCGCGGTGCCGTTGCCGGTCCCCGGCACCGGCCGGACGACGCTGCTGCTCGACGCGGGCGCCACGGTCGACCCCGAGCCGGAGTGGCTGGTGCAGTGGGCGCGCCTGGGCCGGGAGCTCGCGCGCCTGCGCTTCGGGATCGCCGAGCCCACCGTCGGGTTGCTGTCGAACGGTGAGGAGCCGGGCAAGGGCGACGAGCTGCGCAAGCGGGCGGCGGCGCTGCTCGGCGAGGTGAAGGGCTTCGCCGGCAACGTCGAGGGCCGCGACCTGCTGCGCGGAACCACCGACGTCGTCGTGACCGACGGGTTCACCGGCAACGTCGCGCTGAAGGCGCTCGAGGGCGCCCTCGCGGGCCTCGCCGGGCTCGTCCTCGGCGTCGTCGGGGAGCCGGGCGCGCCGTGGGCCGCGCACGCGGCGGCGCTGCAGTCCGCGCTGCTGGCCGCCGCCGCGCCGCTGCTGCCCGACAACACCGGCGGCGCGGTGCTGGCGGGTGTCGACGGCGTGTGCGTCATCTCGCACGGCTCCTCCACGGCCGAGGCGATCGTGAACGCCGTGCGCGTCGCCCGCGACGGCGTCACGGCGCGCACGGTGGAGCGGCTCGCGGAGGCGGTGCGCGGTGCCGGCTGAGACGCACAGCCACCGGGGCCCCATCGGGCGGGACGACGTCGCGCGCGTCGTGTGCGAGCAGCTCGCGGAGATCCTCGGTCTCGACGTGGACGCGATCACGCCCGACGCGCGCCTGCGCGACGACCTCGACGCCGACGACTACGCGCTGCTCGACCTCGTCGAGGCGGTCGAGGACGAGCTCGGCGAACGTTCGGTCGGCCTCACCCTCGACGACGACCTCGCCGAGATCGAGACCGTCGCCGACGCCGTCGAGTGCGTGTACGCCCGCCTGACGGCCCGCCGGGAGCAGCCGCGGTGAGCGCGCCGCCCTCGGTGGACCCGCTGGAGTCCCTGGAAGCGGCGCTGGGGGTCGGGTTCACCGACCGCGAGCTGCTCGTCCGCGCCCTCGCGCACCGGTCGTGGTGCGCGGAGGCCGGCGAGACCGAGTCGAACGAGCGGCTCGAGTTCCTCGGCGACTCGGTGCTCGGGCTCGTCGTCACCGACTACGTCTACTCCCACTTCCCGCACCTGCCCGAGGGCCACCTCTCGGAGGTGCGCGCCGGCGTCGTGAACTCGCGGGTGCTGGCCGAGGTGGCGCACGAGGTGGGGCTCGGCCGCCACGTGCTGCTCGGCAAGGGCGAGGACGCGGCCGGGGGCCGGGAGAAGCAGTCGATCCTCGCCGACGCCTTCGAGGCCGTCGTCGCGGCCGTCTACCTCGACGCGGGCTTCGACCGGGCCCGCGAGGTCGTGCTGCGGCTCCTCGCCGACCGCATCGCCGAGGCCGCGGCCGGGCCCGGCGGTCGCGACTACAAGACGCGCCTGCAGGAGTACGCGGCGGCCCGCTCCCTCGGGCGGCCGCGCTACGTCGTGCGGGACGAGGGCCCCGACCACGCGAAGCACTTCTACGCGACGGTGCTCGTCGGCGACCGGCCCTGCGGCGAGGGCGAGGGCCGCTCGAAGAAGCAGGCCGAGCAGGCCGCCGCGTGGGTCGCGTGGACCCGGCTGCGCGAAGAGGGAGGCGACGATGCCGGAGCTCCCTGAGGTCGAGGTGATCCGCCGCGACCTGGAGAAGGAGGTCGTCGGCAAGAAGATCAAGCACGTCGAGGTGACGGGCCTGCGGTCGATCCGCCGGCACAAGCAGAAGAAGGAGTTCATCGCGGCGCTCGAGGGCCACAAGATCGTCTCGGTCTCGCGCCGCGGCAAGTACCTCGTGCTCCGCCTCGACGGTCCGGAGGCGCTGATCGTCCACCTGGGGATGTCGGGCCAGCTCCTGCGCGCGAAGTCGGCACGCGACAAGGCACCGAAGCACACGCACGTCGTGATCACCTTCACCCAGGGCGGGCTCGTGCGGTTCGTCGACCCGCGCACCTTCGGCGAGATGTTCGTCGCGCCCTACGACGAGCTGGAGCAGAAGGTCGAGGAGCTGGCACACATCGGACTCGACCCGCTCGAGACGGCCCTGTCGTGGGAGCTCTTCGGGCGCATGCTCGCGGAGCGCAGGACGCGGCTCAAGCAGCTGCTGATGGACCAGAAGTTCATCGCCGGCATCGGCAACATCTACAGCGACGAGATCCTCTTCGAGGCCGGGCTGCGCTGGGACCGGATGAGCGACTCGCTGTCGCAGCAGGAGATCCGGCGCCTCTACCGCGCGATCGTCGAGACGTTGCAGGAGGCCGTCAAGCACCGCGGCTCGTCGCTGTCCGACCAGCAGTACGTCGACCTGTTCGGCAACCTCGGCGACTTCCAGACGCACCACCAGGTGTACGACCGCGAGGGCGAGCCGTGCACGCGGTGCCGGCGCCCGATCGTGCGGGCGCGCTTCTCCAACCGCTCGACGTTCTACTGCGAGGCGTGCCAGGTGTGAGCGGCCCGCCCGCCGGCGCGGACCCCGTGCGCGTCCGGGTGGTCGTGACCGGTCGCGTGCAGGGCGTGTGGTTCCGCGACACCTGCCGTGAGCGCGCCCGGCGCGAGGGGGTGGCGGGCTGGGTGCGCAACCGGCCCGACGGCGCCGTGGAGGCCGAGCTCGAGGGGCCGCCCGCCGCGGTCGCGCGCCTCGTCGAGTGGTGCCGTGAGGGGCCGCCGCGCGCCCGGGTCGACGCGGTCGAGGTGACCGACCTGCCGCCGCGGGGCGAGCGGGGCTTCCGGGTGCGGTGAGCCGCACGGCGGCCCGGCCGGGGCCGGCGGGCGGTCCGCGGCCCGCACGGGCGCGTTCCCTAGCATCGGTCGCCGGAGAGGGGGCCGCGTGTTCCTGAAGACGTTGACCCTGAAGGGCTTCAAGTCGTTCGCGGACAAGACGACGCTCGAGTTCGAGCCGGGCGTGTGCGTGGTCGTCGGGCCCAACGGTTCCGGCAAGTCGAACATCGTCGACGCCGTCGCCTGGGTGCTCGGCGCGCAGGGCGCGCGTGCGCTGCGCGGCGGGAAGATGGACGACGTGATCTTCGCGGGCACGGCGGACCGCCCCGCGCTCGGCCGCGCCGAGGTCTCGCTCACCATCGACAACAGCGCCGGACTGCTGCCGATCGGCTTCAGCGAGGTCACGATCACGCGCACGCTGTTCCGCACCGGCGAGTCCGAGTACATGCTGAACGGCGCACCCTGCCGGTTGCTCGACATCCAGGAGCTCCTGTCCGACACGGGCATCGGGCGCCAGCAGCACGTGATCGTGGGGCAGGGCCAGCTCGACACCGTGCTCAACGCCCGTCCCGAGGAGCGGCGCGCGATCGTCGAGGAGGCGGCGGGCATCCTCAAGTACCGCAAGCGCAAGGAGAAGGCGCAGCGGCGGCTGGAGGCGACCGAGGGCAACCTGCTGCGGCTGACCGACCTGCTGCGCGAGGTGCGCCGCCAGCTCCGCCCGCTCGAGCGCCAGGCCGACGCCGCCCGGCGTCACGACGGGCTCGTCGCGGAGCTGCGCGCCGTCCAGCTCCACCTCGCCGGGCGTGAGATCGACGCGCTGCGGGCCCGCGAGGAGCGGCGCCGCACCCAGCGCGCCGAGCTGGCGCGCCAGGAGCAGGACGTCCGGGTGCGGCTGAGCGCCCTCGACACCGCCGTGCTCGACGCCGAGCGGGCGATCGCGGTCCCCGGCGACGACGACGTCGCGGACCTGCTGACGCGCGCCGAGGCGCTGCGCGAGCGCGCCCGCGGGCTCGCGAACCTCGTGGCCGAGCGCGCCCGCGGGTTCGAGCGCGAGCTCGGGGCCGCGGCCGACGAGGGCGTCGTCGAGACGCTGGTCGCGGACGCCGCCGACCTGCGCGCCCAGCTCGAGGCCGTCGAGGCGGACTTCGCGTCGCTCGCGCCGACGCGCGCCGAGGTGGAGCGGGCCGAGCAGCGGCTCGCCGAGCTCGCGGGCGCGCTGCGACCCGACGCGGAGGCCGAGCACGCGCAGGCCCGGCGCGAGCTCGAACAGCTCGCCGAACGCGGCCGGTCGCTCACCCACGACCTCGACGCGGCGCGCGAGCAGCTCGCGGCGACCGCACGCGCGCTCTACGCGCTCGCGCCCGAGATGGCCGAGGCGCAGGCCGCCGAGGAGGCCGCCGAGCGGCTCCGCGCCGAGGTCGAGGCGGCCGTCGCGGTCGCGCCCGACATGACGCCGCAGGCGCGGGCGCGCCGGGCCGCCGAGGACGAGCTCACCGAGGCCGACGAGGCGGCCCGCGCCGCCGAGGCCGACGCGTCGCGCTGGCGGGCGCGTGCCGAGACCCTCGCGATGGCGCTCGACGCGGCCCACGCGGCGGCCGGCGCCGACGCGATCGCGGGGATCGCAGGCGTGGTCGGGCCGCTCGTCGACCACGTCGCGATCGAGCCCGGCGCCGAGGCCGCGGTCGCCGCCGCGCTCGGCGACGCGCTGCACGCCGTCGTCGTCGACGGCGACGCCGCGGCCCGTGCCGCCGTCGCGCGCCTGAAGGACCTCGACGCCACCGCACTGCTGCTGGTCGCCGGGTCGGCGCCCGGCGCGCAGGGGACGCTCGCGCCGCCGGGCACGCGGCCGCTCGGCGAGTGCGTGCGCAGCGCGCACGGCGCGCTCGACCGGCTGCTGTCGCGGCTGCTCGCCCCGTACGTGCTCGTCGAAGGCGGCTGGGCCGCGGCGGTCGACGTCGCGATCGCCGCCCCCGGCGTCGTCGCCGTCACGCGCGACGGCGACCGCTTCGGGGGCCCGGGGGTGTGGCGGGCGGGTCCGCCCGCGACGGCCGCGGTGACCCCGGCCGCGCTCGCCGAGGCCGAGGCGGCCGCGGCCGAGGCGGAGGCGCGCCGCGACGGCACCCGGCGGGCGCTCGAGGCGGCCCGCCAGCGGCTCGCCGCCGCGCGCCGGGCCGAGCTCGTCGCGGCCGAGCAGGAACGGGCCCGCCGGGCCGAGCTCGACGCGTGCACGGCCCGCGCGGCCCAGCTCCGGCGCCAGGTCGAGGTGAAGGCCGCGTCGCTGGAGGAGCGGCGCGCCACGCTGGAGCGCCGGGTGTCCGAGCTCGAGGCGGAGCTCGCGGGCCATCCGGCGGCCGAGGAGCAGGCGCGCGCCCGGGTCGCGGAGACGGCGCGGGCACGCGACGAGCACCGGGCGCGCCGGGCCGAGCTCGAGCGCCTGCGGGCCCGCGCAACCGAGCTGCGCCGCGACCACGAGGTGCGGGGCGCGGCGGTCGAGGAGCGCCGGGCCGTGCTGCAGCGACGCCTCGCCGAGGTGGAGGCGCGCCTCGCGGCCCGGCCCGACGAGGAGGCGCAGGCGCGCGCCCGGCGCGCCGCGCTCGAGCGGCGGCTCGCCGACGCGGCCGCGATCGCGGCCCGCCTCGGGGCCCGCCGCGCCGAGGTGGACGCGGTCGTCGAGCGGCTGCGGCGCCGGCGCCAGGAGCAGTCCGACGCGGCGCGCGAGGCCGGGCGGCGGCTCGACGGGCTGCGGACCGAGCGGGCCGCGCTCGAGCGGCAGCTCGCCGAGCTGCGCGAGCGGGTGAGCCGGCTCGAGGTCGAGGAGGCGGAGATCCGGCTGCGGCTCGAGCAGGCGGTGGAGCGGGTCCGCCGCGAGTTCGACTGCGAGCCGGACGCGGCGGTCGCGGCGCCGCCGCCGGAGGTCCCCGAGGGGACGACGCTCGCGGCGCGCGCCCGGGAGCTCGAACGGGAGCTGCGGCTCATGGGCCCGGTCAACCCGCTCGCGCTCAGCGAGTACGAGGCGCTCCAGGAGCGGCACGAGTTCCTGCAGCAGCAGCTCGACGACGTGAAGAACACGCGCCGGGAGCTGACGCGTGTGATCCGGGCGGTCGACGAGGAGATCGTCGCGGTGTTCGAGCAGGCGTTCGCGGACGTCGCGCGGCACTTCTCGGAGCTGTTCGCCCTGCTGTTCCCGGGCGGTTCGGCGCGCCTGGTGCTCACCGACCCCCACGACCTCCTCAACACGGGGATCGAGATGGAGGCGCGCCCGTCGGGCAAGACGGTTCGCCGCCTGTCGTTGCTCTCGGGCGGCGAGCGGTCGCTCACCGCGCTCGCGTACCTGTTCGCGGTGTTCCGCGCGCGGCCCTCGCCCTTCTACCTGATGGACGAGGTGGAGGCCGCGCTCGACGACGTGAACCTGCACCGCTTCCTCGATCTCGTGCACGAGTTCCGTTCCGAGGCGCAGCTCGTGATCGTCTCGCACCAGAAGCGGACGATGGAGGCCGCGGACGTGCTGTACGGGGTGTCGATGCCGCCGGGCGGGTCGAGCCGCGTCGTGCACCAGCGGATCAAGGACCTCCAGCTCGAGGACGCGTAGCGGGCGGTGCTCCTCGCGGACGCGACGGTCGACGCGGCCTGCGGGCCGGACGGCGGTCCCTGGCTGTGCCGTCTCGTCGCGGAGCTGACCGACAGCGTCGACGCCGCGAACGCGGCGGAGGCCGTCTCGCCGTGGGTGAGCGTCGTGCTCATCGTGCTCGGCGCGTTCGTCGCCAACCGCCTGCTGCGACGGCTGGTTCGCCGCTCCGTCGCGCGCTGGGAGCAGGCGGGCGAGCTGCGCGTTCGCGGGCGGCGGGTGCGCCTCGTGCCGGAGGCGACCTCGCCGACGCCCACCGTGCGGCGCCACCAGCGCGCCCAGACGATCGCGCGCGGCGTGTCGAGTTTCGTGACGATCATCGTCTGGGTCGTCGCGGCGGCCTTCGCGCTCGCGGCCTTCGGGATCTCCGGTGCCGCGGTCCTCACCAGCGCGGGCCTGATCGGTGTCGCGCTCGGGTTCGGTGCGCAGAACCTGCTGCGGGACCTGATCGCCGGCACGTTCATGATCGCCGAGGACCAGATCGGCGTCGGCGACGTCGTCGACCTCGGGGTGGCGAGCGGCACCGTCGAGGACGTGACCCTGCGCACGACCCGCCTGCGCGACGTCGAGGGCGTCGTCTGGTACGTGCCCAACGGGGTCATCCAGCGGGTCGGGAACAAGTCGCAGCAGTGGGCGCGCGCCGTGCTCGACATCCCGGTGGGGCAGGGCAGCGACCTCGACCGGGCGCAGGCCGTGATCGCCGACACCGCGCGTGCGCTCGCCGCGGACGACGCGTGGCGGGACCGCATCCTCGACGAGCCCGAGGTGTGGGGCGTCGAGAGCCTCACCCTCGACCTCGTGACGATCCGGCTCGCGGTCAAGACCGCGCCGGGCGAACAGTGGCGCGTCGCGCGGGAGCTGCGGGCCCGCGTGAAGCTCGCGCTCGACGCCGCCGGCATCGTGTCCGCGCCGGCGAGCGCGTCGGGCGCGGCCGGGCCGCCCCCCGGGCCCCCGCCGGCGCCTGGGTAGCCTCCGCCGCATGGAGCTCCTGATCATCGTCGCGGTCGCGGTCGTCGTGGCGGCCGGGTTCGTCGTCGCGCTGCGCACCGCCCGCCGGGGCCGCGCGCCGGAGCGCCCCGGCGTCCCGGGCGAGCCGGCGGCGGCCGCCGCCGAACCGCCCGCGGAGGTGGCGACGGGCGGGCCCGCGGCGGGCACCGCGGTCGCGGAACCCGAGGCGCCCGCGGAGGCGGCGCCCGCGGAGGCGGCGCCCGCCCCGCCGGCCCCCGCCCCGCCGGCCCCCGCGCGGCCGCGCCTGCGCGACCGGCTCGGCCGGACGCGCGCCGCGCTCGGCGGGTTCCTGGAGGCGCTGCGCGGGCGCGAGGTCGACGACGCGACGTGGGACGGTCTCGAGGAGGCCCTGCTGCTCGCGGACGTCGGCGTGCCGACGACGCAACGGCTGCTCGACGCGGTGCGCGAGCGCGCGAAGCGCGACGGGGTCGGCGACCCCGACGCGCTGGTCGGCATCCTGCGCGAGGAGGTCGCCGCGCTGCTGGCGGAGGCGCCGGACCGCGAGCTGCGGTGCGGCCCCGCGGGACCGAACGTCTGGATGTTCGTCGGCGTGAACGGCGTCGGGAAGACGACCACGATCGGCAAGCTCGCCGCGCAGCAGGTGGGCGCGGGCCGCCGCGTCGTGCTCGCCGCCGCCGACACGTTCCGGGCCGCCGCGGCCGACCAGCTGGAGCTCTGGGCGCAGCGCACCGGCGCCGAGATCGTGCGGTCGCACGCGGACGGCGCGGACCCCGGTTCGGTCGTGTACGACGCGATGGCTGCCGCGGCGAGCCGCGGCGCCGACCTCGTGCTCGTCGACACGGCGGGCCGGCTGCACACGAAGACGAACCTGATGGAGGAGCTGAAGAAGCTGCGTCGCATCGTCGACCGCAACGAGGGCGCGCTGCAGGAGGTGCTCCTCGTGATCGACGCGACGACCGGGCAGAACGGCCTCGCGCAGGCCCGCCAGTTCGCCGACGCGGTCGACGTCACGGGCATCGCGCTGACGAAGCTCGACGGCACCGCCAAGGGCGGCATCGTGCTCGCGATCCAGGCGGAGCTCGGGATCCCGGTGAAGGTGGTCGGGATCGGCGAGGGTGTCGAGGACCTCGTCCCGTTCGACGCCGACGAGTTCGCCCGCGCGCTGTTCGAGGACTGAGCCCGGCGCGTCCGGGCACCCCGGGTGGCCCGCGCGGTGCGCCGGCACGTCCGGCGCGGCCCCCCGGACCGGGACCGCTACCCTGGCACTCCTGTGTTCGACGCGCTCCAGGACCGGCTCGACGGCATCTTCACGCGCCTGCGCAACCGCGGGCGCCTGAGCGAACGCGACATCGAGGAGGTCTCACGCGAGATCCGGCTCGCGCTGCTCGAGGCCGACGTCAACGTCCGGGTCGTCACCGCGTTCGTGGGTCGCATCAAGGAGCAGGCGATCGGCGCGGAGCTCACGAAGCACCTCTCGCCCGCGCAGCAGTTCGTCAAGATCGTCCACGACGAGCTCGTCCGGACGCTCGGCGGCACGACCGGCAAGCTCGCGATGAGCCCGAAGCCGCCGACCGTCGTGATGCTCGCCGGGCTGCAGGGCTCGGGGAAGACGACCGCGGCCGGGAAGCTCGCCCGCCTGCTGAAGTCCCAGGGCCTCCAGCCGCTGCTGGTCGGCGCCGACCTCCAGCGGCCGGCCGCCGTCGAGCAGTTGCGGGTGCTCGCCGGGCGCGTCGGCGTCCCGTTCTTCTCGGAGCCCTCCGACCCGGTGCGCGTCGCGCGCGGCGCACTCGAGGAGGCGGCGCGGCTCGGCCGCAACGTCGTCGTGGTCGACACCGCGGGGCGGCTCCAGATCGACTCGGAGCTGATGGCCGAGCTGCGCGAGGTGCGCGACGTCGTGCAGCCCCACGACACGCTCCTCGTCGTGGACGCGATGACCGGCCAGGAGGCGGTCAACGTCGCGGTCGCCTTCGACGAGGCCGTCGGCATCGACGGCGTCGTGCTGACGAAGATCGACGGGGACGCGCGCGGGGGCGCGGCGCTGTCGGTGAAGGAGGTCGTCGGCAAGCCGATCCTGTTCGCCGGCACCGGCGAGAAGCTCGAGGACTTCGAGCCGTTCCACCCCGACCGGATGGCGAGCCGGATCCTCGGCATGGGCGACGTGATGACGCTCATCGAGAAGGCCGAGGCGGCGTTCGACGAGGAGCAGAAGCTCAAGGCCGAGGAGATCCTGCGCGCCGGCACCTTCACGCTCGAGGACTTCCTGGAGCAGATGCAGCAGGTGAAGAAGATGGGACCGCTGCAGAACGTGCTCGGGATGCTCCCCGGCATGCCCAAGGAACTGAAGAACGCGCAGATCGACGACCGCGAGCTCGCCCGGGTCGAGGCGATCATCCGGTCGATGACCCCCGAGGAGCGGCGCAAGCCCGACATCATCAACGGCTCGCGCCGCAGCCGGATCGCCCGGGGCAGCGGCGTCACGACGGCGGAGGTGAACCAGCTGCTCAAGCAGTTCAAGCAGATGCAGCAGATGATGCGCGGGTTCGCCCCGATGGCGGGCGGGCGCAAGGGCAAGAAGGGCCGCAAGGGCAAGGCCGGCGCCCGGCCCGGGCTGCCGATCGGCGGCTTCCCGGGGTCGTGACCTAGACTCCTGCGCCGCAGTTCGTCCGGATCCCCGTAGGAGCGCTCGTGGCCGTCAAGATCCGCCTGATGCGAGTCGGCAAGAAGAAGCAGCCGACCTATCGCGTCGTGGTCGCCGACGGGCGCAGCCCCCGGGACGGCCGGTTCATCGAGATCCTCGGCCAGTACGCGCCGCGCCAGGAGCCGTCCGCGGTGACGGTCGACACCGACCGGGCCGTCCACTGGCTGCAGCGCGGGGCGCAACCGACCGAGCCGGTCGCGAAGCTCCTCGGCGTCGCCGGCGTCTGGGACGCGTACGAGGCCGCGACCGGCCGGCCCGCCGCCGCGAAGCCGAAGCCGAAGGCGGCGAGGCCGAAGGCGGCGAAGCCCGCCGAGGCCGCCGCCCCGGCGGGCGACGCGCCCGGCGCCGACGCGGACGGCGAGGAGGCCGGCGGGTGAGCGACGAACCTCTCGACGACGCGGACGACTTCGACGACGACCTCGACGACCTGGAGGACGAGATCGCCCCGGAGGGCAACCGGGTCGCGGGCGGCCGCGCGAAGGCGGTGGTCGAGTACGTCGCCCGCCACCTCGTCGACGACCCCGACGGGGTGTTCGTCGACGCGGGGGAGGGCCGCGACGGCGTGACCCTGCTCGTGCACGCGAGCCCGGGCGACCTGGGCCGGATCATCGGCAAGCGGGGCCGGGTGATCCAGGCGATCCGGCAGGTCGGGCGCGCGGCAGGTTCGACCGAGGGTGTCCGGGTCACCGTCGACGTCGCCGACTGAACCGCTCCGGCTCGAGATCGGACGCATCGGCCGGGCCCACGGCCTGCGCGGCGAGGTGGTCGTGGTCCCCACGACGAACGTCCCGGGCCGCTTCGACGCCGGCGCCGTCTGCTACTGCGAGGGCCGCCGGCTCGAGGTCGCGAGCTGCCGGCCCCACCGGGGCGCGTTCCTCGTACGGTTCGTGGGCGTGGACGACCGCGCGGCGGCGGAGCAGCTGCGCAACCGGGTGCTGACGGCGGACGCGCTCCCCGAACCGCCGCCCGGCGAGGTCTGGGTCCACGAGGTCATCGGGGCCGAGGTGCGCGACGCGGCCGGGCGCGTCCTCGGGCGCGTGGTCGCGGTCGAGGCGAACCCCGCGCACGACCTGCTCGTGCTCGACGGCGGCGGGCTCGTGCCCATGGTGTTCGTCGTCGAGACCGCCCCGGGGGTGGTGGTGGTCGACGTGCCCGAAGGCCTGCTGTGAGCGCGCCGTTCCGGGTCGACGTGTTCACGATCTTCCCGGAGTACGTCGAGGTGCCCTTGTCGCTCTCGCTCGTCGGACGCGCCCGGAGCGGGGGCCTCCTCGACCTGCGGGTCCACGACCCGCGCGACTGGGCGGCCGACGCGCACCGCAGCGTCGACGACGCCCCGTTCGGCGGCGGGCCCGGCATGGTGATGATGCCGGAGCCGCTGTTCCGCGCGGTCGAGGCCGTCGGTCCGCCGCGGCCGCTGCTGCTGTGTTCCGCGAGCGGCCGGCGCTTCGACCAGGCCTGGGCCCGCACGCTCGCGTCGGGCGCCGGCTTCTCGCTGCTGTGCGGCCGCTACGAGGGGGTCGACCAGCGGGTCGCCGACCACCTGTGCGACGGCGAGGTGTCGATCGGCGACTACGTGCTCGCGGGCGGCGAGGCGGCCGCGCTCGTGATCGTCGAGGCGGTGGCGCGCCTCGTCCCCGGCGTGATGGGCAACGAGGCCTCCGCGGCCGACGAGTCGTTCACCGCGGGCCTGCTCGAGTACCCGCAGTACACGCGGCCCGCCGAGTTCCGCGGCTGGGCGGTGCCCGAGGTGCTGCGTTCGGGCGACCACGAGCGGATCTCGCGCTGGCGGCGCGCCGCCGCGCTCGCGCGCACGATGCGCCGCCGTCCCGACCTGCTCGGGGCCGGCCGGCCGACCGCGGCCGAGCGGTCGCTGCTCGCCGAGCTCGCATCCGAGCTCCCCGAGCCGCCGCCCGACCCGGTCCCGCCCGACCCGGTCCCGGGCGAACCGGTCCCGGCCGACCGGTCCGCCGGCGATCCGTCCGCCGGCGATCCGTCCGCCGGCGAGTCGGCCCCGGGCGAGTCGGCCCCGGGCGTGTCGGCCCCGGGCGAGTCGGCCCCGGGCGAGTCGGCCCCGGGCGAGTCGGCCGGCCCCCACCCGCCCGGCTAGCATGGCCGGTCGCGTCGTGACCGATCCCGGCCCCCGGAGTGCCAGATGAACCGCACCGATCTCGTCGACCGCGCCCAGCTGCGCGACGACGTCCCCGACTTCGGCCCGGGCGACACGCTCAAGGTGCACGTGCGCGTCGTCGAGGGGAACCGCGAGCGCGTCCAGGTGTTCCAGGGCGTCGTGATCCGCCGGCAGGG
Organism: Acidimicrobiia bacterium; assembly: GCA_026002935.1. Lineage (GTDB taxonomy): Bacteria > Actinomycetota > Acidimicrobiia > IMCC26256 > PALSA-610 > BPGH01. The sequence continues at coordinate 1,749,370 of BPGH01000001.1, forward strand.
CAGCGGCGCCCGCGAGACGTTCACGGTGCGCAAGGTGAGCTTCGGCGTCGGGGTCGAGCGCACGTTCCCGGTCCACTCGCCGATCCTCGCCCGCATCGAGGTCGTCACCCGGGGTGACGTGCGGCGCGCCAAGCTCTACTACCTGCGCGACCGGATCGGGAAGGCCGCGAAGGTGAAGGAGAAGCGGGTCTGACCTCGCCTCCCGGCGGGGCGCGAGGCGCTCCCGCGGTGCCGCCTACACTCCCGCCCATGCAGCAGGCGCCGCCCCGGACCCGGACCGACGCGAAGGCGCGCGACCGATGAGCAGCGAGGATCTCGAACGGTACGAGACCGAGATCGAGCTGCAGCTCTACCGGGAGTACCGGGACGTCCTGCCGATGTTCCAGTACGTCGTCGAGACCGAGCGCCGGTTCTACCTCGCGAACGACGTGAAGCTCGACGTGCGCAACGACGACGGGCGCACCTACTTCGACCTGCGGCTGCACGACGCGTGGGTGTGGGACATGTACCGCCACACGCGCTTCGTCACCAGCGTGCACGTCGTGACGTTCAAGGACGTCAACATCGAGGAGCTCCCCAGCAAGGAGCTGTGATCGGCGGATGCCCGGTGGGGGTGGGCGTGGGGACGGCCGGCGCGCGGTCGGCGCGGCGGGTGAGGACGCCGCCGCGGCCTGGTACGAGGCGCGCGGGTTCCGCGTCCTCGACCGGAACTGGCGGGTGCGGGACGGCGAGATCGATCTGGTCGTCGCGCGCGGGGCCACGGTGGTCTTCTGCGAGGTGAAGACCCGCCGCTCGGGGGCCTTCGGCGCGCCCGTGGAAGCGGTCACCGCGCCCAAGGCGCGCCGGCTGCGCACGCTGGCCCGCCGGTGGCTCGCCGATCACCCCGGACCGGCGGGCTACGAGCGGGTCCGCTTCGACGTCGCGTCCGTGGTCCCCGGCGCCCGGGGCTGGGTCGTCGACGTGCTCGAGGACGCGTTCTGAGCCGCGGACCGCCCGGCCCCGCACGGGCCGGGCGCGCGACCGCGGCGACCGCGACCGGTGCGGCCGGGGTCCGCTCGCCCGCGGGCTCGGGCCGCGGGTCCCGCCCGCCGCGGCGGTCGCGACCGGGGCCGGCTCAGGCGGGCCGGCCACGCCGGGCGCGCGTCGCGCGGTGCCAGCAGCCCGTGTGCCAGTGGCGGCGTGCGGCCGGGTCGGCACGCGGCACGACGACCTCGTGGCCCTCGCCGGGGCGGATCTCGTGGTCGCAGCCCGGGCACCGGTACGACTTGGCGGCCTGGTAGGGCTGGACGTGCCGGACGTCGACCGCGTCGCCGGGGCCGTCGGGGAACGTGTGCTCGCGTCCCATGCCCGTCACCGGGGCAGCGCCGCCCACGCGACGAGCGCGGCGACCACCACGAGCGCGGCCGCGACGAGCACCACGTCGCTGCGGCGGTGCACCCGGCGGCGGAACGGGTTGAATCCCACGGGCCCACGCTAGGCGCGGCGGTGTCAGTCGCTCGGGACGGCCTCCGAGCCCGACGCCTCGCGGGCGCCGCGCACCGCCTCCCGATCCGGTGCCTGCAGGCGGCGGATCCACGCCCCGTGCCGCTCCCACGCCGCACCGCACGTCGTGCACGACAGCAGCAGCGATCCCCCCGACATCACCTCGGCGGTGATCGGCGTGCCGTCGTAGGGGCAGCGTTCGAGCTTCACGCCCCTGGTGTCGGCAGGAACTGCCAAGGAGTGAACCGCGAAGCACCCCTCGGACCGCCGAGGCCCGCACGGCCGGGGTCACCGAGGCCACCAGCGACCGCGCCGGTGCTCCACGAGGCCGCGCTGGGCGAGGCGGCGCAGCGCGCCCGCGATCCGGCCGGGGGCGAGCCGGCACCGCCGGGCGAGCTGGTCCGCCGTCGCGGCCTCGCCGCCGAGGGCGTCGAGCACGGCCGCCTCGTCGGGGTCGGTGGGGCCGGGGCCGGGCGGGTGCCACCGGGCGTGCGGGTCGCCGGTCCCGATCGCGAGCAGCACGTCGCCGGGGTCCAGCAGCGGGATGGCGCCGTCCGCGATGAGGCGATTGCAGCCCGCGGCGGCACGGTTGCGGCGGGATCCGGGGACGGCGAAGACGGTGCGACCCATCTCGGCGCCGTGGCGCGCCGTGATCAGCGCGCCGCCCCGCTCGGCCGCCTCCACCACGACGACCGCGTCGGCGAGCGCGGCGATGATCCGGTTGCGGACCGGGAAGCGGGCCGCCGCCGGGGGGACGCCGTACGCGTGCTCGCTCACGAGCAGCCCGGATGCCCGCGCCCGGCGGAACAGCGATCCGTTGCGGCGCGGGTAGACGACGTCGAGGCCGGTCGCGACGACGCCCACGACCGCGCCGCCCGCGCCGAGCGCGCCCTCGTGCGCCGCGGCGTCGACCCCGATCGCCATCCCGCTCACGACCGTCACCCCGTTCGCCGCGAGGACCGCACCCAGCTCGGCGGCGTCCGCGAGGCCGTGCGGCGACGCGGCGCGGGCGCCGACGACGGCGACGCGGGGCCCGTCGAGGGCCCCGGGCCACTCGCCCTCGCCGAGCAGGACGGGCGGGCACGCCGGGCCGGGGTCGCGGAACGGGGCACCGTCGCCCTCGACCCACACGCGCGTCCGGCGGGACCGGACCCGGGCGCGCGCGGCGGGCACGTCGAGCCGGGCGCGCCAGAGGCGGGCGAGCGCCGCGGGGTCGCGCGCCCGGCCGACCGCCGCGGCCGCGTCGCCGGCGGCCACCGCGGCCACCGCCGTCTGCGGACCGCCGTGCGCGCGCAGGAGACGGCGCAGGCGCGCCGGGGTGATCGCCGGGAGCGAGACGAGCGCGAGCGCGGCGGCGGCGCGCTCGTCGTCCGGTCCGCCGCTCACGCCAGGTCCTCGCGCAGCATGCTCGCGAGCTCGACGTCGTCGGCCGTGACCTCGGCGCGGTCGTCGAGGTCGGCGATCGTGCGCGCGACCCGCCGGATCCGCGCGGCCCCGCGCCCGCTCACGGCGCGGGTGCGGCAGATCGCCCGCCAGGTGCGCCGGGCGTCGGCCGGGAGGGGCGCGACGGTGTCGAGCGCGGCGCCGGGGACGTGGCCGTTGCGCCGCCACGGGGTGCCCGCGAGGCGGTCGCGCTGGCGCTCGACCGCGGTCGCGACCCGGTCGCGCACCGCCGCCGACGGCGGACCCGGGCCGGCGCCGGCGTCGGGCGGTGCGACCTCCAGCCGCAGGTCGAAGCGGTCGAGCAGCGGTGCCGACAGCCGCCGCAGGTAGCGGGCCCGCTGTACGTCGGTGCACGCGCACCGCGGCTCGGGCCGACCGCACGGGCACGGGTTGGAGCACGCGACGAGCACGAAGTCGGCGGGGAAGTCGACCGTGGCGTGCGCTCGGCTGATGCGCACGACGCGTTCCTCGAGGGGCTGGCGCAGCGCGTCGAGCACCGAGGGCGGGAACTCGCCGAGCTCGTCGAGGAAGAGCGCGCCGAGGTGCGCGAGCGTGATCTCGCCCGGGCGCACGCGAGGGCTGCCCCCGCCGACCAGCGCGACCGCGGACGCGCTGTGGTGGGGGGCGCGGAACGGCGGACGCTCCACCAGGCGCCCGTGCGTGCGCACGCCTGCCGCCGAGTGGATCCGGGTGACCTGCAGGGCCTCGCCGCGATCGAGCCGCGGCAGGATGCCCGGCAGCCGACGGGCGAGCATCGTCTTGCCCGCGCCGGGGGGCCCGACGAGCAGGAGATGGTGCGCGCCGGCGGCGGCGACCGCGAGCGCGTGCCGGGCGTGGTGGAGGCCGCGCACGTCGGCGAGGTCGGCGGGGTCGTCGTCGCCGGCGGCCTGCGCGTCGGCGACGACGGCGGGGGGCGGGGGCGCGGCGGGCGGGTCCGGCCACGGCGCCTCGCCCTTCAGGCACGCGTGCAGCTCGCCGAGCGAGCGGGCGGCGCGGACCGTGACGCCGGGCACGAGCGCGGCCTCGGCCGCGTCGGCCGCGGGGACGACGACCTGCTCCACCCCGGCGGCCGCGAGGGTGCCGACGAGCGCGAGCACTCCCGGCACCGGCCGGACGCTCCCGTCGAGCGACAGCTCCCCGATCACGCCGATCCCCTCCAGCGCCCCGGCCGGGAGCGCATCCGCGGCGGCGAGCAGCGCGAGCGCGATCGCGGCCTCGAGTCCGCTGCCCGGCTTGCGGACCGCGGCCGGCGCGAGGTTGACGGTGACGCGGCTGAGTGGCCAGGGCAGGCCGGACGACAGGCAGGCGGCGCGCACGCGCTCGCGTGACTCGCGCCCGGCGGCGTCGGGCAGCCCGACGACGGTGTAGCCGGGCAGCCCGCGCGACACGTGGACCTCCACGCGGACCAGCTGCCCGTCGACTCCCCGCAGCACGGCGCTCGGTACGCACGCGAGCACGGCGGTCCCCTTCCTCTTCCTCCGGAGGGACGCGGCAGGCGGACCCTGCACGCGAAGGGGAAGCGGGGGAGGGCCGTGGCCGCGGCCCCGACGGTCGGCCGCAGGCTACGGCGGGGGTGTGACAGCGACGGCGGCGCGCCCGCGGCGCCGACCGCCCGCCGCCCCCCGGACGCGCGCCCCGGCGGGGCGCCGCGTCACCGGCAGGCCGCGCCGGTGCAGGCCTTCAACGCGTCGAGCCGGGCCTGCAGGGTCTGGCGGATGGTCGCGTACGCGCTCTGGCCCGCCGGGGTGGCGAGCAGGTTGTCGAGCTGGTACGGGTCGTAGCGGAGGTCGTAGAGCTCGTACTCGTGGGGGGTCCCGTCGTACCACTCGACGTAGAGGTACTTCGTCGTGCGCAGGGCCCGGTAGGTGGGGGTGCGGACGAGCCGGCCCTGTTGCGACAGGGTCGTGAGCACGTCCGCGTACGTGTGCAGGTTCTCGTCGTCGGTCCCGTTCAGCTCGACGAGGAAGTTCGACCGCCACGGTGCACCCGTCGCCCGCAGGAGCGGTACGAGCGACCGGCCGTCGAGGTCGGCCGGCTCGCCGAGCCCGGCGAGGTGCAGCACGGTCGGGGCGAAGTCGGCGTTCGTCACGAGCGCGCTCTCCGTGCCCGTGCGCACGCCCGGGCCGGCGACGACGAACGGCACACCGAGCGACTCCTCGTACGGCACCTCCTTGCCGCGGTGGCGGTGCGCGCCCCAGTTCATGCCGTTGTCGCTCGAGAACACGAACACGGTGTCGTCGAGCTCGCCGTTCGCGTCGAGCGCCGCCGCGACGTCCGCGACGAGGTCGTCGACCGCCAGGAGGGAGCCCATCGCGCGCCGGTAGTCGGCGGTGAGCGTGTCGATCTCGGCCTGGGTGAGGACGGGGTACCCGTCGCGCAGCCACGTCGGCTTGTCGGAGACGTCGGCCTCGTTCGTGTTCGGGCGCGTCGGGAGCGGGGCGTTCACGAACGGATGGTTCGCGTGCCTCGGCGCCGGCTCGATGAAGGTGTGGGGTGCGACCGGCTGGACCGTGAGGAAGAACGGCTGCGCGTCGTTCGCCTCCGACCCCTCGACGAAGTCGACCGCGACGTCGGCGAGCACGTCGGTCTGGTAGTCGCTCTCGGCGCTGCCGTACTCGAGCACCGTCCCGTTGTGGTTCGCCTTGTAGCCGTACGCGAACCAGATGAACCCGACGAGCCCGAACCACTCGTCCCAGCCCGGGGGCACCGCGGTCGGGTCCGAGGGGTAGCCGTTGAGGTACTTGCCGACGAACCCGGTGCGGTAGCCGGCCGCCCGCAGGCGCGTCGCGACCGTGTCGTTCTGCGCGCCGCCGTCGCGGAACTGCTGGTAGCCCCCGTCGGGTGGGGTGTTCGAGAACACGCCGGTGTTGTGCGGGTACCTCCCGGTGAGGAACGTGGCCCGCGACGGGCAGCACAGCGGGTCCACCACGAACGCGTTGGCGAACGAGAGCCCGCGGTCGGCGAGCAGCGCCCGCGTCTGCGGCATCGCGTCCCAGTACGGGCTCGCCCACTCGTCGAGGTCGTCGAGCAGGACGAAGACGAAGTTGGGCTGCCGCAGCTGGACCGGGAGGCTCTCGCCGACGAGGTACCCGCCACCGATGCCGAGCGCGTGCACCGTGTGCGCGCCGGCGCGGTGCTCGGCGGTGTAGAGCGTCACGGTGAACGGTGCCGACCTGTCGACGGCGATCGGGGTCGACCCCGAGTCGAGCCGGAACTGGACCTCCCCGGGGGTGAAGTTCGCGGGCGTCGCGGTGACGGTCACGACCCCGGCGCCCTCGTCGAGCGCGGTCAGGGTGAGCGACGGGACGGGATCCCCCGGCGGTGGTGTCGGGAACACGCACGACGCCAGGACGGTCGACGCGAGCACGGCGGCCGTGACCGTGAGGAACGCTCGGCTGGCGCGCACCCGGACCCTCCCGACGACCCGGACACCGTCCGGCGGACGCTAGATGCAGGGCGTGGCGGGATCAAGGACGGGCCGGGGCGGATCCGGCACCCGTGTCCCGTTCGCGCACCTCATTCACCGGGGGTGTCAGCCCGCCGCGCCGCGCCCGCGTCCCGCTCATCCCGCCGGCCGGCACAGCTCGACCGGGAAGAAGACGAGCTCCGACGCGAGCTCGACCCGCACCGGCCCGCGGGTCGCGGTCAGCACCGTCCCGTGCACGGGCTCGAACACGAGGCGCGTGCGCGGGGGGTCGAGCGACGTGACCCGCAGCTTCGTCGCCTTGCGGTCGAGCGTCGGCCGGAAGCGGACGCGGTCGCCGGGCCGCAGGGTGCGGGTGACCGGCGTGACGAGCGGCTCGCAGTCCCGGGGCGGGGTCCGGGGCGTCGTCTGGAGGAACGACAGCCGGAACGCGATCTCGGCCCGCTCCCGCGGCGAGCTCGGGCCGGGGTCGGGCAGGCGGCCCGAGCGGACCCCGTCGAGCAGCCAGCCGAGCGTCATCTCCGCCGCGTCCTCGTGGTTCGTGTCGGGCCGCACGCCGCGGGGCACCTCGGCCGCGAGCGGGTCGCGGGGGATCGCGAGGACGAGGTGGCGGTACCGCCGGGCGATCGGCGCGCCCTCGTCGGCCCACTGGGCGAGCGCGGCCACGTTCCCCGGGATCGCGACGACGAGGAGGACGACCACCACGGGTCCGGCCCGGCCGAGGCGCACGCGGATCGCGTCGAGCGCGACGGCGAGAGCGGGCAGCAGCAGCGCCGCGACGACGTGGACGTACCGGCCGGTGCGGGCGTACTCGGCGCCGAGCAGCTCGACGCGCCCGGTGCCGCTCACGACGAGGAACGCCGGCGCGGCGAGCGCGAGCGACACGACCGGCGGCGCCTCGCGCCGCAGGCGGTCGCGGCCGAGCGGCGCCCACGCGAGCGGCAGGCCGATCGCCAGGATCACCGCGAGCACGAGGCCGACGCCCGGGACCTGGCCCAGCGCGCCGAACGCCGCGCGCAGCCCGTGCGCGGCGAACGCGGCGACGTCGGCGATCGGCGCGTCGCGCTCGTCCTCGCCGAACCCCTCGCGTCCGATCGCCAGCCACCACGTGGCGTACGTTGCGGCGAGCGCCCCGCCGTGGAACGCGGCGGCGCGCCAGCCGCGGCGCAGCAGGGTCGAGAGCGTCACCGCCCCGGCCATCACGATGCCGACCCCCGAGCACGCGAGCGCCCCGATCCCGGACGCGACGCCGAGCGCGTCGCGCCGCCCGAGCGGTCCGTCGTGGTCGGCGAGCAGCAGGTGCGCGAGCCCCAGGGCGAGCGCGCCCGTGAACGCGACCTGGAACCCCCACACGACGTTGCTCTCGCCCGCGCCGAACAGCGCGAACAGGGAGGCCGCGGCGGTCGCCGTCCACGGGGCCACCTGCGCCCGCCGCATCACGACCCGCAGCAGCCCGGCGCACGTGAGGTGCGCGGTGACCGCCATCGCCGTGTAGGGCAGGTACGTCCGCAGCCCGAACACCGTCCACATGAGCCGGTACGCGACGACGGGCAGCGTCGTCCAGTGCGTGTTGTGGTCGCGGAACAGGTCGCGCACGTCGCCGATCTCGCGCCCGGCGAGGAACGCCCACTCGTCCCGTGAGAACCACTGCCGGCGGCCGAGGTACACCTCGAGCACGAACGCGACGGCGAGGACGCCCGCGAACACGGCGAGGGCGGCCCGCGCCGAGCGGTCGCCGGGGAGGCCGCCGGGCGGGGCGGGGGCCTCCGTCGGCGCCGGCGGTCCCGGGGCGCGGGCCCGGCTCATCGGGGGGCGGGCCGGTCCTCGGCGGTCCGGCACCCCGCGCCGGCGCACCGTTTCAGCTCGGCGAGCCGGTCCGCGAACGCCCGGAGCAGCTCCGGCGGCGCGGTCCCGGCCCGGTTGTCGAGCTGGTAGGGGTCGGCGCGCAGGTCGTAGAGCTCGACGTCGCCGTTGCCCCACTCGACGTAGAGGTGGTCCCGGGTGCGCAGCGCGAAGTAGGCGGGGGTCAGCGAGACCGTGATCGTGGACGGGATCGGACCGGCGTCGCCGTCCGGCGGCGGGAGCGGGGCCCCGCCGCCCGGGCCCCCGCCGCCCGGGCCCCCGCCGCCCGCCGGCCCGGTGCCCTCGCCGTCGTCGCCGGCGGCGGCCGCCGCGCCCGCGCCGAGCGCCGCGGTCACGTCGTCGTCGTAGCGCTCGACGAGGAAGGCCTCCCGCCACGTGGCCGGCCGTTCGCCGCGCAGCAGCGGCGCGAACGACCGGCCGTCGACGAAGTCGGGCACCGGTGCGCGGGCGAGGTCCGCGAACGTGGGCGCGAGGTCGGTGTTGAGCACGATCTCGTCGGCCGTGCCGCCCGCGGGGACGCCGGGTCCCCGCACGACGAGCGGGACGCGCACGTCCTCGTCGTAGGCCGTCAGCTTCCCGGCCCGCAGGCGGTGCTGGCCGCGGTGGAACCCGTTGTCCGACGTGAGCACCAGGTACGTCTCGTCGAGCTCGCCGGTGCGCTCCAGCGCCGCGACCACCTCGCCGACGAGGTCGTCGGCCGCGCGCATCGTGCGGAGCTGGCGGCGGTACACCGAGTCGAGCCACGCGATCGTGACGTCGTCGAGCGGCGCCTGGTTGCGGACGAACGCGGGTTTGTCGGACACGTCGGGCTCACCGAACGACGGCGGGCGCGGCGCCGCGGCATCCGCGTGTGCGTCCGCGTAGCGGGGCGGCCCGACCGCGGGCAGGTGGGGGACGTACGGCGACACGAGCGCGAAGAAGGGCGCGTCACCGGCCCGCTCGGTCACGAAGTCCGAGGCGTGGCCGGCGAGCACGTCGACGAGGTAGTCGCCGGGCGAGTCCCCGTGGCGTTCGAGCGTGCCACCGACGTTGAGCGTGTAGCCGAACCCGCGGTGCCCGTTGCCACGGATCACGCTCACCCAGTCGTCCCACCCCGGCGGGACGTAGGTGGGTTCGACGCCGTCGGGGTACCCGTTCAGGTACTTGCCGAACAGGCCGGTGGCATAGCCCGCGTCCTGCAGCCAGGTCGCGACCGTCGAGTCCTCGTGCCCGAGCTCGTGGAACCGCGCGAAGCCGCCGTGCGGCGCCGCGTTGCCGCGGACGTCGTGGTTGTGGTCGTACTGGCCGCGCAGCATCGTCGCCCGCGACGGGCAGCACACCGAGTCCACGACGAACGCGTTGGTGAACCGGGTGCCGCGCTCGACGAGGTGCTCGCGGATCGACGGGAGCACGTCGAGGTTGTCCTCGAGCAACGCGACGTCGAGGTCGTCGAGGTACACGACCACGACGTTCGGTGCGCCCGGCGCGGCGCGTGTTGCGCGCTCCCCGCCCGGGTCGCCCGAGGAGCAGGCGCCGGCGAGTGTCGCGAGCGCGACGGCCACCCACGCGGCCCGTGCCGCCCGCGAGCGTCTCACGTCGGTCCTCTCGGTCGTCCGCCCGGGCACCAGGATGGCAGGATCGTACGCAGCGGCGCGGGGAGCCGCGGGGGCGTCCGTCGCGCCCGGTACCGTCGTGGGGTGGCCCACGACGTCGGTGCGTTCGTTGCGACGCTCGCGTCGCGCAGCACGCACACCCGGCGCGCGTACGAGCACGACGTCCGCGAGTTCGTCGGCTGGTGCGAACGGGGCGGCTGCCCCGAACCGGGCGCGCTCGACCACCGGGTCCTGCGCCGCTACCTCGCGTACCTGCAGACCCGGAAGCTGGCGCGGGCCACGACGGCCCGCAAGGCGGCCGCGGTCAGGGCGTACGTACGCCACCTGCGCCGCCAGGGGGTCCTCGCGCGCGACCCGGCGGCCGACCTGCACACGCCGAAGGGGGGGCGGCGGCTGCCGCGGGTGCCGCGCGTCGAGGACGCCGCGGCCCTCCTCGCCACGGCCGCCGGGGCCGGGGGCGCGCGGGCCCGGCGGGACCTGGCGGTCCTCGAACTGCTGTACGGGTGCGGCCTGCGGGTGGCCGAGTGCTGCGGGCTCGACGTCGGCGACGTCGACCTGCGCCGCCGCAGCGTCACGGTGCTCGGCAAGGGCTCGAAGGTCCGGCGGCTCCCGCTCCACGACGCCGCCCGGGACGCCGTCGCCGCCTACCTGCGCTCCGGGCGCCCCGAGCTCCTCGTCGAGCCCACCGACGCCCTGTTCCTGAACGCCCGGGGCCGGCGCTGCACGCCCCGCGACCTCCGGCGCATCCTGGAGCGCCTCCCGCTCCCCGACGGCCGCCGCCTCCACCCGCACGCCCTGCGGCACGCCTTCGCGACCCATCTCCTCGACGGTGGTGCCGATCTGCGGGTGGTGCAGGAGCTCCTGGGTCACGCCGACGTCGCCACGACGCAGGTCTACACTCACGTGACTCGTGACCGACTGAAGAGGGTGTACGAATCGACGCACCCCCGTGCGTGACGGAAGCGGGCGGCCCGGTGGAAGAGTCCCCGGCGACCATCGCCGAGCTCTGGCAGGAGTACAAGCGTCACGGCACCCGTGAGGCGCGGGAACGCCTCATCCTGCACTACTCGCCGCTCGTCAAGTTCGTCGCCGGGCGGGTCGCCGCCGGCCTGCCCCACAACATCGAGCAGTCGGACCTGGTCAGCTACGGGATCTTCGGGCTGATCGACGCGATCGACAAGTTCGACCCCGCCCGCGGCTACAAGTTCGAGACCTACGCGATCAGCCGGATCAAGGGCGCGATCATCGACGAGCTCCGGTCGATCGACTGGGTGCCCCGCTCCGTGCGCGCCAAGGCCCGCGCCATCGAACGGGCCTACTCGAAGCTCGAGAACGAGCTGCGCCGCACCCCTGACGACAAGGAGGTCGCCGCCGAGCTCGACATGACCGAGGAGGAGCTCGCCGCGGTCCTCGGCCAGATCAGCTTCGTGGGTGTGGTCGCCCTCGACGAGCTGCTGTCGGCCGGCTCCGACCGGGGGGCGGGCTCCACCGTGGGGGACACCATCGCCGGCTCGGGCCACGACCCGGTCGAGGCGTTCGAGTCGGAGGAGATGCGCCAGGTCCTCGCGGACGCGATCAACCGGATGCCCGACCGCGAGCGGCTGGTGTTGACGCTCTACTACTACGAGGGCCTGACGCTCGCCGAGATCGGCAGCGTCCTCGGTGTCACCGAGAGCCGCGTGTGCCAGATCCACACGAAGGCCATCTTCCAGCTGCGGTCGCGCCTGTCGGAGCCGATGCCCGAGCGCGGCATCGTCACCTGAGGCCCCCGCGCCGCGGCCCTGCCGCGGCCGCCGCCCGGGCGCGGGCGCTCGACACGGTTCGTCCCCTCCGGTAGCGTTCGCGGCGCTTCGCCCGCGGCTTCCCCGAGTCCCTGCACCCGTGCAGCTCGGGAGGCACCGTGGCGCCGCGCCCCACCCCGGCCCTGTCCGTCGCGATCGTGCTCGCCGTGGCCCTCGTGGCCCCGGCCGCGCCGGCGTCCGCCGACCCGGCACGGACCGCGCCCGCGGGCAGCTGGGTGCGGCCGGTGGAGGGCCGGGTGCTGCGCGGCTTCGAGCCCCCCTCCTCCGCGTACGGCGCCGGCCACCGCGGCGTCGACCTCGCGGCGCCCGACGGCACCGCCGTGCGCGCCGCCGCCGACGGCACGGTCGTGTTCGCGGGGACGATCGCGGACACGCTGCACGTGAGCGTGGCGCACGAGGGCGGGCTGCGCACGTCCTACTCGTTCCTCGCGACCGTCGCGGTGCGCCAGGGGACGCGGGTGGCGGCCGGGCAGGTCGTCGGCACCAGCGGTGGCGGCGGGCACGGGCCGGGCGCGGCGCACTTCGGCGAGCACGGCGGCGGGGCCGTCCACTTCGGCCTGCGGGTGGGCGAGACCTACGTCGACCCGATGGTGCTGTTCTCGCCGGTCGACCTCGCCGAGGTCGTCGCGCTCGCGCCGACGGTCGCGCCCTACGGCTACAGCGTCGCCGCCGAGCGCCGCAGCCTCCTGGCCGGCCTCGTCGGCGGCGCGCTCGCGGCGTTCGACGCGGTGACCCGGTTCGTGGGCGAGGCGGTCGCGCCGTTCTCGCCCGGGCTGGGGTACCTCTTCACGCACCTCCGCCAGGCGTGGCCCGGGCTGCCCATCGTCAGCTGGGTGCGGCTCGGGCTCGCCGGGGTGCGCGGCCTGGCGGCGTGGTACGCCGACGCCCGCACCTGCGGTCGGGGTGCGCCGCCCGCGGACGGGACCGGCGGGTCCGGCAACGGGGTCGTGCTGGTCGGCGGCCTCGACAGCGAGTCGGGGCCGGGCGGGCGCACGTTCGACCTCCCCCTCGAGCTGCTCGGCTACGAGCCGGCCGACGCGAGCTGGTTCTCCTACGCGCCCGACGGCGGGCCCTACCGCGCGGCCGACACGTACGCCCCGACGCTCACCTCCGCGGCGCGCCTCGCCCAGCAGCTCCGCGCCCGCCAGCGTGCCGAGCCGGGCCGTCCGGTCGACCTGATCGCCCACTCCCACGGCGGGGTCGTCGTCCTCGCCTTCCTGAAGCTCCTGTACGACCCGGACGACCCGACGCTGCCGCCGATCGGCAACGTCGTCACGATCGCGTCCCCGCTCGAGGGCGCGCCGCTCGCCTCGTACCTCGTCGAGCGCCTCGACCCCGCCCGGGCGGGGCACCTGGCCGTCGTCCTCGCCGAGGCCGTCGCGGGCGGCCGGTTCCCCGACCCGCACGCGCCGGCGATCGCCGACCTCGCCGAGGAGTCCGACCTCATGCGGCGCCTGCGGGACGCGCCGCTGCCGGACGACGTGCGCCTCACGACGATCGGCTCGCTGTGGGACGTCGTCGTGCCGGCCGACCTGGCGACGACGGACGGCGCGACCCACACGGTCGTCGACACGGGCAGCCCGCTCGACGCGCACGGCGGCGTGACCGCCCACGCCCGGACGCTGCGGGTGGTCCGGGCGGCGCTCGAGGGCCGGGCGCCGCCGTGCCGCGCCGTCGCCGAGATCTTCGCCGGCGAGGTGGTCCCGCCGGTGATCGCGGGGATCGAGACCCTCGCGGTCCCGTACCCGGCCCCCGCCCCCGTGCCCTGACGGGCCCGCGGTCACGCCCCGGCCCGGCGCGGCGCGCCCGGCCTCCCCGGCGACGACGGGCCGCGGGCCGCGCGGGTGGCCGACCGGCCCCGGGGGCGGCGGGCCCCCGGGGCTACACTGCCGGTCGGCCCGGCCCCCGCGCCGCGGCCCCCGAGGACCGATCCAGACCGACTCAGCACGCCCGCACCCCGAGGTGGCGCCGCCCCGGACCGCACCGGCCGGCGCTCGCGCGGGCGGAAGACGAACCAGGGGAGGAGCACGGCCGTGGCCGTCGTGACCATGAGGCAGCTGTTGGAGGCCGGAGTCCACTTCGGCCACCAGACCCGGCGCTGGAACCCGAAGATGCGCCGCTTCATCTTCGGGGAGCGCAACGGCATCTACATCGTCGACCTGCACCAGACGCTGGAGCGGATCGACACCGCCTACCGCTTCCTGCGCGACACCGTCGCCGACGGCGGCACCGTGCTGTTCGTCGGGACCAAGAAGCAGGCGCAGGAGCCGATCGAGCGCGAGGCACGCCGCTGCGGCATGCCGTACGTCAACTTCCGGTGGCTCGGCGGCATGCTGACCAACTTCCAGACGGTCCACTCGCGCGTGTCGAAGCTGCGCGAGCTCCAGCGGGTCGTCGACAGCGGCGAGATCGACCAGATGCCCAAGAAGGAGGCGCTCAAGGTCCGCCGTGACCTCGCGAAGCTGGAGCGCAACCTCGGCGGCATCAAGAACCTCGAGCGCGTGCCCTCGGCGATCTTCGTCATCGACACGAAGAAGGAGCACATCGCCGTCACCGAGGCGAACCGGCTGCGGATCCCCGTGGTGGCGGTCGTCGACACGAACTGCGACCCCGACATCGTCGACTACGTCATCCCCGGCAACGACGACGCGATCCGCTCCGCGCAGCTCATGTGCCGCGTCGTCGCCGACGCGATCATCGAGGGCAAGCACCTCGCGCAGCGGCGCGGCGCCCGGCCCGGCACCCGCGCCGAGGACGTCCGGCCGGCGGCGCCGCCGCCCCGCACGCCCGAGGAGGAGGCCGAGTTCCAGCGCCGCCAGGCGGAGGCCCGTGCCGCGGCGGCCGCCAAGCAGCGCGAGATCGAGGCGCGGGCGCGGGAGGCGGCGGCGGCGAAGGCCGCCGGGCGCGCCGGGCAGGACGGCGCGGCCCCCGCCGAGGAGGGCAGCGGTGCCGGGACGGCGGCCGAGGCCGCAGGCTGAGTGGACGGGACGATGACCGAGATCTCCGCGAAGGACGTCGCCGCGCTGCGCAAGCTGACCGGCGCCGGGATGATGGACTGCAAGCGCGCGCTCGAGGAGACGGGCGGCGACCTCGAGGCCGCGAAGACCTGGCTGCGCGAGAAGGGCATCGCGGGTGCCGCGAAGCGGGCCGGGCGCGAGGCCGACGAGGGCGCGATCGAGGTGCTCGTCGACGGGGGCGTCGCCGCGCTCGTCGAGCTCAACTGCGAGACCGACTTCGTCGCCAAGGGCGACGTGTTCAAGAAGGCGCTCGACGGGCTCACGCGCCTCGTCGCCGCCGAGGGCGACGACGACCTCGCGGCGAAGCCGTACGAGGGCGGCACCGTCGACGAGTTCGTGAAGGGGCTGTCGGGCACGCTCGGCGAGAAGATCCAGCTCGGGCGCGTCGTGCGGTTCGAGACGGCCGACGGCCTGCTCGACGGCTACAAGCACGTGCAGAACGAGCGCGGCGTCGTCGGCGTGCTCGTCGAGCTCGGCGGCGTCGACCCCTCCGACGCGCGGGCGCGCGAGGTCGCGCACGACATCGCCCTGCACATCGCCAGCGCGGCGCCGCGCTACGTGTCGCGCGCCGACGTGCCGGCGGACGAGGTCGAGCGCGAGCGGGCGGTGCTCGAGGCGCAGACCCGCGAGGAGGGCAAGCCCGAGCAGGCCTTGCCGAAGATCGTCGAGGGCAAGCTCAACGGCTTCTTCAAGACGGTCGCGCTCCTCGAGCAGCCCTTCGTGAAGGACCAGAAGACGACCGTCGCGAAGCTGCTCGAAGGGCTCGGCGGTCAGGCGACCGTCCGGCGCTTCGCGCGGGTCAAGATCGGCGAGGAGTGAGGCGGGCGCGCCGGGTGGCGCCCCGTGACGGCCGCGGAAGGAGTCGTTGATGCCCGAGAGCCGCTACCGCAGGGTGGTGCTGAAGCTCTCGGGCGAGGCGTTCGCCGACCGCGCGACCGGGTACGGGATCGACGCCGCGGTCGTCCAGCGGATCGCGGAGGAGGTCACCAAGGCCCGGGCCGATCTCGGTGTCGAGATCGCGATCGTGGTCGGGGGCGGCAACATCTTCCGCGGCATGAGCGGCGCGACGCGGGGGATGGACCGCGCCCGTGCCGACTACATGGGCATGCTCGCGACCGTCATCAACGCGCTCGCGCTCCAGGACGCGCTCGAGGCGCTCGGCCAGCCGACCCGGGTGCAGACGGCGATCACGATGGCGCAGGTCGCGGAGCCCTACATCCCGTTGCGCGCGATCCGCCACCTGGAGAAGGGCCGGCTGGTCATCTTCGCGGCGGGTACCGGCAACCCGTACTTCACGACCGACACGACCGCGGCGCTCCGTGCGGCGGAGATCGGGGCGCAGGCCGTGCTCAAGGGGACGCACTCCGGGGTGGACGGCGTCTACAGCGCCGACCCGCGCACGCACCCCGACGCGGTGAAGCTCGACGCCGTGAGCCACTTCGAGGTCCTCAACCGCGGGCTCAAGGTGATGGACTCGACCGCCATCACGTTTTGCATGGACAACGAGCTCCCGATCATCGTCTTCGACGTCACCCAGCCCGGGAACATCATGAAGGCGTTGGTGGGGGAGCCGATCGGCACGCTCGTCCACTCGAAGGAGGGTCAGTGAGCCATCCGAAGGTCGACGAGGCCCGGGACAAGATGCACAAGGCGGTGCTGCACCTGCGGGACGAGTTCGGGGCGGTGCGGACGGGTCGCGCGACCCCGGCGCTCGTCGAGAAGCTGAAGGTCGACTACTACGGCTCGGAGGTCCCGTTGCAGCAGCTCGCCGGGTTCACCGTGCCCGAGCCCCGCGTGCTCGTGATCGCCCCCTACGACAAGGCCGCCATCAAGGCGATCGAGAAGGCGATCCAGGCCTCCGACCTCGGGGTGACGCCGTCGAACGACGGTTCGGTGATCCGGCTCACGTTCCCCGAGCTGACCGCCGACCGCCGCAAGGAGCTCGTCAAGGTCGTGAAGGCGCGCGCGGAGGAGAGCCGCGTCGCGGTCCGCAACGTGCGGCGCCACGCCCGCCAGGAGCTCGAACACCTCGAGCGCGACGGCGAGATCTCCCGCGACGAGCTCGACCGGATCGAGAAGGATCTCGAGAAGCTGACGCACGACGTGGTCGCCGAGATCGACGCGATGCTCGCGCACAAGGAGAAGGAGCTGCTCGAGGTCTGACCGCGCCGCGGTCGCACGGGTGGCGCGGCGGCCGGCGGGCGGGCAGCCCGGGCGGGCCGCCGACGACGCCGGGGAGGACGCACGGTGAGTGACGAACGCGACGACGAGCGGCGGGAGGCGACGCCCTTCGAGGGGGTCCGGATCCTGGGCGCCGAGGAGGCGCGGGCCGCGCTGGGCGAGCAGGGCGAGGGACGGGACACGGACCCGGACGCCGCGCCGCCCGCCCGCCCGGCGGGGCGGGTGCGCCGCTTCCCGGAGGGCGGGCCCACCTGGGCGGCCTCGGCGGCGGGCGACGAGCCGCCGCCGGGCCCGGCCGGCGAGCCGCCGACGGGGGAGGTGCCGCCGCTGCCGCACTGGACGGAGCCGCCGACGGGCGCGGTGCCGGCCATCTTCGCCGACGACCTCGACGCCGAGCCCGACGACGAGGAGCTCGAGGCATGGAGCTCGTTCACGGGGAGCCAGCCGCGCTTTCGCGCCGAGGGCGCCGACTGGGCGGAGGCGGACTTCGCCGACGACGAGCTCACCGAGCTGACCGGGGAGACGGCCGGCCTCGGTGCACTCGCGAGCGCACGGGTCGTCGACGACGACGACGCGTTCGAG
This sequence comes from Acidimicrobiia bacterium, assembly GCA_026002935.1. Lineage (GTDB taxonomy): Bacteria > Actinomycetota > Acidimicrobiia > IMCC26256 > PALSA-610 > BPGH01. Next base: position 1,766,756 of record BPGH01000001.1, read on the forward strand.
CAGGAGCTCGCGCAGCGCCGGCGGCGCACCGCGCGCGGACGGGCCGCCCGCACGATGGTGACCGAGCCGCCGCCCGCGGCCGCGACGCCGCGCGCCCGCGCGTCCGAGCCGCGCGAGCCCGGTGAGCTCTCGCCCCCGGGCCCCGTCGCGGCGCGCGACCTTCCCACGGCCGTGCTCACCGCCGCGGCGGTCGCCGTCGTCGCGCTGGTGTGCTTCAGCCGGGGCACGTTCTGGACGGCGCTGCTCGCGGCCGCGGTCGTGGGGCTGGGCAGCGTGGAGTTCTCCGCGGCGCTCCAGGCCCGCGGGTTCCGGCCGGCGTCGCTGCTGGCCCTCGTCGCGTCCGCGGCGTTGCCGGTCGCGGCGCGGGAGTTCGGCGTGGGCGCGTACCCGGTGTTCTCGGGGCTGGTCGTCGTGTTCGCGATGCTGTGGTTCCTGTGGGAGGTCACGCCCGGGCGGCCGCTCCTCGGGGTGGCGACGACCGTGCTGTCGTTCGCCTACGTCGGCGGACTCGGCGGCTTCGCGGGGCTGTTGCTCGCCGGCGACGACGGCGTCGGGCTCCTGCTCGGCGTGGTGCTGTGCACGATCGCGTACGACGTCTTCGGGTTCTTCGTGGGTTCGCAGTTCGGCAAGAGCCCGATCGCGCCGAGCGTCTCGCCGAACAAGTCGTTCGAGGGGACCCTCGCCGGGATGGTCGCCGCGGTGGTCGTCGGGTGGCTGCTCGTCGGCCAGATCCACCCGTGGAGCCCCGCACGGTCGGTGGTGCTCGGCCTGTTCGTCGCCGCGGCCGCGTTCCTCGGCGACCTGTGCGAGTCGATGCTGAAGCGCGACCTCGGGATCAAGGACTTCGGCTCCCTGCTCCCCGGCCACGGCGGCGTGCTCGACCGGTTCGACTCGCTCCTGTTCTGCCTGCCGGTCGGGTACTTCCTGGCCCTGCACCTGAACCTCCTCTGATCCGGCCAGTGGTGCGGCGGCGCGCCCGGGCGGGCCGTAGGCTGGGGTGATGTCGCGCGGCGTCGCCGTCCTCGGGTCGACCGGATCGATCGGGACGCAGGCGCTCGACGTGATCGCCCGCCACCCGGACGAGTTCCACGTCGTCGCGCTGGCCGCGGGCCGCAACGTGGACCTGCTCGAGCGCCAGCGCGCGCGCTTCGGCGTGCCGGCCGAGCTCGCGCGCGCCGGTGCCGACGACGCCGCGCTGTCGGAGCTGGCCGCGCTCGCGGAGGCCGACGTCGTGCTCAACGCGGTCGTCGGGTTCGCCGGCCTGCCGGCCACGATCGCGGCGTTGCGGGCCGGCAAGCGGTTGGCGCTCGCCAACAAGGAGAGCCTCATCGCCGGGGGCCCGGTCGTCGCGAAGGCGCGTGCCGCCGGGGGCGGCGAGATCGTGCCGGTCGACTCGGAGCACTCTGCGATCTGGCAGGCGCTGCGGGCCGGGCGACCCGGTGAGGTGCGCCGCATCGTGCTGACCGCGAGCGGCGGCCCGTTCCGGGGGCGCACCCTCGACGACCTGGCGGGGGTCACCCCGGCCGACGCCCTCGCACACCCCCACGTGGCGGATGGGCGCGAAGATCACGATCGACTCGTCGACCCTGATGAACAAGGGCCTGGAGGTGATCGAGGCCCACGAGCTGTTCGGTGTCGACTACGACGCGATCGACGTCGTCGTGCACCCGCAGTCGATCGTGCACGGCATGGTGGAGTTCACCGACGGCGCGACCGTCGCCCAGTGCTCGATGCCCGACATGCGGCTCCCGATCGGGCTCGCCCTGGGTGCGCCGGCGCGCCTGGCGGAGCCGTTCGGCGCGGTCGACTGGGAGAAGGTTGGTGCGCTCACGTTCGAGCCGCCCGACCGCGCCACGTTCCGCTGCCTCGATCTCGCCTACGCGGCCGGGCGTGCCGGGGGCTCGGCGCCGGCGGTGCTCAGCGCGGCGAACGAGGTCGCCGTCGAGGCCTTCCTCGCCGGGCGGGTCCGCTGGACCGATATCGCCGGGATCGTCACCGAAGTCCTGGATCGCGGTACCGGGAACGCCGATGAGGTCGCCGACGTTCTCGAAGCCGACCGGGTCGCGCGCGAGCGCGCGGTCGCCGCGGTCGAACGGAGGAGCCACCCGTGAAGGATCCGCTGGAGCAGGTCGATGTGCCGCTGATGCGGCCGATCGTGTGGGGTGCGCTCGCCGCCGCGGTGCTCGTCGTCTACGCGATCGTCTTCCCGCAGGCGCTCACGTGGGTCGTCGCGATCCTCGCGCTCCCGGTCATCATCTTCCTGCACGAGCTCGCGCACTACGTCACCGCCAAGCGCACCGGCATGAAGGTGACGGAGTTCTTCGTCGGGTTCGGGCCCCGGGTGTGGTCGGTGCGCCGGGGCGAGACGGAGTACGGCGTCAAGGCGATCCCGCTGGGCGGCTACTGCCGGATCGTCGGGATGACCAACGTCGAGGACGTCCCGCCCGCCGACGAACCGCGCGCCTACCGATCGAAGCCGTATCCCGCGAAGGTGCTCGTCGCGTCGGCGGGCTCGCTGATGCACTTCGCGCTCGCCACCGTGCTGATGATGACGCTGCTCGTCCTCGACGGGAACTGGGACGAGGCCTACCCGACCACGACCGTCGACCACGTCCTCGCCGGCTCGCCGGCCGAGCGCGCGGGCCTGCAGGAGGGCGACCGGATCGTGTCGATCGACGGGGAGCCGATCGACGAGTGGGCCGACGTCAGCCGAGTCGTGCAGCCGCTCGCCGGCGAGGAGGTGGTCTTCGTCGTCGAGCGCGGCGGGCGCCTCGTCGACCTCTCGGTGACGCCCGAGACCGTCGAGGGCGTCGGCCGCGCGGGGATCTCGCCGGCGCCCCACGTCCCCGGGGTCTCGCTCCCCGAGGCCCTCGTCGAGGGCCCGCGCCAGGTGTGGGGCCTGGGGGTCGCATCCGTGCAGGCCCTCGGCGAACGGTTCTCCCCGGCGGGGATCGCCGAGTACGTGGACGCGGTCGTCGGTGCGGGCGGCGAGGGCGACGAGGGTGCGGGCGCCGGCGACGACGCCGACCGGTTCCTGTCGCCGGTCGGCGGGGTGCGCCTCGGCGTGCAGGCCGTGCAGGCCGGTTGGGAGAACGCGGTCTTCCTCCTCGTCGCGATCAACGTGTTCGTCGGGATCTTCAACCTCGTGCCGCTGCTGCCGTTCGACGGCGGGCACATCGCGATCGCGACCTACGAGGCGGTCGCGTCGGCGATCACGCGCCGGCGGGTCCGGGTCGACGTGACGAAGCTCCTCCCCGTGACCGCCGCCGTCGTCGCCGTCCTCGGTCTCATCTTCCTGTCGAGCCTGTTCCTCGACATCACCGACCCGATCCAGAACCCGTACTGAGCGACCGCGCGCCCGTGCGCCAACGGGTGCGCTCTCACCCTTCCGGATCCCGCGCGCGCCGTGGCAGACTGCGCGCCCCACCGGGACTCGGCCCCCGGGATGGATGGGGGAGGGAGAGCGGTTGGGTCGGGTACATCCTCGTGCGGGACGGAGGATGTCTCACGTCCCTGCGCTCGACGGGATCCGCGGTGTCGCCGTCGCGCTGATCGTCTGGCGCCACCTCGAGCTGCTCGTCCCGGCGTGGGAGGACGGTGCGCCCCTCGCGGGCTCGTTCCTCGGGGTCGACCTGTTCTTCGTCCTCAGCGGGTTCCTCATCACCTCGCTGCTGCTGGGCGAGCAGGAGCACACGGGTGCGATCCGGTTCGGCGGGTTCTTCCGCCGCCGCGCGTTGCGCCTGCTGCCGGCGCTCTTCGTGCTCCTCGGCGCCCACCTCGGTTACGCCGCGGTCGCCGGGCTCCCCGCGGGCCTCGAACGCTCCTCGCTGCTGTCGATCCTCTTCTACTACTCGAACTGGAAGATCGCCTCCGAGCTGTACGTGGCCGAGGGGCTGGGGCACATGTGGTCGCTGGCGGTCGAGGAGCAGTTCTACCTGGTGTGGCCGTTCCTCGTGGCGCTGTTCGCGGGCCGCCGGCGCCCGCGGGCGCTCCTCCCGGCGCTCCTGGTCGCCGCGACCGTCGCCGTGGCCCTGCACCGCGCGATCCTCTGGCGTCAGGGGGCCGGGTGGTTGCCGCTCTACGTCCGGACCGACACGAGGGCCGACTCGCTGCTGATCGGCGCGTTGACCGCGCTCGTGTGGTCGCGCGGCCCGGTCGTGGCCCGGTCGGTCCCGGTGGTGGCGACGGCGGGCCTCGCGCTCGTCGCGGTGTTCGCCGCCGTCGTGCCCGTCGACAGCCCCGCGTACTACCTCGGCGGGTTCACGGTGGTCGCCGTCGCCGCCGCGGCGGTGGTCCTCGGGGTCCTGCACGGCGGGTGGTGGGGGGCGCGTCTCTTCGCGGCGAGGTCCCTGCGGGCGATCGGCCGGGTCAGTTACGGGCTCTACCTCTGGCACCTCCCCGTGTTCACGGGCGTCCAGCGCTACGGCGCGGGCTGGTCGGCGCCTGCCCGGGTCGCTACCGGCCTGTCGCTCGCCGCGATCGCCACGATCGTGTCGTGGTGGTGCATCGAACGGCCGGTGCTCGCGTGGAAGGACCGCCTCGAGGCGCGATCGACGGCCGCCACCGGGAGCATGCCCCCACGCGCGTCCCTTCCGTCCGCGCCGGACCCCACCTCGCACGCGTGGGATCCGTCGCCGTCGTCGCCGGCCGCCGGGGGCCGGCGCGGCGGTGCCGCCCCGGTCGAGGAGGGATCGGGCTCCGTCGGTGCCTAACCTGGGTGCGTGCTGGAGCGGCGCCGCACGCGGCAGGTGACGGTCGGCAGCGTCGCGGTCGGCGGCGACGCGCCGGTGACCGTGCAGTCGATGACGACCACGAAGACGGCCGACGTCGAGGGCACGCTCGCCCAGATCTACGCGCTCGCCGCCAACGGCGCCGACATCGTGCGCTGCACCTGCAACGACGAGGCCGCGGCCGAGGGGCTCGCGCAGATCGTGCCCCGCTCGCCGGTGCCCGTCGTCGCCGACATCCACTTCCGCCACGAGCTCGCGCTCGCCGCCATGGAGGCCGGGGTGCACGCGCTGCGGCTGAACCCGGGCAACATCCGCAAGCCGGCGCACATCAAGCTCGTCGCCCGCGAGGCGAAGGCGCGCGGCCTGCCGATCCGCATCGGCGTCAACGCGGGGTCGCTCGACCCCGAGATGGCGCGCCGGCACGGCGGTGCGACACCGGAGGCGCTCGTCGCGTCGGCGATGCACGAGCTCGGGCTGTTCCGCGAAGTCGGCTTCGAGGACGTGAAGATCTCCGTCAAGGCCTCCGACGTGCGGCTGATGATCGACGCGTACCGGCTGCTCGCCGAGACGACCGACCACCCGCTGCACCTCGGGGTGACCGAGGCGGGCCCGCTGCCGCAGGGGCTGATCAAGTCGGTCGCCGGCATCGGGACGCTGCTCGCGGAGGGCATCGGCGACACGATCCGCTTCTCGCTCACCGCCGACCCCGTCGAGGAGGCCAAGGCGGGCCGCACGCTGCTCGAGGTGCTCGGCCTGCGCGAGCGCAAGGGGCTCGACCTCGTCGCGTGCCCCTCGTGCGGTCGCGCGGAGGTCGACGTCATCCGGGTCGCGGCCGAGGCGCAGGCCGCGCTCGAGGCGCGCAACATCCCGTTGCAGGTCGCGGTCATGGGCTGCGTGGTGAACGGACCGGGCGAGGCGCGCGAAGCCGATCTCGGCATCGCGGCCGGCCGCGGCAAGGGCCACCTGTTCGTGCGCGGGCGGGTCGTGCGGGTCGTGCCCGAGGACGAGATGGTCACGGCGCTGGTCGAGGAGGCCGAGCGGGTGCTCGCCGAGGGTGCGGACGCGCGCATCGCGGCGGCCGACGCCGACGCCGAGGCGATCGCGGCCGCGACCCGCGACGAGCTCCTGCAGATCCAGGGGAACGACGCGAACCGGGCGGCCGAGCGCATCTCGCGCATCCGCCGGATCGCGCAGCCCTGAGTCGCCCCGAGCGCGGGCCCGTCCGCCGCCGCGCCGGCGGCTGCGACCGGTCGGCACCGTACACTCTGGCCGGTGGCGCCCTCGGTGAGCATCGTCGTCGTCGTGTACGACATGGCGCGCGAGTTCCCCCGGACGTTGCGAACGCTCGCCCCCGACTACCAGCGCGGCATCGGTGCCGCCGACTACGAGGTGGTCGTGGTCGACAACGGTTCGCCGGTGCCCCTCGACGAGCGCGTCCTGCACGCGCACCCGGGGCTCCGGTGCACGGCCATCCGCATCGACGACGCGCCGCAGTCCCCGGCGCACGCCGCGAACGTGGGGCTGGCGCGTGCCTCCGGGGACCTCGTCGGGCTCGTCGTCGACGGCGCGCGCATGGCCTCCCCGGGCCTGCTGCGGGAGGCGCGGCGCGCCGCGGGGGTCGCCCCGCGTCCGGTCGTCGCGACCCTCGGCTGGCACCTCGGCGCGACGAGGCACTCCGAGCTGACCGAATCGTCCGGCTACGACCAGCGCGTCGAGGACGAGCTGCTCGCCGGCGTCGACTGGGAGCGCAACGGGTACCGGCTGTTCGAGATCTCGACGTTCGCGAGCTCCTCGGCGCGGGGCTGGTTCGGCCCGATCGGCGAGAGCAGCGCGCTCTTCATGCCCGCGGCGATCTGGCGCGAGCTCGGCGGCCTCGCCGAGGAGTTCACGCTGCCGGGGGGTGGGCTCGTCAACCACGACCTGTTCCGCCGCGCGTGCGAGCTGGAGGGCACCCAGCTCGTCGTGGTGCTCGGCGAGGGAACCTTCCACCAGTACCACGGGGGAGCCGCGACGTCGCGCCGGCTCGACTGGGAGACGATGCACGCCGAGTACGTCGCCCACCGGGGCGGGCCGTACCGCCCGCCCGAGAACGAGCCGGTGTACGTCGGGACGGTCCCGACCGAGGCGCTGCCGCACCTCGAGGTCTCCGTGGCGCGCGCCATCGCCCGGCGCGCGAAGGGCCGCGCGCGGTGATCCCCCGCGGGTTGCGACGCGCCGCGGCGCCGGTCGTGTCGGTGCTCGCGCTCGCCGGCTGCGGAGCGGGCGGCGGCGGCGAGCCGGTCGCCGCCGGCGACCTCCCCAACGTCGTCGTGGTCCTCACCGACGACCAGCGCTTCGACTCCGTCGACCAGATGCCACTCGTCGACGGACGCCGCGACTGGGCGCGCTTCGAGAACGCGTTCGTCGAGCTCCCGCAGTGCTGCCCGTCGCGGGCGACGTTCCTCACCGGGCAGTACGCGCACCACACCGGCGTCGAGACGCTCCGCGACGGCGAGGACCTCGACGAGTCGAGCACCGTCGCGACGATGCTCGACGACGCGGGGTACCACACCGCGTTCATCGGCAAGTACCTCAACGGCTTCCCGTTCGGCGACCCGTACGTGCCCCCCGGCTGGGACCGGTTCGCGGGCTACCGGGGTGGGACGCACTACTTCGACTACGCGCTCGTGGAGGACGGCGCGGAGGTCGTGGAACACGGGTCGGAGCCGGAGGACTACTCCACCGACGTGTTCGCCCGCATGGCCCTCGACTTCGTCCGCGACGTCGATCCCTCGGAGCCGTTCTTCCTCTACCTCGCGCCCAACGCGCCGCACGGCGACCGCCCGAGCGGCCTGCCGGTCCCGGCGCCGCGCCACGCGACCGCCTGCGCGGACCGGCCGTTCGAGCCGCGGCCGAGCTTCGACGCGACCGACACGCGCGAGCCGATCCCGTGGCTGAGCCGGCTCGGGCCGGTCGACCCCGGGAGGATGACGACCGTGCACACCGCGACCTGCCGGGCGCTGCAGGCGGTTGACGAGGCCGTCGACGCGCTGCTGGCGGAGCTCGAGGCCACCGGTCGCCTCGACGACACCTACGTCGTGTACACCTCCGACAACGGCTACTCGTTCGGGGAACACCGCCTGGTGGCCAAGGGGCACCTGTACGACGAGTCGGTGCGCGTCCCGCTGCTCGTGCGCGGTCCGGGCGTGCGGCCCGGCCCGCTCGACCGGCTGACGAGCAACGTGGACCTCGCGCCGACCATCGCGGAATGGGCCGGGATCGAGGTGCCGGCCGGCACCTTCGACGGCACCTCGTTCGCGGGTGCGCTGCGCGGCGAGCCGGGGGAGGGGCCGGAGCAGGTGCTGCTGCGCGGCTGCCGCACCCAGCGCGCCCCGGGCGACGCGACCGAGGAGGAGGCCGACGAGCAGCAGGCGTGCGGCGGGCACTCCGACGCGATGCCCGACGCATGGGGCGTCCGGACGCGCACGCACAAGTACGTCGAGTACGAGGACGGATCCGTGCAGCTCTTCGACCTCGCGCACGATCCGTACGAGCTGACGAACCTCGCGTCGGACCCGAACGCCGCGGCCGTCGTCGCCGACCTCCGGGCGAGGCTGGAACGCCTGCGCGGTTCGTGACACGCGACGCGGCGCGCCGCCTCGCCTGTCCCGTTCGTCCTGTCGGCACGAGTTCGCCCCGGCGCGCCCCGGTGCCGGTCACCACGGGCCGGGGCTAGCCTTTCGCGACCCGCCACGCTGGAGGCACAGGCGCATGTTCCCGTTCTGGGAGAAGGTCGTCGCCCCGGTCATCGAGGCCGCCGGGGCGAAGCGGATCGTCGAGATCGGCGCGCTGCGCGGCGAGAACACGGTGCTGGTGCTCGAGTCGCTCGGGCCCGACGCCGAGTTCCACGTCATCGACCCGCTCCCCGAGTTCGACCCCTCGGAGCACGAGCGCCGGTTCCCGGGCCGGTACGTGTTCCACCGCGACCTCAGCCTCAACGTCCTGCCGCACCTGCCGCCGATGGACGTCGCGCTCATCGACGGCGACCACAACTGGTACACGGTCTACAACGAGCTGAAGCACCTCGCGAACACGGCGCGCGCCGCCGGCGCCCCGATGCCCGTGATGGTGATGCACGACGTGTGCTGGCCGTACGGGCGCCGCGACCTCTACTACGCGCCCGAGCAGATCCCCGAGGAGTTCCGCCAGCCCTACGAGCGGCGCGGCATGCGGCGGGGCCGCAAGGGGCTCGTGCCCAACGGCGGCCTCAACGCCACGCTCTGCAACGCCGTGACCGAGGGTGGCCCGCGCAACGGCGTGATGACCGCGCTCGACGACTTCGTCGCCGAGTACGACCGGCCCCTGCGCCGCGTCGTCATCCCGATCTACTTCGGGCTGGCGATCGTCGTCGAGCAGGACCGCCTCCGGCGCCAGCCGCAGCTCGCCGCCCTGCTCGACCACCTCGAGAGCGCGGCCGGGCGCGAGCAGCTCCTGCACCTCTCCGAGGAGATCCGCCTCGACGCCGCGATCTTCGAACAGGCGCTGATCCGCTACAAGGACGGGTTCATCGCGCGGGGCGCGCGCCGTTACCTCGACCTGCTGAAGTCGGCCCTCCTCGACGAGCTCTACCTCGACAACGAGGCGCGCATCGAGTACCTGCTCGAGTGCGCCACGCAGCGCCGGCCGGTCGAGCCGTCGCGCCTCGCGGATCCCCGGGCCACGCGCCGCGACCAGATCCGGCGCATCGAGCAGCTCCGGGACGCCGGCGTCGCGACCGACGACAAGGGCCTGGCGGCGTTCTTCCCGTACACCACGATGGGCCGCGCGCGCATCGACGCGCTCGAGCTCGCGCTCGACGCCGCACGCGCCGAGCGCGTCGAGGGGGACCTCGTCGAGGTCGGCACCGGGGCGGGGGGCGGCGCGATCTTCATGCGGGGCTGGCTGGAGGCCCACGAGGTGCCCGACCGCCGGGTCTGGGTGGTCGACACCTTCCGGCCCTCCTACGACACGATCGAGTCGGCGGTCCTGAGCGGGGACCTCAACCGCGTCCGCGAGGGCTTCGCTCGCTTCGGGCTCCTCGACGACCGGGTGCGGTTCGTGCAGGGCGAGGTCCAGGACGCGCTCGAGGACGCACCGATCGACGCGATCGCGCTGCTGCGACTGGGCCACGACCTCGGTGAGGCGACGGCCACGGTGCTCGAGCGCCTGTACGACCGGCTGTCGACCGGCGCGACGGTGGTCGTCGACGGCTACGGCGACCCGAAGTGCCGCGCCGCCGTCGACGAGTTCCGGGCGCGGCGGGGGATCGGCGGCGCCCCGGAGCGGATCGACGCGTGGAGCATCGCCTGGCGCAAGGCCGGCACCGATCCCGTCTCGGTGGCGCGGCCGGCGCCGCTGCGCAGCGCACGGCGCGTCCCCCTCGCGCCCCCGGCGCCCGACGGCGCGATCGACCTCTCGGTCGTCGTCGTCTTCTACAACATGCGCCGCGAGGCGAAGCGCACGCTCCACTCCCTCACGCGCGCCTACCAGCGAGGTGTCGACGACGTCGACTACGAGGTGATCGCGCTCGAGAACGGCTCCGCGCCCGACCAGAAGCTCGGGGCCGAGCTCGTCGAGGGCTTCGGTCCCGAGTTCCGCTACGTCGACCTCGGCGACGACGCGCTCCCGTCGCCGACGGCCGCGCTGAACCACGGAATCCGTCTCGCGCGCGGCCGCGCGATCGCGCTGATGATCGACGGCGCGCACGTGCTCAGCCCGGGGGTGCTCCACTACGGGCTCAAGGGGCTCGACGCATACGCGCCGGCCGTCGTGGCGACCCAGCAGTGGTACCTCGGGCCGATGCAGCAGCCCGAGGCGGTCGCGCTCGGGTACGACCAGGCCTACGAGGACGAGCTGCTGGAGGGGATCCGCTGGCCGGCCGACGGATACCGGCTGTTCGAGATCTCCCACTTCATCGGGGACCGGGACTGGTTCGACGGCATCATCGAGAGCAACTGCCTGTTCGCACCGCGTTCGCTGCTGGAGCAGGTCGGCGGCTTCGACGACAGCTTCTCGATGCCCGGCGGGGGCTACGCGAACCTCGACGTGTTCGAGCGCCTGGGCTCCGCGCCCGGGGTCACCGTCGTGTCGATCCTGGGCGAGGGCTCGTTCCACCAGGTGCACGGCGGAACGACGACCAACGACGCCAAGAACGAGGACCGCCGTACGCAGATCTTCTCGTACGGGGAGCACTACCGCGAGCTGCGCGGCCGGTTCCTGGCGGGACCGATGAAGCCGATCGCGTACGTCGGCGCGATGCCGAACCTGTCGGCGCGCCGCACCCGGGCGCGGCGGATGTCGGCACGGGCGCTCGTGCCGAACCGGTCCGAGACGGGCCCCGACGGGATCCCGGAGCGGCCGGTGCTCGTGCCCGACGAGCTGAAGGCGTCGTTCGTCGAGGCGTACTGGAACAGCCTCGTGTGGAAGCGGTCGACCTGGCTCGGTCACCCGGTCGACCGGCCGCCGACGGACCTCTTCGCGTACCAGGAGCTCGTCGGGCGCGTCCGGCCCGACTGGATCGTGGACGTGGGCAGCGGCAACGGCGGCCGGGCGCTGTTCCTCGCGTCGGTGTGCGAGCTGTACGGCCACGGCCGGGTGCTCAGCGTCGACGCGCAGGAGCGGGCCGACCGCCCGCGCCACCCGCGCCTCACCTACCTGCAGGCCCGGACGCACACCGAGGACGGCTTCCGGAAGGTGCGCGAGGCCGTCGGCGACGGGTCCCGGGTGCTCGTGTTCATCGGGACGCGCGCCGGACGGGCCCGGGTCGTCGCCGAGTTCGAGGGCTACGCGCCGCTCGTGCCGGTCGGCTCCTACGTGGTCGTGGAGGACACGATCGTCAACGGGCACCCGGTGTGGCCCGGCTTCGGGCCGGGGCCGCACGAGGCGATCCGCCAGATCCTCCAGCGCCACGGCGAGTTCGTCGCCGACCCCGAGCCCGAGAAGTTCGGCCTCACGTTCACCGAAGGCGGATTCCTGAAGCGGATCCGCTGAGGGCCGGTCGTCGGTGAGCGAGCCGCAGCGCTACTTCTTCGTCCACCTGCAGAAGACGGCGGGGACGACGCTGTTCCGGCGGATCCGGCGCCATCTCGGCGACGCGGCCGTCTACCCCGACGCCTCCGACGGGCGCCCGCCGGAGACGGTCCTGCTCGTCGACCACCTGCTGGAGCGGTGGCGCGCCCGGCGCTCCGAGATCCGCGTCGTCACGGGGCACTTCCCGCTGTGCACGACCGAGGTCCTGGGTGTGCCGTTCTCGACCTTCACGGTGCTGCGCGAGCCCGTCGAGCGCACGTTGTCGTTCCTGCGGCACCACCGTGCCCGCACGCCCGCGGACCGCGACGTGCCGCTCGAGGTGATCTACGAGGACGACATCCGCTTCCACGGGCTCGTGCACAACCACATGGTCAAGATGTTCGCGTTGCGGGCGGAGGAGATGATCGCCGGGTGCATGACCCGCGTCGACTTCACCCGGGCGCACCTGGATCGGGCGAAGGAGCGGTTGGAGTCGGTCGACGTCGTCGGGCTGCAGGAGGACTTCGAACCGTTCTGCGCCGAGTTGGCGGCACGGTTCGGCTGGGACCTCGGCCCGCCGGAGCACACGAACCGCACCGAGCCGGTCGACGTCTCCCCGGCGTTCGTCGAGCGGATCGCGCACGACAACGCACTCGACGTCGAGCTGTACGAGTTCGCGCGGGACCTCGTGCGGCGGCGCCGCGACCGCGGTGCACCGGCCCGTGACCGCGGCGCCGGCGCCACATCCGGGAGCGCGGCCGGTCAGTAGACGAGCGGGATCTGGTCGTCGGGGTACACCGACGGCGCGAAGAACCACGTCTCCATGGCGTAGCGCTCGCGCGTCATCGTGGACTCGGCCGCCGTGCGGTGCAGGAACAGGTGGTCGAAGAAGAGCGCGTCGCCCGGGCCGAACTCCGGGCGCAGGATCGGCGTGTCACCGGCCGCCCGGCGCACGACGTCGGGCGACACCGACCACCGGAAGAAGGCGCCCTCGGTGCCCGTCTCGAGGACCTCGTCGACCCGGCGGGGGACGATGTCCATGCCGGGGGCGTCGCGGCCGCACTCGGAGAGCGAGAGCCAGAAGTTCACCGAGCGGACGTGGGCGCCGAGGAACGCGCCGTCCTGGTGCCAGTTCGCGAGCTCGGCGTCGACCGGTACGCGCCGCAGCGTGCACTTGTTCCCCGAGAGCGCCGGCCGCTCACCCAGGTAGTCGGCGATCATGGTGCCCACGCCGAGCTCGCCGACGAGCTCCGTGAGCGCGAAGAGCATCCGCGGCGAGTCGGCGGTCCACATCGTGCCCCCGGCGCGCAGCCACGACTGCCGCCCGCCCGTGCGGTACTTGCCGAGCGTTGGCTTGAACGGCACGTACCACGGGCTGGTGTCGGACACCGGCGCGCCGGCGAGGCCGGCGTCGAACGCGTCGAACGCGCGGTCGATGCCCTCGACGAGCCGACGTACCCGGTCCTCGGGCACGAGGTTGCGCACGAGCAGGCAGCCCTGCTCGGCGAACGCGGCCCGCAGCGTCTCGGCGCTCAGCTCGTCGGGCCGGACCTCGAGCAGGGTGTCGCGGCCGCCGCCGGCGGCGCGCACCGGCTCGAAGCCGGGCACGGGTGCCCGGTCGAGCGCGGCGAACGCCTCGTGGCGCAGCCGCACGAGCTCCACCTCGGTGTCGGCGTCGGGCGCGTCGCGGTTGGCGCGGGTGAGCTGCGCGATCCGTTCGAGGGGGTCGACCGCGGCCGGGGGTGCGTCCGCGCGTGCGGCACGACCGCCGCGTCGCAGGAGAGGTGCCATGCGCGCCGGAGGATACCGGGCCGCGGGTCCCGCCCGACAGGGCCGAAGGTCAGCGGATCCGCTTCAGGAAGCCGCCCGGGTTGAACGTCAGCCCGTACCGCTCGCAACCCGGGTCCGGCGCGAAGTCGCCGCGCGTGTTCATGATCGCCTTGATCGCCTCGGCCGGTCCGGGCCCGAAGCCCGGCCAGACCGGGTGACCGTTGACGATCGTGTCCTCCACGACGACGTACGACCCGACGGGAACGAACGGGGCGTAGCGCTCGAACTGGCGGAGCGTCTGCGTGTTGTTGGCCCGCGTCCCGATGACGACGAGGGCGTTCGGCACCTCGCCGACGATCCGCCGCACCTCGTCGAGCGTGTGGGGCCCGAGCGGGTCGCGTGCCACGTGGACCAGGCGCGGGTGCTCCGGCGGCGATCCGCCGCGGCCGATGGTCACGACGCGCCCGTGGCCGAGGAGGTCGCAGACCGTCGCGAGGAAGTGCGCGCGCCCGCCCGTGCCGGTGCCGGTCTCGATCACCCAGTCGGGGCGCGTCTGCGCGATCAGCTCCTGATAGACGAACAGGTCCGCGGGCGGACGCCCCACCACGCGCCCGAGCCAGGTCGTCGTCTGCCACGCGAGCCCGCGCCAGAACGCGTCCGTGAACGCGACGCGCAGGTCCTCGGGGACCGGCACGGGCTGCGCCGGCAGGCCCTCGGTGTCGGGCGCGCCCGCGTCGAACACCCCCGGCGACGCCAGCCGGCGGGCCTTCGTCCGCCGGGCGGCCGGGTGCATGAACCCCACGTAGTGGATCGCGCGCCCCGGCCCGCGGAACGGGCGGCCCCGCAGCTCGCGGTAGTGGTCCGCGTAGCCGGCGATGCGGCGCCGCCGTTCGTCGGGATCGGCCTGGTTGGTCGTCGTGCCACCGTGCACCTGGTGGAACGACGCCTCGCCGAGGATCGTCGCGAGCGTCACGCCGGGCGTCGCGCCCACGCGCTCGTAGAACTCGAGGTTCGCGTAACCGCCACCGGCCATCGAGAAGCTCTCGTCGAACCCGCCGACCTGCTCGAGCACCGCACGCGGGACGAAGATGCAATTGCTCTCCCACATGCCGTCGAACCAGTCGCGATCACTCGCGAAGTGGCCGATCTCGAACAGGCGGTAGCCGTCGTCGGGCCAGCCGATCCGCTCGAGCAGGCGGTCCTCGTAGGCCTGGTCGTAGCCGGAGGTCATCGTCTCGCTCTGCTGCCCGGGCCCGAGGTACCAGGGCTGCGTCGCGACGACGGCGGGTGCGTAGGCCTCCAACGCCAGCAGGCCGTAACGGAGGACACCGGGCGACAGCACGTGCGCGCCGTCGATCATCAGCGCGACCGCCGCACCGCGGCTCACCTCGATGCCGCGGTTGAGGGCGTGCGCGGGCGACGGGCGGGCGTCGGGGCCGAGGTCGAGATACCGGAACTCGGGGCCGAAGGAGGTGACGAACTCGTCGCCGAGGCGTTGGTCGTCACGCGACCCGTTCTCGACGACGATCACCTCGTACGTGCGGTGCTCGATGTCGCGCTGGTAGGCGCGCGAGAGCGAGTGGAGCGTGCGCTGCGCCTCGCGGCGCATGTTGTAGAAGACGACGACGACCGACAGGTCGAGGGTCGGGGCGCGCCGGGGGGCGAGCGGTGCGTGCAGGCCGGCGGCCGGGGCCGGGGTCGCCGGCCGGCCGGTGCGCCCGTCGCCCTTCCGCCAGCAGATGCCGTGCGCGTCGACGCGCTCGATCCGGTCCTCGATGCCGTGGCGGGCGCGGAACCCGTCGACGGCCGCGCGGCTCGCGGGCGAGGAGTACGTGTCGACGACGACGAACCCGCCCTCGGCCAGGAGGGGGTAGAGCGCCTCGAGGACGGCCGGATCCGCTGCGGCTTCGTCGTCGCCGACGCGCAGCAGCGCGATGCGTTCGACCGGCGCGCCGGGCAGCGTCGCCGCGTAGGGCCCCTGGAGGAACCGGACCTGCCCGTCGAGCAGGCCGAAGCGGTGGAAGCCGTCGCGCACCGTGTTCAGGTCGGCGCGCAGTTCGGGGAAGCCGGGCCCGCCGGCGAGGGTCGTGCGCCGCCGTCGCCGGCGCGGCACCGGCGCCCCCGTCCGGGGCGAGGCGCGGAACGGGTCCGCGACCCACACGGTGCGGTCGGTGATCTCGTGCGCGGCGAGGTACCCGCGCAGGAAGATCGCGCCGCCGCCGCGTCGGGTGCCGCACTCGACGAGGTCGCCGGGCACGGCGTCGTGGCGGACCCGGTCGAGGCACCGCCACAGGTGGTCGAGCCGCACCGCGCCCATCTGGGCGTACGGGAAGTAGCCGAGCTCGGACTGCTTCGCGTCCGGGGCCCCCGTGCGGCGGAGCGCGGTCAGGCGCGCGAGCTCCTCCTTCATGTAGCGGACCGGATCGCGCAGCTTCCGCAGCTCCGGTTCGCGGCCGCGGGTCACGCACTCGGCGAGATGTCCGATGCGCAGCTCGTTCTCCGGATAGTGCAGGTCGAGGAGTGCGTCGCGCAGGATCCGCAGGTAGCGTTCGGCGGCACGTTCTCGCCACTCCTGCACCCGATCGACGACGCCGTGCTCGGACTCCATGGCCTCGGGCCGCACTCCTTGGGGTCGAGGGCACCGCACCGTACCAACTCCCCGGGGAAGCGGTCCCGGCGCGGCGCGTCCCGGCCCGGGCAGGGAGGCCGCCGCCGGTGAGGATCGTCGTCCACCCGGCGACCGACCTGCCGTACGCGTCGATGGTGCTCGAAGGCTTCGCGCAGGTGCTCGGCGCGGGAGGCGTGCGCTACTCGACCGCCGGCTTCCCGAGCCGGTACCGCATCGGCCGCACGATGGCCTTCTACCTCGAGGACGACCCCGGGGCGCGCGGCTTCGTGTCCTTCACCGACCAGCCGATCGTGCACCCGATCGGGCGCGCGTGGGCGCGCGTCCACTGCGCGGTCAACGTCGACGAGGACGCGGCGGACAGCGGTGTGCTCCCGCTCGGTCCCGCGTTCGGCGTCCGGCTGCGGTCGCCGGCGCTCACCGCCCGCCACGTCGCCGCGACGTGGCGGTGGGCGGGCGTGCGGGGTGCGCGCGACGCGCTGGAGCGCACGCGGCTCGTCGCGCGGCACGAGCGGCGCCGGACCGTGATCGACGCCTACCGGCCGGTCGCCTCCGACCCCGACTACGTCTTCTACGTCGCGTGGCCCTGGGCGAAGCACGCGGAGGTGAACCCGCCGCGCGCGGAGTTCGTCGAGGCGTGCCGCCGGGCGCCGGGGTTGACGTTCGAGGGTGGCTTCGCGCCGCGCCGGCGCGCGGACGTCCCCGAGGTCCTGGAGCTCTCCGCGCCACGGCGTTACGGGATCCGCGAGTACCTCGCGCGCGTCGGCCGCTCCGCGGTCGCGTTCAACAACCCGGCGGTCCACGGGTGCCTCGGGTGGAAGCTCGGCGAGTTCCTGGCGCTCGGCAAGGCGACGATCAGCCTGCCCGTCACGCGCGCGCTCCCCGCGCCGCTCGAGCACGGCGTGCACCTCCACGTCGTCGACGGCTCCCCCGGGGCGATCGACGACGCGATCGCGCGACTGCGGACCGACCACCGGTACCGGCGTTCCCTCGAGGTCAACGCCCGGCGGTGGTACGAGGAGCACCTCGCCCCGGCCGCGCTCGCGCGGCGCCTCCTCGGGCTCCTGCAGCGGTGAGCGTCCCCCGGCCGCGCCGGCTCCGGCCCCCCGGCGATATCGTGCCGCGGATGACCGGCGGATGCCGCCCCCGCCTCGTCCGGGACCGCCACGGGGTCGTGCTGGTGGAGGGCGACCGTACGCGCGCCGTGGCGGCGGACGTCGCCGCCGCGCTCGCGCGGACGCTCGGCGAGCCGGGCCGGCCCGCCGGCAGGGAGGGCGGCGCCCGGCGCGACCGGGAGGTGGAGCTCGCCGCGGGGGAGGGGCTCGCGTCGCTCGCCGCCGCGGCGCCGCGCGCCTCGGCGGTCGTGGTCGCGGGTGCGTCCGGGCCGCCGGACGCGCCCCCGCACGTGACGTACCACCCGCTCGCCCTGACCGACGGCGGGCAGGGCGGCATGCGCGTGCTCGACCGGCTCACGTCGGCGTGGCTGCGCGGCGCCACGCACCTGGCCGTGCCCGCCGGCGAACGCGACTGGTGGGCACGCGCGCCGCAGCTCGCCGACTGGCTCGCGCGCCTCGGCGAGCTCGTCGCGGCGAACGACGCGGGAGCACTGTGGGAGCTGCCGACCGCGCCGCCGCCCGGACCACCCAAGGTGTTCGGCATCGGGCTCAACAAGACGGGGACGACGTCCCTGCACCAGGCGTGCGAGCTGCTCGGGCTGCGCAGCTTCCACTGGGGCGGCCGCGCCGCGTTCGACGGCGTGCTCGAGGCGGTCCGGTCGGGCCGCCGGCTCCTCGAACCGGTCGGCGAGGAGTACGACGCCTACTCCGACATCGAGACCCTCGCCGTGCGGTTCGACATCGCGGACCTGCAGTACCCCGGGTCGCGCTTCGTCCTGACGGTGCGCGACGTCGACGGTTGGGTCGACAGCCGGCGGCGGCACGTCGAGCGCAACCGGCGCAGCCGCGAAGCCGGTGCGTACGACGGCGTCAACCTGCACGTCGACGAGGACCGGTGGCGCCGCCAGTGGCAGACCCACGTCGAACGGGTGACCCGCCACTTCGCGGGTCGCGACGACCTGCTCGTCCTCGACATCACCGCCGGGCAGGGGTGGGAGCGGCTCGCACCGTTCCTCGGCCACCCGGTGCCCTCCGTGCCGTTCCCGCACGGCAACGCCGACCGCAAGGCGCCGCGGCCCGCGCCGGGTGCGACCGCGGGCGGCTCCGGCGGCGGGTCGCTGGTCGCGCGGGCGCGGCGGCGCGTCGCCCGGGTGGTGCGCCCGCGGCGGGACTGACCGCCGCGACGCGCCCCGCTCCCGCGATGCGCCGATAACGGGCGTACACGACAAGGCGCTCCGGCCCGAGCCGGGGCCCGGTTCCGCGCGATGCACAACCGTGGCGAGGAGCGGCCGTCGCGACCGACGGTACTGTCGCGCCCATGCAGCTCATCGTGCTCGGGATGCACCGCTCCGGCACCTCGAGCGTCACGCGCCTGCTGAACATGGCGGGCGCGTACTTCGGCCCCGAGGGCATCTCGAACGGGGCCGACGAAGGGAACCCGAAGGGGTTCTGGGAACGTCTCGACGTGCGCGAGGCGTGCGACCGGCTCCTCGCCGGTGGTGGCTTCGACTGGTGGCGCCTGTCGCGTTTCTCCCTCGACGCGGTCCCCGCCGAGGTGCGCGACGCGTACGTGACCGAGCTGCGGCGCATCGTCCTCGACCTCGACGCGCACCGCCCGTGGGTGGTGAAGGAGCCGCGTCTGTCACTCCTGTTCCCGCTGCTGCGGCCGCTGCTCGAGATCCCGGTGTGCGTCCACGTCGTGCGCGAGCCGTTGGAGGTCGCGGAGTCGCTGCGGACCCGCAACGGGTTCCCGGTGCCCGCAGGGATCGCGCTGTGGGAGCTGTACACGGTCCACGCCTTCCGCGCGTCGGCGGGGCTGCCACGCGTCCTCGTCCGTTACGACGAGCTCGTCGGCGCCCCGGTCGAGACGACCCACACCCTGGTACACCGCCTGCGCGAGCTCGGCGTCGACCTGCTGCGCCTCCCCTCCGACCGCGAGATCCTCGCGTTCATCACGCCGCAGCTGCACCGCGAGCGCGTCGCGCGCGACCGCCGGGGCGACTGGCTGAACGCGCGGCAGCTCCGCCTCGCGGCCGCGGTCGACGACGGCAGCGTCCTCGACGACCCGGCCGTCGCGGACGGGGTCTCCGAGGGGGCGCTCGACTCGCTCGCGGAGCTGGAGCGCGAGCGCGACCGGCGCGCGCGGGCCGAGGAGATCGAGGCGCACCTGCGCCAGGCGGACGCCACCCTGGAGGACGTCGAGCGGCGGGTGCGCACGATCGCGCACTCGCGCTCGTGGCGGCTCGGCGCGGGCCTCACGTCGGTGCGGCGGAAGCTGCGCCGCGGCGACACGGCGCGGCGCGCCGATCCCTTCGAGGCGGTGCTCGACGGGCTGGAGCGCGCGCGGCGCGACGCCGAGCAGGGTGCCGGCGACGAGGGCGAGCGCCCTCCATCGGTCGGCGAGCCGCCACCGCCTCCGCGCGCCGGGCCGCAGCCCGCCCCGCAGCCGCCGGCCGGACCCCGACGCGGGCGGCCGAGGGTCGCGGTGGTCGCCTGGGACGTGGGCCACAACCCGCTCGGGCGCGCCCACGTGCTCGCCGATCTCCTGCGCCGGCAGTTCGACACCGAGATCTGGGGGGCGCAGTTCCCCCGCTACGGGTCCCGCGTCTGGGAGCCGCACCGCTCGTCGCGCATCCCGATCCACGTGTTCCCGGGCCGCGACCTCCCGGCGCACCTCGAGCAGATGCGCGAGATCGCCCACCGCATCGACGCCGACGCCGTCTACGTGTCGAAGCCGCGCCTGCCGTCGTTCGCGCTCGGCGTGCTCACCAAGCAGGCCCGCAACCGTCCCCTCGTCCTCGACGTCGACGACGACGAGCTCGCGTTCTTCGGCGAGGACCGGGGCCTCGCGCTGCACGAGGCGCTGGAGCGGCGCGACGACCCGACCGTGACGCTCCCGTTCGACCGCCTGTGGACGCGCGTGTGCGAGCCGCTGATCGACGAGGCGGACGCGATCACCGTCTCGAACGAGACGCTGCGCGAGCGCTACGGCGGCGTCGTCGTGCCCCATGCGCGTGACGAGCGCGTCTTCGACCCGGCGCGCCACGACCGTGACGCCGCGCGGCGCCGGCTCGGTGTTCCCGAGGAGGCACGCCTGCTCCTGTTCGGCGGGACGCCGCGCGCCCACAAGGGTGTCCTCGAGGTGCTCCGCGCGCTCGACGAGCTGGGGGACGAGCGGTACCGGCTCCTGCTGTTCTCGTCACGCGAGCTCGACTCGATGCGCGCCGAGATCGGCGGGCGGTCGCGGTGGATCCTCGCGATCCCCCCGCCGCGCTTCGAGGACCTCCCGGGCGTCCTGGTGGCCGCCGACGCGGCGTGCGTGCTGCAGGAACCCGACCACCCGGTGTCGCGCCACCAGTTCCCCGCAAAGGTCGTCGACGCCCTCGCGATGCGGGTGCCGTGCCTCGTCCGCCCGGTCCCGCCGCTGCGGCCGCTCGTGGAGCGCGGCGTCGTGGGGGTCGTCGCCGACGGCGAGCCCCTCGCCGGGCGCATCGGCGCGCTGTTCGAACGCTACGACGAGGCGCTCGACCGGGCCCGCGTCGGGCGCAAGGTCTTCGAGGAGGAGTACGGCTACGAAGCGGTCGCGCAGGTCGTGGTGCCGCGCTTCGAGCGCCTGCTCGATGCGCCGCCCGAGCTCTCCGGGCGCCTCGCGGCGCTGGCCGAGGCGCCCGGCGAGGTGTTCGCGACCCGGCCCGGACGCGCCGGCGTCG
Source organism: Acidimicrobiia bacterium (assembly GCA_026002935.1). GTDB lineage: Bacteria > Actinomycetota > Acidimicrobiia > IMCC26256 > PALSA-610 > BPGH01. Next base: position 1,787,733 of record BPGH01000001.1, read on the forward strand.
TCCGGGCCGGGCCCCGCGTCCCCGGTCGTCGCCGCCGCGACGTGGCGCCCGGGTCGCGATACGACGTCGCGGTCTTCTGGAAGCAGAACGATTCGGGCCTCTACGGCCGCCGGCAGGACATGTTCGTCGACTACCTGGCGCGCTCGGGCCGGGCCCGCACGATCGTCCACTTCGACCTGCCGGTGACCCCCGAGGAGATCGCACGCCAGTACGTGCGGTCGCGTGGCCGCACCGATCAGGGCCGGCTCGTCGCGAACCAGACGCTGCGCCGGGTGCTGCGGCTCGCCGACCGCGACCCGGTGCACGCGTACACCTATCTGCACGCCGGCGGCATCACCGGGCGCCTCGGGTTGCGCGACCGCGACGGGTACGTCCCATGGGTGAGGTCGGTGCTGCGGCGGCACGGGTTCGGCGAGTGCCCGACGGTCCTGTGGGCCTATCCGACCAACGACGACCTGCCGGTGCTGATCGACGAGCTCGACCCCGACCTCGTCGTCACCGACGTCGTCGACGACCACCGGACGTTCGCGCCGCCCGGAACGGCGCGGCACGCGGCGTTCGAGCGCAACTACCGGGAGGTGCTCGCCCGCAGCGACGTGGTGATCGCGAACTGCGAACCGGTCGCGCGGTCGATGCGCGAGTTCGGGGGTGAGGTCCACGTCGTCCCGAACGGGCTCGAGCTGCCGGGCGCGAGGCCGCGTCCGCCGCGCCCGCGCGAGCTGCGCGGGCTCCCGCGGCCGATCATCGGCTACGTGGGCAACCTGTCGCAGCGGATCGACGTCCGCCTCCTCAAGCGGGTCGTACGCGCCCGACCGGACTGGCAGTTCGTGTTCGTGGGATCGGCCCACCACGACCGGGCGGTGCTCGACCTCGACTACCGCAGCAACGTCCACTTCGTGGGGGTGAAGCGCTACGACGAGACGCTGGCGTTCGTCGAGCACTTCGACGTCGCGATCGTCCCGCACCTCGACAACGAGATGACCCGGTCGATGAACCCGCTCAAGGCGTTCGTCTACTGCTCGACCGGGGTGCCGGTCGTGACCACGCCGGTCGCGAACCTGGACGAGCTCGCCGACCTCGTCACGGTCGCGGACGGGCCCGACGCGTTCGTCGCCGCGGTCGAGGCCGCACTCCGGCGCGGCCGGCGGCCGCCCGACCGCGCGCGGCTCGCGCCGCACAGCTGGGAGGCCCGCGTCGCGCGCGTGCTCGAACTCGTGGACGCCGCCGCCGGCGTGCCGCCGACCACCTGATCGATGCCGCCTCCGGTGCTCGCGCTCCCCGAGGGTTGGGTGCTCGACGAGGCCGCGCGTGCCCGCATGGAACACCAGCTCTCGCGTCTCGCCGGCAGCTGCAGCGGTGTCGTCGCCCCGCTCGTCCCGCTCGCCCCGGGCGCGAGCCACCGCGTCGCGGCGGAGTGGCGTGCGCTCGAACCGCTCGACCGCGTCGGACCGGCGGGGCGCGGTCCGGTCGCCGGCGCCGTGCTCGCCCGGCCGGGCACCGCGGTGCGCGTGCACGACGACGGCGTCGATCTCGGGCCGGGGGTGTGGGTGCTCGACCCCGGTGCCGCCGTGCACGACCCCTGGCGGTCGTACGCGGGGCCCGAGGACGCGTCGCCCGAGGGTCGGCCGCCGTTCCCGTGGCGGCCGGTGGTCCTGTTCCTCGGCACCGAGGACGACCCGGACCTCGCCGACTGGTGCCGGGTCGTCGGCAACGGGCTGCTCGCCCTGGACGTGGAGGCGCGCATCGCGGTGCCGGCCCCGACCGGCGGCCTGCACCTCACGCGCCCGTGTGCGCCGAGCGCGGCGACGGTCGCCGCACTCGCACCCGACGTCGTGGTCGCCCTCGACCCGCGAGCCCTCGAGGTCGTCCCGGAGTGGCTGGGCGACGACCGTTCCGCGGTGGTCGTCGAGATGACCCAGCACACGTCGGCGCTGGTGGAGACCGTGCCGTGGCGGATCGGCGTCGCGCGCGGGCGCGTCCGGGCGCGCATCGGCCGGGGCGTCCGCCCGCCGCAGCTCGCCGACCTCGTCCGGCGGTGCTGCGCCGGCCCCCAGCCGCTCCCGCCCCGCGACCGCGGGCGGCGGGAGGGGCCACCGACCCGCCCACCGAGGGACCGGTCCCGGGCGCGGGGCGCGCTCGACCCGGACCTGCGGATCGTCGCGGTCGCCGCGCCGGGGCGCGACGCCGACGCGCGGCTGCTCGGGCTCGCGGACCACGTCGCGGCCTTCGGCGGCCGCGTCGAGGTCCGGGGGCCCGAGCACGCCCTCGACGCCGAGGTGCTCGACGCGGACGTCGTCGTCGTCCGCGGACCGGGCGGCACGGACCCGTTGCACGACCTCGCCGCGCGCCGGCGCGCCCGGGGGCGCGCAACGGTCGTCGACGTCGTCGCCGACGACGTCCGGATCGACCGCGACGGGCGCGTGCACCTCGCCGGTGCGCTGGTCGAGCTCGCACGCGTCGCGGGCGCCGCGACCGCGCCGGGGCGGGCCGTGCGCGACGCGCTCGTCGCGCTCGGCGTGCGCAGCCTGGTCCTCCCCGTGCTGCTGCCGCGCGCGCGCGTCGAGGAGCTCGCCGCCGCGCGGTCCTCGGGAGCGCCGCCGGCGGCCCCGGTCGTGGGGTGGCGCACCGGCGGGCCGGCGCGGGAGGGAGACGGTGAGGGTGCCGCCCTCGGTGCGGCGCTCGCCGACCTGCTCGCCGCGCGCGACGACCTGCGCGTCGAGGTCCTCGACGGCGACGGCGGCGCCCCCGCCGGTCCCGCCCACCGGCGCCGCACCGTGCGGACCGCCCTCGCGCCCGCCGACCTCGCGGCCTGGTCCGTGCAGTGCTGGACCGCGCCCGCCGCCGAGGTCGCGCGCCGCGGCGACCTGCGGCCGGCGGCGGAGGCACAGCTCCTCGGCGTGCCCACCGTCGTGGCGAGGGGGCATCCCGCCGTCGACGACGGGCTGGTCGCGGGCGCCCTCGTCGTCGGCGACCCGCAGGACCCGGCCGCGTGGCGGCGCGTGCTCGACGCCGTGCTGGCCTCGCCGGACGCGCGGTCCGCGCGCGCCGCGGAGGCCGCCGCCCGTGCCGACGCGCGCTACGGCCCGGTCGGCGCGGGCGCGCTCGTCAACCGCCTGCTCGGCTGGATCGCCCGGGGGACGGCGCCGTGAGCCGCCCGCCCGTCACCGTGGTGGTACCCGTCCACGGCGGCCTCGACGACGTCCGGCGGTGCCTCGAGAGCGTGGCGCGCCACCACCCGACGACCTCCACACCGTTCGGGCTCCTCGTCATCGACGACGCGTCGCCCGGACCGGAGGTGCGCGCGCTGCTGGAGGCGTTCGCCCGGGACGCCGGTGGGCTGCCGGTCGAGGTGCTGTGCAACGAACGCAACCTCGGGTTCGTCGCCACGTGCAACCGCGGTTTCGCGCACGCACCCGGCGACGTCGTGCTCCTGAACTCGGACACCGTCGTCACCGCCGGCTGGCTCGACCGGCTCGCGTCCGCGGCCGCCGGCCCGATGGTCGCGACCGTCACCCCGTTGACCAACTCGGGCTCGATCTGCACGCTGCCCGCGGGCGTCGTCGCGGCGTTCGACCTCGCGGGCCCCCGGCCGCGCATCGACGAGTGCGCCGCGTTCGTGGCCGAGCACTCCCTCGCCCGCCGCCCCGAGGTCATCACGGGCGTCGGCTTCTGCATGTACGTCACGCGGGCGGCGCTCGACGCGGTCGGGTACTTCGACGCGGAGAGGTTCGGGGCCGGCTACGGCGAGGAGGTCGACTTCTGCCTCCGCGCGTCCGCCGCGGGCTTCCGCCACCTCGTCGAGGACTCGACCTACGTGCACCACCGCGGCGCGGTCTCCTTCGGCAGCCGCCGCGCGGAGCTCCTCGCCCGTTCGTCGGAGCTGATCCACCGGCGGCACCCGGGCTTCCGCGCGGCGAACCGGCGCGAGCGGGCCGAGGACCCGCTGCGGGTGTCGTTCGCCGCGCTCGAGCTCGCGCTGGAGCCGCGACGGCCTGGGCGGCCCCACGTCCTGCAGGTGCTCCACGCCCGACCGGGCGAGATCGGCGGGACGCAGAACCACTTCACGCGCCTCGTCGACGCGTTGCTGGAGGAGACCGACGTGTCGGTGCTCCAACCGGCCGAGACGCCCGGGCAGGACTTCCTGCTCACGACGATCTGGGACACCGGCCGGGGTGCGCCGACCCGCAGGGAGCACCTGATCCCGGCGCGTTGCGACGACGGCGGCGCGATCGACGACCCGGGCGCGGAATCGGCGCTGCGCACGGTGCTCGACATGTTCGAGTTCGACGCGGTGCACATCCAGAACATCTTCCGGCACTCGCTCGCGCCGCTGAAGGTGCTGGCCGGGTTCCCGGGCCCCGTCTCGTGCTCGGTCCGCGACCTCTACCTCGCCTGCCCGCACCACTGGTTGCTGTACCGGAACACGCAGTCGTGCGGCATCCCCGAGGACCTCTCGTACTGTGCGACGTGCCTGCCGGAGACGCGGGGGCTCGACCTCACGTACCTCGAGCGGTTCCGACGCACCGTCGCCGACCGGCTGGGGACCGTCGACCACTGGGTCTTCGCGTCGCAGAGCGCCGCCGACTTCCTCGCGCGCGTGTACGAGCTCCCGCCCGGGCGGGTCGAGGTCATCGAGCACGGCGCGATCATCGACACGCAGCGCCCGACCCGGGTGGTGGACGAGTCGCTCGTGCTCGACGAGCCGCTGCGCGTCGCGCACGTCGGCATCGGCTGGTCGAAGAAGGGCCTCCCCGCCGTCAACGCCCTGGCCGACGCGTTCGCCGGGACCGGCGTCGAGTTCCACCACTTCGGCGAGTTGCGGGAGGCGGTCTCCGAACACCTGCACGTGCACGGTCGCTACGACAACGACGTGCTCCCCGAGCTCCTCGACCGTGCCGGCATCCAGGTGGTGTTGTTGCCCGGGCCGTTCGTCGAGACCTTCGGGCACGTGCTGACCGAGGCGCTCGCCGCGGGGCGGCCGGTCATCGGGAGCCGGTGGGGCGCGCTCGGGGAACGCATCCGGCGCCTCGGGGTCGGCTGGACCGTCGACCCCGAGGACGTCGACGGGATGCGCGCGCTGGTCGAGCGGCTCGACCGCTGCCGGCTCGAGGTGCTGCGCGCGACCCGGCGGGCCGTCGAGGCCGAGCTGCCGCCCGTCGAGGCGACGGCACCGAGGTACGCGGCGCTCTACCGGGGTGACGGCTCGCCGTCCCGGCGGGCGCGCGGCGCGGGAGGGGGGAGCGACGTGGACGAGGAGGCGGAGCGGCTCCGGCGGGAGTTGCGGGCGATGGCCGTCGCGTACCGGCAGCTCCAGCTCGAGGTGGCGGCGCGCGGGGCGGCGCCCGGCGGCGCGCGCGGCGGTCCGGCCGCGCCGCCGTGGCGGCGCCTGCGCCGGTCCGTCGCGCGGCGGGGGCTCCGGGGCACGGCGGTGGCGGCGGTGCGGCGCGCGTCGTCGGTGATGCGCGCCGGGCGGTCCCACGTCGCGCGCGAAGGGGTGGCGTCGGCGGTGCGCCGGGCCGCGGGCCGCGCCCGGCGCGCGTGGCGCGGGCGCGGCGGGGATCCCGCTACGCGGGCCTCCAGCCCGTGAGGTCGCGGCCGAGCAGCCGCTCGAGCCGCTCGACGTCTTCGCGGAACCACTCGAAGGCCGCGGCGCGCTCCTGCGGCGTGAGCTCGTCGTCGCCGCCCGCGGGCCGGTTGCTGCGCACGACGCGGCCGAGCCCGGGGGGCACGAACGGCCGCGTCGCCCCGACGTGGGCGAGCACCCGCCGGTACACCCCCTCCGGGTCGGCGGCGACGTCGTCGTGGAGCTCGACGAGCAACCGGTCCCCGAACCGGGCGAGGTAGGGCTCCAGGCTCGCGGCGTACCAGCCGCCGGTCACGATCCCCATCCAGTCGTCCTGCGGCGCGCACGCCCGCAGGTGGTCGAGCAGCCGGGTGCGGGGATGGATCCGCCCGCGCTTCTTGTGGTGGACGAGCGCCGACACCGCGCGCTCCACCGGGTCGCGCAGCAGCGCGACGAGCCGGACGCCGGGGAGCGTCGCGTCGATGCGCTCGGCGACCTCGGCCGGCCGGTTGCGGAGCATGAGGTACCCGGGGGTCGCCTCGCCGACCACGGGCTCGCCGGCCCAGCCGGCGAACTGCGCCCGGTACCAGTCGGGGCCGAGCGCGGCGACCCGGGCGGGATGGTCGAAGTACTTGACCTCCTGCGGCGCGACGAACACGTCGGGGTGCTCGCCGAGGTTCGTGCGCAGCCAGCGCGTCGCGCTCTTCTGCGCGCCGACGACGACGAAGGTCGGCAGGGGCGGTTGCGTGCCGTCCCCGGTCATCGACCGGTCACGCGCGCCGCGTACCGGCGGACCCGCTGGCGCCACCCGTGCCGCGCCGGCGCCGCGGCCGGGGGTGGTGTCGCCCCCCGGTTGCGCCACGGGAACGGCCGGTCGGGCACGGGGTGGCCGAGGAACGGGCAGAGCACGTCGTACCCGTCGCCCCCCGGGATGTCCATGACCAGCAGGTCGCCGGGCCGGTCGGCGAAGTGCGCGAGGACCCGCTCGTGGTGCTCCCGGTACTGGCGGGTCCAGCCCTCGACGTCGACCTCGAGGAACGTGCCGTGATAGGTGCCCTCGGCCTTGCGCCGGACGTTGCGCTCCACGTGGTGGCGGCGGCTCTCGAGCCACCCGTCGAGCGTGCGCGTCGTCAGGATGAACTTGCTCCCCGGGTACTGCTCGTCGAGGAGCGCGAAGTCCTTGCTGAGCGACCAGATGTCGGAGAACGCGTCGTACTCGGGCAGGTGGTCGACGAGGCCGCGTCCCTCGCGCCGCGCGCGCCGGATCTTCTCGCGCTCCTCGGGGCCGGCGAAGTGGAGGCTCCGGTAGCCGAGCTCCGTCAGCGCGTGGTGCAGCGAGACCGTGCCGGTCTTGTTGAGGCCGATCCCGAAGATCTTCATCGCGCGGCACCGGAGACGGCGGGCACCGTGTGATTGTACGGCCGGTGTCCGCGTCCCCTCCCCGGGCGCACGCCGCGTCGGGGGACGCAGGGCGCGGTCACGCGCGGGCGCACGCGCCGACCGCCGCGCTACTCGTCGCGCGGCGCGTCGGGCGGCCGGGCGGCGCGCGTGAGCATGTGCCCGAGCACGACCGAGCCGCCCCCGAGCAGGGCGAGCTGCGCGGCCTCGGTGCCGGTGACGGGGAGCTGCCCGAGGCCGCCACCGACCGGCACGCCACCGGGGCCGGTCGGGACCCCGCCGGCCGCCGGTACGGTGCCCGTCCCGGGGGTCGTGCTCCCGGCGGTCGTGACCGGCGAGGGGCTCCCCGCCGCGCCCGCCTGGTCGAGGCGCACCGTCCGGATCGCCGGCGCGGACCACGCGATCGCGCCCACGACGCCGACGGTCCCGGCCCGCCGCAGCAGGCCCCGGCGGCTCAGCCCGGGCGACGCAGCGACGCGGTCGTCGTCCTGGTGGGTCACGAGGCGTCCTCGCCCATCTCCGTCTTCCTTGCTCTTCCGCTCCGCCCGTGCCGGAGCGGGCCATGGTGCGGCCACGATCCGACACGCACGTGCCACGCGGACGGACGGCGCCCAACGTAACACCGTCCGCCGCCGCCGGGCACCCACCGCGTTTCCCGGCCGTGACGAATCGCGCACCACGCGATCGCGTTCGTGACGAATCGGACAGCCCGCCCGGCGGGGCCCGGGCGGATCGCGGTGCACGGTCAGGGCGTGCCGGCCAGTCCGTGGCGGGCGAGGGCGTCGAGGAGCTGGGCGGCCCGGTGGTCGAAGGTGTGCGCGCCGAGCACGATCGCCCGCCCCCGCGCGGCCCGTGCCCGCGCCCGCTCGGGTGCGTCGAGGTCGGCGGCGACCAGCGCCCGCAGCTCGGCGGGGTCGCGGTAGCGGGGCACGGTGTCGCCGAAGACGTCGTCGATGCCGGGCACGTCGTCGGACACCACCGGCGCGCCGCAGGCGAGCACGTCGAACAGCCGGTTCGAGACGAACCCCCACTCGCGCATCGTGTCCCAGTGGTCGTTGAGGACCACGCCGGCCGACGAGTACACGGCGGGGAGCAGCTCGTTCGGGACGTGGTCGGCGACGACGAGGGAGCGGTCGACGAAGCGATCCCACCCGCTCCCGTAGATCGCGGGGCGGATCCCGGCGGCGAGCGCGTCGGCGACGACCGGGCGGAGCACGTCGCGTGTCTTCGCGACGACCGTGACGTCGTGGGCGTGCGCCGCGTCGCGCGCGACGGGCCGGAACCGTTCGGGGTCGGTCGCCTGGAGCATGACCTCGACCGGCGTGCGCGTCCGCTCGCGCAGCTCCGCGGCGAACCGTTCCGACGCGACGAGGACGAGGTCGGCCTCGTCGCACTCGGCGTCGGAGACGAGCTCGGGATGGCTGATCACCCACAGCACGTGCGCCTGCCCGGGAGTCGCGCGCGCGGGTTCGAGGCCCCGCACCACGACGTGGACGTCGCATCCGCGTCCCGCTGGGGAGTCGGCGAGGTCGGCGGTCTGCACGCGCACGCCATGGCCGCGCCGGCGCAGCGCGCGCCCGAGGGCCTCGGCGAGGTGCCAGTCACCCCATCGCCGCGCGACCTTCGCCGAGGGCGCCGAGCAGGTGAGGGCCAAGCGCAGCTCGCCCGCGCGCGCGGGTGCCGCGCGCCGCATCAGCGCCGCGCCGTGGCGCGCCACGAGCTCCCGGCGCCCGCGGGAGTCGTCGGGGAAGGGTGCGACGAGCGCCGCGCGCCGGCGCACCGGCCGCTGGTCGACCATCGCGGCGGCCGGGACGACGACGAGCCCGCCGTGCGCGGCGAGCCGCAGGCCGAGGTCGGCGAGGTCGAGGTCGGGATCGCCGAGCGACCGGAGGCCCCCGGCCGCGTCGAACGCGTCGCGGGCGACGGCCAGGCAGCCGAGCGCGACCGGGGCACGCCGGGGCGGGCGCGCCACGTCCGGCGGTTCCCCGGCGGCGTGCGCGCGCAGCGCCGGGCCGCCGTCGGGAGCGACGACGACGTCGAGTCCGTACGACCGGACCCGCCCGTCGTGCGGCGTCGCCGCGGACCTCGGGCGGCGCGGGTGGAGCAGCAGCGGCGCGGCGGCGACGACGTCGCCGCCGAGGGCGCCCGCGAGCCGGGCGAGCCAGCTCGGGTGGAGCGGCGCGACCCCGGCGGCGACGAGGCAGAGCAGCGCCGCGTCGACCTCGCCCAGCGCGTCGCGGGCGACGACCGGGACGGGGGCGGGAACGTCCCGGTCGCCGTCGGCCGGCCCGCCGAGGCGGACGATCGCCACCCGTCCCGGCGGTGGGTCCGCGACGGCCGGGAGCCGCGCGATCGCGGCGGCCGCGCGCCCGAGCGGGTCGCCGCCGGGCCGGACGCGTGCGGCGGCGACCGCCAGCCGCACACGGTCCGCCATCTCGGCCAGCGCCCGCCCGCGCGTCGCCAACCGGTCGAGCGCCGGGCCCGCCCGCCGATCGAGCGCGATCGCGGCGCGCACGGCGGGCCGTGCCCGCAGCGCCCGGTCGGCGGCCGCCTGCGCGCGCACCCGCCGCCGCAGTGCCTCCGCCATCCGGCGGGCCCGGTCGAGCGCCTCGGGCCGGTCCGGTGCGGCGTGCCCGTGCTCCCCGTTCAGAACAGCTCCACGTCGCCGAGCGTCAGGTCGAACTCCCTCGTGGTGGGGCGCGCCCCGGTCCCCGCCACCGGCCGCCACGTGAGCACCGGGCCCTGGCGCGGCAGGCGGACGTACCCGGAGCGGGTCACCGGGCGGCGGTCGAGGCGGATCACGTAGTCCGCCTCGCCGGCCCGGGCGACGAGGCGTTCGAGCGCGGTGGCCGTTCGCCGGTCGCCGCCGGGCGCGAGGACCTCGCACAGTGCGGCCTCGGTGGCGCTCCCGCGTCGCCGGACGCGGAACACGGCGAGGCCGCGTCGCACGTCGCCGTCGAGCGCGAGCACGCGGTAGGCGAGCGGCCCGAACCCGTAGCGCCAGGCGAGCTGGGCGCGCGTGTGCCGGGTGCGGAGCGCGCGCGGGGCGGGCAGCGAGCGGAGGAGGTCGTCGACGCGCGGGTCGGCGAACGCCTCCGGCGCGGGCACGCCCGCCGAGGCGGGGAGCGACCAGCGTTCGGCGGGCACGCGGGCGGCGCGCATGCGGGCCAGCGCGCCGGGCCCGCGCGGGCGCACCGACGCGGGGAGCCGTCCGACCTCCTGCCAGCCCATCTTGAGGTAGCCGGGCCGGCTCTGCGCGTTCGGCGTGTTGAACACGAAGTCGACCCCTTCACGCGCGAGCTCGGCGAGCGCGTGCAGGGTGAGCGCACGGAAGACCCCGCGTCCGCGGGCGTCGGGGTGCGTCGCGGTGTCGACCGCCCGGACGGCCCGGCGCACCCGGCCGTCGGGGTGCTCGAACTCCCAACGCAGGAAGGTGCGGAAGCCCACGACGCGCGACCCCTCGACCGCCACCCACGCGGGCGACGGGCCGAAGGGGTTCTCGTGGTGCTTCCACTCGAAGAAGCGCCGGAACAGGTCGCCCGGCACCCAGTGCAGCGACGCGCCGAGCAGCTCGAGCACGGCGTCGAGGTCGGCCGGCCCGCAGGCGCGGATCTCGGGGGCGGCGGTGTGGCCGGTCACGGCGCGAGGAGCTCCCGGTACACGGCCTCGGTGCGCCGCAGCGCCGCCCGCACGTCGAGCACCTCGGCGCGCTCGCGCGCGGACCGCCCGAGCTCGTGCCGGCGGGCGGGGTCGCGCGCGAGCGCGAGCAGCTCCGCCGCGAGCGCCTCGGGGCGGCCGGGCGGGACGAGCAGGGCCTCGCGGCCCGGGCGGGAGAGCTCGGCGACGCCGCCCACGTCGGTGGCCACGACGGGCAGGCCGAGCGCGAGCGCCTCCATGAGGGCGACCGGGAGGCCCTCGAAGTGCGACGCGAGGCAGAAGACGTCGCCGGCGGCCATCACCTCGACCGCGTCGGGCCGGTAGCCGAGGAACCGGAACCGGTCGCCGAGGCCGAGGGCGGCGTGCCGGGCCCGCAGCTCCCGTTCCAGCGGCCCCTGGCCGACGGCCAGGAAGCGGACCTCGGGGGCGGCGGCGGCGACCCGCGCGGCGGCGGCGAGGAGGTCGGGGTAGGCCTTGTTGGCGCGCAGGTTCGCGACGGTGACCACGGCGACCTGGTCGTCGGCCAGGCCGAGGGCCCGGCGCATGCGGGCGCGGGCCGCGGCCGCCCGCCGCACCCCCGCGACGTCGATCCCGTAGCGCACCACCTCGGTGGCCGCCCGCAGGCGGGCGGGCATCGACGCCCGCACCGCGTCGGACACGGCGAGGTGCCGCTCGCCCCGCAGGGGGGTGAGGCCGTCCGCCCACCGGGTGAGCGGCGCGTGGCTCGGCCAGACGTTGTGTTCCGTCGTCACGAGGCGGGGCCGCCGGCGCGGCGCCAGGGTCCGCACGGCCAGCCGGACCCCGACGGACGTGACCGGCGAGTGCGAGTGGACGACGTCGAAGCCGCCCGACCGGACCAGCCGCGCCAGGCGCAGCACCCAGCGGGGGTCGCCGGTCGAGCGGGCGCCCATGCACCGCACCGGGAGGCCCGCGGCCTCGATCTCGCCGACCAGCGCGTCCTTCCAGGGCAGGAGGTAGGCCACCTCCGCGTCGAGCCGCTCGCGGTCGCGCAGCCGGGCGTGGAGGGCGAGCAGCCGCTCCGCGCCACCCGGGCCGAGGCCCTTGATGCACCACAGGACCCGGGTGCGGCGGGCCGGACCGCCGGCGGGGGCGGGGGCGGCGGCCGGGGCGGGGGTGACCTTGGTGGGCATGCCGGCCCGTAGTATCGTCGGTCTGCGCGGTGTGCGACACTGTGTGGTCGACACACGACGCGGAGCGACGATCATGCACTGCGGGCGTACCGGACCGCGAGGGCGGCGGTGGTCGCGCCGGGACGCGACCCGTACGGGAGTTGCGCGGTGGAGCTGACCGAGATCTGGGCCGCCATCCGCCGGTTCTGGTGGCTCGTCGTCGCCTGCGTCCTCGTCGCGGCGTGCGTCGCGGCCGTGTACGTGATCCGGCGGCCCGATCCGGGCGGGGTCGTCCGCTACAGCACGGTCTACACCCTCGACGTGCCCTCGCGCGACGCCATCCTCGCCGCCCGCGAGGAGAACGCCCGGGACGTCCCCGAGTTCGAGGGGGTCCCCAACGAGCTGCTCGTCGGGCTCGACCGGATGGCGCTGTCGGAGTCGGTCCGGGCGCAGGCGGTGGAGGCCGCCGAGCTCACGATCGAGCAGGCGTTCGGGCTGCAGTTCGCCGCCGAGCTCACCAACGACGGCTATTCGTTCGTGATGACGGTCTCCGGGGTCGACCGCGAGGCGGTGCGGCGCGTCGCCGAGGAGTGGGTCGCCGCCTACCTCGCCGCGCGCAGCGAGGTGACGGTCGACGCGGCGGAGGACGAGCGCCGGGGCGTCATCCAGACGCTGACCTCGCTGCGCGCCCAGCTCGCCCAGCTCGTCACCGAGGTCAGCGCCCGCGGCGCCGCGGTCCCGGACCCGTCCGCGCCGCGGGGGTCGGAGACCGCACCCGTCGTCCCGGCACCGGAGACGATGGACATCCAGACGCTGCTCGACCAGTACGAGATCAGCGCGCTGCGCGCCGAGATCGCCGAACGGGGCCAGCGGTACGGGGAGATCGTCGTCACCGGCACGTCCGCGAGCCCCTACGCCGAGGTGATCGACTCGGTCGACCGCGCGCTGCGCCCGCCCGACCCGGGCTCGCCGTGGGGAACCGTCGCGCTGATCCTGCTGGGCGGCCTCGCGCTCGGCCTCGCGGCGCCGATCGCGGTGTCGCGCTTCGACCGCCGGGTCCGCGACGCGAGGACGGCGGCCGCGATCTTCGGCGCGCCGGTCCTGTGCGAGATCCCGGCGGCCGGCCGGCGCGAGTCGCCGTTCGTCACCCTGGACGACCCGCGATCCGAGCGCAGCGAGGCGTTCCGCGCGCTCGCGGCCACCGCGGTGGCGACCGACCGCCTGCCGCGGGCGATCATGCTCAGCTCCCCGAGCGGCACCGCGCAGGACGACGTCGCGGCGAACTTCGCGGCGGCGCTGTCGGGGCTCGGGGTGCGGGTCGCGCTCGTCGCCACGGACGCGCGACAGCGCTGGTTCGTGAAGCCCTTCGAGCCGCCGGAGGGACGGCCCGCGACCCTGCCCGACCTGCTCGTCGAGGCGCACCGGGGCAGCCTCAACGGCCAGTTGCGCGCGTCGTTGCCGCGCAGCGAGGTGCTGCCGAACCTCGTGGTCGTCCCGCCCGGCCCGAGCGACGAGGAGCTCGCGGCCTCGCTCGACGGGTTCCCGCCGCTGCTCGAGGCGCTGGCCGACGACGGGGTGGACGTCGTGGTGATCGCCGGGCCGTCGGTGCTCGACGAGGCCGAGGCCACGATCGTCGCGTGGGCGACCCGTTCCGTGCTGTGGGTCGTCGAGGCGGGCACGGTCACGCGCGACGCCGCCGCGAGCGCCGCCTCGCGGCTGTCGTTGGCGGGCGTCGAGCCCTTCGGCGTCGCGCTCGTCGCGGGAACGTGAGGACGCCCGACCGGGCCGGCCCGTGATGGCGCGCGGTGACCTGGCGCGCGGCGCGCTCAAGGGCCTCGCGGCCGGCGCCGACCTCCTGCGGCGGCCGCCGGCCGGCGTCGTCGTGCTCATCTACCACCGGGTCGGCGGCGGCTCGGGCCTGCAGCTCGACCTGGCGCCCGACGTGTTCGCGCGCCAGATGGACGAGCTCGCCGCCGCCGGGAACGTCGTCCCGCTCGCCACCGCGATCCGGCGGCTCGCCGGCGACGACGAGGTGCCCGGCGCCCCCGGCGTCGTGCTGACGTTCGACGACGGCACCGACGACTTCGCCGACCACGCGCTCCCCGTGCTCGTCGAGCGCGCGCTGCCCGTCACGTGCTACGTCGCGACGGCGTTCGTGGAGGAGCAGCGGCCGTTCGACCACGGAGCGCGCCCCCTGTCGTGGGGCGCGCTCGCCGACGCGTGCGCCACCGGCCTCGTCGACGTCGGCTCGCACACCCACACCCACCGCCTGTTGGACCGGGTGGATCCCGCGGTCGCGGCCGACGAGCTCGACCGGTCGGTCGCCCTGATCCAGGACCGCCTCGGGCGGGAGGTGCACGACTTCGCGTACCCGAAGGCGGTCGCGCCCGCACCGGGGGTGGAGCGGGCGGTGCGGGCGCGCTTCCGCTCCGCGGCGCTCGCCGGCACCCGCGCCAACCGGCCGGGCGCGACCGACCCGCACCGGCTGGCGCGCTCGCCGGTCCAGGCCGGCGACGGCATGCGGTGGTTCCGCCGCAAGGTGGCCGGGGGGATGCGGTTCGAGGACGACGTGCGGCGGCTGCTGAACCGCGCCCGGTACGCGGGGCGCCGGACGTGAGCGCGCGCCGCCCGCTCCTGGTGCACGTCACGACGACCGACATGAGCCTCGAGCTGCTGCTCGGCCCGCAGCTCGAGGCGTTCGCCGCGGCGGGCTACGAGGTGGTCGGGGCGTCCGCCCCCGGCCCGTACGTCGAGGCGCTCGCCGCCCGCGGCATCCGGCACGTGCCGCTGCGGCACGCGACGCGCGCGATGGCACCGCAGCGCGACGCGTTGCTGCTCGGCGAGCTCGTCCGGCTCTTCCGTCGCGTGCGCCCGTGCGTGGTCCACACGCACAACCCGAAGCCGGGCATCTACGGGCGCGTCGCCGCGCGGCTCGCGCGCGTGCCGGTGGTGGTGAACACGGTGCACGGCCTGTACGCGCAGCCCGGCGACCCGCCGGCGCGCCGTGCGATCGTCTACACGCTGGAGCGGATCGCGGCGGCGGCGTCGTCGGCCGAGCTGGTGCAGAACCCCGAGGACCTGCCGGTGCTGCGCCGGCTCGGGGTCCCGGAGCGCAAGCTGACGCTGCTCGGCAACGGCATCGACCTCGGGCGCTTCGACCCCGACCGGGTCGATCGCGCGGACGCGCGCGCGGCGCGCCAGGAGCTCGGCGCGCACGACGACGAGGACGTGGTCGTGGGGCTCGTCGGGCGGCTCGTGCGCGAGAAGGGGTACGCGGAGGTCGTCGAGGCGGCCGAGCGGCTGGGCGGGCGCGGGGTGGCGGTGCGCTTCGCCGTCGTCGGGCCCGACGACCCCGACAAGGCCGACGCGCTCGACGACACCCTGCGGCGGCGGGGGGAGCGCGCCGGCATCCGCTTCCTCGGCGCGCGCCACGACGTGGAGCGGCTCTACGCCGGGATGGACGTGTACGTGCTCGCGTCGTACCGCGAGGGGTGGCCCCGCTCCGCGATGGAGGCGGCGGCGATGGGCCTCCCGGTGGTCGCGACCGACATCCGGGGGTGCCGGCAGGTGGTGGACCACGGCGTGACCGGCCTCCTCGTCCCCGCGCGGGACGCCCGCGCGCTCGCGGACGCGATCGAGGTGCTCGTGCGCGACGGCGCGCTGCGGGCGCGCATGGGTGCGGCCGCGCGTCGCAAGGCGCGGTCGGAGTTCGACCAGCGCCGCTGCATCGACATCACGCTCGCCACCTACGACCGCCTGCTGCGCGGGCGCGCGCCCGGCCGTGCGGGCGCGCGGGTCGCGTGAACGGACGGCCGCCCGCCCGTGTACCCGTCGGGCTGCGGTGCGGCGCGGCGTCCGACGCACCACACGTCGCTCGCCTGCACGCCGACCGGATCGGCGAGGGGTTCCTCGCGACCCTGGGTGTGCGGTTCCTCACCCGCCTGTACCGCCGCATCGCGTCGTCGCGGCACGCGTTCGTCGTCGTGGCGGACCGGGAGGGGCAGGTCGTCGGGTTCGTCGCGGTGGCGACGACGACGGGCGGCCTGTACCGCGAGTTCCTCGTGCGCGACGGCGTGGCGGCCGCGGTGGCGGCGCTCCCCGCCCTCGCGCGCGCGCCGCGCCGGGTGTGGGAGACCCTGCGGTACGGCACCGGCCCGCGCGCGGGCGACCTCCCCGACGCCGAGATCCTCGCGCTCGCGGTCGACCCCCGGGCGGCGGGCGCAGGGATCGGGCGGCGCCTCGCCGAGGCGGCGCTGCGCGAGCTCGGGCGGCGCGGCGTCCGCTCGGCGCGGGTCGTCACGGCCGTCGGGAACACGGCGGCCCTCGCGACCTATCGCGCGGCCGGGTTCCGCCCCCACGGGCGCACCGAGGTGCACCGCGGGACGCCGCAGGAGGTCCTCGTGTGGCCGTGACGGCCGTGGCGGCGTTCGCGGTCGCCGCCCTCACCTGCCCGCTGTTCGCCGCGCTCGCCCGGCGGGCCGGGATCGTCGACCGGCCGGGCCCGCTCAAGGTGCAGCGCGAGCCGGTGCCGTACCTCGGCGGGCTCGCGGTGCTCGCGGCGCTCGCCGTGCCGGTCGCGCTCGCGCGGCCGTGGTGGTCGCTGCCGATGCTGGGCGCGGCGGCGCTCGGGTTGCGCGACGACGCGGGCGGGGTCCCGCCCCGGGTCCGGCTCGCCGTCGAGCTCGCGATCGCGCTGGGCGCCGCGGCCGTCGGACCGGGCGGCGCGTGGACGTCCGCGGTCACGGTCGTCGCCGTGCTCGTGCTGGTCAACGCGGTGAACCTGCTCGACGGGCTCGACGCGCTCGCGCCGGGCGTCACGCTGGTCGGCGGTGCCGGGTTCGCCGCCGTCCTGACGGGCGACGCCGCGACGGTCGCCGTCGCGCTCGTGGCCGGGCTCGGCGGCTTCCTCGTCTGGAACCGCCCGCCCGCGCGCATCTACCTCGGCGACGCCGGGACCTACCTGATCGGGGTCGTGCTCGCCCTGCTGCTGGCCGAGGTGCTCGCGCACGGCTCCACCGCGGAGGCGGCCGCGTCGCTGCTGTTCGTCGCGGTACCGGTCGCCGACACCGCGATCGCGATCCTCCGGCGGCTGCGGGCCCGCCGGCCGTTGTTCGCCGGTGACCGCGGCCACGTCTACGACCAGCTCGTCGACCGCGGGTGGGACCCGCGGCGTGCCGTCGCGGCCTGCGTGGCCGCCCAGGCGGTGTTCGTCGCGGCGGGCCTGGCCCTCGCGGCGCTGCCGGCCGGCGCGGCGGTCGCCGCGGTGGCGGCGGTCGTCGCGGTCGTCGCGACGTTCGCGATCCCCGTCTTCACGGCCCCCGCCCGCTGGCAGGGATGATCGCCGGCGATGGAGCTCCTGGACCGGCCCGAGCTCGCGAGCGGCCTGGCGTCGGGGGTGCTGTTCACCTCGCTCGCGGTGCTCGTGTCGCTCGTCTCCACGACGCGCCTCGGGCGCCGGACCCTGCCGCTCGGCGGCGCCGCGTTCGTGCTCGCCGGGCTGGTCGCGCTCGGGCGCGGCGAGGTGCCGCCGCTGCAGCTGGTCGCGCTCGCGGGGCTCGCGGGTGTGGCCGCGGCCTCGCGCCTGATCGGCACGGCGCGGGCCGTCGTCGCGGCGGCGCCGTTCGCCGCGGTCCTCGCGCTCGGCCTCGACGTCGGCCCGTGGCCGGCGCGCGTCGTGTTCGTGGCGGTCGCCGTCGTGCCGGTGCTCGTCGCGGCGTTCGAGGACGCGTGGCCGGGCGCGCCCGTCGGCCCGCCGCTGTTCGCGGCGTCGGTGGTCGGGGTCGCGCTGGCCGTCCCCGACACCGAGCACGCCGCGGTCCTCGCGGGGGCGGCGGTGCCGCTCGCGTTCTTCGGCTGGCCGCTCGTGCTGTTGCGCCTCGGGCGCGCGGGCGCGGGGGCGGCGGCCGCGCTCGTCGTGTGGGCGGCCGCCCTCGACACCACGGCCCGCCCGGCGACGCTCCTCGCGGTGGTCGCCTGCTTCGCGCTGTTGTGCACGTTCCCGTTGGCGGCGCGGGTGTGGCGGTCGCGGGCCGCCGCGTCGACGCGCCCGCCGGGCGTCGCGGGCGCCCGGCCCGGCCGGGCCGCGCCCGGGCCCGCGCCGGGTGTCGCGCCGGTCCTCGGGGTGCTCGGCGCGCACGCCGCGCTCGTGCTGGGTGCGGCGCGCCTCGCGGGGGGGTTCGAGTCGGTGGTGGCGACGGCGATCGTCGCGTCCACCTGCCTCGCGTGCTCGTTCGCGGTCTCGGGGGTGCTCGTCGCGGGCGCGGGCGGGAGGCCGTGAGCGCGACGGGCGTTGCGGGCCCGCCGGCCGCGGGCCGTCAGCGCCCCGCGCCCCGCGCCGCCCGAAGCTCCTCGAAGCGCGCGGCGTACACGGGTGCGGTGCAGGCGGTCGCGAAGCGGCCCGAGCGGGCGCGCGCCGCCGCCGAGCACCGGGCGCGGCGCGCCGGGTCGCGCAGGAGGCTGACGACGGCGTCGGCCATGGCGGCGACGTCGGGTTCGGCGAGCACGACGCCGGTCTCGCCGTCGACCACCACGTCGGCGACCGCGCCGAGCGGGAACGTGACGACCGGGCACCCGGTCATCTGCGCCTCGATGACGACGCCCGGGATCCCCTCGGAGTCGGAGGTGAGCAGCAGCAGGTCGACGCCGCCGAGCACGTGCTCGACGTCGGTGCGTTCGCCGAGGAACCGCACGTGCCCGGCGACCCCACGCGCGCGGGCCTCCCGCTCCACCGCGGCGCGCAGCGGGCCGTCGCCCGCGATCACCAGGAGCGCGTCCTCGCCGTGCCCGCGCACCCGGGCGAGCACGTCGATCGCCCGTTCGGGCCGCTTCTGCTCGATGAGGTGGCCGACCAGCCCGAGCAGGGCCTGCGCGGGTTGCGCGCCGAGCTCGGCGGCGAGGCGGGCGCGCGCCGCCGCCCGGTCGACGGCCGCGAAGCGGTCGGGGCGGCGGCTGTTGGGGATCGGCCAGACCGGGCCGGTGAAGCCGAGCCGCTCCATCTCGCCCGCGTTCGCGCGGGTGAGCACGACGGCGGCGTCCGCACGCCGGGCGACGTACCGCCACCACGCGGCCCGGTGCGGCGCCCAGACCGCGTCCGGCAGGTCGAGGATCCGTTGCCACACGACCGGGGGCCAGCCGCGCCGGCGCGCGAGCGCGAGGGCCTGCATCGCCCAGCCGCCGTGCGCGACGACCACGTCGTACCCGTCGCCGCGGCCCAGGCGCGCCCGCACGGCGCGCGACGCGGCGACGAGGCCGACCAGGTCCATCCGGGCGCGCCCGGTGATCGCGGGGAGGTCCGGGTCGCGGCTGCCGTCGAAGCCCGGGTGGAGCGCGTACACCTCGTCGCGGTGGCCGAGCGCGTCGAGCTCCTCGGCGAGCTCGAGCGCGGCCCGCTCCGCACCGCGGCGGTGGCTCCTGCCGACGAAGTGGACGACGCGCATCGCGGACCATGCTGGCACGGCTGGCGGGGGACTGGCGCCGCCGCGCGCTGCTCCGCTTCCATGAGGTCCGTGGCGACCGGGGCGCGTGCGGCGGTGTTCGTGTTGCCGACGAGCGCCGCGGGCCAGCAGGGCCCCGTGGCGGGCTGGCTGAGCACCGCCGGCTGGGCGAGCGCGGCCGCCCGGGTCCTCGGTGCGTCGTGGATCGTCACACCGGAGGGCGTGCTCGACCCCGCCTCGGCGCGCGAGCGCGGCTCGCGCCCGGACCTCGCGCCGCCGGGCCGCACGGCGCTCACACGGCGGGTCCCCACGGTGGTGAAGACGGCCGTCAAGGACCTGCGGTCGGCGCGGCGCGCCCGGGCGTTCCGGGTCGCCCCCGACGGCCCGTGGCGCGCGAGCGACCTCGCGTTCGTCTGGCAGCGCCACGAGCTCTTCCACACCGCCGGGATCCGGCTCGCGCGCGAGCTGGGCGTCCCGGCCGTGCTGTTCGTCCCCGCGCCGCACGTCTGGGAGGCCCGGCGGTGGGGGGTGCGCCGCCCGGGCTGGGAGCGGCTCGCGGAGCGCCGGGGGGAGGGCCGCGCGCTGCGGGCGGCGGACCTCGTCTGCGCGGGGACGGAGGCCGTCGCGCAGGAGTGCGTCCGCATCGGCGCCGACCCCGGGCGGATCGTCGTCACCCCGACGGGCGTCGACCTCGAGTGCTTCCGCCCCCGCGCCGACGGCGGCCCGGTCCGTGCCCGGCTCGGTCTCGGGGGCCGGTTCGTCGTCGGGTGGGTCGGGAGCTTCCGGCGCTTCCACGCGCTCGGCCTGGTGCTCGACGCCCTCGCGGGGCTGCCGGGGGCCGCGCTGCTGCTCGTCGGCGACGGACCCGAGCGGGCCGCGGTCGAGGCCGAGGCGCGCCGGCGCGCCGTGGAGGTCGTCGCGACCGGCACGGTCCCGCACGCCGTGCTGCCGGAGTACCTCGCGGCGATGGACGTGGCGCTCGTCGTCGCCGCGCGCGACGAGACGTTCCACTACTCGCCCCTGAAGCTCGCGGAGTACCTCGCCGCCGGGCTCGCGGTCGTCGCGCCGGACGTCCCGCAGCTGCGCGCGCGCCTGCGCCACGGCGCCGACGCGCTGCTCGTCCCCCCGGGCGACGCGGCCGCGCTCGCCGGCGCGCTGCGCGAGCTGCACCGCGACGGCGCCCTCCGGGCGCGCCTCGCGGCGGCGGCGCGCCGGGCCGCGGAGGCGGAGTGGTCGTGGGACCGGGTCGTGCGCCGGGTCGACGAGGAGCTGGCGCTCCGGGCCCGCACGGACGGCGGGCGCCGCGGGGGGTGAGCGCCCGGCCGCGGCCCGGGCTCAGAGCACCTCGCCGGAGAACGGCAGGTCGCGCAGCCGGCCGCGCGTGTCGAGCACGAGCCGCGCCTTCGCCGCGATGTCCTCGTACGGGAGCTCCGGGTGGTCGACGAGCAGGACGACGAGGTCGGCCCGCTCGAGCTCCTCGTCGGTCAGCTCGACGCGCGTGACGGGCGGGCCGAGGCGCGCGTCGATCGGGACGTGGGCGTCGTGGGCGCGCACGTCGGCGCCGAGCGCGAGGAGCAGCTCGGCGGTGCGCATCGCCGGCGACTCGCGCCAGTCCGACGTCCCCGCCTTGTACGCGAGCCCGAGCAGGAGGATGCGCGCGCCGTTCACGGCCTGCCGGCGCGAGTTGAGCAGCGACGTGACGCGCCGCACGACGTACTCCGGCATGTGCGAGTTGACGTCGTTCGCCAGCTCGACGAACCGGAACCGGTGGCCGAGCACCCGGTCCACCCGCCACGCGAGGTACGACGGGTCGATGGGGAGGCAGTGCCCGCCGACGCCCGGCCCCGGCGTGAAGCGCATGTACCCGAACGGCTTGGTCGCGGCCGCGTCGATCGCCGACCAGATGTCGACCCCGAGGTCGCGGGCGAACATCGCGAGCTCGTTGACGAGCGCGATGTTGACGTGCCGGAACGTGTTCTCGAGGAGCTTGACGAGCTCCGCCTCACGCGTGGTCGCGACCGGCACGATCTTGTCGACGAGGGCGCCGTAGAACGCCTCGACCGCCCGGCTCGACGGCTCGTCCACCCCGGCGACGACCTTCGGCGTGTTCACGAAGCCCCAGGTGGCGTTGCCCGGGTCGATGCGCTCGGGGGAGTAGGCGCAGAAGAAGTCCGTCCCCGAACGCAGCCCGGACTCCTCGAGGATCGGACGCAGCAGCTCGTCGGTCGTCCCGGGGTACGTGGTCGACTCGAGCACGACGAGCGCGCCCGGCTCGAGGCGTGCGGCGAGGTCACGCGCCGCCGACTCGATGTACGACAGGTCGGGGACGCCGTCGCGCAGCGGCGTCGGCACGGTGATCACGGCGACGTCGAAGGCGCGCAGGTCGAGCGGGTCGCGCGTCGGCCAGTAGCCGGCCGCGAGGGCGCCGCGCAGCGTCTCGTCGGAGACGTCCTCGACGTACGACTCGCCGGCGCGCAGGGCCCGCACCCGTTCCTCGGCGACGTCGTAGCCGACCACCTTGAAGCCGAGCTCGGTCGCGCGCATCGCCACGGGCAGCCCCACGTAGCCCTGCCCGACGACCACGACCTTGGCGCTGCGGTCCTCGATCCGGGCGCACAGCCGGGTGAGCGGTGGCGTCACGGCCCGAGTCTGCCAGCATCAGCCAGGCCCGGGAATCGTCAACCGTGGCGACGGAGCGCGTCGAGCGTGCGGGCGAGCCCGGTCTCCAGGTCGATCTCGCACCGAACGTCCAGATCGCGCGCCGCCGCACCCGCGTCCCCCCGGCTGCGCCGCACGTCGCCGGCACGGGCGGGCGCGAACTCGGGCTCGGCCTCGACGCCGGCGACCCGGGCGGCCGCCGCCAGCAGCTCGAGCACCGACGTCTCGACCCCGCGCGCGACGTTGTACACCCGGCCCGCGCAGCGTGAGGCGGGCGCGGACGCGGCGCGCAGGTTCGCGTCGACGACGTCGGTGACGTAGGTGAAGTCGCGCGCCTGGTGCCCGTCGCCGTGCACGACCGGCCGGTCGCCGTCGAGCAGCGCGCGCAGGAACAGCGGGACGACGGCCGCGTACGCGCCGTCGGGGCGCTGGCGCGGGCCGTAGACGTTGAAGTAGCGCAGGGAGACGGTCTCGAGCCCGTACAGCTCGTGGTAGACGCGGCAGTAGTGCTCGCCCGCCAGCTTCGACACCGCGTACGGCGAGCGCGGCACGGTCGGCGCGTCCTCGCGGGTCGGCACCGGCGCGGTGCCGCCGTAGACGCTGCTCGACGACGCGTAGACCACGCGCCGCACCCCGCGGGCGCGGGCCGCCTCCAGGACGGTGAGGGTGCCGTGCGTGTTCGCGAGGTCGGTCGGCAGCGGGTGCTCCACCGACCGCAGCACCGCCTTGTGCGCGGCGAGGTGGAACACGACCTCGCAGCCCTCGCACGCCCGGCGGGCCAGCTCCTCGTCGGCCACGCTCCCCTCGTACACCTCCGCCGCCGGGTTCAGGTTGGCGCGCGAACCCGTGAAGAAGTCGTCGAGCACGCGGACCTCGTCGCCGCGGGCGACGAGCGCGTCGACGAGGTGCGAGCCGATGAAGCCGGCGCCGCCGGTCACGAGTGCGCGCATCGCGCCGACTGTACGCGGCGGGGCGCGTCAGGCCGGGAAGTGGGCGAGCCCGGCGCGCTCGGCGACCCGGTTCAGCGCGGTGACGAGCGGCCGGGCGAAGCCGGGCCGGGCGCACGCGAGGTGGCCGTCGTCGACCTCGACGACGTCGGCGCCCGGGATGGCCTCCGCCATCGCCCGTTGCAGGTCGGCGGGCACGGCGCGGTCGGCCGCGGTGCACACGACGGCGGTGGGCACGTCGACCTGCCCGATCCAGCGGCCGGCGTGGTACGTGCCGATCGAGTGGCCGGCCTCGACGATCATCCGCCAGTCGTGGCGGCGCATCTCGGCCGCGACCCAGGCGGGCAGCAGCTCCGGGCGCGCACGCCCGAGCGGCAGCGGGGGGAGCCGGGGGGCGAACGCGGCCGCGCGCGCCGCGGCGGCCGCGGCGACCGCCCACGACTGGAACGCCAGGCGCGACCGCGCGTCGGGCAGGAAGCCCGCCGACGTGGCGCACAGCACCAGGCCGGCGACGAGGTCGCGGTGGCGGCGCCACAGCAGCTGCGCGACCGGACCGCCCATCGAGTACCCGACCGCGATCACCGGGCCCGTGCCGAGCCGCTCGATCGTCGCGGCGCAGTCGTCGGCGCAGTCCGCGAGGCGGAAGATCCGGCGGGTCCGCAGCCCGCGTCCGTGCCCGCGCAGGTCGGGGGCGACCACGCGGTAGTCGCGCCCGAGCGGTGCGAACACCTGGAACCAGTTGATCCCGGCGCTCGCCACCCAGCCGTGCAGCAGCAGCACGGTCGGCGCACCGGGCGGGCCCGCGACCTCGCGCACGAAGGTCGTCCCGCGGCGCGCGAGCTCCAGCCTGCGCCCCGGGGGCAGGGGCGGGCCGCCGGTGCGGGCCCAGGTGGGCGGGGAGCCGTTCACGTGCGGGCGAACGCCACGCAGTCCACGCGGTACCGCAGGTGCACGACCTCACGATCGCGCGTCTGCGGGTGGGACCGGAGGATCCCGCGCACCTCCTCGAGCACCGCGGCGCGCTCGCGTCCGGGGAGCACCGCCACGTGCGAGACCGACGCGACCCGCCGGACGACGGCGTCGGGCGTGAGCGCGTGCTCGTGGTGGAACTCGGCGTCCCCGAGCCGCTCGAACCCTTCGAGCGCGGGCGCGCCCGCGCGCCCGCGCTCGCGGTCGCGCCACGGCGCGGCGGCCTCGACCCGGTCCGTGACCGCCCAGACGCGGTCGGCCCACTCGACCGACCGGTCGCGTGCGTTCCAGCAGCAGGCGACGACCCCGCCGCGGGGCAGGACGCGTGCGAGCTCGGCCGCGGCGCGGTCGGTGTCGAACCAGTGGAACGCCTGCGCGACGGTCACCGCCGCGAGCGAACCGTCGGCGAAGGGCAGCGCCTCCGCCGTGCCGGCGACGAGCGGTACGGACGGCAGCACGGCGCGGAAGCCGGCGCGCATCCCCGCGACGGGCTCCACCGCGACGACCGGCAGCCCGGCGCCCACGAGCAGCCGCGTCAGCTTGCCGGTGCCGGCCGCGAGGTCGCACACGGGCCGGCCGGGCGCGGGCCGGATCCGGCCCACGATCCAGGCGACGGCCTCGGGCGGGTACGGCGGCCGCGTCGCCTCGTAGTCGGTGGCGTCGGCGAACCCGGCCGCCGCCACCTCGTGGACCATGCCCCGTCCCGCTCCCGCCGCTACTGCGTCGGGCCGATGATCATCCCGCCCGCGACGGTGTCGTTCGTCGCCTCGTCGACCAGTACGAACGAACCCGTCGAGCGGTTCCGCCGGTACTCGTCGTAGAAGAGCGGCACCGTCGTGCGCAGCGTCACCCGGCCGATCTCGTTGAGCGACAGCGAGGTGGCCGACTCGTCCCGGTGGAGCGTGTTCACGTCGAGGCGGTAGTGGAGGTCGCGCACGAGCGCCCGTGCCCAGCGGGTCGTGTGCTTGAGCGCGTACTTGTTGCCCGGCGAGAGGGTGGTGCGCTCGCTGAACCAGCACACCATCGCCTCGATGTCCTGGCCGACGTTGGGCCTGTTGTTCGGGCGGCAGATCATGTCGCCGCGCCCGACGTCGAGGTCGTCGGCGAGCCGGATCGTGACCGACATCGGCGGCACGGCCTCGTCGACCGGCCCGTCGGCGGTGTCGATCGACTCGATGGTGGAGCTGAACCCCGACGGCAGCACCACGACCTCGTCGCCGGTCTTGTACGTGCCGCTCGCGATCTGGCCGGCGTACCCGCGGTAGTCGTGGAACCGGTCGTCCCGCGGCCGGATCACGTACTGCACCGGGAACCGGCAGTCGATGAGGTTCCGGTCGGAGGCGATGTGCACCGACTCGAGGTGGTGCAGCAGCGACGTGCCGTCGTACCACGGCATGTTGGGGGAGCGCTCGACGACGTTGTCGCCCTTGAGCGCGGAGATCGGGACGAAGGCGAGGTCGCGCACGTCGAGCTTCGCGGCGAACTCGCGGAACTCGTCGGTGATCGCCCGGAAGACGGACTCCTCGTAGTCGACGAGGTCCATCTTGTTCACGCACAGCACGAGGTGGGGCACGCCGAGCAGCGACGCGAGGAACGCGTGACGCCGTGACTGCTCGACGATGCCCTTGCGGGCGTCGACGAGGATCAACGCCAGGTCGGCGGTCGACGCGCCCGTCACCATGTTGCGGGTGTACTGGATGTGACCGGGCGTGTCCGCGATGATGAACTTCCGCCGCGGTGTCGCGAAGTAGCGGTACGCGACGTCGATGGTGATGCCCTGCTCGCGCTCGGCGCGCAGCCCGTCGGTGAGCAGCGCGAGGTTCACGCCCTCCTCGCCGCGCTGGCGCGACGAGTGCTCGAGCGCCTCGAGGGTGTCCTCGAAGATCTGCTTCGAGTCGTAGAGCAGCCGGCCGATCAGGGTGCTCTTGCCGTCGTCGACCGATCCCGCGGTCGCGAACCGGAGGAGTTCCATCTAGAAGTAGCCCTCCCGCTTGCGGTCCTCCATGGCCGCCTCGGAGAACTTGTCGTCCGCGCGGGTCGCGCCCCGCTCGGTGATCCGCGACGCGGCGACCTCGGCGATGATCTCGTCGAGCGTGACCGCCGTCGACTCGACCGCCGCGGTGCAGGTCGCGTCGCCGACGGTGCGGTAGCGCACCGTGGCCTCGAAGACCTCCTCGTGCTCGAGGGGCCGGAGGAAGTCCGTGACCGCCATCAGCATCCCGTCGCGGCGGAACACCGGCCGCCGGTGCGCGAAGTAGATCGACGGCAGCTCGATCTGCTCGTCGGCGATGTACTGCCAGATGTCGAGCTCGGTCCAGTTGGACAGCGGGAACACCCGGATGTGCTCGCCCTTGCGGTGCCGGCCGTTGTAGAGGTTCCACAGCTCGGGCCGCTGGTTCTTCGGGTCCCACTGGCCGAACTCGTCCCGGAACGAGAAGAAGCGTTCCTTCGCGCGCGCCTTCTCCTCGTCGCGGCGCGCGCCGCCCATGACGGCGTCGAACCCGTGCTCCTCGATCGCGTCGAGCAGCGTCGTGGTCTGCAGCCGGTTGCGGGACGCCCGCGGGCCGGTGTCCTCGACCACCCGGCCACGGTCGATCGACTCCTGCACGGACGCGACCACGAGCCGGACGCCGAGCCGCTCCACGACCGAATCGCGGAACTGGAGGACCTCGGGGAAGTTGTGCCCGGTATCGACGTGCATCACCGGGAAGGGGAGCTTCGCCGGCCAGAACGCCTTCTTCGCGACGTGCAACATCACGACGCTGTCCTTGCCGCCGGAGAAGAGCAGCACCGGCCGCTCGAACTCCGCCGCCACCTCGCGGATGAGGTGGATCGACTCGGCTTCGAGGGCGTCGAGGTGGGAGATCAGCCGCTGCATGGTGCGGCAATCGTAGGAAGTGTCAGGGCTGCGGCCAACCGTGGAGCCCGCATTCGGTCTTTCCGGTCGCGGTCCACCGGCCCGAGCGCGGGTCCTCGCCGGGGGCGACCGGACGCGTGCACGGCCAGCAGCCGATGGAGGGGTACCCGTGCGCGACCAGCGGGTGGTCGAGGAGGCGGTGGTCGCGCTTGTACGTCGCCACGTCCTCGTCGGACCACGGCGCGAGCGGGTTCACCTTCACGATGCCGCGGCCGACGTCGAGGTGGACGATCTGCGCGTTGGCGCGCGACGGGGACTCCGAGCGGCGGATCCCCGACATCCACGCCTTCTTGCCCGCGAGGGCCCGGGCGAGCGGCTCGACCTTGCGCATCGCGCAGCACTCGTCGGTGTCGGTCTGCCACAGGTCGTCGGGCGGTACGAGCGGCGTCATCACCGTGAGGTTGAGGTCGTAGCGCTCGCGGATCCGGTCGACGTACCAGAGCGTCTCGGCGAAGTGGTACTGCGTGTCGAGGAACACGACCTCGATCTCGGGCACCGCCTTCACCGCGATGTCGATCAGCACGCAGTCCTGGAACGACGCGGCCAGCACGAGACCGTCGCCGAAGCGGTCGTGGGCCCACTTCACGGCGGCGGACGCCGGCTTGCGCTCCAGCTCGGCGGAGACGCGCGCGAGCTCGTCCAGGTCGACGTCGACGAGCGGGCGGGCGTGCACGGTGGGGTCGAGCGCCGTCATGTCGCCGCGCACTCCCCTTCGCCGACGTCGGCGACGTAGGGGCCCGTCTCGTCGTAGTCGACGTAGAAGTCGGGGGCGACGTCGGGCGCCGGGAACGCGTCGAGGTCGGCGACGGTGCCCGTGACCTCCTGCACGCCGCCGGTGCGCTCCATCCAGCGCGCGAACGTCTCGCCCGGCTCGCGCTCGGCCGCGTAGCGGCCGACGATGCGCACCACCGCCTCCGGCGCGGCCTTCGCCGGCAGCTTCGCGGACTTCGCCCCGAACTCGACCTGCATCTCGCCCAGCCGGCCGCCGAGCAGCATCTGGTAGCCGGGCGCCGCCCGCCCGTGCGCGCGCCGCTCGAGCCCGTAGAAGCCGATGTCGGAGACGTGGTGCTGCCCGCAGCTGTTCGTGCAACCCGAGATGTTGATGCGGACGCCGCCGACCTCGGCGAGCCCGGCCTCCTCGAGCGCGTCGCCGATCGCCGACGCGAGCCCCCGCGACTGCGTCACCGCGAGGTTGCACGTGTCGGCGCCGGGGCACGAGACCACGTCGCGGGCGAGCTCCGCGCCGGGCTCGGCCATCCCGATGGCGGCGAGCCGGTCGTGCAGCGCCCGCAGGTCGGCCTCGCGGACGTCGCGCAGCACGAAGTTCTGGCGGTTGGTGATCCGCACGTCGAGCCCGAGGTCGCGCTGGATGTCCGCCAGCGCACGGAACTGCTCGGCGGTCACGTCCCCGAGGCGCGCGTACGCGAAGGCCGAGATCGTCGGGCGCGCGGTGCCGCGCACCACGTTCGCCTCGACCCACCGCTCGTAGGGGTCGCGGCCGCGCAGCTCGACCGGGACGGCGCCGCCGGGCGCCGGCGCCGCACCGGCGGGGTCGCCGCCGCCACCGGCGGGCGCGTCCCCGTGCTCGCGGACCACCTCGGGGATGCCCCCCGGCCAGTCCCTTGCGGCGCGCAGGTACCGGCGCTCCCGCAGGATCCGCTCGCGCAGCTCGTCGACGCCCATCGTGTCGACGAGCCACTTCATGCGCGCCCGGATCTTGTTGTCGCGGTTGCCGTAGTGGTCGAAGGTCCGCAACGCGGCGTAGATCGTCGGGAGGAGGTCCTCCTTGGGGGTGAACTCCTCGAGCGCCTGGGCCGGGTGCGGGTTGGCCCCGAGCCCCCCGGCGACGAACACGCGGAACCCGGTCTCCTCGGTGCCGTCGGGCCGGGTGCGCGTGACCGCGACGACCCCGACGTCGTTGAACATGGCCTGGCCGCAGTCGGTCGCGCAGCCCGAGAAGTTGATCTTGAACTTGCGCGGCAGGCGCTGGGCGTACGGGTGCCGGACGAGGAACCGGTAGGTCGCCTCGGCCCACGGCGTGATGTCGAGCTTCTCCGCCGGGCACGCCCCGGCGAGCGGGCAGCCGACGACGTTGCGCACCGTGTCGCCGCACGCCTCGCGCGTCGTCATCCCGACCGACGCCAGCACGCGCAGCAGCTCGGGCGTCTGTTCGAGCTGCACGAAGTGGAACTGGACGTTCTGGCGGGTCGTGAGGTGGCCCCAGCCGCGCGAGTAGGTGTCGGCGACGTGGCCCAGCACCTCGAGCTGCTCGGGCGTGACGCGGCCGTAGGGGATCTTCACCCGCACCATCTGGTTGCGGCCCCCCTGGCGCTGGCCGTACACGCCGTGGTTGAGCCGGAACACGCGGAACGGGTCCTCGTCGATCCGCCCGTCGAGGTAGTCGCGGACGGTGCGCTCGAAGATGTCGAGCTCGTCGGCGACGACCGGGTCGAGCGGGCGGGTGTGCAGTTGGCGGACGTCGATCGCCATGAACCCCTCCGGGGTCGGGTGCGGCGGGTGGCGGGGCGCGGGCGGCGGTGGCCGGGCGCGCTCAGCGGGCGGCGGCGCGACAGCGCTCGTCGCGCACCTCGTGCGGGGTGCGGCCCATCGAGATGCTGGCGGCGCCCCGGTCCCGCAGAATCATGACCGAAAGGGTAATGAATCGCGGCCCGAAATGCCAGCGGTCGGGTCGGATTTTCGCCGCCGCCGGTAGCCTCCCGGCGATGCGCATGTCGGAGTGCTTCCTGCGGACGCTGCGCGACGACCCGGCCGACGCCGAGGTCGACAGCCACCGGCTGCTCGTGCGGGCGGGCTACATCCGCCGGGTCGCGGCGGGCGTCTACGCGTGGCTGCCGCTGGGCCGGCGGGTCCTGCGCAAGGTCGAGCAGATCGTGCGCGAGGAGATGGACGCCGCCGGCGCCCAGGAGCTGCTGCTCCCGGTCGCCCAGCCGCTCGAGCTCTGGCAGCGCAGCGGGCGCGACGCCGCGTACGGGCCGCTGATGTTCCGCCTCGAGGACCGCAAGGGCAGCGGCTTCTGCCTGGCCCCCACCGCCGAGGAGGTCGTCACCGCGGTCGTCGCCCAGGAGTACACGTCGTACCGGGACCTGCCGGTCAACCTGTACCAGATCCACTGGAAGTACCGGGACGAGCTGCGGCCCCGCTTCGGGCTGCTGCGGTGCCGCGAGTTCCTGATGAAGGACGCGTACTCCTTCGACACCGACCTCGAGGGGCTGCGCGCCAGCTACCGGCGGATGTACGACGCGTACCACCGGGTGTTCGAGCGGTGTGGGCTCACGTTCCGGCCCGTCGAGGCGCAGGCCGGCGAGATCGGTGGCGACGTCAACCACGAGTTCATGGCCGTCGCCGCGGTCGGCGAGGACGACTTCGTGTGGTGCCGGTCGTGCGACTACGCGGCCAACGTCGAGGCCGCACGCCGCGGCCACGCGTGGCACCACACCGAGGTGCCGGCCGCGGGTGCGCCCGCGCCGGCGGTCCCCGGGGGCGGCGCCGTGGACGCCCCGCCGATGGAGAAGGTGTACACGCCGGGCCTCCCCGGGATCGCGGGCGTCGCCGAGCACCTCGGCGTGGGGGAGGACGCGATGCTGAAGTGCATCGCGTTCGCCGTCGACGGCGAACTGGGCCTCGCGCTGGTGCCGGGCGACCGCGAGGTGAGCGAGCACGCGCTCGCCGCCGCGCTCGCGCCACGCGCCGTGCGGCTGTTCGGCGACGACGACTTCGCGCGCCACCCCTCGCTGCCCAAGGGGTACATCGGCCCCCACTTCCCGGGCGCGGCGGTCGTCGTCGCGGACCACGCGGTCGCGCAGCCGCGCCCCTGGGCGACCGGCGCGAACGAGCCCGACCACCACGTGCGCCACGCCGTGCTCGGGCGCGACTTCACCGTCGACGTGTGGACCGACCTCGTCACGGTGCGTCCCGGTGACCCGTGCCCCCGCTGCGGCGCCCCGTTGTCGGTGGACCGGGGCATCGAGGTGGGGCACGTGTTCCAGCTCGGCACGAAGTACTCGGAGGCCCTCGACGCGCGCTTCACCGACGAGCAGGGCGAGCAGCACCCGATGGTGATGGGTTGCTACGGCATCGGGATCTCCCGGGTCGTGGCGGCCGTCGTCGAGGAGCACCACGACGAGCACGGCATCGTGTGGCCGCCGGGCCTCGCGCCCTACGACGTGCACCTGGTCGCGGTGCCCGGCCGCGGCGAGCAGGCGGCGGCCGTCACCGCCGCCGCCGAGGGCCTGTACGCCGAGCTGCGGGCACTCGGCGTCGACGTCCTGTTCGACGACCGCGAGGCGAGCCCCGGGGTGAAGTTCGCCGACGCGGACCTGCTCGGGATGCCCGTGCAGGTGGTCGTCGGCGCCAAGGGCGTGGCGCGGGGGGTCGTCGAGCGCAAGCACCGCGCGACCGGCGAGCGCGACGAGCTGCCGCTCGCCGGCGCCGCGGCCGCCCTCGCCCCCGGCGGCCCGCGCCGGTGACGCTCCCGGTCCGGCCCCCGCTCGAACCCATGCTCGCCCGGCTCGCGCGCGACCTGCCGGCCGGCGAGGTCTCCTACGAGCCGAAGTGGGACGGCTTCCGCTGCATCGTGTTCCGCGACGGCGACGACCTGGAGCTGCAGAGCCGCAACCTGCGGCCGCTGCTGCGGTACTTCCCCGAGCTGCGCGAGCCGATGCTCGCCCGGCTGCCGCCGCGGGTGGTCCTCGACGGCGAGCTCGTCGTGGTCACCGAGCGCGGGCTCGACTTCGACGCGTTGCAGCTCCGCCAGCACCCCGCCGAGTCGCGCGTCCGGAGGCTCGCGGAGGAGATCCCCGCCGCGTACGTCGCGTTCGACCTGCTGGCGATCGGTGACGAGGCGCTGCTCGACGCCCCGTTCGCGGTGCGCCGCGCCCGCCTCGAGGAGCTGTTCGCCGGCGCGGGGCCGCCGCTGCACCTGACGCCCGCGACCCGCGACCGGGCGCGGGCGGCCGACTGGTTCTCGCGCTTCGAGGGCGCGGGGTTCGACGGCGTGGTGGCGAAGCCGCTCGCGGACCCGTACCGCCCGGGCCAGCGCACGATGGTCAAGGTCAAGCACGAGCGCACCGCCGACTGCGCCGTCGCCGGGTTCCGCCTCCACAAGGACGGCCGGGGCGTGGGCTCGCTGCTGTGCGGCCTGTTCGACGCCGCGGGCGTGCTCCACCACGTCGGGGTCGCGAGCGGCATGGCCGCCGGGGTGCGGGCCCGCCTGCTCGCCGAGGTCGGGCCCCTGCGGGCCGGCGCCCTCGACGGGCACCCCTGGCGGGACCGGGCCGGCGCGGCGGGGCCGGGCGCCGAGGGCGGCGGGCGGATGCCGGGCGGGCCCTCCCGCTGGAACGCCGGCAAGGACCTGTCGTGGGAGCCGCTGCGGGTGGAGCGCGTCGCCGAGGTCGCCTACGAGGGCCTGCTGAACGGCCGGTTCCGCCACAACGCCCGGTTCCGCCGCTGGCGGCCCGACAAGGAGCCCGCCGAGTGCACCTACGACCAGCTCGAGGCGGTCCCGCCGGCCGAGCTGCGGGAGCTGTTCGGCCGCTGAGCGGCCGGCGGCCCGGCGGTGCGCGCCCGCCCCCGCCCTGTTCGGGCGGGCGTCATCCTGTAGACTCTCGCCGTTCGTATCCGTCTCGCCCCGGCCCGCGGTGCACCCGTGGGCACAGGGGCTGGAACGTGGGCCCCGGCCCACGTTTTTTCTTGCCGGGAGGTCGCGTGGGCGCAGACGTGGAGGCCGCCGTCGTGCGGGCCGTCGCGCCCGCCGTCGCCGCGCACGGCTGCTGCGTGTACGACGTCGAGGTCACGGGCGCGGGCCGGTCCCGGACGGTGCGCGTGTTCGTCGACCGCGACGGCGGCGTCGACCTCGACACGGTCACCGCCGTGACCCAGGGTGTGTCCGACGCGCTCGACGCGTGCGCCGCGCTCGGCGGCCCGTACCTGCTCGAGGTCAGCAGCCCGGGGCTCGAGCGCCGGTTGCGACGGCCGGAGCACTACCGCGCGGCGATCGGCGAGACCGTCAGCGTCACGTTCCACACCGACGCGGGCCCCCGCCGGGTCCGCGGGGTCCTCGTCGCGGCCGACGACGAGCGCGCCGTCGTCGAGGCCGACGGGGACCGCACCGAGGTGGCGTACGCGGCGGTGACGAAGGCGCGCACGGTGTTCGAGTGGGGTCCCGCGCCGCGGCCCGGCGCCCGCGCGCGTGCCCAGGAGAGGACGGCGAAGCGATGAAGCGTCGAACGGCAGCACCGGACCGCGCCGCGCGGCCGGCGGGCACGCGCGAGGGGGTGGGCGTCGATGCGTAACCCGGAGATGTTGGAGGCCCTGTCGGCCCTCGCGGCCGAGAAGGGCATCTCCGAGGACGTCATGCTCGAGGCGCTCGCCAACGCGCTCGTCACCGCGTACAAGCGCATGCCCGACGCCGCCGAGGAGGCGTTGGTCGAGATCGACGTCGAGACCGGCGAGATCCGCGTGATCGCGCAGGAGCTCGACGAGGAGGGCAACGTCGTCCGGGAGTGGGACGACACGCCGGCCGACTTCGGGCGCATCGCCGCGCAGACCGCGAAGCAGGTGATCCTGCAGCGCATCCGCGAGGCCGAGCGCGAGATGAAGTACGAGGAGTACGCGGGGCGCGAGGGCGACATCGTCACCGGGATCATCCAGCAGACGGACGCGCGCTACACGCTGCTCGACCTCGGCCGCGTGGAGGCGCTGCTGCCGCAGGCGGAGCAGGTGCCCGGCGACCGCTACGACCACGGCGCGCGCATGAAGGCCTACATCGTCGAGGTGCGCAAGACCGCCAAGGGTCCGCAGATCGTCGTGTCGCGCACGCACCCCGGCCTGGTGAAGCGCCTGTTCGAGCTCGAGGTCCCCGAGCTGGTCGACGGCATCGTGGAGATCAAGGCCGTCGCGCGCGAGCCCGGCCACCGGACGAAGATCGCGGTCGCCTCCAACGACCCCAACGTCGACCCCGTCGGCGCCTGTGTCGGCGCGCGCGGCATGCGCGTCCGCCAGGTCGTCAACGAGCTGCGCGGCGAGAAGGTCGACATCGTCCCCTACAGCGACGACCCGCGCGAGTTCGTCATGCGCGCGCTGGCGCCCGCGAAGGTGCGCGAGGTGCGCATCGACGAGACGACCGGCATCGCCGAGGTCATCGTGCCCGACTTCCAGCTCTCGCTGGCGATCGGCAAGGAGGGCCAGAACGCGCGCCTGGCGGCCCGCCTCACCGGCTGGCGCGTCGACATCAAGAGCGAGACGCAGCTCGCCGAGGAGGAGGCCGGCGGCGGCTACGCCGAGGGCGAGTGGGTCGAGGGCCCCGAGGGCGAGCTCATGTGGCAGCCGGCCGGAGGCGGCGAGGCGATCTCGGCCGCGGAGGCCGGGTACGGCCAGGCCCCCGACGAGGAGACCGGGCTGGAGGCCGTGCTGGAGCAGGAGGCCCCGGCCGCGGAGGAGGCCGCCGTGCACGTCGACGAGGACGCGGCCGACGTCGCCGCCGACGAGCTCGCGTCCGACAGCGACCTCGACACCGAGGAGCCCGACGTGCGGGCCGAGGCGGAGGAGGCGATCGAGGAGGAGGCCGCCGGGGCGGCGGGGGAGGAGCGCTGAGGGGCCCGGCGCGCACCTGCGTCGGGTGCCGGCGCCGGGGCGGGCCGCACGGCTGGTGGCGCGTCGCCGCGACGCGTGACGGCCGCCTCGCCGTGGGCCGGGGAGCGCCCGGCCGGGGCGCGTGGCTGTGCTCGGCCGGGTGCTTCGATGCGGCCGTGCGGCGCGGGGCGCTCGCCCGGGCGTTGCGCACCACCTTGTCGGCGCCCGGGATCGAGCGCCTGCGCGCGAGACTGTTGGACCAGCGAGACCAGGGAACGGACTGCGAACTTGGCCACGAAGAAGATCCGCGTCTACGAGCTCGCCCGTGAGCTCGGCGTCGACAACGCCGTCGTCGTCGAGCTGGCGAACGAGCTCAAGATCGGCGTCAAGAGCCACTCGTCGAGCATCGACGAGCCGTCGGCCGACCGCGTCCGCCGCCTCGCCGACAGCCGGGGGCTGAAGAAGGCGCCCGAGCCGCCGCCCGCGCCCGCGCCGGAGCCGGCCGCGGCGCCGGCCGCGGCCGCGCCCGCCGAGGCGCCCGCCGCGAAGCCGGGCGTGGTGCGCAGCACCCACCGGGTCGTGCGCGCCGGGGGCGCGGGCGCCCGCCCCGAGACGGAGCCCGCGCGCGCCACGCCCGCCGCCGCACCCCCCGCGGCGCCGGCGCCGGCCGCGCCCGCCGAGGAGGGGCCCGCCCGGCCCGCCGCCCCGCCCGAACGCCCGGCCGCGGCCGCGCCGCCGCCGGCCCCCGCGGCGCCGCCGGAGCGCCCGGCCGCGGCCGCGCCGGGGGAGCGGCCCCGCCCGCCCGTCCGGCCGCCCGTCTCGCAGTCCGGCAAGCCGGTGCCGCCCCCGCCCGGCCAGCGCATCCCCCCGCCGCCCCCGCCGCCGCGCGGCCCGGTCGGCACCGGGCCCCGGGGGGCGCCCGCGCGCCCGGGCGGCGGCCCGCGCGGGGGACCGGGTCCGGCCGGCGGCGGCTTCGGCCGCGGCGGTGGCCGCGGTGGGCCGGGGGGCGGTTTCGGCGGCGTCCCGTCGGGCCCCGGCGGCGTGCGCGCGGGCGCGCCGGGCCGCGGCCGCGGCGGGCCCGGGGGTCCGGGTGGTCCCGGCGGCCGGGGGCGCCCCGGCGGCCCGCGCCGGAGGAAGAAGCGGCGTCGCGACGCCGAGGAGCTGCTCCCCGCGGAGCAGCGCCTGTCGCCCGCGGACGCCCCCGTTCCCGAGGGCGAGATCGTCGTCCCGCGCGGCATCACGATCCAGGAGCTCGCGCCCAAGCTGAACCGCACGCCCGCCGACCTGGTGCGGCTGCTGTTCGAGGCCGGCGAGATGGTCACGGCGACCGCGTCGCTCGCCGACGAGATGGTCGAGCTGATCGCCGAGACGCTCGGCGCACAGGTGCTGATCGTCGAGCCCGGCAGCGAGCAGGAGGTGGAGCTGCTCGCGCTCCTCGGCGCCGAGGAGGAGGAGGACGAGGCGCTGCTCGAGCCGCGCCCGCCGGTCGTGACGGTCATGGGCCACGTCGACCACGGCAAGACGACGTTGCTCGACACGATCCGCAGCACGAACGTCGTCGCCGGCGAGGCCGGGGGGATCACCCAGCACATCGGCGCGTACCAGGTCGAGCGCGGCGACCGGCGGATCACCTTCATCGACACGCCGGGCCACGAGGCGTTCACGGCGATGCGCTTGCGCGGTGCGCAGGTCACCGACATCGCGATCCTGGTCGTGGCGGCCGACGACGGCGTGATGCCACAGACCGTCGAGGCGATCAGCCACGCGCGCGCCGCCGAGGTGCCGATCGTCGTCGCGGTCACGAAGGTCGACCGCGACGACGCCGACCCGACCCGCGTCCGCCAGCAGCTCGTCGAGCAGGAGCTCGTGCCCGAGGAGTGGGGCGGCGCGACGATCGTCGTCGACGTCGCCGCGCCCGCGGGCAGGGGGGTCGACGAGCTGCTCGACGCCGTGCTGCTCGTGGCCGACGCCGAGATCGCCGACGAGCTCGTCGCCAACCCCAAGAAGCCGGCGGTCGCGTACGTCCTCGAGTCCAACCTCGACCCGGGCCGCGGCCCGGTGGTGACGGCGCTCGTGCAGGAGGGGACGCTGCGGGTCGGCGACACGGTCGTCGCCGGGCCCGCGTGGGGGCGGGTGCGCGCGATGTTCGACGAGCACGGCCGCGCGGTCACGGAGGCGGGACCGTCGGTGCCGGTCACCGTGCTCGGCCTCGACGACGTGCCGCTCGCGGGCGACGACCTTCGGGTCGCCCCGAGCGACAAGGTCGCACGGACCGTCGCCGAGGCGCGCGCGCAGCGGCGGAAGGCCGCGGCCCAGCGGAGCACGATGATGCTCTCGGGCGGCGCGCGGCTGGAGGACGTCTTCGCCCTGGTGCAGCGGGGCGAGGTCGCGACGCTCAACCTCATCGTCAAGGCGGACGTACAGGGCTCGCTCGAGGCGCTGACCGACGCGCTGAAGAAGCTCGACCAGGAGCACGACGAGGTGCGCCTGTCGTTCGTGCACCGCGGGGTCGGCGGCATCAGCGAGTCCGACATCAACCTCGCCGTCGTCTCCAACGCCACGGTCATCGGCTTCAACGTCCGCCCCGACCGCAAGGCGCGCGAGCTCGCGGAGCGCGAGGGGGTCGAGCTGCGCCTGTACGAGGTGATCTACAACGTCCTCGAGGACGTCAGCAACGCGCTCGTCGGGCTCCTCAAGCCGGAGTACGAGGAGGTCGTCACCGGCGAGGCCGAGGTGCGCGAGGTCTTCAGCGTGCCGCGCGTCGGGAAGGTGGCGGGTTGCTTCGTGACGCACGGCGTGATCACCCGCGGCTCGAAGGTCCGGTTCCTGCGTGAGGGCACGATCATCTGGAAGGGGCAGATCGCGTCGCTCAAG
Organism: Acidimicrobiia bacterium; assembly: GCA_026002935.1. GTDB lineage: Bacteria > Actinomycetota > Acidimicrobiia > IMCC26256 > PALSA-610 > BPGH01. The sequence continues at coordinate 1,824,869 of BPGH01000001.1, forward strand.
CGGTTCAAGGACGACGTGCGCGAGGTGCGCGAGGGCTTCGAGTGCGGCATCGGCCTGGAGAACTTCCAGGACCTGAAGGCCGGCGACGTCATCGAGACCTACGAGGAGCGCGAGATCGCCCGCACCGCCTGACCGCCCGGCCGGGGGTGTGGCGCGCGTCCCGTCCGGTCGGTGCCCGGGGCGGCCGGGGCCCGGCGCGAAGATGGGGAGGTGCACGCCGCGGCCGCCCGCTTCGATCTCCACGTCCCGCACAGCCGGTCGCTGAAGGCGAAGCGGCAGGCGGTGCGGCCGATCGTCGACGGCCTCCGGCACCGGTTCAAGGTCTCGGTCGCGGAGGTCGGCCACCAGGACCAGTGGCAGCGGTGTGCGATCGGGGTCGCGCTCGTGGCCGAGTCGGCCGGGCACCTGCAGGAGCGGCTCGACGGGATCGAGCGGTTCGTGGCCGCCGCCCCCGACGTGGAGCTGCTCGACGTCGACGTCACCTGGCTGGAGACGCAGCGGTCGTGACGCCGTCGCGCCGCTACCCGCGCACCGCCCGCCTCAACGAGGCGATGCTCGAGGTGCTGGCCGACGAGGTCGAGCGCCTCTCCGACCCGCGCCTCGAGCTCGTCACGATCACCGGCGTCGAGGTGACGCGTGACCTGTCGCGCGCCACGGTCTTCTTCTCGACGCTGGGCGCCGAGACCGGCGCGTCCGGAGGGTCGCGGCGGGAGGGGGCGCAGGCCGCGCTGCGCGCGGCCGCCCCGCACCTGCGCGGCGCGCTCGGCCGCGAGCTGCGCGTCCGGCAGGTGCCCGAGCTCGAGTTCCGCGTCGACCACGGGATCCTCGCCGGCCAGCGCATCGACGAGATCCTGCGGGGGGAGGCCGGGCCCGGCCGTGACGACCCGTTCGAGGGGGAGCGGTGACGCGCGCGCCCGTGCCCGATCCCGTGCCGGCCGGCGCGCCGGTCGACGAGGCGCTCGACCGGGCGGCCCGCGCGATCGCCGCGGCGCCCCAGGTGGTGCTCGTCTGCCACGTGAACCCCGACGGCGACGCGCTCGGCTCGATGCTCGCGTTGCACCACGTGCTGCGGGCCGCCGGGCGCGACCCGGTCGCGTCGTTCCCCGAGCCGTTCGTCGTCGCGCCCCACTACCGCGAGCTGCCGGGCCTCGACCTGCTGGTGCCGCCGCAGCGGGTGCCCGCCGAGCCGGCGCTGGTGGTGACGTTCGACTCGGGATCCCTCGGGCGGCTCGGCGACCTCGCCGCGAACGCCAAGGCGGCGGCCGAACTGGTCGTGGTCGACCACCACCTGTCGAACGAGCGCTACGGCACGATCAACGTGATCGACGCCGACGCGGCGGCGAGCGGCGTGCTCGTGCGGCGGCTGATCGACCGGCTCGGGCTCCCGCTCGAGCGCGACGCGGCCGTGTGCCTGTTCGCGGCGCTGGTGTGCGACACGGGCCGCTTCCAGTACGAGTGCACCACGCCCGAGGTGTTCGAGCTCGCGGCCGAGCTGGCCCGCTTCGGGCTGCCGATCCCCCGGCTGTGCCGGACGCTGTTCGAGGAGCACCGCTACGCCTACCTCCAGCTCCTCGCCGACGCACTCGCGTCGAGCGTGCTGGTCCCGGAGCGGGGCCTCGTCTGGACGAAGGTGACGCAGGCCGACCTCGCGCGCCACGGCGTGACCTTCGAGGAGGTCGAGGGCCTGATCGACGTCCTCCGGCGCACGCGCGAGGCCGACGTCGCGTGCGTGCTGAAGGAGGCCGCCGACGGCACCTGGCGCGTGAGCCTGCGCTCGGTCGGTGACACCGACGTGAGCCGGATCGCGCGGGGCCAGGGCGGCGGCGGGCACCGCTTCGCGGCGGGGTTCACGAGCGACGAGCCCGCCGAGGTGATCGTCGCCGCGATCGAGGCGGCGCTGTCGCGCCCCTGAGTCTGTAACGTCGGTCCGTGCGCGACGGGCTCGTGGTCGTCGACAAGCCGGCGGGCTGGACCTCCCACGACGTCGTCGGGAGGCTCCGGCGCGTCTACGGCCAGCGGCGCGTCGGGCACGCCGGGACGTTGGACCCCGACGCGACCGGCGTGCTCCTGGTCGGTCTCGGCCGCGCGACCCGGCTGCTGCGCTTCCTGCAGGAGGCGACCAAGGCCTACCGGGGCCGCATCGTGTTCGGGGTGGCGACCGACACGCTCGACGCGTCGGGCTCGGTGCTCGAGCGCACCGAGATGCCGTTGACGCGCGAGCAGGTCGTCTCGGCGGTGGTCCGGTTCGTCGGGGAGATCGAGCAGGTGCCGCCGATGGTGTCCGCGATCAAGGTGGGCGGCCGCAAGCTGTACGAGCTGGCGCGCGAGGGCGTCGAGGTCGAGCGGGCCCCCCGGCGCGTGCGCGTGGAGCGCCTCGAGGTCGTCGAGTTCGAGCCGGGGCCGTACCCGGAGGCGACGGTCGAGCTCGAGTGCTCGAGCGGCACGTACGTGCGGACGCTCGCGGCCGATCTCGGCGCCGCGCTCGGCGGCTGCGCCCACCTGGCCTCGCTGCGGCGGACCCGCGTCGGGTCGTTCACGACCGGCGACGCGCGCGGGCTGGCCGCGATCGAGGCCGATCCCGGCGCCGCCGTGGTGTCGCCCGCCGACGCGATGCGCGACCTCACGCCGGTCGTCGTCGACGACGAGGTGGCGCGCGCGGTCACGCACGGGGCGACCTTCCCCGCTCGCGCGCTCCTCGGCGGCGACGACGCACCCGGTCCCTTCGCGGTGCTCGGGCGCGACGGCGGCCTGCTCGCCGTGTACGAGCGGCGGGGTGCGGGCCTCCGGCCGGCCGTGGTCGTCGGCGGCGCGCCGTGATCGTCCACCGGGACCTCGCGCGGGTGCCGGGCGCGGCCGCGGGGCGGGCCGTCACGATCGGCGCGTTCGACGGCGTCCACCTCGGGCACCAGGCGGTGCTCCGTCTCGTGCGCGACCTCGCGCGGGCGCGGGGGTGCGCGGCCACGGTGCTCACGTTCGACCGGCACCCGGCCGAGGTCGTCCGGCCGGACTCGGCGCCGAAGCTGCTCACGACCCTCGACCAGAAGCTCGAGCTGCTCGACGCGACCGGCTGCGTCGACGAGTGCGTCGTGCTCACGTTCGACGAGGCGCGCAGCCGCGAACCGGCCGAGGAGTTCGTCGCGGAGGTGCTCGCCGGCGCGCTGGCCGCGCGGCTGGTGGTCGTGGGGGCCGACTTCCACTTCGGCCACCGGCGCCACGGCGACGTCCCGCTGCTCCAGCGGATGGGCGCGGAGCTCGGGTTCGAGGTCCTCGGGCTCGGGCTCGTGGCGTCGCCCGACGGCGGTGTCGCGTCCGACGGCGCGCTCCCGTACTCCTCGACGCGGGTGCGCGCCCTGCTCGCGGAGGGCGACGTGGAGGCCGCGGCCGCGATCCTCGGCCGTCCCCACGAGGTGCGCGGCCCGGTCGGACCGGGCGGCGAGCGCGCCCGGGTCCTCGGGGGCGCCACCGCCCGCGTGGCGGTGCCCGCCCGGACCTGCCTGCCCGCCGACGGCGCCTACGCCGGCACGTTCACGGACGCGGGCGGCGCCGAGCGCCCGGCCGCGCTGTGGGTCGGTCCCGCGGTGCCCGGGGAGGCGGCCCCGCCGCTCGAGGTCCACGTGCTCGGCGCCGCGGCCGCTCCCGGCGGCGGGCCCGCGACGGTGCGGTTCACGCGGCGCGTGCGCGCCGCGACCCCGGCCGCGTCGGCGGGTGAGCACGTCGCCGCGGCCCGCGACGACGTCGCCGCGGCCCGCGCCGCGCTGGCCCGCGCGGCCGGGGACCGGGGGCGGTGAGGGACCGGGCGGCGGGTCTGGTAACCTCGTCCGCCGTACCCGTACCGGAGAGGCCCCACGCGCGCGATGCCCGACAAGTCCGCGACGATCAGCGAGTACCGGCTGCACGAGTCCGACACGGGCTCACCGGAGGTGCAGATCGCGATCCTGACCGAGCGCATCCGCCACCTCACCGAGCACATGAAGGTCCACAAGAAGGACTTCCACAGCCAGCGGGGGCTGCTGATGCTGGTCGGCCGGCGCCGCCGGCTGCTCGACTACCTGCGGCGCAACGACGTCGAGCGGTACCGCTCGGTCATCGCCCGGCTGGGGATCCGGCGGTAGGGGTGCGGCGAGGGGCGGACCGGTCCGCTCCCCGTCCCAATTGAAACGACCGACGCGGGAGCGACGTCGGTTGTCAGTCGCGAGCGCCCGGACGCCCGGACGCTGACAACTGAGAACCGGGGCCTCTCGCACCCCGTCCGGGCCGCGCCCGGCCGGGGCCAACCGAAACGAGAGGTACCCGATGCCCGACGCCATCCGCGTCTCCGGCCCCGTCAACGCGGCCGGGCTCGAGATGACGCTCGAGACCGGCAAGCTCGCACAGCTCGCCGACGGCGCCGTCACCGTGAAGGTCGGCGAGACGACCGTGCTCTCGACCGTCTGCACGTCGAAGCCCCGCGAGGGGATCGACTTCTTCCCGCTCACCGTCGACGTCGAGGAGCGGATGTACGCCGCGGGGAAGATCCCCGGCTCGTTCTTCCGGCGTGAGGGCCGGCCCGGCGAGCTCGCCATCCTCACCGCGCGCCTCACCGACCGGCCGCTGCGGCCGTCGTTCCCCGACGACTTCCGCAACGAGGTGCAGGTCATCTCGACGATCCTCGGGGTCGACCTCGAGAACCCCCACGACATCGCCTCGATCAACGGCGCCTCGGCGGCCCTCGTCGTGTCGGGCATCCCCTTCAACGGCCCGATCGGCGCGGTGCGCCTCGCGCACTGCGACGGTGAGTGGATCGCGCACCCCACGTTCGCGCAGGGCGACGCGTCGACCTTCGAGATCGTCGTCGCCGGACGCGCCCTCCCCGACGGGGACGTGGCGATCATGATGGTCGAGGCCGGTGGCACCGAGGCGGCCTGGGAGCTCTACGAGCAGGGCGCGCCGAAGGTCACCGAGGAGGTCATCGCCGAGGGCCTCGAGGAGTCGAAGCGCTGGATCAAGGCGTCGATCGATCTCCAGCTGCGCCTGCGCGAGGAGGTCGAGAAGGCGCGCGGGCCGATCGAGCCGATCGAGTACACGCCCGCGGTCGACTACACGCCCGAGGTGTACGCGCAGGTGGAGCAGGCGGCCGGGGCCGACACGGCCGCGGCCATGACGATCGCGGACAAGAACGAGCGCAACGACCGCCTCGCCGCGATCGAGGCCGCGCTCGTGGAGCGGCTCGTCGGCACGGCCGACGCCCCCGGGCCGCTGCACGCCGAGGCCACCGCCGTGAGGCGCGCGTTCCGCTCGCTGCAGAAGGAGGTCGTGCGGCGCCGGATCGTGAACGAGGGCGTGCGCATCGACGGCCGCGGCCCCACCGACATCCGGCCGCTGCACGCCGAGGTCGGTGTGGTGCCGACGGCGCACGGCACCGGGCTGTTCCAGCGGGGCGAGACGCAGGTGCTGTCGGTCACGACGCTCGGGATGCCGCGCATGGAGCAGATGCTCGACACCATCACGGTGGACGAGAAGAAGCGCTACATGCACCACTACAACTTCCCGCCGTTCTCGACCGGCGAGACCGGGCGCGTCGGCTCCCCGAAGCGGCGGGAGATCGGCCACGGTGCCCTCGCGGAGCGGGCGCTCGTGCCGGTGATCCCGAGCTCGCAGGAGTTCCCGTACACGATCCGCGTCGTCTCCGACGTGCTCGCGTCGAACGGGTCGACGTCGATGGCCTCGGTGTGCGGTTCGACGCTGTCGCTGATGGACGCGGGTGTCCCGATCAAGGCGCCGGTCGCCGGCATCGCGATGGGGCTGGTGTACGCCGACGGCAAGTACACGACCCTGACCGACATCCTCGGCGCCGAGGACGCGTTCGGGGACATGGACTTCAAGGTCGCGGGCACCGAGGACTTCGTCACCGCGCTCCAGCTCGACACGAAGATCGACGGGATCCCCGCGGACGTGCTCGCCCAGGCGCTGCGCCAGGCACGCGACGCCCGGCTCCAGATCCTCGAGGTCATGCGGCGGGCGATCCCCGAGCCGCGGCCCGAGGTGCGCGAGACCGCGCCGAAGATCGTCAGCTTCGAGATCCCCGTCGACAAGATCGGCGAGGTCATCGGCCCCAAGGGCAAGGTGATCAACACGATCCAGCAGGAGACCGGCGCCGACATCTCCGTCAGCGACGAGAACGGCGTCGGCATCGTGTCGATCGGTTCGAAGGACGGCGCCGCGGTCGCCGAGGCGCGCCGGCGCATCGAGCTGATCCTCGAACCGCCGACGGCGGAGATCGGCGCGGTCTACACGGGCCGCGTCGTCAACATCACGAAGTTCGGCGCGTTCGTCAACATCCTCCCCGGCCGCGACGGGCTGTTGCACATCTCGAAGCTCGGGCGCGGCAAGCGCATCGACCGGGTCGAGGACGTCCTCGCGCTGGGCGACGAGGTCGAGGTCCGCGTCGACGACATCGACCAGAACGGCAAGCTCTCGCTGTCGCTCGTCGGCGAGGACGGTGAGCCCGCGCCGGAGCCGACCGCGGGGCGGGCCCCCGACGGCGAGCGGCCCGACGGCGGGGGCGCCGGCGCCGGCCGGGCGCCGGCCGGCGTGGCCGCCGAGACCGTCTCGTTCGAGGAGTTCTGGGAGCGCCGGGCCGCGGAGGAGTTCGGCGACCTCGGCCCGGGCGACGAGCCGCCGCCCGCGCCCGCCGGGGGTGGCCGGGGCGGCGGACGGTCCCGCGGCGGCCGGCGGCGCGGCGGCCGGGGCCGCGGCGGGTCGGGCGCCGGCGGGTCCTGAGCGCGTCGCGCCCCGTGACGAACGGGTCGATCCGCCGGTCGCGGCTCGCGTCGGGGCTGCGCGTCGTCACCGAGGCGCTCCCGCACCTGCGGTCCGTCACGGTCGGCGCGTGGGTCGGCAGCGGCGCGCGCGACGAGGGTGCGGACCAGTGGGGTGCGAGCCACTTCCTCGAGCACCTGCTGTTCAAGGGCACCGAGGAGCGCGGCGCGCGTGAGATCGCCGCCGCCGTCGAGTCGGTGGGCGGCGAGATGAACGCCTTCACGACGCACGAGCAGACGGTCTTCCACGTGCGGGTGCCCGACGAGCACCTCGAGCTCGCGATCGACGTGCTCGCCGACGTCCTGTGGCGGCCGGCCCTGCGTGCCGAGGAGGTCGAGTCGGAACGGCAGGTGATCCTGGAGGAGATCGCCATGCGCGACGACACCCCCGACGACCTCGTGCACGACGTGTTCCACGGCGCGCTGTTCCCCGGCCACCCGCTCGGGCGGGAGGTGATCGGCTCGGGCTCGAGCATCGCCGGCATGGGCCGCGACGAGATCGCGCAGTACCACCGGGCGCACTACGAGCCGGCGAACGTGGTGCTGGCGGCCGCCGGGAACCTCACGCACGAGCGCGTGGTGGAGCTGTGCGAGGCGCGCTTCCCGACCGGCGGCGACCCGCGGCCGCCGCGTGCCCACCCGGTACCCGAGGACCCGCTGCCGGTCGTCTGCGTGACCCGCGACACCGAGCAGGACCACGTCGTCGTCGGTGTGCGGGCGCTCGCCGCGCTCGACCCGGACCGGTACGCGCTGTTGGTGTGCAACCAGGCGTTGGGGGGCGGGATGTCGTCGCGCCTGTTCCAGGAGATCCGCGAGGAGCGCGGGCTCGCGTACTCGGTGTACTCCTACCGGGCCGCCTACGACGACACGGGGCTGCTGGCCGTGTACGCGGGCACGGTGCCCGAACGGGTGCACGAGACGCTGGAGCTCGTCGACCGCGAGCTCGGCGCGCTCGCCGCCGAGGGGCTGGCGGCCGAGGAGGTCGAGGCGGCGAAGGGCCACCTGATCGGCTCGCTCGCCATGTCGCTCGAGACGTCGGCGAGCCGGATGCGCCGGATCGGGCGTGCGGAGCTCGTCGAGGGCGAGGTGCCCTCCCTCGAGGAGCTGACCGCGCGCGTCGCGGCCGTCACGCCCGAGGACGTGCGGCGCGTCGCCGCGCGCGTGCTCGCGGGCGGGGAGCGGACGCTGGCGGTGGTCGGCCCGCACGACGCGTCGGACTTCGCGTAGCGGCGGCCCTGTCTCACCCGGCGGGCCGGCGGGTACCCTTGGGGCCGCCATGATTCGCGTCGGGGTCTTCGGTGCGGGCGGACGGATGGGCTCCACGGTCTGCCGCGCCGTGCACGAGGCGCCCGACATGGAGCTCGTCGCGGCCGTCGACCCGCACCACGCGGGCATCGACCTGCACCAGCTCGGGGTGCACGGCACGCAGATCCAGGTGGCGGCCAAGGCGAGCGCGCTCGCGGACGCGGGGGCGGAGGTCGCGGTCGACTTCACGGTCGTCGACGCCGCGCGGGAGAACCTGCGGTGGTGCGCGCAGCACGGCGTGCACGCGGTCGTCGGCACCACCGGCTTCGGCGAGGCCGAGCTCGCGGAGCTCGCCGAGGTGTTCGAGGCAGCGGCCTCGAACGCGCTCGTCGCACCGAACTTCGCGATCGGCGCCGTGCTGATGATGCGCTTCGCCGAGCTCGCAGCGCCCTACTTCGACTCGGTGGAGATCATCGAGCTCCACCACGACCAGAAGGTGGATGCGCCGTCGGGTACGGCGATCGCGACCGCCCAGCGGATCGCCGCGGCGTCCAAGGAGTGGGCCGAGGACCCGACGCGCAACCTGGTCGCGGAGGGCGCGCGCGGTGCGTCGGTCGAAGGCGTTCCGGTCCACGCGGTGCGGCTGCGCGGCCTGGTCGCGCACCAGGAGGTGCTGTTCGGCACGACCGGCCAACAGCTCTCGATCCGGCACGACACGACCGACCGCACCTCGTTCATGCCCGGGGTGCTGCTCGCGATCCGCAAGGTGCGCGAGCACCCGGGCCTGACCGTCGGGCTCGACCGCATCCTCGGGCTCTGAGCCCCTTCCGCCCGGCGCGCGGGGTGATCCGGGGGGAGCTAGGGTTTCCCGCACGCTTCGGGGGGTGACGAGCGAATCGTGGCGTTGCTTTCGGTCGAGGACGTCCGGGTCGAGTTCGGCGGGATCGTCGCGCTCGCGGACCTGACCTTCACGATCGAGGCCGGAACCGTCTGCGCCCTGATCGGGCCCAACGGCGCGGGCAAGACGACGCTGTTCAACTGCGTCAGCCGCCTCTACGAGCCGACGAGCGGGCGCATCGTCTTCGACGGCGTCGACCTGCTCGACCGGCCCGCGCACGCGATCGCGCGGCTCGGGATCGCGCGCACGTTCCAGAACCTCGCGCTCTTCCCGGCCCTCACCGTGGTGGAGAACGTGATGGTCGGCGCGCACAGCCGCGGCGGCACGAGCCGCGCGCGGCGCGCGGAGGCGCTGCGCATCCTCGAGCGGCTGTCGCTCGCGCACCTCGCCCACCGTCCGGCCGCCGGGCTGCCGTACGGCACGCTCAAGCGCATCGAGATCGCCCGCGCCCTCGCGGCCTCGCCGCGGCTGCTGTGCCTGGACGAGCCCGCCGCCGGTCTCACCCACTCCGAGGTGGACGAGCTGGCACGGCTCGTGCGCGAGCTGCGCGACGAGCTCGACCTGACCGTGCTGCTGGTGGAGCACCACATGGCGATGGTCATGTCGATCTCCGACAAGATCGTCGTGCTCGACTTCGGGTCGAAGATCGCCGAGGGCCCGCCGGCGCAGATCCGGTCCGACCCGCGGGTGATCGAGGCGTACCTGGGGACGCCGGCGTGAGCGCCGACGTCCCGCTGCTGCGGGTCGCGGAGCTCTCGGCCGGTTACGGGCCGGTGCAGGTGCTGCACGGCATCGACTTCACGGTCGAGCCCGGTGAGGTGGTCGTGATCCTCGGCGCCAACGGCGCCGGGAAGACGACCACGCTGCGCGCCGTTTCCGGCATGATCCCCGCTCGGGGCACGGTGGAGTTCGAGGGCCGGTCGCTGCTCGGCACGAGGCCCGAGAAGGTCGCGCGCGCCGGCATCGCGCACGTGCCCCAGGGGCGGGGGACGCTGGCCGAGCTCACCGTGGAGGAGAACCTGCGGCTCGGGGCGTTCGCGCGGCGGGACGCGCAGGTCGCGTCCGACGTCGAACGCTGGTACGAGGTGTTCCCCCGCCTGGGGGAGCGGCGCGACCAGCAGGCCGGCAGCATGAGCGGCGGCGAGCAGCAGATGCTCGCGATCGCGCGCGCGCTCATGTCGCGGCCGAAGCTCGTGCTGCTCGACGAGCCGTCGCTGGGGCTCGCACCGATCGTCACCCAGGAGCTCTTCCGGGTGCTCGGGGAGCTGAACCGCGAGACCGGCCTGTCGATGCTCGTCGTCGAGCAGAACGCGGGCCTCGCGCTCGGCATCGCGACGCGTGGGTACGTGCTGGAGGCCGGCACGATCGCGGTGACCGGCTCCGCCGCCGACCTCGCGACGAACGACGACGTCCGCAAGGCCTACCTGGGGATCTGAGGAGCGATGGACCTCTTCGTCTCGCAGCTCATGAACGGGATCGAGCGGGGCGTCATCTACGCGTCCCTCGCCCTCGCCCTCGTGCTGATCTTCAAGACCACCGGGATCCTCAACTTCGCCCAGGGCGAGATGGCGCTGTTCTCCACCTACGTGACCTGGTGGCTCACCGAGCAGGGCCTGGCCGTGTGGCTCGCGATCGTCACCTCGGTCGTCCTGTCGTTCCTGGGCGGCGCCGCGATCGAGCGGGTCGTGATGCGGCCGGTGGAACAGTCGTCGCCGCTCGTCATCGTGATCGTGACGATCGGCCTGTTCCTGGCCTTCAATTCGCTGGCGCAGGTCGTCTTCGGCGTCGAGGCCGAGGTGATCCCGCGCGCCTACCCGAACGAGCGCTGGGACGTCGCCGGCGTCAACCTGAAGATGGACACGGTCGTGCTCGTCGGCATCCTCGCCCTCGAGTGCGTGCTGCTGTGGCTGCTCCTGCAGAGGACGAAGGTCGGTCTCGCGTTGCGGGCGGTCGCGTCGAACCCGGAGTCGAGCCGGCTCGCGGGCGTCTCGGTGGGCTCGATGTTGATGCTGGGCTGGGGTCTCGCCGCGGCGCTCGGCGCGCTCGCCGGCTCCCTCGTCGTCCCGATCACGACCGCCCTGAACCCGGCGTCGATGCAGGAGATCCTCGTGTTCGCGTTCGCCGCGGCGGCGCTCGGCGGGTTCGACAGCCCGCTCGGCGCCGTCGTCGGCGGGCTCGTCGTCGGGGTCGCGAACGCGCTCACGATCCAGTACGTGGACGCGCTCGACGGGATCGAGCTGCTCGTCCCGTTCGGGCTCATCCTCGCGGTCCTCCTGTTCCGGCCCGCCGGCCTGTTCGGCAAGGTCCACGTGGAGCGCGTGTGAGCCGCACGGGCGAGACGGCGCCGGGCGTCACGGCCCGCCCGGCCGGGGCCGGGGGGGCGGCGCGCGTCCCGCGGCCCGCGGGCCCGGCCGGCCGCAACCCCGCGTGGCTCGTCACGTCGCTGGTGCTGTCGGTCCTGGGCGCGTACTTCTTCGTGTACTACGTGCCGCAGAACTACGCACCCTCGCGTGTCGACCTGTTCACCGAGGCGCTGTTCGTCGGCCTCGCCGCCACCGGGCTCAACATCCTCACCGGGTTCAACGGCCAGGTGTCGATCGGGCACGGCGCGTTCTTCGGCCTCGGTGCGTACGTCACGGCACTGATGATGGACGACCGCGCGTACGTCGAGTTCGCGGGCCGGGAGTGGGGGCTCGGCGACGGCGTGCCCTTCCTCGCGACGCTCCCGGTCGTCGCCGTCGTGTGCCTCGTCGTGGGCGCCCTCATCGGGTTCCCGGCGCTGCGTGTGAAGGGCCTGTACCTCGCGCTCGTGACGCTCGGGCTGGCCGTGCTGTTCCCCGACCTCACGAAGCGGTTCGTGCGCGGGACGGGTGGCACGAACCTCGTCGGGTTGCGGGGAGCCGATCTCGCCCCGCCCGACTGGTACGACTGGTTCCCCGACGTGATCGCGGACCCGCTCGACGACTACGTCGGCGCTCGGGACCAGTGGGCCTACTACGTCGCCCTCGTCCTCGTCGGGCTCCTGCTGCTCGCCGTCCACCTGATCGCGCGCAGCCGCTTCGGTCGCGCGCTGATCGCCGTGCGCGACCACGAGGCCGCGGCCGAGACCGTCGGCATCGACCTCGCCCGCGTGAAGGTCTCCGCGTTCGCGCTGAGCGCCGCCTACGCCGGCCTCGCCGGGTCGTTGTCGGTGCTCGTCGCCCGCCAGGCGAACGCCGGGCGGGTGGAGACCTTCCAGCTGTCGATCGAGTTCCTCGTCGCGCTCGTCGTCGGCGGCACGGCCACCGTGTTCGGCCCGATGATCGGCGGGTTCCTCGTCGTGTTCTTCCGCGACTGGATCGACCAGCAGCAGCGGCTCGAGGACCTCTTCGACAGCAGCGCGCGCGCGAAGCTCCTGTCGCCCGCGATCTTCGGCATCGGGCTCATCGTGATGATGTTCTTCCTGCCCGACGGCATCGTCGGCGGGAGCCGGCGGGCGTGGCGGCGAGTGACCCGCCGGCGATCTCACCCCATCACCTAGGCAACGGGAAAGGAACCACGCACATGCGACTCCCACGTGCGAAGCGGTTGCGCTACGTCTCGCTGGCGGTCGTCCTCGCGGTCGTGCTGGCCGCGTGCGGTGACGGCCGTGACGACGACGAGGGCGCGGGTGGCGACGGCACGACCGAGGAGACCGGCGGGGGCGGTGCCGGCGACGGCGGGTTCGCCATCGACACCGCGGACTGCCTGACCGACCCCGCCTCGGTCGCGATCGAGGGCGACACGATCAAGCTCGGCACGAGCCTGCCGCAGTCGGGGCAGTACGCCGCGTTCAACAACATCAACCTCGGGCAGCAGGCGTACTTCCGCTACCTCAACGAGGAGCTCGGCGGCGTCGACGTCGGCGGCACCAGGTACAAGGTGGAGCTCGTGGTCCGCAACGACGAGTACGCGGCGGACAAGACCGTCGCGAACGTCACGTCGCTGGTCGAGGACGACGGTGTCTTCGCGCTCTTCAACGTGGTGGGCACGAAGAACAACCTCGCGATCCGCGACTACGTCAACGAGAACTGCGTCCCCAACCTGTTCGCCGCGACGGGCTCACCGGCCTGGGGCAACCGCGCCTACCCGTGGTTGCTCGGCACGTTCCTCGTCCCCTACCCGCTCGAGATGCAGGCCCTCGTGACCTACCTGGAGGAGAACGATCCCGACGCGAAGATCGCGATCCTCCGGGCCAACGACGACTTCGGGCGCGCGTACTCGGAGACCCTCGAGGCGCTCGTCGAGGGCACCGACCTCACGATCGTGGCCGAGGAGACCTACGATCCCGAGAGCACGGAGGTCGGTTCGCAGGTCACCAGCCTCGCGTCGTCGGGCGCGGACGTGTGGGTGCTCGGGGCGACGCTGCTGCCCTGCCCGCTGGGCCTCAACAAGGCCGCCGAGGCCGGCTGGCGCCCCCTCACGTACATGTCCGGCACGTGCACGTCCAAGACGCTGATGGACGCCGCCGGCGCGAACGGTGACGGCGTGATCAGCGTCGCGCCCCTGATGGACCCGAACGACCCGCAGTGGGCGCAGAACGAGGCGATGGTCCTGTACAAGGAGAAGATCGCGCAGTACGGCGAGGGCGCCGACCCGGGCAACGGGATCGTCGCCTACGGCTGGACCGTCGCGGCCCTGTTCGAGGAGCTCATGAGCCGGGTCGAGGAGCCGACGCGCCTCGGCGTGATGCAGGCGGCGCGCGAGCTGTCCGACGTGCAGGGCGTCGGGCTGCAGCTTCCGGGCTCGACGTGGTCGGTCGGCGAGGACGACTGGTTCCTCGGCGAGAACTTCAACCTCGTCCGGTACTCGGCGGCGGACGGGTACTTCAAGGTGCTCGGCGAGCTGCAGGTGCTCGACGACCAGACGGAGGAGGTCGCGCCCGACTCCCTGGTCAACGGCTGACGGACCCGAGCACGCGCGAGGCGAGGGCCTCGACGTCGGTCACGACGTCGAGGCCCTCGCGCGTCGTGAGCCAGTCGAGGTTGCGGCGGTGGAGGTCGTCGCGGCGGTCGAACCGGTTGAGCACGACGACGCTGCGGTGCCGGCCGAGCGCGTCGTGGCAGAGGCGTACGAGGTTGATCGTCCCGAGGCCGGCGTCGGCGACGAGCACTACGAGCGCCGGGGAGCACGCGTCGATCAGCGTGAGCGTGTCGCCGTCGTCGGCGAGGGGCGACCGCAGCCCGCCCGCGCCCTCGACCAGGGTGACGCCGGCCGGGGGGAGCCGCAGCTCGGCGACGAGCCCGGCGACCGTGAACGGCTCCCGGCCGAGCACCGCCGCGGCCATCGGCGGCGCCATGGGGACCGCGAGCCACCGGTGCGGCGGGCAGACCGTGGTGGGCGGCTCGCCGGTCGCCGCGCCGAGCACGTGCGCGTCGGTCCGGCCCGCGTCGTCGTCACCGGGCGCGAACGACTGCACCGGCTTGCGCGCCGCGACCGCGCTGCCGCGACCCGCGAGCGCGCGGGCGAGCGCGGCGGCGACCCAGGTCTTGCCGACCTCCGTGCCGGTGCCGGTGACGGCGACGATCACCGGGCGGGCACCTCGCCGAACACGGCGGCGAGCGCGTGCTCGAGGCGTTCGAGGTGCTCGTCGGTGTGTGCGGCCGACACGGTCACCCGCAGGCGCGACGTGCCCGGCGGCACCGTCGGCGGTCGGATCGCCGGGACGAGGAGGCCGTGGTCGAGCAGCGCGGCCGACGCGGCGAGCGCCCGCTCCTCGGCGCCGCACACGAACGGCAGGATCGGCGAGGGGTGCCCGGCGCGCAGGCGGTCGACGTGCGCGCGCAGCCGCGCGACGAGCGCGGCACCCTCCGGGGACCGCAGCACGCGCAGCGCGGCGAGCGCCGCGGCGGCGTCGGCGGGGGTCGACGCGGTCGTGAAGATGTACGGCCGGGCCCGGTTCGCGAGCAGCTCCACGTAGCGGCGCGGGCCGGCGACGAAGCCGCCGAGCGACCCGAGGGTCTTGGAGAGCGTGCCCACGCGCAGCACGTCGGCGTCGGGGTCCACGTGCACCTCCGGACCGAGCACCGCGTGCGCCTCGTCGAGCACGGTGAGCGCTCCGTGCCGGGCGGCGAGCGCGACGACCGCGTCGACGTCGGCGACGTCGCCGTCCATCGAGAACACCGTGTCGGTCACGACGATCGCCGGCGCGCCGCCCGCGGCCGCGAGCAGCTCGCCGAGGTGGTCGAGGTCGCCGTGGCGGTAGACCGCGACCCGGGCGCGCGACAACCGGCAGCCGTCGATGATCGACGCGTGGTTCAACTCGTCGGAGCACACGAGCACGTCGGGCCCGCCGAAGGTGGACAGCACGCCGAGGTTGGCCGCGAAGCCGGTGGGGAACAGCGCGGCCGCCCCGGCGCCCTTCCAGCGTGCGAGCGCGTCCTCGAGCGCGCCGTGGACGGGCCGGGAGCCGACGATCAGGCGCGCCGAGCCGCTCCCGGCGCCCCAGCGGTCGAGCGCCTCGTGGGCGGCGGCGACCACCGCCGGGTGGGCGGAGAGCCCGAGGTAGTCGTTCGACGCGAACGACACGACCTCGCGCCCGTCGCCGAGGCGACCGACCGGGCCGCGCGCGTCGAGGTCACGGGGCGCCCGCCAGCGGCCGGCGGCCCGGATCGCGGCCGCCTCCCGGTCGGCGCGGTCCCGCCAGCTCACGGCGTGCCCGCCGTCTCGTCGATCGCCGCCGCCAGCACGTCCACGATGCGGTGCACCTCGCGGGAGGTCACCGTGAGCGGCGGCACGAGGACGACCACGTCGCCGAGCGGCCGCAGCAGCACCCCCCGGTCCACCGCGGCGGCGCAGACGCGCCGGCCCCACCGCAGACCCTCCCGTGGCGGCGCGAGCTCGACGCCGCCCATGAGGCCGCACAGGCGCACCTCGCGCACCGCCGGGTGCGGCGCGACGCGGTCGTCGAGCAGCCCGCGCAGCTCGGCCGACCGTTCCCGCACGTTCGCGAGCACGTCCCAGGCCTCGATCAGCTCCAAGTGGCGCAGCGCGACCGCGGCCGCGAGCGCGTTGCCGCCGTAGGAGTGGCCGTGGTACAGCGTGCGCGGCCCGAGGTCCTCGCCGAGGAACGCGTCGAAGACCGGGCCCGACGCGACCGTCGCGGACATCGCGAGGTAGCCGGCGGTCAGCCCCTTGCCTAGGCACAGGAGGTCGGGCCGCAGGCCGCACTGCTGCGACGCGAAGAGGGTCCCGGTGCGGCCGAAGCCCGTCGCGACCTCGTCGCACACGAGGAGCACGCCGTGGGCCCGGCACGCCTCGCCCAGGCGGGCGAGGTCGGCGGGGTCCGCGACGCGCATCCCCGCGGCGCCCTGGACGAGCGGCTCGACCACGACCGCGGCGAGCTCACCGGCGTGCGCGGCGACCATCGAGGCGGCGACGTCGAAGCACGCGGGGTCGTCGAAGCCCGGCGCGCGCAGCACGGCGAAGCGGAGCGGGTCGAAGATCTCGGTGCCGAACCCGCCGTCGCCGAGCGACAGCGCGCCGATCGTGTCGCCGTGATAGGCGCCGCCGAACGCGAGGAACGTGCGCCGCGGTTCGCCCCGGTTCACCCAGAACTGCCATGCGATCTTGAGGGCCTGCTCGACCGCGCACGCGCCGTCGGACGCGTAGAGGAAGTGCGGGTCGTCGACCGGGACCACGCGGGCGAGCGCCTCCGACAGCTCGACGACGGTCCGGTTGCCGTTGCCGAGCATCGTCGTGTGCGCGCCCCGGGCGAGCTGGGCCCGGACGGCGTCGTCGAGCTCCGGGACGCAGTGGCCGAGCGTGGTCACCCACAGCGACGAGATCGCGTCGAGGTAGCGGCGCCCCTCGACGTCGATCAGCTCGCGGCCCTCGGCCCGCTCGACCACGACGGGCCGGTTCTCGGCGTAGGCCGCCATCTGCGTGAAGCCGTGCCACACGACGGCGGCGTCCCGGCGCACCCACTCGTCGTGCCGCACGGCCGCGAACCTACCGGGTCGGCCGCGGCGTCCCCCGGGCGAGGGGTGCGGGCGGCCGCGGCCGCCGGGCGGTGCGAACATGGTCACCGTGAACATGGCGGACCCGCTGGGCGTCCGGGCGCGGCTGCTCGAGGCCACCTACACCTGCGTCGCGCGCTACGGCATGGCCAAGACGACCGTCGAGGACGTCGTGAAGGTGTCCGGGGTGTCGCGGGCGACGATCTACCGGCACTTCCCGGGCGGGCGCGACGAGCTGTTGCGCGAGACGGTCGCCTGGGAGCTCGGGCGGTACTTCTCGCAGCTCGGCGACCACGTGCGCGACGCGCCCGACCTGGCGGAGCTGTTGCGGCGGGGCCTGCAGTTCGCCCGCCGGTCGCTGCGCGAGCACGAGGTGCTGCGCAAGATCCTCGACACCGAGCCCGACCGCCTGCTCCCGCTGCTGAGCACCGAGTCGACGCGCACGCTGCCGTTCATCGCGAGCTTCCTGATGCCGTACCTGCACCGGGAGGAGGCCGCGGGCCGGTTGCGGCCGGGGGTCGACGTGGAGCGCGCCGCCGACTACCTCGCCCGGGCGGTGCTCTCGCTGATCGCGTCCCCGGGCCGGTGGGACCTCGAGGACCCCGATCAGCTCGCCGTGCTGGTCCGCGACGAGCTGCTCGGCGGCATCTGCACCTGACGCGCCGTCCGTCCCGGAATGCCCGGGTACGCGCCCCGGTGCGGGCTCCGTCGGTGACGTGCGACACCTTGACGGTGAGACGAATGGTGCCTTACTGTCTCGTCTGATGGGGCGTCACATCGACCTGCGTGACGGCGCCGGCCTCGTGAGCGCCGGCCCCGTGAGCGCCGGCCCGGCCGGCGACCCGCCCGGCCGCTCCGGCCGGCCCGCGGGCGCGGTCCGCGACGGCACCGCCGAGCGGGTCCTCGACGCCGCACTCGCGTGCGTGGCCCGGGTCGGGGTCACCAAGACCACGCTCGACGACGTCGCCCGCGCCGCCGGGTGCTCGCGTGCCACCGTCTACCGGCACTTCCCGGGCAAGCAGCCGCTGCTGGCCGCGGCCGTCGCGCGCGAGGGCGACCGGCTCGCCGCAGCGGCCGTCGCCGCCGCCCGTGACGCCGCGACCCTGGCCGACGCGGCGGTGGCCGTGCTGCAGGCCGGCGCCCGGGGCCTCGCCGGGCACGACGCGCTCGGCTACGTGCTCGCGGTGGAGCCCGAGGTGGTGCTCCCGTACGTGTCGTTCGACGGCGGCTCGGCGCTGCTCGCCGAGGCGGCCGCCCGGCTCGCTCCCGCGTTCGTCCGGTTCGTCGACGCGCAGCACGCGCTCCGCCTGGCCGAGTGGCTCGTCCGCATCGGCATCTCGTACCTGTGCAGCCCCGAGGGCGACGAGCTCTTCGACGACGCGCGCGTCCGCGCGCTCGTCGAGGACTTCGTCGTCCCCGGTCTCGTGCGCCCTGCGCCTTCCCGGGAGGTAGTGCCGTCATGACCACGAACGAGCAGATGATCGGGCGCGAGGACGTCAACGACCTCGAGGCGATCCTCTCGATCACCAACACGGACGTCGACGCGGTCGCGCACACCGTCGGCGCGAACCTCGACGCCGTCTTCACCTGGGACTACGAGCGCAGCCGGCCGGCCCTGGTGAAGCTGTACGAGAAGGCCAAGACCTCGCAGTGGAACGCGTCGACCGACCTCGACTGGTCGATCGAGGTCGACCAGGAGCAGGTCGTGCTCGCGAACGCGGCGCAGGACAACCGCTTCTTCACCGACGCGGTCGACCTCTCCGGCACCGCCCTTCGCGAAGTGGACCGAGAAGGAATGGGTGCAGCTCGGCATCGAGTCGCAGAACTGGACGCTGCTCGCAGTTCATGCACGGCGAGCAGGGTGCGCTGCTGTGCACCGCCCGGATCGTCGAGACCGTGCCGTGGATCGACGCCAAGTACTACGCGGCGACCCAGGTGATGGACGAGGCCCGTCACGTCGAGGTCTTCGCCCGCTACCTCGACGAGAAGCTCTCGGGCCACTACCCGATCAACGCGCACCTCGGCCTGCTGCTCGACGACATCCTCGCCGACAGCCGCTGGGACATGACCTACCTCGGGATGCAGGTCATGGTCGAGGGTCTCGCGCTCGCCGCGTTCGGCTTCATGCACCAGATGACGACGGAGCCGCTGCTCAAGCAGCTCCTGCGCTACGTGATGAGCGACGAGGCGCGCCACGTGGCCTTCGGCGTCCTCTCGCTGCAGGAGTACTACAAGGAGCTGACCGACGCGGAGATGCAGGACCGCGTCGAGTTCGCGTTCGAGGCGGCGGTGCGCATGCGCGACCGGTTCCTCCAGCAGGAGGTCTGGGACCGCATGGGCGTGACGTGAAGGACGCGCTCGCGCTGGTCATGGCCGACGACGGCCGCAAGATGTTCCAGAACATCTTGTTCTCGAAGATCGTGCCGAACTGCAAGAAGCTCGGCCTGCTCGACCGCAACGGCGGCTGGTTGCGCACGAAGTTCACCGAGCTCGGCGTCATCCAGTTCGAGGACTGGGTCGGACACGGGCGAGGAGTACGCCATGCTCGACGAGGTCGCCAAGGACCGCCAGGCGGTCGCCGGCGCCTGAGCGCGGGCCGCTCCGGCCCGCCCGCGCCGGCGCGGGCGGGCGCCGACCCGGTGGTACGTTCGTCGGGCGATGGTGCAGCGGCGCGCGCGCGACGGGGCCGGCAGGCAGGCCGGGGGCGGCGTGAGCGGCACCGCGGACGCGTCCGGCCGCGCCGTGCGGCTCGTCTTCCTGGGCGGGCTCGGCGAGATCGGGCGCAACTGCTTCTGCCTGGAGGTCGGCGGCCGGATCCTGGTCGTCGACTGCGGGCTCATGTTCCCCGACGCCGACATGCCCGGCGTCGACCTCGTGCTGCCCGACTTCACGTACCTGCGGGAGAACGCGGGGCGCGTCGAGGGCGTGCTCCTCACGCACGCGCACGAGGACCACGCGGGCGGGCTCGCGTTCCTGCTGCGCGACGTCCCCGTCCCGATCTACGGCTCGGCGCTGTCGCTCGCACTGGCGCGCAACCGGATCGAGGAGGGCGGCGTCCTCGACCGGACCGAGCTGATCGAGGTGCACGACGGCGAGCGGCGCCGCATCGGCCCCTTCGACTGCCAGTTCGTCCCCGTCACCCACTCGGTGCCGCACGGGTTCGCGACCGCGTTCTTCACGCCGGCCGGCACGATCGTCCACACGGGCGACTTCAAGCTCGACCTCACGCCCGTCGACGGCCGGCGCACCGACCTCGCGCTCCTCGGCGAGCTCGCGCGCCGCGAGGGCGGCGTCCGCCTGCTGCTCTCCGACTCGACGAACGCCGAGCGGCCCGGGTTCACCCCGTCGGAGTCCACCGTCGGCGCCGCGATGCGCGCGCTGTTCCGCGAGCACGCCGGGAAGCGGTTCGTCGTGACGAGCTTCGCGTCCCACCTGCACCGCGTGCAGCAGGTCGCGCTGGCGGCCGTCGCCCACGGGCGGCGGGTCGCGTTCGTCGGCCGTTCGATGGAGCAGAACGTCGCGATCGGCCGGCGGCTCGGGTACCTCGAGATCCCGGAGCACGCCGTGATCGACATCGAGGAGGCCGCCCGATACGCGCCGGGCGACGTGTGCATCGTGTGCACCGGCTCGCAGGGCGAGCCGATGAGCGCGCTCTCGCTGATGGCCGCGCACGAGCACAAGTACGTGAAGATCTCGGACGACGACGTCGTCGTGATCAGCGCGCACGCGATCCCCGGCAACGAGGCGAACGTCTCGCGCGTCGTGGACGCGCTGCACCGGGCGGGCGCCGAGGTCGTCCACGACCGCAGCTCGCCGGTGCACGTGTCGGGGCACGCGTCGCAGGAGGAGCTGAAGTTCGTGCTCAACCTGCTCGGTCCCGAGTGGTTCGTCCCGGTGCACGGCGAGTACCGCCACCTCGTGCACCACGCCCGGCTCGCACGGGAGACCGGCGTCCCCGCCGACCACGTGCTCGTGTGCGAGGACGGCGACGCCGTCACCCTCACCGCGGGCGGCGTCGAGGTGGAGCGCCGCGCGGTGCCGGCCGGGTACATGTACGTCGACGGCATCGTCGGCGACATCGGCCACGGCGTCCTGCGCGACCGGCGCGCGCTGGCCGAGGAGGGCGTGGTCGTCGTCATCGTGACGCTCGACGCGCAGTCGGGCGAGGTCGTGACCGGGCCCCGAGATCGTGACCCGCGGCTGGATCTACGCGCCCGAGGCCGAGGACCTCATCGAGGACGCGAAGCAGGTCGTGCGCGAGTCGATCGCCGACGCCGCGCGCGAGGGCGCGACCGACTTCGAGACGATGCGGCGCCACTGCCGGCGCTCCCTCGCGCGCTTCATCGACGAACGGACGCGGCGGCGCCCGATCGTGATCCCCGTCGTGATGGAGGTCTAGGTGGGGGCGGTCGACCTGACCGGGCGGCGGGCGCTCGTGACGGGCGGGGGGAGCCGCCTCGGCGCCGCGATCTGCGCCGAGCTCGCCGCGGCCGGCGCCTTCGTGTTCGTGAACGACATCATCGGCGACCAGGCGGCGAAGGTCGCCGCCGACCTCGGCGGCGACGCCTGCGCCCGGGCCGTGAAGGCCGACGTGACCAGCCCGCTGAAGGTCCGCCGGATGCGCGAGGAGACGGGGCCGGTCGACATCCTCGTGAACAACGCCGGGGATCCCCACGCAGGGGTTCGAGCTGAAGGCGTTCGTCGACACCGATCCCGAGGACTGGGAGCCGATGATGCGGCTCAACCTCGGCGCCGTGCTGCACGTCACGCACGCCTACGTGCGGCCGATGGTGGAGGCGGGTTGGGGCCGGATCGTCACGATCGTGTCCGACGCGGGCCGCAAGGGCGAGACGGTTCCAGGCGATCTACGGCTCGGCGAAGGCCGGCGCCATGGGCTTCATGCGCGGCCTCGCGGCCGAGGTCGGCCGCTACGGCGTGACGGCGAATTGCGTCGCGCTGGGCACGATGCGCAGCGGCCACACGCAGACCGCGCTCGCCCGCGTCCCGGACCTGGAGGAGCGGCTGAGCCGCGGCTACGTGGTCCCGCGGCTCGGCGAGCCGTCCGACGTCGCCCCGCTGGTCGCGCTGCTGTGCAGCGACGCGGGTGCCTGGATCACCGGGCAGGTCTACCCGGTCGACGGCGGGTACGCCCCCGCGCTCTGAGCGCCCCGGGCGCGCGATGGACGGGCGGGGCCGGCGCGTGGGAGCCTTCCGGCCGTGACCCCGCCGCGCCCCCGGGGAACGCGAGTCGTGCGTGCCGTCGCGGTCGTCCTGCTCGCCGCTTCGGTCGCGTCGTGCACGCGCCTGCAGGCCGACGTGTACGTGCTCGCGCACGACGCGCTCGCCGGCCGGGACAACGGGACACCCGGCTCGGCGTCGGCGCGCACGTGGTTGGTCGAGCGCCTCGACGACTTCGCCGTCGGCGCCAACCCGTTCGGCACGGGTGCGGCGTCGTTCCTGCAACCCTTCTCCGGCGGCACGAACGTGGTCGGCGTGATCCCGGGCGGCGACCTCGCCGACGAGTACGTGCTCGTCGGGGCGCACTACGACCACGTCGGGTCGTCGTGCGGGGGGTCGGGTGCCGCCGACGCGATCTGCAACGGCGCGACCGACAACGCGACGGGGGTCGCCGCCGTGCTCGAGATCGGGCGGGCGATCGCCGCCGGGCCCCAGCCGCCCCGGCGGTCGGTGATCCTCGCGTTCTGGGACCGCGAGGAGGACGGCCTCCTCGGCGCGCAGGCCTACGTGCAGTCGCCCGCTGCGCCCGCTCGCGGACACCGTCGCGTACGTCAACTACGACATCCAGGGCGCGAACCTGCTCCCGGGCCTGCGCACCGCGACGATCGCGGTGGGGGCGGAGACCGGCGGGCCGGGGCTGCGCGCCGCGGTGGCGGCCGCCGCGAGCCCGGTGCCCCTCGACACGAAGCTGCTGAGCCTCGTCTTCGGGCAGGGCCGCAGCGACCACGCCCGCTTCGTCGCCGCGCAGGTGCCGAGCGTCTTCTTCACCGACGCGACGGGCCCCTGCTACCACGACGTCGACGACGAGTTCGGCGTCGTCGACTTCCGAAAGCTGGAGCGCCAGGTCGTGGTCGGGACCGCGCTCGTGCGCGACCTCGCGAACCGCCCGGACCGGTTCGCGTTCGCCGCGTCGAACCCGCTCGCGACGTTCGCGGACGCGGTGGCGGTGCTCAACCTCGTCGAGCGCGCGGTCGCGGACCTGGCGCGCTTCCCGGCGGCGCAGCGCCAGCAGATCCTGACGTTCCGCGACGCGCTCGCCGCGATCGTCGCGGACGGCGAGGCCGCGTTCGGCCCCGACGACGTGTCCACCCTGCTCTCGGGCGCGGCGGGCATCGTCAACGGCGTGCTCACGTGGGGTCCCTGCGACGGCTTCCTGGCCCCGTGAGGCCCGCCCCCGTGGCGGATCGATCCTCTTGAGCCTGGTGTTGCCGGTGTTACCGTTGGGGAATGGCTGCCACGCCCCGTCGTCGCGGTGGGACGAAGCGGCGCCGGCCGGCGCCGCGGGCCCGCCGGGCCGCGGCCGCACCCGGGCGGCTGCGCGAGGAGGTCGGCGCCCAGCTCGGCCGCCACGCCCCTGACGCGCTGGCGATCGCGCTCGGGGTCGCCGGGTGCATCACGGCGCTCGGGATGTTCTCCGGGCTGGCCGGCCCGCTCGGCGACGCGCTCGACACGGCCGCCGCGGTGCTGCTCGGCCGGGGCCGGGTCGTCGTGCCGGTCGCGCTCCTCGTCGGCGCGGCCGGCGCGCTCGCGGGCGCGCGTGCCGATGACGACGACGGGCGCGCCCGCCAGGGCATCCGGCTGGGCGTCGGGCTCGCGCTCGGGGCCGCCGCGGTGGTCGGCTGCCTGCACCTCGCGGGCGGCAGCCCCGACACGCAGCGCCTCGCGCCCCTGCGCGAGGCCGGCGGCGTCCTCGGCGCGCTGGTCGGGGCGCCGCTGCGCGCGCTGCTCGGCCCGGCGGGGGCCGTGATCGTGCTCGTGGCCGCGGGGCTGCTCGGCGTCCTGCTGGTCGCGGGCACCGGGCTGCGCCAGGTCGTCGCCGGCGCGGTCGTCGCCGCGCGCTGGGTCGCGGCGCGCGCCCGGTCCCTGCTCGTGCTGCCGTCGCCGGCGCTCGACGACGCCCCGTACGCCCCCGACCGGCCGCACCGGTACGACGACCTCGCGCCGGGGGCGGCCGGCCCGGTGGTCGACCTGGTCGCGGCGGAGGCCGGCGCGGGGCCCGGGGTGGACCCGGCGACGAGGGTGCCGAGGCGGCGGGGGAGTTCGGGGAGGACGCGCCGCGACGAGGGCGAGGAGGCGTACGACGAGTACGACGAGTACGACGAGGACGACGAGTACGACGAGACGACGGAAGCGGGGTACGACGGGTACGAGGAACTCGACGACGGCGACGACGACGTGACGACGACGGGGCCGCCGCGTCCGGCGAGCACCCGCCGGCGTCGGCCGCGCCCGTCCCGTGGCGCCTGCCGCCCGCATCGTTGCTGAAGCGCAGCCAGTCGCGCGAGGTCGACCCGCGCATGGTGGCCGCCGGTGGCGAGGTGCTCGAGGCGACGTTGCGCGAGTTCGGTGTCGACGCCCGCCTCATCGGCTCGACCGTGGGGCCGACCGTCACGCGCTACGAGCTCGAGCTCGCCCCCGGGGTCAAGGTGTCGAAGGTCACGGGCCTCGCCAAGGAGATCGCGTACTCGATGGCGAGCCACGACGTGCGCATCCTGGCGCCGATCCCGGGCCGCAGCGCGATCGGTGTCGAGGTGCCGAACAAGATGCGCCCGCTCGTGACGCTCGGTGACGTGCTCGCCAGCGACGAGGCGAAGAAGGCGGCGCACCCGCTCGAGGTCGCGATGGGCCGCGACATCGCCGGGCGGGCCGTCATGGCGAACCTCGCGACCTTCCCGCACGTCCTCATCGCCGGCCAGACCGGGGCGGGCAAGTCGAGCTGCATCAACAGCATCGTCACGTCGATCCTGATGCGCACGACCCCCGACGAGGTGCGGCTGATCCTCGTCGACCCCAAGCGCGTCGAGCTGGGCCAGTACAACGCCGTCCCGCACCTGCTCACCGAGGTCGTCACCAACCCGAAGAAGGCGGCGAACGCGCTCGATTGGGCCGTGCGCGAGATGGAGATGCGCTACGACCTGCTCGCGAGCGTCGGTGTGCGCGACATCACCGGGTACAACGCGATGTACGACCGGGGCGACCTACCGACCCGCGACGACCCCGACCCGGAGACCGGCGCGGCGTACGACCGGCTGCCGTTCATCGTCGTGGTGGTGGACGAGCTCGCCGACCTGATGATGGTCGCTGCGCGCGACGTCGAGACGAGCATCTGCCGGCTGGCCCAGATGGCGCGCGCGGTCGGCATCCACCTCGTGATCGCGACCCAGCGCCCCTCCGTCGACGTCATCACCGGCGTCATCAAGGCGAACATCCCGAGCCGCCTCGCGTTCTCGGTCAGCACGCTCGCCGACAGCCGCGTCATCCTCGACCAGCCCGGCGCCGAGAAGCTGATCGGCAAGGGCGACATGCTGATGCTGACCGCGTCGTCGAGCCGCACGGAGCGGATCCAGGGCGCGTGGGTGGACGAGGACTGCGTCCGCAAGGTCGTCGCGCACTGGCGGCGCCAGGCGCTCCAGCCCTGTTACGTCGAGGGCATCCAGGGCGACGACGGGCCCGGCGGCGGGCGCGGCGGGGCGGACGACGACGACGGCGACGACCTGCTCGACGAGGCGATGGAGCTCGTCGTGCGCAGCGGGCTGGGCTCGACCAGCATGTTGCAGCGCAAGCTGCGCGTCGGGTTCGCCCGCGCCGGCCGCCTGATGGACCTGCTCGAGCGGCGGGGCGTCGTCGGGCCGTCGGAGGGCTCGAAGGCGCGGGCGGTGCTGATGACCGTCGAGGAGCTCGAGGAGCTGCGCGAGCGGCGCTGAGGGGTGCGGGGGCGCGGGTGCGGGGCGGCCCGGGGGGAGCCGCCCCGCACCCGGTGCGCCGGCAGGGGGCTACGCGGCGCGGATCTGGGTGTGCTCGCCGAGCGTCTCGTCGCCCGCGGCCCGGTCGTGGGTGAGGTACCCGAACACGGCCCGCCACGGCACGGTCAGCCCGGCCACGATGAAGCCGGTCACCCAGGTGCCGAGGTCCGCGTCGCGGATCGCGACGCCCCAGCCGCTGAAGACCGAGTAGTCGAGGCCGACCGTCGCCGCGATCGCGAGGACGAACGTGGCGAGGGTGCGGTGCCGGCGCAGCGCGGGCACCGCCTCGGTGACGTAGTCGACGACCTTGAGCGTCGCGAGTGCGAGCAGGGCGACGACGGCGAAGTCGTACATCGTCCACCTCCCGGTGGGTCGGGGGGATCCGCTCCCTCCGACCCGCTCCGACCCACCGGGCGCGCGCGGGGTTACACGTGCCGTGCACGGATCGGCCCACGCGGGACGACACGCGCCCCAGGGGTCACCGGTGCGCGCTCAGGCGCGCCCGTCGGCCTCGAGCTCGTCGAGGCGGGTGCGCAGCTCGTCGAGGAGGCCGGCCGCCGCCGCCAGGTGCTCCTCGATGCGCGCGACGTAGGCGTGGGGCGAGGTGTCGGGCACCTCGTCGTCGACCTCGATCTCGTTGACGACCGCGGCGGCGAACTCGCCGTGCTCCTCCGGCACGACGATCACGCCCGTCGAGTCGCCCGGGGTCCCCGTCCACTCGATCATGACCGGGACGCCCGCGGTCTCGAGCCGGCGGCGCAGGATCTGCGCGTGCAGCCGGGGCCACTCGCCGAGCTCCACGAGCGCGCCCTCGTCGTCGAGGCCGCCGGGGTCCGCGGCGCGCGCCCGCGCCGGCCCGCCGGCCACGAGCGCGACGCCGCAATCGGCGCAGCGCACGGACCCCGCGCGGTACTCGGCCCCGCACGACGGGCACCACACGGTCGGGTGGTCCACGGGCGCATCTTCGCAGACCGTCGGCGCGGCCGCGGCCTCCCGCCCGGCGGGCGCGGTGTTGCGGTTCGCTGACGGGCGCGTCAGTACGCTGGGCGGGTGCCCGCCCCGGCCCCGCGCCGCTTCCACGTCGAGACGCTCGGCTGCCCCAAGAACGCCGTCGACTCCGACAAGGTCGTCGCGTCGCTGCTCGCCGACGGGATGGTGGCCGCGGAGGGGGTGGGCGACGCCGATCTCGTCGTGGTCAACACGTGCGCGTTCGTCGAGTCCGCCCGCCGGGAGTCGATCGAGGTCGCCCTCGCGCTCGCGGACGCGAAGCGGCCCGGCGCGAAGCTCGTCGTGACGGGTTGCCTGGCGGAGCGCTACGGCGGCGAGCTGGCGGCGGCGATGCCGGAAGCGGACGCCGTCGTCGGGTTCGGCGGCGCGGGCGAGCTCGCGCAGGTGGTGCTGCGGCGCAGGCCCTCCGGTGTGCGCGACCTGCTGGAGCTGCCGCGCCCCGCGCCGCGCGCGCCGTGGGCCTACCTGAAGGTCGCCGAGGGTTGCGACCGCGCCTGCGCGTTCTGCGCGATCCCGTCGTTCCGCGGTGCACAGCGTTCGCGGCCGCCCGACCGGGTCGAGGCCGAGGCCCGGTCGCTCGTCGAGCGGGGCGCGCGCGAGCTCGTGCTCGTCGCGCAGGACCTCGCGTGGTACGGCCGCGACGCCGGCGAGCCGGGTGCGCTGGTGCCGCTGCTGCACCGGCTGGACGCGCTCGCGCCGCTCGGGCTCGACCGGATCCGGCTCCTGTACCTGTACCCGTCCGAGGTGCGCGACCCGCTGGTCGCGACGATGCTCGAGCTGCCCACGGTCGTCCCGTACTTCGATCTGTCGCTGCAGCACGCCGCCGCGCCGCTGCTGCGCCGCATGCGGCGCTGGGGGAGCGGCGACCGCTTCCTCGAGGTGATCGGCCGGATCCGCGCCGAACGACCCGGCGCCGCGTTCCGGTCGTCGTTCATCGTCGGGTTCCCCGGCGAGACCGAGGCCGACCACCAGGAGCTGCTCGGGTTCCTGGAGGCGGCGCGGCTCGACTGGGCCGGGTTCTTCCCCTTCTCGAAGGAGGAGGGCACGCCCGCCGCCGCGCTCGGCGACGAGGTGCCCGGCGACATCGCCGCCGAGCGGCTGCGCGAGTGCTCGGAGGTGCAGGACCCGA
Source organism: Acidimicrobiia bacterium (assembly GCA_026002935.1). Taxonomy (GTDB): domain Bacteria; phylum Actinomycetota; class Acidimicrobiia; order IMCC26256; family PALSA-610; genus BPGH01. Next base: position 1,852,903 of record BPGH01000001.1, read on the forward strand.
TCACCGCGGCGGCGCGGGCCGCGCTCGTTGGCCGGACCGTCGACGTACTCGTCGACTCGGCCGGGGACGGGGCCGCCGTCGGCCGCACGTACCGCGAGGCGCCCGAGATCGACGGCGTCGTGCGCGTCGCGGGTGCCCCGGGCGCGTCCTGGTCGCCCGGCGCGCTCGTGCGGGCCACCGTTACCGGTGCCGCCGGCCCCGACCTCGAGGCGCGCGCGTGAGCAGCTCCGCGCCGGCGCGTCGGTTCGGGCAGGGCGCGCTCGCGACGCCCGCGAACCTCGTCACCGTCGCGCGCCTCGTCGTCGCGGTCCCCACCCTCGTGCTGATCCACGACGAGCTGTCGAGCTGGGTGACCGTCGGCCTGTGGTTCGCGATCACGGCCTCCGACAGCCTCGACGGGTGGCTCGCGCGCCGCGACGGCGCGACGCGCTCGGGTGCGTTCCTCGACCCGGTCGCGGACAAGGTGATCGTGCTCGGCGGGCTCGCCGTCCTCGCGGACCGCGGCGTGTTCCCGTGGTGGGCGGTCGCCCTCGTCGCCGTGCGGGAGATCGGCATCTCGGCGTACCGGTCGGTCGCCGGCCGGCGCGGCATCGTCCTGCCGGCCCAGCGCCTCGGCAAGTACAAGGCGTTCCTCCAGTACGTCGCGGTCGGCTCGGTGCTGCTGCCGTGGACCGCCGACTGGGAAGCGGCCCAGCTCCTCGTCCTCTACGCGGCGACCGCGCTCACCGTCGTGTCCGGCCTGCAGATCGTGCGGCACGGGTACGTCGACTGGCAGCGCCAGGACGGCTGAACGGGCCCGGCCGTCCGGCCTCGCGCCGGGCGCGTCCCCGTAGGATGCGGCGATGCGTTGCGAGGTGCTCGCCGTCGGGACGGAGCTGCTGCTCGGCCAGATCGTCGACACGAACAGCGCCTGGATCGGCGAGCAGCTCGCCGCGTCGGGCATCGATTCGTACGAGCACCGGGTCGTGGGCGACAACCAGGCGCGCATCGTCGGCGCGCTGCGGGAGCTGTTGTCGCGCTCGGACGCGGTGATCGTGTGCGGCGGGCTCGGCCCCACCCAGGACGACCTCACGCGGGACGCGATCGCCGAGCTCATGGGCGTGCCGCTCGTGCGCCACGAAGACCTCGCCCACCAGATCGCAACGATGTTCCGGGCCCGCCTGCGCGACATGCCCGAGAGCAACCTGCGCCAGGCCGACGTGCCCGAGGGCGCGACCGCGATCCCCAACCCGCTCGGCACCGCGCCGGGCCTGGTGTGCCCGGTGGGCGACGGCAAGGTGGTGTACGCGGTACCCGGCGTCCCCTACGAGATGCAGGAGATGGTGCGCACGCACGTCCTGCCGGACCTGCTGCGACGCTCGGGCGTCGCCGCCTGCATCGTGTCGCGCTCGTTGAAGACCTGGGGCACCTCGGAGTCGGCGCTGGCCGAGATGGTCGCGCACCGGGTCCGCGCGCTCGACGCCACCGGCAACCCGACGATCGCGTTCCTCGCGCGCGGCATCGAGGGGCTCGTCGTGCGGGTCACCGCCAAGGGCGCGACCGAGGCGGAGGCGGCGGCGCTCGTCGACGCGGAGGAGCGCGAGTTGCGCGCCGTGCTCGGCGACCTCGTGTTCGGTGTCGACGACGAGACGATGGAGCACGCCGTCCTCACCCGGCTGCGCGCCCGGGGATGGACGCTCGGCGTCGCCGAGTCGGTCACCGGCGGCCTCATCGGGGCCCGGATCGTGAACGTGCCCGGCGCGAGCGAGGTGTTCCGGGGCACGGTGGGTGCGTACGCGACCGACGTGAAGCGCTCGGTGCTGGGCGTCACCGCCGGGTCCGTCGTGAGCGAGGAGGCCGCGCGGGAGATGGCCGAGGGGGCGCGGCGGGTGCTCGCGGCCGACGTCGGGATCGCGGTCACCGGCGTCGCCGGGCCGACCGAGCAGGACGGCGTGCCGGTCGGCACGGTGTGCTTCGGGCTCGCGGTGCCCGGCGCGCCGGCGGAGGCGGTGTCGGCGCGCCTGCCGGGCGACCGCGAACGCATCCGGCAGTTCGCGACGATCTCGCTGCTCAACCTGGTGCGGTTGCGCCTCGACGCGCTGGGCCGGTGAGGGACGGGAGCAGCCGGTCGCCGGGTCCGGCGCGCGCGCGATCGCCGCGGCGGGGATGACGCGGGCGTTCGTCGCCGTCCGCCCGCCCGGGCGAGTGCTCGACGCGGTCGCCGCGTGGTTCGACGCGCCCGACCTGCCCGGCGCCCGCTTCACGACCCGCGACCAGTGGCACGTGACGCTGCAGTTCCTCGGCAACCGTGCCGACGTGGAGGCGGTCGCGGCCGCGCTCGCGCCGCTCGCCGTCGAGGCGGGGCCCGTGCGCCTCGGCGGCGCGGGGGCCTTCCCGACCGAGCGCCGGGCGCGCGTGCTGTGGCTCGGCGTCGCGCAGGGCGCCGAGCGGTTCGCCCGGCTCGCCGAGGCGGTCGGCGCGCTGCTCGCGCCGCTCGGCCACGAGCCGGAGGCCCGGCCGTACCACCCGCACCTCACGCTGGCGCGCCTGCGCCCCCCGGCCGACGTGCGGCCCGTGCTCGCCCGGCTGCGGGCCGGGCCGGTCGGCGACGCGTGGACGGTGCGCGAGGTGGTCGTCTACGAGAGCCACCTGCGGCGTACGGGTGCCCGCTACGAGGCGCGAGCGCGCATCCCGCTGCCCGGCCGGCCGCCCGGCTGAACGGGCGGGGCCGGGGCCGCGGGCGGTCAGCCGGGCGCGCCCGCGAGCGGGCCGGGGCCGGGCACGCCCGCTCGCCGCAGCTCGGCGGCGCCGACGGCCCCGAGGACGCGGCCGTCGCCGTCGACCACGAGCACCGGGACGCCCTCGTGCAGCGCGGCGACGGCGGGTGCGTCGGGCGCGAGGACCGCCAGCGCGGCGAGCGGCACGGCGACGTCGCGCGCCCGCGCCCACGGCGGGACGGGCCCCGGCACGGGGACCGCGACGACCGCGGCCGGCGCGCCGGCGAAGTCGGTGAGCACCACGGTCGCGTCGTGGGGGTGGGCGGCGTGCAGCGCCTCGACGGTGACCCACGCCGGCGCCGTCGGCTGCGGGCGGGGCAGCAGGTCGCCGATGCGCAGGCCGTCCATGCGGCGCGCGACCCGGGCCTGCGCCTCCTCCGCGCGCGACGCGTCGATCACGAACCATCCCACGAGGGCGAGCCACGGGTTGAGCCCGCCGCCGGCGAGGAGCTGCACGACGGGCACGGCGACGAGGAGGGCGCCCACCGCCCGGCCCGCCCGGGCCGCGGCGATCTGGGCGCGCCGGCGATCCCCGTGCCACCACCACAGGAGGCCCGCGAGGACCCGGCCGCCGTCGAGCGGCGCGCCGGGGAGCAGGTTGAAGGCGGCGAGCAGCAGGTTCACGGCGCCGACGTAGGACGCGACCGCGGGCAGCAGGCTGCCCGACGGCAGCGCGGCGCCGGCGAGCGCGCCGAGCGCGAGGAACGCGACGCCGATCCCGACGCTCGCGCCCGGCCCGGCGAGCGCGACGAGCAGTTCGCTACGGGCGTCGCGCGCCTCGTCGCGCAGCCGCGCGACGCCGCCCATGAGCCACAGGGTGATGCCCTCGACGCGCTGGCCGCGGCGCAGGGCGACGAGGGCGTGGGCGAGCTCGTGGCCGAGGATCGACGCGAAGAACAGCCCGGTCGCGAGGACGGCGGCGGCCCAGTAGGAGCCCCCGGCGTCGGGGACCAGCGCGGGGAGGAGGCCGCCCGCGAGGCTGCTCGCGAGGAGCGCGCCGATCACGAGGAGGCTCCAGTGCACGCCGACCTCGACGCCGGCGATCCGTCCGAGGCGGATGGTGGGGCGCAGCATGGCGGTCCTTTCGTCCGCCGGTTGCAACGCCGGCCCGGGCGTGCTCGTTCCCCGCGACCGGGGCCGGCGAGCGACGGCCGACGGCGGCGTCGCGCTCGACACGGCTCGTTCCGCGCGACGGCGGTCGGGGAGTCCCGACGCGCCCGGCCCGGCGACCGCCGCTCGTCCCGCGCGATTGCGGGCCGGGGGCCGGATCCTCGGGGTCCTTGCCCCGAACGGGTGTTCGCTCTAGGCTGGGTCACACGCGTGTGATTCGCCCGCCGGGGCCACCGGCGTCGCTGTCACACCCGCTCGTTACCGTCCGCACGGCGCTTCCCCCGGCACACGGCACTCGCACGCACCGCACGCACAGGAGGGTTCCAGGTGGACCGCGACAAGGCACTCGAGATGGCGCTCGGCCAGATCGAGAAGCAGTACGGCAAGGGCTCGATCATGCGGCTCGGGGAGCGAGCGGCCGTCGGCGTCGAGGCCGTCTCGACCGGGGCGCTGTCGCTCGACCTCGCCCTCGGCATCGGCGGGCTGCCCCGCGGCCGGATCGTCGAGATCTTCGGCCCGGAGTCGTCGGGCAAGTCCACGCTCGCGATGCACGTCGTCGCCGAGGCGCAGCGCAACGGCGGCGTGTGCGCCTACATCGACGCCGAGCACGCGATGGACCCGGTCTACGCCGCGGCGATCGGCGTCAACGTGGACGAGCTGCTCATCAGCCAGCCCGACACGGGTGAGCAGGCGCTCGAGATCGCGGACATGCTGATCCGCTCGGGCGCCCTCGACGTGCTGGTGATCGACTCGGTCGCGGCGCTCGTGCCCAGGGCCGAGATCGAGGGGGAGATGGGCGACTCGCACGTCGGTCTCCAGGCCCGCCTGATGAGCCAGGCGCTGCGCAAGCTCACCGGCAACCTCAACAAGTCCCGCACGATCGCGATCTTCATCAACCAGCTGCGCGAGAAGATCGGGGTGATGTTCGGGTCGCCCGAGACGACGCCGGGCGGCCGGGCGCTGAAGTTCTACTCCTCGGTGCGGCTCGACATCCGCCGGGTGGAGTCGATCAAGGACGGCCCGGAGGTGGTCGGCAACCGCGTGCGGGTGAAGGTCGTGAAGAACAAGACCGCCCCGCCGTTCCGCCAGGCCGAGTTCGACGTGATGTACGGCAAGGGCATCAGCCGCGAGGGCTCGCTGCTCGACGTCGGTGTCGACCTCGGCATCGTGAAGAAGTCGGGGGCCTGGTTCACCTACGAGGGCGAGCAGCTCGGCCAGGGCCGGGAGAACGCGAAGGCGTTCCTGGCCGACAACGTCGACCTCATGGTGGAGATCTCGGAGAAGATCAAGGCCGCGGTCGGCATCGGCGGCGAGGTCGTGCTCGACGACACGGAGGGTGCCGGTACCGCCGTCGACGTCGACGGCTGACCCGCCACCCGCGGCCCACCACGGCGCCGCAGCCCCGCCCCGGTGCGTCCGGGCGGGGCCGCGGCGCGCCCGGGCGCGACACCGGCACGTCGCGGCGACCTCCTAGCGTGCGGCCCCGATGGACGGAGCCCGGCGCCTGATCACGCGTTCGGCGGGCGCGGCGATCTGGGCCGTGGCCGGCGGCCTCGCGCTGCTCGCGGCGGCGCAGGTCCTCGCACACGACGCCGTGACGCCCCTCACCGTCGCGGCCGCGTACACGGTGTGGGTGTACCTGCCGGCCTACCTCGTCGCGTCGGCGGCCGCCTGCTTCCGGCGGTACGCGCTCGCCGGGGTGGCGCTCGTCGCGGTCGCCTTCCACGCGCTGAGCGTGACCGCGTCGATCGGCGCGGCCGAGGCGATCCCCGACGACGCGTGGGCGGCGCCGCGGCTGCGGGTCCTGAGCGCGAACGTCTACGACAAGAACCCCGACCGGGACCGGCTCGCGCGAGAGCTGCTCGACGCCGACGCGGACGTCGTGCTGCTCCAGGAGATCACGCCCGCATGGGCCCGGACCCTGCACCGCAACGGCTTCGGCGTCCGCTACCCCTACAGCGTGGTCGAGGCGATGAACGGCTCGGGGGGCCAGGCCGTCTACTCCCGCCTCCCGCTGCACGACGTCGAGGTCGTGTCCGTCGCCCGCTGGCCGACGATCACCGCGGCGCTCGACGTCGGATCGACCCGCGTCCACCTCGCCAACGTCCACGTCGTCGGCCCGCTCCACGGGCGCCCGATCCACGAGCGCTCGGCCGGCGGGATCCTGCGCGTCGCCCGCTCGCTCGGCCGGCCGCGGATCGTCGCCGGGGACTTCAACGCCACGCCGTACAACCGGAGCATGCAGCGACTCGCCGACCTCGGCCTCGACGACGCCCACGAGCGCCGCGGCCGCGGCCTCGCGGTGACCTGGCCGAACGGTGACGAGCTCGCGCCGCCGATCCGCATCGACCACGTGCTCGTCGACGACGAGCTCACCGTGCTGCGGGTCGCCGAGCTGCGCGGTCACGGCTCCGACCACGCGCCGGTGCTCGTCGACCTCGCCGTCGGCTGAGCCCCGCCCGCCGGGCCGCGGCCGCGACGCCGCGGTCCCGGCCGGTCAGGGGATCGCGTCGACGATGACGACGACGGCGGAGACGGCCGCGAACGTCAGCACCGCCGGGCGCAGCCACGCCCGGTCGAGGACGCCGTGCGCGCGCCGGCCGAGCCGCGAGCCGACCGCGACCGCGGGCACGAGCCCGGCCGCGAGCGCGACGTCGGCGGCCGGCACCTCGCCCGCGGCGGCGAGCACGGCCGTCGACAGGATCGTCCCGAAGAAGAACGCGGCCGCGAGCGTCGAGCGGATCGTCGGGCCGGGCTCGTGCTGGTAGAGCAGCGCGAGGGGCGGCCCGCCGATCCCGGCGGCGGTCCCCGTCGTGCCCGACGCGACGCCGGCGAGCAGTTCGGCGCGCCGCGTGCGCCGCACGGGGGGCGCGACCACGCTCGCGACGACCGCGAGCAGCACCGACGCGCCGATGAACGCCTTCAGCGTGTCCACGCTGACGGTGACCACCACCCAGGTGCCGAGGAGCGTCCCCGGCACGCGGCCGACCAGGATCCAGGTGAGGCCGCGCCGGTCGACCGCATGGTGCTCGTGCACCAGCATCGCGAGTGACATGGGGATCCCCAGCAGCACCGCGGTCGCGGGCAGCGAGTCGGGGAGCGCGAGCGCGAGCGCCGGGACGACCACGAGGTTCATGCCGAACCCGATCGAGCCCTGGATCGTCGCGCCGATCGTGGTCGCCGCGACGGCGGCGGCGACCGCGGCGGCCGTGGGCTCCATCAGCGGGACGCGCCCGGGGCGGGGAGCACCGCGTAGGTCCCCGTCGCCGTCGCCACCAGCGTCCCGTCGGCGTCGACCCGCGCCTCCAGGTGCACGATCCTGCGTCCCGCCCGCACCACGGCCACCCGGCCGTGCAGCGCCGCGCCGACGTGCACGGGCGCGAGGAACCGGAGCTGCACCTCGATCGACGCGCAGATCGAGCCCTCGTCGAGCACCGAGTAGGTGGCGGCACCCATCGCGGTGTCGACCAGCGCGAACAGCACCGCGCCGTGGACGACGCCGTGCGGGTTCGCGTGCCGGTCGCCGGTCACCAGCCGTCCGACCGCCACGCCCCGGTCCGGCCGCTCGATCGTCAGCCCGAGGTGGTGCGCGAGCGGGAAGTCGGGAGTGGTGGCCGCCACGGGCGGGGAGCATACGGGCCGGGGCCCGGGCGCCCGCCCGTACACTGGAGCGCCGTGGCCCGCCGCTTCCTGGTGCGCACCTTCGGGTGCCAGATGAACGAACACGACTCGGAACGGCTCGCGGGCCTGCTCGCCGCGCAGGGGATGGAGCCGACCGACGACGTCGAGGAGGCCGACGTCGTCGTGCTCAACACCTGCTGCATCCGCGAGAACGCCGACAACAAGCTCTACGGGCACCTCGGTCACCTGCGCGCCCTGAAGGAGCGCCGGCCCGGCCTCCAGATCGCGGTCGGGGGCTGCCTCGCGCAGAAGGACCGCGAGCTCGTGCGCGAGCGCGCCCCCCACGTCGACGTGGTGTTCGGGACCCACAACCTCGCGCACGCCCCCGACCTGCTCGCCCGCGCCCGGCGGGCGGGACCGGTCGTCGAGATCCTCGAGGAGCACGAGGCGTACCCGTCCGCGCTGCCCGCGCGCCGGGAGTCGCCGCACAGCGCCTGGGTCACCATCCAGATCGGCTGCGACAACCGGTGCGCGTTCTGCATCGTCCCGGCGGTGCGCGGGCGAGAGGTCAGCCGCCGAACCGGCGACATCGTGCGGGAGGTCGAGGAGCTGGCCCGCGACGGCGTCCGCGAGGTCACCCTGCTGGGGCAGAACGTCAACTCCTACGGCCGCGACCTCGGGGCCGGCCGGTACCGGCCGCGCTTCGCGGACCTGCTGCGCGCGGTCGACGCGGTCGACGGGATCGACCGCGTGCGCTTCACCTCGCCCCACCCGAAGGACCTGCGGCCCGAGACGATCGCCGCGATGGCCGAGTGCGACGCGGTCTGCGAGCACCTGCACCTGCCGCTGCAGGCCGGGAGCGACCGGATCCTGGCACGGATGCACCGCGGCTACACGGCGGCTCGCTACCTCGAACGGCTGCGCGCCGCGCGCGCCGCCGTCGACGACCTCGCGGTCACCACCGACCTCATCGTCGGGTTCCCCGGCGAGACCGAGGACGACTTCCGGCGCACGCTCGAGGTCGTGGAAGAGGCCGGCTACGACGCGGCGTACACCTTCGTGTTCTCCCCGCGGCCCGGCACGGAGGCGGCCGGGATGGTCGACGAGTTCGTGCCACCGGAGGTCGCGCAGGAGCGCATGCGGCGACTCGTCGAGGTCGTCGAGCGCGGCGCGCTCGCCCGGCACGCCGCACGCGTCGGCCGGGTCGAGGAGGTCCTCGTCGAGGGGCCGTCCAAGAAGGACCCGGCCGTCATGTCGGGCCGCACGCGCCAGAACAAGCTCGTGCACTTCGCTCCCGACGGGACGGTCGCGGCCGGTGACCTGGTCGAGGTGCGCGTCACGGCGGCCGCGCCGCACTGGTTGCGCGGCGACCTGGTGCGGCGCACGAGCCCCGCCCGCCGCGCGCGGACGCGCATCCCGGTCGCGGTGGTGTGACGAGGCACCTCGCGCTGGTCGGACCGACCGCGTCGGGCAAGTCCGCGGTCGCGCTCGAGGTCGCCCGGCGCGCCGGCGACGTCGAGATCGTCTCCCTCGACTCGATGCAGGTCTACCGCGGGATGGACGTCGGGACGGCGAAGCCGACCGCCCGGGAGCGCGCGGAGGTGCACCACCACCTGGTCGACGTCGCCGATCCCGGCGAGGAGTGGTCCGTGGCGCGCACCCAGCGCATGGCCCGCGACGCCATCGCCGGGATCGAGGCGCGCGGCCGGCGCGCACTGCTGGTCGGCGGTACGGGCCTGTACGTGCAGGCGGTGGTCGACGGCCTCGCGATCCCCGGCGGCGACGAGGGGATCCGCGCGCGGTGGTGGGACGCGACGGCCTCCCCCGAGGGGCTCGCCGACGCGTACTCCCGGCTCGCCGCGCTCGACCCGGCCGCGGCCGCCCGCATCGACCCCGGCAACCGCCGCCGGGTCGTGCGCGCGCTCGAGGTGATCGACACGACCGGGCGTCCCTTCTCGTCGTCGGGTCCGGGCCTCGGCCGGTACGGGCGGCCCGCGATCGACGTGCGGCTCGTCGGCCTCTGGCTGCCGCGCGCCGTGCTCGGCGCGCGGATCGCCGCCCGCGTCGAGCGCATGGTCGCCGGCGGCCTCGTCGACGAGGTCCGCGCCCTCGCGGCCCGGCCGGGCGGGCTGTCGCGCACGGCGGCGCAGGCGATCGGCTACGCCGAGGTGCTCGCCCACGTGCGCGGCGAGTGCCCGCTGCCCGCGGCGCTCGACCTGGCCGTGCGGCGCACCCGCCGCTTCGCCCGGCGGCAGCGGGTGTGGTTCCGCCGCGACCCGCGGGTCGTGTGGATCGGGGACGCGGGCGACGCCGCCGCGGTCGCGGACTGCGTGCTCGCGTGCTGGTCGGGCACCCCGCGCGACCGGCGGGTGCCCGCCGCCGGCGGGACGGGGGCGCGATGAGCCCGCTGGCCCTGTCGAAGCTCCACGCGACGGGCAACGACTTCCTCGTGACGCTCGCGCTCGACCCCGACTCGCCCCCGCTCGACGCCGTCGAGGTCGCCGCGCTCTGCGACCGGCACCGGGGCGTCGGCGCCGACGGGCTGATCACGGTGACCCCGGGGCGCGGGGGGTCCGACTGCACGATGACGCTCGTGAACGCCGACGGCGGGCTCGCCGAGATGAGCGGCAACGGCATCCGCTGCCTCGCCTGGGTCGCGGCGCGTGCAGGGCTCGCGCGGGGGGACACGCTCGTCGTCGACACGGCCGCGGGCCGGCGGGTCGTCGCGCTCGAACGCGCCGGAGGCGAGGTGGTCGCCGCCGAGGTCGACATGGGGCCCGTCACCTTCGACCCGGCCCGGATCCCCGTCGAGGCCGACTCGCCGTTCGGCCTGGAGGCCGTCGTCGAGGACGTCGCCTACCTGGGCGACGCCGCCGGCATGGGCAACCCGCACCTCGTCGTGTTCGTCGACGACCCCGCCGACGTCCCCGTCGCGCGGCACGGGCCGCGCCTGGAGCGCGACCGCCGGTTCCCGCGGCGGGCCAACGTCGAGTTCGTCGCCGTCGCCGCACCCGACCGCGTCACGATGCGGGTCTGGGAGCGCGGTGTGGGCGAGACGCTGTCGTGTGGCACCGGCGCCTGCGCGGCCGCCGCGGTCGCGCACCGCCGCGGGCTCGTCCCCGAGCGCGTCCGGGTCGACGTGCCGGGTGGCACGCTGACGGTCACCCTCGGGCCTTCGGTGCGGCTCGGCGGTCCGGTCGTGCACGTGTTCGACGTGGACATCCCGCGCGAGCGGCTGCGGCGGTCGCTCGCCCGCCCGGCATGAGCACGCGCGGCCACGCGGGCCGCCAGCGCCGGCGGCTCACCGCCACCGAGGTCGACCTCGAGCGCCCGCGCCAGCGCGCGCTCCTCGTCGGCACGGGCATCGGCACGCGTTCCGCCGAGGAGGCGGAGGCGTCGCTCGCGGAGCTCGCGCTCCTGGCCGACACGGCCGGCGCAGAGGTCGTCGACGCGGTGCTGCAGCGGCGCGACACCCCCGATCCCGCCACCTACATCGGCAGGGGGAAGGCGGAGGAGCTCCAGCAGCTCGCGACCGCGCTCGACGTCGACCTCGTGATCTTCGACGACGAGCTCACCCCCGCCCAGCAGCGGAACCTCGAGAAGGTGTTCGCGGTCGACGTCGTCGACCGCGCCGCGCTCATCCTCGACATCTTCGCCCAGCACGCCCGCAGCCAGGAGGGCATGGTGCAGGTGGAGCTCGCGCAGCTCCGCTACCTGCTGCCGCGCCTGCGGGGCCGGGGCGCGCAGCTCAGCCAGCAGGCGGGCGGCATCGGCGCACGCCGCGGTCCGGGCGAGACGCAGCTCGAGATCGACCGGCGGCGGCTCGTGCGCCGGATCCAGAAGCTCGAGCGCGACCTGCGCGAGCTCGCCGCGAACCGCCAGACGCAACGCAAGGCGCGCCGGCGGCGCAACCTGCCGACGGTCGCGCTCGTCGGCTACACCAACGCCGGCAAGTCCACGCTGCTCAACCGGCTGACGCACGCGGGCGTCCTCGTCGAGGACCGCCTGTTCTCCACCCTCGACCCCACGACCCGGCGGCTGCACCTGCCGGGCGGCGAGACCGTCCTGTGCTCCGACACCGTCGGGTTCGTGCAGCGGCTGCCGCACCAGCTCGTCGAGGCGTTCCGGTCGACCCTGGAGGAGGTGGTCGACGCCGACCTGCTCGTCCACGTCGTAGACGCCGCGGCCGGTGACGCGGACTCGCGCCTCGCCGCGGTCGACACGGTGCTGCGTGAGATCGGCGCGGGCGACGTGCCGCGGCTGTTGGTGTGGAACAAGGCCGACCTCGCCGACGCGGAGGCGCTCGCGCGACTCACCGACGCGCACCCGGGGTCGGTCGTCGTCTCGGCGGCGACCGGCGCGGGCCTGACCGACCTGCTCGCGGCGATCGGCGACCGGCTCCGTTCGCTCGGGCGCGTCGTCGAGTACCTCGTGCCGTACGAGCGCGGCGACGTGCTCGCCGCGATGCACCGCGCGGGCGAGGTGCTCGTCGAGGTCCACGACGACGTGGGCACCCGCGTGCGCGCCCGCCTGCCCGAGGCCGCGGCGGGTCGCTTCGCCGAGTTCGCGGCGCCCGCCTGACCGCCGGGCCCGCCGGGCCCGCTCGGTAGGCTCGGGGGGTGCTGCCCGCGCCCGCGTTCGTCCCGCCGCCGTACCCCTACGAGCGGCTCGACGCGCTGAAGCGGCTCGCCGAGAGCCTGCCGGGGGGCGCGGTCGACTGCTCCGTCGGCACGCCCACCGACCCGGTCCCCGAGGTCGTCCTGCGTGCTGCATCCGGCGCGCTCGCGTCGTCGATGGGCTACCCGGCATCGGCGGGCAGCGAGGAGCTGCGGCACGCGGCGGCGGGCTGGCTCGCGCGGCGCTTCGGCGTCACCGTCCCGGTGGAGGCGATCGGCGCGTGCGTCGGCACGAAGGAGCTGGTCGCACTGCTCCCGCACCTGCTGCGCCGGCGCGACCCGCGCCGCGACACCGTGCTGTACCCCGCCGTCTCGTACCCCACGTACGAGATGGGCGCCGTGCTCGCCGGGTGCCGCGCGGTGGCGGTGCCGGTCGACCACGCCTGGCACCTCGACCTCGACGCGGTCGCGGAGGAGGACGCACGGCGGGCGTTGCTGCTGTGGGTGAACGAGCCGGGGAACCCGACGAGCTCCGTCGCCGACGCGGCCACGCTCGCCCGCACCGCGGCGTGGGCGCGCGAGCGCGGGGTGGTCGTCGCCAGCGACGAGTGCTACGTGGAGTTCGCCCCGCGGCCCGCGACGGTCCTCGCAGCGGGCCTCGACGGCGTGCTCGCGGTCCACAGCTGCTCGAAGCGCTCGAACATGGCGGGCATGCGCGTGGGGTTCTACGCGGGGGACCCGGACCTCGTCGCGTACCTGGTCGACACGCGCCGGCACGCCGGTCTCATGGTGCCGGGCGCGATGCAGGCGGCCGCGGCCGCGGCGCTCGCCGACGACGAGCACGTCGCGGTACAGCGCGCCCGCTACGAGGAACGCCGCGCGCTTCTCGAGAACGGTCTCGCCCGCCACGGGCTGGTGCACGACGGCGGCCCGGCGTGCTTCTACCTGTGGCTGCGCGCCGAGCACGGTGCCGACGACGGCTGGGAGATCGCCGGCCGGCTCGCGCACGCCGGCACCCTGGTCGCCCCGGGCGACCTCTACGGCGCCGCCGGTGCGGACCACGTGCGGCTCGCGCTGGTGCAACCGACGGAGCGGCTCGAGCTCGCCCTCGAGCGGCTCGACGAGCTGGGGCGCTGACGCGCCGTCATCGCGAGGAAGGGTCGAGGAGTGGACGACGGCACCCTGAAGCAGGTCACGCAGCTCTACGAGGCCGGCGACGGCTGGCGCGACGTCATGGGTGCGCGGGACGCGCACGAGCTGGTCGCGTCGGTCGTCGACGCGCTCGACCGGGGTGAGGTGCGGGTGGCCCGGGTCGTCGACGGTGAGGTCGTCGTCAACGAGGCCGCGAAGCACGCGATCCTCATGTGGTTCCGCGTCAACGACATGGTGCCGGTCGAGGTCGGCCCGTTCGAGTACGTCGACAAGCTGCCCCTGAAGCGCGGCTACCAGGCGGCGGGCGTGCGGGTGGTGCCGGGCGCGTCGGCCCGCCACGGCGCCTACCTCGCCCCGGGTGTCGTGCTGATGCCGTCCTACGTCAACATCGGCGCGTACGTCGACGAGGGCACCATGGTGGACACGTGGGCGACGGTCGCGTCGTGCGCCCAGATCGGCAAGCGCGTGCACCTGTCGGGGGGTGTGGGCATCGGCGGCGTCCTGGAGCCGCCGCAGGCGGTGCCGGTCGTCGTCGAGGACGACTGCTTCATCGGGTCGCGCTGCATGATCGTCGACGGCGCCCGGGTGCGGAAGGGCGCGAAGCTCGGCGCGGGCGTGATCCTCACCTCCACCACGCCGGTGATCGAGGCGGAGACGGGCCGCGAGGTCGCGCGCGGTGACGTCCCGGAGCGCGCGGTCGTGGTGCAGGGGATCCGCGAGAAGGAGTTCCCGGGCGGCCGGTTCGGCCTGCCGTGCGCGCTGATCCTGCGCTACCTCGACAGCGACACGCACGACAAGCTCCAGCTCAACGCGATCCTGCGCGAGCACGGCGTCGTCTCCTGATCCGATGGCCGACCTGCTCGCGCTGACCGAGGAGCTGTGCTCGGTGCCGTCGGTCAGCGGCGAGGAGCGCGCGCTGGCCGACCACGTCGAGCAGTGGCTGCGTGCCCGTGCCCCCCGCCTCGAGGTGCACCGCGTGCGGCACAACGTCGTCGCCCGCACCGCCGGCGGCGGGGGCGGGCGGGTGCTCCTGGGCGGTCACCTCGACACGGTCCCGGCGAACGGCAACGAAGTCCCCAGGCGCGAGGGCGACGTGCTGTGGGGCCTCGGCACCGCGGACATGAAGGGCGGGCTCGCCGTGCTGTGCGACCTGGCGGCCGCGGTGTCGTCGTCGGCGGGCCCGGCGCGGGAGTGCACCTTCGTCTTCTACGAGGGGGAGGAGGTGGCCGACGAGCACAACGGCCTGCGGCACCTCTTCGAGCGCGCGCCGCACCTCGTCGCCGCCGACCTGGCGATCCTGCTCGAGCCGACGGGCGGGTGGCTGGAGGCCGGGTGCCAGGGCACGGTGCACGTGGCGGCGACGTTCCACGGGGTGCGGGCCCACTCGGCGCGCCCGTGGACCGGGGTGAACGCCGTCCACCGTGCCGCCGGGCTGCTCGCGCGCGTCGCGGCGTTCGACGCCCCGGTGGTCGAGGTCGACGGCCTCGCGTACCGCGAATCGCTGCAGGTCGTGCGCGTCGAGGGCGGCGTGGCGAACAACGTCGTGCCCGACCGCTGCCGCGTCGTCGTCAACCGGCGCTACGCGCCGGCGCGGACGCTCGACGACGTGCTCGCCGAGCTGCGGGCGCTGTGCGCGGGGGCCGAGGAGGTGGAGGTCCTCAACGCCTCGGTGGCGGCACCGCCGAACCTCGCGCACCCCCTCGTCGCGGAGTTCGTCGCCGCCGGGGACCTGCCGGTGCGGCCCAAGCTCGGGTGGACCGACGTCGCCCGCTTCGCGGCGGCGGGCGTCCCGGCGTGCAACTTCGGCCCCGGCGACCCGGACCTCGCCCACACCGCCGGCGAGCGGGTCGACGCGGGCGCCCTCGACCGGTGCCGGGAGGTGCTCGCCCGGTTCGTCGGCGTCTGACCCGCGCCCGGGTGGCGCGGCTGGTCCGAACGGCGGATTGTGCGCGAACCGGCGCGATCGGTACGGTCATGGCGTCGTGGGGCTGCGCGGGGTGCTCGGGAGGCTCCGGGAGCGGGCGGCGGAGCCGTCGGGGCTGCCGGTGTGGGTGGTGTGCGGGTCGGCCGGCGCGGCGGCGCTGCTGCTGGCCGCCGCCCTCGCGGCGGGCGGCAGCCGGCTCCCGTTGCCGGCGCAGGCCGTGCTCGCGGCCGCGGCGTTCGCGCCCTGGATCCCGTGGGGGATCCGGGCCCGGTCGTGGGCGTTCGTCGTCGCGACGTTCGGCCCCGTCGGCGCGCTCCTCGCGGCCGGGGGCTCGCCGGTGCTGTTCGGCCTGCTCGCGTTGGCGACCGCGCGCTTCGCCGTCCACGCGCCGGCCGTGGGCGGCGTCGCGTTCGCGGCGGCGGCCGTCGGGTGCGTGGGCGCCCGGCACCAGTGGGTCGGCCCGACCGACTGGTTCGTGTGGAAGTCCTACGTGGAGCTGGGCCTCGCGCTCGGCTGGGCGATGCGCGGGCAGCGGCTGCTGGTCGTGCGCACCGAGGAGCGGGCCCGCGAGCGCGCGCGGCTCGCCGCGCTGGAGGAGCGGCGGCGGATCGCGCGCGACGTGCACGACACGCTCGCGCACACCCTCACCGTCATGATGGTGCACCTCGACGCGGCGCGCCTGGCGGTCGGCGACAACCCGGAACGGGCGACGGAGGCACTCGAGGAGCTCGGCGCGCTCGGGCGGGCGGGTCTCGTCGAGGTCCGGCGATCGGTCGGCCTGCTGTCCGCGCCGCTGCCGCTCGACGGCCCGCTCGACCCGACGTCGGCGGCGACCGCCGTGGAGGAGCTCGTCGCGTCGTTCCGGCGGGCCGGCGTCGACGTCGACCTGCGCCTCGACGTCGACATGACCTGCATGGGGCGGCTGGGCGCCGCGCCGGTGGACCTGTGGCGCGGCGCGCACCGGATCCTCCAGGAGGCGCTCGCCAACGCGGTGCGACACGCGCCCGGGGTCCCCGTGCGCGTGCGGGTCGACATCGACGACGCGCACGTGCGGCTCGAGGTCGTCAACGACCGGCGCGCCGTCGTGTCGCCCGCGGTGCCGGGCGGTGGCGCCGGGCTGCAGGGGATGCGCGAGCGGGTGGCGGCGCTCGGCGGGTCGCTCGAGGCCGGGCCGGCGGGCCCCCGGTGGGTCGTGCGCGCCGCGCTGCCGCTCGGCGGGCGGGCCCCGGCCGCGCTCGGCGGGCCGCGGCCGGCGCGCAGGAGGGCGTCGTGATCCGCCTGGTGCTCGCCGACGACCAGCCCCTGGTGCGCACCGGGTTGCGCCGGATCTTCGACCGCCGCCACGGGTTCGAGGTGGTGGGCGAGGCCGGCGACGGCGAGGGCGCCGTCGAGGCCGCGGTCCGCCTGCGGCCCGACGTCGTCGTGATGGACATGCGGATGCCCCGCACCGACGGTGCCGAGGCGATCCGGCGCCTGCGCCGCCTGCCCGACGCGCCGCCGGTGCTCGTGCTGACCACCTACGACGACCCCGACACCGTGCGCCGGGCGGTCGGCGCGGGCGCGGCGGGCTTCGCCCTCAAGGACGCGGGAACCGACGACCTGCACCGCGCGGTGCGCGAGGTCGCCGCGGGCAACGGCTGGGTCGACTTCGGCGTCGCCCGGCCGCTGCTCGAGCACGTGGGGCGCGCGTTGCCCGCCGCGGACCGCCGGGCCGACCTCGACCGGCTGACCGACCGGGAGCGCCACGTGCTCGCGCTCGTCGGCGCCGGTGCCTCGAACGCCGAGATCGCGCAGCGCTGCTGCATCAGCACCGGCACCGTGAAGACCCACGTGGGCAGCATCCTCGCCAAGCTCGGCCTGCGCGACCGCGCGGCCGCGATCGTGTTCGCGTTCCGTCACGGCCTCGTGTCGCCCGGCGATCCCGTCGACGGGCCGTGACCCGGACCCGGCGATCCCGGCCGCCGGTCCGGCGCCGCCTTCAGATGCGCCGCAGCAGCGTGACGACCTTGCCGTAGATGCGGACCTCGTCGGGGTCGAAGACCATGTCGTCGAGGGCCGGGTTCGCCGGGCGCAGGATCACCTTGCCGCGCCGGCGCAGCAGCGTCTTGACGCTCGCCTCGTCACCCGGGATCCCCGCGACGACGATCTCGCCGTTCTCCGCGGTGGGCTGTGCCCGCGCGACGACGTAGTCGCCGTCGAAGATGCCCGCGTCGATCATCGAGTCGCCGCGTACGCGCAGCATGAAGCACTCCCCGGTGCCGACGAAGTCCTCGGGGAGCGGCACGAGCTCCTCGACCCGCTCCGCGGCGAGGACCCCGGTGCCGGCGGCGACGTCGCCCAGCAGCGGGACGTGGCGCACGGGGCGGCGCTGCGCGCTCGCGCCCGTCCCCGGCTCGCGGGCGATCTCGATCGCGCGCGGCTTCGACGGGTCGCGCCGCAGGTAGCCCTTGTCCTGCAGGGCGGCGAGGTGCGCGTGCACGGTGGACGGCGACGAGAGCCCGACGGCCTCGCCGATCTCCCGCACGCTCGGCGGGTAGCCCCGGCGGCGTACGGACTCGTCGATGAACTCGAGCACCTGCCGCTGGCGGTCGGTGAGCACGGCCGGCGCCGCGTCGGGTGCGGGGGCGTCGGGTGCGGGGGCGTCGGGCGGGGCGGGGGGGCCGGTCGGCACGCGTGCGGGCATGGTCCCGACGCTAACACGATCAGGTGTTCGGGGCAAACATCCGTTCGATCTCCCTCTTGACACCGAACAGGTGTTCGGCGAGGGTAGGTGTCACACCCGCGTGGTTCGCTGCGGGCACCGGCCCCGACCCGCACCGACCGACCCGCACCGACCCGCACCGGACCCCACCGCTCACGACCACCCGACCGCACCGAAGCCGCCGAGCCGCCAGGAGCCCCCGATGGCCGCAGTCGTGATCCCCGCCCCCGCACCCGAGCGCCTCGTGGTCCGGCGCCCCCGCCGGGTGCCCGACCCCACCGGCCGGCCGGGCCGCCCGGCCGGTGCCCACCGCGGCCCGGCGCCGATCGCACGCTCCCCCCGCCGAGCCGCCGCCGTCTACCGGCGGCGTCGGCTCGTGGCGTTGGCGGTCGGCGCCGGGCTGGCGCTCGCGGTGGGCCACGCCGGCGCGGCGCTCGGCGGTGACTCCCTCGCCCCCGCCGAGCGCCGCCCGGAGGTGGTCACGGTCGTGGTCGAGCCGGGCGACACGCTCTGGTCGGTCGCGCAGCGGCTCGCGCCGGGTCGTGATCCCCGGCCCGTCGTCGACGCGCTCGTGCAGGCGCGTGGCTCGGCGGAGCTGGTGCCCGGCGAGACGCTGACCTGGCTCGCCGGCTGAGCGCGCCCGTGCGGGGCGGGTCCGTGGGGCGCGCATCGGCGGCTACCGTGCCGGTCGTGCGCTGTCCGTACTGCCGCGCCCTCGACGACAAGGTCGTCGACTCGCGGCTCGCCGACGACGGCGACGCGATCCGCCGCCGCCGCGAGTGCCTGGCCTGCCACCGGCGGTTCACCACCTACGAGCGGGTGGAGGAGGTCGCGCTCGTGGTCCGCAAGCGGTCGGGCGCGACCGAGCCGTTCGACCGCGCGAAGGTGCGGGCCGGCATCGAGCGCGCCGCGTCGGGTCGTCTCGACGAGGCGACGGTCGCCGGGGTCGTCACCGCGGTCGAGGAGGAGTTGCGGGCGCTCGGCGGGGAGGTCGGCAGCGACCGCGTCGGGGTCGCGGTCCTGGAGCGGCTGCGCAGCCTCGATCCGGTCGCCTACCTGCGCTTCGCGTCCGTGTACAAGGGGTTCGAGGACCTCGCCGACTTCGAGCGCGAGGTGGTCGAGCTCCAGAAGACCACCGCACCGAAGCGCCGCTGAGGTCGCAGCCGGCCTCCTCCCGGGGGCCGAGGCCGGTCCACCCCGCGGGCGGGTCACGCCCGCCGCGAGGCCCGGCGACGCGCGACCGGGGTCCGATCCGTCACGCCGGGGCCGGGGCGCACACTCGCCCGGTGCCGGATCGGCGCGTCCCGCGGGGGCGGCCGCCGGCGGACGCCGACGAGGAGGAACCGGCGATGGTCCGTACGTCCCTGCGGGTCGCGCTCGCGAGCGCGCTCGCCCTGCTCGCACCGGGGCTCCCCGGCGCGCCCGCGCACGCCGCGACCGCGCCCGGCATCCGGATCGTGAACGGCGACGTGGTGATCACCGACGCGCCGGGCGGCGCGCTCGACGTGCACGTCCTGCAGTACCTGCAGTTCACCTCGATCCAGAGCAACGTGCCCCTCGAACCGCTGCCCGCCGGGTGCACCCGCGGGCGGGGCAGCGCGGCCCGGCCCCACCAGCTCACCTGCGGCGCCACCGACCAGGCGGCGCTCGACCTGGGCGACGGCGCCGACCGCGCCGAGGTCGTCACCACCAACGGTGCCCCCGCGGTGGTCGGCGGTCTCGGCGACGACGTGATCGGCGTCACGCACCTCGGCGGCGGGCGGGCGATCGTGTTCGCCGACCGGTTCGGCGTCCCCGACCTGGTTCGACGGGCACGACGTCGTCACCGTCGGCGCCGCCACGCCGAGCATCGTGGTCGGCGGCGCCGGGCGCGACACCCTGCGCGGCGGCTCCGGCGCCGACCACCTGCTCGGCGGGCCGAGCGAGGACCGGATCGAGGGCCGGGGCGGCCCCGACACCCTCGACGGCGAGGGCGGCGACGACGTCGTCAAGGGCGACGACGGTGCCGACACGGTGGCCGGCGGCCCCGGCGCCGACGAGCTGCGCGGCGGCAACGGCCGGGACACCCTCGCCGCGCGCGACGGCGTGACCGACCGCGTCGTCGCCTGCGGCCAGGGCGACGGGGTCGCGGACACGGTCGACGCCGACCCGTCCGACCCGTTGCAGCACTGCCCGTAGCCGCACCCGACCGGACCGCCCGCGCGCGGGCACGCAAGCCACGAGGGGGAACTCCTGATGCACCTGCGACCGCTCCGCCGCGTCCTCGCCGGCGTCACCGTGGGCGTGGCGCTCGCCGCCACGGCCGCCGGCCGCCGGGGCCGCCGGCCCGCCGTCGATCGCGATCACCGACGGGAACCTGGTGATCGTCGACGCGCCCGGCAACGTGCTGTCGCTCGACGCGTACAACGTCGGCACGGCCCGCACGATCCGGTCGAGCCACCGGCTCGAGCCGCTGCCCGCGGGGTGCAGCCGGTACGACGCGGGCGGCGCGCTGCGCCACGGGCTGACGTGCCCCTCCTGGACGGGCCACGTCGCGGTCGACCTCGGGGACGGTCCCGACCGCGCGTCCGTGCGCTCGTCGGCCGGCCCGATCCTCGTGATCGGCGGCCTCGGCGACGACACGATCTCGGTGGCGCACTCGCGTGCCGGGCGCAACGTGTTCGTGTTCGGCGACCGGTTCGGCGCGCCGAGCTGGCTCGACGGCGACGACACGATCGCCGCGGGGACCGACGAGTCGATCCCGAGCCGCGCCGACTCGGTCGTGTACGCCAACGCGGGCGACGACACGGTCACCGGCTCCCGCAACGCCGACGAGCTCCACGGCGGCCCGGGCCGCGACGCGCTCGCGGGCGGCGACGGCGCGGACACCCTGTCGGGGGACGACGGCGACGACCTCGTCCAGGGCAACAGGGGCGCCGACACCCTGACGGGGGGTGCCGGCGCGGACGACCTGCGCGGGGGCGCCGGGCGCGACGTGCTCGACGCGCGCGACGGCCGCGCGGACGCCGCGGTCGACTGCGGCAAGGGCGACGGCGTCGCCGACGCCGTCGGGGCGGACCCGGCCGACCCGCTCCGGCACTGCCCGTAGGGCGCGACGGGTCTCGCCCCGGGCGGGGATCGCGGGGTGCGGCCGCCGGCCGCACCCCGCGCCGCGTCGGCGGCCGGGAGGTGCCCCGGACCCGTTGACAGGCCTGGAACTACAGTGGTGTAATGCACCCCCATCTCGCGGTACGATCAGGGTCCGACCCCAACATCTTGTGGTTCGTGGCGTGGTGCTCGGAGGGCACGGAGGGCGCCGAGGGGTCGGGTCGGGGGCGGGGTCACCGCCCGGCGTGAGGCGCCGGGGACCCCGGTGATCGGGACGGCCGCGGACGGTCCGCCACGGAGGGCACCCATACCGGCGGAGGGGCCGATGCGGCCCAGGGGGAAGACGACGACGATGGCCATGGCGCCCCAGCAGCTCGGGATCGGGATCCGGCGGCACTTCACCGAACCCGGCACCGACCCGTACGACACCGTCGAGTGGGAGCGGCGCGACGCGCGCATCCCCAACTACAAGGACGGGGGCGACGCCTTCTTCCAGGCCGACGTCGAGTTCCCCACGACGTGGTCGCTCAACGCGACGAACATCGTCGCCCAGAAGTACTTCCGCGGCACCCTCGGCACGCCGGCCCGCGAGTGGTCGCTGCGCCAGGTCGTCGACCGGGTCGTCGACACGATCACCGACTGGGGCGTCCGCGACGGCTACTTCGTCGACACCGACGAGGCCGAGGCGTTCCGCGACGAGCTGAAGTACATCCTCGTGCACCAGCGCGCGGCCTTCAACTCGCCGGTGTGGTTCAACATCGGCGTGCAGGGCGTGCCGCAGCAGGCGAGCGCGTGCTTCATCCTCGCGGTCGAGGACACGATGGACGGGATCCTCAACTGGTACCGGGAGGAGGGGATCATCTTCAAGGGCGGCTCCGGCGCCGGCATCAACCTGTCGACGATCCGGTCGTCGCTCGAGCACCTCAAGGGCGGCGGCACCGCGTCGGGCCCGGTGAGCTTCATGCGCGGCGCCGACGCGTCGGCGGGCACGATCAAGTCGGGCGGCAAGACGCGGCGCGCCGCGAAGATGGTGATCCTCGACGTCGACCACCCCGACATCGAGGAGTTCGTCTGGTGCAAGGCGGTCGAGGAGCGCAAGGCGCGCGTGCTGCGCGACGCCGGGTTCGACATGGACCTCGACGGGCGCGACAGCCACTCGATCCAGTACCAGAACGCGAACAACTCGGTGCGCGTCACCGACGAGTTCATGCAGGCGGTGCTGGAGGACCGCGACTGGGAGCTGAAGGCCGTCACCACCGGGGCGACCCTGAAGACCGTGCGCGCCCGTGACCTGATGCGCCAGATCGCGCAGGCGGCGTGGGAGTGCGCCGACCCGGGGATGCAGTACGACACGACGATCAACCGGTGGCACACGGCGCCCAACTCCGGCCGGATCAACGCGTCGAACCCGTGCAGCGAGTACATGCACCTCGACAACTCGGCGTGCAACCTCGCGAGCATCAACCTGCTCAAGTTCCTCGACGACGACGGCACCTTCGACGTCGAGGGTTACAAGCACACCGTCGAGGTGGTGTTCACCGCGCAGGAGATCCTCGTCGGCAACGCCGACTACCCGACCGAGAAGATCGCCGAGAACAGCCGCCGGTTCCGCCAGCTCGGGCTCGGCTACGCGAACCTCGGCGCGCTGCTCATGGCGGAGGGGATGCCGTACGACTCCGACGCCGGCCGTGCGTGGGCCGCGGCGCTCACCGCGCTGATGACCGGACACGCCTACGCGACGAGCGCCCGCACCGCGGCGCGGATGGGCCCGTTCGCGGGCTATGCCGACAACGCCGAGCCGATGCTGAACGTGCTGCGCATGCACCGGGCGGAGGCGGCGAAGATCGACGAGGACCTCGTGCCCCCCGAGCTGCTCGGCGCCGCCCAGCAGGCCTGGGACGAGGCGGTCGAGCTCGGGGAGCGTTACGGCGTGCGGAACTCGCAGGCGTCGGTGCTCGCGCCCACCGGCACGATCGGGCTGATGATGGACTGCGACACGACCGGCATCGAGCCCGACCTCGCGCTGACGAAGGCGAAGAAGCTGGTCGGCGGCGGGACGATGTTCATCGTCAACCAGACGGTGCCGCGCGCACTGCGCAAGCTGGGCTACGGCGACGAGCAGGTCGACGCGATCGTCGCCCACATCGACGAGCACAAGACGATCATCGGCGCGCCCGGGTTCAACCCCGAACACCTGCCGGTGTTCGCGTGCTCGATGGGTGACAACCCGATCCACTACATGGGTCACGTGAAGATGATGGCGGCGGTGCAGCCGTTCATCTCCGGCGCGATCTCGAAGACGGTCAACATGCCGGAGGAGGTCACCGTCGACGACGTCGAGGGCCTGTACATCGAGTCGTGGCGGCTCGGCCTGAAGGCGGTGGCGATCTACCGCGACAACTGCAAGGTCGCGCAGCCGCTCGCCACGCAGAAGAAGGCGAAGGCGACCGCGGAGGTGGCCGAAGGCGTCGCCCGCGAGGTCGAGCGGATCGTCGAGACCGTGATCGTGCAGGAGCCGGTCCGCCAGAAGCTCCCGCGCACGCGCACGTCGAAGACGTTCTCGTTCCGGGTCGCGGACTGCCACGGGTACGTGACGGTCGGCGAGTACGAGGACGGTCGGCCCGGCGAGCTGTTCCTCAAGGTCGCCAAGCAGGGCTCGACGCTCGCCGGCATCATGGACGCGTTCGCGATCTCGGTGAGCCACGGCCTGCAGTACGGCGTGCCGCTCGAGGCCTTCGTCGACATGTTCACGAACATGCGGTTCGAGCCGGCGGGCATGACCGACGACCCCGACATCCGGTTCGCGACGAGCCTCGTCGACTACATCTTCCGGCGCCTCGCGGTCGAGTACCTGCCGAAGGAGAAGCGGGAGGCGATGGGCATCCTCACCGTGGGGGAGCGGATGCAGCCGACGCTGCCCGGCGTCGAGGAGGCCGTCACGCCGGTGGCGCCGTCGATCGACCTGCCGCCGGAGGACCGCCCGCCGTCGGCCGCCGCCGCCCGGCCCGAGCCGCCGGCGACCGAGGCGCAGCGCGAGGTCGTGCTGTGCCACGTGTGCGGCGACATGATGCAGCGGGCCGGGAGCTGCTACGCCTGCCCGAGCTGCGGCAGCACCAGCGGCTGCAGCTGAGCGGGCGATCCCAGCGATCTCGGCGATCTCGAACCGGTCGCCGGGCGGGCACCCCGGTGTTGCGTGCCCGCCCGGGCCGGTCCTGACGAGTCGTCCCGGACCGGTGGTCGCGTGGGCGGCCGCGCCGCGGCCGGCGGCGGCGCGGCGGCCCGGTGGACGGGGCGCGGCGCGCGGACGGTGCACATCGGGGCCGGTGCCCGACGCTGACCAGGACGGTCGGTGCCGCGGCGCGGGCGGTGCGGCCGCGCCGCCCCCGGTGGGGCCGCGACCCGCTCCCCGTGCCGTGATCGGGGCTCTGGGCCCTCGGCACGCGTCGCCCCGCGGCCGGCGACTCGCCCGCGCCCGAACGCCCGGTGCCGCGCGCGGACGGTGGTCCCGCGGGCGGCGTACCCGACGTAACCCATCTGGACGATCTGTCACCGGGAGGCCCTGCCTACGCTCATCCGCTGCAGGTCGCCCGGCCCGTCCGGTGCAGGGCAAGTCCGGGGAGGCGGAGGTTCTTGGCCAGGCAATTCGCGGCGCCTCTGGGAGGGCAGGCCGTCGCGACGAGCCGAGGGCGGGAGGGGACGAGCGTGCCGGCCGACGGTCGCGCGCTCCCGGGCGTCGTCGATGACCACCGAGCCCGCAGCAGGTACTACTACGTGTCCAAGCGACTGCTCGACGTCGCGATCGCCGTCGTGGCGGGGGTCCTCGTGCTCCCGTTCGTCCCGTTCGTCGCGCTCGCGATCAAGCTCGACAGCCCCGGCCCGGTGCTGTTCCGCCAGCAGCGGATGCGGGGCCGGCGGGTGCGCCGTGGCGATGGCGACGTGTGGGAGGTCGTCCCGTTCTCGCTCCTCAAGTTCCGCACGATGCACGTGGACGCGGACGCGGAGGCCCACCGGGCCTACATGACCGCCTACATCGTCGGCGACGAGGAGTACCTCGCCACCCTGCGGTCCGGCCGCAAGCCCGGCGACTCGTACCGCCCGGAGTCCGACCCGCGCATCACCCGGGTCGGCGCGGTGCTGCGCAAGCTCAGCATCGACGAGATCCCCCAGCTGTGGAACGTGCTGCGGGGCGAGATGAGCATCGTCGGCCCGCGCCCGCCGGTGCCGTACGAGGTCGAGCTCTACGACGAACGTGCGCTGGGCCGGATGGCGGCGCCCGCGGGCATCACCGGCCTCGCGCAGGTGCGCGGCCGGTGCACGGTCGGGTTCGACGAGATGGTCGCGCTCGACCTCGAGTACATCGCCCGCCGCAGCATCCTGACCGACCTCAAGATCCTGCTGCTGACGATCCCCGTCGTGCTCTCACGGAAGGGTGCCGGCTGAGTGGACACCATCGACGTCGCGGTCATCGGCTGCGGGTACTGGGGCCCGAACCTGCTGCGGACACTCGTGGAGACGCCCGAGGCGCGGGTCGTCGCGGTCGCCGACCGCGACCCGCAGCGCCTCGAGTACGTGCGGCGCCGCCACCCGCAGATCCCGCTGCTGACGACCGACATCGAGGACGTGCTCGCCACGAGGCCCCGCGGCGTCGTCGTCAGCACCCCGCCGCAGACCCACTACGGGATCGTCCGGGTCTTCCTCGAGAGCGGCGTGGACGTGTTCGTCGAGAAGCCCCTCGCGACGAGCGTCGTCGACGCCCAGGAGCTCGTCGACCTCGCCGAGGCGAACGACCGCATCCTGATGGTCGGGCACATCGGTGCCTACAACCCGGCGGTGCGCGCCCTCAAGGAGATCGTCGACTCCGGCGACCTCGGCGAGATCGTCTACATCGACGCGGTGCGCGGCGGGCTGGGGCTGTTCAACTCGTGCCTCAACGTGATCTGGGACCTGGCCCCGCACGACATCGCGATCCTGATGTACCTGCTCGGCGAGCAGCCCGACACGGCCGCGCACCCGGGGCATCGCCTGCGTCGACAGCGACGTCGAGGACGTCGCGTACGTGTCCCTCTCGTTCCCGAGCGGTGTGCTCGCCCACACGCGTCTCAGCTGGCTCGACCCGTGCAAGTCGCGGCGGATCACGGTCGTCGGCCGGCAGAAGATGGTCGTGTACGACGACCTCGAGACGCACGAGAAGCTGAAGATCTACGACAAGCGTGTCAACTCGATCCGTCGCACCGACACGTTCGGTGAGCACCAGTACGCGTACCACTACGGCAGCGTCATCAGCCCGTACATCCACCACGAGGAGCCGCTGCGGGTCGAGTGTGCGCACTTCCTGGAGTGCGTCGCGCAGCGCCGGCAGCCCCTCACCGACGGGGTGAACGGGCTCGCCGTGGTGGAGGTCATCGAGGCCGCGCAGCGATCGCTGCGCACCGGCGGCCGCATCGTCGAGGTCGGCGGCGCCGTCCCCGACGACGAGGCCGTCATCGACCTCGCGGGCATCGACCGTGCGCGCGACGCCGCCGCACGGCAGTCGATCGCGAGCGAACTGGACGCGTCGTGAGGCGGGCGCGGCCACGAAGAGCCCGGGGAGACCTGGGGGCGGGGAGCATCCGGTGGAACTGAAGTCCTTCGTCGAGGTCGGGCTGCGGCGCTGGCCGGTCGTCGTCCTCGCGTTCCTGTTCACGCTGGGGCTGACGTTCGAGCTCGCGCTCTCGCAGGAGCCGACGTACCGGTCGTGCGGCACGTTCGTCGTCCGGCCGCGCGTCACCGACGGTGACGCGGGGGCGCGCGCGTTCGACGCCCTCGTGCGCGGGCCGGAGATCAACGCGACCTACGCGTCGATCGCGCGCAGCGGCGCGGTGCGCAAGAGTGCCGAGGACCGCCTCCCGGCCGGCATCGACCCCGAAGGGGTGAGCGTCAGCGCCGAGGTCACGACCGGCACCAACACCATCTCCATCTGCGCGAGCGGCCACGACCCCGAGGCCGCGTACTCGCTCGCCGCGGCGGTGGGGGAGTCCACCGTCGAGTACATCCGCGACCTCGACGAGACCTACGACCTCGTCCCCCTCGACCGGCCCGTCGTCCCCGCGTCGCCGGAACCGCAGCGCACCGGACTCACGATCGCGATCGGCGCCTTCTGCGGGCTGGTGTTCGGGTTCGTGCTCGCCTCCGTCCTCGAGTTCATCGTCACCACCTGGCGTGCGGCGCGTGCCCGCCGGGACGACGCGGCGGACGCCCCGCCGGCGCCGTCACCGGCCCCCGCCGCCGTCCCCCCGGAGCCCGCGGCACCGGCGGGCCGGCCCGCCGCCACCATCCCCGAGCCGGCCCCGCCGGCGGCCGGCCCGGCCGCCGCCCCCGGCCCGGTCCCCGCGGAACCGCCCGCGCCGGCACCGCCGGCGCCGGACCCCGCGGCCCCCGAGGCCCGCGACCTCGTCGCGCCGTCGCTCGAACCGGCCCAGCGGGCGAAGGTGCTGCGGCTGCTCGACCGGCGCGCCCAGGGCGACCAGCCCGTCGGCTACGCCATGGTGCACGCGCGGCGGACCTCACGCGGCGGGCGCGGCGAGACCGCCGACCGGGCGAACGGCAACGGCTCCCCGGGCGCCAACGGCACGCCCGCCCCGCCCCGCGACCGCGACGGTGACGTCACGTCGCTCGAGCGCTGCCTGCGGGAGTGGGCGCGCGGCGGGAACGGGGACGTGCTCCGGCTCGACGACGACGCGTACGCGGTCGTCGTCCCCGGCGTCACGTCGGCGTCCGCGAGCCGTCTGCTCGCCGACGTCGCCGCAGTGATCTCGGCCGCCGAGCTGAACGGCGAGGCCGGTGAGTGGGCCTTCGAGCTCGCCATCGGCACCTACCGGAAGCAGGCGACCGCGGGGGAAGCCGGGCCGGAGACGGCTGAGGGCGACCGGGGGCTGGGCCGCAGGAAGAACGGTCGGCCGGCCGCAGCGTCGAAGGCCGGCTTCCCCACCGGGCCACCGAAGTGACCGCGATCGCCGCGACGACCGAGGGCGACGCCGCCGGACGAGAACGGAACGTGCTGGTCGCGGCCAAGGGGAGCGGCTTCCTCGCGGGCGGGAGCCTCTTCGAGTTCGCGACCCGGTTCCTCATCGCGCTCCTGCTCGCCCGCATGCTCGGCGCCGGTGACTACGGCCTCTACGTGATCGCGATCAGCGTCGCGACCGTGTTCTCCGGCGTCGCGGCGCTCGGCCTCGACGACGCGATGGTCCGCTACGTCGCGATCCTCGCCGGGCGCAAGGACCGCGCCGGCGTGTGGGGGACGATCCAGATCGGCGTCGGCGTCTCGACGGTGCTCGGGGTCACGCTCGGCGCGTCGCTGTTCGTGCTCGCGGCGCCGATCGCCGAGGGCCTGTTCGACGAACCCGAGCTCACCGGGCTGCTCCGGCTCTTCGCGTTCGTCGTCCCGTTCCTCACGATCAGCAACCTGCTCGCCGGCACCGCCCGCGGCTTCCACCGCATGGACTACGCCGCGGTCGCGGAGAACGTCGTGATGTCGCTCGTCCGCCTCGTCCTCCTGGCGGTCGTGGCGGTGGTGATGCAGGGCATGAACGTGTACGCCGCGTCGATCGTCTTCGGCATCTCGGACGTCGCCGCGACGATCACGTTCGTGGTGCTGCTCAACCGCGAGTTCCCGGTGATCGGCGCCGGGCTGCCGCCTGCACGGCGCCGGCCCCGGGAGATCTTCTCGTTCTCGATCCCGTTGTGGCTGTCGGGCCTGCTGCGCCAGTTCCGCCGGAACATCCAGACGCTGCTGCTCGGTGCGTCCCGCAACAGCGCGAGCGTGGGTGTGTTCTCGATCGTCGACAAGGTCAACCTCGTCGGCCACGTCGCGTTGCTGTCCCTGTTCATGGCGGTCAAGCCGACCCTGGCGCGCCTGCACGACCGGGGTGACCACGCGGGCCTGTCGCACCTCTACGTCACGACGACGCGCTGGGCGCTCACCCTCACGGTGCCGTTCTTCCTGGTGTCGGTCCTGTACCCGGACGCGATCCTCGTCGTGTTCGGCGACTCCTTCACCGCGGGCGCGAGCGCGCTCGTCGTCATGGCGTTCGCGGAGCTCGTCAACGCGGGCACCGGGATCTGCGGCCCGGTCATCGACATGACCGGACACACGCGCGTCAAGCTCGCGAATTCGGTGATCCTCACGGTGCTGCTCGTCGGGTGCAACGCCCTGTTCATCCCCGCATGGGGCGTGCTCGGGTCCGCGATCGCGTTCCTCGTCGGCACCACGGTGTTCAACCTCCTGTGCGTCGTGCAGGCGTGGTACCTCGAGCGCCTCTGGCCGTTCGACCGGACGTTCTGGAAGCCGGTCGTCGCCGGCTCGGCCGCGCTCGCCACCGGCCTCGGGATCCTCGAGGTCTTCCCGGTCGGCCGCAACACCGCGGCGGGCGTCGTGCAGGGGGCCGTCGTGTGCCTCCTGTACCTCGGCCTGCTGCTCGCGTTCCGCCTGCCCGGGGAGGAGGTCCTCGTGCTCGACCGGACCGCCCGCAAGGCGCTGGCCCTCGGTGCGCGGCTGCGACGGCGCCCCGTGTCACCCGCCCCCGAGCCGGCCGCGTCCGCGCCGGCCGCGCCCGGACGGGAGGGGGCGCACGGCGCCGACACCGGGTCCGCCCCCGTGCCGGGCACCGGCGCGCGGCCACGCGCCCGCGGCGGGCCGATCTACATCGGCGGGCTCGAACGCAGCGGGAAGACCACGCTCGCCGGGTTCCTCACGTCCCACCCGCGCATCGCGGTCCCCGACTTCGGGACGAACATGTGGACGTACTTCTACCGCCGCTACGGGGACCTGCGCGACCCGGCGAACCTCGACCGGTGCCTCGACGCGATGGTGCGGTACTCGCACGTCGCGCTGCTCGAGCCGGACACCGACCGGATCCGGGCCGAACTGTCGTCCGGGCCGGTCACCTACGCGCGGCTGTTCGCGCTGTTCCTGGAGCAGTGGGCCGAGCGCCAGGGCAAGCCGCGCTGGGGTGTCCAGACCGGGCTCGTCGAGCGCTACGCCCGCCCGATCCTCGCCGCCGACCCCGACGCGGTCATCGTCCACCTCGTCCGCGACCCGCGCGACCGCTACGAAGCGGCCCTCGACCACTGGCCGTCGGGACGCGGGCGCGCCGGCGGCGCGACGGCACGCTGGAACTACTCGCTGCGCCTCGCCGAGCGCCACCGCCGGCGCTTCCCCGGCCGGTACCTGGTCGTCCGCTACGAGGACCTCGTGCTCGACACGGAGGCGACGCTGCGGCGCGTCTGCGCCTTCCTGGGCGAGGAGTACCACGACTCGATGCTCACGATGGACGGCGCGCCCGAGCGCCGCGAGCGGCTTCGGGCGCGCGTGCACCGGCCCGACGCGACCGGGCCGCTGTCGCCGGAGTACATCGGGCGCTTCGCCGACCGGATCCCCGCCGAGGAGCTCGCATTCGTGCAGCTCCACGCCGGCCGCCGGATGCGGCGCTACGGCTACGACCCGGTGCCGATCGGGTTCGGCCCGCGGGACTGGGCGCGGTTCGCGACGGCGAGCTGGCCGAACCAGTTCGGCCGGATGGTCGCGTGGCGCGCCAAGGAGGCCGCGCAGCAACACCTGCCCCGGCTGGTCGCGCGGCGGCCCGACCCGAGGCTGGTCGTCGAGCCCGCGGGGGCGACGTCGTGACCGCCCCCACGTCGCCGATCTTCATCGGGGGCCTGTCGCACTCCGGCAAGACCCAGCTGCGCGTCGCGCTCGGCGCGCACCCCGACCTGTGCCTGACCCGGCGCACCTACCTGTGGACCCGGTTCTTCGGGCGCTTCGGCGACCTCGCCGACGACGCGAACCTCGAGCGCTGCCTCGACGTACTCCTCGCGGACGGGCACGTCCGTCGGCTCGCGCCCGACCGGGAGGCCGTGCGCGACGAGTTCGTCGCCGGGCCGCGCCGCTACGCGCGGCTGTTCGGGATCCTGCACGCCCAGCACGCGCGGCGCCTCGGCAAGCGCCGCTGGGGGGACCAGCTCGGCTCCGTCGAGCGGTTCGCCGGCGCGATCTTCGAGCAGTACCCCGACGCGCGGATGATCCACATGATCCGCGATCCCCGCACCCGGTTCGAGGAGACCGGCGCGGTGCGCCGCCGCGGCAAGGTCGGGTGGGAGACCGCCCTGTGGATGTCGTCCGCCGCCCTCGCCGAGCGGAACGTGCACCGCCACGCGCCGTACTACCGGGTGGTCCGGTACGAGAGCTTCGCCGCCCGCCCCGTGGAGACGGTGCGCGCGATCTGCGACTTCGTGGGTGAGGAGCCGACGCCCGAGATGCTCGACGCGGCGGCGCGCCTGCGGTTCGACCCGGAACCGCCGCCCGCGCGCCGGTTCGTCGAACGCCGCCGACGGTTCGCCTCGTCGTTCGCGACGGCGCAGGCCCGCGACCTCCTCACCGCGTTCCGGTACGCGGCGGACCCGCCCGCGCTGCGCGGCGGGGAGCAGCTCGCGTTCACGCTCCTGGAGCGGCCGGTCAACCGGACCGCGATGACCGCGTGGCACCTCACCAAGGGGCGCACCTACCGCCGGCAGGTCGGGAGCGCGCCATGAGCGACCGCGGTCCCGTGTTCGTCGCCGGCCTCGAGCGCAGCGGCACGAGCCTCATGTACGCGCTGCTCGCCTCGCACCCCGAGATCGCGATGACGCGGCGCACGAACCTGTGGACGCACTTCTTCGGGCAGTACGGCGACCTCGCCGACGACGCGAACCTCGACCGGTGCCTCGGCATGATGCGGCGGTACCGCCGCCTCGTGATCCTCGACATCGACTGGGAGCGCCTCCGCAGCGACTTCGTCGCCGGCGCGCGCACCTACCCCCGCCTGTTCGACCTCCTCGAGATGCAGGTCGCGCACCGGCTCGGCAAGCGGCGCTGGGGCGACAAGTCGCTCAACACCGAGCGGTACGCCGACCACCTCCTCGCCGCCTACCCCGGCGCCCGGGTGCTGCACATGATCCGTGACCCCCGCGACCGCTTCGCGTCGTCGCTGACCCGGTGGAAGGTCCGCCGCGGCGGGGTGGGCGCGGGGACCGCGGAGTGGCTGGCGTCCGCCCGCCTCGCCGAGCACCACAGCCGGTGGGCGCCCGACCGCTACATGGTCGTCCGCTACGAGTCGCTCGTCTCCGACCCCGAGGGGATGCTGCGGGCGATCTGTGGCTTCATCGGCGAGGACTACACGCCGGCGATGCTGTCGATGGACGGGGCGTCGCGCTTCAAGACCGAGGGCGGCAACAGCTCCTACGGGTCCCGCGCCCCGGCCGAGATCAGCGCGGACTCGGTCGGCCGGTTCCGCGCCGTCCTGTCACCACGCGACATCGCCGTGATGCAGCGCTTCGCCGGCGAGGAGATGCTGCGCTTCGGGTACGAGCTCGAACCCGTCAGCCTCGGCGTGACCGGCCGGGTGCGGGTCGCGCTCGGCGCGCTGCCGCTGGAGACGGCGCGGCTGCTCGCGTGGCGGGCGCGCGAGGCGTACCGCGACCGCAGGGGCCGCCCGGTCCCCGCGTACCGGATCGTCGAGCCGGCGGGTGTGGCGTGAGCGTCGACCTGCGCCACGGCGAGCCGGGCGGCCGGCACGCGCGCGGCCCGACGCTCGTCGGCCGCGCGACCTACGGGCTGCTCGCGCTCGCCGGCGCCGTCGTCGGGGCGGGCGTGATCGCCTACCTCGTGACCGCCGGCGCGTGGTACCTCGCCCTCGGTGCGCTCGCCGTCGTGCCCGGGATGGTCCTGCTCCACCACCGGCCGATGCTCGCGGTCACGGCCTGGCTCGTCGTGACGCCGCTCGTCGTCGTGAGCGACAGCGCCGTCGCCCGCAAGCTCTACTGGGTCGTGCACCGCGGCCTCCCCGTGCTGGCGGTCGTGATGGTGGTGCTCGTCGCGAAGTCCGCCGCCCACCGCCGCCCGCTGCCGCGCCTCGGGCTGCCCGAGGGCCTCATGGCCGGATACGTCTTCGCGACGCTCGTCTCCATCGTCTACACGTCGACCGACGTCGGCCGGAACGTCATCCAGCTCTACGACTTCGTCGTCGCGCCGATGCTGCTGTACCTCTTCCTCCGGCTCCTCGAGCCCGACGAGCGGCAGGTCCGCGGTGTCGCCGGGGCGGTCGTGTTCGTCCTCGTGTTCCAGACCGTCGTCGGCATGCTCTCGTGGGTCGCACCGGGGGTGCTGCCGTCCGAGTGGCTGGGCAAGCTGGGCGAGCGGACGGTCGGATCGTTGCGTTCTCCCGACGTCTACGGCACGACGGTGCTGTTCTGCGGCGCGTTCCTGCTGCACATGGGCGCGAGCAGGCGGGCCCGGTCGATCACCGCGTCCGCACTGTTCCTGTTCGCGCTCGGCCTCACGATGGCGTTCATGACCTTCTCGCGCGCGTCGTGGATCGCCGCCGCGGTCGTACTCATCGGCGCGCTGCTCACCTACAAGGGCCTGTGGTCGCGGCTGGCCGTCATGGCCTTCCCGCTCGTGCTCTTCGCGGCGGCCTCGGGGTTCGCGGCCCAGCAGGTCGACCACGCCCGGGAGCGCATCGAGTCGCCGGTCGCCCGGGAATCGGCGCTGAGCCGCCTCCCCGTCGTCTACGCGTCGGTGCGGATGTTCGAGGCCAAGCCCCTCACGGGCTGGGGCTACGGCAACTTCGACCGCTACGACCGGCAGTTCCAGCGGCCGGTGGGCAACCTCTTCTATCCGGACAAGGACCACGCCTCCCACAACGTGTACCTCACGCTCGCGGCCGAGCAGGGTGTCGTGGGGATCGTCCTGTTCCTCGGGCCGGCGGCGGTGCTGCTCGCGCGCACCATCGCCCGGTGGCGCCGGCTCCCCGGTGACGGCGTGCTCGACCGGCGCTTCGTCGCCGCCATGTGGGCGGTGATCGCCGCGCACGTCGTCGTCAACAACTTCTCGCGGATGCAGGTGCCGTTCGGGCTCGGGATGTGGTGGGTGACGCTCGGCCTGATCGCGACCGTCGTGGAGCGCGTGCCGCGCGCGGACGGGCGCCCGGAGGTGGCGGCATGACGGCGCCGGCCGCCCTCGGCCGCCCGCCGCGACGGGTGCCCGGCGTGCCCGGGCCCGGCCCGGTGCTCGTCGTGATCGGGACCTACCCGCTCCTCACGACGACCTTCATCGACCGCGAGATCCACGGCCTGCGGCGGTTGGGCGTCGACCTGCGCCTCTGCGCGATCCGGCGCCCGGGTGACGACGTGCCGCTCTCGTCGGACCAGCGTGCCCTGGCGCGCGAGGTGACCTACCTCCTGCCCGCCCGCGTCCCGTTCCTCGTCGCCGCGCTCGCGTCCGAGCTGGGCCGGCGCCCCCTGCGTGCCCTCGGGACCCTCGCGTACCTGCTCACGCGGCCGCACCCGGGCGCGCGGAGCCGGTTCCGGACGCTCCTGCACTTCGGCCTGGGGATCTGCGTGGCGCGCGTCGCCCGCGCCGAGGGGGTGCGGGAGATCTACGCGCACTTCGTCGACCGTGCCGCGACCGTCGCGCTCACGGCTTCGCGTCTGCTCGGCGTGCCGTACCACCTGTCGGTCCACGCCGGCGCCGACGTCTTCGTCGAGCCGGTGCTCGTGCGGGAGAAGCTCGCGGCCGCGACCCATGTGACGACCTGTACGCGCCGCAACAAGGAGCGGCTCGCCGAGCTGGCCGGCGCGGACGTCGCCGCGAAGGTGCGGGTCGTGCCGCACGGGATCGACCTGGAGGCGCTGCCGGTGGTGCTCCCGGCCCCGGAGCCGGACCCGGTCGTCCTCGCGGTCGGGCAGCTCACCGAGCGCAAGGGCCTGCACGTGCTCGTGCGTGCGTGCGCCCGGCTGCGCCGGTCGGGCCACCGGTTCCGCTGCCGGGTGGTGGGCGCCGGGCCGCAGCGCGAGGCGCTCGAGCGCCTCGCACGCGAGCTCGCCGTCGACGACCTCGTGACCTTCACCGGGGCGCTGCCCCACGAGGAGGTCGTCGCCGAGTACGCGCGCGCCGGCGTGTTCGTGATGCCGTGCGTGACGGCGAGC
Organism: Acidimicrobiia bacterium; assembly: GCA_026002935.1. GTDB lineage: Bacteria > Actinomycetota > Acidimicrobiia > IMCC26256 > PALSA-610 > BPGH01. The sequence goes on from BPGH01000001.1 coordinate 1,887,868, forward strand.
GACGGCGACGTCGACGGCATCCCGAACGTGCTCCTCGAGGCGATGGCGATGCGGGTCCCCGTCGTGGCGAGCGACCAGCCGGCGATCCGGGAGCTCGTCACCGACGGCGAGAACGGGCTCCTCGTCCCCGCGGGTGACGACGACGCCCTGGCGGGGGCCGTCGCGACGTTGCTGGACGAGGTCCGGCTGCGCCACCGGCTCGCCGCCGCGGGCCGCGACGCGGTGCGCCGCCGGTTCGACCTGGCCACGAACGTGCGGGGCGTGGCGGCGGCGCTCTGGCCGGCCGCCTTCGCCGCCCCCGGGGAGGGTGCGCGGTGACGCGCTCGCCGCACGACACGGGCCGGAGCGGCCGGAGATGGGTGGCGGTCGCCTGGGCGCCCTACAGCCGGCGCAGCGAGATGTTCGCCCGCGAGCTCGGCGGCACGCTCCACTGCATCCACTTCCTCAAGTTCCGGTCCCCGCCGTACGCGCCGGTCAAGTACCCGATGCAGGCCGTCGCGACGCTGCGGATGCTGTTCCGGGAGCGGCCCGACGCCGTCCACGTGCAGACGCCGCCGTTCCTGTGCGGCCTGGTCGTGTGGCTGTACTGCCGGATCACCGGCGCGAGGTACGTGATCGAGTACCACTCGGCGGCCTTCGACCCGGCCTGGACGTTCGCGATGCCGGTGCAGCGCTGGGTCGCGAGGCGGGCCGCCGTCAACATCGTCACCAATGAGCACTGGGCCCGGGTCGTGTCCGGCTGGGGCGCGCGCACCCTCGTCATGTACGACGCGTTCCTCGACCTGCCCGAGGGCCGCCCGTACCGCGTGCGCGACGGCGTCAACCTGGCGTTCCTCTGCGTGTTCGCGCCGGACGAGCCGGTGCGGGAGGTGCTGGAGGCGGCACGGCGCAACCCCGGCGTCCACGTCTACGTCACCGGCGACACGGGCAAGGCGCCCGCCGGGTCGATCGCGTCGGCACCACCGAACGTCACCTTCACCGGCTTCCTCGACCCGAACGGCGAGTACGTGGGGCTGCTGCGGGCGGTCGACGGCGCCATCGTGCTCACCACCCGGGACCACACGCTGCAGCTCGCCGGGTGCGAGGCCGTCGCGCTCGGCAAGCCGATCGTGACCTCCGACTTCGAGTACCTGCACGAGCTCTTCGCCGATGCCGCGGTGTACGCGCCCAACACCGCCGAGGGGATCGGACACGCGATCGCCGATCTCGTCGCGCGGCGCGAGGAGCTCGCCCGCAACGCCGTGCGCGTGCGTGAGGCACGGCGTGAGGAGTGGCGCCGGCGGATGCGCCAGCTCGAGGAGCTGGTGGCCGGCGCGGGGGCTGGCCAGCACCGTGAGGAAGGATCGCTCGCGGATCGAGCGACGCGGGAGAGGAGCCCGGAATGAACGTCTTCGTCACCGGCGGCGCCGGCTTCATCGGCGCGAACGTCGCGGCCGACCACCTCGCGCGGGGCGACACGGTGACGGTCTTCGACAACCTGTCGCGGGCCGGCACGCGCGGGAACCTCGACTGGCTGCGCCAGCGGGCCGGTGGTCGGTTGCGCTTCGTGCAGGGCGACATCCGCGACGCGTCCGCCCTCCAGGCGGCGCTCGCGTCCGGCACCGACGTCGTGTACCACCTCGCGGCGCAGGTCGCGGTGACGACGTCGGTGGCCGACCCACGCGAGGACTTCGAGATCAACGCGCTCGGGACGTTCAACGTGCTCGAGGCGGTGCGCGCCCGCGCCCCCGAGGCGATCGTGCTGTACGCGTCGACCAACAAGGTCTACGGTGGCATGGAGGACGTCGTCGTCGAGGAGGGACCCTCCTCGTACCGCTACCGCGACTTCCCGCACGGCATCCCCGAGGACCGGCTCCTCGACTTCCACTCGCCCTACGGCTGCTCGAAGGGCGCCGGCGACCAGTACGTGCGCGACTACGCCCGCATCTACGGCTTGCGGACGGTCGTGATGCGGCAGTCGTGCATCTACGGCACGCGGCAGTTCGGCGTCGAGGACCAGGGCTGGGTGGCCCACTTCTGCATCTCGGCGCGGCTCGGCCGGCCGATCACGATCTACGGCGACGGGAAGCAGGCCCGTGACGTCCTGTGGATCGACGACCTCGTCGCCGCGTACCGGGCGGCGATCGAGCACATCGACGTGGCCGCCGGGTCGATCTACAACGTCGGCGGAGGGCCCGGGAACACCGTGTCGATCTGGCGCGAGTTCGCGCCGCGGCTCGAGCGGCTCGCGGGCCGCGAGATCGAGGTGACGTACGGGCCGTGGCGCCCCGGCGACCAGCCGGTCTACGTGAGCGACGTGCGCCGGGCCGAGCGCGACCTCGGCTGGCGGCCGACGACCTCGTTCGACGAGGGGCTCGCGCGGCTGTGGGCCTGGGTCGACGCCAATCCACACCTGTTCGACGCGTTCGCGGTCCCGAAGGCCGGGTGACGCCGGGCCGCCCGGCCCCCGGGTCCGCGGCTGATCAGCCGGTCGCGAGCTTGCAGGAGATCCCGCGGTGGCCGAGGCACCGGTCCACCCAGTGCTCGAGGCGCGGCTGGTGCCAGGTGTTCCAGAAGTCCACGTGGGGGAGCACCTCGCCGTCGGAGAGGCGGTAGGCGCGCCCGTCCGAGACGTCGTACTGCACCCGGAAGTCGAGCTGCGGGATCTTGACGGGGTGCGACGCCGGGCACACGTCGGGATCGGTGCCCTCGACGCCCCCGTCGTCGTCGAGGCCGTAGGCGACGTGGCTGCGGTGATCTGGCGAGTCGAGCCGCTTGCCGTCCCAGCACGAGGGGAAGAAGACGTGGAGCTTGATCTTCCCGCCCGGGCCGCAGTTCGGGATCGTCGCCCGCCGGGACTCGTAGCCGGTGTCGCTCTCGCCGTCGCACGTCCAGTACGCGTGCGGGTAGGCGTTCTTCCCACCGGCGATCATGCGGAAGTCGGGCGGGAACGGCACGGTCTCGCTGTACTCGACCGGGCGGTTCCGGTAGTAGAAGACGGCGATCTCGGGGGTCACGAAGCGGCCGCCCGGCGCGACGAGCGAAGGCGCCCAGTAGGCGGCGCGGTCGCCGGGGTCGCTGCACGTCGTGCCGCCCCGGCGCATCGAGTCGTAGGTCGAGGTCGCGGCGGTCGACGTGTTGCCGAAGAAGTCGTGGACGTGCATCGACGTCCGCCCGAACGAGACGATGGGGTCGACCTGGGCGCGGTGTGAGAACTCGCACTCGACACGGAACGAGCCGAGCGAGGTCGACTCGCCCGACGGCGGCGGGATCACGGCGCACCCGGTGAGCGCGAGCGCGAGCGACGCCGCCGCGAGCACGAGCACCTGGACCGGACGTCTCCTCATCGGCTTCATCGGCCGACCTCCCCCTGTTCGGCTCCCGCGCCGGGCTACCACGGCGCCTGCCCTGTATCGGCAGGAAACCGCCGGGGTTCGCGCGCCGTGGCGCGATCGGCCGGGCCGTGCGGGCGAGCCCGGCCGCCGGGGCCACGCTGCGCAGCCGGCGGCCGAACGGCGCGTCCGTCGAGGTGCGCGTACGCGCCCTACGCGCCGGCGGCGCGCCGGGCCGGTCGTCCCGCGGCGCGCAGCCGGTCGACGAGGGCGACGTACTCGCGGCTCGTGCGTTCCCAGCTGTGGCGCCCGGTGAAGGCGGCGGCGCGCGCGGCGGTCGCCGCGAGCCGGTCCGGGTCCTCGTACAGGACCCGGATCCGCTCGGCGAGGTCGTCGGCGTCGCCCGGCTCGAAGAGCTCGACGTTGGCGTCACCGAAGTACGTCTCGATCGCCGTCGTGCGCGCCGCGACGCACGGGATGCCCATCGCCGCGTACTCCATCAGCTTCGTCGGCAGCAGGCCGTCGGTGAAGACGTCGTTCCGGTAGGGCACGACGCCGAGGTCGGCCCGGGCGAGGATCGGCGGGAGCTGGTCCGCGGTGAGGAGCTCGTCCCGCAGGGTCACGTTCGACTCGACCCCGAGCTCGCTGCACAGGCGTCGCAGCGTCGCCATGTGGTCGCCCATGCCGAGGACCGTGAGGTGGATGCCCGGGATGCGGTCGCGCAGCTTCGCGACGGCCCGCACCGCGAGGTCGAGGCCGTAGCGCTCGACGACCGTGCCGTGGTAGACGAGCTCGAACGACGACCGGTCCCGGTCGGGCCGGGGCAGCGGGGTGAACACGCGCTCGTCGGCGAGGTTCATCACCACGCTGCACTTCGACTCGGGTACCCCGCGCGCGACGAGCGCCCGCCGCCAGTGCTCGCTGACCGTGATCACGTGGCTCGCGAACCGGCACGCCGCGCGCTCCTGCATCCGCACGAGCCCGACGAGGCGGCGCCCGCGGGCAGCCCGCGAAGCGGGCCGCGTAGAACTCCGGCATCAGGTCGTGCAGGTCGAGCACCACGGGCACCCCGCGCAGCCGGGGGTACGCGGCGCAGAACACGAGGAAGTCGGGCAGGTTGTGCACCTGGACGCAGTCGTAGGGCCGCCGCCGGTGCAGGGCGGTGAGCCGCAGGCCGGCCCGTACGAAGAAGTGCAGGTAGTTCAGGAGCTGGCGGGCGAGGTGCTCCTTGTGGAGCTGCACGCCGACGCGGTGCACGGTGACCCCCGCGGTGGACCTCGCGCCGCGGCTCGCCGCGGTCGCGCAGGCAGATGACGTCCACCTCGTAGCCCGCCCGCACGAGGGGCCTCGGCCTCGCGCTGCACCCGGGTCTCGGCGAGGGGGTAGTAGGCGAGCACCACCATGCAGTGGCGCGGCCGGCGACCGCCCGGGCCCGCGGCCGCGTCGCCGGCGGCGCCGGTGCCGGGCCCCGCGGCGGCCGGCCGGTCGTCCGCCACCTCCCGCGCCGCCCGGGCCGCGCCGCTCATCGCCCGACGGCCCGCAGCGCGTAGTCGCCGATCGTGAGCGCGTCGATGTCGCCGGTGACCGACAGGGCGCTGCCGGCACCGTGCGGCCACGGGGCGATGCGCACGAGCGCGTCGGCGGACCGCTCGACCTCGGCGACGACCCGCCGGCCGGACGACGGCGTGAACTCCTCGTCGTCGCGGTACACGGCGTACTCCGACGGCCGCGTCGTGCGCTCGACGACGTACCCGTGGTTGCGCAGGAAGTCGACCAGTCGGCTGCGCGGCGGTCGGGAGACACCCCGACGAACGGCTTGCGCGCGCAGGCGAGGACGAGCCCGTCGTCCGCCACCGCGCGGTAGCCGGCCGGCCCCGCGGCGCCGGGGTGCCCGATCCCGCGGGCGAGCAGGGTGAGCCCGTCGGGCCCGCGCACGACGAGGCGCGCCCGCCCGTCGCCGAGTGGCACGAGCTCGATCTTCGTCCGGGACCGCTCCCGCCACCACATCGCCAGGTCGACGTGCCGGGCGATCCACACGGAGGGGGTCGCCGCCCGGGCCGCGTCCAGCACCGCCGCGAGGGCGGGGGCCGCACTGGTCGATGCGCCTCGGGATGGACCCGCGACGGTGAACAGCTCGCCGCGCCGGTGGGTCTCGTCCAGGACCGCGAGCCAGCACGCGGCGACCGCCTCGGGGGAGTCCCACCCGAACCGCTCCACGACCGCCTCGTCGTCGGGCAGCGTGTACGGGATGCGGACGAGGTCGTCCTCGATCCACGGCAGCACCGGCCGGTCCGCCGCGTCGAACGCGCCGTAGAACGAGAGCGCGCGGCGGTAGCCCGCGGGCGGCACGACGGCGCCGACCTCCCAGTGCACGGCCTGGCTCGCGTCGTAGAGGAAGCCGTTCGCGGCGAGCGCGAGCAGCGTCTCGTCGGGCAGCGCAGGTACGGTGCCCGGAACCCGAACGCCGGCACGCCGTGCCGCTCGAGCGCGCGGCGCGCCCGCCGCAGGTGCGCGAGCTGCGCCGTGAGCGACCGTGCGCTGTGGTCCACGTGCAGGTAGCCGTGGACGGGGAACTCCATCCCCATCGCCGCGTACCGGGCGATGACCGCGGGGTGGCGGGCGGCGACGACCGCGGTCACCGGCAGCGTCGCGCGGCAGTCGGCGGCGTCGACGATCCGGAAGATGCGGTCGATCCGTTGCTCCATGCGCTCGGGGCCGAGGCCGTAGCGCGACCCGATGGTGCGCGCGCGACGCAGCGCCTGCACGGAGCCCTTGCCCTGCGCGGCGACCAGGAGTGCCTTCATCGCGCCGGCTCCCCCCGCGACGGGGCGGCACAGGGGCGCCGGTTCGGGTGACGGCCGGCGGGCACGGCGCGAGCATCGGTCGCGGGCCGGGCCCGCTCCTCGGCCACGAGGCGTAGGGGCGCTGCCCAGAACGCGCGAACGCCCGGCCGGCAAGCGCGCCGGCGGCCCGTCACGACGCCCCCGGCGGGTCGAGGCGTCCGGCCGGCACGCCCGGATCGCGCCATTGCTGCACGCGCGTCGCGACCGTCCAGCCCGCCATCCGCCCGAGCGCGACGGGGAGGTCGTAGGCGTAGAAGCGGGCGCGCGCCGCGCCGACGGGACGGATCCCGCTCGGCTCGTACCCGAAGCGCGCGAGCTGGCGCCGGGCGACGAGCTCGATGAACGCCGTCTCGTGGGGGCGCAGCACCTCCCGGTAGCGGCCGATGCCCCGCGTCGAGATCCGTCCCGGTTCGAGGTCGCCGAACGAGCTGTTGCCGCCCGTGGCGCGGTGCTCGGGGAGTCCCTCCATCTCGAGCATCGCGGGCGTGTAGGGCACCCCGATGTGGCGGCAGACGGTGCGCAGCGTGCGTTCCGGTTCGCGGGCCAGGTCCTCGTACCGCACGACCAGGTAGCCGTCCCGGTGGCGCTCGAGGTTGCGCGCGGCGGCCCGGGCCGACCGCATCCACCGGGCGGTCGCGGCGCCGACGCGCGAGAGGTCCTGGCCGTTGCGCCGGCGCACCGACGCGTACCGGTCACGCGGGTCGCGCAGCATGTGCACGATCCGGGCGTTGGGGAACTCCGCGAAGACGCGGTCGGCGTGGTGCTCGGTGTGCAGCGACTTGTCGCCCCAACGGGCCCGGCCGGCCCGCTCGGCGTGGTGCTCGAAGAACAGGGCGAAGAGGCGCCCGTAGGTGGGCGGCCCGGCGAGGAACTCGCGCCGGATGCGGTCCTTCTCCGGGGCGAGGTGGCGCATCCGCCGGTACCGGCACATGTCGTCGAGGCAGCGGTCGAGGTTCGCGGGCACCGAGAGGTCGCCGTAGCGCCCGTCGAAGTAGCGCCACACATTCGTGCGCCGCACCATGCACAGGTCCGGGTGGGACGCGAGCAGGGCGAACAGCAACGTCGTCCCGCTGCGGTCGGCGCCGGCGAGGAACACCGGGGACGCATCCGTGCGCCCCGGTGCCCCCGCGCCCAGCCCCACGGTCGGCCGGCGAGATCGATGCCTCAGTCGGCATGGGAGTAGCCCTCCAGGAAGTCGAAGCCGGCGATCCCCCGTTCCACCCGCGCGATCGCGTCGGCGCTCCACTCGACGCGGGCGCGGTCGCGCACCGGTTCGCGACGGATGATCGCGGCGCAGGCGTCCAGGTACGGACGGTCGGGCTCGACGCCGAGGAACGCGCTCACGCGCGCGAGCTCCGCGGCCGGATCCTCGCAGAACCGTTCGTAGCGGACGGTCACGAGCTCTCCGGGGCCGAGCCGGGCCCTCAGGGTGCGCAGGGTCTCGCACGCGCGGAAGTAGTGGTCGGCGGCGTTCTCGAAGCTCCTCCCGCCGCGCACCATCATCACGGCGATCGGGTCGAACGGGTTCCGCACGACCTGGACGAGGCGCACGTCGACGCCGACGAGCCGCCGGAGCCGGTCGAGCAGTGCGGGGTCCGCGCCCAGCCGGCGCGTGGAGGTGCCGGAGGTGCTGTCGCCCACGACGAGCGGTCGCTCGGCACGCCCCTGCGACCACCCGGGGACCTCGTAGGAGTACGGCTCGAGCCGCCGTGCGGTCACGCGGCCCTTGCGGGCCTCGGTGCGCGAGCCCCGGAGGATCAGGTGGAAGAGCTCGTCGCGACCGAACCCGGCGTCGACGTACGACAGTGCGTCGAGCTCGTCGGAGACGACCATGCGCGGGTGCGCGTCGAGCAGGGCGCCGAGCATGCTGGTCCCGCTCTTGTTGTGCCCGATGAAGAAGCAGAACGTCCGCACCTGCGCGAACGGTCGCTCGGCGCGGCTCGCCCGGGCGGCCCGCGACGCCCAGCGCCGGCGCCGGGCGAGGTCGAGCCTGCGGTACGCGCGGCTGCGGAACACGACCCGTGTCGGGCCCCGCTTCGCGACCCACCGGAACGCGTCCGAGTCGACGAGCGCGTGCACCAGACTCACGCCGCCACCTCCCGCCGGCGTGCCGGGCCCGACGCGAGGGCGTCCCGGGCCGCGCCGGGCGTGCGGGCGATAGCGGCGATCGGGGCGGTGGCCGCGTGCGCGACCCGGTCGCGCCAGCCGAGCCGCACCGGCCGCGGCTCGTACCCGAGCGCCCGCATCGGTCGGCGCGCCGCGCACTGGATGAACGCGACCTCGCGTGGCGGCAGGGCCCCGCCGCGGCCGACGAAGCGGCCCGAGATGGGCGTCGCGCCGGGCCCGGTGCGCAGCTCGTCGTACCGGCGCGCGTCGGGGACGGCGACCATCGCGGGCTCGTAGTCCTCACCGAGGAAGTCGCACAGGGCCCGCACCGTCGCCGCGGGGTCGGCCACCAGGTCCTCGTAGCGCACGACCGCGTACCGGCCCGGGTGGCGCCGCGCGTTGCGTTCGGCGCGCTCGGCCGACGCGCACCACTGCGCCGTCGTCCGCCACAGCCGCCCGGGGGCGCGGCCGTCTCGCGCGACGACCGCCTCGTACCGGTCACGCGGGTCGCGGACGACGTGCACGATCCGCGCGTCCGGGTGCGCCCGTAGGACCGCCGGCGCGCACCGGTCGAGGTCCTCCGACTGCTCCCCGCCCCGCCGCTTGCCCGCCGCCCGGGCGGCGTCGCGCAGCACGATCTCGAACAGCCGACCGTAGGTGGGTGCCCCCGTGGCGAGCTCGGCGAGGATCCGGTCCGGATCGAGGCGCAGCGATGCGACCTGCTTCCTCGCGAGGATCGCCTCGACGCAGCGACGGGCGTTCCCGTCGTCGGCGAGGTCGCCGAAGCGGCCGTCGAACCGGGTCCACAGGTCGGTCCGGCGGCTCAGCCAGATGCGTGGGTGCGACGACAGGACGTGCCGCAGCAGGGTCTTGCCGGATCGGCTCGTGCCGGTCAGGTACACGAGCCCGCTCATGGCGCGACCGCACGGACGGGGAGGGCGCCGCGCGCGGGCGCGGCGCCGGCGGTGCCGGCGAACAGCGACGCCAGGTGCTCGGCCTGGCGGCGCGCGCTGAACCAGCGGTTCACGCGTTCGCGTCCGGTGGCGGCCATCCGGCGCGCGCGCTCGGGGTCGCGCAGCAGTTCGGCGATCGCGTCGGCGAGGGCGTCGGGCTGGCCGGGCTCGACGAGCCAGCCGGTCGTACCGTCGACCATCACCTGGCTCGTCCCGCTCACCGCCGTCGCGACGACCGGGAGCCCGCTCGCCATCGCCTCGACGAGGGCGATCGGGAGTCCTTCCCACAGCGACGGCAGCACGAACGAGTCGCTCGCGGCGAGGAGCGCGGGGACGTCGCGCCGGCTCCCGAGGAAGCGCACGCGGTCGGCGAGCCCCGCGTCGCGGACCAGGCGCTCGATCTCCGGCCGCAGCTCGCCGTCGCCGGCGAGCAGGACCCGCAGGTCGGCGAAGCGCGGCGCGAGACGTTCGAGCGCCCGGACGAGGTGCACGTGGCCCTTCTGCCGCTTGAACGTGCCGACCATGATCATGGCGTGGTGGGAGGGTCGGAGCCCGAGCTCGGACCGCAGGCGGGCGCGGTCGACCGGTGCCGGGTAGCGCTCGGTGTCGACGCCGTTGGGTACCACGACGACCTTGCGCGTGCGGCTCCGGGTCGACCGGGCGAACGCGCGGGCCGTCTCGTCGGAGACGACGACGACCCCGTTCACGATCCGGGTGCCGAGCCGGTACAGCGCGCGGTGGGCGGCGCGCTTCGGGCCGAGCAGCCAGGCGTTGCGGCCGAGGTGCTCGCGCCGAACCATGAAGCGGACGTTCTCGATCGTCCACCAGACCTGTACGCGCGGGCGCCCGAACCGCAGCGTCATGACCAGGAAGTCGAGGGTGCCCAGCCCCCGGGTCTGGACGACGTCGATCCCGTGGGCGACGACCAGCCGGCGGAGGTCGCGCCGGCGACGCGCCATCTCCGCGGCGAACGCGGGCAGCGCCAGCGCGCCGTGGCGGCGGCCGGGCAGCACGACGACCGGGGTGCCGGTCGCGTCGAGCTCGTCTCTCAGCGGCCCGTCCTCGAAGGTGCACACGACCACGTCGAACCCGGTGCGCGGCAGGTACTTCGCCATCGTCGCGAGGTTCTCCTGCGCGCCGCCGATCTCGAGGTTCGGCGTGACGAGCAGGACGGCTCGCCGGTCGCTCGCAGTCATCGCAGCCGCTCCGTGTAGAGGCGGCGGCGGCGCAGGAACCCGGCCGGCCGCTCGTCGGAGTCCGTCGCGAGCGCCGCCAGCTCGGCGACCGGCTGCGGGTTTCGTGCCACCCAGCGGGCCTGGTCGATCGCGTCCAGCGCGGCCTCGAGCTTGCGGGCCGGGCCGTCGGTCTCGAAGTACGAGTTCCAGTACTGCACCGCGGCCTGCAGCTTGTAGAGCCGCCATGCCGCCGGGAACAACTCCCGCTCGGCGTCGGCGAGGGGGAGGGTGGCGCCGTACGCGCGCATGAACGCGCGCATCGACTCGAAGTCGTAGTAGCCGGCGCGGTACCGGTACTTTCCGAGCACCGACACGAGGTCGTTGACGCGCCAGTCCAGGCGGGCGGACTCGAAGTCGACCGGCACCGCGACACCGTGGCGGAAGACGAGGTTGTGCAGGCCGTAGTCGCCGTGGACGACGCACCGGGGCAGGTCCGCCGACTCGAGCTCGGCCTCGAGCGCGCGCAGCTCGTGCAGCACCCCGGGGGCGCGCCGGGTCAGCTCGTCGGTGAGCCCCCGCACGTGCGGGTCGGCCAGCGCCGTCGACCGTTCGGCGAGCTCGCCGACCTTCCGCTCGTTCCAGTCGGCGTCGCGCTTTCGCGGCCCGTCCATCGTCGCGAAGCCCAGATGGTGGTCACCCGCGGGCACGAACCCCGCGAGCGCGACGTGGAAGCGCGCGAGGGTGTCGCCGGCGACCCGGGTCAGGTGCATGCGGTCGGTGCGGCGCAGGTACGACAGCGAGTAATTCGTGCCGGCGACGAAGTCGAACACGGCGAAGACGTTCGTGCCGTCGGTGGTCCACGTCGCCCCCTGCGGCGTCCGTTCGAGGCGCACCGCGGGGAAGCCGACCTCCTCGAGGCGGCGCAGGATCGAGTGGCCGCACTCGACGATCGGCGCGGTCCACTGCGGGCGGTACCGCTTCACCACCTTCCGCCCGCGGGGCGTGTCGACCATCGCGTTGAGGCTGCGCCGGCCGAGGCGGAGGTCCCGGGTCCCCCCGGAGGGGCCGAGACCGAATTGCGCGAGGACCGCGAGCACGGTCTCGGGCTCCAGCGTCGGCGGGCCGAACCGCGCGGAGAGGTACGCCAAGACCCGTGACGGGCGCGGCAGCCGGGGGATGCGACGGGCCCCGGGTGCGCCCCTCATCGCGCGACCTCCTCGCGGGGTGCGGCCGGCGAGGGGGCGAGCCATTCGGTGACGACGGCGGCGACGGCACGATCGAGGCCGCGGCCGCCACCGTCCCCGTTGGGGACCTGCACGACCGGGACGCCGCGCCGCCGGGCGGCCTCGGTGGCGCAGGTGACCGCGTGGCGCGACGCCGCGACGAGGCGCTCGACGTCGGTCCGGGTGAGGCGGCGCGAGTGCGCCCACAGGCCCCGGTCCAGGACGCGCCGCGCGCAGACGTCGTCGGGTGCCGTCACGTGCACGACGAGGTCCGGAGGGGGCACGAGCGCGACGTACGCATCGACGGCGTCGCGACGCGGCTCCTCCACGTGCGACGCGTAGAGGTGGGCGGTCCGCTGCAGGAAGCCGTCGTCGACGACGACCACCTCGCCGGGCCGGCCGGTGCGGTGCAGGAACCGGAGGCGGCCGCCGAGCTGGAAGAACCAGTAGAGCACGTGCGCCTTCCGGCGCACCGGCAACGGACGGCCGCGTTGCGAGGCGATCGCGCACCTCGCGAGGGCGGCGTGCTCGCGTGCGAAGCACGCCGCGTCGACCGACGTTGTGGCGTAGAAGACCTGCCAGAGCAACGCGCGCCGCAGGCGCGCCGGCCGGACCCGGTCCGCGATCCGACCGGGCCGGGTCCGGGCGGCGTGCTCACGCGCGCGGCCGACGACGGTGTCGGCCGCGACGGCGCGACGGTCGAGCTCGTCGCGCAGGAGTGCCGTGAGGGTCGTCTTGCCGGCGCCCGGCGCGCCCACGACCTCGACGACCGTGACGTCGCCGGGGCCCGCTGCGTCAGATCGCACGCCAGACCTCGCGCTTCAGGTCCGCGATCACGTGTTCGGCCGGGCGGTTCGCGTCGACCGACGTGACCGTGCAGTTCCCGCGCGCCTTCACCGCCTGCTCGAGTTCCCGGACCGCGCGGCACTTGGTGGCGACGGTCTCGAGCCGGTGATCGGGCTTGCGCGCGTGTGCCACGTCCGGGTCGACGTGCAGGAACACGAGCTGGTCGGGCGGGTGGAATCGGCGGTAGATGCGCTCCTCGAGCGCCGCGAGCGAGCGGACGACCGGACGCGACCGCGCGGCGGGCACCGTCACCGCGATCTGCGGGCCGTCGAGCAGCAGGTGTGCCGCGTCGTCCCCCGAGGTGCACAGGGGGAACCGGTCGTACAACACGACCGTGCCTGCGGCGGCGTCGCGCACCGCCCGGCGGTGCCGGCGGGCCCGGTCCGCGCCGACCGAGAGGTAGTGCGCCGCGAGCGCGACGTCGCGCGCTCCCGCGAGCGGGCGGGCGGCGGCGGAGACGGGGGCGCCCCGTCGCCTCGCGCCGCGCTCGCCGCGCCGGAGGGCCCGGAACACGAGGTACGCCGCCCGGCTGCGGGGGGAGGGCGGCTTCGCGCCGAGGTAGTGCGTGCGCGCGACGAGCTTCCACCCGAGCCAGTCCGCGAGCGACTCGGCGCCCGTCGACTTGCCCGCGCCGTCGGCGCCGACGAGCGCGACGGTCGTCCCGCCCGATCGCGGGGTCATGCGCAGCTCGGGCGGGCGGAGGCGGAAGCGGCGGTTGCGGCGGAGCTCTCCGCGCGCGTACGCGAGTGCGGCACGCGCCGACCCGTGGCGCGCGTACGGTCGCAACGCGCGGCGCATCCTCGTCCGCAGCGACCACACGCGCAGTCCGTCGCGGTGTGACCGGGCGAAGAGATGCAGCGCGTCACGGACGACGCCGGAGGGCAGCGGGGCGCCGATCGCCTCGAGGGCGGCGACGACCCGCTCGGCGTCCGTACGCGTGGTGAGCCAGTCGATCTCCTCCCGGAGGTCCGGTCCGACACCCGGCGTGCGGACGTGCAGTACGTCCTTCACGAGGTCGCGGATCCGGTACTTGAGGAGCACCCTCGTCACCAGCACCGCGAGCTCGAGCTCGGGTGCCGGCACGGGCACGCCCCGGTCGCGCCCGCACGACGCGAGGAACGGGAGCTCGATCGGCACGCGGTAGTTCTTCACGTGCTTCTGGCCGAGCACGAGCTGATGGTGGACGTGGACGTGGAACAGCCGGCCCGAGCGCTCGTCGAACCCGAGGTAGTGCTCCATCCCGGGGTGCGCCCCGCCCGGCGGCGACCGCAACGCCTTGACGCCGTTGCGCGCGAGGACCTCGCGGAACGCGGACGCGTCGGCGCGGGCGACGAGGACGTCGAGGTCGGTGTCGCCCGCGAGCGCGGCGTCGAGGTGCGCGTTGCTCTTCCACGAACACCAGGCGACGCCGGCTCGGTCGAGGTCGTCGATCAGGCGGGCGATGGCGTCGAGCATCGGCGATGGGGCGCGCGAACCCGCGTCGGTGCCGCCGACGTCGGTCGCGATCGGTCCGTTCGGTCGTGGAGCACCCTCAAGGGTCCCAGGCGGCGCGCCGGCGAGGGTCGTGTCCGGGGCGGAGAACCGCTACGCCGTTCGCGCGGTGGGTGGACGACGCGCGCCCGATCACGGCATACGTGCAGATGTGATCGGTATGGCACGACAACAGCGGGTTCGCTGAGGCAGCGTGAACACCCGACGTGGCGCGACGTTCCCTCATCGCCGGATCGCGCCGGAAACACACACGCTGCGTGCACTTTCGGCGTTGCACGTTGCGTGGTCTGGGTGCTACTTCCTAACGACGGGGCGAACGTGGGCTGGCCAGTCGGTGAATTTCCCGCGGCAGGAGTGCCATGCACGTTGGCAACTGGAGGCGGCGTCGCCCCCGTGACGGAGCGGCGCAGCGGTACGGCCCCGTCGTCACCCGAGTCCCCGAGCGAACCCGATGAGGACCGCACGCGTGCTCGTCGTGCACCCCGAGCGGCTCGCGGCCGAGGCGGTCTCGCGCCGCCTCGACTCCGAGCCGTGCCTGCGCACCGTCGAGATCGCGGGCACGGCGGCGTCCGCGCAGCACGCGGTGGAGGCACTCGGTCCCGACGTGATCGTCGTGTACCTCGACGGTGACGAGCGGGGGGTGTTCGACCTCACGACGCGGCTCGCCGAGCGCACACCGCCGATCGCGTCCGTCGTCGTGCTCGGCAACGGCGCCAGCAACGGTGTGATGGCGCCGAAGGTGATCCGGGCGGGCGCCCGGGGCATCGTCGCGAAGGACAGCCCGGCGGAGGAGCTCGTCCGCGCGGTCACTGCCGTCGCATCGGGCGACGCCTGGGTCTCGACCTCGCTGCTCGGCGCGGTGATCCGGGAGCTGCAGTCCTCGGTTCCCCGCCCGAACGAGTACGACGAGCGCCTCGCGCGGCTCACGCCGCGCGAGCGGGAGGTGCTCGATCGCCTCGTTGCGGGGTGCGACCGGGCGACGATCGCGCGCGACCTGGCGATCTCGCTCGGCACCGTGCGCACGCACATGCGGAACATCCTCGCCAAGCTCGAGGTCCACTCGAGCCTCGAGGCCGCGAGCGTGGCGCGCCGCTGCAACGGAGCGCTCCACAACTGACCTGGCGGATCGGTCGGCGCGTCGCGTCCGCGACGACGCGACCGCGCGGTCAGGACGCCGCCTGGGTCTCCGACTGCTCCTCGAGGTCGAACAGCGAGAGCAGCGAGTGCTCGATGACCACCGCGACCGCCTGGAGGCGGCTGTGGACGCCGAGCTTCGCCAGCACGTTCTGCACGTGCGTACGGGCGGTGGCCTGGCTGATCTTCAGACGCGCCGCGAGCGCCTTCGTGCTCTCGCCCTGGATGAGGCCCGCGAGCACCTCGGTCTCGCGGGCCGTGAGCAGGGCCCGCGTCGGCTTGCCGTTCGCGGCCGGCGACTTGGCCCGTCGGGTGCGCGGCGGCTTGCACTCCCCGTCGGAGCGCAGGACCTGCACGAGGTGCTGCAGGCTGTCCCCGGTGGTGATCCAGCCGTGCACTCCGGTCTTCGCCACCGCGGCGATCTCGTGCGTCTCGTCGTCGACGAGCGCGAGCACGCGGGGCCGCTGCGGCGAGGCCGCGAGGCACTTCATCGCGTCGAACGCGCCGGTGACGCGCACGTCGATGAGCACGGTTTGCGCCGTTTCGGCCATGCCGAGCGCCTCTTCGATCCTGCTCGCGACCGCGACGTCGAAGCCCTCTTCCTCGAGCGCGATCCGGATGACGTCCGCGGCAAGGCCGTCGCGATGACACACGAGCGTGGTTGACATGAACGCGCCTCGCAGTGAGCTCCGCCCTTTCCCGGCCCGAAGCTTGCCCGGTCGGGCCGCGCCGCGCCTCATCCAATGCGCGTATTCCGCCGCGCGCGCCCGAGACGTCACCCGGTGGCGCCCGGGTACTGCTCCTCGTACGCCGTGGCGAGCTCGGTGAGTGCGCGGCCGCCGTCGCCGCCGAACGAGGCGCCGTGCATGATCGCGAGGGTCGCCGGGCGGAGGTCGGCGAGCGCCCGCAGCACCTCGCCCGTCTGCGGCGCCAGCGACGACGCCCGGAACACGGCCTCGGCCGCCATCGCGGGCCCGACGACGTCGTACCCGACCAGCGGATCGGGGTCGCCGAGGTGCGTGAAGAGGTCGCCGCACAAGAGGGTGCGCGTCGTCTCCTCGAACAGCAGCTGGGCCTCCCAGCCGTGGGGCACGTGCGAGGTCGGGACCTGGCGGACCCGCTTGCCGCCGAGGTCGACGACCTCGCCGTCGGCGAGCGGGCGCGGCGGCCGGTCGCACAGGTCGTTCAGCGACACGTCGCACCCGAGGGCGCCGAAGGTGACCTGCGAGCGCGGGGCGGCTTCGAGCCACAGGTTCATCGCGCCGCACTCGTCGGCCTCCACGTGGCCGAAGCTGATCCAGCGCAGGGTCTCCACCGGCACGACCCGGGCGACGGCCTCCGCGACCAGGGGGAACATCCCCCGCGGCCCGGTGTGGAACAGGAGCGGCTCGTCGGCCCTCACGAGGAACTGGTTGAACGTGAATCCGGCGGGCGCGGCCACCTCCGGCACGAAGGTCGAGAGGCGGTAGATCCCGTCGGCGATCTCGTCGATCCGTGTCTGCATGCCCGGGAGGCGTTCATCGCGGCGGCGTCCCGTTCACCCGGGACCGAACGAAACGGAAGCGGATGCCGTCGGCCCGGTCCGGCTCGAAGGCGCAGAACGTCCCGGTCCGGACCGCCCGGTCCAGGGCCCGGCCCGCGTCGGGGAGCGCCTCGGTGATGCGGGCGATCGCCGAGCGCAGCGCCCGGGTCACGTTGAGGCGGGCGCGCTCGGCGGGGGAGGAGGCGGTGCGGGCGCGTCCCCCGAGCCCGAACGCCCGCGCGAGCTCGGCGACGAGCCCGTCGAGCTCCTGTTGGGCGCGTGCCGCCCGGTCGTCGTCGGCGCGCGCCAGGGCCTCGTCGACCTGGGCGCGCAGCTCCTCGACCCGCCGGCGGTAGGCGGCCCGGGTCCGCGCGTCGGCGACCGGGCCGGCGTCCCCGAGCCCGCGCCGGGCGACGCCCTCGTCCGCGGGCGCGACGCCCTTCGACGAGATCGACGAGGTCGAGGGCGTGGCGCTCGACCCCGGGGTGCGCGACCAGCTCCGCGAGGTAGCGCAGGCCCTTGGTGTCGCGCAGCCGCACGGTCGTCGTGTCGCACTCGACGGTCCACCACCGCCCGTCGAACGCGAGGGTCGCGACCGGGCACGCCGGCGCGCCGGGCGGCGCGGCGGGCACGAGCCGGTCGAGCAGCGCGGCGTCGTCGGCCGCCAGCACGACGTCGAGGTCGGTGAGCGTCGCGCGGGCGGCGCGGGCCTCGACGAGCGCGGCGGCGCGGTCGCCGGCGAGCTCGTGCACGCGCGCGAGGTCGATGCCGACGCGCAACCGCGCGTACGGCAGCTCGGTCCCGCTCAGCGCGGCGAGGGCGTCGTGGAGGTCCGCGACGGCCGCGTGCAGGTCCGCACGCGCGACGTGCACGCGGGCGCGCAGCCGCAACGCCTCCGCGGCGAGGGCCGGCAGGCCGAGCCCCGCGACGCGTCGGTCGAGCTCGGCCGACGCGTCGGCGGCGCCGTCCGGGTCGCCGCGCCCGAGCTCCGCCTCGAGGAGCACGCCGAGGAGCGTCGCCGCGCGCACGCGGTCGTCGCCGACGAGCCGCAGGCCCCGGCGGGCGACCGCGCACGCCAGCTCGTGGTCGCCGCGCGCGAGGTGCAGGCGGGCGGTGGGGAGCAGCGCCTGCACGAAGTGGTCGCGGCCGAGCAGCAGCGCCTCCGCCTCGGCGAGGCGCCCCTGCAGGATCCGCAGCTCGGCGAGCGTGATCGGCGGGTGCCACGCCGCGCCGGGCATGACCGCGTCGATGGCCTCGTACGCCCGGACGAGGACCTCCTCGGCCTCGCTCCAGCGGCCGGCGTGGACGAGCAGGATCCCGCGCACGCTGTCGCAGTGGCTGCTCACGATCGCGGGCGCCCCCGGATCGCCGCCGATCAGGCCGCGGCGGCGCAGCAGGTCGCTCCAGGCACGCACGCGCGCGAAGTCGGCCGTGTAGTAGCACGCGGTGTAGAAGGAGCACGCGGCCTTCCCCGAGCACCTCGACGTCGCCGGCGGCGCCGCCGCACGCGAGGGCCATCGCCTCGTCGATCATCGCCATGCCGTCGGTGACGTTCCCGGCCTGGACCCGCGCGAGTCCGCCGTCCGCGAGGGCCTTCACCTCGAGGTCCGCGTCGCGGAACCGGCGGGCGCGGTCGAGGGCGAGCGCGGCGCGCTCCTCGAGCACCGCGGGGTCGTCGACGTCGCAGCCCATCGGCGCGACCGCCACCCACCCCTGCTCGACGCACGGCTCCTCGTCCGCGAGCAGCCGCTGCGCGCGCTCGAACCACGGCCGGGCGGCGACCCGGTTGGACAGCACGATCTCGAACAGCTCGCCGAGGCGCGCGCAAGCGACGGCCTCGCCGCGGGGGTCGCCGGCGGCGTGGAAGGCGCGGATCGCGGCCGAGAAGCGCACGATCGCCTCGTCGGGCCGGCCCGCGACGGCCGCCTCGTAGCCCTCCCGCACGAGGAGCGGCCCGTCGGCGGCGGTGTCCACGGGGGCAGCGTAAGCCGGTGACGGCCGCCGGGGTGCCCGGCTGCCGGCGCGATGCGGACCGTTCCGGTCCGCGACGGGTGCGAGACTCGGCGCGATGCACGACACGGCCGGCCGCCTGCTCCGGCTCCTCTCCCTCCTGCAGTCGCGACCCACCTGGGCGGGCCACGAGCTCGCCGCCCGGCTCGGCGTGACGCTGCGGACGGTGCGCCGCGACGTCGACCGGCTGCGCCGCATCGGCTACCCGGTCGAGGCGACGCCCGGGCCCGACGGCGGGTACCGGCTCGGCCCGGGCGGGGCGCTGCCGCCGCTGCTCCTCGACGACGACGAGGCCGTCGCCGTCGCGGTCGGTCTGCGCGCCGCGACCTCCGGGTCGGTGATCGGCATCGAGGACGCCGCCGTCGCCGCCCTGCGCAAGCTGGAACAGGTGTTGCCCGCGCGCCTGCGTCCGCGGGTCGTCGCGCTGTCGTCCGTGACGGTGTCGCTCGCCGGCCGTGCCGGTGACGCGGTCGACGGCGACGTGCTGGTCACGATCGCGCAGGCCTGCCAGGGGTCCGAGCGGCTGCGGTTCGCGTACCGCGACCGCGCCGAGCGCGCGAGCGAGCGGACCGTCGAACCGTACCGGCTCGTGTCGACGGGCCGGCGTTGGTACCTGGTCGCACGCGACGTCAGACGCGCGGCGTGGCGCACGTTCCGGGTGGACCGGATGCGGGCGGTCACCGCCACCGGCCACCGGTTCGTCCTCGACGACCCGCCCGACGCGGCCGCGCTCGTCGCGGAGGGCCTGTCGATCGCCCCGTACCGCCACCGCGCGCGCCTGCTGCTGCGCGCGCCCGCAGGCGACGTCGCGTCGCGGGTGCCGCCCACCGTCGCGATGGTCGAGGCCGTGGACGAGCGGTCGTGCGTGCTCGAGACCGGCGCGGACCAGCTCGACTGGATCCTCGCGCACGTGCTGATGCTCGGCGTCGACTTCGAGGTGCTGGAGCCGGCGGCGCTGCAGGAACGGGCGCGCGTGCTGGCGGCACGTCTCGCCGGCGCGGTCGGCACGCCTGCCGGCCCCGCGCCGTCGCCGGCGGCCGCCGCCCGCGCCCGGGCGGCGAGGTCCGCCGGCTGAGTCGGGAGAAGGAACACAGGAGGTATCCGTGAGCGCCATCGCCGACCGCTACCGCCGGCTGTCCGGCGCGTTCGCCGAGAAGATCGCGGGGGTCCCGCCCGACGGCTGGGGGCGCCCGACCCCGTGCGAGGGCTGGACGGTGCGCGACCTCGTGCGCCACGTGGTGGACACGCAGGTGATGTTCCGGCGGCTCGCCGGCCGCGACACGCCGCCGCTCCCGTCCGTGGACGACGACCCGCTCGGCGCGTTCCGCGCCGCGAGCGCGGCGGTGCAGGCCGACCTCGACGACCCCGAGCGCGCCGGGACCGAGTACGAGGGCTACCTCGGGCGCTCGACGTTCGCCGAGGGCATCGACCGGTTCGCGTCGTTCGACCTCGTCGTCCACGCCTGGGACCTCGCGCGCGCGACCGGACAGGACGAACGCATCGACCCGGCGGAGATCCCGGTCCTGCGCGCGCATGCCGAATCGTTCGGGGACGCGTTGCGGAGCCCGGGGGCGTTCGGCCCGCCGGTCGAGGCCCCGGCGGGTGCCGACGAGCAGGCGCGGCTGCTGGCCTTCCTGGGCCGGCGCGTGTGACGGGGCTCGGGCGAGCGCGTCGTCGCGGGCCCGTGGGAGGCGGGTGCGGCGCGCGTCCGCCCGTCAGCGGGCGCCGTCGGTCCAGTCGGTGAACCCGGACGGCTCGTGCGGCCCGAGGACGGCGTGCTCGAAGATCCCCCAGCCCTCGTGCCCGTCGAACGTGGCCCGGGCGACGTGGTCGGTGAAAGCGAACGCGGCGCGCCCGGCGACGGCCGGGTCGTCGTGGTCGTACACCGCGCCGGCGACGTGCAGGTCGCCGTGCCAGGTGCCGTGCAGCCAGTCGGGGTCGCCGCCGTAGCCGGTGCCGACGTTCAGCGGGATCCCGAGGAGCGGTTGGATCTCCAGCGTGTGGGGCTTGCCGTCGCGCCCGGTGAGCGTGAACGACGCGCGCACGGGCCGGCGGGTCCCCGGCTCGTACTCGACCTCGGGCAACGGCCACCCGAGCTGCTCGACCGGCCGGCCCGTCGCCTCCGGCCACACGCGGATCGCGAGGTTCGTGTTGCGCAGGCCCGTCCGGTTCTCCTCGACGATCAGGTGCAGCGCGAAGTCGTCGAACCGCAGCGGAACCCAGCACCAGTACATGCCGTCGAACGGCCGGGGGCGGCCGGGCGGCTCGGGCTCGCCGACGGGGCGGATCCCCCACGACCGGTCGCGCGTCGCGGTGTAGCGCTGCGGGGTCACCTCGACGGTCTCGCCCCCGAACCGCAGCTCGCCCTCCCAGGTGCCGACCCCGGCGAAGCGCGCCGCCTCCAACAGGATCCGGTCGCCCTGGCGGACGACGTGCTGGGGCTCGGCGATCGGCCCGTACTCGGACACGTACAGGAGGTCGAAGCCGACCCCGTGCTCGTCCGCGTCGCACACGAGACGGATCCGGTGGAACGGCTCGAGCACCTCGATGCGGTACGGGCCGATCTGCTGGCTCGTCCGGTCGTCGGGACGCGCCCCCGAGACGCGCACCGCCCACTGCCGCTTCCCGCGCCGGACGGTCGCGTAGGCGTCGATGACGCCGAGGTTCGGGTACACGCCGAGGCCGGTGATGAAGAAGGCGTCGGCCTCGTGGTCGACGCCCTGGTAGATGCAGCGGTCGTAGAAGTGCCGGTCGCTCGTGCCGACGTAGCGCATCGGCAGCGGGAGCTGATGGATCGGATACTCGTCGAGCGGGTCGAATTCGAGCACGTCGCGGCCTCCGTGGTCCGGGGGGACTGTAGCCCGGGCCGGGGCCGCGCCCCGGTGGGCCCGGCGCCGCCGCGCCGCCGCCGCGTGCGCCGCCGCCGCTCCGGCGCGACCATCGCGCCGTGACCGCATGCATCTCCGCCGACTCCCACGTCACCGAGCCGCCCGGCACGTACGTCGACCGCATCGACCCGCGCTATCGCGACCGGGCGCCGCGCCTCGCCCACGACCCGACGCTCGGCGACGTGATGGTGATCGACAACGGCCAGTCGGTGGTGCCGATGTGGCTCGTCGCGGCGGCCGGACGCCCCGCCGAGGAGGTGCGGCTCGACAGCGGGCGGCGTTTCGAGGAGCTGCACCGCGGGGGCTGGGACCCGCGGGCCCGCCTCGCCGACCAGGACGTCGACGGCGTCGCCGCGGAGGTCGTCTACCCGTCCGTCGGCATGCTGCTGTGCAACCACCCCGACGTCGACTACCAGCACGCGTGCTTCGAGGCCTACAACCGCTGGATCGCGGAGTTCTGCGCGCACTCGCCCGACCGCCTCGTGGGCATCGGGCAGACCGCGCTGCGAACCCCCGAGGACGGGATCGCGGACCTCGAGTCGATCGCGGCGCTCGGCCTGCGCGGCGTGATGTTGCCGGGCCTCCCCCCGAACGCCGACTACGACGACCCGATGTACGACGAGTTCTGGGCGGCGGTCGTCGACCTCGGCCTGCCGCCCTCGTTCCACATCCTCACGACGCGCACCGACCAGATCCTCGCCCCTCACGTGCGCGGCCCGAAGCTCAACAACTTCATGACCATCATCCGCAGCAACCAGGACGTGATCGGGACCCTCGTCTTCGGCGGGGTGTTCGAGCGTCACCCGCGCCTGCGCGTCGTGTGTGTCGAGGCGGACGCCGGCTGGGCGCCCCACTACATGTACCGGGCCGACCACGCGTACGACCGCCACCGGAACTGGCTGACCGCGGGGCCGCTCTCGCGCCGCCCGAGCGAGTACTTCCGCGAGCACGTGTACCTGACGTTCCAGGACGACTGGGTCGCGTTCCGCACGATCGACCTGATGAACGCGGATCGCCTCATGTGGGCCAACGACTTCCCCCACAGCGACGCGACCTGGCCGGACTCGCAGCGCCTCCTCGCGCAGCACGCCGCGCACCTCGCGGAGGACGTCCGGCGGCGGGTCCTGCGCGACAACGCGGCCGAGCTCTACCGCATCCCTTCCGGGACCTGAGCGCCGTGTCCTAAGGTCGGGTGCAGGTGCCACGGTGCGGGCGCACCGGGGCGGCGCCGTCACGGGAGGGCCGAGAGAGCCGCGGTGGCGCGAGCGGTCGTGCAGGGCTCGGGCGGGGGACCGGCGGGCGCGACGCTCGCGCACGTCCCCGCGCTCGACGGGATCCGTGCACTCGCGGTCGTCGCGGTGCTCGCGTTCCACGCCGGCGTCCCGGGCACCGGCGGGGGCTACCTCGGCGTCAGCCTGTTCTTCACGCTCTCGGGCTTCCTCATGGGTGCGCTGCTCCTGCGCGAGCACGAGGCGCGCGGCCGGATCTCGCTCGCGCGGTTCTGGGAGCGGCGTGCCCGCCGACTCCTCCCGGCGTCGGTGCTCACGATCGCGGGGGTCGCGCTCGTCGCGCGCGCCACCGACGTGTTCGACCGGTCCGGGCTCGGCGCCGACCTCGGCGCGTCACTGGCGTACGGCGCGAACTGGCGCTTCGCGTGGAGCGGGAGGAGCTACGCGGAGCTGTTCGACGCTCCGAGCCCGGTCCAGCACTTCTGGTCGCTCGCGATCGAGGAGCAGTTCTACCTCCTGTTCCCGCTGGTCGTCGTCGCGCTGTACCGGATCGGTCGCGGCCGCCGCGGCGCGCTCGCGGCCGGCCTCGGCGCGCTGGCGGTCGCGAGCGTCGCCGCGCAGCTGCTCACGGACGACGGTGACCTCGCGTACTACGGCACGCACACCCGCGCGGCGGAGCTGCTGGCGGGGGCGCTGCTGGCGTGCGCGGTGGTGCGTGGCCGCGACGCGCGCCCGGCCGTGACGCGGGTCGGGTCCGGCGCCGGGTTCGCCGCGCTCACGGCGTTCGGTGCCCTCGTGGCGACCGCCCCGGACGGCGGTGCGTGGGCCACCGGCGGCGGTCCCGTCGCCGTCGCCGCCGTCGACACCGTGCTCGTGGCCGCGGCCCTCGGACCCTCCGGTCCGCTCGTCGCGCTGCTCGGGTCCCGCCCCCTGGTGGCGATCGGCCGCGTGTCGTACGGGCTGTACCTGTTCCACTGGCCGGTGTTCCTCGCCCTCGACGCGCCGCGCACCGGGCTCGACGGCGCGCACCTGCTCGTGTTGCGCCTCACGGTCACGGTCGCGCTCGCCGTGTGCTCGTACCACCTCGTCGAGTGCCCGATCCGGTACGGGCGTGTGGGGCGCCGCCCGGCCGTGGTGCTCGCGGCGGGGGCGGCGGTGTCGCTCGCGACGGTCGCCGCGATCGCCGCGGTCCCGGGCCCCGCCAACCGGGTCGCGCTCGACGGCTCGGCGTTCACGCCTCAGCCCGGCGCGTCGAGCGGCGCGGGGGACGCCGGTCCGGCGCCGTTGCGCGTGATGGTGGTCGGGGACTCGACGGCGACGGTCTCCGCCACCGCACTCGCCGCGCGTGACGACATGATCGTGCTCGACGCGAGCCGGCGGGGCTGCCCCCTGCTCGAGAGCCCGGTCGCGCGGTGGCACCCGGAGGAGCCGGCGCGCCCGGTCGCGCCGTGCGCCGGCGAACACCGGCGGTGGGCCGACGAGCTGCGCCTGTTCCGTCCGGAGGTGGTGGTCGTCATCTCGTCGGTCGAGGACGTGGGCGCGCACGACTTCCTGGCGCAGGGCGGCGTCGGCGGCGCGTTCGACGGGTACCGGGCGATCGTCCGCGGCTACGAGGCCGTGATCGGCGAACTGCGCGCCACCGGCGCGGTGGTCGCCTGGGCCGACATCCCCCTGTACACGTTCGCGGACCGGCCGGACCTGCGCGCGCGGATGGACCTCGACACGCGCGTGCGCGCGTTCAACTGGGCGATCACGCAGGCGACGTCGAACTCGCTCGGGGCGGTCGTGCTCGACTACGCCTCCCGGCTCGACCGGCCCGACGGGACCGTCGACCTGTCCGTGCGGCCGGACGGCGTCCACCTCGCCCCGGCCGCGGCGGAGGAGGCGGCGCGCACGTGGCTCGCCGACGCCGTGCGGGTCGCCCAGCGCGAGGCGCGGGCGGAGCTGGGGCTCCCGACCGAGTCCGGCCGCGACCGCGACCGGTTGCGCGTCCTCGTCGCCGGGGACTCGACCTCGCTCGCGATGGCGACCGGGCTGGCGAACCACGCCCGCGCGCACCGCGACCTCGTGGTGGACTGGGCCGGTCAGCCGGGCTGCCCGCTGCTCCCGACCCTCGAGGTGCGCATCTACGACGAGCCGATCCCGACCGAGTCGTGCGAGCACCCGGCCGAACGCTGGCCGGCGCGGGCCCGGGCCTTCGGCGCGGACGCCGTCGTCGTCTTCTCGTCGTTCATGGACGTGATGCCCGTCCGGCTGCCCGACGGCCGGTGGGCCCACATCGGCACCCCCGAGTTCGACGCCCTGTACCGGCAGACGGTGGACGAGGCGATCGCCGCCCTGACCGGCCGGGGGGTCGCCGTCGTGTGGGCCGACGCACCCGCGCCGCTCGGGATGGAGCAGGGCTTCGTCCGCGACCGGCTCGACGCGCTGGATCGGCTCGTGGGCGACCGGGTCTCGGCCTGGCCGCGGGCGGTGACGCTCCCGTTCGCCCGGCACGTCGCGGACGTGGTCACGGCGGACCCGGGCGCCGCCCGCGCCGCGCGGCCCGACGGCGTGCACTTCACGGAGCAGGGGGCGACGGATCTGGCCGACTGGCTCGTCGACGCGATCAGGGTGGCCGTCGACGAGGCGGATCGCGAGCCGATCAGGTGAACACGCTCACCCCGCCGGGCCCGACGAGCAGGCCGACGACCACGAGGACGACCCCGTGGAGGATCGCGCCGCGCACGAGGTACACGACACCGGCGCCGACGAGGATCACGGCCAGCAGCCACAGCAGGAATTCCATCCGGGCCTCCTCTCCCGCTGCCTCTACCCGCCGCCGGGCACGGCCACACCCGGGCCCGCACGACCGGGACCGGCGGCCGGCGCGGGGAGCCGGCGGCGGGCCTGGCCCGCACGGGCATCGCGCAATAGGGTGCCGGCCGTGGACGAGGCGCCGGAACGGGCGCTCGCCGGGCTCGACCCCTACGCGTCGATGCAGGCGGAGGCGCAGCGGATCGCCGCCTGGTGTTCCGCCCTCGACGAGCGGGGGTGGGGCGCACCGTCGCGGTGCGCCGGCTGGAGCGTGCGCGACGTCGTCGCGCACCTCGCGTCGGGCGAGGCGTACAACCGCGCCTGCCTCGACGGGACCGTCGCCGGGTTCCTCGGGGACCTCGCAGCCCGCGGCGCCACCGACCTCGCGTCGGCCAACGAGCTCGGCGTCGCGGACTTCGAGGGATGGTCACCCGCGCAGATCCTCGACACGTGGCGTGCCCGGGCCGCGGAGAACCTGGCCCGCCTGCGCGGGCGCGACGGCACCGACCTCGACACGAGCGTCGGTCCGTACCCGGCACGTCGCCAGGCGTTCCACCTCGCGTTCGAGCTCGCCGTGCACGCGGACGACGTCGGCGTGCCGGTCCGGGACGACGAGCGCGCCGCGCGCAGCGGCTGGCTCGTGCGCACGGCACGGTTCCTGCTGGCGGAGGCGAAGCCCGACCTGACGATCGAGGGCGACGACGTGACGACGAGGGTGCGGGGTGCCGGCGTCGACGTCACCATGGGGAACGAGACGTTCGTGGCCGCGGTCGCGGCTCGCCTCCCCGACGACGCCCTCGACGCGCGGGCCCGCTCGCTGTGCGCCGTGACGCCCTGACGCCCCGGCCGGCGCGCCCGGGCGCCACCCGCCCCGCCGCGCTACTCCTTGTAGACGGGCTTGCGGCGCTCCCGGAACGCGGCGATCGCCTCGTCGAGGTTGCCCGTGTAGCCCGCGAGGAGCTGGTTGCGGTTCTCGAGGTCGATCGCGGCGGAGAGCGCGCCGATCTCGAGGTTGCTCCACATCGCCTGCTTGGTCATCATCACACCGAACGGTGACAGCGAGGTCGTCATCTCCTCGGCGGTGTCGAGCGCGTACGTCATCAGCGCCTCGTCGGGGAGGACGCGCGACACGAGGCCGATCCGCAGCGCCTCCGCGGCGTCGATCCGGCGTCCGGTCAGCAGGAGCTCGGCGGCGTTCGACGTACCGACCGCACGCGGCAGCAGGTAGGTCGCGCCGAGCTCGCTGCTCGTGAGTCCGTTGACGATCCCGGCGGAGCAGAAGACCGCGGACGTCGCGGCGTACCGGATGTCGGCCCCCAGGGTCAGGCACATCCCGCCCCCGTAGGCCGGCCCGTTGACGGCGGCGATGACCGGTTGCGGGATCGCGCGCATCGCCGGCACGACCCCGCTCATGTACGACATGGACTTCATGGCGAGGCGCGAGAACGACAGGTCGTGGCTGTTGGGCGGGACGCCGCGGTCGTGCAGGTCGAGGCCCGAGCAGAACCCCCGCCCCGCGCCCGTCAGCACGACGACCCAGCAGTCGTTGTCCTCGGCCACCTGTTCGAGCGCCTCGTACAGGGCCTGCACGAGCGGGAACGACATCGAGTTGAGGCGGTCGGGCTTGTTCAGCGTGATGACGCCGACGTGGGGCCGGACGTTGCGTTCCACGAGGACGAGCGACATGCGCGGCACGGTACCGAGCCGCCCCGCCCGCGGTCGAGCATGCCGCCCGGCGCCCGCGCCGACGCGCCCCGGTAGCGTCTCGCGTGGGACCTGCGAGACCCGAGGAGGCGACGATGGGCCATCCGCTCGACATGCTCACCGGCGACGAGATCGTGCGCGCGGTCGAGGTGCTCCGGGCGACGGGGGACGTCCCCGACGGCGCGCTCTTCGCGCACGTCGTGCTCCACGAGCCGGCGAAGGAAGCGCTCGCGCGGTGGGAGCCCGGCGACCCCGTCGACCGCGAGGTGCGGGCGCTCATCGTCCCCGGCCCGGGTCTCGAGCTCGTCGAGGCCGTGGTCTCGGTCACGCACGGCGAGGTGCGCGAGTGGCGGGTCGTCGAGGGGATGCGCCCGGCGATCCTGATGACCGAGGCCGTCAACGCCATGTTCACGCTCAAGGAGCACCCCGACTACAGGGCCGCGCTCGCGAGGCGGGGGATCACGGACCTCGAGCACGTGCAGATCGACCCGTGGCCCGCCGGGGTCTTCGGCTACGAGGCCGAGGAGGGCCGCCGCATCGCACGGTGCATCTCGTTCCTGCGCGAGGACGCGACCGACAACGGGTACGCGCGGCCGATCGAGGGCGTCATCGCCCACTTCGACCTCGGGCGCAACGAGGTCATCGAGGTGATCGACCACGGCGTGGTGCCGCTGCCGCCCAATCGGGCGAGCTACTACGCGGAGGACCAGCCGCGGCTGCGCGGCGACCTGAAGCCGATCTCGATCACGCAGCCCGAGGGCCCGAGCTTCACCGTCGAGGGCAACCTCGTGCGGTGGCAGAAGTGGCGGTTCCGCGTGTCGTTCGACCCGTACGAGGGCCTCGTGCTCCACCAGGTCGCCTACGAGGACGACGACGGCCGGGTGCGGCCGATCCTGCACCGCGCGTCGGTCACCGAGATGGTCGTGCCCTACGGCGACCCGTCGCCGTTGCACGGTTGGAAGAACGCGTTCGACGCGGGCGAGTGGGGCCTCGGCCGCATGACCCAGTCGCTGACGCTCGGGTGCGACTGCCTCGGCGAGATCCACTACTTCGACGCGACGCTCGCCAACGAACAGGGTGAGCCGTGGGTCATCGAGAACGCGATCTGCATGCACGAGGAGGACTACGGGATCCTCTGGAAGCACGTGGACCTCTTCGGCGGACGCGGCGAGGTGCGGCGCAGCCGCCGGCTCGTCGTGAGCTTCATCACCACGGTCGGCAACTACGAGTACGGGTTCTTCTGGTACCTGTACCTCGACGGCAACATCCAGCTCGAGGTCAAGCTGACCGGGATCGTCTCGCCGATGGCGGTGCCACCCGGCGTGGAGCCCGAATTCGCGAACCTCGTCGCGGAGGGGGTCGCGGCGCCGCACCACCAGCACCTGTTCTGCGCCCGGCTCGACTTCGACGTCGACGGCACCGAGAACGAGGTCTGGGAGGTCGAGGCCGAGCCGCTGCCCCCCGACCCGGTGCGCAACCCGTGGGCGAACGCGTTCCGCCAGCGCAGGACGCGCTTCGCCACCGAGCTCGACGCGATCCGCGACGTCGACGCCTCCCGGTCGCGCACGTGGCGGATCTGCAACCCGGGGGTGCGGAACGCGCTGGGCCAGCCCGTCGCGTACAAGCTCGTGCCGACGATGGCGACGCCGACGATGCTCGCCGCCCCCGACTCGCCCGTGGGCCGGCGCGCCGGTTTCGCCCGTCACAACCTCTGGGTCACCCCGTACGCGCGGGACGAGCGGCGGGCCGCGGGCGAGTACCCGAACCAGCACGCGGGCGGCGACGGCCTCCCCCGGTGGACCGCGCAGGACCGGCCGATCGCGGGGACCGACGTCGTGTGCTGGTACACGTTCGGGGTCACCCACTTCGTGCGCCCGGAGGACTGGCCGGTGATGCCCGTCGAGTACTGCGGGTTCCTCCTGACGCCGTTCGGCTTCTTCGACCGGAACCCGGCGCTCGACGTGCCGCCGGCCCCGGCCCACTGCCACGACGGCTGAGCGCCGCCGCGCCCGGGGCCCGGGCCGGGCGGACCGGCGGAGCGGCCACTGCTGGTACCATTTGGGGTCTCGTCGCGCCCAGAAGACCACGGGGAGTGGTGGATGGCCTTCAAAGTTGGCGACCGCGTCGTCTACCCGCACCACGGGGCCGCGGTCATCGAGCGCAAGGAGACGCGGGAGGCGTTCGGGCAGAAGACCGAGTACCTCGTGCTGCGCGTCGCACACGGCGACCTCACCCTCGCCGTGCCGGCCGACAAGGCCGAGGAGGTCGGGATGCGGCCGCCCATCTCGGCCGAGGACGTCGACGACCTCTTCCAGCTCCTCGCGAAGAAGGACGTCCGCGAGCCCACGAACTGGAGCCGGCGCTTCAAGAACCACCAGGAGAAGCTGAAGAGCGGCGACGTGTACCAGGTGGCCGAGGTGGTCCGGAACCTCGCGCTGCGCGAGGTCACCAAGGGCCTGTCGGCCGGCGAGAAGGCCATGCTCGTCAAGGCGCGCGGCGTGCTCGTCTCGGAGCTGAGCTTCGCCCTCAACGTCAGCGAGGAGGAGGCGCTCGCCCGGCTGGAGCAGCAGCTGGGCTGAGCGCCCCTCGTCCTCCCCGGGGCCGGGCTCAGGGGGTCACGATGAAGGTCGTGACCATGTAGCGCATGCCCGACTCGGTCTCGGCGTGGGTGAGGATGTGGCAGTGGTACGCCCAGATGCCGGGCGTCGGCTGCCCGTTGGCGTCGACCGGCCCGAGGTGGCGGGCCTCCGGCTTCACGAGCACCGAGTAGCGCTCGCCGGGCGCGACGTTGAGGGTGTCGACCCAGTACGGCTGGGCGAGCGGGACGCCGTCCTTCGCGACGACGAGCTGGGGGACGCCGTGCAGGTGCATCGGGTGCACCTGCAGGCCCTCGTTGTGGTAGTGGATGGCGACGGTCTCGCCGACCTTCGCCATGACCGGCGCCGTGGCGGGGAACGACTTGCCGTTCAGCGACAGCCCGATGGCGCCCGCGTCGTTCAGCACCATCGGCACCTCCTGGGTGACCGGCCCCATGCCGAAGCCGTCGGGCACCGGCACGTCGCCGACCTGGAAGACGCCGAGCAGGCCGTCGGGGACCTGGTGTTCCGCGTGGTGGTGCGAGTGGTACATGCCCTGCTGGGGCTTGTCCGCGACGAACTCGTACACGAAGGTCTCGCCCGGCTTCACCGGGTCCTGGGTGACGAAGGGCACGCCGTCCATCGCCATCGGGGTCTCGATCCCGTGGAAGTGGATCGCCGACGACTGCGGCAGCTCGTTGTGGAACACGACCCGCACCCGGTCGCCGACGGCGACCTTGATCCACGGCCCGGGGACCTGCCCGTTGTAGGCCCAGGCCCGCACCTTCTTCCCGGGCTCGACCTCCCAGTCGATGGTCGACGCCGTCAGCTCGAACTCCTTGGTGCCGTCGGGCAGCACCCGGGGTTCGAGCGGCTGGTTCCCGACGCCTTCGGTGTTGGCGCCCTCGGTGAGCTGCGCGACGTACGCGTCGACGGGCTGCTTCTGCGTCTCGTCCGCGGCGTCGTTCTGCTCGCGCAGGAGGGCCTCCTGCGCGACGTGGGCGTCGTGCGCCGAGTCACCCGCCGCGGCCCCGGATCCGCCGACCGTGAGGGTGCCGACCATGCCGGCCTCCCGGTGGCCGGCGATCGCGCAGTACACGGTGTAGGCGCCCGCGTCGAGGTCCCCGAGATCGAGGACCTCGGAGTCGCCCGGGTCCAGGTCGGCCGTGCGCACCTCGGTGTCCTCGACCACGAGGTTGTGCACGCTGGTGCCGCCGTTGGTGACGGCGAGCGTGCCCCCGGCGGGCGCGTCGATCGACGCCGGCTCGACGAAGAACTCCCCGAGCCGTACGGGCACCGCACCCGCGGGCGCACCCCCACCGCCCTCGGCGCGCGCGGCGACGATCAGCGCCGCCACCGAGAAGCACAACGCCACCAGCGTGAAGACGGCGACGCCCGTCCCCACCACCTCACGGTCCCGACGGTCGAGCACCGGCACGCGCGCACTCCTCTCGTGGTCCGGATCGTCCCCGGCCGGCGGGGCCCCGCCCATCGAAGAGGGGCGGGCACGCCGCGGGCAGGGCCGGAGGTCCCGCCGCGCGGGGGCCTTCCACCCCGGTCGGCGCGGCGCGGGCGCCGACCCGCCGCCGGCGCCGACCCGCCGCCGGTGCGCGACGACCCGTAACCTCCGCCGCCGTGCGTGCGTTGCGGGTCCACGAGCTGGGCGAGCCGGCCGACGTGCTGGTGCCGGAGGACGTGCCGGTCCCCGAGCCGCGGCCCGGCCAGGTGCGGGTGCGCGTCGCGGCCGCGTCGTGCAACTTCCCCGACGTCCTGATGTGCCGCGGCGGCTACCAGGTGAAGCCGCCGCTCCCGTTCACGCCCGGCGCGGAGGTCGCCGGCTTCGTCGACGCGCTCGGCCCGGGCGTCGAGGGCCTCGAGGTCGGCCAGCGGGTGCTCGCGGTCCCCGTGGCGGGCCTCGGCGGCTTCGCGCAGTACACGTGCGCGCCCGCGTCGGCCACCTTCCCGATCCCGGACGCGATGGGCTTCGCGGCCGCGTCGGCGCTGCACGTCACCTACCAGACCGGCCACCTGGCGCTGCACCGCCGGGCGCGGCTCGCGGCGGGCGAGACGTTGCTCGTGCACGCGGGCGCGGGCGGGGTCGGGAGCGCGGCGATCCAGCTCGGCCTCGCGGCCGGCGCGCGCGTCGTCGCGACCGCGGGCGGCCCCGACAAGGTCGAGGTGTGCCGGCGGCTGGGCTGCGAGGCCGTGATCGACTACCGCACGGAGGACTTCGTCGAGGTCGTGAAGGAGCTGACGGGCGGGCGCGGCGCCGACGTGATCTACGACCCCGTGGGCGGCGACGTCTTCGACCGCTCGCGCCGGTGCGTCGCGTTCGAGGGGCGCATCCTCGTCATCGGCTTCACCGGCGGGCGGTTCGCCGACGCGCCCACGAACCACGTGTTGATCAAGAACTACTCGGTCGTGGGGCTCCACTGGGCCCTGTACGACCGGTACCGCCCCGACCTCGTCCGGCGCACGCACGACGAGCTCGTCCGCCTGCACGGCGAGGGGCTGATCGACCCGCTGATCTCCCGGACCGTCACCCTGGAGCAGGTGCCGGCGGCGCTGCAGGAGCTGGCCGGACGCGGGACGTGGGGCAAGGTCGTCGCGCAGCTGCCGGGCGCCGGGGCCTGAGCGGCCACCCGGTCCGGCCCGCGGCCGGCCGCGGGCTCACGCCTCGCGCGGGGCGGGGCCGGCGAGGAGGCGGGCGCGCAGGAAGTCGAGCACGCGCTCGAGCGCCTCGCGGGTCGGGTGGCCGGGCTCGTCGACGAGGTCCTCGGTCAGCACCGAGTGCGCGAGGCGGCGGATGCCGTGCGGGTTGCCGGGCGGGTTGTCGATCTCGATCGCGACGAGCCGGTCGCCGAGCGCCTCGCGCAGCGCGGCGAACCGCTCGCCCGGTACCGCCCGGTCGTGGGTGAACCGCAACGCCATGCAGCGCAGGTCGGGGCGCGCGCGGATCCTCGCGAGGTCCTCGGGCGACACGCCGGGCGACCGGCGCCGCCGCGCGCCGACCGCGAAGGGCAGCGAGGGCTGGCTGCACACGGGTGCGACCATGGTGTCGTCCACGGCCATCGCGAGCGCGAAGCCGCCGCTGAAGCACATGCCGATCGCACCGGCACCCGGCCCGCCGCACCTCGCGGCGAGGTCGCGCGCGAGCGCCCGCAGCCACTCGACGACGGGGGACGTGCGGTCCGCGGCCCAGGTCGCGAACTCCGCCGACACGCACACCGCGGCGAGCGAGCGGGCGACGTAGGGGCCCGAGGGCGCGCGGCCCGGCTCGCCGGCGAGCTGCGGCATCGCCACCGTGAAGCCGGCGTCGACGACGCGCCGGGCGAGCGCGGCGACCTTGGGCGTGATCCCGGGCAGCTCGTGGATCAGCACCACCCCCGGTCCGGATCCGCCGCGGTACACGTCCCGGGTGACGCCGGCGTGGGTGAAGCGCGCCCGCTCGAAGTCCGCGAGTGTGCCGGGGGACTCGGTCACGGCGCCAGTCTCGCTCAGAACCGGGCCAGCTCGTCGCGCAGCGGCCCGAGGCCCATCCCGCCCAGCGCGAGGGCGTACGAGTGCCAGGCCTTCAGGTCGA
Organism: Acidimicrobiia bacterium; assembly: GCA_026002935.1. Classification (GTDB taxonomy): domain Bacteria; phylum Actinomycetota; class Acidimicrobiia; order IMCC26256; family PALSA-610; genus BPGH01. Next base: position 1,921,258 of record BPGH01000001.1, read on the forward strand.
ACGCGGCGCCGTGGCGGGCGCGTGCCTCGTCCCGGCACGCGAGCCAGACCCGCTCGCCGACCTTGTAGCTGATCGCCTGCCCGGGCCAGCCGAGGTAGCGGTCGACCTCGCTGCGCATGAACGCCTCGGGGAACCGGCTGCGCTCCACCACGAACGGCAGGGCGAGCTGCGGCGTCCAGCGCGCGCCGTCGTGGTCGCGGCTCGGCAGCTCCAGGTGCATGCCGATGTCGACGATCACCCGCACCGCGCGCATCGCCTGGGCGGCGAGCATGCCCATCTCCCACGCCGGGTCGTCGAGGTAGCCGAGCTCGGCCATGAGCCGCTCCGCGTACAACGCCCAACCCTCGCCGTGGCCGGAGACGAACCCGAACGCGCGCTGGTAGCGGGAGAGGCGGTCGGCGAGGTACTTCGTCTGGCCGACCTGGAGGTGATGGCCCGGGACCGCCTCGTGGTAGCAGATCGACACCTCCCGCCAGAGGGGGAAGCGGGTCCTGCCCAGCGTCGGGTACCAGGTGCGGCCGGGCCGGCCGAAGTCCTCGCTCGGTGGCGTGTAGTACATCGCCGCCGCGCCGCCCGGCGGCGCGATCATCGCCTCGCATCGCCGCAGCGGCGGCGGGATGTCGAAGTGGGTGCCGTCGAGCGCGGCGATCGTGTCGTCGATGAGCTGCTGGTTCCACGCGAGGAACGCGTCCGCGCCCTCGATCGACCGGTTCGGGTCGGCCTCGAGGTGCTCGACGACGGCGGGGAGCGGCTCGCCGGGGAGGATGCGCTCGGCGACCGATCGCATCGCGGCCTCGATCCGGTCGAGCTCATGCCAGCCCCAGTCGTAGGTCTCGTCCAGGTCGAGCTCGATGCCGTTGAAGGCCCGCGCGAACAGTGCGTAGCGGTCGCGCCCCACCGGGTCGCGCTCGTCGGCGGCCGGCGCGTACTCGTCGCGCAGGAAGGCCGCGAGCCGGCCGTACGCCTCGGTCGCGGACTCCGCGGCCCGGGCGAGCGCGTCGTCGCCGGGCCGGCGCGCGGCGAGCTCGCGGAAGTACGGCTGCGGGCCCGACCACGCCTCGCACTGTTGCGCGCACGCGAGGGCCTGGCGGCGCGCGGCGACGACGCCGCGCGCCATCCCCTCGCGCAGCGCCGCCACGAACCCCTCCACCGCCTCGGGCACCCGCGCCATGCGGGCGCGCACCGTCTCCCAGTCCTGCGGGGTCTCGTGGGACATGAGGTCGAAGCACTGGCGGATCGACTGCACCGGGCTGCCGATGACCCGCAGGTCGCGCAGGCGCTCGCCGGCGTCGTGCTGGTCGACCGCCACGGCCAGCCGCTCGGTCATGACGCCCGCCGCGACGCGGTCGGCGTCGGTCGGCTTCGGCGCGGCGGCGAGCGCGGCGATCGCGCGGCGGGCGAGCCCGGCCCGGGCGTCGGCCCCGGCGGGCGAGTAGTCGGTGAGGCGGTCGTCGTGGCCGCGGACCCCGGCCGACGTCGCGGCGATCGGGTCGAGCGCGGCGAACTCGTCGACGTAGCGGTCCGCGATCGCGAACACCTCGGAGACCTCGGGTCCGTCGGGCACGGCGCAGCTCCCGGTTCGGCGGCCGATACGGTGGGCGCAGTATGGCGCACCAGTTCATCCTGACGATGCGGGACCTCCGCCGGGTCCACCCGCCCGACAAGGAGGTCCTGCGCGGCATCAACATCTCGATGTTCCCGGGCGCCAAGATCGGCGTGCTCGGCGCGAACGGCTCGGGGAAGTCGACGCTGTTGCGGATCATCGCCGGTGAGGACGACGGCTACCAGGGCGAGTGCCGGGTCACCCCGGGGTTCACGGTCGGCTACCTGCCGCAGGAGCCCGCGCTCGACCCGGCCAAGGACGTGCTCGGGAACGTCACCGACGGCGTCGCGCCCACCAAGGCGCTCCTCGACCGCTTCGAGCAGGTCTGCGCCGCGATGGGCGAGCCGGACGCGGACTTCGACGCACTGCTCGCCGAGCAGGCCGAGCTCCAGGACCGCATCGACGCCGTGAACGGCTGGGACCTCGACCGCCAGCTCGAGATCGCCATGGACGCGCTGCGGCTGCCGCCCGCGGAGGCCGACGTCACGAAGCTGAGCGGCGGCGAGCGCCGCCGGGTCGCCTTGTGCCGCCTGCTGCTGTCGAAGCCCGACCTGCTCCTGCTCGACGAGCCGACCAACCACCTCGACGCCGAGTCCGTCGCGTGGCTCGAGCGCCACCTGCAGGAGTACCCGGGGACCGTCGTCGCGGTGACCCATGACCGCTACTTCCTCGACAACGTCGCGGGCTGGATCCTCGAGCTCGACCGGGGGCGCGGCATCCCCTGGGAGGGCAACTACTCGTCCTGGCTGGCGCAGAAGGAGCAGCGGCTCGCGCAGGAGGAGAAGGCCGACGAGGCGCGCCGGCGCACCCTCCAGCGCGAGCTCGAGTGGATCCGCATGGCGCCGCGTGCCCGCCAGGCGAAGGGCAAGGCGCGCATCAACGCGTACGAGCAGCTCGTCGCGCAGGCCGAGGCCGCCGAGCGGCGCGCCGACCGGCTGCAGATCTCGATCCCGCCCGGGCCGCGCCTGGGCGACCTGGTGGTCGAGTGCGACCACCTCCGCAAGGGGTACGGCGACCGCCTCCTGATCGACGATCTCTCCTTCTCGCTGCCCCGGGGCGGGATCGTCGGCGTCGTCGGGCCCAACGGCGCCGGCAAGACGACGCTGTTCCGGATGCTCGTCGGCCAGGAGCAGCCCGACGGCGGCGAGCTGAAGGTGGGCCCGACCGTCCGGTTCGCGTACGTCGACCAGTCGCGCGAGTCGCTCGATTCCGCGAAGACCGTGTACGAGGAGATCACCGGCGGGGTCGACCACGTGAAGGTCGGCGACCGCGAGGTGCACGGGCGTGCCTACGTCGCGGGGTTCAACTTCAAGGGCTCCGACCAGCAGAAGCGGGTCGGGGACCTGTCCGGCGGCGAGCGCAACCGGCTGCACCTCGCGAAGGCGTTGCTGATGGGCGGCAACGTCCTGCTGCTCGACGAGCCGACCAACGACCTCGACGTCGACACCCTGCGCGCGCTCGAGGAGGCGCTCCTCGCGTTCCCCGGCTGCGCGGTGGTGATCAGCCACGACCGGTGGTTCCTCGACCGGATCGCCACCCACGTCCTCGCGTTCGAGGGGGACAGCGAGGTGGTCTGGTTCGAGGGGAACTTCTCCGACTACGAGAAGGACCGGCGCCGGCGTCTCGGCGCCGAGGCGGACCAGCCGCACCGCATCCGCTACAAGCCGCTCACCCGCTGACGACCGGCGCTCAGGGCGCGGGGACGACCGTGTTGAGGCTCTCGACCGCGAACGGCGCGCCGCAGGGTCCCGGCGCGTCCTCGCCCGCGCGCCCGGTGACCACCACCTCGTCGGACTCGTCGGCGAGCACGCGCCCGTCGTCGGTCGCGCGCAGCACCGGGCGCCCGTCGGCCTGCGCGAGCTCGTAGCCGGTGAAGGACAGCGCGAGACGGCCGAGGTCGGTCTCGAGGGTGATGCACGACGAGGCCGCGTCGAGGCGCAGCACGCCCTGCACGGTCGTGGGGCCGTCGGACGTGTCGTTCGGCCCCGGGTCGGACGCGGGGGAGGGGTTCGGCCCGGGCCCCGACGTGTCCGTCGCCGCGTCGGGGGCGCCGCCGTCGCCGCCGCACCCCCACGCCAGCGCGGCGACGGCGAGCCCGGCGATCACGACCCCGGCCCGCGCGGCGCGCGGGCGGCGGGGGGCGGCGGCGACGGCGGGCACGGCCCGTAGTCTGCCGCCGTGCAGCACCTGCGCGTGAGCCGGACGTGCACGATCCCGCTCTCGGAGCTGCGCTGGCGCGCCTCGGCGCCGGGCGGCCCCGGCGGCCAGCACGCGAACCGCGCCCGCACCCGGGTGGAGGTCCGCTTCGACGTCGTCGGCTCCCCGTCGCTCGGACCGCGCCAGCGGGCGCGGCTGCTCGAGCGGCTCGGCCCGACGGTCACGGCGGTGGCCTCCGAGCGGCGGTCGCAGTCGGCGAACCGCGAGCTCGCGCTCGAGCGGCTCCGGCGCCGCCTGGCCTCGGGCCTGCGGATGCAGGCGACGCGGGTCGCGACCGGCCCGTCGCCCGCGGCCCGGGCGCGGCGCGTCGAGGAGAAGCGCCGCCGCGGGCGGCGCAAGCGGGAACGGGGCCGCGTCGACGCCGACGGCGACGGGTGAGCGGCGGCGGTCAGGGGGCCGAGGGCGCCGGTGCGGGCGGGCGGCCGGCGGCCGGGGGGTCCGCGGCACCCGCCGCTCCGGCCGCGGCCGGCGCTGCGAGCGCGCGGGGCGGGTCCACGGTGAGCACCCACGTGAGGAATCGGTCGACGCCGGCGATCGTGTGCAGCGTCCGGATCGAATTGAAGATCTCGAAGGCGTGCTGCGCGCCCGACAGCTCGACGTACACGACCGGCCGCGCGGCCACCGCACGCAGGGCGCGCACGAAGGCGCGCGCCTCCGCGATCGGCGCGAGCACGTCCGCCGAACCGTGCACGACCAGCGCGGGCGGGGCGTCGCGGTGCACCCGGTGCACCGGCGACGCGGCCGCGAACACCTCGGGGGCGTCCTCGTACCTGCGCTTCACCACGTAGCGCTCGAGGAACCGGCGCATGGGGTCCCGGGGGCCGCGGATCCCGGCGCGGTTCGTCCAGTCGAAGACCGCGTAGAAGGGCACGATCGCACGGACGGTCGTGTCGACGTGCTCGAAGCCCGGCTGGAAGCGCGGGTCGTTCGCGGTGAGGCCCATGAGGGTCGCGAGGTGCCCGCCCGCCGACCCTCCGGTGACGGCCACCCAGCCGGGGTCGCCGCCGTACTCCGCGACGTGCGCGCGGATCCACGCCAGCGCGCGCTTGCAGTCGACGAGGTGGTCGGGCCACGTCGCGCGCGGCGAGAGCCGGTAGTTGACGGCGACGACGACCCAGCCGCGCGACGCGAGGTGGTTGACGAGCGGGAGCGCCTGCTGGTCCTTGTTGCCGATCACCCACGCGCCGCCGTGGATCTGCAGCATGACCGGGGCGCCCGGCGGCGCCGCGGGGTGCCGGTACACGTCGAGGCGGTGCCGCCGGGAGCGGCTGCCCTCGACGTAGGTCAGGTTGCGGACCCGCTGCACGCCGCGCCGGCGCATCCACAGCGGGAGCAGCACGCGGTGCCACTCGAAGCGGCGGACCGGCGGCGCGAGGCGCGCGTCGACGGCGGCGGCCCACCCGTCGCCGAGCGCCTCGTCGAGCGCCGCGGCGAAGGCGCGGTCGGTCGCGCGCGCCCCCCGCACGACGGCGACGAGTCCCGCCCACGACGCGATGCAGATCCCGAGCGCCAGCCAGCCGGGCCAGGCCTCGAGCGCACCGGCGCGCACGAACAGCACCGTCGCCGCGACCTGCCAGGCGAGGTGGATCACGGCGAGCTCGGTGGTCAGCCACGCCGTGAAGAAGCTGATGCCGAGCAGGAACGGCGGGCGCTGGGGCGGCCGGAGGCCGACGAGCGTCCAGGCCGCGCCCCACGACGCGACGGCGAGGAACCACCACGAGGCGTCCACGGTCCGCACGGTACCGGCCGCGCCGGGCGTCCGGGCGTCCCCGGGCCGGCGCGCGCGGGGGACAGCCGCCGCCGGAGCCCGTAGCATCGGGACGACGGCCGATGCGCGCAGGAGGGACGCCGATGCACCGAGCCTCCGGACTCGACGCCGCGTTCCTCGCCCTCGAGACGCCCGCCGCGCACATGCACGTGCTCGGGGTCGCGGTCGTCGACCCGGCGACGGCGCCGCACGGCTTCTCCCACGCCGCCGTCCGCGACCTGCTGGACACGCGGCTGCCCCTGATCCCGCCGCTGCGGCGCCGCCTCGTCGAGGTACCGCTCGGACTGCACGCGCCGATGTGGATCGACGACCCCGACTTCGACCTCGACTTCCACCTCCGGCGCGCGGCGCTGCCGGCCCCGGGCGGCGAGGCCGAGCTCGAGGCCTTCGTCGCGGACGTCGCCTCCCGCCCGCTCGACCGCTCCCGGCCCCTGTGGGAGGCATGGGTCGTCGAGGGCCTCGAGCACGGGCACTTCGCGTTCGTCGCCAAGCTGCACCACGCGCTGATCGACGGCGCGTCGGGCGTCGAGATCCTCGCCACGCTGTTCGACCTCGAGCCACAGGCCGCGCCCCGCATCGAGGACGCGATCGAGCTGCCGTGGAACCCGGAGCCGGTGCCGGGGGAGCTCGAGATGGTGGTCCGCGCCGGCCTGTCGTTCGTGCAACGACCGTTGCAGTTCGTGAGGGCGGCGAACAACCTCGGCCGCGGCGTGCTGCGCGCGGTCCAGCGCGCGCGCGAGCACCAACTCGACGTCGCCCTGCCGCTCACCGCCCCACGGCTGTCGATGAACCGCACGATCACCCCGCACCGCAAGGTCGCGTTCGCGAGCATCCCCCTCGAGGACGTGAAGTTCGTCAAGAACGCGCTCGGCGTCACCGTCAACGACGTCGTGCTCGCGGTGACCGCCGGGGCGCTGCGCACCTACCTCGACCGGCGGGACGAGTTGCCGGACCGGCCCCTCGTGGCGGCCGTTCCCACCAACGTGCGCAGCGCCGACGAGCGGGCGGTCGGCAACCGCGTGTCGGCGATGTTCGCGGCGTTGCCGGTCGACGTCGCCGACCCGCTCGGGCGCGTGGAGGCGGTGCGCCGGTCGACCGCGGGGGCGAAGGAGGTGCACGAGGTCGTCGGCGGTACGACGCTGGAGGAGTGGGCGGAGGTCGCGGCGCCGCTCGTGTTCTCGCGGGCCATGCGCCTGTACGCACGCCTGCGCGTGGGCGAGCGCCTCCGGCCCCCGGTCAACCTCGTCGTGTCGAACGTGCCTGGCCCGCCGTTCGCCCTGTACCTCGCGGGCGCCCGGCTCGTGTCGCTCCACCCGCTCGGACCGATCTTCGACGACTGCGGGCTCAACCTCACGGTGATGTCGTACCTCGATCACGTCGACTTCGGCTTCCTCGCGTGCCGCGAGCTGGTGGCCGACCTCGACGAGCTCGCCCGGGCGGTCCCCGACGCCCTCGTCGAGCTGCGCAAGGCCGCCGGATGACCTGTCCGTTCAGCGGGCGGTGAGCGCGGCGAACACGCTCGACTCGCGGGTGCCCGGCGGTGCGCCGCGCCGGATGAACCACTCCCAGCCGAAGGCCTCGGTGAAGGCCTCGTCCGGCATCGACAGGAAGAACGACCCCGGCCCGATCTGGCTCGCGTGCGCGGCCATCGCCCGGCGCTTGGTCCCGGCGAACGCGCGCACGTCCACGGTCGTGGTGATGCGGTCCTCGGGCACGCCCAGCAGCTCGATCTCGTCGGCCGACGGGGCGTCGGCCGCCCCGTCGGGCCCGAACGTGCCCGTCCCGCGGGCGGCGAGCAGCCGCTGGAGGTGCGTCCGGTTGATCGTCGCCTCGAGGACGGACGGTGTGCCGGCGATCGCGCCGGCGCGCACCCCGACCCGGTGCACCTGCACGTGGTCGGGATGCCCGTAGCTCCCGTTCTCGTCGTACACGGTGAGCACGTCCGCGCGCTCCTCCTCGAGGATGCGCGCCAGGCGCGTCGCCGCCTCGTCGGGGTCGGCGGCCGCGAAGGTGCCCGGGGCGTGGTTCGTGGGCTCGCCGGCCATCCCCGAGTCGCGGTAGCCGAGGAACTCGACGCGGTCGACGCCGAGCACCTCGGCCGCTGCGTGGGTCTCGGCCACCCTCCTGCGTGCGAGGTCCTCCCCCGGCGCGAGGACGCCGGGCGCGTGCTCGCCGAGCTCGCCTCGGGTCGCGACGACGAGGACCACGCGGTGCCCGTCGGCCTTCGCGGCGGCCATCGTGCCCCCCGTGGCGATGGCCTCGTCGTCGGGGTGGGCGTGGAACGTCACGAGCGTGAAGGGCACGGCGGGCATGGTGCCACGCCGGTCGCGCGCACCGGCCGCGCCGGGGTGTGTAATGTCGGCCGCGAAACCTGACATTCGTGTCGGAGAACTGCCGGGAACCGGCCTGCGATCGGGGGGAAGCACATGCGAGGTGCGGCGCGGAACAGGGCGCGGCGGGGGGTGCGGCTGATCGCGGCGGGCGCGGTGCTCACCCTGGTGCTCGGCGCGTGCGGGAACTCGGGCGACGACGACACCGACGCCGCGCCGAGCGAGGGCACCACCGGCGGGGGCGGTGGCGACCTCGACGAGAACGTGCCGATCGACGAGGTCGGCGTCACCGACAGCGAGATCCGCGTCACGGTCGTCGCCTCGGTGACGAACCCCCTCGGCGGCCGGTACAAGGAGTTCGCCGACGGCGTGCAGGCCTACTTCGACATGGTCAACGCCGACGGCGGCATCTACGGGCGCGAGCTGACGATCGCCAAGGTGCGCGACGACCAGCTCGCGAACAACCAGGCCGAGATCCAGGCCGCGATCGCCGAGGACGACGCCTTCGCGGTGTTCGTCGCCGCCCTGCTCTTCACCGGTGCGAACGACCTGGCGACCGAGCGGGTGCCGACGTTCGGCTGGAACATCAACCCCGAGTGGATCGGGCCCGACAACTTCTTCCCCAACTCCGGGGCGCTGTGCTTCGGGTGCCCGGGCAAGATCCTGCCGTGGCTCGCGAAGGAGCTCGGCAAGACGAAGATCGGGATCGTCGGCTACGGCACCTCCGCGCAGTCGAAGCTGTGCGCTGAGGGCAACCGAGAGTCGTTCGAGCTGTACGCGGACGAGACCGGCGCCGAGGTCGTCTTCTACGACGACACGGTCAGCTTCGGCGTCACCGACCTGTCGGCGCAGGTCGCGCAGATGAAGGAGGCCGGCGTCGACTTCGTCACGACCTGCATGGACCAGAACGCCGTGCTGACCCTCGCCGAGGAGATGGACAAGCAGGGGATCGACGTCGTCCAGCACATGCCGCAGGGCTACGACGCGTCCTACGTCTCCGAGAACGCCGAGGTGCTCGAGGGCAACTACATCGTGCCCCAGTTCACGGCCTTCGAGCACGAGCCGCAGCCGGAGACGATGCAGCAGTTCCTCGAGTGGATCGACAAGACCGGGGCGGAGCCGGTCGAGCTCGCGATGCAGGGCTGGATCGCGGCCCGCCAGTTCCACGAGGGCCTGAAGCTCGCCGGGCCGGAGTTCGACCGCGAGAAGGTGATCGCCGCGCTCAACGGCGTCACCGACTTCACCGCCGACGGCATGATCGTGCCGATCGACTGGACCCGCCAGCACGAGGACCCGGCCGAGAACCCCGACGCGCGCGGCGCCCTGTCGTGCGCCAACTTCGTGCAGGTGAGCGGCGGCGAGATGGTCTCGGTCTTCGCCGAGGACGGCAAGCCGTGGGTGTGCTTCGACGCCCGCAGCGAGGAGTGGGAGGAGCCGACGTTCTACTCCTTCGTCGACTACTCGGCCGACGGCGGGAGCGGGGAAGGGGAGTAGCGGAGCGGTCCCGGCGCCGCCGTTCACCGCCGAGGAGACGCGGTGGAGGAACTCGTCAGCGCAGTCATCCGGGGCTTCCCCCAGGGCTGCGTCTACGCGCTCGTCGCCGTCGGCTTCGTCCTCACCTACAAGACGTCCGGCGTGTTCAACCTCGCGTTCGGCGCGCAGGCGTTCGTCTCGGCCGCCCTCTACTGGCGCCTCCACACCGACCCGGAGGGCTGGCAGTGGCCGATCGTGCCCGCCGCGTTCGTCTCCGTGGTGATCGCCGCGCCGCTCCTCGGCTTCGTGCTCGACCGCGCCCTCTACCGGCACCTGCGGACCGCGTCGCCCGTCGCCAAGCTGGTCACGTCGCTCGGTCTGCTCGTCGCGCTGCCCGAGATCGCGAAGATCGTCCTCGACATGCCGCCCCAGGCCTACGGCACCGAGGGCATCGTCCCCGACGGCCGCGTCGTGTACCGCTTCGGCGACTACGCGCTCAACCGCGACGACATCGTGACCATCGTCGTCGTGATCCTCGCCGTGGCGGTGCTGAGCGCGCTCTTCCGCTTCACGGCGCTCGGTCTGCGGATGCGGGCGGTCGTCGAGAGCCCCCGCATGACCGAGCTGGCCGGCGTGAACGCCGACCGGGTCGGGAGCATCTCGTGGATGCTGTCGTCGTTCTTCGCCGGCGTGGCCGGTGTCCTGCTCGCACCGCTGTTCCCGTACCTCGGTGCGGACCAGTACTTCCAGCTCGTCGTCACCGCGGTCGCCGCCGCGGTGCTCGCCGGGCTCTCGAGCCTCCCCGTCGCCCTCGTCGGCGGCCTCGCGCTCAGCGTCGTCTCGCAGGTGATGGTCACCTACCCGCCGCAGGACAGCTTCGTGCGCCAGGTCCTCGGTCCGGCGCTCCCGTTCGTGGTGCTCTTCGGCGTGCTGGTGTTCATGCCGTCGCTGCAGCGCCGCCGCGAGGCCACCGACCCGCTGGCGGGCGTCGACCCCCCGCCACCGGCGCTCGCCGCCGACGAGCGCAGCCGTGCGCTCACGATCGGCACCTACGTGTTCGGCGCCGTCGTCGGGCTGGGGTTCTTCTGGTGGGTGCTGACCGTCGCGAACAGCTACTGGCTCGCGCGCTTCACGGAGGCCGTGATCTACGCGGTCATCTTCTGCTCGATCACCGTGATCACCGGCATGACCGGACAGGTCTCGCTGTGCCAGCCGGCCTTCGCCGCGATCGGGGCGTTCACCACGGCGCAGCTCGTCACCCGCTACGACATGTCGGTGCTGGCCGCGATGGTGATCGGGGCGCTGCTCGCGGCCCTGACCGGGGGGTTGCTGTCGATCCCGGCGCTGCGGCTCGGCGGGATCTTCCTCGCGCTCGCGACCCTCGCGTTCGCGCTGTTCTTCGAGCGGGTCCTGGTGAAGGAGGAGTGGGTCGGCGGCGGCGCGAGCCTCATGGACGTGCCCCGGCCCACGATCGGGCCGTGGGACTTCGGTGACGACCGGGCGTTCTTCGTGCTGTGCACGGTGGTCCTCGTGGTCGTCGGCACGCTCGTGATCTTCGTGCGCGGTGGCACCACCGGGCGCTACCTCGACGCGCTGCGCGGCAGCGAGGTCGCGGCCGCGGCGATCGGGATCAACCCGGCACGCCTGCGCATCACGGCCTTCGCCCTCTCCGCCGCGATCGCCGGCGTGGGCGGCGGCCTGATCGCGATGTTCAGCGAGCGGTTCGGCCAGGCCAACTACGACGCGCGCTTCTCGGTGTTCTTCGGGCTGGTGTGGACGGTCATCGTCGTCTCGATCGGGTCGAGGACCGTCGAGGGAGCGATCCAGGCCGGCGCCGCGTTCATCCTGTTCCCGCTCGTGATCCTGCAGCGCTTCCTGCCCTGGCTGCTCAACCTCGTGCTGCCCTGGCACGTCGAGTCGCTCCCCACCGGGCTCACCTTCATCCTGTTCGGGCTCGGCGCCATCACCTACGCCAAGCACCCCGAGGGATCGGTGGAGTTCGGCAAGCGCCGGTCGCTCAACGCCGTGCAGCGCTGGATCGATCGCCTCGGCCGCGGCTCCGTCGACACGCCGCCCGACACGGTCGAGCCGGCGGTCTCCCTGCCGACGGGGTCCGAGCGGTGAGCCTGCTCGTCGCCGAGGGCGTCACGAAGAAGTTCGCGGGGATCACCGCGCTGGACAGCGTCAGCCTCGACGTGGGCGAGCACGAGCTGGTCGGGCTGATCGGACCGAACGGGGCCGGGAAGACGACCTTCTTCAACTGCCTGCTCGGGCTCCTCAGGCCCGACGCGGGGACGGTCACCTTCGCGGGGTCCGACCTCACCCGCGTCCCGGTCCACCGGCGCGCCCGGCTCGGCATCGGGCGGACGTTCCAGCGCATCGAGCTGTTCGTCGGCATGACCCCGCGGGAGCACTTCGTGGTCGCCGCCCGCGCGCGGGCGGGCCGCGGCGGCCTCGTGGCGGATCTCCTCGGGCGCGGGCGCGTGACCCGCGAGGAACACGACCGCGCGCAGGAGATGCTCGAACTGCTGGGCCTCGGGCCCGTCGCCGACAAGAAGGTCGAGGGCCTGAGCCTCGGGATCGGCCGGCTGGTCGAGGTCGGCCGCGCCCTGATGACCGAGCCGCGTCTGCTGCTGCTCGACGAGCCGTCGTCGGGCCTGGACCGCGCCGAGACCGCGGTCCTCGCCGAGACGCTGCGTTCCGTGCAGCGCGAGCGCGGCACCGCGATCCTGCTCGTCGAGCACGACGTGGACCTCGTGCGGTCGCTGGTCGGGCGGGTGTTCGTGCTCGACTTCGGGGTCCTCATCGCGTCGGGCCGCACCGAGGACGTGTTCGCGGACGCGGCGGTCCGCCGCGCCTACCTGGGGGACCTGGTCTGATGGCCGCCGCCGAGCCGGATTCCGCCGCGGCCCCGCTGCTCGAGCTGCGCGGCGTCGAGGCGGGGTACGGGCCGTTCCGCGCGCTGTTCGGCGTGTCCTTCGCGCTCGCGCGGGGCCGGGTGCTCGCCCTCCTCGGCTCCAACGGCGCCGGCAAGACGACGGTCGCGCGCGTGTGCTCGGGCCTGATCGTGCCCACCGCCGGGTCGGTCTGGCTCGACGGCACCGACTTCACCGGCCGGCCGGCCCACGAGTACGCGTGTGCGGGGGTCGTGCACGCCCCCGAGGGCCGATCGGTGTTCGCGACGCTCACGGTGGAGGAGAACCTCGCGCTCACGTTCGGGCGCAGCCGGGGCCGGGCCGGGACGGGCGCGGCACTCGAGGAGGCCTACGCCATGTTCCCGCGGCTCGGCGAGCGCCGCCGGCAGGTCGCCGGGACGCTCTCGGGCGGTGAGCAGCGCATGCTCGCCCTGGCCCGGGTGCTCGTCGAGAAGCCCCGGCTGCTCGTCGCCGACGAGCTCTCGCTCGGGCTCGCACCGATCGTCGTGGACGACGTCTACCGGATCCTCGCGACGATCCGGGACGCGGGCACCACGTTGCTGATCGTCGAGCAGCACGTCCACCACGCGCTCGGGATCGCCGACGACGCGATCGTGCTGGCGCACGGCGAGATCGCCTTCGACGGACCGGTGTCGGAGCTCGGCGACCTCCACGAGCGCGTGCTCGGGGGCGACCCCTAGCGGTCCCGGCGCCCGGTGGACGTGCTGCCGAAGATCGCCGCGTGGGTCACCCGCGCGAGGGTCGCCACCATCCGCCGCCGGTCGATCGCGACCTGCCCGGAGCCCACGTAGTAGTTCAGGCGCTCGAGCATCGCGACGATCGCCAGCGCCGCGACCACCGGGTCCAGGTCGGCGGGCGCCACCTGCGCGATGCGGTCGGTGAGGACGCGGGTGAACCGGGCGAGCACGTCCTCGCCGAGCCGGCCCAGCTCGTCGCTGCTGATCTCCGCCTCGGTCCACGCGCGGATCACCGGCCCGTAGTGCTCGTAGAGGTCGGCGAAGCGGCCGATCCAGTCCTGCAGCTCCGCCCGCCCGGCGTCCCCGGCGCGCAGCGGGCCGAGGCCCTCGGCGAGCGCGTGCATGTCGTCGGCGACCTCGGCCGTGAGGGCCCGGAAGAGGTCCTCCTTGTTGGTGAAGTAGAGGTAGAAGGTCCCGTGCGACGTCTTCGCCAGCTTCACCACGTCGTCGACCCGTGCGGCGTGGTAGCCGCGGGCCGCGAAGACCTGGACCCCGGCGTCGAGGAGCTTGCGCAGCGTGCGTTGCCCACGCGCCCGCAGCTCGCGGCCCTGGGCGGGCGCACCGCCCGACGGCGCCGCGCCGTCGCCGCGCGCCGCGCCGTCCGGGGGGGCGGGTGCGGCCGACCGGGCGCGCCGGGCGGATCCCTTCGCGTTCGACGGGCTGCGGGCCACCGGAGCAGGCTAGGCCGACCTGACGTGTGTGTCACGTTCGGCGCTACGATCCCGGCCCACGCCCCCGGACGGAGGAGAAGCGTGAGCGCAGCGAGCGACGACGGTGTGAAGGTCGGGGACGAGCGCACGGAGGAGTTCCCGGCGCTGACCCGCACGATGTTCGTGAGGTACGCCGGCGCGAGCGGCGACTTCAACCCGATGCACCACGACGACACGATCGCGCAGCAGGTGGGCAACCCGTCGGTGTTCGGGCACGGGATGCTCACGATGGGCCTCGCGGCGCGCGTCGTGAAGGACTGGTTCGGTGCCGAGTCGATCCGCCGGCTCCAGGTGCGGTTCTCGAAGCAGGTCTGGCCGGGCGACGTGCTCAGGTGCACCGCGAGGGTCTCGGGCGAGCGGGAGGAGGGCGGCGAGCGCCTCGTCGACCTCGACCTCGTGGTCGAGAACCAGAACGGCGACAAGGCCATCACCGGCACCGCGACCGCCGCGGTCTCCTGATGGGCCTCCTCGACGGGCGGGTCGCGATCGTCACCGGCTCGGGCCGCGGGATCGGGCGGGAGTTCGCGCTCTCGTTCGCGCGCGAGGGCGCGAGCGTCGTCGTCAACGACGTGGGCGCCGCCCTCGACGGACGCGGCACGGAGGAGGACCCGGCGACCCAGGTGTGCAAGGAGATCGAGGCGCTCGGCGGCCGGGCCGTGCCCAACCACGACTCGGTCACGGACTTCGCGGCCGCGAAGCGGATCGTCGGAACCGCCCTCGACGCCTTCGGCACCGTCGACATCCTCGTCAACAACGCGGGCATCGTGCGCGACCGGACGCTCCTCAAGATGGAGGAGGAGGACTTCGACGCGGTCGTCGCCGTGCACCTCAAGGGCACGTTCAACTGCACTCGCCACGCCGCGGAGGTGATGAAGGAGAAGGGCTACGGCCGGATCGTCAACATCACCTCGTCCGCGGGCCTGCGCGGCAACTTCGGCCAGACGAACTACGGCGCCGCGAAGGCCGGGATCATGGGGATGACGTTCATCTGGTCGATGGAGCTCGGGCGTTACGGCATCACGGTCAACGCGGTCGCGCCGTCGGGCGCGACCCGCATGACCGCCTCGCTGTTCGAGCGCGCGGGCACGGCCCCGCCGCCCGAGGAGGACCCGGCGCTGAACGCGCCCCTCGTCACCTTCCTCGCGTCGGAACAGGCCGGGCACGTCAACGGGCAGATCCTCGGGCGCACCGAGTACGCCTACACGCTGTTCCAGCACCCGAAGCAGATCGCCTGGATGCACAAGGAGGGCGGCTGGACGCCCGGCGAGGTGGCCGCTGCCTTCGACAAGTGCCTCGGCCAGCACCTGCAGGCGGTCGGCATGGTCATGCCCAAGTCGATGCAGTGAGCCGGGGGCCGCGCCTGCGGTGGCCGCTCGGCGTCGTCGACCTCGCCTACGTGCGACGCGGCGGCGAGGCCGAGCGGGCCCGGGCCGCCGCCGCGGACGGCTTCGAGCACGTCGACGTGCTGCTCGGCACCGACCCGGCGACCCTGGCGCTGCCGATCGGGTGCCCGACCGCCTTCCCGCGCCCGCTCGGCACGTGGTGTGCGGCGCCCGCGCCGCCCGCGGGCGACGGGGCCTGGGAGCGGGCGGTGCGCTGGTGGCGCGCCGCGCCGGGCGCGCTGGTCGAGCCGTGGGTGGGATCCGTCCTCGGGTCGACCGAGGCGGTGCGCGAGTTCGTCCGCGCGGTGCCGGGGGTCCGGCTGCTCGTCGACACGGGCCACGTCGCCGCGTGGGGCGGCGACCCCTGCGAGCTCCTCCACCTCGCCGGCCACGTGCAGCTCCGCCAGGGCGGTCCCGGGCGCACCCAGCTCCACGTCGACGACGCCGACGGCACGGTCGACTTCGGCGCGGTGCTCGCCCGGCTCGACGCGCTCGACTACCGGGGCCGCCTCAGCGTCGAGCACTTCGACCTGCCGTCGTTCGGCTGGCCCCTCGACGACCCCGAGGCCTGGGCCCGCGACCTCGCGGCGCGCCTGCGCGCCCGCGGGTGACGCGCCGCGTGCGGCTCAGCCGGCCGCGTCCGGTCGACCGGGTGCGAAGCCCGGCCACGGGGGCAGGGGCAGGCCCGGCACCGGCATCCCCTCGAACGCGACGAGCCGGCCGGGCAGCGCGTCGGTGACGAACAGCGTCCGCAGGTCGGGCCCGCCGAAACAGCAGTTCGTCGTCAGGCCGTCGCCGTCGATCCGCAGGAAGTCGAGGACCGTCCCGTCGCGGTCGACGACGCGGATCCCGTGCTCGACCGTCGACGCGACGTAGAAGCGGCCGTCGGCGTCGACGCAGAGGCCGTCGCCGGCGCCGCGCCCGAGCGTCTCGACGACCCACTCGCGCCCGCCGCCGGGGTGCACCCGCTGCAGGCCGGCGCGCTCGACGACGACGAGCGTGCCGTCGGGCTCGAACGCGAGGCCGTTGCAGTACCAGAAGCCCTCCGCGAACACACCGACGCTCCCGTCGCGCTCGAGCACCATCACGCGGCCGACCCCCTCCTCGGGCGGCGGGAAGTGGGGCGGGTCCGTGAACAGGACGCGCCCGTCGGCCGCCACGGCCACGTCGTTGGGCGCGCGGAAGCCGTCGCGGGCGAGGTAGCGCACCTCGCCCGACGGTGACGCGAGCTGCAGGCCCGGCTCCGTCGGCCGCAGCGGTGGCGGCGAGGCGAACAGGCCCGTCGCGGCGAAGTCGAAGCCCCCGTTCTGGGTGACGAGGACCGAGCCGTCGGCGGCGAGGGCCGCGCCGTTGGCGCCGCCGCCGGTGTCCGCGAAGCGGACCGCCGTGCCCGCCACGGGGTCGACGCGGTACAGGGCGCCCTCGGCGACGCTCGTGACGACCAGCGTGCCGTCCGGGCACCACACCGGCCCCTCGGCGAAGGCCAGCCCGTCGGCGACGTGCTCGGCGCGCACCACCGGATGCTGGCACACGCCCGCCCCCGGGCGCGTGCTCCCCGGGGCGACCGTGCTGCCTGACGTGGGTGTCAGGTACGCTTCGGGCGATGGGTCGCGTGCGCATCCTCGACCCCACGGCGGCGCCGCCCGCGGCCGACCCCGACCCGGGCCCCGACCTCGGCCCGCTCGCCGGGCGGCGGGTCGGCCTGCGGTACGACCGGGCGTGGCGCTCGTGGCTGTGGGTGCTCGACGAGTGGGAGCCCCGGCTGCGCGCGGCGGGGGCGCACGTCGTGCGGCTCGAGACCGGCAACCGCATCGGTGAGGGCGGCGAGGAGACGTTCGCGAACCTCGCCGTGTTCGCCGCGGACGTCGACGCCGCGCTCGTCGGGCTCGGCAACTGAGGGAGCTGCACCTCGTGGACCGTGCACGACGCCGTCGAGGTCGCGGCCCGGGGGAAGACGGCGGTCGCCGTCGTGACGGAGGAGTTCGAGGTCCTGGCCCACACGATGGCCGCCAACGCCGGGCGGCCCGGGCTGCGCGTGCACGTGCTGCCGTACCCGCTCGAGACCCGGCCCGAGGCGGAGGTGCGCGCGGTCGCGGCCGGGCACTGGCCGGCGGTCCTCGCGACCCTCGGCGCGACGCCCGGTGGGTCCGGTGAGTGACGCCGGGCGCGACGCGGCGTCCGTGGCGGGCGCACCGGCGGCGCGCGACGACTGCGGGCCGCAGGGGTGCGCGATCGAGTGGCTCGTCAGCGAACGCATCGAGGTCGACGACGACCCGGTCGCGTTCCAGCGGCTCGCGACCGACGCCGGGTGGGGTGACGGCCTCCCGCTGATCCCGCCGACGGAGGCCCGGGTGCGGGAGTGGGTCGCGGCATCGGGGCGCCACCCCGACGAGGTGGTGGGCACGATCCCGCCCCGCAACGGGCGGGCGACCGTCGAGAAGATCGCGGTCAACGCGGTCATGGCCGGCGCGCCGCCGGAGGCGATGCCGCTGCTGGTCGCCGCCGTCGACGCGATGTGCGACCCGGAGCACAACCTCTTCGCGCTCAACACGACGACGTGCAGCGTCGTGCCGGGCCTGTTCGTCAACGGTCCCGCCCGTCACGACCTCTCGATCCCCATGGGGCCGGGGTGCTTCGGCGGCGAGGCCGGGCCGGGCGCGTCGATCGGGCGCGCCACCCGCCTCGTGATGCGGAACGTGGGGGGCCAGCGCGTCGGGCTCAACTCGAAGAGCGTGTTCGGCCAGCCGGCGCGCGTCGTCGGGATCTGCGTCGCCGAGTGGGAGGAGCGCTCGCCCTGGGAGCCCCTCGCCCGGCGCCGCGGCGTGCCGCCCGGCGCGAGCGCGGT
This sequence comes from Acidimicrobiia bacterium, assembly GCA_026002935.1. Lineage (GTDB taxonomy): Bacteria > Actinomycetota > Acidimicrobiia > IMCC26256 > PALSA-610 > BPGH01. The sequence continues at coordinate 1,939,259 of BPGH01000001.1, forward strand.
GACGGTCCACGGGTGCACCGGCACGATCGACGTCGCGGACATCGTCGCCGACGACGCCGACGACCTGCTCGAGATCATCGGGAAGTCGCTCGCCTTCCCCGGGACGAACGCGTTCATCGGCGCGCACCACGGCGCGGAGATCGTGGTCGCGGTGGCGCCCCCGTGGGCCGAGCTGATCGCGCGGCGGTACCCGGCGATCGAGGACGTGCAGGAGCGCCTGTACGAGCACGCGAAGCTGCCGCTCTCGTGGTGGCCCGCGCCGCACCGCGAGAAGGCCGAGCGCGACGGCCGGGTCGACGCGCGGGGTGACGTGCACCTCGTCGAGTCCCCGGAGCACCTGCTGGTCGTCGTCAACGGCGGGCTCGGTGGCCTGCACGCGCTCGCGCTGCACTCGTTCGGCCCGAGCCGCGCCGTGACCCGGGCGTTCTGAGCGGTGCGGGTCGTCACCCAGCTCGGCGTGTCGTCGGCGGAGGCCGCCCTCGTCACCGAGGCGTTCCCCGACGTGGAGCTGATCGAGTGGCGCCCCGACGGGCCGCCGCCGGGCCTGCGCGCGGAGGTGTTCCTCGGCGGGCACGGCCGGTGGGACGACGTCCTGCGCTGGATCGACGCGACCGGGGTGCACTGGGTGCAGCTCACCGGGACGGGCGTCGACCAGGTGCCGGCCGAGCTGTACCGGCCCGGGCGCGTGGTCACCTGCGCCCGCGGGGCGAGCGCGGTGCCGATCAGCGAGTGGGTCCTGGCGGCGCTGCTCTCGTACGCGAAGCGCATGCCCGACGTGTTCCTCGACGCGCCGCCGAGGCACTGGAACCTGCCGAGCCCGCGCCTCGACGGGTTCGCGGGGACGACGCTCGCCATCTACGGGCTCGGCGGGATCGGCAGCGCGGTCGCGGCCCGCGCGCTGCCGTTCGGTGTGCGCGTCCGGGCGATGCGGCGCACCGACGCGCCGAGCCCCGTCCCCGGGGTCGAGCTCGTCCGCTCGATCGACGAGCTGGTCGCCGGCGCCCACCATCTCGTCCTCGCGGCGCCGGCCACGCCGCGCACCCACCACGTTGTCGACGAACGCGTCCTCGCGCTGGTCGAGCCGGGGCTGCACCTCGTGAACGTCGCGCGCGGATCGCTCGTGGACCAGGACGCGCTGCGCCGTGCGCTCGACGACGGGCGGGTCGCCATGGCCACGCTCGACACGGTCGACCCGGAGCCGCTGCCCGCCGGCCACTGGTTGTACGACCACCCGAGGGTGCGGCTGAGCGCCCACGTCTCCTGGTACACGCCCGCGCTGCTGCGCGCCGCGGTCGAGATCTTCGTCGACAACCTGCGCCGTTACCGTGCGGGTGAGCCGCTCATGCACGTCGTCGACCCCGACGAGGGCTACTGATCGACGACCCCGACGAGGGGCCACTGCGCGGCCGGTGCGCTCACCAGGGGACGCCGAACACCTCGCGATGGGTGTGACGCCCGAAGGGGTCGCGCCGCGGCCGGCCGAGCGGGCGCGCCGGCCAGCCCACGGGGACGACGGCGACGGGCCGGACGTGGCCGGGCAGCGCGAGGAGCGCGGCCAGCTCGTGCGCGTACCCGACGGCGATCGTCGTGAGCGCGCTGCCGAGGCCGAGCGCGGTCGCGGCGAGCAGCAGGTTCTGCACCGCCGGGAAGACCGAGGAGCCGACGGTCTGTTCCAGGCCGCGCGCCACGTCGGCGCACACGACGACGTGCACCGGCGCCGTCGCGATCCCGCCGGTCGCGCCGCGCTCGACGTCCTCGAAGAGGGCACGCGGGAGCCGCCCGCGCTCGAATTCGCGGCCGGACTCCTCCCAGCCGCGGCGCATGAGCTCGCCGATCGCCGCGCGCCGGTGCGGGTCGCGCACGACGACGAACTCCCACGGCTGGCGGTTCTCCGCGCTCGGTGCGTGGACCGCGGCGTCGAGGAGGCGCGCGAGGTCGTGGTCGGTGACCGGTCGGTCCGAGAAGGCGCGGTGTGCGCGCTGACGGGTGACGACGTCGAAGAAGTCGGGGCTCACGCGATCGTGCCGACCCGGGCGAAGGTGTTGACGTACACGATGCGCAGCTGCGGGTGGTGGGCCCAGCGCTTCCAGGCATCCGATCCGGGCGGCCCGATGCGTGCCGACACCAGCGGCGTCATCGCGGCGAACGCGCCCTCCGGGTCGTCGGTGTCCATCTCGTAGAGGTGCAGGAAGCGCGGGTCGCCACCGCTCGCGTGCTCGTAGGGGGTGATCATCGTGTAGCCGGGCACCGCGGCCTGCGCGATGTGGCGGATGTGCACGAAGTCGGCCCAGTCGCGCAGCGCCTGCGCGCCGCCGGGCTCCCTGGGTGAGATGAGCACGAGCGACAGCCCGGTCGTCGGCCGGCCCGTGAGCGCGCCCTGGCCCGGGCGTGGCGTGCGGACGAAGTGGAACGAGGTCACCCCCTCGGCCGCCGGCGGCGGCGAGAACCCCCGGTCGACCTCGTAGAGCGCGAGGTGGTCGAACTCGGGGAGCTCCCGCGGCAGGTCGTCGCGGCCGCGGCGCACGTTGCGCCAGGCCGTGGCGGCGGCCACGCCGGGGAGCCGGCACAGCTCGCGGCCGCGGTTCCGCTCGTAGGCCCCGAGCGGGAGGTCGGTGCACTCGAGGTACAGCGCCGCCGTGTCGCGGTCCTCCACGGCGGGGATCCTAGGGGGGCGCCCGCCGCCGCGGGCGGGACGCGCGGCACCGTCAGTCGCCGATCCCGAGCAGCGCGCACGGGTTGGCACACGCCATCGTCCGGATCTCGTGCTCGGTCAGCCCCTCGGCGTGGAGGGCGTCCGCGTAGGTCTGCAGGCCGGCGGCCGGGTGGGGGTTGACCGCCTGCCCGAAGTCGGTGCCGAGGGTCACGCGGTCGACGCCGACGGCCCTGATCGTCGCGACCACGTCCGCGACCCGCTTCGTCGCGAGCGAGCCGATGCAGCTCATCGCGCACAGCTCGATCCACGCGCCGAGCCCGGCGAGCTCGCGGCACTGCGCCGCGGAGAGGCGGGGGCCGGCGAGGTCCTCGGTGGCGTGGGTCACGAGGAGCTTGCCGCGCCGCGCGAACGCGGCCGCGACGGCGAAGTGCTCCGCGGCGCTGACGTGGCCCGTCGCGAGGATCGCGCCGTGCTCGCGCACGAGCGCCAGCACCTCGTGGGTCTCGGGGAGCAGCGCGCCGTCGTCGCCGGTGACGACGAGGCCCGGGCCGGGGATCCCGAGCCGCGCGGCGACCCCGTTCTCGACGTCCTGGCGGCTCGACAGCGTGGGGAGCCACACCACCCGGGCCCCGAGCCGCAGCGCCGCCTCCACCGCCGCCGGGTTGACCCCGCCGACCTCGCGGTCGCAGCAGATCCCGCCGAACACCTCGATCCCGTCGACGCCGCGCCGCACCGCCCACGCGAGCGACGCGGTGGGGACGTCGTGGGACTTGAGGACGACGGCCCGGTGGCCGGCCGCGGCCGCCTCCCGCGCGGCCTCGAAGGCGTCGACCGACCGGGGGCGGTGCGGGTCGGGCCCGAAGTGGACGTGCAGGTCGGCCGCGCCGGTGAGGTCAACCGACATCGAAGCGGAGGTGTTCGGAGACGTCGCCGACCTGGTCGAGCAGGATGTGCCGGCGCCGGAAGCGCCAGGTGCCCCCGGCGCGCACGAACTCGTCGTGGTAGCGGCCGGCGACGATGGCCTGCAGCGGCAGCCGGGGCGTCGCCTGGAGCACGACGAACGCCGAGCGCGCCGTCGCGCGGCCGGCGTCCTCGTCCACGTCGACCAGGACGTTGGTGGTGAGGTGGCGGGTGCGCAGCGTGCCGTCGTCGTGCACGCGGTTCGCCCGCTCGTACAGCGCCCGTACCGCGTCGCGGCCCTCGACCGCGCCCGGGTGGCCCTCGTTCGTGATGCACCCGTGCTCGAAGAGCGCGCCGATGCCGTCGAAGTCGGCCGCGTCGACGCACTCGGCGTAGCGGTACATCAACGACGTGATCGCGTGGTGGCTCTCCCACGTGCCTGCGGCCACGGCGAGGAGCGTACGCTGCCGTGGCGATGCCACGCCGTCACGACCGCGACGCGGGCGGGGACCCGGCACTCCTCGACGCCAAGGCGCGACTGCGGGAGGCCGTGTGGGAGCGCATGTCGGAGCGCGGCGTCGCCCGGTTCCCGGGCGCGCGCGACCGCATCCCGAACTTCGTCGGCGCCGAGGCCGCGGCGCAACGGCTCGCCGCGACCGACGAGTGGCGCGCGGCGCGCACGGTCAAGGCGAACCCGGACTCGCCGCAGCTCCCGGTGCGCGTGCGCGCCCTGGAGGAGGGCAAGCTCCTCTACGTGGCCGTGCCGCGGCTCGCGGCGCCCGACCCCTTCCTCGTGCTCGATCCGGCGGCGCTCGCCGACCCGCCGCGGCGTGCCGCGACCATCGCCGGGGCGCGCCGCTCGGCACGCGTGGTCGCGATGGGGGCGATGGAGCCGCTCGACCTCGTCGTGACCGGCTGCGTGGCGGTGACGGAGGCGGGGGAGCGGCTCGGCAAGGGCGGCGGCTTCGCCGACCTCGAGCTCGCGCTCGCGGCCGCCGCCGGCCTGGTCGACCGGCACACCGTCGTCGTCACGACCGTGCACGACCGCCAGGTGCTGGCCGCGGGCGAGGTGCCGACCGGGGCCCACGACGTCCACGTGGACCTGGTCGTCACCCCGACCCGGACGATCCGGTGCGCGCGGGGCCGCGGGCACCGGCTGCCGCGGCTGCGGTGGTCGGAGCTGACCGACGAGAAGGTCGCCGTGATCCCGCTGCTCAGCCGGTTGCGCGCCGGGCCCGCACCAGCACGTCGATCGCGGTCCGCCCGTCGACCTCGCGGGTGACCTCGCCCGCCCGTTCGACGACGAGGTCGCCGAGGAGCGCGACGACGTCGCCGGCGTCGTAGCACACGCGCGGGTCCTGCGGACCGCCGGTGCCGTGCGTGACGTTGCGGCGGTCGTGGGCGACGAGCAGGAACACGCCGCCGGGCGCGACGGCGGCCGCCGCCCGGGGCAGGATCACGCGGCGGTCCTCGTCGGGCACCTGGAGGTAGGCGAGCAGCACGAGGTCGTGGCCGCGGGGCGCCGGTTCGTACCCGCGCAGGTCCGCCACCAGGAAGTCGGCGTCGACACCCTGGTCGCGGGCGAGCCGCCGGGCCTTGTCGATCGCGACGGGCGAGAAGTCGACGCCGGTCACGCGCCAGCCGCGGGCCGCGAGCCACACGGCGTTGCGCCCCTCGCCGCACGCGAGGTCCAGCGCCCGCCCGGGCGGGAGGTCCGCGCACTCGGCGGCGACGAACCGGTTCGGCTCGAGTCCCCACACCGTCGGTGCGCCGGCGTAGCGGGCGTCCCAGTCGTGACGGTCCACGGCCACAGCCTAGGATCTGACGCCGATGTCAGGTTTGCGGTCCCGGCCCGTCCCGGCGCCCGGCCAGGCGCCCCTCGTGGCGCCGAACGCGGCCGCGCTGTTGCGCCGCAACGCCGCCGAGCACGGCGACCTCGTCGCGCTGCGGTTCGGGGACGAGGTCTGGACCCACGCGCAGTACTACGAGGAGTCGTGCCGCTACGCGGCCCTCCTCGACGAACGGCTGCCCGCGCGCGGGCCGCGCCACGTCGCGGTGCTCCTCGACAACACCCCCGACTACCTCTTCGTGTTCGGCGCCGCCGCCCTCATCGGCGCCGCGGTCGTCGGGCTCAACCACACGCGCCGCGGTGAGCACCTGCTGCGCGACGTGACCCACACCGACTGCGCGCTCGTCATCACCGAGCCGCGCCACGTCGCGCTGCTGGAGCCGGTCGCGGGCGACCTGCCGCCGGTGCTCACGTCGCGCCGCTTCGCCGACGGCGACGACCCCGACGCGGCGCTCGGCGACCCGCTCACCGACGCGCTGCCGGCCGCGGCCGGCGACCCGGGCCTCGAGCCCGACGTCGACTCGATCTGGGCGCTGATCTTCACCTCGGGCACCTCGGACGCGCCGAAGGCCGTGATCTGCTCCCAGCGGCGGCTCCTGGTGACGGGCAACCGGATGCGCATGATCATGGACCTGCAGCCGGGCGACCTCGGGTACGTCTGCATGCCGCTGTTCCACTCCAACGCCGTGCAGGTCGGCTGGGCGCCCTCCCTCGTGACGCCGTGCGCGGTCGCGCTCGGGCGCCGCTTCTCGGCGTCGCGGTGGCTGCCCGACGTGCGGCGTTACGGCGCCACCTACTTCAACTACACGGGCAAGCCGTTGGCGTACCTGCTCGCACAGCCCGAGCGCCCCGACGACGCCGACAACCCGTTGCGCGTCGCGTTCGGCAACGAGGGGTCACCGGAGGTCGTCGAGCGCTTCGGCACCCGGTTCGGCCTCGAGGTCATCGACGCCTACGGCGCGACCGAGGGCGGCGTGGCCGTCAACCGCGACGCGGAGGTGCGCGCCGGGGCCCTCGGGCTCGCGCCGGACCACGTGAAGGTGGTCGACGAGGAGGGCCGCGAGAAGCCGCGGGCCGTGCTCGACGAGCGGGGCCGGGTGCTCAACGCCGGCGAGTGCGTGGGCGAGATCGTCAACACGCAGGGCGCCGGGCCGTTCGAGGGCTACTACAACAACCCCGAGGCCACCGCGGCGACGACGCGCTTCGGCTGGTACTGGTCGGGCGATCTCGGGTACAAGGACGCCGACGGCTACCTGTACTTCGCGGGCCGCAACGCCGACTGGATCCGCGTCGACGGGGAGAACTTCCCGGCCGGGCCGATCGAGGAGGCCCTGCGGCACGCGCCCGGCGTCGTGCTCGCGGCGGTCTACGGCGTCCCCGACGACCAGGCCGGCGACCAGGTGATGGCGGGCCTGGTCCTCGCGGACGGGGTGCGCTTCGACCCGGGCGCGTTCACGCGCTGGCTCGACGGACAGGACTCGATCGGCCCGAAGTGGCGGCCCCGGTACGTGCGGATCCTGCGCGACCCGCCGACCACGGGCACCAACAAGATCGTCAAGCGGGAGCTCGTGCGCCAGAAGTTCCGCCGCGACCTCGTCGGCGGCGACCCGTTGTACGTGCGCGCCCGCGGCGAGCCCGTCTACCGCGAGCTCACCGCGCAGGACGAGCGCGCGCTGCACGAGTCGTTCGTGCGCCACGGCCGCGAGCGGTTCTGGGACCTCTAGCCGTGGACCTCTCCTTCACCCCGGAGGAGCAGGCGTTCGCGCGCGAGGTGCGGTCCTGGCTGGCCGAGCACGTCGAGGTCCCGCCGCGCTTCGCCCGCATCGAGGACGAGGTCGAGTTCGGCCGGCGGTGGCAGGCGACGCTCGCCGCCGACCGCTGGGTCGGCATCCACTGGCCGCCCGAGTACGGCGGCCGTGGGGCGTCGCCCGTGCAGGTCGCGATCTTCAACATGGAGTACGCGCGGTCGCGGGCGCCGCAGCCGGTCAACCGGGTCGGCATCAACCTCGCGGGCCCGACGCTGCTCGCGCACGGCACCGAGGAGCAGAAGCGGCGCTGGCTCCCGGCGATCCTCACCGCCGAGGAGATCTGGTGCCAGCTCTTCAGCGAGCCCGACGCGGGTTCCGACCTCGCGTCGCTGCGCACGCGTGCCGAGCGCGTCGACGGCGGCTGGCTCGTGTCGGGCCAGAAGGTCTGGACGTCGTACGCCCAGTTCGCGCGCTGGGGGATCTGCCTCGCCCGCACCGATCCCGAGGCCCCCAGGCACCGGGGCATCTCGTACCTCGTCGTCGACATGCACGCTCCCGGTGTCGAGATCCGCCCGCTGGTGCAGATCACCGGCGACGCGGAGTTCAACGAGGTGTTCCTCTCGCAGGTGTTCGTGCCCGACGACCATCTCGTCGGCGCCCTCCACGGCGGATGGGCGGTCGCCAACACGACGCTGGCCCACGAGCGCGGCACCGCGTTCCCCTTCAAGGAGCAGGTCGTGCACGAGGTGTACCTCGACGAGCTGTGGCAGCTCGCGGCGCGCGAGGGCCGGCTCGACGACGTCGAGGTCTGCGACGCGCTCGCCCAGTCCTACGTCGAGCTGCGGGTGCTGCGGCTGCACAACTGGCGGACCCTGTCACGGCTCGCCAAGGGTGTGGAGCCCGGGCCGGAGTCGAGCGTCACGAAGCTCGCCTGGACCGAGATGACGCAGGCGCTGTCGGCCCGCGCGCTCGACGTCGTCGGGGCGGGCGCGCCGCTGTGGTGGGGTGCGGAGCGGAACCCGGGAGGCGGGTTCTGGCAGCGCCAGTGGCTGTGGTCGAAGGCGGCGTCGATCGCCGGCGGCACCTCGGAGGTCCAGCGCACCATCATCGGGGAGCGGATCCTCGGGCTGCCCCGCTGAGCGGGCGGGTGGGAGCGGCGCGGGTGGGTAGGGTGCGCCCGTGGCGGACTTCGAGGTCGTCGGGCTGGACCACATCGTGTTGCGCTGCGCCGACGTGGAGCGGTCCCTCGCCTTCTACCGGGACACGCTCGGCCTCGCGCCCGTGCGCGTCGACGAGTGGCGCGCCGGCCGCGCGCCGTTCCCGTCGGTGCGGTGCTCGCCGACCACGATCATCGACCTCGTGGCCGATCCCCCCGACGGCACGAACGTGCAACACTTCTGCCTCGTGGTACGCGGGATCGACCCCGCCGGGCTCGCGGCGCGCTTCCCCGGTGCGGCGAGGGCCGATGGCCTGTTCGGCGCGCAGGGGTACGCCTCGGGCGTCTACGTGCGCGATCCCGACGGCAACACCGTCGAGCTGAGGTCCTACGCGTGAGCGCCCGGGAGGTCCTCGCCCGCGAGCGGGCCGCGCTCTGCGCGACCCTCGAGTCGGCGGGGCCGGACGCGCCCACGCTGTGCGAGGGCTGGCTCACCGCCGACCTCGCCGCGCACCTCCTCGTGCGCGAGACCCGCCCCGACGCCGCGGTGGGGATCCTCGTCCCCGGGCCGTTCGCCCGGCACACGGCGCGGGTCATGGAGAAGGTGAAGGGGCGCGGCTACGCGCAGGTGGTCGCCGCGCTGCGCGGCGGGCCGCCCCGGCTCTTCCGCCTGGGGCCGATGGCGGCGGTGAACGTCGTCGAGAACTGGGTCCACCACGAGGACGTGCGGCGCGCCGGCGGTCAGGGCCCGCGCCCGGCCGACCCGGAGCTCGACGACGTCCTGTGGGGATCGCTGCGCACGAGCGCGTTCCTGGCGCGGCGTCGCCTGCGCGGCGTCGGGCTGACGTTGCGGACGCCCGACGGGCGTGAGCTGGTCGTGAAGGACGAGCGGCCGATGGTGACGCTCACCGGGGCACCCGGCGAGCTGGTGCTGTTCATGGCGGGGCGCAAGGAGGCGGCGCTGGTCGCCCACGAGGGGCCGCCGGAGGCGTACGCGGTGGTGCTCGCGGCCCGCTTCGGGATCTGACGCCCCCGGGGACCCGGCCCTACGCGGTGCCGGGTGCGGGCGCGCCGCGGTGGCCGGCCCACAGCGTGAAGCGCGCCAGGGCGCGGTAGCCGAGCCGCCGGTACACGCCCTGGCCGAGGTCGCTCGCGATCAGGACCGCGGGCTTGGCGGGGTCGGCGTCGCCGGCGGCGGCGGTCATCGCGGCGCCGACCCCGCGCCCGCGACGGTCCGGTCGCGCCGAGACGAACTCGACGCGGACGTGCCGGTCGTCGACGAAGGAGGACGCGGTCGCGACCGGCTCCCCGTCGAGGTGGCCCACCCAGTGGTGCCAGCCGGGCGCGGCGAGCGCCGGGGCCGGGAGCAGCGAGCCCGGCGAGAAGGGCTGGAGCTCGGGGACGGGGTAGGCCTCGACGAGGACCCGCTCCCAGACCGCGGCGTCGCGCCCGTCGGCGACCGGGCGGATCTCCAGCCCGTCGACCGGCGGGGCGGCACCTCCGGACGGTCCGGGCATGCGCTCCATGACCGGCGGGTGACCGACCAGGCCGAAGCCGAGGTCCCGCAGGTCGGGTGTCGGCCAGGCCGAGAAGACGAGGAAGTCCCCGCCGGCGCGCGATGCGAAGAACGCGTGCATCGTGGCCGCCGCCGCGGGCCACTCGTCGGCGCGCAGCGGCCGGCGCAGGACGACCGGGTTCCCGAATACGCTCGGCGACCCGCCGTCGGCCATCATGATCCCGAGGTGCGCGTCCTCCACGACGGGGTCGCCGCGGGCCCGGCTCAGCGCCGCCCACGCGTCGGCCTCGCCCTGCACGAAGTCGTTGAGGAAGTTGTCGCCGGGGGGCGTCTGCGGCCCGTAGCCGGTCGGCAGCTCCTCGTCCGTCTCCATGGCGCGAGTGTGACGCACCCAGGCGGTACCGTCGAGCGGCGATGCCGCCGTTCGTCCCCGGGCTCGAGCTGTCCCGCAGCTTCTACGAGGAGATCGTGCGGCCGCTGCTCGACGCGGCGTTCCCCGGGCTCGCGCACTCGGCGGCGCTGCTCGGGCCCGGCAGCGAGGTGCTCGGCTTCGACACCGACCGCTCGACCGACCACCGGTGGGGGCCACGCGTGATCCTGTTCGTCGCGTCCGAGCGGGTCGGCACCCTCGGCCCCGAGGTCTCCGAGGTGCTGCGCCGCCGGCTGCCGGTGACGTTCCGCGGCTGGTCCACGAGCTTCGCCCCCGACGCGAGCGGCGCCGCCGCGCCGGTCGCCGCGGCGGAGGGCGACGTCTCCCACCTGGTCGAGGTGCACGCGCCGGAGGAATGGTTCCGGCGGATCCTCGGGTTCGATCCCGCCGACGGCGTCACCCTCGACGACTGGCTCGCCACGCCCACGCAGCTGCTGCTCGCGGTCACCGCGGGCGGCGTCTTCCACGACGGGCTGGGCGCGCTCGCGCCGCGGCGCGCCGCGCTCGCCTGGTACCCCCGACGACGTGTGGCGCTACGTGCTCGGCTGCCAGTGGCAGCGGATCGCCCACGAGGAGGCGTTCGTCGGCCGCGCCGGCGAGGTCGGCGACGACCTCGGCTCGCGGCTCGTCGCGGCCCGGGTCGCGCGCGACCTCGTGCGGCTCGCGTTCCTCGTCGAGCGGCGCTACGCGCCCTACCCGAAGTGGCTCGGGCGGGCGTTCGAGCAGCTGGACTGCGCCGGCGAGATCGGGCCGCACCTCGCGCACGCGCTCGGCGCGACGAGCTGGCAGCGGCGGGAGGCCGCGCTCGGCCGTGCCGCGGAGGCGATGGGCGCCCGGTTCAACGCGCTCGCGCTCTGCGAGGCGGTCGACACGGCGCTGCGACCCCAGTTCGGCCGCCCGTTCCTGGTGCTCGACGCGCAGCGGTTCGCCGACGCGGCGTACGCCGCGATCCGGGACCCCGCCGTCGCCGCCCTGCCGCGGGGAGTGGGCGCTATCGACCAGTGGGTCGACAACACCGACGTGCTGGCGTCGCCCCCGCGGACCGCGCGTCTGCGGCGCGTGATGACGGGCTGCGGCACCGCGCCCGGGCGCGGGGGTCAGGCGCGGGTCACGACGTAGTCGCCCAGGTCGTCGAGGCGCGCGACGGTCCCCGGCCCGACGACGACGACCGTGAACGGCTCCTCGACGAGGGCGGGCCCCGCGATCTCGGCCCCCGCGCCGAGCGCCGGGCCGTCGTAGACGGGCGTCTCGACCCACCGGTCACCCCAGAACGCCGGGCGCTCGCCCTTGCGGGCGCGGGCCGCGTCCGTGACGGTGCCCGTCTCGGCGAAGTGGTCGGGCTTGGGCGTGTGGCCGCGGGCGACGACCCGCACCCCCCGCATCAGCGGCTGCTGGTTCCGGAAGCAGAAGCCGCGCTCGCGCTCGTGCTGGTCGTGGAACCGCTCGGCGAGGTCGAGCAGTCCGGGCTCGTCGAGGCCGGTGCCCTCGGGCACGGGGACGCTCATGTCGAAGTTCTGGCCCGGGTAGCACATCTGCGCGTGGAGCGCGATGGTCGTGTGGCCCGCGTCGAGGCCGGCCGGCTCGAGCTCCTTGGCGGCCTCGTCGTGCAGCTCCTGCATCAGCGCGCGGACCCGCCCGAGGTCGACCTGCGACAGGGGGACGACGTAGGAGCGCACGAGGTCGACGACGTAGTCGGCGACGAGCACGCCGAGCGCCGAGAACGCCGGCGCCGCCTTCGGGACGTAGATCCGGTCGATGCCGAGCTCCTGCGCGATCGCCCACGCGTGGACCGCGCCGTTGCCGCCGTACGCGATGAGCGACAGCCGGCGCGGGTCGGCGCCGTGGCCCGCGAGCACCTTGCGCGTCGCGTTCGCCATGTTCGCGTTGACGATGCGGGCGATGCCCCACGCGGCCTCGGTCACGTCCAGGCCGAGCGGTTCGGCGACGTGGCGCCGGATCGCGTCCTCCGCGGCCTCGACGTCGAGCCGCATGCGGCCGCCCGCGAAGCCGTCACGGGGCAGGTAGCCGAGCACCGCGTCCGCGTCGGTGACCGTCGGGCGCGTGCCGCCGCGCCCGTAGCACACCGGCCCCGGGGACGAGCCGGCCGACTCGGGCCCGACCAGCAGGGCGCCCTGGCGGACGCGCGCGATCGACCCGCCGCCGGCGCCGACGCTGCGCACGTCGACCATCGGGAGCCCGATGTAGTAGCGGTACCGCCAGTTCCAGTCCGTCTTGATCTCGGGCCGGCCGCCGCGCACGAGGCAGATGTCGAAGCTCGTGCCGCCCATGTCGACGGCGACGAAGTCGCCGGCGCCGGCCCGCTCCGCCGCGAGGGTCGCACCCATGACGCCCCCGGTCGGGCCGGAGGCGAGCAGCGACACGGCCCGGCGGGCGACGTAGTCGGGGGGCATGACGCCGCCCGTCGACTGCATGATGAGCAGGGGACCGCCGTAGCCCGCGCGGCGCAGCGCGTCCTGCAGGTGCCCGGTGTAGTGGGCGATCCTCGGCGCCACGTACGCGTTGACGAGCGTGGTCGACACGCGCTCGAACTCCGGACCCCGCGGCATCACCTCGTGGGACAGCGACACGTGCTCGACGTCGGGGAACTCCTCGAGGATGATCTCGCGCGTGCGGCGCTCGTGCTCGGGGTTCACGAACGAGAACAGGTACATGACGGCGATCGACCGCACGCCGAGGCGCTGGAGCCGGCGCACGCCGCGCCGGACGGCCTCCTCGTCGAGGGGCAGCACCACACGCCCCTCGAAGTCCAGGCGCTCGGGGATCGGGATGCGGGCCCGGCGGCGGGCGATCGGCTGCGGGCCGGGGTAGTTCGGGTCCCAGATCTGCTCCTTGTGGCAGCGGCGCAGCTCGATCTCGTCACGGTGGCCCTCGGTGACGAGCAGGCCCGTCGGCGCGCCGTTCATCTCGATCATCGTGTTGTCGGCCGTCGTCGTGCCGTGCACGAGGATGTCGAGCTGCGCGCAGAAGTCGTGCAGGCCCAGGCCGAAGCGCTCGGCGAGCGCGGCGATGCCGTTCATCACGCCCACCGACTGGTCGTCCAGCGTCGTGGGCGTCTTGTCGAGCACGACCTCGCCGGCCGGCGTGACGCAGATCAGGTCGGTGAAGGTGCCACCGACGTCGATCCCGACCCGATATCCCATCTGCTCCCCCGGCGATGCGTCGACGGACCCGAGGCCGGCCGGACTACCGCCGCCGGCGGGCGCGTTCCGCCGCGGTGGCGGCCTCGTCGACCGCGAGCGTGAGGTCCTCGAGCGACCCGGTCAGCACCACGCCGTAGTCGCGCCGCGCGCCCTCGACCGACACGTACTCGTCGAGCACGTCGTCGAGCACCGCCTGCGGGTCGCGGTCGAGCGGGTCGCCCCAGCCCCCGCCGCCGCCGTAGTCGTACATGATCCGCTGGCCCGCGGCGATCGGCACCCAGTCGGCGGTGTGCTCGACGCGGTAGGGGTCGTCCGACCCGTAGCGGATGATCATCTCGTTCGGCGAGCCGTCGCGGCCGCCGCAGATGCCCGGCATCGGGTACTTCATGCCGACGACGTAGGTGTACACCTTCGCGTCGACCAGCACCTCCTTCTCGTAGTGGCTGCCGCAGATGCCGCGCCACTGGCCGGGCCCGCCGGAGTCGGTGCGGTAGTCGCGGCTCCACTGGATGTGGGGGTACAGCGACTCGTTGATCTCCGCGGTCGCCTTCCACAGGTTCCCGAAACTGGCGTTGAGCGCCCCCCAGGCGTCCATCCCCTTCGAGGCGTTGCACCAGCCCGCGTACACCTCGGCCGAGTGGTCGGTGAACTGCTGCCCGGTGCGCGGGTCGATGCCGACGATGATCGTGGGGATGCCGGTCTTGTAGGTCTGCGGGACGGCCCGGTCGGGCAGGACGTGCTGCATCGCCTTCGCGATGACCTCGCCGACGTCGGCGCCCGGGTGGTGGGTGCCGGCCGACACCGGCTTGCCGGGCTCCGGGTTGAGCACGCAGCCCTTCGGCACGATCAGCCGGATCTGCTCGAAGAACCCCTCGTTCTTGGGGATCTCGGGGTCCATCATCGCGGCGATCTGCCCGACCGTGTACCCGCGCGTGTTGCCGAACGTCGACCACGCCTGCAGCTCCGGGCGCGTGTCGGACCCGGTGAAGTCGATCGTGAGCGTGTCGCCCTCGACGGTCACCTTCACGTGCAGGTGCACGTCGGGGTGGCCGAGCGGGTCGTGGTCGACGTACGCGTCGGCCTCGTACACCCCGTCGGGCCACGCCGAGACCTCCTCGCGGAAGCGGCGGGCCGCGTAGTCGATCATGTAGTCGACCGACTCCTCGACGGCGCGGGCGCCGTAGCGGTCGATGATCTCCCCGAGGCGCCGCGCGCCGAGCTGCGCCGCGCCGATCTGGGCGCGCAGGTCGCCGATGTACGACGGGATGCGGTTGTTGACCTGCAGCGCGTACAGCACGTCGCGACGCTCGGCGCCCCGGTCGACGACCTTCACGACCGGCCAGCGCACGCCCTCGCCCCAGATGTCGCCGGCGGTCACGTTGTACCCGCCGGGCACCGCACCCCCGGTGTCGCCGTGGTGGCACTGGATGCTCGCGATCAGCACCATGCGGCGACCGCCGCCGTCGGTGTCGGCGAACACGGGAGCGAAGACGTTGTAGTCGGGGAGGTGGCCGCCCCCGTGGTACGGGTCGTTCGCGACGAACACGTCGCCCTCGTGGAACTCGTCGGCCCCGAGGAAGTCGAGCGCGAAGCGCACCGGCAGCGTCGAGGTCAGCATGAATTGCGGGATCCCGACCGACAGCGCCGCGAGGCGCCCGCGGGCGTCGAGCACGGTGGCGTTGCGCTCGTTGGACTGGTTCAGGATCGGGGTCGTCGCGGTGCGGGAGACGTACTCCGCCATCTCGAAGCAGACGGTCTCCATGCCCCCGCGGATCACCTCGGCGGTCACCGGGTCGACGGTGGGCGAGTCGGTGATCCGCCCGCGGCTGCCGGCGAGCCGTACCAGGTCGACGTGGGTCATGCGCTCCCCTTCGGTCCGCGTCCGCTCGGCCCGCGCCGGGCCCGGGCGCGCCGGAACCTGACGTGCGTGTCACAGAGTGTACCGCCGCCCGGCGGCGCCGACCACCGGCCCGTGCGCCGGGTGCGGGCGGCACGCGGGGCCCGATCCGCGCGAAGTTGGGGCCATGGGCGACCCCGGACCCCTCGGCCCGTCGGCGCACGCGCGGGCGAACCCCGACCGGCCCGCGTTCGTCGAGCGCGGGCGTACCGTCACCTACGGCGAGTTCGACGCCCGTTCCGACCGGATCGCGGCCGCGCTCGCGGCGCGTGGCGTCGCGCCCGGCGAGCGGGTCGCGATCATGCTCCCGAACTCGGTCGGTTTCTTCGAGGCATGGGCGGCGGCGACGAAGCTGCAGGCGTCGGTCGTGCTCGTCAACACGCACCTCAAGCCCGACGAGGTCCGCTACATCCTCGACGACTCCGGCGCGAAGGTGCTGCTCGACGACCCGGACGCCGTCGAGGCGATGGCGACCGGTGCGCCGCCCGCCGGCGCCGACCTCGTGCCGTGCGAGGTGCTCGCCGCGCCCGTGTTCTACACGTCGGGCACGACCGGCCGGCCCAAGGGCGTGGTGCACGGCGCGTTCGACGGCGACCGGGCGCGCCTCGCGCAACAGGGGCAGGTCGCGCTCTGGGGCTGGACCGCCGACGACGTCTACCTCCTGTCGGGACCGGCCTACCACGCGGGCCCCGGTGGCTTCGTGATGTCGGCGCTGTACGTCGGCGCCACCACGGTCGTGCTCCCGCGCTGGGACGCGCGCGAATGGCTCGCCCTCGTCGACCGTCACCGGGTCACGTTGAGCTTCATGACGCCCGCGCACTTCATCCGCATCCTCGAGGTGCCGCCGGAGGAGCGGGCGCGCCACGACACCTCGTCGCTGCGGCTGGTCGTGCACGGCGCGGCGCCCTGCCCGGTGGAGGTGAAGCGCCGGATCATCGAGGCGCTGCCGCACACCGAGATCTGGGAGCT
This sequence comes from Acidimicrobiia bacterium, assembly GCA_026002935.1. Lineage (GTDB taxonomy): Bacteria > Actinomycetota > Acidimicrobiia > IMCC26256 > PALSA-610 > BPGH01. The sequence continues at coordinate 1,955,538 of BPGH01000001.1, forward strand.
CTACGGTGCGAGCGAAGGGGGCGCGACGCGCATCTCGCCGCAGGAGTGGCTGGAGCGGCCCGGCAGCGTCGGCTTGCCGTGGCCGGGGGTCGAGATCCGGGTCCTCGGCGACGACGGCGAGCCCCTCCCGCCGGGCGAGCCCGGGCTCGTGTACGTGCGCCCGGCCGGCGGGGCCCGGTTCCACTACCACGGCGACGAGGCCAAGACCGCGCAGGCCTGGCGCGACGACGCCTTCACCGTCGGCGACATCGGGTACCTCGACGCCGACGGCTACCTCTACCTGACCGACCGCGCCTCCGACATGGTCATCCGCGGGGGCGTCAACGTGTACCCGCGCGAGATCGAGGAGGTCCTGTACCGCCACCCGGCGGTCGTCGACTGCGCGGTGTTCGGCGTTCCCGACGAGCGCTACGGCGAGCAGTTGCGGGCCGTGGTGGAGGTCCGGTCGCCGGTCGACCCGGCCGCGCTGCAGGCGCACGTCCGTGCACACCTCGCCGACTTCAAGGTGCCGGCGGAGGTCGAGATCGTCGACGAGCTGCCCCGCAACCCCAACGGAAAGGTGATGAAGCGCTGGCTGCGGGAGCGGGCGTGGGAGGGGCGCGACCGGCGCATCGGCTGATCGCGTGCCGCCCGGGGCGCCGGCCGTCACGGTGTGACGCGCAGCGTCGCCTCGAGGTCGACGGCCTCCACCGGGTCGGCGGGCCCGGGCCGGACGCGCACGAGCAGCCGCAGCCGTTCGTACTCCGACGGAGGCCCGGCGAGGCCGGCCGGGTCGGGCGCGATGCGGTGCACCTCGACGGGGGCCTGGCCGTCGCCCGGCACGCAGTAGCCGGTCAGGACGTCGGACTCGGTGCGGGGGACCCCGCCGGTCACCGGCTGGCGCGTGACGCGCACGGCGGTCGCCCCGGACCCGGGTGCGAAGCGCGCGCGGTAGATCGCGCCGTCGCCGCCCCAGTAGGGGAACGCGAGCACGGCGTCGGCCGCCGTCGCGGGGCACGCCTGGGCGTGCTCGCCGCGCGTCGGGAACAGGTCCCAGAGGAAGCCCTGCGCGTTCGCGACGTCGTCGCTGAAGCGGTTGAGCACGAACGTCCGGTCGATCGCGGCCTGCGTGCGCACCTTGTTGGCGGGCACGAGGGTGATCGCCTGGAGGAGCGCGAGGGTGAGCGGTGCGACGACGATCCCCATGAGCACCACGCAGGTGATCATCTCCACCACCGTGAAGCCCGACTCGTCGCGTGGCCGCCGGCGGCCTGTCATGGCGCACCGTCGCGGCGTCGGTAGGAGGTCGTGCGGGCGGTGGCACACGGCCGGTCGGTGTCGTCGCACACGACGTGTTGCGTCGCGAGCAGCCGGCCCCCGGCGTCGTAGGCCCGGAACGTCATCTCGCGGTCGAGGCGCTGGAACTCGCCGCCGCCGCCGAACGCGGGGTGCTGGCGGGCGTTGGTGTTCCGGAAGATCGTGACGTGCCGGGCGACGACGCCGCCCAGCGCGTAGGGCGCGTCGTTGTCGTCGCCGCGCACGTCGAGGGCGGCCGTGGGGGCGAAGATGCTGCCGGCGACGTGCAGCTTCGGCCCGTTCTCGATCACGAGGAGCGGGCAGGCCTGGTGGTCGCCCGTCGCGATGCTGTTCCCGGCGATGTAGGCGGCGTCGGCCGAGCCGGTGAAGTCGCGGTCGACGCCGACCGCCTCCACCGTGCTCAGGTCGGCGACGCGCGTCGTGAGGCAGCCGCGCAGCGGGCGCAGCGACCGCGCGGGCCGGTACTCGACGCGCAGCTCGATGCTGTCGACCTCGACCAGGCGGTCGCCCGCCGCGGTCGAGCTCTGGAACTCGACCTCGAGGTCGGCCCCCGACAGCCGTGCCGGCGTGTTCAGGTGGTTGCCCCGCCCGAGGACGCGCTCGACGGGCCAGTCCGGGTTCGGGCGCGGTCCGCCCGCCGGGTCGTCGTAGCGGCCGAACGCCCACGTCACGCCGCCGGCCGCGCCGCTCACGGCGGGACGCAGGGCGGCGGGCACGCCGGGCGAGTCCGACGCCCACGTCGAGCCGCCCGCCTGCGGGTACACCCGGGCGACGACCTTCGAGTACACGCCGGCGGCCCCCTGCTCGCGGTGGTGGACGCGCAGCTCGACCCGCTCGATCCGGGCGTTCGCGATCGACGGCTCGATCGCCGCGAGGTCGGGGAGCCGTACCCGGAGGGTCGCCGTGCGGCTGCCGGACCAGGTCGCGCGCCAGCCGGCGCCGTCGACCCGCTGGAGGCCGTGTGCGGCGGGCAGGGGGCCGGCCCCGTCGGGGTCGGCGGGGGTGCCGTACTGGGTCCAGGTCACGCCGGTGCCCGAGGCCGTGACCCCGCCGGGCGCCGGGTACTGCGTGCCCGCCAGCTCGCGCGTCTCGACGACGCTCGGGGGAGGTACGAGGTTCGCCTCGCCCGCGCGGCCGTAGCTCTCGGGCAGGGCGTAGATCGCGAACCCGTACTTGTCGGTGGCGGTGCGGCTGCCGCACAGCTCGATCCAGCGCGTCGTGTCGCCCGAGGCCGCGTTCCACGCGAGCCGGGTCTCGCCGCCGAGGACGAACTGCACGCCCGCCCTGGTCGGGTCGCACCCGCCCGGGTACGACGGCGCGGGGCGGCCCGTGTAGTCGACCCGCACGCGGAGCCCGTCGACCTGGCCGACGGCCGTCTGCCCGGGCGCGCGCCGCATCTGGTACTCGACGCGCAGCCCGTTCAGGCGGGCCGGGTTCCAACCGCCGCTCGACGCGAAGCTCGACCATCCGGTGCCGGGGCAGCCGCCCGTCAGCGTGATCGGGGGCTGGGCGATCGTGCCGTCCTCCGTGTAGACCGCGGCGGTGCGCGTGAGCGGCACGACGCAGTCGCCCCAGCCGCTGCCGGACGACGAGATCACCAGGCGCGGATAACCGGTGTCGTAGTCGATCGCGCGGCTGGGGGCTGCGTGCGCGAAGTCGAGCGTGACCTCGGTGAAGGCGGCCGCGCCCGACGGGACCGGGGTCTCGAACCCGGTGAACGTGACGCTCGCCGTCGCGGTGCCGTCGCCGCTGTTGCGCACCGCGTACCCCGAGTAGCTGTCGATGTCGAACATGTACTCGAGCGCCGCGCAGCAGTTCGACGTGGCGCTCGTGGCCTGCGGGACCATGAGCTTGTCGGCCTGCGCCGCCGCGCCGGTCGTGTAGGTCCAGCCGTTGGGCGTGCCGCCGACGATCTGCACGTTGGGGCCGGGCAACGCCCAGGGGACGGCCGCACTCGGGAAGTCGAAGTAGTAGGTGCCGGGCTCGAACCACACCAGTTCGATCCCGCTGCACTGCACGACCGTGTTGATCGCGGCCGGATCGGCGTAGTAGCCGGGGCTGAACTTCGCGACCTTCGTCACGCCGGGCACGCAGGTGGGCGTCGAGCCGTTCGGCAGCGTGGCGGTGTCGATCACGACCTCGGAGGGGTCGCCGCGGCCGTCGCCGTCGTCGTCCTCGGCCCAACCCGCCAGCCGGTGGGGGTAGCGGCGATAGTCGGTCAGCGCGGCCTCCGAGCCGCGGCCGGCCGACGGCGACAGGCAGTGCAGCGATGCGGCGTTGTCCCACGTCTCGTGGAGCACCCAGCCCGACATCGTCGCCGCGTAGCCGGCGCGGACGCGGCCCTCCGGGTCGCACTCCCAGCGGGCGACGACGTCGCCGCCGACGCTCAGGCGGCGGTCGCCGCCGGGCCGGATCATGACCGACGAGTTCGACCGCACCACCGGCGGGTCGCCGGCCGCACCGGTCGCGCCGACGAGCACGCCCCCCATCGACGTGCCCTGGTCCTCGCGTGGCCCGATGTACAGGCCGGCCTCGCACACCGGGTTGCTCGTCGCGGCCTGCCAGTCGTGGCAGAACGGGAGCGCGTCGTCGTCGCCCGGCGGGTCGACGGGGTGACCCTCGTTGCCGAACCCGGTCGCGCCGCCGACCGTGAAGACCGCGTTCGGCAGCACGTCGGGGGCGCCGCTCGCGGGCAGGCCGCTCGTCGCGGCGGGCTCGCACTCGACCCGGATCTCCCGGTCCTCGCCGTCCGGGCCGACCCGGAACGTGCCGAGGTCGTGGTCGAGCTCCGAGCAGGGGCCGCCCGCGGTCACGACGCCCCAGTCGGGCCGGGTCCGCACGCCGTGCAGCGCCATCGCGATCGCGCTCTCCGCGTCGAGGTCCTCGACCCGCCGGTCCGACTCGATGCGGTGCGCCTGCAGCCCGACCTGCTGCAGCTCGAGCAGCGCGCTCCCCGCGACCGCCACGACGACGATCATCACGGGGACGAACACGAGGGTGCTGCCCCGCTCGCCCCGGCGCGCCCGCGTGCGGGCCGGGGGGCGCCGTGCGCCGCCCGGCCTCACGAGCTCAGCTCCGTCGTGCGCTTGACGAGCGAGACCGTCCGGGTGAACGAGCCGTCGGCGCCCGCGCCCGACTCGAGCTCGACGACGACCCGCTGGAGACCCTCGTCGACCTGGCCGCCCGGGGCGCCGCAATCCGGCGCGACCGCGACCCACTCGCCGGCGAGGCCCTCCGTGGGGTCGTCGTACCGGAAGAGCTCGACGCCGACGACGCGTGCCGTCAGGCCGGCCGGCACACCGGGATCGTCGAGGGCGTCGAAGCCGTAGGGCGACGTGTGGCCCGCGGGCGCGCACACCACGTACGGCCGGGCGCGCAGCCATTCCGCGTAGCGACGCAGCTCGGCGTCCGCGACGGCGAGGCGGCGGTGGCGATCGGAGGTGACCGTCATCGTGAACAGCGCCGACACGAGCGTGACGACGACGAGGCCCACGAGGATCACCGTCAGGACGACCTCGACGAGCGTCGCGCCGCGCTCGTCGGCCGGCGGGATCGCCCGCCGCGCGCTGCCGGGTCCGTGGCCCCCACTCCGGTTCCCGCCGGTCACGGGTGCGTTGTCGGCCCCGTCGCGGACCACCTGTAGCGCCCGGAACGGACATCCGGGACGATGTGGACAGCGTCACACGTCCGGACGCGCGCGCCCGTGGCGCGGCCGGGGGCCCGGCTCAGGCGAAGAGGAGGTCGGCGAGGCGGTCGAGGTGCCACCCGGTCGTGCCGAGCAGGTACTCGTCGGCGGTCGCCCGGCGCAGGTACAGGTGCAGGTCGTGTTCCCACGTGTAGCCGATGCCGCCGTGGATCTGGATCCCGTCCTTGAGGATCCGCCGGGCGGCGTCGCCGGCGGCGGCCTTGGCGGCGTGGGCGGCCCGCAACAGGTCCGGGTGGCCGGCGTCGACCGTCATCGCGGCGTAGTGCACGGCCGCGGTCGCCCGCTCGAGCGCGAGCGACATGTCGGCGAGCTTGTGCTGGATCGCCTGGAAGGAACCGATCGGCACGCCGAACTGGTGACGGTGCCGGGCGTGGTCGAGCGCCATCCCGAGGATCCGGCGGGCGGTGCCGACCATCTCCGCCGCGATCGACGCGTAGGCGCGGGCCCGCCAGCGGTCGAAGGCCCCGCGCTCGAGTGGGCGGGCCTCGAGGGCGAGGCCGGTGGTGTCGAGCTCGAAGACCCGCCGCGAGAAGTCGACCGTGGCGACGGGCCGCAACCGTTCCGGCCCGGGGCGCTCGATCACCGCGACCGCCGGGCCGGGGCAGACGACCGCGATGCGCTCGACCCGGTCGGCCTCCAGGACGAACGTCTTGACCGGCTCGTCGTTGGGCAGCCACTCGCCGGCCGATCCCGCGATCGCGACCGTCCCGGGGGTCTCGTCGCCCGTGAGGGGCGTGTAGAGGCCGACGGTCGCGAGGAACGGGCCGGGCGCGGCGGCGTGGCCGGTCTCCTCGAGCGCGAGGCAGCAGTCGGTCGCCGGGCCCGTGCCGAGCGCCACGTACTCGCGCAGGTGCGTCCAGAGCGGTTCGTGGACGCCCGGGTCGTCGACGTGCGCGCGGACGAGGGCGGCCGGGCACTCGCGCTCGAGCAGCTTGCGGAGCGTCTCGCGCAGGAGCGTCTGGTGCTCGGTGGGGGTGAAGTCCACGTCAGCCCCTCGGCAGCCCGAGCACCCGCTGGGCGACGATGTTGCGCTGGATCTCCGACGAACCGCCCGCGATGGTGTTCGCGAACGACACGAAGAAGCTGGTGACCCAGCGCCCGGCCTCCTGTCCCCGGTCGGGATCGGTGACCGCGCCGTACGCGCCGCACAGCTCCATGCCGAGCTCGAAGGCGGCCTTGCCCGCCTCCGAGGTCGCGAGCTTCATGTAGGAGTGCTCGGGCGCGCTGCTGCCCTGCGCGTAGGACGCGAAGCCCTTGTAGCCGAGCGCCCGGAGGCTCGTCGCGAGCTCGTACGCGGCGGCGATCCGGCGCCGCGCGACCGGGTCGCGGTCGCGCCCCGTGCGGCGCGCGAGCTCGACGAGCGCGCCGACCGTCTGTTCGAAGCGGGCGACGCCCTCGACCCACAGCCCGGCCCGCTCGTGCGCGAGCGATCCCTGCGTGATGGCCCACCCGCCGTTGAGCGGCCCGACGAGGTTCTCGCGGGGTACGACGACGTCCGTGAAGAAGACCTCGGCGAAGTCGGCCTTGCGCGTGATGTGCGTGAGGGGCCGGACCTCGATGCCGGGGGAGTCCATGTCGATGATCAGCACCGAGATCCCCTTGTGCTTGGGCGCGGCGGGGTCGGTGCGCACGTAGCAGAAGCACTTGTCGGCGATCTGCGCGTACGAGGTCCACACCTTCTGGCCGTTGACGACGAAGTGGTCGCCGCGCAGCTCGGCGCGGGTCTTGAGGCCCGCGAGGTCGGAACCGGCGTCGGGTTCGCTCATGCCGATGCACCAGACCGTGTCGCCGCGGGCGGCGGCGGGCGCGAGGGCCCGCTGCGCGTCGTCGCCGTACTCGAGGAGGCTCGGGGTGACGATCGCGTAGCCGGGGAAGTGCCCCGAGCGCGGGACCCGGCGCTCCGCCATCGTCTCGAGGTAGATGAGCGTCTGCACCGGCGTGCAGTTGCGCCCTCCCAGCTCCGGCGGGTAGCCGGGGATCATCCAGCCGTGGTCGAACAGGGTCGCCTGCCAGTCGCGCAGCCACTGCGGGACGATCTCGTCGCCGGAGTACTCGCCCATGAAGTCGGCGCCGGCGCGCGCCTCGGGCGGCGTGTGCTCGTCGAGGAACGCGACGAGCTCGGCACGGAACGCCTCGTCCTGCGGCCCCCAGGCCAACCTCACGCGCGCCACCCCCGCTGCTCGGACCTGACGTCGGTGTCAGGTCCGACCCTAGCGTGACGGCGCGCCCGGTCGCGGACTCAGCGGACGGTGTGCCACGCGCACGGCATCCGCTTGATGCCGTGGATGAACGCGCTCTGGAGCATCGCGGGCTCGCCCGTGACCTCGATGTCGGGCAGGCGGCGCAGCAGCTCCTCGAACATCACGCGGATCTCGCGGCGGGCGAGGTTCGCGCCGAGGCAGAAGTGGGGGCCGCCCGCACCGAAGCCGACGTGCTCGTTCGGCGTGCGCGTCACGTCGAAGCGGTACGGATCCGGGAAATGGCGCTCGTCACGGTTCGCGGAGTTGTAGAACATCACGACCTTCTCGCCGGCCCGGATCTCCTGGCCGCCGACAACGGTGTCACGGGCGGCGGTGCGCCGGAAGTGGATCACCGGCGTCGCCCAGCGCACGATCTCCTCGACCGCGCTGGGCGCGACGGCGTCGAAGTCCTCGACCCAGTGCCGGCGCTGGTCGGGGTGCTCGGTGAGGGCGAGCATGCCGTGGCTGATCGCGTTGCGGGTGGTCTCGTTCCCGGCGACCACCAGGAGGAGGAAGAACGACCCGAGCTCGCTCGCGCTGAGCCGGTGACGCCCCTGCTCGTCCTCGATCTCGGCGTGCATCAGGGCGGTCGTGATGTCGTCACGCGGGTTCGCGAGCCGGTCCTCGGCGAGCGCCAACCCGTACTGGAACAGCTCCATGCCCGCCCCGACGAGGTCGTCCATCGACTGCACGTACTCGGGGTCGCCGACGCCGAGGATGACGTTCGTCAACTCGAAGATCCGCCGGTTGTCCTCCCGGGGGATGCCCATCATGTCGCAGATGATCTGCAGCGGCAGCGCCGCGGCGATCTCGGCGACGAAGTCGCACTCGCCCATCGGTGCGACGCGGTCGACGATCTCGGCCGCCTGGCGGCGCACGGTCTCCTCGATGCGGGCGACCTGGCGGGGGGTGAACCCGCGGTTGACGATGAGCCGCAGCTTCGTGTGCTTCGGCGCGTCCATGTTGATCATCGACCCGAGCCACTCCGCGATCTCCGGCGGGATGTCGGGGATGTTGACGCTCGGCGCGGAGCGGAACGTGTCGGGGTCGCGCGACACCTGCATCACGTCCGCGTACCGCGTGACCGCCCAGAAGCCGGGACCCTGCGGGAACGTCGACTCCGGCGGTGGCACCGGCTCCGCGTGGAAGCTCACGGGCGCCTCGTCGCGGAGCTTGGCGAAGATCCCCTCGCGATCGGGGCGCATCCAGGTCTCGAGCTCGCCGAGGCGTATGTCCTCGAGCGCGAGCGCGGTGGTGGGCGCGACCGTCGTCATGCGCGCAGTGTACGCACGGGTCGCGCTGCGGGGCGTCAGGGGAACCGGAACGGGATCGCGGGCGGGTCGTCGCGTCCCGGCCGCACCATCGCCCGCACCACCGACAGGTCGCCGGAGCGCAGGCGGGCGACCTCGAGGAGGCACCCGATCGCGCACGCCGTCGTGACCGGCCCGAACGCGGGCGCCGGCTCGCCGAGGCCCGACGCGAGGTCGTCGGCGTGCACGACCAGCCCGACGATGCGCGTGACGAGGTACTCGTCGAGCAGCATCGGGACGGCGCCGGGCGCCGGGACGACGTGGCCGGGCGCCAGGGCCCCCAGCCGCCCGCGCAGCGACGCCAGCGCTTCGTCGACGCGCGCGAGCAGCGGGCCCGGTCCCTCCGTCACGGGCGGCGGCTCCTCGGGCGGCGCGGCGACGAGGTACTGCGGCGCGTTGGCCGCCGGGGCGCGCCGCGGCGGCTTCGCGCGCGACACCTCCTCGACGACGACGACGTGCCGGGCGAGGCGGCCGGCGAGCGCCGCGATCCCGGTGCCGGCCGACGCGCCCGGCTCCCGCCAGCGCCGTTCGGTCGCGGGCGCCGCGACGAGCGCGCGCGCGGCGTCCGCGGCCTCGAGGAACGCGCCCCGGACGGGCGGGATCACACGTCCCCGACGGCGGGCATGAACGGCGGCACGCCGCGATCGGTGCGCGCGAACAACGTGCCGGCGACGCGGTCGATCGCCTCGACGGTCCACGGTCGGTCGTCGGTCGCCTCGGTCACGGGCCGCCAGCCGCGCAGGAGCTGGACGACACCGCCCATGACCTTCACGACCTGCCCGGTCACGCCCGCCGAGAGGTCGGACGCCAGCCAGCCGACGACCGCCGACACGTTCTCGGGGGCGAAGCGGTCGAACTCGCCCTCCTTGGGGTTCATCAGGTCGCCGCCGAGCGCCTCGGTGAGGCGGGTGCGGGCGACCGGGCAGATGCAGTTGACGCGCACACCGATGCGCTCGAGCTCGCGCGCCATCACGATCGTCATCGACGCGATACCCGCCTTGGCGGCCGCGTAGTTGACCTGGCCGGCGTTGCCGTACAGGCCCGACTCGGACGCCGTGTTGACGATCTTGGCGTCGACGGGGGCGCCGGTCTCCTTCGAGCGCGCCCGCCAGTACGCGGCCGCGAACCGCGACGGTGCGAAGTGGCCCTTCAGGTGGACGTCGATGACCGAGTCCCAATCGGCCTCGTCCATGTTGAAGCTCATCTTGTCGCGCAGGATCCCGGCGTTGTTGACGAGCACGTCGAGGCCGCCGAAGGTGTCGACGGCCTGGCGTACGAGCCGCTCGGCGCCCTCCCAGGACGACACGCTGTCGTAGTTGGCGACGGCGCGCCCGCCTGCGGCCGTGATCTCGTCCACGACCTGCTGGGCCGGCGTGGTGTCGGCGCCCTCGCCCGTGCTCGCGCCGCCGAGGTCGTTCACGACGACGGCCGCGCCCTCGCGGGCGAGCAGCAGGGCGTGGCTGCGGCCGAGTCCCCGGCCCGCGCCCGTGACGATCGCGACCTTCCCGTCGAACAGACCCACCACTGCTCCCTCGTCCCGGCACCGCCGACCGACGGGGCGTCAGGCTACGGGCGCCCCGGCACGGCACGCCAGATCGCGTGGTGGCTCAGCCGGGCTCCGGCCACGCGAGCCGCGCGCCGAGCCGGCCGAGCTCCACGAGCGGGAGCGCCTCGGCCTCGGCGCGCGTGAACCAGGCCGCGAGGTCGGTCGTGCCGTCGTGCTCCGGACGGAGGCTGCCACCGACGACCTCGCCGCGGTAGACGATGCGGATCCGGTGCGAGTCGCGGGTGCCCTCCGCGGGCGTCGTGACGGGCGCGCGGATCGAGTCGACCGCGAGCAACTCGGTGATGCGCGCGTCGAGCCCTGTCTCCTCGCGCAGCTCGCGGCGCGCCGCGTCCTCGGGGTGCTCACCGAACTCGACGCCGCCGCCGGGCAGCGTCCACGCCCCCGGGCGTCCGGTGCGCGCCGTGAGGCGGCAGAGGAGGAGACGGCCGGTCGCGTCGGTGACGACCACGTAGGCCGCGACGCGCTGCTCGCGCGGGAGCCCGGTCACTCGCCGGTGAAGCGTGCGTCGCGCTTCTCGCGGAACGCGGCCATGCCCTCGACGAGGTCGGGCGACGTGGTCGCGAGCGCCTGGAAGTGGCCCTCCAGCTCCAGCGAGCGGGGCAGGTCGGTCTCGAACGACGCGTTGAGCAGCCGCTTGGACAGGCCGAGCGACCGGGTCGGCCCGGCGGCGAGGCGGCGCGCGAGCGACTCGGCCTCGCCGAGCAGCGACGCCGCGTCGGCGACGCAGCGGTACGCGAGCCCGGCGGCGACCGCCTCCTCGCCCGCCGCGCCCTCGCCGAGCATCACCATCGCCTTGGCGCGGGGCAGTCCGACGAGGCGCGGGAGCAGGTACGCGCCGCCGGCGTCGACGACGAGGCCCCAGCGCGCGAACGACCACGTGAACCGCGTGCCGGGGTGCACGAGCACGAAGTCGCACGCGAGCGCGAGGTGTGCCCCCGGGCCGACGGCGACACCGTTGACGGCCGCGACCGTCGGCTTGTCGAGCTCCCAGAGCCCCCGGACGAACTCCTGCACCCCGACCCGCAACGCCTCGGACGTCGACCGGGTCGAGAAGCCGGGTGTGCCCGCGCGCGCGACCGTCGAGGCCGACAGGTCCATGCCCGCGCAGAACGCGTCACCCGTGCCGGTGACCAGCACCGCGCGCACCGCGGGATCGGCACGGAAGTCGCGCACCGCCTCGACGATGCCGTCGCGCATCTCGATCGTGAGCGCGTTCTTCGCCTCCGGGCGGTCGAGGACGATGCGCCCGACGCCGTCGTCCGACTTCTCGACGACGAGCACCGCTCAGTCCCGGTTCCGGGTGAGGATGTTGACGACCGCGACCCCCGAGCCGCGGCCGCCGGCATTGTGCTGGAGCGCGTACCCGTTGCGGATCTCCACCTGCCGCTCACCGGCCTCCCCGCGCAGCTGCCACCAGCACTCGGTGATCTGCGCGACCCCGGTCGCGCCGATCGGGTGCCCCTTGGCGAGCAGCCCGCCCGAGGTGTTCACGGGGATCCGCCCGGTCAGCGCGGTCTCGCCCTCGAGGCTCGCGCGCCCGCCGTCACCCTTCTCGAAGAAGCCGAGGTCCTCGATGTCGAGGATCTCGGTGATCGTGAAGCAGTCGTGCACCTCGGCGCAGTCGACCTGCGCCGGGGTGATCCCGGCCATCGCGTAGGCGCGCTGTGCCGCGAGGCGCGTCGCCTTGATCTCGGTGAAGCTGTCCTTCTCGTGCAGGTAGGGGTGGTCGGTGGCGACGCCGAACCCGGCGACGTAGACCGGGGTGTCGGTGAACTCCGCGGCGCGCTCGGCGGAGGTCAGGAGCACGGCGGCCGCCCCGTCGGTCTGCGGGCAGCAGTCGAGCAGGTGCAGCGGGTGGCACACCGGCGGCGACGCGAGGACGTCCTCGATCGTCACCTCGTTGCGGAAGTGCGCGTAGGGATCGCGCGCGCCGTTGTAGTGGTTCTTGACGGCGACCGACGCGAGCATCTCGCGCGTCGTCCCGAACTCGTGCATGTGACGGGTCGCGAACGGGGCGAACAGCACGGGGGCGGTCTCGCCGCGGGTGAAGATCGGGTGGCCCGCGGCGGCGCGCGACAGGAGCCCCTCCTCGGTCGACTTGTCGCGCATCTTCTCGACCCCGATCACGAGCACGACGTCGTGCACACCGCTCGCGACGGCCATCGCCCCGACGCGGAACGCGTCGGAGCCCGACGGGCACGCGTTCTCGATGCGGGTGCACGGGATGCCGGCGAGGCCGATCGCGCTGGGGACGGTGTTGCCGCCGATGCCCTCCTGGCCCCACAGCGTGCCGCGCTGGGTCGCGACGAACGCGGCCTCGACCTGCGCGGGCTCGAACCCCTTGTCGACGCTCGCGACCGCGGCGTCGAAGGCACCGGCCGCCATCTGCTCGTAGCTCTGGTCGAACAGCTCGCCCATCTTGATGAGGCCGGCGCCGACGACCGCGACCCGGTTCCAGCTCATGTGCCCGCTCCCGGGGTCCGTACCGCACGGGCCTTGAACCCGTAGACGGGCGCGCCCCGCTCGTGCGCGTACTTGCGCAGCACGAGTTGCACGCGCGTGCCGATCGTGAGGTCGGTGCCGTCCCCGACGACCTGCAGCATCAGCCGCGCCCCGTCGTCCATGTCGAGCACCGCCAGGGGGAGCGGCGCCTCGAACGGCGCCGGCATCGTGTGGTTGACGACGTAGGTGTGCACGGTGCCGGAGCGCGCGATCGGGACCGGCTCGAGCTTGGGGCCGCCGCACGCGACGCAGGCCGGGTGGACCGAGGGCGGCGTGCTGATCGTGCCGCAGTCGACACAGCGTCCGCCGAGCAGGCCGAGCATCTCGTCGGCGCCGCGCACGAACATGGCGCTCTCGGGCGGCACGCCCATCGGCACCGTCTCGCCCGCCGGGCCGAGCACGCCGCGGGCGCGCAGCGCCGCCGCGTACGACATCGGTTCGTCACCGGCGAGCGCGTCGGGGACGAGCGCCGCGCCCGGCACGGGGGCCTCCACGTCGACGAGGACGCCGGTCGTGCGGCCACCGCCGGTGCCGACGATCGCCACGACGCCCGGCGCGTCGAGCGCGCCCACGCCGCCGAGCAGCGCCGCGGCCGCGCCGGTGTCGCCGACCGCCGCGTAGACGCCGCCCGACACGGGCGTGCCGGTGCCGGCCTGCTCCGCCACCGCGCGGCCGAGCCGGCCGTCGGGGTCGGGCAGCGACCAGGCGCGCGGCTCGAACGACCCGAGCGCGCGCGCGACCTCGACGACGGTCGGCAGGAACACCTGCTCCCGGAACAGCCGCGCGTCGTACAGGTCGCGCAGCACCGGTTCGCCGTCACCGCGGTAGCGGTCGAGATGGGGGCGCGTCCGCGTGACGCGCGCGCCGAGGCTCGCGGTGCCGCCGGACGCACCCAGCACGATCGCGGCGGCGCCGGCGCCGCAGCGCGCCTCGAACGCGGTGCCGGGGCCGGGCCGGAGCGCGTCCGACGCGACCACCAGCGCGAGGCGCGCGGACCCGGCGGCGACCGCGTCGGCGCCCGTGGTGAGGGCGTCCATCCCCGCGTGGGGGGAACCCGCGCACAGCGCGCCGCCGGCGTGCGGCGAGCAGCCGATCGCCGCGGCCAGGTACGCAAGGCTCGGGCCCTCGGCGAACGGCGGGCGGCTCGTGCCCCAGAAGACCGCGTCGACGCGCCCGGCCTCGACCCCGGCGGCCGCGAGCGCCGCGGTGGCGGCCTCCCACGCGAGGGTCAGCGTGTCCTCGTCGGGCGGGCACACCGCCACGCGCTGGCGGCCGCCCGCGCGACCCCACGCGGCTGCGACGTCGGCGGCGGCGAGGCGCGTCCGCGGCGCCGCCGCCCCGACTGCCAGGCACCGCACCGTCACCGTCGCCGCTCCGATCGTCCGGTCCTCGATCCGTGCCGGCGGGGCCTTCCCGGCCCGGCCGTCCGCCCGCCGCGCCGGATGCTAGCCAGGGCGCCGCCCCCGGGCCCCGTCCCCGGTCAAGCGGCCGCGGGCCGCCGCCGATACCGCCAGCGATGGGCAGGACCGGGCCGCCGGGCGTTGCGCGCGCACGCGCCGAGCCGTTGCTGCGCGTCTGGTGGCGGACGGTGCTGCCGGGCCTCGCGATCGTCGCGGCGCTGACGCCCGTCGTCGCCGTGCTGCGCGCGGCGGGACTGGTCGCGCCGACGCCGGTCGCCCTGCTGCTCGGCTGGCTCGCGGCCGGGACGGTGCTGCTCTCGGCGGGCCGCCTCGTCGTCGTGCCGGGCGGCCCCGCGCCGCGGATGTGGGCGTTCGTCGGCGCGACGATCGCCGTGGCCACCGTCTTCATGTACCTGCTCGGCTGGGGGGCCGCGCTGGCGGTCGGGTACGTGTTCCTGGCGGCGGACGCCCTGCGGGTCGAGGGGCGGCGCGCCATCAGGCCCGCGATCGTCGCGACGTTCCTGTCCGCGGCCGCCGGCGAGCTCGCGGTCGCGACCGGGATCGTCGAGTCGCTCCTGCCCCGGCCCGCCGGGTACGGCCTCGCGGTCCTGTCCACGCTCGGCGCCGGGCTGATCATCGTCACGCTCGGGCTCCACCACGACCGCATGTCGAGGGCCGAGGCGCTCCTCGCCCGATCGGAGGCGCGCTTCCGGGCGCTCGTCCAGCACTCGTCCGACGCGATCGTCGTGCTGGGCGCGGACGGGTCGCTCCGTTACGCGAGCCCGACGACGGCCCGCCTGTTCGGCTGGGAGGACCTCGAGTCGACGGACCGGCGGCTCCACGACGCACTCCACCCGGACCACGCGGCGGGCGCGATCGAGTTCTTCGAGTCGCTCGTGGCACGCCCCGGCGCGGTGGCCTGGATCGAGGTGCCGATGGTGCACTCCGACGGGACGTACCGGTGGTTCGAGATCGGGGTGTCGAACCGGCTCGCCGACCCGGCGGTCGGGGGCATGGTGTGCAACATCCGCGACGTCACCGACCGCCGGAGCGCGCAGGAGCAGCTGCGGTTCCAGGCCCACCACGACGCCCTGACGAAGCTGCCGAACCGCTGGCTCTTCCTCGACCGGCTCGAGCAGTCGCTCGCCGACGCGCAGCGGCGCGCGGGCCGCGTCGCCGTGCTGTTCCTCGACGTCGACCGCTTCAAGCTCGTGAACGACAGCCTCGGCCACGAGGTCGGCGACCGCCTGCTGGTCACCGTGGCCGAACGGCTGACCACGTGCGTGCGCCCGCAGGACGTCGTCGCGCGCTTCGGCGGTGACGAGTTCACGATCCTGCTCACCGACGTCGACGGTGCCGACGCGCGGCGATCGCGGTCGCGGAGCGCGTGCGGGAGCGCCTCCGTCCGCCCGTGCGCGTGGAGGACCACGAGCTGTTCCTCTCGGCGAGCATCGGGATCGCGGTGTCGGCCGGCGCCGACCGCGCGAGCGACGTGCTCCGCCAGGCCGATCTCGCCATGTACTGCGCCAAGGACAACGGCCGCGCCCGCTGGGAGCTGTTCGACCCGTCGTCGGCGCCCGAGGTCGTCGAGCGACTCGAGCTCGAGGCCGACCTGTGGCGCGCGCTGGAGCACGGCGAGCTGCGGGTCCTCTTCCAGCCCGAGGTCGACCTCGCGACCGGCCAGGTGGTGGGGGCGGAGGCGCTGGTCCGCTGGGAGCACCCGCGGCGGGGGCTGCTCGAGCCCGACACCTTCGTGCCGCTCGCGGAGGAGTCGAGCCTCATCGTGGCGATCGACCGTCACGTGCTCGGCGAGGTGTGCCACTGGGCGCGTCGGTGGTCGGGGGCGCGCCCGAACGGGCGGCCGTTCGTCGTGAGCGTCAACCTCTCGCCGCGCTTCATCCACCAGGCCGACGTCGTGGCGAGCGTCACCGACGCGCTGCGGGAGAGCGCGGTCGACCCCCGCTGCGTGCAGATCGAGATCACCGAGCGCACCGCGGTCACCGACCTGGAGGCGACCTGCGCCCGGCTCCACGAGCTGCGTTCGCTGGGGGTGCGCGTCGCCATCGACGACTTCGGGACGGGCTACTCGTCGCTCTCGTACCTCAAGGAGCTGCCGATCGACGTGCTGAAGCTCGACCGGTCGTTCGTGACGGGCATCGAGTCGCACGCGGCGGACGTCGCGATCGTCCAGGCGGTCGTGACGATGGGCCACGCGCTCGGCATGAAGGTGACGGCCGAGGGCGTCGAGCTCCCGGAACAGGTCGCGCACCTGCGGGCGCTCGGCTGCGACACGGCGATGGGCTGGCTGTGGTCGCGGGCGGTGCCGGGCGAGGAGCTCGCGGCGCGTGCCGCGGCCGGGTACGCGCCCGTGGGCGCGCCGGAGAACCCCGCGGGCGACCCCGCCGGCGCGGTCGCCCCGACCGGCCGCGCCTGAGCGGGACTACGGCACCCAGACGCCGATGCCGTCGGGGAAGGCGAGCCCGTCGGCCATCGTCTCGGGCGGTTGCGGCTCGCCGTCGGCGAAGCGGATGCGCCGCACGGTGCCCGTGCGCTCGCCGGGGCCGACGCCGCCCTCGGAGACGACGATGCCGATGTCGGCGTAATACAGCGTCCCGTCGGGGCCGACGCCGATGCCGAGCGGCGTGCCCGTCGTGAACGGCCGCTCGCCGAGCGTCTCACCGGCCGGCGGTTCGAGCACCCGCCGCACGAACGTGCCGTCACGCGTGAACTCCGAGATCACCCCGTTGAACACGCTGGACACGTAGAGCTGGCCGTCGGGGCCGAGCGCGAGGCCGGCGGGGGTGGCGATCCCGTTCGTGTCGTCGGCGGAGAGGAACTGCTCGCGCGTGACGCCGGTGGCGAGCGGCGCGCCGGTGCCGTCTTCGCCGTCGCAGCCGTCCTCGGGCGCCGGGGAGGTCGGGAACGTCGTCGCGTCGTACCGGAACACCCCGCCGCGCGCGGCCGCGACGTACACGGAGTCGCCGTCGACGAGGATGCTCTGCGCGGTCGGGAGCGTCACGTCGAGCTTGCAGTACCCGACGTCGCGGGACTCGAACGGCGGGAACCACACGATGAGCTGGCCGTTGGCGCCGCTCACCTGGTCGCCGATGTCGGTGGTGACGATCCTTCCGTCGGCCAGGAACCCGCAGCCGTAGTTCTCCGGGTTGTCGGCGGTCGGCTGGTAGGTGGGCACGAGCTTGCCGACCTGGCGGGCCGAGAGCTCGCCGATCCGGTCGCCCTCGAGCTCGAAGATGCCCCATCCCGGTTCGCCGGTCGTCGACTGGAGCGTGTCCTCCCCGGCGACGAAGCGGCGCGGGTCGTCGGGGTCGAAGCAGATCTGCGCGTTGATGTCGAGGCCGTCGGGCTGGCGGGCCTCGTCGTAATGGGGGATCACGACCTGGTCCTCGAACGGCGGCTCGGTCGCGTAGGCGACGAGGTCGTTGCCCTGGCCGTTGAACACGAGCGGTGCGGCCGCCGCGGCGGGTTGCGTCGCGGTCGTCGCCCCGCCCGCGCCGCCCGCGTCCTCGTCGGTCCCGTCGTCGCCGTTGCACGCCCCGAGTGCGAGCACGCCGGCGGCGACGAGCGCGAAGAGGTGGCGCGCCCGCCGGCGCCGGGCCGGGTCGCCGCCGCCATCCCGGGCCGGGCGGGTCGTGGTCGGGATCCCGTCGGTCATCGCAGTTCCACCGCCTCGTCCAGGGACACGGTCGTCACGAGCCGGTTGAAGCCCTCGGCGGGCGCCGGCAGGCGCGGGGAGTCCTCGATCGCGAGCACCGAGATCCGGTTGTAGCGCGAGGTCGCGTCGGGCGGCACGTCCTCGGTCACGCAGTCGAACGCTGCGTCGAGCACGCACAGCAGCGCGCCGTTGAGCGCGTCGTCGTTGACGAACACCCCGTACGCGACGGCGCCCTTCGCGGCGGCGTCGCTGTCGGGCCGCAGCCACGCCGCCGGGTCGCCGAGCCCGTCGCCGCGCACCTCGAGGCGGAACGGCGACGGCGTGAGCTGCAGCGTGATCGACGGGCTCGTCCCGGCGGGCGGCGCCGTGAGCGTGAAGTCGAGCGCGCACGGCCCGGCGACGCAGCGGGGCCGCGCGTCGCCGGGGACGAACGACGGGTCGGCGGGCGGCGCCGCGGTGGTCGGCGGGAGCCCCTCCCCCCCGGCGGTGGTGGTCGTCGCCCGGCCGCCCTCCCCGAGGGTGAAGCCGGACACGCCGAACCCCGAACCCGCCGGGTCGATGCCGGGCTCGCGGATGCCGGCCACGGCCACGACCCAGTCGCCGGAGACGGCGACGCCGCCGGCGACGCCGCCGCCCATCTCGTGCGACCACAGCACCTCGCCGGTGCCGAGGTCGAGCGCCCGCAACGTGAAGTCGGTGGTGCTGCCGACGAACGCGACGCCGTTGACGATCGCGCTCGGTGCGAACGTCGGGGCCGCGGCCGGCTGCTGCCACTTCATCGTGCCCGCCGTGGCGTCGATCCCGTGCAGGCAGGGACACGGCCCGTCGACCGCCGTCCCGCCGACGATCACGCCGTCGTCGATCGCGGTCGCCCCGATGAACCCGCCGGTCGAGAAGTTGGGCGCCTGGACCCTCGGGATCGACGCCTCGACCTTCCACACCAGCTCGCCGTCCTCGCGGTCGAGGGCGTAGTAGACGCCGTCCTTGCCGCCGAGGCCGACCAGCGCGCGCCCGCCCGCCTCGAAGAGGTTCGGCGCGCCCGCGAAGTCGAAGTCGAAGTTGGACGGGCCGCGCGGCTGGAACGACCACACCGGCTCGCCGTCGTCGAGGCGGATCGCGACGATCGCCTCGCTGTAGTCGTTCCAGCCCTCGGGCGCGGTCGGACAGTTCGCCGTGCCGAAGAACACGAGACGCCGCTCGAGGTCGACCGACGGGGAGCCCCACACCCCGGCGCAGCCGGTGGGCTCGCCGCCGTCGTCGGGGTCGAACGTCCAGCGCACGGCGCCCGAGCGGGCGTCGAGGGCGCGCACCCCGGCGCGCACGCCGGGCTCGTCGTGGCCGTCGAACCCGAAGATCACCAGGTCCTCGACGAGCACCGGTGACGACTGGATCTCGGTCGGGTCGTCGGGCCCGCCACCCGGGTTCAGCTCGTGGTCCCACCGCAGCTCGCCGTCGTCGGCGGTGACCGCGTAGAGCGTCTTGCCACTCGCGAAGAACACGAGCAGCTCACCGCCGACCTCGCCGACCGCGGCCGACGACACGATCTGGCCCGAGTAGACGTTGGGGTGCTCGGGCGCCCGGTACCGCCAGCGCTCGGTCCCGTCCTCGAGCCCGAGGGCGTAGAAGTTGCCGCTCCAGTCCCCGACGTACGCGGTGTCGCCGACGACCGCGGGCGTGGCCGTCACGACGTCGTCGGTCGCGGTGAACCACCGCCGCTCGAGCCGCCCGACGGTGTCGGGGCCGATCGCGGTCTCGCAGTCGTCGGGGTACGCGAACGTGCGCTCGACGGTGCGGCCCCACATCGGCCACGCGCACCCAAGATCGGCCGCGTCGGGGCCGTCGCCCGCGCGGTCGCCGTCACCGCCGTCGTCGCCGCACGCGGCCGCCGTCAGCACCAGCGCCACCGACGCGACGAGCGCGGCCGCCGTCTTCGATCCTCGCATGCGCGCTCCCCCCGGACGCGGGCGGAGCGTAGGGTACGCTGAACGGCTCCGGCGGCGTAGCCGAGTGGCCCAGGCAGAGGTCTGCAAAACCTTCTACGCGGGTTCGATTCCCGCCGCCGCCTCTAGGTTCTCGGCGCCAAGGCCGGTCCGATGGCAACGCGATGGCAACCTGCGGCAGTCACGCGCGGTTCGAGGCCGTAGGCCTGGGCGTGGTGCGCGGGCGGCCCGGCTTCCGCGGCCACGTGCTGAGGAAGTAGTTGATGTCCGCGAGCCGCCAGATGGGTCCGGACCGCAGCTCCGCGACCGGCGCCGGGAAGTCGGGCCGATGCCGGAGGGCGGACACGCGCTGACTCGTCACGCCCAACATCTCGGCGATCTCGGAGACGCAGGTCAGCTGCGGGAACGCCGGCTCCTCGAGGAGCCGGTCCTGCTCGGCGTAGGTCATCGCTTCGACGTGGACGATGGGCCAGTCGGGCCAGCCGACGGTGCGTGCCGCTTCGGAGACGATCGTGGTGGCCTGGGCGATCGCCTCGACGGCGGGCATGGTTCCGTCGATGGACAGCGTGACGCGCAGCCGGTCCGGGTCGATGGTGACGACGGCCCCGTGGTCGAGCAGCTGGTCGAGGAGTGCCTCGGCACGCTGCTCGGGGTCGCCCGGGACGGGGACCGTGCCGGAGTGTTCGATGGTGATGGTCCAGCCGTGCATGGGGTCTCCGTGCGTTGGTGTCCGATGTTGGCCGGGCCGATCAGAGATCGGCTCCGGCCCGGCGGAGGTCGCTGATCACGTTCTTCAGCGACCGGTGGTCCGACGGTGTCGTCGGGATGGTGATCATCCTCTTCGACTTGTCGGGCGGGTACGCCTTCCAGTGCTTGGCGCCTCGCTCGACCCGCCAGCCTTGGCGGATGAGCTTCTTGATGATCTCGTTGACTTCCTTGTTGGCCACCAGCGTACCCCCTCGGTTTCATATGCGCACAGTTTAGCGAATACTCTTACGCATCGCAACTGTTACGGGGAAAATTCTTCCGGTTACAGGGGAAATCATCCGGTTGCCGGCGACCGCACTGCGGCCGTACCGTCACGGCCGGTGCGGGGACATCTGCGCGAGCGAGCACCCGGCGTCTGGCGGCTCTACGTCGACCTCGGCCGCGACCCCATCACGCGCCGCCGCCGGCAGATCACCCGCACCTTCCACGGCCACCGCCGCGCAGCCGAGACCGCCCTCGCGCACCTGGTCGCCGAGGTCACCAGCCGACGCGTCCACAACGCCGACGGCACCGTCGCCCACATGATCGACACCTGGTGGGCGCACGCCGCCGCCACGCTCGAGCCGAACACCCGCCGCGCCTACCGCTCCAAGATCGAGTGCTACCTCGTCGTGCGCGCCGACCACCCGACCCACGCGCACCTCGCACCCGGCCTCGGCGCTCACCGGCTGCGCGATCTCACCCCCGAACTCCTCGACCGCTACTACGCCACCCTCCGCCAGCACGGTGGCCGCCACGGCCGCCCGCTCACCGCCCGCACGGTCAACCACGTCCACCGCATCCTCCACCGGGCATGCGCGCACGCTGTCCGTTGGGGATGGCTCGCCACGAACCCGGCGAGCGTCTCGGACCCGCCCCCCATCCCGCCCGTCGAGCTGCAGATCCCGCCCGCCGAAGTCGTCAGCCGGCTCCTCGCGGCCGCGGAGGGCGAACTCGCCGAGATCGCCTGGCTCGCCGTCGCGACCTGGGCCCGCGAGGCCGAGCTGTGCGGCCTGCAATGGCGAGACTTCGACCCGGCCCGTCAGGAGCTGCTGATCACGCGCCGGGCCGTCAACGTCGCCGGCGACATCATCATCCGGCCCTACACGAAGACGAAGCGGCCACGCCGCATCGCGCTCGACCCGCTGACGGTCGCCCGCCTGACGGACCGGCACCGGCGGGCCAAGGAACGCGCGCTCGCGTGCGGCGTGCGGCTCCCCGACCGGGCGTTCATCCTCAGCCCCGAGCCCGACGGGCTCAGGCCGCTGTCACCCAACAGTCTCTCGCAGCGGTGGCGGCGCCACGCCCACCGCCAGGGCGTCAAGATCCGGTTCCACGACCTGCGGCACTACGGCATCACCGAGGCGCTCACCGCCGGGATCGATCTGGCGACCGTCGCGGCCCGCGCTGGCCACACCGACGGCGGCCGCGTGACGCTCGCCATCTACGCGCACGCCCGGCCCGCGGCGGACCGCCGCGCCGCCGAGGTCGTCATCGCGACGCTCCGTCAGAGCGAATCGGCGAGCCGGACCACGAGTTCCGACGCCGCCCGACCGTCCTCGGCGACCTGAGCATTCAGCCCGTCACACAGGCCCGCGCCGACGATGCGCGTCCCCCCGAAGTTCGGGTCGTCGGCAGCGATGCACTCACCGATCGCCTCGAGCCCCGCCGCGTAGCGTTCGAGCGCAGCGACCGCATCGTCCGCGGCGCCGCCCGCGGCGGCGAGCTCGTCCGCCGCGTCCTGGAGCTCGCCGGCGGCCAGCCGCCACTGCCCGGCGACGTCCGCCTGATTCGACCCGCCGGGGAACCCGATGCCGTTGTAGCCGACGGGTAGCTCTGCCAGCACCACCCCGATCCGCCGGGACAGCACGCGGACCTGCGCGGCACTCATCCCGAACGTCGTCGACGTCGTCGATGCCGCCGATGCCGCCTCGCCGGGCTCCTCGCCATCGGTGTCGCCGCAGCCGACCGCCCCCGCGATCAGCATCCCGCAGACCACCATCGACGCCCAGCGCATCCGCGTCATCCTGCCAGCTCGCGGTAGACGGCCATCAGCTTCCGGCGAGCCGGCCCGTCCAGCTTCGGGTCGGCTGCGACGGCCTGCCGAACGGTCACGAGGTCGCTGACGTAGCCGGCTCCGCGCAGCAGGTCGCCCTTGGGCAGCCCGAGCGCCCGCTCGATCGCGACGAGCATGTCGAGTGCGGGCTCCCGAGTCGTGGTCCACCGGTGAATCATCGACCGGGAGACGTGCAACCGGTCAGCGAGGTCCTGCATCGACATGCCGGATTCGCGCAGCCGGGCGCGGATCGTCCGGCAGATCCGTGGCCGGCGCGGCGCAGAATCTGGGAGCCGGCGGCCCGTCATCCAGCCGTGCTGTCCGTTGTGCAGGGTGCCCTGACCAGATTGAATGGGTGCGGCGGCGGCCAGAGGTGGGCGGCGCCCGCCGAACGGGGGATGGTGCGGATGGCGGAGTGGCCCGACCGCGTCGTCGCGATGCGTGATGTGCTGGCCCGGCTCGATCGGCTGATCGCGGACCTCCAGGAGATGCGCACCTGGCTCATCCGCGAGCTCGAGGACGCAGAAGCTCGCGCAGCTCGCTGACCTCCCGGGCGATCGAGTCGATCCGCTCGAGCACGATCTCGAGGTCGATGCTGTCGGTGCGGGCGGCGGCCTCTTCGACGGGTTCGCCGCGGCCGATGCGGTCGATCGTCCCGGGCGGCCAGCCGAGGGCCGCCTCGATCTTGCCGAGGTTCGCCGGCAGGACGCCTCGCTCGTCGGCGTGCATGAGCTTCGCGACGACCGTCCGGTCGACCCCGGCGGCCCGGGCGAGAGCCGATTGCGTCATCCCCTTCGCTCGCATCCGCTGATTGACCGCCTCCGCCACGGCCCGACGGTCCATCACGCTGTCCATCATCCGGCCTCACGGTTGCGTAGTCCACCCGTCGCGCGAAGCATCCCTGTCATTCGCCGACCGCCCGTCAGTCCCGGCTTCTCAGCGTAACCCTGCCGATCCCGCGCGGCCGGACACTACGCAGCAGACAGAACTACGCAGGACCGTGTGTCCAACACGGGCACCAACAGCCTCTTGCAGAGATACGCAGAACTCGCTATGTTTCTGCGTATGTCCGGTGATGTGCGGCGGCTGCTCGTCAACCACGAGGCGCTCCGTGCCATCCGCGAGGCCCGGCGGCGAGACCGTCGCGGCCGACCAGCTCGAGGTCGGTGACGAGGTGGTGCTCGCCAAGCAGCGCTGCACCGTCAGCCGCATCGTCCTCGACGGCGACCGCCCCGTCCCTGGCCGTGTGCATCCACGGCCGCCGAGACGTGCCCGGCCCGCTCTGCCACGTGCTGCAGTCCCGCGAGCCCGACGGCCACGACAAGGCGTACGTCATCGCGTCCGGCCGCGCCCACCATGCCGGCGCGGGCGGCTGGCGGGGCCTCGTCGGCAACCGGAGCGTGTACGGCCTCGAGATCGAACACACCGGCGTCGAGCCGCTGCCCGCACACCGGCAGGAGATCGCGGCGCGGATCCTCGCCGCGCTCATCGGCCCCGACGGCGACCCGGCGCTCGTCTGCCAGCACCGCGAGTGGGCACCCGGCCGCAAGATCGACGCCGCCACCGAGGTGCATGCCGACCACGTCCGCGAGCTCGTCGCGCGCGCGCAGGCCGACCTGCGGGCGCGGCTCCGACCGACCATCCCGTCCCACCCCCAGGAGGCGATCCGCATGGGTGCTCTGTTCGCCGACTTCGTCCCGGGCGCGAAGCCCCGCACCGAACGCGCCTGGGTCGGGAGGCTCCCGTTCGTCATCGTCGAGGCGACCCCGGTCGGCGTGAGAGTCACCGGCTACAACGGCGCGGCACTCTCGCCCAAGACCGTCGCCGGGTTCGGCGTCCACATCCTCGAGCTACCGACCGCGCAGCCGGTCACGTTCGCCCGCTGGGTCGACGGCACCGGCAAGGGGAAGGGCGTCCTCGTGCTCGCCGCACCCGGCGACGGCGGCACGTTCACCGTCACCGTCACCACCTGACCGGGGCATGCGCATCGGCGGGGATGTCGATGTTGCGGGACCTCGGCGCCGAGGCCACCGCGCTCGCCGCGATCGCGGCGGCCGCCGCGCTCGTCTGGCGCGGCCTCCACGCGTTGCGCCGCAGGCCCGCGATCGCGTTGCTCGTCGATGCCATGACTGGCGCATGGCGCGCGTTCGCACGACCGTGGCGGGACGCCCGCCGCGCCGAGCGGAAGGCAGAGATCCGCGAGGTAGTGGATGAGGCGCTGCGTCCCGAGCTCACGTCGATGCGTGAGGAGCTGCGCGAACACATGCGCACCGAGGACGAGGCGACGGGCCTGCTCGTCGCCGAGCAGGCCCGCACAGCGTCGGCGTTGGAGACGCTCATCGGCCGCTTCGATGAGCTCCACGCGACCAACGACCGGGAACATCGAGAGATCTGGGACGTGCTCGCCGAGCACGGCATCCGACGACCCGATCCAGGAGGCAACTGAGCATGGAGACAGAGCTGGCGATCCCTGGGTTCGTGAACGCTGCGCTGCTGGTGTTCGTCGTGCTCGCCGTCACCGACTTCGTCAAGGCCGCGCTGCCGGGCGATCTCGATCCGCGGTTCACGCCACTGTTGGCACTGCTGGTCGCGGTCGGCGCCGTGTTCGCGGTCGCCGAGTCGGACTGGGGTGGGGCCCAGATGGTGGGAGACGTGTCGCTCGCGGCGATGAACGTCTGGTCGAAGTTGATCGTGGCGGTGCTACTCGTCGGTGGCGCGGCGACGGCCGACAAGGTGCTCAACGCCGTGCGCAACGTCGGGGAGAACCAGGGGTCGCGGCCGCCGACCGAGTGAGCTGTCCATCGTCGGGCCGGCCGGACGGAGGGGCGCGCCTCGTCGCCTGCGGCGGGGGATCACCGCAGCGAGCCCGTCCCGGTCGGCTTGCGTGAGGGGAGACAACCTCGGTCGGCACGTCCTGGCCGGCCCGACGATGGCAACCACCATGGCAACCTGCAGGACCAGCGCGAGCCGCATCAGCCCTCCGTGATCGGCAGGTATCGGCAGGGTTCCGCATGCGCGACGGCGTCACGATCGGCAGGAATCGACGTCACAGGTCTGCAAAACCTTCTACGCGGGTTCGATTCCCGCCGCCGCCTCCACACCCCCGCCTCCACCGGGCGCGCCCGCCCGGCTCGCGGCCCGCAACGCCCGGTAGACGAGCGCGGCGTCGCCGAGCCGGTGCCGCAGGTCGCGCTCGAGGCCCCCGATCGGGTAGAGGTTCTGCGGCGCCCGGGAGTCCTTGTGGCCCTCGGAGGCGAAGCGGGGCAGGGCGAGGGAGACCCGGTCCGCGAGGGCCGACGCGCGCGCGGGCGCGAGCGCCCCGTCGATCTCGCACCGCACGACGCCCGCCCACGGACCGCCGTCGGGACCGGGGAGCCGCAGGTACCACGAGCAGCGGCTGAACGGGGGCGCGTCGACCCGGAACAGGGGCGTGCGCTCGCCCGCCCCGAGCGCGCCGACGACCCGGTCGAGCTCGGCGGGCAGGTAGCGGACGTGGTGGGTCTTGACGACGCCGACCGCGTCGGGGAGGTGGCCCCGTGTGCGCAGCGGGCCGTCGAGCACCAGCAGCTCGTCGCCGCGACGGCGCGCCTCCTCGGCGATGCGGACCTCGCAGGCGGCCATCCGGTCGTGCAGCGCGTACACGAGCGCCTCGGGCGACGGGTCCTTCGCCGGGTGCGCCCGGAAGCGCCCGGCGCGGGTCTCGACGTCGGCCGCCGCCGGGCTCGCCGAGAACAGGCCGCGCCCGACCACCGCGGCCGTGACCGTCGCCGTGCCGTCGCAGCGCACGGCGCCGGCCGCGTACGACGCGAAGATCCCCGGCTGCGCCGACCCGGGCGCGTCCTCGATCCAGGTGCGGGCGTCGACGCGCCGCACGCCGTCGACGAACACGATCGCCGGCGGCAACGGGGTGGCCGGCGGCGGCCGCCGCGGTGCCCACGCGTCGGGCGGGACCTCGACGTCGGCCGCGACGGGCGCGCCGGTGGGCGCCGGTTCCGACTCGACGAGCGACGCACCGTAGGCCGGGTCCCACGGGTCGACGCTGAACCTCACCCCTCCTCCCTCGTCACGCGGGCGCCCGAGTCGGTGCGCGCGACGCGGAAGCGGACCGGCACGCGCTCGGCGAGCTCCGGGACGTGGGTGACGATGCCGACCATCCGGCCCGACGCGCCGAGCGTCTCGATCGTGCCGGCGACGACGTCGAGCGTCTCGGCGTCGAGCGTGCCGAAGCCCTCGTCGAGGAAGATGGCCTCGAGCTTCGTGCCGCCCCCGGCCGACAGGTGCGCGAGCTGGTTGCTCAGCGCGAGGGCGAGGGCGAGCGACGCCTGGAAGGTCTCGCCGCCCGACAGCGTGCGCACCGAGCGCGTCTCGTCCGCGTTCGCGTGGTCGACCACCAGGAACTCGTCGTCGGCGCCGTAGCGCAGCGAGAACTGGCCCGAGGACAGCGCGTGCAGGGTCGTCGACGCCTCCGCCACGAGGGCCTCGAGCGCCTCGGCCATGAGCCAGCGGGGGAAGCGGTCGGAGCGCATCACCTGGCCGAGGGCGGCCGCGACGGTGCGTTCCTCCCGGGCCGTCGCGGCCTCGCGGTCGATCCCTGCGGCACGCTCGATCGCGTCGTCGATGCCGCCCAGCTCCCTGGCCGCGGCACCGTGGGCCGCGAGGACCCGGTCCCGCAGGGCGTCGAGGTCGTCGCCGGGGGGTTCGACGCCCGCGTCGCGCGCGGCGGCGACGACGCGCGCGACCGCCGCGTCGTGTTCGTGTCGCGCGTCCGCGAGTTCGGTCTCGCGGGCGGCGAGCGCCTCCTCCCGGCGGGCGAGCTCGCTGCGGCACCACGAGACGAGTGCGTCCCAGTCGCGGGTCACGTCGCCTTCGGGCGGCGGCGGCTCGAGGCCGTGGCGGACGAAGGCCTCGCGGGCGCGCGCGAGCAGGCCCGACCACTCCCGGCGGCGGGCTTCGAGGTCCGCGAGCGCCGCCGCCGCCTCGTCGGCCCGCCGCCGCGCCTCCTGCTCGGCGCGGCGGGCCTGCGCGTGCGCCCGCACGACGGTCTCGATGCGCGCGAGCTCGGCGTCGACGGCGGCGGGATCGGGATGATCACCGGCCGCGGCGCGCTGCGCGGCCTCCTGCTCGCCGAGGCTGCGCAACGCCGCGTCGGCCTGCGCGAGGGCCCGGTTCGCCTCGTCGAGGGCGCGGCGGGCCGACGCGGCCCGCCGCTTCGCGGCGTCGAGCGCGCGCTGGGCGCCCGAGACGGCCGCGGGCGCGCGCCGGCGGGGGACCACGGCGACCGGCTGCTCGCACACGGGGCACGGTTCCCCGGCCGTGAGGCGGGCGGCGAGCGCGTGCGCCGCGTGCGCGGCACGGGCGTCGTCGAGGGCGGCCTGGGCCGCCTCGACGGCGGCGTCGGCGTCTGCGGCCGCCCGCGCGGCGCGCTCCCGGTCCTCCTGCGCGGCCGCGGCCGCGGCGCGCGCCTGCTCGGTGCGCGCCGCGAGCTCGGCGAGGGCGCGGTGCGCGTCGCGGGCGCGCTCGAGCGCGCCCCGGTCGGGTAGCGCCTCGACCTGTGTCTCCAGCGCGGCGAGCCCGGTGCGCGCCCGGTCGAGGGCGCGCCGGGCCTCGGCGTCGGCCGCCTCGGCGCGCCCGAGGTCGGACGCGAACGACGTGAGCTCCTCGGGCACCGACATCCCCGCGAGCGCGGAGACGACGGTCCGTTCCCGCTCGACCGCCTCGGCCCGCTCGCCGCACGCGGCGGCGAGGGCCGTGATCTCGTTCCGGGCCGCGTCGATCGTGCGGGCGAGCGCGAGCAGGTGCCGCTCGCGGCGTTCGGCCTCGGCGCGGGCCTCGGGGGTCGCGTGCGCCAGCTCGGCGCGCTGGCGGTCCGCCAGCGCGATCGTGCCGTCGAGCGCCGACACGCGCTGGCGGGCGAGCTGGCCGACGCGCTCGTAGACCTGGAGGTCGAGGAGGCGGCCGAGCAGCTCGCGCCGCTTCGCCGGCTCGTCGTGCAGGAACCGGGCGAACTCGCCCTGGGGGAGCACGACGCACTTCGTGAAGTGCGCGAAGGGCAGGCCGAGCAGCCGTTCGACCGCGGGCTTCATCTCCTTCGCGCTGCCCGCGAGGACGTGCGAGCCCGCGGTGCCGTCGAGGCGTTCCAGCAGGGCCTCGGACGTCGTCGCCCGGCCGTTGCGGACGCGCACGACGCGCGTCGCCGCGTACCGCTGCGCCCCGATGTCGAACGTGAGGGAGACCTTCGCCTCCTGCCGGCCCAGGCTGACCGCGCGGCCGACGATCTTCTCGTCGCCGTAGCGGGGGACGCTGCCGTACAGGGCGAAGCAGATCGCGTCGATCACCGTCGACTTGCCGGAACCCGTCGGCCCGACCAGCGCGAAGAAGTCGGCCCCCTCGAACGACAGCTCGACGGGCTCCCGGAACGCGCCGAACCCCTGCAGCCGCAGCGAGACCGGGCGCATCAGCCGGCCTCCGCGGCCTCGGCGGTCGCCTCGTCGTGGAGCCGTTCGAACAGCGCGACGACCCGGCCGTCGCGCGTCGACTCCGACTCCAGGTACTCCTCGAGCAGCTCGCGGGCGCTGCGGCCGTGGCGGGTGGCGACGCGGGGCCCGGTCTCGGGCGCGCGGACCGCCGGGTCGACCTGCACGTCGACCGCACGCGCCAGGACCGCGCGCACCTCGTCGGCGAGCCCCGCCCGGGCCGGCTCGCGCACGAAGACGCGCAGCCACGCGTCGCCGGCGTCGGCGGCGAGCGCCGCCAGCTCGTCGAGGGTGCCTCGTACCGTGCGCAGCCGCCAGCCGGACGTGATCCGCCGCGGCTCCACCCGGGCGGGGACACCCGGCGCCGCGTCCACGACCAGCACGTGCCGGGGCTGCTCGGCCTCGCCGAAGTCGACCTGGATCGGCGCGCCCGCGTACCAGGCGGGCACCGGCGCGGCGACCTGTTGCGTCGCGTGCAGGTGCCCGAGCGCGACGTAGCTCGCCGAGACCGGGAAGTGGGCCGCCTCGACCGCGTACTCGACGATCGTCTGCGCGTCGCGCTCGCCTCCGCCGACCCGGCCGCCGCGCACGAAGCAGTGCGCCGCGAGGACGTTGACGGCGTCGGGCCGGAACGCGCCGCACAGGCTCGTGATCAGGCGCCGCATCCGCTCGGTGTACGCGGCCGAGGCCTCCGCCGCGTCGAGCTCGAGGAGCTGCTCGGTCCGCACCGCGTACCGCTGCGAGACGAACGGCACGAGCACGACGACCGCGGGCTCGCCCGCGCGCGTCGTGCACTCGACGACCCCGCCCAGCTCGGGCCGGGTGGCGTGCCCGAGCATGGTGATCCCCGCGGCCGCGAACAGCGGCCGCCACGCGTCGAACGCGTGCTGGTTGTCGTGGTTCCCGCCGATCACGACGACCTCGGCGCCCGTCCGCCGCAGCGCGAGCAGCGCGTCCCACACGACCCGCTGCGCGTCGGGGAGCGGCGCCGCCGACTCGAAGAGGTCGCCGGTGACGAGCACGAGGTCGACGTCCTCCTCGGCCGCGACCCGTGCGATCTCGGCGAGGACCTCCCGGTGCTCGTCGAGGCGCGACCGGCCCCGCAGGGTCTTGCCGACGTGCCAGTCGGAGGTGTGCAGGATCCTCACGGTCCCGACGAGCTCCCGGGGAGGCCGACGAACGGGTCGTCGGGTACGGCGGCCGCGCCGGTGGCCGCCGGGTCGGGGCCGTCACGCTCGGACGGGCGGGTCGCCCACGCCGGGAACGGGAACTCGGCCACGAGCGGCACCGGGATCTCGGGCTGCATCACGAACATCGTCCCCGGCTTCGCGATGGTCGCCCGCCGCTGGTGCGTCGGCGGCAGGAAGCCGTACTCGGGCCGCGCCGCCTCCGCGGGGTCGAGCCGGCCGACGACCCGGATCGAGGAGTTGGCGATGATCCGCCGCTCCACCTCGCTCGC
Organism: Acidimicrobiia bacterium; assembly: GCA_026002935.1. Taxonomy (GTDB): domain Bacteria; phylum Actinomycetota; class Acidimicrobiia; order IMCC26256; family PALSA-610; genus BPGH01. The sequence continues at coordinate 1,985,907 of BPGH01000001.1, forward strand.
CGTCTGCTGCGCCCCGATCAGCACGATGCCGAGCGAGCGGCCGCGCTCGGCGACGTCGAGCAGGATCTCCTTGATCGGGGAGTCACCGTCGCGCGGGGCGTACTTGTTCAGCTCGTCGAGCACGACGAACAGCAACGGCCTCGCCGTGCCGGTCTGCTCCTTGCGTTCGAACGCACGCCGCAGCGTGACGCCCACGACGAACCGCTTGGCCCGGTCGGGCAGGTTGTGCAGGTCGACGACCGTGACCTGCGCGCCGTCGGTCTCGATCAGGTGGCGCGCCCGCTCGGGCACGTCGGCGCGCACGAGGCGGTCGAGCGCCCGCTGCGACGACAGGAGCCGGCGCACGAACGCGTTGACCGTGCCGGTACCGACCGCGCGCCCCGCCCACTCCGGGCCCTCGACGTCGTCGGTCACCTTCTCCACGACGAGGTCGACGAGCTCGCGGTAGGTGCGCAGCGTGCGCCCGTCGACGCGCCAGGCGCCGTCGCCGGCGCGCTCGCCGTGCCGGGCCAGCGCGGCCGTGACGTTGTGCACGACCATCGTGTACTGCTGGCGGTCGTCCTCGGCGTCGGCGAAGACGAACGGCAGCAACTCGCCCTCCACGAAGTCGGCGAGCGTCCAGTAGAAGGCGTGCACCCCCTGGGTGCGCGTCGCGACGTCGGGACCGGCGTTGGGGTCGCCCCTGCGGGGCGGTGCGAAGACCGCGACCGACCCGAACGCGCCCGGTACGAGCCCGAGCCTCCGGTAGCGGTCGCGTTGCGCGTCGTCGAGGCGGGTGTTCTCGTGGTCGAGGAACAGCAGGTCCTCGCCCTTGACGTTGAAGATCAGCGCGTGGGTGTTGGCGGCCTCCTCGGCGAGCACGCCCGAGTGGAACAGCGCGTAGAGGAGGAACGTCGCGTAGGTCGTCTTGGTGGCGACCCCCGAGATGCCCGAGATGTTGACGTGCGCGCCGCGGGTGCCGTCGACGAACTCGAGGTTCGCGTACAGCGCCTGGCCGTCGCGCCCGAGGCCGATCGGCAGCTTCTTGTCCATCCGGTCGAAGAACAGGGCCTGGTCGCGCCCGGCGCCCGCCGCCCGGTGGGCCGGCGAGCCGGGCAGCGGCGGCACGTAGACCTCGGGTTCGACCCGGGTGGTGACGACCTCGGCGGCCTCCACCGTCGCGGCCGGGAGCACCCCGTCGGCGACGAGGAACACGTCGGAGTCGAAGCGGGCGCCCTCGTGACGGGCGCGCACCTGTGCGACGACGCCCGAGACCCGCACGGGCTCGTCCAGCCCCGGCACGACGCGCTCGCAGACCACCACGTCGTCGAGCTGCAGGTACTGACCCTCGGCGAGCGCCACCCAGAAGGCCAGGGGCGTCGCGTCGTCGGTGCCGATCACCCGCCCGACCGGCGGTGGCTGGGACCCGGCCATGCGATCGACGGTAGCGGCCGGGTGTGACGGGATCGCGCTGCGCCCGGGCGGGCGGGGCGCGCCGGATCAGGTCCCGGCGGGCCCCGGGCCGCGCGTGGGGTCCGGCCCCGTGGCGCCGAGCGGGAGGCGGCGATCAGCCCCTGCGCGAGCCACACGTAGGTGAGCGCCGCGGTGAGCGCCGCGGCGCGGTCGTAGCCCGCGATCGGGCCCGCCGCGTCCACGGCCGCGCCGAGCACGCCGGCCCGGATGAAGCCGAACACCGTGTTCGTGAACACGCCGGCGAGCGCGGCCGCGCGGTACGAGGACCACCGGCGGAAGCCCGCACGGAACAGGGCGAGATGGGCCACGGGGGCGGCTCCGGACGCGCGGAAGGCTCCGGGCGGGCGCTCCGGGGAGGGGGTGGAGCCCACCCGCGCGGCCCGCGGCCCGGCCGGCCGGGCGGCCGGTGCGGGGCCGGCACGGCGTGCTGGACACCGGCGGGACCCCGGGGTATCGTTTTTGTAACACGTTCTATTTCCTGGTCGGCGGAGGCATCACATGGAGTTCGGTCTGTTCCTCGGCGGGTTCGTCCACAAGGACCTCGCCGCCGCCAACCCCGACGCCGAGCACGACCGGATCATGAGCGAGGTCGCGCTCTGCGAGGTCGCCGACCGGCACAACTGGAAGTACGCCTGGTTCACCGAGCACCACTTCCTGAAGGAGTACTCGCACATCTCCGCGAGCGAGACGCTCATGGCGTGGGTGCTCGCGCGCACCCGGCGCATCCACGTGGCGTCGGGGATCATCAACATCACGCCACCGGTCAACCACCCCGCGCGCGTGGCCGAGCGCGTCGCGATGATGGACCTCGTGTCCGGCGGCCGGTTCGAGTTCGGCACGGGCCGCGGCTCGTCGACCACCGAGATGGGCGGGTTCGGGATCACCGACCCCGAGATCACCCGCGACATGTACGACGAGGCGATCACCGAGATCGTGAAGATGTGGCGCGACGAGCCGTACTCGTACCAGGGCCGCTTCTTCTCGATGCCCGAGCGGCACGTGCTGCCCAAGCCCTACGTGAAGCCGCACCCGCCGCTGTGGGTCGCGGCCGGCAACCCGTCGACCTTCGAGAAGGCCGCGCGCATGGGCCTCGGGGTGATCTGCTTCACGGGCGGCAGCCCCGACAAGATGGCGCCCCTCGTCGAGCTGTACAAGAAGACGATCGTCAACGCCGAGCCCGTCGGCGAGTACGTCAACGACAACGTCGCGATCACGACGAGCTTCATGTGCCTCGAGGACCGCGACGAGGCCCGCCGGCACATGGCCAACTCGGGCAACGGCCGCCAGCAGACCCTCGTGTTCCACTACCTCGACACGTTCCCGAAGCCGCCGCACGTGCCCGAGTGGCCGGAGGAGATCCCCGACCCGACGCCCGACATGATCGAGAAGGGCTTCCAGACCGGCGCCGCGATCGTGGGCACGCCCGACGACTGCGCGCAGGGCATCCAGAAGTGGGTCGACATCGGCGTCGACCAGCTCATCATGGGCCCGTCGGGGTCGACCTACCCGCACGAGCTGCTCGAGCGCACGGTCACGCTGTTCGGCGACGAGGTGATCCCGCGCTTCGACACCGACCCCGAGCACTCGACGAGCCGCGCCCGCGCCGCGGCCGCGGCGGCGCTCGGCCGGGTCTGAGCCGCGGCGGGCGGCCGCCCGGTACGCTCGGGACGTGGGGGACGAACCGGACGCGCCCGACCGCACCGACCCCTTCGCCCATCCCGACCTCGCGGCGGCGGGGGCGGCGATGCGGGCGGCGTGGCGGGCCGACCAGGAGGCGGCGGCGCGCGACGCGCACGAGGCGCACCGCCGGCGCCTGACGCTCACCGACCGGCTGCACCTGCACCTGCACCGGGGCGACCGGCTGGCCGTGGTCGTGTGCGGCACGCAGCGGTTCACCGGCACGCTCGCGGAGGTCGGCCCCGACCTCATCGCGCTCCGCACCCCCTACGGGGGCCGCGTCGACGTGCAGCGCGTACCGTCGGTACCGCTGTGGTTCGAGGTGGTCGAGCGTGCGCCGGCCGGCGGTCACCGGGGCGACGGGGCCGCGGGCGGCCGGTTCCACCACGCGCTCGCCCGCCGGGAGCAAGATGCGGCGGTGACGCTCGGCACGCTCCACGCGCCCGACGGGATCGACGGTGCGCTCGCCGTCGGCGCCGACCACGTCGTGCTCGTCGCGCCGGGCGGCGCCGAGACCGTCGTGCCGATCGACCAGGTCGCCTGGGTGCGCGCCCGGCGACCGTGACCGCACGGGGAGGGGACGCGATGGCCGCGACCGACCGGGGACCGAACCGGCGCGCGGGGCTGCGCCCGGTGGTCGAGGCGGGGGCGATCCTGCTCGTGGCCGGGTCGCTCGCCAACACGGTCGGGCTGATCCTCTTCGCGACCCGCCCGACGCCGTCGGGCCGCCACATCGACGGCTGGAACCGGGTGCTCGACGTCGCCCGCAGCTCCGACCTGACGAGCGCGGCGATCGGCGCCGTCGCGCTCGTCGCCCTGTGCGCGTGGGAGCCGCTCAGCGGCCGCGGCCGCGTGGTGCTGCTGCTCGTCTCGGTGCTCGCCGCGCTGCTGGCGTTCTCCGGCTGCGTGGGCGTGTACTTCCAGCTCCTCGCACCCGAGCGGTTCTTCGAGAACGGCTACCAGCGGCTCACCTCGCTCGTCACCTTCGCGGGGTCGATCGCCGCCGCGGGCGGGCTCGGGCTCGTCGTCGCACGCGTCGAGCGCCGCTAGCGCGCGTCGGGGGCCGGGCCGGCGCCGCCCGGGCGGTCGTCCGCGCCGGTGAGGCGCGCGCTGACCTCCCACAGGCGGGCGGCGGCGGCGTCGTCACGCGCCGCCGGCGCGGGCGGCACCGGCGTGCACCGCTCGAAGTACAGCCCCGTCAGCCCCTCCACCTCCGGCGACGACGCGACGTACACCGACGTGCGCGCGCCCGCCTGCGGGGAGATCGCGAAGGGGCGGCCCAGCATCATCGCGAGCTCGCCGAGGCGGCCGGTGTCGCCGTCGCGGCCGAAGCCGCTCGCGACGTAGCCGGGGTGCACGGCGTTGGCGGTGACGCCGGTCCCGGCGAGCCGCCGCGCGAGCTCGCGGGTGAACAGGACGTTCATCAGCTTCGTCCGGCAGTAGACCGCGAACGGTCGGTACCGGCGCGCGGATTCGAGGTCGTCGAAGTCGAGGCCGCGGCGCGCCGCCCGGTGGGCGCGTGACGCGACCACCACGACGCGCGCCGGTGCGCTCGCGGTGAGCACGCCGCGCAGCAGGTGCACGAGCAGGAAGTGGCCGAGGTGGTTGACCTGGAACTGCGTCTCGTGGCCGTCCTCGGTGACGCGCCGCTCCGCGCAGGATGACGCCCGCGTTGGCGACGAGCACGTCGAGGCGGTCGTGGGTGTCGAGGAACGCGCGTGCCGCGGCGCGCACCGACGCGAACGACGCGAGGTCGAGCGGCAGCACCTCGACCGCCCCCGCGCCGTCCCCGCCGCGCCGCGCGAGCTCCTCGCGGGCGGCCTCGCCCTTCGCCGGGTCGCGCGCGGTGATCACGACGCGGGCGCCCGTCGCGGCGAGCGCGGCCGCGGTCTCCTTGCCGATCCCGGAGTTGGCGCCCGTGACGAGGACGGTGCGGCCGTGCACGGCCGGCGCTCAGGCCTCCGCCTCGGCGGCCGCCCGCTCGGCCGCGCCGGGCGAGCGGTCGTGCCCGGGCTGGTCGCGCACCCACTCGATCAGCTCGTCGCGGTGGAACCGGATCTCGCGCCCGCCCGGGAACCGGTGCGCGGGGATGCGCCCCTCGCGCACCATCCGCCGCAGGTACTCGACGTGCACCTGCAGCAGCTCGGCCGCCTGCGCGGTGGTCAGGATCGGTGGGAACGGGGTGCCGCCGGGCCCGCCGCCGAGCCCGCCCTCGCCCGGACCGGCCGGGCCGCTTCGCGCGCTCGCGCCGTCGCTCACGCGCGCCACGGTAGCCCACCTCGCGCAGTCTGACGCGCGTTCGCACAGCCAGGCGCGCGTCGTTCCAGGACTTTCCGGTTGCGGTGGGGCCGCCGCGCGTGTTGCATACCGACCGCCTCGGTGCACGTGGGGGTGGCGCGAGTGGCAGCACCGGTGGGGGTGGTGCGGGCGACGGCACGGACGCGACGGTCGTGGTCGACGCGCGTGTCCGCGGGGCACCTCGTCATGGTGCTCGCGGGGCTGCTCGGTGCGCTCCTCACGCTCGGGCTCCTGCGTTCGGCCGGTGCGACCCGGCCCGTGCTGGTCGCGGCGCACGACCTCGTCCCGGGCACCGTCGTCGACGAGGAGGCGCTGGCGGTCGCCCACCTCGACGCGGGCGACGACGTGATCGCGCACCTGTTCGCGGCGGGCGAGGCCGGCGAGCTGCACGGGCTCGTCGTCACCGCGCCGGTCGCGCGCGGTGCGCCGGTGACCCGCGACGACGTCGGGCCCGCGGACGCGGGTACGGCGCCCCGGGCGATGAGCTTCGCGGTCCCGCGTGCGAACGCCGTCGGCGGGGAGGTGCGCGCCGGGGACCGCATCGACGTGGTGGGCGTCGACGCGGCGACCGGCGGCGTCCGGTACGTGCTCACCGACACCGCGCTGCTCGCGGCCGACGACGGCGACGGCGGGCCGCTCGGCGGGGACGACGCGGTGGTGCTGACGGTCGCGCTCGACCCGGCCGCCGCGCTGCGGCTCGCCGCGGCCCTGGAGGCCGGGCCGGTGCGGGTCGTGCGGGCGACCGGTGCGCGGCCGCTCCGGGAGGCGCCGGCGGTGGCCGGCCCGGCGGCGGGCGGGGGAGACGGTGGCTGAGCCGGAGGTCGCGCTCGTCTTCACCCCCGAGCCCTGGGTCGAGGAGCTGCACCGGCACCTCACCGACCACGGCGGCGCGCTCGTGCGGCAGGTCGTCGTCGACCCGGGCGTCGCGCTGGAGGAGCACTACGACGTGCTCGTCGCGAGCCACCGGTGGCCCGCGCTCACGCACGCGTTCGTCGGGGACGTGCACGCCCGCGGCCGGGCGGTGCTCGGCGTGCACGACCGCGAGGAGCCCGCCGCGCGGGCGCACCTCGAGGCGCTCGGCGTCGACGACACGATCGCGTCCGACGCCGGCCCCGCCGAGTTCGTCGCCGCGCTCGGCGCGTTGCGCGCCGCGCGCGCCGGGGGGCGGGCGCCGGAACCGGCGCGGCCCGACCCGGGGCGCGGGCGCGCCGGCCGGGTCGTGGTGGTCGGCGGGCCGCCCGGCAGCGGGCGCACCGAGCTGGCGGTGCACCTGGCGGCCGCGGCCGGGGGCGTGCTCGTCGACGCGGACGACGTCGCGCCGTCCGTCGCGCAACGCCTCGGATTGCCCGTCGAGCCGAACCTGCGGACGGCGATCGAGGCCGCGGAGCACGGCCGGGGCACGGTCGGCGAGTGCGTGGCCCGGCCCCGCCGCGGCCGGCCGCACGTGCTCGCCGGCCTGCCGAACCCGGGCGCCTGGAGCCAGGTGCGGCCCGGTGAGGTGCTGCGCGTCGTCGAGGCGCTCGCCGCCGTGTACCACGACGTGGTCGTCGACGTCGCGGGCAGCCTCGACGGGTCCGACGCGGCCACCACCGCACGCGGGCGCCACGGGCTCGCGCGCGCGCTCGTCCTCGAGGCGGACGCGCTGGTGGGGGTGTGCGCCGCGACCCCCGTCGGCGTGACCCGGCTCCTGTCGTGGGCCGTCGACGCGGTCGCGCTCGCGCCGGCCGGCCCGCTGGTCGTCGCCGTCAACCGCGCCCCGCGCGAGCGGTTCCGGCGGGGCGAGCTGTTCGAGGAGATCACGCGGTCGCTGCCGGCCGCGGAGGTCGTGTTCGTCCCGGACGACCCGCGCGTCGCGGCGGCGGCGTGGGACGGGACGCTCGTCGGGAAGGGTCCCTTCGCGCGCGCCGTCTCGTCGCTCGCGCACGTGCTGGCCGACCTCCCCGGGCGCGCCGCCGCCGCGCCGGAACCGGTCGCGGCGGCGGCGCTGGAGGAGGTCGGGTGAGCGCCCGCGCGGACGCGTACGAGACCATCCGGCGGGATGCCCTCGCGGGCGTCGAGCGCCGGCGGCTGGAGCCCGAACGGGAGCTCGACGAGGTCCGCAACGAGGTCGAGCGCGCGGTCGAGGACTACCAGCGGCGCGCGCGGCTCGGCGACGAGCTGCCGCTCGGCGACCCGGCCGCGATGGTGCAGCGCGTGCTCCGGTCGGTCACTGGCCTCGGGCCGCTCGGGGACCTGCTCGCGCGCCGCGACGTGGAGGAAGTGTTCGTCGAGGGCGCCCGGGTCACCTATCTCGACACGTCGGGGCGCCTGCGCGGCCTCCCGGACCCGACCGGCGAGGAGGAGAACCGCCAGGTCGTCGACCGGCTCCTCGCGGCGACCGAGCGGCAGCTCAACGCGACGTACCCGATCGTGCAGGCGCGCGTCCTCGACGGCACCGCGCGGCTGACCGCCGCGATCCCGCCGGTCGCGGACCGGCTGTCGGTCACGCTGCGCCGCTACACGGTGCGCGACGCCGGCCTCGACGACCTCGTCGCGCACGGCACGCTCACCGCGGAAGCCGCCGCGTTCCTGTGGGCGACGATGCAGTTCCGCAGCCGCGTGGTCGTCGCCGGCGAGCCGGGGGCCGGCAAGACCACGCTCCTCGCCGCGCTCCTCCACGCGGTGCCGCCGAGCCACTGCGTCCGGTGCTGCGAGGAGATCCGGGAGCTCGCGGTGCCGTTGCTGCACGGCGCGTACTACGAGGTGCGCCCACCGGGCCTCGACGGCACCGGCGAGATCGGCCTGCGGGACCTCGTCAAGTTCGTGCTCGCGATGCGGCCGGACCGGATCGTCGTCGGGGAGGTGCGCGGCGCCGAGGCGTTCGAGCTCACCCGGGCGGTCAACGCCGGGTGCGGCTTCTGCTGCACGGTGCACGCGAACGGGGCCGCCGACGCGATCAACGCGCTCGTCAACGCAGCGCTGATGGCCGGTGAGAACGTCACCGAGCGCATCGTGCGCAAGGTGTTCGGCGAGGCGATCGACCTCGTCGTGCAGCTCGGCCGCGACGACGCGGCCCCCGAGGCGGGGACCCTCCGGCGCCAGGTCACCGAGATCACCGCCGTCGGGCCGGCGATGACCGACGAGCCGTCCTTCGAGCCCATCTTCGTGAGGGAAGCGCTCGGGCGCCCGCTCGAGTGGACCGGGGTCCTCCCCGACGCACTCGAGGCGCGCGCGGAGCGCGCGCTGCCCGGCGGGCTGCGACTGCGGGCGCTCCTCGACCGGGCCCGTGCCGAGGCGACGCGGTGAGGATCGTCGCGGCGCTCGCGGTGGGCACCTCTTGCGCGTTGGCCGCGGGCGCGCTCCTCGGCCTGCTGGCGCCGCGCCGGCGGCTCCGCCCGGCGGCACGGCGGGGCGCGGCGCTCGGCGTGTGGTTGCAGCAGGCGGGCGCGACCGTGACCCCCGCCCGGTTCGTCGCCGGCAGCGCCACGGCCGGGCTCGCCGCGGCCGGCGCGGTCGCGGTCGCCACCGGCAGCCCGCTCGTCGGGATCGTGCCGGGCGTCGCGGTCGCGCTGTTGCCGCGCGCGTGGTTCGGGCGGCGGCGCGCGGAGCGGATGCGGCGCGTGCAGCAGGCCTGGCCCGACGGGCTGCGCGACCTCGTCGCGTCGATCGGCGCGGGGCGCTCGCTCACGCAGGCCGTGACGGCGCTCGCCACGACCGGTCCGCCGGCGCTGCGCGAGGCGTTCGCGCGGTTCCCGGACCTCGCCCGGGTGCTGGGCACGACCGCCGCGCTCGAGGTGGTGAAGGAGGAGCTCGCCGACCCGACGAGCGACCGGGTGCTCGAGGTGCTGGTGCTCGCGCACGAGCGCGGCGGCGGCATCGTGCGCACGGTGCTGGAGGACCTCGCGGCGGCGACCACGAAGGACCTGAAGCTCGCGGCGGAGGTCGAGACGGCGGGCCTCGAGATGCGGATCAACGCCCGCGCGGTGGTGGTGCTGCCCTGGCTGGTGCTCGTCGCGCTCACGGCGCGGCCCGGCCCGTTCCGCGACTTCTACCGCTCCGCGAGCGGCGCGCTGACGCTCGCCGTCGCGGGCGCGCTGTCGGCGGTCGGGGTGGCCGCCCTCGGGCGCCTCGGGCGCCGGCAGGAGGAGCCGCGCGTCTTCGGCCGGACGGGCGGCCGGTGAGCCCGCTCGCACTCGTCGCCGCCGCCGCCGTGGGCTGCGGGCTCGCGGGCGTCGCGGCCTGCGCGGTGCCGCCGACCGGCGCGCTCGCGGGCCGGGTCCGGCCCTACGCGGCCGGCGCCCGGTCGGCGTTGGGCCACCCGCCCGACGTGGCGGAGCTGCGTGCCGTCCCCGGCCGGGGGGACGCGGTCGGCGGCGTGTTCCGCCCGATCCTGTGGGCGCTGGTCCGGCGCGTCGGCGCCGCCGTCGAGCGCCGCGGCGACGACCAGCTCGCGCTCGTCCTGCGCCACGCGGGCCTGCGGGACACGACCCCCGAGCAGTACCGCGTGCGGCAGGTGGGCGAGGCCGCCGGGTGCGCGGCGCTGGCCGGCCTCGTGGTCACGGCGCTGGGGCGGGGCCCGCTCGTGACGCTCGTCGCGGCCGTGGCCGGGTTCGTCCTCGGCGCGTCCCGGGCCCGGCGGCGGGTGGAGCGGCAGGTCGAGGAGCGGGCGGCCCGCGCGCGCCAGGAGCTGTACACCGTGAACCAGCTCCTCGCGCTGCACGTGCGCTCCGGTTCGGGGCCGTTGCAGGCGGTGCAACGGGTGGTCGCCCGCGGCCGCGGCGTCGTCGTCGACGACCTGGCCGAGGTGCTGGCGCTGGCGCGCGGCGGCGTGGGCGAGGCGGAGGCGTTCCGCCTCGCGGCACGCGCGGCCGCCGAACCGGCCGCGGCCCGCACGTACCTGCTCCTCGCCGCGGCGATCGAACGCGGCGCGGACCTCGGCGGGGGGCTGCTCGCGCTGAGCGAGGACATCCGGGACGCACGCCGCGACGCGCTGCACCGGGACGCGGTGCGCCGCCGCGCCGCGATGCTGCTGCCGACGATCGCGATCCTCGCCCCGATCATGCTGCTGTTCATCGCCGCGCCGCTCCCGTCGATCGTGCTCGGCGACCCCTGACCAGGAGGTGCTCTCATGCGGTACCCGACGCGGATCCCACGGCGCACGGAGGAGGGGCTCACGACCGCCGAGCTGCTCGGCAACGCCGCCCTCGGCGTGCTGGCGCTCGTCGCCATCTGGGCGCTGCTGCAGCAGCTCGGGGTCGACATCGTGACGTGGATGCGCGACCAGCTCCTGTAGCCCGTGTGGCGCGGCGCGCGCGGCCCCAACGGGGGTTCGTCACGGTGCAGTACGTCGCCGTCGTGTCGCTGTCGCTCCTGTTGCTGGTGCTCGTCGCGAACGTGACGGTCAACCAGTACGCGCGCGGCGTCGTGCGGGACGCGCTGGCGGAGGGGGCGCGCGCGGGTGCGGTGGGCGACGGGCCGGCGGCGTGCGAGGCGCGCGCGCAGGAGGTGCTCGACGGGCTGCTGCGGGGCCCGGTCGGTGACGCCGTCGTGGTCTCGTGCACGCGGGCGGGTGACCTCGTCGTCGCACGCGCCGCCGGCCGGCTGCCGTCGTTCCTGCCGGCGCTGGTGCCGCACTGGGACGTGTCGTACGTCGCGACGATGCAGGTCGAGGCGTGAGCAGGCGTGGCGGCGAGCGCGGGTTCGTCACCGCGGAGTGGGTGGCGGCGGTCGCGTTCCTGCTCCTGCCCGTGCTGGTCGTCGTCGGCACGGTCCCGGCGTGGGCGGCGCGCCGGCACACGGCGACGGTCGCGGCCCAGGAGGCCGCGCGGGCGGTGCGGGCCGGGCGCGTCGCCGACGACGCCGGGGTGCTGTTCGTCGCGCGCGCCGTCGCCGCGCAGCGCGGGGTACGGGCCGCGGACGTGACCGCGGAGCTCGACACGGCGCCGGGCCGGGGCGGCACCGTCTCGGTGCGGGTCCACGTGCGGATGCCCGCGCTCGCCGTGCCCGGCGCGGGCGCCGGCGTGGGGAGCTGGGGGTACACCGCCGAGCACCACCTGCGCCTCGACGACCTCCGGAGCCGGTGATGTGCCGTACGGGACGTGCCGAGCGCGGCTCGGCCACCCTGTTCGTGCTCGGCCTGTGCGTCGCGGTCCTCTTCCTCGGCGGCATCGGCATCGACCTGTGGCGCGCGATCGCGGCCCGGCGGGAGCTCGTCGCGCTCGCGGACGCGGTCGCGGCGGCGGCCGCCAACGGGATCGACCCCGAGGCCCTGCGGGCCGGCCGCCTCGTGCTGGACGAGCAGCGCGTGCGCGCGATCGCGGCGGACGCGCTCACGCGCCACGACGCGTCCGCCGGACTCGAGGGGGCCGCGGTCTCGGTGTCGGGCGGCGAGGTGGTCGTCGTCGTGGAGGACCGTGTCCGCATGTCGCTCCTCGCGCTCCTCGCCCCGGGCGACCCGTTCCTGGTGCGGGTGCGCGCGCACGCCCGGCCCGAGGAGCGCGCCTGAGGGGCGGGCGGGGGCGGCGGTCGCGCGCCCTCAGGACGGCCGGTCGCGTTCGGCCTCCGCGGTCGCGGCGACGCGCAGCCACGTCTCGACCCACGTCGCGACGAAGCGGTCCTCGTCGACGCCGAGCGGCGGGGCGCCGAGCAGCGACCGCTGCGCGTCGTACGCGACGAGCGAGCCGATCGCGACGACGGCGACGGCCTCGGCGTCGTAGGGCGGGAAGCCGCCCTGCGCGATGCGCCGCGCGAGCCAGGCGGCCGCCTCGCGGTAGCCGCGCTCGACGATCTCGGTCCCGACGCGCGCGACGAGGTCCCCGAAGGCGTCGGGCTCGCGCGTCAGGATGCGCAGGAGGCGGTCCTCCCGCCGGTGCTCCGCGATCACCCAGCGGGCGAGGAGCGTGAGCTCCGCGCGCAGGTCGGGTGCGAGCGGGCCCCCGTGCAGCAGGCCGGTGATCCCGTCGAGCGCCGCGACGTGCCGGTCGATCGCGGCCGCGAGCGCGTCGCGCTTCGACGCGAAGTGCGCGGCGAACGCACCGCCGCCGGGTTCGAGCCCTGCGGCCGCCTCCACGTCCCCGGCGGAGGTCGCCGCCACGCCGCGGTGCGCGAACAGCTCGATCGCGGCGTCGAGGAGCCGGTCCGCGCGCGCGCGTGCCGGGGGTCGCCACCGCGCGAGGATCGCGCGGCCGCCCGGCCGGCGCGCCCCGGACCCCCGCCGCACCTGACGCCGCCGTCAGCCCCGGGGGTACGCTGCGGCGAGCACGCACCCGGAGGGACCCATGACCGAAGCCGTGATCGTCGCCGCCGCCCGCACCCCGATCGGCACCGCCCGCAAGGGGACGCTGGTCGACGTCAGCGCCTTCGACCTCGCGAAGTGGGCCGTGGGCGAGGCGCTCAAGCGCTCCGGCATCCCCGGCGGCGAGGTGGACGACCTGCACCTCGGCGAGGTGCTCCAGGGCGGGGGCGACATCGCCCGCTACGCGGCGATCGAGCTCGGGCTCCTCGACGTGCCCGGCGTCGCGTACAACCGCCACTGCGCGTCCGGCATGGCGTCGGTGCAGTCGGCCGCGGCGAGCATCGTCGCCGGGATGGACCGGGTCGTGATCGCGGGCGGCACCGAGTCGGTGTCGACGTCACCGATGTCGACCAAGCGCGTGCCCGGCACCGACGAGTGGGCGCAGTGGATGTCGCCGTCGCACCCCGAGACGCCCGACGCCCCCGCGTTCGACATGTCGATCACCGTCGGCCACAACACGGCCGTGAGGGTCGGGATCACCCGTGAGGAGATGGACGAGTGGGCGTACCGCTCGCACGTGCGGGCGGTCGCCGCGATCGACGAGGGCCGCCTCGCCGAGGAGACCTTCCCGATCGAGGTGACCCTGCGCGACGGCACGGTGCGCAAGTTCGACACCGACGAGCACCCGCGGCGCGACACGACACCCGAGAAGCTCGCCGCGCTGAAGCCGCTGCACCCGGAGATCGACGGATTCGGCATCACCGCCGGCAACGCGTCCGGCCTCAACGACGCGGCGGCCGCGATCGTGCTGACGAGCGCCGACTACGCGCAGGCGCACGGCCTGCGGCCGCTCGCCCGGATCCTGTCGTGGGCGTCGGCGGGCGTGGCGCCCCGCGACACCGGGCTCGGCCCGGTCGCCGCGATCCCGAAGGCGCTCGAGCGCGCCGGCCTGTCCGTCGCGGACGTCGACCTCGCGGAGGTCAACGAGGCGTTCGCGTCGGTGCCGATCGCCGCGTGCCGCGAGCTCGGGCTCGACCCGGAGATCACGAACGTGAACGGCTCCGGCTGCTCGCTCGGCCACCCGGTCGCGGCCACCGGCGCGCGCATGATCATCACGACGATGTTCGAGCTGCGCCGCCGCGGCGGCGGGATCGGCCTCGCGAGCATGTGCGCGGGGGGCGGCATGGGCTCGGCGACGGTCTTCGAGGTCGTCGGCGGCTGAGCCGCCGACGACGCTCAGGCGAGCGCCCGGATCTCCCGCAGCGCGACCGACAGCGTCGTCAGGTCGTACACGCCGTGGGCGCGGATGTCGTCGAGCAGCGCCAGTGCCCGGTCGACGGTCGCGCGCGCCCGGCCCGCCCACGCCTCGAACGCGGCCGTGCCCGCGGTGCCCGGCTCGGTCGACGCGAGGATCGCGGCGGTCACCGCGCGGTGCTCGGCGTCGGCGTCGTCGCGCAGGGCGCCGCGTGAGAGGGCCTGCCAGCGGTCGCCGCGGGGGAGCGCCACGATCAGGTCCCGCAGCCAGTCGATCCGCAGCCGCTCGCCGACGACGCAGTAGAGCTCGGTGACCTCCTCGACCGCACGGCCCGCCGACGCGGCGAGGTCGGCGACGTCGAGCGCGGCGTACGCGGGGTCGAGCAGCGCGACGGTGCGGGCGAGGTCGACCGGCACCCCCTGGGCGGCGAGCCCCGCGGCGCGCTCGTCGACGCGGGCGCGCCGCTGCGGGCCGAGCACGGCCGGCAGGGCCGCGACGGCGCGGGCCACCGGGCCGGCGAGCGCCGCGACCGTGGCGCCGACCGGCAGCGGCCGGTTGCGGCGGCGCAACAGCCACCGGCTCGCGCGCTCGACGAGCTTGCGGCTCTCGAGGTACATGTCGGTCTGGGTCGACGCGGCGACGAGGTTGTCGAGCGCCTCGACACGCCGCCACAGGTCGTCCTGGCCGAACACCGCGCGCGCCACCTCGTGGGCGCGCACGACGTCCTCCGCCGACGCGCCCGTCTCCTCCCCGAGGCGGAACGCGAACGTCGTGCCCGCACGGTTCACCATGCCGTTGACGACGGTCGTCGCGACGATCTCGCGCCGCAGCGGGTGCCGGTCGAGCCAGGCGCCGTACCGCTCGCGCACCGGCCGCGGGAAGTAGTCCGCGAGCACGCCCGCGAAGTCGGGGTCGTCGGGCAGCCCCGACGCGAGGATCTCGTCCTCGAGGGTGATCTTCGCGTAGGCGAGCAGAACGGCGAGCTCCGGTTGGGTGAGCCCGAGCCCCGCGTTGTGGCGCTCCGCGAGCGCCTCGTCGGAGGGGAGGCGCTCCACGGCGCGGTCGAGGTCGCCAGCCTGTTCGAGCGCGCGGATGAAGCGGGCGTGCACGTCCTCCATCGCCGCGGCCTGCGCCTGCGCGTTCGCGAGCGCCCGGTTCTGGCGGTAGTTGTCGCGCAGCACCAGTTCCGCGACCTCGTCGGTCATCTCGCGCAGCAGCGCGTTGCGGTCCGCGGGCGACAGTTCGCCGGCCGCGACCACGGCGTCGAGGAGCACCTTGATGTTGACCTCGTGGTCGGACGCGTCGACGCCCGCGCTGTTGTCGATCGCGTCCGTGTTGATCCGGCCGCCCGCGAGCGCGTACTCGACCCGGCCGAGCTGGGTCAGGCCGAGGTTGCCGCCCTCCGCGACGACCCGGCAGCGCAGCTCGCGCCCGTCGACGCGCACCGGGTCGTTCGCCTTGTCGCCCACGTCGGCGTGCGACTCGCCGCTCGCCTTCACGTAGGTGCCGATCCCGCCGTTCCACAGCAGGTCGACCGGCGCCCGCAGGATGTGGCGGATCATCTCGGCCGGGGTGACGTGCTCGACGGGATCGGGGATGGCGAGCCGGGCGCGAACCTGGGGGCTCACCGGGATCGACTTCGCGCTGCGGGGGTACACGCCGCCGCCGGCCGAGATCAGGTCCCGGTCGTAGTCGTCCCACGACGACCGGGGCAGCCCGAACAGCCGCTTGCGCTCGGCGAACGAGGCCGCCGGGTCCGGATCGGGGTCGAGGAAGACGTGCCGGTGGTCGAACGCGGCGACCAGGCGGATGTGCTCGCTGAGCAGCATGCCGTTGCCGAACACGTCGCCCGACATGTCGCCGATGCCCGCGACGGTGAAGTCGGTCGTCTGCACGTCGACGCCGAGCTCGCGGAAGTGGCGCTTGACCGACTCCCAGGCGCCGCGGGCCGTGATCCCCATCTTCTTGTGGTCGTAGCCGGTCGAGCCCCCCGACGCGAACGCGTCGCCGAGCCAGAACCCGCGTGCGAGCGCGATCTCGTTCGCGACGTCCGAGAAGGTCGCGGTGCCCTTGTCGGCCGCGACGACGAGGTACGGGTCGTCGCCGTCGTAGCGGACGACCTGCGGCGGTGGCACGACCGTGCCGTCGACGAGGTTGTCGGTGACGTCGAGGAGCCCGGCGACGAACAGGCGGTAGCAGGCCTCGACCTCCGCCGCGAGGGCGTCGCGGCCCGCCGGCGGCTGCTTCACCACGAACCCGCCCTTCGCGCCGCCGGGCACGATGACCGCGTTCTTCACGCGCTGGGCCTTCATGAGCCCGAGCACCTCGGTGCGGTAGTCCTCGCGCCGGTCCGACCAGCGGATCCCGCCGCGTGCCACCTTCGCGGCCCGCAGGTGCACGCCCTCGACCCGGGGGGAGTACACGAAGACCTCGTACAGGGGGCGCGGCTTCGGGCACTCGGGGACGCGGGTCGGGTCGAGCTTCAGGGCGAGCACGGGCCGCGGCCGGCCGGCGTCGTCGGTCTGGAACCAGTTGGTCCGCAGGGTCGCGAGCACCAGGTGCGCGAGGCTGCGCAGGATGCGGTCCTCGTCGAGGCTGGTCACCGCGTCGAGCCCGGCCATCAGCTCGTCGGTGAGGCGCTCGGTGTCGCCCGCGCCGCCGGTCCACGGGTCGAGGCGGGTGAGGAACAGCTCCACGAGCCGCCGGGCGAGGTCGGGGTGGGCGACGAGCGCGTCCTCGACGTAGGGCTGGCTGTACGGGGTGCCGATCTGGCGCAGCAACCGGCTGTAGGCGCGCAGCAGCGAGACCTCGCGCCACGTGCAGCCGGCGGCGAGCACGAGGCGGTTGAAGCCGTCGTCCTCCGCCTCGCCGCGCGACACGGCGAGGAAGGCCTCCTCGAACTGGGCGCGCACCGCGGCGACCGGCAGCGAGCCGGCGGGGACGCGCAGGTGGAAGTGCTTGATCCAGCGTTCGCCGCCGCCGGCGGGACGCACGTCGTAGGGCCGCTCGTCGTCGACCCCGACGCCGAGGTTGGTGAGCCGGGGCAGCACGTCCGAGAGCGACGGCTGCGCGCCGATGCCGTACACCTTGAGGGCGAGGCTGCCGTCGGGCCGTTCCGAGAGGCGCACCGCGAGCGGGTCGTCGTCCGTCAGCCGTTCGAGCGGGCCGATGTCGGCCACGGCGTCGGCGGCCGTGAAGTCGTCGCGGTAGGCGGCCGGGAACGCCTCACCCCAGGTTCGGAGCAGCTCGAGTCCCGCCTCCTCGCCGCGGGAGGCGACGAGCGCGTCGCGCAGGTCGTCGACCCAGAGGCGGGTGACGCGCCCGACGCGCTCCTCGAGCGCGCGCAGGTCGACCTCCCGGCGGTCGTGCGGGTCGACCCGCAGCACGAAGTGGAGCCGGGCGAGCACCGACTCCGACAGGCGGGCGTTCCAGTCGTGGCCGTGGGCCCCGAACGCGTCGGTCAGGACGCCTGCGATCGCCTCCCGGACCTGGGTCGTGTAGCGGTCGCGGGGCAGGAACACGAGCACCGACACGAACCGTCCCCAGGTCTCGCGGTGCACGAAGCACCGGACGCGCCGGCGTTCCTGGAGCTGCAGGATCCCCATCGCGATCTCGTACAGCCGGTCGACGTCGATCTGGAACAGGTCGTCGCGCGGGTAGCTCTCCAGGATCTCGATCAGGTCCTTGTGGTCGTGGCTCGACGGCAGGAAGCCGGCGCGCGCGACGACCGCCGCGACCTTGCGGCGCAGCACGGGCACGTCGACGGGGCTCGCGTTGTACGCGGCCGACGTGTACAGGCCGAGGAACCGGTGCTCCCCGATCACCTCGCCGGTCACGGGGTCGAACCGCCGCACCCCGACGTAGTCGAGGTGCACCGGCCGGTGGACGGTCGCTCGGCGGTTCGCCTTCGTGAGCACGAGCAGCTCGCGGTCGCGGGCGTGCGCGCGGACGTCGGGGGGGAGCGCGGCGAAGCTCGCCGACGGCACCTCGGGCGCGTTGCGCAGGATGCCCAGCCCGGTGCCCGCGACGGGGACGAGCACGTCCTCGTCGCCGCGTCGCTGCAGGTCGTACTCGCGGGCGCCGAGGAAGGTGAAGTGCTGGTCGGCGAGCCAGGCGAGCAGCGCCGTGCCCTCCGCGAGGTCGTCGGGGTCGATCGGCGGGGGCTCCCGCCGCAGGCCGTCGATCACCCGGCGCAGGCGCGCCAGCATCTTCAGCCAGTCGCCCGTCGCGAGGCGCACGTCGCCGAGCACCCGCTCGAGGTCGCCGTGGACCGCCGCGACGACCTCGGGGCTGGTCTCGCGGTCGACCTCGACCGCGAGGAAGGACTCCGTGACCAGGCCGTCGCCGGCGTCGTCGTCGCGGGCCACCGCGACCAGCGCGCCGCCCGGGTCGCGGCGCACCCGCAGGATCGGGTGGACGACCAGGTGCAGGCCGAGGCCGTGGCGTCGCAACTCCATCGAGACGGAGTCGACGAGGAACGGCATGTCGTCGTTGACGATCTGCACGAGGGTGTGGGGCGACTCCCACCCGTGGGTGGCGCGCACCGGCGTGTGGACCCGGACGACCGCGACGCCCGGCGGGCGCGTGCGCGCGAGGTCGAGGTGGGCGCGGGCCGCCCCGGCCAGGTACTCGACGCTGCGCTCCTGCAGGTCCTCGACCGCGACGCGCGCGTAGTAGCGGTGGACGAACGCCTCGACCCCCTCGGGCGCCCCGGGGGCGGCGGCCGCGGCGCGCGCGACCTCGGCGAGCAGCGAGGCTCGCGGGTCGACGCCGGACGGCACGAACCGGACCATACCGTCTCGTCGGCAGGAACCGGCCGCCGCGGGAGCGTCTCGCTAGGTTTCCCCGGGTGGACGTCGAGACGCACCTGTCGCTCGCGCTCGAGCTCGCCGACATCGCCGACCGGATCACCGTCGCCCGGTTCCGCGCCGACGACCTGCAGGTGGCCACGAAGCCGGACCTGACCCCCGTCAGCGAGGCCGACGAGGCGGTGGAGCGGGCGCTGCGCGAGCGGCTCGCCGCGGTGACCCGGCACGCGGTGGTCGGCGAGGAGCTCGGGTACGCGGCCGCGCCCGACGGCAGCGACTACCGCTGGATCGTCGACCCGATCGACGGCACCAAGAATTACGTGCGCGGGGTGCCGATCTGGGCGACGCTCATCGGCCTGGAGCACGCCGGCGAGCTGGTGGTCGGCGTCGTGTCGGCACCCGCGCTGCACACGCGCTGGTGGGCCGGGCGGGGGCTCGGCGCGTTCCGCAACGGCAGCGTGCTGCGGGTCTCCGCCGTCGACGACCTCGCGGACGCGCAGGTCTCGTTCGCGTGGGACGGCCCGGACGCGTTCGCCGGCGACGGCATCGGCGGACGGATGCTCGCGCTGTCGCAGCGCTGCTGGCGGGTCCGCGGGATCGGTGACTTCTGGCAGCACGTGCTCGTCGCGGAAGGCGCGTTCGACATCGCGATCGACCCCGTGGTGTCGTTGTGGGACGTCGCCGCGCTCGTCCCGATCGTCGAGGAGGCCGGCGGGCGGTGGAGCACCACCGACGGGCGTGCCGACGCCGCGGGCGGGAGCTTCGTGTCCACGAACGGGCGGCTGCACGACGAGGTCGTCGCCGCGCTCGCGGTGTGAGCGGGCCGCGGGCCGCGCGGGCGGTCGTGTCGCGGTCCGGCCGGGCGCGGCGGGTGATCTAGCGTGCCGGCCGTGTCGGAGGTGACGGTCGGGATCGACATCGGTACGTCGTCGGTGAAGGCGCTCGCGGCCGACGGTGACGGGCGCGTCGTCGCCCGGGCACGCGTGCCGCACGCGTTCCGCGTCCCGACCCCGCTGCGGTTCGAGCACGACGCGGCCGCGTGGTGCGACGGGCCGGTCGCGGCGCTCGAGCAGGTCGGCGCCGCACGCCCGCGTGGGGTCTGCGTCGCCGCGATGGTGCCGTCGCTCACCGCGGTCGACGCCGCGGGCCGGCCGTGCACGCCGGGCCTGCTCTACGGCGACGAGCGGGGCGACACCGGTTCGGCCGGGAGCCCGGCCGAGAGCGGCGAGCTCGCGGCGTTCCTCCGCTGGACCGCCCGCGAGCGTCCGGACGCGCACGGCTACTGGATGGCGCAGGCCGTCGCGAACCACGCGCTGAGCGGCCGCGCGGTGATCTCGACGACGGTCGCGGCGACCGCGTACCCGTTGTTCGACTGGAGCGCGTGGGACCCGCAGCGGGTCGAGGCATGCGGCGCGCGGGTCGGCCAGCTCCCCGACATCGAGGCCTCGGGCCGCCCGGTCGCGCAGGTGCGCGGCCACGAGGGCTGCGTCCTCGAGGCGGGCACGATCGACGCGTTCGGCGAGCAGCTCGTCGCGGGCGCCGACGAGCCGGGTGACGTGCTGGTGATCCTCGGCACGACGCTGATCGTGTGGGCGGTCGTCCCCGAGGCCGTCGAGGCCGACGGGTACTTCTGCGTGCCGCACACCGCCCCGGGTGGCCGGTGGCTGTTCGGCGGGCCGAGCAACGCCGGCGGGCTGTTCGTGGACTGGGCGCGGCGGCTCCTCGGCGACGCGGCGGGCGCCCCGGTGACGGACGCCGCGCGCGTGCCGGTCTGGGTGCCGTACCCCCGCGGCGAGCGGGTGCCGCTGCACGACCGGGGCCGCCGGGCCCAGCTCCTCGACCTCGACCTCACCCACGGCCCCGCGGCCGCGCTGCGGGCCGCGTACGAGGCGTCCGCGTTCGTCGTGCGCCGCACGATCGAAGCGTGCCCGGCGCCGGCGCGCCGGATCGTGGTCTCGGGCGGGGGGACGCAGGTTCCCGGGTGGGTGCAGGCGATCGCGGACGTGACGGGCCTGCCCGTGCTCCCCTGCGCCGTGCCCGAGGGGGCCGCGCTCGGCGCCGCGTTCCTCGCGCGGATGGCCGCGGGGCTCGAGACGTCGATGCAGGACGCGGCGCGCTGGGCCCGCCACGACCGCGAGGTCACGCCCCGCCCGGACTGGGCGGCCGCGGCGGACGAGCGGTACGCGCGGTTCGCGGCGGCCGCCGGCTGACGTCCGCCCGGCGCGGGACGGCGCCCGACCGCCGCTAGCGTTGCCGCATCGGTGACGCGAGCGCGACGACCTCGAGACGGGCCCGGCGCGGCCCCGGCGCGGCCCGCGCCGTGCTCGCCGTCGCGCTCGTCGCCACCGTCGTGGTCCTCGCGGGTTGCGACGACGGCGGCGACGACCCCGCCGACCAGGTGCGCGACGCGGTCGCGGGCCGCGAGCCGGACGAGGAGGGCTGGCAGGAGCTCGCCGACGACGTCGAGCGCAACCCCCGCGCCGTCCTCGACGTCGACCCGTGCGCGCTGCTCACCCGCGACGACGCGGGCGCGCTCTTCGGCGTCGAGGCCCACGAGCAGCGCAGTTCCGAGCCGGCGCGGGTCGGCGTCGCGTGCATCTGGGCCGGCGTGGAGGGCTCGGAGGACGAGGAGGTGAACCACTTCCTGCAGTTCCGGGCCTACGACGGCGAGGCGTACTACGGCGAGGTGATCTACGCGCAGGAGGACCGCCAACAGGTCGCGGAGCTGGGCGAGCGCGCGTTCGCCGCACGCGACCCGGTGCACGGCGGGGTCGACGTGGAGTGGGTGCAGGACGGGCGGACCTTCTCCATCAACTACTCCACCTTCTCGTTCGCGGACGACACCAGCGACGACGAGGCGATGCGGCGCCTCGACGAGGTCGTCGAGCTCGCGCGCCGCGTGGCGCGCCGGGCCGAGCGGATGATCCCCGCGCCCGGCGCGGGCGCGACCACCGCGACGACCGCGACGACCACGACCACCACCACCACGGGGAGCGAAGGGGGCACGGGCGGTTGAGCGGGCAGATCGAGATCGAGATCGACCGGGAGCTGTGCATGGGGTCGGGCAACTGCTCGTTCTGGGCGCCGGGCGTGTTCGACCTCGACGACGACGGCATCGCGGTCGTCGTCGACGTGACGGCGCAGCCGCAGGACAAGATCGTGCTCGCCGCGCAGGGCTGCCCGACCCAGGCGATCCGGGTCCGCCGGGACGGCGAGCGGATCGCCTGAGGGCCGGGCGCGGCCGCCGGGGCCGGGCCGAGCCGGCGCCGCCGAGCTGACGGCGGCGTCAGGTCCGTGCGACGATGCGCCCATGGCGATCGGCATCACCGACGAGCACGAGGAGCTGCGCCGCGCCGTCCGCCGGTTCGTCGAGACGCACGTCCCGCCCTCCGTCGTGCGGTCCGCGCTCGAGGCGGACACGGACGCGCGCCCGGCGTTCTGGCCGGCGCTCGCCGCGCCCGGCTGGATCGGCCTCCACCTCGCCGAGGAGCACGGAGGGGCGGGCTGCGGCCTCGTCGAGCAGGCGGTCGTGCTCGAGGAGCTCGGCCGCGCGGCGGCGCCCGGGCCCTACCTGCCCACGGTCGCCGCCGCCGCGGTGATCCAGGCCGCGGGCGGCCCCGCCGCCCGCGAGCTGCTCGGGCGGATCGCGGCGGGGGGGCTGACCGCGGCGATCGTGCTGCCCGGCTGCGACGCGGCCCTCGGCGGCGCCCTCGCCGATGTCGTCGTCGCCCGCACCGCCGGTGGCTGGGCCGCGCTCGACGCCCGCCCCGGGGTGGTGACCGAGGTGCGCGGCGTCGACCCGACCCGGTGGATGGCCCGCGTCGACCCGGACGCGGCCGCCCCTCCCGACCCGTCGCGCCGGCTGGGCGCGATCGACGACGCACGGGTCGCGGCCGTCGCGTCCGTGCTCTTCGCCGCCGAGGCGATCGGCGTCGCGCAGTGGTGCGTCGAGACCGCCGCCGAGTACGCGAAGGTCCGGGTCCAGTTCGGGCGGCCGATCGGGCAGTTCCAGGGCGTGAAGCACCGGTGTGCCGACATGCTCGCCCGCCTCGAGCTCGCCCGCGCCGCGGTGTGGGACGCGGCGCGCGCCGTGGACGACCAGGACGACGGTGCCGCGATCGCGGTCGCGGCGGGGGTGGCCCTCGCGCTCGACGCCGCGTTCGCGAACGCCAAGGACTGCATCCAGACGCTCGGCGGCATCGGCTTCACCTGGGAGCACGACGCCCACGTGTACCTGCGGCGCGCGACCGCGTTGCGCCAGCTCGCGGGCCCGCCGGACGAGTGGCGGGCGCGCGCCGCCCGGGCCGCGCTCGCCGGGAGCCGGCGGCGGCTCGGCGCGCAGCTGCCGCCCGAGGCCGAGGCGCTGCGCGCCGAGGTCCGCGCCTTCCTCGAGGAGATCCGCGACCTGCCGCCGCCCCGCCGGCGCGAGCGGATGGCCGAGGAGGGCTACCTCACGCCCGGGTGGCCGCGGCCGTGGGGCCGTGACGCCTCGGCGCTGGAGCTGCTCGTGATCGAGGAGGAGTTCCGCGCCGCGAAGGTCACCCGCCCGTCGATCATGGTCGGGGCGTGGGCGCTGCCCAACCTGATCGTGTACGGCACCCCCGCGCAGCAGCAGCGGTGGATCATGCCGACCCTGCGCGGCGAGATCACGTGGTGCCAGCTCTTCAGCGAGCCGGGCGCCGGATCGGACCTCGCGGCGCTGTCGACGCGCGCGACGCGCGTGGAGGGCGGCTGGCTGCTCGACGGCCAGAAGGTGTGGACGTCGATGGCCCAGCAGGCCGACTGGGGCATCTGCCTCGCGCGGACGGATCCCGAGGCGCCGAAGCACGAGGGGATCTCGTGCTTCATGGTCGACATGCGCTCGCCCGGCATCGAGGTGCGTCCGCTGCGCGAGCTGACCGGGCAGGCGATGTTCAACGAGGTGTTCTTCGATGGGGTGTTCGTCCCCGAGGACTGCCTCGTCGGCAAGGAGAACGAGGGCTGGCGCTGCGCCCGCACGACCCTCGCGAACGAGCGGGTGTACATGGGCGGGAGCAACACGATCGGCGGCGGCGTGGTCGGGGTCCTGCGCGCGCTCGGCGACCGGGGCCTCGCCGACGACCGCCACGCGCTCGTGCAGGCCGGCGACCTCGTCGTCACGGGCCACGCGCTCGCCGTGCTCGGCTTCCGCATGACGCTGCAGGCCCTCGCCGGCGCGGACCCGTCCGGCTCGGAGGCGGCGGTGCGCAAGCTGCTCGGGGTCCAGCACGACCAGCTCGTGCAGGAGGTCGGGATGGGGCTCATGGGGCCCGACGCCGCCCTCGACGAGGGGGAGGCGGCCGGCTGGGTCGCCGCGTTCCTGTTCAACCGCTGCCTCACGATCGCGGGAGGCACGAGCGACATCCAGCGCAACGTGATCGCGGAACGGCTGCTGGGCCTGCCCCGCGACCCGTGAGCCGGGGCCGGCACGGGGTACGGTGCCGGCGATGCAGTGCCCGGTGTGCGACGTGACCCTCGTGATCTCGAGCCGGGAGGGGATCGAGATCGACCACTGTCCCCAGTGCCGCGGCGTGTGGCTCGACCGCGGGGAGCTCGACAAGATCATCGAGCGGGCCGCGCCGGCGATCGCGCGCGAGTCGGTGCGTGCGCCGGGCGGCCGCCCGGGCCGCGACGACCGCGACCGCCCCGAGCGCGACCGGTACGACCGTGACCGCTACGACGACCGCTACGACGACCGCTACGACGACCGGTACGACCGCAGGCGCCGGCGGCGGTCGTTCCTCGAGGACCTGTTCGACTTCGACTGAGCCGGGCCCGGGCGGTCGCCGCGGCGGGGGCGGGCCGGGGCGCTCAGCGCCCGAGCTCCTCGAGCGCGGCCCGCAGCGCGCCGAGGTCGGCGAGCACGGCGTCGAGCGCGGCATCGGCCTGGGGGTTCGTCCCGAGCGCGAGCTCCGCCGCACGGGCGAGCGCGGTCTCCAACCGCAGTTCGACGCGGCGCAGCTCGTCCGCGGTGGCGTCGAGGCCGTTGTGGAGGCGGTTGAGCGACGAGAACTGCTCGGCGAGCAGGGCGACCTCCGCGTCGGCCGAGGCGCGTTCGGCCGATCCCGGTGGCAGTCGGGCCGCCCGGCGGCGTGCGTCCTTCAGCCGGGCGCCGACGGAGTCGAGCGCGATGCCGGCGAGGGTGCGCTCGGTCTCCTGGGCGCGCGCCGCCGTCCGCCACGCCTGCTCGACGCCGAGGTCGAGCTGGGCGGAGAGCTCCTCGAGGCGGGCGCGCAACGGGCCGCCGGGCGTGCGGGCCACGACCTCGCGGTAGCGGTCACGCGCGGCGACGGCGCGCGCGACCGGCTCGCGCCAGCGCCCGGTCAACTCCTCGATCGGGGGCCCGGCGGCGCGGGCCCGGCGGCGGCGCAGCACCCGCCGAGGTTAGGCCGCGGCGAACGGGAACCGGTCGACGACCTCCCATTCGCCGTCGCGGGTGTGGACGAGCTGCGCCTCCGCGACGTGCACCCGCCACGGCAGGCCCTCCGGCTCGGCCCCGTCGTCGATCGTGACGTGCGGGACGATGTCGTCGAACGCGCCCTCGTAGGGCGGCGTGTCCGGGTAGCGCGCCGCGAGCGCCTTCGTGATCGCCTGGAACGGTTCCTCGGGCTCCGGGGCGAGATACCGGATCCCGGCCGGGAAGGTGCGCACCTCGACGAGGGCGCAGTCGAACGGCTCGACGTGCGCGAACAGCTCGCGCAGCTCCGTGCGCAGCGCCTCGTCGAGGCGGTGGCGGGGGCGGAAGGGCGCGAGCAGCGTGACGTGCGGGTGCGCGGCGACCGACGCGGCCTCGGGCACGGGCACCACGATGCCGGTGATCTCGGGGGGGAGGTTCGGCTGGGTCATCGGACGCCACCGATCCGACGCCGGGCGGCCGGCGGACGGGCAACGGAGCCCCGGCCGCGGGCCCGCGGGGTCCACGCCGCGTGCACGGAGCGCGGATCGTAGGGTCCGGCCCGCCGAACGACGCGGATGCCCGCCGCGCCGGCGCGGCCGACCGCGCGGCCGTTCCTCGGGGGGCCCGGCGCCCGCGTCCGCCCCGGGCCGGTGCCGGGGCGAAGGAGTTGACGTTCGTGTCAGGTCCGCGCGTACGCTTCGCCGCCGATGCGGTTCGACCTGCCGACGCCCGACGCGGAGACGCAGCCCTTCTGGGACGCGTGCCGGGAGGGCCGGTTCCTGCTCCGGCACTGCGGCGCGTGCGGGCGTCACCACCACTACCCGCGGCCGTTCTGCCCGTTCTGCTGGAGCGAGGACGTCACCTGGACCGAGGCGAGCGGCCGGGCGACGCTCTACACCTACTCCGTCGTGCGCCAGAACGACCTGCCGCCGTTCCCCGAGCGGGTGCCGTACGTCGCCGCGATCGTGGAGCTGGCCGAGGGCCCGCGGGTCATGACCAACCTCGAGGGCGTCGAGCCGGAGGCGATCGAGATCGGCATGGACCTCGAGGTCGACTTCCGGCCCATCTCCGACGACGTCACGATCCCGGTGTTCCGCCCGGCGGGCACGGCCGCGGGCGCCGCCCGGTAGCGTCGCCCGTCGTGGACGAGCAGGACTGGAACTTCCCGTTCGAGGAGCCGCTGCACGAGGTGTTCCCGCAGCTCCACGCGGCGCAGAACGCGTGGATGTCGCAGATCGACTCGCTGCGGGCGCCCGACCGCAAGACCCACGAGCTGATCCGCATGGTCGTCACGGTCGCCCTGCGCAACCCGGCCGGGGTGGCACGGCACGCCCGGCTCGCGCGGGAGGTCGGTGCGACCTGGGAGGAGATCCTCGGCTCGATCATGTTGACCACGCCGGGCCTCGGGCTGCTGCCCGCGGTCGAGGCGATCCCGCACGCCCGCCGCGGCTACGAGGCCGCGCGCGAAGCCGAACAGGAGTGACGGTGGCCGAGACGGGTGTCCCGTTCCGTGTCCTGCCGCGCCTCGACGACCGGAACCGCGCGTTCTGGACCGGGGGCGCGCAGGGCGAGCTGCGCTTCTGGCGCTGCCAGGCCTGCGGGTACTACGTGCACCCGCCCCAGCCGATCTGCCCGGAGTGCCTCTCGAAGGACCTCGCGGTCGAGGCCGTGAGCGGGCGGGCGACGCTCGCGACCTACACGGTGAACCACCAGCCGTGGATGCCCGGGCCCGAGCTCCCGTACGTGGTCGGGATCGTCGAGATCGTCGAGCAGCCGTCGGTCCGCCTGATGACCAACATCGTCAACTGCCCCCACGACGAGCTCGAGATCGGCATGCCGCTGCGGGTCGTGTTCGAGCACCACGAAGACCCCGACGGCGACGTGTACCTCCCCCTGTTCGAGCCGGACGGCGACCGATGACCCGGGACCCGAACGAGATCATCGAGCGGCGCGCGTGCATCAGCGGCGTCGGCCAGTCGGACGTCGGCCGCCGGCTGGGCCGCGACCCGCTGGAGCTCACGCTCGACGCGTGCCTCGCCGCGATCGAGCACGCGGGCCTCACCCGGGCCGACATCGACGGCGTCTCGACCTATCCGGGGCCGACCGGACCGCCCCCGGGCTTCAGCGGGGCCGGTGCGTACCAGGTGATCGACGCGCTGCGGCTCGACTGCAACTGGTACGACAGCGGGCTCGAGACCTCCGGCCAGCTCGGCTCGGTGATCAAGGCGTGTCTCGCGGTCGCCGCCGGGCTCGCGAACCATGTCGTGTGCTTCCGCTCCGTGTGGGAGGGCAGCGCGCAGGGGGACAAGGGCCGCGCGGCGGTGATGCCGGGCGGCGGCGAGGGCGGCGCGTTCAAGGCGTCGGGCTACATGGAGTGGTTCCTGCCGTTCTCCGCGCCGTCGGCCGCGGTGTGGATCGCCATGTACGCGCAGGCGCACTTCGCCCGGTACGGCACCACGAAGGAGCAGCTCGGCTGGGTCGCGCTCAACGCGCGGCGCAACGCGCAGCTCAACCCGAAGGCGATCTACCGCGACCCGATGACGATGGACGACTACCTCTCGTCGCGCGTCATCTCGACCCCGTTCTCGTTGTACGACTGCGACGCGCCCTGCGACGGCGCGACGGCGGTCGTCGTGTCGCGCGTCGACCGCGCGCGCGACCTGCGGAACCCGCCGTTGCGCGTCGAGGCGGTCGGCACCGCCCTGCACGACCGCACCTCGTGGGACCAGCCGCGCGACCTCACGCAGATGGCGAACCGCGACGCGGGGAAGATGCTGTGGACCCGTACGGACCTGAAGCCCTCGGACGTCCAGCTCGCGGAGCTGTACGACGGCTTCTCGTTCATCACGCTCTCGTGGCTCGAGTCGCTCGGGTTCTGCGGTCTGGGGGAGAGCGGGCCCTTCGTCGAGGGCGGCCACCGCATCGCACGCGACGGCGAGCTGCCGCTGAACACGAACGGCGGCCAGCTCTCCGGCGGGCGTCTCCACGGGTACGGGTTCCTGCACGAGGCCGCGGTGCAGATGTGGGGCCAGGCGGGCGACCGCCAGGTCGCCGGGCCGCCGGAGGTCGCCGTGGTCGCCGCGGGCGGCGGAAACACCTGCGGGTGCCTGTTGCTCACCCGCGACCGCTAGTGCGGGGCCGTCGCCACGGGCCGCGACGGACGCGGCCGGTCAGCCGATGGCGATCCGGGCGAGCTCGGCGAGGTGCTCGCCCGCGCCGCCGAGCGCGGCGGAGCAGGTGAGCAGCCGCTTGTAGAAGAGGTGGACGTCGTGCTCCCAGGTGAAGCCGATCCCGCCGAACACCTGGATCGCGTCCGCGCCGACGCGCGTGAGCGACTCGGACGCGAACGCCTTGGCGATCGTGGCGGCGCGGTGGGCCTCCGCCGCGTCCGCCTCGTCGAGGGCCCAGCACGCGTAGTACGCGGCGGCGCGGGCGAGCTCGACCGCCCGGAGCATGTCGGCGCAGAGGTGCTGCACCGCCTGGAACGAGCCGATCGGGCGCCCGAACTGCACGCGCTGCTTCGCGTGTTCCACGGTCATCTCGAGCGCCCGGCCCGCGGCGCCCACCGCGTCGACGACGGCGGCGACCGCGAGGCGGTCGACGGCGCGGGCGACCGCGTCGGTCGCGTCGGCGCCGATCCGGGCGGCCGGCGCGTCCCGCAGCTCGACGCGGGCGTGCTTGCGCGAGCCGTCGACGGTGGGGGTCGGCACCGCGGCCACCCCGGCGGCGCCGCGCTCGACGGCGAAGAGGCCGAGCACCCCGTCGGGGTCGGTGGCGGTGACGAGCAGGACGTCGGCCCCCGCGCCGTCCGGCACGTGGACCTTCACCCCCGTCAGGCGCCAGCCGGTGTCGGTACCCGGGACGGCGCGCGTCGCGGGTGAGCGCCACTCGTAGCGCCGTCCCGGTTCGTGGAGGGCGACGGTGCCGATCGCCTCACCCGCCGTGAGGCGGCGGGCGAGCTCGCCGCGGGCGAGCGGCGCCGCGCCCACCGACGACGACGCGTACGGGGCGGGGCAGAGCGCGCGCCCGAGCTCCTCCAGCACGGGCAGGCTGTCGCACATCCCGAGGCCGAGCACGCCGAGTGCGCACAGGCCGTCCCAGACCCGGTCGTGGCCGACCGACGGCGCGTCGTAGCGCGCGCGGACGTACCCGATCGGCGCCTGCTCGGCGAGGAACCGGCGGACGGTCTCGCGCAGCAGCTCCTGGTCGGGCGTGAGCTCGAAGTCCAAACCGGCGCGTGCCCCCGCTCGTTCGCTGACACGGACGTCAGGAAACTAGCCTCGGGGCCGATGCGGCTGCAGTACGCCCCCGAGGACGAGCGGTTCCGGGCGGAGCTCGTGGAGTGGCTGGAGGCGAACGCGCCCCGCGACGAGATGCAGCGCGAGCCGAAGCTGTCGAGCGCGCACATGCCCGGCTGGGCGCGGGACTGGCAGCGGAAGCTGTTCGACCACGGCTGGCTCGTCCCGGGGTGGCCTCCGGAGCTCGGCGGACGCAACGCCACCCCGACCCAGCAGATGATCTACTTCGAGGAGATGAGCCGCCGCGAGATCCTGCGCAGCGCCAACCCGCAGGGCCTCGGCATCATCGCCCCGTCGATCAAGGACTACGGCACCCCGGAGCAGCAGGAGCGCTTCCTCGTCCCGACGCTGCGGGCCGATATCGCCTGGTGCCTCGGCATGAGCGAGCCGAACGCGGGCAGCGACCTCGCGAGCCTCCGCACCCGGGCCGAGCTCGTCGGCGACGAGTTCGTCGTCAACGGCCAGAAGGTGTGGACCTCGGGCGCGCACCACGCCGACTGGTGCCTGTGCTTCGTGCGCACCGATCCGTCGGCGCCGAAGCACAAGGGGATCAGCGTGCTGCTGATCGACATGCGCTCGCCCGGGATCGAGTGCCGCCCCTTTCCCGAGCTGTCGCACCCCGAGTTCCGCGACTTCAACGAGGTCTTCTTCAACGACGTGCGGGTCCCCCGCGAGAACCTGGTCGGGCCGCTGAACGGCGGGTGGCCGATCAGCCAGGGGTCGCTCGCGCACGAGCGGGCGATGCTGTGGATCACCTACGCCTACGACGTGCAGCGCGCCGTCGCCGCGCTCGCCGGGCTCGGCGACCGGCCCGTGCCCGGGGGCGGCCGGCTCGGCGACGACCCGCGCTTTCGCGACGCGCTCGGCGCGTTCTACGTGGACGCGCAGGCGCTGCTGGCAATGGGGTACCGCGGCTTCTCGAAGTTCCTCCACGGCAAGGCGGCCCCCGAGCACTCGCTGCTGAAGCTCTACGGGAGCGAGGCGCTGCAGCGGGTCCTGCTGTACGGCGCGGAGGTCCTCGGCGCGGACGAGCTCGACATGGACCTCCTCGGGCCGCAGATGTGGCGTGAGGGGAGCTGGGCGGTGCAGTACCTGCGCAGCTTCGGCGGGACGATCCCCGGTGGCACGAGCGAGATCCAGCGCAACATCATCGCCGAGCGCGTGCTGGGCCTCCCCCGCTGACGCGGCGGTGGGGGAGCGCTCGGGGGGCGGTGCCGGGTGGTACGGTCGCCCTCCGGTGGCAGCGCAGCGCATCGGCATCGTCGTCGTCGCCTACAACGCGGCGGCGACGCTCGCGCGGGTGCTCGACCGGATCCCCCGATGGTTCGCCCCGCAGATCAGTGACGTGGTCGTGTGCGACGACGCGTCGGAGGACGCCACCTACCTGGTGGGCCTGGGCTACCAGCAGCTGAGCGACCTGCCGCTCACCGTCATCCGCCGCGAGCGCAACCTCGGGTACGGCGGGAACCAGAAGGCCGCGTACCGCTGGGCGATCGACCACGGCCTCGACGTCGTCGTGTTGCTCCACGGCGACGGCCAGTACGCGCCCGAGGAGCTGCCGAACCTCGTCCGGCCGCTGCTCGACGGCGAGGCCGACGCCGTCCTCGGCTCGCGGATGATGGAGCCGGGGGCGGCGCGGCGCGGCGGGATGCCGCTGTACAAGTACGTCGGCAACAAGATCCTGTCGGCCTACCAGAACCGCATGGCGGGCACCCGGCTGAGCGAGTGGCACAGCGGCTACCGCGCGTACCGCGTGGACGCGCTGCGTGCGATCCCGTTCGAACACAACCACGACGGCTTCGACTTCGACACGCAGATCATCATCCAGCTCGTCGAGGCCGGGAAGCGCATCGTCGAGGTGCCGATCCCCACCTACTACGGCGACGAGATCTGTTACGTCAACGGTCTGGCGTACGCGCGCGACGTCGTCGCCGACGTGACCCGCTACCGGCTCCACAAGATCGGCTTCGGGTCGGGCGACACGGCCTTCGCGTCGCGCGACTACGAGGTCAAGGAAGGCGAGCTGTCGTCGCACGCGGAGATCGCCGAGCTGGTCGCGTCGCGCCCGCCCGGACGCGTCCTCGACCTCGGGTGCGCGGGCGGTCACCTCGGGGCCGAGCTGCGCAAGCACGGTCACGAGGTCGTCGGCGTCGACGTCGTGGAGACCGAAGGCGTGCGCGACCGCCTCGACGAATTCGTCGTCACCGACCTCGACCGCGGGATCGGTGACGCGGTCGGCGGGCCGTTCGACGTGGTGGTCGCCGCGGACGTGCTGGAGCACGTGCGCGACCCCGAGCGGGTCCTGCGCGACGCGCGGTGCCTGCTGGCCCCGGGCGGCGTCGTCGTGGCGTGCGTCCCGAACTTCGGGCACTGGTACGCCCGGGCCCGGGTCGTGACCGGCACGTTCGCGTACGAACGGCGCGGGATCCTCGACGAGGGGCACGTGCGCTTCTTCACGCGGCGCACCTTCCGCCGCCTCGCCCGGCGGGCCGGGTTGCGCGTCGCCCGGGAGCGCCCGCTCGGGATCCCGTTCGAGATCGTCGCCCGGGGCGGGGCGGACCGCGGGGCCCGCCTCTCGCGTGCGCTGTCGCGCGCCGACCGGGTCGCCGCGTCCGTGTGGCCGTCGCTGTTCGCGTACCAGTTCCTCGCCGAGCTGCGTCCCGGCACCGACGACTGAGGGGGGACCGTGGAGATCGAGGAGCGCGCCGTCGACCCGGACCTCGTCGCCGGCTACGTCCGGGCCGGGTTCTGGGACGACCGGGGCCTCGGGCAGCTCCTCGCCGAGGGCCTGCACGACTCGGCGGCCCAGGCCTTCGTCGTGCACTCCGAACACCGGCCGTTCCGGGGCACGTTCGGCGCGGTCGACGCGCTCGCCCGGCGCGTCGCCGCCGGCCTGCGCGCCCGGGGCGTCGGTCCCGGCGACGCGGTCGCGTTCCAGGCCCCGAACTGGGTGGAGGCCGCGGCCACCTTCTACGCGGTCGCGTACCTCGGCGCGGTGGTGGTGCCGATCGTCCACTTCTACGGACCGAAGGAGGTGTCGTACATCCTCCGGCGCACCCGCGTGAAGGCGCTCGTGACCGCGGACCGGTTCGGGCACCTCGACTTCCTCGCGAACCTCGACGCCATGCGGCCCGACCTGCCCGACCTGGAGTGGGCGGCGGTCATCGGCGACGAGCGCGGCCCCGCCGAGGCGCGCTTCGACGAGCTGGTGGCCGACGACCCGCTCGACGGGCCGGTGCCGGTCGACCCGTCGGCCCCGGCGCTGGTCGCCTACACGTCGGGCACGACCGCCGACCCCAAGGGGGTCGTCCACTCGCACCGCACCATCGGCGCCGAGATCCGCCAGCTCTCGGCGATCCAGCCGCCCGGCCCGCCGGCGATCATCGGCGCACCCGTCGGGCACGGGATCGGGATGCTCGCGGCGCTGCTGCTGCCGGTGCAGCGGCGCCAGCCGATCCAACTCGTCGACGTCTGGGACCCCGGGCGCGTGCTGCGCGCGATGCGCGAGGAGGGCTGCTCGGCCGGGCAGGGCGCGACGTACTTCCTCATCAGCCTCCTCGACCACCCCGACTTCGACCCGGCGCGGCACGCGCCGCTGATGCCGTACGTGGGGCTCGGCGGGTCGCCGGTCCCGTCCGCGGTCGGCGAGCGCGCGGCGGCGCTCGGGATCAACACGCTGCGCAGCTTCGGCTCGACCGAGCACCCGTCGATCACGGGGTCCACCGTCGACACGCCGGCCGAGAAGCGAATCCACACCGACGGCGCGCCGCTGCCGGGCGTCGAGGTTCGGCTGGTCGGCGCGGCCGGCGGCGACGTCGCGCCCGGGGAGCCGGGGGAGATCTGGAGCCGGGGCCCCGACTGCTTCGTGGGCTACACCGACCCGGCGCTGACGAGGGCCGCGTTCACCGACGGGTGGTTCATGACCGGCGACGTCGGGGTGCTCGACGGGGACGGCTACCTCACGATCACCGACCGGGTGAAGGACATCATCATCCGGGGCGGGGAGAACGTGAGCGCCGCGGAGGTCGAGGAGCAGCTCGTGCGGATGCCCGGCGTCGCCGAGGTCGCCGTGGTCGCCGCGCCCGACCCGCGGCTCGGTGAGCGTGCGTGCGCGTTCGTGCGGCTGCAGCCGGGTGCGCCGCCGCCGGACCTCCCCGCGGTCCGGGCGCACCTCGAGCGCGCCGGCCTCGCCCGCCAGAAGTGGCCCGAGGACCTGCGGGTCGTGGCCGACTTCCCCCGCACCGCGAGCGGCAAGATCCAGAAATTCGTCCTGCGCCAGGAGCTGCGCGCCGAAGCCGGGCGATGACCGCTCCGCTGTCGGGTGTCCGCGTCCTCGACGTCTCGCGCTTCGTCTCGGGGCCCCTGTGCACGTTCTTCCTCGCGTCGCTCGGCGCCGAGGTGATCGCCGTGGAGGCACCCGAGCCGTCGCCGAGCCGACGGCTCGGGCCGTTCGCGCTGCCGGGAGGGGGCGCGGCCGCCGAGATGGCGCCCGGCGCGGTCGCGATGCCGTTCCTGAAGCGCGCCCGCGGCAAGCGCAGCGTCGCGGTCGACATCAGGGCCCCCGAGGGCCAGGACGTGCTGCGCGCGCTCGCCCGGCGCTGCGACGTCTTCGTCGACAATTCGAGCCCCGGCGTCATGGCACGCTTCGGCCTCGCGTACGACGATCTCGTGGCGGAGAACGCCGGCCTCGTGTACTGCGCCATCTCGGGGTACGGGCAGGGGGCGCCGGACCGGCCGGCGATGGACAACATCGTGCAGGCGATGTCGGGACTGATGGCCCGGACGGGGTTCCCGGACGGGCCGCCGCTGCGCAGCGGCATCACGGTCGCCGACCACACGACCGCGGTGTTCGCCGCGCTCGGCGTGGTCGCGGCGCTGCGCGGGCGGGACGCGACCGGCCGCGGGGGGCTCGTCGACGTCAGCATGCTCGACGTGCTGACCGCGCTGGTGTGGGACGAGGCGGTCGACCACTACGCGCAGGCGGGGCTGCCGGTCCGCACGGGCAACGCGGACGCGCGGGGCGCCCCGATCAACACCTACCGCTGCGCGGACGGCTGGGTGTCGGTCACGTGCACGAGCGACGTGCAGTGGGAACGGTTCTGCCGGGGGATCGGGCGCGACGACCTGCTCGCCCGGTTCCCCGACCAGCGGGCGCGCGCACGGGGCGCGGCCGAGATCGATCGCGAGATCGAGGCGTGGGCGTCGGCCCGGCCCGCCGCGGAGGTCGAGGCGGCGTTCCTCGCCGCGAACCTGCCGGCCGGCCGGGTGCGCGACCCGCTCGAGGCGGTGGAGGACCCGGCGGTCGTCGCCCGCGGCCTCATGGAGGACCTGCGCCACCCGGACGCGCCGGCCGACCGGCCGAGCGGCTATCGGGGCCCGCGCCTGCCGATCCTGTTCGACGGCCGGGTCCCGCTCGCGCCCGCCGAGCCCCTGGGGGCGAGCACCGACGCCGTCCTGCGGGAGCTGGCCGGCTACGGGCCCGGCGCGCTCGCGCGCCTGCGCCGCGCCGGTGTGATCCGGTGAGCGGGCCGCTCGACGGCATGCGGGTGCTCGACGCGGGCATCTGGCGGCCCCTGCCCCACGCGACGCGGCTGCTCGCGGACCTGGGCGCGCGGGTCACGAGCCTCGAACCGCCCGGCGGCGACCCGATGCGCGCCTTCAGGGACCTCTTCGCCGACCTGGCGCACGGCAAGGAACACGTCGAGGTCGACCTGCGCACGGGGGCCGGCCGCGCACGCGTGCTCGAGCTCGCCGCGGGCGCCGACGTGTTCACGGAGGGTTGGCGCCCGGGCGTCGCCGCCCGGCTGGGGCTGGCGTACGACGACCTGCGGGCGGTGAACCCCGCGATCGTGTACTGCTCGGTGTCGGGGTACGGGCAGACCGGGCCGCTCGCGACCCGGCCGGGGCACGACGTCGTGTACCAGGCGCACGCGGGCGCGCTGTGGCCGCGGCCCGGCGACCCCCCGCAGCCGCGGATCCCGCGCGTGCCGGTCGCGGACCTCGCCACCGCGACCATGGCCGCGTTCGTCGTGACCGCCGCGTGGGCGCGGCGCGTCCGTACTGGGGAGGGCGCGTACATCGACCTCGCGATGGCCGACGTCGTCGCGTCGTGGGTCGGTCCCCACGACGCGACGGCGGTCGCGGGCCGTGACGAGCCGCTCTCGGGCGCGGCGGGTTACGGCCTGTTCCGTTGCGCCGACGACCGCCACGTCGCGATCGCGGTGATCGCCGAGGACCACCTGTGGCGTGCGGTCTGCGACGCGCTGGGTCTCGACGGCCTGCGCGACCTGGCGTTCGCGGACCGCAACGCGCGGGTCGACGAGTGCAACGCGGCCGTCGCCCGGGCGGTGCGCGCGCTCCCCGCCGCCGACGCGCTCGGCCGGCTGGTGGCCGCGGGTGCGCCCGCGGCGCCCGTGCTCGCACCCTCGGAGATGGCGCGGGAGCCGCACTTCCGCGAACGGGGCGTCGTGGTCGAACGGGACGGTGCACCCGGAGTCGGGTTCCCCGCACGGTTCGGGGGCCCGCAACACCGCGGCTGACCCGCGCGCCGGGCCGGGCGCGCGGACGGACCCGCGTGCCGTTTGGCCTGCCGAACGGGGGGTGCGGCTAGCGTCCGGTCCAGCACCCGCCGGAGAGGGACACCCGATGAGCGACGACGTGATCCTGGTCGACGAGCCCGCGCCGATGGTGCGGCGCATCACGATGAACCGGCCCGAGAAGCGCAACAGCCTCATCCACACCCTGCGGGGCGCGATCCTCGACACCCTCCGGGCCCACGACCAGGACCCCGCCGTGCGGGTCACGATCATCCGCGGCGCCGGACCGTCGTTCTCGGCGGGCTACGACCTCGGCAACGGGAACGAGGGCCTCGAGATGCCGTACTACACGCCCGGCGGCGACGGGCAGTGGCCCCGCCACGTCACCGAGGGCTGGATGAGCATCTGGGACCTCGCCAAGCCGGTGATCGCGCAGATCCACGGCTACTGCCTCGCCGGCGCCAGCGAGCTGGCGACGGGCTGCGACCTCGTGTACATGGCCGAGGACGCCCAGATGGGCTACCCGGCCGTGCGCTTCGGCGTGCCGGACATGCACTTCCACCCGTGGTTCCTCGGCATGCGCAAGGCCATGGAGATGATGCTCACCGGCGACTCGATCTCGGGCGTCGAGGCGGCGCGGCTGGGCTGGGCGAACGCCGCGTTCCCGGCCGACGAGCTCGACGAGCGGGTCGTCGCGATCGCGTCGCGCATCGCGCAGATCCC
Organism: Acidimicrobiia bacterium; assembly: GCA_026002935.1. Taxonomy (GTDB): domain Bacteria; phylum Actinomycetota; class Acidimicrobiia; order IMCC26256; family PALSA-610; genus BPGH01. The sequence continues at coordinate 2,022,582 of BPGH01000001.1, forward strand.
GACCGAGCTCGTGCAGCTCAACAAGCGCGCCGTCCACCGCCAGATGGAGATCATGGGGTTGCGCGCCGGCATCCGCGCCGGCACCGAGCTCTGCGCGCTCGGCACCCACACCCGGACGATGCACGAGTTCGTGGCCAAGGCGCGCGAGAAGGGCCTGACGAAGGCCCTGCAGGAACGGGACGCGCCGTTCGGCGACTACCGCACCAGGACCCACGACGAGTGAGGACGCGACGATGAACCGCACCGACCACTACATCGTGATCTCCTCGGACTGCCACGCGGGCGCGAGCCATTCGACCTACCGCGAGTACCTCGACCCGAAGTACCTCGAGGACTTCGACGCGTGGCGCGCCCGGTACAAGAACCCCTACAAGGACCTCGGGGACCAGCGCCGGCTGCGCAACTGGGACAACGAGATGCGCAACGCCGCGCAGGAGTCGGACGGCGTGGTGGGCGAGGTCGTCTTCCCGAACACCGTGCCCCCGTTCTTCCCGAGCTTCGTGCTGTTCGCGCAGCCGCCCCGGCCCGAGGAGTACGAGCACCGCCTCGCCGGGATCCGTGCGCACAACCGCTGGCTCGTCGACTGGTGCGGCGAGTACGCGGCGCGCCGGGCCGGCGTCGGCCAGATCTTCCTCAACGACGTCGACGACGCGATCGCCGACGTGAAGTGGATCAAGGAGCACGGGCTGCGCGGCGGGATCCTGCTGCCCAACATCGCCCCCGACGTGAAGTGGGTCAAGCCGCTGTACGACCCGTACTACGACCCGCTGTGGAAGGTCTGCGAGGACCTGGAGGTCCCGGTCAACCTCCACAGCGGCACCGGGAACCCCGACTACGGCAAGTACCCGATCTCGATGCTGCTCTACATCAACGAGGTGGCCTTCTACACGCAGCGGCCGCTCGTGCAGCTCATCCTGTCGGGCGTGTTCGAGCGCTTCCCGCGGCTGAGGTTCGTGATCACGGAGCTCGGCTGCGCCTGGATCCCCGAACTGCTGCGGCGGCTCGACCTCACCCTCGAGCAGATCCGCTCGACCGGCGAGACCGGTGAGATCAAGTACCTCGACGAGTCGCTGCCGCCGCGCTCGGCCACCGAGTACTTCCACCAGAACTGCTGGGTCGGGGCGAGCATCCCCGGGCCGGCCGACGTGGAGGCCCGCCACGCCATCGGCATCGACCGGTTCATGTGGGGCAGCGACTACCCCCACGACGAGGGGACCCACCCCCACACGCGGGAGCACCTGCGGCGCCGGTTCCACGACGTCGACCCGGCCGAGGTCGCGATGATGCTCGGCACCAACGCCGCGAAGCTCTACGACTTCGACCTCGCCGCGCTGCAGCCGCTGGCCGACCGGGTCGGCCCCACGGTGGAGGAGGTCGCGACCCCCGTCGAGGGCGAGGACCGCACGCCGATCAAGGGGCTGTCGAGCGACATGGACGCCGCCGCGCTCTGACGGCGGCGGCGCTCAGGGGCGCAGCAGCCGGCCCGGCCGGGTCTCGAGCGCGTCCGGCAGGGGTTCGCCGTCGGCGCGCACGACCGTGCCGTTGACGACGACGTGACGGACGCCGACCGGCCGGTCGGCGACCAGGCGCTCGCCCCCCGCCGGGAAGTCGCGCACGCGCCGCAGCGGACCGGGCGCGACGGTGTCGGGGTCGAACACGACGACATCGGCGGCCTTGCCGACCTCGATCGTGCCCCGGTCGCGCAGGCCGAACACGGCCGCGGGCTCGCCCGAGAGCTTGTGGACCGCGCGCTCGAGCGTCATGACACCCCGGTCGCGCACCCAGTTGCCGAGCAGGTCCGTGGCGAAGCACGCGTCGCAGAGCTGGCTGACGTGGGCGCCCGAGTCCGCGAGGCCGATCAGCACGTTGTCCTGGGGCAGCAGCCAGGCGATCGCGTCCGGGTCGTTGTTGGCGAGCACGCTCCAGAAGCGCGTCCCGAGGTCCTCGTCGAGGGAGATGTCCAGCATGACGTCGAGCGGTGTGACCCCACGCTCGCGGGCGATGTCGGTGACCCTGCGGTCGACGAGCTCGGGGTGGGCCGCGCTCTCGGCGACGAGCAGGGAGTCGAAGTTCACGGGCAGCGACCCCGGACCCGAGCGACCCTGCAGGTCGTCCCACGCCCGCGCCCGCCAGGCCGGGTCGCGGTAGGCCGCGACCCGGTGCTCGAGCGGCCGGTCCATCAGCTCCTGGAACGCGGGGCGCATGTTGAACGTGAACGGCTCGCGCAGGTTCATCTGGAACACGAGCGGGCGGCACGACACCTGCGGCCACACCTCGACCCCCTCGGCGCGCGCCGCGTCGGTGTCCGCCATGATCTTCTCGTGCCAGGGGAAGCCCTTCACGGTGAGCAGCGCGGTCCAGGTGACGGGCCGGCCGATGCGGCGCTGGATGTCGAACACGTCGGCGTGCCGGACGTTCTCCCCGGGGAGGAGCGCCGCGACCCCCTTGCGCAGCTCGCGCAGCGGCTCGAGGAGTGCGTCGACCTCCTCGATGCCCGCGAGGCGTGACGGGACGGGCCGGCCCCGGTCGCCGTTGTGCGTGGGGGAGGACGAGGTGGCGAAGCCCGCCGCGCCGGCGGCGACCGCCTCGTGCACCACCTGGCGCATCCGCGCGAGCTCGTCGGCGGTCGGCTGGCGCTCGTAACCGTCCTCGCCCATGACGTACAGCCGCACCGCGGTGTGGCCCACGTAGCAGGCGTAGTTGAGGAGGGTGCCGCGCCGCTCCACCGCGTCGAGGTACTGCGGGAACGTCTCGAAGTCGTCCCACGGGACCCCCGCGAAGAGCGTGTCGGGGGACATGTCCTCGACGTGTTGCAGCGTCCGCACGAGCAGCTCCCGGTGCTCGGGCCGGACGGGGGCGATCGTGAAGCCGCAGTTGCCGGCGACGACCGTGGTCACGCCGTGCCAGCACGAGGGGCTGAGGGCGGGGTCCCAGAAGACCTGCGCGTCGTAGTGCGTGTGGATGTCGACGAAGCCGGGCGCGACCACCTGGCCCGCGGCGTCGAGCACCCGGGCCCCGTCGAGTCCCTCTCCGACCTCCGTCACCACGCCGCCCGTCACCGCGACGTCGGCCCGGCGCCGAGGCGCGCCCGTCCCGTCGACCAGCGTGCCGCCGCGGATCACGAGGTCTGCCGTCATCGGTCCTCCCGGGGATCTGACGCAGGCGTCAGTCTCGCGCGCGGCGGCCGGCCGGTCAGCCGCGCCATCCCGGCCCCTCGGGCGCCGCCCGCCGCCGCAGCTCCGCCCGGTCGAGCGCGCGCTGCACGTCGGTGGGCGACAGGAGCCCGACCAGCCGGTCGCCCTCGAACACGAGCAGGCGGCCCTGCGCGCAGTCGTCACGCATGCGGGCGAGCGCCGCGACCAGCGGCTCGTCCGGGTTCGCGCGCGGCACCTCGTCGAGCGGGCACGCGACGGCGGCGACCGGGGTGCGGGCGCGCTCGGCCGCGTCGAGCGCCTTCAGGCGCCGCAGCGTCAGCAGTCCCGTCGGCCGTCCGGCGGCGTCGACGATCGGGAAGGTCGAGAACGGGTGCCGCATCACGAACTCGTCGAGGAACCGCTGCGCGTCGAGCGCGGCCGGCGCGCACAGCGGGTCGCGGCTCATCACGTCGCCGACGCGAACGCCCGCGAGACGGTCCTCCACCTCGACCTGGAACTCCTCGGCGCGGGCCGCGTTCATGAGGAACCAGCCGAGGAGCACGAACCACAGGCCGCCCCCGCCGGTGAGGAAGAGCAACGCGCCGAGCACGACGAGGGTCAACCCGAAGAGGCGGCCCGCACGCGCCGCGGCGACCGCGCTGCCGACCCGGTCGTGCCTCCACGCCCACAGGGCCGCGCGCAGCACCCGGCCGCCGTCGAGCGGCGCGGCGGGGACCATGTTGAACACGGCGAGGATCGCGTTCATCCCCGCGATCCACGCCGCCACCGCGACGGCGAGCGGCGACGCGCCCGCCGCGTGGAGCGCCGCAGTGGCGGCGCCCGCGACGACGGCCACGGCCGCGCTCGTCGCGGGGCCGGCGATCGCGATCCGCAGCTCCTCGCCCGGGCTGTCGGCGCCGCGTTCGAGCTCGGCGACGCCACCGAGCAGCCAGAGCGTGATCGCCCGCACCTGGCGGCCGGCACGGATCGCGACCAGCGCGTGGCTGAGCTCGTGGGCGAGGATCGAGGCGACGAACACCACGGCGGTCACGAGCGCGGCGCCCCAGTACTCGGTGCCCGTGTAGCCGGCCGCAGCGTCGGGGAGCTGCACCGTGGCGAGCCCGAGCGCGACGAGCGCGACGATCACGAGCACGCTCCAGTGGAGCCCGACGCGCACGCCGCGGACGTGCCCGATCGTGACGCTCGCGTCCACGGGGCCCGGTTGTACCCGACCGGCGCCGCGCCGCCAACCTTGACGTGCGTGTCAGGTTTCGGGGAGCCTTCCCGCATGGCCTCGGGTGTGGGTGACGTGCCGGCGACGATGCCGGCCGCCGTGTTCATGGGGATCCGCGACGTGCGCGTCGAGGAGCGCCCGGTCCCGGCGGTCGGCCCCCGCGACGTGCTCGTCGAGGTCGGCCACTGCGGCATCTGCGGCTCCGACCTGCACTTCCTGCTCGACTGGGGCGGCCGCCCGGGGGCGATCGAGGGGCACGAGTACAGCGGGACCGTCGTCGCCGTCGGCCCGGAGGTCACCGAGTGGCGCATCGGGGACCGCGTGGTCGGCGGGCCCTCCCCGAAGTGCGGCCGGTGCCGGTTCTGCCTCGCCGGCCGCCCCTCCCTGTGCACCGGGCGCGGGCGAGTGGGCGTGGCCGAGGACGAGTGGCAGGGGGCGTTCGCCCGCTACAAGCTCGTCCCCGCCGACCAGCTGCTGCGCATCCCCGACGGCCTCGACGCGCGCCACGCGGCCCTGACGGAGCCGCTCGCGGTCGCGCTCCACGGCATCACCCGGGCCGGCGGGGCGCGGCCGGGGACCCGCTGGCTCGTCACCGGCGGGGGACCGATCGGGTTCCTCTCGGTGGCGGCGCTGCGGGCGCTCGGCGTCGACGACGTCGTCGTGAGCGAGCCCCACGAGCGCCGGCGGGCGCTGTGCGAGCGGCTCGGGGCGCGCACCGTCCACCCCGACGAGCTCGTCGCGCCGACCATGCCGCACGACGTCGTCGACGAGCCCTTCGACGCCGCGCTGGAGTGCTCCGGCGCCCGCCCGGCGATGGAGTCGGCGCTCGCGCAGCTCGACCGCGGCGGCACGCTCGTCCTCGTCGGGGCGGGCGTGCAGCCGCCTCGGTTCGACAACAACCGCATCCTCCTCAACGAGCTCGTGGTCACGGGGGCGTTCGTGTACGACCACGACGGCTTCCCCCGGGCGCTCGGGCTCCTCGCGTCGGGCGCGGTGCCCGCGCACCTGCTCGTCGAGCCCGACGACGTCCCCCTCGACGGGATCCTCGACGCCGCGATCGCGCTGCAGGAGGGCCGGCGCGCCGCGAAGGCGATGGTGGTCCCCCGCGTCACGACTGGAGCAACGACATGACATCGACGCAGCCGGCGACCGACCGACCCCGCTTCGCTTCGCGCACGCCCCGCATCAACCACGTGGCGATGAGCGTCCCGGCCGACCTGCTCGACGCCGAGCACCGCGCGCTCCTCACCGGCTTCTACGGCGACGTCCTCGGGTTCGTGGAGCTCCCGACGATGACGCAGGACCGCCACCGGCTGGTGTTCCAGGTGCACCAGGTGGAGCAGTTCCTCTTCCTCATCGCCGACGACCCGCCGATGAGCTGCCCGCGCCTCGACCACTGGGGCATCAGCGTCGGCGCCGAGTCGGAGCTCGACGACGTCCTCGCGCGCGCGAAGGCGTGGCGGGCGCGCGACGACCGGGTCGAGATCATCGACAAGAAGACCGACGACCACGGGGTCCTGGCGATCACGAGCATCTACGTGCGCTTCCTGCTGCCGATGATGGTCGAGGTGCAGTGGTGGGACTACAAGGACCGCCCGTGACCGGGGTGCGCCCGTGACCGGACACCCCCTGCGCTTCGGCGCGTTCGTGCCGCAGGGCTGGAAGCTCGAGTACGCCGGTTGGGGCGCGGCCGACGCGTGGGAACGCAGCAGGGAGATCGCGCGGCTCGCAGAGCGCCTCGGGTACGACCACCTGTGGGTGTACGACCACGTCGAGACCGTCCCGCGCCGCGAGCCCACGCACGTGTTCGAGGCGTTCACCACCCTCGCCGCGCTCGCGCAGCACACGACGACCATCCGGCTCGGCCAGCTCGTCACCTGCGCCGCGTACCGCAACGCGGGGCTGCTCGCGAAACAGGCCGCGTGTGTCGACGTGTTCTCGGGGGGCCGCCTGATCCTCGGGCTCGGCGCAGGGTGGTACGAGCGGGAGTACCGGGCCTACGGCTACGACTTCCCGGGACCCGGGGCGCGGCTGCGGATCCTCGACGAGACCCTGGAGGCGGTGAAGTGGCTCTGGACGCAGGAGACCGTCACGTTCGAGGGCCGCCACGTCCGCCTCGACGGCGCGTACTGCGACCCGAAGCCGATCCAGCGGCTCCCCGAGATCTGGGTCGGAGGGGGCGGCGAGCAGGTCACGCTGCGGATCGCCGCCCGCCACGCCGACAAGACGAACTGGCAGGTCGGGCTCGACCGCTTCACGCACAAGTCGAAGCTCCTGGCCGAGTACTGCGCGCAGATCGGGCGCGACTTCGACTCGATCGTGCGCACGCACGGCCCCGACTGCCGGATCTTCGAGCGCGAGGCCGACCTGCGCGAGTGGCTCGCGGGCCCCGACGGCGGCCCGCTGCGCAAGGGCACGATGACCGACGAGGAGTACGTGCGCGACCACTTCGTCGGCACCGTCGATCAGGTCGCCGAGAAGGTCCAGGCGTACGTCGACGCCGGTTGCCGCGAGTTCGTGTTGTGGTTCCGCGACTACCCGGCCACCGACTCGCTCGAGGCCTTCGCCCGGGAGGTCGTACCGCGCATCCGCGCCTGACGGCGCTAGCGTGACCCCACGTGACCGTGCTCTCCGAGGCGCCCGCGCGCGGGACCGACGCGCCGGCCCCGCCCCGCCGCCGCCCGCACACGGTGGCCGCGTGGCTGGCCGCCGTGGCCGCCGGGGTCGCGTGCTTCGCGTACGCCCGCTCCGACCTCTGGCTCGACGAGGCACTCACGGTCGGCATCGCGCGCCTCCCCCTCGGTGAGCTGCGCGGCGCGCTCGAGCGGGACGGCGCCCCGCCCCTCTACTACGCGCTCCTGCACGGCTGGACCGCGGTGTTCGGCGACGGGGACCTCGCGGCGCGGTCCCTCTCGGGCGTGTTCGCCGCCGGCGCGCTCGTGGCGGTGTGGTACGCGGCGCGTCGGGTCGGCGGCGCCGGCCTGGCGTGGACGGCGGTCGTGGTGATGGCGACGAACCCGTACCTCGCCCGGTACGCGACCGAGGCGCGCATGTACTCGCTGCAGGTGCTGCTCGTCACCCTGGGGGCCGTCGCGGTACCCCGGGCGCTCGAACGGCCGGCGGCCGGCCGCCTCGCCGTGGTCGGCGCGCTCGCGGCCGCGCTGCTGTACACCCAGTACTGGGGCTTCGCCGTCGTGGGTGTGGTGGCCGCCGCGCTGGTGGTCGTCGCGTGGCGGGACGCGCGGGTGCGGCCGGCCGCCCTGCGCGCGCTCGCCGCGGTGGCCGCGGGCTCGGCCACGTTCGTCGCGTGGCTGCCGACGTTCCTGTCCCAGCGCGCGCACACCGGGACCCCGTGGGGCGAGCCGGTGCTGCCGGGGATGCCGATCGGGGAGACGTTCCTCGGCTTCAGCGGCGGCCCGGAGCAGGAGGGCTGGTTGCTGCTGCTCCTCGCGGTACCGCTGGTCGTGCTCGGGGTCTTCGGGACGGCGATCGACCGGTACCGGGTCGAGCTCGACCTGCGCGGTCGCGCCGAGGTGCGGCCCCACGCGCTGATCGGCGGCGCCGTCCTGGTGGCCGGGACCGGCCTCGCGTACCTGGGCGGCCAGGCGTTCCAGCCGCGCTACGCGGCGGTCGTCCTGCCGTTCTTCGTGCTGTTGGTCGCGCGGGGCGTCACGACCGTCGCGGACGACCGCGTGCGGGGCGCGCTCCTCACCGCGGTGGTGCTGCTCGGGCTGGTGGGCGGGTTCCGCAACATGTTCGAGCCGCGCACGCAGGCGGGCGAGGTCGCGGCCGTGCTGTCGGCCGAGGCGGCCCCGGGGGACCTGGTCGTGTACTGCCCCGACCAGCTCGGGCCGGCGGTCCACCGTCTCGCGCGGACCCCGGCGCGGCAGGTCACCTTCCCCGACCTCGCCGACCCGGCGTTCGTCGACTGGGTCGACTACGAGGAGCGGGTCGCGGCCGCGGACCCGGCCGCGTTCACCCGGGCGGCGCTCGAGCGCGCCGGTCCGGGCACCCTGTGGTTCGTCACCGGGCCCGGCTACCGGACGCACACGGGCATCTGCGAGGCGGTCTCGGACGGGTTCGCCGCGCAGCGGGAGCGGATCCCCCGGGTGCTGCCCGACGAGTCGGTGTTCGAGAAGCCCGGGCTCCAGCAGTTCCCGCCCGCGTCACCGTGACGGGCGCGACCGGTCGGCCGGCGGTGTTCGCGGCCCGCGCGCCGTCGGTCCTCGACGCGGCGCGTGCGGCGGTCGTGCCGTTCGTCGTGTCGCGCGTGCTCGTGCTCGCGTCGCTCGCCGTCGCCCGCCACCTGGTCGACACGCTCGCGGTCGGCGTCCGGCCGGTGCAGGTCGACGACGGCCTCCTCGGGTGGGACGCCGCCTATTACGCCGCGATCGCGCGCGGCGGCTACGACGCCGTCGCGGTCGACGGGCTGCGCTTCTTCCCGCTGGTCCCGCTGCTCGCCCGGGCCGTCGCGCTCCTCCCGGGCGTCGACACCGACCTCGCACTGGTCCTCGTCGCGAACGGCGCCGCGCTCGTGGCCGGGATCGCCGTGCACCTGCTCGCCGCGAGCGAGCGCGACGAGCGGTTCGCCCGCCGCGCGGTCTGGCTCCTGTACCTCGCGCCGCCGGCGTTCGTGCTGGTGATGGGATACGCGGAGTCCACGCTGGTGCTCGCGAGCGCCGCCGCGCTCCTCGCCCTCCGGCGCGGCCGCTGGTGGCTGGCGGCGGCGGCCGGGCTCGCGGCCGGGCTCACGCGGCCGCTCGGCGTCCTGCTGGTGCTCCCGGCGCTGGTCGAGGTGCTCCGGGCGCCCCGGCCGGTGCCGCGCCGGGAGTTGGTCGCGCGTGTGGGTGCGGTCGCCGCGCCCGCCGCCGGGCTGTACGCGTACCTCGCGTGGGCCGCGGACCGGGGCGAGTCGTTCCTGTACCCGCTGCGGGTCCACGAGGACCCGACCCGGCGGGGGGCGTGGCGGTTCCCGGTCACCAACGTCGTCGACACCGCGCGGGAGTTCGCCGCCGGCGACCGCGCGAGCGCGGGACTGCACGTGGCGACGGCGCTCGTCCTCGTCGCGCTCGTGGTCGTCCTCGCGCGGCGCTGGCCCGCGTCGTTCTGCCTGTACGCGCTCGCCGCGGTGGTCATCGGGTTGGGTGGGAGCAACCTCGACTCGCTCGAGCGCTACAGCCTCTCGACCGTCCCGCTCGTCCTGGCGGCCGCGGACGTCGTGGAGGGGGAGACGGCGCAGCGCGTCGTGTTCGTCGGTGCGGGCGCCGGGCTCGTCGCGCTCGCGACCCTCGCGTTCACGGGCGTGCTCGTGCCGTGAGCCGGTTCGCGCGCGCACTGCTCGCGATCGTGCTGGTCGCCCTCGGCGTGCGGGTCGCGTACGTCGCCCTCGCCAAGGGCGAGACGTGCGAGATACGGGTCGGGGATGCCGTGGTCGGGTCCCACCCGAGCGAGTGCCCCGTCGGCGACCAGCTCTGGTACAACGCCGCGGCGAACACGCTCGCCGCCGGGGACGGCTTCGTCGAGCCCCTGTGGGGCGTCGAGCGACCGGGCGAGGCGCCGCCGCCGGCGGCCGACCACCCGCCGCTGACCGTGGTCGTGCTGGCGCCGGTGTCGTGGCTCGCGGACCGGCCGCCGCTCGGGTGGCTCGCCGGCGACGACGAGGTCGGGGCGCACGTGCGCGAGCACCGGTACGCGATGGCGGCGCTGGGTGCGGTGCTCGTCGCGCTGGTCGGGCTCCTCGGCCGCCGGGTCGGCGGCGACGCGGTGGGGCTGGTCGCCGCCGGGATCGCGGCGGTGAGCCCCAACGTCTGGGTCAACGACGGGCTGATCATGTCCGAGACGGTGACGGGCGTCGCGGTCGTCACGACGCTGCTCGCCGCGCTGCACGCGACGGAGCGGCGCACGCCTCGGGCGATCGCCGTGACGGGCGCGCTCGCCGGGCTCGCGACGCTCGCTCGCGCGGAGCTGGCGCTGCTCGTCGCCGCGGTGGTCGTCCCCCTCGCCTGGCCGGGGCCGGGCCGCGCCCGCCGGCTCGGCGCCGGGATCGCGGCGTGGGCGCTCGTCGTCGCGCCGTGGGTCGCGTACAACCTGTCGCGATTCGAGGAGCCGACCTTCGTGTCGACCAACGACGGCCTCGCCCTCGCCGCATCGTCGTGCGACCCGGTCTGGTACGGCCCGGGAACGGGCCTCACCTCGTACGAGGTCGAGGCCGGCTGCATCGACGAACCCCCGCCGCCGGGGGACCAGAGCGAGGTCTCGCGGGCCTACCGCGAACGCGCGCTGCGGTACGTGCGGGAGCACCTCGGCCGCGCTCCTGCGGTCGTCGCCGCGCGCGTGGGGCGCACCTGGAGCCTGTTCCGGCCGCTCGACATGGTCGCGTACAACGAGGGGGAGGGACGTGAGCGCTGGGTGACCCGCCTCGGGCTCGTCGCCTACTACCCGACGCTGGTCGCCGCCGTCGCCGGTGCCGTGCTGCTGTGGCGGCGCCGGCGACGGTTCGTGCTGTGGGTGTTGTGCACCCCCGCGCTCGTCGTGACCGTGGGCAGCGCGCTCACCTACGGCCAGACGCGGTTCCGCGCCGCGGCCGAGCCGTCGCTGGCGGTGCTGGCGGCCGTCGCCGTCGTCGCGGCCGCCGGGGCGCTGCGCCGCGGCCGCGTGGCTCAGGTCCCGCCGACGGGGACCGCGTCGGCGGCCGGCTCGCCGGCCTGAAGCACGATCGCGGCGCCCGCCGCGCGCGCCGCGGCCGCCAGGCGGGCGAAGGCGAGCGCGGCGACGACGTACAGCGCGAACGCGCCGAGCTGCACGAGGCGGAAGCCGAAGGCCATCGACAGGATGGTCGTGAGCACCGAGCCCATCACCGACGCGAAGCCGTTGACGGCCCACGACCACGCGACGTACTGCTCGCCGTCGTCGCCGAGCACGCGCACCGTGCCGAGCCCGAGCGGCATGAACATCCCGAGGCACAGCCCGAGGGGTGCGAGCAGCGCGACGGTGACCGCCACCCGGACGCCGAGCGACTGGTCCTGGAGGGCGTCGGTCAGGTCGTCGAGCGCGAGCTGGTAGAAGGCCGTGAGCAGCGCGAGCGCCGCGAGGAGCAGCGGCATCGTGGCGCGCCGGCCGGCGACCCGCCCGCTGAGCAGCGACCCGATCCCGGTGGACACGAGGATCGCGGCGAGCGTGACGGTGAGGGAGTAGGTCGGGTAGCCGAGGAACCGCACGAGGCGCTGGATCATCGTGATCTCGTAGAGCATGAAGCCGACGCCCAGGGCGAAGAAGTACACGGCGGAGGTGCCCTTGCGCGGCAGGGCGCGCCACTGCCGGCGGACGAACACGAACGGGGCGAGCAGGAACACCGCCGCGTACACGGTCGCGAAGGCGAGCAGCAGCAGCAGCACGCGCTCGCCGACCGCGTCCTCGGGGTCGAGCACCTCGATCGGTTCGAGGATGTCGCCGATCACGTCACGGAACGGCGTGAAGTGCCAGAAGAAGGGGGCGTCGTCGGTGATGGCGCTGATGTCCTTCGGGTACGACGCGACGAGGTCCTCCACCTGCCGCGCGGTGCCGCCCGCGAGCCCCGCGAGGAGCCCGTCGCCGAGGTCGTGCCCGGGTGCGTGGACCGCGACGTGGTGGGGGATCCCGGGGATCGCGGCGACGAAACGGTCGGCCTCCCGGGCCGTGAAGGGCGTGCGCTTCACGACGATCGTGGAGAGGTCGCCGCGGTCGTCGGTGAGCTCCAGCGCGAGGAGCAGGTGGTCGGCGGGGTTCTCGACCCCCAGCTGCTCGAGCGCCTCGCGGGCGGTGACCAGGTAGCGCGCGGTCCGGTTCGGCCGGTTCTCGGCGTCGAGCTCGCCGAACTGCACGACCATGATCCCGTCGTCGTCGAGGTGCTCGAGCGTCTCCGCGATCATGTCCTTCGTGTAGAGGTAGCTCTCCGAGAGGACGAAGGCACCCGACGACGCGGCGTTGGTCGCGGCGTAGCTGTCGGGCGCGACGAACCACACGAGGTCGTACCGGCCCTCGCTGCGCGCGAGGTAGGTGCGGCCGTCGCCCTGGTGGAGCTCGACGTCGGGGCGCTCGGCCAGCCGGCCCGTGAAGTCGGCGTACCGGTCCTCGAGCAGCGACACGGTCACCGGGTTCAGCTCGACCGCCTCCACGCGGGGGGCACCGAAGTAGATCGACGCGAGGATCTCGTTGCCGCCCGCCGACCCGATGATCAGCTCGCGCTCGGGGGGTCCACCCAGCACGCGGAACGGCAGCGCGCGGGGGTCCGTGTCGAAGCGGGTCAGCGACGCGACGTCGCCGTCGAAGCGCCAGATCCCCGAGCCGTAGGTCGCGTCGTGCAGCAGCAGCGCCCGGTCCCCGACCGGCACGACGTCGACGCGGAACACCGGCCCCCAGCCCGAGTACTCCGCGCCGGAGCCGTCCTCCTTGCGGTCCTCGACCCGCACGTCCGGCAGCACGTCGCGCGGCACCACCACCGCCGCCAGCACCAGCGCGACCATGCCGGCGAGCACGAACGGCGGCGACCGCCGCGCCGCGGCCCCGGCCGCGACCCCCGCGAAGACGAGCGCCGACACCATCACGACCCGCGGCGGGCCGAGCCACGAGATCAGCGGGATCGCGAGGAGGCAGCCGAGGCCCGCCCCCGCGAGGTCGGCGAAGTAGAGGCGGCCGACCGCGTCGCCGGCCCGGCCGAGCACGACGGCGACGATGACGCCGAAGGCGATGAAGGTCGCGAAGAGCGTGAGGCAGATGACGCCGAGGCGTGCGACGTTGGCGAACGACGCGCGGGTGCCGTAGTCCCAGATCGCGATGGTGTTGATCCCGATGCGCGCCACGACGAGGTAGCCGAGCGCGATCGTGACCGCCCCCCCGAGCGAGAACCAGGTGATGATCGAGCGCGTGTCCCAGCGGCGGAACGGCTTCGCCACCGCGACGAGCACCGCGCCCGACCCGACGCCGAGCAGCGAGAGGCCGATGACCAGGTAGGTGTAGTAGTACCAGAGCTTGTAGGAGACGATGCGCGTGTAGCCCACCTCGAGGAGCAGGGCCGCGAGGCTGACGAGCGCCAGCGCGAGCCACCGCGGGATCCCGGCCGCGTCGCGGCCGGCAGGGCGGGCAGGCTGCATCGTGGAGGTCCCCCGGTGGCGCTCGGGACGGGCGGTCCGGACGCCCGGGCAGCGTAGCCCGGGCCGGCCCGGCGGGGCCGCATCCGCGTCAGCGCGCGACGCCCGCCGCGAGAGGGGTCGGCCGCGTCGCGTGCCGGTCGGCCAGCGCGCGCTCGATCTCGGGGAGGAGCCACTTCGCGACGACGCGTGCGCCGAGCGGGGAGAGGTGGCTGCGGTCGTAGCTGCGCACCTTGATCCCGTCGATCGTGTCGGTCCACGTGCCCGCCGGGTTCAGGAACGCGTTGAGGTCGAGCACCCGCACCGCGACGCGCTTCGATGCGACGTCGCGGACGATCGCGTTCCAGCGGTCGACCCACGGCTCGTGCAGGGGCGATCGCTCGACCTCGACGCGTTGCGGCCAGCCGAGCCGGTAGTAAGGCGTCGTGAGCAGCAGCACCCTTGCGCCGGTCGAGCTCAGCACGTCGAGCGCCTCGCCGAGCTCCGCGCGCGCGAGCGCCTCGCCCTCGGGGGTGTCGAACCGCACGACGCGCCCGTCGATGCGCCGGTCGAAGGCGTCCTGCGCACCGAAGAGCCCGACGACGACCTCGGGGCGGAACTCGGCGAGCTGCGCCGGCCACCGTTCGCGCCACCCCGGGAGGCAGCGCGGCTCCACGCCGCGCCACTCGGCGAACCAACGGTCGCCGACGTCGGTCGCGATGCCGCAGCCCGGCACCGCCGCGTTCCACACGAGCAGGTCGTGGTCGGGCGCGTACCGTTCGAGTCCCGGTGCGAGGCTGTCGGCGACGGAGTCGCCGACGACCATCACGCGCCGCGGTTCCGGCGCGGGTGCCGCCACGCGGGCGTCCCGGCGCGCGGCCACCGCCTCCGGCGGGCGCAGCTCGGACGCCTCCACGTCGCGGAACGCGGGCGGCACGGCCCCGGCCGTCGCCACGACCACGGCCGCGACGAGCGCCGTCGCCCCCGCGGGGAGCGCGACGCGCACGGCGCGCGGGCTGCCGGCGCCCCGGCGGATCGGCTGTTCCACGAGCGCGAACGACGCCGTCGCGACGGCGAAGGTGACGGCCAGCCGCAGGGCGAGCAGCGCGGGGCCGCGCAGGCCCGTGCGGGCCTCGTCGAGCAGCACGTACACGGGCCAGTGCCACAGGTACAGGCCGTAGGAGATCGTGCCGACCCACCGCAGGGGCCGCACCGACAGCGCCCTCGCGAGCGGCCCGGGCCGGACGGGCTGCGTCGCGCTCGCGATCACGAGCGCGACGAGCACGGCCGTGAGCGCGAAGCCGCCGCGGTACTGCCACGGGTCGCGATCGGACGTCGTGGCCCACGCGGCGGCGAGCACCGCGGCCGCGGCGAGCGCGCCGCCGTGCAGGACGAGGCTCCCCGCGCGCCCGCGCACCGGTCCGCGGCGCGCCGCGACCGTCGCGAGGAGGGCGCCGACCGCGAGCGACTGCACCCGCGTGTCGGTGCCGTAGTACACGCGCGACGGGTCGGCGCCGGGCTCGTACAGCACCGCCATCCACACCGCGGACGCCGCCGCGAGCACCCCGCACGCGACGCCGAGGGCGCGCACGGAGCCGCGGCGGAGGCGGAGCACCCCGAGCACGAACAGCGGCCACAGGAGGTAGAACTGCTCCTCGATCGCGAGCGACCACGTGTGCCGCAGCGGTGACGGCGACGCGTACTGCTCGAAGTACGACTGCTCCGAGAGGATCTGGTGCCAGTTCGCCGCGTAGCCGAGCGTGGCGAGCGCGTCGGCGCGCAGGCCGGGCAGCTCCACCGGGCGGGCGACGAACGCCGCGTACGCCGCGACCGCGGCGACCACGAGGGCGAGGGCGGGCAGGAGGCGCCGGGCACGGCGCGCCCAGAACGCGGCCAGGTCGATCCGCCCGGTCCGGTCGTGCTCCGCGAGCAGCAGGCTGGTGATGAGGAACCCGCTGAGCACGAAGAACGCGTCGACCCCGAGGTAGCCGCCGGCCGCCCACGGCACGTCCGCGTGGTACAGGAGCA
Source organism: Acidimicrobiia bacterium (assembly GCA_026002935.1). Classification (GTDB taxonomy): domain Bacteria; phylum Actinomycetota; class Acidimicrobiia; order IMCC26256; family PALSA-610; genus BPGH01. Next base: position 2,038,082 of record BPGH01000001.1, read on the forward strand.
CCGCCACGACCGCGGCGGCCCGCAGGCCGTCGAGTGCGGGCATGTAGCGCAGGTCGCCCGCCGGTGTCGCGTCCGCCATGGGTGTCGTCCTGCTCGTGGCCTCGCTGCGGGCGTCGGGGAGGGGAACCGTGGTCGGGCGACGTTAGTCCAGTCCTGCTGCCGCGTCACCACCCTCCGTGAGATCCCGGCAGAAGGGCGCGTGGTCGGGCCCGAGGGCCGCCGGCCCGTCGAAGTCGAGCGCCGGATCCGCGTCGTCCCGGCCCGCGACGCGGATCGGGTCGGGCCCGACGAGGTACGCGAGGCCGAGCACCGAGCGGCCCGCGACGGACACGTCCACGACCCCGAGCCGGTTGTCGACGAGCAGGTCGACGGTCAGGGTGCGGTCCGGCGGGAGGCGGACGGGATCGCTGCGCACGGGCCGGGCGACGCGGGGCGAGGTCAGGACGAAGCGGACGTGGCCGCTCCCGTCGGGGGCGGCGGCGATGCGGTCGGCGTCGGCCCCGGTGCCGGCGACCGCGACCGTGCCGCCGGCCGCACCGGCGGGGAAGCCGAGACGGAGGCGGAAACGGCCGGTGGCCGCGGTGCGCTCGATCGGGTACCACCGGGTGCCGTCCGACCAGTAGACGCCGGCGCAGTCGCCGAGCACGAGGAGCGTCCCGGCGGGGGCGGGTTCGCCGAGGGCGGACCCGCGGCGCACGGGCGGGGGCGACGCGAAGGGCAGGCGCCGCGCGACCTCGTGCTGGAAGCGGACGAACGCGGCCCGCTCGGCGTCGGTCGTGAACGGGCTGTAGGCGCGCTGGTACTGGACCGCGAGCGCGACGGCGACGGCCGCCGAGGCGGCGGCCAGCACCGCGGCCGCGCATGCGAGCACGGCCTTCGTGCGCCGCGACGCGAGCCGCGGCACGAAGCGGCCGACCGCGCCGAACGCGGCGGTGGCGCCCAGCACGCCGAGCAGCGGGAGCAGGTCCGCGTGGTAGCGCTGGTTGACGAAGGGGATCGTGAGGACCCCGACGCCGCCGAACGCCGCGCCGAGCGCCGGGGCCCGCAGGGGCGCGAGGTCGCGCGCCGACCACCGGCGCGGGAGGACGAGGGCGACCGCGCCGGCCGCGGCGAGCGCGAACAGCAGCGGCGCCGACGCGGGCAGGGCCGCCGCGGGGTCGATCGCCGCGAAGGTGACCTCGCCGACGACGCGCGCGCGCGACGGGAACGTGACCCACGGGAAGGCGCCGTCGAGCCCGAGCCCGTCGGGCCGGAGCAGCGCGGCGAGGTTCGTCGGCAGGAACTTCGCCGCGAAGAGGCTGCCGCCCGTGCCGGCGAAGATGTGCGGGCGCACGGGATCGATCACCGTGGCGACCTGGTCCGCGATCGGCAGCCGCCACGGGTGACCGAAGCGCGCCAGGTTGACGGCGGCGTACGCGCCGATCGGGGCGGCGAGCGCGACCGCGAGGCCGGGGAGGTGCGACGCGCCGCCGGCGGGCGGGAGGCCGAACCACGCGGCGGGGCGGGCGAGCGCGGGCCGGCCCCACCGGCGGGCCGCGAGGACGAGCGCGCGCCCGGCGAGCACGACGCCGAGCGCGACGACGGGCCCGATCCCGACGGAGCTGCGCGTCAGCAGCGCGAGTCCGGTCGCGCCCCCGGCGAGCGCGACGCCCCGTCCCGACGGCCGGCGGAGGAACCCGAGCAGCGCGGCGAACGCCGCGACGGCCCACGCCGCGCCCCACAGCTCCGCCTCGTGGTACACGACGGGGCGGCTGGCGAGGAACGGCACGACCGAGCCCGCACCGACCGTGAACGTGAAGCACGCGGCGAGCGCGGCCTCGAAGCGGCCGACCGGTGCACCGGCGTGCGCGACCTCGCGCGCCCGCCACGCGAGGCGGACGGTCGCGACCATCAGCACCGCGAACGCGGCGAGCAGGGAGAGCTGCGTGAGGCGCCCGTCGTACCGGTCGGTGAGGGCGGCGACGGGCAGGCGCAGCAGGGTCGGCCAGGGCCCGAAGTACGTGTAGGCCTTGCCGTCCACGATGAACGCCTCGAAGCCGAGCCGGTCGCGGGGGATGTCCCAGTGCCCGTCGAGGAGTGCGTGCGCCTGCGCGTCGTAGAACCCCGCGAGGTCGTGGCGCTGGAGCAGGTCGAGGCGGCCGAGCGTCACCAACCACGTGAAGGGCACCGCGGCCGCCGCGCCACCGAGCGCGCCGGCCCGGGCGAACAGGCGGTCCACGGCCGGCAACTGTACGGCCGGGGACCGGTACCGGCCGCGGCGCGCCGCGGTCCGTAGACTGGCCGGCGGCCCGCCCCGGTGACGGCGGGCCGTGACGCGACGCCGTGACGGATCGCCGTGACGGATCGGCGTGACGGATCGGCGTGACGGATCGGCGTGACGGATGCGGCGGCGGGCACGACACGGAGGCCCGCGACGGAGGGGCCACGACGGACGCCGGCACGAGGCGGCGACGGGGAAGCCACGTGGGAAGCCACGAAGAAGCCAGGGCGAGGAAGCAGGACGAGGAAGGACGCGTGAGCTCGACGGGCGCAATCGACCACCCGGTCCCCGACGCCGCGGCCCAGCCGGAGATCGTCGTCATCGGCGCGGGCCCGGCCGGCCTCACCGCGGCCTACGTGCTGAGCAAGCGCGGCGTGACCGCGACGGTGCTGGAGGCCGACTCGGTGGTCGGCGGGATCAGCCGCACCGCCGAGCGCGACGGCTGGCGGTTCGACATCGGCGGGCACCGCTTCTTCACGAAGGTGAAGGCGGTCGAGGACGTGTGGTTCGAGATCCTCGGGCCCGAGGACTTCCTGCGCCGCCCGCGCCTGAGCCGCATCTACTACCGCGGCAAGTTCTACGACTACCCGATCAGCGCGATGAACGCGTTGCGCAACCTCGGGCTCGTCGAGGCGGTGCGGTGCGTGCTGTCGTACGTGTGGGTGCGCGTCCGGCCGCCGAAGGACACCTCCACGCTCGAGGGCTTCGTCGCGTCACGGTTCGGATGGCGCCTGTACCGCCACTTCTTCAAGACCCAGAGCGAGAAGGTGTGGGGGGTCCCCTGCGACCAGATCCAGGCCGACTGGGGCGCGCAGCGGATCAAGAACCTCTCGCTGTTCCGCGCGGTGTGGGAGGCGCTCAAGCCCGGCTGGGTGAAGGCCCGCACGGCCAAGGCGAAGCAGGTGACGAGCCTCATCGAGGAGTTCAACTACCCGAAGTACGGACCGGGCCAGATGTGGGAGCGGTGCGCCGAGATCGTCTCCGCGCGGGGCACGAAGCTCGTCCTCGACGCGACGGTGACCCGCATCGAGCACCGCGACGGCCGCGCGGTCGCCGTCACCGCGGTCACCGACGGCGCGCAGACGCGCTACCCGGTCACGCACGTGATCTCGTCGATGCCCATCGGCGCCCTCCTGCGGGCCATGGACCCGCCCCCGCCGCCCGAGGTGATGCGGGCCGCAGCGTCGTTGCGGTACCGCGACTTCATCACGGTGGCGCTCGTCGTGCCCGAGGAGGACGGGTTCCCCGACAACTGGATCTACGTCAACGACCCCAGCGTCAAGGTCGGCCGGATCCAGAACTTCGGCCGGTGGTCGCCGTACCTCGTGAAGGAGGGCCGCACCTGTCTCGGGCTCGAGCTCTTCGTGCAGGAGGGCGACGAGTGGTGGACGATGGCCGACGAGGACCTCGTCGAGAACGGCAAGCGGGAACTGTGCCGGATCGGCCTGCTCTCGGACCCGTCACGGGTCGAGGCCGGCTACGTGGTGCGGATGCCGAAGGCGTACCCGTTCTACGACGCGGCCTTCAAGGAGAACGTCGCCACGATGCGCGCCTGGCTCGAGCAGCACACGCCCAACGTGTTCCCGGTCGGGCGCAACGGGATGCACCGCTACAACAACCAGGACCACTCGATGCTCACCGCGATGCTCTCGGTGGAGAACATCTTCGGCGCCCGTCACGACGTGTGGTCGGTCAACGTGGAAGCGGAGTACCACGAGGAGCGCGTCGGCGACGGGTCCTGACGGCCCGGGCCGCCGGCCGCAGCACGCGGTCGCGCAGCCCCCACCAGGTGACCAGCACCAGCTCCTCGAAGGCCACCGCCAGCGTCATCTTGGAGTGGCCGCGCACGCGGTCGGTGAACACGATCGGGACCTGGGCGATGCGGCCGCCCCAGCGCCACACGCGGTACGCGAGCTCGATCTGGAAGCCGTAGCCCTTGGAACGGGTGTTCGCGTAGTCCACCTGCACGAGCGCCTCGGCGACGTACGCACGGAAGCCCGAGGTCGCGTCGCTGACCGGCAGGCCGAGCACGAGGGTCGTGTACCGGTTCCCCCACTTCGAGAGCGCGCGCCGGAACCACGGCCAGTGGGGGACCGACCCGCCGGGCACGTAGCGCGAGCCGATCGCGACCGCGGCGCCGCGCTCGACCTGCGCGAGCAGGGCGGGGATCGCCGCGGGGTCGTGCGAGAGGTCGGCGTCCATCTGCACCAGCACGTCGTAGCCGCGGGCCAGCCCGACGCTGAACCCGGCGCGGTAGGCGTCGCCGAGGCCGATCTTGCGGGGCCGGCGCAGCACCTCGATCCCGCCGAGCTCGGCGGCCGCCTTCTCGGCGAGATCCGCGGTCGCGTCGGGGCTGTTGTCGTCGACGACGAGCACGTCGGCCTCGGGGACCGCGGCGCGGACGCGCTGCAGGAATTCCTCGATGTTCTGGGCCTCTTCGTACGTCGGGGTGACGACGAGCGTCCGCACGAACGGTGCAATGTAGCGGTTTCGCCCCCGGGTCAGGCGCACCGCCGCCAGAGCTGGTAGAGGTCGCCGAACGTGTCGACGAGGCAGAAGTCGCGCGCCAGCACCTCCGCGGCCTCGGACGAGCCGACCTCCCGGGAGTCGTTGGGCTCGTCCCAGTCCTCCCAGATCGCCGAGAGGATCGCCACGTCGGCGGAGGCGAGGTCCTCCGCGAGGCCCGAGCCGGGCGCGTTCGCGACGCCCGGGTCCATCTCGATGTAGTAGGTCGCGGGCTCGAGGTCGCCCAGCAGGTGATACAGGTACGCGTCGCTGTAGGGGGTCCGGCGGAGGTCGACGGGTCCGACGAACAGGCGGTCACCGGGCCGGGTGATGCGCGCGGTCGCCGCGACGACGCGCGCGGCGGCCTGCGCGCGGTCGGCCTTCCCGTAGTAGAAGATGCGGCCCTCGTGCTCGATCCGGTGAGCGGTGCGGTGGTACCCGAACGTCTGCGCGCTGTAGTCGGCGTAGCGCCGCACGGTGAAGTTCGGCACGACGAACACCATCAGGGCGAGCACCGCCGCCCCGGACGCGAGCGCGAGGCGGCCGCGCGCGACACCCGGCGCGCGACGGCGCGCGATCTCGAACAGCACCACCGGCAGGAAGCCGATCGGCACGCACCCGACCCACTGGAAGTGCGCGGAGTCGACGCGCTGCAGCGCCTGGGGCAGCAGGCCCGCCCCGAACAGCGAGACGACGAGCAGCACGCGTGCCCGGTGCGACGACGGCTCCGACCGCACGGCCCTGACCGCGACGACGAGCGAGAGCGCGACGACGCCGAGCAGCAGGAAGAAGCCGAGGAAGAGCTGCTTCGCGGTCGACGGCTCCGGCAGCGGCCAGGCGAGCTGCTCCAGTGCGCCGGCGCGTTCGAGGAAGCCGTCGGGCGAGGTCCAGTTCGGCGGGACGGGCAGGCTCCGGCCGCCGCGCAACCGGAACACCGGGTCGAGGACCATGCCCTCGACCACGTTGCGGGGCCCGGCCATGGCGACGTGCACGAGGTACGGGGAGACGCCGAGCGCGATGCCGCCGAGCAGGCGGTTGCGCTCCCGCGGGGCGAGCCCCGGCAGGGACGCGACGGTGGCGAGACCGACGGCCACCACGAGGTCGAGACGGAAGGTGAGCGCGGCGCCGAGCGCGACGCCGCCCAGCAGCACCCGGCGGCGGGCGGCGCGCCCGTCGGGCACACTCCGCCCCGCGCACACCGCGGCCAGGCCCACGAGCGCGAGGCCGACCGCGCCGACCCAGGCGAGCGCGGTGAGCCCGAAGGGCACGATGCACAGCGCGCTGACGAGCGCGCACGACACCGCGAGGCGCCGTCCCCAGGGGCGCGCGAGGAGGAAGATGCCGAACACGACGGCCATCTGCTGGGCGAGCCCGAACAGGCGCTCGGTCAGCAGCGATACGCCGAACACCTTGTAGACGGCCGCGAGCGCCCACAGGCTGCCCGGACCGTAGAGGTGCAGGAAGTCGACGTTCGGCACCTTGCCCTCGAGCACGAGCTCGGGGAAGACGAGCATGAAGCCCTCTTCCATCGGCGGGCCCTGCGCGCGCAGCAGGCCGCGCAACGGGAGCGCGAAGACCGCCGCGACCATCGCGAGGGCGACCGCGTCGAGGAGCCGTTCCCGCGCGCGATCCGCCGCCGGGGCCGCGTCCGCCCGTGCGGGCGCGCCGAGCGGGGGATCCTGGACGGGCACGGCGAAAGGGTAACGTCGCCCGCCGTGGGGGAGCCGACGCCCACCGCCGACGACGCGGACGACGCCGACGACGCGGGCAGCATCGCGCCCCGCGGCCCGGGCGCGGTGGTCACCGGTGCCGCGGGCTGGCTCGGGCAGAACCTCGTGCGCGCGCTGCTCCGCCAACCCGGGCGGGAGCGCGTGCGCTGCCTCGTGCGCACGGACGCGGAGGCGGCGGGCCTCGCCGTGCTCGACGCGCGCGTCAGCGTGGTCGTGGGCGACGTGCGCGACCCCGCCGCGCTCGACGAGCTGTTCGACGGCGTCGGCGCGGCGAGCGTCTTCCACGCCGCAGCGGTGATCCACCCGCGGCGCGTCCGCGAGCTGTTCGACGTCAACGTCGGCGGGACGCAGCTCGTGCTCGACCGGGCGCGCCGGGCGAACGCGCGCCGGTTCGTGCACGTGTCGTCGAATTCGCCGTTCGGTGCGAACCCGCACGAGTCCGATCGCTTCACCGAGGACTCGCCGTACGCGCCGTACCTCGCGTACGGGCACTCGAAGCACGAGGCGGAGCTGCTCGTGACGCGCGCCCACGAGCGGGGCGACCTCGAGACCGTGATCGTGCGGCCGCCGTGGTTCTACGGCCCCTTCCAGCCGGCGCGCCAGACACGCTTCTTCGCGGCGGTCCGCAAGGGCCGCTTCCCGGTCGTCGCGCCCGGCTCCCAGCGGCGGTCGATGGTCCACACGGCGAACCTCGTGCAGGGCCTGCTGCGCGCCGAGTCGGTCGACGCCGCGGCGGGGCGCGCGTACTGGGTCGCGGACGCGGAGCCGTACGAGTTGCGCGCGATCGTCGCGACGGTACGCGAGGCGCTCGCCGCGGAGGGGTTCCCGGTCAGTTCGCGCCCGGCGCCACGGGTGCCGCGCGCGGTCGCGGTGGTAGCGGCCCGCGCCGACGCGCTCGTCCAGGCGGCGGGGCACTACGTGCAGGCGCTCCACGTGCTGGGCGAACTGAAGGACACGATCGCGTGCGACATCGGCCGTGCCCGCGCGGAGCTGGGGTACGAGCCGCGCGTCGGCCTGCTCGCGGGGATGCGGGCGAGCGTCCGCTGGTGCGTCGAGAACGGGCTGGCGATCTGATGGGCCGCACGGTGCTCGTGACGGGCGGGAGCGGCTACTTCGGCACGGTCCTGTGCGGCCGGGCGCTCGCGTGCGGCGACCGCGTGCGCGTGCTCGACCTGAACCCGCCACCGGCGTCGCTGGACGTCGAGTACGTCGCCGGCGACGTGCGCGACGCGTCCGTGGTGCGGGCGGCCTGCGAGGGCGTCGACGTCGTGCTCCACAACGTCGCGCAGGTCCCGCTGGCGAGGGACCGGTCGCTGTTCTCGTCGGTCAACGTCGTGGGGACGGCGAACGTGCTCGTCGCGGCCCGCGACGCACGCGTCGCGAAGGTCGTGCACACCTCGTCGAGCGCGATCTTCGGCATCCCCGAACGGAACCCGGTGACCGAGGACACGCCGCCCCGACCGCTCGAGGCCTACGGCCGGGCGAAGCTCGAGGCCGAACGGCTCTGCCGGGACGCGGCCGCGGGCGGGCTCGACGTGACGATCGTGCGGCCCCGGACGATCCTGGGGCACGGCCGACTCGGCATCGTGGCGGTGCTGTTCGAGTTCGTCGCCGACGGCGCCCCCGTGTTCGTGCTCGGCGGCGGCCGCAACCGGTACCAGTTCGTCCACGCCGACGACCTCGCCGACGCGTGCCTGCGGGCGTCGGCGCGGCCGGGCCCGGCCGTCTACAACGTGGGTGCGCTGGAATTCGCCACGATGCGCGAGACGCTCCAGGCGCTGGTCGACCACGCGCGCACCGGCTCCCGCATCCGTTCGCTGCCGGTCGCGCCGGCCCGGCTCGCGATGCAGGCGCTGGCCCGCGTGGGCCAGGCGCCGTTCGCGCCCTACCACTGGTTGCTGTACGCCGAGTCGCTGTGGTTCGACGTGACCCGGGCGCGCGAGGAGCTGGGCTGGGAGCCGCGCCACTCGAACGCGGCGATGGTGGTCGAGAGCTACGAGTGGTACCTCGCCCACCGGAACGAGCTGGACGCGCGGGGCGGCTCGCACCACCAGAGCCCGGTGCGTCCGGGGCTGCTGCGCCTGCTGAAGCACCTCCCGTGAGCGTCGGCGCCGGCCGCGCCGACGCGGGTGCGTCGTAGGATCCCCCCCTCGTGGATCCCGCAGTCGTCGTACGCGTCCCCGGGACCGGCGGCGACCGCGTTCGCGCCGCCGCTCGCGGCGCGCACGGCGGGGCCGGGCGGCCGGGGCTGCTCGCGGTCGTGTGCGCGGCCGTGCTCGCCGCGCCGCTGCTCGTCGCGTTGGCCGCGCTGCACTCGCCGCGGTGGTACCCGCTGCTCGACATGGCGCAGACGGAGATCCGGGTGCGCGACGTCGCGAGCTCCCACCCGCCGCTGATCGGCCTCGCCGGGCGGATCGGTCCGTACGGTGCCGACGGCGGGAGCCACCCCGGCCCGCTGAGCTTCTACGCGATGTGGCCGCTGCACCGGCTGTCCGGCGGGACGGCGTTCGGGCTCCACGCGGCCGCCGTGGCGCTCGACGTCGCCGCGATCTCGCTCGCGATGTGGATCGCACGCCGCCGCGGGGGTGCGGCGCTCGTGCTCGCGACCGCCGCGACGCTCGCGGTGCTCATGCACGCGTACGGCGCGTACCTGCTGACCCTCCCGTGGAACCCCTACCTCCCCGTCCTGTGGTGGTTCGTGTTCCTGCTCGCGATCTGGTCGGTCGTGCTCGACGACCTGCCGATGCTGCCGGTCGCGGTGCTCGCCGGGTCGTTCGCGATGCAGACCCACATCCCGTACCTCGGCCTCGTGGGCGGCATGGGCGTTGCGACCGTCCTGTGGCTCGCGGCCCGCGCGTACCGGCGGCGCGGCGACCCGTCGTTCCGGCGGGCGCTGGTCCGCCACGGGCTGGGCGCGCTCGCGCTGTTCGCCGTGTTGTGGGCCCCGCCGTTGGTGGACGAGATCGTGCACGAGCCCGGCAACCTCACGACGATCCGCGACCACTTCGCCGACCCGCCGGAGCCGCCGGTCGGGGCCGCCGAGGGCGTCGAGAGCCTGCTGACCCAGATGAACCCGTGGCGGCTCGTCGGCGAGACGCTGGTCGACGACTCGCGCGCGCAGGAGGTCTCGGGGAGCATCTGGCCGGCCGTGCTGCTCCTCGGCGCGTTCGGGGTGTCGGGCGCCGCCGCGGTGCGGATGCGCCACCGCCGGCTCGTCGCGCTCCACGGCGTCGTGGGGCTCGCCGTGGCGCTCGGCGCGGTCTCGGCCGCGCGGATCTTCGGGTACGTCTGGTACTACCTGCTGCTGTGGGCCTGGGGCCTCGCGGCCCTCGCGCTCCTCGCGATCGGGTGGACGGTCGCGGCGGCACTGCGCCGCCCCCGGGCGCAACCCTCGCCCGCGCGGCGCGCCCTGCGGGTGGGTGCGCTCGCCGCGGCAGCGGCGGTGCTCGCGGGCTATGCCGGCGCACTCGCCGTCGACGCGGCGGGTACCGACGTGCAGGAGCCGCGGATCAACGAGACGCTCGGGCGGCTCGTCGGTCCGACGGCCGACGCCCTCGAGCGCCGGCGCGCCGGCGGGTGGGAGGGGCCCGTGCTGGTCACGTGGTTGCCCGACCCGCTGTCGATCGGCGGCCAGGGGTTCGGCATGCTCAACGAGCTGCTGCGGGAGGGGTACGACGCGCGTGCCCGGTTGGTGCACCGGCCGGGCGCGACCCGCCACCACGTCGCGGAGCCGGAGGACGTCGAGGTCGAGGTGCACGTCGCGACCGGCCCGCAGATCGACCTGTGGCGTGCGGACCGGCGCTACGAGGAGGTGGCATACGCCGACGCGCGCAGCGACGCCGAGCGCGCCGAGTTCGCGCGCCTGCGGCGCGAGGTGCTCGCCGACCTGCGCGCCGCCGGGCTGCACGATCTGGTCGGCCGGGTCGACGACAACCTCTGGTCGCTCGGGGTCGACGAGCGCGTGGGGTCGGGGACCCGGGAGAAGGTCGCGCGGATGCTCGAGATCGGGATGCCGAGCGCGGTGTTCGTCGGGCCGCCGAGCGGCAGTGTCTGACGCCGTGGACGCGCGCGCGCGTCGGTTCGCGGCGTTCCTCGGCGCGGTCGCGGCGGTGGCGCTCGCGGTGCGGGTCGCCTACGTGCTCGTGGAGCGACGCGACTTCGACCCGGGCGGCGACGCGTACTTCTACCACGCGGGCGCGAACCTGCTCGCCGACGGGCACGGGTTCGTCTCGCCGTTCCACCACCTCGAGGGCCGCGCCGTCCCCGCGGCGGAGCACCCGCCGCTCTACCTCGTGTACCTCGCGATCCCGTCCGCCCTCGGGCTGGGCGGCGTGCTCGCGCACCTGCTGTGGTCGTGCGTCCTCGGGGTGGCAACGGTCGTCGTGACCGGCCTCGTCGGCCGAGCGGTGGGCGGGGACCGGGTCGGGCTGCTGGCGGCGGCGGCGGCCGCGGTCCATCCGAACCTCTGGGCGCCCGACGGCATGCTCCAGGCGGAGACGGCGTCGACGTTCGCGGCGACGCTCGCCGTGTGGCTCGCGTACCGGTACTGGGCGCGGCCCGGCGGCGGACGGCTCGCCGCGGTCGCCGCCGCCGTGGGGGCCGGCGCCCTCGCGCGCTCCGAGCTGGCGCTCCTGGTGCCCCTCCTGGTCGTGCCCCTCGCCCTCGCGCGCCGGGACCGCCCGTGGCGGACCCGGCTGCGGTGGGCGGCCGCTGCCACCCTCACGGCGCTCGCCGTCGTCTCGCCGTGGCTGGTGTACAACGCGACCAGGTTCGAGCACCCCGTGCTGTTGAGCACCCAGATCGACCAGTTGCTCGCGTCGGCGAACTGTGACAGCACCTACTTCGGGTCGTTGCAGGGCTACTACGACATCACGTGCGCGATGGCGGTCGCGCGGCGGGAGGGTCTCGACGGCTCGGGTGACCAGTCCGAGGAGGGCCGCGTGTACCGGCGGGCCGCGCTCGACTACGTGCGCGAGCACCTCGGCGAGCTGCCGCGCGTCACCGCGGTGCGCCTCCTGCGGTCGGTCGCGCTGTACGCACCCGCGCGGCACGTTCGGATGGACGTGTTCTTCGAGGGACGCGAGACCTGGGTGGCGTGGGCGGCGCTGTTCGCGTTCTACACGGTCGCGCTGGCGGCGGTCGCGGGGGCGGTCGTGGTGCGACGCGACCGCAGGGTGCCGCTGTTCCCGTTGCTGGCACCGGTGGGGATGGTGCTCGTGACGGTGGTGGTCACGTACGCGAGCACGCGCTTTCGCGCGGCGGCCGAGCCGGTGCTCGTGGTCCTCGCGGCCGTCGCCGCCGAGCGGGCCGGGCGGCTCCTCGTGGCGGCGGCGCGCCGGAAGGCCGCCGGCGGGAGCGCCGCGCCGCGCCCGCGGCCGTCGTGACCCCGGCCTCAGGCGATCGCGAGGAAGTGTTCGGCGTTGCGCGTCGCGAGCGCCATGATCGTGCCCTGGGGGTTGACGCCGGGCGCGTCGGGCAGCAGCGAGGCGTCGTTCACGTACAGGTTGCGGTGGCCCCACACCCTCCCGAAGCTGTCCGCGCCGGTGCGCGCGCGGTCCTCCCCGATGCGCACCGTGGAGGTCATGTGCACGGTCATGAGGTTGGCCGTGCGCCGGTCGAGCGCGTCCCACCATCGGGCGAGGTCGCGCGTCTCGCGGGCGACACCGCCACCCGACACGGACGGGTAGAGCTCGGTCGCGCCCGCGGCGAGCAGGACCTCGCCGAGGTGCACGAGCGCGCGCGCGAGCCGGCTCATGTCGGACTCGGTGAGGTTGTAGAGCACGAGCGGCGCCCGCAGGCCGGGCAGCGCGACGACCCGGCCGGACCCCTCGCTGCGGATCGCCGCGTAGTAGACCGCGACGTGCTCCCAGTGTTCGAGCGCGTCCCGGTAGTCGGCGGCCGAGTCGGCGAGCGCCATCGCGACGTGACCGCGGCGGCTCGCGGAGCCGCCGATCGTCAGGCTCGGGGCGAACTCCGTCACCCGGTGCATCGGGACGTCGCCGTGGTCGACGGGGTGCGGGAAGCGCGCCGCGATCTTCACCGTCGCGTGCATCTTCAGCCCGCGCCCGACGTTGCGTCGGATCCCGCTGCGCTGGAGGAGCGCCGGCGTCTGGATCGCGCCGGCGCACACGAACACGTGGTCGGCGGTGATCGTGAGCACCTCGGTGGTGCCGTCGGGGCGCGTCCGCTCGCAGTGGGCCCCCGTGACGCGGTCACCCTGCCGGAGGAGCCGCACGACCCGGCAGTCGGGCAGGATCCGCGCCCCGGCTTCGACGGCGCGGGGCAGGAACGTGCGGGCCATCGTCTGCTTGACCGCGCGCCCGCCGTGCTCGTACCGGAACACCCGCGCGAACTCGACCGCACGCCACCCGAGCTTCACCGCCCCGCGCTCGAGGACCGCCGACGACGGCGGTGGCGCCCCCGGCAGCCGGGTCACCGCGAGCTCCTCCTCGACGCGGTCGGCGTAGCGTTCGAGCGCGTCGGGTGTGAACTCGTCGATCCGGTAGGTGTCGCGCCACTGCTGGGCGAGGTCGAGCGGGAGGCGGTGGTAGAGGCCGCTGTTGATCTCCGTGCTCCCTCCGACGCAGCGGCCCTCGGCGTACGCGATGGCCGGGCGGCCGAGCGCGGCGGAGGAGCCGCCGTGGCGGTACTTCGCCACCATCTCCGCGAGTGAGAACGGCTCGAACGCGTCGGGGTCGAGGTAGGGCCCCTCCTCGACGACGGTGACGGTACGGCCCGCGCGCGCGAGGGTCGCCGCGGTGACCGCGCCGCCCGCGCCGGACCCGACGACGAGCACCTCGGTCGCGACGACGGTCACGACGCCGCCGCCACCCGTCGCGGCGCGAGCTCGTGCTGGGCGAACAGGACGAGCGACTCGAGCAGGCGCACGTACTGGCGGATCGGGTCGAACGGGCTGCGCCGCCAGCGGTCGACCCGGGTGCGCAGGCGGGCGCGGTCGAGCCGGCCGGCCAGGTGCTGGGCGCGCGACCACGCGCCGAACAGCAGCGACTCCGCGGCGACGCCCGCCCGCAGGTGCTCCGGCATCGACCGGAGCGTGCGGTCCACGTAGTCGGTGACCGCCTGCCGGGTCGAAGCGTCGAGCCGGGGGTCGATGAGTGCGGCGACGACCTCGCGCTCGAACCAGAGCACGGCCGGGCAGCCTACCGGCCGGGTCGCGCCGGGCCCGCCATCCCCGCGCGGGCGGCGGCGACGAGCGTGACGGCCGCGCCCACGAGCACGGCGGGTTCGGCCGCGATGCGGAACCGCTGCTGGCCGTACGTGGCGGCCGCGACCGCGGCGACGACGGCGAGGGTCACGACGAGCGGGGCGACGGCGGCGCCGCGCCGGCGCGCGAGGACGAAGCCGGCGCCGGCCAGCGGCGCGAGCACCCAGAAGGCGACGGTGCCCGCCATCTGCCAGGCCCGCGGCCGCCCCTCGAGGGACTCGAAGTCCACCTGCTGGCGCGGCGCGAACACGCCGAAGGTGCGGGCGACGCGTACCGCCATCACCTTCGGCAGCGCACCGGCGTGGGCGCGTGCGTACGCGAGGCCGTCGTCGCGGTGGTGCGCCGCCGCCTCCGCTTCGTCGAACGCCGGGTCCGCGACGTCGAAACCCTCGAAGCAGGCCTGCGCCTGCGGCAGGTCGCGTGCGGCGTCCCCGTGGCTCGAGAAGGTCTCACGCCACTGCCCGAGCTGCTCCCCCGCGTAGGTGGCGTCACAGTTCGCCCCGTCGAGCAGGGTCGCGTAGTTGGTCGACACCGGGACGAACGCGTGGAGGCGCACGGCGTTGCGGATGGTCCACGGCGCGACGCAGCCCACCATGACCGCGGCGGCCGCGGCGACGAGCGCGACCCGGCGCGCCGGCGCGATCCCGCCGCGCGCGGCCACGCCGCAGGCGAGCGCGACCGCCGCGCCGAGGAAGAGGCCCTCCGCGCGCGTCAGGGCGGCCGCGCCGGCCGCCGCGCCGAGCGCCGCGAAGGCCGGGAGCGACGGGCGGGCGATCGCGCGCTGGGCGGCGAGGAGCACGACGACGACGAGCGGCGCGTACAGGGCCTCGGCCATCCCGGTCGCCTCGGGGAGGATCAGCATGGGGTAGGCGGCGCCGAGTGCGGCGGCGACGATCCCGACGCGGCGCCCGCCGATGCGGCGCCCGAGGAGGCCGAGGAGCACCACGGTGCCCCCGCCCACGAACGCGAGCACGACGCGGTGGGCGTGGGTGCTCTCGGCGCCCAGCGCGGACGGGATCGCGAGGAGCGCGGGGAACAGCGGCGGGTACTCGGCCGTCGGCCGGCGCACGCCGAGCAGGAGCTCGTCGAACGGCCGGACGTAGCCCGCGCCCTCGGCGAGGTTGACCGCGAGCAGACGGTAGGCGGACGCGTCGCCGATCTCGGGCACCTGCGGGTCCACGACCGCGACGAACGCGAGGCGCAGGACCACCGCGGCCACCGCGACGGCGGCGAGCGCGGCCGCGAACGGGGGCCGGCGGGCGGGCGGGCGCGGCGGTCCGGTGCCCGCCGCGTCCGTCATGGCGGGCGATCGTATCCGTACGATGGCCGGCGGGCATGCGTACCCCGGCCGCGTCCAGCCTCGGTGGTCCGGTGCCGGACGCGGCCGGCGACGCCGGCCCGGCGACCGGTCCGCCGCCGCGGCGCGACGCCCTCCTGTTCGCCGCCGTCACGGCCGCGGCGCTCGCGCCGCTCGTCGCGGCGGTCGTGTCGGTCGCGGGCGCGCCGTGGCACCCCGTCGGCGACCACGCGATCGAGATGCTGCGGATCGGCGAGGTGGGCACGCGCCACACGCCGCTGGTCGGCGTGTACTCGCGCTTCGGGTGGGACCACCCCGGTCCGCTCGCGTTCCACGTGCTCGCACCGTTCCGATGGCTGCTCGGCGACGGCGGGGTGCTGCTCGGCGTCGGCGTGCTGAACGCCGTGGCGATCGGCGGCGCGGTCGCGGTCGCACGCCGCCGCGGCGGGAACGCCCTCGCGGCGACGGTCGCGGCAGTGGCCCTGGCGCTCGTCGCGGGCCTCGGCACCGACCTGCTCGTCGACCCCTGGAACCCGTGGCTCGCGGTGCTGCCCTTCTGGTGCTGCGTGCTGCTCGCCTGGGCCGTCCTCGAGGGTGACACCGCGGCGCTGCCGTGGCTCGTGCTCGCGGGGTCGTTCGCGGTGCAGGCGCACGCCGGCTACGCGCCGCTCGTCGCGGGCCTCGGCGTCCTCGCCGCCGCCACCGCGGTGATCGCGCACCGGCGCACGCCCGGCTCCGCGCGCCACGCGGGGATCGCGGCGGCCGTGGGCCTCGTCTGCTGGGCACTGCCCCTGTGGGACCAGGCGTTCGGGTCCGGCAACCTCGGCGCGATCCTCGAGGCCGCGCGCGACCCGCGGGACCCGGCGCTCGGGTGGGAGTTCGCCCACGGCGTGTTCGGCGTGCAGCTCGGGCCGCGCCTGCCCTGGGTGACGGGCGACGACGTCAGCGTGCTCGGGACCGCCGCGACCGGCTCGACGTGGTTCGCGACCGGCGTGGTCGGCGCGGTCGTGGTGCTCGGGGCGCTCGCCGCGGCCCGCGGCGCGCGCGCCGCCGGCCGGTTCGCGGCGGTCGCCGTCGCCTCGGTCGGCCTCGCGCTCTTCGCGACGTCGCGGATCAGCGGGCTGACCGGTCCGTACGTCGTGCGCTCCTGGTGGGTCGTCGCCGCCGCGTGCTGGTGCTCGATCGCGTGGTCGGCGTGGTGCCTGGCCGCCCGCCCGCCGCGCGTGCGCCGGGTCGCGGCCGCCGGGGCGGGCGCGCTCGTCGCGATCGTGGCCGTGGTGCTCGCCGCGGCGGCGGTGCCCGCGTCGGTCCCCGAGCGGGAGCTGTCCGACCAGGTCGGCGTGCTCGCGACGGCGACCGCGCCCCACCTCGAGCGCGACGGCCGTTACCGGGTGGCGTGGGTCGACCGGCGCCACCTCGGTGCCGCCGGGGTCGGGGTCTTCCACGCGCTGCGCGAGCGCGGGTTCGACGTGCGGGTGGACGAGGAGTTCGCGGGCTCGATCGGCGAGCGCTTCGCCACCGGCGACGAGGACGTCGACGGCACCGTGTACGTCGTCGTGCGCGACGCGCTCGAGGCGGGATGGCGGCCACCGCCCGGCGCCCGGCAGGTCGCGACCGCGGAGCCGCTCACGCCGGCCGAGCTCGCCCGGATGGCCGCGCTCGACCGCGCGATCCGCGCGGAGGTCGCCGGACTCGACCTCCCGGCGGGCCCGCTGCCGGTCGACCTCCCCGTGGGCCGCGCCACGCTCGTCGAGCACGGCGCCGACCCGGACCACGTGCGCGAGCTCCACGAGCTGCGCGCGCCGGTCTCGGGGCACACCGTCTACCTCGTGCCCGCCCCCGGCGGTGCGGACTGACGGCCCGCGCCCGGCTGCGACCGGACCGGCGGCCGCGGCGCGCGGGCGACGGCGAACAGGACGGGCGTCGTCGCCGTGATCGCGTCCGTGACGCACAGGTGCTCCGCGCCGATCCCCGACCCGACCCCGGACCGGTCGCGGCCGAGCAGGCGGTACACGACCGGGAGCGCCCGCTCGTAGGCCCAGACGTATGCACGCCGCGGGACGCGGTGGCGCACGCCGAGCACGTCGAGGCGCAGGAGGCGTTCGCCGCTCGCCCGTCTGCGCCGCGAAGTCCGCGTGCAGCACCTCGTCGCCCTCGAGCCCGAGGCAGTCGACCTCCTCGAAGAACAGCGAGAGCATCGACACCAGGTGCTGCGGCTCGAACAGGTAGAGGTGGAACGGGTTCTCGAAGTCTGCGGGCGCGTTCGGGGTGATCACGAACGCGGTCCCGTCGCGCCGGAGCACCCGTGCGAGCTCGGCGACGTGGGTCACCGGGTTCGCGAAGTGCTCGATGACGTGCGACGACACGATCGAGTCGACGCAGCGGTCGCGCAGGGCCAGGCGTGCGCCGTCCATCGCGCCGAACCGCACACCCGCGCCGCCGTGCCGGCGGGCGGCCTCGACGAGGGTGGGCGCGTGGTAGTCGGCGCCGATCACGCGGCGCCCGTGCCCCGTGAGGCGCGCGGTCTCGTCGCCCGTGCCGCAGCCGACGTCGACGACGATCCCGGGCCCGAGACGCGCGGCGACCTCCCGGTAGCCCGCGTCGTGCAGCGCGAGCAGCGAGTCGGGGGTGACCCCCTGCAGCGGCCGTTCGCCCGTGAGCCTCGCCATCGTCCCTTCCCGGTCCCCGGGCCGCCCCCGGGCCGCGGTGCCCCGACGGTGCCCCGACCGGACGGCCCCGCCCGGCGCGCCGGGGTGCGCGCGGCGCGCGCCCGGCGCGCGCCCGGCCGTGCCGTCCCCGCCCGCCAGGGCGGCCGAGCGTACACTGCGCGCGCCCCGACGCCGGTCAGCAGAGGCCCCTGCCCGTGACGGAAGCCGAACGCGCGCCCGCGCCGCCCGTTCCCGAGGACGTGATCGACAAGCTCGGCGACATCGCCGCGGCGGCCGGGCTGCGGCGCATCTCGATGCTCGCCTGGCGCGACCTCGACGACCCCGAGGCCGGGGGCTCGGAGATCCACGCCGCGCACGTCGCGTCCCTGTGGGGACGGGCCGGGATCGAGGTGACGATGCGGACCTCGCACGCCCCCGGCCGCGCGCAGGTCGCGTGGCGCGACGGCTACCGCGTGATCCGCAAGGCCGGCCGCTACCTCGTGTTCCCGCGTGCCGCGTTCAGCGAGATGATGGGCTGGCACGGTGCGAGCGACGCGCTCGTCGAGATCTGGAACGGCATGCCGTGGTTCTCGCCCGTGTGGGCGCGCCGGCCCCGCGTGGTCTGGCTGCACCACGTGCACGACACGATGTGGGAGATGACGCTCCCGCCGCGGCTCGCCCGCCTCGGGCGCACGATCGAGTTCGGTGTCGCACCGCCGCTGTACCGGCGCACGCCGATCGTCACGCTGTCGGAGTCCTCCAAGCGGGAGCTGGTCGAACGGCTGCGGTTCTCGCCCGGGCGCGTCCACGTCGTGCCGCCCGGCGTCGACGCGCGCTTCGTCCCCGGGCGGGGAGAAGTCGCCGACGCCGCTGGTCGTCGCGGTGGGGCGGCTCGTCCCCGTCAAGCGCCACCACCTGCTCGTCGACGCGCTCGCCGAGGTGCGCGAGCGGTTCCCCGACCTGCGGGCGGTGATCGTCGGCGAGGGCTACGAGCGCGACCGGATCGAGGCCCGGGTCCGCGAGCTCGACGCCGAGGAGTGGTGCTCGCTCCCCGGGTACCTGCCCGACGACCAGCTCGTCGATCTCTACCGCCGCGCGTGGGTCGTCGCCTCCGCGTCCGCGCACGAGGGGTGGGGCATGACGCTCACCGAGGCCGCGGCGTGCGGGACGCCGGCCGTCGCGACGCGCATCCCCGGCCACGAGGACGCAGTGCGCGACGGCTGGAGCGGGCTGCTCGTCGACGACCCGCGCGGCCTGGCGCCGGCGCTCACGGCGGTGCTGGGTGACGGCGGCTTGCGCGCGCGCCTGGCGCGCAACGCGCTCTCGCGCGCCTCCGAGCTCACGTGGGCCGCGACCGCGCGCGGCACGCTCGAGGTGCTCGCGGCCGAGGCCATCCGCCTGCGCCGGCCGTGAGCACGGTCGCGGTGCGCGCGCCGGCGCGGCGCGCCCCCGGGGTGGCGGGCGCACCGCGGCGGCGCTCGGTCGCGCAGCACCTGGCGCTCGCCCTGGTCGCCTACGTCCCGGTGCTCGCGACCGCGCCCGGCCGCGTGGCCGCCGACACGAAGCAGTACCTGTACCTGGACCCCGGTCGCCTGCTGGGACGGGCCGTCACCATGTGGGACCCCAACGTGGGGATGGGGACGGTCACGCACCAGACGATCGGCTACCTGTTCCCGATGGGCCCCTTCTACTGGGGCCTCGAACGGCTCGGCGCGCCCGACTGGGTCGCGCAGCGCCTGTGGCTCGGGTCCATCGTGTTCGCGGCGGGCGCCGGGCGTCCTCGCGCTGATGCGCACCTTCGGGCTGCGGGGCCCCGGCGTCGTGGTCGCCGCGCTCGCCTACATGCTCTCGCCGTACTCGCTCGACTACGCGGCGCGCATCTCGGTGCTGCTGCTCCCGTGGGCGGCGCTGCCGTGGATGATCGCGCTGGTGCGGAAGGCGCTGCGCGACGGCGGGTGGCGCTACCCGGCGATCTTCGCACTGGTCGTGCAGGTGGTGGGCGGCGTCAACGCGACGGCGCTCATCTTCGCCGGGGTCGGCCCGGTCCTGTGGGTCGCGTACTCGTGGGCGCTCGCGCGCGACGTCGACTGGCGGCGCGCGCTCGGGGTCACGCTCAGGACGGGGGTGCTGACCGTCGCGGCGTCGCTGTGGTGGATCGCCGGGCTGTCGATCCAGGGCGGCTACGGCCTCAACATCCTCCGCTACACCGAGACGGTGGAGGCGGTCGCGCGCACCTCGACGCCGAACGAGGTGCTGCGGGGGCTCGGCTACTGGTTCTTCTACGGGCAGGACCGGCTCGGTCCGTGGATCGAGGCGGCGGAGAACTACACGCAACGGCCGGTCGTGCTCTTCGCGGGGTACGCGTTGGCGAGCCTCGCGCTGGCGGCCGCAACGCTGGTGCGGTGGCGCCACCGGGCGTACTTCGTGCTGGCGCTCCTCGCGGGCGTGGTCATCGCGGTCGGTGCGCACCCCTACGCCAGCCCGACCCCGCTCGGCGCCGTGTTCAAGGCCTTCGCCACCACGTCCACCGCGGGGCTCGCGCTGCGCAGCACGGCGCGCGCGGTGCCGCTGGTGGTGCTCGCGGTGGCGGTGCTCCTCGGCGTGGGGACCGGCGCGGTGCACGACGCGCTCCGCCGCAACGGCCGCCCGCTCCTCGCGGGCGCGTCCGTCGGTCTCGTCACGGTCCTCGTGCTCGTCAACTTCCCCGCGCTCGTCGACGGCACCTGGTACGGGGAGAACCTGCAGCGCGACGAGGACGTCCCCGCCTACTGGCTGGAGGCCGCCGCGCACCTCGACGCGGGGGACCACTCGACCCGTGTGCTCGAACTGCCGGGCGCCGACTTCGCGTCCTACCGCTGGGGCAACACCGTCGACCCGATCACCCCGGGGCTCATGGACCGGCCGTACGTGGCCCGCGAGCTGATCCCCTACGGCGGTCCCGGCACGGCGGACCTCCTCAACGCGCTCGACCGGCGCGCCCAGGAGGGGGTGCTCGACCCCGAGTCGCTCGCGCCGCTGCTGGCGCGCATGAGCGTCGGGGACCTGGTGCTGCGCAACGACGTGCAGTACGAGCGCTACGACCTCGTGCCGCCGCGCGAGCTGGCCCGCGTCGTCGGCGCCGCGCCCGGGCTCGGCGAACCCACGGGGTTCGGCCCGCCCGCGCCGTCGGAGCCCGCGGTGCCCCACGAGGACGAGCGGTCCCTCGCGGCGCCGGCCGGCGAGCCGCCGGACCCGCCGGTGGTCGTGTACCCGGTCGAGGGCGCGCTCCCGATCGTCCGGGCCGAGTCGGCGGCGCGCGCGCCTGTTGGTGGCGGGCGACGGCGAGGGGCTCGTCGACGCCGCGGCGGTCGGCCTGCTCGACCGCGCCGGGATCGTCCAGTACGCCGCCTCCTTCACCGACCCCGACGCGCTGGCGGCCGCCGTCGGCGACGACACCGTCCTCGTGCTCACCGACTCGAACCGCCGCCGGGCCCGCCGCTGGACCTCGGTGCGCGACAACCTCGGCGTGACCGAGCGGCCCGGCGAGGAGCCGCTGCGCGAGGACCTCGGCGACGCGCGCCTCGACGTGTTCCCCGGCGCGGGCGACGCGAGCCGCACCACCGTCGAGCACCGCGGCGTGCGCGCCGTCGCGGCGACCTCCTACGGGAACACGATCACCTACACGCCCGAGGACTCGGCGGCGAAGGCGTTCGACGGGGACCTCGGGACCGACTGGCGGGCCGCCGCGTTCGGGCCGGGCATCGGCGAGCGATTGCGCCTCGAGCTCGACGGCGCGATCACCACGGATCACGTGAACCTCGTGCAGCCGCAGGTGCGGTCGCGCGACCGGTACGTGACCGAGGTGGAGCTGCGCTTCGACGGCGGGGACCCCGTACGGGTGCGGCTCGACGCGTCGTCGCGCACGCCGAGCGGCCAGACCGTGTGGTTCGGGCGGCGGGCGTTCGAGGTGCTGGAGATCGAGATCACGGACCTGAACGTGGGCGAGCGGCGCCTCCACGGCGGCGCGAACGCGGTCGGGTTCGCGGAGGTCCGCCTGCGCGACGAGTCGGCAGACCGCGACGTCCGCGTCGAGGAGGTCGTGCACATGCCGACCCAGATGCTCGACGCGCTGGGCGCACGGTCGCTCGACCACCCCCTCGTCGTCGTCGCCTCCCGCGAGCGGATCGTCCCGGTGCCGCCGCGACGCGACCCCGAGCGCGCCATCCTGCGCGCCTTCGAGCTCCCGACGGCGCGCGACTTCGCGCTGACGGGCACCGCGCGCATCAGCAGCGAGGCCGACCACGAGGCGATCGCGGACGCGCTCGGCCTGCCCGGGGCCGACGAGGGCGGCGTCGACACGGACGCCAGCGAGTTCCTGGCGGGGTGCGTGGCCTGCCGGGCCGACGCGGCCGTCGACGGCGACCCCGCGACGGCCTGGCGGACGCCGTTCGTGCGGGTGCGCGGGCAGTGGGTCTCCTACGAGACCGCGGCCCCGGTCACGGTCGACCGGCTCGACCTCGCGGTGGTCGCCGACGGGCGCCACTCGGTGCCGACCCGCCTGCGCGTCGAGGTCGACGGCTCGGTGCGCGACGTGCCGCTGCCGGCCGTCGCCGACGACCCCCGGGAGGGCGCGACGGCGCAGGTGTCGGTGTCGTTCCCGCCCATGACCGGGCGCACGGTCCGGGTCACGGTGCTCGACGTGCGCGAGACGACGACCTTCGACTTCTACAGCGGCTCCTACACCCTGGCGCCCGCCGCGATCGCCGAGCTCGGCGTCCCCGGGCTCGAGCGGGCGTCGGTGCCGAGACGGCTGCCGGACGGGTGCCGGGCCGACCTGCTCGAGGTCGACGGCGAGCCGGTGGCGGTGCGCCTGACGGGGACGCCGGCCGCCGCCGTGCACGGGGACGCCCTCGCGTTCGAGGCGTGCGGGCCTTCGGGCGCGCTCCGCCTCGGTGCCGGCGCGCACGAGATCCGGGCCGCGCCCGGCGCCGTGACCGGGATCCAGCTCGACCGGGTCGTGCTCGCGTCCGCGGCCGGGGGCGCCGCCGGCGAGGTGGCGGGCGGCCGGGTCACGGCGCCCGGCGGGGAACCGACCGCACCGCGCGTGCGCGTGTCGGAGGAGGGGCGCACCCGCGTCCGGGCACGGGTCGAGGGGGCGGACGGGCCGTTCTGGCTCGTGCTCGGCCAGTCGCACAGCCGCGGCTGGACCGCCCGCGTCGGTGGCGAGGACCTCGGCGAACCCCGGCTCGTCGACGGGTACGCGAACGGCTGGTACGTGGACGGGGCGACGGGCGACCTCGAGGTGGTGCTCGAATGGGTGCCGCAGCGGCGCGTGTGGGCGGCGATCGGGATCTCGCTGGCGGCGGTCGCCGGGTGCCTCGCGATCGTCGCCGTCACGTGGTGGCGGCGGCGGTCGCTCGCCGCGTCGGCCGTCCCGGGTCCGGGGGACGCGGACGTGGCGCTGCAGTGGCCGGCGGCCCCGGTGCGCGCCCCGCTGCGGGCGCGCCTGCTCGTGGCCGTGGGCGTCGGGGCGCTCGGCGCGGTCGTGGCCGCGCCCTGGATCGGCGTGCTCGCCTTCGCCGCGGTGGTGGCCGCCTGCCGGTGGGGGTGGGCGCGCCTGGCCCTCGCGCTCGCGCCCGCGGTGCTCCTGGCGGTCGCGGGCGCCTACGTCGTGGTCGGCCAGGTGCGCTACGAGATCCCGCCGATCTTCGAGTGGCCGACGCTGTTCCCGCGCGCGCGGACGCTGGCGTGGCTCGCGGTCGTCCTCCTCGCCGGGCACACCGCCGTCGGGCTGCTCGCCGCCGAGCGACCGGCGCGGCGGCCGCCGACGCGGGGCGGGTAGCCTCGCCGGCGCCCGGTCCCGGGCGCGGAGGACGACGCCATGCGCACGAGCGACACCATCACGTCCCCGGACGGGACGTTCCGGCTCGACCCCGCGGACTTCGCCGCCCAGACCGGCTGGGAGCTGAAGCCGCAGGGCCTGTGCCGCGGGGACGCCTGCATCCCCGTGCGCGACCGCGGCGATCTGGTGGTCGGGGGCCGGGTCGACGTGCGCGCGTTCGCCGTGCTCACGGGCCGCCCGCTGGCGCTCGACGAGGAGGCCGGCCTCGCGGTGCTCGGGGTCGCGTCGGCCGAGCGCGCGGCCGAACGGGCGGCGATGGTGGTCGAGGACTTCGAGCTGCCGACCGCCGACGGCGGCCGCTTCCGCTGGTCGTCGATCGGGCACCGAAAGAAGCTGCTCTTCGCGTGGGCCTCGTGGTGAGGCTGCCGGTACGACCTTCCCGGGTGGAAGGTGATCCAGGACGAGCTCGGCCCCCACGGCCTGACGGTCGTGGCCGTCGCGCTCGACGAGGCCGACGCGGCGCGTGAGTGGGTCGACGCCGCCGCGCCGAACTACCCGGCGCTCGTCGACGCCGACCACGAGCTCGCGGAGCTGTTCGGCATCGTCAACGTCCCGAGCGTCGTGTGGGTCGACGAGGACGACCGCGTCGTGCGCCCGCCGGTGATCGCGCCGGTCGACGACCTCTGGCGGGAGTTCACCGGCATCGACTCCTCGGTGCACCACGACCAGCTCCGCGCGTGGGTGCGACGCGGCGAACCGCCCTACCGGCACGACGAGGCGCGTGCGCGCGTGCGCGAAGCGTCGCCCGACGAGCAGCTCGCGCGCGCCCATCGCCGCCTCGGCGCCCTCCTGCGGCGGGCCGGCCGCCCCGATCGGGCGCTCGTGCACTTCGAGCGGGCGGCTGCGCTCGCGCCGATGGACTGGACCATCCGCCGGGGCACCCTGCCGCTGCGCGGCGGTGACCCGTTCGGGCCCGAGTTCTTCGAGTTCGCCGCCGAGTGGGAGGCGGCGGGCCGGCCCGACCACCGCAGCGCGGACCGCGACGCGGGCTGACCGGGCCGACGGGGCGCCCCGGGGAACCGAGCAGACCTGACGCGCACGTCATACGATTGGCCCGGCCGGAGCACACTCCGGGGATCGGGGGGAACCGATGGGCGCGACCGACACCCGCCCGGCACGCCGCCGCGGCCGCATCCTGCTCGCCGTACTCGCGGCCCTGAGCCTTGCCGCCGGTGCGTGCGGTGGGGACGACGGGGCCGACGGCGACGGCGAGGCCACCGGGACGACGGCCGGGGGAGGCGGCGAGCTCACCGACAGCTTCCGGGGCGTCACCGCCGAAGCGATCAAGATCGGGATCGTGCTCGTCGACTACGACGCCATCGCGTTCGCGGTCGACTTCAACCGCGGTGACCAGGAGGCCATCGCGCGCGTGTTCGTCGACGCGATCAACGCGCAGGGCGGCGTCGGCGGCCGGCGCATCGACCCGGTGTTCGTCGAGTACCCGCCGATCCCCGGGCAGGAGCCGAGCCCGCTCGCGGTGTGCACCCAGCTCACCGAGGACGAGCAGGTGTTCGCCGTCCTCGGCGTGTTCATCGACTTCACGGGGGAGGGGCAGCTCTGCCTCACGCGCGACCACGAGACGGTGCACATCGGTCACGAGCTCGAGCAGCGGTGGATCGACGAGGCGCCCCCCGGGTTGTTGCTGACGCCCGACACCACGAAGGAGGGCCGCGCGACCGTCCTGCTCGAGGTGCTCGCGCAGGAGGGCACGCTCGACGGCCGCACCGTCGCGGTCGTCGGTGACCAGGAGGCCGAACAGCGCATCGACGACCTCGTGGTCCCCGGGCTCGAGGACATGGGGGTCGAGACCGGCTCGACGGCGATCCTCTCGATCTCCGGCGAGGACACCTCCGCGGCGCAGTCCCAGCTCGACGGGTTCATCGAGCGCTGGAAGGAGGAGGACGTCGACACGGTCTTCCTCGCAGGCAACCTCGTGTCCGCCAAGCAGTTCGTGGAGAAGATCACAGCAGGAGATGCCCGACGTCCTGCTCGTCACGGACAACGCCGCGGTGCTCGGCGAGGCCCAGGACCTCACCGCGGCCGGTGCCGACCCGAATCCCTACGCCGGCATGCTGACCGCGGAGGGCATGACCCGCGCCGAACGCTGGGACGACCCCTCGCCCGCGCTGGCGCGCTGCATCGAGATCTACGAGGAGGCCACGGGCGAGGAGATCGTGCACCCGCGCGACATCGCGCCGGGTCCCGACGGCAAGAAGGCCGAGATCGCGATCGCGGTCGAGGACTTCTGCGGCGAGCTGGAGATGTTCCGTCAGATCGCGGAGAAGGCCGGCCCCGACCTCACCAACGACACCTGGGTGGAGGCGGTGAACGGGTTCGGGGAGATCGAGCTCGTGACGACGCCGCAGGCGTCGCTGTGCGAGGGGAAGTACGCGGCCGCCGACGACGCCCGGCTCGTCGAGTTCGACCCGTCGATCGGGGAGAGCGGCGACTGGAAGCCGCTCGGCGAGATCATCGACGCGAGCGGCGGCCGTTGCACGTGACGGCGGGCCGGGACCGGCGGGGCGTCACCGGCGCACGGTGCCGCTCCGCCGGATCGCCCGCTCGTCGGTCCCGAGGTAGGACGCGACGACCCGCTCGTCGCGGCGGACCTCCTCGGGGTCGCCCTCGGCGATCACGCGCCCGGCCTCCAGGCAGTAGACGCGGTCGCTGATCGCGAGGACGAGCGGGAGGTCGTGCTCGACGACGAGGAGCGTCGCGTCCAGCTCGCGCCGGATGCGCAGGATGAGCGGCCCGAAGGCCTCGGCCTCCCGTTGGGCCACGCCGGCGGTCGGCTCGTCGAGGCAGATCACCCGTGGCGCCACGGCGAGCACGGCCGCGAGCTCGACGATGCGGCGCGTGCCCGTCGAGAGCTCGGCGACCGCGCGGTCCGCGTAACGGCCGAGGCCCAGGTAGTCGACGAGCTCGGCGGCCTCCCGGCGCTTGCGCGCCTCGGCCCGCCAGGACCGGGGGGCGAACGACGCGGTCGCCCAGAACGACGTGCGTTCGCGGGCCTCGAGCGCGAGCTCGACGGTCTCGCGCACGGTGAGCTCGGGGAAGAGCCGGGCGGCCTGGAACGTGCGGCCGAGGCCGAGCGCGGCGCGCCGGTGCGGCCCGAGCGCGCTGACGTCCCGGCCCAGCAGCTCCACGCGCCCCGCCGCCGGCACGTAGCCGCCGATTGCGTTCAACAGGGTGCTCTTGCCGGCGCCGTTGTTGCCGATGAGTCCGATCACCTCCGAGGGCCGCGCGACGAGGTCGACCCCGTCGAGCGCGGTGTTGCCGCCGAAGCGCACCGTGAGGCCCGCGGTGGCGAGCACTGCGACCGGCGCGCCGGCCCCGGCCGGTGCGGGCTGCGCGACGGCGGTGATCGCGGCCGGTGGCGCGTGGATCGTCTTGGCCGGCTGCGGGGGCAGGCGGCGCTCGAGGGCGCGCAGGATCGAGTCGCGGGCCCAGTACCCGATCTGCACGAAGCCGCCGGGCACGTACAGGAGGATCACGAGCAGGCCGATGCTCGAGGTGAACAGGGGCACGAGATCGTTGTCGGGCCAGAACGTGGGCAGGCCGGCGACCCACAGCGCGCCGACGACGGCGCCGGAGAGGCTGCCGACCCCGCCGATCACGGCCATCGACACGAGTGCGAGGGAGTCCTCGACGCGGAAGAAGCGCGCGGCGGGGGAGAACGTCGAGTTCACGGCCCCGAGGAGCGCGCCACCGAGGCCTGCGACGAAGCCCGCGACCGCGAACGCCGTGAGCTTGGCACGCGCCGGTGACACGGTCAGCGCGGCGGCGCCCGCCTCGTTCTCGCGCACTCCGATGATCGCCCGCCCGATGCCCGAGCGGCCGAGGCGCGCGACCACCACGAGCACGACCACGAGCGCCAGGAGGACGAAGTAGTAGTACGCGCGGTTGCGCTCCGTGAGGGTCCACGGGCCGAGGTCGGCCCGCGGGACGCGCACCGTGGTCGCGCCCCCGGTGAAGAACGGGCGGCGGAACAGGTAGGTCTCGGCGGCGATCGCGAACGCGAGGGTGCTGACCGCCAGCAGGAGGCCGCGCACCCGCAACGCGCCGGCGCCCACGACGACCGCCACTGCGCACGCCGCGGCGGCGCCGAGCAGGACGGTCCAGGGGAAGTCGAGCGGCGGCAGGCTGCCGGTGAGCAGCCGGGTGTCGCCCCGGCCGACGTCGACGGAGAGGCCGCGGGCGAGCGCCGCGGCGGTGAGCGCCCCGAACCCCGCGAACGCCATCTGGCCGAGGGAGAGCTGGCCGGCCCAGCCGGTGAGCACGGTGACCGACACCGCGCAGATCGCGAACGCGAGCACCTGGGCCCACGTCTGGTGGCGCGAGGACAGGTCGGTGAGCAGCGGCGCCACGAGGGCGACCGCCAGGGCGAGCCCGGCGACGACGCGCGACAGGTTGCGCACCCACCACCGGCCGGCGAGGCGCTCGGGGACGGGTGCCGCACGGGGCGCGAAGCGGAAGCCGTCGTCGCCGGCGTCGGCCTCCCGGGCGCTCACCCGGGCGACGAGGACGACGACGACGACGAACAGGAGGAACTGCACGAGGCCGGTCTCGCCCGGGAAGTGGAAGAACAGGAGGCGGTCGACGACGCCGATCGCGACGGCGCCGAGCGCGGCGCGCGGGAACGAGACCATTCCGCCGACGAGCGCGGCCGCCATGCCCCGCAGGAGCGTGTCGGGGCCGACCGAGACGAGATCGGTCGAGCCGCGCTCGGTCGCCGTGAGGAGGATCGCCACCGCGGACAGGAAGCCCGCGATCGACCACACCGCGGTCGACACGAGCTTCGGGCTGATCCCGGACATCCGCGCGAGGTCCGCGTTGCTGGCGCTCGCGCGGACCGACTCGCCGAAGCCCGTGTGGCCGAGCAGCCACCACAGCCCGGTGACCACGACGGGCACCACGACGCACACGAGGAGCTGGCTGGCGCTCACCTCGACGCTCCCGACCGGCTGCCACTCGCCCTCGAAGGGCAGGGGGAACCGGGTGAGGAGGCTGCCCGTGCGGTAGTCCGGCAGCGACCGGGTCACGGCCACCATGAGCTGTGCGACGCCGATCGTCGCGACGAACACGACGACGCGCGGCGCCTTGAACAGGCGCCGGATGACCGCGAGCTCCACCACCGTCCCGGTGAGGGTGCCGACGGCGAGGGCCGCGACGAGCGCCGGCCAGTACGGCCACCCGTGCTTGCCGGCCATGATCGCGAAGAGTGCGGTGGCGGGGACGCCGAGGTTCCCGACGGCGAAGTTCACCACGCGGCTCGAGCGGTAGACGAGCACGATCCCCATCGCGACGAGCGCGATGATCAGCCCCCCGACGACGCCCTTGAAGACGAGGTTGGCGGTCACGACGGTCGCGAGCATCAGCCGCCCTCGACCCCGAAGAAGACCGCACGCGCGAGGTCGTCGCGCTCGAGCAGGTCCGCGGTGGGGCCCTCGAACCGGACCGCGCCCTTCTCGAGGAACACCGCCCGGTCCGCGATCGCGAGCGCGACGTTGAGGGACTGCTCGACGATGATCATCGCCTGGCCCTCCGCCTTGAGGAGCTCGACGACCTCGAGCATCCGCTGGACGACGACGGGCGCGAGCCCGAGCGACAGCTCGTCGATGCACAGGATTCGCGGCCGGTGCACCAGCACCCGGCCGAGGGCCAGCATCTGCTGCTGGCCGCCGGAGAGGCTGCCGGCGGGCTGGCGGCGGCGGGACGCGAGCTCCGGGAAGATCTCGTAGACCCGGTCCACGCCCCCGTGCCGGGCGCCGTCGCGGCCGGCGAGGCGGGCGCTGACGGCGAGGTTCTGCGCGACCGTGAGGTCCGGGAAGACCCCCTTGCCGCCGGGGAGCTGGAGGATCCCCATGCGGGCGCGCGCCTCCGGCGCGACGTAGGTGATGTTGCGGCCGTCGAGCCGGACGACCCCGCGCTGGGGGACCCCGAGGCCCGCGATCACGCGCAGGATCGTGGACTTCCCCGCGCCGTTGGTGCCGAGCAGCGCGACGGTCTCGCCCTGCGCGACCTCGAGGTCGACGCCGAAGAGCACCTGCACGGGGCCGTACGAGAAGTCGACGTTCGCGACCTGCAGCACCGGGACCGCCTCGTTCCGGCCGGTCCGCTTGTGGTGCTCCTCCTGTTCCTCGAGCAGCTCCTCGACGACGAGCGACAGGTCGTGTCGGATGAAGCGGGCGCCGTTCATCAGGAGGAGGCCGCCGATGACGCTGGTGGGGACCCCGAGCGCGATCACCGCGCCCCGCACGCCGATGGCGTCGGTGAGGAAGCCGGCGACGATGCCGCCGAGGAAGCCGCCGATGAAGAAGATGTACATCGTCGCCATCGACGCGCCCATGCCGCGCAGTCGGTACGGAACGACGGCCGACATGACGGGCCCGACCATCGCGAAGGCCGAGGTCGTCAGGACGGCCTGGGGGATGCCGAGCACGACGAACCAGGCGCGGTTCTCGACCGTGTACTGGAGCGGCGTGAACAGCGCCGACGGCACGATCAGGGCGCCGACGACGGCGAGGGCGCGGGCCGGGTCGCGGCGGTAGGTGCGGTCGAAGTACCGCCCGACGTACGGCAGCACGGGGAGCGCGGCGACGCCGGTGAGCGACAGCAGGATCCCCCGCTGGAGCACGTCGTCGACGCCGAGGGTGTCGTCCAGGTAGAGCGCCGCGAGGGCCGCCTGGCTGAAGAGGCCGAACCCGAGCGCGCAGAATGCGACGAGGACCGTCCGGATCGTCGCGATCCGCTTGAGGCGGTCGAAGGCCGCCTCCATCGAGATGGGCGCGGGGTCCGTGTCGTCGATCTGCTCCCCGAGCACGTGTTCCTTCTCGTACTGGCCCCGCGGCGGCTCCCGGATCGCGAACGCCGCGAGCGCGGCCACCGACACGGGGATCCCGAGGAGCAGCCAGGCCCACCGCCAGCCCTCCGTCCCCCCGGCGGCGTGCGCGATCGCGCCGACGAGGACGGGGCTCGCGAGGCCGAGCCCGTGGCCGACGAAGTTGGTCAGCGCCGACATCCGGGCACGCACGCCGATCGGGTAGTTGTCCGCGATGAGGGAACCGTGGACCGGGATCGTGTTCGCCTTCGCGATGCCCGTCGCGAACCGCGTCCAGAAGAGCATGAACGCGTTGACGGCGAGACCCGACAGGAAGACGAAGAAGCCGAAGAACAGGCTCGAGACGCCGACGATGGGCACCCGGCGCACCCGGTCGGCGAGCCAGCCCATCGGCACGGCGCCCAGGACGAAGAACGCCGCGGAGGCCGTCGAGATGAAGACGATCGCGCCCTCGCTGATGCCGAACGTCCGGCGGATCTCGGGCGCGAGCACGTTGATCGCGGCGCCCTCCAGCTCGTCGAGCGAGTTCAGCAGCGTGAGGACGACGAACATGTACGCGCCGCCGCGGCGCAGCCCCTCGCGCAGCGACATCGGCTCCGCGTTGACGCCCGGCAGGAGGTCGTCGGGGAACACGACCTGCTCGCGGGCCCGGGCGCGCTCGGCCTCGCGCGCCTCCTCCTCTGCGATCACGGCGGCGGCGAGCGCCGCCGCACCGACGTCGTCCGCGGGCACGGTTCCCCCCGTCGCCTCCAGGCCTGCGGATCGTACCGGTCGCTGACACGCGTGTCAGGTGACGGCGGGGCGCGGGCGCTAGCGTCCGGCCGTGGACCAGCCCAAGTCGTTCTTCCTCGGTGCCGAGATCCACTCGTACCTCGTCGCCCACGGCACGCCCCCCGACGACGTGCAGCGGGCGCTCGTCGAGGAGACGCGGGCGCTCGGGCCGGTCGCCGCGATGCAGGTCGCCCCCGAGCAGGGCGCGCTCCTCACGGTCCTGACGAGGCTCACCGGCGCGCGCCACGCCGTGGAGATCGGGACGTTCACCGGCTACTCGTCGCTGTGCATCGCGCGTGGCCTCCCGCCCGGCGGCAGGTTGCTGTGCTGCGACGTGTCGGAGGAGTGGACGGCGATCGCACGGCGTGCGTGGGAGCGCGCCGGCGTGGCCGACCGGATCGAGCTGCGCATCGCCCCGGCGCTCGACACGCTGCGGTCGCTGCCCGACGACGTCGTGTTCGACCTCGGGTTCATCGACGCCGACAAGCAGGGCTACGCGGCCTACTACGAGGAGGTGCTGCGGCGGCTGCGGCCCAACGGGGTGATCCTCGTCGACAACGTGCTGTGGGGCGGCGCGGTGGTCGACCCGGGCCGGGACGACCCCGACACGGCGGCGATCCGCGCCTTCAACGACATGGTCGCCGCGGACGACCGGGTCGACGTCGTGATGCTCCCGGTCGCCGACGGCCTCACGATCGCCCGCAAGCGCTGAGGCCCCGGACGGCCGGTCACGTGCCGCGCAGCATCTTGTAGATCGGCGCCATCCGTTCCCGGGTGGTGTCCGGGAGCGGTACCAGCTCGCCGAGCTGGCGCGCGCCCCACACGATCTCCGCGGTGAGCTCGACCAGGTTCGCGATCTTCAGCGCGTCCCGCGGCGACTTGCCCACCGTCAGCAGGCCGTGGTTGGCCATCAGCACCGCGGCCCGGTCGGCGACCCACTTCGACACCTCGTCCGCGAGCTCCTGCGAACCGGTCAGCTCGTAGCCGGCGACCGGGACGTCGCCGCCGACGTACACCTCGACCTCCTCGATCACGCACGGGATCGGCTGGCGGGTGATCGCGAACATCGTGCAGTGCTTCGCGTGGCAGTGGATCACCGCGTGGACGTCCTCGTACCGGCGGAGGCACGCGAGGTGCAGCGCCTTCTCGGTCGTGGGTGCCCGCGTCCCCTCGAGCACGTTGCCGTCGAGGTCGGTCACCACGAGGTCCTCGTCGGTCATCGTGTCGTACTCGAGGGACGACGGGGTGAGCACGACGTTGCCGTCGGGGAGCCGGGCTGAGAAGTTGCCCGCGGTGCCGTGCACGAGGTTGGTGCGCAGGCTCTCCTGCGCCACCCACAGCAGCTCGCGCCGGATCTCCCCGGCGGTCCCCTTCGGTCCGCTCATCGTCCGAACACCTCCGGGTTCACGCAGTGCACCGGCCGCTCGCCCCGCAGCACGCGGGCGATGTCGTCCGCGATCAGCTTCGAGTGGTTCGCCTCCGTGTCGTACGTCGCGCCGCCGATGTGGGGCGTGAGCACCACGTTGCGCATGGCGCACAACGGGTGGTCGACCGGGAGCTGCTCGCCCTGGAAGTGGTCGAGCCCCGCGCCCCCCAGGTGCCCGGACGCGAGCGCGTCGGTGAGCGCGTCGAGGTCGTGGAGTGCGGCGCGGGCCGTGTTGAGGTAGATGGCGCCCGGCCGCATCCGTGCGAACTGCGCGGCCCCCATCATCCCGGTCGTCTCGGGCGTCACGACGGCGTGCATCGACACGACGTCGCACTCCGCGAGCATCCCGTCGAGCGACGAGTGCGTCGCCTCGGGGTTGTACGGGTCGTAGGCGAGCACCCGCATCCCGATCCCCTCGAAGCGCCACCGCGCCGCGCGTCCCACCGCGCCGAGACCGACGATGCCGACCGTGCGGCCGGCGAGCTGCCAGGCCCGGTAGCGCTGGTACGGGATCCTGCCCTCCGCGAAGACGCGCCCGGCCCGCACGTCCGCGTCCGCGGGCACGACGAACCGGTCGACCGCGAACGCCAGCGCGAGGGTCATCTCCGCGACCGCGTCGGCGTTGCGCCCGGGTGCGTGCAGCACGGGGATCCCGGCCGCGGTGGCGCCCGCGACGTCGACGTTGTTGGGGTCGCCCCGGCACGACCCGATGACCCGCAGCCCGCACTCGAGCACGGGACCGCGCACGAGGTCCGACTCGACGACGAGGATGTCGGCGCGCAGCTCGCGCACCTTGGCGGCGAGCTGCTCGCCGTCGAGGAGGCGCAGCGGGACGT
Organism: Acidimicrobiia bacterium; assembly: GCA_026002935.1. Taxonomy (GTDB): domain Bacteria; phylum Actinomycetota; class Acidimicrobiia; order IMCC26256; family PALSA-610; genus BPGH01. Next base: position 2,071,502 of record BPGH01000001.1, read on the forward strand.
GGTCGATCCACGGGTCGTGGACGACCTCGGCGACGGCGCGCAGCGTCTCCAGTCCCTCGCCCCGGAAGGGCGCCGTCACGTATGCCTTCGGCCGGTCGGCCACCGTTCCTCCTGCGCGCGAGCGGATCCGCCGGTGCGGCATCGTAACGCCGCCACTGACACGCGCGTCAGGTCCGGCGCTAACGTCCGGGCCATGCCGATCCACTACGCACAGGACTCGGAGCACGTCGTGCTGATCACGATCGACCGTCCCGAGGCCCGCAACTCGGCCGACATGGAGCACTTCAAGCTCCTGCGCGAGGCGTGGGAGCGCTTCGCCGCGGACGACCAGGCGTGGGTGGCGATCGTCACCGGCGTCGGCGACGCCTTCTTCACCGGCGCCGACCTCAAGCGCTACGTGCCCGAGATCACCCGGTTCCAGAAGCAGATCGCGGAGGAGGGGCTCACGGAGCTGCACGGCTACCGCCTCGACGACGGGACCCGCGCCGTGCTGCGCAACTGGCCCCTCTACAAGCCGGTGATCGCCGCCGTCAACGGCTACTGCACCGCGGGCGGGATGGAGATGCTCGGCGGCACCGACATCCGCATCGCCTGCCCCGAGGCGAGGTTCGCGGTGATGGAGCCCAAGCGCGGGCTGTTCGCCGGAGGGGGCACGACCGTCCGGCTGCCGCGCCAGATCCCCTGGCCGCAGGCCATGGAGTTCCTGCTGTGCGCCGACCTGATCGACGCCGCGCGCGCGTACGAGATGGGGCTGCTCAACGCCGTCGTCCCCCGGGAGCGGCTCCTCGACACGGCCCGCGAGTACGCGCAGCGGATCGTCGCGAACGCGCCGCTGGCGGTGCAGGCGACGAAGCAGAGCGCACTGCAGGGCCTCTACCACGACGAGGACACGACGCGCGCCCTGCGGGACGCGGTGACGGGCCTGCGCGACCTCGTCGCGGCGGGCGCGCCGCCCGGGCAGGTCGTCGAGGTGCTCGACGCGCTCGCCAAGGAGCTGCGCACCCCGTTCGAGAAGGAGAGCCGCCTGTCGTCGCGGATCTTCCGGACCGAGGACGCACGGGAGGGGCCTGCTGCGTTCGCGGAGAAGCGCGCACCCGTGTGGAAGGCGCGATGACCGCGGTCGACCCGCGCACCCCGTGCGTCGTCGGCGTCGGGCGGCGCACCTGGCACCCCGAGGAGGTGGGCGACGCGGGCGCGCCCGAGCCCCTGGCCATGTGGGAGGAGGTCGCGCGCGCGGCCGCGGCCGACGCGGGCGCACCCGGCGCGCTCGGACGGCTGGACGCGATCGAGCTGGTCTACACGCAGACCTGGCAGTACGACGACCCGGTCGGCCGCCTGGCCGAGCGCCTCGGCGCCGACCCGGCACGCCGGTACTACTCGGGCATCGGCGGCACGACGGGCCAGCGCCTCGTCGACGCGACCGCGGTGCGGATGCTGCGGGGTGAGCTCGACCTCGCGCTCGTGGCGAGCGCCGAGGCCCTCGCGACGCGCCGGGCCTACAAGAAGCGGGGGGAGCGCTATCCGTACTCGTTCGGGGCCGCCGAACGCCGCCCGTTCCCGTGGGAGGCGCCGCCCGACCCGGTCGAGGTGGCGCACCAGGTGTTCCAGGCCTGGCTCACGTTCGCCGTGTTCGACAACGCCCGCCGCGGCGCGCTCGGCGTCGCCCCCGACGAGTACCGCGACGGGATCGGGCGCATGCTGGCGCCGATGACGCAGGTCGCGGCGGCGAACCCCGACGCCTGGTTCCGGGTGGCGCGCCCGCCGGCGGAGATCGTCACGCCGACCGCCGCCAACCGGATGGTCGGCTACCCGTACACGAAGTACTCGGTCGCCGTGATGGACGTGGACATGGCCGCCGCACTCCTCGTCGCCACGCACGAGCGGGCCGACGCGCTGGGGGTGCCGCACGACCGCCGCGTCTACCTGCGGGGCTGGTGCCACGCCACCGACCCGGTCCTCGTCGCCGAGCACGCGGACATGGCGCGCTCGCCCGCGATGGCGGCCGCGTCGGCCGCGGCGCTCGCGGCGGCCGGCGTCGGCGTCGACGACGTCGCCCACCTCGACCTGTACTCGTGCTTCGCGAGCTCCCTGCACTTCGCGTGCGACGCCCTCGGCCTGTCGCCGCTCGACCCGCGCGGCCTCACCGTCACCGGCGGGCTGCCGTACCACGGCGGGCCGGGGAGCGGCTACCTGGTGCACTCGATCGCGAAGCTGGCCGACGTGCTGCGGGCCGACCCCGGGAGCGTCGGCATGGTGAGCGGCGTCGGCATGCACATGACCAAGCACGAGTTCGCGTGCTACTCCACGACGCCGGGCGCGCTCACGCCGCCCGACGAGGCGGCGGTGCAGGCGGCGCTCGACGCGGCCGACCGGCCGCGCGTCGTCGCCGAGCACGAGGGCGACGCCACGGTCGCGGCGTACTCGGTGGTGCACGACCGGGACGGCGCGCCCGAGTGGGCGCTCCTCGTGTGCGACGTGGCCCCCGGTGTCCGTACGTACGCCCGGGTGGAGGACCGCCAGTGGTGCGAGGAGGCCGAGCGCCGGGAGGTGGTCGGCGCGCGCGTCCGCTGCCGCCCGGTGACGGCGGCCGGCCCGGCCGGCGAGGTGCGCGTCAACCTCGCGTCCCCGGACCCCACGCGTTGACAGCCCTGATCCCCGGTCCGTAGCGTCCCGCCTCTACACTCACGGCCTGTGACGCACGTCACACCGCCGCGCCGTTAGGGACGTGGGGGGTACGGCGGGGGTCCCGTGCGCCGCCCGGGCGGCGGGTCCCAGGGAGCGAATCGGGGGGAACCGTGGTTCGAGGCGTGAGCTCGCGTGGCCGGTCGTGGCGCCGTTGGGGGGCGTTCGCCCTGGGCATGGCGCTGGTCGTCGGGGCCTGTGGGGGCGGTGACGACGAGGGCACCGGCGGCGGGCCCACCGAGGAGGAGGACGCCGGCGAGCCGCAGTACGGCGGCGAGGTCACCTACGCGCTCGAGGCCGACACGACCGGCGGGTGGTGCCTCGCCGAGGCCCAGCTCGCCATCTCGGGCATCCAGGTCGCCCGCGCGATCTACGACACCCTCACCGCGCCCGACGAGAACGGCGAGATCAAGCCGTTCCTCGCCGAGTCGGTCACCTCCAACGACGACGCGACGCAGTGGACGATCAAGCTCCGCAGCGGCGTCAAGTTCCACGACGGGACCGACCTCACGGCCGAGGTCGTGAAGAACAACCTCGACGCGTACCGCAACGCGTACCCGGGCCGCAGCCCCCTGCTGTTCAGCTTCGTCTTCGAGCCCTACATCGCCGACATCCAGGCGACCGACCCGACGACGGTCGTCGTGACCACGAAGCAGCCGTGGCCCGCGTTCCCGTGGTTCCTCTACTCGAGCGGGCGCCTCGGGATCATGGGCCAGGCCCAGCTCGACGACGCCGAGAACTGCAACCGCAACCTCATCGGGACGGGACCGTTCAAGCTCGCGAAGTGGACGGTGAACGAGGAGTTCGTCGCCGAGCGCAACGAGAACTACTGGCAGACCGACGAGAACGGCAACCAGCTGCCGTACCTCGACCGGATCCGCTTCGTGCCCGTCGAGAGCGGCCCGGCGCGCCTGCAGGGCATGCGGGGCGGCAGCTACGACATGATGCACACCTCGGGTGCGCTGCAGATCGTCGAGCTGCGCAAGGACGTCGAGGCGGGCACGCTCGACGCGATCGAGTCGGACGCGTTCGCCGAGGTCGGGTACACCATGCTGAACGCGACCAAGGCGCCGTTCGACTCGAGGACGGCGCGCCAGGCGGTCGCCTACGCCATCGACCGCGATCTCGTGAACGAGCTCCGCAACGAGGGCATCCTGACCAGCGCGAGCGGGCCGTTCGCCGAGGGGGTCGACGGCTACCTGGAGGACACGGGGTACCCGAGCTACGACAAGGAGAAGGCGGAGGAGCTCGTCGCCCAGTACCGCGACGAGACCGGCCAGGAGCTCGAGTTCACGCTCACCCACAGCGGCGACCCGGAGACGACCAAGACGGCGGAGCTGCTCAAGCAGCTCGCCGAGGACGTCGGCATGCGGGTCAACCTCGCGTCGGTGGCCGACCAGAGCACGCTCATCAACGAGGCGATCGCCCGGAACTTCCAGGCGGTGCTGTGGCGGAACCACCCGGGTGCCGACCCCGACACCCAGTACGTGTGGTGGCACTGCAACACGACGCCGCCCGAACCGTGCGACAACCTCGTGAACTTCGGTGGCTTCAACGACCCCGAGATCAACGACCTGCTCGACCGCGGGCGCACGACGCTCGACCCCGACGAGCGGCGCGAGATCTACGAGGAGCTGAACCGGGAGTTCGCCGAGGAGCTCTACAACCTCTGGGGTCAGTGGACCCTGTGGATGGTCGCCTACAAGCCGGGGATCCACGGCGTGCTGGGCCCGAACCTGCCGGACGGATCGGGTCCGTTCCCGGGTCTCGCCACCGGGCACCCGGTGAGCGGCATCTGGATCGAGCAGTAGCGGGAACCCGCCGGCCGCTCGCGCGGCGGCCGGCGGGTCACACGGAAGGGGCCGACGCGGCGTGCGAGCGATCCTCCGGCGAGTCGTCCAGCTCGTGGTGGTGGTGGTCGTGGTCACCTTCTTCACGGCCGCGCTGACGAGCTTCCTGCCGGGCGACCCCGCCGAGGTGATCGCACCGTTCGCGACCGAGGCGCAGCGGGACGAGATCCGGGCCGCGAACAACCTCGACGAACCGCTCGTCGTGCGCTACTGGGAGTGGCTGAAGGGCTTCTTCACCGGCGACATGGGCCAGGAGTACGCGGGCGCGGGCGTGCGGGGCGAGGACGTGTGGGAGCGGGCGCAGAACGCGCTGCCGAAGTCGCTCGCGCTGATGTTCTACTCGCAGGTCCTCACGCTGCTGATCGCGCTCCCGCTCGGGGTCGTCACCGCGTACCGGGCCGGCAGCCGCCTCGACCGCTACGCGAACGCGTTCGCCTTCGCGCTCGTCGCGCTGCCCACGTTCGTGCTCGCCGCGTTGCTGCAGCTCTACGTCGCGGTCGAGTGGGGGTGGGGCGACCTGCCGGCGACCGGTTGGGTCGATCCCGGCGCCGGCCTCGCCGACCACCTGCGCAGCGTCGCCCTGCCGGTGCTCGCCATCGCGGTCGGGCAGATCGCGGTGTACGCGCGCCTCCTGCGCAGCGACATGGTCGCGACGCTGCAGGAGGACTTCATCCTCATGGCGAAGAGCAAGGGCCTGCGCGACCGCCGGATCCTGTGGCGGCACGCGCTCCGGCCCTCGAGCCTGACCCTGCTCACCGTCGCGGGCCTCAACGTGGGGACGCTCATCAGCGGCGCGCTCGTCGTCGAGCGGATCTTCGACATCAGCGGGATGGGCTTCCTCATCTACGACGCGATCGCGCGGCGCCAGTACATCGCGTTGCAGAGCTACATCGCGATCGTGGCGATCCTGTACGTGCTCGTGAACTTCGTCGTCGACCTCCTCTACACGGTGCTCGACCCGAGGATCCGCAGTGCCCGAGTCGCTTGACGAGTCCCTCGACCTCGTCGCGCCGGGCGCCGACGAGCACGTCGCCGTCGCCGGGCCGCTCGTCGTGCCGGGCGAGGAGCCGGTCCGCCGGCGCCGGCTCACCCTCGGCGCGTGGATCGCGATCGCCTGGCTCGTCGTCGTGACCGCCGCGGCGCTGCTCGCGCCGGTCCTGCCGCTCGAGGACCCGGCGGGCGGCGGCATCGAGACGCTGCGGAACCCGTCGGTCGGCGCCCTTCGAGGACTGGTCCCACCCGTTCGGCACCGACGACCTGCGCCGCGACGTGCTGTCGCGGGTCGTCTGGGGGGCGCGCACCTCGCTCGTGGTCGGCGTCGGTTCGATCCTGGTGGGCACCCTCGTCGGCGGGGCGCTCGGGCTGATCGCCGGGTACAAGGGGCGGGTCCGTCGACACGGTCTTCACCGGCGGGTTCAACATCCTGCTCGCCTTCCCGCAGCTCGTCCTCGCGATCACGCTCGTGTCGGTGCTGTCCCCGCAGAGCGAGCAGGATCCCCCCACCTGGGGCGAGCGGGTCCTCGTGATGATCCTGTCGATCGGCATCGTGTCGATCCCGATCCTCGGCCGCATCACGCGCGCGAACACGATGGCGTGGTCGCAGCGCGAGTTCGTCATGGCCGCCCGCGCCCAGGGTGCCACCGGCACGCGGACGATGGTGCGGGAGGTCCTCCCCAACGTGCTGCCCGCGATGCTGTCGATCGCGCTCCTCGGCATCGCGATCGTGATCGTCGTCGAGGGCGGCCTGGCCCTGTTCGGGCTGAGCGTGCCGAGCGGCGGGACGCCGTCGTGGGGCGTGATGATCTCGGCCCAGATCGACAAGATCGCGGACCAGCCGTACATCTGGCAGTTCCCCGCGGTCGCGATCTTCTTCACGGTGCTCGCGCTGAACTACCTCGGCGACTTCGTCCGGGCCCAGTTCGACGTGCGGGAGAGCGTGCTGTGAGCCCCCGGCGCGGCCGCGCCCGCGGCCCGGAGCGTTTCCCCGACGCCCCCCTCGACGGGCCGCTGCTCGAGGTCGAGGACGTCGCGACGTACTTCCGGACCGATCGCGGGCTCGTGCGGGCGGTCGACGGCGTCTCGCTCACGCTGGAGCGGGGCAAGACGATCGGCATCGTCGGCGAGTCGGGCTCCGGCAAGTCGGTGCTGTCGCGCTCGATCATGGGCCTGCTGCCCCGCAACGCCGTGCGCAAGGGCAGCATCCGCTTCGAGGGCGGGAGATCGGCGACGCGCCCGCCGAGGTGATGCGTGAGTACTGGGGCACGCAGATGGCGATGGTGTTCCAGGACCCGATGACGTCGCTCAACCCGGTGATGCGCATCGGCAAGCAGATCACCGAGTCGTTGCAGTACCACCTCGACATCTCCCGGACTACGCGGAGGAGACGGCCCTCGCGCTGTTGGAGTCGGTCGGGATCCCCGAGGCGAAGCGGCGCATGCGCGAGTACCCGCACCAGCTCTCGGGCGGGATGCGCCAGCGGGTGATGATCGCGATCGCGCTCGCGTGCGGCCCGAAGCTCCTGTTCGCGGACGAGCCGACGACCGCGCTCGACGTGACCGTGCAGGCCCAGATCCTCGACCTGCTGCAGGCCCAGCAGCGGGAGCGCTACATGGCGATGGTGCTCGTGACCCACGACCTCGGGGTCGTCGCCGGCCGCGCCGACGACATCGCCGTGATGTACGCCGGGCGCATCGTCGAGAAGGCGCCGACCCGCACGCTGTTCACGCAGATGCGCCACCCCTACACCGAGGCGCTGCTGAAGTCGATCCCGAAGCTCGGGCAGCCGAGCCACACGAAGCTCGAGGCGATCAGCGGCCGCCCGCCCGACCTCGTGAACCCGCCGCCGGGCTGCAAGTTCGCGCCGCGCTGCCCGTACGCGCAGCCGAACTGCCTGGCCGACGAGCCCCCGCTGGTCGACCCGGAGACGCCGGGCCACGCGTACCGGTGCTTCCACCCGGTCGGCACCGACGCCGGGCGCGAGGCGCTCGAGCGCAACCTCGCGGCGGGGCGCACCGCGGCGGGCCTGCCCGTGCGCAAGGCCGACGACGTCGTGGTCACGGAGGCCGCGTCCTGATGGCCGGCAGCGGCACCGCGCACCTGCGCGACCCCGGCGAGACCCTGCTGCGGGTGGAGCACCTCGTGGTGGAGTTCCCCGTGGGGCGCACCGGGCTGAAGGTGCACGCCGTCTCCGACGTGAGCCTCGACGTGAAGGAGGGGGAGACGCTGGGCCTCGTCGGCGAGTCGGGCTGCGGCAAGTCGACGACCGGGAAGGCGATCATGCAGCTCCCCCGGCCGACCGTCGGGCTCGGTGGTGTTCGAGGGCACCGACCTGACGCGCTGAAGGGCGAGGAGCTGCGGCGGGTCCGCACCCGCATGAAGATGATCTTCCAGGACCCGATCTCGTCGCTGAACCCGCGCCGCAAGGTCGAGGACATCGTCGCGGAGGGCCTGCGCATCTGGAAGGTCGGCAGCCGCGAGGAGCAGCAGCGCAAGGTCGACGAGATGCTCCTCGCGGTCGGCCTCGACCCGGCGCTGCAGCGGGGCAAGCGCCCCTACCAGTTCTCGGGCGGCCAGTGCCAGCGCATCTCGATCGCCCGGGCCGTGATCACCGACCCGAAGCTGATCATCTGCGACGAGCCGGTCTCGGCGCTCGACGTGTCGGTGCAGGCCCAGATCCTGAACCTGCTGGAGGAGATGAAGGCCCGGTACGGGCTCACGCTGATCTTCATCGCGCACGACCTCGCGGTGGTGAAGAACGTCAGCGACCGCATCGTGGTGATGTACCTCGGCAAGATCTGCGAGGTCGGCGCGCCCGACGTGGTCTACCGGCAGCCCGCGCACCCCTACACCGCGGCGCTGCTCGCCGCGATCCCGGTGCCCGACCCCGACGCGCGGCCCGACGAGCGCGTCCACCTCGGCGGCGAGATCCCCTCGCCGATCGCACCGCCGAGCGGGTGCCGCTTCCGCACCCGCTGCCCGAAGGCGCAGGAGCGCTGCGCCGTCCGAGGAGCCCGGAGATCCGGGAGGTCGCGCCGGGCCAGTTCGCCGCGTGCCACTTCCCGCTCGCCGCCGGGCGAGCGCCTCCCCACGCGCAACGGCCAGACCGTCTGAGCGCCCGGCTGCGCCCGGCGGCCGGCGCGCGGGTCGCGCCCGGGCGGTTTCAGCGTTCGCCGGGGGGGACCGAGCGCGGGAGGCCGAGGATGCGCTCGGCGACGATGTTCTTGTTCACCTGGGTGGTGCCCCCGGCGATCGTGAGGGAGCGGGCGAAGACGCGGTCGCGCCCCCACGGGCCCGCCGAGCGCGTCGGGCCCGAGCACCGCCGACGCGATCTCGGTGACGTGCTGCTCGGTCTCGCTCCACAGGAGCTTCGCGATGCTGCCCTCGGGCCCCATCGGGCGCCCGTGCAGCTCGGCCGAGACCGCCCGGTCGGAGATCAGCTTCAGCAGCTCCGCCTCGAGGTACACGCGCGCGAGCTGCTCGCGCAGCACCGGGTCGTCGGCCGCGGTCCGCCCGTCGCCGAGCGGCGTCGAGCGCGCGGCGTCGATCAGCCGGCGGACCTTGTCGCGCGTGCCGAGGTGGAGCTTCGCGACGGTCCCCCGCTCGTGGGCCAGCGTGGTCATGGCGACGCGCCAGCCCTCGTCGACGGGTCCGAGGGTGCACTCGACGGGCACGCGGACGTCGGTGAAGAACACCTCGTTGAAGTCGCGCTCGCCCGTGATCGTCGTCAGTGGGCGGACCTCGATGCCCGGGAGGCGCATGTCGACGAGCAGGCAGGTGATGCCCCGGTGCCTGGGGGCCTCGCGGGTCGGTGCGCACGAGGAGCTCGCACCAGTCGGCGAGGTGCGCCAGGGTCGTCCACGTCTTCTGCCCGTTGACGACCCAGTGGTCGCCGTCGCGCACGGCGGAGGTGCGCAGCGACGCGAGGTCGGAGCCTGCGTCCGGCTCCGAGAACCCCTGGCACCAGATGTCGTCGCCGCGCAGCATCCGCGGCAGGAGCGCGCGCTTCTGGGCCTCGGTGCCGTGCGCGATGATCGCCGGGGCGATGTTGGACAGGCCGATCGGGTTGAGCGTGCCGGGCGCGCCCGCCCGGTGCATCTCCTCGGCGTACACGACCTGCTCCATCACGCCGGCGCCGCGCCCGCCCCACTCCTCGGGCCAGGCGATCGCGGCGTAGCGGGCGTCGGCGAGCGTGCGGTTCCACGTCGCGCAGGCGCTCCAGCGTGCTCGGGTCCGGGTCGAGGTGCGTCGCGCCGCGGTGCGCGAGGTCGGCGGGGAGGTTCGCCGCGAGCCACGCGCGCAGCTCCTCGCGGAACGCCTCCGCGGCGGGCGGGTACGTGAAGTCCATGCGCGCTGGCCCCCGGGGCGAAACCTGACGTGGGCGTCATGCTATGCGGGCGTCGACCCCCGGCCGCTCCAGGGGCGCGGGTCGCGCCCGCCGCGCGCCCCGGTGCGCGCAGGCGCGGCCTCGTCGGCTCGACGAGCTTGCTAAGCGACAATCGTTGTTGATAAGATCGTGTCCCGCATGAAGACGGCGACCGAGCTCACCGACCTGTTCCGCCGCCGGGGCCTGCGGGTCACGCCGCAGCGCCAGGCGATCTTCCGCCTGCTGCACGGTGACGTCTCGCACCCCACCGTCGAGTCGCTGCTACGAGCAGGCCCGCGTCGAGATGCCGACGATCTCGCTCAAGACCGTCTACCAGACGCGTGCACGACCTCGCCGACCTCGGCGAGGTCGCCCTGCTCGACCTCGGCACCGGGTCGCTGCGCGTCGACCCGAACGTCGAGGACGACCACCACCACCTCGTGTGCACGCGGCTGCGGGCGCGTGCGCGACGTGCCCGTCGAGTTCGACGGGCTCCGCCTGCCGCCGCGCTACCGCCGCGACTTCACCGTCGACTCCGTCGAGGTGATCTTCCGCGGTCGGTGCGACGACTGCGTGTCCCGTCACCGCCAGACGAACCCTGACGAGCCAAGGAGCCAACCAGCATGCCGAACCTCAACGGAACGAAGACCCACGAGAACCTGAAGGAGGCGTTCGCGGGGGAGAGCCAGGCCAACCGCCGCTACCTCTACTTCGCGCAGAAGGCCGACGTGGAGGGCTACCCGGACGTCGCCGCGCTGTTCCGCTCGGTCGCCGAGGGCGAGACCGGCCACGCGTTCGGGCACTTCGACTTCCTCGCCGAGGTCGGCGACCCCGTCACCGGCGAGGCGGTCGGCTCGACGGCCGACAACCTGAAGTCGGCGATCGCCGGCGAGACCTACGAGTACACCGAGATGTACCCCGGCTTCGCCAAGACGGCCCGCGAGGAGGGCTTCGACGAGATCGCCGAGTGGCTCGAGACCCTCGCCCGGGCCGAGAAGAGCCACGCCGGCCGCTTCCAGCGGGCCTCGAGTCGCTCTCCTGAGCCGCCCGCGCGCCCGTCCCGGCCCCGGGGTCCGCACCCGGGGCCGGACCCGTTCCGCTCCCGACGGAGGCCGCGATGGCGCTGCACCTGTACGACCCGCTCGCGCCCGACTTCTACGACCCGGCGGCCGCGCGGGCGGAGCGCGACCGCACGTTCCACATCTGCAGCGACTGCCGCGTGTGCGTGAAGCTCTGCCCGAGCTTCCGATCGCTGTTCGAGATGATCGACGACCTCGGCGGCACCGAGCACGTCGAGCGAGCTCACGCCGCAGCAGCACGAGCGGGTCGTGAACGAGTGCTACCAGTGCAAGCTCTGCTACGTCATCTGCCCCTACACGCCCGACCAGCAGCAGGAGTGGCGGATCGACTTCCCGCAGCTGATGCTGCGGTCGACTCGCGATCCAGGACCGTGAGGGGCGCCGCTCGCGCAGCGCCCGGCTGCTGGCCGCACCGACCTGCAGGGCAAGGTCGGCGACCGCGCTCGCGCCCGTCGTCAACAGGATGAACGCCGTCAGGCCGGCGCGCGCGGCGATGGAGAAGGTCGACGGGCATCTCGAAGGAGCGGCTGCTGCCGACCTTCGCGAAGCGTCGGTTCTCGAAGTGGTTCCGCCGCCGCGCGCCGAGCGCCGGTCGAACGCCGCCGGGTCGGTCGCGTGTTCCCGACGTGCCTCGTCGAGTACCAGGAGCCCGCGATCGGCAAGGCCATGGTCGGCGTGCTCGAGCGCAACGGTACGCGCTGCGAGCTGCCCGAGGGTCAGGTGTGCTGCGGGCATGCCGTGGCTCGACGCGGGCGACACCGAGAAGTTCCGCGAGCACGCGCAGGCGCAACGTCGACGCGCTGCTCCCCGCGGTCGAGGCGGCATGAAGGTCGTCGTCCCCCAGCCGACCTGCGCGTACACGCTCAAGGACGAGGTCCCCGCTTCCTCGGCACGGAGGCCGCGCCGCACGGTCGCCGAGAACACGTTCGAGGCCGCGGAGTTCCTGATGAACGAGCACCGCGCGGGCAACGCGCTCGACACGAACTTCGAGGGCAAGACCTACGAGTCGATCGTCTGGCACGCGGCCTGCCACTACCGGCCCAGCAGATGGGCCCGAAGAGCTCGCAGCTCATGGCAGCTCACCGGCGCGAAGGTGCAGAACGTCGAGCGAGTGCGCCGCGATCGACGGCACCTGGGGGCTGCGCGCGGAGAACGTCGAGATGGCCAAGGCGGCGTCGCGAAGCCGCTGATGGACCGCGTCGCGAGTCGGACGCCGAGCTCGTGGCGCGGCGACTGCCAGCTCGCCAACGTCGCGATCGGCGAGGAGCCGGACGCCGGCCCGTCCACCCGCTGCCAGGTGCTCGCGCAGGCCTACGGGATCGAAGAGGACTGACGCAGGCGACCTGCGCAAGCTCACCGTCGACGACATCAAGGACCTGCGGGAGTACGAGCGTGAGCGCGACGACTTCCGCCGCTACATCATCGACCTGAAGAAGCGCCGCCGGGTCGCGCTCGGCACGATCATGTCGCTGGTGTTCGAGAACACCGACACGATGCGCTGGCAGGTCCAGGAGATGGCCCGCGCCGAGCGGATGCTCCGCGACGAGCAGATCGCGCACGAGGTCGAGGTCTACAACGAGCTGATCCCCGGCCCGGGCGAGCTCTCGGCGACGCTGCTCATCGAGCTCCAGTCCGACGAGCAGCTGCGCGAGTGGCTGCCGAAGCTCGTCGGGATCCACTCGTCGGTCGCGATCGTGCTGCCCGACGGGTCGGAGGTGCGCGGCCGGGCACAGGACGAGGAGCGGCTGACGCGTGAGGACGTCACGGCCGCGGTGCACTTCCTCAAGTTCCGGTTCACCGACGCGCAGATCGAGGCGTTCGCGCGCGGGCCCGTGCGCATCGTCGTCGACCACCCCGCCTACCGCGAGGAGGTCGAGCTGACCGACGCGCAGCGGGAGGAGCTGCTGGGCGACCTGCGCGCACCGGAGTGAGGCGCCGGGGCGGCCGGGGCTCAGTCGGCGTACATCTCGTCGATCAGGTCCGCGTAGCGTTCGGCGACGACCGCGCGCTTGACCTTGAGGGTCGGGGTGAGCTCACCGCCCGCGACGGTGAGCTCGGCCGGCAGGACCCGCCACTTGCGGATCTGCTCGACCCGGGAGTGGCGGGCGTTCACCTCCTCGACGGCACGCTGGATCTCCGCGCGCACGTCGGGGTCGCGCGTCAGGTCCTCGAACCGTCCGTCCTTGCCGTGTTCGGCCGCCCAGCGGGTCACCGCCTCGGCGTCCAGCGCGAGGAGCGCCGTCAGGTAGCGCCGCCCCTCCCCGACGACGACGGCCTGCGCGACGAGCGGCGTGCTCGCGGCCAGGTCGGTCTCGAGCGTCTGCGGCGCGATGTTCTTGCCGTGCGCGGTGATGATCAGGTCCTTCTTGCGGCCGGTGATGCGCAGGTAGCCGTGGTCGTCGAACGACCCGAGGTCGCCGGAGTGCAGCCAGCCGCCGGGGCCGAGCAGCGCGCGGGTGCCGCGCCTCGTCGTCCCAGTAGCCGCGGCAGACGTTGTCGCCGCGCACGAGGATCTCGCCGTCCTCGGCGATGCGGACGGTGACGCCGGGGAGGGGCGGGCCGACCGTGCCGACGCGGATCGCGTCCGGGGGGTTGAGCGTCGTCGCGAGCGCCACCTCCGTCTGGCCGTAGCCCTCGGCGATCGGGATGCCGATGCCCGCGAACCAGCGGAGCAGCTCGGGATGGATCGGGGCCGCGCCGGAGACGCAGAAGCGGGCCGCGTCGAGCCCGATCTGTGCACGCAGGCGGCGGCCGACGACGAGGTCGAGCGCCTGGCGTGCGACGCGGTCCGCGGGACCGAGCCGGTCGACGCCCCGCCGGGCGTAGTCGAGGTACCGGCGGGCCAGGGCCCCGCCCGGGCCGGAGAGCTGCGCGACCGCGGCCTCCACGCCTTCGCGCAGCTTCTCCCACACCCGCGGTACCGCGAAGAAGATCGTCGGGCGGCACGCGGGCAGGTCCTCGGCGATCGTCGAGATCGAGCGGGCGAACCACGTCTCGCCGCCCGACGCGACGAGGCCGAAGTGGGACACGGAGCGTTCCGTGATGTGGCTCAGGGGCAGGAACGACAGGAAGCGCTCCTGTTCGGTCAGCGGCACGACCTGCGTGACCGACCGCAGCGTCGCCATCGCGTTCTTGTGGGTGATGACCGCGCCCTTGGGCGGCCCGGTGGTGCCGCTGGTGTAGACGAGCGTCGCGACGTGCTCGGGGGTGACGGCCGGGGGGACGGCCGGGGTCTCGCCGCCCAGGGCGCGCAGCTCCTCCAGCGTGCGCACCAGCGGGTCGTCGAGGGCGTCGACGTCGTCGAACGTGACGATGCACTCGAGCGCCGGGAGCTCGGCGAGCTGGTCGCGGACGCGGTCGAGCTGCTCGCGGTCGCCGACGAAGCAGACGCGGCAGCCGGAGTGCGCGAGCACGTAGGCGACCTGGGGTCCCGCGCTCGTCGGGTACACGGGGACGCTGATCGCCCCGGCGCGCAGGATCCCGAGGTCGGCCTCGTGCCACTCGGGGCGGTTCCAGGCGAGGATGCCGACCCGGTCGCCCGGCCGGATGCCGATCGCCGCGAGCCCCGACGCGACCTCGTGGACCGCGCGCCCGTAGTCGGCCCAGGTGATCGACCGCCACGAACCGGCGTCGTCGCGGTGGCGCATCGCGACGCGGGTGCCGTCGTCGCGGACGCGGGCCTCGAACAGGTCGAGCAGCGTCGCGCCCGCGTCCCACGCGAACCGGGAGTCCACCGGCCCGGCCTCGATCGCTGTCGTCATGGCTCACCCCCCGCAGCGCCGTGGGTCCACGCTGGCGACCGCGGGCCCCGCCGACCAGGGGCTCCGTACCCGCTCCAACGGGACCTTCGCCGCCGGTGTTCCCCCCGCGCGCCCGGCAGCACCGAACCCCGCCCCGCGCCCGTCAGCACGACGACGGTGTTCCCCGCGCGCCCGGCAGCACCGGACCCGTCGCGCCCCGTAGGGTTGAGCCCCGTGCGCATCCGCGTCCGCCGCCTCGACCCCGGCCTGCCCCTGCCGGCGGCGCGCCACGACGGCGACGCCGGCTACGACCTGCACGCACGCGAGGGCGCCGTGCTCGCGCCCGGCGGCGGCCGGGCACTCGTGCCCACGGGCATCGCGATCGCGATCCCCCCGGGCTACGCCGGGTTCGTCCAGCCCCGCTCGGGGCTCGCGCTGCGCCACGGGGTGACATGCCTCAACACGCCGGGTCTCGTCGACTCGGGCTACCGAGACGAGATCGCGGTGCTCCTGGTCAACACCGACCCCGCCGAGAAGTTCGAGGTGCACCGGGGCGACCGCATCGCCCAGCTCGTGATCCAGCGCGTCGAACCCGTCGAGTGGGAGGAGGTCGCGGCGCTCGACGAGACCGCCCGCGGCACCGGCGGCTGGGGGTCGACGGGACGCCGGTGAGCGCCGGCGCGCGGCCGGGTCGCTAGGGTGCCCGGCCGTGCGGCCGTTCCGGTTCGGCGTGATGGTGCGGCAGGCGGCGTCGGGCCGCGAGCTCTCCGAGCTCGCCCGCCGCGCCGAGGGCGCTGGGTACTCGACCCTGTTCGTGCCGGACCACTTCGTCGACCACGAGCTCGCGCCGCCGGTCGCGCTCGCGCACGCCGCGGCGGTCACCGAGCACGCTGCGGATCGGGCCGCTCGTGCTCGGCAACGACTACAAGCACCCGGTGGTCCTCGCGCGGGAGGCCGGCACGCTCGACCTCCTGTCGGGCGGGCGGCTCGAGCTCGGCATCGGCGCCGGCTGGATGACCGCCGACTACGAGAAGTCGGGGATCCCGCTCGACCCGCCGGGCGTGCGGGTCGCCCGGCTCGCCGAGTCGATCGCCGTGCTCAAGGGGCTGTTCGGCGACGGGCCGTTCACGTTCCACGGCGAGCACTACCGGGTCACGGATCTCGACGGGCGGCCCAAGCCCGTGCAGCGGCCGCACCCGCCGTTCGTCGTGGGCGGGGGCGGGCGGCGGGTCCTGACGCTCGCCGCGCGGGAGGCGCAGATCGTCGGCATCAACGCGAACCTGCGGTCGGGGGACGCCGCCTCGGCCGACGCCGCGCGCTCGCTCGCGCCGGGTGCGATCGACGAGAAGGTCGGGTGGGTGCGCGAGGCCGCCGGCGAGCGGTTCGGGGACCTGGAGCTGCAGACGCTCGTGGGCTTCGTGCACGTCACCGACGACCCGGGCGCGATCCTCGAGACGATGGCCGGCGCGTTCGGGGTGGGACCCGCGCAGGCGCGCCTCGCACCGGTCACGCTGGTCGGCTCCCACACGGAGATGGCCGAACTGCTGGAGGAGCGCCGGAGGCGATGGTCGATCTCGTACCACGTCGTGCCGGCCGAGGCGCTCGACGCGTTCGCGCCGGTCGTCGCCCGCCTGGCCGGGCGCTGAGCACGAGGAGGACGCGATGGCGCGCCCGTTCCGGTTCGGGGTCCAGGTGTCACAGGCCGGCTCGGCCGCGCAGTGGCGCGACAAGGTGCGCCGCATCGAGGACCTCGGCTACTCGACCCTGTTCATGCCGGACCACTTCGGCCAGGAGCTCGCGCCGATGCCGGCGATCGCGATGGCGGCCGCGCACACGACGACGTTGCGCATCGGCTCGCTCGTCTTCGACAACGACTACAAGCACCCGGCGATCCTCGCCAAGGAGGCGGCGACGGTCGACCTGCTGTCCGACGGCCGCCTCGAGCTGGGCATCGGCGCCGGGTGGATGCGTGCCGACTACGACGCGCTCGGCCTGCCGTACGACCCGCCCGCCGTGCGGGTCGACCGGTTCGAGGAGGCACTGCAGGTCGTCAAGGGCTGCCTCTCGGGCGAGGAGTTCTCGTTCCACGGCGAGCACTACCGGATCACGCGGTACGCGTCGTGGCCGCTGCCGAAGCAGCGGCCACGGCCACCGCTGCTGATCGGCGGCGGCGGGCGGCGCGTCCTGACCATCGCCGCGCGCGAGGCCGACATCGTCGGCGTGAACCCCAACCTGCGGGCGGGGGAGATCAACGCCGAGGCGGCCAAGGACTCGCTGCGGGAGCAGACCGACCGCAAGATCGAGTGGGTGCGGGAGGCGGCCGGGCCGCGCTGGGACGACCTCGAGATCCAGATGCGCTTCTTCGTCGCGAAGATCACCGACGACCGCGCCGGGTTCGCCGCCGCGATGGCGCCGATGTTCGGCGTGTCGCCGGAGGAGGCGCTGGAGTCGGGCGCCGCGCTGGTGGGCAGCGTCGGCGAGGTGGTCGACCAACTGCACCGGCGACGGGAGCGCTGGGGGCTTTCGTACGTCGTGGTCGGCGACGAGAACGTGGACGAGTTCGCGCCCGTCGTCGCGCGGCTCGCCGGCGCCTAGCGGGCCCCGGCCCGGGCCGGGCCCTCAGGACCGATCGCGCCGGGCGCGCCGCTCGGCGGCCGCGAGGGCGGCGCCGGCGCCGAGGCCGACCACGGCGACGACCGCGCCGGTCGCGGCGCCGCCGGTGGTGGGGAGCGTCCCGACCGCGGGTGCGGCCGTGGTCGGTGGCGGGGTCGTCGGGGCGGCGTCGGGGACGAGCGGGTCGGTGCCCCGCGCGACCTCGGTGCCGTCGTCCACGCCGTCGCCGTCGGTGTCGGGGTCGGTCCAGTCGGTGCCGAGGTCCGTCTCGCGCGCGTTCGTGAGGCCGTCGCCGTCGGTGTCGAGGTCGCACGAGCCGAGGTCGCCCTCGAGCACGAGTGAGAAGGCGTCGAGGTGGAAGTGCGCGCCCGAGTTCTTGTGGTCGAGCCAGGCGACGTAGCTCGGCGACTGCGCGAAGGCCGCCCGGCCGGCGGTGAAGTCCATCTCGACGGTCGTCGCCGTGTCGGGGAGGTCGGTGTTGACGGGCCCCGCGAGGGTGCCCGCGACGATGAGGCCGATGCCGAAATCCTGCCCGGCCGGGGTGGAGGCCCCGCCGAGCGTCGTGACGCGGGCGCGGATCGACGTCATCGCGGAGGTGTCGGAGCACGAGACGGGGAAGTCGAGCGCGAACCAGGCCTCGTCGACCGTCGGTGCGCACGGCAGGTCGTCCTCGGCGACCCGCCAGCCGGTGCCGTCGGGCGCGCCGGCGGCGGCGTCCGCGCCCGGCACGGCCGGCAGGGCGCGACACACGCCGGTCAGGACGGCGAGCTCGTCGGCGTCGAGGTCCCGCACGGTGGAGGCATGGACGACGGCGGTCGCGCTCGCGGCGGCGGCCGGGCGGGCGGGGATGGCGGTGGCGGTGGCGAGCGCCACCCCGACGGCCAGACGGAGTGTCTGCATGGATCGTCTGTATCGGACGCCGGCGGCGCCAGTGGAGGGAGCGGCAGGGCCGGCCCCGGCCGGCCCCCGTGGGGTCGGCCGCCCGGGCCGCGCCGGGGCCTCAGGCGGCCGTCCGCCCGAACCGGGCGGGGATCCAGGCGCGCAGCCGGGCCCGGATGTCCGCGGCGGCCTCGGTCAGGAGGTGGCCGGCGCCGGCGCACAGCATCACCTCGCCGTGCCCGGCGAGCATCTGGACGACGCCGCTCGTCTCGGGCGGCAGGAGCTCGTCGTGGGTGCCGTGCACGAGCAGCAGCGGCGTGTCGCCGAGCTCGGCGGCCTGCTCGCAGCCGGCGGACTGCGTGGCGAGCGTGACGACCCCGCGGCAGTGGGCGCCGAGCACGACGCCGGCCTGGACGGCGACGGCCCCGCCGAAGGAGTGGCCGACGGTGACGAACCGGCGCGCACCCGCGCGGCCCGCGAAGTCGGCGGCGGCCGCCAGGTCGTGGACGCAGCGTGCGAGGTCGCCGGGCGCGCGGTAGCCGACCCGCACGGTGCCGATGCCCGCGGCGGCGAACGCGACGCCGAGATCGTGGTAGAGGCCGCCGGCCGGGCCGAGGAGGCTGCCCATCGCGCCGCCGCAGGTGAGGACCACGTCGGGCGCGTCCCGCGGTCCGTGCCAGAGCATCGTGAGCAGGCCGCGCATCGTGTAGATCTCGACGTGGTGGAGCCCGTCGGTGATCTCCGACTCCTCCACCGCGAGCGCCTGCAGCAGCGCGAGCGGGGAGCGCGGCGCGTCGCTCACGCGAACGTGCGCAGCAGCTCGCGGGTACGGGCACGCTCGTCCGGCGCGCCGAAGATGCTGGCGACGAAGTCGGTCACGCCGGCGCCGGCGAGCCGCCGCAGCGCCGCCGCGACGGCCTCCTCGTCACCGACGATCGCGACGTCGCCGGGGGTCTGCGCGCCCTCCCGGTCGAGCATCGCCCGGTACGACGGGAGGAAGCCGTACACCTGGAACTCGGTCGCGGCCCGGGAGCGGGCGGCGTCGGGGTCGGCGGTGACACAGATCGGGAGGCTCGCGGCGACCCGCGGCGCCGGCCGGCCCGCCCGCTCGGCCGCGGCCGTGATCGTCGGGACCACGTAGTCGGCGATGGTCGCCGGCCCGGTCATCCACGTCATCGTCCCGTCCGCCTCGCGGCCCGCGAGCGCGAGCATCCCCGGCGCGAGGGCGGCGAGGAGCACCGGGGTGGGCGGGACCGACTCGCGGGTGAGCGCGCCGCGCATCGTCACGGTCTCGCCGGCGACGTCCACCGCCTCGCCGCGCAGCAGGGGCGCCAGCACGGCCAGGTACTCGCGCATCGCGTGCAACGGCCGGGCGAACGACATGCCGAGCATGCCCTCGACCACCACCTGGTGCGACAGGCCGATGCCGAGCACGAAGCGGCCGCCGCTCGTGTCCTGGACGCTCAGGGCCTGCTGGGCCATGACCAGCGGGTGGCGGGTGTAGATCGGCACGACGCCGGTCGCGAGCTCGATGCGCGGGACCTCGTGTCCGACCACCGCGAGGGCGGCCATCGCGTCGAGCCCGAAGATCTGGGGGAGCGCGTAGGAGGCGAACCCGTCGGCCTCGGCCTGGCGGGCGTCGGCCACGACCTGCGCGATCGTCCGCCGGCCGGCCGTGTCGCCCCCGAAGATCCCGATGCGCATGGTGCCCCCGTGTGCCCCGCCGGTCGTCCGGTCCGGCCGCCGAGCCTACGCCCGGCCCGCGCCCACCCGCCCCCACCCGCCCGGGAGGGAGGCGTTGGTATGATCTCGTGCTCACGCGGACGTGGCTCAGTTGGTAGAGCATCACCTTGCCAAGGTGAGGGTCGCGGGTTCGAGTCCCGTCGTCCGCTCTCGAGCTCAGCATCGGCGGCCCGTTCGAGGGCCGCCGACGCGCGTCCCGGTCCCCGCCGTCCGGGCGGGGTGGCATCGACGGACCGCGGGTGCGGCGGGCGGGGGCGCGTGCGGCGTGCGGCCCCGGAGCGCTCGGCCCTGGGTACGGTGGCCGGGACACCCGACCGAGCCGCGCAGGAGGGGCATGGCGACCGGCGACGGCCGCGACGACGCGTCGGCCCGGATCGACCGGATCGTCGCGGAGCTCGGCGACTGGCGGGGTGCGACCCTGCAGCGGGCGCGGGAGCTGATCCGGCGGGCCGACCCCGGGGTGGTCGAGGAGGTCAAGTGGGTGAAGCCGTCGAACCCGGCGGGGGTGCCCACCTGGTCGCACGCCGGGATCATCTGCACGGGTGAGGTCCACAAGGGCACCGTGAAGCTCACGTTCGCGCACGGGGCCGCACTCGACGACCCGGCCGGGCTCTTCAACGCCGGCCTCGGCGGCAACGCGCGCCGCGCGATCGACCTGCGGGAGGGTGACCGGCTCGACGCCCGGGCGTTCACGGCGCTGGTCCGCGCCGCAATCGCGCACAACGCCGCCCGGGCCGCCGCCCGCACGAGGCGGGTGCGCTGACCCGGCTCAGCGCACCTCGACGCCCGCGGCCCGCATCTCGTCGACGGCGCCCGCCGCGTCGCCCGGGTGCACCTCGACCGCGCGCGTCGCCGCGAGCGGCACGACCGTCGCGTAGCCGAGGCGGCGGGCGTCGAGCGCGGTCGCCTTCACGCACACGTCCTGCGCGAGCCCGACCACGACGACCCGCTCGACGCCGTGCGCGCGCAGCAGGGCGTCGAGATCGGTCGGCCGGTCCTCGCCGGTGGTCACGTCACGTGCCGTGAAGCCGGAGTAGCCGTCCTCGCCGCCCGTCCCCTTGCGCACCACGGGGCCCTCGACGTCGAGGCGGGGATGGAGCTGCGCGCCCCACGTGTCGCGGACGCAGTGCACCGGCCACACGCCGCCGTCGCGTGCGAAGTGCGGGGTCCGCTCCGGGTGCCAGTCCTGCGTGTAGACGACGAGCGCCCCCGCGTCGCGGGCGCGCGCGACGAGGTCGTTCACGATCCCGACGACCTCGTCGCCGCCCGGCACGTACAGGCTGCCGGCCGGGTCGGCGAAGTCGTTCTGCACGTCGACCACGACGAGCGCGGTGCGCCCGTCGAAGCCGACGTCGACCGGGCTGCCGGTGGTCGCGCTCATGTCGCCTCCTTCGACCGCTGCCGCTCGTCGACCTCGCGGGCGAGGTCCCGGAGACCGTCCGAGACCCGCACCGGGTGGGCCGGCGGGTGCCCGCAGGTCCTTCAACGCCCCGGGCAGCGCCGCCCATCCCCGCTCGAACCGGCTCGGCGCACTCGGCGAGCGGTGCGCGCCCGGCCGCGGTCCGCGCCCCGCGCGCATCACCTCGGCGAGCAGCGGCGTGTGGCCCGCCGCCGGCGCGGGCTCCGCAGCGAGCGCGAGCACGTCGCCCGACCAGTCCGCCGCCCGCCACACCTGCTTGGCCCCCGGCCAGGTCGCCTTCCCCGCGGAGGTCTTGCGCACCGGCCGGCCGTCGAACTCCGTCAGCTTGTACACGGTGTCGAGCCCCGGCGCGTCGTCGGAGACCGCGAGCGCGGTGCCGACGCCGAACCCGTCGATCGGCGCGGCCTCGACGCGCACGAGCCGGTCGATCTCGTACTCGTCGAGGCCGCCGCTCGCGAAGATCCGCACGTCGGGGAACCCCTCCTCGTCGAGGCGGCGGCGCGCGTGGCGGGCGAGGGCCGCCAGGTCGCCCGAGTCGAGGCGGATGCCGCGGATCCGCACGCCCCGGTCGCGGCACTCGGCCGCGACCCGGATCGCGTGCTCGATGCCGCGGACGCTGTCGTAGGTGTCGACGAGGAGCACCGTCGCGTCGCGGTAGGCGGCGGCGAAGGCGCGGAAGGCGTCGAGCTCCCGGTCGTGCGCCTGCACGAGCGAGTGCGCCATCGTCCCCGTCGCCGGGAGCCCGTACCGGTCGGCCGCGGCGACGTTGCTCGTCGCGGCGAGCCCGACGATGCGGCTCACGCGCGCCAGCTTCATGGCGGCGTCGATCCCGTGCGTGCGCCGCATCGCGAAGTCGACCACGACCCGGTCACGCGCGGCCGCACGGCAACGCGCCGCCTTCGTGGCGAGCACGGTCTGCAGCGTCACCTGGTTGAGCAGGAACGTCTCGGCGATCTGCGCCTGCGCGACGGGTGCGTCGACCTCCAGGATCGGCTCGTCCGGGAACACCAACGTCCCCTCCGGAACGGCACGCACCGAGCCGGTGAAGCGCAGGCCCCCGAGCCAGTCGAGGAACGCCGGGTCGAACAGGCCGAGCCGGTCGAGCGCCGCGAGCTCGCGCTCGCCGAACCGGAGCTCCTCGAGCCACCGCAGCACGTCGTCGAGCCCGGCGGCGACCAGCCAGCCGCGGTGCCGGGGGAGCGTCCGCACGAAGAGGCTGAACGTCGCGGGTCGCGCGTCCATCCCCTCCCGGCGGTACACGTCGGCCATCGTGAGCTCGTACAGGTCGACGAGGAGCGCGGGTGCGACGTCGGCGGCCATCGCGCCCGCACCCTACGGCGCGCCGCGCCCGCCGCGTGGAGCCGGCCGGCGGGAACCGCGGGCGGCGGCCCGCACGTCGAACCCTGCGACGGCGGCACCGCCGGGGGGAGGAGGAGCCATGGGCACGGCACGGTCCCGGCCGGCGCGGGTCGGCGATCGGCGTGGCGGTCGCGGTCGGCGTCCCTCGTCGGCGCGGCCGGCCCCGCGAGTCGCCTGCGGCGGCCTGGTCGGCGAGAACGGGACGATCCGGCTCGTGCGCACGACGACGCTCGCCGCGTACCACGACGGCGTGGAGCGGTACGTCACGTCGTTCGAGTTCACCGGCGAGGGCGAGGAGGTCGGCTCGATCGTGCCGCTGCCCGGCGTGCCGACGAAGGTGGAGCGCGGCGGCGACTGGACGTTGCAGCGCCTCGCGCGCGAGGTCGCCCCGCCGGTCGCCGGAGGCCGCCGGCGTCGCGGCGCGCGGGGCCGAGGACGGCGCCGAGGTCCTGCTCGAGGCCCGGATCGACGCGCTCGACATCACGGTGCTGCGCGGCGGCGGTGACGAGGTGGGGAGATGGGCGCTCGACAACGGCTTCCTCCTCACGCCCGACGCCCCGGAGGTGCTCGACTTCTACGCGCGCCGCAGCCCCGTCTTCATGGCGGCGCGCTTCGACGCCGCCCGCGCGGCCGCGCTCGGCCAGCGTGCCGGGCGACGGGACGCCGATCATGGTGACGATCCCGACCGACCGGCCGTGGGTCCCGTTGCGCATCCTCGGCCTCGGGCTGGAGGGCTCCGAGGTGGTCGAGGCCGACGTGTTCCTGCTCACCGACGGGCGGCCCCGGCTGCTCGCCGGCGGCCCGGGCCTGTCGATCGAGCGCGACGAGCCGGCGTCGCGGCGCTCCTCGCCGACCTGCGCGCCGGACACGGGGATGGAGTGGGTGCCGCCGGAGATGTGGCTCACCTACCTCGCGCTCGAGGCGCCGGCGGGCCGGCTCGACTACGACCTCGCCGTCTCCACCGGCGAGCAGGCGCTGCCGGCGCTGGAGGACGTCGGCGTGCGGGCGGCGGACGCACGCCCGGTCCGCGCCCGCCGCCGGGCCGGTCGCCCGTGTGGCCGCTCGTCGCCGCGGGCGCCGCCGGGGCCGCCGCCGCGGTGGGCGCTACGCCGGGCCTGGTCGCGCCGCGTGCACGCGCGCGGGGCGGTCCGCGCGGTGAGGCGCCTCCTCGCGGCCGCAGTCGGCGCCGTGGTGTTCGCCGCGGTCGCTTCGGCGGGTGACGCGCTCGACGGCCGCGGCGACGCCGCGCCTCCGCTCGGGCCCGGCCTCGTGACCGTCGGGGTCGACGTGCACCACAGCCGCTTCGACCTCGACGGCCTGCGCGTCCGCGCCGGGACCACCGTGCGGTTCGTCGTGCACAACCGCGACCCGATCGGGCACGAGCTGATCGTCGGCGACGCCGCGGTGCACTCCCGTCACGAGCACGGCACCGAACGGGTGCACCCGCCCGTGCCCGGCGAGCTGTCGTTGGGCCCCTTCGAACGGGGGGTGACCTTCTACGAGTTCACCCGGCCGGGCGCGGTGCGCTACGCCTGCCACCTGCCCGGGCACGTCGCGT
The DNA here is from genome assembly GCA_026002935.1 of Acidimicrobiia bacterium. Taxonomy (GTDB): domain Bacteria; phylum Actinomycetota; class Acidimicrobiia; order IMCC26256; family PALSA-610; genus BPGH01. Next base: position 2,095,787 of record BPGH01000001.1, read on the forward strand.
ACGGGATGGAGGGGGTGATCGAGGTCGTCGCCTGAGGCGCGCTCAGGGCCGTCCCCCGTCGCGTCGTCCGCGACGATCCGCCCCGACTCCACGAGCACCCGCCGGTCGACGCGGACCGCGTCGAGGAGCGCCCGGTCGTGGGTGACGAGGACGACGGTGCCGGTGAACGTGCCGAGCGCGGACTCGAGCTGCTCGATCGCCGGGCAGGTCGAGGTGGTTGGTCGGTTCGTCGAGCACCAGGCAGTTCACGCCGGCGACGGTGAACTGGGCGAGGACCGCGCGCGTCCGTTCGCCGGGCGACAGCGTGCGCCGGCGCGGCCGACGTGCCCGGCGCCGAGCCCGAACTTCGCGAGCGCCGAGCGCGCGGCCGGAGGTCGCTGCCCGTCGCGGCGACGAAGACGTCCAGCAGGGGCTCGGTCCCCGCGTACCGGGCGCGGGCCTGGTCGAGCTCGCCGGCGACGACCGACGGGCCGAGCCGGTGCTCGCCGCCGTCGAGCGCGACGCGTCCGAGGAGCGCGCCGAGCAGCGTGCTCTTGCCCGCGCCGTTGCGGCCCAGGATCGCGACCCGCTCGCCCGCCCGGACCTCGAGCGAGCACGGGCCCAGGGTGAACGGGCCCCGGTGGACGACGGCGTCGCGCAACGCCGCGACCAGGTCGCCGCCTGCGCGGGCGCCGTCGGCGACCTCCATGCGCAGCTCCCAGCCCTCCCACGGCTTGGGGACCGCCTCGGCCTCGAGCCGCTGCTGCGCCCGGCGCGTCGGCAGCGCGCCCTCGCCGCGAGCTGCTCGCTGGTCTGCGTCCGGAAGTGGCGGATGAACTTGTCGCGTCTCGCCGCTCGCGGGCGGCGCGGGCGACCCCGCGGGCCGACCACTCGCGATGGCGCTCGGGCCCGGTCGCGCAGCTCGTCGCGCCGCTGCGCGTACTCGTCGTAGCGCTCGCGCGCGTGGCGCCGCGCGACCTCGCGTTCGTCGAGGTACGCCTGCCAGCCACCCGCGTAGAGCGTGGCGCGGTGGCGTGTGCTCGTCGATCTCCAGCACCGAGTCGATCGTGCGGTCGAGGAACGCGCGGTCGTGCGACACGATCACGGCACCGCCCTCCAGGTCGCGCAGGTACCCCTCGAGCAGCGCGAGCCCGTCGAAGTCGAGGTCGTTCGTCGGCTCGTCGAGCAGGAACACGTCGTGGCGTGCCAGCAGGATCGCGGCGAGGGACGCCCGGGCCGCCTCGCCGCCCGAGAGCGCCGTCGTCGGCCGGTCGAGGAGCTCGTCCGGCAGCCCGACGCCGCTCGACACCGCGCCGAGGCGCCGGTCGAGGTCGGCGCCGCCGCACGCGAGGAACCGCGCGAGCGCCGCGTCGTAGTCGTCGTCGGCGCCGGGCGCGCCGGACGCGAGCGCCTGCGACGCGAGTTCGAGCCGTGCGGTCGCCGCGGCGACGCCGGTGCGGCGCGCGAGCATGCCGCGCACGGTCTCGCCGGGCACCCTGCTCGCGCTGCCTGCGCGCAGGTAGCCGACCGACTGCTGCGGGGGGACGCGCGTGACGGTGCCGCGGTCGGGCGGTCACGAGCCCGGCCAGGACGCGCAGCAGCGTCGTCTTGCCCGTGCCGTTCGGCGCGACGACGCCGACGCGGTGCGCGGGCCGACGGTCAACGACACGCGTCGAGCACGAGGTGCGGCCCGAACGCGACGGACACGTCACGGGCGATCAGGGAGGCGGGGTGCGACACGACGGCTCCTCGCGGGGATGGCTCGCAGGGGACCGGACCGTCCGGCGACAGGGGGCCGGACGCGGCGACGGGGCCGGGGTCGTGTCACATCGCGCTGCAGGCTATCCGACGGCGGCGCGGGTTCCCGGCGGGAGCCGGGGGGTACGTTCGCCGGCCGTGGGACCGATGGTCGGACGGACGGGCGTTCGCGGCGCCGTCGCACGCCGGGGTGGCTGAGGGGCGCGTGCTCGACTCCGTCCTCGACCGGCTCGGCGAGCTCGATCTCTGGCTGTTCCTGCTCGCGGTGTTCGTGCTGTCCGCGGCGGAGAGCGCGATCATGCTCGACCTGCTGGTGCCGGGGGAGGTCGCGATGGTCGTCGCCGGCACCGTCGCCGCCGGCAGCGGCGGCCCGGTCGCGGCGACGATGGCGTGCGCCGCGGCGGGCGCGGTGGTCGGCGACTCGGTGAGCTTCGTGCTCGGCGCGACGGTCGGGACGCGCGCGGTGCAGCGGTGGGCGTGGACCCGGCGGCGGCTCGGGCCGTCCGGTCGAGCGCGCCGAGCGGTACTTCGCGCACCGCGGCGGCGTCGTCGTGTTCGTCGGCCGCTGGGTCGGGGCGCTGCGCGCGGTCGTGCCGTTCGTCGCCGGCACCGGGAGGATGCGCTACCGCCGGTTCCTCGCGTGGGACGTCCCGGCCGCGATCACCTGGGGTGCCGCGGTCGTCGGCCTCGGTGCCGCGTTCGGCGACGACGTGGTGGACCTGATCGAGGAGCTCGACTGGTGGGCCACCGTCGCGGTGGCCGGCGCCGCCGCCGCGTGGCTCGCGGTGCGGGCGGTGCGGTCGCGGCGCGCCCGGACGGCGCAGCCCGCGGCCGGGGGCGGCACCGGGCCGCCACGACCCCCTGCGCTATCCTGACCGCTCCGATCGGGGCGGTTAGCTCAGTTGGCCAGAGCGCTTGCTCGACACGCAAGAGGTCGGAGGTTCGAGTCCTCTACCGCCCACCGACGACGCGTGCCCGGCGCCGTGACGGCTCCCTCGGCCCGGGTCCCGGACCGGGGCGGGGCGCCGCGTCCCGCTGCGCCCTCAGCCCCCGCCGCCGCCCGTGCCGTCGACCGACGCCGACCCGTCGGGGTTCACGTTCAGCAGCGGCGTGAGGTTCTGGTCGAACGGCAGGATGATCGTGGAGTTGTTGGGGGAGTTGACGAGGTTCTTCAGCGCCTGGATGTAGCTGAACTGCAGGTACTGCGGCGTGAGCTGTGCCTGCGAGCAGCGGTCGATCGGCTTCGGGCGGATGACCGCCACGGGCTTGCCGTCGCGCTCCTCGAGCGTCACCTCGCCACCGCACGCGAGGATCTGCTGCGAGTCCGCGGTCGCGAGCGCCTGGACGCGGGTGATCTCCGCCTCCTGCTGTGCCCGTGACAGCTCGAACTTCTGGCGCTCCGAGTTCTGCTGCGCGGCGACCTTGCCGTCGATCGCGGCCTGCACGTCCTTGCCGAGCGCGACCTCGCGCAGCTGGAAGTCCTGGAGCTCGAGCCCGCGCGGCGCGAGCTTGCCGCGCATGCACTCGGCCACGTCCGCCTCGACGTCGTGCCACGCGGTCGTGGCGGCCGCCACCATGTCGTAGTTCGTGAACTCGGAACGGATGCACGCCCGCGCCGAGGGCCGGACGATCTTGTCCACGTAGCCCGTCCCGACCTGCTTGAACACGTCGTCGACGTGCTCGGGGACGACGCGGAACAGCACCGTCGCGTCGATCCGCGCCGAGCCGCCGTCCCGGCCGAGCACCGCGACGCCGCCGTCGGTGCCGTCGCCGCCCTTGCCGCTCATCGTGTACTGCTCGGTGCGCACCGACATGTTGCGCGTCACCGTGAACGGGAGGGTGAGGTGGATGCCGGGCCCGAGCTCCGCGCCGGGGTGGCCGAGGGTGACCGGGATCGCCCGGTTCCCCGGGGGCACGACGTGGACGGTGGTCCACACGAAGATCACGGCGACGGCGACGCCGGCGAGCGTCGCGACGCCCTTCCACCGGCGCGGGCCCTTCGTCCCGTCGGCCAGGCGCGGCCGCACGAGCCCGAGCCAGGCGGCCGCGCGCCCCACGGCGCCCCGGACGCCACCGATGCGGGAGGCAATGCGCGATTCGGTCTCGGGCACCCGGATCCCCCTCCAGTTGTACCGACTGCCCGGCCGCGCGGACGGGCCGGTGTCCTCGGTGTTGGTCATGCGGGCACCGTAGGAAGGCGAGCATGAGAACACGATGAGTGCCGCCGGCGGGCGCGCCCCGACTCATCGTGTTCTCATCCCCGGGCCGTACGCTGCCGCCGTGCGCCTGCTCGTCGTGGAGGACGAGGTGAAGATGGCGGGGCTCCTCAAGCGGGCCCTCGAGCGCGAGGGGTACGCCATCGACGTCGTCGGGACGGGCGAGGAGGCGCTGTGGGCGGCCGGCGAGGTCGACTACGACGCGGTCGTGCTCGACGCGGCGATCCCCCCGCCGGACGGGTTCGAGGTCTGCCGGCGCCTGCGGGAGCAGAACCGCTGGATGCCCGTCGTCATGCTCACGGCGCGTGACGCGGTCGAGGACCGGGTGCGCGGGCTCGACGCCGGGGCCGACGACTACGTGACCAAGCCGTTCTCGTTCGCCGAGCTGTACGCGCGCCTGCGGGCGCTCCTGCGGCGCCCGGCGGGCGAGCGCCAGGTCGTGCTGGAGGTCGGCGGGCTCCGCCTCGACCCGGCGCGGCGGCAGGTCACACGCGACGGCGTCGGGATCGAGCTGTCCCCGAAGGAGTACTCGCTGCTGGAGCTGTTCATGCGCCATCCGGGCGAGGTGCTCACACGCACGCACATCCTCGAGCACGTCTGGGACTTCGCGTACGACGGCGTGTCGAACGTCGTCGACGTGTACGTGCGGTACCTACGGGAGAAGGTGGACCGGCCGTTCGGGCGGGCGAGCATCCGCACGGTCCGGGGTGTCGGCTACGTGCTCGAGCCGGACCCGTGAGGGACCCGATCCGGTCCGCCCGCGGCGTCGTGCTCCACGCGGGGCGCCGGGCGCGCCGTGCGCTGCGGCGTGTGGCCGGCGCGGTGTCGCTGCGCGTGCGGCTCACCGCGGCGCTGGTGCTCGTCGTGGTACCGGCGCTCGCGGGTGGCTGGCTCCTCCTCGCACGCGACCTCGAGCACGAGCTGTCGGACGCGGTCACGAAGGAGCTGCGGATCCGCGTCGACGACGTGCTCGCGGCGGGCGACGCCGTCGTCTCCGACGACGACGTTGCCGCGCAGGTCGTCGACCGGGCCAACCGGGTGCTCGCCCCGCCGGGTGCGAGCCCGATCCTCACGGACGCGGAGGTCGCCGCCGTCGGCGCGTCCGCCCGCCTCACCGACCGCGCCGTGCCCGGTGTCGGTGAGCACGCCCGGATCCTCGCGTATCCCGACGGGGAGCGGGTCGTCGTGGCGGCGGCCAGCACCGCGACGGTGGAGCGCGCCCGCCGGCGGATGCTCCTGCTGCTGGGCGTCGCCGCCCCGGCCGCCGTGGTGTTCGTCGCCGGCGCCGGGTGGTTGCTCACCGGCGCCGCGTTGCGCCCCGTCCGGCGGATGACGCGGCGGGCCGAACAGCTCTCGGTGCTCGAGCCCGCGTCACGCCTGCCGCTGCCGCCGGGCGACGACGAGATCGCACAGCTCGGCCGCACGCTCAACCGGATGCTCGCCCGAATCGAGGCGACCGTCGCACGTGAGCGCGTCTTCATCGACGACGCGAGCCACGAGCTGCGGACGCCGATCGCCCTGCTGCGTGCGGAGCTGGAGCTCGCCCTGCTCGACCTCGACGACCCGCAGGCCACCCGGGCGAGCCTCGAGAGCGCGCTCGAGGAGGCGCACCGGCTGACGCGCCTGACGGAGTCGCTGCTGCTCCTGGCGCGCGCCGACGCCGGGCAGCTCGGCGGCCGCGTCGAGCCCGTCGACCTCACGGCCGCCGTGACGCGCGTCGCGGCCCGCACGCCCGTGCGGCCCGGCGTCGACCTCGAGCTCCCCGCGGAACGCCCCGCCGTGGTGCTGGGCGACGGGCCGCTGCTCGAGCGGCTCGTCGCCAACCTCTTGTCGAACGGCCTGCGGCACTGTGACCGCCGCGTCCGCGTCGAGGTGCGGGTGGCCGACGAACAGGTGCACCTCGCCGTCGCCGACGACGGCCGCGGGTTCCCGCCGGCCCTCCTCGACCGGATCTTCGACCGGTTCGTGCGCACGGGTGCCGGGGGCGGCGCGCGCGGCACGCGCGCGGGGCTCGGCCTCGCGATCGTGGCCGCGATCGCGCACCGGTTCGGGGCGCGTGTCGACGCGGCGAACGGACCGCCGCTCGGCGGCGCCGTCGTGCGGGTGCGCTTCCCGGCGCCGGGCGCCGGTCCGGCCCGTGAGGCGTCGACCGGCGCCGCCGGCGCGGACCGCGGCGCGCGCCGCCGGTCACGCCGGCCCGCCCGCTGACCCGGCCGCCCACTCGCCCGCCCTCCGCCCGTCCGGCCGGACGCGTCGCGGGCCGGGGCGTCACCGGGAGGGCGCGCGTGCGGTCATAGCCTGGAACGCGCGACCGCGCGCCACGCGCGCCGATGGAGGCAGCATGTTCAGCGAGCTCTCGATCCACCAGCTCCCCGACATCGACCGGGGCGAGACGGCTGAATGGCTGGAGTCGCTCGACGCGGTGATCGACGTGCGGGGCAAGGCCCGGGCCCACTACCTGCTCGCGCGGCTGATGGAGCGGGCACGCGACAAGGGCGTCGGCGTCCCGGCGATGGTGCAGACCGACTACATCAACACCATCCCGCGCGAGCAGGAGCCGTGGTTCCCCGGCGACGAGCACATCGAGCGCCGCATCCGCGCGTACATCCGGTGGAACGCCGTCGCGATGGTCGACCGCGCCAACCACCGCTTCGACGGGCTCGGCGGCCACCTGTCCACCTACGCCTCGGCCGCCGCGCTGTACGAGGTCGGGTTCAACCACTTCTTCCGCGGCAAGGGCGACGGCCAGTTCGGCGACCAGGTGTTCATCCAGGGGCACGCCGCGCCCGGCATCTACGCCCGGGCGTTCCTCGAGGGGCGCCTCACCGAGGACCAGCTCGAGCACTTCCGCCGCGAGGTGGGTGGGCGCGGCCTGCCTTCGTACCCGCACCCGAGGCGCATGCCGCACTTCTGGGAGTTCCCCACCGTGTCCATGGGCCTGAGCCCCCTCAACGCGGTGTACCAGGCGCGCTTCAACCGGTACCTGTACCAGCGGGAGATCGCCGACACGTCGCGGGCGCGGGTGTGGTGCTTCGTGGGCGACGGGGAGCTCGACGAGCCCGAGTCGATCGCCGGCCTGTCGCTGGCGGCGCGGGAGCGGCTCGACAACCTGATCTTCGTCGTCAACGCGAACCTGCAACGGCTCGACGGCCCCGTGCGCGGCAACGGCAAGGTGATCCAGGAGTACGAGTCCGTCTTCCGCGGCATGGGCTGGAACGTCATCAAGGTCGTGTGGGGCTCGGCCTGGGACGACCTGCTCGCGCGCGACGTCGACGGCGTGCTCGTCCACAAGATGAACACCACGCTCGACGGCGAGTTCCAGAAGTACGCGGTCGAGAGCGGCGCCTACATCCGGGAGCACTTCTTCGGGCCCGACCCGCGGCTGCGGGCGATGGTGGAGCACCTCTCCGACGAGGACCTGCAGAAGCTCCCACGGGGCGGGCACGACTACCGGAAGCTGTACGCCGCCTACAAGGCCGCGGTGGAGCACGAGGGGGCGCCGACGGTCATCCTCGCCAAGACCATCAAGGGCTGGACGCTCGGCCCCGACTTCGAGGCGCGCAACGCGACGCACCAGATCAAGAAGATGACCGTGGAGCAGCTCAAGGCGCTGCGCGACCGGCTCTACCTCGACATCCCGGACTCGGAGCTGGAGGAGGGCGACCTGGCGCCCTACCACCACCCGGGCTTCCGCTCGGCGGAGTACGAGTACCTGATGGAGCGGCGGCGCGCGCTCGACGGGTACCTGCCCGAGCGCGTCGAGCGCGCGAAGACGGTGGTGTTCCCACGCGACGAGATCGCCGACCAGCTCACCGCGGGCACCGGCGACAAGGTCCAGGCATCGACCACCACCGCGTTCACCCGGCTGCTGCGCACGCTCATGAAGGACCCGGAATTCGGGCGGCGGGTCGTGCCGATCATCCCCGACGAGGCCCGCACGTTCGGGATGGACGCGCTCTTCCCCGAGTTCAAGATCTACGCGCCGTTCGGCCAGCAGTACGAGCCGGTCGACGCCGCGCTGATGCTCTCGTACCGCGAGTCGGAGAAGGGCCAGATCCTCGAGGAGGGGATCACCGAGGCCGGCGCGATGGCCGACTTCACGGCGGCCGCCACCGCGTACGCCACGTGGGGCCAGCCGATGATCCCGTTCTTCACCTTCTACTCGATGTTCGGGTTCCAGCGGATCGGCGACCTCATCTGGTCCTTCGGCGACCAGCGCGGGCGGGGGTTCCTGATGGGCGCGACCGCGGGCCGCACGACCCTCACCGGCGAGGGGCTGCAGCACTGCGACGGGCAGTCCCAGCACTACGCGATGGCCTTCCCGAACTGCCGCGCCTACGACCCGGCGTACGCGTACGAGCTCGCGGTGATCGTGCGCGACGGCATCCGGCGCATGTACGGGCCGGAACCGGAGGACTGCTTCTACTACGTCACCCTCTACAACGAGAACTACGTGCAGCCGCCGATGCCCCCCGGCGTGGAGGACGGGATCGTGCGCGGCCTCTACCGGTTGCGGGCGGCGCCCGCCGAGCGGACGCACCGGGCGCAGGTGCTCGCGAGCGGCCCGATGGTGCTGCAGGCGCTGGAGGCGCAGGCGCTGCTCGCCGAGCACCACGACGTCGCGGTCGACGTGTGGAGCGCCCCGGGCTGGAAGCAGCTGCGCGACGACGCGATCGACTGCGAGCGGTGGAACCGGCTGCACCCGACCGAGACGCCCCGCACGCCGTACGTGACGGAGCAGCTCGCCGGCACGGAGGGGCCGGTGGTCGCGGTGAGCGACTGGGTGCGCGCGGTGCCCGACGGCATCGCCCGGTTCGTCCCCCAGCCGTACCTCGTGCTCGGCACGGACGGCTACGGGTTCTCGGACGTGCGCGCCGCGCTGCGCCGCCACTTCGAGGTGGACGCGGCGCACGTCGCGGTGGCCGTGCTCGACGGCCTCGCGCAGACCGGGGACCTGAAGGGGGAGGTCGTGGCCGAGGCGATCCGCCGGTACGGGATCGACCCGGACCGGCCGGCCCCGCGGCTCGCCTGAGCCGCGGGCGGCCGTCGGCGGGACCCGCCCCGGACGACCGCAGGACGACCCGGGGAATCCGGCGCACGCGCCGCCCGGAGCCGGGACGGATCGGACCCTCCGTCCGCCCGGCGGCACGGAGACGCGCCGACGCGCCCGGTGGGGATCAGTACTTCAGCGGGTCGTACTCGTCCTCGTCGTCCGCGCCGTCGTCGTCCCAGTCCTCGGCGTCGTCGTCGTACTCGTCGAGCTCGTCGTCCCGGTCGTCGGAGACGTCAGCCAGCGTCCCGTTGCCCTCCCGGAACAGCCCGTCGTCGTACCCCTGCTTGAGCCTGCGCGCTTCCCGGAAGCGGCGCGCTCGTCCTTTTCTGGGCACGTCGTCACCTGCCTGCGAGTCGTACCGCTCATTGTGCCACGTCCTGCGCCGCGGGACGGACGCGTCCGCGAAACGGCTGGTGCCCGTAGCGGTCCAGGTGGACCAGGTTGCCGACCGGTGGGGCCGGCGGGGCGGCGGTCCGGCCCCGGGGGTGCCCGAGGGGCACGACGGCGACGGGCGTGACCCCGCCCGGCAGGCCCAGGGTCCGGCGCGCCTCCCAGGTCGACCACAGCGCGAGCGTCGTCGCGCCCGCGGCGAGGCCGGCCGCATGCGCGGCGAGCAGCAGGTTCTGCACCGCGGCGAAGGCGCCCGCGTAGAAGGACGCCGCGCCGACGGCCGGGAAGGGCGGGCGGCGGCCCCGGACGCACACGACGACGTGGACGGGGACGTCCTCGAAGTGGTCGGCCTCCCACTGGCGGGCGTCGAGCAGCGCGTCGTCGCCGAGGCGGGTGCGCAGCACCCGCTTGTAGACCGACCACCCCTGCCGATAGATGCGGGCGAGCTGGTGACGCACGTCGGGATCGCGCACGACGACGAACTCGACGCGCCGCCGCCGCCCGGCCACGGCGCGGCTCGCGAGCTCGAGGAGGCCGAGGACGGTCGCGTCGTCGAGGTGGCGGGTCGACAGGTGCCGGGCGGGCGCCTGCGCGCGCATCACCCCGGCGACGGCGTCGTAGGTCCTCACGCGGCGGTCGGTCCGCGGCGGGCCGGCTCCGGCGCGCCCGACGACAGCGCCCGCCACAACGCCCGGTACGAGGGGTACTCGAGCGCGTCGCTGACGTAGCCGGAGCGGCGGAGCTCGGCGTGGTAGACGGGAAGGTGGCGCATCGGGATGCCCGAGTCGACGTGGTGGGCGAGGTGCCAGCCGATGTGGTACGGCACGAGCACGAAGCGCGCGGCCCACGACTGCCGGACGCTGTGGGTCGTCTGACGCCGGTCCTTCGACCGCTGCATCCCGCCGTGCTCGGCGATCGACCGGAGGCGGTTGATCACGCGCCACACGGTCATGTACGGCGCGAACCACAGCAGCCAGTACACGAACGGGTGGCCGAGCGCGGCCGACACGACGGCGAGCCCGAGCTGCACCGCCACGATCCGGCGCGCCTGGCGGGCGACGTCGGGGTCGGACGAGCGCACGCCGCGCAGCAGGCCCTTGAGCAGCTTCCAGCCCGTCCGGCCGGTGGCGTCCCGCACGAGCTTGCGGCGCAACGACGCGCGGCTGATCGGGTAGCCGCGGTACAGCGGGATGTCCGGTTCGCCCGGCCCGAACTCCTCGCGGTGGTGGGCCATGTGGCCGCGTCGGTACAGGTCGGTCGGGGTGAACGACGGGTAGCCGAGCAGCCACCGGCCGACCCAGTCGTTGACGCGCCGGTTGCTGAAGAGCAGGCGGTGCGCGGCCTCGTGCATCAGCGCCGCGAACTGCGCGTGGGCGCGGCCCATCAGGAGGAACACCGCGACCCACACGGCGGGGTGGTCGGCCCACACCGCGAGCACGATCAGGCCCAGCGTCTGCCCGTAGACCGAGACGACCGACGCCGCGTTCGCGAGGTTCGGGATGCGGCGCAGCTCCTCGCGCCAGGCGGGCGCCGGGCGGGCCTGGGCGGTCAGCCGCTCGGTGGGGGAGAAGCCCTCGAGCAGCTCGGGCGGCGGCACCATGGAGGCCACGACCCGGATATTACAGTTGGCTCTCGGATGTCGCCAGAACGTAATGACCGCGTCCAGCGGATCGCCGCCGCCCGGGCCGGCGCCGGCCGCGGGGAGCGGCCGCTCACGGCCCGGTCGGTCATCGCGAGCCTCCTGCTCGGGATGCGCCCGCCACGGCTCGCCGGGAGCCGCCTCGTGCGCTGGTGCGGCGTCTTCGGCATCAGCGAGGGCACGGCCCGGGTCGCTCTCCACCGGATGGTCGAGCGCGGCGAGCTGACGGTCGCCGACGGGGTCTACGAGCTCGCCGGGCGGGTGCGCGCCCGCCAACCCGTCCAGGACTTCGCGCTCGCGCCCCGGCTCGACGACTGGGCCGGGGACTGGCTGCTCGCCCTCGTCGCGCCCGGCCGGCGGCGCGCCGCGGACCGGCTGGCCCTGCGGGACGCGATGCGGCGGCTGCGCCTGGCCGAACTGCGGGAGGGCTGCTGGGCGCGCCCCGCGAACCTCCCGCGGGCGGCCGCCCCGGCCGACGCGTGGGAGGTGGCGGAGGCGCAGTGCACCTGGTGGCGGGCGACCCCGCACGAGGACGCCCGCCGGCTCGCGGCCGGGCTGTTCGCGCCGGCCGAGTGGGCGCGGGGGGCGAGGCGGCTCGAACGTCGGCTGCGCGTCGCGACCGAGGCGCTCGCCGACCCGCGGCCGGACGACCTGGCCGAGGCGTTCACGGCCGGCGCGGCCGCGCTCGTGCACGTCCGGGCGGACCCGCTGCTCCCGCCGGCGCTGCTGCCCGGCGACTGGCCGGGCGACGCCCTGCGCGACGCGTACCGCGAGTACCAGCCGGCGTTCGGTGCGGCCGTACGGCACTGGTTCCGCGAGGAGGCGTAACGTCTCGGCGCGTGGACGACCTGTTGCGCGCGGCATCGGCGGTCCGCGACGACGTCGTGCGGCTGTACCGACGCATCCACGCGCAGCCGGAGATCGGGCTGCAGCTCCCGCGGACGCAGGCGGCCGTGCTCGAGGCGCTCGACGGCCTCGGGCTGGAGGTGCGCACCGGCCGCACGGTGTCGTCCGTGGTGGCCGATCTCCACGGTGGCGGGGACGGGCCGACTGTCCTGCTGCGCGCGGACATGGACGCACTGCCGCTCACCGAGGACACGGGCCTCGCGCACGCGAGCGTCGTCGACGGGGCCATGCACGCGTGCGGGCACGACGCGCACGTCGCGATGCTCGTCGGCGCGGTCCGGGTGCTCGCGGCCCGCCGGGACGCGCTGCGCGGCACCGTCCGGTTCGCGTTCCAGCCCGGCGAGGAGGGCTTCCACGGCGCCCGCGCGATGATCGAGGAGGGCTTGCTCGACGCGCCGCCGGTCGGCGCCGCGTTCGCGTTGCACGTGTCGCCGAATCTGCCGTCGGGCTCGGTGTGGACCCGCGGCGGGCCGATCATGGCGTCGGCCGACACGCTGCGGGTGACGGTCACCGGCAGGGGAGGGCACGCGTCGACGCCGCACCTCGCCCGCGACCCCGTGCCGGTCGCGGCCGAGATCGTGCTCGCGATCCATTCGTTCGTCACGCGTCGCGTGAGCGCGTTCGACCCGGTCGTCGCGACGATCGCGCACCTCGACGCGGGGCGCGCCCCGAACGTGATCCCCGAGCGCGTCGAGATGTCGGGCACGCTGCGGGCCGTGTCGCCGGGGGGGCGGGCGCTCGCCACCGAGGGCCTCGGGCGGCTCGTCGCGGGGATCGCCGACGCGCACGGCATGACGGCGGCGCTCGACGTCGAGCCCGGGTACCCGCCGACCGTGAACGACGCGGCCGCCGCCGGGTTCGTGCTGCGCGTCGCCGCCGACCTGCTCGGCCCGCGCCGGACCGGCACGATGCCGACCCCGGTGATGGGCGCCGAGGACTTCTCCTACGTCCTGGAACGCCGGCCGGGCGCGCTCGCGTTCCTCGGCGTGTGCCCGCCGGGCACCCGGCCCGCCGACGCGCACTCGTGCCACTCGAACCGGATGGTGCTCGACGAGGAGGCGCTCGTGACCGGGGTGGCGTTGCACTGCGCGCTCGCGACCCGCCACCTGGCCGCCGGCGGCCGCGTCGAACGGCTCGACGGCGACGCCCGCCCGGCCGCCTCGTAGCCCGCACCGCTTGGTAGGGTGGTCGGCCCCGGGCGGTTAGCTCAGTTGGCGAGAGCGCATCCTTCACACGGATGAGGTCGGAGGTTCGAGTCCTCTACCGCCCACCCGACGAGCGGACGACGCCGGGCCGGTCCGCCGGCGGCGAGGCCGGGCGGCGTGGTCGGGCGGCGTGGCCACTCAGGCGAAGCATCCCTCGAGGAACGCGCGCGTGGGCGGGGTGACGACCTGTTCGCCGGGCACGCCGAGCTCGGTGTTGACCTGCTCGTGGGTGTAGTCCCCGGCGTCGAGCACCTGCGCGCTCGCCCCGGCGGCGGTGACGGCGGCGGCGAAGGCCTCGGACTCGGCGAGGCGGGCGGGCGAGCCGCGGGTGACGACGAGGAAGTCGGCGATCGCGCCCGGGTGCTCGCGGGCCTGCACGGTCGGGGACGCGTCCGCGAGGGTGGCGGGGTCGTCGCCGAACGCGTTCGCGAACAGTTCCGAGCGCGCGACCTGCTCGGAGGTGATCTCGAAGGCGGCGCTGTCGAGGGCCACCACGCAGCGCACGTCCTCGCGTGACGCTCCGGCGTCCGCGAGCAGCCCGGGGTGGGTGGCGACGATCGCCACGAGGTGCGCGCCGGCCGAGTGGCCGAGGAGCACCACCCGGGTCGGGTCGATCCCCAGCTCGTCGGCGTGGTCCAGCACCCAGGCGACCGCGGCCGCGACGTCCTCGCCCATCACCGGCCACCGCACGTCGCCGCCGGGGGTGACGAGCCGGTAGTTGACCGACACGAGCGCCGCGCCGAGCTCTCCGGCGAACGCCGCCTTCCGGTCGGTCGTCCGGCCCGCCTTGTCGCCGCGGCGCCAACCGCCGCCGTGCACCCACACGAGGGCGGGGCAGCCGGTGGCGCCCGGGCGCCGGTACACGTCGAGGCTGACGAGATCGGGGTCGTCGTCGCCCGCGTCGTCGCGGTAGCGGTGGGTGTCCGGCCCGGTCAGGCGTCCCGCGCAGCCCGCCGACGACCCGGCGGCCGCCTCGCCGGGGCCCGTCGTCCCCGTCGTCGCCGTGCCGGCGGCCGGGGCGGTCGAGGTCGCCGGGCGTTCGTCGCCGGTCCCGCCGGCGCACGCGGCGAGCGCGAGCACGAGCGCGAGCGCCGGCGCGAGCGTCGCACGGAGCGACCGGCGGGGGTTCGGCGCGTTCATGGTCCTCGCGATCGGGTCCGTTGCCGCGGGCGGGATGCCCCGCGATGGTGCCGGGCGCGCCCGGGCCGGTTCCAGCCGCCCGCCGTCGGGGCAGCCGGGCTCCGGGGATCAGCCGGGACCGGGCAGGATCTCGCCGCTCGTCTCGCTGACGGCGCTCGCGCTCCCGCCGGTGTTGGTCGCCGTCACCCGCGCCCGCACCTTCCAGCCGACGTCGGCCGCCGTGAGGGTGTAGGCCGCCGACGTCGCGCCCGCGATGTCGGTGCACGCGAGCGTGTCGGGGTCGCAGCGCTGCCACTGGTACGCGTACGTGATCGGCTGCGTGCCGGTCCACGTGCCCGTCGTGACGCCCCACGTCGAACCCGGCCAGTCCTCCCCGGCCACGAGCGCGGGCGGCACGGTGTTGACCGGCGCCGCCGGCGCGGCCACCACCTCGGTCGGCGCGGACTCGGCCGCGGTCGACCCGCCCGCGTTGGTCGCGACGACCCGGACGCGAACGCGGCTCCCGACGTCGGCGGCCTGGAGCGTGTAGGTGGCCGCGGTGGCGCCGGGGATCGCGCTGCACGTCGTCGCCGAGGCGTCACAGCGCTGCCACTCGTAGGCGTAGGTGATCGGCGCCGCGCCGATCCAGGTCCCCGCCGTCGCGCTCAGCGAGTTGCCCTGGACCGGGATGCCGCTCACCGCGGGCGGGACGCTGTTGGTCGGCGGCAGCGGCGTGCTGGGCACGAAGACGGTCGTGGTCCCGGTCGACGTCGCGTTCATCGCCGGGTCTCGGAAGGCGCTCGTGCTGGCGTTCGCGGTGTCGGTGTAGGTGCCGGCAGCGGTCGTCGCGGGGACACCGACGACGATCTGCACGGTCACCGAGCCCCCTGCGGGGATCGTGCCGAGGCTGCACTTCGCACCGTTGAAGATCCGACGGTTGAACTGCACGGTGACGTACCACGCGCTGCAGGTCGTGCCGGACGGCCCGGAGCCGGACACGAAGGTGAACGTGCGGTACTGGTCGGTCAGCAGCACGTCGGTCGCCGGGGCCGACCCGATGTTGGTCACGGTGATCTCACGCGTGAACGTGCCGCCCTGCGGCACGGGTGCCGCCGGGTTCACGATGGAGGTGGTGAGGTTCGCGGCCGTTCCGTTGACGGTGAGGACGTGGCCCGCGCCGTTGTTGGTCTCGCTCGCCTCCGGCACCGTGCCGGTGACGTCGACGGCGAACAGCGACAGGGCGCTGCCCGCGGTGAGGGGCGCGTCGTAGCCGATGGTGACGATCGTGTACCGGCCCGCAGGGAGCCCGTCGGTGAGGCAGTCGACGACCGTGCCCGACACGGTGCACGTCGTTCCCGGGTCAGGGGTGACGTCGATCCCGGTCGCGCCCGCCGGCAGGGCGATGCGCGAGCCGAAGGCCGGTGCGTCCGAGTAGCCCCAGTTCGCGATCGAGGCGGTCGCCGTGACGGCCCGGCCGGCCAGGACCGGGTTCGGCGTGACGACGAGGTTCGCGTACAGGTCCGCGGGGCCGCTGCCGCGGATGCGGAACCGGGCGGACGCGGTGTCGACGGGCCCGTAGGTCGTGACGACGACGTCGATGCCCGCGAAGGGAACGGTCGCGGGGGCCCGCACGGTCACCCCTGCGACGAGCGCGGTCGCGCCGGGTGCGATCGAGGGGAGCGGGCAGGTGGCGATCCGCGTGGAGGAGCCGCGCGGCGTGGTGACGGTGCACGTCCCGGCGGCGCCGGCGACCGTCACGGAGGTGCCCGACGGCAGCGACTTCGGCCAGCGCAGCGTGACGGTGCCGGGCGCGGACGCGGCCGTGCCGGTGTTGCCTGCGAAGACCAGGCTCGTGCCCGAGCCGCCGGGCCCGATCGGGTCCGGCGGCGCGCTCATCGCGACCACGACGCCGACCGGGGTGGCCACGACGTTGTTGGACTCGTCCGCCTCGGGGACGGCGCCGTCCGCGTCGACGGTGACCGTGACCGGCGACGTGCCGACGCTCGGCGGCGCGGTGAACGAGACGGTGAACGACAGGTAGCCGCCGTTCGGGAGCGACGGGATGGGGCAGTCGAGGACGTCACCCGCCGCGGTGCAGGTCGCGCCGGTGACGGTCGCGCCGGTCGTCCCGCTCGGCAGTGCGACGCGCGTGACGAAGGCGGACGCGGGGGTGTAGCCGAGGTTCTCGACCACGACCTTCGCCTGGGCCGGGGAGCCGGCGGTCATCGGCATCGGGGTGACGGTCAGGCGGCCGACCAGGTCGGCGGGACCGCTTCCCCGGATGTCGTACGTGACGGTGGACGACCCCGCCGCGGTCGAGAAGGTGAACGGGAACACGATGCCGCTGTACGGCACCGGATCGGGCGCGGTGACGTCCACCGTCGCGATCCACGCCGATGCGCCGGGCGCGAGCGCGGGATACGAGCAGGTGGCCGTCTTGACGCTCCGCACCGTCGTCGTGCTGCAGTTCGCCGACGTCCCCGTCACGGTGAGGTTCGCCCACGTGTTCGACGGCACCCACCGTGCGGTCGCGGTCCCGGCGGCGGCGGTCGCGTCGCCGGTGTTGGTCACGAACACGGCCGAGTGGACGACCTCCCCGGGCCCGATGACCGCGGGCGGCGGCGAGATCGTCGGCACCGCCGCCCCCGCCGCGGCCGCAGGCCGCTCGGACGCGGCGAGCACCGCCGTCGTGGCCACGGCGAGCACGGCCGCCAGGATCACGCTTCCGGACCGCTTCCCCCGCACGGTGTCCCCCTTCCGGCGTCGAGCGCGACGTGGCGGAACCTACGGGGCGTCCGGTAAGGATTCGGGAAAGTCCCGGCAAGCCCCGGCCCAATCCGCCGGCAGCGGAGGAGGCCCGCCGGGGCCGGGGCGCCGCGCGGGCGCGCCGCCCGCCCGTGCGGCGGCCGCCGTAGCATGCCGTGACTCCCCGAGGAGGGTGACGATGGCGAACGCAGTGCTCGAGCGTGCCGTCGGTGGCGCGCCGGACGACCCGCAACGACCGGGCTGGGCGGCCGGCGGCACCGCCGGGGTCGGGGCGCCCCCCGGGGTGGTCACGGGCGACACCATGTCGATGGGGGGCGTGGTCTCCGCGACGGCCGTCCTGTTCGTGCTGCTCCTCGGGGCAGGGGTGTTCGGCTGGTCCCAGGTCGACACCGCCGCCGACGGCACGAGCCGGGCGCCGCTGTGGATCCTGCCCGCGGTGCTCGGCGGCTTCGTGGTCGTGCTCGTCGCGTCGTTCAAGCCGGCGCTCGCGCGGGTCCTGGCTCCCGTGTACGCGCTGGTCCAGGGCGCCGTGCTCGGCGCGATCTCCCGCGTCTTCGAGAACGAGTGGGACGGCATCGTCGTGCAGGCGGTCATGGCGACCGCGGTCGTGTTCGGGACGATGCTGTTCCTCTACGGGACCCGCATCATCAAGGTGACCGAGCGGATGCGCCGCGTCGTGATCGGGGCGACCGCCGCGCTCGCGATCTTCTATCTGCTGTCGATCCTGCTGTCGTTGTTCGGCGCGGAGATGCCGCTCGTCTGGGACGCCGGTCCGTTCGGGATCCTGTTCAGCGTCGCCGTCGTGGGCCTCGCCGCGTTCAACCTGGTCGTCGACTTCGACCTGGTGGAGCGGGGCGTCGCCCAGGGGCTGCCGCGCGCCAGCGAGTGGTTCTGCGCGCTGGCGCTGATGGTCTCGATCGTCTGGCTCTACCTCGAGATCCTGCGGCTCCTCGCGAAGCTGCGGCAGAACTGAGGGACGCGCCCGGGCGCGCGGGTGAGCCCGGGCGGCACGTCAGTTGGTCCAGGTGGACCCCTCGGGCAGGACGACGATCTCACGCGCGAGCAGGTCGCCGTCGTCGGTGCGGCCGGTGCGCACGATCACGGTCGCGCCGCGGGCGAGGTCGGCGGCGCTCCCGACGCTCGCCGTGTCGACGACGGTCTGCTCCGACACGCGGTACTCGCGGCGCTCGCCGCCGGTGCGCACCGTGACCGAGTCGTCGGCGACCGCGACGATCACCCCGACCGGCCGCACGTGCGAGAGGTCGTCCTCGACGCGCTGCTTCTGGACCTGCCAGCCCGCCGCGAACCCGACCGCAGCGCCGACGGCCAGGCCGGCGACGGCCGCGACGACGGCGACGATCGGCCGGCGCCGGGTCGGGCGCGCGGCGCCGGTGGACGTGGTCGTCTCGTCGGCGGGCTGCCGGCCCTCGGTGTCGGTCGCCATCGTCGCCTCCTCCGTGTGCCCGTCGCGGCCGAGTCTGGCACCCCGGCCCGTGCGGTCACCAGGATCGCTACGGACCATCCCGGACGGTCGCGGCCGGGGCCGGCTCGCGCGAGCGCGCGTAGTGCTCCCACATCGCGCCCAACGCCGCGTAGAGGTACGCGAGCGCGGTGGCGTCGGCGCGCGGCGCCCACAGCCGGTCGAGCGCGCCGAGGTCGGCGGCGTCACCGTCGGGTGCGGGGCCGGGCACGAAGTGCTCGGTCGGCCAGCCCAGCTCCGCGACCAGGCGGAGGTTCGACACCTCGTAGCGGGCGTACGCGTACCGGCGCAGGAGCTCGCGCGCCTCGCCGCTCTCGGGTGACTCCGGCACCGCCCAGCCCTGGGCGATCGGGCCGAGCACGCCCTGGCGCCAGCCCTCCCGGGGCGCGGCGGGCCGGTCGAGCAGCTCGGCCGGGGCGCCGCGCAGCAGCGTGACGAGGTCGATGGGGAGGCCGGGGTTCTCCCACAGCCCGCGGGTGTCGGGCGCCTGCGCGAAGCCGAGGAAGTGCGTCGCGAAGTCGACGATCACGTCACCCGCGGCGAGGAGGTCACGCCGGAACGGCCGCACCGCGAACCGCACCGAGGGTGCGATCTCGCGCACCTGCGCGTACGTCTCCCAGTAGCACAGGTCGTCGGCCTCCTTCGCCGCCCACGCCGACGGCTCCATGCCCGTCCGGAAGCCCCACTCCCGCCAGCGGGCCTCGATCGCGGTGTGCTGGGGCCGGACGTAGTAGGCGACGCGCACCGTGTGCTCGCGCGCGAGGCGCTCGAGTGCGTGCAGGAACGGGAGCTCGGGCCGGTGGAACAGCACCGCGAAGCCCTCCGCCGTGAGCAACACCCTGCCGTGGCGCCGTGCGGCGTCGCCGAGCGCCGCGGCCCACTGGTCGCACAGCGCCGCGCGGCGCACCGCGTCGGCACCCGCGTCGTGGATCGTGGCGTACGCGACGAGGAAGCGGTTCGCGTGGACCATGAGGCCACGCGTGAACGACTCGAACCGGTAGGGCTCGTCCCCGTCGCCGCCGGTCTCGGAGAGGACGTGGACGCCGTGGTCCTCCCGCAGGGCGTTCACGTGGAGGCGCAGCCACTTCTGGATGCTGGACGATCCCGTCTTCGGCGTCCCTGCATGGATCAGGATCTCCGCCACCGGCACCCCTCACCTTTCCGTCGCACGGTCGGCGAACGCGTCCTTGCCCGGGCGCGAGTGTCGTCCGGCCCCCGCGGGCGGTCAACTCACGGCAGCCGGCCGGGCCGCCCCGGCGCCGTCCGGGCGGCGAGCCCGCCCGGACGTGACCGTGCGCGAAGGCGCGTGGACCCCGGTTCAGCCGTGGCGACCGTTCAGGACGCGCGCGGCCTTGCGGGTCACCACGCCCGGCGCCGCAGACGCGAGCCGCGGCGAGCACCTTGTTCGCCGCGCCCGGGACGCACAGCGCGCGCCCGCGCTCGAGCGCGTCGATCCCCGCGCGCGCGACCTCGTCGGCGTCCTGCCACAGGAACGCGGGGACGGAGTCGAGCTCGACGCGGGCGCGGCGGTGGAAGTCGGTGCGCGTGTACCCCGGGCACAGCGTCGTGACCCGCACCCCGAGCGGGCGGAGCTCCTCGTGCAGCGCCTGGCCGAACGAAGTGACGAACGCCTTCGTCGCCGCGTACGTCGCGTTGTCCGGGATCGGCTGGAACGACGCGAGGGACGAGACGTTGAGGATGGCGCCGCCGCCGCGCGCCGCCATGGCGCGTGCCGCCGCGTGCGACAGCCGGACGACGGCGAGCACGTTGAGCCGCACCTGGCGGTCCTCGTCGTCGACGGGCTGCGTGTGGAACGGCCCGTAGGAGCCGACGCCGGCGTTGTTCACGCACACGTCGATGCCGGGTGCCGCGCCGAGGCGCGCCTCGACGGCCGCGCAGCCGGCGGGATCGGTGAGGTCGGCGGGCAGCAGCTCGCAGCGTGCGCCGGTCGCGTCCGCGACGTGCGCGAGCTGACCGGGGTCGCGGGCCACCAGCACGAGGTCGTGACCGCGTCGCGCGAGCTCGCGCGCGATCGCGGCACCGATCCCCGAGGACGCCCCGGTCACGAGCGAGACGGGCACCGGTGGCTCACGACATCGGGACACGCGGGACGATCCGCGCGCCGACGCGCTCGAAGATCTCGTCGAGGCTCTCGCCGGTGATGGTGAGGCCGTGGTTGCGCAGGCCGACGACCGCCCGCGTCGGGTTCGGCGCGGCGCGCACGAGCTCGGCGACGGAGGTCGCGAGCTGCACCGTGCCGCAGGGGTAGTTCACCTCGGTGGACGGCGTCCCGTCGATCCACCCGTGGACGTGGACGATCGCGCCGACGCCGGGGTGCTCCCGGTAGATCATCCAGTGCTCGATGGCGTCGACCGAGACGCGCCGGGGCTCGATGCCGGGCGGCACGCTGAGCACCATCACGTCACGGCGGTCGTCGTAGCCGCGCACGAGGAGGATGTCGCGACCGATCGTGCGCAGCTCCGACTTGTCGACGCCGCTGGCGCTCATCCAGAACACGGGCCCGCCGGGTTCGGGGACCGCGGTGACGTCACCGCCCGTGCAGCGGGCGCTCAGGTTGCCGTACGACAGGCCGCCGATCCCGTACAGCAGCTTCACGTGCCGCAGGTCGCGCGGCGGGAGGATCTCCTCGAGCGGGAAGGGCGCGGGGAGCAGGTCGAGCGCGTCGAGCGCCCGGCCCGCCCGCAGCATCTGGGCGGTCGCCGCGTCGCCGTGGCGGAGGTGGTCGGGCAGGTCGGCGACGAACTCGTTCGCGATCACCAGCCGGGACGACGCGAGCGGTTCGAGCCGGTCGAACACCGCCGCCACGAGGGCGTCGTCGTCGAGGCCCGGACCGGCGCCGAACGTCCCCTGCTCCAGCGTCACGAACCGGACCGCGAGGCCGGCGGGGGTGTCGACCACCAGCAGGCAGAGGTTGGCGAGGCACCGCACGAGGAGCGGGTAGCCCGTCCGGAGCTGGGCGTCGCGGTCGGGTGGCAGCGCGTCGAGCTGCGCGACCGCGACCACGAACGTGGGCGCCGCCTTGCGCCGGAACGGGCGCGGCGCCCGGGCGTCGACGGCGTGGAGCACGACGGACGTGTCCGCGTCCGGCGTCGCCCGCTCCGCGTACCCGGCGGCTTCGAGGCGGGCGGCGAGGCCCGCGAGCAGGCGGTCGAGCGCCGGGCCGCGGGCCACGGCGTTGCGCGCGAACGTCGGCCGGCGGCGGTCGCCGTCGCGGCCGGGCGCCTCGGCTCGCACCACGTCGGTCACGCCTCCATCCCTAGCCGCCGCCGCGGGATGTGTCGAGCACCGGGGCCCGCGGCGGGGGTCAGGCACCGTCGCCCGCCGCCCGCCCCGTCGTGGCGTCGACCGTGACCCGGTGGCCGTCGGTGTCGAGGCCGGCGGGCCCCTGCGGGTCGAGCAGGCCGATGCAGCGGGGCGGGCGCCCGGCAACGGCCGCCGCGTCGGCCGCCCGCGCCGCCGTGATCACCTCGCCGAGCAGCGCGTGCGCGCCCCGGTCGAGGCGCGTGAGGTCGTCGGAGACCATCACGAGCCCGCCCGACGCCGCGACCGTGCGGGCCCACGTGGCGGCCACCTCGGGCTGCAGCCGGGTGTCGGTGGCGCGCAGCATCACGCAGTCGGGGTCGTTGATCCACAGCTTGCGGTGCTGCCAGGCGCGGGTGCAGGTGTTCACGAAGGCGTGCCGGGTCGCGGGCGCCGCCTCCGCGTACCCGGGCAACGCGGTCTGGTCGGGCGGCGGCGCCCACCAGGGCGCGACGTCGGCGCCGATTCGCATCGCGTCGACGACGCCGACCACCGGCCCGAGCGGGCACCCGCACGCGAGGAGGAATGTCCCGTCGCCCGCGCCCCGGCGCACCGCCTCGTACGCGAGGCGGACGCGCTCGGCGGGGGTGCGGGTCGGGTCGGCGAAGCGGCCGGGCATCGCGGCGGAGAAGGTGAAGTCGAGCTTCAGGTACCGGAACCCCGCCGCGACGAGCGCACGGGCGGTCGCCGCCAGGTGCTCGGCGACCTCCGGGTTCGTCGGGTCGAGCTGCCACATCAACCCGCCCCAGGTCTCGTGGTACATGCCGATCGCGGGCCGGTCGCCGTCGGGCTCCCGGGCGAACCAGTCGGGGTGGGCGCGCGCGAGGCGCGACCGGGGCGACGCGAGGAACGGCGCGAGCCAGATGCCCGGGACGTGGCCCCGCGCCGCGATCGCGCCCGCCAGCGCCTCGACGCCCGACGGGAAGCGCTCGTTCGTCACGAGCCAGTCGCCGATGTCGGCCTGGTAGCCGTCGTCGACCTGGAAGACCTCGAACGGCCAGTCCCCGGCGGCCGCGAGGTTGTCCCGCACCGCCTGCTCGGTGACCTCGTGGAAGTAGTGGTACCAGGAGCACCAGCCGACCGGCGCGCGGGTGCGGGCGCGGGCGCCCGCCGCGCCCCCCACGAGGTCCGCCCACCCCTCCAGGAGCGCGTCGGCGTCGTCGCCCTCGGTCGTCACGACGTCGTGCAGCGGCCGCTCGCAGTCCGCGCCGAGCACGGCGCCGCCGAGCCAGGCCTCGGCGCGCAACCGCACGCGGCCGTCCTCGAGGCGCGCCCGCAGCGTGCCGGCGTGCCGCTCGCCGCCGGCGAAGCCCACGCAGCGGCGCACCCCGTCACCCAGGTCGAGGACGGTCACCTGCTCCGAGCGCAGCTCGGTCTCCCCGGCGACGCCGGGGTCCGCGTGGTACGCGGCGCGCACGAGCGGGACGGACCCCGGTGCGTGCGAGGGGTCGCGGTCGACGCCGAGACGGCGGGTGCGCGTCGGCGCCCACGACTGGTAGCCGTGGCAGAACAGGAGGGGTGTGCGGCGCGCCGGCCCGAGGTCCCACTCGAGGGCCACGGCGTCGAGCGCGCGGGCTCCGGAGCCGGTCGCGACCGTCCAGGCCCAGCGCGCGCCGTCACCGGCGAGCGTGACGAGCACCGGCCCGGCCCCCGTGGCGCCGGAGGGGGCGGCGGGCACCGACACCTCGGGCCCGCCCGTCGGGCGCACGACGATCCGGTCGGGCGGCGGCAGCGGCACGGCCGCGCACGGTACCCGCGCGCGGCCGGTAGCGTTCGCGCGGCATGCGCGCCCAGCTCCGGGTCGCACCCGGCGAGGACGCCGCGCTCGCGCGCCGGCCGACCGACGACCAGCTCGGCTTCGACCGGGCCGGCGCGCAGCGGCGGCTCGCCGAGCTGGTCGAGCGGCTCGCCGCGCTGCAGAACCGGCTCTGGGCCGAGGACCGCCGGTCGGTGCTCCTCGTGCTCCAGGGCATGGACGCCTCGGGGAAGGACGGCACCATCGGGCGCGTCTTCACCGGCCTGAACCCCCAGGGGTGCCGGGTCGTGTCCTTCAAGGCCCCCAGCACGCTCGAGCTCGAGCACGACTTCCTGTGGCGCATCCACCTCGCGCTGCCGCGCCGCGGCGAGATCGGCATCTTCAACCGCTCGCACTACGAGGACGTGGTCACCGCCCGCGCGATCGGCGTGATCGACGACGCGGCCCGCGAGCGGCGGTTCGGGCACATCCGCGACTTCGAGCGGATGCTCGCCGACGAGGGGACGTCGCTCGTGAAGGTGTTCCTCCACCTCGGCAGGGACGAACAGCGCGAGCGGCTCGCCGCCCGGCTCGCGGACCCGGAGAAGCGCTGGAAGTTCCGGGTGGAGGACCTCGAGTCCCGGGCCCGCTGGGACGAGTACCTCCGCCTCTACGAGGAGGCCCTGACGGCGACCTCCACCCCGTACGCGCCCTGGTACGTGGTGCCCGCCGACCGCAAGTGGGTGAGCGGCGTCGCGGTCGCGCACCTCCTGGTCCGTGCGCTCGAGGACCTGGACCCGCGGATCCCGGCGGCCGACCCGGGGCTCGAGGGCGTCGAGATCGTCTGACGCCGCTGCGGGCGCGCCGTCGCCCGGCCGCCCGCCCCCGCGCTACGGTGCGCGGCCGTGACCTCCCCGGACGTGCGCGCCGTCGTCGAGGCCTACGTCGGCGCGAGCAACCGCAACGACAAGCCGGCCGTGCTGGCGCTCTTCGCCCCCGACGCCGTGTGGCACGACCCGGTCGGCGCGCCGCCGCACGTCGGGCACGAGGGCATCGGCGCGTTCTTCGACCAGGCCCGGCAGATGGCCGACCGCCTGGAACTGCGGGTCAAGGACGTGATCGAGTGCGGCAACGAGGCCGCCGCGCTGCTCGAGATCGAGGCCACGATCGGTGACGGGGGCATGATCCTCGACGTCGTCGAGACCTTCGAGCTCGACGACGCGGGCCGCATTCGCCTGATGAAGGCGTATTGGGACATGACGCGCGCCCGCCCCCGCCCGTAGCGTTGCGGCGCGGGGGAGCGGGCCGGAGCTGACTTTCGCCCCGGACGGCCCTTCGGCCACAATGGACTGGCGATGAACGTCGAATCCCGCGATTCCGTCTCGCTGAAGCCGGCCGAGCTCGACGAGTTCGGCCAGCTCCTCGGGCTCGCCGGCCTGGCGGTCGGCGACGAGGCCCTCGACCAGCAGGTCGAGCAGTTCCCGCTCGTCGTGCTCGCGCACGAGGACGGCGACCTGGCCGGGTTCATGCTCGGGTCGCTCGAACGCATCGGCGGGACGCCGTCGATCCTGTGGGGCACCGGTGTCGCCCGGAAGGGCCGGCAGGCCGCCGCGGTGCTCAAGCTGATGACCGGCGAGCTGTCGCGGCGGGCGGCGATCTCGTTCCCCGACGAGGACGTGCTCGTCGCCACGCGCCTCTGCCAGCCGAGCGCGTACACGCTGCTGCAGACGTACGCGAACGTCGTCCCGCGGCCCGGCTACACGCCCAACGGCGAGGACCGCGCGTGGGGGCGCCGGCTCGCGAAGCGCTTCGGGCTCGACGGCGCGTTCGACGACCGTTCGTTCCGGGTCGCGGTGAAGGGCCGCAAGCCCCCGTGCATCCCGGTGTTCGACGCCAGCGCGGTCAAGGCGACCGGCGGCGCGAAGATCGTCTCGCTGGTCGGCGACCTCGACGCCAACCGCGGCCAGGCGATGATCGCCTTCGGCTGGGCCGTCGCCGAGGAGCTGGCGGCCGGGTCCTACGTCGCCGCGGGCTGAGCGCGCTCGCGCCACGCGGCGTCGATCAGTACCCGCAGCTCACCGGCGTCGGTGACCGGCCGCTCGCACGCGTAGGCCCGGCACACGTATGCCGCCGCGCGCCCGCCGACGGGTGTCCGTCCCGCGAGCAGCGGACCGGCACCCGCGGTCTCGCCCGGGGTTGCGGTGATCCGCACCGTCGCGGGCAGGAACCGGCTCGTCACCTCGCGTACGAGTTCGCGGCGCCCGGGGTCGTCGCGCTCGCCGACGACGACGATCTCGAGCGGCGGCGTGACCACGCGCTCGAGCGCGGCGAGCGCGTGCGCGAACGCCGTCGGGTGCTCCGCCATCGTCGTCCCGAGGAGGCGCAGCACGCCGAGCGCCGGCGCCTCGTACCGGCGGTCGCCGGTGAGCCCGGCCAGGCGGAGCAGGCCGTTCGCGGCCATCGAGTTGGCCGACGGCGTCGCGTCGTCGAACAGGTCCTTGTGGCGCACCACGAGCTGTTCGGCGTCGGCCCCGGTCGTGAAGAAGCCGCCGCCCGAGGGGTCGTGGAACAGGCGGAGCAGCTCGTCGGCGACGCCGACCGCCGGCGCGAGCCATCCCGGCCCGTCCAGCTCGGCCAGCGTGCACAGCGCCTCGAGGAGCGCGGCGTGGTCCTCGGCGTACGCGGGGTACGGCGCGCCCGCGGACCGCAGGAAGCGCCCGTCGTCGCGGCGCAGCCGCTCGAGCAGGAACCGCGCGTTCGTGCGCGCCGCGTCCATCCAGTCGTCCCGCCCGAACGCGGCCGCGGCCTCCGCGAGCGCGTCGAGCATGAGCGCGTTCCAGCCGAGCAGCACCTTGTCGTCGAGCGCGGGGCGGACCCGTGCGGAACGCCGTGCGAGGAGCGCCCGGCGCGCCCGCCGCAGCGCGGGTGACGGTTCCTCGTCGCGGTCGACGACGTGCAGGATGTTCCCGGAATGGCCCGTGTGCGGATCGACGAAGTTGCCGCGCTCGGTCACGCCGTAGTAGCGGATCACCTCGTCGGCGTCGGCGCCGCACACCTCTCGGATCTCGTCGATGCCCCACAGGTAGAACTTGCCCTCGATCCCCTCGGAGTCGGCGTCCTCGGCGGAGAAGAACCCGCCGTCCGGGTGGCGCAGGTCGCGTAGCACGTAGGTGACGGTGTCCTCGACGACGCGCGCGTACCGGGCCGATCCCGTGAGGAGGTGCGCGTGCGTGTAGACGCGCACGAGGAGCGCGTTGTCGTACAGCATCTTCTCGAAGTGGGGGACGAGCCAGAAGTCGTCCGTCGAGTAGCGTGCGAAGCCCCCGCCGACCTGGTCGTGGATCCCGCCCGCGGCCATGGCGTCGAGCGTCGTCGTCACGATCTCCAGTGCCTCGGGCGCGCCGGTGCGCGCATGGGTGCGGCAGCAGAAGTCGAGGGTCATCGCCTGCGGGAACTTCGGGGAGCGCCCGAACCCGCCGTGGCGGGGATCGAATTGCCGGGCGACGTTCGCGAACGCGTCCCGCAGGAGCTCCGCCGTGAGCTCGGTGCCCCTGGGTTCCGGGAGCACGGACCGCGCGATCGCCTCGGTCAGGCGGTCGGCCTGCTCGTCGAGCTCGCCACGCCGGTCGCGCCACGCGGTGGCGACGGCCTCGCACACGCGCCGGAACGACGGCATGCCGTGGCGGTCCTCGGCGGGGAAGTACGTGCCGCCGTAGAACGGCCGGGCGTCCGGCGTGAGCCACACGCTCATCGGCCAGCCGCCCCGCCCGGTCATCGCCTGCACGGCCTGCATGTACACGGCGTCCACGTCGGGCCGTTCCTCGCGATCGACCTTCACGTTGACGAACAGCTCGTTCATGAGGCGCGCCGTCGTCTCGTCCTCGAAGGACTCGTGCGCCATCACGTGGCACCAGTGGCAGGAGGAGTAGCCGACCGAGAGGAAGATCGGCACGTCGCGCCGCCGCGCGGCCTCGAAGGCCTCGTCGCCCCACGGGTACCAGTCGACGGGATTGTCGCGGTGCTGGCGGAGGTACGGGCTGGACGCGTCGGCGAGTCGTTGGGCCACGGGGGCAGTCTTGCCGCCGCGGGCGGCCGCCGCGGCGCGCCCCGACGGGCGCGGCCTCAGGGCGCGCCCCGGTCCTCCGCGACGGCGCGGGCCCAGCGGTAGTCCGGTTTGCCCGACGGCGACCGCGCGATCTCGTCGACGAGGACCAGGTCCCGCGGGACCTTGTACCCCGCGAGGCACGCCCGTGCGTGGGCCTGCAGTTCCCCGAGCGTGGGCCGGTGGCCGTCGCGCGGCGCGACGATCGCGACGACGCGCTCGCCCCACCGGTCGTCGGCGACGCCGACGACGACCGCGTCGAACACGGACGCGTGCGACTTCAGGACGGCCTCGACCTCCTCCGGGTAGACCTTCTCGCCGCCGGTGTTGATCGAGACCGAGCCCCGGCCGAGCAGCGTGATCGTGCCGTCGGCCTCGAGCACCGCGTGGTCGCCGGGGACCGCCCAGCGGACCCCGTCCACGACCGGGAAGGTCTCCGCGGTCTTCACCGGGTCCTTGAAGTAGCCGAGGGGGACGTGCCCGCGCCGGGCGAGCAGGCCGACCACCCCGACCGGTGCCGGCCGCAGGTCGGCGCCCAGCACGGCGGTGTCCTCGTTCACGCGAAAGCGCGACGCCTCGACGCGGCCGCCCGCGACGGTGACGGCCTGGCCCTGGCCGCCGGTCTCGGACGCGCCGTACCCGTCGACGACGAGGAGGGACGGGAGCCGCTGCACGAGCGCGTGCTTGACGGCGGGGGACAGGATCGCCCCGCCGCTCAGCAGGACGCGCAGGCCCGACAGGTCGAGCCCCTCGCACTCGGGGGAGTCGAGCGCGTCGACGAGCGGGCGCGCGAACGCGTCGCCGACGACGACGAGGAAGTTGGCGTGCTCCCGCGCGACGAGCCGCCAGAGCCCGACCGGGTCGAGGCGGCGGCCGCGCGGGATCACCACGGTCCCGCCGGTGAACAGGACGCTGAAGGCCATCCAGTGCGCGGTGCCGTGCATGAACGGGCAGGCGGGCACGCACCGGGTGCGGGGTTCGCGACAGCGGTCCGCGATCTCCTCGGGCCGGCGGATGGGCGCGCCGCCGCCCGCCGCGCCGCCCATCGCGCCGAAGAACACGTCCTCGTGGCGCCACATGACGCCCTTGGGCCGGCCGGTCGTGCCGCCCGTGTAGAGGAGGTAGAGGTCGTCGGCCGAGCGGGCGGGGAAGTCGCGCCCGGGCCGGGCCGCCCGCAGCCCGGCCTCGTAGTCGAGGGCGCCGAGCGCACCCGGGACCGGCGCCCGCGAACCGTCGTCGACGGCGACGTAGGTCGTCAGCGCCGGGAGCGTGCCGGCGATCCGCGCGAGTTTCGGCCCGAACTCGCGGTCGAAGACGACC
This sequence comes from Acidimicrobiia bacterium, assembly GCA_026002935.1. GTDB lineage: Bacteria > Actinomycetota > Acidimicrobiia > IMCC26256 > PALSA-610 > BPGH01. The sequence continues at coordinate 2,124,776 of BPGH01000001.1, forward strand.
GCGCGCAGCTCGGCGTCGTCGAAGAGGTAGCGCAGTTCGTCCTCGACGTAGCGGTAGTTGACGTTGACGGGCACGGCGCGCAGCTTGAACGCCGCGAGCATCGTCTCGAGGTACTCGGTGCCGTTGCCGAGGTAGCACCCGACGTGGTCGCCCGGGCCCACGCCCCGGTCGGCCAGGACGTGGGCGAGGCGGGTGGCGCGGTCGTCGACCTCGGCGTAGGAGAGCCGCCGCGGGCCGCACACCAGTGCGAGGTGGTCCGGCACCGTGTCGGAGACGCGCTCCCACAGGTCGGCGAGGTTGAACTGCATTCGGTTGTCCCCCCACCCCGGCCCGGCGGCAAGGTAGCGGCGCACCCGCGAAGGCGTCGAACGGCGCGGCCCACCTCCGGCCGCTCAGGCACCGAGCCGGCGCAACCCCGTGTCGACGCGCTCCCACACGGTGCCGGCGAACGCGCGCTCGGCGGCCGGATCGTCTCGGGACGCGAGGTCGTCCGCCTCGTCCCACAGCTCGGCCTCGATCGGTCCGAGCACCGCGCGCACCTCGGCGAGCGCGCCGGGCCGCTCCTCGACCCGCGCGCGCAGTCCGTCGAAGCGCGCCCACTCGCGCGGCGACGCGAGTGACGGGGGGACTGCGGGCGGGAACGTCGGGACGAACACCCCCGTGCACGGACTCCCGAGGCACACGTAGCAGCGGCCCCGGCGGCCGTCGGCCGGGAGCTCGGCGACCATCGAGGCGGCCGTGACCTGCACGCCCCGCACGTGCATGCACACGGTGACGCCGGACAGGTCCGCACCGAGCTCGGCCGGCGGCGGCGACACGTCGTCCGGGGGCGCGCCGGGCCGCCCCCACGGCCGCTCGCCGTGGTGGCGCAGGGTCGCGACGAGGGCACGGGCGTCGGCGGTGCCCGCCCGCTCGACGGCGGCCGAGGTGACGGCGAGGCGGTGGTCGGCGATCGCGGTGGGGACCCTCGGGGCGCGCCACGCGTCGAAGTCGCGCCCCGGCTCCACGTCGGCGGAGGCGCGCGTCCAGTCCGAGCGGAGCGTGACGCGGTTGGAGATCGCGGCGCCGGACGTGACCGGGCGCGCCGCCCAGGTGCGGCCGCTGGTCTCGACGACCCAGCCGCCCCGCGCGTCCGCGACGAGGAACGACGAGAAGTAGGGCTCGTCACGGTCGGCTTCGCCGCTCCCTCCCTGGCCGTGCTCCTCGAGGAGCGCCGCGATCACGTCCACGGCGGCGTCCGCGTCGCGGGCGCGCTCCAGCGCCAGGCGGACGAGGTCCATGCCGAGGAGTGCCGGCGGGAGGCCCCTCGGGTCGTCGACCGTCCAGATCTTCTCGTTGCCGATCGCGAGGCCGTGCTCGTTGACGCCGTGCTCCAGGCCCCACATCCACGTCGGTCGCGAACCGACGAGCGCATGCGCGCCCGCGTCGGGGATCGTCAGGTACTGGGTGCGCAGCGCGCCCCCCGCGGCCCGGCGCGGGTGGTGCTCGAACACCTGGGCCTCGCCCACCGGGCGGTCGGAGCTCTTCGCGAAGAGCATCCCGCCGCCGGCGGCGACGCACAGCGTGTCGCACATCGCCGCGTGGCCCGGCGGCCTACCGGAACCAGATGCGCTGGTAGTCCCGGCTCATCGGGTGGACCAGCAGGAGCACGAGCGCGACGTCGAAGACGAACGACAGCAGCAGCCCGAGGTGCTCGAGCACCTCCCCACCGAAGATCGCGACCATCAGGAGCACCTGCACGACCGCGGCCGCGACCGCGAGCGCGTACCCCCACTTCTTCTCGTTCGCGATGCCGTAACCACCGGCGCCGAGGCCGACGACGACGAACAGCGTGAGGAGCCCCGCGCCGCCGGACGCGGCGATCCCGAGGAGGCCCATCACCGCGTTGAAGTAGCACAGCAGGACGCCGATCTGGAGCGTCTGGGGCTGCGAGGGGTTGAAGAAGCGCCGCTCGTTCACGCCCCCATTGTGGCCGACGGTCGCGTGCGCGCCCGCACCTGCCCCGGACCGGCCGGGCGGCGGGCCTCGCGGGCCCGCAGCTGGCCGCACGCCGCGTCGATGTCGACCCCCCGGTTTCGCCGTACCGAGACCTGGACCCCGAGTGCCCGCAACCGCTGCGCGAACGCCGCGATCCGGTCGGGGGGCGACGCGCGGCCGGCGAACGCCCCGGTCGGGTTGAGCGGGATGAGGTTCACGTGCGCGCCGCCGCGCAGCCCCCGCAGGAGTCGCGCGAGCGCGTCGGCCTGGGCGGGCGCGTCGTTCAGGCCGTCGATGCACGCGTACTCGAAGGTGCACCGGCGGCCCTTGCGCGCCGCGTACGCGCGCGCCGCGGCGATCACGTCCGCGAGCGGGTAGCGCCGGTCGAGCGGCACGAGCTCCGAGCGCAGGTCGTCGTCGGGGGCGTGCAGCGACACCGCGAGGGTGACCGGCAACGCGAAGCGCACGAGCTGCTCCATCCCGGGCACGACGCCCACGGTCGACACCGTGAGCTGGCGTGCCGAGATGCCGGCGTCCGCGTGCAGACGCGAGAGGGACTCGAGCACCGGCTCGACGTTGGCCAGGGGCTCGCCCATGCCCATGTACACGACGTTGCCGACGCGTTGCGGCGACGCGTGCTGCGCGCGCAGGACCTGCTCGCAGATCTCGCCCGCGCTCAGGTGTCGCTCGAAGCCGGCCTGCCCGGTCGCGCAGAACGTGCATCCCATCGCGCACCCGGCCTGCGACGACACGCACACGGTCGCCCGGTTCGGGTAGCGCATGAGGACGGTCTCGAGCTGCGCGCCGTCGGCGGCCCGCCACAGCCACTTCACCGTCGCGCCGCCGTCCCCGTGCCGCTCGGCGACGGCGGTGAGGGCGGTGGGGAGCCGGGCGCGCAGCTCGTCGCGGAGCCGGCGGGGCAGGTCGGTCGCCTCCTCGAGCGGCCTGCGCCGGACCCACAGTGCGTCGTGCACCTGGGTGGCTCGGTAGCGGGGCTCGCCGAGCCCGGCGAGGATCGCCGCGAGCTCCTCGCGGGTCGCGCCGTACCGGTCGGTCACGCGGGGTCCACCTCGCGGGCGAACGCCCGGTCGACGCGGTGGACCGTGAAGCCGATCGAGCGGTAGAGCCGCAGCGCGGGGGCGTTGTCGGCCGCGCAGAACAGCATGCCGGTGCCGACCCCGCGACCGTGCAGCCGGGCGAGTCCGGCGAGCGCGAGGGGGCGACCCAGGCCGCGGCCCGCGGCGCGCGGGTCGACGCCGATGACGAAGATCTCGCCGAGGGCCGGGTCCCGGCCGTCGGGCGGGTGGACCTTGCACCAGTCGAAACCGGCGAGGCCCGCGTCGTCGAACGCGAGGAGGAACAGCGACGGGTCGAACCAGGGCTCCGCCATGCGCCGGCGCAGGGTGTCCGCGGTCCAGCCGCCCTGCTCGGGGTGGTCGCGGAACGCGCGGTTGTTCACCCCGAGCCACGCGGCCTCGTCGCGGCCCGGCACGAAGTCACGTACGGTGACCCCATCCGGCCAGCGCACCTCCTGCGGGACGGGGAGGGGGACGCGCATCTCGTAGAGCTCGCGCACCGGCGCGAAGGCGGCGGCGGCGGCGAGCTCCTCGTCGCCGGGTTCCGCCGCGAGCACCCACAGCAGCACGCGGCCGCCGCCGTGGCGCGCCACGTGCGCGGCGGCCGCGCCGAGCACGGCCCCCACCACCTCCGGACCGCGGGCGCCGGGCGCGACCGCGAGGCCGGCCGACCACAGCCGTCCGGACGCGGTGTCGCCGCGGGCGACGTGCGCGAGGGCGACGCCGTCGAGCAGGACCGCGGCCGAGTCGGACCGAGGCGATTCGAGGTCCCGCCAGACCGCCTCGTTCAGCGCGGGTGCGCCCCGGGACTCCCGGGCCGACCGGTCGAGCCGCGCCGCGAGCTCCCGCGCGCCCGCGAGCTGCGCGCCGGTGAGGACGGCCGGTTCCGGTCGGGTCATGCGCAAGCGAGGGTACCGTGACGCGGTGGCCCGTCCCCGCGGCGCCCGGGCGCGCGCAGCCGAGGTGGTCCGTCGCCTCCGCGAGGAGTACCCCGACGCGCGCTGCGCGCTCGACCACTCCAACGCGTACGAGCTGCTGGTCGCGACGATCCTGTCGGCGCAGTGCACCGACGAGCGGGTCAACATGGTGACCCCCGCGCTGTTCGCCAAGTACCCGACGCCGGCCGACCTCGCGCACGCCGATCCGTCCGAGCTCGAGGGGCTTATCGTCTCGACCGGCTTCTTCCGCGCGAAGGCGAAGAACCTCATCGGCATGGCGCAGGCGCTGGAGGAGCGCTACGGCGGCGAGGTGCCGACCGACCTCGAGGACTTCGTCACCCTGCCCGGTGTCGGACGCAAGACGGGAAACGTCGTGCGCTCGGTGTGGTTCGGGCTCCCGGGGCTGCCGGTCGACACGCACGTCGCGCGGCTCGCCCGCCGGCTGCGGCTCACCGACGAGACCGATCCGGTCCGGATCGAGCGCGACCTCGGCGGGCTCGTCGAGCCGTCGGAGTGGGGGGCCCTCAGCCTGCGCCTCATCGAGCACGGGCGGCGCGTGTGCCGCGCCCGCCGCCCGCGCTGCGACGAGTGCGTGCTCGCCGACGTCTGCCCGTCGGCCGGGCGCGCCTGACCGGCACGCCGCGTCACGCGCGGCCGATCGCGTCCGACGCCCGCCGGAGCGCGCGGCGCGCGCCCGCCAGCGAGCGCTCGGCCCCGAAGAGCTCGGTCGCGACGGCCGAGTCGGGTGTGCGGCCGTAGCGCTCCGCCATCTCGGTCACGCGCCGCTCGAGCTCCTCGATCTGCGCGGCGATGCTCGACAGCACCGCGAGGTCCGCGGAGGCGTTCACGCCCCCTTGGTAGCAAATCGGGGAGGGCGGCGGGCCCGCCGGTACCATGAGCCGTTCCCCATGCTGGAGCGTGTCGACGTCCGCAGCCTCGACGAAGGCGCCCTGCGCACGCTCCTCGCCCGCGCCCCGGTCGACGCCGCCGGCGTCCCCGAGGCCGTCGCGGCGGTCCTCGAGCGGGTCCGTACGGGGGGCGACGCGGCGCTTCGCGAGCTCACCGAGCGGTTCGACGGGTGCCGCCTCGACGGGTTCCGGGTGGATCCCGCGGACGCGGAGGCGGCCCTCGAGGCGCTCGACCCGGACCTGCGCCTCGCGCTGGAGCTCGCGCGGGACCAGATCCTCGCCTGGCACGGGGCCCAGCACGAGCGGGAGGCGCACCACGAGCGCCTCGGCGTCCAGGTCCGCGAGCTCGTGCTGCCGGTCGCGCGGGCCGGCTGCTACGTGCCGGGCGGGCGTGCCGCGTACCCCTCGACCGTGCTCATGACGGTCGTGCCCGCGCGCGTGGCGGGGGTGCCGGAGGTCGTCCTGTGCGTGCCGCCACGCCCCGACGGCACCGTCCCCGACGCGGTCCTCGCGGCCGCGGCGCTCGCGGGCGTCGACGAGATCCACCGCGTCGGCGGCGCGCAGGCGATCGCCGCGCTCGCGTACGGCACGGAGTCGATCCGCCCCGTCGACGTCGTGGTCGGCCCGGGCAACGCGTACGTCGCGGAGGCGAAGCGCCAGGTGACCGGCGTCGTCGGCGTCGACGGCATCGCCGGTCCCTCGGAGATCGCGATCGTCGCGGACGCCACGGCCCCGCCCGAGCTCGTCGCGGCCGATCTCCTCGCACAGGCGGAGCACGGTCCCGGGGGCGCGGCGGTCGTCGTCACGTGGGACCCCGGCGTGGCGGACGCGGTCGACGACGCCGTCTCCCGCGCGCTCGGCACGCTGGCCCGGCACGACGACGCCGCCGCGACGATCGCGTCGGGCGGTCGCGTCGTGCTCGTCGACGACCCGCAGCACGCGATGGCCGCGGTGAACGCGATCGCGCCCGAGCACCTCCAGCTGATGGTCGACGGCGCCGAGGGGCTCGTCCCGTCGGTCCGCAACGCCGGGGCGGTCTTCGTCGGCGTCGACGCGCCCGCCGTGCTCGGCGACTACGTCGCGGGCGTCAACCACGTCCTGCCGACCGGCGCGACGGCCCGGTTCGCGAGCGCGCTCGGCGTCCGGACGTTCCAGAAGCGTGTGCACGTCGTCGGGGTCGAGCGGGGGGCGCTCGCGCGCCTCGCTCCGTACGTCGAGGTGCTCGCCGAGACGGAGGGGTTGCACGCGCACGCGGACGCCGTGCGCCGGCGCGTCGGCGGCGCGCCGTGACCGCGCGCCCGCGGCCTCGGGACGACCTGCGGGGCCTCGAGGGCTACCACTCGCCGCAGGTGCCCGCGACCGTCCGCCTCAACACCAACGAGAGCCCCTTCCCGCCGCCGCGGGAGTTCGTCGAGCGCTTCGCCGCGGCCGTCAGCGGGATCGACTACCACCGCTACCCGGACCGGGCGGCGGCCGCGCTGCGGGCACGCCTCGCGGACTTCCTCGGCCAGCCCGCCGAGCGGCTGCTGTGCGCGAACGGTTCCAACGAGGTGCTCCAGACCCTGCTGCTCGCCTACGGCGGCCCGGGGCGGCGCGCCGTCGTGTTCGAGCCGACGTACGCGCTCCACGCGCACATCGCCCGCGTCACCGGGACCGCGGTCGTCGCCGGCCGGCGCGGTCCCGACCACACCGTCGACGCCGACGCCGCCGCGGCCCTCGTGCGCGACACGGACCCGGCGGTCGTGTTCGTGTGCAGCCCGAACAACCCGACGGGCACCGTCGAGCCGCGCGGCACCGTGGAGGCGCTCGCGGCGGCGGCGGCCCGGGTGGGCGCGCTGCTCGTCGTCGACGAGGCCTACGGCGAGTTCGCGGCCTGGAGCGCGCTCGAGCTCGTCGCGGAGGACGCGCCGGTCGTGGTCGTGCGCACCTACTCGAAGGTCTGGTCGCTCGCGGCCGTGCGCCTCGGGTACGCCGTGGCGCCCCGGTGGGTGACCGACGAGCTCGCGAAGGTGCTCCTGCCGTACGCGTTGTCCGTTCCGACGCAGCTCGCGGGCACCATCGCGCTCGACTTCGTCCAGGAGATGCGGGGACGCGTCGCCGCGCTGGTGGAGGAGCGGGGCCGCCTGTTCGCGTCCCTGGCCGGGCGCCCGGGGCTCACGGTGTTCCCGTCGGGCGCGAACTTCCTCCTCGTGCGCGTGCACGGGGACTCGCACGCGCTGTGGCGGGCGCTGTTGGACCGCGGCGTCCTCGTGCGCGACTTCTCGCGCTGGCCGGGCGTCGAGGGGTGCCTGCGGGTCACCGTCGGCACCCCGGAGGAGAACGACGCGTTCCTCGCCGCCCTCGACGCCGCACTCCCGGAGGTGATCGCATGACCCGGTCCGCGACGCTGCGCCGCGAGACGAAGGAGACGACCGTCGAGGTCGCGCTGGCCGTCGACGGCCGCGGTGCCCTGGACGTCTCGACGGGCATCCCGTTCCTCGACCACATGCTCGAGCAGCTCGGCAAGCACGCGGGCTTCGACCTGCGGGTGCACGCGCAGGGTGACCTCGACGTCGACCTGCACCACACCGTGGAGGACGTCGGGATCGTGTTGGGAAGCACGCTCCGCGAGGCGCTGGGGGACAAGGCCGGGGTCCGGCGCTTCGCCGACGCGCTCGTCCCGCTCGACGAGGCGCTCGTGCAGGTGGCGCTCGACCTGTCGGGCCGCCCGTACCTCGTCTACCAGGTCGACCCGGTGGCCGAGTGGATCGGGACGTTCGACCCGCAGCTCGCGGAGGAGTTCTGGAAGGGCTTCGTCGACGGCGCGCGGGTCACGCTCCACGTGCGCTCGGTCGCCGGGCGCAACGGGCACCACGTGATCGAGGCGTCGTTCAAGGGGGTGGCCCGCGCGCTGCGCGACGCGGTCCGGGTCGAGGGCACCGGCGTCCCGTCGACGAAGGGGACCCTGTCGGCGTGAGCGGGTCCCGCATCGCGGTCGTCGACTACGGGATCGGCAACCTCCGGTCCGCGCAGAAGGCGTTGTGCCACGTCGGCGCCGACGCCGTGCTGACGTCCGACCCGGCGGTCGTCGCGCACGCGGCGAAGGTCGTCCTCCCGGGCGTGGGCGCGTTCGGCGCCTGCATGCGGGCGCTGCGCGCGACGGGGCTCGAGGAGGTCACGCGGGCGGCGGCGACCGACGGGCGCCCGTTCCTCGGCATCTGCGTCGGGATGCAGATGCTCTTCGAGGGCAGCGACGAGTCGCCCGAGGAGCCGGGGCTCGGCGTGCTCGCGGGGCGGGTCCGCGCGCTCCCCGCGTCGGTGCGGCTCCCGCAGATGGGCTGGAACACGCTGGAGGTGGTCCGCGGGAGCCGCCTGTGCGCGGGGCTGCCCGACCCCCTCTGGTGCTACTTCGTGCACACGTACGCGGCGGAGCCGGCCGACGACTCGGTCGTGAGCGCGTGGTGCGACTACGGGCGCCGCTTCCCGGCCGCCGTCGAGCGGGGCCCGTTGTGGGCGACCCAGTTCCACCCGGAGAAGAGCGGGCGCGACGGGCTCGCGATGCTCCGCAACTTCGTCACGGCGCCCGATCGCGGCACCGTCGCGGCGCGCTGATGGACCTCTACCCGGCGATCGACCTGCTCGGCGGCCGCGTCGTGCGGCTCGAGCAGGGCGACTACGGGCGGGAGACCCGGTACGGGGACGATCCCGTCGCCGTCGCGCGGCGCTTCGAGGCCGCGGGCGCGCGCTGGATCCACGTCGTCGACCTCGACGCGGCCCGCTCGGGCCGGGCCGCCAACCGCGACGTCGTGCACGCGATCTGCCGGTCCGTCACCTGCCGCGTGCAGGCGGGCGGCGGGGTGCGCGACGCGGCGGCGGCCGAGGCGCTGATCGGGGCCGGGGTCGCGCGCGTCGTGCTCGGCACGGCGGCGGTCGAGCGGCCGGAGCTCGTCGACGAGCTGACGTTGCGCTTCCCCGAGCGTGTCGCCGTCGGCCTCGACGCCCGGGGGCGCGACGTCGCGACCCACGGCTGGGAGCGGGCGACGGGCGCCGACCTGGTCGCGCTCGCGCAGCGCTTCGACCGCCCGGGGGTGGGCGCACTGGTCGTCACCGAGATCGGGCGGGACGGGACGCTGCGCGGCCCCGACCTCGACCAGCTCGCCGCGGTGCTCGCGGCGGTGCGGGTGCCGGTCGTCGCGAGCGGCGGCGTCGCCTCGCTCGACGACCTGCGGGCGCTCGCGATGCTGCACGTGGACGGCCGACGGCTGGCGGGCGCCGTCACCGGGCGGGCCCTGTACGAGAACCGCTTCACCGTGGAGGAGGCGATCGCCGCGTGCTCGCAGTCCGCGTGATCCCGTGCCTCGACGTCGACGCGGGGCGGGTCGTCAAGGGGGTTCGGTTCGCCGGCATCCGCGACGCCGGCGACCCGGTCGAGCTCGCCGCGCGCTACGACGCCGAGGGCGCCGACGAGCTCGTGTTCCTCGACATCACGGCCTCGGCCGACGATCGGGACACGATGGTGCACGTCGTCGAGCAGGTCGCGGAGCAGGTCTTCATCCCGTTCACGGTCGGGGGTGGGGTGCGCGGCGTCGAGGACGTGCGCCGCCTCCTGCGGGCCGGCGCCGACAAGGTGTCGCTCAACACCGCCGCGGTCGCCGAGCCCTCGCTCGTCGACGAAGGCGCCGCGGAGTTCGGCGCGCAGTGCATCGTCGTCGCGATCGACGCCCGCCGCCGCGACCCGCACGACCCGCGCGCCGGCTGGGAGGTCGTGACCCACGGGGGCCGCCGCCCGACGGGGCTCGACGCCGTGGAGTGGGCGGCGCAGGTGTGCGGTCGGGGCGCGGGGGAGATCCTGCTGACCTCGATGGACCGGGACGGCACCGAGGCGGGCTACGACCTCGACCTGCTGCGGGCGGTCGGCGGCGCGGTCAACGTGCCGGTCGTGGCGAGCGGCGGCGTCGGCACCCTCGCGCACCTCTACGAGGGCGTCGCCGAGGGGGGCGCGTCGGCGGTGCTGGCGGCGTCGATCTTCCACTTCGGGCGCCACCGCGTCCGGGACGCGAAGCGGTACCTGGCCGAGCACGGCCTGGTGGTGCGGCCCTGAGCGGCCGCGGCGGCCCGCCCGCCGCCCCGCGGGGCCGCCGGGCCGACGCGCCGACCCGCGGGCCCCGGGGACGCCCGCCGGCGTCGGTCGCGCGCCCACCGGCGACGCGGTACGGTGGCCGGAGGTGCCGGTCTGCCGGACCGGCCCCGAGCGAGGGGGTGCAGATGCCCGAGGCGCACTACCCGGCGAACGGCGCGGCGCGGGGGGTCGACGACCACTTCTTCCGCCGCTACCGCGAGCTGCTCGACGCCGAGGACAAGGCGTTCGACGAGCTCGAGCACGCGTACGAGGACGGCGACCGCGCCCACTTCGAGGTCGACCTCGCCGCGTGGCGCACCGCGCTCGAGAAGCGGGCGACCTTCCTCGAACGCCACGGCCTCGGCGCCGCGCCGCTCGCCGTCCGGTAGGGCGCCCGGCGCCCCGGGCGCGCCCCGCAGGTCAGTACCGGGCGAGGAACCGGGCCGTCGCGTCCACGACCCGGTCGGTGCGCCCGACGAAGAAGTGGCTCGCGCCCGCCACCACCTCGACGGTCGTGTTCGCCCACGGCGCGACGGCCACCGCGACCTCGTCGGCGGGCCGGAACTCGTCGTGGCCTGCGAGCACCACGTGCTTCGGCCGGGGGTCGGCGGCGACCGCGGCCAGGTCGCCCGCGAACCGCAGCGGCGGCGCGATCGCGACCCACCCGCCCACACGGGGGTCGCCGACCGAGAGCGCGACGTCGGCACCGAACGACCAGCCGGCGAGCACGACGGGCACGTCGCCGACCCGCTCCCGGAGCCCGTCGAGCGCGGCGACCACGTCGAGGGGCTCGTCCCGGCCGCCGGAGTGCTCGCCCGAGCTCCGCCCGACGCCGCGGAAGTCGAACCGCAGCGTCGTGTGGCCCATCGCGGGCAGCGCCTCGAACAGCGCCGAGATCACGATGCTGCGCATCGTCCCGCCGAAGCGCGGGTGCGGGTGGCACAGCACCGCCGCGGCCGGGCGAGCGGCGCCCGGCGCCGGCCGGGCGAGCTGCGCGTCGAGGACGCAGCCGTCGGCGGTGTGCAGCGCGAGCTCCTCGGTCCCGCTCACGACACCCCCGCCGCGTCGCACACGAACGCGAGGACCGTCGCCTCCTCGCGCCAGGCGTCGTAGCGGCCCGACGGGCCGCCGTGGCCGGCGTCGAGCTCGACCCGGCACAGGATCGGGCGCCCGGACGTGGTGTGCGCGCGCAGCTTGGCGACCCACTTGACCGGCTCCCAGTACTGGACGCGCGGGTCGTGCAGCCCGGTCGTGACGAGCATCGCCGGATAGGGCTGGGTGCGCACGTTGTCGTAGGGGGAGTAGGCGCGCATCCACCGGTAGGCCTCGGCGTCGCGCGGGTCACCCCACTCCTCCCACTCCGTGACCGTCAGGGGGAGCGACGGGTCGAGCATCGTCGTGATCACGTCGACGAACGGCACCTCGGCGACGATGCCCGCGAAGAGGTCGGGCCGGAGGTTCGCGACGACGCCCATCAGCAGCCCGCCCGCGCTGCCCCCGCGCGCGACCAGCCGGCCCGGGTGCACGTAGCCGTGCTCGACGAGGTGCTGCGCGCACGCGAGGAAGTCGGTGAACGTGTTCATCTTCCGGCCGAGCCGGCCCGCCTCGTACCACTCGCGGCCCAGTTCGCCGCCGCCGCGCACGTGGGCGATCGCGAACACGAAGCCGCGGTCGAGCAGCGACAGGCGTGACGACCGGAACGCCGCGTCCACCGAGTGCTCGTAGGAGCCGTAGCCGTACAGCAGCCCGGGGGCACGGCCGTCGGCGGGGACGTCGCGGCGCCGCACGAGGGAGATGGGGACGCGGGTCCCGTCCCCCGCGGTCGCCCAGATCCGCTCGGACACGTAGTCGGCGGGGTCGTAGCCGCCGAGCACCGGTTGCGTCCGCACGACCGTCGACGCGTGGCTGTCCATGTCGTGGTCGACGTCGGTGACCGGCGCGACCAGCGAGGTGTAGCCGTACCGCAGGGTGGCCGTGTCGTACTGCGCGTTCGGCCCGATCCACACGGTGTAGGCGGGGTCGGGGAACGCGACGTCGTGGGCCGAGCCGTCCTCCACGGACAGGACGCGCAGCCGCACCAGACCCTCGTGGCGTTCGGTGCACACGAGGTGCCGGGCGAACGCGTCGACCGCCTCGAGCCGCACGTCGTCACGGTGGGGCACGAGGTCGGTCCAGTACTGGCGGGCGGGATCGACGGCGGGGGCCGCGACGAGCTTGAAGTTGCGGGCCGCGCCGCCGGCGTTGGTGACGACGAGGAACCGGTCGCCGCGCTCCTCGTCCCAGTGGTGCTCGACGTGGTACTCGTGCCCGGGCTCGCGCGGGGCCACCACGCGCGGCGGTGCCCCGGGGTCGTCGGCGGGCACGAACCACGCCTCCGAGGTGGTCTTCGACGCGGTCTCGACGAACACGAAGCGTTCGCTGCGCGACCGGCGCACCGTCACGAAGAAGTGCTCGTCGTCCTCCTGGAACACGAGCACGTCGGCGGTGGCCGGCTCGCCGACCGTGTGGCGCCACACCTGCCAGGGTCGCAACGCCGCGTCGGGCCGGACGTAGAAGCAGCTCCGGGAGTCGCCGGCCCACGCGAACCCGTACGTCACGTCCTCGACGACGTCGGGGAGGTCCCGGCCGGTCGACAGGTCGCGGAACCGCAGCGTGTACCGCTCGCCGCCGGTCGTGTCCGCCGCGTAGGCGCAGAGCCGGTGGTCGGGCGAGACGGAGAAGACCCCGACCGCGAGGTAGTCGTGCCCCGCGGCGAGCGCGTTCTCGTCGAGCAGCACCGCTTCGTGCGCGGGGTCGGCGTCCCCGCGGGGGCGGCGGCAGTGGATCGCGTAGTCGAGGCCCTCGGCCGTGCGCGTGAAGTACTCCCAGGGGCCGTCCGGAACCGGCGCCGACGCGTCGGTCTCCTGGACGCGCGACCGGATCTCTTCGTAGATCCGGTCGCGCAGCGGCCGCAACGGGGCGAGGACCGCCTCGGTGTAGGCGTTCTCGGCCTCGAGGTGGGCGCGCACGGCGGGGTCGTCGCGGTCGCGCAACCAGTACCAGTCGTCGACGCGCTCGTCGCCGTGCAGGCGGAGGGTCGTGGGGCGCCGCGGGGCCACCGGCGGCGCGGGGCGGGGCGCGCGCACGGCGGCGGAGTCTACGGACTGCTGCGGTCCCCGCCGGGACCGACCGCTACGATCGTCGCCTCATGTCGCCCCCGGCCACGCCCGTCCCCTACACCGAGGCCGAGCTCGACGCGGTCGCCTTCGACGAGCGCGGCCTGGTGCCAGCGATCGTCCAGGAGGAGGGCACGGGCGCCGTGCTGATGCTCGCCTGGATGAACCGGGAGGCGCTGCGGCGGACGCTCGAGTCCGGTCGGACGTGGTTCTGGAGCCGCCGCCGGGCCGAGCTGTGGTGCAAGGGTGAGACCTCCGGTGACCGCCAGTACGTGCGCCGCGTCGCCTACGACTGCGACATGGACGTCGTGCTCGTCGTCGTGGAGCAGGAGGGGAGGGGCGCCTGCCACACGGGCCAGCGCACCTGCTTCTTCCGCGACTTCGGCGGCGGCGCCGACCCGGGACGGCGGTGACCGCGCTCGCGTCGGGGTCGGCGGCGTGCCGCCCCGCGCCCGACGAGTTCGTCGCGCTGGCCCGCGACCACACGGTCGTGCCGGTGTGGCGAGAGGTGCTCGCCGACCTCGAGACCCCGCTGTCGGCCTACGTGAAGCTCGTCGGCGACCGCGAGGGCTTCCTGCTCGAGTCCGTCGAGCACGCGCAGCGGTGGGGCCGGTTCTCGTTCGTCGGGCGCGACCCCGCGCTGACGATGGTCACCCGCGGGCGCACCGTCCAGTGGCGCGGCGGGTTCGCGCCCCCGGGAGTGCCGTCCGACCGGGGGACGCTCGCGGCGCTCGAGGCGCTGCTCGCGCGCTTCCGGTCCCCGCGCCTGCCCGAGCTGCCGCCGTTCCACGGGGGCATCGTCGGCTGGCTGGGCTACGACACGGTGCGTGAGATCGAGCACCTGCCGGACCCCCCGGCCGACGACCAGGGCCACCCCGACGCGGTGCTGTCGCTCGCGGGGCAGGTGTTCGCGTTCGACCACTTCGCGCAGCGCGTCTACCTGATCGAGAACGTCTACCCGCCGCCGGGCGCCGACGACGCGACCCTCGCGGCGCTGTACGAGCAGGCGCGTGACCGGCTCGACGACGCCGTGGCCGAGCTCGCGCGGCCGCTGCCGTACGTGCCGAGCCCGCCGCCGCGGGCCGAGCCGGACCGGATGCCCGAGGTGCGCCGCAACTTCGAACCGGGCGCCTGGGCCCGCGCGGTGGAGGCCGCCAAGGAGCACATCCTCGACGGCGACATCTTCCAGGTCGTGCTCGCCCAGCGCTTCGACCTGGTCGAGCCGGTGGACCCGTTCGCGGTCTACCGGGTGCTGCGCCTCGTGAACCCGTCGCCCTACATGTACTTCCTGCGGCACGAGGAGGCCACGATCGTCGGGTCCTCGCCGGAGCCGATGGTGCAGCTGCGCGACGGCCGCGTGATCAGCCGGCCGATCGCGGGCACCCGCCGGCGCGGCCGCGACGAGGCGCACGACCGCAGGCTCGCCGCGGAGCTGCTCGAGCACCCCAAGGAGCGGGCCGAGCACGTGATGCTCGTCGACCTGGCCCGCAACGACGTCGGGCGCGTCGTGCGGTTCGGGACCGAGCGGGTCGAGGAGCTGATGACCCTCGAGCGGTACTCGCACGTCATGCACCTGACCAGCCAGGTCGCCGGGGAGCTGGCCGACGGCCGCAACGCGGTGGACGTGCTGCGCGCGACGTTCCCCGCCGGCACCGTGAGCGGCGCACCGAAGGTGCGCGCGATGCAGATCATCGACGAGCTCGAGCCGACCAGGCGCGGCCCGTACGCGGGCGTCGTGGGCTACCTCGACTTCTCGGGCAACCTCGACACGGCGATCGCGATCCGCACGATGGTCTGGCGCGACGGCCGGGCGACCCTGCAGGCGGGGGCCGGCATCGTCGCCGACTCGGTCCCCGCCGACGAGGACCTGGAATGCCGGAACAAGGCGAGCGCGTTGCTCACGGCGGCCGCGCTCGCGCGCGAGCTGCCGCCGATCCCCGAACGCTGAGCCCGGGGCGGTGCCCCGACCGCCGGACAAGGAGCCCGCCGTGGCCGACGCCTTCCTCGTCGATACCGGGCTGGTCGTGGTGCACGGCCCCGACGCGGCCTCGTTCCTGCAGAGCCAGCTCTCGCAGGACCTCGACCCGCTGGGCGACGGCACAGGGGTGGAGGCGCTGCTGCTGCAGCCCCAGGGCAAGCTCGTCGCCCCCCTCTTCGTGCTGCGCGTGTCGGAGGGCGAGTGGTGGTGCCTGTGCGACGCCGGGTTCGGGACCGCGGTGGCCGAGGGCCTCCGCCGCTTCCGGGTCCGCGTCCGGGCCGAGATCGACGACCGCTCCGGGTCGTCGGCACGGCTCGCGGTGCGGGCACGCGGCGGGACGCGCGACGACGCCGCGGCCGTACTCGGGGCGGCGCCCGGCGACACGGTGGGCGGGCACGGGGCCTGGCGGGACGCGCGGGTGGTGCGGGGCGTGTGGGCCCCGGCGCCCGACGGGATCGACGTGGTCGGCCCGCGCGCGACGGTCGCCGCGGCCCGCGACGCGCTCGTCGCCGCGGGATTCGCCGTGGGCGGGGAGGACGGCTACGAGGCGGCGCGGGTCGCGGCCGGGGTGCCGCGGATGGGGCGCGACCTCGACGAGCGGACGATCCCCCAGGAGGCGTTCCTCGAGCGGCGCGCGGTGTCGTTCACGAAGGGCTGCTTCGTCGGCCAGGAGCTCGTCTGCCGCATCGACGCCCGCGGGCACGTCAACCGGCTCCTGCGGCGCGTCCGGGCTGCCGACGGACCGGTCGAGGCGGGCGCCGAGGTCGTGGCGGGCGGCCGCGCGGTGGGACGCGTGACGTCCGCCGCGGGCCGCGAGGGCCTCGCGATGGTGCGGCGCGAGGTCGAGCCCCCGGCCCGCGTGGTGCTCGACGGCCCGGCGGGCCGACGCGACGCGACCGTCGAGGCGCTCTGAGCCGGTCGGCACGGGCGACGCGGCGGTCCCGGCGCGACCCGGCGCCGCCGGCGCCGGGTCAGCGGGTCGCGGCGGCCGGGCCGCGGGGCAGGGACACGACGAACCGGATGCCGTCGGCCTCGGGCCGGTCGACCCGGGCCCGCCCGCCCATCGCCGCGGCGAGCTCGCCGACGATGGCGAGCCCGAGGCCCGTGCCGACGGGACGGCCCGGGGCCTGGCGCGCCGTGTAGAGCCGTTCGAAGACCCGCCCCAGCTCCGCGTCGGGGATCCCGGGGCCGTCGTCGGTCACGACGAGTTCGAACCCGCCGTCCCGGCCGGCGACCGCGACGTCGATGCGCCGGGCCGCGTACTTCAGCGCGTTCTCGACGAGGTTCGCGACGATCTGGCCGAGGCGGTCGGGGTCGAGGTCGGCGGGAACGGGCGCGGGGGCGTCGACCGCGAGCTCGAGCCCGAGGTCGCGGGCCGCGGGCCGGAACGCCTCGGCCGCGTCGCGTGCGATCGCGGCGGCGTCGCACGGCACGGGGGTGAGCGAGAACTCGTGGGTGTCGAGCCGGGCCAGGTCGAGCAGGTCGCGCACGAGGCGCTCGAGCCGCCGGGTCTCCGCCTGGATCACCTGCGCGGCGCGGGCGCGGCCGCCGGCGTCCTCGGCGTCGAGTGTGCCGTCCGCGAGCGCCTCGGCGTAGCCGCGGATCGCGGTGAGCGGCGTGCGCAGGTCGTGGGAGACCGACATGAGGAAGCGCCGGTCCGCGTCGCGCCGGTCCTCGAGGCGCGTCGCGAGCGCGTTCAGCGTCGTTGCGAGCGTCCGGAGCTCCGGGTCGGCGCCGCCGGGGAGCGTCGCGCGCGCGCCGAGGTCGCCCGCGGCGAGGCCGCGCGCTGCCTCCTCGATCGCGGCGACCGGCCGCAGCAGGCGCCGGGCGAGCCACGCCGACACGCCCGCCGCGGCCGCCAGCAGCACGGCGATCGCGACCACGACCCACGGGCGCGCCCGGTCGAGGACCGTGGTGTCGATCGTGTCGGTCGCGACGACGACGAAGCTCCCGAGCTGCGTCTCGCTCACCGGCTGGGCCAGGAAGACCAGGTCGCCGCGCCGCCCGGACGACTCCCTGCCCGCGAGGAGCGCGGCGGTGTCGATGTCGTCGAGGGTGACCCCCGGCGGCAGGTCGAGGCGCTCGCCGGCCCGCTCGAGGTACGCGGGTTGCACCAGCTCCCCGTCCGGGCCGATCACCACCGCGGTGAGGTCGGTCAGCTCCAGCGCGCGGCCGAAGCGCCGGAGCCGGTCCACGGCGACCCGCAGCTCGTCCACGCGTGGGGTGCCGGGGTCGTCGCGGGGGAGCCGGAGGCGCAGGCCGTCCGCGACCGTGACGAGCTCGTCGGCCCGCCCGCGCATGTCGTCGAGCGCCTCGCGTTCGATCGCGCGCCGCACGAGCACGTGCGTCGCGAGCGACGACGCGGCGAGCAGGCCGACGGCGAAGGCGACGAACGCGACGAACAGCCGCGTTCGCAGCGACCAGCGGGCGGTCACGTCGGGTCGAGCCGGTAGCCGATGCCGCGCACGGTCGCGATCCGGACTGCTCCCCCGACCTTCTTGCGCACCTGCGCGACGTGCACGTCCACGGTGCGCGCGTCGCCGTACCAGTCGTGACCCCACACGCCGTCGAGGATCTGCTGGCGGCTGAGCGCGAGGCCGGGCCGCTGCACGAGGAAGCGCAGGAGGTCGAACTCCTTCGTCGTGAACGCCACGGGCTCGCCGTACACCCGCACCTCGCGCCGGCCCGTGTCGACCTCGACCGCGCCGGCGCGCAGGACGTCGGTGGGGGGCGCGCCGCCCTCGGCGCGGCGTAGTACCGCCTTCACCCGCGCGACGAGCTCGGCGGGGGAGAACGGCTTCGTCACGTAGTCGTCGGCCCCGAGCTCGAGCCCGACGACCCGGTCGATCTCGCCGTCGCGTGCGGTGAGGAAGATGACCGGCACCGGGGCCGCTGCCTGCATCCGCCGGCACACCTCGAGCCCGTCGAGGTCGGGGAGGCCGACGTCGAGCACGACGAGGCGGGGCGCGTGGTCACGGGCGAGGCGCAGCGCGTCCTGCCCGGTCCCCGCCGTCACGACGCGGAAGCCGTCGCGCCGCAGGTACAGCTCGACGAGCTCCGCGATGTTGGGTTCGTCGTCGACGACGAGGATCGTGCCGCGGTCCATCACAGGGGGATCGTCACGCCCGGATCGGCACCTGACGTGAGCGGGTCGTGAGGGAATTGTGAGCCGCGGCACCCGGCCCGTGCGACTCGGCCCACCCGGGCCGGGACCGGAGCGGCCGCGCGTCCCGCGGCCGCCGGGGGGAGGGGCCGTACAATCGCTGCCTCTGGGCATCCTCGACACGATCCTCGCCACCAAGCGCGACGAGGTGACCGTGCTGCGGCACCCGCGGACGCGTGACCTGCTGCGGGCGCGCGCCCTCGAGGCGCCGCCGACGCGTGACTTCGCGGGCGCGCTGCGCCGGCCGGACGGCCGGCTCGGGGTGATCGCGGAGCTGAAGCGCCGGTCGCCGTCGAAGGGTGATCTCGCCCCCGGCCTCGATCCCGTGCCGACCGCGAAGGCCTACGAGGCGGGCGGCGCGGCGGCGCTCTCGGTGCTGACCGACGCGCCCTACTTCGGCGGGTCCGTCGCCGACCTCGAATCGGCCCGCGCGGCGACCGCGATCCCGGTGCTGCGCAAGGACTTCACGATCGACGAGGTCCAGGTGTACGAGGCGCGCGCCATCGGCGCGGACGCGGTGCTGCTCATCGCAGCGGCGCTCCCCGACGACGCGCTGCTCGCGGACCTCCACGCGCTCGCTCGCGAGCTCGGACTGGGGGTGCTCGTCGAGGCGCACGACGGCCACGAGGTGGAGCGGGCGCTGCGGGCCGGCGCCCGCGTCGTGGGGGTGAACAGCCGCGACCTGTCGACGTTCGCCGAGGACCTCGGGGTCGCGGAGTCGGCCGCGCGCCTGATCCCGGCCGACGTCGTCGCCGTCGCGGAGAGCGCGATCCGCTCGGCCGACGACGCGGCGCGCATGGCCGCGGCCGGGTTCGACGCGGTGCTGGTCGGGGAGGCGCTGGTGCGCGCCGGGGATCCCCGGGGGCTCGTGGCCGCGATGGCGGCCACCCCGGTGCGAGGGAGGGGCTGAAGGTGCAGACGCGATTCCTGCTCGACCAGGCGGAGATCCCGAGCGCGTGGTACAACGCGCTCCCCGACCTGCCGGAGCCGCTGCAGCCGCCGCTGCACCCCGGCACGCGGGAGCCGGCGGGCCCCGACGACCTGGCGCCGCTGTTCCCCGGCGCGCTCATCGAGCAGGAGATGGCCACGGCGCCGTGGATCGACGTGCCGGGCGAGGTGCTCGACATCCTGCGGCTCTGGCGGCCGACCCCGCTCGTGCGGGCGCGGCGCCTGGAGGAGGCGCTCGGCACGCCGGCCCGCATCTACTACAAGGACGAGTCGGTCTCACCGGCGGGCTCGCACAAGCCGAACACCGCGGTCGCGCAGGCGTACTACAACGCCCGCGAGGGTGTGACGCGTCTGACGACCGAGACCGGCGCGGGCCAGTGGGGCTCGTCGCTCGCGTTCGCGTGCGCGCAGTACGGGCTCGAGTGCAAGGTCTACATGGTGCGCGCGTCGTTCGAGCAGAAGCCGTACCGGCGGGTGCTCATGGAGACCTGGGGCGCCGAGGTGGTGCCCTCGCCCGTCGACGACCCGTCCCACCCCGGCTCGCTCGGAAGCGCGATCAGCGACGCGGTACGCGACGCGGCGACACGCACCGACACGCACTACTCGCTGGGCTCGGTCCTCAACCACGTGCTGTTGCACCAGACGGTGATCGGCCTCGAGGCGAAGGAGCAGCTGGCACGCGCCGGCGAGGTCCGGCCCGACGTCGTCGTCGGGTCGTGCGGCGGTGGTTCCAACCTCGGTGGCATCGCGCTGCCGTTCCTCACCGACCCCGCGGTCCGGCTGCTCGCCGTCGAGCCCGCGTCCTGCCCGACCCTCACGAAGGGCGCGTTCGAGTACGACTTCGGCGACACCGCGGAGACGACCCCGCTGCTGCCGATGTACACGCTCGGCCACGACTTCGTGCCGCCGTCCATCCACGCGGGCGGGCTCCGCTACCACGGCGACGCGCCGATCATCTCCCTGCTCGTGAAGGCCGGGCGCATGGACGCCGTCGCCTACCCGCAGGGCAAGACGTTCGAGGCGGCCGTGCAGTTCGCGCGCTGCGAGGGGAAGGTCCCCGCCCCGGAGACCGGCCATGCGATCCGGGCCGTGATCGACGAGGCGCTCGCCGCGAAGGAGTCCGGCGAGGAGCGGGTCATCCTGTTCAACTACTCGGGTCACGGCCTGCTGGACCTGGCCGCGTACGACGACTTCAACCACGGCCGGCTGGTCGACGCCTGAGCGGCGGCCGGGGACGGGACGGGGGCGCGGCCCATGTTCGTGAAGATCTGCGGGATCACGAACGAGGAGGACGCACTCCTCGCGACCGCGCTCGGTGCCGACGCCGTCGGGTTCGTCCTCGCGCCGAGCCGGCGCCAGGTCCGGCCGGACGAGGTCTGCTCGATCGTGCGCCGCCTGCCCCACGAGGTGCTGACGGTCGGCGTGTTCCGCAACGAGCGGCCCGAGCGGGTCGTCGAGCTCGCGAGCCGGATCGGGTTGCACGCGGTGCAGCTCCACGGCGAGGAGCCGGTCTCGGAGGTCCGCTGGATCCGCGAGCGGGTGCGGTTCGTGATCCGGGCCTACGCTGCGGGCGACCCGGCCCTCGCGTCGGCCGGCGCGTCACCGGCCGACGTCGTGCTCGTCGACTCGCCCGACCCCGGCTCCGGGAAGGTCTTCGACTGGCGGCTCGCGGAGGGCGTGCCGGGCGGGGTGCGGCTCCTGCTCGCGGGCGGGTTGACACCCGACAACGTCGAGGAGGCGATCCGGCGCGTCCGGCCGTGGGGCGTCGACGTCGCGAGCGGCGTCGAGGCCGCGCCGGGCCGCAAGGACCCGCGCAAGCTGCGCCGCTTCGTCGAGGCCGCACGCGGCGCCGCCGAGGCCGAGCGCGCCGACCTCGACCTGCGCCTCGCCGCTGGCGACGACGACCGCGACGGGGCCTCGGCCGGCGCGCGCCGCCCGTTCGACTGGCAGGTCGACGACTGACACCGCGCGCGCCGGCGCGTTCTCCCGCCGGCGGGGTGCGCGTCCGGCTCCCGTAGGATCGGCGGATGCAGCCCACACGGGGTGCTCCGGTCCGGCTCGGCCCGCCCGGCCCGGAGCCGCAGGACCTGGGACGCTTCGGGGACTTCGGCGGGCGCTACGCCCCCGAGACGCTCGTCGCGGCGCTGGAGGCGCTCGAGCGCGAGTTCCGCGCCGCCTGGCACGACCCGGCGTTCCGCGACGAGTACGGCGAGCTGCTCGCGACGTACGCGGGCCGGCCGACCCCGCTCACGCCGTGCCACCGGCTGTCGGAGCGGCTCGGGGTGCAGGTGTCGCTCAAGCGCGAGGACCTCACCCACACGGGCTCGCACAAGATCAACAACGTGCTCGGCCAGGCGCTCCTCGCCCGCCGGATGGGCAAGCGCCGGCTGATCGCCGAGACCGGCGCCGGGCAGCACGGCGTCGCGACGGCGACCGCCGCGGCCCTGTTCGGCCTCGACTGCACGGTGTTCATGGGGGCGGTCGACGTCGAGCGGCAGGCGTTGAACGTGTGGCGGATGCGGCTGCTGGGCGCCGAGGTGGTGCCGGTGAGCTCCGGCAGCGCCACGCTCAAGGACGCGGTCAACGACGCGATGCGCGAGTGGGTCGCGACGGTCACCGACACGCACTACTGCCTCGGCTCCGCGATGGGGCCGCACCCCTTCCCGTGGATGGTGCGCGAGCTCCAGCGCGTGGTCGGTGACGAGGCGAGGGAGCAGTTCCGGGCGCTGCACGGCGCGGACCCCGACGTCGTGGTCGCCTGCGTCGGCGGCGGCTCCAACGCCATCGGCACGTTCAGCGCCTTCGTCGACACGCGGGCCCGGCTCGTGGGGGTCGAGGCCGGGGGCCTCGGGCTCGAGTCGGGCCGCCACGGAGCGGCGGTCAACCGGGGCGTGCCCGGCGTCGTGCACGGGATGCGCTCGCTGTTCCTGCAGGACGAGCACGGGCAGGTGCTCGAGGCGACGTCGATCAGTGCCGGCCTGGACTACCCGGGCGTCGGCCCGGAGCACGCGATGCTCGCGGCGCGGGGCCGGGCCGAGTACCACGCGGCCACCGACGAGGAGGCCCTGTCCGGCTTCCGGCTCCTCGCGCGCACCGAGGGCATCGTGCCCGCGCTCGAGCCGGCGCACGCGATCGGCTGGCTCGAGCGCGAGGCGGGCCGGGCGGTCCCCGCGGGCAGCCACGTGCTCGTCACGCTCTCCGGCCGGGGCGACAAGGACGCGGCGCAGGTCGCGGAGCGGTCGGGCGACCTGGCGTGAGGCTCGAGGCCCACCTGCGGGCGCGCCGTGACGCCGGCGCGAAGCTCCTCGTCCCGTACGTGACGGGCGGCCTCGGCGCGCAGTGGTGCGACGTCGTGCGGGCCGTCGTCGACGGCGGGGCCGACGCGGTCGAGATCGGCATCCCGTTCTCGGACCCGGTGATGGACGGCCGCACGATCCAGGAGGCGTCGCAGCGGGCGCTCGACCTCGGGGCGACGCCGGTGAGCGTGCTCGACGGCGTCGCCGGGCTCGACGTCGGGGTCCCGCTCGTCGTGATGACCTATTACAACCTGATCGCCCACATGGGCCACGCCCGGGCGGCCGCCGCGCTCGCCGGCGCCGGGGTGGACGGCGCGATCCTCCCGGACCTGCCGTTCGACGAGATCGACCGGGGCGACGACCCGTGGGGTGCCGCGGCCGCCGCCCACGGCGTCGAGACGGTGCTGCTCGCCGCCCCGACGACCGGTGACGAGCGGCTCGCGGCGCTGTGCGCGCGGTCGCAGGGGTTCGTGTACGGCGTCTCGCTGCTCGGTGTGACCGGCGAGCGCGAGGCGCTCGCCGCCCACGCGCTGGAGATGGGCCGCCGCTGCAAGGCCGTCACCGACCGGCCGGTGCTGCTGGGCGTGGGGATCTCCACGCCCGCGCAGGCCGCCGAGGCGGCCGCCGGCGCCGACGGGGTGATCGTCGGCAGCGCCCTCGTCCGGCGGCTGCTCGAGGGCGGGGGGCCGGAGGAGGCCCGGGCGTTCGTCGCGTCGCTGCGGGCCGCACTCGACGCCGCCTGAGCCCCCGCTGCCCGGGGCCGGTCCGCGGACGCGAGGTCGCACGGGCCCGGCCCCCGGCGCGGCCGCCGGCCCGCGGGTGTGACTTCCGCCCTACAGCGGCCGACGGGCCCGGCCGATACGTCGGGAGCGCCGCCGCCCGGCGCATCCGGGGACCCAGGGAGGGGTGATGGAGAAGGGCACGATGGTCGGCCTCGCGATGGCCGTCGTCGGCGTGTTCGTCGGCGCCATCATGAAGGGCGCCGACCCGGTCATGCTCTTCGTCAACATCCCGGCGATCCTCATCGTGTGGATCGGCTCGATCGGCGCGGTGATGATCAGCCACCCGTTCGCCGAGACCGCGAACATCGGCAAGGTGTTCCAGAAGGTCATGAAGGGGAACGAGGAGCACTCGGCCACCGAGACGATCGAGCAGATCGTCACCCTCACGAACCGGGCGCGCGCCGAGGGCCTGCTCGCGCTCGAGGAGGAGGCGAAGAAGATCGAGGACCCGTTCTTCCGCAAGGGCATCGAGCTCGCGGTGGACGGGACCGACCCGGAGGCGCTGAAGAAGACGCTCAACGCCGAGATCGTCGCGATGCGGGAGCGCCACAAGGCCGGCCAGCAGTGGTTCACCAACGCCGGCGTGTTCGCGCCGACCTTCGGGATCATCGGCGCGGTGTTCGGCCTCATGGCGACGATGGCGCACCTGGACGATCCCGCGGCGATCGGTCACGGCATCGCGGCCGCGTTCGTCGCGACGTTCTGGGGCGTGTTCCTCGCGAACGGCATCTACCTCCCGGCGGCGAACAAGCTGAAGCGCCTCTCGCAGGAGGAGGTCGCGCACCGCCAGCTCGTCGTGGAGGGCGTGATGGCGATGCAGGCCGGGGTGAGCCCGCGGGTCGTCGAGGAGCTGCTGATGTCGCACGTGCCGCCGTCGGAGCGCGAGAGCTCGCGCGCCGAGGCGGAAGCGGCCTGAGCCGGGGGGAGCGGTCATGTCGCACGGAGGCGACGACGGGATCCCCGAGGAGCACGAGGAGCACGTCAACCACGAGGCGTGGGTCATCCCCTACGCCGACCTGCTCACGCTGCTCATGGCGATGTTCATCGCCCTGTTCGCCATGTCGACGGTCGACCTCGACAAGTTCAAGGAGCTGTCGATCGGCTTCGCGGAGGCGCTCGGCGGCGGGGAACTGTCGACCGGCGTGTTCGACCCGACCGACGGCGGCGCGGGCCCCTTCGACGGCACCGGCTCGGGCCTGACCGAGCGGGTCGGCGGCGAGGTCGGGCCGGACCGCCAGCCGGAGAGCAACAGCGTGCTCTCGCGCCTGCTCGAGCAGTACCAGACCGACCAGGTCCGTCAGTCCGAGCGGGAGTCGTTCACGGAGGTCGCGCAGCGCATCGAGGAGGCGGCCGCGCAAGGGGGTTTCGTCGGCGACCTCGACGTGCGGATCGAGGAGCGGGGCCTGGTCGTCACCGTCGTCACCGACCAGGTGCTGTTCGACAGCGGGTCGGCGGACCTGCGGCCGGAGGCCGACGGGCTGCTGGTGGCGATCGCGGAGGCGCTCGCGCCGCTGAGCAACCCGGTCATCGTCGAGGGGCACACGGACCCCGACCCGATCTCGCTCGCCACGAGCCGCTTCCGCTCCAACCGCGAGCTCTCGGGCGCACGCGCGGCCGCGGTCACGGACTTCTTCGAGCGGCACGGCGTCGCGCCGGCGCGGCTGCGGGCCGAGGGCTACGCCGACACCCAACCGATCGCCGACAACTCCACCGCGCAGGGAAAGGCGCGCAACCGCCGGGTCGAGATCGTGGTGCAGTCGAACCTCGTCGAGCGGACGCTGGACGAGGCGGGGCTGGGGAGCCGACCGGCGGGGACCGGCGGCACGGCGAGGCCGGGCGAGGTGCGCGTCGACGGCGGCATCGAGCTCCCCGGTCCCGACCTCGGCGGCTGACCCCCGAGGCCCCGGGCGCCGCGCGACCCACCCGTGGTCGCGGCTACCGCGGCGGGCCGCGCTCGGGGTGACCACGGGCCGAGGCGCGCGCCGCGCGGCCCGCCCGTGGTCACCGTCACCGCGGCGGGCCGCGGTCGGGGTGACCACGGGCCGAGGCGGGGGTGCGCGGCGCGCGCCGGGTAGCGTCGGAGCCATGGCCGAGAAGATCACGATGCAGCCCGACGGCACCCTCCACGTCCCCGACGAGCCGATCATCCCCTACGTCGAGGGCGACGGCACCGGCGTCGACATCTGGCCCGCCGCGCAGCTCGTGATGGACGCCGCCGCCGCCCGGCACGGCAAGAAGATCGCCTGGAAGGAGGTGCTCGCGGGCGAGAAGGCCTTCAACACCACCGGCTCGTGGCTCCCGGACGAGACCGTCGAGGCGTTCCGCGAGCACCTGATCGGCATCAAGGGCCCGCTCACCACCCCCGTCGGCGGCGGCATCCGGTCGCTGAACGTCGCGCTGCGCCAGGTGCTCGACCTCTACGTCTGCCTGCGGCCGGTCCGGTGGTTCCCGGGCGTGCCGTCCCCCGTGAAGCACCCCGAGCTCGTCGACATGGTGATCTTCCGGGAGAACACCGAGGACATCTACGCGGGCCTCGAGGTCGAGGCGGGCACGCCCGAGGCGAAGCGGCTCATCGCGCTCCTGAAGGAGCACATGGGCTGGGACATCCGGGAGGACTCGGGTATCGGCATCAAGCCGGTCTCGGAGACCGGTTCGAAGCGGCTGATCCGCGCCGCGATCAAGTACGCGGTCGCCAACGGCCGCAAGTCGGTGACGCTCGTGCACAAGGGCAACATCCAGAAGTTCACCGAGGGCGCGTTCCGCAACTGGGGCTACGAGCTGACGCGCGAGGAGTTCTCCGACGTCGCGGTCGGGTGGGACGACTGCGGCGGAGAGCCCGGCGACAAGATCCTCGTCAAGGACAACATCGCGGACATCACGCTGCAGCAGGTGCTCACCCGCCCCGACGACTTCGACGTCATCGCCACCACCAACCTCAACGGCGACTACCTCTCGGACGCACTCGCCGCACAGGTCGGCGGCATCGGCATCGCGCCGGGTGGCAACATCAACTACGTCACGGGGCACGGGATCTTCGAGGCGACGCACGGCACCGCGCCGAAGTACGCCGGCCAGGACAAGGTGAACCCGTCGTCGGTGCTGCTGTCGGGCGTGATGATGTTCGAGCACCTCGGCTGGCGAGAAGCCGCGGCCGACATCGTGAAGGCGCTCGAGGCGACGATCGCCGAGAAGATCGTCACCTACGACTTCGCCCGCCTCATGGAGGGCGCGACCGAGGTCAGGACGAGCGAGTTCGCCCAGGCGATCGTCGACCGCCTGTAAGGGCAGCGGCGGGCCCGACCCGCCGGTGCCGGGACGGGCTAGAGCGACCGGACCAGGATCGCCAGCGACTCGCGGAAGTCGGGGAGGAGCTCGACGCCGGCCTCGATCAGGCGCTGGTTGCGCAGCACCGAGTTGGCGGGCCGGGGTGCCGGACGCGGCGGTTGCAGCTCCTCGGTGGTGATCGGCAGCACCCGCGCGGGATCGTCGCCGTTGGCGCGCAGCACCTCCTGCGCGAACTCGTACCAGGACACGGCGCCCTGGTTGGTCACGTGCCACACGCCCGCCGGCCGTTCCTCGACGAACCACCAGAGCATGCGGGCGAGGTCGGCCGCGATCGTCGGGTGGCCGCGCTGGTCGGAGACGAACGACAGCTTCTCGTGCTCGCCCGCGAGCCGCAGGATGGTCTTCACCATGTTCGCCCCGTAACGGCCGCAGATCCACGACGCGCGCACGATCGCCGCGCGTTCGGGATCGAGCGCCTGCTCGCCGGCGAGCTTCGAGCGCCCGTAGACCGAGAGCGGGTTCGGCGTGTCGGTCTCGACGTACGGGTCCGGCTTGCGGCCGTCGAACACGTAGTCGGTCGAGATGTGAACCAGGTAGGCACCCACCTCGTCGGCGGCGCGTGCGAGATGTCGGACGGCGTCCGCGTTGACCGCGAAGGCGACGTCCGGCTCGGTCTCGCAGCGGTCGACCGCGGCGAACGCCGCGCAGTTGACGATCGCACCCGGCGCGACGGCTCGCACCGCCTCCCGCACCGCCGCCGCGTCCGTGACGTCGAGCGCCGCGTGGTCGAGCCCGACGACCTCGTGCGCGCCGGCCGCCGCGGCCTCGACGACCTCCCGGCCGACCTGGCCGGCGGCGCCGGTGACGAGGACCTTCATCCGCGCGTGGCGGCCCAGGCGGAGTCCTCCTGCACCGGGGCCCGGTCGCGCAGCGGCTCCCACCAGTCGCGGTTCGCCGCGTACCAGGCGACGGTGTCGGCCAGGCCCTGCTCCCACTCGACCTGGGGCTCCCAGCCGAGCTCGCGGCGGATCTTCGACCAGTCGAGCACGTACCGGCGGTCGTGGCCCGGGCGGTCGGGCACGATCGTCTTCAGGGACGACGGCTTGCCGAGCGCGGCGAGCACCCCGTCGGCGATCTCCTCGATGCTGCGCTCGACGCCGGTGCCGACGTGGTACGTCTCGCCGACCCGGCCGTGCCGCAGGACGAGGTCGATCGCGCGACAGTGGTCGAGGGCATGGATCCACTCGCGGCGGTTCTGGGTCGACGCGTACAGCGGCAGCGGCTGGTCGTCGAGCGCGCGGGTCGTGAACAGCGGGAGCACCTTCTCGGGGAACTGGTACGGCCCGTAGTTGTTCGCGCAGTTGGTGATCGTGATCGGGAGCCCGAACGTCTCGTGGTACGCACGAACCGCGTGGTCGCCCCCGGCCTTGGACGCGTTGTACGGCGTGCGGGGCCGGTAGGGCGACTCCTCGGTGAACATCTCGTCGGTGTCGAGGTCGAGGTCGCCGTAGACCTCGCAGGTCGAGACGTGATGGAAGCGCTCGACACCGACCCGCCGCGCCGCCTCGCACAGGGACTGGGTCCCGAGGACGTTGGTGCGGAAGAACGCGCCCGGGTTGACGATCGCGTACGAGTTGTGCGACTCGGCCGCGAAGTTCACGACCACGTCGACCGAGTGGTCGCGCAGCGTGGACTCCATCAGCTCGAGGTCGGCGATGTCGCCGTGCACGAACGCCACGCGGTCCCGCACGTCCTCCAGGTTCGCGAGGTTCCCCGCATAGGTGAGCGCGTCGACCGCGATCACCGTGTCGTCGGGGTGCTCGCCCAGCCAGTACCGCACGAAGTTGGAGCCGATGAAGCCGGCTGCCCCGGTCACGCAGATGTTCACTTCGTCGTCCGTCCCGGTCGGTGTCGTGTTCGGTTCCGTCCTCGCCGCCCGTCGGTCGCGGCCGGCCCGCCGTCAGGTGCGCAGCGGCCACACGGGCCGCAGGCGGGCCTCGATCGCGGCGCGCTTGGGGTTCCGGCGGTCGCGTTCCGACAGCACGGGGTCGGTCAGGCCCCAGTCGGCGTCGATCTCCGGGTCGTCCCACGCGACGCCGAGCTCGTCTGCGGCGTTGTAGTAGCCGTCGACCAGGTAGGTGATCGTCATGTCGGTGAGCGCCGCGAACCCGTGCGCGACCCCCGGCGGAATGAACACCCCGCGGTGGTCGTGGGTGCCGTCGGCGCGCGCGCCGAGGTCGAAGGCGAGCGTGGCGCCGTCGGTGGGGGAGCCCGCGCGCAGGTCGTGCAGCACCACCCGCGCCCGCCCGTAGGGCACGTACCAGTAGTCGGCCTGGTGGAGGTGGTAGTGCAGCCCGACGAGCGCGCCGGCCCTGCGGTCCGCGCGGTTCGCCTGGATCATCTCGCGTGCCGAGGGGATCCACTCCCGCCGGAACGTCTCGACGAAGAGGCCGCGGTCGTCGCCGTGCACCACGGGTTCGACCACGAACACGCCGGCGATGACGTCGCTCTCGTCGACCTGTACCACGCCGCTACTCCAGCTCTGCCCGCGAGTGGTCGCCCAGCATGAGGCGGATCGCCCGCGGTCGCACGTCGGACTTCACGACCTCGACCTCCCGCCCGAGCAGCGAGTCGTGGATGCGGTGCACCCCGACGATCCGGCTGTCGGACAGGACGACGGAGTGCTCGATCTCGGCGTCGACCAGCTCGCAGTTCGAACCGATCGACGTGTACGGGCCGACGTAGGTGTCGACCAACCGGGTGCCGGCCCCGATGATCGCCGGTCCGCGCACGACCGAGTTCTCGAGCCGCGCGCCCGCCTCGACGACCACGCGGCCGTCGACCCGTGACCGCTCGTCCACCACGCCGTCGACACGCCGCTCGAGCGTGTCGACCACCAGGCGGTTGCAGTGCAGCAGCGGGTCCTTCTTGCCGGTGTCGATCCACCAGCCCTGCAACACCTCGTGCACCACGCGGTGGCCGTGGTCGAGCAGCCACTGGATCGCGTCCGTGATCTCGAGCTCGCCCCTCCACGAGGGCTGGATCGCCCGCACCGCGTCGTGGATGTGGCGGTCGAACAGGTAGACACCGACCAGTGCGAGGTCGGACGGCGGATCCTTCGGCTTCTCCACGAGCTGCACCACGTCGCCACCCGGGTCGAGTGCCGCCACCCCGAACTGGCGCGGGTCGTCGACGTGGGCGAGGAGGATCTGCGCCGCCGGCGGGCGCACGTCGTCCTCGTGCAGCGACGGCTGCCGGTTGCGCTGGGCCTCGAACGACTCGACGAAGGTGCGCAGGTCCTGCTGGAGCATGTTGTCGCCGAGGTACATCACGAAGTCGTCGTCGCCGAGGAAGTCGCGTGCGATGAGGACGCAGTGCGCGAGGCCGAGCGGGGCGTCCTGGCGGATGTAGGTGACCTCGACGCCGAACTGCGAGCCGTCGCCGACAGTCTGGACGATCTCCTCCGCGGCGGCGTCGACGCCGACGACGATACCGATGCGCTTGATCCCCGCCGCGGCCATGTGCTCGATGCCGTAGAAGAGGATCGGCTTGTTCGCGATCGGGACGAGTTGCTTCGCACTCGTGTGCGTGATCGGCCGGAGCCGCGAACCGGTGCCCCCGGCCAGGATGAGTCCCTTCATCGCGTCGGCATCTTACGGCCCCCCGGGCAGGGCCGACCACGGCGGTACAGTCGGATCGTGGCGCAGGATCATCGTGTGGAAGGGTGCGATCTCTGCGAAGCGGCGCGGATCACGCCCTGGTTCCACGAGGACGAGATCTGCTGGATCGCCGAGTGCGAGATCTGCGCCGTGCCGATGGTCGTGTGGCGCGGTCACGGCGTCGATCCGCCCGAGGCCGATCTCGCCCACATGCACGAGCGCCTGTCGTGGGTGGTCGCCCGGTACTTCTCGTTCGAGCACTACGTCGACGACAACATGCGCAACATCCCCGACCACTACCACGCGCACGCCCGCCCGCGGGGCGGCTTCTTCGGGCACGGCCTGCGTCGCCGGGTCCCGTGACCGAGTACGTCCTCGCGATCGACCTCGGCACCTCGGGACCCAAGGTCGCGCTGTTCACGACGGGAGGAGCGTTCGTCGGCGGCGACGCGGAGCCCGTCGGGCTGCGGCTGCTCGAGGGCGGGGGCGCGGAGCAGTCGCCGGCCGAGTGGTGGCGGGCGGTGAGCGCCGCGGCACGCCGGCTCGTCGGCCACGCACGGGCGGCCGACTCGGTGGTCGCGGTCTCGGTGACCGCGCAGTGGTCGGGGACCGTCCCGGTCGGTCACGACGGCGAGCCGCTCCACGACGCGATCATCTGGATGGACTCGCGCGGCGCCGCCGCCGTGCGCGAGGTGATCGGCGGCCGGTTGCGGGTCCAGGGTTACGGACCGCGGAAGCTACGGCGCTGGATCAGGCTCACCGGGGGCGCCCCGGCGCGCTCGGGCAAGGACTCGATCGCGCACGTCCTGTGGCTGCAGCGCGAGCGGCGCGACGTCGCGCGCGCGACCTGGCTGTACCTCGAGCCGAAGGACTGGCTGAACTACGTGCTGACGGGCGTGGCCGTCGCGACCCACGACTCGATCACGCTGCACTGGGTGACCGACAACCGCCGGCCCGACCGGGTCGATTACGACCCCGGGCTCCTAGCGACGGTCGGGGTCCCGCGCGCGCAGCTCCCGACGCTCGTGCCCGCGACGGGCGTGATCGGCGGGCTCACGCCGGCCGCGGCGGAGGCCCTGGGCCTCCCGGCCGGGATCCCGGTCGCGGGCGGCACCCCCGACGTGCAGTCGGCGGCGCTCGGCTCGGGCGCCGTGCGCGACCACGAGGGTCATCTCTACGTCGGCACCTCGTCGTGGATCACCTGCCACGTCCCGTTCAAGAAGACGGACCTGCTGCGCGGCGTCGCCACGCTCCCGTCCCCGCTGCCCGGCCGCTACTACGTGGCGAACGAGCAGGAGACCGCGGGCGCCTGCCTCACCTGGTTGCGGGACCGGGTCCTCCACGCGGACGACGCCCTCGCGACGCCACCCGCGCCCGCCGACGCGCTGGCCCGGATCGACCGCCTCGCCGCGACGGCACCGCCGGGCAGCAACGGCGTGATCTTCACGCCCTGGCTCAACGGTGAGCGGACGCCGGTCGACGACCACCGCCTCCGGGCGGCGTGGCACAACCTCTCGCTGCGCACCACCCGGGCCGACCTCGCCCGGGCCGTGCTCGAGGGCGTCGCGCTGAACTCCCGGTGGCTCCTCGCGACCGTCGAGCGCTTCACCGACCGCCGGTTCCCCTGGCTCCGCTTCGTCGGCGGCGGCGCGCGCTCGGAGGTGTGGGCGCAGATCATGGCGGACGTGCTCGGCCGGGAGATCCGGGTCGTCGAGCACCCGCTCGACGCGAACGTACGGGGCGCCGCGCTGCTCGGCGCGGTGGCGACCCGGCGGGCCTCGGTCGAGGGCTTCGCCGCCGGCGCGAAGATCGAGCGGGTCCACACCCCCGATCCCGCAACCGCGCAGACCTATACCGAGCTGTACCGGGAGCTGCGCGCGATCCACGACCGGACCCGCGGCGTCTACGCGAGGTTGAACGCGCATGGCTGACGGCACCCACGACGGCACGCACGACGGCACGCACGACGGCACGGACACCGCCTCGTCGATCGAGCGCGCGGTGAAGCCCTACCGCGGCGTGTACCCGACCTTCGATCGGATCCCGCCCCACGGCGTCCCCCGCGAGGAGGTGCTGCGGATGATGCGGGAGATGCGCGACCGCGAACGGCCCCGCTGGGCCGACGGGTACGCCTCCGGGAGCGTCTACCACGGTGACCCGGGTCACATCGACTTCCTGAACGAGGTCTACGCCGTCAACTCACAGGCGAACCCGCTCCACGCCGACCTCTGGCCGAGCACCGTGAAGTTCGAGGCCGAGATCGTCGCGATGACGGCCGACCTGCTCGGCGGCGTCCCCGGCGTGTGCGGCACCGTCACGTCGGGTGGCACCGAGAGCATCCTGCTCGCGATGAAGGTCTACCGGGACCGCGCGTACGAGCGGGGGATCGAACGGCCGGAGATGGTCGTGCCGTCCACCGCGCACGCCGCCTTCGACAAGGCCGCCGACTATTTCCGGATCCGCAAGGTGACCGTCCCGGTCGGTGCCGACGGCCGCGCCGACGTCGACGCGACGGCGGCCGCGATCACCCGCGACACCGCCGTCGTCGTCGGGTCCGCGCCGTGCTTCCCGAACGGCCTCGTCGACCCGATCGAGGAGCTCGCCGCGCTCGCCGCGGCCCACGACGTCGGCTTCCACACCGACGCCTGCCTCGGCGGGTTCGTCCTCCCGTGGGCGGAGCGCCTCGGCGTCCCGGTGCCGCCCTTCGACTTCCGGGTGCCGGGCGTGACCTCGATGTCCGCGGACACGCACAAGTACGGCTACAGCGCGAAGGGCACGTCGGTCGTGCTCTACCGAGACGCCGAGCTGCGGCACCGGCAGTACTACCGCACCGCGTCGTGGGCGGGTGGCCTCTACTTCTCGCCGACCCTCGCGGGTTCCCGCCCCGGCGCGCTCAGCGCGCAGTGCTGGGCGGCGCTGGTGACCATCGGGCAGGACGGCTACCTCGACGCGACGCGCCGCATCCTCGACGCCGCCGCGCGTGTGAAGGAGGGGATCCGGTCCGTCGAGGGCCTGCGCGTCGTCGGCGACCCGCTGTGGAACGTCGCGTTCGTCTCCGACGACGACGCCGTGGACGTGTACCGCGTGCTCGACGTCATGGGCCACCGGGGGTGGAGCCTCAACGGCCTGCAGGACCCGCCGTCGGTCCACCTCTGCGTCACGCTGCGCCACACCGCGCCAGGTGTCGTGGAGCGGTTCGTGCACGATCTCGAGGCCTCGGTCGCCGAGGTGCGCGCCGACCCGGCGGCCGGCGGCTCGATGGCCCCGATCTACGGCATGGCCGCGATGGCCGAGACGCAGGGTGCGGTGGAGGAGCTGCTCGAGGCCTACGTCGACATGCTGTTCACGCCGTAGGCATCGGCACCGGTCCCTCGGGGACGGCGGGTCCGTCGAGGACCGGCTCAGGCGCCCGCAGCGCGGGGACCGTGGCCGGTACGCCGTTCGGACGGGCTGATCTCGTCGAGCGCGCGCGACCCGGTCTCGGGCAACGCGGGCACGAAGCACGCCGCGAGGAGCCCCGCGACGCCGCACAGCGCGATCGCGCGGCCGAGCCCGCCGAGCGGGTCGGAGAGGGCACCCGCGAGGACGAGCCCGGTGACCGAGCCGAGCACCGACACGACGAGCAGCAACCCGTTCGACGTGCCGCGCACCTCGGTGGGGAAGAGCTCGGCGTCGAGGGTCGCGAGGGCGATCCCGGCCGCGGACGCGGCGAGCACCGCGCCCGCCGACATGACCCAGATGAGGCCGCCGCCCCGGAGGAAGAACACGACCTGCATCACCGTGGCGGCGAGCAACGCCGCCAGCGCGACGGGCTTGCGGCCGCGCAGCTCCGCGACGCGGCCGCCGACGAGGAGCCCGACGAGACCGGGCAGCGCGGTCGTCACACCCCGGAAGAGCGCCACGCCGGAGCTCGAGAAGCCGCGCTCGTCCTGGAGGTACTTGTTCATGAGCTGTGACGACGGGGCGTTGAACAGGTTGGTGAGGAACCCGACGATCGCGAGCAGCAGGAACCGGCGGCCGTAGCGCCGCCCCAGGAGCTCGCGGAACCGGCCGCGGGCGACGTCGTCGCGCTCGACCAGCGCGCGATAACGCGCGGTCTCGCCGAGGTGACGGGCGATCCGGGGCACGAGCAGCACGGTCGCGGCGCCCGCGGCGTAGGGGATGCGCCAGCCCTCCGGTCCGAGGTCCGCGAAGGGCAGCGCCACGACCGCGAACGAGAACCCGAAGCCGCCGGCGAGGGCGAGCATCGAGGCGGCGTACGCGCGGGCCCCCTCGGGTGCCTCCTCGACCACGGCGATCCCCGCGACGATCGCCGTCGCGTTCATGCACGCCCGCTGGAGCACCTGCGCCGCGGTGAAGAGCTCCAGGGTCGGCGCCACGGCCGAGACCGCACACGCGACGGCGGAGCCGACGACGCCGACGAGGATCGACCGGCGCCGGCCGCGGCGGTCCGCGAACGCGGCGACCACGAGGCTGGCGAGCGCGCCGAGGCGCGTGACCGCCAGGGCGACGCCCAGTTGCGCGTCCGACGCCGCGAACGACTCGCTGACCGGATCCGCGAACTGGCCGAACAGCGCACCGCCGAAGGTGACGACGGCGAGCGCCGCGGCGGCGGTCGCCAGCAGCCGCGCCTGGTCGGGGGCGAACGCGACCGGCGGGAGGCCGAGCACCGGCCGCACGGGCGCGGCGCGCGGCGCACCCTCGAGCGCGTGACGCAGGGTCGCGAGCGCGTGCTCCTGGTTGCGGCGCAGCGCGACGCCCGCGAGCGGCCGGAACGCCCACCCGAAGAAGGGGATGCCGAGCGAGCCGTCGGCCCGGGCCGCCACGACGGAGACGTCGCCCGCGGGGCGCACGTCGAGGACCACCTCGTAGTCGCCCGCCACCTCCGACGCCCGGTAGCGCAGCGTGCCGTCCGCGTGGTCGCGGGCGCCGAGGTGCTCGCGTGCCGCCCGGCGCACCGCATCGGCCGGCGCGGCGAGGCGGGCAGGCGACGGGCGCGGCACGTGCGGCATGCTACGGGCATGGCGCAGCTCTCGATCGGCGACCGGGCCCCCGCGTTCGCGCTGAAGGACCAGGACGGAAACACCGTCCGGCTCTCCCACTTCAAGGGGCGCCCGGTGGTCGTGTACTTCTACCCGAAGGCCGACACGCCCGGTTGCACGCAACAGTCGTGCAACCTGCGCGACGCGTTCCCGCAGTTGAAGAAGCTGAAGGCCGCGGTGGTCGGGATCAGCCCCGACGCGCCGGCGAAGCAGAAGCGGTTCGACGAGAAGTACGGGCTCGGCTTCCCGCTGCTCGCCGACGAGGACCACGCGGTCGCGCAGAAGTGGGGCGCGTGGGGCGAACGCTCCATGTACGGGCGCAAGTTCATGGGCATCGTGCGGAGCGCGTTCGTCGTCGACCCGCAGGGCCGGATCGCGGGTGCCTTCTACAAGGTGAGCCCGAAGGACACCGTGCCGAAGGTGCTGTCGGTCCTGGAGGCCTGACCCGGCCCGTCACGCCCCGACGGCGTGGAACCCGCCGTCGACGTGCACGATCTCGCCGGTCGTCGCCGGGAACAGGTCGGAGAGCAGCGCCACGCACGCGTTCGCGACGGGTCCGGGGTCCTTCACGTCCCAGCCGAGGGGCGCGCGGTCGCTCCAGACGTCCTCGAAGCGCTCGAAGCCCGGGATGCTGCGGGCCGCGATCGTACGGACGGGCCCGGCCGCGACGAGGTTGACCCGGATGCCGTGCGGGCCGAGGTCGCGCGCGAGGTAGCGCGCCGTCGACTCGAACGCCGCCTTCGCGACGCCCATCCAGTCGTACACCGGCCAGGCCTGCGCGCTGTTGTCGAAGTCGAGGCCGACGATCGACGCGCCGCGGCCCAGCAGGGGCCGGCACGCGACCGCGAGGGCCTTCAGTGAGTACGCGGACACGCGCAACGCGACCGCGACGTCGTCCCAGGGGGCGGTGAGGAACCCGCCGCCGAGGCACGACTCGGGGGCGAAGCCGATCGCGTGGAGCACGCCGTGCAGCTCGCCGCCGACGCGCCCGGCGAGCGCGTCGAGGTGCGCGTCGTCGGTGACGTCGAGCTCGACCACGGGGGGCTCGACCGGGAGGCGCCGCGCCGCCCGTCGGGTGAGGCTCGTGGCGCGCCCGAAGGAGGTGAGCACGACCTCGGCCCCCTCCTCCTGGGCCCGGCGCGCCACCGAGAACGCGATCGACGCGTCGTTGAGCACCCCGGTGACGAGGATCCGCTTGCCCTCGAGCAGCATCGTCAGCCCGCGGGGGCGAAGATGAGCGACGCGTTGTGGCCGCCGAAGCCGAAGGAGTTGGACAGCACCGCCCTCGTGCCCACCGTGCGGGGCGCGCCGTGCACCACGTCGACCGGCACGTCGTCGCCGATGCGCTCGAGGTTCGCGGTCGGGGGAACGACCCCGTGGGTCATGGCGAGCAGCGCGGCGATCGCCTCCGTGGCGCCTGCGGCGCCGATCAGGTGCCCGGTGACGCCCTTGGTCGACGTGACGGGCGGCGCGGCGTCGCCGAACACCTTGCGGATCGCCTCGGCCTCCGCCGCGTCGTTGAGCGGCGTCGAGGTGCCGTGCGCGTTCACGTGGCCGATCTCCTGGGGCGCGAGGCCCGCGTCGTCGAGGGCGAGCTGCATGCATGCTGCCGCGCCCTCACCGCCCGGTGAGGGCGCGGTGATGTGGTAGGCGTCGGCGTTGCGGCCGTAGCCGACGATCTCCCCGTAGATGCGTGCGCCGCGCGCCACCGCGCGGTCCCAGCGCTCGAGCAGGAGCGCCGCGGCACCCTCGCCCATGACGAACCCGTCGCGCTCGGCGTCGAATGGGCGCGACGCCCGTTCGGGCTCGTCGTTGCGGGTCGACAGGGCCGTCATCCGGGCGAACGCGGCGATGGCGGTCGGGGTCATGCACGACTCGGTGCCGCCCGCGAGCACCACGTCGGCGCTGCCGTCGCGCACGAGCCGGACCGCCTCGCCGATCGCGTTCGCACTGGCTGCGCACGCCGTCGCGACGCAGAGGTTCGGCCCGGTCCAGCCGAACTGCATCGCGACGGTGCCCGCGGTCGCGTTCGCCATCATCATGGGCACGAGGAACGGGCTGACCCGGGACGGCCCCTTCGTGAGATGGACGCCGACCTGTTCCTCGAGGGTGATCAGGCCGCCGATGCCGGTCCCGATCACGACGGCGCATCGCGCCGGGTCCGCGTTGACCTCGCCGGCGTCCGCGAGTGCGTCGGCCGCGGCCGCGAAGCCGAGCTGGGTGACCCGGTCGACACGGCGCGACTCCTTGGCGCCGAGGTAGGGCACGGGGTCGAAGCCGACGACCTCGCAGCCGAAGCGCACCGGCAGGGCGGACGCGTCGAAGCGCGACAGCGGCGCCGCGGTGGGCCGCCCCGAGACGACGGTGTCCCAGAACGTCGCGAGGTCCTGGCCGGCGGGCGACTTCACGCCCAGGCCGGTCACGGCGACGCGCTGGCGCCCCCGGTGGTCGAGTGCTGCGGCCACGGTCACCTCCGCGGGCTCGTGCCGAGGTCGCGCGCGGCTCAGCCGGCGACCTTGGCGAGGACGAGGTCGACGGCCTGCCCGACGGTCGTGACCCCCTCGAGGTCCTCCTCGGGCACCTCGATGTCGAAGCGCTCCTCGAGCCCCATGACCAGCTCGACGAGGTCGAGGCTGTCGGCGTCGAGGTCCTCCTTGAAGCGGGCGTCCTCCGTCACCTGGCTCGGGTCGACGCTCAACACCTCGGCGGCGACGTCGCGGATCGTGGCGAGCGCCTCGTTGCGGTCCATGTCGGGGATCCTCCTCCTGGTTCCTGCGGCTTCAGTGGCCCATGCCGAGCCCACCGTCGACGGGCACGACGGCGCCGGTCACGTAGCCGGCCGCCTCCGAGCACAAGAACGCGATCACCGCCGCACACTCCTCGGCGGTCGCGAACCGTCCCAACGGTACGGCGTCGGCGATCGCCGCGCGCCACTCGTCGGGCATGGAATCGGTCATGGCCGTGGCGACGGGGCCGAGGGCGACGACGTTGCAGGTGACGTTGCGGGGCGCGAGCTCCCGGGCGACGCTGCGCGACAGCCCCACCAGGCCGGCCTTCGCGGCCGCATAGTTGGCCTGGCCGCTCTGGCCCGAGAACCCGCTCACGGACGAGACGTTGACGATCCGGCCGTATCGGGCCTTCATCATGGCCTTCGCGGCCCGCCGGATCGTGTGGAACGCGCCGGTCAGGTTGGTGGCGACGACCTCGCCCCACTGCTCGTCGGTCATCCGGGCGACCAGGCCGTCGCGGGTGACACCGGCGTTGTTGACCAGGACGGTGACCGGCCCGAGCGCGGCCTCCACCTCGCCGAACGCGCGGTCGACGTCGCCGGCGCGGGCGACGTCGGCGCGCACCGCCACGACCTTGCCGCCGCCCGCCTCCGCGGCGGCGACCGTCGCACGTGCGCCGGTTTCGTCGGCCGCGTAGCAGAACCCGACCGGGTGGCCCGCGGCCGCGAGCGCGACGACCGTCGCGCGGCCGATGCCACGGGAACCGCCGGTGACGAACGCCACCCGCGGGTCGGTCACCGGACCCCCCAGCGCAACAGCGCGCTCGCCCACGTCATCCCGGCGCCGAACCCCGAGACCAGCACGAGGTCGCCGGCCCTGACGCGGCCGTCGTCGACCGCCTCGAAGAGCGCGAGCGGGATCGACGCCGACGACGTGTTGCCGTACCGGTCGATGTTGACCAGCGTGCGGTCCGGCGGGATCCCGAGCCGCTGTGCCGCGGCCTCGATGATCCGGGAGTTCGCCTGGTGGGGCACGAACCACGCGACCTCGGAGGCAGCGAGGCCGGCGCGCGCGAGCGTGGCCGACGCGGAGTCGACGACGGCGCGCACCGCCCTGCGGAACACCTCCTGGCCCTGCATCCTCAGGTAGTGCTCGCGCGCGGCGACGGTGCGGGCGCTCGCCGGCCGGCGGGACCCGCCGGCGGGGATCTCGAGCAGGCCGGCGGCGCCGCCGTCGCAGCCGAGGTCCCAGGCGAGGAGGCTCGGCTCGCCGCCCGCCGCCGGGGTCAGCACGGCCGCGCCCGCGCCGTCGCCGAACAGCACGACCGTCGTGCGGTCCTCCGGGTCGACGATGCGGCTGAGCGTCTCGGCGCCGACGACGAGCACCCGCTCGTAGCCGATCCGGGTCATCGCCGCACCGACGACGAGCTCGTAGACGAAGCCGGCGCAGGCCGCCGCGAGGTCGAACGAGCCGCAGCGCAGCCCGAGCGCCTCCCCGACGAACGCCCCGGTGTGCGGGAGGGGCTGCTCGGGGCTCGCCGTGGCGACGATCATCAGGTCGATGTCGGTGGGGGACAGGCCGGCACGCTTGATCGCCGCCGCCGCGGCGTCGGTGGCGAGGGTCGCGGTCGTCTCGTCGGCACCGGCGACGCGGCGCTCCCGGATGCCGGTGCGTTCGACGATCCACGCGTCGCTCGTGTCGACGCGTGCCTCGAGCTGCGCGTTGGTGAGGCGCGTCGCGGGGACGGCGGTGCCCCACCCCGCGAGTGCGACGGGCAGCCCCGTCACGCGACCCGCAGCCACGCCACCGGCTGCCCGGCCCGCAACCGTTCGCCGTCGAAGGCGAGCATGCCCATGAACGTACCCTCGAACGGGCTGCGGATCGGGGAGGTCCCGCCGAGGCACTCGGCGACGCCGATGAGGTCGCCCTCGCGGACGGTCGATCCGTCCTCGATCGCCCGGGGGCGGAAGACGCCGACGACGGGCGTGACGACGACCCGCTCGGGCACGACCAGGCACTCGCCGACGGGATGGACGATCGCGGTCATCGCAGGGCCTCCTCCAGGTCCGGGAGATCGTCGGGCCGCGCGCACCCCACGACGCGCACACCGGGTACGGTCCGCTTCGCGACGCCGGCGATCATCGAGCCGTGGCCGACCTCGACGAACGTCGTCGCGCCGAGGCGGGCCAGCGTCTCCATCGACCCGCGCCAGCGCACGGGGACCGTGACGTGGTCGACCAGACGCGTCCGCCACCCTTCACCGTCGCGGTGAGGGGCCGCGTCGTGGTTCGACACCACCGGGGCGACGGGATCGTGCAGCGCCACGTCCGCGAGGGCGCCGGCGATCGCAGGGCGCGCGCCGGCCATGAGCGGGGTGTGGAAGGCGCCGCCCACGTCGAGCGGCAGCGCGCGCCGCACCCCGAGCTCCTTCGCCCGGGCGACGGCCCGCGCCATCCCGTCGGGGGTCCCGGCGATCACGATCTGGCCCGGCGCGTTGTCGTTCGCCAGCCAGCACTCGTCGGGCGCCGCCGCGCACGCGTCGGCCGCGACCTCCTCGCTCGCGCCGAGGAGGGCGGCCATGCGGCCGGGGTGTGCGTCGGCGGCCGCCTGCGTGGCCTCGGCCCGGGCGGCCGCGAAGCGGATGCCGTCCTCGATGCCGAGCACACCCGCCGCGACGAGCGCGGTGACCTGCCCGAGCGAGTGGCCCGCGAACGCGACGGGCTCGCGGACCCGGGCGGCGATCTCGCCCCAGGCGACGAGCGAGGTGAGCAGGACCGCGAGCTGCGCCTCGCTGGTGCGGGCGAGCGCCTCGGCCGGCGCGTCGGTGAGCAGGGCACCGAGGTCCTCGCCGAGCGCCTCGGAGGCGCGCTCGACCACGGACCACGACGGTCGGTCCCGCCACGGTCCGCCCATGCCGGGCGCCTGCGTCCCCTGGCCGGGGAAGACGACGGCGACGGGCACGGTGGGGACCTCCGGGGTCGGGCGGGCGCGCCGGGGCGGCGGCGCGGGGCGGCGGCGCAGTCTCCGACCGCGGCGGCGTCGCGCGGGTTACACGCGCCGGTCGATCGCGTGACGGGCGCCGCCCGGCGGCGGGGGGCCGTCACGCAGGGGCGGGTAGCGTGCCGCCGTGACCGCTGCGGACGACCCGATCGCGTTGCTGCCGCACCGCCCGCCGTTCCGGTTCGTCGACGCGATCGGCGTGCTGGTCCCGGGGGAGCGGGTCGAGGCGAGCTACACGGTGCGCGGCGACGAACCGTTCCTCGCCGGGCACTTCCCGGGCAACCCGATCTTCCCGGGCGTGCTGCAACTCGAGGCGCTCGCGCAGGCCGGCGCGGTCGCCGTGCTGTCGGACCCGCGCTACGCCGGGAAGCTGCCGCTGTTCGGCGGCGTCGAGGGGGTGCGGTTCCGGCGCATCGTGCGGCCGGGCGACGAGCTCGTGCTGCACGTCGAGCTCGAGCGGCTGAGCGCCCGCGGCGGGTGGGGCGCCGGGGTCGCGTCGGTCGGCACGGAGGAGACGTGCCGGGCCCGCCTGCTGTTCGCGCTCGCCCCCGCGCCGGCGGGGTGAGGCCGCGTCAGCGGCGGCGCCGGCGCGCGCCCGCGCGGGGTGCCGAGGTTGCGCAGCTGGGCGAGGTCGGCGGCGCTGTAGTGGGGTGACGGCCCCGACGGCGACCGGGGCGGCGGGGGGATCGTCGGCTCGTCGGGATCCCGCCCCATCAGGAGCTTCGTCTCGACGTCGCGATCGAGGGGGCGCTCCGCGCGCACCCGGCGCGAGCCGACGACGATCATCACCAGGCCGGCCAGCGACGCGCCGACGACGATGCCGACGAGGAACTCCGCCACGCCGTGAGCGTACCCGGATGGCATCATGCGGGAACGCCCACTCGCCCGAGTGGTGGAACGGCAG
The DNA here is from genome assembly GCA_026002935.1 of Acidimicrobiia bacterium. Classification (GTDB taxonomy): domain Bacteria; phylum Actinomycetota; class Acidimicrobiia; order IMCC26256; family PALSA-610; genus BPGH01. Next base: position 2,166,714 of record BPGH01000001.1, read on the forward strand.
ACACGGCGGACTCAAAATCCGCTGCCCGCGAGGGCGTGTGGGTTCGAATCCCACCTCGGGCACCGGCACCGACCTGCGGCACCCGCCCGCCGACGCGGTTCAGGACCCGCAGCGCAGCCCGTGCTTCGCGGTGCCGTCGGGGACCACGGTCACCTCCAGGGTGCGGACGGCCGGGCCGAGGCGCTCGCCGGTCGCCGGGTTCTCGAGCGTGACCTCGACCTCGAGCTCGTAGTGCCGTCCGTCGCGGCTGCCGAGGAGGTTCGCGCTCCGTGCCGGTGCGAGCGTGTCCAGACGGGGGGTCCAGGTCTGGCGCATCGGCAGCAGGAAGCCGAGTTGCCGGCGGAACCCGCGGACGCACTGCTCGGGGGTGAACGAGCCGCTCCAGACGAGGTAGTCGGACGCGGCGAGCGCCGTGAGGCCCGCGTCGGGCCCGGCCGCGAACGACTGCGTCACGTATTCCGTGAGCTGCTGCACCGCGAGCTGGTCCGCGGACGCCTGGGCCCCGGCGACCGACACCGTCGCGCGGGGCGCGGTGGTCGCCGACGGGCCCGGGGCGGGGCCGCCTCCGTCGCCGTCGCGCTCGCGCTGGGTGATGGCGACGACGACGAGCGCCGGGACGACCAGCACCGTGAGTGCGGCGAGCAACCGACGGCCGCCGCGCACGAGCGCCACCTGATCCCTCCTGGTCCGTGTCCGCCGTGGCACGCGATCATCCCCCAACGCCTGCATCGGATCCAGCCGGGTCGGACGATCCGTCGCGTCCCCGTCCCCGGGGCGGCGCCGCACCGGGCACGCCTAGGATCGGCGGCGGCGCCGACGGCGGCGGTTCGGCGGCCGAGTGCGTTCGGGTCGTCCGGAGCGTGGCCGGCGGATGAGGGAACACCTTCGGGAGCAGTACCGGCGGCGGTTCGGGTCCGACGACGAGGACCGGCGCGCCGTCTGGGCGGTGCTCGTCGACGCGTGGTTCTCCCGGTACCTGCGCGGGGCCGACACGGTGCTCGACCTCGGCTGCGGGTGGGGGCACTTCATCAACCACGTCGACGCGCCGCACCGGCTCGCGCTCGACCTGAACCCCGACGCCCGCGCCCACCTCGACCCGGCCGTGGAGCTCTTCGTCCAGGAGGCGTCGCAGCCCTGGCCGGTCGACGACGGGTCGGTCGACCTGGTCTTCACGAGCAACTTCCTCGAGCACCTGCCGAGCCGGGAGGCGATCACCGCAGCGCTCGGCGAGGCGCTGCGCTGCCTCCGGCCCGGCGGCCGGATCGTCTGCCTCGGGCCCAACATCCGCTGCGTCGGCGGCGCCTACTGGGACTTCTTCGACCACCTCGTGCCGTTGACCGAGCGCTCCCTCGCCGAGGCGCTCGAGGTGACCGGGTTCCGCACCGAGGAGGTCGTCGCGCGGTTCCTCCCGTTCACGATGGTCGGGCGGCCGGCCCCTCCGGCCGTCGCGATCCGCGCGTACCTCCGCTGCCGGCCCGCGTGGCGCCTGTTCGGCCGCCAGTTCCTCGTCGTCGGGGCCAAGCCGGGATGACGGCGCGCTTCGTGAGCTTCGACGGGACCGAGCAGCTGCACCGCGGAGCTGCACGAACCGGACCGCTACCGGAGCCTGCAGGCCGTGCTGGAGCGGCGGTCGCCGTGCGCGATCCGGGGCGCAGGCCTCAGCTACTGCCTCGCGAGCGCCGCCGAGGGCGCGCACACCGTCTCGGTGCGGCACTTCGACCGGATCCTCGCGTTCGACGCCGACCGGCGCGTCGTGACCGTCGAGCCGGGCGTCACGGTGGGCGACCTCACCGACTTCGCCGTCGCGAACGGCTGCTACTTCCCGGTGCTCCCGGGCTACCCGACGATCACCGTCGGCGGCTGTGCCGGGTTCAACGTCCACGGCAAGACGCAGCACGGCGTCGGCCACTTCTCGGACCACGTGGTCTCGCTGACGTTGTGGCACCCCGATCACGGCGAGGTGTGCTGCAGCCCCACCGAGGCCCCCGACCTGTTCGAGCTGACGCTCGGCGGCATGGGGCTGACCGGCTGCATCGTCGCCATGGACCCTCCGCCTGCAGCCGCTCCCGGGCCGGAGCGTGCGCCGCGTCGCGCACCCGGTCGACGACCTCGACGGTGCCGTGCACCTCATGCAGGAGCTCGCCGGCCGCGCGGACGCCCTGTACTCGTGGAACGACCTCAACCGCCGGGGCGGGCGGTTCGGCGCGGGCGTCGTGTACGAGGAGCGCTTCGAGCCCGACGACCTCCCGAGCAGGTCCCGCTACGGCCCCATGCGCCTCGGTGGCCCGTCCCGCCGTCCCGTGGCCGCGTACTCGCGGCCGACGAGCGTCGTCGTCAACCGGCTCTACGCCCTGCGCGAACGGACGCGGCGCGCGACGGTGCGATCGGTCCACGACGCGGCGTTCCCGATCAACGGCAACGAGGCGTACTTCGCGCTGTTCGGGCGCCGGGGGCTGCGCGAGTACCAGCTCCTCGTGCCCCACGCGGCGTGGGCGGACGCGGCGCGCGAGGTCCGGACGCTGCTCGGGCGCGCGGCCGTCCCGGCGACGCTCGGATCGCTCAAGCTGTTCAGCGGGACCCGGCGCCACCTGTGGTTCCGCGACGACGGCGTGTGCCTCACCGTCGACGTGCCGGCCGGGCCGGAGAGCCTCGCGCTGTTCGCCGCGCTCGACCGCGTCGCCGCTCGACCACGGCGCCCTCGTCAACGTCGCCAAGGACAGCCGCCTCGACGCCCGCACCCTCCGCCGCCTGTTCCCGGGGGCCGACGCGTTCGCCGCCGCGCTCGAGGCGTTCGACCCGAAGCGCCGGTTCGACTCGGCGTTGCGCCGGCGGTTGGAGCTGTGACCGCCTCCGCGCGGCCCGGTGCCGTCGTCGTCGGCGCGAGCGCAGGGCGTCGGCCGCGCGCTCGCGGCGTGCCTCGCCCGTCGCGGGTACGACCTGGTCGTCGCCGCGCGCGACGAGCGCGACCTGCGCGCCGTCGCCGACGACCTGCACCTGCGTCACGGCGTGCGGGTGGTGCCCCTCGCGGTCGACCTCACCGGGGGCGACGACGCACTGCAGGTGTGGTTCGACCGGTGCCGCACGAGCCTGGAGCGCATCGACGCCGTGGCGGTGACCGCGGGGGCCGTCGACGACGCGGACGACGGCATGCAGGAATGGGACGCGCTGGACGCGCTGGTGCGGGCGAACTTCGTGTCGGTCGTGAAGCTCGCGAGCCGGTTCGTCGCGCTCTTCGAGGAGCGGCGCCACGGCACCGTGGTCCTCGTGTCGAGCATCGCCGCGGCCGCGCCGCGGCGGCGCAACGTCGTCTACTCGGCCGCGAAGGCGGCGCTCGAGTCGTACGCCCGGTCGATGCAGCACCGGCTCGCCGGCTCCGGCGTCCACGTGGGCGTGTACGTGCTCGGATACGTCGACACGGCGATGTCCCGCGGCCGGTCGCTCGCGCTGCCGGTCGCGGACCCGGCGCGGATCGCGGAGTCGATCGCCGACGATCTGAACCGACCGCGGCGGTTCGCGCACTTGCCGAGATGGTGGCGGCCGGTCACATTCCTGCTCGGGCTCTTGCCCTGGCCGATCTACCGGCGCTTGAGTTTCTGACATGCGACGGCGTCCGAGCGACGCGCCGACAGCCTCAGCGTCTTCTTCCCGGTCTACAACGACGAGCGCACGGTACGGCGCGTCACCGAGAAGGCGCTCCGGGTGTGCCGCGACCTCACCGACGACTTCGAGATCGTGATCGTCGACGACGGCAGCCCCGACCGGTCGGGGAGATCGCGGACGGGCTCGCCCGCGACCACCCGCAGGTCCGGGTGATCCACCACCCCGCAACCGCGGCTACGGGGCGGCGGTACGGACCGGGCTCGCGGCCTGCCGCAACGAGTGGATCTGCTTCACCGACGGCGACGACGAGTACGACCTGTACGACCTGAAGAAGCTCTGGCGGCTGCGCGACTACTACGACCTGATCATCACGTTCCGGTACGTGCGGCGCTACTCGGGGCTCCGGATCGTCATCTCGCAGGTCTACAACCGCCTGCTCCGGCGGCTCTTCTACACGCGCTTCCGCGACGTCAGCACCGGTCTGCGGCTGGTCCGCAAGGACATCGTCGAACAGCTCGACCTGCGCGCCGACAGCCCGTTCATCGGTGCGGAGATCGCGATCAAGACGATGCTCAAGGGCTACCGCGTCGGGGAGATGGGCATCCAGACGTTCCCGCGCGAGTTCGGCGAGCGGCAAGTCGACCTCGCCCGAGAACATCTACAAGACGATCGTCGACATGATCCGCTGCTACCGGCGCGTGTTCTCGACCGACTACGAGCTCCCACCGGAGGGCGAGCGCGCACGACCCTCTCTGCGCGAGGCCTCGTGGCCGTAGCGGGTGCGGTCGTCCCCCGGACGGCGCGTGAACCCGAACGCATGCGGATGGCCGGGGCGGTCGGGCTCCTGGCCGCGGGCGCGGTCGCGCTCCCCGTGCTGCTGTGGTTCGGCCGTGAGCAGTGGTTCTTCGCCGACGAGTGGTCCTTCCTCGTCGACCGCGGTCTGTCGCGGCCGGGGACCCTGCTCGAGTCCCACAACGGCCACTGGGTGACCGTCCCGGTGCTCCTGTACCGGCTGAACTTCGGGGTCTTCGGGCTCCACACGTACCTGCCCGTACCAGCTCCCGGTCGTGCTGGCCCACCTCGGGACGGTCGCGCTGCTGTACCTCGTCTCGCGGCGCCTCGGGGCCCGGGGCTGGATCGCGCTCGGCACGTCCGCCGCCCTCGTCCTCTTCGGCACCGGTTCGGAGAACATCCTGTACGGGTTCCAGGTCACGCTGACCGGGGCGCTGGCCTGCGGGCTCGCGCACCTGCTCCTCGCGGACCGGGACGGGCCCGCATCGCGTCGCGACGCGCTCGGCGTCGCGATCGGTGCCGTCGGCCTGATGAGCTCCGGCGTCGGCGTCGCGATGGTGCCGGCGTCGCGTCGCCGTCTGGTTGCGGCGCGGCTGGCGGCTCGCGTTGCTGCACGCCGCGCCCCTCGCCGCCGCCTACGGGGCTGTGGTTCGTCGCGTACGGGCGCGCGCCGCGCGCACGACGACGGTCGGCGCGCGGCGTCGTCTCGTTCGTCGCCGAGATGACGCGCGCGGGGTTCGAGGGGCTGGGCCGGTGGCGCGGCGCCGCGCTCGCGCTCGGCGCCGTCGCGGTGATCGGGATCGCCGCCGCGGCCCGCGTCGCGCTGCGCGTCCGTGCGACCGCGCCGGTCGCCCTTCCCGCCGGGCTCGTCGCCGCGCTCGTGTCCTTCGCGACCCTCACGGGCGTCGCCCGGGCCCGGCTCGGCGGGGCGGACAGCGGCCGCTACGCCTACGTGGTCGCGGCGCTGGCGCTCCCCCTCGTGGCCGCGGGTGCGGAGGTGCTCGCCCGGCGCCGGCCGTGGGCGGGCGCCCTGCCCCTGGTGCTCCTGGCCGCGGCGGTGCCGTGGAACGCCGACCAGCTCGCGAACCGGGACCGGGTCGTGCTCGGGTCCCGGGACGTGGTGGTCGCGGTCGCGCACTCGCCACTGCTGTCGCAGGTCCCGCCGGAGACCCGGTACTTCACCTCGCCGCTGTGGCCGGACATCGGGCCGACGGCGGGCTGGCTGCAGACGGAGATCGCGCGCGGTCGGATCCCCGGGACCGACGGCATCGACGTCAGAGCGAGGCTCACGGGCGACCTCGTCGCTGCGCTGCGCCAGGGTGCGACGACCCGGTCGCGCGATCCTGCCGAGGCACCCGAGCCCGGTCCGGCGGAGGTCGCGCCGTGGCGAAGTGGTCCGGTTCTCCGGGCCGTCGGGTCGTCGTGACTGCGCGACGGTGTCCGCGCTCGGCGACGTTCGTTCGAGTTCGCCGGCCGGCACGATCGACGTGCTCGCCGGGCCGGTGACAGTCGAGATCGCCGCACGCGGGACGAGGCGGCTCCCGTCTGCTGCGACGAGGCGCCCGGCGCGGAATCGCGAACGGCGCTCGGGTCGCGCGGTCACGGTCGCGTCGCCGGGCGGGGGTGGCGGCGGGGGAGGCTCGAAGCCGCCCTCGACCGCGCACATGACCCGCAGCAACGGGTAGGGGTTGACCGGGCCGACCTGCTGCGGGTGCACCTCGAAGTGCGTGTGCACCGGCCCGCCGGCCGCGTTGCCGGTGTTCCCGGTGTACCCGACGACCTCGCCCTGCTTGACGGGACGCGTCCCGTCGGGCCCGAACGATCCCTCGAAGCGCGACAGGTGCGCGTAGAAGTACGCGTTGCCGTCGGCGGTGTGGAGCCAGATCGCGTTGCCCGCGAGCCCGCCCACCCGTCGGCGCGCGATCCCGTCGGCGACCGCGACGTTGGGTGTGTCGGCCGCCGCGAACACGTCGGTGCCCTGGTGCACGCGCCAGTTGGACCGCGGCTGGCCCCAGTCGTCGGAGAAGGTCACGACGCCGGCGATCGGGCAGACCAGCGAGTCGACGGGGATCCTCGCGGCCAGGTCGGGTGCGGCCGGGGGCTTCTGCTGCCTCGGCGGTGGCGGCGGGGGCGCGGTGCGCTCCTTCGCGGCGTCCTCGGCCGCCCGGGCGGCCGCCTGCTGGGCCGCGACCATCGCGAAGTACCGGCGCAGGGACTCCTCCTGCTCGACGGTGCGGAGCTCGGCCGTCGCACGCGCGAGTGCCTCCTGGAGCTCCTTCGCGCGCCGGTCGGCCTCCGCGACGAGGGCCTCCTGGCGCTCGCGGGCGGCCGCGAGCTCGTCGCGGTCGCGCCGCAGCGCCGCCTCGCGCGCGGCCAGCTCGTCGGCCGCGTCCTCGACGTCCTGCTGGGCGGCCTCGGCCAGCTTCGCGATCCGCCCGCCCTCGACGAGGTCGCCCGTCGACACGACCTCGCCGACCACGCGCAGGCCGGCCCGGCCACCGCCCTCCCGGTAGAGCTCGGCGGCCCGCTCGCGCATCAGCGTGCGCAGCGACTCGATGCGGCGCTCGATGCGGGGGATCCGCTCGGACAGGGCCGCGATCCGCGCCTCGAGCCGCCCGAGCTCGGCGACGGCCCCGAGGTACGCGCGGCCGGCGGCATCGGCCTCGGCACGGGCCGCGTCGACCCGGGCCTGCGCCGCCTCGACGGACGGTGCGTCCGACACCGATGCCCCGCCCGGGGCGGCGGCCGCCGCGGCGACGGACGCGACGAGGAGGGCGGCCGCCACTCTGCCCACTCGGTGCATCCGTGCCCCCATGCCCGACGGTCGAAGGTACCAGACATACCCGGGCGAACCGTGTGAACCGGGCGTGAATTCCCCGGAACCGCCCGTCGGCGTGACGCCGAACTGTTGTATCGGTCACGCGGGCGCGGATCTGGACCACCGATCGCGGGATCGGGGGGAAGGGGGTGCGGGGGACGCGGCGGGCTCAGCGCCCGTCGGGGCCGCCGGTGATGCCGAGGCGCTTCGCGATCACCTCGTTCATGATCTCGTCGGCGCCCCCGCCGATGCGCTGCAGCCGCGCGTCGCGGTACGCGCGGGCGACCGGGGTCTCCTCCAGGTACCCCGCACCCCCGTGCACCTGCAGGCAGCGGTCGACGACCCGGTTCTGGACCTGCGCGCAGTACTTCTTCGCCATCGAGATCTCCGCGACCGGGTACTCGCCCGCCTGGACCCGCCAGACCGTCGAGTACAGGAGGGCGCGCGCCGCCTCGAGCTCGGTCGCGGCGTCGGCCAGGCCGTGCGCGACCACCTGGTGGTCGACCAGCCGCCGCCCGAACGTCCGGCGCTGCCGCGCGTAGGCGATGGTGTCCTCCAGCACCTGGGCGGCGTGGCCGACGCAGGCGGCGGCGCCGGCGAGGCGCTCGTACTGCAGCTGCCACATGAGCTGCGCGAAGCCGTCGCCGGGCTCGCCGCCCACGAGCTCGTCGTGGGGCACCGGGACGTCCTCCAGCGCGATCTCGGCGGTGTCGCTCGCGCGCATCCCGAGCTTGGACAACGACCGTGAGACGCGCACACCGGGCAGGGTGGTGTCGACGACGAACAGGCTGATCCCGCGGTGACCCGGCTCCGGACCGGTGCGCGCCACGAGGGTGAGGAAGTCGGCGCGCGTCCCGTTCGTGACGTACATCTTCGTTCCGTTGAGGCGCCAGACGTCCCCGTCGCGCTCCGCCCTCGTGCGGACCGCCGCCACGTCGGAGCCGGCGTCGGGCTCGGTGATCGCGATCGCGCCGATCCGCTCGCCCGCGATCGCGGGCCGGAGCCACCGATCGCGCTGCGCGTCGGTGCCGAAGCGCGCCAGGGCCGGGGTGGCCATGTCGGTCTGCACCGACACCGCCATCGCGACCGCGGCGCTCCCGCGTGCGAGCTCCTCGACGAACACGACGCCGCTCGCGAGGTCGCCGTCGGAACCGCCCCAGCGCGCCGGGTAGTGCAGCCCGAGGAACCCGAGCTCGCCGCACCGGCGGAACACGTCGTCGGGGAACCGGCCGGCCGCCTCCCAGTCGTCCACGAACGGGCGGATCTCGGTGTCGACGAACCGCCGCACGCTCGCCCGCAGCGCGTCGTGCTCGGGGGTGAAGATCGCGTGCCGCGGCGTCTGCACGCCCCCACGCTGCCACAGCCGCCGCCCGGCGCGGGCGCCCGCACGCCCGCGGGTCCTCGGCGTCCCGGGCCGGCGCCCTGCGTCGTAGAATGCCGCGCCCATGACCCGCACGCTCCTGCAGCGCCGCCTCATCGACGTGAGCGACCGGCTCCGGCGCCTGCGCGCCGAGCTCGCCGTCGCCGAGGAGCAGTGCGACTTCTTCGAGGCGGAGGCGGAGGACGCGCGGCTCCGGGCGCTCGTGTCGGAGACCCCCCTCGCCGAGGCCGAGGCGCACGAGGTGCGGCGCCACGCGGACGCCCAGCTCCGCCACCGCGAGTCGCTGCGGCGGGCGATCAGCGAACTGCAGCGTGAGCAGGACGCGCTGCTCGACCGGATGGCGGCCGAGCTGCCGTCGTGACCCTCGGCCCGGAGCGAGCGAACGTGAGCACGACGAGCGCCGGACCCGTCCGCGTGGTCCTCGCGGAGGACGAGGCGATCATCCGCCTCGACGTGAAGGAGATCCTCGAGGAGGAGGGCTACGAGGTCGTCGGGGAGACCGGGCGCGGCGACCAGGCGGTGGAGCTGGTCCGGGAGCTGAAGCCCGACCTCGCGATCCTCGACATCAAGATGCCGGGGATGGACGGCCTGACCGCGGCGCGCACGATCGCCGGCGAGCGCCTCTGCGCGGTGCTGATCCTCACCGCCTTCTCCCAGCACGACCTCGTGGAGCAGGCGCGCGAGGCGGGCGCGCTGGCCTACCTCGTGAAGCCGTTCCAGAAGAGCGACCTGCTCCCGGCGATCGAGATGGCGCGCGGCCGCTTCGAGCAGATCGTCGCGCTGGAGCGGGAGAACGCGGATCTCGCGCAGCGGCTCGAGGCCCGCAAGCTGATCGACCGCGCGAAGGGCCGCCTGATGGACGACCACGGCCTGAGCGAGGGTGCCTCCTGGCGGTTCCTCCAGAAGACGGCGATGGACACCCGGCGCAAGATCCACGAGGTCGCGCGCGACGTCGTCGAGGGCGCGCTCACCCCGCCCTGACCGGTCCGCCCGCGGCCCCGGGTGACGCCCGGGTGCGGCGCGTACGATGCCCGCGGGATGCCGAAGCTCCTCCTCCTCGACGGGCACTCGCTGGCCTACCGGGCGTTCTTCGCGCTGCCGACCGACCTCGCCACGCGCTCGGGCACCGTCACGAACGCCGTCTACGGCTTCACGTCGATGCTCACCAAGGTGCTCGCGGACGAGCGGCCCGACTACGTCGCCGTCGCGTTCGACGCCCCGGGCGGCAGCACGTACCGGTACGACCTCGACCCCGAGTACAAGGCCGGGCGCAAGGAGACCCCCGACCTGTTCGCGTCCCAGCTCCCGCTCATCCACGAGGTGCTCGACGCGCTGGAGATCGCCCAGCTCGAGGTGCCCGGCGTCGAGGCCGACGACGTGATCGCGACGCTCGCGACCCGCGCGGCCGCCCAGGGCCTCGACGTGGTGGTCGTCACGGGTGACCGCGACGCGTTCCAGCTCGTGCACGACCCGCACGTGAAGGTCCTCTACAACCGACGCGGCGTCTCCGACTACGCGCTCTACGACGAGGCCGGCATCGCGGAGCGCACCGGCGGGGTCACGCCCGAGCAGTACCCCGACTACGCGGCGCTGCGCGGCGACACGAGCGACAACCTGCCGGGCGTCCCGGGGATCGGCGAGAAGACCGCCGCGAAGCTCGTCACGACCTACGGGAGCCTGGAAGGGATCTACGAGCACCTCGACGAGCTCCCCCCCAAGCAGCGCCAGAACCTCGCCGAGCACCGCGACCGGGTCTTCAAGAACCGGGAGATGTCGCGGCTCGACCGGGGGGTCGACTGCGGCGTCGAACCCGACCAGCTCCGCCAGGGCGCGTTCGACCGCGAGAAGGTCCGCGTGCTGTTCGACCAGCTCGAGTTCCGTACGCTGCTGCCGCGCATCCTCGACGCGGTGGGCGAGGTCGCCGAGGCGCCGGCGGCCGAGGCGCTCGACGTCGAGGTCACGCGCGCCCGCGACGCGAAGGCCGCGGCGAAGGCGCTGCGGGACGCGCGCCGCGCCGCGCACGTGGCGCTCGAACCGCGCTGGGAGGGGGCGGCCGGCCGCAGTCGCGTGCTCGGGCTGGCGGTCGCGACGGATCACGCGGTCACCTACCTCGACGGGGACCTCCTGCGCGACGACGCGGTGCACGAGGCGCTCCGTGACCTCGCGTCCGGCGCCGCCGACCTCGTCGCGCACCGGGCGAAGGAGCTCATGCACGGCATCGGGGTCGACGTCGTCGCGCCCCTGCGCGACACCGCCGTGATGGCGTACCTCCTCGACCCGGGCGAGGGGCGGTACCTGCTCGAGGACCTCGCGTTGCGCCACCTCGGGATCGAGGTCCGCTCGCCCGACCGGGAGGAAGGGACCCTCGACCTCGACGGCGACCGCGGGCCCGACGACACGGGCCGGCGCGCCGCGGTGCTCGTGCGCCTCGCGGACACGCTCGCCGAGGCCCTCGTCTCGCGCGAGCTCGTCGACCTCTACGAACGGGTCGAGCGACCGCTCGTGCGGGTCCTCGCCCGGATGGAGGACGCCGGCGTGCGCATCGACGTCGGCTACCTCGAGTCGCTCGGCAAGGAGCTCGGGCGACCGTTGCCGGCGGCTCGAGGCGCAGATCCACGCGCACGCGGGGGAGGAGTTCAACGTCAACTCGACCCCGCAGCTCCGGCGCATCCTGTTCGACGAAGCTCGGGCTGACGCCCGTGAAGAAGACGAAGACGGGCCCGTCGACCGACGCCGACTCGCTGCAGAAGATGGCCGACGCCCACCCGATCGTCGCGGTGCTCCTCGAGTACCGCGAGGTCGAGAAGCTGCGCAGCACCTATGCCGACGCGCTCCCGCCGCTGGTGCAGGCCGACGGGCGCATCCACGCCACGTTCAACCAGCTCGCCACGACCACGGGCCGGATCTCGAGCGAGTCGCCGAACCTGCAGAACGTCCCGGTGCGGACGGCGGAGGGATGGGAGCTGCGCCGCGCGTTCGTCGCCGACGAGGGCTGCGGCCTGCTCACCGCGGACTACTCGCAGATCGAGCTGCGCGTCCTCGCACACCTGTCCGAGGATCCCGGGCTCATCGAGGCGTTCGAGGCGGGCGCCGACATCCACACCACCACCGCGGCGCGCGTGTTCGGGGTCGGCGAGGACGAGGTGCAGCCCGTTCCAGCGGCGCTTCGCGAAGGTCGTCAACTACGGCCTCGCCTACGGGATGGAGGCGTACGGCCTCGGGCAGCGCCTCGACATCCCCACCGACCAGGCCCGCGAGATCCTCGACGCCTACTTCGCCGCCTTCCCCAACGTCGCCGGGTTCATGCGCGAGACGGTCCGCGAGGCCCGGGCGCGGGGGTACACGACGACGATCCTCGGGCGGCGCCGCCAGCTCCCCGAGCTGTCGTCCGACAACTTCCGGATCCGCCAGATGGGTGAGCGCATGGCGCAGAACGCGCCCGTGCAGGGCTCCGCGGCCGACATCTTCAAGCTCGCGATGGTCGGGCTCGACCGGGCGCTCGACGAGGGCGGCTTCGCGAGCCGGATGATCCTCACGGTCCACGACGAGCTCGTGCTCGAGGTGCCCCTCGAGGAGCGCGAGCGCGTGGAGCCCGTGGTGCGCGACGTGATGGAGCACGCCGTCGAGCTGCGCGTGCCGCTCGTGGTCGACGTCGGCTTCGGCCCCAACTGGGCCGAGGCGAAGTAGCGGAACCCGGGCGCGCGCAGGGCCGTTCGGCCCATTGCCCCCGGCGGACACCGTGCGCGACAACCGCCCGATGCCGGGCGGGGCCGCTGCCGTGTCGCGTCGCGACGACGCGAGCAGCCGTCGCGCGGCCGGAACGACCGGTCGCCGCGCGCGCCGCCGCGGCGGCCACGCTCCTCGCCGCCACCGTCGTCGCGCTCGAACGGGCCCGCGCGCCGTTCGACGCCGACGGCCTCTGGCACGTCGCGGCGGGGGAGTGGATCCTCGAGCGGGGCGCCGATCCCCCGGCGCGACCCGTTCTCGTGGACGGCGCACGGCGAACCGTGGCGCCTCAACAGCTACGGCGTTCGACCTCGGCCGCCGCGCTGGCTCCACCGTGCTCGGCGGGCGCGCCGCGGTCGCGGCGGTGATGCGTGGTCGGGCCGCGTCGCGTTCGCCGCCGCCTGCCACTGGTCGGCGCGCCGAGCCGGTGCCCGGCCCTGGGCGGCCGACGGGTGGGCGCTCGGTCGCGACCGCCGTCGCGAGCCCGTTCGTCGTCGAGCGCCCGCAGTCGGTCAGCTTCGTGTGCTTCGCGGTCGCGGTCGGTGCGGCCGAAGGACGCCCTCGCCGGTCTCGGCGCTGGCTCGTCGCGCGCTCGGGCGCTCCTCGTGGCCGCCTGGTCGAACCTCCACCTGACGCTTCACTCGCCGGGGTCGCTCGTGGTCGCGCTCGTCGCGGCGGGGTCGCGGTCCTCGAGCGCCGCCGCGTGCGCCCGCCCGGCCGCGGTCGCGGGGGTCGCCGCGCTCGCCGGGCTGCGCGAACCCCTACGGGTTCGGCGCCTACACGGCCTCGCTCGACGGTGCGCGTCGGATTCGAAGGCGGCGGGGATCCTCGAGTGGCAGCCCGATCGACCCGTCGAGCTCCCTGCAGCTCGCGGTCGCTCGTCGCGGCGGGCGCCTCGCGCTGCTCGCGCTCGTCCCGCACGGGCCGCTGGTCCGCCGCCCGAGCGTCGTGCTCGCCGCTCGCCGTCGTCGGCGCGATGGCGCTCGACGCCCGCCGCAACCTCCCGCTTCTGCGTGGTGCTGCTCGTCCCCGGAGCTCGCGCTCGCGCGTGCCGCCCGCGGCGCGCCCGCGGGCGCGTCCCGCCCGCGTCGCGTCACGTCGTGGACCCGCGCGTCGTGGGGCTCCTCGCCGGCCTGGCCGTGCTGGCCGCCGTGCAGGCGGCGCGCTGCGCGACCTCCGGCCGGTCACCTCGGCGCTCGGCGCCGGTCCGGTCGGCGGCGGCGGTCCCTGCCGGGTGCCGCGTCCTCAACGGCTACGTCGAGGGCGGGTGGATCGTCTACGCGCGCGGCCCCGGGGTGCTCGTGTCGATGGACCCGCGCAACGACCTGTACGGCGCCGCGCTCGGATCCGCGAGCAGAGCGGCGGTCCTCGCACGCCGCGCGGCGCCTGGCGCCGAGTGGCTCGACCGCCACGGCGTCGGACTGCGTCGCTCGCCCGTACCGACGCCCCCCTCGTCGGCGCGCTGCGCGCCGCCGGGCTGGCCGGTCGGCGGCGCGCGACGCGCGGCACGTCGCTGCTCGTCCGGCCGTAGCCTCCCGTGGCGTGGAGATCGGTCGACCGCCACGCGCGGGTTGGTTCGACGACATCGCCGTCGTTCCTCGGGCCGGCGTACTGGGCGCCCGGCACGGGGCGCGTCCAGGCCTTCACCACCGGCACCGAGCCCAGGAGGTCGACGTTCCTCGCTCGACGAGTCCTGTCGCCGCCGCCCGGCGCGCGCGTCCTCGACGCCGGCTGCGGGCCGGGCCGCCACGCGCTCGAGCTCGCGCGCCGCGGGTTCCACGTCGTCGGCGTCGATCACTCACCCGACTTCGTCGCGCTGGCGCGCGAGCACGCCGAGTCGTAGGGGCTCGCCGACCGCGCGACGTTCGAGGTGGCGGACGTGCGCGAGCTCACGTTCGACGCCGAGTTCGACGCGGTGGTGTGCCTGTGCCAAGGGCGGGTTCGGCCTGCTCGGCGGGCGGGACGACGAGGGCCGCGTCCTCGCGCGGTTCGCCGCGGCGCTCCGGCCCGGCGGGCGCCTGGCCGTCAGCGCGTTCAACGCCTACTTCGCGGTCCGCGACCTCGGACCGGGCGAACGACTTCGACGCGCGCACCGGTGTGCTCCACGAGCGCACGACCCTGCGAACGCGGCGGGGGACGAGCGCGAGTTCGACCTGTGGACGACGTGCTTCACGCCCCGCGAGCTCGCGCTGCTCGGCCCGCGACGCGGGCCTCGAGGTCGAGGCGATCCACGGCGTGCACCCCGGCCGGCTACGCACGGCGGCCACCGTCGGTCGACCGCTCGGAGCACCTGCTCGTCGCCCGCCGGCCGCGCCGACCCCCGCTGAGCGGCGTCGGGCTTTCCGACGTCCCGTACGGCGCCTGTACCCTTGTGGGGCGCCGCTCCGCCGGGGCGGCCGTTCGGCGCGCGCCGTGTGACGAGGTCATCCCGCCGACGCCGGCGGGATCCCCGCGCACCGGCCGTCACCCGTCCCACCCACCGATCCAGGAACGAAGTATTGGACCAGCAGACGGACACCGACCGCTCCCGACCTCGGCCCCGTCGTCGCCGAGGGCGAGACGCCGGGCGCACCGACCGACGCGTCGGGCGACGAGCCGGCGGTCACGGAGACCCAGATCGTCGCGGACGACCTCGGCGACATGTCCTTCGAGGACGCGATCGACCAGACGATCGTCGAGTTCGACGAGGGCAGCCTCGTCACCGGGAAGGTCGTCAAGATCGACTCGGACGAGGTGCTGCTCGACATCGGCTACAAGTCCGAGGGCGTCATCCCCAGCAAGGAGCTCTCGATCCGCAACGACGTCGACCCGCACGAGGTCGTCGAGCTCGGCGAGGAGCTCGAGGCGCTCGTCCTCCAGAAGGAGGACAAGGACGGCCGCCTGATCCTCTCGAAGAAGCGGGCCCAGTACGAGCGCGCGTGGGGCACGATCGAGGCGCTCAAGGAGGCCGACGGCGTCGTCTCCGGTCCGGTCATCGAGGTGGTCAAGGGCGGACTCATCCTCGACATCGGCCTGCGGGGCTTCCTGCCCGCGTCGCTCGTCGACCTGCGCCGCGTGCGGGACCTGCAGCCGTACGTCGGCAAGGTGCTCGAGGCGAAGATCATCGAGCTCGACAAGAACCGCAACAACGTCGTGCTCTCCCGGCGCGCCTACCTCGAGGAGACCCAGCGCGAGCAGCGCGACGAGTTCCTCGCCAACCTGAAGCCCGGCGAGATCCGCAAGGGCGTCGTGTCGTCGGTCGTCAACTTCGGCGCGTTCGTCGACCTCGGCGGCATGGACGGCCTCGTCCACGTGTCGGAGCTGTCGTGGAAGCACGTCGACCACCCGTCGTCGGTCGTGCAGGTCGGCGACGAGGTCACCGTGCAGGTGCTCGACGTGGACCTGTCGCGCGAGCGCATCTCGCTGTCGCTCAAGGCCACCCAGCAGGACCCGTGGCAGGAGTTCGCCAGCAGCCACCAGGTCGGCGAGCTCGTCTACGGCCGGGTCACCAAGCTCGTGCCGTTCGGCGCGTTCGTGCAGGTCGGCGAGGGCATCGAGGGGCTCGTGCACATCTCGGAGATGGCGGGCCACCACGTCGAGGCCCCCGAGCAGGTCGTCACCCCCGGCGAGGAGCTCTGGGTGAAGATCATCGACATCGACCTCGACCGGCGCCGGATCTCGCTGTCGATCAAGCAGGCCGCCGAGGGCGGCGAGGTCGCCGCCGAGTACCGCGAGTACTACGGCGAGCACGCCTACGACGAGCACGGCAACTACATCGGCCCCGACTACCAGGCCCAGGCCGCCGAGGCCGAGCGGCCCGCGGCCGACGCCCGCGGGCGCGGCGAGCCCGGCGAGGCCGAGGCCACCACCGAGCTGAGCGCCGCCCGGCGCCGCGCCGGCTCGCCGCGCCACGCCCGCGCGGGCGGCCGCCGGCCGGCTCGCGCTCGCGTCCCCGGGGCACCGAGCGACGTGCGTGACCACCGTCGCGCGCTTCGGGCCGAAATTCCGACTTGTTGCACACGCTTCGTGGTTGTACCTTGCGGTCCGATCTGGACGGAACGTCCGGTTCCGCGGCCGGTGTCCGCGGCCGGCACTGCCCGGCCGCCCGGGCCGGCCCGGGCATCCCCGGTGGGGCGAGGGGGAAGCGTGCGCAACTGGCGCGTGGTCACCGCGGTCGCCGCGGTCGTGCTCGCGGCGGTCGCCGGCGTGCTCGTGTGGCAGTACACCGACGAGGCCGACGAGCGCGCCGAGGCGGACCAGGAGCTCGTCGAGGTCTACGTCGCCGCCGAGCCGGTGCCCCGCGGGCGTCTCGGGTGCCGACGCCATCGCACGCGAGCTGCTCGTCGTCGAGGAGATGCGCCGGGCGGACTTCGCACCGGTTGCGCAACCCGGTGGTGCCCGGCGGCGAGGCCGCGGTCCGCGACCTGATCGCGGCGGCGACGATCCCCGAGGGCGTCCCGGCGGTCGCCGACCTGTTCGTGCGGCGGGGCCAGCTCCAGGGCACGGCCCTCGAGATCGAGGAGGGGATGCAGGCGATCAGCCTGAGCCTCGACCAGGCCCGGGCGTGGCCGGGTTCGTCGTGCCGGGCGACTCGGTCAACGTGATCCTCTCGCTCGAGGTCGCGGCCACGCGCACCGCGCCCGGCGCCGCGGTGCGCACGGGATCCGGGGTGCGCACCACGGCCTTCCTCGTGCCCGGGGCGAAGGTCCTCGCCGTCGACCGGGTGACCACCGCGGGGGCGGCCGGCGGGACCGCCACCACCGACACGAACGGCGACGGGGTGGTCGACGGCGACGACGCCGCGACCCGACCCCGGCCAACGCCGGGCTCGTCACGCTCGCGGTCACGCCCCGCCAGGCCGAGCAGATCGCGGCGGCGATGACGCACCACGGCGGCGGCGTCTACCTGTCGCTGAACCCGGCGGGCTTCGACCTCGCCGACTTCCAGAACCCGACGGAGATCGTCGAGGCGATCAACCTGTTCGACCAGCCGCTGTCGCTCGTCGACGAGGTGCTGCCGCAGCTCGCGCGCGCAGCCGTGAGGCCGGGAGGCGCAGCCGTGCACCGTGCGGACCGGAGACGATGACGGGCGCCGGCGCGCACGCGCGCGCCCCGCTACCGGGTCGTGGCCGTCGAGCCCGACGAGCGGGTCCGCACCCGCATGACGATCGAGCTGGCCGGCATCTCGCCCGCGCCGCTCGCGAGCGTCGACGAGGTCGCCCACCAGCTCACCGTCGGGGAGCCGGTGGTCGTCCTGGTCGGCCCCGGCTTCGCGAGCGACACCGGGCTCGCCCTCACGGCCCGCCTGAGCCGGGCGTTCCCGACCGCGGGCGTGGTCCTCGTCGCCGACGCGCTGTCGCTGCCGCTCCTCCAGCAGGCGTTGCGCGCCGGGGTGCGGGACGTCGTGACGATCGACTCCGGCGAGACGAGATCCGCCAGGCGATCGAGCGGGTGGGCGAGCAGGTGCTCGCGATCGCGAACCGCACCGCGCCGGTCTCCGCGACGGCGACGCCCGGCCGGGTGATCGTCTCGTTCTCCACCAAGGGCGGCGTCGGCAAGAGCGTCGTGTCCACCAACCTCGCGGCGGTCCTCGCGCTCGAGCACCCCGACCGGGTCGTGATCGTGGACGCCGACCTCCAGTTCGGCGACGTCGCGGTGCTCCTCGGCGTCCCGCCGGTGCACACGACGATCGACGCCGCCGGGGCGATCGACACCGCGGACGCGCAGCTCATGGAGGGGATCCTCGGGACGCACCAGGAGACCGGCCTGCGCGTGCTGTGCGCGCCGGTCGAGCCGTCGGGGAGCGACTCGATCCCGCCCCAGGCGATGGTCGGCGATCGTGCGCCTCCTGCGCACGATGTTCGACTTCGTGCTGGTCGACATGCCCCCGCACTTCGACGACGTCGTGCTCGCCCTGCTCGAGGAGGCCGACGACGTGCTCCTCGTCGCGAGCATGGACATCCCGAGCATCAAGAACCTGAAGGTCGGGATCCAGACGCTCGACCTGCTGTCGGTCGCCGGCTCGAAGCTGCGGCTCGTCCTCAACCGCGCGAACGCGCGGGTGCACCTCGACGTCGCCGACGTGGAGCGGGCGCTGGGGGTCGGCGCCGACTTCCGCATCCCGTCCGACATCTCGGTCCCGCAGGCGGTCAACCGCGGCGTGCCCGTGGTCGTCGACCGGCCCCGGTCGGCGGCGGCGCTCGCGCTGCGCGAGCTCGCGTCGGCGCTCTCCGGCGGGACGCGCGACGACACGGGCGCCGTCGCCGCCGAGCCCGACCCGTCGGCGCGCCGGCGCTGGCGGCCGCCCCGCTAGGCACTCGGGAGGACACCCATGTCGCAGCCGTACTCGCGCTGGCAGGACTTCCAGCGGGCACCGTCGGCGACGCGCGCCGCGCAGCTCGACGAGCTGCGCGGCCGCGTCCACCAGTTCGTCGTCGAGCAGGTCGGGCCGATGCTGACCGACCGGCAGGTCGACGAGGACGACCTCCGCCGTCTCGTGCACGAGCACGTCGCCCGGGCGCTGGCCGGCCGAGCCGATCGCGCTGTCGGCCCCCGAGCGGGCGCAGCTCGTCCAGGACGTGACCGACGACACGCTCGGCTACGGGCCGATCGACCGCTTCCTGCGCGACCCGGGCATCACGGAGGTGATGGTCAACGGCCCGAAGGCCGTGTACGTCGAGCGGCGCGGCCGGATCGAGCCGACCGACGTGACCTTCGCGGACGAGGCGCACCTGCGGCGGACGATCGACAAGATCGTCGCCGAGGTCGGCCGGCGCGTCGACGAGAGCACGCCGATGGTCGACGCGCGCCTGCCCGACGGCTCGCGCGTGAACGCGGTCGTGCACCCGGTGGCGATCGGCGGGCCGTTCCTGACCATCCGCAAGTTCTCCAAGGACCCGTACACCGTCGGCGACCTGATCTCGTTCGGCACCCTCACGCCCCAGGTGGCCCACTTCCTCGACGCCTGCGTGCGCGGGCGGCTCAACACGGTCGTGTCGGGGGGGACCGGTACGGGCAAGACGACGATGCTCAACGTGCTCTCGTCGTTCATCCCCGACGACGAGCGGATCGTGACGATCGAGGACGCGAAGGAGCTGCGGCTCCTCCAGGAGCACGTCTGCTCGCTCGAGGCCCGCCCCGCGAACATCGAGGGGGTGGGCGAGGTGCGCATCCGCGACCTCGTCCGCAACGCACTGCGCATGCGCCCCGACCGCATCATCGTCGGCGAGGCGCGCGGCGCCGAGGCCCTCGACATGCTGCAGGCGATGAACACGGGCCACGACGGCTCGCTCACGACGATCCACTCCAACAGTCCCCGCGACACGCTCGCCCGGATCGAGACGATGACGCTGATGGCGGGGATGGAGCTGCCGATCCGGGCCGTGCGCGAGCAGATGGCGTCGGCGCTCGACCTCGTCGTGCACCTCACCCGCCTGCGTGACGGGTCGCGCCGGGTGACCAGCGTCTCCGAGGTGCTCGGCATGGAGGGCGACACCGTCGTGATGCAGGACCTGTACGCGTTCGACTTCGGGATGGGCGTCGACGACGACGGCCGCTTCCTCGGCCGGCTGAAGAGCACCGGCATCCGGCCGACGTTCTCCGAGCGGCTCGCCGACCACGGCATCGTGCTCCCGCCCGAGCTGTTCGCGCTCGAGCCGTTCGCGCGCCGCGTCGTGGGACTGCGGTGACCGGGCCGACCGTCGTGGCCGCGGCCGCCGGGAGGCCCCTCGTCGTGCTCGTCACGATGGCGGCCGCCGGCGCGCTCACGGCCAGCGTCGCGGTGCTGCTCGGCCGCCGCCAGGCCCGGGTCGAGCGCCGCCTCGCGGGTTACGAGCTCGCACCGGCCGCGGCCAGCGGCGACGCGCCGCTCGCCGCGCGGCCGCCCGACACGCTGTTCGTCCGCCGGGGCGCGCAGCTCGCGACCGACCTCGCGGCGCGCGCAGGGGTGCTCGCGCGCGTCGAGCGCCTGCTCGAACAGGCCGACGTCCCGGTGCGCGCCGGGGAGCTGCTCGTGTACTCGGCGCTCGGTGGCGCCCTCGCGTTCCTCGGGGTGTCGATCCTCGCGACGCCGCTCGTCGGCCTGTTGGTCGCGGCGGCGGTGACGGTCGCGCCGTACGCCGTCGTCGCCGCCCGGCGCGACCGGCGCCTCGCACGGTTCCAGGCGCTGCTGCCCGCCACCCTCACCCTCCTCGCGAGCTCGCTGCGGGCGGGCTTCTCGCTGATGCAGGGACTCGAGACCGTCGCGGAGGAGGCGGGGGAGCCCGTGCGACGCGAGATGCAGCGGGTGTTCACCGAGGTCCGCCTCGGGCGGCCCGCGGAGGACGCGCTCGCCGAGGTGGCCGAGCGGATGCGGTCACGCGACCTCGCGTGGACGGTCATGGCGATCCGTGTCCAGCGGGAGGTCGGCGGCAACCTGGCCGCGCTCCTCGACACGGTCGCCGACACGATGACCAAGCGCGCACAGCTCCGGCGCGAGGTCCGCACCCTCACCGCGGAGGGACGCCTCAGTGCGGTCGTGCTCAGCCTGTTCCCGCCGGTGATGGGGCTGGTGCTGTGGCTGTGGCAACCCGACTACATCGAGCGGCTCTTCGCGCGCCCGGCCGGGGTCGCCGCGGTGGTCGTCGCCGCCGCCGCCAACGTCGCGGGCTGGGTGTGGCTCCGCCGGATCGTCGACATCGAGGACTGAGCCGTGCTGTTCGTCGCCGTCGCGCTCGCCGTCGCCGCCGTCCTGCTGGGGGCCTGGTCCGCGTCCACGACGCTCGGGGCGCGCCGCGCGATCGCGCGCTCGCTGCGCGCCGTCGAGGAATACGGCGCACCGGCCGCGTCGGTGCGCGAGCAGGAGCTGCTCGCGACGATCGGCGAGCGGGTCATCGCCCCCGTCGCGAGCGCGGCGCTCGCCGTCGCCCGCCGGTTCACGCCGGGCGGCTACGTCGCGAACCTGAAGCGCAAGCTCGTGCTCGCCGGGAACCCTCCGGGCTACGAGGTCGACCGGTTCCTCGTCGCGAAGGTGCTCGGCGCGGCGTCCGGTGCGGTGTGGTTCGTCGCCGTCTTCGGGCTGGCCGGGCTCGGCGGCCCGGTGGGCGTGCTGGCGTGGGGCTTCGCCTGGGCGGTGTCGTTCTTCGCCCCCGACCTCCTGCTCGACCGCCGCGTGCGCGCCCGGCGCGACGCGATCGAGCGCGCGCTGCCCGACCTGCTGGACCTCCTCGTCATCTCGGTGGAGGCCGGCCTCGGCTTCGAGCAGGCCCTCGAACGCACCGCCGACGCCGTGCCGGGCCCGCTGTCGGAGGAGGCCCGGCGCACGCTCCACGAGATCCGCATGGGCGCCGGCCGCGCGGACGCGCTGCGGGCACTCGACGAGCGCACGCAGATCGACGACCTGCGCCTGTTCGTGCTCGCGATGCTGCAGGCGGACACGTTCGGGATCTCCATCGCGCGCATCCTGAAGAGCCAGGCCGACGAGATGCGGCTGCGGCGGCGGCAGCGGGCGCAGGAGCGGGCGCAACGGGCGCCGGTGAAGATGCTCTTCCCGCTGGTGACCCTCGTGTTCCCCGCGATCTTCGTGGTCGTGCTGCTGCCGGCGCTGTTCAGCATCGCCGACAGCCTGCGCAGCTGACCGGCCCGGGGACGCGTCGCGTCGGCGGAAATGGGTCCGTCCGGCCTATTCCGGCGAATGGCGCGAGGTGCGATCCTCGTCCGGCGCGCCGGCTGGCGACGGGGCCCGGCCGGGCCGGAGACCGCAGGGGGTCATCTCGGAATGAATCTCGACCTGTTCAGGACGTGGCTCGTCGCCCGCACGACCAAGACCGAGCGCGGCGCCAACCTCGTCGAGTACATCCTGCTCGTCGCCTTCATCGCGCTGCTCGTCATCGCCGCGGTGGTGTTCCTGCGCCAGCAGATCGGTGACGAGTTCAGCGAGGCCGGCAACTGCCTCAACAACGCGAACAGCATCACGGGCAACTGCTGACCCGGGGGCATTGTCCCAGGCGGCCGCCGGCGCGAGCCGGCGGCCGCTGCGCGCCCGCCGCCGTGCCGGGGCGTCAGCGCAGGCGCACGATCCCGATCCGCACCGCCGACAGCACGGCCTGGGTGCGGTCGCGGGCGTCGAGCTTCTCGTAGATCGAGGCGAGGTGGTTCTTCACCGTCTTGCCGCTGATGAACAGCGCCTTCGCGACCTCGGTCGTCGAGCAGCCGTCGGCGATGAGCTGGAGGACCTCCTCCTCCCGCTTCGTGAGCGGCGACGCCGCCGGGCGCTCGGGGCGCGGCGTGCGCATCTCGTCGAGGATGCTCGACGCGAGCTCGGGCGACAGCGCCACGTCGCCGCCCGCGGCCTCGAGCACGACGCGGATCACGTCCTGCATCGACGAGTCCTTCGTGAGGAACCCCGCCGCGCCCGCCTCGATCGCCTCCCGCCGCAGCATGGCCTCGCCGTGCATCGTCAGCACGACGATCGGCAGGTCGGGCAGCGCCCGGTGGAGCCGCCGCGTGGCCTCGACGCCGTCGAGCACCGGCATCGTCACGTCCATCACGACGACGTCGGGACGCAGCGTCTGCGCCAGGCGGACGGCCTCCTCGCCGTCCCCCGCCTCGCCCACCACCGTCAGCCCGGCGTCCTCCATCGCGCGCCGCAGCGCCTGGCGCAGGAGCTGGTGATCGTCCGCCAACAGAACCTGGGTCATGCCGTCCTCCGGTTCATCCCTTCGGCACCCATCCGGCCGACCTCAAGCTCCACGATCACGCGGGTGCCCTTGCCCGGCCGGCTCTCCACCCACAGGCGGGCACCGATCGCGTCGGCCCGCTCGCGCATGCCCACGAGGCCGAAGTGGTCGCCGACGATCTCGGCGCCGGGGTCGAACCCGCGGCCGTCGTCGGCCACGACCATCCGGGCCCACCGGCCCCGGACCTCCCAGGAGACCACGATCTCCCGGGCCCCGGCGTGCTTCTCCACGTTGGAGATCGCCTCCTGCAGGATCCGCCACAGCTCCTGCTCGACCCGCTGGGGCAGCCGAGCGTCGGTGGCCGGCGTCCACACGACGCGGATGCCGGTCCGCTCGGCGAACCGCACGAGGTAGTCGGCGGCGACCGAGACGAGGTCGTCCTCCTCGGTCACGTTGGCCCGGAGCTGGTACAGGGTCTCGCGCAGCTCGCCGACGATCTCGCGCACGATCTCGTGGAGCGCGGCGATCTCCTCGTGCTTCTCGCCGGGCGCGGTCTGCAGCCGCTCCAGCTCGAAGGTGACGTACGCGAGGGACTGCGCGATGCGGTCGTGCAGCTCACGCGCGATGCGGGCACGCTCCGACTCGGCGCCGATCGTGCGGATGCGTCCGAACCAGCGCGCGTTGTCGATCGAGAGCGCGAGGACGCTCGACAGGCTCTCGATCACGTGCACGTGCTCCTCGCGGTAGGCGTGGGGCGGTACGTCCTCGAGCGCGATGACGCCGACGAGCGACCCGCGGGCCCGCAGGGACGCGTACAGGCCGCTGCGGGCGAGCGCCGCGAAGCCGTCCTCGCCCGCGACGGCGAGGCGGTCGTGCACGACGACCGGGTGCGACTCCTGGACCGCGCGCCGCACGGGGCGGGGGAGCTCCCCGTCCAGGAGGCGGTTGGGGACGCGCACGCCCTCGGCCAGCTCGACCCGCCAGCCCGACGCCGCGTCGTCGCGCACGAGGACGAGCAGCGTGCTGAAGTCGAACAGTCCGCGCAGGCGCTGGCGGATCGAGGCGACCACCTCGCCGAGGTCGAAGGACGCGGGCAGCGTCTGCGACAGCGCGTGCAGCGAGACGAGCAGCTCGTTGGCGGTGGCCATCTCGGCCGCCTGGTCGGCGGCGGCCGCCCGCTGGTGCTCGATCTCGACGACGAGCGTGCGCGTGAACGCGCCGAGCGCGCCGCACAGCAGGTAGACGACGGCGATCTGGCCCGCGGCGCGCTCGCTGCCGGGCTGGGCGTGCTGCACCACGATCGTGGCCGCGACCGCCGCGGCCCCCGCCGCGCCCGTCCCGACCCACACGCGCCGCCCGCCCGCGTACCCGAGCAGGAGCAGCCCGGTGAGCGGCGCCAGGATGAACGGGCTCTCGAGGCCGCCGGTCACGGCGGCCGCCCAGACCGTCAGGACGAGCTCGACGACGACGAGCGCACCGGCGCGCGGCCCGGGCCGGGGCTGCCACCCGGCGAGCTGCGGCAGGGTCACGACCGCCGCGTGGCCGGCGAGCGCGGCCGCGACCGCGAAGAACCGCAGTTCGGGCTGGCGGGCCAGCCCGACGACGCTGCCGACGAGGACGGTGACCCAGCGCAGCCCGATCGTCAGGAGACGCAGCCGCTGTTCGAGGTGTGCGCCCGCCTCGGCGAGGGGCGCGACCCGGGGGGCGGGACCACCCGCCGCCGGGCCCGCCTCGCGACGGGCCGGTCCTCCCACCCCACCTCGGACCACCGCCTGCACCTCGAGCCGGTCACCGGCACGCGCCCACAGTCCAGTTGTCGGCAGCCCGGAGCGTACCCTGAGGAATGCTTCGTCCGGGTGGGGTGCTTCGTCCCGTCCACCGGGCGGGGCGCCGGCGGCGCCCGCGGGGCCCGTCCGTAGACTCCCGGGGATGCTCATGGTCGGGCTCACCGGGGGGATCGGGGCGGGCAAGAGCACCGTCGCCGCGATGCTCGCCGCCCGCGGCGCCGTCGTGATCGACGCCGACCGCATCGCCCGCCAGGTCGTGGAGCCCGGGGAACCGGCCCTCGCGCAGCTCGTCGAGCGCTTCGGGCCGGGGATCCTGGCGCCCGACGGGACCCTCGACCGGCCGGCGCTCGCCGCGGTGGCCTTCGCGAGCGAGGACGCCCGGCGCGACCTCGAGGCGATCACGCACCCGGCGATCGGCGCCGAGTTCCTCCGCCAGGTGGCCGAGGCACCGCCGGACGCGATCGTCGTGCACGACGTGCCGCTGCTCGCGGAGTCCAGGCGCGGGTTCGAGTACGCGGCGGTGATCGTGGTCGAGGCGCCGCTCGACGTGCGCCTCGAGCGGCTTGCGGCACGCGGGGTCGACCCCGACGACGCCCGCCGGCGCATCGCGATGCAGGCGTCCGACGAGGAGCGCCGGCGGCTCGCCACGTTCGTCGTCGACAACTCGGGGGATCTCGCGCACCTCGAGGCGCAGGTGGACGCGATCTGGCGCGAGCTGCAGGCCCGGGCCCGGGCGGCGGCCCCCGGCTGACCGCCGAGCGGGGGCTCGCCCGACGGGGACCGATCCTGGCCGCGACCGCCGGTACGATCGGCCGGTGCCGGAGTTCGAGCTCGTCACCGACCTCGCGCCGGCGGGTGACCAGCCCGAGGCGATCGACGCGCTCGTCGCCGGGCTCGAGCGGGGCGACCGGTTCCAGACGCTGCTCGGGATCACCGGCTCGGGCAAGAGCTTCACGATCGCGAACGTCATCGCGCGCGCCCGGCGGCCCACGCTCGTGCTGGCCCCCAACAAGTCGCTCGCCGCGCAGCTCGCCGCCGAGTTCCGCGAGCTCTTCCCCCGCAACCGCGTCGAGTACTTCGTCTCCTACTACGACTACTACCAGCCCGAGGCGTACATCCCGTCGACCGACACCTACATCGAGAAGGACAGCTCGATCAACGACGAGATCGACCGCCTGCGCCACTCCGCGACCAGCGCGCTGCTCACCCGGCGCGACGTGATCATCGTCGCCTCCGTCTCGGCGATCTACGGGCTCGGTTCCCCCGAGCAGTACGCCAAGCAGCTCCTGATGCTGGAGGTGGGGCAGGAGCAGGAGCAGCGCGACATCCTCCGCCGCCTCGTCGAGCTGCAGTACGAGCGCAACGACTTCGCCTTCGCCCGCAACAGGTTCCGGGTGCGGGGCGACACGATCGAGGTGTTCCCCGCGTACGAGGAGCGCGCGCTGCGCATCCAGCTCTTCGGTGACGAGGTCGAGCGGATCTGCAGCGTCGACCCCCTGACCGGTGAGGTCGTCGAGGAGCTCGGCTCGATGGCGCTGTTCCCGGCGTCGCACTACGTCACCGACCGGGAGCGCCTGGAGCAGGCGATCGCGGGGATCGAGGCCGAGCTCGCACAGCGCCTGGCCGAGCTCGAGGGGAAGGGCAAGCTCCTCGAGGCCCAGCGCCTGCGGATGCGCACCACCTACGACCTGGAGATGCTGCGGGAGGTCGGCACCTGCGCGGGCGTCGAGAACTACTCGATGCACCTCGACGGCCGCCGCCGCCACCAGCCGCCGTACACGCTCCTCGACTACTTCCCCGACGACTGGCTCTGCGTCGTCGACGAGTCGCACGTCGCGATCCCGCAGCTCCACGGCCAGTACGAGGGCGACCGTTCGCGCAAGGAGACGCTCGTCGAGCACGGGTTCCGGCTGCCGTCCGCGCTCGACAACCGCCCCCTGCGGTTCGAGGAGTTCGTGGAACGGGTCAACCAGGTGCTGTTCATGTCCGCCACGCCCGGCGCGTACGAGCGGGAGGTGTCCTCGCAGATCGTCGAACAGGTCGTCCGGCCGACCGGCCTCGTCGACCCGGAGGTGGTCGTGCGGCCGACCAAGGGCCAGATCGACGACCTCGTCGCCGAGGTCCGCCGCTGCACGGACGCCGACCAGCGCGTGCTCGTCACGACGCTCACCAAGAAGATGGCCGAGGACCTCACCGACTACCTGCTCGAGCTGGGGATCCGCGTGCGCTACCTCCACTCCGAGATCGACACGCTGGAGCGCGTCGAGATCCTGCGGGCGCTGCGGCTCGGCGAGTTCGACGTCCTGGTCGGCATCAACCTGCTCCGGGAGGGCCTCGACCTGCCCGAGGTCGCGCTCGTCGCGATCCTCGACGCCGACAAGGAGGGGTTCCTGCGCTCCTCCACGTCGCTGATCCAGACGATCGGGCGGGCGGCCCGCAACGTCGACGGCCAGGTGATCATGTACGCCGACCGGATGACGGACTCGATGCGCCACGCCATCTCCGAGACGATGCGCCGGCGCCAGAAGCAGCTCGCGTACAACGCCCGGGAGGGCATCGACCCGCAGACCGTCCGCAAGAAGGTCACCGACATCCTCGAGATGATCCGGCTGCGCGAGGGTGAGGAGGCGCCGGCGCCGCGCGGGCGCGGCCGGGGCCGGACGCGGGCCGGCGCGCGCACCGACCGGCTCGACCTGCCCCGCGACGAGCTCGCCCGCCTGATCCAGGACCTCACCGACGAGATGCAGGACGCGGCGCGCGACCTGCGCTTCGAGGAGGCGGCCCGGCTGCGGGACGAGATCCACGAGCTGAAGCGGGAGCTCCGGGAGGTCGGCTGAACCGTGCGGGCCGGGCGCCGGTACATCCTGGCGGAGGCCGGCCGACCGGCGGCCGCGGTCGCGGCGCGCCGAGCGGCGAACAGGTGTTCGGTCCGCGACGGGCGGGCGGCTACCCTGACCGCCGTGACGAGCGACTCGATCGTCGTCCGCGGGGCACGCGAGCACAACCTGAAGAACGTCGACCTCGTCCTGCCGCGCGACCGCCTCATCGTCTTCACCGGGCTGTCGGGGTCGGGGAAGTCGTCGCTCGCGTTCGACACGATCTACGCCGAGGGCCAGCGCCGGTACGTCGAGTCGCTCTCGGCGTACGCGCGGCAGTTCCTCGGCCAGATGGACAAGCCCGACGTCGACTTCATCGAGGGCCTGTCGCCCGCGATCTCGATCGACCAGAAGTCGGCGTCCCGCAATCCGCGCTCGACGGTCGGCACGATCACCGAGATCTACGACTACCTCCGGCTCCTGTACGCCCGCATCGGCGTGCCCCACTGCCCCGAGTGCGGGCGGCGCATCACCCGCCAGACCCCGCAGCAGATCGTCGACCGCGTGCTGCAGCTCCCCGAGGGCACGCGCTTCCAGGTGCTCGCGCCGGTCGTGCGGGGCCGCAAGGGCGAGTACTCGGCGCTGCTCGACGAGCTGGCGGGCCAGGGGTTCACGCGTGCTCGTGTCGACGGCGAGCTCCACGACCTGCCCGCGAAGCTGCGCCTCGAGCGGTACGAGAACCACACGATCGAGGTGGTCGTCGACCGGCTGGTGCGGCGGGCGGGGATCGAGCGGCGGCTCACCGACTCGCTGGAGACGGCGCTGAAGCTCGCCGAGGGCGTCGCCGAGGTGGAGATCGTGCCCCGCGAGGGGGAGGAGGCGCCCGAGACCCTCACGTTCTCGGAGCACCTCGCGTGCACCCATTGCGGCCTGTCGTACGACGAGCTCGCACCCCGGAACTTCTCGTTCAACTCCCCGTACGGCGCCTGCGACACCTGCGACGGGCTGGGCACCCGCTTCCAGGTCGACCCGGAGCTGGTGATCGCCGACGACGACCTGTCGATCGCCGAGGGTGCGATCGCACCCTGGTCGGGCTTCCGCGGCGAGTACTTCCAGCGCGTGCTGCACGCGGTCGCGGGCGAGTACGGCTTCTCGATCGACACGCCGTGGCGGAAGCTCAAGGCCGCGCACAAGAAGGTGGTGCTGCACGGCACCGGCGACCGGACGGTCACGGTCCGGTACCGCAACCGCTACGGCCGCCAGCGCCAGTACACGACCCGCTACGAGGGCGTGATCCCGTGGGTCGAGCGGCGGCACGCCGAGTCCGACTCCGACCGCGTCCGGGAGCAGATCGAGGGCTACATGCGGCTCGTGCCGTGTCCCGCGTGCGGCGGGGCCCGCCTCAAGCCCGCGTCGCTCGCGGTGACCGTCGGCGGGAAGAACATCTTCGAGGTCGGCGAGCTGTCGATCGCCGAGGCGGCACGGTTCTTCCGCACCGTCGAGCTCTCGGAGCGCGACCGGATGATCGCCGAGCGGGTGTTCAAGGAGGTGCTCGAGCGCCTCCAGTTCATGCTCGACGTCGGTCTCGACTACCTCTCGCTCAACCGCCCGTCGGGCACGCTGGCGGGTGGCGAGGCGCAGCGCATCCGCCTCGCGTCCCAGATCGGCAGCGGGCTGGTCGGCGTGCTGTACGTGCTCGACGAACCGTCGATCGGATTGCACCAGCGCGACAACCAGCGCCTCATCGAGACGCTGCTGCGGCTCCGCAACCTCGGCAACACGGTGATCGTGGTGGAGCACGACGAGGAGACGATCCGGGTCGCCGACCACATCGTCGACATCGGCCCCGGCGCCGGCGAGCACGGCGGGTCGATCGTCGTGTCCGGGCCGTTGAAGGACGTGCTGCGGGCACGCGACTCGATCACGGGCCAGTACCTGTCGGGGAAACGGACCATCCCCGTCCCCGAGATCCGCCGGGAGCCCGGCGCCGCGTGGATCGCGGTGCGCGGCGCCCGGGAGCACAACCTCCGCGACATCGACGTCGAGATCCCGCTCGGCTGCTTCGTCGCCGTCACCGGCGTGAGCGGCTCGGGCAAGAGCACCCTCGTGGGCGACATCCTGCACCCGGCGCTCATGCAGAAGATCTACCGGTCCCGCGAGGTGCCGGGCCGCCACCGGCGGATCGAGGGCACGCAGCACCTCGACAAGGTCATCAACATCGACCAGTCGCCGATCGGGCGCACCCCCCGCTCCAACCCCGCCACCTACACGGGCGTGTTCGACAAGATCCGCGCGCTGTTCGCGAGCACGCCGGAGGCGAAGGTCCGCGGGTACCAGCAGGGCCGCTTCTCGTTCAACGTGAAGGGGGGCCGCTGCGAGGCGTGCCAGGGCGACGGCACCATCAAGATCGAGATGCACTTCCTCCCCGACGTCTACGTGCCCTGCGAGGTGTGCAAGGGGGCGCGCTACAACCGCGACACCCTCGACGTGACATGGAAGGGCCGCAACATCGCGGACGTGCTCGACATGCCGGCCGAGGAGGCGCTCGAGTTCTTCGGGGCGCAGCCGTCGATCGCGCGCCAGCTCCAGACGCTCGTCGACGTCGGGCTCGGATACGTGCGGCTGGGCCAGCCGGCGCCGACCCTGTCGGGGGGCGAGGCGCAGCGCGTGAAGCTCTCGACGGAGCTCGGCAAGCGGGCGACGGGCCGCACCATCTACATCCTCGACGAGCCGACGACCGGGCTGCACTTCGAGGACGTGCGGCGCCTGCTGAACGTGCTCCAACGACTCGTCGACGCCGGCAACACGGTGCTGGTCATCGAGCACAACCTCGACGTCGTCAAGTCGGCCGACTGGATCATCGACCTCGGGCCGGAGGGCGGCAGCGGCGGCGGCACCGTCGTCGCCGAGGGCCCGCCCGAGCACGTCGCCAAGGTGCCGGAGAGCCACACCGGCCGGTTCCTCGCACCGCTGCTCGGGATCGAGCGGTGAGGGCGCCGGGCGTGCGCCCGACGTGGTGAGCGGCGGCGGCGAGGACGACCTCTGGGAGCGGCACGCCGAGTGGTGGCAGCGGGGCTTCACCGACGGTGCCGATCCCGAGTACGAGGAGCAGATCCTGCCCCTCGCCGCCCGCCACCTCGCCGGCGCCCGGCGGGTGCTCGACGTCGGCACCGGCGAGGGCCAGGTCGCGCGGCTCGCGGCGCGTCTCGGGGCCGCGCTGGTCGTCGGGGTCGATCCCGTCGCGCAACCAGCTCGCGCTCGCGCGCCGGCGCGCCGGGGGGCCGTGCTACGCGCGCCGCGGCCGCGGAGGCGCTGCCCGTTCCCCGACCGCGCCTTCGACGCGGTCGTCGCCTGCCTGGTCCTCGAGCACGTGCCCGACCACGTGCCCGCGGTCCGCGAGATGGCACGCGTGCTCGAACCGGGCGGCCGCTTCGTGCTCTTCCTCAACCACCCGCTGCTGCAGACGCCCGGCAGCGGCTGGGTGATCGACCACGTCCTCGACGAGCAGTACTGGCGGGTCGGGCCGTACCTGGAGCCCGACGTCACGATGGAGGAGCTCGCGCCCGGGGTCGTGCTGCCGTTCGTGCACCGGCCGCTGTCGCACTACGTCAACACGCTCGCCGACCACGGCCTGCGCGTCGAGCGGATGGAGGAGCCGCGACCGCCGGAGGGGTTCCTCGCCCGCGCACCCGAGTACCGCGACGCCGCGAGCATCCCCCGCCTCCTGGTCCTCCGGGCGACCCGGGCCTGACGCCCGCCGCGCGGCCCGGGCCGCTCAGGTGATGTCGAGCATGCGCTGCAGCGCGACGCGCGCCCACTGTCGCGGTGTCGGGGTCGACGACCACCTGGTTGACGACGCGGCCGGCGACGAGGTGGTCGAGCACCCACGCGAGGTGCGGGGCGTCGATGCGGAACATCGTCGAGCACGGGCAGACGAGCGGGTCGAGCGAGAAGATCGTCTTGTCGGGGTGCTGCGCCGCGAGCCGCTGCACCATGTGGATCTCGGTGCCGATCGCCATCACGGTGCCCGGCGCGGCGTCGCGCACCCAGGCCGCGATGCGCTCGGTGGAGCCGACCTTGTCGGCGAGCGCGACGACCTCGTGCGCGCACTCGGGGTGCACGACGACCTCGACCCCCGGGTGCCGGGCGCGGGCCGCGTGGACGTGCTCGGGGCGGAAGCGCTGGTGCACCGAGCAGTGGCCCTTCCACAGGAGGAACGTCGCCTCCTTGACGGCCCGCTCGTCGAGGCCGCCGAGGTCGTGGCGCGGGTCCCACACCTGCATGTCGGCCGCCCCGAAGCCCATCGCGTAGCCGGTGTTGCGGCCGAGGTGCTGGTCGGGGAAGAACAGCACCTTGTCGCCGCGTGCGAGCGCCCACTCGAGGACCGCGCGCGCGTTCGACGAGGTGCACACCGCGCCGCCGTGCCGGCCGACGAACGCCTTGA
This sequence comes from Acidimicrobiia bacterium, assembly GCA_026002935.1. Lineage (GTDB taxonomy): Bacteria > Actinomycetota > Acidimicrobiia > IMCC26256 > PALSA-610 > BPGH01. The sequence continues at coordinate 2,198,711 of BPGH01000001.1, forward strand.
GGGCCGCGGAGGAGTTCATGTAGGTGATCGGGACGACGCGCTCGATCGCCGCCACGGCAGCGATCTCGTCCCACGCCTCCTCGACCTGTTCGGCGTTCGCCATGTCGGCCATGGAGCAGCCGGCGTTGAGGTCGGGGAGGATCACCCGCTGGTGGTCGCCGGTGAGCACGTCGGCCGACTCGGCCATGAAGTGGACGCCACAGAAGACGATGTCGGTCGCGCGGTCGTCGTCGGCGGCGAAGCGGGCGAGCTTGAAGGAGTCGCCGACGGCGTCGGCCCAGCGGATGACCTCGTCGCGCTGGTAGTGGTGACCGAGCACCAGGAGCCGGTCCCCGAGCGCGTCCTTCGCGGCGGCGATGCGGCCGGCGAGCTCCTCGGGCGACGCGAGCGTGTACTCGTCGGGGAGGGGAGCCTGCAGTCTGAGCATGTGGGGCCTGCCCTTCACGGCGTGCGGCTCGTCGTCGAGCGGCGGGTGACAGCCGGGTCGCCAGCACCGCGGGGATGTCGCTCTCGGAGCCTGGTTCGTGCCGCCGGGATACCCGGCCCGGACGGCGCCCCGAGCATAACACTCAGTCCGAGCAGAAGCATCCCGCCCGCCGGGGTTCAGCCGTCGGCCGGCCCGGGGTCGCGCGCGCGGGCGGGGCGGGTCCGGCCGATGTTGGCGACGAGCAGCGCCACGACCGAGACGAGGTAGAGCTGGCCGAGGAGCGTCTCGGCGACCGCCAGCATCCGGCCGGGGTCGCCGCGGGGCGTGAGGTCCCCGTAGCCGAGCGTCGCGAGCGTGACGAAGCTGAAGTAGACGTAGTCGACGTCGCGGGCGGACGTCTTCTGCGCGAAGAAGCCCGAGTCGTCGAGCTCGCCGATCACGCCGTAGACGAACGCGAAGAAGATCCCGGCCAGCAGGTACACGCACAGGGCGCGCCGCGACCGTGGTCAGGTCGACCCGTTCGTGGCGGACGAGGCTGCGCACCACGACCACCGGCGCGACCAGCGCGAGGAGCGCGCCGACGGCGACGACCCCGAACCCGGTCGCGCCCCTCGGCCGCCTGCGCCGACAGGAGCGGCCGAGACGAGCGCCCACCGCGACGACGATCCCGGCCCCCCGCAGCAGGCGCCGGGAGACCTGCGCCGACCGCAGGATCACGAGGAGGGCCAGGCTCTCGACCGACACGCGAGCAGCCGGCCGAGCGTCGTGTCCGCCGCGAACGCCATGGCGACGATGGTGGCCACGAGGAGCACGAGGGCCAGCCCGTAGTGCTCCGAGGCCGCGGTGACCCTGCGGCGGGCCGGGATCCGCACGGGCCCGATCCTCCCACCTCCGGCCGCGACAATGGGGCCATGGTCGCCCGCCCCGAGCCCGGATCGATCCCCGACGCGCCCGGCTCGTACCAGTTCCTCGACGCCGAGGGGCGGGTGCTCTACGTCGGCAAGGCGAAGAGCCTGCGTTCCCGCCTCGCCAACTACTTCGTCGACCCCGGCCTGCTCCCCGACCGGACCCGCCAGCTCGTGCAGGGCCGCCGAACGCGTCGAGTGGATCGTCGCGCGCAACGAGGTCGAGGCGTTCTTCCTCGAGTACAACCTCATCAAGGAGCACCGGCCCCGCTTCAACATCCGCCTCAAGGACGACAAGTCCTACCCGTTCCTCGCCGTCACGACCGACGAGGAGTGGCCGCGCGCGATGGTGATGCGCGGCGCAAGCGCGCAGGGGTCCGCTACTTCGGGCCGTACGCGCACGCGTACGCGATCCGCGAGACCCTCGACCTGCTGCTGCGGACGTTCCCGATCCGCACCTGCACCAAGGCGAAGTTCGACCGTCACCACCGCCTCGGCCGGCCGTGCCTGTACGCGCACATCGAGAAGTGCGCGGCGCCGTGCGTCGGCGACGTGGGACGCGACGAGTACGACCGCCTGGTCGACCGACCTGCTCGAGTTCCTCGACGGCGAGCACGACCCGGTGCTGCGCCGGCTCGAGACGCAGATGCAGGAGGCGGCCGACGCGCTGGAGTTCGAGCGGGCCGCGCGCCTGCGCGACCAGCTCGCGCACGGTCCGCAAGGCGATCGAGCGCCAGCAGATGGTGGCGTCGCGCGAGGAGGACTTCGACCTCATCGGGATCGACGAGGACGCGCTCGAGGCCAGCGTGCAGGTGTTCTCGGTGCGCAAGGGGCGGGTCGTCGGCCGCAAGGGCCTCGATCGTCGACAAGGTCGAGGACGTCGACCCGCCGGCGCTCGTGGCGCGGCTCGTCGAGCAGCTCTACGCGGACGCGCCGCGCGAGGACGTGCCGAAGGAGATCCTCGTCCCGGTCGAGCCCGAGGACCGCGAGCTGCACGAGCAGTTCCTCGCGCCACCGCGCGGCACGAAGGTCGTCGATCCGGGTGCCGCGGCGCGGCGGCAAGCGCGAGCTGCTCGCGACCGCGGCGGTCAACGCGAAGGAGGCGTTCAACCGCCACAAGCTGCGGCGCGCGTCCGACCACAACGCCCGGGCGCGCGCCCTGCTCGCGCTGCAGGACGCGCTCGACCTCCCCGAGGCGCCGCTGCGGATCGAGTGCTTCGACATCTCCAACCTGCAGGGCACCGAGATCGTCGGCTCGATGGTCGTCATGGAGGACGGGCTGCCGAAGCGCTCCGACTACCGGCGGTTCCGCGTCAAGACGCTGCAAGGGCCAGGACGACTTCGCCGCGATGGAGGAGGTGCTGACCCGCCGCTTCCGCAACTACCTGCGCGAGCGCGACGAGGGCGCGCGCCAGGGCAAGCGGTTCGCCTACCCGCCCAACCTCCTGCTGGTCGACGGCGGCAAGGGGCAGCTCAACGTCGCGGTGCGGGTCCTCGAGGAGCTCGGCCTGGAGGACATCTGCGTCGCCAGCCTCGCGAAGCGCTTCGAGGAGGTGCACCTGCCCGGGCCGTGACGACCCGGTCCGCGTCCCGCGCGACTCGCAGGCCCTCTACCTGCTCCAGCAGGTGCGGGACGAGGCGCACCGCTTCGCGATCACGCTACCACCGCCAGCTCCGCGCGAGGAAGATGACGACGTCGGCGCTCGACGGCGTGCCCGGCCTCGGCCCGGCCCGGCGCAAGAGCGCCTCCTGCGGGAGTTCGGCTCGGTGAAGCGCCTCCGCCAGCTCGAGGAGGCGGAGCTCGTCGCGCTCCCGTGGCTGCCCGCACTCCGTCGGCCGGGCGCTGTATGCCCGCCTGCACGGCCTCGACGGCGCGACGATGGGGGCCGCGATGACCGCGCTCGACGTCACGATCGTCACCGGCATGTCCGGCGCCGGGCGCTCCGAGGCCGCCCACGTCCTCGAGGACCTCGGCTACTTCGTCATCGACAACCTGCCGCCGATGCTCATCGGCAAGGTCGCCGAGCTCGCCCGCGGCACGGAGAAGCCGACCCGCTACGCGCTCGTCGTCGACGTCCGGTCGGGCGACTTCCTCGACGACCTCGTCGGCCGCGCTCGGCGAGCTCCGCCGCAGCGGTGCCCGCACCCGGATCCTCTTCCTCGACGCCAGCCGACGACGTGCTCGTGCGCCGCTACGAGGCGAGCCGCCGCCGCCACCCGCTGTCGGACTCCGAGCGCGTGAGCGAGGGCATCGCGCGCGAGCGCGTGCTGCTCGAGCTCGCTGAAGGGCGAGGCCGACCTGCTGGTCGACACGTCCAACCTCAACGTCCACGAGCTGCGCGACCGCCTCCGGGAGCTGTTCGCCGAGCCGGGCAGCGGGCAGCGGAGATGCAGCTCAACGTCGTCACGTTCGGCTACAAGCACGGCCTGCCGCTCGACGTCGACCTCGTGTTCGACTGCCGGTTCCTGCCCGAACCCCCACTGGGTCGAGCGCCTGCGGCCGCTCCCCGGCACCGATCCCGGCGGTGCGCGGAGTTCGTGCTCGCCCAGGCCGGCACCCGCGAGTTCCTCGACGAGCTCGAGCGCCTCCTCGAGCTGGTGCTCCCCGGCTACCAGCGCGAGGGCAAGGCGTACCTGTCGGTCGGGGTCGGCTGCACCGGGGGCCGCCACCGCAGCGTCGTCGTCGGCGAGGAGCTGGCGGAGCGCCTGCGCGCGGCGCGGCCACCGCGTCGCGGTGCACCACCGCGACGTCGGCGCGCGGCTGACGCGACGCGCCGGGCGCGCGGGCCGTCGCCGCGGGGCCGCGGCCGCGATCCGGGTCCGATGGGACTGGCGGGCCGCGGCCGTGCTCTGCTTGCATCCCAATGGGACGGCCCACACGAACGACGTGGTCGCGCACGAGGAGGCGTCACACATGCCGGTACGTGTCGGAGTGAACGGTTTCGGCCGCATCGGCCGCTCCTTCCTGCGGGCGGTCCTCGCGCGCGGCGAGCAGGCACGGGTGGAGCTCGTCGCGGTCAACGACCCGTTCGGCGACGCCCACACGATGGCCTTCCTGCTCAAGCACGACTCCGTGGGCGGGACGCTCCCGAACGAGGTCAAGGAGACCGACGGCGGGTTCGCGGTCGACGGCCGGGAGATCAAGAAGCTCGACCACCGCGACCCGTCGGAGATCCCGTGGGGCGACCACGGCGTCGACGTCGTGATCGAGTCCACCGGGGTCTTCACCGCCCGCGAGAAGGCCGCCGGCCACCTGCAGGGCGGCGCCAAGCGGGTCGTGATCTCCGCCCCGTCGGGTGACGCCGACGTGACCCTGTGCATGGGCGTCAACGACGCCGCCTACGACCCGGCCCGCCACACCGTGATCTCGAACGCGTCGTGCACCACGAACTGCCTCGCCCCGATGGCGAAGGTGCTCGACGACCGCTTCGGGATCGAGCAGGGCCTCATCACCACGGTCCACGCGTACACGAGCGACCAGCAGCTCCAGGACCAGGCGGTCGCGAGCCGGTCCGGCAAGCCCGATCTGCGCCGGATGCGCGCGGCCGCCGTGTCGATCATCCCCAACACGACCGGCGCGGCCCGGGCGATCGGCCTCGTGCTGCCGACCTCAAGGGCCGCCTCGACGGCATGGCGCTGCGGGTCCCCACGATCACCGGCTCGATCACCGACCTCGTCGCGACGCTGAGCACGGAGGCTTCGGTCGACGAGGTGAAGCAGGCGTTCGCGGAGGCGGCGGGCGACAAGAGCTACCGCGGCGTGCTGAAGTACAGCGACGAGCCGCTCGTGTCGGCCGACATCGTCGGCGACCCGTCCTCGTGCATCTTCTCGGCGGTCGACACGATGGCGATCGGCCGGCAGGTGAAGGTGCTCGGCTGGTACGACAACGAGTGGGGCTACTCGAACCGGCTCGTCGACGTCGTCGAGTTCGTCGGCACCGAGTAGCCCGTGGTCGCCCCCGTCCCGCAGCTGGAGGACCTCCCGCTGCGCCGCGGTACCCGCGTGCTGCTGCGCGCCGACTTCAACGTGCCGCTGCGCGACGGCGTGATCGAGGACGACCTGCGCATCACCGCGGCGCTGCCGACGATCGAGTGGCTGCGCGCCCGCGGGTGCCCGATCGTCGTGTGCTCCCACCTCGGGCGCCCCGAAGGGCCGGCCGGACCCGCGGTACTCCCTGGCGCCGGTCGCCCGGCGCCTGTCGGAGCTGCTCGGCCGCGAGGTCGAGCTGTCGCCGGAGGTCGCCGGCTTCGAGTCGGTGCGGCGCGCCCAGAGCCTCGGCCCCGGCGAGGTGCTGATGGTCGAGAACCTGCGGTTCGACCCGGGTGAGGAGGCCAACGACCCCGCGTTCGCGACGAACCTCTCGGAGCTGGGCGACGCCTACGTCGACGACGCGTTCGGCGCCGCGCACCGGGCGCACGCCTCGATCGTCGGGCCGCCGCGGGTGCTCCCGGCGGCCGCCGGCCGGCTCCTCGCGGCCGAGGTGGCGGCGCTCGGGCGCCTCCTCGACGCCCCGGACCGCCCGTTCGTCGCGGTCCTCGGCGGCGCGAAGGTCAGCGACAAGCTGGGGGTGATCGACGCGCTCCTCTCCCGCTGCGACCGGCTGCTGATCGGCGGGGCGATGGCGTTCACCTTCCTCGCCGCGCAGGGCCACGGGGTCGGCGACTCCCTCGTCGAGCCCGACCGGGTCGACCACTGCCGGGAGCTGCTCGCGTCCGGCCGGATCCTCGTGCCGACCGACGTCGTCGTGGCGACAGGAGATGCGCGAGGACGCGCGCGGTGCGCCACGTGCCGGCGTCGGCGATCCCGGACGGCTTCAAGGGCCTCGACATCGGGCCGGAGACCGCGGGCGCGTACGCGGACGCGATCGCGTCGGCCCGCACCGTGCTGTGGAACGGCCCGATGGGGGTGTTCGAGCTCGCGCCGTTCGCGGCCGGGACGCGCGCCGTGGCCGAGGCGGTCGCGGACAGCGCCGCGTTCACGGTGGTGGGCGGCGGCGACAGCGCGGCGGCCGTGCGGCGGTTCGGCCTCGCGGACCGGATCGACCACGTGTCGACGGGCGGGGGCGCGTCGCTCGAGCTGATCGAGCTCGGGGACCTGCCGGGCCTGCAGGCGTTGCGGGAGGGGACGAAGGCGACGTGAGCACGACGCGGATGCCGCTCATGGCGGGCAACTGGAAGATGCACCACACGCACCTCGAGGCGATCCAGGTGGTGCAGAAGCTGTCGTACCGGTTGGACGCGAGCGACTACGAGAAGGTCGAGGTCGCCGTGTGCCCGGCGTTCACCGCGCTGCGGTCGGTGCAGACGACGCTCGACAGCGACCGGATCCCGATCGCGCTCGGCGCGCAGGACTGCCACTGGGAGCCGGCGGGCGCGTACACCGGCGAGGTGAGCCCCGACGATGCTCGCCAAGCTGAACGTCCGGTACGTGATCGTCGGCCACTCCGAGCGGCGGGAGCTGTTCGGCGAGACCGACGAGACGGTCGCGAAGAAGGTCCGCGCGGTGCTCGGCGCGGGGATGCGCCCGATCCTGTGCGTGGGCGAGACGCTGGCCGAGCGCGAGGCGGGAGCGACCGACGACAAGGTGCGGGGGCAGGTGCGGGCCGCGCTGGGCGGCCTGAAGCAGGACGACGCCCGCGAGGTCGTCGTGGCCTACGAGCCGATCTGGGCGATCGGCACCGGCCGCAACGCCACCCCCGAGGACGCGAACCGACGATCGGCACGGTCCGGGCGACCCTGCGCGAGCTCGTGGGCGAGGCCGCGGACGGGATCCGGGTCCTGTACGGCGGCAGCGTGAAGCCGGGCAACGTCGCCGACCTGATGGCGATGCCCGAGATCGACGGCGCGCTGGTGGGGGGCGCCTCCCTCGACCCCGACGATTTCGCCCGCATCGTCCGCTACGGCGGCTAGCGATCCCGGGAGGCAGCGGCGGGCTACGCTGTCGTCGCCCGCACCCGCGGGCCACGACGCCGCGACGCGACCGGGGACCACATGCTGCTGAACGCGGTGCTGATCGCCATCCACCTGCTCGTCTCGCTGGTCCTCATCCTGTTCGTCCTGCTCCACGCCGGCCGGGGTGGCGGCCTCTCCGACATGTTCGGCGGGGTCGCGGGCTCGTCCCTGGCCGGGTCCACGGTCGTCGAGCGCAACCTCGACCGCATGACCGTCGTGGCCGCCCTGATCTTCGGGTTCACGACGATCCTGCTTGTCGCTGCGCCTCACCTGAGCCGGAATCCGTCCGATCCCGACATTCGACGGATCCGGACGCGCACCGGGCGCACCCGTGCCCGCTCGCCTCCGGATGCCCGCGGAAGAGGTGTGCCATGGTCCGCTCACGCGCCCGCTCCACGCGCCTGCTCGCCCTGACCGCGTCCGCCGTGCTGGCGATCGCGGGCTGCGGCGGTGACGACGGCGACGGCGACGCCGAGCCGTCCGGCGACGGGGGCGGGGCCGAGGGCCCCGACTACGCCTGGGCGAACGCGTTCGTCGACGACCCGGGCGCGGCCGCGGGCCCGTTCCGCCTGAAGGAGTGGGAGCGGGGCAGCTACGTCACGCTCGAGCGCAACCCCGACTACGGCGGCGAGCCGGCGGGGGTGCAGGAGATCACGTTCCGGTTCATCCCGTCCACGGAACAGCCCGCGGCGCTCGCCAACGGTGAGGTGGACGTCATCTACCCCCAGCCGCAGATCGACCTCATCGACCAGGTCCGCGACATCGAGGGCGTCGAGTACGACGTGAACTTCGGCGTGACCTGGGAGCACGTCACGTACAACCTCGCGAACCCCGTGCTCGCCGACGTCCGCGTCCGCCAGGCGATCGGGCTCGCCGTCGACCGGCAGGCGGTCGTCGACACGCTGATGAAGCCGTTCAGCGACGAGGCGACCGTCCTCCAGAACCACGTCTACGTGAACAACCAGCCCGAGTACGCCGACAACGCGGGCGACTTCGCGGCGCGCGACCTCGGGCGGGCGGGTGCGCTGCTCGACGAGGCGGGCTGGACCGTCGGGTCCGACGGCATCCGCGAGAAGGACGGCGAGCGGCTGGTGCTGCGGATCGGCACGACGGGCGGCGACGCGCTGCGGGAACGGACGCAGGAACTGCTGCAGGCGCAGCTGCGCGAGGCGGGCATCGAGCTGCGGATCGAGAACGTCCCCGAGGCCGGCATCTTCGACGTCGTGTTCGGGGGCGAGGAGACGGCCCAGGACTGGGACCTCGCACTCTTCGCGTGGGTCGGGACGCCGACCGCGGCGCTCGACTACACGGGCGTGTACGGCACCGGCCAGGGCAACAACCCCGGCGGCTACTCGAACGAGCAGGTCGACGCGCTGCTCGCGCAGGCGACCGCCGAGGTCGACGACACCGCGCGCGCGGCGCTCCTGAACCAGGTCGACCAGGCGCTGTGGCAGGACCCGCCGAACCTGCCGCTCTACCAGAAGCCCACCTTCGTCGCGTACCGCGACACGATCGAGAACGTCGTCGACAACTCGTCCGCGGAGGGGCTGACCTGGAACGCGCAGCGCTGGACGCGCACCGACGGCGGGGACTCGATCACGGTCGCGGCGGAACAGGAGCTGTCGAGCTGGAACACGAACCTGTCGACCACGAACGAGCTGTGGGCCGCGATGGTGGCCCGCCTCGTCTGGCCGCAGGGCTACTACGTGTCGCCCGAGGTGCGCTTCGAGGTCGCGCACGCGTTCGCCGGCCCCGCCGAGGTCGTCTCACAGGACCCGTTCACGGTGCGCTGGACGCTGAACCCGGCCGCGACCTGGAGCGACGGCACGCCGGTGACCTCCGACGACCTCGAGTACTACTGGCAGTCGTGCAACGGCGCCGTCGACGAGGGCGAACCGACGATCGAGGAGGGCGGCGAGGAGCTGACCGGCGTCGACTGCCTCAACACGACGGGCTACGACCGCGTCCAGACCTTCACGAAGGTCGACGACAAGACGGCCGAGGCCGTGTTCGCCGAGCCGGTCGCCGAGTACGAGGCGCTCTTCTCGACCCCGTTCCCGCCCGCGCACCTCGCGCGCGAGTACGACGCGCGGGCCGGCGGGGGCGAGTAGCGTCGGCGGGCGGGCGCCGGGCGCAGCCGGCGCCGCCCCCGACCTGGGCGACGGCAGGGGTGCTGGGTGCTCGGCTTCATCCTGCGGCGGATCCTCGTCTCGATCCCGGTGCTCGCCGTCGCCAGCTTCGTCGTGTTCCTGCTCGTCGCGAGCGCCGGTGACCCGCTGGCGGACCTGCGCGCGCTGCCGGGGGTCTCGGAGGAGACGATCCGGGTGCGGGAGCGGGAGCTCGGCCTCGACCGGCCGCTGCTCGCCCGCTACGGCGAGTGGGCGGGGGACGTGCTGCGGGGCGACCTCGGCCACTCCACGAGCCTGAACGAGCCGGTCGACGAGCTGCTGTTGCGGCGGCTCGGCGTCACGTTCCGGCTGGTGCTCGCGGCGACGGTCGTCGGCGTCGTCCTCGCGGTCGCGGTGGGGGTGTGGTCGGCCCGTCGGCCGGGGTCGGTGTTCGACCACTCCTCGACGGTCCTGTCGTTCGTGTTCTTCTCGATGCCGGTGTTCTGGCTCGCCGCGGTGCTGAAGGATCTCGGCATCCGCGTCAACGACCTCGTCGGCCGGCGCATCTTCTTCACGGTCGGGGAGGAGACGCCCGGACTGGACGCCGGGCTCGTCGCCACGTGGGCCGACCGGATCGGGCACCTGCTGCTGCCCAGCCTCACCCTCGTGCTCATCTCGGTGGCGGGCTGGAGCCGCTACCAGCGCGCCTCGATGATCGAGGCGCTGCAGGCCGACTACGTGCGTACCGCACGGGCGAAGGGCCTCACGGAGGGGCAGGTGCTGCGCCGCCACGCGCTGCGCAACGCGCTCCTGCCGGTCGTGACGGTCGTCGCGCTCGACTTCTCGACGATCCTGGGCGGCGCGGTGCTGACCGAGACCGTCTTCGGCTGGAAGGGGATGGGCGTCCTCCTCGTCGAGTCGCTGCAGGAGCAGGACACCGACGTCGTGCTCGGCTGGCTGCTCGTGACCGCCGCGCTCGTGATCGTCGGGAACCTCGTCGCGGACGTGTGCTACGGCCTGCTCGACCCGAGGATCCGCCGTGGTTGACGCGCCCGTGGAGGTGGTGCCGGCCCCGGCCGCGGTCGGGGACCACGTGGGCACGCCGACGGCCGCGGGGGCGAGCGGCCGTGTGGTGCTGCGGCGGTTCCTGCGCCACCGGGTCGCCGTCGGCGCGCTCGCCGTCGGGCTCCTGATGGTCGTGGCGTCGATGTTCGTCGACGTCTACTACCCGCACTCCTACGACGAGATCACGAACGAGCTGTCGCAGGCGCCGTCGGCCGACCACTGGTTCGGCACGGACGAGCTCGGCAAGGACGTGTACGCGAAGACCATGCGCGGGGCGCAGAAGTCGTTGCAGGTCGGCCTGGTCGCGACGCTCGCCGCGACGCTCGCGGGCGTGGTCGTGGGCGCCGCCGCGGGCTGGTACCGCGGCTGGCTCGACGGCGCGCTGATGCGGGTCACCGACCTCTTCCTGACCCTGCCGTCGCTCGCGGTGCTGCTCGTGCTCGCGAACCGTTACCGCGAGCAGGCGGGCAACTGGTGGGCCATCGCCCTGGTGATCGCCGCGTTCGCGTGGATGTACCAGGCACGGATCACGCGGTCGGAGATCCTGACGCTGTCGGGACGCGACTACGTCGCGGCGGCGCGCGCGATGGGGGCCTCCGACCTGCGCATCGTGGTACGTCACCTGCTCCCGAACGCGATCGGCTCGATCATCGTCAACGCGACGCTCACCGTCGCCGCGGTGATCCTCGTCGAGAGCTCGCTGTCGTTCCTCGGGTTCGGCGTCGCGCCGCCGGACACGTCGCTCGGCCGGCTCGTCGACGAGGGCGCCCAGGCGGCGTCGACCCGCCCGTGGCTCTTCTACCCGCCCGGTCTGTGGCTCGTGACGCTCCTCCTGTGCATCAACTTCGTCGGCGACGGCCTGCGGGACGCGTTCGACCCGAGGCGGGCGGGCACGGATGGGCGCTGAGCCGGTCCTGGCCGTCGAGGGCCTGCGCGTCACGTTCCCCGCGCCGGGCGGCGCGGCGGTGCGGGCCGTCGACGGCCTCGACCTCGCCGTCGCGGCGGGCGAGACGGTCGGGATCGTCGGCGAGTCCGGGTCGGGCAAGTCGGCCGCGATGCTCGCCGTGATGGGCCTGCTGCCGGGGCGCGCACGGGTCGGCGGGTCGGTGCGATTCCGGGGCGAGGAGCTCCTCGGCCGCCCGGAGAAGGAGCTGCGGCGGTTGCGCGGGGGCAAGCTCGCGATGGTCTTCCAGGACCCCGGCAGCTCCCTCAACCCGGTCCTGACCGTCGGGCGCCAGATCGCCGAGGCGGTGCGCGCGCACCAGGGCGGGTCGCGCGGGGACGCGCGCCGCCGGGCCGTCGAACTGCTGGCGGCGGTCGGGGTGCCGTCACCGGCGACGGCCGTCGACCGTCACCCGCACGAGCTCTCGGGCGGGATGCGCCAGCGCGTGCTGATCGCGACGGCCGTCGCCAACGACCCCGAGGTGCTGATCCTCGACGAGGCGACGACCGCCCTCGACGTGACGGTGCAGGCCCAGGTCCTCGAGCTCGTCGCGTCGATCCAGGCCCGCACGGGCTGCGCGGTGCTGCTCGTCTCGCACGACCTCGGCGTCGTCGCGGGGCTCGCCGACCGTGTCGCCGTCGTGTACGCCGGGCGGGTGGTGGAGCACGGGCCGGTCGACGACGTGCTGGGCGCGCCCGTGCACCCGTACACGCGCGCGCTGCTCGACTGCCTGCCGCGGGCGACGGCGGGGCCGCGGGTGCGCCTCACGCCCATCGCGGGCCAGCCGCCTTCACCGGCCGCGCTCCCCGCCGGCTGCCCGTTCCACCCGCGCTGCCCGGCCGCGGTGACCGGGCCCGGCGGTCCGTGCGACGCGCGGGTGCCCGCGCCGGTCGCGGTCGCGCCCGGGCACGAGGCCGCCTGCCACTTCGTCGCCCCGGCCAGCCGTGACCGGCGCGGCGCCGGGGCCGCGCCGTGAACCCGGACATGGGCGGGGCGGCACCGTTGCTCGTCGCGCGGGACCTCGTGAAGGAGTACCGGCGCGCCGCCGGCGGCTGGGGCGGTCGGCGGCGCACGACCGTGCACGCGGTGTCGGGCGTGTCGTTCGCGGTCGCGCGCGGCAGCACCCTCGCCGTCGTCGGGGAGTCGGGCTGCGGGAAGACGACGACCGCGCGCATGGTGGCGCGCCTCGAGCGCCCGACCGCCGGGACGGTCGAGCTCGGCGGTGTGGACGTGTGGGCGGCGGGCGGCGACGCGCTGCGGGCGCTGCGGCGGCGCGTGGGCGTCGTGTTCCAGGACCCCTACGGTTCGCTCGACCCGCGGATGACCGTGGGGGAGATCGTCGCCGAACCGCTGCGCGTCCAGCGCCGCTGCCGCCGGGGCGGGCGCGAGCGCGTGCAGGAGCTCCTGACGCTGGTCGGCCTCGACGCCGAGCACGGGGCGCGCCACCCCCACGAGTTCTCGGGCGGCCAGCGCCAGCGGATCGCGATCGCGCGGGCGCTCGCGTGCGAACCCGACCTGCTGGTGCTCGACGAGCCGGTGTCGGCACTCGACGCGTCGGTCCGCGCCGGGGTCCTCAACCTGCTCGCGGACCTGCGCGACGCCCTCGGGCTGACCTACCTGTTCATCTCGCACGACCTCGCCGTCGTGCGCCAGATCGCGGACCGCGTCGCGGTCATGTACCTGGGCCGCATCGTCGAGGAGGGGACCGTCGACGACGTGTACGCCCGGCCGGCGCACCCGTACACGCACGCCCTGCTGTCGGCGGCGCCCGAACCCGACCCGCGGCGGGAGCGGGCGCGCCGGCGGGTCGTGCTCGAAGGCGACGTGCCGAGCCCCGAGACCCCGCCCCCGGGGTGCCGGTTCCACACGCGCTGCCCGCTCGCGCAGGAGGTCTGCGCCCGCGAGGTGCCCCCGCTGCACGGCGACGGCGGCCGGCGCGTCGCGTGCCACTTCCCGCTCGAGCCGGGCGAGACGCTCGCGCGCCGGGCCGACGCGCTCGGCCGCGCGATCGCCCTCGGCGGCGGACGGGGCGCGCGGGACGGCGGTGCGGCCGCCGGCGGCACGGTCGCGGGGGACGCCGGCCCCGGTCGCTAAGATGCTCCGGCCCGCGAGGGCCCACGTCGGAGTGGCGGAATAGGCAGACGCGCTAGGTTGAGGGCCTAGTCCCCGCAAGGGGGTGGGGGTTCAAGTCCCCCCTCCGACACCACGCAGCCCGACGAGGCTGACCCGGCGTGGTGGCGCGGTCTGGTCGTCGGCACACACCGGCGACGCGTGCGGGCCGGTCCACCCGCACCGCACCACCGCACCGGCGTCACCGTGGCCGGTCACCCGTGCCCGGCGTGCCGCCACCGGCGACGGGCAGGTGCGCGCAGCAGCAGCCCGGGTGATCCGGGCACGTCCCGACGATCACCCCGCGATCGACGAGGCAACCGCACTCCGCGCAGGTGATCGCCGTCATGGTCCCGACCTCGTCGACCGCCAGCGTTCGCAGGCACCGTCGCTCGCATCACGGCTCAATCGTCGCGCGCGCCGTCTCGTACATGCGCACGATCACGACGAGGCCGGACGCGCCGGTGAGCGCCGCGACCGCCCAGATGGCGGCCTCGGCCGACCACATGTCAGCGAGCACGCCCGCGACGAGCGCACCCACCGCGAACCCGGCGTCGCGCCAGAACCGGTAGACCCCCATGGCGCGCGCCCGCCAGCGAGGGTGCGCGACGTCGCCGATCGCGGCGAGCAGCGTCGGATACACCATCGCGGTGCCTGCGCCGAGGAGCGTCACGCCGACCGCCCACGGGACGAAGCCGCTCGTCGCCGCGATCCACGCGATCGAACCGGCCTGCAGGAGCATCCCGCCCGCGACGAGCGGTTTCCGTCCGAAGCGGTCGGAGAGGCCGCCGGTGACGATCTGCCCGAGACCCCAGACCGCCGGGTAGAGGGCGGCCAGCACGCCGATGCGGCCGACGGACAGCCCCGCGGCCGCGAAGTGGAGGGGGAAGAGCCCCCACGCGAGGGCGTCGTTGAGGTTGTTGACGAGGCCTGCCTGCGTGCAGGACGACAGGGCGCGTTCGCGAGCGGTCGTGAGGGCGAACACCTCCCGCGTGGTCAGCTGGTCGTGCAGACGGCCGTCACGGCTCACATGGCCGGCCGCCTCGAGGTGCACGTGATGATGCGTCTCGCGGACGAAGAGCGCGGAGCACGCGAGGCCGAGCCCGGCATACGCGATCCCGAGTGCGAACGGCGCGGGTCGCAGCCCGTACCGCTGGGCGATGAACCCGGTCGCGAGCGCCGTGAGCGCGACCGCACCGTATCCGGCCGCCTCGTTCCACCCCATCGCGAGCCCGCGGCGGTGCGGTCCGACCAGGTCGATCTTCATCACGACGGTGGTCGACCACGTCAGCCCCTGGTGCACGCCGAGCAGGACGTTCGCGACGACGACCCAGTCCCACGACGGTGCGACGATCAGCATCAGGGGCACCGGGAGCCCGACCACCCAGCCCCCCACGAGCACCGGCTTGCGCCCGAGGTGGTCGGCGAGCACGCCGGCGAAGAGGTTCGTAACGGCCTTCGTGACCCCGAACGCGAGGATGAACGTCAACGCGGCGGTGAACGCGCCGAGGCCGAACTCCTCGCCGGCGAGCAGGGGGACGACGGTGCGCTCCTGGCCGAGCATCCCGCCGACCAAGGCGTTGACCGCGACGAGCACGGAGAACTGACCGAGATTGGCGCGCAGGCCGAGGCGCGGCACTCCCGGGCCGGGGGTCGCGGGGCTGCGCATCTCCCGGGGGTGCCCGGCGGGCGTGGCGTCCTCCCTCATCGCGCCGCCCCTCCCGGTCGGTCGCTCGCGACGCAGGCCGTCGCCCCTCGCCGTCATTGTGCACCCGGACCCGCTCGGCGCTGCGAGCCCCGACCCGGCGTGTACCGCGGTCGGCGTACCGATCACCGCCCGGCTGGCGGTGCCCGCGTCCGGCGGCGGCGGGGATCATCGCGGCGTGACCGGAACGGTCGACCCGGGCGGCGGGGCGGACGACGCGCTCGTCGCCGAGGTCGTCCGCCGCGTCGCGGCCGACCACGCGCACGTGCCCGCCGACGCGCTCGAGGCGCTCGTGCGCGAGAGCCTCGCGCCGACCGCGGGCGCCACGGTGACGATCTACCGCGCGGTGCTCGCGGAACGGCGCGTTCGCGCCCGACTGCGCGGGAGCGATCATTCGGCGCACTCGGCCCCGATCCGCCCGCCGGACGTCGCGAGGCGAGCGCGCCACCGTGACGGACGCCGCGCGCACGCCGTCGGTCGCGACCTGACCCGGCGCCGCGCCGGCACGCGGGCTCCGCACATCGGAGTGGTCCTTCTACGTCGCGCGCCGTGCGCGTCCGGCGACATTCGGCGGTTTGCTCGCGGGAGCCAAGGTGGGCTGGACGTCACGGACGGGAACGACGGTGCGCGCGATCAGGACGAGTCGGGTGTCGGGAGCCGGATCAGGAGGAGCGGGGCACGCACCCGGGGGACCTCCGGGACACGCGCGGCGCCGGCGGTGGAGCACCGCGCTCGCCGGCGCCCTGGCATTGGGTCTCGTGAGCGGCGCGTGGTCGGTGCTGCCCGCCGACGCGCAGGCGGAACCCGACCCGCAGCCGGCGTACGTCGTGGGCGAGCGCGAGGCCGACGAACTGCCCGACGGCGCGCAGCCGACCGGCGACGCCGACACCGACCCGACCACCGGCGAGACGTACGTGCTCGACGAGGAGTCGGGGACCGTCGAGGCGCGCGACGCCGGCGGCGAGACGACCGCCGTCTACGACCTCGAGGCCGCCGGGATCACGGACCCGGCCGCCCTCGCCGTCGCGCCCAGCGCCGACGCGACCGACGACCCCGGCGAGACCAGCCTGTTCGTCGCGGACTCCGAGGGCGCGGTGACCGAGCTCGCGCTCGAGCCGATGGCCGCCGCCGCGCTCACGCCGCAGCCGTCGGTCCTCGTCCAGACGATCGACACGTCGCTGTTCGTACCGCCCATGCCCGACGCGTCGGGCATCACGTGGCTGCCCGGCGCCGGCGCGTTCATCGTCAGCGACTCCGAGGTCGAGGAGGTCACCGGCGCCGGGTACCACGACGTGAACCTCTGGCGCGTGCTGCCGACCGGGACCGCCACGCCCGACGGCACGACGTACCCGGCGTTCTCGGCCGAGCCGACCGGGGTGGGGCACGACCCGGGGAGCGGCGCGGTGCTCGTCTCCGACGACAACGCCGACACGGTGACCTTCGTCCTGCCCGGGGCCGACGGCCGCTACGGCACCGGCGACGACGTCCGCGACGACTTCGACGTGTCGTTCAACGCCGACCCGGACCCCGAGGACGTCGCGTACGACACCGCGACGGGCGACGTGTTCGTCGTCGACGGCGTGTCGATGGAGGTCTACCGGGTCGCGCGCGGCCCCGACGGCGACTTCGGCACCGCCGACGACGTCGTGACCGGTTTCGACGTCGAGGTGCACGGCGCCCGCGACCCCGAGGGGATCGCCTACGACGCCGCCCGCGACACGCTGTGGATCGTCGACCAGCGCTCGCACGCCGCCTACGAGCTCGCGAAGACCGGCGAGCTGGTCGGCATCGTCGACATCCGGCCGACGAACTCGGTCGCGATCTCCGGCATCGAGATCGCGCCCGGCAGCGTGCGGCCCGACCGGCGCACCATGTGGC
Organism: Acidimicrobiia bacterium; assembly: GCA_026002935.1. GTDB lineage: Bacteria > Actinomycetota > Acidimicrobiia > IMCC26256 > PALSA-610 > BPGH01. Next base: position 2,215,802 of record BPGH01000001.1, read on the forward strand.
TCACCGACCGCGGACTCGACAACAACCCGGTGCCGACCGAGAACGACGGCAAGATCTACGAGCTCTCGTTCGAGACCTCCGACAACCTGCCGCCGGTCGTCGACACGGTGACGATCGATCCGCCCGCGCCGGGCACGACCACGGTGCTGACCGCGACCGCGACCGGCAGCGACCCCGACGGCGACCCGTTCGTGTTCCGCTACCAGTGGCGCCGCAACAGCATCGCGATCCCCGGGCCAGACCGGGCCGACCCTCGACCTCGCGGTCGCGGGCAACGGCGACAAGGGCGACACCATCTCGGTGCGCGTCGTCGGCTTCGACGGGATCGCCGAGGGCGCACCCAAGACCTCGGGGCAGGTGACCGTCGTCGACTCGCCACCGGTCTTCGCGCAGGACCTGGGGGACCGCGCCGACACCGAGTACGCCGCGGTGTCGTTCCCCGCCACCGCGGTCGACCCCGACGGCGACCCGGTCACCTACGGCGCGACCGGCCTCCCGCCCGGCGTCACGATCGACACCGGGACGGGCACGGTGAGCGGCACGGTCGCGGCGGGCGCGTCCGGCGGGAGCCCCTACGACGTGACGGTCACCGCGACCGCGGCCTCGGCCGCGGCGGTCCCCGACACGTTCCGCTGGACGGTCACGCCCGGCACCCCGCCGTCGAGCACGACGACCACCACCGCGCCGCCGCCCCCGCCGGCCCGCAGCGGCTACTGGATGGTCGACGGCGCGGGCAAGGTCTACCGCTTCGGCAACGTCCCGTTCCTCGGCAACGCCCCGTCGACCGGCGTCACCGACATCGAGCCGACCGCGGACGGCAACGGGTACTGGATCGTCAACTCCCGCGGCCAGGTGTACGCCTTCGGGACGGCCCGCCCGTTCGGCAACGCCGACCCGTCGCGCCTCGCCCCCGGCGAGATCGTCGCGAGCATGACCGCCACCCGTGACGGCAAGGGGTACTGGCTCTTCACGAACCGGGGCCGTGCCCTCACCTTCGGCAACGCCCGCTGGTACGGCGACCTGTCCCGGCTCACGCTCGTCGGCCCCGTCGTGGCGTCGATCGCGACGGCGACCGGCAACGGCTACTACATGGTCGGCTCCGACGGCGGCGTGTTCGCCTTCGGCGACGCCCGCTTCTACGGGTCGATGGGCGGCAAGCCCCTCGTCGGGCCGATCGTCGGGCTCGTCCCCGACGGTGACGGGGTCGGCTACTGGCTGGTCGCGTCCGACGGCGGCGTGTTCGCCTTCCAGGCCCCGTTCCGCGGCTCGATGGGCGGCATCCCGCTGAACCGCCCGGTGATCGGGCTGCTGCGCTACGGCAACGGGTACCTGATGGTGGCGTCGGACGGCGGCATCTTCGTGTTCTCCGACAAGCCGTTCGCGGGTTCGCTGGGGTCGAACCCGCCGCCGCGGCCGATCGTGAACGCGGCGGCGGTCTGATCCGGATCGGGCGACGGCGCGCGGACGCGGCGTCGCCCGATCCACAGGATCACGGCCCGTCGCGCTCGGCGAGCGCCCGGAAGGCGTCGGGCACCCCCCGACGCGGACCGAAGACCACCGAGCCGTGTCCCACGGCGTCGCGACCGAAGCGGGCGCGCACCTCGTCGAGCGCGCGGTCGACCGCCCGGCGGGCCAGCCCCGACGGCGTGCCCGCCTGACGCGGGTCGTCGCCGGCGAGCGGCAGCTCGAGCTGCACGGGCGCCTCGGGCACCAGGTTGGACACCGAGACGCCGAGGAGCGTGACCTCCCGCTCGCCGGGATGATCCGCGAGCGCGCCGCACGCGAGCCCGACCGCCAGCTCGGTGAGGGTCAACGTCGTCGCGACGCCGGACGGCACCGTCACCGAGCGCGTGACCGAGCGCATCCCCCCGAACCGCACGCGCACCGTCACGGTCCGGCCGGCCCGGCCCTTCGCACGCAACCGGCTCGCGACGCGGTCGGCGAGGAACGCGATCGTCTCGCGGACCGGCGCCTCGCCGACCGGGCACCGGCCGAGCGCCGACTGCGCCCCGACCGACGCGACCCGCCGCCCGGGCGCCACCGCGCGGCCGTCGTCGTTCGCCGCGAGCGCCCCCAGCCTCGAGCCCGTGGCCCGGCCGACCAGCCCCCGAAGGACCGCGGGCGACACGCGTGCCAGCTCGCCGATCGTCCGGATGCCCCGCTCCTCGAGCCGCGCCCGCGTCGCCGGGCCGACGCCCCACAGGAGCCCGACCGGCAGGGGATCGAGGAACCCGCGCTCCGAGCCCGGCTCGACGACCACGAGCCCGTCGGGCTTGGCGACCTGCGACGCGATCTTCGCGAGGTGCTTCGTCGTCGCGACGCCGACGGAGATCGGCAGGCCCAGCTCCTCGCGCACCCGCCGGCGGATCTCCCCCGCGATGCGCGCGCCGTCGCCGAACAGGTGCCGCGCGCCCGACACGTCGAGGAACGCCTCGTCGATCGACACGCGCTCGACCCGCGGTGTGAAGTCGCCGAGGACGCCCATCACGGCGTCGCCGAGGCGCTGGTACTCGCGGAAGTTGCCGCCCACGAACCGCAGGCGCGGGCACAGCTCCCGCGCCCGGCGCGCCGGCATCCCCGAGCGCACGCCGTACGCCTTCGCCTCGTACGACGCGGCGAGCACGACGCCGGTGCCGACCGCGACCGGCAGGCCGGCCAGGCGCGGGTCGAGGAGCTGCTCCACCGACGCGTAGAACGAGTCGAGGTCGGCGTGCAGGATCGACGCGTCGTCCTTCGTCACCGCCACGCCCGCCAGCGTAACCGAACACGTGTTCGGCCACCCGGCAGGGCCCGGGCGCGGCGCCGGCGCCCCGGCCGTACGCTCGCGGGCCGTGGCCTCGCACCTCTCCGACGTGTGGTTCTCGGTCACCGACCTGCGGGTCGCCACCGGCCGCGGGTGCCGGGTGACGACCGTCGACGGGACCGAGTACCTCGACTTCACGGCCGGGATCGCCGTCGCGTCGACCGGGCACTGCCACCCGAAGGTCACGCGGGCGATCGCCGCGCAGGCCGAGCGCTTCGTGCACGCCCAGGTCAACTGCTACCGCCACGACCTCCTCGAGCCGCTCGCCGACCGCCTCGCCGAGATCACGCCGGCCCCGATCGACCGGTTCTTCTTCGCGAACTCGGGGGCCGAGATCACCGAGGCGGCCGTCAAGCTCGCGAAGCAGGCGACCGGCCGGCCGAACGTGATCGTGTTCGACGGGAGCTTCCACGGCCGCACGCACCTCACGATGGCGATGACGACCTCCAAGGCCGTGTACCGCGCCGGCCACGCGCCACTGCCGTCGGGCATCCACGTCGCGCCCTTCGCCGCGCGCGACGCCGACGCCGGTGCCGCCCTCGCGGCCCTCGACCGGCTGCTCGAGACCACGTCGCCGCCCTCGGAGACCGCGGCCGTGATCATCGAGCCCGTCCTGGGGGAGGGCGGCTACGTGCCCGCGGCGCCCGCGTTCCTGCGCGGCGTCGCCGAGCGCTGCGCGCGTCACGGCATCTGCTTCGTGGCGGACGAGGTGCAGACCGGGTTCGGCCGCACCGGGCGGATGTTCGCCGTCGAGCACACCGGGGTCGAGCCCGACGTGCTCTGCATGGCGAAGGGCATCGCGTCCGGCTTCCCGTTCGCGGCGCTGGGGGCGCGCGCCGAGCTGATGGCGCGTTGGCCGCGCGGCAGCCACGGCGGCACCTACGGCGGGAACCCGATCGGCTGCGCCGCCGCGCTGGCGACGATCGACGTGCTGTGCGAGCCGGGGTTCCTGGAGGCGGTGCGGGCACGCGGTGCGCAGCTCCTCGACGGCCTCCGGCACCGGGCGGCCGGCGACCCGCGCGTGGTCGAGGTGCGCGGCCTCGGGCTGATGGTCGCGACGGAGTTCGCCGACGCGGCGGCCGCGGACGCCGTGCGCCGCCACTGCCTGGAGGCGGGGCGCCTCATCCTGATGACCGCCGGCACGCACGGCGAGGTGCTCCGGTGGATGCCGCCGCTCGTCGTGACCGAGGACGAGATCGACGTGGCGCTCGGCGCCTTCGGTGCCGCCCTCGCCGCGACCCGCGCGGGATGACCCGCGCGCGCCCCGGACCCGACCGCGGCCCGCGCCGGCGGTGGCTCGCCGCGACGGCCGGCGTCGCCGTCGCACTCGGTGCCGCGTGCGGTCCCGGCGACCCCGGGCCGGCGGCGCAGGACGCGTCCACGTCCGCGCCCGCGCCGGACACGGGCACCGTCGCCGCCCCGGCGCCCGTGACGGGCGAGGCGACGACGGTCACCCGCGTCGTGGACGGCGACACGCTCGTCACCGCGGCGGGCCGCGTCCGCCTGATCGGGGTCGACACGCCCGAGACCGTCCACCCCGACCGCGGCGTCGAGTGCTTCGGCCGGGAGGCCTCCGCGTACCTGACGCGGCTCGTCCCGCCGGGCACCCGGGTCCGCCTGGTCTTCGACGCCGAACGGCGCGACCGCTACGACCGCCTCCTCGCCTACGTGTACCGGCAGGACGACGGCCTGTTCGTGAACGCCGAGCTCGTCGCGCAGGGCTACGCGCAGGTCATGACCGTGCCGCCGAACGTCGCGCACGCCGACGAGCTCGTCGCCCTCGCTCGGGAGGCACGCGAGGCCGGCCGGGGCCTGTGGCGGGCCTGCCCGGACGCCGCCGGGGAAGCAGCAGGTCAGGCCCAGCCGCCGGCGTAGGCGACGAACTGGCCCGTCGTGAACCGGCTGGTGCCGTCGACGAACGGCATGCAGAACGCGGCGAACTCCTCCATCGTGCCGAGCCGCCGCAGCGGCACCCGCGCCTCGATGCGGGCGCGGACGCCGGGGTCGGTCGCGCCGGTCGCCCGCAGGAACTCGGGGAAGTCCATGAAGTTGGTGCCGACGGCGTTGACCTGCACACCGTGACGCGCGACCTCGGCGGCGGCGTTGCGGGCGAGCATCGTCGCGCCGGCGCGCGCCGCCGAGTACAGCGGCGCACCCGGCGTCGGCCGGGCCGCGGCCGCGCTGGTGATCACGAGCACCTGACCGTCATGGCGCTCGACCATCGGCGGGAGCACGGCGCGCAGGAACCGGTACGGTGCCTCGAGGCAGCCGCGCACCACGCGCGCCAGGTCCTCGGCCGTCGAGTCGAGGAACGCCCCGGTGACGATGCGCCCCGAGAACGCGACCGCGGCGTCGAGACGGCCGAAGCGTGCGAGCGCGGCCTCGACCAGCCGCTCGGCCGCGCCGGGCGTCGCGAGGTCGTCGACGCCGCCGACGGCCTCGACCTGCGCGCCGGCCCGGTGCAGCTCGGCGAGCAGGTCCTCGCCCGGGTCGCCGAGCACGAGCCGGTGGCCGCGGCCCGCGAGCAGCCGGGCCAGCGCCGGCCCGACGTAGGCCCCCGCGTCGCCCACGAGCGCGACGCGCCCGTCCGTCCCCTGCATCGTCGTCCTCCCCGGCCGGTGCCGCCCGGACGCTACCGGCCCGGCGGACCCGGACGCCCGGACGCGCTCAGGGCGTCACCTCGACCCGCGCGAGCCCGCCGCCCGGCCGGGTCCGGGCGAGCCGCTCGCGCGCGCCGGCGTCGCCGAGGAGGTACGCGTCCCAGAACTCCACCGTCAGCGCGCCGACCAGCTCGTCGTGGGGGCTCGGCGCGTCCTCGAACGGCGGTGCGTGCGTGGCGTCGTCGAGGCCGAACAGGAACTTCGGCGGCGCCGCGAGCGCGTAGAGCTCGGCGGTGCCCGAGTAGGGGAGCGCGGGGTCGCCCGTCCCGTGCACCAGGAGGAGCGGGCGGCCGGAGAACTCGTACTCGCCGTCGAACGGCGGTCGCAGCGTCGAGAACGCGCCGACCGCGTCGACGCGCGGGTCGCGGCAGCAGGTGTTGAACCCGACGGCGAGCGCGGTGGACGTGCCGAGCGAGAAGCCGGCGACGCCGACGCGCCCGGCATCGGCCTGCGGCACGGTCGCGAGGACGCGGTCGAGCACGAACACGAGGTCGGCGGGCTGGTCCGCGTACGCCCCGGCGTCGACGGTCGGCGCCTCGTCGTTCGTGAGGGGGAAGGCCGGCGCGGCGACCACGTATCCCGCCTCGGCCCAGCGTGCGAGGAGCTGCGCCCGGAATTTGCGGGGGTGGCCGGCCAGCCCGTGCGCGAACGCGATCACCGGGAACGGCCCCTCCCCCCGGGGGACGTACACGTCCGTGACGAGCGTGCGCTCGGGCGCGACGACGGTCCCGTCGGCCCGGCGCGCGGGGCGGCCCGGGTCGACGAACGTCTCGGTCCGCAGTTCGTAGCGGTACGGCCGGGCCGCGAGGTGCGCCCCCGCGCCGGCCGTCGTCGGCGTCGTCGGCGCCGCGGTGCCGGGCGCGCCGCGATCGGCTCCGGACCCGCCATCGCAGGCGACGAGTCCCGCCGCCGCGACGACGAGGCCGGCCGCGAGGACGGCACGGGGGGTCACGCACCCTCCCCGAGTCGCGCCGCCAGCGCGGCCGCCTCCGCGTCGAGCCGGCGCAGCACGCCCGCGACGAGGCCGCGTGCCGCGGCCCCACCGACGAGCGGGACGCGCACCTCGAGGTCGCCCGCGAGGTGCCGGAGCGTCCCGCCGCCCTCGGCACGGAGGGTCACGGCCGCCCCCGCGCGCAGCCGGTCGGCGGCGCGGTCGGGCGTGATCGTGAGGCGGCCGCGCAGGGTCGAGCGGTCGAGCACGAGCGTCTGCACCCACGTGGGTTCGGCGCCCCCGAGGACCCGGCGGGCGACGGGGTCGAGGCCGCCGACGTACGCGTAGCGCAGCGCGAGGGTCGTGCCGGTGCCGTCGCGGTCGTGGGCGACCAGCTCCACGACGGCGACGTCGGGGAGCGCCGTACCGAGGTGGAACGCCGGGTCGCACCACGCGGCGGCGACCTCCCCCGGGGCGGCGGCGAAGCGGTGCTCGGCGTCGAAGCGCACGGTGCGCCCCTTCAGCCGACGGTCACCGTCGTGAGGTCGTCGGCGACGACGACCTCGCCCTCGAAGTGCGCTCGCGCGATCGCCGCCCACTCCCCGGCCCGGCCGGGCGGGCACCCCGGGACGAAGTGCGTGAGCACGAGCGTGCCGACGCCCGCGCGGCGCGCCGTCCGCGCGGCCTGCTCGACGGTGGAGTGGTAGTCGAGCGTGTCCTGCAGTCGCGGGGCGGGGATCGCCCGCACGAGGTCCTCCCGCAGGACCGTCTGCACGTAGACGTCGGCGCCCGCGCACAGCCGGTCGAGCCCGGGGCAGGGCACGGTGTCGCCGGCCACGACCACCGAGGCGCCCCCGTGCTCGACGCGGTAGCCCACGGTCGGCTCGACGGGGCGGTGGTCGGTCGCGCCGACCGTGACCCGCACGCCCCCGACGTCGAGCGTGGACCCGTCCTCGACGTGCACGACGGGTACCTCCGGGTCCCATGCCAGGTCCGGGTGATGGGCCCGGCGGTACTCGACGTCGGGGCGCAGCATCGCGAGCATGCCCGCGACCACCTCGTCGGTGCGTGCCGGGCCGTGTACGGGCAGTGCCGTGCGGGCGGGGCTCATCACCCAGTGGGTCGTCACCACGTCGTTCAGGTCGCACAGGTGGTCGCTGTGCAGGTGCGTGAGGAACACCGCGCGCAGCTGCGCGGGGAACACGCCGGCGGCGGCGAGGCGCATCACGACGCCACGGCCGCAGTCGAACAGCAGGTCCACGCCCGCGGCCCGCACGAGCGTCGCGGCGCCGGCCCGGTGCGGGTCGGGGATCGGGCTCCCGGTACCGAGGAGCGTGACGTCCACGCGGTCCCTCCTGTCGGGGTGACGTGCGATCAGGCCAGGAGCCCGAGCACGGCCGCCGAGAAGCGCGCCGGTGCCTCGAGCATCGGGTAGTGCCCGACGTCGTCGAGGACGACGAGGGTCGCGTCGGGCCGCGCCGCGAGCAGCCGCGTGGTCATCGCGACGACGGCCACCGGGTCGAGTGCTCCCCACACGACGCCGAGCGGCGACGGGTGGCGCTCGATCGCGCCCGTGAAGCGCTCCTCCTCGGCGCGCCGGTCCTCGATGTAGCGGATCGTCCGCGCCAGCAGCGTGTGGCCGTCGCGCATGGCCGCGAACCGCCACGCCGCGTCGAGCTCGCGGGCCGGGACCTCGTGGTGCGGGGCGAACGTACCGGCGACGCCGGCCTTGAAGCCCTCGGCCGGGTCGATCCCGACCGACGCGAGGTCGAAGCGCGCGTCGGGGCGGGCGAGCAGCATCTGCTGGCCGGCCGTGAGCTGCGCCATCCCGAGGTAGATGCTGCCGTTCGTGAGCACCCGCCGCCCGACCCGGAACGGCAGGCCGCCCTCCAGGTCGCGCGCGAGGAGCTCGCCGCCGACCGTGTCGCCCATGTCGTGGGTCAGCAGGTCGACGGTCGCGAGGCCGAGCCGCGCCACCACGTCCTGCGCGGCGTCGGCGTGACGGCGGATCGAGTACCGGACGTCGGGCTTGTCGGAGCACCCGAAGCCCGGGAGGTCGATCAGGACGACCCGCCGGGAACGCGCCAGGTCCGCGACGACGAGGTGGAAGTCGAACGAGGACGTCGGGAACCCGTGGAGCACGAGCAGGGGATCGGCACCCGCCGCCCTCGCCGGGGGGACGTCGACGACGAACACCTCGCCCGCACGCGTCGGGACCCGCTCGCCGCGCGCGACCCACTCCTCCACGGCGTCCATGCGCCTCCTCCCGACCCGACGACGTTAGACGGCCGGCCGGTCGCCGTGCCGCCGGGCCCGCAGTAGCGTCGGTCCCGTGAGCAGCACCACCGTCGTGCTCGACCCGCTGTTCGGCGACGGGACCGCGCGGTCCATGGTCGAGCTGTGCGCACGCTTCGGCCGGTACCGGATGTACCTGGAGCACGAGCGGATCGAGACCGACGTCGGGCGCGGCCTCGCGCAGCGCCAGGACGCGGTGGGCAACTTCCTCGCCACCGGCGGGCTCGCCGGTGCCGACGAGACGCCGTCGACCCTGGCGGTGCGCACGAGCTACTTCCGGGAGGAGTACGCATACGGCCAGACGCCGCGCATCGACGGGATCGAGCCGTTCCTGCACCACGAGGCGTTCGTCGAGGCGGCACGCGCCGTCCACGGCCGGCCGGTCGTCGAACCGGCCATCGCGTACGCGAACCTCATGGTCCCCGGCCAGGAGCTCGCGGTGCACACCGACGTCCCCGAGTTCCGCGGCGCGAACCGCAAGCGCTTCCCCCAGTGGCTCCTGGTGGTCATGCACCACTCGGGGCTGTTCGAGGAGCACCGGATGCCCATCGCGACGGGCATCGCGTGGTTCCACGACTGCGACGGCGGCGCACTCGCGTACTGGCCCGACGGGCCCGGCGCCGCGCCGAGCCGCCACGCCGTGCGCTTCGACACGGCCATGGTGCTCGACACCGACAGCGTCTTCCACGGCGTCGAGCGCGTCGCGCACGTCCCGCCGGAGGAGCTGCCGAGGCTGCGGCCGGGGATGACGCTCGAGCACGCGGGCGGCTCGGAGTGGGTCGTGCGCACCGCCGACGGCGGGGAGGTCGCGCGGTACGAGTGGGCGGAGCTGCGGTTCTCGGTCTCGTGGAAGGCCTACTGCTTCGCGGACGAGCGCGAGCGCGACGCGTGGCGGACGCGCGCGGACGACCTCTCGCTCGACGTCGTGGTCGACCGGCTCGTCGCGGATCTCGCCGCGCGGGGCCGGGTGCCGGGCCCCGACGTGCCGCGCGACCGCGAGCTGGGCCTGGTGCTGATCGACGAGTACGTGCGGTTCCCGTCCACAGCGCCGTCCACAGGTTGATCCCCCTGTCGATCCACAGGCCGGCCGTCGTACCCTCCGCACATGGGGTTCCTGGTGCGCTTCGAGGACGACACGACCGCGGTGGTGCACGGCGCCGACGCGTACGAGCAGGAGGGCCCGCTGACGACCTTCTTCGACCGCAACGGCGCCGGCCGCCTCGCTTCCGCGTTCGCGGTGCGGATCGCGTCCTACCGGACGAGCCGGATCGTCGAGATCCGGCGCGTCGGCGCGGAGCCGGGCGGGGAGCCCGCCCGGCTCGTGTCGTGACGGTCGCGCACGGCGCGCCTCAGGACCCGTCGAGGTCCTCGTCGTCGACGACGACGTCCCAGCGCTGGCCACAGTCGCGGCAGCGGTAGACGAGCACGTCGCCCGCCTCGACCGGCTCGTCGTCGCCCGGCGGCTGGACGAGGAACGCGTCGCCGCCGCACTCCATGCAGTCGATGCGCTGGGCGAAGGCCACCGGGCAACGCTACCCGCCCGCATGATCGCACAACACCCCGTAGGTCTCCGGCCGGCGCGTGGCGAGCAGGGGGAACAGCGCGAGCCAGTCGCGGCGCTGGTCGAGGTCGAGGTCCGCGACGAGCAGGGCGGGCTCGTCGCGGGGCGCGCGGACCAGCACCCGGCCGTACGGGTCGCTCACGAACGAGGACCCGTAGAACGTCACCGGGCCCTCGGTGCCGACACGGTTGACCGCCACCATGAACGTGCCGTTCGCGATGCCGTTCGCGCGGATGACCTGCTCCCACAGGGGCTCGGTGTCGAAACCGGGGTGGTCGGGCTCGGAGCCGATCGCGGTGGGGTACACGATCACCTCGGCGCCCTGCAGCGAGTACGCGCGCGCCACCTCGGGGAACCACTGGTCCCAGCACGTCGGGAAGCCGACGGCCGTGCCGGCCACCGTGACCACCGGGTAGCCGGTGTCACCCGGTCGGAAGTACCGGTCCTCGTGGTAGCCGGCCGTGACCGGCAGGTGCACCTTGCGCGTGCGCGCGAGGAGGCGGCCGTCGGGCGCGACGCAGATCGCCGTGTTGTAGCCGAGCCCCCCGTCGCCGGCGCGCTCGTAGCACGACGCGTGCACCGCGACCCCGTAGCGCGCGGCGAGCGTCGCCGCGAACTCGTGGGTCGGCCCGCCGGGCAGCGGTTCGGGCTCGACGCCCGCGGCCGCGGGCCCGTCCGGCGTGACCGCGAAGTACCGCGAGAGCGTGAGCTCGGGCAGGCACACCAGCCGGGCGCCCTCGGCGGCGGCGAGCGCGACCGCCTCGGCGAGCGCGGCGCGCAACGCAGCGGGATCGGGGTCCCAGCGGTGCTGCACCGCGGCGACCCGCACCGGCGGGCGCGTCGGGGGCGCGGTGCGCGCCGGCGACGGCGGGACGTCGTAGGCCGTCCGGAGGATCACGCGGGGACCTGCTGGGTGATGCAGTGCACGCCGCCACCACCGTACGCGAGGACCGCACCGGGCACGGCGACGACGTCCCGTCCGGGGAAGCACGACGCGACGACTGCGAGCACGTCGTCGTCGGCGGGGTGGCCGACGGTCGGGACGAGCACCCCGCCGTTCACGACGTACAGGTTCACGTAGGGGACCGGGACCCGCCGGCCCGCCACGTCCGCGTAGGGCAGCACCGGCACCTCGACGACCTCGACGCCCGCGCCCGCCAGCCGCCGGCGGTTCTCGGCGGCGATCGCCGCGTTCGGGTTGGCCGCGTCGTCGCAGCCCTGGAGCAGGACGCGGCCCGGCGCGTGGAACGCCACGACGTTGTCGACGTGCCCGTCGGTGCCCTCGTCCTCGGCGATCCCGTCGGGGAGCCACACCACCCGCCTCGCCCCCAGCCAGCGCCGCAGCTCCGCCTCGACCTCGGCGGGCGACCGCCCGGGGTTGCGGTTGGGGTTCAGGACGCAGCGCTCGGTGGTGACCAGGGTGCCGTCCCCGTCGACCGCGATGGCCCCGCCCTCGAGCACGAGCGGCGCCTCGTGCACGGGCAGGCCCAGCCGGCGCGCGAGCTCGGCGCCCGCGCGCGCGTCGGCGTCGAACGGCCGGAACTTCCCGCCCCACGCGTTGAAGCGGAAGTGCACCGCATGGCGCGAGCCGTCGGCCGCCACCACCACGACCGGGCCGTTGTCGCGGATCCACGCGTCGTCGATCGGCAACGCGACGACCTCGACCGCGTCGCCGCAGCGCCGCCGGGCGTCGGTGGCCTCGACGGGATCGGCGACCAGGGTCACCGGCTCGAACCGGGCGATCGTGCGGGCGATCGACGCGTAGGCGTCGCGCGCCGGCTCCAGTTGCGACCCCCAGAGCGCGTCGCGCCGGCGCGCCGTCGGCCAGGCCATGAGCGTCCGCTCGTGCACGGCCCACTCGGCCGGCATCCGCGATCCGGCGGGCGGCGTCACGGGACCCGACGGTAGCGTCGGGGGATGCCGCTCTCCGACGACCTCCGGGCGCTCGCCGCGCGGGTGTCCAACTGGGGCCGCTGGGGTCCCGACGACCAGCGGGGCACGCTCAACCTGATCACCCCCGACGCCGTCCGGCGCGGCGTCGCCGCGGTGCGCGACGGGCGGTGCTTCTCGCTCGCGATCCCGTTCGACGCCTCGGGCCCGCAGTGGGACACCAGGAACATGCCCGAGCGCGTGAACCCGGAGCTGCGCACGTACGCGGTGAACGTCTCGTTCACGGGTGACCCGCGCGACTTCACGACGAGCGACGACTCGTTCCGGATGGGCACCCAGGCCGCGACCCACTGGGACGCGCTGGCGCACGTCGGCTACGAGGGCCGCCTGTGGAACGACACGCCGATGGAGGTCGTGAGCGAGGCCGGCGCGCGCCGTCTCGGCGCGGAGCACCTCGGGCCCATCGTGACGCGCGGCGTGCTGCTCGACGTCGCGCGCCTCTACGGCATCGAGCACTTCGACGACAACCACCCGATCACCGGCGACGACCTCGATCGTGCCTGCGCCGCCGCGGGCGTGCGCGTCGAGCCCGGCGACGCGGTGCTGGTACGGACGGGTCAGATGCACTACCTGCGCGAGGGCGACCGCCGGCGCTACTCGATGCCGTCACCCGGCATCGCGACGAGCGCGATCCCGTGGCTGCGCGACCACGACGTGGCCGCGGTGGCGACGGACACGATCACCTTCGAGGTCTACCCCTGTGAGGACCCCCGGGTCTTCATGCCGGTGCACATGATCCACCTGCGCGACATGGGGCTCGTGCAGGGCCAGAACTGGGCGCTCGACGAGCTCGCCGCTGACTGCGCGGCCGACGGTCGCCACGACTTCCTGCTCGTCGCGACGCCGCTGCCACTGACCGGGGCGGTCGGCGCGCCGGTCGCGCCGACCGCGATCAAGTGAGCGGCGCCTGGGGCTGCACCTCGACCAGCGGCACCCACATGTGGGAGGGCGCGGTGACCGCGGCCACGACGGTGCGGGCGACGTCGCCGGGCTGCATCACCTCGAAATGGCGCTGGATCCCGAACCGCTGCCAGTAGGGGAACAGCTCGGCGAAGACCTGCGGGTCCCACCCGGCGCCGAACGCGCTCAGCGTCGGCCCGACCCGTACGACCGTCGACCGGATCCGGTGGCCCTCGCACTCCATCGCGAGCACCGACGCGAGCGCCTCGAGCCCCGCCTTCGAGACCGTGTAGGTGCCCATGTGCGGGCGGGGGTGCACCACGACGTCGGACGACACGAACACGACGTCGCCCGGCCGCCGTGCCGCGCGGAGCGCGCCGACGACCCGCTTGGTGATCAGCAGCGGGCCGAGCAGGTTCGTGTCGAGGATGCGGCGGTGGTCCTCGTCGGACAGCTCGTGGAGCGGCCCCGGGTGGGCGATGCCCGCGTTGTTGACGAGCACGTCGACCGGCCCGAGCGCGCAGGAGGCCGCGGTGACGAACGCCTCCACCGAGGCCGGGTCGGTGACGTCGAGCGGGTGCGCGAACGGCGTGCCGCCGGCGGCCGAGACGAGGCGCTCGGTCTCGCGCAGCGCGTCCTCACGGCGGGCGCCGACCGCGACCCCCCAGCCGAGGGCGCCGAACGCCTCGGCGATCGCCCGGCCGATGCCGCTGGACGCGCCGGTGACGATCGCGGCGCGCCGGGCGGGCGGCTCCGGCTCAGCCAAACCACTCACCGCCGTTCACGTCCAGCGTCTGGCCCGTGATCACCCGGGACCACGGCGACGCGAAGAAGACGACGGAGTTCGCGATGTCGTCCTGCGGCGGGATCTCGCCGAGCGGGATGCGCGCCGTGATCTCGGCCCGGACCTCCGCGGCCGGGACGCCGCGGGCCCGCGACTCCCACTCGATGAAGGTCTCGACGTTCGGCCCCGCGATCCAACCCGGCGCGACGGCGTTCACGCGCACCCGGCGCGGCCCGAGCTCCAGTGCGAGCGTCTGCACCGCGGTGTGCAGTGCGCCCTTCGACGTGGCGTAGCCACCCTCGTTGGGCCGGATCTTGCGCATCGACATCGAGAGGATGAACACGACGGAGGCGTCGCCGTGCTCGGCCGCGGCGCGCGCGAGGTGCGGGACGGCCGCCTGCGTCAGCGTGAGGCTCCCCCACAGGTTCACGTCGAACACCTTGCGCCACTGGTCGAGGTCGGCCTGCTCGAACGGCTGGCCCCGGTCCATGCGGAACGCGTTGTTGACCAGGACGTCGAGGCGGCCGTGCCGTTCGACGGCGGTGGCGACGAGGGCCTCCACCTGCGCACGGTCCACGAGGTTCGTCGGCACCGCGTCGGCACGGCCGCCCGCCGACTCGATCTCCGAGCGGACCTGCTCCAGGTAGTCGCGGTTGCGGGCCGCCAGCACCACCGTGGCGCCCTCGCGGGCGAGCGCGCGCGCGTTCGCCTGGCCGAGCCCCGGCCCGACACCCGAGACGATCGCCACCTTCCCGTCGAGCAGCACTCCCTTCCCCCTTCGCCCGGCGTCCCTGCGGCGGGGCGCGAGGCTCGCAGACGCCGCCGCGCGCCCGCAACGCGACCCGCAGGCCACCCCCTCAAGGCGGCGGCCGCGGGCGCCGATGGTGACGGGCGGGGGCGGGCGTGGAGCGGCCCGTGCAGGTGACAGGGATCCAGCCGGTCGGGGCCCGCGGCCCGGCGACCGTCCAACCGCTCGTCGCGGACCCGCGGGGCGCGGGAGCGGCCCCGGCCGACGCGCCCCGGGCGACGCGTGCCGCGTCCCCGACGTTCGTCGCGGAGGCCGTGACCTTCCCCCGCGACGGCCTCCCCGTCGACCACCGGCCGCTCGACCTGCGCCGGGCGCGGGCCGCGGCGCGCTATCGCGAGGCCCAGGAGCTCGCGGCGCGCGGCCGGCCGCACCGGCCGCCCCGCTGAGGCGCGGGTCTCAGAAGAGGAAGCGCGGCCTCGCCGTCAGCTCGCGCACGAGCGGTTCGAAGTGCGCGAGGGGCAGCGTGTCGTAGTCGGGGTCGAACGCGGTCTGGTCCCACGAGTCGGCGAAGCGCGCCGCCAGGTCGAACCACGGCTCGCCCCGGTACCGCTCGCGCGCGTCGGGGTCGCCGCCGAAGTGGGCGTAGTAGTGGCGTCCCTGGAAGTCCTGGTGGGCGCGGATCGCGTGGTACACGTCGGGGCGTACGTACGGCTTGATCATCGCGGCGGCGATCTCGGGGTGGTTCGGGACGCTCACCGCCTTTCCGACGTCGTGCATCAAGGACGCGAACACGAGCTCGGGGTCCGCGCCGTCGCGCTCGGCACGCGTCGCCGTCTGGAGCGAGTGGGTGAGCTGGTCGACCGCGAACCCGTCGGTGATGTCGGCGAGCGACCGCAGGAGCACCAGCATCCGCTCGGCCACCCGGCCCTGGTTCGCGGCCGACTCCCGGCCGATCACCGCCCACTGCTCGGCCGTCGACTCGTCCATGCGCGTGAACGTCTGCACCATGTCCCAAGGCTACAGTCCGGGTGTGGCGAGGGTCGACGAGCTGCTCGCGGCCGCGCGGTCCCGCCTCACGCGCCTGACGGCGAGCGAGGCCCACCGGCGGGCCGCGGCGGGCGCGCTGCTCGTCGACGTCCGCACCGGCGAGCAGCGGGCCGCCGACGGCGCGATCCCGGGCGCCCTCGTGATCGCGCTCAACCACCTCGAGTGGCGCCTCGACCCGACGAGCCCCCACCGCGTCCCCGAGGCGACGGGCCCCGACGTCGAGGTCGTCGTGTGCTGCGACGAGGGCTACTGCTCGAGCCTCGCCGCCGCGCGGCTGCAGGACCTCGGGTTGCACCGGGCGACCGACGTGATCGGCGGGTTCCGCGCGTGGGTCGCCGCGGGGCTACCCGTCGAGCCGGGCGCGCAGCAGCGCGGCGAGCTCCAGCGGCCGGTCGCCCTGGATGCTGTGGCCGGCGCCGTCGACGACCTCGACGCGGGCGGCGGGGTTGCGGCGGCGCAGTTCGGCGACGTCGGCGTCGTCGACAACGGGTGACAGGGCGCCGCGCACGAGCGTGAGCGGCACGGCGAGCCGGCCGATCGCGTCCCACAGCGCGTCGAGGCCGGGCAGGATCCGGCCGTCGTCGCCCTCGCCGCTGCCGCGCCGCGGCAGGTCGTAGCGCCACCGCCAGCGGCCGTCGGGGAGCTGCAGCGCGTTGTGGAGCACGCCGCGGCGCAGCGACGCGACCGACCGGGTCGGGTTGAAGCGGACCGTCCGCTCGAGGATCTCCTCGAAGCTGTCGAAGTGCTCTGGGCCGTCGACGAACTGCGCGATCGCGGAGGCCTTCTCGCGGTCGACCCCCGGTGTCACGTCGACGAGCACGAGCTCCCGCACGAGGTCGGGGGCGCGGTCCGCGAGGGCGAGCGCGGTCAGGCCGCCGAGCGACATGCCGACGACGAGCTGCGCGTCGGGGGCGAGTGCGCGCACGGCGATCTCGACCGCGGCGGCGTTCTCGGCGGGCCAGTAGGCGTGGTCGTCGCGGTGGGACGAGTGCCCGTGGCCGGGCAGGTCGATCGCGACGAGCGGGACGCGCAGTGCGAGCGCGACGGTGTCCCACGTGTGGGCGTTCTGCGCGCCCCCGTGGAGGAGGACGAGCCGCGGCGACCCGGTGTCCCAGACCAGCGCGCTCACCGTGCGGCCGTCACCCACGTCGACGTGCTCGCGGCGGACCACCGGGGGCGGGTCGTGAGGGAGGCCGAACTCCTCGGCGTTCTCGCGCAGGAGCGCGAATTCGTCGTAGTGCACGCGGGTAGTCGACCTCAGGGCGCGAGTCCCGTGCAACCGCGCAGCGCGTCCCATTGCGCGATCGCCGCGGCCGCCGCCTCGCCGGTCAGGGGGTGGGGCACGCCGTCGCGGATCTCGGCCGGCCGCCACTCGTAGCGCTGCACCTCGCGGCCGTTCACGGTGACGAGGAGGACGCCACTGCGCGCGCCCGGCCCCGGCCGCGTCGAGAACGCGAAGTTGCCGAGTCCGTACGCGACGAGCGCGCCGCCGAGGCGCCCGGCGCCCTGGAGCCGGTGGGCGTGGCCGCCGACCACCACGTCCGCGCCGGCCTCCACGAGGCGCCGCGCGAGCTCCTGCTGGTCCGCCGTGGGGCACTCCTGGCGCTCGACGCCCCAGTGCAGGAACACGACGACCGTGTCGCTCGTCGCACGCGCCGCGGCGACGGCGGCGACGAGCCGGTCCACCTCCTTCGCGGACGCGAGGCCCGGCTTGCCGTCCGCGGCGGTCCACGCGTCGATGAGGTGGCTGTCGAGCACCTGGGTGGCCGCGAGCACCGCGACCCGCCGGCCCGCGATCACCGCCCGGTACGGCCCGTAGGCCTGGGCCGCGTCGCGGCCGATGCCGACGACCGGGAAGCCGGCCTGCGCGGCGGCGGCGAGCGAGTCCTCGAGGCCGACGGGGCCGTAGTCGAGGCCGTGGTTGTTGGCCATGCTCGCGACGTCGACGCCGGCCGACGCGAGTGCAACGAAGGCGGTCGCCGGCGCCCGGAAGGTGAACTCCTTCGGGGCCGGCTCGCCGCGCTCGGTCACCGCCGTCTCCAGGTTGACGACCGCGAGGTCGGCGCCGCGCAGGTCGGCGGCGACCGGCGCGAGCACCGACGCGGGGTCCGACGCGAGCCGCGCGCGCAACGACCCCTCGAAGTGGACGTCACCTGCGAACGCGAAGGTGACCGGGCGGCCCTGGTCGCGCGCGCCGGTCGTGCCCGGGCTCCTCCCGGTCGTGGGCGGTGCGGGGCGGGTCGCCGGGCCGCCCGAGGCCTGCAGGTCGCGGGCCGGTCCGTCGCCGTCGAGCGCGACCGTGAGCACGACGGACGCCGACGCGAGCACGATCGTTGCGGCCACGACCACCCGGGTCCGCCGGGGCACGCGACGATGCTACCGATCCGGGCCGACGGCACGGCCGTCCGTACACTGGTGGCCGATGCGCGTCCCGAGGCCCGATCCGCGCGCGTTCCGCCGGTTGACCCTCGTCGACCTCGTGCTCGTGGTCGCGGTCATCGTGACCGGCGCCGCCGTGCGGCTCACCGGCTCCGGACTCGGCTGCTCCGACTGGCCGGGCTGCAACCCCGACGACTTCGTGAGCGTCGGCACGCGCCACGAGGCGATCGAACAGCTCAACCGGCTGTACTCGGGCGCGATCGGGGTCCCCCTCGCCCTGACCGTCCTCTTCGCGCACCGGCGGGTGCCGCGCCGGCGCGACCTCGTCGCCGGCGCGTGGGCGATGCTCGCGCTGTTCCTCGCGAACGCGGTGGTCGGGGGGATCTCGGTGCTCGTGGACCTCGCGTGGGTGAGCGTGATGGGCCACTTCCTGCTCGCCGTCGCGCTCGTGGGGGTGGCCCTGACGACCTTCCGCCGGGCGGGCGAGCCCGGCGGACCGCGCGCCCCGGTGGTGACGCCGGGCACGCACGCGCTCGCGCGTCTCGTCTACGCCGGGACCGTGTGGGTGCTGGTCGCGGGGACGCTCGTCACCGCGGCCGGTCCGCACGGCGGCGACGAGCGCGCGCAGCGCCTCGCGTGGCCGATCGACGACGCCGCCCGGGTGCACGCGGTGTCGGTCGACGTCCTCGTCGCCGTCGTGCTCCTGCTCGTCGCGATGCTCGTGCGCGAGCGCGCACCGCGGCCCGTGATCGTGTCCGCGTCGTGTGCGCTCGGCGCGATGGTCGCCCAGGGCGTGCTCGGCTACGTGCAGTACTTCAACGCGATCCCCGCCGTGCTCGTCGCGTTCCACGTCGCGGGCGCGGTCACGGTGTTCATCACGGTGCAGTGGCTCCTGCTGTCGATGCGCGAGGTCGTGGCGCCCGCGCCCGGAGCGGCGCCCGCGGCGGAATTGCGGACCGATCCGGTCATCGCCGTCGGGTAGCTTCGCCCGATGGCCCACGCACCGATCGAGGCGACGCGCCTGCGCCGCACCTTCGGCGAGACGGTCGCGGTCGACGGCGTCGACCTCGCGGTCGAACCCGGCGAGATCTTCGGCTTCCTCGGGCCGAACGGCGCCGGCAAGTCCACGACCGTGCGGATCCTGTGCACGCTGCTCACCCCGAGCGGAGGGGCCGCTCGCGTCGCCGGGCACGACGTCGAGCGGGAGCCCGGCGCGGTGCGCCGGCGCATCGGCGTGGCGCTCCAGGAGGCCGCGCTCGACGACCGCCAGACCGGGCGCGAGCTCCTGACGCTGCAGGCGCGGCTGTTCGGCCTCACCCGGGCGGAGACGGACCGGCGCATCCGCGAGCTCGGCGGCCTCATCGACCTCGGCGACGCGCTCGACCGCCGCATCGGCACCTACTCGGGCGGCATGAAGCGGCGGCTCGACCTCGCGGCGGCGCTCGTGCACAACCCGGACATCCTCTTCCTCGACGAGCCGACCACCGGACTCGACCCGGTGAGCCGGGCGCGCGTCTGGGAGGAGGTGCGCCGGTTGAACACCGACCTCGGGATGACGATCTTCCTGACCACCCAGTACCTCGAGGAGGCGGACGAGCTCGCCGACCGGGTCGCCATCATGGACCGCGGCCGGATCGTCGCCCAGGACACGCCGCTCGCGCTCAAGCGCTCGCTCGGTGCGGACATGATCGTCGTCACGGTCGACGGCGACGCGGGCGCCGCGGCGGCGTCCGTCGCGGCGCTCCCGGGCGTCGAACAGGTGTCGAGCCACGGCGACGAGCTCCTCGTGCGCGTCACGAACGGGGACGCGACGATCGGGCCGGTCGCGGTCGCGCTGCACGGCTGCGGCGTCCCGGTCCGCAGCCTCACCCTGCGCACCCCGACCCTCGACGACGTGTTCCTGGAGCTCACGGGCGGCCACCTGCGACCCGCGGAGGACGAGCAATGAGCGCGGTCACGACCGAGGCGCCGGGCACCGCAGGGGCGCCGGCGGGGATCCGGGCCCGCCGGTCGTCGTTCGTCCACGACCTCACCACGATCGCCGGCCGGGCGCTGCGGGCCGCGCCCCGCGAGCCGGAGGCCATCGTGCCCGCGCTCGTCATCCCACTGTTCTTCTTCATGGTCAACACGGGCGCCCTGCAGGACCTCGCGGAACAGGGCGGCGTCGTCCCCGACTTCAAGGCGTTCCAGCTCCCGGTCGCGATCCTGTTCGCGGTGACGGGCGTGTCGCGGGCCCCCGCGCTCGTGACCGACATCCAGAACGGATACTTCGACCGCCTGCTGCTCACGCCGGTCCGCCGCCTCGCGTTGCTCCTCGGGCTGATGGTCGCCGACTTCGCGCTCGTGATCGCCCTCGCGATCCCGGTGGTGCTGCTCGGCTTCGTGGTCGGTGTCACGTTCGCGACCGGGCCGGCCGGGATCCTCGTGTTCCTCCTGCTCGCGGGCTGCTGGGGCGTCGCGTTCAACGGGTTCGCGTACGCGATCGCGCTCAAGACCGGCAACCCGGCGGCGGTGAACTCGTCGTTCGTGCTCTTCTTCCCGTTCCTGTTCCTCACCACGTCGTTCCTCCCCCAGGAGGCGTTGACGGGCTGGCTCGCCACCGTCGCCGACTTCAACCCGGTCACGTACCTGCTCGCCGGGATGCGCGCGCTCGTGATGGACGGGTGGGAGGCCGAGCCCATCGCGCAGGGGGTCGCCGCGATCGCCGGGGTCGGCACCGTGGCGATCCTGCTGTCGCTGGTCGCGCTGCGCGGCCGCACCCGCCGCTCCTGAGCCTCGCCCGGCGCGGCGGCGCACCGGGCGGGGCCCGTGTGACAGGCTCCGCCCGTGGTCGTCCACCTCGTCGACGGCACCTACGAGCTGTTCCGCCAGTACCTGGCGCCACGCCCGGGGCACCGCGACCCCGACGGCGTCGAGGTCGGGGCCACCCGCGCCGTCGTCACGTCGGTGGTGCAGATGCTCGAGGAGGGGGCGACCCACGTCGGCGTCGCGACCGACCACGTGATCGAGTCGTTCCGCAACGACCTGTGGCCCGGGTACAAGACCGGCGAGGGCATCGACCCGCTGCTGCTCGCCCAGTTCCCGCTGCTCGAGGAGGTCCTGCGCGCCCTCGGCGTCACGGTGTGGGCGATGGTCGAGTACGAGGCGGACGACGCGCTCGCGAGCGCGGCGCGCGTCGCGGCGGGGGACCCGCGCGTCGAGCGGGTCGTGATCTGCACCCCCGACAAGGACCTCGGCCAGTGCGTCGGCGGGAAGGTCGTGCAGCTCGACCGCCGCACCGGCACCGTGATCGACGCCGAGGGCGTGCGCCGCAAGTTCGGGGTGCCGCCCGAGTCGATCCCCGACTGGCTCGCGCTGGTGGGCGACAGCGCCGACGGCTTCCCCGGCCTGCCGGGCTGGGGGGCCAAGACCGCGGCCGCCGTGCTCGCGCGCCACCACCACGTCGAGGCGATCCCCGACGATCCCGGCGCCTGGGGCGTGCCGGGGGTGCGCGGGGCCGAGCGCCTCGCCGCGACGCTCGCCGCCGGGCGCGAGCTGGTCGCGTGCTTCAAGGTCCTCGCGACGCTGCGCACCGACGCGGCGGTCGGCACGGTCGACGACTGGGAGTGGCGCGGCCCCCGGGACGACTTCCCCGATTGGTGCGAGCGCTTCGGCGCGCCGAGACTGGCGGCCCGCGTCGAGCAGCTCGCGCGCGACCGCGCCGCAGGGGGGAGGGACAGCTCGTGACGGATCCCGTCGTCGTCGAACCGGTCCGGCCCGGCATCGTCAAGCTCACGCTGAACCGGCCGGAGAAGCTCAACGCGATGAACCACGCGCTCGTCGCGGGCCTGTACGACGCGTTCGACCGGCTCGCCGCCGACCGCTCCTGCCGCGTCATCGTGCTCACCGGCGCGGGCCGCGGGTTCTGCGCGGGCCTCGACCTCGGGGAGGGGGCCACGCCGCCCGCGGCGGCCGGGCTCGGCCGCGCCCAGGCGGGGATGACCGTGCAGAAGCTCATCGCCGGGCTGGTGCCGCGGATGCGGGCCGTCCCGCAGCCGATCGTCGCCGCGGTGAACGGCGCGGCGTCGGGTGGGGGCCTCGCGCTCGCCCTCGCGAGCGACGTCCGCATCGCCGCGCGCAGCGCCCGCTTCAACGTCGCGTTCGTGCGGGTGGGCCTGTCGGGGTGCGACATCGGGGTGTCGTGGCTGCTGCCCCGGCTCGTCGGCGCCTCCCGGGCGTTCGAGCTGCTGCTCACGGGGCGGCTCATCGACGCGGCGGAGGCCGACCGGATCGGGCTCGTCACGCGCGTCGTCCCCGACGACGAGGTCCTCGACGCCGCGCTCGAGACCGCCGACCTGATCGTCGGCAACAGCCCTTTCGGGATCCGCATGACGAAGGAGGTCATGTGGAGCCAGCTGGAGGTCGGGAGCCTCCAGGCCGGCATCGACCTCGAGAACCGCACCCAGGTGCTCGCCAGCTTCACGGGCGACCTGGAGGAGGCGATGGCGGCGTTCCTCGAGAAGCGGCCGCCGCGGTTCTCCGACCGCTGACCGGGGGGCCGGGGCGATGACGCTCGAGGGGAGGGTGGCGCTGGTCACCGGCGGCGGCCGGGGGATCGGGCGCGCGATCGCGCTCGCGCTCGCCCGCGACGGTGCGCACGTCGCCGTCAACTACCGCCGCGACGCGGAGTCGGCCGCGGCGGTGGTCGCCGAGATCGAGGGGCTCGGCCGAACCGCGCGGGCCTACGCGGCGCCGGTCGACGACTACGAAGCGTGCGCCGGGATGGTCGACGCGGTGCTCGCCGACTTCGGGAAGGTCGACATCCTCGTCAACAACGCGGGGATCGCGTCGCGCGGGCAGTCCGTCGCCGACACCGACCCCGCGGAGCCGCTGCGGCTGTTCGCCACGCACGCCTACGGCGCCTGGGCGCTGTCGAAGCTCGTCATCCCGTCGATGCGCGAGCAGGAACGCGGCGACATCGTCATGATCTCGTCGGCCGCGGTCGTGCACATGGGGCCGAACTCGGCGCCGTACAACATGGCGAAGGCCGCGCTGGAGGCGCTCGCGTGGACGCTCGCGAAGGAGGAGCGCCGGCACGGCATCCACGTGAACGTCGTCGCCCCGGGCCTCGTCGACACGGAGATGGGCCGTCGGCTCGTGAAGGGGGCGATGGGCGTCCACGACATCCGCACCATGGACGCCCGGGCGCCGTTCGGGCACGTGTGCACGCCCGATGAGGTCGCTTCGGTCGTGGCCTTCGTCGTCTCCGGCGCGGCGTCCTACGTGACCGGCCAGCGCATCGGCGTCGACGGCGGGGCGTTCTGAGCGCGACGGGACGCCGCGCCGGCGGCGACCGGCGGCGCCGCGGTCACGACGGCGACACCCGCAGGATCTGGTCCCGGCCGCCGCCATTGGAGGTCGTCACGTAGAGGCTGCCGTCGGGCCCCTGGACGACGCTGCGCAACCGGCCGTAGCCGGTCAGCCGGACCCACTGCGCGACGACCGCGTCGCCGCCGACGTCGAGGACCATGATGCGCAGCTGGCTCCCCTTCAGGGCCGCGACCGCGAGCGCGCCGTTCCAGTCCCGCCACTGCGGGCCCGACAGGAAGGTGGCGCCCGCCGTCGCGATCGTCGGCGCGCCGCTGCTCCACACGGCGGGGCGGTCGCCGGGCCGGGTCATCGGGACCGACTCGTCGTAGCCGGGCACCGGGTCCCACCCGTAGTTGCCGCCCGCCACGAGCCGGTTCACCTCGTCGTCGCGGTCCGGGCCGTGCTCCACCGAGTAGGGCGTGCCGCTGCCGGGCCGGAAGGCGAGACCCTGCACGTTGCGGTGCCCGCGCGTGTACCAGCGCAGGCCGAACGGGTTCCCGGGCGCGGCGGCCCCGGTGAACCGGTCGACGCGCAGCACCTTGCCGCCGAGGCTGTGCACGTCCTGGGGGTGCGTCCCGGTCGCGGCGTCGCCGGTGCCGACCCACAGGTGGCCGTCGGGGCCGACGCGCGGCCGGCAGCCCGAGTGGCGGCCCGTCGCGCTCTGGGGGATCCCGTCGACGAGCGTGCGCACCGGGACCGCGGACGTGACGGCGGCGTCGACGACCCACGCGACGACCTCGATGTCGCCGCCGGTCGTGTTGTGGCACGTGTAGATGCGGCGGTTGCCGGCGAACGCCGGGTCGACCGCGAGGCCGAGCATCCCGCCCTCGCCGCCCGGCCGCACGTCGCCCGGCGCGGCGAGCGTCCGGACCGAGCCGCCGACGAGCGCGTGGATCCGCCCCGCCCGCTCGGTGAACACCATCACCCCGCCCGGCAGGAACCCGACGTCCCACGGGATGTCGCGCCCCGTCACGACCGGGGTGACCGTCAGCGTGGGCACGCCGCCGGGCGGCAGCCCCGGGCCCGGGAACGTGAAGACGCCGCCGTCGCCCCCGAGCATCCAGTACCCGTCGCCGGACGGCGTGAGCGCCACGTCGACCACCGGCGCCTGCAGCGTGGCGCCGGCGATCGAGCCGTGGAAGCGCGCGCTGCCCAGCGCGTACGCGCCGCCGGCCGCGGTGACGAGCAGGAGCCCGCGTCCGTCGGGGGCGGGCTCGGCGGCGACCACCGGCGAGTCGAGCGGGCCCGGCTCGCCCACGGCCGGGGCCGCGCCGAACGCGAACGTGCGCCCGTCGCGCAGCACGATCCAGTAGCCGTCACCCTGGGGCCGCAGCGCGAGGCCGGTCGCGGGGACGCCGCCCGTGCGGCCGGCGAGCGAGCCCGACCAGCGCGCGCCGCCGAACGCGAACACACCCCCGTCGGCGCCGAGCATCACGTAGCCGCGGCCGTCGGCCGTCGCCTCGATCGCCACGATCGGGGCGGCCAACCGCAGCCCGCCGAGCGACCCGCGGAACACCGCGTCGCCGAACGCGAACACGCCGCCGTCGCCGCCGACCATGTAGTAGCCGCGCCCGGACGCGGTCCGCGCGCCGTCGACGATCGGCCCGTTGAGCGGGATCCCGCCGAGCGACCCGCGGAACACCGCGTCGCCGAACGCGAACACGCCACCGTCGCGCGCGAACACGTGGTAGCCGCGGCCCGTCGCGGTCGCGACGATCGTGGTGACCGGCGCGTTGAGCCGCATCCCGCCGAGCGAACCGTGGAACGTCGGCGCGGCCGGCGCGGGTTCGGGCGTCAGACCCGTGAGCGCGATCGCGACCGCGAGCGCCGCGCACGCGCGCGCCGGCGCGGAACGGGACCGGGATCGGCGGGGGCGACGCATCACGACTCCTCGGGTCCCCGCACGGTAGCGTCGGCCGCGTGTCCGAGCCGACGCGGGCCGAGCGGGCCGGGCGTGCCGCCCGCCGGGCCCGTGGGCGCCGGGGTGTCCTCGCCGTCGTCGCCGGCGGCTGCGTCGCCCTGGGGATCGGGCTGCTCGTGGTCACGCCCGGTGAGCGCACCGCCCGCCCGGCGACCCCGGGCCCCGGCCCGCGCGTCGACGCGCCGGACGACGCCGCGACCACCGCCCCGGCGACGACCACGACACCCCTGCGCACCGACCTCCTCGCCGACCCGGCCGGCTTCGGCCGGCCGTGGGGCACCGAGGTCGAGGGCCTCCTGACCTTCCGCGGCAACCCGACCCGCTCCTACCACGGGCGCGGCCCCGTGCCGGTCGCGCCGACGGTGCGCTGGTCGTTCCCCGAGTCGCCGATGTGCGGACCGTCGAGCGAGGGCGGCCGGACGCGCACGTGGTGCGGGATGGGCTGGACCGGCCAGCCCGCCGTGTTCGAGCGGGCCGGGCGCACCTGGCTCGTGTTCGGCGCCTACGACCACCACGTGCACTTCGTCGACGCACACACCGGCGAGCGGATCCTGCCGGACTTCCCGACCGGCGACATCATCAAGGGATCGGTCACGGTCGACCCCGACGGCTACCCCCTCGTCTACGTCGGCTCGCGCGACGACCGCCTGCGGGTCCTGGCGATCGACCGCCCGGCCGCGACGGAGCTGTGGGCGCTCGACGCGTCGGCCGTGGGCCCCACGCTGTGGAACGACGACTGGGACGGATCGCCGCTCGTCCTCGCGGACCACCTGATCGAGGGCGGCGAGAACAGCCGGTTCCACGTCGTTCGCCTGAACCGGGCGATCGGGCCCGACGGGCTCGTCACCGTGGCGCCGGAGGTCGTGTTCCACGCGCCCGGATGGGACGACGAGCTGCTCGCCGACGTCGGCGACCGCAACGTGTCGATCGAGCAGTCGGTGACGGTCGCGGGGGACACCGCCTGGTTCGCCAACTCGGGCGGGCTCCTGCAGGGGTGGGACCTCTCGTCCGTCCGCACCGGCGCCGGGACGCCGTCCCGCGCCTTCCGGTTCTGGCTGGGCGACGACGCCGACGCGTCGATCGTCGCGGACGCCGACGGCTTCCTGTACGTCGGCGTCGAGTACGAACGCGCGACGGCGCGTGCCACGCAGGTCGGCCAGCTGCTCAAGATCGACCCGCGCCGCCCGGACGACCCGGTGGTGTGGTCGGTCCCCAGCACCGGCGGCGACAAGGGCGGCACCTGGTCGACCCCGGCCGTCCTCGACGACGTCGTCATCTGGCCCACCCGGCCCGGCACCGTGTTCGGGCTCGACCGCGCCACGGGCGCGACGCTCTGGGAGGTGGAGCTGCCGGCCCCGCTGATGGGCTCGCCGGTCGTCGTCGACGACGTGTGGATCCAGGGTGACTGCGCGGGCGTGCTGCACGGCTTCGACGTGTCCGAACCCCGGGCGGCCCCCACGCGACGGTGGTCGGTCGAGCTCGGCGGCTGCATCGAGGCGACCCCGGCGGTGTGGAAGGGCCGCATCTACGTCGGCACCCGCGCGGGCCGGCTGCACGCCCTCGGCTGATCCGCGACGGGGCCGCCGCGGGCGACACCGCTAGCCTGCCGGGGTGCTCCTGGTGCTCGTCGTGGCCTTCGTGGTCGTACCGCTCGTCGAGCTGTACGTCATCGTCCAGGTCGGCCAGGCGATCGGCGTGCTCGAGACCCTCGCGCTGATGCTCGTCGTCTCCTTCGTCGGCGCGTGGCTCGCCAGGCACGAGGGCACCTGGGTGTGGACCCGCGTCCGCGAGCAGGTCGCCGCCGGCCGGGTACCGGCCGACGAGCTCCTCGACGGCGCGCTCGTCCTCGCCGCCGGGCTGCTGTTGCTGACCCCGGGCTTCGTGAGCGACGCCGTGGGGATCGTCGCCCTGTTCCCGCCCACACGGGCGGTGCTCCGCCGCCTCGTGAAGCGGCGGTTCACCTTCGTGGCCCTCGGGCGCCCCGGCAGCGGGCGCGGGCCCTCGGGACCCGACGACGTGATCGACGTCTGAGGTCGTGCCCCCGCCGGGGGGACCCTGCGCTCAGTCGAGCGGGCGGAGCAGCTCGGGTGCGACCGGGCAGTCGACGCGGGCCACCGCGTCGACCGGTGCCTCGACGCCGTGCGGCCCGGCGACCCGGTCGAATTGCTCCAGCGCCACGACCTCGTGGGGCGACCCGTCGGCGTCGGCCGCGCCGGACGGCACGCACGCGGCGACGAGCGCGTCGAACAGGCGCCCCGGCAGGACGCGCCCGACGCCGCCGACGAGCCACACCGCGCCGGCGGCGCGGCCCGCGCCCGCGAGGACCTCGCCGGTCCCCGCGGGGACGAGCGCCCCCGTCGGACCGATCGCATCGGCCGCGACCAGCAGCCGCGCGACCCGACCCGGGACCGGTTCGGAGGTCCCGACGACCTCGACGGCCCGCCGCAGGGGTCCCCGCCCGGGCCCTCCCGGCGGCGCGGCCGCCGCCTGCAGGGCGAGCACCGGCAGGTCGGCCCGCTCGGCGAGCGCGGCGTCGAGGGCGTCGCTCCAGCCCACGACCGCCACGACCTCGCCGTCGTCGACCAGCGGGAGCGCCGCGGCGAGCCGCCGCGGCGTCGGGTCCTCCTCGATGCGGCGGGCCGCGTCGCGGGCGGCGGTCGCCGGCTCGGCGGCGGCGAGGATCCGCGCGCACACCCACCACAGCGTGCCGTGGGCACGGTGGTGGGAGAGCACGCGCCGGCAGGCCACGACGAGGCTCGCGGGCTCGGACGCGAACCCGGCGAGCGCGTCCGCCGCCTCGGCGGCGAGCGCACCGTCGCCGAGCGTGCGCCGCGTGATCGCGCGCAAGCGCTCGGCCGGCGTCACCTCACCCCACACCGCCGGACCCCGCGTCCCCGGGCCCCACGCCGGGCGCGCACGCCGGGCCGGCCGGGCGCCGCCCGCGGCCGGTACCACCACCGGCCCCCTCGCCCGCCGGGCACCATGCACGCCTGCTGCAGCCCACTCGCGCGGCAGGCTAGCGCCGCGGCCGCCCGGCCGGACCCGGCCCCAGTCGCACACGGCCTCAGTCGAACGTGGTCGCGTCCCGGACCCGCGCGAACACGTCGCCGAGCGCGTCGAGCACCCCCGCGACGGCGACGAGCGCGCCGACGTCACCGCCGACCCGCAGGCGGCCGGCCGCGAGCAGGTGCTGCGCGGTCGTCTCGCCGCGCGCGAGCGCGACCGCGCCCGCGTGGTCGGTCGTCAACGTCACGTCCGGCCGGTCGGCCGGCCCGGACCGGACGCGCAGTCCCCGGCCGCCGACGACGACGTGGTACGCGACGTCGCCCCGCCCCGGCACGTCCCGCACCCGCTGCTCGAGCACGAGCTCCGGCCGCGCGCCGGCACCGGCCTCGCGGCCCGCCGCGTCGAGCGCCTCGATCCAGGAGTCGGAGAGGAACGCCGGCACGAGACGCAGGCTAGGGCGCCGGTAGCCTCGCACCATGCGCTCGCGCGACGCGACGTTCCCGGCGACGCTCGTCGAGGTCGCCGCCCACGTGGAGGCCCGCATCCTGCAGCTCCTCGACGCGGAGCTCGAGCGCTGGGCCGCGGTCGACGCGGCGCTCGCCGAGCCCCTCGCGGCCCTGCGCGGCTTCGTGGCCGCAGGCGGCAAGCGGCTGCGCCCGGCGTTCTGCCACTGCGCGTTCGTGGGCGCGGGCGGGGACCCCGACGACCCGCGCGCGCTCGACGCGGCGGCCGCGCTGGAACTCGTCCACACGTTCGCGCTCGTGCACGACGACGTGATGGACGGGTCGGCGCTGCGGCGGGGCGCCGACGCCGTGCACCGCGACTTCGCCCGCCGTCACGCCCGCCACGCCTGGCGCGGCGAGGCCCGCCGGTTCGGGGAGGGGATGGCGATCCTGGTGGGTGACTTCGCGGTCACCTACGCGGACCTCCTCGTGCGCGGCGCGCCCGCCGACGCGCTGGAGGTCTTCGACACGCTGCGGGTCGAGCTGTGCGTCGGGCAGGCGCTCGACCTCGTGTGCACGGCCCGGGCGGCGACCGACCGCGACGTCGCCCGGCGCATCTCGACGTACAAGTCGGCCAAGTACACCGTCGAGCGGCCGCTGCACCTCGGGGCCGCGCTCGCCGGCCGCCTCGCCGAACTGCGCGCGCCGTTGAGCGCGATCGGCCTGCCGCTCGGCGAGGCGTTCCAGCTCCGCGACGACATCCTCGGCGCCTTCGGCGACGCGGACGTCACCGGCAAGCCGGTCGGCGACGACCTGCGCGAGGGGAAGACCACCCCGCTCGTCGCCCACGCCACCGCGCACGCCGAACCGCACGACCTCCCGCTGCTGCAACGGCTCGGGTCCCCCGACCTGCGCCTCGAGGAGGTGGCCGCGCTGCGCGACCTGTTCGTCCGCACCGGTGCGCTCGACGCCGCGGAGGCCGAGATCGAACGCCTCGTGACCGCGGCGCACGACGCCATCGACGCCGCGCCGATCAGCCCGCTCGCCCGGGAGCAGCTCCGCGAGCTCGCCGACTACGTGGCGTGGCGCGACCGGTAGTGGGGCGGGTCGGGACGACCACGGTGGACGGGCCCGCGATCGCGGTCGACGGGCTCGTGAAGCACTACGGCCCCGTCCGGGCCGTCGACGGCGTGTCGTTCGCGGTCCGGCCGGGCGAGGTGTTCGGACTGCTCGGCCCGAACGGCGCGGGCAAGACGACGACCGTCGAGATCCTGGAGGGCTACCGCCGGCCCGACGGCGGCACCGTACGCGTGCTCGGCCTCGACCCGTCCCGCGACGGCCGCCGCCTCCGAGCGCGCATCGGCGTCATGCTGCAGGAGGGCGGGCTGGCGCCGGGGCTCACACCGACCGAGCAGCTCCGGTGCCTCGCCGCGTTCTACGAGACGCCCCACGACCCCGACGTGCTGATCGACCGTCTCGGCCTGCGCGGCCGCGCGCGCGTGCCGATCCGGCGGCTGTCGGGCGGTGAGGCGCAACGGGTGTCGCTGGCGTGCGCGCTCGTCGGCCGGCCCGCCGTCGCGTTCCTCGACGAGCCGACGGCGGGCATGGACCCCCACGCGCGCCTCACCACCTGGGAGCTCGTGCGCGACCTCGCCGCGTCGGGGACGACCGTGCTGCTCACGACCCACGCCATGGACGAGGCCGAACAGCTGTGCGACCGGATCGCGATCCTCGCGGGCGGGCACGTCGCGGCGATCGGTGCGCCCGGCGAGCTCACCCGCGCCGGCGCCGGGGAGGAGGTGGTGTTCGCGGCGTCGGGCCCGCTCGACGTGGCCGAGCTCGCCGCCGCGCTGGGGGTCGACGTCGCGCGCGTCGCGCGGACCCGGACGGGGGAGTACCGGGTGCGGGCCGCCGCCGACCCCGCGCTCGTCGCCGCGCTCGCGCTCCACCTGCGCGACCGCGGCGCGACGCTGACCGAGTTCCGTGCGGGGCGCCGCTCGCTGCAGGACGTGTTCCTGCGCGTGACCGCGGAGGCGGGGCCGGCCCCGGCAACGGCGGACGAGCCGTGACCCGGCGCGCCGTCGCCGCCCAGGCACGCGTCGAGATGCTCCTGACGGCGCGCCGCGGCGAGAACGTGCTCGTCACGCTGGTGATCCCGATCGGCGTGCTCGTCTTCTTCGCGAAGGTGGACGCCGTCGACACCGGATTCGCGCAGCCGGTCGACTTCCTCGTCCCCGGCGTGCTCGCCCTGTCGGTCATGGCCGCCGCGATGGTGTCGCTCGGGATCGCCACCGGCTTCGAGCGCCGCCAAGGTGTCCTGAAGCGCCTCGGGGCGACGCCGTTGGGCGGGGGCGGACTGCTGGCGGCGAAGACCGTGACCGTGCTGCTCCTCGAGGCCGTGCAGCTCGCGCTGGTCGCCGCGGTCGGCGCCGCGCTCGGGTGGGAGCCGACCGCGGGGCTCCTGCCCGCGGCCGGGTTGATGGCGCTCGGCACCGTCGCGTTCGCGGGCGTCGGCCTGCTGCTCGCGGGCACACTCCGCGCCGAGGCGAACCTCGCGGTCACGAACGGGCTGTTCCTCGTGCTCGTGTTCCTCGGGGGGATGGCCTACCCGCTCGACCGCCTGCCGGCCGCGCTGGAGGCGCTGGCCCGCCTCACCCCGGCAGCCGCGCTCGCCGAGACGCTGCGCGGCGCGCTCACCCCGGAACCGGTCCCGGGCGGCGCGCTGGTGGTGCTCGCGGGGTGGGCGATCGCGGCGCCGCTCGCCGCGTCCCGCTGGTTCCGCTGGGAGGAGTGACCGCCTCAGCCCGAGAGCAGCGCGTCGAGCGGCTCGTCGAGCGCCTCACGCGTCGTGATGCCGAAGACGCGGTCGCGCAGCACGCCCTGCGCGTCGACGAAGAAGGTCTGGGGGATGCCGCGCAGCGCGTAGCGGTCGCGCACCGTGTCGTCGACGTCGAGCAGGACCGGGAAGGTGACGCCGAGGTCCTCGACGAACTGCCGGCTGTCGCGGGCCAGGTCGTCGTAGCTGACGGCGACCGCCGTGAACTCGTCGCGGCGCTCCCGCCAGGCCTCCTCGAGGACCGGGAGCTCCTCCTGGCAGGGGAAGCACCACGAGGCGAAGAACGTGAGGACGACGGGGCGGCCGCGCAGGTCGGACAGTCGCACCGGGTCGCCGTCGAGGTCCTCGAGGACGAAGTCGGGGAGCGGCTCGCCCACCTCGACGCCGGCGCCCGCCTGCTCGAGCGGCGCCGCCGTGCCGCCGACCGTGCCCGCACCCGCCGGGCCGCGGTCGTCGTCACCGCCGGAGGTGGTGATCCAGGCGAGCAGCGCGAGCGGCACGAGCACGGACACCGCGGCGACGGCGGCGACGGCGGCGCGCGAGGGCCGGCGCGGCGCGTCAGGAGACGAGGGCGTCGACGGCAACGGCGACGAAGACCAGCATCAGGTACACGTTCGAGGACAGGAAGAAGCGCATCGCCCGTGCCGGCGACGGGTCGCGGCGCAGCGCGAGCGCCTGCAGCACGAACGCGACGCCGAGCGCCGCAACGCACACCGCGTAGACGCGCCCGACCGCGGCCGTGGCCGTCAGCGCGAAGGTGAGCGCGACCGTGAGCATCGCGTACCCGGCGATCTGGCGCACGGTCTCCTCGGTGCCGCGCACCACCGGGAGCATCGGGATGCCCGCGGCGGCGTAGTCGTCGCGGTACCGCAACGCGAGCGCCCAGAAGTGCGCGGGCGTCCACATGAACACCACCGCGAAGAGCACCCACGCGGGCGCGGCGAGCTCGCCGCGTACCGCGGCCCAGCCGACGAGCGCGGGGACGGCGCCCGCGGCGCCGCCGATGACGATGTTGTGGACCGTGCGCGGCTTCAGCCAGACCGTGTAGACGAAGACGTAGAAGAGGGTCGCGGACAGCGTGAGCGCCGCGGCGAGGAGGTTCACGACCCCGGCGAGCAGCACGAAGGCGACGGCGTTGCAGGCGATGCCGAAGGCGAGCGCGTGGGCGGGCGGGATCTCGCCCGCGGGGAGCGGCCGCCCGTGCGTGCGGCGCATGAGGCGGTCGCGGTCACGCTCGATCCAGCAGTTGATCGCGTTGGCGCCGCCGGCCGCGAGCGCGCCGCCCACCACGACCGCGGCGATCAGCCACCACGGCGGCAGGCCCTGGTGCGCGAGCAGCATCGGTGGCACCGCGGTGACGAGCAGCAACTCGATGACGCGCGGCTTCGTCAGCCGGAGGTACGCGCCCAGGGTCGCGGCCGGGGGCCGGCGGGCGGTGTCGAGGCGGAGCGCGGGCTGCACCATCTGATCGGTCGCCGACGTCTCACCCGACGACGAGCGTCCCCTCCATGCCCTGTGCGCGGTGGCCGGGGACGTCGCAGTAGTACGCGTACTCCCCGGGGGCGAGCTCGTAGGCGCCGGAGTCCTCCTTGGTCGCGTTGGAGACCGACAGCTTGCCACCGACCCGCGCCCCGTCGGCGTCCTCCACCAGGAACGTGTGGTTCTGGACCCCCTTCTGCACGAGGGTGACCTCGAGGGTGCCCGGGGGCGTCTCGATCCGGCCGATGTCGAACGAGACGTCGCGCGCCTCGACCGTGACCCGGCCGTTCGTGACCGTGACCGTCTCGCCGCCACCACCGCCACCGCCGTCACCGCCACCGCACGCCGACCCGAGGACGGCGGCCGCCGCGCAGGCGGCGAGCACCACGGGACGCGAGAGCTGCATGCGCCGACTCCTTCCGGCTGGCGGGGCGGGCGGAGCCCGAGGCTACCGGGCCGCGACCGGTACGCCCCGAATCGCGCGGGCCCGGCGGGCGGTTCGGGGCCCACGGGGGCCGCGGTCTGTAGCCTGGCGCCGCATGCCCGACCAGGACGAGAAGCAGTCGATCCGCATGACGGCCGACCGGCTGCTCGTGACCCCCGGGAAGGAGGCCGGTGAGCGCAAGTCGCGGGCCGGCATCCTCATCCCCGCCACCGCGAACGTGAACCGCCGGCTCGTGTGGGGCGAGGTGGTGGCCGCCGGGCCGACGGTGCGGACCGTCGAGCCCGGAGACCAGGTGCTCTTCTCGCCCGAGGCCGGCTTCGAGGTCGAGATCCGCGGTGAGGAGTACCTGATCCTGCGCGAGCGCGACGTGCACGCGGTCGCGTCCTCCCGGACCGAGGGCCAGTCCGGGCTCTACCTGTGATCGACCCGGCCGCGGCGCTCCGCCTCGACGGCCGCGTCGCGGTCGTCACGGGAGGCACCCGCGGCATCGGCAGGGCGATCGCCGAGGCGTTCGCCGCGGCCGGCGCCGGCGTGGTGGTCGTCGCCCGCAAGGCGCACGAGCTGGCCGAGACGCAGGCGGCCCTCGAGGCGCTCGGCGCGCCCGCGGCGACCGTCCAGGGCTCCGTGTCCGACCCCGACGTCGCCACGCGGTCGGTGGCGGCGGCCGTCGAGCGCCTCGGCCGCTGCGACGTCCTCGTCAACAACGCGGCCGTCAACCCCGCGTTCGGGCCCCTCGTCGACGCCGACATGGGTGCGGTCGCGAAGGTGCTCGACGCGAACGTGATGGGGCCGTTGCGGTTCGCCCGCGCGGCCTGGGACGGCTGGATGCGCGGGCACGGCGGCGTCGTCTGCAACATCGCGTCGGTCGGCGGCATCCGGCCGGGGCCGTTCATCGGCGCCTACAACGTCTCGAAGGCCGCGCTGATCCACCTCACCCGCCAGCTCGCGCAGGAGCTCGCACCGACGGTGAGGGTCAACGCCGTCGCGCCCGCGCTGGTCAAGACCGACATGGCGCGCGCCCTGTGGGAGCCGAACGAGGAGGCCATGGCCCGCGCCCACCCGCTCGGACGGCTCGGCACCCCCGACGACGTCGCGGCCGCGGTCCTCTACCTCTGCTCCGACGCGGCGGCGTGGGTGACCGGCGAGGTCGTGGTCGTCGACGGCGGCGCGGCGGTCAGCGCGCGCGGCGGCTGAGGCCGGCGCCGGGCCCGCCGACCCGCCGGATGCGGTCGTCGACGAGGCCGACGCCCTCGACCCCTTCGGCGAGCGCCACCGCGACGTCGGCGACGTCGGACGCGACCACGCCGTCGAGCGACGCGACGCCGCCGCGCACCGCGACGCGCAGGCCGGGCGCGCGCCGTGTCCGCCGGTCGCGGGCGAGGGCGTACCGCAGGCGGGCCTCCGCCTTCACGTCGTCGGGCCCGTCGCCCCCGGGAGCGAGGGCGAGGAGCGCGCGGAAGCCGAAGCCGGCCCACTCGGCGAGCTCGTCGCGGTTGCGCCAGGCGAGCGCGGCGAGGGCGGGGAGCGTCATGCGCAAGGTGCGTCGGATCACGCTCCGATCCTTCCCGCTCAGTCGCCGAGGTACTCGACGCCGTTCTTGTGGCGTTGCGCCAGCTCCGCGTAGGCGCCCGGATTCACCTGCACCCAGGTCTCGGCGCCCGTGCCCTGCACGGGTCGCTTGACGGTCGCGGGCACGCCCGCGACGAGCATGCCACCGGGGATCCGGGACCCCGCCGCGACGACCGATCCGGCCGCGACGAGCGAGCGCGGGCCGATCGTGGCGCCGTCGAGGACCACCGACCCGTTCGCGACGAGGCACTCCTCCTCCAGGATCGCGCCGTGCACGACGCAGTTGTGCGCGACGGTGACGCCGCGCCCGATGTCGGTGGTCAGGCCGGGAGGCCCGTGGATCACGGCGTTCTCCTGGACGTTCGCGCCCGCGCGGACGATGACCGGCGCGTAGTCGGCCCGGATGACCGCGCCGTACCAGATCGACGCCCCCGCCTCCACGATCACGTCACCGACGAGCGTCGCCGTCGGGGCGACGAAGGCCTGTGCGTGGACCTGCGGGCGGAGCCCCTCGAACGCGAACAGCGGCATCGGCCATCCTCCCGGGGACGTTCACAGGTACGCGCGCGCGACGCGGAGCGCGCGACCGGCGGCATCGCCGACCGCCTGCAGCCCGCGCGCGTCCGCGGGGCGCATCCGCCGGACGAAGACACGGCAGTACTCCCCGGCGGGGCCCGTGATGCGCGCCGGCGCGTCCTCGGGCCCCGAGACCCAGGTCGCACCCGACGGCAGCGTCAGCTCGACCCGCAGCGGTTCGGCGGGCGGATCGATCCCCGCGACGGAGTGGGCATACGGGAGCGCGCGCGTCGCGAGCCACGCGACGTGGGCGAGCCGGTCGGTGTCGACCGGCTCGCGGCCGAGGGCCGCGTGCACGTCGAGGCCGTGGGCCCAGGTCTCCATGAGGCGCGCCGCGACGAACGACGTCGCCTTCATCCCGAGCCCCCAGGGCACGCGCGTCGCCGGGTCGAGCGCGCCGAGCACCTCGAGCGCGCGCGCCGACGCCCGCTCCCACCACGCCAGCACCCCCGCGCCGGGGAGCCGGCGGCCGCGCAGCACGCCCCGGTAGGTCGTGTCCTCCGGCGACGTGCTCTGCGCGGCGACCGCGGCCAGCGCGCGCGGCCCGCCGGTCGCCGTGTCGGCGGCCATCTCGTCGGTGTCGGCGAGGTGCGCGATCGTGTCCCGCACGTCCCAGCCCCACGCCGGGGTCGGCGCGAGCCAGGCGTCGGGGTCGAGACCGCGGACCAGCTCCCACAGCACGCGCTGCTCGGCGCGCAGGTCCTCGACCGTCGCGGGCGCGCTCAGCTCACCGGCCTCCGGGCTCGGGTGCGGCCGAGCACCACGGGCACCTCGGCGGGATGCGGCAACGGCGCCGACCCGCTCGCGAGCCGCGCGTCGAGGTACTTCGCGACCTCCTCGTAGACGGCGTCGCCGAGCATCGCACGCAGCTCGGTCTCCATCGACTTGTACACCGGCTCGTGCGCGGTGAAGGCCTCACGCGCCTCGGTGCACCACCAGGCGAACTCCTCGCCGCCCTCGCCCCAGCCGTCGCGGGAGAACTCGGTGAGCACCGTCGTGATCGACCCGTCCTCCTCCTCGCGCTCGACCGCACGCAACGGGAGCTGCCAGCACACCGTGGGCTTGGTCTCGCTGAAGTGCAGGCCCCGGTTGAGCGCGTGGAGGTGCAACGCACAGCCCGGCCCGGCCGGGAAGCCCGTGCGGTTCAGGAAGATGCACGCGTCCTCGTGCAGCCGCGTGCGCCACTCGTCCCTGCCGACCTTCGCCCACACGCCCTTCTTGGCCCCGATCCGGCGGAACTGCCACTCGTCGTCGGTGAGCCGCCGCGCGAGCTTCTCGACCTTCGCCTTGTCCTTCTTGTCGGACGCGTGCGCCCCGTAGGAGCAGCAGCCGTGCACGAGCTCGGGCGCGGGCTCCGTCAGCACCCCCTGGCACCCCTGCCCGAAGATGCACCGGTACGAGGACGCGAGGAAGGTGACGTCCACCTGCCACTGCCGCTTGTCCTTCCCGGGGACCGGGACGGTGATCCACTCGCGCGCGGGAGCCGGCATGCCCGGCGAGGGTAATCGGTCGGGGTCGGTAGGCTGCGCCAATCGCGACCGATGCGCTGCTCGAAGACCTCCGGCGTGTGCTCGGCACGGCGAACGCGACTGCCGAGCCGCTGGAGCTCGCGCTCTACGCGAGGGACGCCGGGGTTGCCGAGGGTCACGCCGTCGCGGTCTGCTGGCCCGCCACCGGTGCGCAGCTCGCCGCCGCGGTACGCGTCGCCCGTGCGCACGGGCGGCCGTTCGTCGTGCGGGGCAGCGGCA
This sequence comes from Acidimicrobiia bacterium, assembly GCA_026002935.1. Taxonomy (GTDB): domain Bacteria; phylum Actinomycetota; class Acidimicrobiia; order IMCC26256; family PALSA-610; genus BPGH01. Next base: position 2,253,232 of record BPGH01000001.1, read on the forward strand.
CCGGTCTCGCCGGCGGCGCCACCCCGCTCGGGGACCCGGTCGTCATCGTGACGACGCGCCTCGACCGGATCCTCGAGGTCGACGCGCGGTCGCGGGTCGCATGGGTCGAACCCGGGGTCCTCAACCTCGACCTGTCGCGCGCCGTGCGGCACCTCGGCCTGCACTACGCGCCCGACCCGTCGTCGCAGCAGGCGTGCACGATCGGCGGCAACGTGGGCACGAACGCCGGGGGGCCGCACTGCCTCGCGTACGGGGTCACGAGCGCCCACGTGCTCGCGGTCGAGGTGGTGCTTCCCGACGGCGAGGTGGCGCTGCTCGGCGGGCTGGCGCCCGACGAACCCGGCTACGACCTGCGGGGGTGCTTCGTCGGCTCGGAGGGGACCATGGGCGCGGCGACGCGCATCGCGGTGCGCCTCACCCCCGACCCCCCGGAGGTCGCGACGATGCTGTGCGCGTTCGCCTCGGTGGAGGACGCGGCGGCGACCGTCAGCGAGACGATCGCGTCCGGCGTCCTGCCGGCGGCGCTCGAGATGATGGACGCGCCGATCACCCGCGCGGTCGAGGACTTCGTGGGTGCGGGCTACCCGCGCGACGCGCAGGCGGTGCTCCTCGTCGAGGTCGACGGGCTCCCGGCGGGGGTCGCCGAGCAGGCGGCGCAGGTCGAGGCGATCGCGCGTGCCCACGGCGCGACCGCGGTGCGCACCGCGGCCGACGAGGCGGAGCGCGCGCTGCTGTGGAAGGGCCGCAAGTCGGCGTTCGGCGCGATCGCACGGATCGCACCCGACTACTACCTGCACGACGCGGTCGTGCCGCGCACCCGCCTGGTCGAGGTGCTCGGCGAGATCGCACGCATCGCCGCGGCGCACCGGCTGCTCGTGATGAACGTGTTCCACGCGGGCGACGGCAACCTCCACCCGCTGATCGTGTTCGACGGGCGCGAGCCCGGCACCTGGCAGCGGGTGCGCGCGGCGGGCACCGCGATCCTCGAGGCCTGCCTCGACGCCGGCGGTGTCCTCACCGGCGAGCACGGGGTCGGCGTCGAGAAGCGCGACCTGATGCCGCGGCTGTTCGGTCCCGACGACCTCGACGCGCAGGCCCGCCTGCGCGACGCCTTCGACCCCGACGGCGCCGCGAACCCGATGAAGGTGCTCCCGCGGGGGAGCCGCTGCGGGGAACTGCAGCGCGTCCCGGAGGGCACGTGGATCTGACGCCGTTGCAGGAGGCGGTCGCGTCGGCCCGCACCGTCGTGGCGGTGGGGGCGCGCACGCAGTGGCGGATCGGCGAGCCGGTCGCGCCGGACGCCGCCGTGGTGCGCGCCCCGGCCGGGGTCGTGCGCCACGAGCCCGCGGACATGACGGTCACGGTCGGAGCCGGCACACCGTTCGGGGACCTCGACCGCGTGCTCGCGGCCGCCGGGCAGGAGTGCCCGCTCGACCCGGCCGACCCGCGGGCGACCGTCGGCGGCGTCCTGGCGGCCGGCCTGTCGGGGCTGCGCCGGCTGCGTCTCGGCCCGCTGCGCGACCTGGTGCTCGAGGTGCGGGTGGTGCTCGGCGACGGGCGGGTCGTGAAGGGCGGGGGACCGACGGTGAAGAACGTGACCGGCTACGACCTGCCGCGCCTGTACGTCGGGTCGCTCGGCACGCTCGGCGTCCTCGCGCAGGTGACGTTGCGGTGCCGGCCGCGCCCGACCGTGTCGCGCTGGTGCCGCGCGCCCGAACCGCCGCCCGCCGGCACGCGGCCGTCCGCGGTGCTGTGGGACGGCGAACGGGTGCAGGTGTGCTTCGAGGGGGTCCGGGCGGACGTCGACGCGCAGTGCCGGGGGCTCCCGGAGATCGACGGGCCGGTGCTGCCCGCCGGCGCCCACCGGGGGCGGATCTCGGTCCCGCCGGGCGCGGTCCGCCCGCTCGCCGCGTCGCTCGCGGCACTGCGCGGGCTGCGGTGGTGCGCACAGCTCGGCGTCGGCACCGTGCACGTCGCGACCGACGACGTGCCCGCGCTGGTCGCCGCGCGAGAGGCCGCGCACGCGCACGGCGGGTGGCTCCTGTGCGAGCAGGGGGCGCCGGGTCTCCCCGCGTTCGGCCGCCCGCTGCCGAACGCCGCGCTGATGCGGCGCGTCAAGGACGCGTTCGACCCCGACGGCAAGTTCGCGCCCGGGCGGCTCCCCCTCGCCGGGGCCCCGGCGGCCGGGGCGCGCGCGTGAGCGGCCCGCTGCGCCTCGACCCGGACGGCCTCGTCGCCTGCGTCGCGTGCGGGCTGTGCCTGCCGCACTGCCCGACCTACCGCGTCACCGGGCGCGAGATCGCCTCGCCGCGCGGCCGCATCGCCGCGATGCGGGCCGTCGAGGCGGGCGCGGCGCCCGCCGACGATGCGTTCGTCCGGGCGATCGACGAGTGCATCCAGTGCCGGGGCTGTGAGGCCGCGTGCCCGTCGGGGGTGCCGTTCGGGCACCTCGTCGAGGCGACGCGCGCCGCGCTCGGGCCGGTCGGGCCCTGGTGGCGCCGCGCGGCCGAGGCCGTCGCGCTCCGGCTCCTGGCGCCCCGGCACACCCTCCTCGTGGCCGCGACGTGGGTGCTGCTCGCCGCCCAGCGGCTCCGCCTCGTGCCGGCGCGCCTCGGCCTCCCGAGACTGCGCGCCGCCTCGCTGCGCCCGCTCGACCTGCCCGCGGGCGGGTCGCCCGACGCGTGGCTCTTCCCGGGATGCGTGATGGACGCATGGATGCGCGACACGCACCGCGCGGCGGCGCGCGTCATTCGCGCGACCGGCGCGGTGGTCGCCAGGCCGGGCGCCGGCGCGGACTGCTGCGGTGCGCTCCATCTCCACACCGGCCGCATTGCGCTCGCCCGCCGCCTCGCGGCGCGCGTCGTCCGTTCGATGCCGGGCGACGCGCCGGTCGTCGTCGACAGCGCGGGGTGCGGCGCGGTCATGAAGGACTACGGCCGCCTGCTCGGGACGCCCGAGGCGGGCGCGTTCGCGGCGCGGGTGCACGACTTCTCCGAGTGGCTCGCGACGCGCCCGCCGCCCCCGGTCGCGCGCACGGGCCGCACCGTCGTCGTGCAGGACCCGTGCCATCTCCGGCACGTGCAGCGGGCCCACGGCGCGGTGCGGTCCGTGCTGCGCGACGCGTACGAGATCGTCGAGACCGACGACGACGGGCTGTGCTGCGGCGCCGGCGGCCTCTACGCGGCCACCCGGCCGGCGCTCGCGTCGGCAGTGCGGGACCGGAAGGTCGCGGCGATCGGCCGGGCCGCGCCCGGCGCGGTCGTGGCCTCCGCGAACCCGGGGTGCACGATGCACCTCCGGGCCGCCGGGCTCGACGTGCGCCACCCGGCCGAACTGCTGGCGGAGGTGTTGGATGGCTGACGGGCGCGACCGCTACGACGGGATCGTCTCCCGGCTCGCGGGCATCGAGGAGGAGCTGCGCGACCTCGCGTTCGAGCGGCTGCAGGAGGCGGCGGCCGACCCCGACGGCGACACGGTCGAGGACCTGCGGCGCGAGGAGAAGCGCCTGCTCCAGGCGCGGCGCGCGGTGGCGAAGGCGATCCAGGCGCTGTCGTAGCGCGCCCGGCCCCGCGCCGTGCGCCCGCGCCGGTCAGGGCGCGGGCCGGCCGTTGAGCCGGTCGATCAGCGTGCGCAGCCGCGCGTAGCCCTGCCGGTCGAACCGGAACCGCAGGCGCGCGAGGTGGGGCACGTCGCCGTCGGCGAGCTCCGCCCTGCTCGTCTCGGCGAGCTCGATCCGGCCCCGGGCGACGATGTCGGCGAACTCCTCGTTCAGGCGTTCCAGGTCGGCGGGGGCCGGTGCGGTGTGCAGGCGCAGCACGAGGTCGCCGTCGACGAACCGCAGCGAGTGGTAGTTGCGGTAGAAGGTCGTGATCTCCTCGAGTGCGACGTCCACGTCGTCGGTGATCTTCACGAGGTCGAGGTCGTGGGGCGACACGTAGCCGCGGTCGCGCAGCTCCGACTGCACGAACCGGGCCCAGGTGAGCCAGTACGTCCCGCCCGGGACGTCGAGCAGGACGATCGGCGCCGGCGGCGCCTTGCCGGTCTGGACGAGCGTCAGGGTCTCGAACGCCTCGTCGAGCGTGCCGAACCCGCCCGGGAGGAGCACGAACGCGTGCGCCTCCTTGACGAAGGTGACCTTGCGGGTGAAGAAGTACCGGAAGTTGATGAGCTTCGGGTCGTCCGCGAGGAACTGCGAGGTCGAGGCCTCGAACGGGAGCCGGATGCTGACGCCGAACGAGTTCGCGGCGCCCGCGCCCTCGATGCCGGCCTCCATGATCCCGGGGCCGGCGCCCGTGATGACCATCCAGTCGGCCTCGGCCAGCCGGCGGGCGAGCAGCACCGTCTGCTGGTAGAGCGGGTCGTCGCGCTTGGTCCGCGCGGAGCCGAAGATCGCCGCCTTGCGGGCGCCGCGGTACGGCTCGAACACGGAGAACGCGTACCGCATCTCCTTGAGCGCGGCGTTGGCCATCTTCAGGTCACCCCGCGACGCCCGGTCGCGCGCGAGACGGACCGTCGACACGATGAGCTCGAAGAGCAGGTCGGCATTCGCGACCTCCGGCCCGAGGCGGGCGATGAACTCCGCGATCTGCCGGTCGAGCTCGGGGTCGCCGGTGCGGTAGCGGGGTAGCCGCGGCACCCCCAGAGGCTAGGACGGGCGCCGGGCCCGGCCGCGCCACGACGCGGCGAGCACGCGGCGGCGTGCCGTGCTCAGCCGCCGGACGCGCCGAACTGCGCCGCGAACGACCGCCGGAGCGCGTCGAGCCGCTCCCGCGCGCGTCGCTCGTCCCCGTCGGCCCGCACGACCTCGAAGTAGCACTTCACCTTCGGCTCCGTGCCCGACGGGCGGACGAGCACCTGCCCGCCGTCGGCCAGCTCGAGCGCGAGGAGGTCGGCCGGCGGGAGCCCGGCGGCGCCGTCGCGGTGGTCGCGCACGCCGCTGACCGGCGTGCCGGCGAGCTCCCGCGGCGGCCGGGCGCGGACGTTTGCGACGAACGCCGCGGCCGCATCGGCGTCCGCGAAGCGCACCGACCACTGGCCGCTCACGTGGACCCCGTGCGCGGCCGTGAGGCGCGCGAGCGCGTCGGTGAGGTGCTCGCGTGCGGCGAGCGCCACGACGCCGAGCGCGGCGCTGAGGCCGTCCTTGTCCCGCACCACCGGGGTGACCCCGTACCCGAGCGCCTCCTCGTAGCCGAACACGAGTCGGCGACCGTCCGCGTCACCCGCCCGTGACACCCACTTGAACCCCGGCAGCGTGACCCGCGCCGGGACGCCGTGCGCGGCCGCGACGCGGTCGAGCATCGACGACGAGACGACCGACCGGGCGACGACGCGGTCGTCGCCCGCGGTGGTCGCGAGCACGTGGTCACCGAGCAGTACCCCGAGCTCGTCGCCGGTGAGGACCCGCCAGTCGCGCCCGTCGGGCACCGCGACCGCGAGGCGGTCGGCGTCGGGGTCGTTGGCGAGCACCAGGTCGGCGCGCCGGCGGCGGGCGAGGTCGAGGGCCAGGTCGAGCACTCCCGGCTCCTCGGGGTTGGGGAAGGGCGCGGTGGGGAAGTCGGGGTCGGGCTCCGCCTGCTCCACGACGACGACCGGGTCGCGCAGGCCGACGCGCTCCCACAGCTCGCGCAGCACGCCGAGCCCCACGCCGTGCAGCGGCGTGTAGACGACCTTCAGGTCGCGCGCCGCGGCCGGTACCGGCACCGACCCGAGCACGTCGGCGAGGTACTCCTCGACGGCCTCGCGCCCCAGGGGCTCGATGCGGGGCGAGGCCGGGTCGTACGGGATCGACGCGGCGGGTCCCGCCGCGTCGATCCCGGCCGCGATCTCCGCGTCGTCCGGCGGGACGATCTGCGAGCCGGTCGCGTCGTACACCTTGTACCCGTTGTCGGGCGCCGGGTTGTGGCTGGCCGTCACCATCACGCCCCGCGCCGGCGCCGCCGCGGCGCACCGCGTGGGCCGTCACCGGCGTCGGCCACGCCCCCGTGGCGAGCCGGACCGGGACCCCCGCCGCGGCGAGCACCGCGGCGGTGTCACGCGCGAACCCGGCCGACCCGTGCCGGTGGTCGTGGCCGACGACGACGCCGCGCGCCGCGACGCCGTGCGCGTGCAGCCAGCGCGCGAGCGCCCACGACGCCCGCCGCACCACGGCGGTGTTCATGCGGTTCGGGCCGCCGCCGAGCGGGCCCCGCAGCCCGGCCGTGCCGAACCCGAGCCGGTTGCGGAAGCGGCCCGCGAGCGTCGTCAGGTCGTTCGCGTCGAGCAACGCCTGGAGCTCGCGGCGGGTCTCGGGGTCGGGGTCGCCCGCGATCCATTCCCTGACGCGGGCCGCGAGGGCACCGGCGTCGGTCACGCGTGCAGCAGCGTCCGCGCGAGCTCGGCGAGGTCCGCCTCGGGACGCGCGCCGAGGTGCGAGATCACCTCCGACGCGGCCAGCGAGCCGAGCCGTGCGCAGGTCGCCAGGTCGGCGCCGTTCGTGTACCCGAACAGGAAGCCCGCGGCGTACAGGTCACCGGCGCCGGTCGTGTCGACGAGGCGTTCCACGGGGTGTGCGGGGACGACGTGGACCCGGTCGCCCGCGACGACGACCGACCCGTGTTCCGAACGGGTCAGCGCGGCGACGCGGCAGTGCCCGCGGACCCGCGCCAGCGCGCCGTCGAAGTCGGTCTCGTACAACGCCTCGATCTCGGCCTGGTTCGCGAAGAGGAGATCGACCTCCTCCTCGACGAGCGCGAGCCACTCGGCACGGTGGCGTTCGACGCAGAACGAGTCGGAGAGCGTGAGCGCCACCTCGTTGCCCGCGTCGTGGGCGAGCCGGGCCGCCCTGCGGTACGCCTCCCTCGCCACGGGTTGGTCCCACAGGTAGCCCTCGAGGTACACGACCCGCGCGGCGGCGACGAGGTCCGGGTCGACGTCGTCGGGGCCGAGGAACGCGGAGGCGCCGAGGTACGTCGCCATCGTCCGCTGCGCGTCGGGGGTCACGACGACCAGGCACCGGCCGGTGCTCGCGCCGTCGTCGGCCATCGCACAGTCGAAGTGCACGCCCATCGAGCGGATGTCGTGGGTGAACACCTCGCCGAGCTGGTCGTCGCGGACCTTGCCGAGGTACGCGGTGCGGGCCCCGAAGGAGGCGAGGCCGACGATCGTGTTCGCGGCGGACCCGCCCGAGATCTCGACGGCCGGCCCCATCGCCGCGTACAGCTCGTGGGCGCGCGCCTCGTCGACGAGCGTCATCGCCCCGCGGCTGAGCCCCATCCGCTCCACGAACTCGTCGGTCTCGTGCGAGAGCACGTCGACGAGCGCGTTGCCGATGCCGAGCACGTCGATGTCGGGCACGGGCGCTCCCCTCAGGCGAGCGTGGCGGCGGGCTTGCGGGAGAGCACGATAGGCGTCGGGCCGCCGTCGCCGTCGCCGGTGACGTGGCCGGCCGCGGCCCGCAGCCGGCGGCCGACCGTGGTGACCCGCCCGTAGACGGTGGTCCGTTGCACGAGCGTGCGCCCGATGGGCTCCACGATCCCGCGGAACTCGTCCTCGCCCAGCTCCTGGCCGTGGGCGGCGCCCGCCGCACGCGAGATGTTCTCGTCCATGAGGGTGCCGCCGAGGTCGTTCGCCCCCGCCTGCAGCACCTGCCGGGCGCCGTCGACGCCGCACTTCACCCACGACACCTGGACGTTGTCGATCCAGCCGGCGTAGGCGATGCGCCCGACCGCGTGGACGAGCAGCACCTCGCGGAACGTCGGGCCGCGCCGGGCGCGCCCCTGCAACCAGATCGGCGTCGCCATGTGCACGAACGGCAGCGGCACGAACTCGGTGAACCCGCCGGTCTCCTTCTGCAGCTCGCGGGTGCGCACGAGGTGCCGTGCGACGTGGACGGGCCGCTCGACCGTCCCGTGCATGATCGTGACGTTCGAGCGCAGGCCGACCCGGTGGGCGGTGCGGTGGGCCTCGAGCCACTCGTCGGTCGTCAGCTTGTCGGGGCAGATGACGGCGCGCACCTCGTCGTCGAGGATCTCGGCGGCGGTGCCGGGCAGCGTCGCGAGGCCCGCGTCCTTGAGGCGGCCGAGGTACTCGGCGAGCGGCATCCCGAGACGGCGCGCGCCCTCGGTCACCTCGAGCGCGGTGAACCCGTGGACGTGGATGCCCGGGGCCGCCTCCTTCACCGCCCTCACGACGTCGACGTAGAAGTCGCCGTCGAAGTCCGGGTGGATGCCGCCCTGCAGGCACACCTCGGTCGCCCCGCACTCGACCGCCTCGACCACCCGGCGCCGGATCTCGTCGAGCCCGAGCAGGTACGGGGCGCCGCGCAGGTTGAGCGAGAGCGGGCCCTTCGAGAAGGCGCAGAACCGGCACTTGAACGTGCACACGTTCGTGTAGTTGATGTTGCGGTTGCGGACGAACGTGACCTCGTCGCCGACCGCACGGCGGCGCAGCTCGTCGGCGGCCTCGGCCACCGCGGCCACCTGGGGGCCCCGCGCGCCGAGGAGGGTCACGATCTCGTCGACGCCGACCTCCTCCCCGGCGAGCGCGCCGTCGAGGACGGCGCCGACGGCGTCGCCGGCGCGGGCGGGGACCGGCGGTGGCAGCAGCCGCGGCGGCGCGAGGTCGTCGCGCCCGGGGGCCCAGTCCGTGTCGCGGGCGAGACCCTCGGCGTCGGACGCCGCGAGCACGGCGGCGCGCACGTCGGGGTGCAGCCATTCCTCGGGCCGCGCGACGTACTCCGGGTAGACGGTGAGGCGCGCCACGAGCACCTTGCCGGCGGCCTCGGTCGCCGCGCGCAACCGGTCGAGGGCCGGCCACGGCCGCTCCGGGTTGACGTGGTCGAGCGTGACGGGGGAGACGCCGCCCCAGTCGTCGATGCCGGCGGCGACGAGGGGCGCGAGGTCGTCGCTGAGGTTCGGCGGCGCCTGCACGTGCACGTCGTCGGGCAGCACGAGGCGCGCCACCGCGATCGACCACAGCAGCTCCTCGGGCGGGCACGGGGCGGCGCGGTGCATCGCGGTGCCCGCCTTGGGCAGGAAGTTCTGGACGATCACCTCCTGCACGTGCCCGTACCGCTCGTGGGCGGCGGCGATCGCGAGCAGGGCGTCGAGCCGCTCCTCGCGCGTCTCGCCGATGCCGACGAGGATCCCGGTGGTGAACGGCACGCGTGCGCGCCCCGCGGCGTCGAGCGTCGCGAGCCGCCGTGCCGGGGACTTGTCCGGCGCGCCGTGGTGCGGCCCGCCCGGGGCGGCGAGCCGCGCCGCGAGCGTCTCGACCATCATGCCCTGGGACGGGCTCACGGCCCGCAGCCGCTCGAGCTCCGGCTGCGAGAGCGCGCCGGCGTTCGCATGGGGGAGCAGCCCCGTCTCCTCGATCACGAGCCGGGCGACGTCGACGAGGTGGTCGACGGTGCTCGCGTGGCCGTGGCGCGCGAGCCACTCCGCCGCCTGCGGGTAGCGGGCCTCGGGCGCCTCCCCGAGGGTGAACAGCGCTTCGCGGCAGCCGACCGCGGCGCCGCGCCGCGCGATCGCGAGCACCTGCTCGGCGGTCAGGTAGGGCGCGTCGAGGCGCGCGGGGGGCTTCGCGAACGTGCAGTAGCCGCACCGGTCGCGGCACAGCATCGTCAGGGGGACGAAGACCTTCGGCGAGAAGGTGATCCGGTCGCCGTGGCGCGCGTCGCGCCGGCGCGCCGCCTCGGCCATCAGCTCGGCGAGGGGCAGGTGCAGCAGGTCGCGCACGGACGGCACCCTACCCGTTCGGTGCCGCGTCCCGGCCCACCAGCCACAGCACCCGGTCGGCCCGGATGCGCGCCGCGGGCAGGTCGGCGCCCCGTGCGATCGCCTCCAGCACCTCCCGCTTGGAGCGGCCCGCGACGGTCACCAGCGCGACGCGCGCGCGGGCGATCGCCGGGTACGTGAAGGTGAGGCGAGGGTGCGGGTGGGTGTCGTCGCCGGTCGCGACGACCAACCGGACCCGCTCCTCGAGCGCCCGCGCCCCGGGGAACAGCGAGGCCGTGTGCCCGTCATCGCCGACGCCGAGGTGGACGACGTCGATCGGCGGGGCGGCGCGTACCAGCCGGTCGTACGCCCGGGCGGCCGCGCCGACCGGACCCGGGCGGTACATCGGGTGGACGGCGCCGGTCACGACGTGGGCGAGCAGCGCGCGGCGGGCGAGGCCCTCGTTCGAGTCGGGATGGCCGGGGGGCACGAAGCGCTCGTCGCCGAAGAACACCTCGACGCCGGAGAGGTCGGGGCGGCGCGCCGCGAGCGCCTCGTAGCAGCGGCGCGCGGTGGCGCCACCCGACAGCGCGACCGAGCGCGGGGCGAGCGCGCCGAACAGCGCCGCGAACGCGGCGGGCACGTCGTCGACGACGGTGACCTCGCCGGGCAGCGCCACGCTCGTCAGCCTCGCCCGTGCCGCCGCGCGCCGACCTGCCCCATCATGTGCGGGTGGACCGCGCGACCGTCGACGTGTACGAACGCAACGCGCGCCGCTGGCGCCGGGCCCGGCGGCGACCGGAGCCCCCGGGCCTGCGGGCGTTCGCGGCGCGCGTCCCGCCCGGCCCCCGTGCCGACCTCGGGTGCGGGCCGGGCTGGCACTGCGCCGCGCTGGGCACGCCGGTCGTCGCGCTCGACGCGGCGATGGCGATGCTCGCGCAGGTCCCCGAGTTCGCGCCCGGGGCCCTGCGCGTCCGGGCCGACCTCGAGCACCTGCCCTTCGCGCCCGCGGCGCTCGCCGGGGCGTGGGCGCACAAGTCGCTGATGCACGTCCCGGCGGCACGCGTGCCGATGGCGCTCGCCGAGATCCACCGGGCGCTGCGGCCCGGCGCGCCGCTCGCGCTGCGCATGACCTGTGACCAGCTCCAGGAGCCGTGGGACGACCCGTTCCCGGGACGCCACTTCACCCACTACCGCACCGAGGAGCTGCGCGACCTCGTGGAGGGAGCGGGGTTCGAGGTCACCCGCGCCACGGACGACGGTGCCGAGTGGATCGACGTGGAGGCGACGCGCGCCCGCATGCTGGCGGACACGGTCGGACCCGGGATGCGGCTCCTCGTCGTCGGGCTCAACCCGAGCCTCGCCTCCGCCGACGCCGGCGTCGGCTTCGCGGGCCCGGGCAACCGCTTCTGGCCGGCCGCGCTCGCCGCGGGGCTCGCGACGAGGACCCACGACCCGTTCCACCTGCTGCGCGTCGACGGCGTCGGCATGACGAACCTCGTCCGGCGCGCGACGGCGCGCGCGGCCGAGCTGGCCGCGCCCGAGTACCGCGCCGGGTACGCACGCCTCGAACGGCTCGTGCGCCGGTTCGCGCCGCGCGCCGTGTGCTTCGTCGGGATCACGGGGTACCGGCTCGCGCGCGACCGGCGGGCCGGCTACGGGTGGCAGCCCGAGCCGGTGGCCGGCGTGCCCGCCTACGTGATGCCGAACACGAGCGGGCTCAACGCCCACGCGCGGCCCGAGGACTTCGTCAGCCACCTGCGGGCCGCGCTCGACCCGCCCCGGTGACCGCCCGGCCCCGCTCCTCGAGGGTCGCGAGCGCGGCGCGGTAGGAGGCGCTGAACGCCGCGACGCCCTCCCGTTCGAGCGTCGCGGTCACGTCGTCGAGGTCGACCCCGGCCGCCGCGAGCCCGGCGACGACGGCGCGCGCGCCCTCGACGTCCTCGGTCACGGTGCCGGGCCGCAGGGTGCCGTGCCCGGCGACGAGCGCGTCGAGCGACGCGTCGGCGAGCGTGTTCACCGTGTTCGGGCCGATGAGCTCGTCGACGTACAGCGTCGGCGGGTAGGCCGGGTTCTTCGTCGAGGTGGACGCCCACAGGGGCCGCTGCAGCCGGGCCCCGGCGGCGGCGAGCGCCTCCCAGCGGGGGCCGGCGAACGCCCCGAGGAACACCTGGTAGGCGAGCTTGGCGTTGGCGACGGCGGCCCGGCCCCGCAGCGGGTGGCCCTCCGGCAGCCGCCGGTCGGTCTCGGTGTCGACCCGGCTGACGAAGAACGACGCGACGGACGCCACGTCCGCGAGCGGCTCGCCCCGCGCGGCCCGGGCCTCGAGCCCGGCGAGATAGGCCTCGATCACCGCTCGATACCGGTCGAGGCTGAAGATCAACGTGACGTTGACGTTGATGCCCTCCGCGATCGCCCGGGTGATCGCGGGGATGCCCGCCGCGGTCGCCGGGATCTTGATCATCAAGTTGGGCCGGGCGAGGCGCCCGAACAGGTCGCGGGCCTGGGCGACGGTGCCGTCCGGGTCGTGCGCGAGGCCGGGGTCGACCTCCACCGACACGTAGCCGTCGGCGTGGCCCCACTCCTCGTACCAGGGCCGCAGCACGTCGGCGGCGTCCGCGATGTCCCGCTCGACGAGGGCCCAGTAGGCGCGCCGCACGTCGCCGTGACGGGCGAGCTCCTCGCGCAGCTGCTCGTCGTAGTCGCCGCCGGCGGCGATGGCCTTCTCGAAGATCGTCGGGTTCGAGGTGACCCCGCGGATGCCGTGCTCGGACACGAGCCGCGCGAGCCCGCCGCGGGCGAGCGGGCGCGTGAGGTTGTCGTACCAGGGGCTCTGGCCGAGCTCGGCCAGGCGCGCGACCGGGCTCCCCATCAGCGCCGCCCCAGCAGTGCCCGCGCCCGCTCGGCCACGTGCTCGGGCGTGAACCCGAGGCGCGCGAGCGCCACGTCGCCCGGTGCCGACTCGCCGAACCGGTCGATCGCGACCACCTCGTCGGCCCAGCGCGACCACCCGAGGCTCGCGGCCGCCTCCACGGCCAGCGTCGGGACGCCGGCCGGGAGCACCGTCCGCCGGTACGCGTCGTCCTGTGCCTCGAACAGCTCCCACGACGGCATCGAAACGACCCGCACCGCGAGGCCGTCCGCGGCGAGCACCTCGCGTGCCCCGACGCAGACGGCGACCTCCGACCCGGTGCCGATCAGGACGAGCTCGGGTGTCTCGGCCGCCTCGTCGACGAGCACGTACGCGCCGCGGGGGACGCCGGCCGGGGCGCGCTCCGCGGTGCCCTCGAGCACCGGCACCTTCTGGCGGGTGAGCACGATCCCCGTCGGCCCGTCACCGTCGAGGTGGACGCGCCAGGCGGCGGCGACCTCGTTCGCGTCGGCGCAACGGATGCAACGGAACCCCGGCATGGCGCGCAGCGACGCGAGGTGCTCGACCGGCTGGTGCGTCGGGCCGTCCTCCCCGAGCCCGACCGAGTCGTGCGACCACACGAAGGCGGTCTTGGCGCGCATCATGGCCGCGAGCCGCACCGCCGGGCGCATGTAGTCGGAGAACACGAAGAAGGTGCCGACGAAGGGCAGCAGGCCGCTCAGCGCCATCCCGTTGCCGATCGCGGCCATGGCGTGCTCCCGCACGCCGAAGTGCACGACGCGCCCGGCGGCGTCCCCCGGCGTCAGCGCGCGTTCCCCCGCCACGAGCGTGCCGGTGTTGGCGGTGAGGTCGGCGCCCCCGCCGACCAGACCCGGGACGACGTCGAACACCGCGCCGAGGACGTCCGCGCTCGCCACCCGCGTCGCGACCGCCGTGCCGGGCTCCCACCGCGGCAGCTTGTGCTCCCAGCCCGCGACGCCGCGGCCGGCGACCGTCGCCTCGTACTCGTCGAACCGCTCGCGGTGTGCGCGCGCGTACTCGCGGCGGCGCTCCTCCCACGCCGCCCGGGCCGCGGCGCCCCGCCGCCCCGCGTCGCGGTAGAAGGCGAGGACGTCGCCGGGCACCCAGAACTCCTCGCGGGGGAGCCCGAGGATGTCCTTGACCCGGGCGACCTCGTCCGCCCCGAGCGGGTTGCCGTGCGCCTCCGGCGTGTCCTGGTACCTCGGCGACGGGTACCCGATGTGCGACCGCAGCACGAGCAGCGACGGCCGGTCCTCCACCGCGACCGCCGCGCGCAGCCCCGCCTCGAGCGCGTCGAGGTCCTCGGCCACCTCGCCGAGCTCGACGACGTGCCAGCCGTAGGCGCGGAACCGTCCGGCGACGTCGTCGGAGCAGGTCAGGTCGGTCGATCCGTCGATCGTGATGCGGTTGTCGTCGTAGATCGCGACCAGGTGGCCGAGGCGGAAGTGGCCCGCGAACGACGCCGCCTCGTGGCTGACGCCCTCCATCAGGTCGCCGTCGCTGCACACGACGAACACGCGGTGGTCGGTCAGCTCCGCGCCGAAGCGGTGGCGGAGGTGCTGCTCGGCGAGGGCCATGCCGACCGCGTGGGCGAGCCCCTGGCCGAGCGGGCCGGTCGTCGTCTCGACGCAGTCGGTGTGCCCCTTCTCCGGGTGGCCCGGGGTGCGCGACCCCCACTGGCGGAACTCGCGCAGGTCGTCCAGCTCGAGCCCGAGCCCGCACAGGTAGAGCATCGAGTACAGGAGCATCGAGGCGTGGCCCGCGGACAGCACGAAACGGTCGCGGTCGGGCCAGTCGCCGTCGCCCGCGTCGTACTCCATCACGCGCGTGAACAGGACGTGCGCGAGGGGCGCGAGCGCCATGGGGGTGCCCGGGTGGCCGGACTCGGCGCGTTGGACGGCGTCCATCGCGAGGCCCCGCACCACGTTCACGGCGCGCTGCTCGAGTGCGTCGGTTCCCACCGTGACCCCCTTCTCCGCGCGACGCAGCCTAAGCGCGCGCGTCCACCGATCAGCGGTCGAACACCGCCACGCTCGCGGTGAAGCCGTGGAGGAAGTTCCGGCCGCCGACGGGGCCGATCTCACCCGCGCAGAACGCGCCGGCGAGCGGGACGGGCCCGACGATCTCCTCCACGGCCGCGGCGTCGTGGTGGGGCGCCCCGAACAGCGCCTGCCCGCGGCCGTTGCAGGTGAACAGGAGTGCCCCGGCCCCCTCGACGCCCGCGAGGAGGTGGCGGAGGTCCTCGTCCGCCGACGCGGCGTCGCGCACGTGGAACTGGACGGTCCGGCCGACCTCGACCACGTCCCCGACGGCGAGCGCACCGGTACGCCGGTCGGCGCCGAGGACGTTGCGCACGAGGAAGTCCCCCCGGCCGAAGTCGGAGCGGTGCTCGTCGACGACGACGCCGACGTGCAGGCCCTGGCGCATCAGGTCGCGCTCGGCCTCGTCGGCCGCGACGACGACCTCCTGGAGGCGCTCCACCGCGGGCCGGCCCGCGAGCTCGAGCAGCAGGTTCCGCTCGGCGCGTGTGACGGTGAGCGGCCGGCCGATCGGGCGGCACCCCTGCGAGACGACGGTGCGCACCGGGATCTCCTCGGAGCACAGCACCGCGACGCAGCCGGTGCTCGCGACCCGGTCGCCGAGCGCGAGCCGGTTCCCGCCCGGCCCGCGCGCCGACGACGCGAGCCCGCCGACGACCGCGAGGCCGGGAGCGCCCTCGTTGCACGCCGCCAGCACATCCGGCACCGGGAACGAGAAGGGGTCCGCGAGCATCACCAGGGTGCCGCGGTCGGGTACGTCGTCGGGCCAGCCGGTCACGCGGTACCCGTCGGGGGCCGCGTGCGCGTCGAGGGCGAACGCCTCGACCCGCCCGGCCGGGAAGCGCGCGGCGAACACGCTGATCGCGGGCGCGTCCTCGATCTCCCGGCCGCCGCCGGCGACGGCGACGGCCGTGCAGCCGACGAGGGCGCGCGGGTCGAGCAGCTTGCGCAGACCGGCGGCGACGTCCTCGAACACCCCGACGTGGTGCGGCGACGCGAAGCACACGAGCAGGTCGGGCGGGTCACCGTCGAGACGCTCCAGGACCTCGCCGGCGACCTCGCCGACCGCCTCGAACGCCGAGGGGTGCGAGGAGAGCGCGGCGGCGTACCGGTTCACGGCGTCCGTGCCCCGGCGGCCCCGGCGGCCGCGCCCCTCCGGTCGGGCGGCGTCGGGCGGCCGGGGCTCACGGCGCCGGGAGTGCCGTGAGCGGCACCGTGACCGAGGAGCCGCTCTCGAGGATCGTGCAACGGGCCTCGATCGTGCCGGGGCCGGGGAAGTCGAGCTCGCCCCGTACGAGCCGGTAGCCGAACCGGCCCGGTTCGACGAAGAACTGCTGGCGGTTGCGCCCGACCTCCTCGCCGCTCTCGCGGACGAACACCGTCTCGAGGGTCGCGTCGCCGTCGGAACCGGCCGGGGACCGGACGAGCACGACGAGGTGCGGCTGCAGCTGCGCCGGGTACCGGTCGACGGCCGTCGAGAAGAACGCGCCGGTGATGTCGATGCGCGTGGAGGGCCCGGCCACCTGGCGGAACTCGATGCCCTCCACGAACAGCGCGGCGACGATCTCCACGGATCGCACGTTACCGCCCCGGCGGCGATCGCCGGCGTGCGCCGCGCCCCGTCCTCGCGCGCCCGCCCGCGTCGTCGCCCGCGGCGCCCTCGGGGAGCACGCGGATGCCGCACGCGGAGGCCAGTGCGGGAGCGAGCACGACGAGGTGCTCCGGTGCGACGGTCGCGTTGCGGAGCGCGCCGACCCCACGGATGCCGTCGAGCCGCGCGCCGCGTAGGTCGACACGATCGCAACGGGCGTCCGTGAAGTCGGCGCCCGTGCAGTCGCACGCGACGAGCACGACGTCGCGAAGTTCGGCACCGACCAGGTCGGCGGAGACGAGGACGCACTCCTCGAAGCGCGAACGATCGACGTGCGAGAGGCGGAGGTTCGCATCGTCGAGCCGTGAGCGCACGAACGCGGTGTCCCGGACGCACACCTGCGCGAGCTCCGCGCCGGTGAGGCGGCAGTCCTCGAAGCGGCAGCTCGACATCGTCGCCTCGGAGCAGTCGACGCCCGAGAGGTCGCAGTCACGGAACACGACGCGGGTGAGTCGCGCGGCCTCGAGCCGGGCGGCGGCGAGTCGGACCCGTTGGAAGCGGACGTCGGTGAGCTCCGCGCCCACGAGCGACGCTCGCGTCAGGTCGTGATCCTCGTGGTCGACGTCGAACATCTCGACGCCGTCGCTCAACTCCATTCCGGCACCGTACCCGCCCGGCCTAGGCTCCGGAGCCCTGAGCCGCCGCGTACTGTCGACGACCGAGGGGACGCACCACGACCACGCGTTCGGCGCGGTCGAGTGGGGTCTGTTCGCGATCCCGCCGCTCGTCTGGGGCTGCTCGTTCTTGTTCATCGCGATCGCCATCGAGGACTTCGCCCCTTCCGTCGTGACCGCCGGCCGGGTGCTCTTCGGTGCGCTCGCGATCGGCGTGCTGCCGGCGGCCCGCCCGGGCATCGCCCGCGCCGACTGGCCCCGCGTCGGCTTCCTCGGCGTGACGTGGCTCGCGGTTCCGTTCGCCTGCTTCTCGGTCGCGGAACAGTGGATCGACTCGTCGCTCGCCGGGATGCTCAACGGCGCGATGCCGCTCACGACCGCCGCCGTCGCGGCGGCGATGCTGCGCCGCGCGCCGGGTGTCCCGCAGTTCGCGGGGCTCGCGGTCGGCTTCGCCGGCGTCGTCGCCGTGACGCTCCCGGCGCTCGGGACGGGATCGTCGTCGAGCGTGACCGGTGTCGCGCTCGTGCTCGTCGCGATCACCTGCTACGGCCTCGCCGCGAACGTCTCGGTGCCCCTGCAGCAGCGCTACGGGCCGGTCCCGGTGCTGCTGCGCGCCCAGCTCGTCGCGCTCGCCCTCACCGCGCCCTTCGGGGTCGCGGGCCTTCGCCGCTCGACGTTCGACGCGGACGCGCTCGCCGCCGTCGCGGTGCTCGGCGCGCTCGGCACCGGGCTCGCGTTCGTCGCCCTCGGCGCGCTGCTTGCTCGCGTGGGCGCGGCGCGCGGCGCGGTGGCGGTCTACCTCGTGCCGGTGGTCGCGGTCGCCGCGGGCGTCGCGGTGCGCGGCGAGGACGTGGCGCCGCTGTCGCTCCTCGGGACGGCGCTCGTCGCCGCCGGTGCGGTGCTCACGTCGCGAGCGGAGCGCCGCCCGACCAGCACGCCCGCACCGCGAGCGTGACGGGGTCGAGGGCCACCAGGTCGGCGCGGCACCCGGGCGCGACCCGTCCCCGGTCGGCCGCACCGAGCGCCCGGGCCGCGTTCCCGGTCGCCATCCGCACCGCCTGGCCCGCCGCGACACCCGCCGCCGCGAGGTTGCGCACGCAGCGGTCGATGGTCACGAGCGACCCGGCGAGCGTCCCGTCGGCCAGGCGCGCGGCGTCCGCGCCGGGCGGGCCGGTCGCCGCGACGGCGTCGGACACGACGACCGCGTCGGGCCGCGCGGTGGCGACGAGCCGCACGACCGCCGGGTGCACGTGGACCAGGTCACCGACGACCGTCGGGACGAGGCGCCGGTCGTCGAGCGCCGCACCCGCCACGCCCGGCGCCCGGTGGTGCAGCGGACCCATGCCGTTGAACACGTGCGTGACCATCGTCGCGCCCGCGTCCGCGGCCGCGACGGCCTCCTCGTAGGACGCGCGCGTGTGGCCGAGCGCCACCACGACACCCCGCGCGCGCAGCCGCCGCGTCGCCTCGAGGCCCGGGTCGGCCTCCGGCGCGAGGGTCACGAGCCGCACGAGCCCCGGGTGGCGGTCGCAGAGGGCGTCGAGCCACGCCGGGTCCGCGGGCCGCAGGTGCTCGACGGGGTGCGCGCCCGGCGCGCCGCCGAGGAACGGGCCCTCCAGGTGCACGCCGAGCACGAGGCCCGGACGGGCGTCCCGCGCGGCGGCGAGCCGGGCGCACGCCGCGTGGTACGCGTCGAGCGGCGCCGACACGAGGGTCGGCAGGCACCCCGTGCAGCCGGCGGCCGCGAGCGCGTCGAGCGCGTCCACCACCTCCGCCACCGTCGCCGTCGCGAAGTCGACCGTCCCGGTGCCGTTCACCTGGAGGTCGCAGAACCCGGGGGCGAGGAGCGCGTCCCCCAGGTCCACCGCCGGGCCGTCCCCGGCGGGCGGCGCGCCGGTGCCGATCGCCGCGATCCGGCCGTGCTCGACGGCGACCCACGCGGGCGCCGCGGTGACGCCCCCGTCACCGGTGACGACGCGCGCCGCGACGAGGACCGTCACGCGCGGTCGCGCCACAACGCGACGCGCAACCTCACCAGCCCGACCAGGGTGCGCGGCACGCGGCGCAGGATCGAGGTGCGGGCCGGCCGCCGCTCGACGACGGCGACGGGGATCTCGTCGGTGCGGTGCCCCGCGCGCTCGACCCGCAGCACGAGCTCGGTGTCGAACAGGTCCTTGCCGAACCGGCACCGGCCCGCGAACGGCTGCACGGTCTCGCGGCGCATCGCCTTGACCCCGTGCGTGTCGGAGACGCGCAGGCCGAACGCCACCCGCAGGACCGTGCTGAAGGTCGCCGTCACGAGGCGCCGCAGCCACGAGCGCGTGTCGTTCGCCCCGGCGCCGCGCTTCGAGCCGACCACGATCGCCGGCCCGCCCGGCGCGAGGACGCGGTCCACCGCGGCGCGCAGGAAGTCGAGGTCGTAGTAGTCCGCGTCGAAGTTGACGACCGCGTCGCCACGCGCCGCGAGGAGCCCCGCCCGCAACGCCCGCCCGTAGTCGGGCTCGGCCAGGTGCAACGTGCGCAGCTCCTCGTACTTGCCCTCGAGCTCGCGTGCCAGCGCGAGCGTCCCGTCGGTCGAGCCGTTCTCGCAGACGAGCACCTCGAAGTCGAGGCCGCGGTCGCGCAGCCCGTCGACCACGTCCGCGAGGGACGCCTCGAGGATCTCCGCCTCGTTGTAGGCGGGCATGACCACGCTGACGACCGGCACCCCGCTCACGGCAACCTCGGTTCGTACATCGGCAGCGGCCCGTCGACCCGGGTCGCGTACCGTCCCCACCGCACGAGCGTCATGGTGCCCGCGCCGGCGGGCGCGCCGCCGTCGCCCACCTCGCGCTCCTCGCCGTCGACCACCGCGCGCACGCGGTCGTCCGGCTGGCGGGACCAGTCGTCGTAGACGGCCAGCGCCAGCCGGCACAGGCGGTCGATTGCGTTGGCGTCCTCGCGCACGGTCGCCCCGACGTCGATGCCGGGACGGCCGTCGTCGAGCTGCACCACGCCGGGGTAGACCGCGAAACGGGGGCCGTACACGACCCGATTGTTCGTCCGGGCCCCGCTCCAGCTGAAGCACATCGCCAGCACGGCCTCCATCGCGCGCTGCGCGTCCGGACCGGCGGCGCGGGCGGGGCTGCCGCCGGCCGCGGCGCGCCCGACCGGGCGGCACTGCTGCACGACGCGCAGGGCGGCGAGCCCGGCCTCGGCCTCCCGGCCGGCGGCGGCCGCCCACGGCGCCACCTCACCCGCGAGCCCGGGCGCGCCGGCCGGGAAGGCCCCGGCGAGCGCCCGGGCGGCCCGCAGCTCGGCCGCCAGGGCGCGCGCGGGCCCGACCCAGCCCGGATCGTCGACGGCCGCGGCCAGCGCGTCGACCAGCCCTGCGAGCGGCAGGTCCCGGGGCTCGCGCAACGGGCTGTCGGCACAGGCCCGGGCGAGCACGCCGAGCGCCTCCGCGTGCGTGCCGCCCACGCGGCCCAGCGCGCCGCGCCAGGCCTCGTCGGCGCGGTATCCGGCCGGGTCCGCGAGGAACGCCGCGGCGGTCGCGAGGGCGACCTTCGAGGCGCGGGCCTGCACCATCGGGTTGCACAGGACCCCGGCCAGCACGCCGGCGAGCGCCGGGTCGCGCCCCTCGTAGGGCCCGAGGTGGAGCGACGCGGCCATCGTGCCGTCGTTCACCGGGAAGTTGTCCCACAGCACCGGGGGCCGGCCGCCGAGCGCCTCCGCGCGGGCGCGCGCGTCGGCGGCGCGGATCGCCGGCGAGCACACGGTCGGGCCGGTCCACATCACCGCGACGTCGGGCGACAGGTCGCGCGCGAGGGCCCGGAGGTAGGGGGAGGCGCGGACCCCCACGTACTCCGTCGGGCAGATCCCGAGCGTCGCGCCCGGCGCCCGCGCCCGCAGCGCGTCGAGCACGGCGTTGGCGAGCGCGGCCTGGCGCGGCGCGAGGCCGGGCCGTACGGGGATGTCGTCGAGCAGCAGCCAGAACCAGTCGACCCCGGCGTCGAGCAGGCCCGCGAACTTCGCCACGAGCGCGGCGCGATCCGACGGCGAGCCGTAGTCGACGTCGAGCCCGGGGGAGACCGCGAACGCGAAGCGCACGCCGGCCGCGGCCGCGACGTTCGCGAGCTCGGCGAAGCGGGCCGACTCGAACCGGTCGTACGGTTCGCGCCAGGCCCCCCGGTGCTTCGGGTCGTCCTTCGGCGCGTAGACGTACGCGTTCATCCCGCACGCGCCGATGAATTCCACGAGCTCGAGGCGCGCGTCGTGCGACCAGGGTGGCCCGTAGAACCCTTCCACGACGCCGCGGACGGCGAACGCCTGCTGCACCCCGGGTAGGGTAACGGTGCCGCCCGCGAGGCGGACCGGACCGGGGGGAAACGATGAACGCGACGCCCGACGTGCTCGCCCTGCACGCGCAGGCGCAGCCCGACCGCACCGCCGTGGTCGTCGACGCCGGCGGCGCGCGGGGCGAGGTGGTCGGGTTCCGCGAGCTCAACGCCCGGGTCAACCGGCTCGCGCACGGGCTCGTCGCCTCGGGCGTGCAGCCGGGCGAGCGCCTCGTGTGGTGCGGTCCGAACTCGCTCGAGGTGCTCGTGACGATCCACGCCGCCCGCAAGCTGGGGCTCGTCGCGGTGCCGCTGTCGTACCGGTTCAACCCGGACGAGATGGCGTACGTGATCGACAACTCGGACGCGACGACGGTCGTCGTCGACGCCGAGCAGGCGCCGCTCGTGGCCGAGGTGCGCGACCGGCTGCCGAAGGTCCGCACCGTCGTCGTGTACGGCGGTGAGGCGCCCGCCGGGTTCGCCGCGTGGGACGACGTGTGCGCGGGGCACGGCGACGCAGAGCCCGCGGTGGCCGTCGACGCGTCCGTCGCGGGCGCCGCGATGATCTACACCTCGGGGACCACCGGACGGCCGAAGGGCGCGTTGCGGACCTCCACCGACCGGGACCTGGTGTTCGCCCTGCTGGCCGAGCTGAACCTGCTGCACGAGAACCCGGTGCACCTGACCACCGGGCCGCTGTACCACTCCGGGCCGCTCGCGTTCGCGTCCCTCGCCCACACGCTCGGGTCGCCGATCGTGGTGCTGCGCAAGTTCGACCCGGTCCGGTGGCTCGCGCTGGTGAAGGAGCACCGCGTCACGAACACGTTCTCCGCACCCACCCAGCTCAAGCGGATCGTGTCGCTGCCGCCCGAGGAGCTCGCGAAGGCCGACATGTCGTCGATGGTGTGCCTCATCGCGAACGCCGCGCCCGTCCCGTACTCGCTCAAGCAGGAGATCGTGGAGAAGCTCGGCGACGGGTTCCTCTACGAGGTGTACGGGTCGACCGAGCTCGGCGTCGACACGGTGCTCAAGCCGGAGGACCAGCTCCGGAAGCCGGGCTCGTGCGGCAAGCCCTACGGCGGCATCCAGGTCCGCATCGTGCGGGACGACGGCACCGTTGCCGGCCCGAACGAGCCGGGTGAGCTGTTCGTGCGCACGACGCTCGCGATGGACGGCTACCACCGGACCGACGAGCAGCTCACCGAGCTGGACGACCGCGAGTGGAAGTCGGTCGGGGACGTCGCGTACGTCGACGAGGAGGGTTACGTCTACATCTGCGACCGCAAGAAGGACATGATCATCTCGGGCGGCGTCAACATCTACCCGGCCGAGATCGAGGCGGTGCTGCACGCGCACCCCGACGTGATGGACGCCGCGGTGTTCGGCGTCCCCGACGACGAGTGGGGCGAGCGGGTGCACGCGGTGGTGCAACCGAAGCCGGGCGCCACCGTCGACCTCGACGCACTTCGCGCGTTCGTCGAGCCGCGCCTCGCCCGCTACAAGCACCCGCGCTCCTACGAGGTGCGCGACACCCTGCCGCGGACCGACTCGGGCAAGCTCCTCAAGCGCGTCCTGCGCGACGAGCACTGGCAGGGGCGCCAGCGCGCGATCTGAGCCGGCCGCCCACCGGCCGTCGCCCGCGGGCACGGCGCTCGCGGGGAGCGCCGGACGGCGCCCGCTAGCCTTCGCGCCCGTGCCCACGCTGTCGGAACGCGCGTCGAAGGAGCTGCTCGCGCACTACGGGGTGCCCGTACCGGACGAGCGGCTGGCGCGCGACCCCGCGGGCGCGGCCGAGGCCGCCGCGGCGATCGGCTACCCCGTCGTCGTCAAGCTCTGCGGCGCCGCGATCGCGCACAAGACCGAACGGGGCCTCGTCCGCCTCGGGCTGCACGACGAGGCGGCGGTGCGGGCGGCGGCGGCCGAGCTGCTCGCGGCCGCGCGCCCCGACGACGGCGAGGTCGAGCTCCTCGTCGCCCCGATGGTGCGCGGCAGCCGGGAGCTCATCGCGGGGCTCGTGCGCGACCCCCAATTCGGGCCCTGCGTGATGCTCGGCGTCGGCGGGGTGCTCGCCGAGGCGCTCGGCGACGTCGCGTTCCGGCTCGTGCCGCTCACCGACGCCGACGCCGACGCCCTCGTCGAGGACCTCGCCACCCAGCGCCTGCTCGGGCCGTTCCGCGGCGAGCCGCCGGTCGACCGTGACGCCCTCCGGTCGGTGCTCGGCGGCCTGTCGCGCCTCGCCCGGGAGCGCCCCGACGTCGTGTCGGTCGACGTCA
Organism: Acidimicrobiia bacterium; assembly: GCA_026002935.1. Lineage (GTDB taxonomy): Bacteria > Actinomycetota > Acidimicrobiia > IMCC26256 > PALSA-610 > BPGH01. The sequence goes on from BPGH01000001.1 coordinate 2,276,710, forward strand.
ACCCGTTGATCGTGGCCGGCGGCCGCCCCGTCGCCGTCGACGCGCTGGTCGAGCTCGCCGGTCCGGCGGCCGGGGCCGCGGACGCGGCGCGCCCGGCGTCCGCCGCGGTCACCCGCCCGCTGCGCGACGACGCCTTCCGCGCGCTGTTCGAGCCCCGCGGCGTGATCGTCGCCGGCGCGTCGACCCACCCCGGCAAGTTCGGGTTCGTCGCGCTCCACAACATCCTCGCCGCCGGGTACCCCGGGCGGGTCGCGGCGACGAACCTCGAGGGGTCGCCCGTCCTCGGTGTCGACACGGTGCCGGCCGTCGACGACGTGCCCGACGGCCCCTGGGACCTCGTGTTCGTGTGCACACCGGCCGCGGCGAACGCGGACCTGCTGCGCGCGTGCGCGAAGAAGGGCGTGCGCGCCGCGTTCGTCACCAGCGCCGGCTACGGGGAGGCGGGCGAGCAGGGACGCGCGGCCGAGCGCGAGCTCGTGGCGCTCGCCGACGAGCTCGGGATGCTGCTCGCCGGACCGAACGGTCAGGGGGTGGTCAGCACGCCGGCCTCGCTGTGCGCGCAGATCGTCGCGCCCTATCCGCCGGCAGGGCGCATCGGCATCGCGAGCCAGTCCGGCAACTTCGTGTCCTCGTTCCAGAACTGGGCGGTGCAGACGGGCGTCGGGGTGAGCCGCGCGGTGTCGGCGGGCAACGCCGCCGCGGTCGGCATCGCCGACTACCTGGAGTGGTACGCGTCCGACGACGCGACGGCGGTCGGCCTCGCGTACGTGGAGGGCGTCGCCGACGGGCGGGCACTGTTCGAGCGGCTGGCGGCCGTGACCCGCCGCAAGCCGGTCGTGCTCGTGAAGGGCGGCACGACACCGGGCGGTCAGCGCGCCGCCGCGAGCCACACGGGCTCGCTCGCGAGCGACGACCGCGTGTTCGACGGCATGTGCCGCCAGGCCGGGATCACCCGGGCCGTCACCGTCGAGGAGGCGTTCGAGGCGGCCGCGACCTTCGCGACGCAGCCGCTGCCGCGCGGGCCCCGCACGGCCGTGCTCACCACCGCCGGGGGCTGGGGGGTCGTGACCGCGGACGCGATCGTCCGCACCGGCTCGCTCGTGCTCGCGCCGCTGCCCGACGACCTGCGCGCGGCGATCGACGCGAAGCTCCCGCCGCGCTGGAGCCGCAACAACCCGATCGACCTCGCGGGCGGCGAGACGCGCGACACGATCCCCGAGGTGATGGAGCTCGTCGCGTCCCATCCCGACGTCGACGCGATCGTGTACCTCGGGCTCGGGATCCAGTCGAACCAGGCGCGGCTGATGCGCGACGGCCCCTTCTATCCCGACCACGGCCTCGAGCGGATCGTCGCCTACCACGAGCGCCAGGACGCGCGCTTCGCGGCGGCCGCCGCGGAGATCTCCGACGCCACCGGCAAGCCGATCCTGACGGCCACCGAGCTCGCCGTCGCGAGCCCGCAGAACCCCGGTCCCGCGACCGTCCGGGCGACCGGACGGCTCTGCTACGCGTCCGCGAACCGCGCGGTCACCGCGCTCGCACACCTCTGGCGTTACGCACGGTTCCGCGCGCGCCACGACGGGTGAGGACGCGGCTCACGCGGCGCGGGCGCGTGGTGCTGCGCGTGTTGGCGTCCGCGATGGTCGCGGCCGCGGCCGTGCTGACCGCGACGGTCGCCGCGCGCGACGAGCCCGCGGTCGCGGCACCGCCGGACGAGCGCCGTGCCGCGACGCCGCTCCTGTCGGCGCGCCGCCTCCCGCACCTGTTCACCGACGAGCTCGCACGCCGGCGCCTGCAGGAGTCCCTCGACGCGTTCGCGGCGCGTCTCGGGGGCGACGTGTGCATCGCGGTCGACGACGCACCCGGCGACGGCGTGCTCGCGCGCGTCGGCCCGGGGACGGCCCACGCGCCCGCCTCGGCGATCAAGCTCCTGACCGGCGCCGCCGCGCTCGAGGTCCTCGGCCCGGCGCACCGGTTCACGACCCGCGTCGCGCTCGACGGCCGCACCCTGCACCTCGTGGGCGGCGCCGATCCCGTCCTCACCACCCCGGCGTACGAGGCGCGGCTGCGGGCGGACCCGGTGACGCAGGCCGCGCCGGTCACGCCGCTCGCCCGCCTCGCGGACGACACCGCCGCCGCGCTGCGCGAGCGGGGCGTCACGGCCGTGGACGCGGTCGTCGGCGACGGCACCCGCCACACCGACGCCGACTTCCTCCCCGGCTGGCGCGAGAGCTACCGCGACGACGTCGGCCCGCTCGGCGCGCTCGCCGTCGACGACGGCACCGAGCCGGCCGGCCGCGCGGCCGACGCCGCGTCGTCGGCCGCCGCGCAGTTCGCCGCGCTGCTCGCCGCGCGCGGCGTCGCGGTCGGTGGCGTCGCCGCGGCCCCGGCACCGGCCGACGCGCCGGACGTCGCGACCATCGAGTCGCCACCCCTCGAGGTGCTCGTCGCCGCGATGCTCACGTCGAGCGACAACTACACGGCCGAGATCCTGCTCCGGGAGGTCGGCCGGGCGCGCGGGGGCGCGGCCACCACGGCGGCCGGGGCGGCGGCCACCGCGGCGGTGCTGCGCGCGGTGGGCGTGCCCACCGACGGGCTCACGATGCTCGACGGCTCGGGGCTGCACCCCGGCAACCGGGTGACCTGCGAGACGCTGCTCGCGGTGCTGCAGCTGCGCGAGCCCGGGCTCGAGGCCCTCGACTCCGGGCTCGCGGTCGCGGGACGCAGCGGCACCCTGCGCACGCGCGTCGCGCCCGATGACCCGCTCGCCGGCGTGCTGCGGGCCAAGACCGGCCAGATCCGCGGCGTGGTCGCCCTCGCCGGGGTGGTGGACGACGCCGAGCGCCTGCGGTTCGCGTTCGAGCACGCCGGCGCCTTCTCCACCGCCGAGGGCCACGCCCACCAGCTCGAGCTCGCCCGCATCGTCGCGGCGTACCCCGAGGCCCCCGCCGCCCCCGACCTCGTGCCGGCGCCCTGAGCGCACGGGCCGTGGGGGCGCGCGGGTTGCGACCGCCCCCACCGGGGGAGAAGACTCCCGTGCTCGGCATCGAGGCCGCCGACGCGGCGTCGGGAGGAGGCGCGTGGCGCAGGACCCGCAGCAGACGATCCGGGAGCTGAAGGACCTGGTCGTCGCGTACGCCAAGCAGGAGACCGTCGACGAGCTGCGGGGGATGGGCCGCTACGTCGGCTTCGGCCTCGCCGGGGCGGTGCTCCTCGGCACGGGCATCGCCATGCTCGCGCTCGGCGGGCTGCGCGCGCTGCAGACCGAGACCGGCGACGCCTTCACCGGCGACTGGTCGTGGGCGCCCTACGGCATCGTCGTCGCGGCGCTGCTCGTGCTCGCGATGCTGTCGTGGTGGGCACGCGGGAAGCGGAGGGCCCGCACGTGAGCCGCAAGCCGGCGGTGGGGGAGCCGCCCCGGAGGGTCACCCGCGACGACATCGAGGAGAAGCTGCGCGAGCTGCGCGGCGAGGTCGACCAGCGCGTCGAGGGCGTGAAGGTCTCGGCGGCGGTCGTCGGCGTCGCGGTCGTCGTCGGCGCGGTCGTCGTCGCGTACTGGCTCGGGCGCCGGCGGACGCGCCGGCAGCGCACCGTGCTCGAGATCCGGCGGATCTGACGTGCTCGACTACGTCCTGCGGCGCCTGACGAACCTCGGCGCGCGTCGCGGCTCCGCGGGCTCCAACGTGTGGCTGGCCGTCGCGGTGGTCGCCGTCGGCGCCCGCGCGATCCGCCGGATCAGCCACCCCGCCTCGGACGTGCTCTACCGCACCCGCATCCGGCCCGGCGACCGGTTCGAGATCACCGCCCGCTGACCGCGCCGGTCCCGCCGGTACGCTGGGGCAGCCATGAAGGTCGTGCTCCGCAACCCGCGCCGCGAGCTCGAACTGCCGGCCCCCCGCGACGTCGAGGCGCTGCTGCACGAGCTGGGCGTGGTCCCCGAGTCGGTGCTCGTGATCCGCAACGACACCCTCGCGACCCGCGACGAGCACCTCGACGACACCGACGTCGTCGAGATCCGGCCGGTCGTCTCGGGGGGTGCCCGGTGAAGTGCCGGCGCTGCCGCGACCGGGCGGTCGTCGACGTCCGGCGCCACAACGCGGCCTTCTGCGGCCCGTGCTTCCTCCACCACTGCCGCGAGCAGGTGCGGCGGGCGATCGACGACTTCGACATGATCCGCCCCGGCGAGCGGGTCCTCGTGGCGGTGTCGGGCGGCAAGGACTCCCTCGGCCTGTGGGACCTCCTGCGCGAGCTCGGCCACGACGCCGACGGCCTCTACGTCGGACTGGGCATCGGTGCGTACTCCGACGAGTCGGGCCGGTACGCCCGCGAGTTCGCGCACGCGCGCGGCCTGAAGCTCGTCGAGGTCGACCTCGAGGCCGACCACGGCTTCTCCGTCCCCGACGGTGCCCGGGCGGCGCGGCGCGCGCCGTGCTCCGCCTGCGGCCTGTCGAAGCGCCACGTCTTCAACGAGACCGCGATCGCGCACGGCTACGACGTGCTGGCGACCGGCCACAACCTCGACGACGAGGCCGCCGTGCTGTTCGGCAACGTCCTGCGCTGGGAGACCGGCTACCTCGGGCGCCAGCACCCCGTGCTGCCCGCCGCGCCGGGCTTCGCGCGCAAGGTCAAGCCACTCGTCCGGCTCGGCGAGCGCGAGCTCGCCGCGTACTGCGTGCTGCGGGGGATCGACTACATCGTCGAGGAGTGCCCCATGGCGCACGGCAACCGTCACCTCGGGTACAAGGAGGCCCTCAACGCCATCGAGGAGCGGTCGCCGGGCACGAAGGCGTCGTTCCTCTTCGGGTTCCTGGAGCGCGGCCACCCCCGCTTCGCGGCCGACGCCCGGGACGAGCGCGAGGGCCTGGAGCCGTGCCTGCGGTGCGGCGCACCCACGCCCGGCGACGGCCGCGGCGAGGCCCTGTGCGCGTTCTGCCGCCTGCAGGCACGCGCGACCGGGTCGGGCCGCCCGTGAAGCGCGGACCGTTCGGCCCCGGCGACCGGGTGCTGCTCGTCGACAGCCGCCGCCGCCGCCACCTCATCACCCTCGCCCCGGGGGACCGGTTCCACACGCACGCCGGCATCGTCGAGCACGACGCGCTCCTCGGCCGGGACGAGGGCTGCACGGTGCGCACCTCGAAGGGCGCGCGGCTCGTCGCTCTCCGCCCCACGCTCGCCGAGTACGTGCTCGAGATGCCGCGCGGCGCGCAGGTGATCTACCCGAAGGACCTCGGCCCGATCCTCGTGCTGGCCGACGTGTTCCCCGGGGCGCGGGTCCTCGAGTCGGGCATCGGGTCGGGTGCGCTCACGACCGCCCTGCTGCGGGCCGTGGGCCCCGGCGGCCACGTGACCGGCTACGAGATCCGCGACGACTTCGCGCAGCGCGCCGTGCGCAACGTGCACGGGTTCCTCGGGCCGGACGTCCCGCTGCACGTCGAGGTCCGGGACGTGTACGAGGGCATCGACGCGACCGGCCTCGACCGCGTCGTCCTCGACCTGCCCGAGCCCTGGCGGGTCGTGAAGCACGCGGTCGAGGCCCTGCGGCCGGGCGGCATCCTGGTCGCCTACCTGCCGACGATCCTGCAGGTCGGCCGCCTGCGCGAGGAGCTCGCGGGGTCGCCCTTCGGGCTGGTCGAGACCCTCGAGGTGCTGCAGCGGGGCTGGCACGTCGAGGGGCAGTCGATCCGGCCCGACCACCGGATGGTGGCGCACACCGGGTTCCTCACCCACGCGCGCCTGCTGCAACGCGACTGAACCCCGATGAACGGCCTCGACGCCGCGATCGTCGCCGCCGCCCTCGCCGCCGCCGTCGGGGGCTGGCGGCTCGGCTTCGTCGCCCGGGCCCTGGCGTGGGTCGGGGTCGCCGTCGCGCTCGCGATCGGCGTCCGCTACGTGCCGCGGGTCGTCACCGAGTTCGGCGGCACGAGCGCCGACGACCGGGTGACCGTCGCGGTGTTGTTCCTCCTGCTCGTCGCGACCCTGGGCCAGGCCGTCGGCCTCGGGCTGAGCCTCGCCCTGCACCGCCCCCGCCCCGAGGGCCCGATGCACCTCGGCGACCGCGCGGCGGGCGCCGCGCTCGGGGTCCTCGGCGTGCTCGCGCTCGTGTGGATGATCGCGCCCTCGCTGACGACCGCCCGCGGGTGGCCGGCGCGCCTGGCCCGCGACTCGGCGGTCGTCGCGACCCTCGACCGCTTCGCGCCCGAGCAGCCGGCGCGCTTCGCGGCCTGGGGCCGGGCGATCTCCGAGGCGCCCTACCCGTCCGCGCTCGGGCCGCTCGAGGAGCCCCCCGACCCCGGGCGCCCGCCGGCGGTCGGGTTGGCCCCGGCCGTCGACGCGAGGGTGCGGGAGTCGGTCGTGAAGGTCGTCGGGCGCGCCTGCGGGCAGATCCTGGAGGGCAGCGGCTGGGTGACGACGACCCGGCCGGGTCGTGACGAACGCCCACGTGGTCGCCGGGTCGTCGTCCACGATCGTCGAGGACGCGGACGGCCGCGAGCACGAGACGAGGGTCGTCGCGTTCGACCCGGTGCGCGACCTCGCGATGCTCGCCGTGCCGACGCTCGACGCCCCGGGCCTCGAGCTGCGCCGGGGCCGCGAAGGCGACGTCGGGGCCGTCTACGGCCACCCGGGCGGTGGCGCGCTCCGGGCCGCCCCGGCGCGCGTGGGCGAGGAGATGAACGCGGTCGGCTCCGACATCTACCGCACGAGCGAGAGCACCCGGGCGATCCTGGTGCTGGCCGCGTCACTGGAGCCGGGCGACTCGGGCGCGCCGCTCGTCGACGTCGAGGGGCGGGTCATCGGGGTCGCGTTCGCGATCGACCCGGCACGCGAGGGCACGAGCTACGCGCTCGCGTACGAGGAGGTGCTGGGCGTGCTCGGGCTGGTCCAGGAGGCCGGCGTGAGCACCGGGGGGTGCCTGATCGGCTGAGCCCCGGGCCCGCCGGGGGCCCGCCGGGGGCGAGGCACCCCGCCGCCGGACCGACGGCGGGGCCGGGTTCAGTCGACCTCGATGAAGATGCACTCCCCGGGGCACTCCTCGGCGGCCTCGACGACGGCGTCGAGCTGGCCCTCCGGGATGGTCGCGAGGCCCTCGGCGCCGCCGGGGTCGGAGAACACCTTGTCGCCCTCCTTGACGTAGGCGAGCCCGTCGTCGAGGAGGGTGAAGACGTCGGGAGCGATCTCCTCGCACAGCCCGTCGCCGGTGCAGAGATCCTGGTCGATCCAGACCTTCATCGGGGTGTCCTCACTTTGTGCTCGCGATCCTCACGTCGGGTCGGAGCCGGTCGAAGCAAGCCTTCAGCGACGAGCATAATTTATCACGGTGCGGTGTGAGAAATCCAGCACCGGGGTACCGGGGCTCGGTGCCCGGTGAAGCTATCGGATGCACCCGGCGCGCCTTGAACGCGGGACTAGGGTCCGAGAACGACCGAGGAGGTGGCGCGATGGCGTCCGAGCACGAGCGCCGGCTCACCGAGTACGAGGCGCAGGTCGACCAGCTCCAGGAGACGATCAAGGGCCTGGAGGAGGAGATCGTCGTGCTGCGGCGCCGCCTGCAGGACGCCCCCAAGCGCGTCCGCACGCTGGAGGAGCGCCTGCTCGAGACGAAGGGCCAGCTCGCCCAGGCGGTGTCGCAGAACGAGAAGCTGTCCGCGACCCTGCGCGAGGCCCGCGAGCACATCGCCGCGCTGCGCGAGGAGGTCGAGAAGCTCACGATGCCGCCGTCGGCGTACGGGACGTTCCTCGGCACGAACGACGACGGCACGGTCGACATCTTCACCGCGGGCCGCAAGATGCGCGTGGCGCTGCACCCCGAGATCGAGGCGGGCGAGCTGCGGCGCGGCCAGGAGGTCGTGCTGAACGAGTCGCTCAACGTCGTGCTCGCCCGTTCGTCGGAGATCTCCGGCGAGGTCGTGACCCTCAAGGAGGTGCTGGAGGACGGGCGCCGCGCGCTCGTGATCGGCCGCGCCGACGAGGAGCGCGTCTGCGAGCTGGCCGACGAGCTCGTGCACCAGCGCCTGCGGGCCGGCGACCACCTCCTGATGGAGGGCCGCTCGGGCCTCCTGCTCGAACGGCTGCCCCGCCCCGAGGTCGAGGAGCTGGTCCTCGAGGAGGTGCCAGACGTGTCCTACGAGGACGTCGGCGGCCTCGACGACCAGATCGAACAGATCAAGGACGCGATCGAGCTGCCGTACCTCCACGGCGACCTGTTCCGCGAGCACGAGCTGCAGCCGCCGAAGGGGATCCTCCTGTACGGCCCGCCCGGCTGCGGCAAGACGCTCATCGCCAAGGCCGTGGCCAACTCGCTCGCGAAGCGCGTCGCCGAGAAGACCGGCAACGCGTCGGCGCGCTCGTACTTCCTCAACATCAAGGGCCCCGAGCTGCTCAACAAGTACGTCGGCGAGACGGAGCGGCAGATCCGGCTCATCTTCCAGAGGGCCCGGGAGAAGAGCGAGGAGGGCAACCCCGTCATCGTCTTCTTCGACGAGATGGACTCGCTGTTCCGCACGCGCGGCACCGGCATCTCCTCCGACATCGAGTCGACGATCGTGCCGCAGCTCCTCGCCGAGATCGACGGCGTCGAGTCGCTGAAGAACGTGATCGTGATCGGCGCGTCGAACCGCGAGGACCTCATCGACCCGGCAATCCTGCGGCCCGGGCGGCTCGACGTGAAGATCAAGATCGAGCGGCCCGACATGACGAGCGCGAAGCAGATCTTCGCCCGGTACCTCACCCCGACGCTGCCGATCGCCCCAGCGAGCTGGAGCGGGCCGGCGGCGACGCCGCCGCGGCCGTCGCGCGGATGATCGACGCCGCCGTCGAGCACATGTACGCCACCGGCGACGACAACAAGTTCCTCGAGGTCACCTACCAGAACGGCGACAAGGAGATCCTCTACTTCAAGGACTTCGCGTCGGGCGCCATGATCGAGAACATCGTGCGGCGCGCGAAGAAGCTGTCGATCAAGCGGTCGATCGCGGGTGCCGAGCGCGGGATCCGCACCGACGACCTGCTCGAGTCGATCAAGCAGGAGTTCCGCGAGCACGAGGACCTGCCCAACACGACCAACCCCGACGACTGGGCGAAGATCTCCGGCAAGAAGGGCGAGCGGATCGTCTACGTGCGGACGATCGTCAACGAGGGCACCGCCGAGAAGGGCGGGCGCCAGATCGAGCGCGTCACGACCGGGCAGTACCTGTAGCCGTCGCCGGGGACCCGCGGATCGGGACGGGCGCGCGCACCCCCGCCGGTAGAATGCGGGCGTGGCCGTCCCGAAGATCGTCGGCATCGAGACCGAGTACGGGGTGACGCTGCGGGGCGCGCCCGACCCCAACCCGGTCGTCGCGTCCTCGCTGCTCATCAACGGATACGTCGAGCAGCGGCGCGTCGGCTGGGACTTCGAGGACGAGACGCCGGGCCGCGACGCGCGGGGCTTCGCGCGCGACGGCGCCCAGGCGCCCGAGGTCGAGACGCACCTCGTGAACGCGGTGCTCACCAACGGCGCGCGCTACTACGTGGACCACGCGCACCCCGAGTACTCGACGCCCGAGTGCAGCGACCCGCTGCAGGTCGTGCGCTACGACAAGGCGGGGGAGCGCATCCTCGCCCGGTCGATGGAGGCGGCGCGGCGCCTCCTGCCCCCGGGCCAGGAGATCGTCGTCTACAAGAACAACAGCGACGGCAAGGGCAACTCCTACGGCTGCCACGAGAACTACCTCGTCGACCGCAACGTGCCGTTCGCCTCCCTGGTGCGCAACCTGATCCCGTGGTTCGTCACCCGGCAGGTCTTCACCGGGTCGGGCAAGGTCGGCGCCGAGAACGGCGCCGAGGCCGTCGACTACCAGATCAGCCAGCGCGCCGACTTCTTCGAGGAGGAGGTCGGGCTCGAGACCACGCTGAAGCGCCCGATCGTCAACACCCGGGACGAGCCGCACGCCGACCCGCAGAAGTACCGGCGCCTCCACGTGATCGTGGGCGACGCGAACCTGTGCGAGGTCGCGACGTTCCTCAAGGTGGGGACCACCGCGATCGTGCTGTGCATGATCGAGGACGGCTTCGTCGACAAGGACCTGACGATCGCGTCGCCCGTCGCCGCGATGCGTCGCGTCTCGCACGACCCGGCGTGCCGCGCGACGGTCGAGGTCGCCGACCTGGGCACCTGCACCGCGGTCGAGCTGCAGTGGGAGTTCCTGCGGCTGGCCCGCAAGTACGCGGACGAGACGGGCCTCGAGCACTGCGGCGGGGAGGAGCTGGGCGGCAGCGTGCTCGACCGCTGGGAGCAGGTGCTCGGCGCGCTGGAGCGCGATCCGGCCGAGCTCGACGGCCAGCTCGACTGGGTCACGAAGCACAACCTGCTCCAGGCGTACGTGGAGCGCGACGGGCTCGAGTGGTCGGACCCGAAGCTCGGGCTGCTCGCGGTCCAGTACCACGACGTGCGGCCCGGGCGGTCCCTGTACGAGCGGCTGGTGCGCGCCGGCAAGGTGGAGCGGCTGCTGTCGGAGGCGGAGGTGCTGGAGGCGATGGGCGAGCCGCCGCCGACGACCAGGGCGTACTTCCGGGGCACCTGCCTCGCGCGCTGGGCCGACTCGGTGGTCGCCGCCAACTGGGACAGCCTGGTCCTCGACGTCGGGGCCGACCCCCTGCGGAGGATCCCGATGATGGAGCCGACGCGTGGTAGCAAGATGCACGTCGAGCAGTTGTTCGCGGAGGTGACGACGCCCCGCCAGCTCGTGGAGCGGCTCACCGCGTCGTCGCCGCCAGGGAGGTCGTGATGCCGGAGCGGGAGCGCAAGCAGAAGCCGGCGCCCAAGGAGCGGGAGGAGGTCGTCGAGGACGTCCCCGCCGCGTCGGAGCGCGGCGAGAAGCTGAAGGAGGACATCGACGACCTGCTCGACGAGATCGACGCCGTCCTGGAGGACAACGCCGAGGAGTTCGTGCGCAACTACGTGCAGAAGGGCGGCCAGTAGGGGCCCCTCGCCCCGTCCGGCCCGGGGCCCTGCGGCCCCGGCGCCGGTCGCGTAGCCTGGGGCCGCCCCGTCGCGGGACCGGATCCGACCGGAGGAGCCGTGACGCTCGCCCGCCGGTGGCCGGTGACGGCCACCACCCTCGCCGCCTCGCTGGTCGCCCTCGCGCTGGGCTGGCGCGGGGTCGACTTCCCCGCGCAGATCCTGCGCATCGAGCGCTTCCGCGAGGGCGAGCTCCTGTGGAACGGGAACTGGTACGGGGGCCACCCGACGCTCGGCTACAGCGTGCTCCTGCCGGCCGTCGGGGCGCTGTTGGGCGTGACCTCGCTCGCGGTCCTCACGACGACCGGCTCGGTCGCCGCGTTCGAGGCCCTCGTGCGCCGCCATCCCCGGGGCCGGCGCGCCGCGGGCGCGTTCGCGATCGGGATGCTCGCCAACCTGGTCGTCGGCCGGCTCGCGTTCGCCCTCGGCACCGCGTTCGCCCTCCTCGCGCTGCTCGCGCTGCAGCGGTCGCCGGCCGCGGCGGCGGTCCTCGCCGCGGCGGCCGGGCTGTCGAGCCCGCTCGCCGGCGTGTTCCTCGCGATCGGCGTCGCCGCCTGGGGCCTGCACCACCGCCGCCCGCGCGCCGCGGCCGCGGTGTGCGCGGGGGCCGTGGGGCCCGCGGCCGCGGTGTCGTTCCTGTTCGGCGCGGGCGGGAGCTTCCCGTTCGGGGCGACGACCCTGCTGTGGACGCTCGCGCTGTGCGCGGTCGTGGTCGTCGCCACCGAGGAGCCGGTCGTGCGCATCGGCTGCGCGCTGTACGCCGCCGCGTGCCTCGGCGCGTTCGCGGTCAACTCCCCGCTCGGGGCGAACGTCGGCCGCCTCGCGATGCTCGTCACCGCGCCGCTGGTGCTCCTCGCCGACCCGGCGCGGGTGCGGCGCATCGTGCTCGCCGTGCCGGTCGTGGTGGGTTGGCACGCGCTGCAGATCACCCAGGCGGCGTCGGCGGTGGCGAGCGACCCCTCCGCGGAGCGCGAGTACCACGAGGGGGTCGTCGAGTTCCTGCGCGGGCTCCCGCAGCCGGTGCGGGTGGAGATCCCCTTCACGCGCAACCACTGGGAGACGGCCTACGTCGCGTCGGAGATCCCCATCGCGCGCGGCTGGGAGCGCCAGGTCGACCGCGAGCTCAACCCCGAGTTCTACGACGAGGAGCGGCCGCTCGACGCCGCCCGGTACGAGGCGTGGCTGCGGCGCAACGGCGTCACGCACGTCGCGCTGCCCGACGTCGCCTTCGACGGGTCCTCGCGACGGGAGGCCGAGCTCGTCCGGGGCGGCCTGCCGTACCTCGAGCCCGTGTACCGGGACGAGAACTGGACCGTCTTCGTGGTCCGCACGTCGAGCGGCATCGTCGTCGGGGACGCGGCCGTGCTCGAGATGGACGACGACCACGTCGTGCTCGACGTCGGCGCGGCGGGCGACACGATGCTGCGCGTCCGGGAGTCGCCGCTGTGGTACGTCGCGCAGGGCGACGCGTGCATCGACGCGACCGCCGACGGCTGGTTGCGCGTCTCGGCACGGGTGCCCGGTCGCATCGAGCTGCGCCAGCGCGTCGACGTGCTGCGCGTCATCGAGGGCGACACCGACACGTGCGCCGGCCCGCCGGGGGACGGCGGGTAGGCTCCCCGCCCGATGTCAGAACCGCCGCTGCCAACGTTCCCGGCCTCGTTCGACCCGGGCCCGTCGTTCGTCGAGCTGCTCCGGCGCGTCGCCCCCCACCAGCTCCCCGGCGCGGGCGCCGGCGCGGCCGCCCCGGCGGAGGGCGCGCCCCCGACCGTCCACGGCACCACCGTCGTCGCGATCCGCTGCGCCGGGGGCGTGGTGATGGCGGGCGACCGGCGCGCCACGGCGGGCCACATGATCGCGAGCCGGCGGATCGAGAAGGTGTTCCCGGCCGACGACTACTCCGGCGTCGCGATCGCGGGGGCCGCGGGCCCGGCGATCGAGATGGTGAAGCTGTTCCAGACGCAGCTCGAGCACTACGAGAAGGTGCAGGGCGACGCCCTCAGCCTCGAGGGCAAGGCGAACCAGCTCGGGCTGCTGGTGCGGTCGAACCTGCCCGCCGCGATGCAGGGGTTCGTCGTCGTGCCGCTGTTCGCGGGGTACGACCACGCCCGGGGGCGCGGCCGGGTGTTCTCCTACGACGTCACCGGCGGCCGCTACGAGGAGATCGACTTCCAGGCCCAGGGCTCGGGCTCGATCCACGCGCGCAACTGGATCAAGGCGTCCTGGCGCGACGACATCGCGCGCGACGAGGCGATCGACCTCGCGATCCGCGCGTTGTTCGCCGCGGCCGACGAGGACACCGCGACCGGCGGGCCCGACCTGGTCCGGCGCATCTTCCCGACGGTCGCGGTCATCGACGCCGACGGCTACCGGGCGCTGCCCGACGAGGACGTCGAGGCGCGCAGCCAGGCGCTGCTCGGCTCGCCCGCACGGGGAGGTGAGCCGTCGTGAGCATGCCGTTCTACGTGTCCCCCGAGCAGGTGATGAAGGACCGCGCCGACTACGCGCGCAAGGGGATCGCCCGCGGCCGCAGCCTCGTCGCGCTCGAGTGCGCGGCCGGTGTCCTGATCGTCGCCGACAACCCGTCGCGCACGCTCTCGAAGATCAGCGAGATCTACGACCGCATCGCGTTCGCCGCGGTCGGCAAGTACAACGAGTTCCAGATGCTGCGGGTCGCGGGCGTGCGTCACGCGGACCTGAAGGGCTTCTCGTACTCGCGCGAGGACGTCTCCGCCAAGGAGCTCGCGAACGCCTACGCGCAGACCCTCGGGCAGGTGTTCACCCACGAGATGAAGCCCTACGAGGTCGAGCTGCTCGTCGCCGAGGTCGGCTTCGGGCCCGACGCGCCGAGCGAGATGTACCACATCCTCTACGACGGCGTCGTGATGGACGAGCACGACTACTCGGTGCTCGGCGGGCAGGCCGAGACGATCACCGAGGCGCTCCGGGAGCGCTACGAGCGCGGCCTCGATCTCGGCGCCGCGTTGCGGCTGGGGGCGAGCGTGCTCGGCAGCGACGGCGACGCGCTCGACGCCGACCAGCTCGAGGTCGCGTTGCTCGACCGCAACCGGCCGCGCCGCGCGTTCCGCCGCATCCGCGACGCCGAGCTGGGCGGGCTCCTGGGAAGCTGACGCGGCCCGCCCGCCGCGGACCCGGTGGGACGGGGTGGGACCGGGGGCACGGCGGCGGCCCGTACACTCCCCGGCACCGATGGAGCGCAGGATCTTCGGGCTCGAGAACGAGTACGGCGTCACGTGCACGCTGCGCGGCCAGCGCCGGCTGAGCCCGGACGAGGTGGCGCGCTACCTGTTCCGCCGCGTGGTGTCGTGGGGCCGCTCCAGCAACGTGTTCCTCGAGAACGGCGCCCGCCTCTACCTCGACGTGGGCAGCCATCCCGAGTACGCGACGCCGGAGTGCGACTCGATCCACGACCTCGTCGTCCACGACAAGGCGGGGGAGCGGATCCTCGAGAGCCTCGTGCAGAGCGCGGAGCAGCGCCTGCGCGAGGAGGGCATCCGTGGCGAGGTGTTCCTGTTCAAGAACAACACCGACAGCGCCGGCAACTCCTACGGGTGCCACGAGAACTACCTCGTCGAGCGCGACGGCGACTTCTCCAAGTTCACCGACGTGCTGATCCCGTTCCTCGTCAGCCGGCAGGTGTACGCGGGCGCCGGGAAGGTGCTGCAGACGGCTCGCGGCGCCATGTACTGCATCGCGCAGCGCGCCGAGCACATCTGGGAGGGCGTGTCGAGCGCGACCACCCGCTCGCGGCCGATCATCAACACCCGCGACGAGCCGCACGCCGACGCGGAACGGTTCCGGCGGCTGCACGTCATCGTGGGCGACTCGAACATGAGCGAGTACGCGACGTTCCTGAAGGTCGGCGCGACCTCGATCATCCTGCGCATGCTCGAGGAGGACGGCGCGCCCTGGCGCGACCTCACGCTCGAGAACCCCATCCGCGCGATCCGCGAGATCAGCCACGACATCACCTGCCGCCGGCGCGTGCGGCTCGCGAACGGGCGCGAGCTGTCGGCCGTCGACATCCAGAACGAGTACCTGACCCGGGCGCTCAAGTTCGCGAAGCGCCGCGGGCTGCCGCCCCTCGAGCAGCGCGCGCTCGAGATGTGGGAGCACGTGATGACCCACCTGGCGTCCGACCCGTTCGCCCTGCGCACGGAGGTCGACTGGGTCGTCAAGTACCACCTGATCGAGGCGTACCGGCGCCGCGGCGACCTGCCGCTCACGCACCCGCGTGTCTCGCTGCTCGACCTCGCCTACCACGACGTGTCGCGGAGCCGCTCGCTCTACTACCTCCTCGAGCGCCGCGGCCAGGTCGAGCGCATCGTCACCGACGAGGAGATCGACGCGGCGGTGACGACCCCGCCGCAGAGCACCCGCGCCCGCCTGCGCGGCGCGTTCATCAAGCGGGCCAAGGAGCGCAAGCGCGACTACACGGTCGACTGGGTGCACCTCAAGCTGAACGACCAGGCGCAACGCACCGTGCTGTGCAAGGACCCGTTCAAGGCGCGCGACGAGCGGGTGGAGCGCCTCATCGCGAGCCTCTGACGTGCCGACCTTCCGGACGGGCACGGTCGTCGCGGTCCTCGCCGAGCGCGAGGGCCTGCAGCGGGTCGAGGTCGACCTCGGCGCCGGGCCGGAGCGGGCCTACGTCCTGACCCGCCTCACGGGCGACGTCGCGGCCGGCGACCGGGTCGTCGTGAACACCACCGCGGTCGAGCTGGGGCTCGGCACCGGGCGGCTGGCACGTCGTCCACTGGAACCTCGCGCGCGAGAGCTGGTCGGAGCCCGGACCGGGCCACGTCATGAAGCTGCGGTACACCAGCCTGCAGGCCGACGTCGGCTGCGCCGAGGAGCACGCGCCCGAGCTCGCCGGCACCGCGTCGATCGGCGGGATGCCGGTGGTGGCCGCCGGCCTGCACAGCCAGGTCGCGGCCGTCGCGGCCGCCTTCAAGCACGCCGCCCCGGCCGCCCGTCTCGCCTACGTCATGACCGACGGCGCCGCGCTGCCGCTCGCCCTGTCGGACCTGGTCGCCGCGCTGCGCGGCGCGGGGCTCGTCGACGTGACCGTGACCTGCGGGCACGCCTTCGGCGGCGACCTCGAGGCCGTCTCGGTGCCCGCCGCGCTGGCCGTCGCCCGGTACGTGGGGCGCGCCGACGCGGCGGTGGTCGCGATGGGCCCGGGGATCGTCGGCACCGGCACCCGCCTCGGGCACACGGGCCTGGAGGTGGGCGGCGTGCTCGACGCGGCCGCCGCGCTCGGTGGGATGGCGATCGCGGCGCTGCGCGCCTCCGACGCCGACCCGCGCGAGCGTCACCGCGGGGTCTCCCACCACACGCGCACCGCGCTCACGCTCGCGACGCGCAGCCGGGTCGCCGTGGCCCTGCCGGCGGTCGGCGGCCCGACCGAGGCGCGCCTGCGCGCCGACCTCGACGCCTCGGGCATCGCCGCCCGGCACGACGTCGTGCCGGTCCCGCCCGTCGGCGTCGTCCGGTTGCTCGAACGGCACGGCCTGCACGTCACGTCGATGGGCCGCCCCGCGGCGGACGACCCGGTGCTGTTCGAGGCGGCCGCCGCGGCGGGGATCCTCGCGGCGCAGCACCTAGGCTGAGCCCGTGGCGGACGCACCGAGCCGCGTCGAACGCGTCCTCAACCTCCTCGCGCTGCTGCTCGACACCCGCGTCCCGCTGACGCGCGACGAGATCGTGCGCGAGGTGAGCGGCTACCCGCCCCAGCAGTCCGCGTACCGGCGCGCGTTCGAGCGCGACAAGGAGATCCTGCGGGGGATGGGCGTGCCGATCACGACCCGCCCGGTGGGCGACGCCGGAGAGACCGGCTACATCGTGCACCCCGACGACTACTACCTGCCCGACCTCGGCCTCACCCCCGAGGAGACGGCGGCGCTGCGGGTCGCGGTCGGCGCGGTGTCGCTCGGCAGCGGCGCCGGCGAGGGCGCGCTCATGAAGCTGGGCGGGGCCGTGGCGGGCGCGGGCACGCCGATCGCGTCGCTCCCGCTCGTGCCGGCCCTCGCCACGCTCTTCGAGGCGTTCCGCCGCCGGGCGGTGGTGACGTTCCGCCACCGGGGGGCGAGCCGGACGGTCGAGCCGTGGGGCCTGACCTCCAAGCGCGGCCACTGGTACCTGGTCGGCTGGGACCGCGACCGGGGCGCGATCCGGGCGTTCCGCGCCGACCGCATCGAGGGCGACGTCGAGGTCGGCCCGGCCGGCGGCTTCGACCCCCCGGCCGACTTCCGGCCCGACGACCACGTCGAGGACCGCCCGTGGATGCTCGGCGACGACGAGCCGGTCACGGTGCGGCTGCTCGTCGACGCCGACCACGCGGACCGCGCGCTCGAGCTCCTGCGCGGCGACGCGAAGACCGTGACGCGCCCCGACGGCGCCGTCGAGGTGGAGGTGACGGTCACGAACCGGGCCGCGTTCCGCTCGGTCGTGCTCGACCTCCTCGACCACGCCGTCGTGTGCTCGCCGCCCGACGTGCGCGACGACGTCGTCGCGTGGCTCGAACGGATCGCCGCCCGGTGAGCCCGCGGCCCGTCGCCGAGACCGAGATCCAGCGGATCCTCGCGCTGGTCCCGTGGATCGTCGGCCACCCCGGCACCACCAAGGACGCGATCGCGCGTCGCTTCGGGATCAGCGTCGCGCAGCTCGAGCGGGACCTGGCGCTGGTGTGCATGATCGGGGTGCCGCCCTACTCGCCCGGCGACTACCTCGACGTCGAGGAGGGGCCCCAGGGCGAGGTCACGATCCGGATGGCCGACACGTTCCGGCGGCCGCTGCGGCTCTCGCCCGCCGAGGGCCTGGCCCTGCTCGCCGCCGGCCGGGCACTGCTGGCCGTCCCCGGATCGGACCCCGACGGCCCGCTCGCGACGGCGCTCGGCAAGCTGGAGCGGGCGCTCGGCGTGCCCGACCTGGTCGTCGAGGTCGCGCGGCCGCCGCACCTCGACGCGGTGCGCGACGCGGTCGCCCGTCACGAGCGCGTCGAGATCGACTACTGGTCGGCGGGCCGGGACGAGCTGGCGACGCGGCGCATCGATCCCGCCGTCGTGTTCTTCGCGCTGGGCGCCTGGTACGTCGGCGCCTACTGCCACCGCGCCGGCGCGGAGCGGATGTTCCGCGTCGACCGCATCCGGGCGCTGCGCCCGACGGGGGAGCGGTTCACGCCCCCCGAGACACGCCTCGGGCCCGGCGAGGTGTACAGCCCCGCACCCGGCGACGCGCGGGTCACGCTCCGGCTCGCCCCGGCCGCGGCCTGGGTGGCCGAGCACCACCCGACCGAGTCGGTCACCGAACGGCCCGACGGCCACCTCGACGTGGTGCTGACCGTGAGCGAGCGGGGGTGGCTCGAACGGCTCCTGCTGCGGCTCGGCGACGACGCCGCGGTGCTCGAGCCGCCGCAGTGGCGGGACGCCGCGGCCGAGGCCGCCCGACGCGTGCTCGCCCGCTATACCGGGGGACCGGACGAGCCTCGGATCCGGGGTCGGCGCGCCGAGGGATGAGAGGATGACGGAAGTGGACGCTGCTTCGCCCGCCGGGCCGCCCCGGCCTCCCGACGCCGAGGCGGAGCAGGCCCTCGCGGCGCCCGCGCCCGCCGCCGGCGGGGAGCCCGCCGCCCCGCCCTCCCGGCGGCGGACCGAGCCGAAGCGGTCGCGCAAGGGGACCCGCCAGTTCCTCGAGTGGCTGCTGCTGATCGCGGCGGCGCTCGGGATCGCCCTGCTGATCAAGGCCTTCCTCTTCCAGGCCTTCTACATCCCGTCGGAGTCGATGGTGCCGACGCTCCTGCGCAACGACCGGGTGCTGGTGAACAAGCTCTCCTACCGGCTGCACGACGTGCACCGCGGCGACATCGTCGTGTTCGAGGCGCCCGAGGGCCAGGAGCAGGACGACGTGAAGGACCTCGTCAAGCGCGTGATCGGGCTGCCCGGCGAGCAGATCGAGGCCCGCGACGGCCGCGTCTACATCGACGGCGAGCCGCTCGAGGAGGACTACCTGCCGCCGGGCACGGTGAGCGAGAACCTGCCGCTCACCACGGTGCCGGCCGACGCGGTGTTCGTCATGGGCGACAACCGCAGCCAGTCGCGTGACTCACGGGTCTTCGGGCCGATCCCCACCGACGACATCGTGGGGCGGGTGTTCGTGCGCATCTGGCCGCCGTCGCGCATCTCGTTGATGTAGGCGCGAGCGCCCCGCTCACGCCCCGCGGCCCTCGTCGCCGGCGAGCCACTCGCCGACGGTCGCCACCATGCGGTCGGGCCGGTCGCAGTAGACCGCGTCGACGCCCATGCGCAGCAGCGCCCGCAGGTGCCGCACCTCCTGGGCGTCCCAGGCGAACGCCCGCACCCCGAACCGCTGGAACAGCGCGACGAGCCCGGCGGTCCACTCGCTGTGGTGCAGGTTCATCGCGTCGACGCCCGCGGCGGCGAGGTCGTGGGCGTGGCGTTCGAGCGGGGCGGGGAGCGCCTTGCGGCGCGTCGAGTGGACGAGGCGCACGGCCGGGTCGGCGCGCAGCGCCTGCAGCACCCCGACGTCGGGCGAACACACCCACAGGCGCTCGATCGCCCCCGCGTCGCGGGCGACGCGCAGGAGGGCGGGCCCCGCGGCGGGGTCCTTCAGGTCGACCGAACACTCGAAGTCGGTGCCGAGCTGCGCGTACACGTCGGCGAGGCGGGGAACGCCGAGCTCGGCGAGCTCCGCCGCGGTGGAGGCGGCGACCCGGCGCCGCCGCAGGCCGGCGCGCACCGTGGCGTCGTGGGTGCAGACCACCTCGCCGTCGGCCGAGCACCACACGTCGGTCTCGATGCCCGACGCGCCGGCCGCGAGGGCGAGGCGGAACGCCGCGATCGTGTTCTCGGGCGCCTCCAGCCGGGCGCCGCGGTGGGCGAAGGTGATCACGGGCAACGGGGGCAACACCACTCGTGCGACGGCCGGCACGGCACCGGCACTCCGGTCCGGGGTTCCTCAAGCGGCCCCGGGGGCCTGCCGAAGGGTAGGGCACGCCAGGACGGCGAGAGGCACGTGACGCGAACACCAGGGACGGGGTGCACGGTGACGACCATCAGGGCCAACTGCCCGAGCTGCGGAGACGTCCAGCTGACGGCCGACGATCTCACCGTCCGCGTCTGCGCGGACGACGAGCGCGGGTCGTACTGCTTCCGCTGCCCGGCCTGCCAGCGGGCGGTGGCGAAGGAGGCGAGCCGCCGGATCGTCGACCTGCTCGTGTCGAGCGGCGTGCGGATGCAGGTCTGGCGCCTGCCCGCCGAGCTCGGCGAGGCGCGGGTCGGCCCGCCGCTCACCCCCGACGACCTGCTCGACTTCCACCTCCTCCTGCAGGAGGACGGGTGGTTCGGCGAGGTCGAGGAGCAGGTCCGCCGGTCGCTGAACCGCCAGGACCGCTAGGGTCGGCGCCGTGACCTGGCTCGTCCCCCTCGCCGTCGCCGCCCTCGGCGCCGCCGCGGTCGCCGCCGCGCTGCGCCGCTGCCTCGGCGAGATCGCCCCCCTGCGCGACGCGTTCGCCCGCTACCGCGGCGACGTCGCGCCCGCGCTCGTGCGGGTGCGCTCGGAGACCGACGCCGCCCGCGAGCGCCTCGCCCGCCACCCCCGCGCCTGACGCCCGGCGCGGGCCGCCCCGCGACGCGCCGGTACGATCGGGCCGACCGAGCACCGCCCGCGTGCGCGGCCGCTGCTGATGAACCTCGGGCCCGGTGAGATCCTCGTCATCTGCGTCGTCGCGCTGCTCGTCTTCGGGCCGCAGCGCCTGCCGGAGCTCGCGCGGCAGGTCGGCGCCGCGATGCGTGAGCTGCGCCGCTGGCAGGACACCGTGCGCACGGAGCTGCGGGAGGCCCTCGACGAGGCCCCGGCCGGCGCGCCGGGCGCCGCGCCGGGTGCGTCCGGGACCGCCGCGGTGACCCGGCCGCCCGCGGGCCCGGTCCCCGGGCCCGCCGAGGAGGACCGGGACCACGCGCCCCCGCCCGCCGCCGCGCCCCCGGTGCGGCCGGACCCGGGCGACGACGGCGGTTTCGCGGGCCCCCCGAGCGGGTCGTTCCGGTAGTCGGGCGCGCCGATGGCGAGTGGCGAGCACGCGCACGACGGCGGGCAGATGACGCTCGTCGAGCACCTGGCCGAGCTGCGGCGGCGCCTACTCGTGAGCGTCGCCGCGGTCGTGGTCGCCGGGATCGTCGTGTTCGTGGCGTTCCCCCAGATCCTGTCGTGGCTCGAGGGCCCGTACCGGGAGGTCACCGCCGGGCAGGGCGCGTGCCCCGACGACGGCTGCGACCTCGTGGCGACCGACCCGCTCGCACCGTTCCTCGTGCGGGTCAAGGTCGCCGGCTACGGCGGCCTCGCGCTGGCGGTCCCGGTGGTCGCCTGGGAGATCTGGCGGTTCGTCGTCCCGGCGCTGCGCCCGAACGAGAAGCGCTACGCGGTGCCGTTCATCCTCGCGGCGGTGGCCCTGTTCGCGCTCGGGTGCGTGGTCGCGTGGGTCACGATCGAACGGGCGCTCGAGTTCCTGCTCGTCGGCTCGGTGGGCGGCGAGATCCAGCCGTTCGTGACCGCCGACCGCTACCTGACGCTCGTGATGCTCATGTTCGTCGCGTTCGGCGCGGCGTTCGAGTTCCCGCTCGTGCTCGTCGCGCTGTTGCTGTCGAACGTGGTCTCGACCGCCTCGCTGCGCCGCGCCCGCCGGTGGGCGGTCCTCGGCCTGACGGTGTTCGCGGCGGTCATCACCCCGAGCCAGGACCCGTTCTCGATGCTGTTCATGGTTGTACCGTTGTACGTCTTCTACGAGGCGGCGATCGTCGTCGGGCGGGTGATGAAGCGGTGAGCCCCTCACGGTCGAAGAAGCGGCCCGTCCGGCGCGCACGGACCCGGCGGGAGGTCGTGACGGCGGTCCTCGGCGCGGTGGCGGTCGTCGCGGGGACGCTGCTGTCGGTCTGGCTGCTGCGCCCGGGCCCGCCCGGCACGGAGGGCACCGGCGGCCTCGCGACGCGCCAGCCGCGCGCCACCTGGCTCGTGGTCGGGACGCTCGCGGCGCTCGGCGCGTACGCCTGGTGGGCCCGCCGCGGACGCCACCGTCGGGGTGCGCGGCGGGGCCTCGTCCTGGCGCTCGGCGCCCTCGCCCTGCTCGGCGGGGCGGCCGCCGCGGCCCGGTGGTGGCCCGGCGGGCTGCTGCGCGAGTACGAGCCGCCGTTCGACCCGGCCGACCTCGAGGAGGTCCCGGCGCCCGAGTCGAGCGCCCCGCCGGGCACCGCGGGCGCGCCGACCTCGGCGCCCGCGACGCCCACGACCGCGGCGGCGACCCCGACGACCGCCCCGTCGGCGACGACGTCCGGGAGCCCGTGACGTCGGCGCGCCGCACCTTCGAGGCCGAGCGGCC
This sequence comes from Acidimicrobiia bacterium, assembly GCA_026002935.1. GTDB lineage: Bacteria > Actinomycetota > Acidimicrobiia > IMCC26256 > PALSA-610 > BPGH01. Next base: position 2,299,116 of record BPGH01000001.1, read on the forward strand.
GTACCCGCTCGACCCCTTCCAGGTGCGTGCCCTCGACGCCCTCGACGCGGGCGCGTCGGTGCTCGTCGCCGCCCCGACCGGCTCCGGGAAGACCGTCGTGGCCGAGTACGCGATCGCGCTCGCGCTCGAGGCGGGCCGGAAGGCCTTCTACACGACCCCGCTGAAGGCCCTGTCGAACCAGAAGTTCGGCGACCTCGTGCGCGCGCACGGCGCCCGGCGGGTCGGCCTGTTGACCGGCGACAACTCGATCAACGGCGACGCGCCGGTCGTCGTCATGACCACCGAGGTGCTGCGCAACATGATCTACGCGGCCTCGCCCGCGCTGCGCGACCTCCGCTACGTCGTGCTCGACGAGGTGCACTACCTCCAGGACCCGGCCCGCGGGGCCGTCTGGGAGGAGGTGATCATCCACCTCCCGGCCGAGATCGACATCGTGGCGCTGTCGGCGACCGTGTCGAACGCGGAGGAGGTGGCCGAGTGGATCGGCACCGTGCGCGGCCGCACCGAGACGGTGATCGAGGAGCACCGGCCGGTCGAGCTCGAGCACTGCTACCTCGTCGGCGACCGCTCGTCGGAGCGCCTGCACCTGCTGCCCACCTTCACCCGCCACGACGGCGAGCTGGTGCCGAACCCGGTCGCGGCCCGCCTCGACGCCCGGGGCCTCCCGTCGCGGCGCGGCCGGCGGCCGCGCCTGTACAAGCCGTGGCGGCCGGAGGTCGTCGAGCTCCTCGCGGACGAGCAGATGCTGCCCGCGATCGTGTTCGTGTTCAGCCGGGCCGGCTGCGACCAGGCGGTCGAGCAGTGCGTGGCCGCCGGGCTGCGCCTGACCTCCTCGGCGGAGCGACGCGAGGCCCGCCGCATCGTGCAGGCCCGTACCCGGGCGCTCACCGACGACGACCTCGAGGTGCTCGGCTACGACGCGTGGGTCGCGGGCGTCGAGGCGGGCTTCGCCGCGCACCACGCCGGCATGGTGCCGCCCATGAAGGAGGCGGTCGAGGAGCTGTTCGCGGCGGGGCTGCTCAAGGTGGTGTTCGCCACCGAGACGCTGTCGCTCGGGATCAACATGCCGGCGCGCACGGTGGTGATCGAGAAGCTCTCGAAGTTCACCGGCGAGCACCACGAGTTCCTGACGCCGGGGGAGTACACCCAGCTCGCGGGCCGCGCCGGGCGACGCGGGATCGACGACCGCGGCTACGTCGTCGTGCTGTGGGACCCGTTCGTGCCGTTCGAGCAGGTGGCGGGCCTCGCGTCGCGTCGCACCTACGCGCTCACCTCGTCGTTCCGGCCGACCTACAACATGGCGGCGAACCTCGTGCGCCGGTACCCGCCCGAACAGGCCCGGCACCTGCTGAACCTGTCGTTCGCGCAGTACCGGGCCGACCGCGACGTCGTGGCGCTCGAACGCCAGCTCGAGCGCGCGCGCGAGCAGCTCGCCCGCGCCCGGGCGGCGGCCGCACACCCGGCGGGCGACGTGCACGAGTACCGGCGGCTCGCCGCCGAGCTCGACGCCGCGCGCCACGCGGCGTCGGGCGCGGCCGCCCGCGCGGCGCGCCTCGAGACGCTGCGCCCCGGCGACGTCGTGCTCGCCCCCCGCCGGGGCGGACGGGTGGTCGTGCTCAAGCAGGAGCGGGGCCGCGGCGGGGGACGCGTCCTGGCGCTCACGGTCGCCCGGGACCTGGTGCGCCTCGGCGCGAGCGACTTCCGTGGGCCGGTGCGGCGGGTCGCCACGATCGAGCTGCCGCGCCCGTTCGCGCCGCGCAGCCCGGCGTTCCAGCGGGCGGTCGCCGAGGCGCTGCGGCGGGTCCGCGTCGACGAGACCGGGCCGCCCGCCGACGAGACGGAGCGCCGGGTCACGGACCTCGAGGCACGCCTCGCCGCCCACCCGCTGCACGACGCGCCCGGCCTCGCCGCCTGCCTGCGGGCGGCCGCGCAGGCCGACCGCCTGGAGCGGGAGGTCGCCCGGCTCGAGCGGCGCACGGCGACCCGCACCGAGAGCCTCGCCCGCCAATTCGACCGGGTCCTCGGCGTACTGGAGGCGTGGGGCTACCTGGAGGGCTGGGGGCTGTCGCCGGCGGGGGAGCTGCTCGCCCGCCTGACGACCGAGGGCGACCTCGTGCTCGCCGAGGCGCTGCGCGAGGGGCTGTTCGACGGCGTCGACGCCCCGTCGGTCGCGGCGCTCGCGTCGTGCTTCACCTACCAGCGGCGCGGCCCCGACGCCGACGGGCCGGCGCCGCCCGCGCGCTGGCCCACCCACCAGGTGGCGCGCCGGGCACGGGCGATCGACCGGATCTGGCGCGACCTGAACCTCGCCGAGCGCGACGAGCGCCTGCCCGAGACCCGGCGGCCCGATCCCGGCTTCTGCGCGGCCGTCCACGACTGGGCGTCGGGCGGGGAGCTCGCCGGCGTGCTCGAGGACGAGGAGATGACCGGCGGCGACTTCGTGCGCAACGTGAAGCAGACGATCGACCTCCTCCGCCAGGTCGGCGACGTGGCGCCCGACCCGGCGACCGCCGCGACGGCCCGCGCGGCGGCCGACGCGTGCCTGCGGGGGGTCGTCGCCGCGTCGAGTGCCGTCGAGGTGCCGGCGGGACCGTGATCGCGCGCGGCGAACCGTGGGGCCGCCCCGCAACCGGCCCGCCCGACCGGGAGGTCCACGGGGACGACGCGGCCCTCGCCGCCGCGGTTCGCGGCGCGCCCGGCGGTCTCGTGCGCTTCGTGCCCGCGGACGGCTCCGACGTCGCCCGCGCGCTCGGGCTGCGCCCGGGCGGCACCCCCCGCGGCACCGAGGTGCCGATGGACGCGCTGGTGCTCGGCGACGGCACCTGGGCCGTGAACGCGGTGGTCGTCGGCACCGCACCCGACCGCTGCACCCGCCTCACCCGGCGGCGGCCCCTGCGGGTCACCGTCGACGGGCGGCCGCTGTTCGACGGCCGCGCGACCGGTGTGGTGGTCGCCACCGGCCAGTGGCTGCGCGGCGGGGACGTCGCGCCCCGCGGGCACCCGGGCGACGGCCGGGCCGAGGTGCAGGTGTACCGGCTCGGCCCGGCGGAGCGGGCGGCGATGCGGGCCCGCCTCGCGACCGGCACCCACGTCCCGCACCCGCGCATCGTCCAGGCGGCCGCGGCGGCGGTGGAGATCGTCGCGGACCGGCCGTTGCCGGTCGAGGTCGACGGGCGGCCGCACCCGGCGGCGGCCCGGCTGGAGGCCCGGATCGTGCCCGGCGCGTACCGGCTCCTGCTCTGACCGGCCGTCGCGCGGACCGGGGGTCGCACGCCCGGCCGACCGCCCGGGACCGCCCCGGACCGCCCGCGACGCGGTCCCCGGCGGGCCCGGTGCCGGGCTCTACCATCGCCCTCCCCATGCTCTACGCGCCGGAGACCTTCACCGAGGAGGAAGCGGCCAAGCTGCGGCCGTACTTCACGAACCTCGACGGCCCGGTCTTCGTGCTCACGAACCTCCCCGAGGTCGTGAAGGGCGCGCTGTTCGCCCGGTACTCGCGCAGTGCGAAGAGCCTGCGCCGCCTGTTCCTCGACGAGTTCGTCGGCGACCTCGACCTCACCGGTGACCTCACCGTCGACGCGACCGTCGGGCTGGCCCGCGCCGAGGAGCTCTACGCGCGGGTGTTCTTCGACTACGGCGACGACTCGGTCGCCCAGCTCGGCGGCGTCCACCTCGCCTGCGAGCAGGCGTCGAACCTGCTCACGAAGGTCCTCGAGTGGGGCCGCCTCATGGCCTACCTCGAGCAGTCGACCCGCTACATCCCCTACGACACCCGTCTCCAGGGCCGCTACCGCTACCTGCGGCCGTCGGAGGTGTGCGACTCGCGCCTGGGGGCGCGCTACGTCGCCGACATGGACGCGCTCTTCGACGGCTACAGCGCGATGTTGCCCGCGATGATGGACTGGGCGCGCGAGCGCTACCCGAAGGACCCCGGCGACAGCGACTTCGTCTACAAGCAGTCGATCAAGGCGAAGGCCTGCGACGCGGTGCGCGGCGTGCTCCCCGCGGCGACGCTCTCCAACGTCGGGATCTACGGCACCGGCCAGGCCTACGAGGCGATGCTGCTGCGGATGCGGGCCCACCCGCTGCCCGAGGCCCGCACGTACGCCGACCTCATGCTGACCGAGCTGCGCAAGGTGATCCCCTCGTTCCTGTCCCGGGTGGACCGCCCCGACCGCGGCGGCGCCTGGTCGGAGTACCTCGAGCGCACGCGGCGCGACACCGCCGAGGTCGTCGCCCGCATCTTCGCCGACGGCGACGACGGAACGGGCGCGCAGGACGAGGTGACGCTCGTCGACTGGGACCCCGACGGCGAGCTCAAGGTGCTGGCGGCGATCTGCTACCCGCACACCCACCTGCCCGAGCACCGGATCCTCGACCGGGTGGCGCGGCTGTCGGCCGCCGAGCGCGTCGCGCTGCTGCGCGCCTACGTCGGGGAGCGCACGAACCGCCGGCACAAGCCCGGCCGGGCGTTCGAGCGCACCGCGTACCGCTTCGACGTGCTGGGCGACTACGGCGCGTTCCGCGACCTCCAGCGGCACCGGATGCTCACGATCGAGTGGCAGGAGCTGACGCCGCGCCACGGCTACGAGGTCCCGGCGCCCGTCGTCGACGCCGGGCTCACGGGACCGTTCGAGGACGCGATGGGACGCTCCGCCGCGCTCTACGAGGCGCTCGCCGAGGAGTTCCCGGCCCAGGCGCCCTACGCCGTGGCGCTCGCGTACCGCATCCGCTACGTGATGCAGATGAACGCCCGCGAGGCGATGCACCTGTGCGAGCTGCGCTCGGGGGCCCAGGGGCACCCCACGTACCGGCGCATCGCGCAGCGCATGCACGAGCTGATCGCGCGCCGGGCCGGGCACGTCGCGATCGCCGACGCGATGCGGTTCGTGGACCACGGCGACCACGATCTGGAACGGCTCACGGCCGAGCGCGCCGCCGAGGCGCGGCGCGCCGCGCGCACGTGAGATTTTTCCGCGTGGTCCTGACCTGCACCGACGCGCGACCGTCCTGGTCAGGGCCTCGCGCGCTTCGCGCGCCCGCTTGACACGGCCCCCTCCGCTACGGCGGAATACTCGCTGCCCACGGCGCCGTGCGGCCGACGGGGCCGGCAGACGCCGGAGGCCGGCAGGGGGGCGGGGCAGCCCACGGGCGGCGCGGGCGGAGCGCCAGGAGTCCAAGTAGAGAACGTTGCGATAACCCGTCCGCATGCTGCGGACCGGGCCAACCAGCGGCCCCAACGGTCTCCCGGCACCGTCCGCCCGCCCCGTGGTCACGCACCGCCGGGCGGCGCCCGACCGGTCGCGCACGACCCGAACGCGGCCGCGCGCGGCGTTATACTCCGCGGCCCCACAGCGCCCGGCGCGCCGTGACGCGGGGGCGCACGAGGCTGCCCGCACGCGCGGGCCGGCACGAGCCGGAATGCGCGACGGTCCCGCACGGTTCACCCGGAACCCTGTCCCCGGAGAAGGCGCCGTTCGATGAGCGACGACGAGTTCGACGACGAGGCCGATCTCGACGAGGACCTCGACGAGGAGGTGCTCGAGGAGCTCGACGCGGGCGACGACGACCTGCTCGACGACGACGTCCTCGAAGAGGTGCTCGACGACGACCTCGACCTCGTCGTCGACGACGCCGACACCGTCGAGGCGGTCGAGGAGACACCCTCCGACGAGGAGGACGACATCGTCGACCTCGACGAGGAGCTGCACCCCGACGACGTGGAGGAGGCCCTCGACGTCGTCCTGCGGGAGCGCACGGCCGCGACCGGCCTCGAGGACGACGAGGACGAGGAGGAGGACGAGCGCGGCGACGGGGGAGAGGGCGGGACGAAGATCGTGCCCCGCCGCCCCGGGGAGTTCCTGTGCAAGAGCTGCTTCCTCGTGCTGCCGCGGCACCAGCTCGCCGACGAGAAGCGGATGATCTGCCGCGACTGCGCGTGACCCGGGCGCGCGCCGCGCGCCTGGCCGGCGCCATCGCCTCGGGCCTCGCGCTCGCGCTCGCCCGCCCGCCCGCCGATCTCGGCCCGCTCGCGCTCGTCGCCCTCGTCCCGCTGTTCGTCGCCTGGCGGGGCCGTCCGGCACGCGGGCGCGCCGGCCTCGCGTTCGTGGGCGGCGTCGTCTACTTCGGGACGCTCGTGTCGTGGGCGTGGTACTTCGGGCCGATCGCGGTCGTCCCGCTCGTCGCCGTGCTCGCCGCGTCGTGGGCGCTCGTCGGCGCCGGCGTCGGCCTCGCGGACCGCCTCGGGATCCGCTCGCCGTGGTCGACCGCCGCGCTGTGGGTGGTCGGCGAGGCGATCGTCGCCCGCTTCCCGCTGCGGGGCCTGTCGTGGGGCGAGGTGGGCTACGCGCTGCACGACGTCCCGGTCGCCCGGGCGGTCGCGAGCGTGGGCGGCGTGCCCGCGGTGTCGTTCCTCGTCGTCGCGCTCAACGCGCTGGTCGCCGACGCGGTCGTCGCCCGGCGCGCCCCGGCGGCCGGGCGGGCGGCGCGGCGCGCCGGCGCCGGGGCCGCGCTCGTCGGGCTGGTCGTCGTCGCGGCGCTCGTGCTGCGGGTCGAGACGGAGCCGGCCGGGGAGCTGCGGGTCGCGGTGCTCCAGGGCAACGACCGCAACCGCGACCTGACCCGGGCCGAGCGCGAGGCGCGCTACCTGCCCAACAGCCACTTCGGGCTCGCGGCGCGCGTGCGCGACCCGGTCGACCTGATCGTGTTCCCGGAGTCCAGCCTCGACGAGGACCCGCGCACCGACGACGAGCTCGGCGCGCGCGTCGCCCGCACCGCGGTCGAGCACGACGCGTGGGTGCTCGTCAACGCGACGGCCGACGGTCCCGACCCGCGCACCGAGGCCTCCAACCTCAACGTGCTGTACGACCCCGACGGCGAGGTGGCCGGCACGTACGCGAAGCGCCACCTCGTGCCCTACGGCGAGTACGTGCCCTTCGGCGCGGTGCTGCGGCCGCTGATCCCCGTGCTCGACGAGGAGATCCCGCGCGACCACGTGCCGGGCGGGCGCGCGGGCCTGTTCGACCTCGACGGCGTGCGCGTCGCGACCGTCATCTGCTTCGAGTCGGTGTTCGGCCACGAGGTCCGCCCGCTCGTGCGCGACGGCGCCGAGGTGATCGTCGTGTCGACCAACAACCGCTCCTACCGCCGCTCCGCGAACTCGGCACAGCACCTCGCGATCGGCCAGATGCGCGCCGCCGAGACCGGCCGGCCGCTCGTGCAGGCCGCGATCTCCGGCATCTCGGCCTTCGTCGACGCGGACGGCGACGTGCACGCGACGACGGACCTGTTCGAGCGGACGACGCTCGAGGCGACGGTGACCCCCCACACCGGCGAGACCCTCTACGTCCGCTTCGGCGAGTGGGTGCTGTGGGGGAGCGTCGCCGGGCTGGTGGCCGCCGCCGCGGCACGCCTCATCGGGCGGCGCGGCCGGTCCGTAGAATCGGGCGGCACCGACGAGGTACCGGCGCCCGCCGCGGCGGGCGCGCCCCCGGGAGATCCCCGATGACCGAACCGAACCCCGACCGCGCCCGGGAAGCGCTCGAGCGGGCGATCGAGATCCTGGTCTTCGCGCCGCTCGGCGCGGGGCTGTTCGTGCGCGACAGTGCGCCGTCCCTGCTCGCCACCTTCGTCGCCCGCGGGCGCGCGGAGGTCGACCGCACGCACGAGGCCGTGTCGCGGCGCGTCACGACGGCCCGCAGCCTCGGCCAGGTCGCCGTCGCGTTCGGCGTGCCGATGGCGCGCGAGCGGCTGCGGCGGCACCTCGACGAGGCGCGCGCCCGGGCGGGCGGCCTGGTCGGCTCGCCGCGCACGCCGCCCGGCGCGCCGCACACCCCCGGCACGCCCGGCCCCCCCGGCCCGGCGGCCACCGCCGAACCGCCGCCCCCGCCCGCGGGCCCGGCCGCCGCGCCCTCCGGGGCGAACGGCGCGGCCCACGACGCACCCTCGAGCGCCGACCTGCCGATCCCCGGCTACGACGCGCTCTCCGCGTCGCAGGTCGTGGAGCGGCTCGCCGGCCTCGCCCCCGGCGAGCTCGACGCCGTGCGCGCCTACGAGCTGGCCCACCGCAACCGCCGCACGATCCTCGGCAAGATCGAACAGCTCGCGGGCTGACGGCGCATGGAGGGCGCGCGCCCGGCGCGATCGGACGACGTCCCGGCCCTCGTGCGCCTCGCGCGGGCGCTGCGTGCCGAGCTGGTGCCCCAGCGCGGCGGCGACCTGTGGGCGCGGCGCGAGGCGCGCGTCGCGCCCGAGCCCGCGGCGCTCGCCGCGCTGGTCGAGCGGCCCGACGCGGCGGTGGTCGTCGGCACGATCGACGGCGTGGTCGTCGGCTACGGGACGCTCGAGGTCGAACCGCTCCCCGACGGCACGAAGCTGGGCGTGATCGGCGACCTGTACGTGGAGCCGGCGGCCCGGGCGGTCGGGGTGGGGGAGTCGATCGCGTCGGCGCTCCTCGACGCGGCCGCGGCGGCCGGCTGCACGGGGGTGGACGCGCACGCGCTGCCCGGCAACCGGGAGGCGAAGAACTTCTTCGAGCGGGCCGGGTTCACCGCCCGCGCGCTCGTGATGCACAAGCCGCTGCCCGCGGCGCCCGACGGCGAGGGCACCGGGACGGCGCCGGGCCGGGGATAGCGTGGCCGGCCATGACCGCCACCCCCGACCTCACCGCGCAGGACGTCGTCTGGGACCTCGATCCGCTGCTGCCGCAGCCGGGGGAGGCCGGCGTCGTCGAGCTGCTCGACCGCGCGGACCGGATCGCCGACGAGCTCGCCGCCGCGCGCGGGCGGGTCGCGCAGATGGACGCCGGCGAGCTCGCCGCCTTCCTGCAGCGCCTCGCCGAGCTGCACGACGTGGTCGGCCGCGCCGGCAGCTACGCCGGCCTGCACTTCAGCACCGACACGACCGACCCGGCACGCGGTGCCCTGCTCCAGAAGGTGGAGGAGCGCTCGACCGCGATCACCTCCCGGCTGCTGTTCTTCGAGCTGGAGTGGGCGGCCGTCCCCGACGAGCGCGCCGACGCGCTGCTGGCCGACGACCGGCTCGCGTTCGCCCGCCACCACCTGCGCTCGGCGCGCCGCTACCGGCCGCACCTGCTGAGCGAACCCGAGGAGGTCGTGCTCAACGAGAAGTCGGTGACGGGCCGCAACGCGTGGCAGCGGCTGTTCGAGGAGCAGGTGGCGACCGTCACGGTGACGATCGACGGCGCCGAGATGCCGCTCGAGGCGGGTCTCGCCCGGCTGCACTCACCCGACCGTGACGTGCGGCGCACCGCCGCGCAGGCCGTCACCGCGGCGCTCGCGCCGAACCTGCGCACCCGGGCCTTCGTGCTGAACACGCTCCTCGCCGACAAGGCGATCGACGACCGGCTGCGCCGGTACCCGTCGTGGATCGCGAGCCGCAACCTCGCGAACGAGGCGAGCGACGAGTCGGTGCAGGCGCTCGTCGACGCGGTGCGACGGCGGTACTCGATCCCGCAGCGGTGGTACGCGCTGAAGGCGCGCCTGCTCGGGCTCGACCGCCTCGCCGACTACGACCGGATGGCCTCGGTCGCCGACAGCGAGACCGAGATCGGCTGGTCGGAGGCGACCGGCATCGTGCTCGACGCCTACGCGTCGTTCTCGCCCGAGCTCGCCGACACCGCCCGCCGCTTCTTCGACGGGTGGATCGACGCGCCGGCCCGGCCCGGGAAGCGGCCGGGCGCGTTCTGCGCCTACACGGTGCCGTCGCACCACCCCTACGTGCTGCTCAACTGGACCGCGCAGCGGCGCGACGTGCTGACCCTCGCGCACGAGCTCGGGCACGGGCTCCACGCGTACCTGGCCCGCGAGCAGGGCGTGTTCCACCAGTCGACACCGCTGACGCTGGCCGAGACGGCATCGGTGTTCGGCGAGACGGTGACGTTCGGCCGGCTGCTGGAGCTGATCGACGACCCCGGGGAGCGCCTCGCGCTCCTCGCGGCGAACCTGGAGGACCAGATCGCGACGGTGTTCCGCCAGATCGCGATGAACCGCTTCGAGGACGCGATCCACACGGCGCGTCGCGAGGAGGGCGAGCTGTCGGTCGAGCGGTTCGGGGAGCTGTGGGCGCGCACGCAGACCGACATGCTCGGCCCCGCGGTCGAGGTGACCGACGGGTACCGCACCTGGTGGTCGTACATCCCGCACTTCGTCGCGACACCGGGCTACGTGTACGCGTACGCGTACGGCCAGCTCCTCGCCCTTTCCGTGTACGCGCGCTACGAGGCGGAGGGCGAGGGCTTCGTGCCGAGCTACCTCGACCTGCTCCGGGCGGGTGGCTCGATGCCGCCCGAGGAGCTCGGCCGGATCGTCGGCATCGACCTCGCGGACCCCGGGTTCTGGGACCGCGGCCTCGACATCGTGGAGCGCCGCCTGACCGAGACCGAGCAGGCCGCGCGCGCGGCCGGGCGGCTCTGAGCGCCCGCCGGCCCGGCGCGCCGCCGGGCGCGTGCCCGCGGCGGCTGTGTAGGTTCCGGCCATGACCTACCGGGTGATCCAGTGGTCGACGGGCAACGTCGGCCGTCACGCGCTGCGGCTCGTGGCCCGCCACCCCGACCTCGAGCTCGTGGGCCTGTGGGTGCACGGCGCCGACAAGGTGGGACGGGACGCGGGGGAGCTCGCCGGGATCGACCCGCTCGGGGTGACGGCGACCGACGACGCCGACGCGCTGCTCGCGCTCGACGCCGACTGCGTCGTGTACACCGCGACCGCGGACCTGCGGCCCGCCGAGGCGATCGCCGACATGGCGCGGATCTGCGCGTCGGGCAAGAACGTCGTGTCGTCGTCGGTCGTGCCGCTGGTGTTCCCCCCGCACGTCGACCCGCAGATGCGCCGCCCGCTGGAGGAGGCGTGCGCGGCAGCGGGCGTGTCGTGCTTCACGTCCGGCATCGACCCCGGCTGGGCGAACGACCTGCTGCCGCTCGTGCTGACCGGCACGTGCGAGTACGTGACCGAACTGCGCGTGATGGAGATCGTCAACTACGCGACCTACGCGCAGCCGACGGTCCTGTTCGACACGATGGGGTTCGGCAAGCCGCTCGACGCGACGCCGTTGCTGCTGGTGCCGGGGGTGCTGTCGTTCGCGTGGGGTGGCACGGTGAAGTCCCTCGCAGCGGGGCTCGGCGTGGAGGTCGAGGAGCTGCGCGAGGTGCACGAGCGCCGCCCCGCGACCTCGACGCTCGACCTCGGCTTCGGCGTGGTCGAGGAGGGCACGACCGCCGCCCTGCGCTTCGAGGTGCAGGGGATCGTCGGGGGAGCACCGCGCATCGTGTTGGAGCACGTGACGCGCCTCGACGACGCGCTCGCGCCCGACTGGCCGCAGCCCGCCGGCCACAGCGGCTACCGCGTCGTCGTGACGGGGAACCCGAGCTACACGTGCGACGTGCAGATGATGGGCGACGACGGCGATCACAACACCGGCGGCCTGGTCGGCACCGCGGCCCGCATCGTGAACGCGATCCCCGCGGTGTGCGAGGCGCCGCCCGGCCTGCTGTCGGTGCACGACCTGCCGCTGGTCACCGGCCGGGGGTTGCTCCGCCCCTAGTATCGTCACTGTGACGAAAAGCCGGTGCGCGTGGTGCGGCCGCGGGTTCGAGGCGACGGCCGGCCCGGGCCGCCCGCGCCGGTACTGCAAGCCGTCGTGCCGTCAGCGCGATTACGAGGCCCGCCGGCGCGCGGCCGAGCTGGGCCTGAGCGAGGGCGAGCTCGTCGTCGCCCGGGCGGAGCTCGAGGACCTGCGCGACCGGCTGTACGTGCTCCGCTGCGCCGTCGAGGACGTCGAACGCGACCTCGCCGAGAACGCCGAAGACCCCGACGACGTGCGCCGCGCCCTCGACTGGCTCCTCGACGCCGCGCGCACGGCCGCGTCCGAGTAGCGGCGCACACGGGCCCCGCCGAGCGCCGGCACGCAACCGGTCCGGGCGGCCGGGGCGCGCCACCCGGCACTCCCCCGTATCGCCGATAATCCCCGTTATGTCATCTGATCCGTGCCCGGGGAGGGCGACCCGGGGGCGCTCCCGGGCGCGGGTCCTCGCGTACGCTCCCCCGGCGTGACGCTGACGCCGGACGACCTGGTCGAGATCGAGCTGATCAAGCGGCTGAAGTACCGCTACGCGCGCTGCTTGGACCTGAAGCGCTGGGACGAGATCGCCGAGTGCTTCACGCCCGACGCGGTCGCGACCTACAGCGGTGGCGCCTACACGTTCGAGGGCCGGGAGGCGATCGTCGACTTCCTGCGGCGGTCGATGGGTGCACAGACCTTCCATTCGTCGCACAAGATGCACCACCCGGAGATCGACCTGACCGGTGCGCACACCGCGCGGGGCGTGTGGGCGCTCGACGACGTCGTGGTGATGACCGACCTCGAGCTGACGATCCGGGGCTGCTCGTTCTACGAGGACGAGTACGTGAAGCTGGCGGGCGCGTGGCGGATCCGCCGCACCGGCTACAAGCGCGTGTTCGAGGAGATCCAGCCGCGCGGCAACGTCGAGGGTCTGCGGCTGACGGCGTCGTGGTGGGCGACCGGTGGCCGTTCCGAGCTCCCGGCCGGCTGAGCGCGCGGCGACCCACCGTGCCGGTTTCCGTCACAGTGACGGAACCGGACCGGCCCCCAACGCCCGGCGGCCGGCCGGCGCCGGGCCGTCAGTACTCGACCTGTGTCGTCGCCCCGCCGATGAGCACCGACACCAGGATCCCCAGCGGCAGCGCCCCCCAGTACGAGACGGAGACGCCGACGTTGCCGAGGAACAGCATCAGCAGCCACGTCGCCGGGAACGTGGCCACGAGGAACAGCACCGCGAAGAACACGAGGCCCTTGATCATCCGCGCACCCTAACGAGCGCCGGGCCCGGGTGCACGTGCCCGCGTCCCGCGACGGGCGGGCCGGGCGACCCGCGAGGAGGACCGATGCCCGCACCCCGACCGCACCCGGCCCCGGTGGCCCCCTCGGCGGCGGCCGCCGAGGGGTAGGCGTGGGCCGGCTCGTCTACCTCACCAACGTCTCCCTCGACGGCCGCATCGAGGACGCGTCGGGCGCCTTCGACTGGGCACCGCCGGACGACGAGGTGTTCGCGGCGACGACGGCCCTGCTGGGGTCGTTCGGAACGTTCCTGTACGGGCGGCGCCTGTACGAGACGATGGCGGTCTGGGAGACCGACCCGGCCCTGGCCGGCCGGTCGGAGCTCACGGCCGCCTTCGCGCGCGCGTGGCGGGCCGCGCAGAAGGTCGTCTACTCGACGACGCTCGCCACCGTGCACACCGCCGCCACCCGGCTCGAACGCGACTTCGACCCCGCGGCCGTCCGCGCGCTGAAGGCCGCCGCGACGCGCGACCTCACGATCGGCGGGGCCGCGCTCGCCGCCCGCGCCTTCGCGGCACACCTGGTCGACGAGTGCCGGCTGCTCGTGTGGCCCGTGGTCCTGGGCGGCGGCAAGCCCGCGTTCCCCGCCGGGCTGCGCGCCGGCCTGGAGCTCCTCGACCAGGAACGGTTCGGCAACGGGGTCCTGTCCCTCCGCTACCGCGTCCGCACCTGACGGCGCCGGCCCCCCGTCACCGCCGCGGCACGGCGCGGCGGTCCGGCCGCGGTCGGGGCCGCCGCGGACGCGCCGTGCGTACGCTGCGGGCGTGGCCGGCTGGACGAACTGGTCCGGGAACGTGCGCTGCTCCCCCGCGCGGGTCGAGGCGCCGGCGTCGGAGGCCGAGGTGTGCGAGCTCGTCCGGCGCGCCCGGGCCGACGGCCTCACGGTGCGGCCGGCCGGGTCGCGCCACTCGTTCACCCCGCTGTGCGCGACCGACGGCGTCGCGGTCGACCTCCACGCGCTCGCCGGGATCGAGGCGATCGACCCGCGACGCCGTACGGTCACGGTCCTCGGCGGCACGAGGCTCTCCGCGCTCGGCGGGCCGCTGCGGGCCCGCGGCCTCGCGCTGCACAACCAGGGCGACGTCGACACCCAGACCGTCACCGGCGCGATCGGCACCGGGACCCACGGCACGGGCCCCGGGCTCGGGAACCTGTCCTCCGCCGTCGTCGGCCTGCGGATCGTCACCGCGGACGGCGCGCTCGTGCGCTGCGACGAGGACCTGCGGCCCGGGCTGTTCCAGGCCGGGCGCCTGTCGCTCGGGGCGCTCGGCATCGTCACCGCGGTCACGCTGGCGTGCGTCCCCGCCTACAACCTGCACGAGCGCATCTGGTACGAGGGCCCGGACCCGAGCCTCGCCCGGCTCGACGAGCGGGTCGCGGCCACCCGCCACTACGAGTTCTTCTGGTACCCCCGCGCGCGACCTGTTCGAGCACAAGGCGCTCGCGCTCACGAACCTGCCGCCCGACCCGCTCCCCGACCGCCGGCGGGAGCGCATCGACCACTCCCACCGGGTGTTCCCGAGCGTGCGGGAGCAGCGGTTCAACGAGATGGAGTACGCCCTGCCCGCGGAGGCCGGACCGGCGTGCTTCGCCGCGATCCGCGCGCTGGTGCGCGACCGGTTCCCCGACGTGCAGTGGCCGGTCGAGTACCGCACGCTCGCGGCCGACGACGTGTGGCTCTCCCCCGCGTACGGCCGCCCGACCGTGACGATCTCCGTCCACGAGGACGCGGCCCGCCCCTACGAGGCGCTCTTCCGGGAGGCCGAGGCGGTGTTCGTCGCGCACGACGGGCGCCCGCACTGGGGCAAGGTGCACTGGCGCGAGGCGGCCGACCTGGCCCCCTCGTTCCCGCACTGGGAGCACTTCTGGCGCCTGCGCGCGGAGACCGACCCCGACGGCGTGTTCCTGAACGACCACCTGCGGGCGGTCGGCGGCTGCTGAGCGCCCGCGCGCCCGTCGCCACCGGCCGGCCCCCGCCCGCGGCGGCGCGGGTCAGCGGCGCACGAACGGCGGCTCGACGACCGTCGCCGGGAGGCGCCGCCCCCGGACGTCGACCTCGAGCCGGTCGCCCGCGACGACGTCGGGCGGCACGAACGCGAGCGCGATGGCGTGGCCGAGCACGGGCGAGAAGTTGCCGCTCGTGACGACCCCGACTGGCTCCCCGCCCCGCAGGACGGGCGCGCCGTCGCGCGCCGGCTGGCGCCCCTCCAGCGACAGGCCGGTCAGCCTGCGGGCGACGCCCCGCTCGCGCTCGCGCTCCAGGGCTGCCCGCCCGCGGAAGTCGCCCTTGCCCCAGGCGACCACCCAGCCGAGGCCCGCCTGCAGCGGCGTGATCCCGGGGCCGAGCTCGTGGCCGTGCAGCGGCAGGCCCGCCTCCAGGCGCAGCGTGTCGCGGGCGCCGAGGCCCGCCGGGACGACCCCGGCGCCGACGAGCGCGTCCCACAGCTCGGGCGCGCCGCCGGCGTCGACGTGGATCTCGACGCCGTCCTCACCCGTGTAGCCGGTGCCGGCCACGATCCACTCCCCCACGACCCGCACGGCGCGCCGCGGCACCGCCGCGGCCTCGGGCGACACCCGGGCCAGCAGCTCGCGGGCCTTCGGGCCCTGCACGGCGAGCACGGCCCGCGAGGCGGTGACGTCGGTGAACGCGACCGCCCGGTGCACCCGGTTGACGCCCTCGCGCATCGCGGCCACGAGGTCGTCGGTGTTCGACGCGTTCGGCATGACGAAGAAGCGGTGGTCGGCGACCCACCACACGATCACGTCGTCGACGACGTGGGCGTCGTCGGGGTCGAGCAGGTGCGAGTACTGGGTGCGGCCCGGCCCGATGCGCCCGAGGTCGTTGGTGAGCAGCCACTGGAGCAGCCCGAACGCGTCGGGGTCGTCGCACTCGACGCTGCCGAGGTGGGAGACGTCGAACACCGCGGCGTGCTCGCGGCAGGCGCGGTGCTCGGCGAGCACCCCCTCGTAGTGGATCGGCATCTCCCAGCCGCCGAAGGGGACCATCCGGGCGCCGAGGGCCCGGTGGCGCGCGTCGAGCGGGCTGCGGCGGGTCACGGGCCGCTCAGGCGCTCTCGGCCGCGGGGTCGGTGCCGGCGGCCGGGCCGCGGCGGTCGAGCGGGAACGGCGCCGCACCGGGGGCGCCGGGCGCGCCGGCTGCGGCGAGCTGCGAGGGGGGCTCGAGCCCGTACTTCACGAGGAGGTGCAGGTAGTCGCGCTGGTACAGCACGCGGATCGACACCTCGGGGTGCAGCTCGCGCAGCCGCCGGGCCTTGCGGTTCTTCTTCGTGACGAGCTTCTGGTTCAACGTCGTGACCTCGATGTAGAGGTCGTAGGCGGGCAGGTAGAAGTCGGGGGTGAACGCCTGGGTCGGCCGGCCGTCGCGGTCCCACTCGAGCGTGAACGTGCGGGGCTCGTACTCCCACGCGATCCCGTAGAAGTCGAGGAGCTTCGCGAACTGCCGCTCCGAGTTGTGCGCGAAGCGGACCTGCTCGTGCGGGAGCCGCTCGGTGTCGATGGCTCCTCCTAGTTCGCCGCGCGGGTCGACGGGTGGGCGCGCCGCGCGCCCGCGTCGGGCGCGGGGTGCTGCGCGCCGCGCAGGTCGTGCAGGCGCGCGTCGAGGTCGTCGACGACGGGGCCGAGCGGCACGACGTTGAGCACGCCCTGCCCCGCGCGCAGCAGGTCGATGATCTGGTCGTCGGTCTTCACGAGCACCGTGCGGCTCCCGTCGATGACCAGGTGCGCGGACGCGAGGTCCTCGCCGAGCCGGGTGCGCAGGTACTCGATCGCGCGCCGGGCCGACTGCAGGGACACCCCCGCGTCGAGGAGCCGCTTCACGACCTTGAGCTCGACGAGGTCGGTGTACGAGTACAGGCGCTGGGTGCCGCTGCCCGCGGCGTCGTTGACCGACGGGCGCACGAGGTCGGTGCGCGCCCAGTAGTCGAGCTGGCGGTAGGTGATGCCGACGATCTTGCAGACCTGCGGCCCGCGGAAGCCGGGCTCGCCGGGGGTCGTCGGGTTGGCTCCCTCGCCCATCGGGACTCCTGTGGTCGTCGCGGTACGGCCCGGCCGCCGGCCGGACGCCTCGGGCCCGCGGGCGCGGGCACGCCGACACGATTGTAACTACAACCGTGAGGCCGAGCATCAGGTCGAGGGTCGGGGCGCGGCCGGCGCCCGGCCGGGCACGGCTACTGGGCGAAGTCCTCCGGGGTGACCCGGTCCAGGAACTCCCGGAACTGCTCGACCTCCTGCTCCTCCTCGTCGGCCTCGAACAGCACGCCGGCCTCCTCGAGGACCGCCTCGTCCACGTAGATCGGGATCGTGTTCCCGTAGCGGACGGCGAGGGCGATGGCGTCGGAGGGCCGTGACGAGATGCGCCGGGTCGTGCCGTCCTGGTCGATCTCGATCTCCGCGTAGAACGTGCCGTCGTGCAGCTCGGTGATCTCGACGCGGCGCAACGTGGCCCGGAGCTCGTCGAGCACGGTCTTGAACAGGTCGTGGGTCATCGGGCGCGGCGTCTCGAGTCCCTGCAGCGCGTAGACGATCGCCGTGGCCTCGGGCGAGCCGATGAAGATCGGGAGGAAGCGGGGGCCGGACTCCTCGCGCAGGAGCACGATCGGCTGGTTCGAAGGGACTTCGACGCGCACCCCGATCAACGAAAGGCGGATCACGGCTCCTCCGTTCGTCCACCGGCCACCCTACCACCGGCCCCCCGCAGCCCGGCCCCCCGCCCGTACAGCGCCGGGACGTAGCAGTCGGGCGCGACGGCGACGTCGGCGCGGGAGCCGGCCACGACGAACGGGAGGTTGCGGTACAGGTCGTGCACGTGCAGCCCGTACCCGAGCACGAACTCGTCGTCGAGCTCGAAGCCGCGGTAGCGCACCTCATGGGGCACGATCCGCCGGCGCGGGCGGTCGAGGAGCGCGCACGTCGACACGGCGCGTGGGCCGCGCGCCTCGAGCTGGCCGAGCAGGTACGCGACCGTCAGGCCGGTGTCGACGATGTCCTCGACGAGCACGACGTCGCGTCCGCCGACGTCGGCGGCGACGTCCTGGAGGATCTTCACGCGCCCCGAGTCGGGCGCGAAGCGCGAGATCGAGATGAAGTCGACCTCCACGTCGACGCCGGGGATCCGGCGGGCCAGGTCGGCGGCGAAGCAGAGCGCACCCTTGAGCACGGCCACGAGGAGCACGCCGTCGGGGTGGTCGGCGGCGATCTCGGCGCCGAGGCGCCGGACGGTCCGCTCGATGCGGTCGGCGTCGAGCAGCACCGTCGGGTCCACGGTCACCCGCCGAGCGAGCGCCGGACCGTGCTGCGCAGCAGGGCCGTGCGGAGCTGGCGGCCGAGCCGGGCGAGCTCGGCGAGCGTCTGCTCGTAGCGGGCCTGCGCTTCCGGGTTTCGGCGGCGCCGGTACGGCAGCAGCACCTGCTCGAACAGGCCCGCCTCCCGGTCGGCGAACGCCCGGTACATGCGCAGGTGGCGGGGCTCGACGCCGTGCCGCATGAACCCGCCGGCGACCCGGGCGATCTCGAGCGCGTCCTCGTCGAACAGGACGCGCTCGCGCGACGAGTAGGCGGGCTGGATGAGGCCGTACTCCTCGAGCAGGGCGACCTCCTCGTCGCCGAGGTCGGCGGCCCGCGCGAGCTCCGCGCGCGTGAGGCTGACCCCCGACGTCGCACCCGCGAGCGCCTGTGGCTCGTCGTCGGCGTCGCGCACCGCGTCGGCGGCGGCGGCCTCCCGCTCGCGCGCGATGCGCGCCTCCTCGAACAACGCGGGCTCCGCCTTCGGTGCCCGCCGGGCGCGCCGGCGCGCCCCGCCGCGCGACGTGCCCGTCCCCGGCGCGTCCGCGGGCACGCCGGGGGGCGCCCCGGTCCCCTCGCCCGCCTGCGCACCCGCGACGGCGGCGAAGCCCCCCGCCCGGTCGATCTCGTCGAGGCGGTCCTTGATCACCTTGAGCGGGAGGAAGTGGTCCTTCTGCTGGCGGAGGATGAACCGCAGCCGCTCGACGTCGGCCGGGAAGAACTTGCGGTACCCCGACGGGGTCCGCTCCGGCTCGACGAGCCCCTGGCTCTCGAGGAACCGGATCTTCGAGATCGTGATGTCGGGGAACTCCTCGCGGAGCTGGTTGAGCACGTCGCCGATCGAGACGTGCTCGGCCCGCGCCGCCATCAGCGCTCCCGCGCGCCGCCCAGCACGAAGCTGAGCCGGTAGCGGCCGATCTGCACCTCGTCGCCGTGGCGGAGCCGCGCCTCGTCGACGCGCTCGCGGTTCACGTAGGTGCCGTTGAGCGAGCCGACGTCGCGCAGCACGTACCCCGCCGGGTCGCGGTCGATGCGCACGTGGCGGCGCGACACGGTGATGTCGTCGAGGAAAACGTCGGAGTCCGGGTGGCGCCCGATCGTCGTCGCGTCCCGGTCGAGCCGGTACGAGGCGCCCGACTCCGGCCCGTGCCGCACGACCAGCAGGCCGACCCCGTCGGGGAGCCCCTCGAGGTACCGCTCGAGCTCCTCCTCCTCGCTGGCGGCCTCGACCGCCGCGAGCGTCATCGTGCTCGTGTCGTCGTCGGCGGCGAGCGGCGCGCCGCAGGACGAGCAGTACCGGGCGCCGTCCTGGTTCACGTGCCCGCAGCGCGCGCAGACCATGCCGGCAGGCTACAGAGGTGCCGCAACCGCCCACAACGACACCCTCGACCTCCAGTCGACGGCGAGACTTCGCCCCGTCGGGCGGCGACGGCGCGCCGCGCCCGCCCTACTCGACGAGGGCCCGGTAGCCCGCCGCGTCGAGGAGCGCGTCGAGGCCGGGGTCCTCGGCGAGCGCGATCTGCATGATCCAGCCGTCGCCGTAGGGGTCGCGGTTCACGAGCTCCGGTGACTCGACGAGCCGCTCGTTGACGGCCTGCACCGTGCCCGACACCGGCGCGTAGATCTCCGACACCGACTTCGTCGACTCGATCTCGCACACCGAGTCGGCCGCGCGCACCGCCGTGCCGACCGTGGGCAGCCCGACGTAGACGACGTCACCGAGGGACTCCTGCGCGAAGTCGGTGATGCCGACGGTCGCGACCCCGTCGGTGATCCGCACCCACTCGTGCTCACGGCTGTAGCGCAGGTCCTCCGGGACGTCCATGCGACGGATCGTACCGACGCGCCCGCTACAGCGTCAGCTCGGCGACCTGCCCCGCGTGGATCGCGACGAGGCGGCGGGCGTCCATGTCGCTCGGCCCCTCCGCCCACACGTGGGTGACCGGCAGCTCGGGGTCCGGGAGCACGAGCGCCCAGCCGTCGTCGTAGAGGATCTTCACGCCGTCGACCAGCACGACGTCGTGGTCCTTCGCCCGCTCCATGATCCCCCGCATCACCGCGCCCTTGCGCTCCCACGGCGTCGGCACCGCCTCGTGCGCGACGTGCGGCGTGGGCACCGCCGCGACCAGCTCCGACAGCGGCCGGCCCAGCGCGGCGAGCAGGTCGAGGAGGTTCACCAGGGTCGCCGCCGCGTCGTACGCCGGCAGGAACCGCGGCCAGATGAAGCCGCCCTCCTGCGAGGCCGCGAACTCGACGCCGCCCCGGCCGGCCACCTGCATGAGGTGCGCGGCCGACAGCTTCGTCCAGGTGATCCGCAGGCCGCCCCGCTGCGCGATCCGCTCGGCCTCGCGGCTCACCGACACCGGGAGCGCGACGTGCGACCCGGGCCGGGCGTCCCCGAGCAGGCTGAGCAGCACCAGCAGCGCCTGGTCGGGGGTGAGCGCCTGGCCCTGGTCGTCGACGATCGTGCCGGTCTCGCCGTCGGGGTCGATCACGTACCCGAGGTCGGAGCCCGACGTCCGCACGAGGTCGCCCATCGCCTTCAGCCGGGTCTCGAGGTCCTCGCTGGCGGACGTCGCGCCCGCGGTCGCCGCGAACGGGTTCACGGCCAGGACGTTCGCGCCGATCTTGGGCAGCACGTTCGGCATGACCACCGAGGCGGCCCCGAACGAGTAGTCGAGCACGACCTTGAACTGGCGCCGCTGCAACCGTTCGGCGTCGACGCTGCGCTCCAGCGCGGCCGTGTAGAACTCGATCGCGCGCGGCGGGAACACGATGTCGCCGATGTCGCCCGCGAACGCACGGCGGAAGTCCTCGCGGTACAGGAGCCGCTCGATCTTGCGCTGCGTCCCCTCGTCGATGTCGGCGCCCCGCTCGTCCATGAACCGGATCTCGACGCTGTCGGGGTCGTCGGGGGCGAGCCGGACGCTGACGCCGCCCTGCGCCCGCTCGCTGCGCACCTGGAAGCGCGTCAACGGCACCGTCGCGAGCTCCAGGTCCTGGACGTGGACGCCGCTGAGGTTGAGGCCGGCGATGAACGCCCGCTTGAGCGCCCGGGCCGTCCGGCTCGTGTCGCGGCTCGTGCAGACGATGGAGCCCTTCTTCAGCGCGGTGCCGTACGCCATCGCGAGCCGCACCGCGACCTCGGAGGTGACGTCGACGTTGGCGAGTCCGCGCACGCCCCGCCGACCGAACAGGGTCCGCGCGCCCTTCGACTCCCACACGATCGACGACGTGACGAGGGCCCCCGCGTCGACCGACTTGAACGGGTAGATCTTGACCGACGGGTTCACGACGGCGTGCGCGCCGACGAAGCACTCGTCGCCGACCACGACGCCTTCCTCGAGCACGGCGCCGTCGCGCACGTCGCTCGCCCGGCCGAGGACCGCGCCGCGCAGGCGCGCCCCCGGGCCCACGTAGGCGTGGTCGTGGACGACCGTCCGTTCGAGCACGGCGTCACCCTTCACCACGACGTCGCTGCCGAGCACCGTGTACGGGCGCAGGACGGCCCCGGCCTCGACGCGGCTGTTGTCGCCGATGAGCACCGGCCCCTCGACGGTCGCCTCCGGGGAGAGGTCGGCGTTCTCGCCGAGCCAGACGCCCTCGCGGAGCTGGAAGCCGTCGAGCTGCACGCCGACGCGGCCGTCGAGGATGTCCTCGTGCGCCCGGCGGTAGGCCTCGAGCGTGCCGACGTCCTCCCAGTAGCCGTCCATCACGTGCCCGTGCAGCTTGAGGCCCCGCTCCAGCACCGCCGGGAAGACGTCGCCGGAGAAGTCGACGACCTGGCCCTCGGGGATGAAGTCGAAGATCCCGGGCTCCAGCACGTAGATGCCGGTGTTGATCGTGTCGGAGAAGACCTGCCCCCACGTCGGCTTCTCGAGGAACCGTTCGATGGTGCCGTCGTCGCGCGTGATGACGATGCCGAACTCGACGGGGTTCTCGACCCGCTTCAGGCCGATCGAGACGAAGGCCTGCGCGTCACGGTGGGCCTGCGCCATCCGCGACAGGTCGACGTCGGTCAGCACGTCGCCGGAGATCACGAGGAACGTCTCGTCGAGCTCCTGCATCGCGTTGCGGACCGAACCGGCCGTGCCGAGCGGCGACTCCTCGGTCGCGTACCGCATCCTGACGCCGAAGTCGGACCCGTCGCCGAAGTAGTTGCGGATGTGGTTCGCGAGGAACGCGACGGTCACGACGATGTCGTCGAAGCCGTGCTTCGCGAGCAGGTGGACGATGTGCTCCATCATCGGCACGTTCGCGATGGGCATCATCGGCTTCGGGGAGTTGCTCGTGAGCGGGCGCAAGCGGGTCCCCTCACCTCCCGCCAGGATGACCGCCTTCATGTGGTGACCTCCACGCGTCGGCGCGCGGCCCGGCCCTCGGCGAGCGCGAGGCGAGCCGCCGGGACGTACCTGGCCGCGGCGTAGTACCCGAGCACGACCCCGCCGATCGCGAACCCCCACCCGGCGACGGCGAAGCCCACCGACGCCGCGCCGGACGGGACCGACTCGGCGGCGAGGAACATCGGCAGCGCGAACATGACGGCGAGCGTGCCGGCCTTGCCGGCCCACACGACGTCGATGCGCCGGGCGCCGGCGATCCCGAGCCCGACGGTGACCGCCGCGATCACCGTCTCGCGCACGAGCACGATCCACAGCACCACGTCGACCGGGCCCGGCATGTCCTGGGTGAGGAGCGCGACCGCCGCGGCGACCAGCAGCACCCGGTCCGCGGTCGGGTCGAGGACCTTCCCGAGCTCGCTGCCCTGGTCGTAGCGCCGCGCGATCCACCCGTCGACCCAGTCGGTCGCGCCCAGTACGGCGAGGAGCGCCGCCGCGGCGAGCCCTGCGTCGGCACCCCACAGCAGCCACAGGAACACGGGGACGCACCCGAGGCGGGCGACCGAGATGGCGTTCGGGATGGTCCACACCCGCGTCGCGCCGGCCATGGCGTGCAGCGTAGGCGCCCGCGGTCAGATCCCCGCCGCCGCGCCCTCGGCCCGGGGGTCGGTCGCGACCCGGTAGCCGGCCGCGGCGACCTCGACGGCGTGCGCGTGCCCCATCCCGTCGTCGTACGCACGGACGACGCGCAGCTCGTGGCCCCGCGCCGCGAGGTCC
Source organism: Acidimicrobiia bacterium (assembly GCA_026002935.1). Classification (GTDB taxonomy): domain Bacteria; phylum Actinomycetota; class Acidimicrobiia; order IMCC26256; family PALSA-610; genus BPGH01. The sequence goes on from BPGH01000001.1 coordinate 2,322,406, forward strand.
GCCCGCCAGGCCTCCGGGAACCGCGACTCGACCCCGAGGTGCCAGTGGTCCGGGTCGAGCGCCCAGCGCGGCGCGCTGATCGCGGCCTGCGGGTCGTCGCCGTCGACGACGGTGCGCACGAGGAGCTGGAGGTGCGTCTGGGCCTGGGTGTGGCCGCCCATCGCGCCGAACACGAGCCAGGGCCGGCCGCCGCGCAGCGCGAGGGCCGGGATCAGCGTGTGCATCGGGAGCTTGGCGCCGCCGAGCGCGTTCGGGTGGCCGGGGCGGAACCGGAACGACGAGCCGCGGTTGTGCAGGTTGATCCCCCACGGCTCGACGCGCACCCCCGAGCCCGCGGCCGTGAAGTTCGTCTGGATCAGCGAGACGAGCAGGCCGTCACGGTCCGCCGCGCACAGGTACGCGGTGCCGCCGTCCGGCCCCGGGTCGGGCGGTGGTCGCCACGCCCGGTCCGGGTCGATCGCCGCGGCGAGCGCCGCGACCCGCTCGTGGGCGTACAGGTCCTCGGCCGCCACCGTCATCGCGGCGGGGTCACCGACGAACCGGTTGCGGTCCACCAGCGCCCGCTTCGTCGCCTCGACGAGGAGGTGGGTGCGCGCCGCGCCGTCGGCCGGCAGGTCCAGGGCCTCCGCCACGCGCAGCGCCGCGAGCGCGGTCACGCCCTGCGTCGGCGGGGGGAGCTCGGCCACCTCGACGCCGTGGAACCCCGCCCGCAGCGGCGTGACCCACTCCCCGGCGTGCGCGGCCAGGTCGCCGGCGGTCATGAACGACCCGTCGCGCCCGAGCCGCTCGACGATCGCGTCGGCGATCGGGCCCTCGTAGTAGGCGGCCGGGCCCTCCTCGGCGAGCGTCCGGATCGTGCGGGCGAGCCCGGGCTGGCGGACCACGTCGCCGGGTCCGGTGCGGGGATGGGCGCGCCCGAAGTCGGGCAGGCCGAAGTGGTCGTAGAGGGCCCGCGTCCCCGAGAAGTACCGCGCGCCGCGGCGCGTCAGGGGGAACCCCTCGGTTGCGTACCGCAGCGCGGGCGTCGCGAGGTCCCCGAACGTGCGCGTGCCGAAGCGTTCGAGCAGGTCGAACCAGCCCCGCGGCGCGCCCGGGACGGTGACGGTGTGCGGCCCGAACACGGGCATCTCCTCGGCGCCCGTGCGCTCCCGCACGCCGTCGACGGTCGCCGCGGCCGGCGACCGTCCCACGCCGAGGTACCCGTGGAGCCCGCCGTCCCAGACGATCGCGAGCACGTCGCCGCCGAAGCCGCACAGGTAGGGGGTCACCACCCCGAGCACCAGGTTCGCGGCGATCGCGGCGTCCATCGCGTTCCCGCCGCGGTCGAGCACCGCGAGCCCCGCGGCCGTCGCGAGGTAGTGCGGCGTCGCGACGACGCCCGAGGGGTACGCCCGGGCCTCGGACGTCCAACCGGCCACCGCCGCGACCCTACGGCCTAGGGTGAGGGGCATGGAATTCAACCTCGCCGACCTGTTCGAGCGCGTCGCCGACACGGTCCCCGACCGGCTCGCGCTCGTCGCGGGCGACCGCCGCCTGACCTACCGGGAGCTCGACGACCGCGCGACCGCGTTCGCGCGCCATCTCGTCGACGTCGGGGTACGGCCGGGCTCGCACGTCGGCATCTACTCGTACAACCGGGCCGAATGGGTCGAGGCGATGCTCGGCTGCTACAAGGCCCGGGCGGTCCCGGTGAACGTGAACTACCGGTACGTCGCCGACGAGCTCCGCTACCTGTTCGACAACGCGGACCTGGTGGCGCTCGTGTTCGAACGCCGCTTCGCCCCGAAGGTCGCGGCCGTGGCGCCCGCGCTGGCGCGCCTCGAGCACCTCGTCGTCGTGGAGGACGGGAGCGGCGAGGAGCTCGGGGCGCTTCCCGCCGTCGACTACGAGCACGCGATCCACGCCGGCCGCGGGCCGCGCGACGGGCTGCCGGCACGTTCCCCCGACGACCTGTACATCCTCTACACGGGCGGCACGACGGGGCTGCCGAAGGGTGTCATGTGGCGCCAGGAGGACATCTTCTTCGCCGCGCTCGGCGGCGGGAACTACGGCGGCCCGCCGATCGAGACCCCGGAGGCGATCGTCGAACACGTCTCGGAGACGCCCGGCATCACGCTCGCCATGGCCCCGCTCATGCACGGCCAGGCGCAGTGGACGACGCTGATCGGCATGTTCGCCGGCAACACCGTCGTGCTGAACACGCAGCACTCCCTCGACGCGGCCGAGCTGTGGGACCTCGTCGAGCGGGAGGGTGCGCAGGTCGTGAGCCTCGTCGGCGACGCGATGGCACGGCCGATGGTCGACGCCCTCGCCGCGCGCGACCACGTCCCGCCGTCACTCTTCGCGATCGTCTCCGGCGGCGCGATCCTCTCGCCGACGATCAAGGAGCAGATCGCGCAGGTCGCGCCGCACGTCATGGTGCTCGACGCGTTCGGCGCCTCCGAGACCGGCGCGCAGGGCGCGGTCGACGTGACCGAGAAGGGCCCGCGCTTCCGCATGAACGACGCCACGACGGTCATCACCGACGACGGCCGGGTCGCGCCGCCCGGGGAGGTCGGCCTGCTCGCGCGCCGCGGCCACGTCCCGATCGGCTACTACAAGGACCCGGAGAAGACGGCCGCGACGTTCGTCGAGATCGACGGCGTCCGCTGGGCCGTGCCCGGCGACCGGGCCGTGATCGAGGAGGACGGCACGATCACCGTGCTCGGGCGCGGCTCCCAGTGCATCAACACCGGCGGCGAGAAGGTCTTCCCCGAGGAGGTCGAGGCCGTCCTCAAGAGCCACCCCGACGTGTTCGACGCGGTCGTCGTCGGCGTGCCCGACGAGCGCTGGGGCGAGGCGGTGACCGCGGTCGTCGCCCCCCGGGAGGGCCGTGCACCCACGCTCGAGGACCTGCGCGAGCACGCGAGCACCGCGCTCGCCCGCTACAAGGTCCCGCGCCACCTCGTGGTGGTCGACCAGGTGGAGCGCAGCCCGTCGGGCAAGCCCGACTACCGCTGGGCCCGGCAGGTCGCGACCGAGCGCGTGCCGTAGCGGCGTCAGAGCAGGCCGGCGTACGCGCCGCCGTCGACCGGCGTCGCGGTCCCGGTCACGAACGACGCGTGCTCGGAGCACAGGAACGCGGCGACGCTCCCGAAGTCGGCCGGGTCGCCGAGCCGCCCCGCCGGGACCGAGCCCGCCAGTTCGGCGAGGGCGTCCGGTTCGTAGAGGCCGGCGAGCCGTTCGGTCTCGTGGAAGCCGGGGAGCAGCGAGTTGACCGTGACGCCGTCCGCGGCGACCTCGCGGGCGAGCGTCTTGAGGAACCCGGTGAGCCCGGCGCGCGCCGTGTTCGACAGGATCAGGTTGGGGATCGGCTGGCGCACCGCCACCGAGGTGATCGCGAGCACCCTCCCCCACCGCTGGGCCCGCATGGCGGGCACGGCCGCGTAGCACATGGCGATCGCGGAGCGGCAGTTGAGCTCGAACGCGTCGAGGTACTGCTCGACGGTCGTCGTCGCGAACGTGCCCGCCGGCGGCCCGCCCGCGTTGGCCACCAGGATGTCCACCCCGCCGAGGGCGTCGCGTGCGGCGGCGACGAACGCGGCGGCACCGTCGGGCGTCGAGACGTCCGCGACGAGCGGCACACAGCCGCCGCCGATGCGGGCCGCCGCCGCCTCGACCGCGTCGCGCCGCCGGCCGCAGATCGCGACCTGCACCCCCTCGCGCGCGAGCGCCTGCGCGACCCCGTACCCGAGGCCCTGCGACGCGGCGGCGACGGCCGCCCGCCGCCCTGCGATGCCCAGGTCCATGCCCTGCCTCCCGTCGCGTGCCGCCGGTGGTCAGTGGATCGGGCCCGCCGTGTCGCGCAGGGGACGTCCCTGGCGGCCGGTGCGGGCCGCGACGATCTCGGCGCAGATCGAGATCGCGGTCTCCTCCGGCGTGCGCGCCCCGATGTCGAGGCCGATCGGGGACCGGACGCGCGCCAGGTCCTCGTCGGTGAGGCCCGCGTCGCGCAGCCGGGCCAGGCGGCCCTCGTGCGTGCGGCGCGAACCCATCGCCCCGATGTAGCCGACCCCCGTCCGCACCGCCGCGGCGATGGCCGGGACGTCGAACTTGTGGTCGTGGGTGAGCACGCACACGGCGTCGCGCGGGCCCAGCTCGTCGCCGACCTTCGCGAGGTGGCGGTCGGGCCAGTCGTTCACGACCTCGTCGGCCAGCGGGAACCGCTGCACGGTCGCGAACACCGCCCGGGCGTCGCAGACCGTGACCCGGTAGCCCAGCACCTTGGCGACCCGCACGAGCGCCCCCGTGAAGTCGACCGCCCCGAAGACGATCATGCGCGGCGGCGGCGCGAAGGACTCGATGAAGACGTGTACGGCGTCCTCCCGTGCCTCGCCGTGCGCGCCGTAGTGGCGGGTCGAGGTGAGGCCCGCCTCCAGCTCGGCGAGCGTGTCACGGGCGACGACCCGGTCGAGGTCGGGGTCCCCGAGCGTGCCGAGCGGCTCCTCGCCCGGCCGCACCAGCAGCTTCGCGCCCACGTGCGGCCCGGCGATCACCGTCGCGAGCGCGACGGGGCGCCCGGCGCGCAGCAGGTCGCGCAGCTCCTCGTAGACCGTCCCCACCGCCGCCTACCAGTCGAGCGGTTCGACGAACACGTGGATCGTGCCGCCGCAGGTGAGCCCCACGGCGAAGGCCTCGTCGTCGGAGTACCCGAACGAGACCACACCCCGCTCGCGCTCCCCCGCCAGCACCTCCAGGGCCGCCTCGACGACGGCACCCTCGACGCAGCCGCCCGACACGGAGCCCGCCACCTCGCCGGTGTCGCTCACGGCCATGGCCGCGCCGGGGTCACGCGGGCTCGACCCCTCGGTCCCGACGACGCGGGCGACCGCGACGCGCCGGCCCGCGGCCCGCCATCGCTCGATGTCGTCGAGCACGTCCCTCATCGACCGATCACCTCCGCGAGCTCCTCCAGCGCGGCGAACGAGTGCCCCTCCACGAACTCGTCGACGTACGGCAGCGCCGCCGCCATCCCCTGCGCGAGCGGTGCGTAGCCGGGGGTCGCCTTCAGCGGGTTGACCCACACGACCCGGTGCGCGACGCGTGCCAGGCGCGCCATCTGCTCCGCCAGGAGCGCCGGGTCGCCGCGGTCCCAGCCGTCGGAGAGCACGACGACCACCGCGCCCCGCGCCGTGCCCCGCACGCCCCACTCGTCGTTGAACTCGCGCAGCACCGCGCCGAGGCGCGTCCCGCCCGACCAGTCGAGCACCCGCCGGGCGGCGTCGCGCAGGGCCGCGTCCGGGTCGCGCGACCGCAGTTCGCGGGTGATGCGCGTGAGGCGCGTCCCCAGGGCGAAGGCCTCGACGCGGGCCCGGCTGGTCACGGCGGCGTGCAGGAACCGGACGAACGCGCGCGCGTACGGCTCCATCGACCCGCTGACGTCGAGCAGCAGCACCAGCCGGCGCCGCTGCGGCGCGGGCGCCAGGTAGCGGCGCGCGATCGGCTCACCCCCGGCCCGCAGCGCGCACCGCACCGTGCGGCGGACGTCGGGGCTCGCGGTCCGGCGGCGGGAGGCGCGCCGCCGGCGCGACGGACGGGTCGCGCCCGCGAACCGCAGGTCGGCCATCAGCGCGCGCGCCTCGGCGAACTCGGCCGGGGTGTAGGACGCGAAGTCGCGGTGGCGCAGCACCTCGCGGGGGCTCCACCGGACGGTGACGACCGGGACCTCGGGCCCGTCCGCGGCCTCGTCGTCGGCGGGTCCGTCGCCGTCGTCGAACGCGAGGGCCAGCTCGACCGCCGCCGGCCCGGGGCGCTCGCCGGGGCCGGGGGCCCCGCCCGCCCAGAACGCCTCGAAGGCCGCGTCGTAGGTCGCGACCGCCTCGGGCCGCTTCACCAGTGTCGCCCGCCCGGCCCAGTACACGTCGTCGCGGCGGGCGAGGCCGACGCACGCCAGCGCGCGGGCGAGGTCGAGCGTCGCGCCCACCGGGACGTCGAGGCCCGCCGCGCGCAGCACGCGCGCGAACGCGACGGCGATCCGGTCGGCGGCGGGCTCAGGCACTGCGCGCCACCGCCGCCTCCACGAGCGCGCCGACGCCGTGTGCCCGCACGCGCTCCTGGTCCTCCCGGTACTTGAGGATCGTGCCGAGCGTGACGTCGACCGTCTTCTCGTCGAGCCGGGCCGTACCCAGCGTCGCGAGCGCCTGCGCCCAGTCGATCGTCTCGGCCACGCCCGGCGGCTTGTACAGCTCGAGCCGGCGCAGCGCCTCCACCGCGGCGGCCACGTCGCGGGCGAGCGCGTCGGGCACCCCGGGTGCGCGTACCCGCAGGATCGCCAGCTCGCGCTCGAAGTCGGGGTGCGGGATCCAGTGGTAGAGGCACCGGCGCTTGAGCGCGTCGTGCACGTCACGCGTCCGGTTCGAGGTGAGCACGACGATCGGGGGCACCTCGGCCCGCACGACGCCGAGCTCCGGCACCGAGACCGCCCAGTCGGAGAGGATCTCGAGCAGGAACGCCTCGAACTCGTCGTCGGCGCGGTCGATCTCGTCGACGAGCAGCACCGGGGGGACGTCCCCCTCGTGCGCCACGGCGGCGAGCAGCGGGCGCTTGACGAGGAAGCGGTCGGAGTAGAGCTCGTCCTCGACCACCTCGCCGCCACCGGCCTCGACCGCCCGGAGGTGCAGCAACTGGCGCGAGTAGTCCCATTCGTACACGGCCTGCGCGGCGTCGATGCCCTCGTAGCACTGGAGCCGCAGCAGCTCGCCGCCGGTCCAGCGCGCGAGGACCTTGGCCACCTCGGTCTTGCCGACCCCCGCCTCGCCCTCGAGCAGCAGCGGCCGCTCCAGGGCCAGGGCCAGGAAGATCGAGGTGGCGAGCCCCTCGTCGGCCAGGTAGTCGTGGGCGGCGAGGCCGCGGCGCACGTCGTCGACGGTCCGGGGAGCGGTGCGCACCACGTCGCCAGGGTAACCCGCACGCCGTAGTGTTCCGCCCATGACCCACGACGTCGTCGTGCGCGGCGGGACGGTCGTCGACGGCACCGGCGCCCCGCCGCGGCGCGCCGACGTCGCGATCGACGGGGACCGGGTCGTCGCGGTCGGCGACCTCGACGCCGGCGGGCGGCGCGAGATCGACGCGTCCGGCGCGTACGTGACGCCGGGCTTCGTCGACGTGCACACGCACCTCGACGCGCAGCTCGCCTGGGACCCCGACGCCACCTCGTCGTGCTGGCACGGCGTCACCTCCGTCGTGCTCGGCAACTGCGGCGTCGCCTTCGCCCCCGTGCGGCCCGGCCAGGAGGCGTGGCTCGCGGAGCTCATGGAGTCGGTGGAGGACGTCCCCGCCGCGTCGATCCTCGCCGGCCTGCGGTTCGGCTGGGAGACCTACGGCGAGTACCTCGCCGCGGTCGACGACATGCCCAAGGGCGTCAACGTGGGCGGCATGGTCGGCCACTGCGCGCTGCGCCACTACGTGATGGGCGAGCGCGCCCTCGACGACGACCCCGCGACCCCCGACGAGATCGCCGCGATGTGCGCCCTCGTGGACGAGGCGATGGAGGCGGGGGCGCTGGGGTTCTCGACGTCGCGTACGTTGCTGCACCGCGTGCCCGACGGCCGCCCGGTGCCGGGCACCTGGGCGCGGGAGGACGAGCTCCTCGCGATCGCGGGCGTGCTCGGCGCGCACGGCAAGGGGGTCTACGAGGTGGCGCCCCGGTTCGAGCGCCCCGGGGAGCACCACGAGGGCACCCGCGCCGAGGTGCACTGGATGGCCGAGGTGAACCGCCGCACCGGCCGGCCCGTCACCTTCGGGCTCGCCCAGAGCGACGCCGGGCCGGACCTCTACCGCGTCGTGCTCGGCCTCGTGGACGAGGAGGCCCGCGCCGGGGCCGAGCTGCGGCCCCAGACCACCGCGCGCGGGATCGGCCTGCTCTTCGGGCTGCACCACCGGACCTTCTTCGACGCCGCGCCCGGGTGGCGGGCGCTGCGCGACCTGCCGCTCGAGGAGCGCCTCGCCGCGCTCGACGACGGCGAGCGCCGCGGCGCGCTGGTGCGCGAGGCCGAGGCCCACACCCCGCCGCTGCCGTGGGACGGCGTGTACGTGCTCACCGACGGCGACGTCGACTACTCGGAGGACCGCACGCGCTCGCTCGGGGCGATCGCCGCGCGCGCGGGCGAGTCGGTGGCGGCGGCGTTCGTCCGCATCGCACGCGCCACCCGGGGCCGGGCGGTGTTCAGCTTCCCGTTCCTCAACCAGCGGATGGCCGCCGTCGAGGAGATGCTCGGCCACCCGCGGATCCTCGTCGGCCTCGGCGACTCCGGCGCGCACGTCGGGATGATCATGGACGCGTCGCTGCCGACGTGGTTCCTCCTCCACTGGGTGCGCGACCGCGGCCGCTTCACGGTCGCGGACGGGATCCGGCGGCTGACCTCCGACCCGGCGGCGCTGTTCGGGCTGCGGGGCCGGGGGATCCTGGCGCCGGGTGCGTTCGCCGACGTGAACGTGGTCGACCTCGACGCGCTGGCGCTCCCGGTCCCGGAGTACGTGACCGACTTCCCCGGCGGCGCCGGGCGTTACGTGCAGCGATCGTCCGGCTACCGTTGCACCCTGGTGAACGGCCAGGTCTTCGTCGCCGACGGCGTGCCCACCGGCGCCCGCGCCGGGGTGACACTGCGGCCATGACCCTCCTCGCGGACCCCGGGGTCGCCGTCGCGCACCGGCTGACCGACGCCGAGCGCGCGGCGTTCGAGCGGGACGGCTTCCTCCTGCTGCGCCAGGTCCTCGACCCCGAACGCCGTTCCGCCCTGCTGCGCGCCGCCGAGCGGCTCGACGCCGAGTACCGCGCGGAGCCGGGCGTCACGCCGCACCACGTGTGCAACCGCCACGACCTGATCGAGGCGGACGACGCCTTCCTCGACCTCGTCGACCTCCCGACGGTCTTCCCGAAGGTCTTCGGGATCCTCGGCTGGAACATCCAGCTCTTCCACACCCAGCTCGTCGTGACACCCCCGGCGCCGGCGGGCGCCCCCGCCGGCGGCTACGGGTGGCACCAGGACAACAACCGGATGAACCTCGACTTCGAGACGCCGCCCCCCCACCCGAGGGTGTCGGTGAAGGTCGGCTACTTCCTCACCGACCTCCCGCGGCCCGGCATGGGCAACCTGTGCGTCGTGCCGGGCAGCCACCGCCTGGGCCGGCCCGACGTCCCGCTCGGGGAACAGCCCCCCGGCGCGACCGAGGTCACCGCCGCGGCCGGCGACGCGATCCTGTTCGACCGCCGGATCTGGCACGCCGCGAGCACCAACACCTCCGACACGACGCGCGTGTTCCTGACGTACGGGTACTCCTACCGGTGGCTGCGGCCCAAGTCGCGCATGCAGCACGACGCGCTCTTCGCGCGCTGCGACCCGGTGCGCCGCCAGCTCCTCGGCGCGGCCCCGACCGGCGCGAACGGCTACTTCGACCCGGCCGACGAGGACGTACCGTTGCGCGGCTGGATCCGGGCCCACCTCGGCGACGGCGCCGTCACCCCCTGACCGGGGCGGCGCCCGCCCCGCCCCGCCGGCGGGGCGGGAGCACGAGATCCCCGAGCCGAGCCGCGATAATCGGGACCGGTCCCCCACCCCGAAGGGCCGAGGAACCTCGAGACACCCCGTGACGAAGGTATCCCGGGCCCCCACGGCCCCCGTCGCCCGCGCATCGCTGCGCTACGTGCCCGGCATCGACGGCCTCCGCGCGGTCTCGGTGCTGGCCGTGCTCGTCTACCACTACTTCGAGCTCGGCCAGGCGGGCGGGCTGGGCGGGCCGATGCACAACTGGATGCCCGGCGGCTTCCTGGGCGTCGAGGTGTTCTTCGTCATCAGCGGCTACCTCATCACCGCGCTGCTGCTGGCGGAGCGGCGACGTACCGGCCGGATCGCGCTCGGCGCCTTCTGGCTGCGGCGCGCGCGGCGGCTGCTCCCCGCGCTCGCGCTGATGCTCGCGGTCGTCGTGTGCTACGCGCTGGCGTTCCTGCCGGACGCGATCGACGACCTGCGGCGCGACGTCGTCGGCGCGGTCACCTACACGAGCAACTGGTGGCAGATCGACCTGCCCTACGCCGCGCAGGAGGGCCGGCCGCCGCTGCTGCGCCACCTGTGGTCGCTCGCGATCGAGGAGCAGTTCTACCTGGTCTGGCCGATCGCGCTCGTCGCAGGGCTGAAGCACCTCGGCCGCACGCGCATGCTCGCCGCGACCGTCGGCACCGCCCTCGCGTCGGCCGTGCTCATGGCGGCCGTGCGCGGTGACGGGCTGGGCGCGACCGATCCCTCCGCCGCGTACTTCTCGACCGTCACCCGCCTCTCGGGCCTGCTGCTCGGCAGCGCGCTCGCGTTCGTCTGGGTGCCGTACCGCATCCGCCGGCGGCCGGGACGCGGCGCCCGGCTGCTCCTCGACGCGGCCGGTGCGGCCGGCCTGTTCGTGCTGTGGCACGCCTTCCGCACCTGGCACTTCGAGGACCCCGGCACGTTCCGCGGGGGCTTCCTGCTCGTCGACCTCGCGACGTTGCTCGTGATCGCCGCGACCGTGCACCCGGTCTCGGACGTCGGCCGCCTGCTCGCGCTGCGCCCGCTCGTGTGGGTCGGCCAGCGCTCGTACGGCATCTACCTGTGGCACTACCCGATCTTCGCGATCACCCGCCCGAACCTCGACAACACGTGGTGGCCGCCCGCGGTCGTGGTCGTCCGGTTCGGCCTGACCCTGGCGATCGCCGCGCTCTCGTACCGCTACGTCGAGGTCCCCATCCGTCAGGGCGCGATCGGCCGGTACGTGGAACGGGTCCGCACCGCGCGCGGCGGCCACCGCCGCCGCCTCGCGCTCGGCGGGCTCGGCGCCGTGCTGACCGTCTCGCTGGTGGCCGTGTCGCTCGGGGCGACGCTCGCCGGCGCCGACTCGCGCCGTGGCGACGAGCAGGAGGCCGGTGCGGGTGACGGCGAGGACGGCGACGCGCTCGACCCCGACGCGATCGCCGTCATCTGCTCGACCGCGCCGCCCGGCGACGCGCGGCTCGCCGGGCTCTGCGCCGACGTGACGCCGGCCGGCGGGCGCACCACCACCGACACCACCGGGCGGGCCGGCTCCTCGGCGCCCACCGGCACGGGCGCCACCACGCCGTCGACGACGGCGGCGCCGACGACCACCGCCCCGCCCGTCGTCTCCCCGATGGGCATCGGCGACTCGGTGATGGCCGGTGCGTCGAACGCACTGGCGCGCGCGATCCCGGGGATGATCGTCGACGCGATCAAGAGCCGGCAGTTCGCGCAGTCGATCAAGGTGGTCGAGGACTACGCGTCCCTCGGGGTCACCCCCGAGGTGTTCGTCATCCACCTCGGCACCAACGGACGCTTCGGCGACGGCGAGTTCGATCATCTCATGGCGACGATCGGCGACCGGCGCCTCGCCTACTTCCTCACCGCCCGCATGCCGCGGTCCTGGGAGGCCGAGGTGAACGCGACGCTCGCGCGGGGCGTGCAACGCCACCCCAACGCGCGGCTGCTCGACTGGCGCCAGTACGCCGGCTGCCACGCGGACTGGTTCACGACGGACGGCTACCACCTCACGACCGCCGGCCGCGCCGCGTACGCCGAGTTCGTGCGCCGGCACCTGCAGGAGGGCGGGGCGGGCCTCCAGTACTGCCCCTGACCCGCCACGCGCGGGGACCGCGGGCCCCGCGGGCCGGGGGCGCGGCCGGGGCGGGCGTCTCAGCCGCCCCCGGCGGCGCCGAGCAGTTCGTCGACCGGGCGCAGGCGCCCCTGCGACCAGACGACGACCCGGGCCGCGGGGTCCGCGGAGAGCCGGAACGACGCCGGCCCGAGCGCCTCGGTCTCGAACAGCCCCGGGTGGTCGGCCAGCCGGTACCAGCCACCGGCCGCCGCGGTGAACACGAGCGCGTCGCCGTCGCGTGCGACGCCGATCGGGTCGCGCGCCCCCGTCGACGGCACCACGGAGGAGTCGGCGACGGCGACCGCGAAGGTTCGCTCCACTCCCCGCACGCGCAGCGCGTCGCGGAAGCCGTTGCGGAACACGTACGCGTCGCCCACCCGGTCCGGGAGCGCGACGACGAGCAACGGTCCCTCCCCCGTCCCCGCCCGGCGTTCGACGTCGTCGAGGATCGAGGCCGTGACGTCGCCCGCCGCGCGCCACTCCCGGTTCCGGTGCTGGAGCGCGACGAGGTTGGCGGCGGCGAGCGCGACGGCAACCGCGGCGGCGACGAACCGCAGGCGCGGCGCGCGGGACCACACCTGCACGAGCACCAGCACCGCCGCGAGCACGACGAGTGCGCTCGGGAGGTGGTTGAGCCGCGTCGCGAGATCGGAGGTGAGGAGCGACTCCGCCTTCTGCGACGCAGGCGCGATCACGGCGACGAACATCGCACCGAGCGCGATCGTGCGCGCCGGCAGCGGGTCGCCGGGCTCCCGACGGAGATGGCCCCAGGCGAGACCGCCCGCGACCGCCGCCAGCACCGCGAGCTGGACGAGGTCGCTGCGCCACAACGGGGCGGTGGCCTCGAACGCCTCGGCCGGCAGCAGGGACCGCATGAGGTGCTGGAACGCGCGGGGCGCGAGGCGCGTCGGGTCGAAGCCCGTCAGGTCGCCCGAGCTGCGGATGTCGAGCACGGTACGGACCGCGAGGTTGACGACGACGGGCCCGACGAACAGGAGCGGCGTGCACAGCGCCCGCACCCGTCGCGCCGGCGGCGCCGGGCCGGGTGCGAGCAGGAGGAGGCACGCCTCGAACGCGACCAGGGCGAGGGGCCACGCCAGGACCGTCTCCTTCGCGAACACGGCGACCTGGTAACACCCGAGGGCGGCCGCGAGGGACCGAGGGTCCCCGCGTTCGCGGTGACGCAGGTACCACCAGAACGACCCGAGCACGAACGCCGTGGCGAGCAGGTCGCCGCGGCCGACGACCCAGGACACCGCGTTGGCGTGGCCCGACAGCACCACCCAGAACCCGGCGCCCGCCGCGGCGAGGAACGGCAGGGTGCGGTCCCGCTCGTCGCCCACCCGGCCGAGGCGGAGCGCGAGGAGGTACACGAGTACGCCGTTCAGGGCGTGGAGCGCGAGGTTCGTCACGTGGAACCCGCGCGCGCTCCCGAGCCCGTGCACGGAGCGGTCCAGCCAGAACGAGAGGTCCACCACCGGCCGCAGGTAGAGGCCCCCGCGCCGGCTCCACGCCGCCTCGCCGACGTGTCCCCAGTCGTCGGCGAGGAACATCGGGTGGACCGATCCGAGGGCCGCGACGACGGCGGCGACCGCGACCGTCGCCGCGAGGAGGGTTCGGTGCGCCGTCGCTCGGTCGGCGCGGGCGGTCGTCGTCATGGGCGGGGTTCCGGCGGCGGTTCCGGCCGGGATGCTTGCCGGTGACGGGTGGCCGCACAAGCCGCTAGGGCGACGTGACGGTGTACTCGACGTGCAGGAGGGCGGCCGAGGCGGCGCCCGCTTCGTAGGCCTTCGCGACCCGGCGGCCGTTGCCGGAGACCACGAGGGCGACGGCGTTGCCCGGCTGCCAGCCCGGCCGGTTCACGAGCTCCTGGAGCACTGCGGCGAGATCGGGGGTCCGCTGCTCGGGCCCCTGGCGGCGCTCGACCCATCCCGGGACGACCCAGTCGGTGGACGCGCCGGTGCGGGCCGAGCCCGACAGCGAGAAGCGCGCGGTGCCGAACGCGGGCGCGGAGTCGCTCGCGACGGCGTCGATCCGCAGGGTCGTCGGGTCGGACCAGGACTCGTCCGCGCGGAACTGCACCCAGGCGCTCGTGACGACCGCCCCGCGCGGGATCGTGAGACCGAGGAACCGGAGGCCGACCGCGCTCTGGACCACCGTGTTGTCGAGCATCAGGTCGAGGTCGGTGCTCGCCCGGTCGATCCGGCCGTCGGAGAGCCGTTCCTCGACGTCGTCGTTGCCGGCGGCGATGCGCACCTCGAGCACCGTCGGCGTGCCCGGCGTGCCGTTGCGCACCGTGACGGTGCGCGTCGTGGTGGCGGTCTGGCCGGCGGTGTCGGTCGCCGTCGCCCGCAACGTGTGCGCGCCGTCGGCCGTGCCGGTCGTGTCCCACGTCACCGACCACCCGTCCGCACCGTTCGTGTCCGTCCCGATGGCGGTCGCGCCGTCCGAGAACTGCACCTGGGTCACGCCCACGTCGTCGGACGCGGCCGCCTGCACCACCACCGCACCCGACACCGTCGCGCCCTCGGCCGGGCCCGTGAGCGCGACCGTCGGCGGCGCGTCCACCGGCCCCGCCGGCGCGGAGACCTGGAAGATCTTCCCGTCGTTCTCGTTCGGGTTCGGCCCGTTGTCGACGGCGCGGTCGACGATCCAGTAGTCGCGCCGGGACGGGTTGCCGGGCGCGGGCGCGACCTCGAGCCCCGACAGGACCGTGAGGCCGGGCACGCGCGCGTCGATCACGCGCAGGAGCTCGTTGCCCTTGGTGATCTCGTAGATCCGCCGCGAGGAACGATCGCCGACGAGCAGCGTGTTGCGCACCGCGTCGAACGCGAGCCCCTCGCCGTCGCGGACGCCGTGCACGCCGACGTCGAAGTGGGTGACGACGTCGTTGCCGTCGCCGAAGACGCCGTCGACGGGGTCGACCTCGTAGATCTCCGCCGAGATCGCGTCCGAGAAGTACAGGTGTCCGGTCGTCGGGTCGAACGCGGGGTCCTCGGTGTCGTCGCTGCCGAACGCGAGCCCGTTCACGAAGCGCAGCACGTCGTCGGGCGTGCCGTAGCGGCCGTCGGCGCCGGGCCGGATCACGTGGATGCCCCGCTTGCTGTCGTCGGAGACGAACAGGGTTCCGGTGGCCGGGTCGAACGACGCTCCCGTCGGCTCGCGCGAGACGTTGGGGTGGAGGGTGCCGGTGTCGACGACCGTCCCGGTACGGGTGAGCTGCCAGAGGTTCACGCCGTGGTAGCCCGCCCCGGTGACCTCCTCGACCTCGGAGTCGACGATCAGCAGGCGGTCGGCACCGGGCAGCCACGCGATGCCCGACGGGTCGGGGCTGCCCGGCGTGAACTGCGACGTGTGGATCACGTTCACGAGCGACGCGGTCTGGTTCACCACCGCGAGGGCCGCGACGGGCTCGGCGGCGAGGGAGATCTCGGTGACGCCACCGCTGGTCGCCGGCGTGCCGGCGTCCGCGACGTACAGGTCGTGGGTCGTGTCGGGATCGGTGCGGTCGGCGCTGGGCGCGAAGGTCATCGCGGTGAGGTCGCCGATCGCGATGGAGGAGTAGCTGTAGCGCTTGCGCAGCGTCCCGGAGGCGTCGAACCCGTACAGCAGCGACCGGTCGGTGTTGGCGACGTACAGGAGTCCGTCGGACGGGTTGTGCGCGAGCCCGGCGAGCGCGCCCGGGTCGAGCCCCCGCAGCGGCACGCGGGCCGCGCGCCCGGTGCCCCGCGCGCCGCCGTCGACCCGCGTGACCGCCCGCCGGTCGGCGTCGAGCAGCCACCACGTCCCCGACGCCCGATCGAACGTCGCGCCGTCGGCGTCGGCCGGAACGGCCGCCGCGGCGGCGCCGAGGTCCCGCCGGGTGACCGGCGGCAGGCCGCCGCGCGCCGCCGGGGACGCGACCACGGCGGCGGCGCCCGCGGGGGCTACCAGCTCGTCGTGCGCCGGGTCGTAGGCGAGCGAGTCGGCGTCGGCGACACCCGCGAGCGTGAGCGTGCCGCGCGCCGCCTCGTCGAAGCCGACCCGTACGGCGGCCGTGCCGCCACCGCGCTCGTCCGCGACGAGGAGCTCGCCCCGCCGCGCGTCGTAGGCGATGCCGTCGGGCCGCGCGACGCCCAGCTCGGCCGTCCACGTGGTGCGCACCTCGGCCGCCGCGCGGGTCACGGGTGCCCGGGCCGCGCCGACGGGCGGCGCCCCCGCCGGCGCGGCGAGCGCGGCCGCGGCCACGAGGAGGCATGCCCGGATCGGGCGGTTGTGGCCCACGGCCGGCCTTTCTGCACGCCGCCGTCGCGGGGCACGCGCGCCGCGTCAGGATCGTCGTCCGCTCCGGGCTCCGGATCGGACCGGACGCGCGGCTCCGCTACGCGCATCGCCGTACGCGCCCGGACGCCGGACCGTCAGGGTGTCACGGGAAGGCGGCCGTCGGCAGGGCGTGGGCCCGCCAGCGTTCGACCCACACGGCGCCCGGCCGGCTCTCCGGGGTCACCTCGACCGCGCCGGTGCCCTGCCGGATCCGGATCAACGATCCCGGCGCGAGCGACTGCACCACCAGCTCGTTGCCCGTGATCGCCGGCTCGAGGAGGTCGACACGGTCGGTGTGCTCGCGGCCGGACGCGAACACGACGGCCGCGGGCCCGGTGAAGCCGCGCATCACGACGGCGCGGAACACGGTCGGGTTCGTGCGCGAGGCGCGGTGGGGCCTCGTCTCGACCGCCGAGGCCCCCCGCCCGCCGCCGTCGATCACGAGGTCCTCGAAGCGCAGCAGGCGCGACGTCTTCGACACCGCCTCGAGCAGGACCCCCGTGCGTGCATTGCCGTACAGCGTCCCGCCGTCGACGAGGAAGTCGTTCGTGTAGGCGCCGTGCGCGATCCCCACCTCGTTGTGGTACGCGGTGACGTTCCTGATCACGTGCGGGGCGTCGGTGTTCTGCCACACGAGGATCCCGTTGCGCGCGTTGTTGTGCGCGACGTTGCCGGAGAACGTCCAGAGGCCCTCGTGGCCCTCCGGCCACTCGAATCCGTTCGACTGCGGCATCGCCTCGACACCGACCGCCACCGAGTCGCGGATCACGTTCCCCCGCCCCCGGCCGAGCT
Source organism: Acidimicrobiia bacterium (assembly GCA_026002935.1). Taxonomy (GTDB): domain Bacteria; phylum Actinomycetota; class Acidimicrobiia; order IMCC26256; family PALSA-610; genus BPGH01. The sequence continues at coordinate 2,339,170 of BPGH01000001.1, forward strand.
CGAACGCGCTCAGGCGGAACACGTCGCTGCCGGAACGCACCTTCGCCGCGACGGCCCCGTCGATGACGAGGTCGTCGGTCGGGTCCGCCTCCCGCGCGTACTGGCGGTGGTTCCCCAGGTTGCACGGCGGCGGGCAGGTCGGGCCGTCCCACCAGTACGCGTCGTGCATCGTGTCGAAGCTGATCGTGTCGCGGAAGGTGATCCCGTTGCTCATGTGCGGGACGTACGCATGGTTGCCCGCGTCGCGCACGACCGTGCCCTCGACGACGGTGCCGCGGCTGCCGTCGTGGTTGTGGTGGAAGTGCAGGCCGTAGCGGCCGGTCGTGTCCATCGGCGACGGGAAGACCTGCTCGGCGCCGATCGGCCGCTCGGTCGAGAAGTGCGAGGGCCGGGGGCCGACGAGGCGGAAGGTCGCGTACCGGATCGACTGCGGGCGCGTCGAGCGGATGAAGACGTGGGTGCGGCCGTTGGACGCGGAGCCCGGCCCGCCGGTCCCGGTCCCCGAGACGTGGACGTTCCGGGTGAGGTTCAGCACCTCGGCGGCCCAGGTGCCGCCGACCCGCGGGTGGGGATGGGCGAGCGCGCGGTCGAGGGTGACGACCGACCCGGCCACCGACCGGACCCGCACGAGGTCGAAGCCGGTGTGGTCGCCGGGGCGGGTCGGCGCGACGGCGAGCTCGTCGCCGGCCCGCCACCCGCTGGGCGCGGACGCGAGGGTGATCGTGGTGGCGCCCGCGGGCGCGTCCCCCGCCAGCCGGGTCCAGGCCGTCTTGGGCGCGCCCGCGACGTCGAGCTGCCCGGCACCGACGACCCACAGCCCGACGTCGCTTCGGATCGGGCCCATCCCGCCGCCGACGAACGCGTCCTCGTCGATCCCGACGAACCGCAACGTGTGCTGGACTCCTGCGTGCGCGGGCTTCATCTCGAGCCGCCCCTCGACCACGAGGTTGCCGGTCATCTCGACCGTCGTGTCGCGGTCGGGGTCGAACCGCAGCGTCTCGCCGGCGCGCACCGTCAGCGTGTCGAGCCTGACCGCACCCGACAGGGTCGTCGTCGCCCCCTCCGGCGGCGGGGGCGCGGGTGCCGGGCCGGGCGGCGCGGTCGTCGGGCCCGCGGTCGTGCCGCGGCCCACCGCGACGGTGAAGGTCGCCCCGAAGGTCAGCGGCCTCCCGTGCCGCCGGTCGATCCGGACCCCGACGACGTGACGGCCGGGCCGCAACGTGCGGGGGTCGAACGGCGACGCGGCCGCGGCGGTCCCGCCCACCAGGTCGAACGGCGCCGCGCGGTCGGTCCGGACGGGCTCGAGGTCGACGAAGAAGCCGACCGCCGCGGTGGACGTGTCGTGCGCGCGGTCCTGGAAGACGTAGATGGGCCCGGTGACGGTCGCGCCGTCGAGCGGCCTGGGGTCCGAGCGGTCCGGCGCGAGCGAGTACAGGATCCGGTGGTCGGGGTCGTAGCAGCCGGCGAGGCCGACCGCGCCGAGCACGACGGCGACGACGCCGGCGACGATCCTGCGGCCCATCGCGTCCCCCCTGACGAGCATCCGGTGGCGGCGCCGCGGCGGGTGCGGGCGCCTCGCCGCGCGCGTCGGCACCGGGGCGGCGAGGACTTGACCCGATCGGACCCGGGGTCCCGACGCGGACGGACTCGCGCATCAGGACTTGACACGCCGTGTCACGCGGCACGGCCACCCTGCGCCCGCGGCACCGGGGAACCCCGACGGCTGGTGCCTCCCGTGGAGGCGCGCGCCCACCGCCGGGTCGTGGTCGGGCTGCCGGGACTTGAACCCGGGACCTCTTGACCCCCAGTCAAGCGCGCTGACCAAGCTGCGCCACAGCCCGTGGGCGGCCGAGTCTACCGGCCCGCGTTCACAGCACCCACTGCAGCATCTGCAGGAACCGCCAGACCAGGTAGACCGCGAGCGCGAGCCCGAGCAGCTTCAGGTGCCACGGCACCGCGGGGTCGGGCTCGTCGGCCGAGCGGGTCGCGCCCGGGATCAGGCCCCGCTCGACCGGGCGCCCGCACCGGGGGCAGGTGCCGTCCGCGCGCACGCTCGGCGGCGTGAGGAACCGGTCGCAGGTCGCGCACCACGGCACCCCGCCATTGCAGCACGCCACCTCCCCGCTGCGGCCAACCCGCCGGGCCCGCCCGGGCGGCCGCGCCGCGCAGCCGGGCCGACGCGCCCCGCCTGCGCCGGCCCGTCAGACGGGCGGCACGCCGTGGCGCCGCCCGAAGTCCTCGCGGACCCGGCCGGTCGCGAGGGCGAGCCGGCGCGCGAGCTCGCCGCGCAGGTCCTCCGGCTGCACCACCGCGTCCACGACGAGCTCCGCCGCGAGGCGCAGCAGGTCGACGTCCTGCTCGTACTCGGCGCGGCGCGCCGCGACGTACGCCTCCCGCTCGGCCGGGTCCTCGATCGCGTGGATCCGGTTGTAGAACACCGCGTTGACCGCGGGCTCGGGGCCCATGACCGCGATCTGCGCGCCGGGCAGCGCCAGGCAGGCGTCGGGGTCGAACGCCGGGCCGCACATCGCGTACAGGCCGGCACCGTAGGCCTTGCGCACGATCACCGAGATCTTCGGCACCGTCGCCTCGGTCACCGCCGTGATCATCTTCGCGCCGTGGCGGATGATCCCCTGCCGCTCGACCTGCGACCCGATCATGAACCCCGGCACGTCCGCGAGGAAGACGAGCGGCACGTTGAACGCGTCGCACAGCCACACGAACCGGGCGGCCTTGTCGGCCGAGTCGACGAAGAGCACGCCGCCGAGGTGCTTCGGGTTGTTCGCGACGATCCCGACGGCGATGCCGCCGATCCGCGCGAACCCGACGATCAGCTCACGCGCCCACAGCGGCTTCAGCTCGAAGAACGAGCCGTCGTCCACCAACGCGTCGATCACGTCGTGCATGTCGTACGCCCGCCGTTCCTCGGCGGGCACGACCTGCGCGATCGGCCGCGCCGACGGCGCCACCTCGCGTGGCACGTCGACCGGGGGCGGCAGCGTCCAGTTGGTCGGCAGGTACGACAGGTACCGGCGGGCCGCTTCGAGCGCCTCGGCGTCGTCCGCGCACAGGTTGTCGCCGCACCCGCTGACGGTCGCGTGCATGCGAGCCCCGCCCATCGTCTCGAGGTCGACCCGCTCGCCGATCACCGCCTCCGCCATGCGCGGCGAGCCGAGGTACATCGAGGCGTTCCCCTCGACCATGAAGACGACATCGCAGAACGCGGGGATGTACGCGCCACCCGCCGCCGAGGGCCCGAACAGGCAGCACACCTGCGGCACCCGGCCCGACAGGCGCACCTGGTTCGCGAAGATCCGCCCCGCCCCGCGCCGGCCCGGGAAGAGCTCCACCTGGTCGGTGATGCGCGCGCCGGCCGAGTCGACGAGGTAGACGACCGGCAGTTCGTGCGCCAGGGCGTACTCGGTGAGCCGCACGATCTTCTCGACGGTGCGCGCCCCCCACGACCCGGCCTTGACGGTCGGGTCGTTGGCCATGACGCACACCGGGCGGCCGTCGACGCGGCCGACGCCGGTCACGACACCGTCGGCCGGCAGGCCGTCCGCGAGCGCGTTGGCGAGCAGCCCGTCCTCGACGAAGCTGCCCTCGTCGAGCAGCAGCGCCAGCCGGTCGCGCACGAACAGCTTGCCCTGTCGGGCGAGCTTCTCACCCTCCCGGTCGAGGTTGCCCCGCAGCGCCCGCTGCGTGTGCGCGCGGACGCGCTCGCGGTCGCTCACGCGCCCGCCTCGTGGCGGCGCGTGCGCGGCCCGGCGTGCAGCATGGCGCTCGGCAGGTCGCGCCCGACGATCTCCCCCGCGAGGCGGGCGCAGCCGATCAGCGCCTCCAGGTCGATCCCGGTGCCGACGCCCATGTCGTGGAGCATGTGCACGAGGTCCTCGGTGACCGCGTTGCCGGACGCGCCGGGCGCGTACGGGCAGCCGCCGAGACCGCCGACCGACGCGTCGAACCGCGTCACGCCGCGCTCCAGGGCGGCGACCACGTTCGCGAGCGCGGTGCCGCGCGTGTCGTGGAAGTGCAGGGCGACGCGCCCGGGTGCGATGCCCGCCCGCTCCAGCGCGTCGAGGAGGTCGTGGACCCGGCGCGGCGTGGCCATCCCGGTCGTGTCGCCGAACGACAGGGCGTCCGCGCCCGCGTCGAGCAGGAGCCCGGCGAGCTGCGCGACGCGCTCGGGGGCGACGTCACCCTCGTAGGGGCACCCGAACGCGGTCGAGACGATCGCCTCGACCGGCACCCCCTCGCCGTGGGCGAGGGTCACCACGTCGCGGGCCGCGATCACCGAGTCGGCGACGCCGCGCCGGACGTTGGCGCGGTTGTGGGTCTCCGACGCGCTCACGACCAGCTCGAGCTCGTCGGCCCGGGCCGCGAGCGCGCGCTCGGCACCCCTCGCGTTGGGGACCAGCGCGCGGTACGCGACTCCCGGGCGCCGCGCGATCCGTGCCATCACCTCCTCGGCGCCGGCCATCGCGGGGATCGCGTCGGGCCGCACGAACGACGCGGCCTCGATCCGGCGCAGCCCCGTCGCGGACAACGCGTCGATCAGCCGGACGCGCGCCGCGACCGGCACCGGCTCCTCGTTCTGGAGGCCGTCGCGGGGGCCGACCTCGCGCACCTCGACCTGGTCGGGCCAGCGCACGGAGCCAGGCTACAAGCCGCCCCTCCGGGCGCCGGCGCCTACTCGACGATGCGCACCGGCTCGCCCGAGAGCGTCGCGACCCACGTGCTGGTGTCGACGACGAGCCCGGCGGTGTCGAAGCGGAGCTTGAGCCAGCACTCGTCGGCACGCGTGGCGTCACACGTGTACGCGGGCGCGGCCGGGATCGGGACCTCCACCGTCACGTACTGGCCGTTGTACCCGGCGCGCGTCACGCCCGCGATCGTGCACCCGGCGGACGTCGCAACGGGGCCGCCCCAGGGCGCCGCGCCCGGCCGCCACGGCGCGGGCCGCGGGCCCGACTCGCCCGGTGGCGGGGTGTACCGGCAGCCGTCCATCGGGACCGGTGGCGCGGCGGGCGGACGCGCCGGACCCGGCTGGCGCAGGACCTGCAGGGACATCGACTCGCCGGCGGTGAGGTCGCGCAGGTCGCCCGTGTCGAACAAGGTGACCGTGAGCACCCGATCGACCGAGCTGGGCGGGACGCGCGCGAGGAAGAACTCGCCCGAGCTGGCGCTGCGGTTCGTGTACACCGCCATCCGGTCGACCGCGCCCACGGTGACCGACGGGTCGGAGAAGGCCGAGCCGCCCGTGTGCGCGCGGATCGCGAACCGGTTGAGGCCGTGCGTCCCCGGCGCGGTCGAGACCCGCAGCACGTAGCGGCCCGGCGCGCTCGGACCGCCCGCGGGGCACAGCGGCGACCAGTCGTGCAGCGTCGCGTACGTGCCGTCGGCCGCCGCGTCGCGCGCGAGGAGTGCGTTGAAGTGGCCCTCGTAGGTGCGCGGCCCGCACACCGGTGCCGTGTTCGCCTCGTTGTCGTAGGGGTTCGACGGGGTCGCGTCGGGCGGGTACAGCACGTAGGTCGTGTCGTTGGCGAGGCCCGCCGCGTCCATGCGCGCCTCGGCGGTCGCGACGTCCCCGGCGGCCGCCGGGTCGCGGTACCACGGGTCCTCCCAACCCCGGAACCGCACGTACTGGTCGCCCGCGCAGTACTCGTCGGCGGCCGGGTCGAGCCGGGCCGGGTACCCCTCGTCCGCCCACACCTGCGCGAGCGCCGCGTGCCCGCACGCCGGGTGCGGACCGCCGCCCCACGTGTCGACGTACGCGGGGTCGAACAGGTCGACCCGCAGCTCGCCACCTCCCCGCTTGTCGATCACGAAGTACTGCGCGGCCTCGTGGTCGGGGTTGGCCGCGCCGACCGGGCAGCTGTCGACCGGCTGGTTCGTGCCGCCGAGCCACTCGAACGACGACGGGTCGGACCTCGGCTCGTCGCACCAGTCGCTGAGCGCCGCGTCGCCCGCGCCCTTGACCGTGAGCGGCCCGGCGACCGTCGCCCAGTACCACGGCTGCGCCGGTCCCGTGCCCGGCGTGTTGCCGAACGTGCTGAACGGGCTGCCCATCACCACCGGCGGGTCGTACTCGGCGACGGCGCGGCGCGTCACGCCGATCGAGTCGATCCCGAACACCTTGCCGAAGAAGGTCTCGACGCGCGCCCGCACCTCCACCTCGAGCTGGGTGGGGAGCGGCCGCGGCGCGAAGGAGATCGCCGCGTCGGGCACCGCGACGTTGCGCTTGACGACCTCGCGCGCCTCGTCGCGCGCGCCGGCCGGGTCGTCGGGCAGGAACTGCACGCCGGCGAGCGCGCCGGCGTCGGCCGCGTTCTGCACCTTCTGGGCCATCGAGTAGCCGACGAGGACGTCGACCGCGAGCGCGGCGACGCCGAGCAGCACCAGGATCACGACCGCGAACCACACGAGGACGAAGCCCTCTTCGCGGGTGGGTCGCGGCGCGGGCGCCGCCGGGGTCACGGGACCGTCGCCGCGCACTGCGTCCCCGGCACGGGCTCGAGGGCCATGACCGTGTTCGAGGTGATCGTGACACCGCCGGAGAGGTTGAGCGGCAGGCCGGTGATCCAGTCGTGCCCGACCGCGAGGAACACGCCGACCCGGTCGGTCGCGCCCGCGCACGCGTCCCGCTCGGCCGGCTCCCACGGGTCGCCGCCGTCGCGGACGAACCGGCCCGGCGGCACCGCCGTGTCCCACCGGTAGACCGCGCAGTTGCCGGCGGCGAGGCAGGCGCCCGCCGAGGCGAGCTCGGTGCCGGTGAACTCGTAGACGAGCGCGAGCTCGGGGACGCCGTTGACGAAGTTGCGGGACGCGGCGTCGAGGGTGTCGACCGCGGCGCGCTCGAAGTCGGCGGCGGCGGCCCGGGGCTGCGTCGACGCGGCCCGCGCCGCGGTGCGGGTCGCGCTGCGGGCGGTTCCCTGCTCGTTGAACGCGAAGCCGAACTCGATCGCCCCGAACGTCAAGAACGCGACGACCGGCACGATGATCGCCGCCTCGACGAGGACTGCCCCGCGCTCGCGGGCCCGCCGCATCCCTGCTGGTCCCATCACCCCACCCCTCGGGACCGGGCGCCACCGGCCCGCCCGGACCTCCTATTCTGCCAGAACCGCCCGGAACGGGCAATCGGGCGCGAACGGGCCTCAGCCGCTGCGGCGGCGGACCCGCAGCTTGATCGGCGTGGGGCCGAGGTCGAACGCCTCCCGCAGCTTGCGCTCGAGGTAGCGCAGGTACGGCGCCGGCAGCGGGCGCGTGGCGAAGAGCGTGAACGTCGGCGGGTCGGTCGCGCCCTGGGTCGCGTAGAGGATGCGCGGCCGGTGCCGCCGGATCGCGGGCGGCGGGTGGGCGGCCTGCGCCTCGCGCACGACCCGGTTGAGCGCGGCGGTCGGCACGCGGCGGTGGTAGGCCGCCTCGGCCGCCCGCAGGGCCGGGAGCAGCTGGTGGACGCGCCGGCCCGTCAGCGCCGACACCGGCACGAGCGGCGCGTACGCGAGGAACGACAGCTCGTCGGCGACCTGCCGCCGGAACGCCGCGCGCCGCTCGGCGTCGAGCAGGTCCCACTTGTTCGCGACGATCACGATCGCCGTGCCCGCCGCGTCGACGCGCTCCGCGAGCCGCTGGTCCTGGGCGGTCACGCCCTCGCTCGCGTCGAGTACGAGCAGGGCGGCGTCGGCCCGGTCGATCGCCTGCAGCGCCCGCACGAGGCTGTAGTACTCGGTCGGCTCGTCGATGCGGCTCCTGCGGCGCAGCCCGGCGGTGTCGACGAAGCGCAGCGGGCCCTCGTCGGTCTCGACGACCGTGTCGACCGCGTCCCGGGTCGTGCCGGGCAGGTCGTGCACGACGGCGCGTTCGTGCCCGACGAGCCGGTTGAACAGGGTCGACTTGCCGACGTTGGGGCGCCCGACGATCGCGACCGAGAAGATCCCGTCGCCGGGGCCTGTCCCGGGCGCGGCGTCGGGCGCCGCGGGCGGCGCGGGCGCGGGGAGGGCGGCGACGATCGCGTCGAGCAGCTCCCCCGCCAGCCGCCCGTGCAGGGCCGAGACGGGGACCGGGTCCCCGAGGCCGAGGCGCGCGAAGCCCCAGGCGTCCGCCTCGCGGCGCTCGTCGTCGACCTTGTTCGCCGCGACGATCACCGGCCGCCCCGCGCGCTGGAGGACCCGCGCGACGCGCGCGTCCTCCTCGGTGATCCCGGTCGTCACGTCGACGACGAGCACGACGACGTCGGCCTCACGCAGCGCGGCCTCGGCCTGGCGGCTGACCTTCGCCGCGAGCTGCGGGTCCTCCCCCGTCAGGCCGGGGTCGCCGGGCGCGAGCCAGCCGCCGGTGTCGACGACGCGGAACGCGCGCCCGCGCCACTCCGCCTCGTACTCCTTGCGGTCGCGCGTCACCCCCGGGCGTTCCTCGACGATCGCCGCCCGCCGGCCGACGATGCGGTTGACCAGCGTCGACTTGCCGACGTTGGGCCGGCCGACGACCGCGACGGTCGGCCGGTCGGCGCTCACCGGCGGAGCGCCGCGACGAGCGCCGCGCCGTCGGTGGCGACCACCTCGACCGGCCTCGGCAGGTCCTCGACGGCGACCCCGTCGAGGAACCGGCCGCGCGACAGCACCACGTCGGGCAGCAGGTACCGCCGGCCCGCGGGCGCGTCGGCGAGCGCGCGGGCCACGTCCGCGCCGGTCAGCAGCCCCGTCACGCCGATGTTCCCGCCGAAGAACCGGTTCTCGACCGGGAGCAGCGACACGTCGCCCGGCAGGTACGCCAGCAGCGGTCCCAGCACCCGCGCGCCGAGCTCGCCGGTGACGACGACCGCCGGCGCCGCCGCGCCGGCCGGCGCGGGCGCGGGCCCGCCCGCGCGCGGTGCCCGGTAGCCGTCGGCCGGTGCGCCGTCGACCCACGCGAAGAACCCGGCGCGCACCCCGGCGACGGCGACGGGCTCGCCCGCGAGCGCGGCGTGCACCTCGGCCTCCAGCGTGCGCGCCATGCCGATGCCGTTCTCGTGCTGCGCGCACCCCTCGTACGCCTCGAGCGGCGGGAACGGCAGCCCGGCGAGCAGGTAGTACTCGTCGGACGCGTGCACGAGCCGGCGACCGAGCGCCGAGAGGTACCGCTCCTGCCACGCCTCGACGGTCGCGACGACCGCCTCGGCCTCCGCCCGGGTGTGCGCGCGCATCTCCGCCTCCCGGTTGTGCGCGCTGACCCCGAGCGGGACGACGCCGAGCGTCGCGAGCGCCGGGAAGCGGTCGAGCACGCCGAGCAGCGTGTCGTCGAGGACCGCGCCGTCGTTGACGCCCGGGCACACCACGACCTGGCCGTGCACCTCGATCCCCGCGTCGAGGAGCGCCGCGAGCCAGCGCAGGCTCGTCGCGCCGCGGCGGTTGCGCAGGAGCCGGGCCCGCACCTCCGGGTCGGTCGCGTGGATGCTGACGTACAGCGGGCCGAGCCGTTCGTCCACGACGCGTTCGAGGTCGAGCTCGGTGAATCGGGTGAGCGTCGTGAAGTTCCCGTAGAGGAACGAGAGCCGGTAGTCGTCGTCCTTCAGGTAGAGGCTGCGGCGCATCCCCTTCGGGAGCTGGTGGATGAAGCAGAACGGGCAGTGGTTGTCGCAGGTCCGCACGCGGTCGAACACCGCGCTCGCGAGCTCGAGGCCGAGCGGGACGCCCTCGCGCTTGGCGACCTCGACCGAGCGTTCGAGGCCGCCGCGGCGAACGTCGAGCACGACGTGCGAGGCGTCGGTCTCGACCCGGTACTCGATGACGTCCCGCAGCTCGTGCCCGTTGACGGCGACGATCTCGTCGCCCGCACCGATGCCGGCACGGGCGGCCGGGCTCCCGGGCGCGACGGAGACGACGAGGGCGGGGGGCACGACCGACGATTCTACGGGCCCGGGTGCGCGCCCCCGGCCCCCGGACGGGCGCCGGCGGGCGCCGCGGGTACGGTGGGGGCGTGCCCGTGGAGCAGGTCCTGCTCGCCGAGCCGCGGGGGTTCTGCGCCGGCGTCGAGATGGCGATCAAGGCGCTCGCGTGGATGGTCCGCGCGTTCGAGCCGCCGGTGTACTGCTACCACGAGATCGTGCACAACCGCCTCGTGGTCGAGCGGTTCCGCGCCCGGGGCGTCGTCTTCGTGGACCGGATCGAGGACGTCCCGCCCGGCGCGCCGCTCATGCTGTCGGCCCACGGCTCCGCGCCGGAGGTCGTCGAGGCCGCCGGGCGCGCCGGCCGCTACGTGGTCGACGCGGTCTGCCCGCTCGTGACCAAGGTCCACCACGAGGCGAAGGTGCGGGCCCGCAAGGGCTTCACGATCCTGTACGTCGGCCACGACGGCCACGACGAGGCGGTGGGGACGCTCGCCGTCGCGCCGGAGGCGATGCACCTCGTCGAGCACGACCGCGACCTCGACGCCGCCGCCCGAGCGGTCGCCGATCCCGACAAGGTGGCGATGCTCGCCCAGACGACGCTCGCGCACCACGAGTGGGCGGGGCTGCTCGACGCCGCCCGGGCCCGGTTCCCGGCGCTGTGGACGGCGTCGCGCAACGACCTGTGCTTCGCGACCACGAACCGGCAGTCGGCGCTCACCGAGATCGCCACCCGCGCCGACGCCGTCGTCGTGATCGGGAGCGCGAACTCCTCGAACACGATCGCGCTCGCGAAGGTCGCCGCCGACGCCGGCTGCCCGGTCGTGCTGCGCGTCGACGACGCGGCCGAGCTCGACCTCGCCCGCCTCGGCGACGCGCGGGTCGTCGGCGTCACGGCCGGCGCCAGCGCGCCCGAGGAGCTGGTCGAGGCCGTGATCGCGAAGCTCGCGCCCGCCCGCGGCGTCGAGCGCGTGCGCGTCACCGACGAGGACGAGTACTTCCCGCCGCCCCGGGCGCTGCGCGAGCTCCTCCCCGCCCTCGACGCCGTGAGCCGGTTCGTCCTCGGCGGCCCGCCCACGACCGGCGCGCCGCCCGGCCCGTTCGACGAAGACCGCGCGCGCGACGCCTCCCAGGTGCTCGCGGAGCTCGGCACCTGACCCGGACCCGCGCGGGGCGCGGGCCCCCGCCGGTCAGGTGCGGGCGGCCCGGCCGCGCCCGTCGCGCCGGGCCCGGGCGGCGTCGAACACCTCCTGCAGCGCGGACGCGAGCCGCGCGGTGAGCGCCTCGACCTCGGCGCGCGGCACCACCCCCGACGGCAGCGGCGGCGGGTACAGGGCCGGACCGACGACGATCGCGACCCGCCCGAGGCGCGGGAGGCGGCCGCCGTGGCCGCGCAGGATCTCCTCGCTGCCCGCGATGCCGACCGGCACGATCGGCGCGCCCGTCCGCAGCGACAGGTAGGCGGCGCCCGGCTGCAACGGCGCGATCTCGTCACCGTGCTGGCGCGTGCCCTCCGGGTACACGAGGAGGATCTCGCCGTCGCGCAGCATCGCCATCGCGTCGCGCACCGCCTTGCGGTCGGTGCCGTCGCGCTCGACCGGGAACCCGCCGAGGACCGAGAAGATCCGGCCGAGCACCGGGATGCGGAACAGCGACGCCTTGCCCATGTAGCGGAGGCGGCGCGGGCGTCACCACCGCGGAGAACGGGATGTCCATCATCGAGCGGTGCGACGGGGCGAGGATGAAGCCGCCCTCGCGCGGGAGGTGCTCGCGCCCCTCGATCGACGCCCGGTACAGCAGGCGCGAGCCCTGTCCGACGAGGATCCACACGAGCCGGTAGAGCACCGTCACCCGCCCGCCACCGCGAGGAACCGTCGCACGATCTCCTCCACCACCTCGTCGACGCCCCGGCCGGTCGTGTCGATGTGCACCGCGTCGTCGGCGGCGCGCAGCGGGGACACCGCGCGCCGGGTGTCGAGCCGGTCGCGGCGCTCCAGCGCGCGCGCACCTCCCGCACGTCGACGTCGCGGGCCATCCGCTGCTCGTCGCGCTGGCGGCGGCGGGCGCGCTCCTCGTCGGTCGCGACGAGGAACACCTTCACCGCGGCGTCGCGGGAACACGACCGTCCCGATGTCGCGGCCCTCCACCACGCCGCCGCCGTGACGCTCGCACCCAGTCGCGCTGCCGCGCGACGAGCCGCTCCCGCACCGACGGGTGCGCCGACACGGTCGACACCGCCGCGGTCACCTCCGGCCCGCGGATCGCGTCGCTCACGTCGCGCCCGTCGAGGCGGGTCACGCCCCCCTCGACGGCGACGTCGACCGCCCGGGCGGTCGCGGCGCACGCCGCCTCGTCCGCGGGGTCGGCCCCCGCCTCGAGCACCGCGAGCGTGACGGCGCGGTACATCGCGCCGGTGTCGAGCACCGGCAGGCCGAGGCGCCGGGCGACCCCGCGCGCGATCGTCGACTTGCCCGACCCCGAGGGGCCGTCGATGGCGACCACGCGTCGGCCCGGCCCGGTCACGACACCAGCGCGGCCAGGTCGTCGGCGAACGAGGGGTACGACGCGGCGACGGCGCCCCAGCCGCACACCGTCGACGGCGTCTCCAGCGCGTGGGCCGCGACCGCGGCGGCCATCGCGATGCGGTGGTCGCCGTGGCCGTCGAGGCGCGCCGGGCGCGGCCGGCCGCCGCGCACGACGAGGCCGTCGGGGCGCGCCTCGACGGCCACGCCCAGCTTCGAGAGCTCCTCGTGCAGCGTGCGGATCCGGTCGCTCTCCTTGACCGCGAGCTCGGCGGCGTCGCGGAACTCGGTCACGCCCTCCGCGAAGGCGGCGGCGACCGCGAGCGCGGGCACCTCGTCCTGCACGTTGGGGATCTCGTCACCCGCCACGACGGTGCCGTGCAGGGGCGCCGCGCGCACGCTGCAGCGTGCCGACCGGCTCGCCGCACCGCTCCCCCGTCACCGTCGCCTCGATGTCGGCGCCCATGCGGCGCAGCACGTCCACGAAACCGAGCCGCGTCGGGTTGAGCGAGACGTCGCCGACCGTCAGCTCCGAGCCCGGACGATCGTGGCCGCGACGACGAAGAACGCCGCCGACGACGGGTCGCCGGGCACGGCGAGCTCGAACGGCTGCGGCGCGCCCCGCTCCACCCGCACGACGCGCCCGTCGCCGCCCGCGAGCACCGGGGCGCCGAGCGCGGCGAGCATCCGCTCCGTGTGGTCGCGCGTCGGCGCCGGGGTCACGACCTCGGTGACGCCGTCGGCCGCGAGGCCCGCGAGCACCAGCGCCGCCTTCACCTGCGCGCTCGCGACCGCCAGCTCGTGGCGCATCCCGCGCAGCGCGCCGCCGCGCACGACCAGCGGCGCGTGCTCGCCGCCGCTGCGGCCGTCGATGTGCGCGCCCATCGCCCGCAGGGGCCGCACCACCCGCGCCATCGGCCGCCGCCGCAGCGACGCGTCGCCGGTCAGGACGGTCAGGAACGGGCGGGACGCGACGACCCCGGCCAGCACCCGCATCGTCGTGCCCGAGTTCGCGCAGTCGACGACGTCGTCGGGCTCGCGCAACCCCTCGGCGCCGCGTCCTTCGACCGCGAGCGCGCCGGGGCCGTCGTCGGCCACGGGCACGCCGAGCAGCCCGAGGGCGCGCCGCGTCGCGGCGACGTCCGCCCCGGTCGCGACGTTCGCCAGGCGGCTCCGGCCCGCCGCGAGGGCCGCGAAGACGAGCGCGCGGTGCGAGATCGACTTGTCGCCCGGGACGCGCACCGTGCCGCGCAGCGGCCGCGCGCCGCCGAAGGTGCGCTCGTCGGGCGCGCTCACTCGAGCACCCGCCGGCTCGTGTGGTAGCCGCTCGCCCGCAGGCCCTCCTCGTAGCGGGGGGCGTCGGCCGCGGCCACCACGAGGACCATGACCCCGGAGCCGCCCTCCATCGAGTGCGCGATCTCCAGGTCGGCCACGTTGACGCCGAGCCGCTCCGCGAGCCGCGTGATCTCGGCGATCACGCCGGGCCGGTCGGGCACGGGGACGCGCAGCTCGACGAGGTCGGTGGCCGGCACGGCGCCCACCGGCAGGTTCCGCCGCGCGAGACGCGCCCGCTCGAGCAGCGCGAGCAGCTCCGCACGCTCGCCGCGCGCGACCAGCTCGCGGGCGTCGCGCGAGCGCGGCCAGGTACGCGTCGAGCGCCTCCACGACGGCGTCGCGGTTCGACTCGAGGATGTCGGGCCAGATCGCCGGGTGACCCGCCGCGATGCGCGTCATGTCGCGGAAGCCCCCGGCGGCGAGGCGGAGCAGCGTCCGGTGCTCCTCCTCGTGCGCGGTCGCGACGTCCATCAGGGTGCTCGCCGCGAGCTGCGGGACGTGGCTGACGAACGCGACCAGCGCGTCGTGGTGGCGGGGCGTGACGGTCACGACCTCGGCGCCGAGCTCCCGGACCAGCGCCGCGCAGCGACGCGTACGCGTGCTGGTCGGTCGACTCCGTGGGGGTGAGCACCCAGGTGGCCCCGACGAACAGGTCGGCGTCGGCGCCGTCGATGCCGTCCTGCTCCGAGCCCGCCATCGGGTGCCCGCCGACGAACCGCGCCGCCAGCGCGGGCCGCGCCCGTTCGACCTCGGCGACGATCGGCGCCTTCACCGATCCGACGTCGGTCACGAGCGGCGCCCCCGCGTCGAGCGCCTCGCAGACGACGCCGGCCACGGCGCCGACCGGCACCGGCACGACCACCACCTGCGCCCGGCGCACGCCTCCGCCGACGCTGCCGCGACCGTCGTCACCGCCCCGATCTCCTTCGCGCGGTCGAGCCGGGCGCGGTCGCGGTCGTGGCCCGCGACCTCGTGGCCGCGCCGGGCGAGGCCGAGCCCGACCGACCCGCCCACGAGGCCGGTTCCGATCACCGCGACCCGACCCATCGCGCTACTCCGGGAGGTCGTCGCGCAGCGAGCGCGCGCCGTCGAGGTAGACGTGGTGCAACGAGCGCCGGTCGCGGCGGCCGGTGGGGTCCTGGAAGTGCACGAGCACGCGGATGCAGCGCGGCATCGCCGTGCGAGACCGCCAGCTCGCGGGCGCACAGCAGCGGGACGTCGCCCGAGCCCGATCGCGCGGGCGGCCGCGGCCGGGAACTCCGCGGTCAGGTCGTCGGTGGCGGTGAAGATGACGCTCACGATGTCGTCGTGGGCGACGTCGTTGCGCTCCAGCATCTCGCGCACGAGGCGCTGCGTCTTCGCGTCGATCTCCTCCTTCGTGTCGGCGTCGCAGGTGATCGCGCCGCGCAGCGCCAGCAGCTTCACGGGCGGGCAGGTTAGCCGGGAGGTCGGTTCGGCCCGGCCGAGCGCCGCGGCGTACAGCGCACGCACCTCCGACGGCTCGAGCGGGCGCCAGCTCCCGGGCGCGAGCCGGCGGTCGGTGAGCGGGCCGATGCGCGTCCGCACGAGGCGGACCACCGGGTGCCCGACCGCCGCGAGCATCCGGCGCACCATGCGCTTGCGGCCCTCCTTCACGACGATCCCGACGAGCGCGCCGCCGCCATCCGGCCGCCGCTGCACGAGCGCGACGCGCGCCGGGCGCGTCGGCCCGTCGTCGAGCTCGACGCCCTCGCGCAGCCGGCGCAGCGCCGCCGGGCCCGGGCACGCCCTCGACCTCGGCGAGGTACTCCTTCTCGACCCCGTGACGCGGGTGGGTCAGCAGCTGCGCGAGCTCGCCGTCGTTGGTGAGCAGGAGGAGCCCCTCGGTGTCGCGGTCGAGCCGGCCGACGGGGAAGACCGCGCGGCGCGCGGGGACGAGGTCGAGCACCGTCGGCCGGCCCTGCGGGTCGCGCGCGGTCGTCACGTACCCGGCCGGCTTGTTGAGCAGCCAGTGCACGACCGCCGTGTCGGCGACGACCGGGATGCCGTCGACGCGCACGCGCTGGTGCGGCCGGGTCGACGCGCTGGCCGAGCGTCGCCGGCTCGGCCGTCGACGTCGACGCGCCCGGCGGCGATCAGCTCCTCGGCCCGCCGGCGCGACCCGAACCCGGCACGGGCCAGCACCTTCTGGAGCCGCTCACCGTCGCCTCGCGGGCGGCACGGCGGGCTCACTCGGCGTCGGTGCCCGCCGTCGAGACGCGCCCGGCGCGCCGCGCGGTCGTCGCCGGTGAGGCGATCGTGCCTCCTCGCCCGCGGGCGCGCCCGCGCGCGCCGTCGTCGCCCGCGGTGCGTCCCGGCTCGCCCGGGAGCCGCAGCCGCGCTCGAGGGCCTCGACCACGGACGCGTCGGGCACGAAGTCGCCGAGCGGCGGCAGGTCGGACAGCGAGTCGATGCCGAGCCGCTCGAGGAACAGCGACGTGGTGCCGAACAGCGTGGGGTTGCCGGGCGACGGGTCGTGGCCCGCGCTCTTCCACGTAGCCGCGTGCGAGCAGCGTCTTGAGCGTCGCGTCGACGTTGACGCCGCGGATGGCCGAGAGCTGCGCCCGCGAGATCGGCTGCTTGTAGGCGATGATCGCGAGCGTCTCGAGCGCGCGGCCCGACAGCCGCGCCGTCTGCCCGTCGAGCACGAAGCGCTCGACGTACGGGTACGCGTCGGGATGGGTCTGGAAGCGGTAGCCCCCCGGCCACCCGCGCGATCGTGAAGCCGCGCCCGTCCCGCTCGTACTCGCCGGGCGAGCTGCGTCACAGATCTCCTCGACGCGCGCGGTGGGGAGCTCGACGAGCTGCGCGAGCACCGCGGGCGGTACCGGCTCGGTCGCGCACAGCACCACCGCCTCGATCGCGCGCCGCTGTTCGGCGTGCGCGTCGCGCGGCGCGTCCGGGTGCTGCGTCACGGGTGCGCCCTCACGCGTGTCCTCCACGATGGCGGCGGGGCCGCGGCGGCGTCCGGCTGGTGGCCCGCGGGCGCCGTCCTCGTCGTCGCCCCACTCGTCGAGCGACGCCAGGTCGAGCGCGACGCGCTCGCCGGGCGCGAGCGGCCGCACCACGAGCTCGGCGAACGTCTCCGGCTGCTCGAGGTCGACCACGCCCTGCTTGAACAGCTCCAGCACCGCGAGGAACCGGACGATCACCTCGAGCCGCGCCCGCGCCGGCGGTGAGGTCGCGGAACCGGATCGCGCCCGACCCGCGGCAACAGCGCGAGCACCGTCTCGATCGCGTCGCGCACGCTCGCGCCGGATCGGTGCGACGTGGTCGGTGCGCACCTCGCGGTTCGGGCTCGGGCGCGAGCCCCGGCGCGCCGCGGCGACCAGGGCGTCGAGCGGCACCCGCTCGAGCGGGTCGGGGGCCAGTCGACCGGAACGGCTCCTCCGGGCCCGCGGTGCGCGCCACGCTGCGCGACGCCGCCTGCAGCCGGTCGTGCAGCACCTCGCGCCGCGTCCTGGAAGGTCTTGCACTCGAGCAGGCGCGCGAGCAGCAGGTCGCGCTCCTCGAAGCGGGCGAGCTCCTCGTCGAGCTCGACGTCGTCGCGGCCGGGCAGCAGCCGCCGGGCCTTGAGCTCGACGAGCGTCGCGGCGATGAGCAGGAACTCGGTGGCCGCGTCGAGGTCGACGCGCTCCATCTGCTCGACCTCGGCGCAGAAGGCGTCGACGATCGCGGCGAGCGAGATCTCCCACAGGTCGACCTCCTCCTTGAGGATCAGGTGCAGGAGCAGGTCGAACGGTCCCTCGAAGACGGGCGTCGAGACCTCGTACGGCATCGGCGCCCAGGTACCCGGCGCGAATCACACCCATGTGGCTGCACGCCGCGATCCCACCAGGGCACGACGCGGCCCCGCCGGTATGGTGCGCCCCCATGGCTCGGGTCTTCTCGGGGATCAAGCCCACCGGTCGATGCAGCTCGGCAACTACCTGGGCGCCGTGCGGCGCTGGGTCGACGACCAGCCGCCGCCGGTCGCGGCCGCGGCCGACCACGACGCGATCTTCTGCGTCGTCGACCTCCACGCCATGACCGTCCCCTACGAGCCGGCGAGCTGCGGTCGCTCACGGCGGACCTGGCGACGCTGCTCATGGCGGCCGGGCCTCGAGCTCGACCGGTCGCTGCTGTTCGTGCAGAGCCACGTGCGCGCGCACACCGAGCTGACGTGGCTGCTCAACTGCGTCGCGTCTTCGGGGAGCTGCGGCGCATGACCCAGTTCAAGGAGAAGGCGGCCAGCGCCGACGGGCAGGACTTCGTGTCGGTCGGCCTGTTCGACTACCCCGTGCTCATGGCGCCGACATCCTCCTGTACGACACCGAGGAGGTGCCGGTCGGCGACGACCAGCGCCAGCACGTGGAGCTGACCCGCGACATCGCGATCGGTTCAACCACCGCTTCGGCGAGACCTTCGTGGTGCCCAAGGCGACGTTCCCGCCCGTCGCGGCGCGGGTCATGGACCTGCAGGAACCCGACCAGGAAGATGTCGAAGTCCGAGGATTCGCCGCAGGGCACGATCCTCGTGCTCGACGACCCGAGCGCGATCACGAAGAAGATCAAGGCGGCGGTCACCGACTCCGGCACCGACGTGCGCCACGACCGCGAGGCCAAGCCCGGGCATCTCGAACCTCATCGAGATCCACGGCGCGGTCACCGGCCGGACGATCGCCGCAGGTCGAGGCCGAGTTCGCCGGGCGCGGGTACGGCGTGTTCAAGGCCGCCGTCGCGGACGCCGTCGTCGAGCTCCTGCGCCCCGTGCAGCGAGCGCTACGCCGAGCTCGCGGCCAACCCCGACGAGGTCGACCGCCGGCTCGCGCGCGGCGCCGCAGATCGCCGAGGCCAAGGCCGAGACCGTGCTCGACCGCGCCTCGACCGCGCCGGCCGCCTCCCCGAGCGCGCCCCCCCGGGACCTCGAACTGCACCCCACGGTGACCTGCGCACCCCACGGTGCACGACCGCCCCACAGATGGGTGCGCGCGCGGGGTCAGTCGCGGTACTCCCACGGGACGCGGGTCCGCGAGGTCGGCCGGGCACGCCCTGCTCGCCCGGCACGTCGCCGAGGTCGCGCCCGCCCGCGAGCAGCCGGCTGATCGTGCCGCGGCCGGTCATGCTCTGCAGCACGATCGCCTCCCGGCTGCACCAGCACGACGTCGACCCCCACGCCCCACCCGGCCTCCGGGTCGTCGCGGATCTCCTCCTCGGTGAGGTCCGGGTACGCCCCGTCACGCGCGTAGCGGGCGTTGTAGTAGGTCGCGGCCCGCTTGAGGCCCGGGTCGGTCGTCGCGTCGTCGAGCCAGCCCTCGATCGTCTCCGAGATCGCCCTCGAGCCGCGCCGGCACGCCGCCCGGGGTCGTCGCCGCCCACGCGAGCCAGCCCACGCACCGCGAGGCCCACCACGTGCAGCGGCCGGACCGAGAACGCCGCCGGCGGCGCCGGCGGCGGCGCGCGACCGGGCGCTCGCTCCTCGTTCGGTCGCCGGTGGCCGGTGCTCGGCGCCCGGCGCCGGCGCGAGGCGGACGAAGTAGTCGCCGCGGTCTGCCCTCCACGAGCGTGCATATCGGCACGTCGCCGCCGAGGTCACTTCACCGGCGGCGACTCGCCGTCCGCGGCGGCGAGCGCCGCGCACACCTCCGCGCGGGATCAGCCCGAGCGGGCCACCGCGCCGGCTCGTGGTGCGCGGCCGCCCACGCGACCGTCTCGGGCCGGGCCCCCGCGGCCGCGAGCAGGCCGGCGCCGACCGCGGCGTGGTCGAGGTAGCGGCGCCACCGGCCGCGCACCCGCCGGCGGCCGACGAGCGCGCCGGCGGCCGTCGCGAGCGCCCGCCCGACCGGCCCGAGACGCCGCGGCCGCCTTGCCGACGTCGTGGCACAGCGCCGCCGCCGTCCAGCGGGTGTCGCCCTCGTGCGCCGGTGTCGCGCAGCGCCGCCGCGAGCCGTCGGGCCGTCGCGAGCGCCTCCGCCCGGTCGGCCGCCCGAGCAGCCCGAACACGCCGTGCTCGGCCTCGGTGAGCTGGCTGCGGACCCACGCCCGGTCGAGCTCGTCGAGCGGCCGCGGTCGCAGCGAGCCGAAGAAGCGCCGGGCGAGGTGCGCAGGGCGCATCCGTCAGGCGACGAAGTCGTACAGGCGGTCGAGGAACGGGTCCATGATCCGGCCGACCGCCCCGTCCAGAAGACGAGCAGGAACAGCACGAGGATGCCGTAGGGCCGGAACCGGTGCCACGTCTCGCAGGTGCCGGGCCGGCAGCGCCCGCTCGAGCAGCGCGGAGCCGTCGAGCGGCGGGATCGGCAGCAGGTTGAACAGCCCCAGGAACAGGTTGACGACCGCGAACACCAGCGCGACCTGCGCGGCGAGCGACAGCCCGTCGATCGTGAGCGCCGGCTCCCGGGCGATGAGCCTGCGCGCCACCACCGCCGACCCGACCATCAGCACGTGAGGTTGGTCGCCGGGCCCGCCAGCGACACCACCAGCATGTCGCGCCGCGGGTTGCGCAGGCGCGACGGGTCGACCGGCACCGGCCGCGCCCACGCGATGACGGGCACGCCCGCGAGCGCCCCCAGCGCGGGCACGATCACCGAGCCGAACGGGTCGATGTGCGGGACCGGGTTCAGCGTCAGGCGACCGGCACGCCGCGCCGTGTCGTCACCGAACCACAGCGCGACCACGCCGTGCGAGATCTCGTGCAGGATGACCGCGACGACGAGCGCCACGAACGACAGGATCGTGAAGCGGTCGACGTCCACCGCGCCGCGCGGGCCGCCTCAGCGCCGCTTCGAGGCGCAGGTGATGCACAGCCGCGCGGCGGGCATCGCCTCGAGGCGCGCCTCGGAGATCGGGCTGCCGCACTCCTCGCAGAGCCCGTAGGTGCCGTCCTCGAACTTGGCGAGTGCGTCGTCGATGTCGCGCAGCGTCTCGCGCAGCGTGCCGACGAGCGCCTCGACCTCGCCGCGCTCGGCGGTCACCTGGCCGGAGTCGGCGAACCCCTCGTCGAAGCTGTCGCGGTCGACGCCGAGCTCGACGAGCTGCTCGTAGACGCGCTCGCGCTCGGCCGCGAGCTGGGCGCGCCGCGCAGCGTGCGTCGTCTCGGTCATGGGGGGATTCTACCCGCCGCGGGCCGGCCCGAAGTCCGCCGGCGCCGACCGGGCCCGGGGGTGGGCGGCCTCGTACACGGCCCGGAGCCGGTCCGGCGACACCTTCGTGTAGACCTGCGTGGTCGAGATCGTCGCGTGCCCCAGGAGCTCCTGCACCACCCGCAGGTCGGCACCGTGTTCCAGCATGTGCGTCGCGCACGAGTGGCGCAGGACGTGCGGGGACAGCTGCTCGCGCAGCCCGGCGCGCTCCCCCGCCCGGCGAACGATCGCCCAGCACGCCTGGCGCGAGATGCGCCCACCGCGCGCGTTGAGGAACACGGCGTCGCGGTCGGCCGGGCGGGGCGCCCGCGCGCGCAGCTCCAGGCGCCCGCGCGCCAGGTAGGCCGTGAGCGCGGCGCGCGCCGAGCGGCCCGAACGGCACGACGCGCTCCTTGCCACCCTTGCCGAGCACCCGCAGGAGCCCGTCGTCGAGGTCGAGGTCGCCGACGTCGAGCCCGACGGCCTCGCTGATGCGGATGCCGGTCGCGTACAGCGTCTCGAGGAGCGCGCGGTCACGCTCGGCACGCGCGTCGTCGCCCGCGACCGCGCCGAGCAGCGCCGCGACCTGGGCCTCGTCCAGGGCCTTCGGGATCCCCTGCGGCACCCGGGGCGGGCCGACGTCCTCCGACGGGTCGGTGTCGAGGTAGCCCTCGGCGGCACAGAAACGGTGGAACGACCGCACCGCCACGAGCGCGCGCGCGATCGACGACGGCGCGAGCACCGGCCGGCCGTCGTCGTCGCGGCGGGTGCGGAGGTGCTCGACGTAGGCGTGCACCTCGGCGGGCCCGATGTCGGCCGGGTCGGTGATGCCCCGCTCCCGCAGGAAGCGCGCGTAGCGGCGCAGGTCGCGGCGGTAGGCGGCGAGCGAGTTGGCGGCGAGCCCCCGCTCGACGCCGAGCCAGTCGTGGTGCTCGGCGAGGAGCTTGCCGAGCGCGTCCATCGGGACCGTCAGATCTCGACCCGCAGGAGGTCGTCGATCGGCAGGCGGGGCGCACGGCCCTCGGCGCGCTGGCGCGCCGCCTCGACGAACGCGGCGAAGAGCGGGTGCGGCCGGTTCGGGCGGCTCTTGAACTCGGGGTGCGCCTGCGTGCGCGACGAAGAACGGGTGGACGGGAGCTCGATGAACTCCACGAGCAGCCCGTCGGGCGAGGTGCCCGAGCACACCATGCCGTGCTCCTCGAGCGTCTGCCGGTACCGGTTGTTGACCTCGTACCGGTGCCGGTGCCGCTCGTAGACGACCTCTTCGCCGTAGACTCGCGCACGCGCGTGCCGGGCGCGAGCCGGGCGGGGTACGCGCCGAGGCGCATCGTGCCGCCCATGTCGATCACCGACCGCTGCTCGTCCATCAGGTCGATCACCGGGTGGGGCGTCTGGGTGTCGAACTCCGCGAGTTGGCGCCGGCGAGCCCGCAGCACGTCGCGGGCGAACTCGATCACCGCGCACTGCATGCCCGAGGCACAGGCCGAGGTACGGGCACACCGTGCTCGCGTGCGTAGCCGGCCGCGGCGATCTTGCCCTCGATGCCGCGCATCGCCGAACCCGCCCGGCACGACGATGCCGTCGAGGCCGGCGAGGCGGCCCTCGGCGAGCAGCCCCTCGGTGTCGTCCGCGGCGATCCAGTCGACACGACCCGCGACCGCACGCGTAGCCGCCGTGCTTGAGGGCCTCGACGACCGACAGGTAGGCGTCGGGCAGGTTGACGTACTTGCCGACGAGCCCGATCGTGCACCTCCTGGTCCGCGGCCCGCACGCGCTCGACGAGCGCGCCGCCACTCCGACAGGTCGGGCGCGCGCTCGGCGAGGTGCAGCACGCGGCACACGTAGTCGTCGAGCCCCTCGTCGTGGAGCACGAGCGGGATCTCGTAGAGGTCCTCGGCGTCGACGGCCGACACGACGCCCTCGACGGGGACGTCGCACAGCGCCGAGATCTTCTCCTTCAGGCGGGTCGGGATCGGGCGGTCGCTGCGGCACACGATCGCGTCGGGCTGGATGCCGCGGCTGCGCAGCTCCGTGACCGAGTGCTGCGTCGGCTTGGTCTTCTGCTCGCCCGCCGGGCCGATGTACGGCACGAGCGTGACGTGGACGTAGAACACGTTCTCGCGGCCGACCTCGTTGCGGAACTGCCGGATCGCCTCGAGGAACGGGAGGATCTCGATGTCGCCGACCGTGCCGCCGATCTCGGTGATCACCACGTCGACGTCGTCGGTCGCGAGCGCGTAGATGCGCGACTTGATCTCGTTGGTGATGTGCGGGATCACCTGCACCGTCTCGCCGAGGTACTCGCCCTTGCGCTCCTTCGCGAGCACCGCCTGGTAGATCGAGCCCGTCGTCGCGTTCGACTTGCGGTGAGCGCCACGTCGACGAAACGCTCGTAGTGGCCGAGGTCGAGGTCGGTCTCGCCCTTGTCGTCGGTGACGAACACCTCGCCGTGCTGGAACGGGTTCATCGTGCCCGGGTCGACGTTGATGTACGGGTCGAGCTTCTGCATGGTGACCCGCAACCCCCGGCTCTTGAGCAGCCTCCCCAGCGACGAGGCCGTGAGCCCCTTGCCGAGGCTCGACGCGACACCACCCGTCACGAAGACGTGCTTCACCACGCGGGGATCCTCCTCCGAGCGATCCGGTGACGGTAGCAGCCGTCGCCGCCCGCACCGGTGACCCGCCGGGGGCGCACGGCTCCCCTACATTGCGGCCGTGGTCACGGCCGCGCGCACGCGTTCGGGTCGCGGCGGGCGGCGCCGCCGGGCCGCGTGGACGGCGGGCGCGCTGGTCGCCCTGGCGGTCGCGGTCCGCCTCCCCGCGCTCTGGTCGGCGCGCCACCTCGGGTTCGACGACGGCGTCTACGGGGTGTCGGTGCTCGGCATGCGTGCCGGCCAGCGGCCGTTCGAGGACCTCTTCTCGCCGCAGGGCCCGCTCCACCTGCCGCTGCTGTGGCTCGGCGACCTCCTCGGCCTGCGGACCGCCAACTCGCCGCGCGTGGCGAGCGTCGCGGCCGGCGTCGCGGCGACGCTCGCCGCCTGGCGGGCCGGCCGGCACCTCGGCCCGCCTGCGGGCGCAACCCTCGCGGCCGCGCTCGTCGCGACGACCGGCTCGATGCTGTGGACCACCGGACCGATCACCGGCGACGGGATCGCGAACGCCTTCGCACTGACGGCCGTGTGGGCGGCGCTCGCCCACCGCGAGCGGCCGGCGGCCGCCCGGGCGGTCGCGGTCGGGCTCGCCATGGGCGCCGCGGTCAGCGTGAAGTCGATCGTCGTGCTCGCCGCGATCCCGGTCGGGTGGTACCTGTGGTCGTCGCGGCGCGCCGGCCACTTCGCGCTCGCCGTCGCCACCTCCGTGGGCGTCGGACTCGCCGCGACGCTCCCGTTCGGCTTCGACCGCGTCTGGGAGCAGTCGGTCGCCTACCACCGCGACTCCGAGTACCTCTACGGGCCGGCCGCGCAGGCGTGGAAGCTCGTGACCACGCTGGGCGCACGCGATCTCCCCCTGCTGGCCGTCCTGGCGCTCGGCCTCGTGGCCGCCGCCCGCGCCGCGCCCGGCGCGCCCGCCCGCCGGTTCGACGCGGACACGGCGGTGCTCGTCGCGTGGTTCGTCGCCGCGTGCGCGTTCCTGGTCCTCGAGCCGACGATGTTCCGCAACCACATCGCGATGGTGATCGGCCCGCTCGCGCTGCTCGTGGCGATGCGCCCGCCACCGCTGCGCTGGGCGGCCGCGACGCTGCTGCTCGCGGCACCGTGGTGGGCGGGGCACCTCGGAGCGGTGCTCTGGCCGCGCGACTACCGGGGGCAGGAGGCCGCGCTCGTGCGCGAGCTGCGGGCGCTGCCCGCCGGCACGGCGGTGATCTCCGACGAGCCGGGCTTCGCCTGGCGGGCCGGCCACCCGGCGCCCCCCTGGCTCAACGACGCGTCGGTCAAGCGCGTCCGGCAGGGCTCGATCACCGTGGGGCTGATCGCCGAGGCGGCGGCGCGGCCCGACACGTGCGCGGTGGTCGTGTGGTCACGCCGCTACGGGGCGGAGCTGCCGGGGCTGCCCGAGGCCCTCGCGGACGCCGGCTACGTGGTCGCGGCGACCTTCGGCGGCGACACCGGCGTGGGCCCGCGCACGCTCTACGTCGACCCGGCGTGCGCGCCGTGACCGGCCGGCCCCCCCGCGGCCACGCCGGCCGCGGGGGTCACGGCCGCCGCCCCCACCGGTCCAGGGCGGCGAGGACCGGGACCCGCGCGATCACGGCGCTGAACGACACGACCTCCGCGGCGACGTTCGCCGCCACGAGGACCGCGAGCACCGCCGTGCGCACCGGCCGCCCGGCCTCGAGCACCAGCGCGAGGCCGAGCACCGCCCCGAGCACGTTGGCACCGGTGTCGCCGAGCATCAGGCGCTCGCGCAGGTCGTCGCGCGCGAGGGCGGCGAACGCGCCCACGACGACGGCCACCGGCACGGCGGCGGCCCCGCCGAGGAACGCGAGCGGGACCCACGCGGCGAACCCGGCCTTGAGCGTCCGGCCGGGGGCGCGGTCGAGCAGGTTGCCGAGGTTCGCGGCGAGCGCGATCAGCAGCGCGTCGGCGAGGATCCGCCGGCCCGGGGTCGACCCGCCCTGGGCGGCGAGGACGAGCGCGACCCCGGCGCCGCCCGCGAGCTTCAGCATGCCGGTCGTGACGCGGCCGTGGCGCAGCGCGCCGAGGTGGCCGCGGAAGCCCCGCTCGGCACCCGAGCCGAGGAGGTCGTCGACCAGCCCGAGGAAGCCGAAGCCCAGGCAGGCGAACAGCACGAGCGGCCGGGCCGGGTCGCCGGGGGGCGGCTCGCCGACACCGAGCGCGCCGGCCGCCGCGCGGCCCGACTCGACCAGCAGCACCGCGGCCACGGCCACGACGCCGCCCGCGGTCGGCACCGGCCGGTCGCGGTGGTTGCGGCGCTCGAGCACCGGCGAGGCGAGCATCCCGCGCCCGCCCACGAGCAGCAGCCGCGCGGCGAGGAACCCGACGGCGAGCGCGAGCGCGACGGTCACGGGCGCGCGACCGCGTCGGCGGGGGCCCGGACGGCCGGCGCGGGCCCGGTGGGCGGCGTGCCGTCCCGTTCGGCGCGCGCGACGAGCACGACGACGGCCGGGGCGAGCACCCCGAGCATCATCGCCGGCACCGCGATGCCCGAGTCGTTGAGCGCGAAGCCGAGGAACGCCAGCAGCGCGGCGCCGGGCAGCACCGCGTCGAGCGTCGGGACCCGGGTCCGCAGGCCCCGCAGGCGTCCCGGCGAGCGGACGAGCAGGAGCACGACGCCGGCGAGCACGACCGGGACCATCACCGTCCACCACGAGCTGAACAGCACGTCGAGGTTCGCGGCGAGCTTCCGGTTGATCACCGTCCAGAACGCGTCCCACCCGCGCTCGTCGGAGCGCGCCACGAAGCGCGCGAGATGGGTCTGGTCGGCCTCGGGCCGGGACACGTCCCAGGCCGCGAAGCCGGCGATCGCCACCACGCCCGCGAGGCCGGCCCAGACGACGGTCCGCGGCCGTACCCGCACGCCGAACAGGAGCGCGCCGGTCAGCACGTACGCGGGCACCATCGACAGCACGCCACCGACGTCGGCGCCGAAGCGCGGCGCACCGTCGACGACCACGGCCGCCGCGAGGACCGCGACCGCCGCCCATCTCCCCCGGCGCCCCGGCAGCTTCGCGGCGGCGAACCCGGCGACGAGCAGCGACCCCATCGCGAGCTGCGAGTAGGCGAGGTTGCCGATCCCCGCGAACCGGCCGGCGATGGTCGGCGAGTAGCCGAGCGCGGTGTTGAACTGCAGCGCCGCGCCCAGGAGGACGTCGACCGCGATCACGCCCACGAGGACGGCGAGCACGACCAGGAGCGGGTCGATGCCGACCGGGTCGCGCCGGCGGGCCGCGGCCGACGCGAGCAGCAGCCCGGCCCCGACCGTGCACAGCCAGTAGGCCGCCTCCCCCCACTCGTGGAACGGCACGAACCCGGCCAGGTAGGTCGCCGGCAGGAACCCGAGCAGCGCGAGTGCGCCGACCTCGACCGCGCGCAGCAGGCCGCGCAGGCGGGTGCACGCCGCGACCGCCGCCGCGACCAGCACGATCTGCGCGACGACGAAGACGCTCGTCACCCGCGAGACCATGTGGTCCCGGAAGCGGGCGGCCTCCTCCACCTCGACCAGCCACGCGAGGCGGTCGCCCGGCCCGTCGCCGGTGCGCTCGAACGGCCGTCCCTCCATCGAGTCGGGGCGCTCCACGCCGAGCAGGTCGAGGATCGTCGGCGCGACGTCGACGATCGAGACGACGCCGGCGCGGCCGGTGTACGCCGATTCGAGCAGCCCCGGCTCGACCCCGGGGGCGCGCAGCATCGCCATCGTGAGCCCCCGCGGGTTGCCGAGCGTGGCCGGGCCGACGACGAGGACCGCGTCGTCGTCGCCGACGCGCTCCATGAGGGCGCCCACGAGCGTGTCGAGGTCGCGCGCGGCCCGCTCGAACGCCGTGCGCGCCGCCTCCGGCCCCATGGCGGGGCGGTACGCCGCGTGGCGTACGAAGTCGCCGGCCTCGACGAGCACGACGCTGCGCGGCCGCCAGTGCTCGTCGAAGGCCGCGAGGTACGCGCCCGCGTCCGCCCGCACCCCGAACGCCGCGGCCGGGTCCGAGACGAGCAGCTCCCGGCCGACCGTCCCGCCGGGCACCACCGCGTCGGTACCCGCGAGCGCGAGCCCGGCCGAGCGCGCCGAGGCGGGCGGGACCGGGTCGGCGTTGGCGATCACGGCCCGGTGCACGCCGGCGGCGGCGAGGGCGTCGCCGAGGGCGCCGACCTCGGCGTCGTAGAGGAGGTCGTCGTTGCGGGCCGCGACCGCGGGCTGGTCGGGGCACACGACCGCGCCGTCGGCCGGACGGCCGGTGCGGCGGGCCGCGGCCTGCGCCGCCGTCCCCGTCTCGTACGGCTCGGCGGCGCCGAGGCACGCCGGGTCCGCCGACGCGCTGCGCCCGACCGCGCGCGTCCCGGCGCCGATCGTCACGTACCCGTCGGTGAGGGTCGGGCGGCGCTTCACCCCGCGCACCGACAGGTCCGCGACGGCGCTCTCGTCGAACAGCGACCGCAGGTTCGGCAACGTGTCGAGGTCGAGGTCGCCGTAGGCGACCCCGGGGACCGACAGCACGAGCACCCGCTCGGCGGGGGCCGGGCCCGCGCCGGCGTCGGCGGGCGGCGCGACCGTGCCGGCCGCCACGAGCGCGGCGCCCGCGAGGGCCGCGCCCAGCAGCCACCCGCCGCCGGGGCGCCCTCACGGCGCGACCGCCCGCAGCGGTGCCGCCCGCAGCCACCGCCGGGCGAGCAGGACGTACGCGCCGCCGAGGACGGCCAGCGCCCCCGCGAGCATCACGGCCACGCCGATCCGCCCGCGCGGGTCGACGGCGCCGGCGACCGCCCAACCGGCCAGCGCCAGCGGGACCGACAGCACGACGGCACGGGTCGCCCGGCGCGGCCACAGGCCGGCGCCCAGCCGGCGGGTGCACACGGCGCCGAGGACGGCGGCCCCGATCGCGTAGGAGAGCGAGTGGCCGAGGCCGAGCGCCGCGACGGTCGCCGCGCCGTCGGCGGCCATGCCCAGGGCGACCATGACGGCCGCGCCCGCGACGCCGGCGGTGATCGAGACCAACGCGGGCGTCCGGCTGTCGCCGAGCGCGTAGCAGGCGCGGGCGAGCAGCAGCATCGCGCCGTACGGGAACAGCCCGAGCCCGAGCGCCGCGAGGGCGGCGGCGAACAGGTCGACGCCGCCCGAGGACGCGCCGATCACGACGAGCCGCATCGCCGGCTCGGCGAACACGACCATCGCCGCCGACGACCGGCACGACGATCAGCGCCATGCGTCCGAGCGCGTCCGCGGACGGCGTCCGCGAACCCCGCACGCTCGCCGCGGGCGGCCCGGTCGGTCGAGCTCGGGGAGGATCGCGGTGTGGATCGGCTGGGCGAACACGGCGTACGGCGCGAGGAAGCAGACGAACGCGAACTGGTACGCGACGACCCCGCCCGCCACCGACGACCCGACCACGAGGGCGACGCCGAGCAGCAGGCCGGCGTTGGCGTGGAGCGCGATGCCCCACCCCGCGTGGCGCAGCAGGCGGGCGAGCTGGGGGTCGCGGCGCGGCCGGCGCGGCCGGAGCCGGAAGCCGCAGCGGCGCGCGGCGACGACCAGCACCCCGGCGTACGCGACGACGCCGCCCGTCCCGGCGAGCGCGAGCAGGAGCTGCTCGCCCGTGGACAGCGCGAGGCCCGGATCGGGCCCGGCGACGGCCCGGAAGACGGCGAGGACGGTGACCATCACGACCGTGTTGCCGATCGGCGCGGCGGCCGTCACCGCGAAGCGCCGGCGGGCGTACAACAGCGCGGTCGCCACGGTCGCGAAGCCGTAGCACACGAGCTGGGGCACGAAGAACCGCAGGAGGAACGTCGTGACCTCGCGCTGGGCCGCCGCGGTCTGCGGGTCGTCGACCCCGGCCACGAGGAGCCTCGCGAGCAGCGGTGCACCCAGGACCCCGGCGACGCTCAGCGCGCCGAGCACCGCCGTGGCGACGCCGAGCACGCCCGACGCGAGGCGGTCGGCCTCGTCGTGGTCGCCGCGGTCGAGGAGCACGACGAACGACGGGACCAGCACCGCCGAGAGCGCGCCCGCGGCGACCAGCTCGAAGACGGCGTTGGAGACCGAATTCGACGCCTGGAACGCGTTGCCGAGCGCGGTCGTGCCGAGCACGGCCGCGACCACGACCACGCGCACGAACCCGAAGCCGCGTGACAGCGCCGTCACGGCCCCCATGCCCGCCGCGGCACGGGTCCACGGGCGGGTCACGGCGCGGGGCGCGGGAACGCCTCGTCGGCCCCCGCACCGGAGCCGTAGTGGCCGACGGTGCCCGTGACGAGGTCCTCGAGCGCGATGACGGACGCCACCCGGCCCGCGACCGCCTCGAGGTCGTCCACGGTCGACACCGCCGCCGCCAGCTCGTCGTCCTCGCGCACGGCGCGCAGCGTCTCGCCGCGCGTGCGCGCCGGCGGTTCCTCGTCGTCGGGGGCGACGTACACCTCGCCGACGACGGTCGGGACGTCCGCGCCGACGAGCGCGCCCGCGAGCGCCGCCGAGACGGGCGCGCCCGCGACGCCGAGCAGCTCGCTCCCGGTCCCCGTCACGACGAGCGCGCGCGCGGGGCGCGGCGGGAACGACGCGAGGTCGACGTCGCCGTCGATCACGACGAAGCCGGCCGCGGCCAGCCGCGCGAGGGGATCGGCCGCCCCGCCCTCGCCCGGCGGCTCGACCAGCCGGGACGCCAGCACCTCGAACCCCCGGGCCCGCAGGCGTTCCGGCGACCCGGTGCCGTCCACGGCGTCGCGCAGCGCCGCGACGTCGTCGGCGTCGTCGAGCCGCCAGCGGTCCTCGAGCCGGACGACGGTGGGCTGCGCGCCCGACCCGCGCAGCGCCTCGACGATCGCGTCGACGTCGCCGCCGTCCACGCCCGCCTCGGTGAGCACCGCCACCGGCACGCCCTCGAGGCGCGCCTCGAGGGCGTAGGGCGCGAGTGCCGCGACCTCGTCCTGCGCGCGCGCGAGCTGCCCGCGGAGGTCGTCGATCTCGGCGCGCAGCTCGCCGTTCTCGGCCCGGACCTCGGCGATCTCGCGGTCGAGGCGGTCGACGATCGCCTGGTCGACGACCGTGGACCCGACGAGGATGCCGAGCCCGATCGCGAGGAACACGGCGACGAGCGAGACGAGGTGGAACCGGAAACTCACCATGGGCAGCGCCCGCAGCCTAGGAGGCCCCTCAGAGGCGGTCCGTGATCGAGCGCCACCCGTCCTCGAACACCCACCGCAGGCCGTCGAGGAACACCCGCAGCGCGTCGGAGGCGAGCGCCATCGCGACCATCGCGAACGTGGCGGCCCCCACGAGCGCCAGGAGGTCGCGCCGGCGCATCCGCCCCTCGTACAGGCGGCTCACCCCCTTGGCGTCGACCAGCACCGGTCCCAGGCGCAGGCGCGTCAGGAACGTGGAGGCCATCCCCTGGCGGCCCTTGTCGAGGAACTCCACCATCGTCGCGTGCGTGCCGACGGCGACGATCAGCGACGCGCCCGCCTCGTAGGCGAGCAGCATCGCCACGTCCTCGCTCACGCCCTCGGCGACGAACTCGTCGTACTCGACGCCACGGGCCTGCAGCTCCTCGCGCCCCGGTGCCCGCCCGTCGGGGTGCACGTGGTGCACGAGCTGCGCACCGCAGCGCCACGCGCGCTCCGACAGCGAGTCGAAGTCGCCGACGATGAGGTCGGGCCGGAGACCGACCTCGAGCAGGGCGTCGGCACCGCCGTCGACCGCGACGAGCACCGGCCGGTACTCGCGGATGTAGGGCCGCAGCGCCCGCAGGTCCTCCTTGTAGTCGTGGCCGCGCACGACGACCAGCGCGTGGCGGTTGCGGAACGAGGTGCGCAGCGGCGGCAGCACGAGCGGCTCGAACGTGAGGTCGGCCTCGCGCTCGACGTACTCCAGCGTGTTGCGCGCGAACCGGCGGAGCTCGGCCCCGATCCCCGCCTTCGCGTCCTCCATGCGCGCGAGCACCGACACCTCGTCGAGCATCGCCCCCGACGCGATCTTCTCGCCGTTGCGCCACAGCCCGCCGTCGCGCAGCTCGAGGACCTCGCCGTCGCGGACGGCGTCGAGCACGCCGGGACCGGCGTCGTCGAGCAGCGGGATCCCGGCACGCACGAGGCGGATCGGGCCCCCGTTCGGGTAGCGGCCCGAGATCGACGGGCTGGCGTTGACGACCGCGCCGACCTGGGCCGCGACGAGCATCTCCGCCGCGACGCGGTCGAGGTCGGCGTGGTCGATCACCGCGATCTCGCCGCGCCCGATCCGCTTCGCGAGCTCCTTGGTCCGGCGGCCGACGCGCGCGGGCGCGCGGACGACCTCCCCGTCGGGGGCCCGGCGGCGCCGCCGCAACGGCGTCCTCATCGCGCCCGCTCCCCCGCTCGAGCCCGCGCGGCCTTCGCGAGCAGCTCGCGGGCGTGGTCGCGGGCGCGGTCCGACGTGACGTCGCCGCCCAGCATCCGCGCGATCTCGGTCACCCGGGCGTCGTCGAGCAGCAGCGCGGCGCGGGCACGGGTACGACCCCGGTGTGTGGTCTTCTCGACGGCGACGTGCGCGTCGGCGAAGGCCGCGACCTGCGGCAGGTGGGTGACGCACAGCACCTGGTGGGCCGCGCCGAGCCGGGCGAGCGCGCGCCCGAGCGCGAGGCCCGCCTCGCCGCCGATGCCGGCGTCGACCTCGTCGAACACGAGGGTCGGCGGCGCCTCCGACAGGACGAGGCGCAGCGCGAGCATGGCGCGCGACAGCTCGCCGCCCGAGGCCGTGCGCGCGAGCGGGCGCGCCGGCTCCCCCGGGTTGGCGGCGAGGAGGAACACCACCTGGTCGGCGCCCTCGTCGGTCTGCTCGGCGGGTTCGACCCGCACCTCGAACCGGGCGTGCGGCATCGCGAGCGAGTGCAGGTGCGCGCTCACCGCGTCCGCGAGCGGCCCGGCCCCGGCGGTGCGGACACGCGTCAGCTCGGCGGCGGCGCGTGCCGCCTCGGCGTGCGCGCGGTCGCGTTCGGCCGCGAGCGCGCCGGCGCGCTCGGTGTGCGACTCGAGCTCCTCGAGCCGGCGGCGCGCCCGCTCGCCGAAGTCGATCACCTCGGCGAGCGTCGCGCCGTACTTGCGCGTGAGCTCCCGCAGCAGCGCCCGGCGGGCCTGCACCTCGGCCAGCCGTTCGGGGTCGGCGACGATCCCGTCGAGCGCGAGGCGGGCGTCGTTCGCCGCCTCGACGACCTCGGCCTGCAGGGCGCGCACCCGGGACGCCAGCGCGGCGAACGGCTCCCGCCCCGCGAGCGCCGCCACCGCCGCCCCGAGGGCGTCGGCGGCGCGGTCGGCGAGCACGTCGTGCGCCACGCGCAGCGCCTCGCGGTGCGCCTCGGCGTCGGCGAGCAGCTCCTCCTCCGCCGCCAGCCGCTCGTCCTCGTCGGGCCCGGTGATCCCGGCGCGCGCGATCTCCTCCACCTGGAAGCGGGTGAGGTCGATCTCGCGGGCACGGGCCCGCTCGTCGCCCCCGAGCGCCGCCAGCGCGGCGTCGACGCGCCGGAGCTCGGCGCGTGCCGCGCGCAGCCGGGCGAGCGCCTCGGCAGCCGGTGCGCCGCAGGAGCGGTCGAGGAGCGCGCGCTGCTCCGGGCCGGTGAGCAGCGACTGGTGCGCGTGCTGCCCGTGCAGGTCGACCATGCGCCGCCCGATCGCGGCCAGCTCGGCGGCCGTCGCGAGCCGCCCGTCGGACGTAGCCGCGGCTGCGGCCGACGGCCGGCACCACGCGCGCGAGCACGTGCTCGGTCCCTTCGAGCTCGAACCGGCCCTCCACGCGCGCCTCGTCGGCCCCGTCGCGCACCACGGCCGGGTCGGCGCGGCCGCCGAACAGGAGCTCGAGGGCGTCGACGATCAGGGTCTTGCCCGCGCCGGTCTCGCCCGTGATCGCGGTCAACCCCGGGCCGAGCGGCAACAGCAGCTCGTCGATGATCCCGAGGTTCGCGACGTGCAGTTCGAGGAGCATCAGCGGTCGGGCAGCGAGAACTTCGCCTTGAGGATCTGGTGGAAGTCGCGGGGGCGCAGCTCGACCACGCGCAGCGGGTCCGCCGCGACGCGGCAGACCACCCGGTCACCCGGCTGGAGCACGTCGACGTGCCGTCCGTCCATGGTGCACACGACCTCCCGGTTGCCGACGCACCGTGAAGTCCAGCTCCTCGTCGGGGCGCGAGCACCAGCGTGCGGTCGAACAGCATGTGCGGCGAGATGGGCGTCAGCATCAGGCACGCGAGCGCGGGCGACGCGATCGGGCCGCGCGCCGAGAACGAGTAGGCCGTGCTGCCCGTCGGCGTCGCGACGATCACGCCGTCGGCCGCATAGGTGGTGAACGGCGTCCCGTTGATCGACAGCTCGAAGCGCACGAGGTGGCCCGGGCTGGCGCTTCTCCAGCACCGCCTCGTTCAGCGCGTGCTCGCGCCGCGACGCCCCCGCCGCGGTGACGTCGACCTCGAGCATCGTGCGCTCGACCACGGCGAAGTCGCCCGCGAGCAGGCGCGGCAGCGCGCCGTCGAGCTCGGCCGGCTCGATCGTCGTGAGGTAGCCGAGCTGCCCGGCGTTCACCCCGAGCATCGGCACCCCGGCGGGGTACGCGAGCTGCACCGTGTGCAGCATCGTGCCGTCCCCGCCGATCGACACGACCAGGTCGAGGCCCGCCGCGAACGACTCGATCGCGCTCGCCAGGTGCGGCAGGCCGGCCGCCTTCGCCTCCTCCGCCGGCAACCGCACCTCGACGCCGCGCTCGCCGAACCAGGCGGCCGCCGCCTGCGCGAGCGTGTGCGCGAGCGGCCGGTCGCGGTGCGGGACCAGCCCGACCGCGCGCACCGCGCTCACGGCTCCACCCGGGCCGCGGCCGCGACCGCGTCGGCCGAGTCGAGTCGGCGTCGCGTCGCGGCGGGCGTGGGCGAGGAACTCGACGTTGCCGCCGGCGCCGCGCAGCGGCGACACGGTGAGCGCCGCACACCGGCGAGGCCGGCGCGCGCCGAGCCCCGTCCACGACCTCCTGCCACGACGGCGACGCGCACCTCGGGGTCGCGTACCACGCCGCCCTTCCCGACGCGCCCGCGCCCGGCCTCGAACTGCGGCTTGACGAGCAGCACGAAGTCCGCGTCGGGCGTCGGCGAGCGCGAGCAGGTTCGGCGCGACCGTGCGCAGCGAGATGAACGACAGGTCGGCGACGCACGACGCGTCGCGGGCGCGCCGATCGCGCCCCGGCCCGAGGTCGCGCACGTTGGTGCGCTCCATCACGGTGACCCGCGGGTCGGTGCGCAGCGACCAGGCGAGCTGCCCGCGACCCACGTCGACGGCGACGACGTGCGCGGCGCCGCGCCGGAGCAGGCAGTCGGTGAACCCGCCGGTCGACGCGCCCACGTCGGCGCACCGGCGCCCGGCGACCCCGACCCCGAACGCGTCGAGGCGCCGCGTCGAGCTTCGCCCCGCCGCGCGACACGTACCCCGCCGGCGCGTCCACGACGACGATCGGCTCGCCGTCGGCGACCCGCCGGTCGGGGTTCGCCGCGGGCGCGCCGCCGACGAGCACCCGGCCCTCGGCCACCGCGTCGAGCGCCCGGGCCCGGCTCGGCACGAGGCCCCGCCGCACGAGCTCGGCGTCCAGCCGGCGCCGCGTCGCCACGGCCGCCGTCAGCTCGCCCGTGGCGACGCCGCCTTCTTGCGCGGCGCCTTGGCCGCGGCCCCTGCCGCGCCCCGCTTCGCGGCGGCCGGCGGCGCCTTGCGCGCCGCGGCGGCCTGCTTCGGCTTCTTCGCCGGCTTCTTCGCCGCGGGCCGGCGCGGCTTCGCCGCGGCGCTCAGCTTCCGCTCCAGCCGCTCGAGGTCGGCCTTCGTGGCGAGGCCCAGGGAACCGAGCTGGCGCTGCACCTCCGCCTGGACGAGGGCGCGCAGCTCCTCCGTTCGCCGCCGGCTCATCGCGACGATCTCGTCGACGGCGCCGGCCACCTGGTCCTTCGCGAGCTGCCCGGTCGTCCGCCAGGTCGGCCGCGATGCGGCGGGCCTGCGACCGCCGCAGCTCCGTGAACTGCATCCCCGCGTCGAGGTAACGCTTCCAGTCGGGCGTCGGCGCCATCGGGCTCCCTCCGGGGCGACCGGTCGGCGCGCCAGCCTAGGGCAGCCGTCCGGCCGGCGCCCGCCTCCCGCCCTCGCGCCGCCGGGGCCGCGCACGCGCCGGTGCGCGCCCGGCGGCCCCGTAGGGTGGCCGCCGATGGTCATCCCGATCCGTGACGAGAACCCGACGCGGCGGTTCCCCTTCGTCACGGTCGCCCTCATCGCCGTCAACTGCTTCGTCTACTTCTTCGTGCAGATGCCCAAGAGCGACGTGCAGGACCTCGAGTTCCTGTACGAGTACGCGGCGGTGCCGTGCGAGGTGACCAGCGGCGAGCCGGTCGTGGCCGTGCCCGGTCGCGCGTCTCGGGCGAGCCGCTCGCGCCGGCGCCCACCGACGTGCGCCGTCGGCGCGACCGGGATCCAGTCGCCGCAGCCGGTGTTCCCCGGACAAGAACGTCTACCTCGCGGTGCTGTTCTCGATGTTCCTGCACGGGTCGATCCTGCACGTGCTCGGGAACATGCTGTTCCTGTGGATCTTCGGCAACAACGTGGAGGACCGGCTCGGACCGATCGGGTTCCTCCTCTTCTACGTCGTGACCGGCCTCGCGGCGGCCGGCGCGCACATCGCGCTCAACGCGGACGACCCGACGCCGGTCGTCGGGCGCCTCGGGCGCGATCGCCGGGCGTGATGGGCGCGTACATCGTCTGGTTCCCGCGCGCCCGGGTCGCTGTCGATCCTGCCGATCCTCTTCTTCTTCACGTTCGTCGAACTGCCGGCGGTGGCGGTGCTCGGGCTGTGGTTCGTGCTCCAGTTCTTCACGAGCCCCGACACGGGGGTCGCGTGGCTCGCGCACGTCGGCGGGTTCGTGGCGGGCGCGGCCCTCGCGCTACGCGCTGAACGTCGTGCTCGGGCCCCCGCGGCTCGGGCCACCGCCGGCCGCCGCCGACGTGGGGTCGCCGCCCGGCGCGCCGCGACCCCGGCGACTGGGGCTTCCGCGGGCCCGCCCCGCGGCGGATCTGAGCCGTCAGGTCCGCGCGGCCGGACCCGCCTCGCCGTCGCCGCGTCCCGAACGCGGCGACGAGGTCGGGGGCGAGCTGCGCGAGGTCGGGCGCGACGAAGGCCGGTGCCGGGTCGGGCACCGGCTCCTCCGCCGGGCTGCCCGCGACGCCCGAGAGGACGAGCGCGAACGGCCAGCCGAGCGCGGCGGCGAGCGCGCCGTCGGTCGACGGCCGGTCGCCCACCACGACGCCCTGGTCGCCGAACCGCTCGCGCACCAGCGCGACGGTCGCGGCGTTCGGCTTGCCGGCGACCTCGGGTCGCGGCCCGCGGCGGTCGCGACCGCCGCGACGATCGCGCCCGCGCCCGGCAGCAGCCCGCCGGGCACCGGGTAGGTCGGGTCGGCGTTGGTCGCGACGAACCGGGCGCCGGCCGCGCACGGCGTCGGCCGCCGTCGCCAGCCGGTCGAAGTCGAAGTCGCGGTGGAACCCGACGACGACCGCGGCCGCCGGCGGCGCGGTCACCACCTCGAACCCCGCCTCGGCGCACGCCTCGACGACGCCCGGCCCCGCGCACGCGAGCACGCGGCTGCCCGGTGCGACCTCGCGCCGCAGCAGCGCGGCGGCCGCCTGCGCGCTCGTCAGCACGTCGCCAGGTGCCGCCTCGACACCCATCCGGGCGAGCTTGGCGACGTAGTCGCCGACGCGCCCGCTCGAGTTGTTGGTGATGAACGCGACGCGCAGGCCCGCGCGCCCGCATCCGTGCGATCGCGCGCCGGCGGCGCCGGGGATCGGTTCCTCGCCGCGCCAGACGACCCCGTCGAGGTCGCAGCAGCAGACCGTCACGCCGTGCGCGTCCCCGGCGTCGTCGGCCGCGGCGAGCGCGCGCGCGTAGTCGGCGTTGTCGGGGCGCATCACCGATCGCCTGCCGGAGATGGCCGCGCGCGGCCACCTTGTCGCCCGCCTTCAGCCGGCACAGGCCGAGCCCGAACAGCGCGTAGTCGTTGACCGGGTCGATGTCGACGGCGGCCCGGAACTCCCGCTCGGCGGCCTCGTAGCGACCGGTGCGGTAGTAGGCGCGAGCGAGCGCCTCGCGCACCGAGCCCTTCGCGGGCTCGAGCTCGCGGGCCTCCTCGAGCGCGATCACGGCCGCGTGCGGGTTGTCCCCGGCGAGGAGTCGGGATCCCTCCTGGAACGCGACGTATGCGTCTCGGCGCTCGGTCATCGTGGATCCTTCCTGGGACGGGAACGGCGACGCTCCTGTGGTACAACCGGGTCGCATTCCCGAGCTCCGGAGCGCTTCGTGCCCGTCTTCTCCCCCTTCGCCGGGGTCCGCTACGACTGCGCGACGGCCGGCGCCGAGCTGGGCCGGCTCGCCGCACCACCCTACGACGTCGTCGACGACGACGAGCACGCCGCGCTCGAGGCCGCCCACCCGCACAACTCGGTCCGGCTGATCCTCCCCCGCGACGAGCACGCGAAGGCGACCGGTACGACCGGGCCGCGGCCGCGTTCGCGCCGATGGTGCGAGGAGGGTGTGCTGGTGCGCGACCCGGCCCCGCGCTTCTACGCGTACCGGATGGAGTTCACGCGGACCCGACGGCACGCCGCGCCACACCCGCGGGGTGATCGGCGCGCTGGCGCTGCCCGAGCCCGGTGACGGTCCGATCCTCCCCCACGAACGCACCCTGCCGAAGGCGAAGTCGGACCGGCTCGCGCTGCTCGTCGGCGATGCGCGTCAACGTCGACCCGATCTGGTGCCTGTCGCTCGCGCCGGGCCTCACCGCGAGGTCGAGCCGGCCGTCGAGCTGTGCAGGTGCGAGGACGCCGACGGCGCCGCCACGTCCTCGGTGCGATCGACGACCCCGACCGCGTCGCCCGCATCTCGGAGCTCGTCGCGTCCGCGCCGGTCGTGCTCGCCGACGGCCACCACCGGTTCGAGACCGCGTGCACGTACCGGGACCAGCCGGCGCGCCGAGCGGTGCCGACGACCCGGGCGCCTCCGCGATCATGGCGTTCGTCGTCGAGCTCACCGACGACGAGCTCTGCATCGAGCCGATCCACCGGCTCGTCGACCTGCCGGCCGGGGTCGAGCCTGCGCGAGCGCGCTCGCGGACGCGTTCGCGATCGAGCCCGCCGGGGCGATCCGGCGCCCGAGGCCGTCGAGGCGCTCGTGCGGGACGATGGCGCGCACGCGGTGCCCTCGGCCTCGCCGACGCCCACGGCCTGGCGCTGCTCGTCCCGCGCCCGCCGGCGAGGCGCGGCCGCCCGCGCCGCGGCACCACCCGCGCCGTCGCCGCCACCGACGCCGCGCTCGTCGAGGCGCTCGTCGTGCCGCGCCTGCCCGAGGGCGCCCGCTGGACGCTACCGCCACGACGCGTTCGGCGTGCGCGGCGCTCGTCGACAAGGGTGCGGCGAGCGCGGCGGTGCTGTGCTCGCCCGTGTCGGTCGCGCAGACCCGCGCGGCCGCGATCGACGGGGCGCGGATGCCGCAGAAGACGACGTTCTTCCGTCCGAAGCCGCGCACCGGGATGGTGTTCCGGCCGCTCGACTGACGGCCCCGACCGACTGCCTCACCGCCGGCCCTCGGCGGACGCCGCAGCCCCGCCGGCCCAACCGCTGGCCGAGCCGCTGCCCCCGACCGACTGCCTCACCGCCGGCCCTCGGCGGACGCCGCGGCCCGGCCGCGCCGACCGCGGGGCGCGCCGGCCTATCCGCCCGCGGGCCCCGGGGCCGCGCGGCCCGCCTCGGCGAGGGCGCCGACCAC
The DNA here is from genome assembly GCA_026002935.1 of Acidimicrobiia bacterium. Classification (GTDB taxonomy): domain Bacteria; phylum Actinomycetota; class Acidimicrobiia; order IMCC26256; family PALSA-610; genus BPGH01. Next base: position 2,378,467 of record BPGH01000001.1, read on the forward strand.
GCCGGCGAGGGCGAGCGCGCCCGCGGCGACCGCCACGACGGACCAGCCCCGTCGGGTCGCTCCCACGCACACGACCACGGCGAGCGCGACGGCCGCGATCGCGGCCCGCAGCCCGCCCGCGTGCGCCCCGACCCACCGCGGCACCGGCCCCGGCTGCCGGATGCCGGCGCCGGCGCCGTCGCCCCGCGACGGCCGCGACGGCCCGCCACGGCCCGCAACCGCTGCGCCGCGGGTGACGGTCCCGGCCACCCAGGCGGCCGCGACGAGCACGGCCGCCGACCACCGTCGACGCGTCCGGAACCCGCCCCGGACGAACCGCGTGAGGGTCTCGAACGCCGCCTCGGCCGCGGCCCGGTTCGGCCGTCGGCGGCAGCGCCTCGAGGTATCGGGTGCGCGCGAACGCGAAGGCGACGAGCGTGACGACCGAGGCGACCGCGATCCCGATGCCGACCCGGCCGAACGCGCGCCGGCGATCGCGGCGCGACGACGCACCGCCGCCGCGTACAGGGCGAGGGCGAGCGGCACCGAACCCCACGCGAGCCGGTCCAGCAGCTCGGCCGCCGCGTTGCGCCCGGGCGAGGTCCTCCGAGGCGAACAGCGTGTACTCCACGTCGTCGAGCCGGCTGCGTCGCATCGGACGCCGGGACGGTCGATGCCGAGACGCTCCTCCAGCTCGGCCGCCACGCGTCGGCGAGCGGGCCCGAGCTCGCAGGACGACCCGGCCCTCCTCGGTCGTGAGCGCCGCGCCCTCGCGCCCGGTGAGCACGTCGACGAGCTGGCTCGTGCGCGATCCGGTTCGCGCGCTCCCAGGCCGTGCGCGAACGCGTCGCTCTCCACGACCCGCACGCGTCGCGTCGCGGATCGCGTCCTCGGCGCCCGCCGCGATCACCCCGGCGAGCGGCTCCGAATCGCGCGGCGACACGTCGTCGAGGAGGTCCGCCGCGAGCGCCCGCAGGTCGAGCGCCTCGCGCGATCGCGGGTCGCGATCGCGGTCGGCGACCGCGGCGGCCTGCACCGCCGGGTCGCGCGCGAGCGGCGCGACCGTCTCGACGTAGCGGTCCGTGCTCAGCACCTCGTTGCGCACCCACACCGTCACGCCCGGCGAGCGGGCAGCAGCACCGACGCGGTGACCACGAGTGCCGCCGCCGCGGCCGCGCGGGCCCCGACCCGGCGCGGCCCGGCCCCTCCGGTCCGGGGCTGCGTCCCGGAGCCCGTGCGGGCCCGCGGGTCCTGCGTCGCCGAGGCGTCCGCCGCCACGTCCCCTCCGATCCCGTGGCCGCTGCGGCCCCGCGGCCCCTGCGATCGGGTGGCCGCGGGCCGGCGACCGACGTGGCGCCACCGATGTGACCGCCTCCGGACCCTACCCGGCCTATCGTCCTCCTGCATCGCCCGCGGACCCGCCAGGACACCGACCCGATCGGCGCGCCCGACCCCGTGGGACCGGGGGGTGCCCGGTCCACCCCGGGACGGTTGAGCGCCGTGGCGGGCGCGTTCGCCTGGGGGCTGCTCGCGGCGTCGTCGCTCGTCCTCGGCGCGCTCGTCGTCGGGATCCGCGCCCCCGGTCCGCGTGGGCTCGGGATGGTCATGGGGTTCGGCTCGGGGGTGCTGCTCGCCGCGGCGGCGTTCGAGCTCGTCGACGAGGCGGTCTCCGTCGCCGGCGGGCTCGGGGGGACCACGGCCGGGTTCTTCGCCGGCGCCGCGTTCTTCACGGCGGGCGCACGCGGCCGTCGCGCCGGCTCGGCGTACGGGCGGCGCAACCGGACGTGCGCGGCGCCCCGACGAGCGCGTCGCCGCTGACGATCGTGCTCGGCGCCGCGCTCGACGGCGTCCCGGAGTCGGCGGTCCTCGGGCTGACGCTGCTCACCACGGGCGAGATCGGCGTCGCGATGCTCGTCGCGGTGTTCGTGTCCGAACGTCCCGGACGGCGATCGCGGCGTCGAGCGGGCTGCGCAACACCGGCTGGTCGTCCGGCCACGTGCTCGCCCTGTGGTCCACGACCTCGCGCTCGTGTGCGGCGGGGCCGCGGCCCTCGGCTACGCGCTCCTCGACGGCGCGGCCCCGTCGACCGTCGCGTTCGTGCTCGCGTTCGCGGGCGGCGCGATCCTCACGATGCTCGTCGACGTCGATGATGCCCGAGCGCCTGACGAGCACGCCGGCCGGGTCGTCGGGCTCGTCGACGACGCTCGGCTTCGCCGTCGCGTTCGCGCTGAACTGGCTCGAGGGCGCCTGAGACGGGTTCCGCCCGCGCGGCGCGGCCGGCCGCCGTCAGGCGACCGTCCAGGTGGGTGCCGAGCGCAAGCAGCGCGTCGAGATCGCCGGGACCGCGCTGCTCGGCCGCCTCGGCGATCTGCCGCTGCACCTGGCCCTCGTACGTCGGCCGTTCGACGGCCCGGAACACCCCGACCGGGGTCGGCACCGTGGGCTGGCCGGCGAGCCGCGACAGCGCGAACGCGAGCGACGGGTCGGGGCGCGCTCGTCGTGGACGAGGATCGCGTCCTCGCCCACCTCGTCGACGCGGACGATCTTCGCCTCGCCGAGCTCGTTGAGCACGACACCGAGCTCGCGCTCGGCACCGAACCGCACCGGCTCGCCGTGGCGCAGCTCGATCAGCATGTTGCGGCCGAGCGTCCTTGTTGAGGATCGTGTCGAACGCGCCGTCGTTGAACACGTTGCAGTTCTGGTAGACCTCGACGAACGCCGCACCCGGTGCGCGTGCGCACGCTTGAACACCTCGATCATGTGCTTGCGGTCCATGTCGTGGGTGCGCGCGACGAAGGTCGCCTCGGCACCGAGCGCGACCGACACGGGGTTGAAGGGCTGGTCGAGCGAGCCGAACGGCGTCGACTTCGTCACCTTGCCGACCTCGCTCGTCGGCGAGTACTGCCCCTTCGTGAGCCCGTAGATCTGGTTGTTGAACATCAGGATCTTGATGTTCACGTTGCGGCGCAGCGCGTGGATCAGGTGGTTGCCGCCGATCGACAGCATGTCGCCGTCGCCGCCGATCACCCACACGTGCAGGTCGGGCCGGGCGATCGCGACGCCCGTGGCGATCGCCGGCGCCCGGCCGTGGATCCCGTGCACGCCGTAGGTGTTCATGTAGTACGGGAGGCGGGCGGCGCAGCCGATGCCCGAGACGAACACCAGCTCCTCGGGGCGGACGCCGACCTCCGGCAGCATGAACTGGATCGCGGCGAGGATCCCGTAGTCGCCGCACCCGGGGCACCACCGGACCTCCTGGTCCGACTGGAAGTCCTTGCGGGCGAGCTGCACGCCCCCGTCGCCGTTGGTCGCGGTCACTGTTCGATCATCTCCAGGATCTTCGCCTCCACCTCGGCCGCCCGGAACGGCACGCCCTGGACCTTGGTCAGGGAGCGCGCGTCGACGAGGTACTCGGCGCGCACCAGCCGTGAGAGCTGGCCGAGGTTCAGCTCGGGCACGAGCACCTTCGGGTAACGGGCGAGCACGTCGCCGAGGTCGGGGGGGAACGGGTTGAGGTGGACGAGGTGCGCGTGCGCGACCGGCTTGCCGCGGGCGCGGACCCGGCGGGTCGCGGCCGTGCCGACCCCCCACGTGCCGCCCCAGGTGAGCAGGAGCAGCTCGGCGCCCTCCTGGTCGTCGAGCTCGACGCCCGGGATGTCGCGCGCGATGCCGGCGATCTTCGCGGCCCGCAGTCGCGTCATCTTCTCGTGGTTCTCGGGCTCGTAGCTGACGTTGCCCGTGCCGTCCTCCTTCTCGATGCCACCGACCCGGTGCATCAGGCGCGGCGTCCCGGGGATCGCCCACGGTCGGGCGAGCGTCTCCGGGTCGCGCAGGTAGGGCCAGAACTCGTCGCCGTGGTTGGGCTCGGTCGCGAACTCGACCGAGATGTCGGCGAGCGCGTCGAGATCGGGGATCGGCCAGGGCTCCGCGCCGTTCGCGAGGTAGCCGTCGGACAGGAGCACCACCGGCGTGCGGTACTTCAGCGCCAGGCGGGCCGCCTCGAAGGCGGCGTCGAAGCAGTGGCCGGGCGAGCGCGCCGCGACGACCGGCAGCGGCGCCTCGCCGTGGCGGCCGTACATCGCGAGCAGCAGGTCCGCCTGCTCGGTCTTGGTGGGCAGGCCGGTCGAGGGGCCGCCGCGCTGGACGTCGACCAGCACGAGGGGCAGCTCGAGGCTGACCGCCAGGCCGATCGCCTCGGCCTTGAGGTCGACGCCGGGACCGCTGGTCGCCGTGACGGCGAGGCTCCCCGCGAAGGCGGCGCCGACCGCCGCGCCGGCGGCCGCGATCTCGTCCTCGGCCTGCAGCGTCTTCACGCCGAAGTGCTTGAGCCGCGCCAGCTCGTGGAGGATGTCGGACGCCGGCGTGATCGGGTACGACGCGTAGAACAGCGGCAGCTTCGCCTTCTGCGCGGCCGCGACGAGCCCGTACGACAGCGCGAGGTTGCCGGTGATGTTGCGGTACGTCCCCGGCGGGAGCTGCGCGGGCCGCACCTCGTAGGGGTGGTCGAACAGCTCGGCCGTCTCGCCGAAGTTGAGCCCGGCGCGCAGCGCCGCCAGGTTCGCCTCGAGCACCTCGGGGCGGTTGGCGAAGCGCCGCTTGATCCAGTCGAGCAGCGGCTCGACCGGCCGCGTGTACATCCAGCACAGCAGGCCGAGGGCGAAGAAGTTCTTCGAGCGCTCGGCGTCGCGGGGCTTCACCCCGAGCGGCTTGGTCGCCTCGACGGTGATCGAGGTCATCGGCACCTCGAACACCCGGTGGTTGGCGAGCGAGCCGTCGGTCAGCGGGTTGGAGGTGTACCCGGCCTTGTCGAGGTTGCGCTGGTCGAAGGTGTCGACGTTGACGAGCAACGTCGACCCGGGCGGCATGTCGCGCAGGTTCGCCTTCAGCGCGGCCGGGTTCATGGCGACGAGCACGTTCGGGCGCGTCGCCGGGCGTGACGATGTCGTGGTCGGAGATGTGGACCTGGAACGACGAGACGCCCGCGATCGTGCCCGCGGGCGCCCGGATCTCGGCGGGGAAGTTCGGGAGGGTCGCGAGGTCGTTCCCGAACGCCGCGCTCAGCTCCGTGAAGCGGTCGCCCACGAGCTGCATACCGTCGCCCGAGTCACCCGCGAACCTGATCACCACCCGGTCGAGCTGCTGGGCCCGATCGGTCGGGTTCGCCACTTCGGTCACCGTTGACCTCGGCTTTCGGGGGAGGACTGGAAGCGGCGACCACTGTAGTGCCGGGTACCCGGCGGGCCGTGACCCGGTGCGCGCCCTCATCGCGCGAGCGCGTCGAGGGCCTCGAGCGCGCCGAACGCGCGCCGGACGAGCGCGCCGACGCGGCGGCGGTCGCGCGCCCCGACGACGGCCTCCGCCTCGACCTCCACGCTGCGACGCGCGGCCCGCACCGGTGCGGAACCAGCGGCGGCGGCAGCGGCCGAGCACGACGACCTCGGCGCCCGCGTCGAGCGCCTCCACGGACCGGGGCGGGTCGGCGACGACCACCGGCACCGACGCCGTGCCGGCTGCGGTGCGGGTGGTGACCTGCAGGACGACGAGGGTGCGCCCCGACGGGAGCACCCGGGTGTGGGCCGGGCTCGAGCACGTGCCGTGGACGACGACGAGGTTGCAGGACAAGGCTTCCTCCTTCGTGCTCCTCGGGCGCGGCTGGTCGGCGGGAGGGGAAGCGGCGGGGGGAGCGACGGCGACGGTACCGGGCGCGTGTGACGCTCACGCGAGGGAGGCGAGCCGCTCGGCGACGTCGGCGAAGCCGGGGTCGTGACGGCGGACGCGCTCGAAGAGCTCACGCGCCCGGGGCAGGTCGCCCGCACGCTCGGCGAGGTCCGCGAGCGCGTACCAGGCCCGGAGGTGGTGTTCCTGGACGCGCCGGGGCGTGCCGGCGCGGCGCTCGAGGACCGCGATCGCCTCGCGCAGCCGGCCCTGGTCGGCGAGCGCGCCGGCGCGCACGATGCGGCCCTCGGTGACGAGCGCCGCGCCCGGGGACGCCGCCGCGAGCTCCTCCCACAGCTCCTCGACGCGCCCGAACCGGCCCTGGGCGCGCGCGCAGTCCATGAGGACCGGGTGCTGGTCGACGGAGCCGGTCGCGGCGGCGAAGGCCTCGAGCTCCCTCGCGGCCGCGGGGTACCGGCCCAGCCGGTAGTGCGCGAGGCCGAGCAGCTCGCGCACGGCCGCGGCGTCGGGGTAGGCGTCGCGCAACGGCGCCAGGATGCGCGCGGCGTCCCGTTCGCGTCCGGCGGCGAACGCCTCGGCGGCCCGCTCGAGCTCGGCCAGCGCGCGCCGGGCGTCACGGCCCGCCAGGCGGGCGAGCTCGTCGGTGGCCTCCGTCGTGCGGGCGCGCCGGCGGGGCGCGGGACGCGCGCGGCGGCTTGCGTTCCCCGCCGCGGGTCGCGGGGCGCCGCGGCGCGGGTTCGGCCGCGGGGCGCTGCGCGCGGGTTCGGCCGCGGGGCGCACCGTGCGCAGCACCGGCCGGCGCGGCCGCGGCGCGTCCTCGTCGCCGCGGGGCGCGCGGGTGCGCCGGGGCGGATACCGGATGCCGCTGCGGGTCGGGTCGCGGGCGTCGCGGCCCGACCGTCGCGCCGTCGTCCGGCGGTCGGCGCGGCCGTCACCGCGCCCGGTCCGCCGCTCGGGCCCGTCGTCCCGGCCGGCCCTCCTCCCGGAGGCGCGTCCTGGCTGCCCCGGACGTCCCGGCTCCGCTCGCCCGCCGCCCGCGGATCGCGCGCGGCCTGCCCCGGCGCGGTCGCGGCGCCCACCTGACGACCCCCGGCCGGGCGCGGGCGGCTCGGCCTCCGGGGCACCGCCGGCCCGGGCACCCCCCGACGGGCGGGCGCGGCGGGCCCGGTCGGCTCCGCCACCCCGCCCGCGCGCGGCGGCGGCCCGGCCGTCCGGGCGCCCGGTCCGCTCGGTCCGGCCGCGCCGGTCCGTCCGGTCGCCCCGGTCGCTGCGGTCGCGCCGGTCCGTCCGGTCGGGCCGGTCGCGTCGCGGTCGGGCCGGTCCGTCCGGTCGGTGCGGCGGGCGCGGGCGGGTCGGTCGTCGTCGTCTTCGGGGCGGCGCGCAGGGGCCACGGGGTTCCGTTCCGTCGGGTGCGGGCCGATCACGGTACCCGCGGCGCGCCGCGGCCCCGGACGCGACGACGCCCGCCCCGGCTGGCGGGGCGGGCGTCGTCCGGAGAAGAAACCCGGCGGCGACCTACTCTCCCAGGAGGGCTACCTCCAAGTACCATCGGCGCGGGCGGGCTTAACTGCCGTGTTCGGAATGGGAACGGGTGTTTCCCCGCCGCCATGGCCACCGGGAACCTGTCAGTCTCGGTCGGTCCCCGAGAACTCCACAGCGAGCACGAGCGTCGATCGCGTCTGCGAACAGGGTGCGATCAAGCCCTCGGCCGATTAGTACCGGTCGGCTGAACACGTCACCGTGCGTACACCTCCGGCCTATCAACCTGGTCGTCTACCAGGGGCCTTACCCGGTTGACCCGGTGGGAGACCTCATCTCGGAGCGAGTTTCGCGCTTAGATGCTTTCAGCGCTTATCTCTTCCGCAGGTCGCTAACCAGCCGTGCTCCTGGCGGAACAACTGGCACACGAGAGCTGCGTCCGTCCCGGTCCTCTCGTACTAGGGACAGCTCTCCTCAAGTCTCCTACGCCCACGGAGGATAGGGACCGAACTGTCTCGCGACGTTCTAAACCCAGCTCGCGTGCCGCTTTAATGGGCGAACAGCCCAACCCTTGGGACCTGCTTCAGCCCCAGGATGCGACGAGCCGACATCGAGGTGCCAAACCTTCCCGTCGATGTGGACTCTTGGGGAAGATAAGCCTGTTATCCCCGGGGTACCTTTTATCCGTTGATCGACCACGCTTCCACATGCCATGGCCGGGTCACTAAGCCCTGCTTTCGCACCTGCTCGACTTGTAGGTCTCGCAGTCAAGCTCCCTTGTGCCTTTGCACTCGACGCCTGATGGCCAACCAGGCTGAGGGAACCTTTGGGCGCCTCCGTTACGCTTTTGGGAGGCGACCGCCCCAGTCAAACTGCCCACCTGTCACTGTCCCCGAACCGGATCACGGTTCTGGGTTAGAGCCCCAATATACGCAGGGTGGTATTTCAACGGCGTCTCCACCGAGGCTGACGCCCCGGCTTCCCAGACTCCCACCTATCCTACACAACGCATATCGAAACCCAATACCAAGCTGCAGTAAAGGTCCACGGGGTCTTTCCGTCCTTCCGCGGGAAACGAGCATCTTTACTCGTCGTGCAATTTCGCCGGGTCTCTGGTTGAGACAGTAGCCAAGTCGTTACGCCATTCGTGCAGGTCGGAACTTCGTCACGATCCCCTCTTTCGAGGGGGACAGACTATGCCTTCATCTCGTCGAGGTCTCGGAGGATCGTGTGCACCGGATACCCACGCTTGCCGCTGGGATTCATCTCCGATGCCCATCGCACGATCTCCGCGAGGCCCTCGCGGTCGCGGTGCGCTCCTCGAACCATCACCTCGCAGACCGAGGCGAAACGTTCGAAATCGCGTCGCTTCCCCGAGCGCAACGGGTACGCACGGAAGTGTGGGATGACTCGACCGACGAGAAGTGACAGGCTCCGCACCTCCCACTTCACCGTCTTGTCGCTGCGGTCGGGCCGAATCGTGCCGCAGCCGAAGTACCGCTGGATCTCCAGCAGCACCTCGCTGCGGTCACCGTTCTGACTGACCGAACAGCTCGGCCTCACCTCCCAGCCCACCCGGAGGGTGCGGCGGGGCGCGATCGAGACCGTGAAGCATCCTTCACCGTCGAAGTACCCGGAGATGTACGACGGGAGATCCGTCGAACCTCGCCGAGAGCCCGCGTGTTGCCCCGTCCATAGATTTGCCACTCTCGGACCATACGGTCCGGGTGTGACAGCGTCCGGGGCCTCTCCCTTTCGGGATCAGTCGTTACGGGGTCATACCGCGAATGCGGCAGAGGACTTCCCACGGCATCACCCGCCGGCCACCTGCTGGGCCGGGTGGGGCTTCACCGTTATGAGCGGGTGTGCACACGGGGTCACCCCCGTGCAGGGCAGTTTCTCTACCCGACAAGGAATTTCGCTACCTTAGGACCGTTATAGTTACGGCCGCCGTTTACCGGGGCTTAGGTTCAGAGCTTCGCCCCCGAAGGAGCTAACCCTTCCCCGTAACCTTCCGGCACCGGGCAGGCGTCAGTGCGTATACATCGCCTTACGGCTTCGCACGCACCTGTGTTTTTAGTAAACAGTCGCTTGGCCCTGGTCTCTGCGGCCTCCTCGAGCTCCGGACGCGAGGTCCTTCACCCTACCGAGGCCCCCCTTCTTCCGAAGTTACGGGGGCAATTTGCCGAGTTCCTTAACCAGAGTTCTCCCGATCGCCTGAGTATTCTCTACTTGCCCACCTGCGTCGGTTTGGGGTACGGGCACCGTGCCAGCTCGCTAGAGGTTTTTCTCGGCAGCGTGGGATCACTCACTTCGCCTGAATCGGCTCGGCATCGCATCTCGGGGTTGCGACCGACGGATTTGCCTATCGGTCCCCCTACCTGCTTACCCCGGGTCAACCAACGCCCGGGTTGAGCTACCCTCCTGCGTCACCCCTTTGCTACCCGTCCGAGGTTGGGTCGGTTCGCCCGAAGGCAGCCCCTTAGCAAACCCCGTTGGGTTGGGCGCGGACACGGTGGTACTGGAATATCAACCAGTTGTGCATCGACTACGCCTCTCGGCCTCGCCTTAGCTCCCGACTAACCCTGGGCGGATGAGCCTTCCCCAGGAACCCTTGGGCATTCGGCGGAGGGGTTCCTCCCCCCTCTTTCGCTACTCATGCCGGCATTCGCACTCGACCACGCTCCACGGCCGCTCACGCGACCGCTTCGCAGCTGAGATCGACGCTCCCCTACCCATCTGCGCGTGCGCGCACATGACGCAGCTTCGGCTCTGTGCTTGAGCCCCGTTACATTGTCGGCGCGAGATCACTCGACCAGTGAGCTATTACGCACTCTTTCAAGGATGGCTGCTTCTAAGCCAACCTCCTGGCTGTCTGGGCAATCTCACATCCTTTGCCACTGAGCACAGAATTGGGGGCCTTAGCTGGCGTTCTGGGCTGTTTCCCTCTCGACCATGAAGCTTATCCCCCATGGTCTCACTGCCGCGCTCTGGAGTATCGGCATTCGGAGTTTGGCTGACTTCGGTAAGCTTGTGGGCCCCCTAGGCCATCCAGTGCTCTACCTCCGACACTGAACACGCGACGCTGCACCTAAATGCATTTCGGGGAGAACCAGCTATCACCGAGTTTGCTTGGCCTTTCACCCCTATCCACAGGTCATCCCCCAAGTTTTCAACCTTGGTGGGTTCGGCCCTCCACGAGGTCTTACCCTCGCTTCAGCCTGCCCATGGATAGATCACTCGGCTTCGGGTCTGCGGCATGCGACTGTACGCCCTGTTCAGACTCGCTTTCGCTCCGGCTCCCCCTCTCGGGTTAACCTCGCCACATACCGCAACTCGCCGGCTCATTCTTCAAAAGGCACGCCATCACGGCGACCGGCCGAAGCCGGCCACGACGCTCTGACTGCTTGTAAGCCAACGGTTTCAGGTTCTATTTCACTCCCCTCCCGGGGTTCTTTTCACCCTTCCCTCACGGTACTCGTGCGCTATCGGTCGCCAGTGTGTACTTAGCCTTACGAAGTGGTCTTCGCAGATTCACGCCGGCTTTCCCGGATCCGGCGCTACTCGGGAGCACTTCCAGGAGGCTGATTGCTTTCGCGTACAGGGCTCTTACCTTCTGCGGCGCGGCTTTCCAGACCGCTTCTGCTAGCGATCAGCTTGGTAACTCCTCGGAGGGTCTGCCGCCCCTCCCGGAAGGTCCCACGACCCCGCAGCAGCATCGCCGGCAGGCTGTACCACTGCTGCGGTTTAGGCTCATCCCGTTTCGCTCGCCGCTACTCAGGGAGTCGCTGTTGCTTTCCTTTCCTCGGGGTACTGAGATGTTTCAATTCCCCCGGTTCCCTCTCGCTGCCCTATGTGTTCAGGCAGGAGTGACTGGGCATGACCCCAGCCGGGTTTCCCCATTCGGACATCCACGGATCGAAGCTCGGTCGGCAGCTCCCCGTGGCTTATCGCAGCCACCCACGTCCTTCATCGGCATCTGGCGCCAAGGCATCCACCGTTGGCTCTTCGTAGCTTGAAATCGCACACTCCTCACGCGTTCCCGGGAGGAAACGCGAAGGAGCCGTGTATGTGATCGACCCGAACGAAGGAATCGTTCGGATCTCTCAGACGCTCGTGCTCGCTATGCAGTTCTCAAGGACCGCGCCGAGACCAGTCTGTCTCGAGGCTGCACCACGGACGCCGCCGGAGCACCGACGCCCGGAGGCGACGAGCTCGACGGAGCGCGAGGTCCGCGTGCGCTGCCCGAAGCGACACGCGCCGGCCTCGCGGACGAGGACGGCGCCGGGGGTCGCTCCTTCAAAACAGAGCAGTGAAGCACCCGGCACGACGGGGCCGGTGGTGCCGCGGACGGCCCGGCCGCGCTCCCGGAGGAGCCGGCTGGCGGTACCACGGGGTCG
>BPGH01000001.1:2392500-2964661 GCA_026002935.1 Acidimicrobiia bacterium
AGCACCTCGGCCACCCGGTCGGGGCCCCAGCCCGTCGCGTGCTCGAGGTACATCGGCAGCGCCGTGTCGGGGATCGACATGAGCTTGCCGAACTGCTCCGCCGCCGGCTCCGCGATCCCCACGTAGTTGCCGAGTGACTTCGACATCTTCTTCTCGCCGTCGAGGCCGACGAGCAGCGGCGTGGTCAGCACCACCTGGGGCCGCTGGCCCGCCTGCTGCTGCAGGTGCCGGCCGACGAGCAGGTTGAAGAGCTGGTCGGTGCCGCCCAGCTCGACGTCGGCGGCGACCCGCACCGAGTCGAGCCCCTGCAGCAGCGGGTACAGGAGCTCCATCAGCGAGATCGGCACCCCGTCGCGGTAGCGGCGGGCGAAGTCGTCGCGCTCGAGCATCCGGGCGACGGTCACCTGGGAGGTGAGCCCGAGCACGTCCTCCATGTCGAGGGCGGCGAGCCACTCGGAGTTGCGGCGGACCTCGAGCCGGCCCGGCGCCGTGTCGAGCACCGCACCGACCTGGTCGAGGTAGGTGCGGGCGTGCGCGTCGACCTCCTCGGCCGTGAGGCGCGGCCGCGTCGCCGAGCGGCCCGACGGGTCCCCGACCCGCGCCGTGAAGTCGCCGATGATCAGCACCGCGACGTGTCCGAGGTCCTGGAAGCGGCGCAGGCGGCGCAGCACGACGGCGAAGCCGAGGTGGATGTCGGACGCGGTCGGGTCGATGCCGAGCTTCACCCGCAGCGGCGCCCCGGAAGCGATGCGGTCGCGCAGCTCCCCGGCGGTGATGACGTCGACCGCGCCCGCCGTGAGGAGCCGCACCTGCTCGTCCGCGTCCACGGCGGCGCACGGTAGCGCGGCGGGTGGTCCCGGCCGGCGGGATCCCCGGGGCCGGCGCGCTCAGCCGAACTTCGCCGACAACCCGCCGTCGACCGGGATCACCGCGCCGTTCAGGTACGACGCGGCGGGCAGCGCGATCGACGCGACGACGTGCGCCACCTCCTCGGGGTCGCCGTAGCGCCCCAACGGCACCCGCCGGCGCGCGAACCGCTGCTTGGCCTCCTCGGGGATCGCCGCGGTCATCGCGGTGTGGATCGGGCCGGGGCACACGCAGTTGACCGTGACCCCCTGCGGGCCCAGCTCGCAGGCGAGCGAGCGCGTCAGCCCGACGACGCCGTGCTTGCTCGCGGTGTAGGGCGACAGGTACGGGGTCGCGCCGAGGCCCTCGGTCGAGGCGACGTTCACCACCCGCCCCGCCCGCTCGCGCACCAGCATCGGCAGGCAGGCGCGCACCATCGCGACGCAGCCGGTGAGGTTCACCGCGAGCGTCGCCGCCCACGCCTCGTCGTAGCCGGGGGCGTCGATCGCCACGGGGATGCTGATGCCCGCGTCGTTCACCAGCACGTCGACCGGCCCCAGCCGCTCACCCACCTCGCGCACGACCGCGGCGATCCGGTCGCGGTCGGTGACGTCGAGCGCGAACGCCGCGGCCGTCGCGCCCGCGCCGACGAGCTCCGCCGCGACGGCCTCGGCCCCCGGGGCGTCGCGGTCGGTGACCGCGACGCTCGCCCCCTCGGCCCCGAACACGCGCGCGATCGCCCGGCCCATGCCGCTCGCGGCCCCCGTCACCAGGACGACCCGGCCGGCGAGCGAACGGCTGCGGGTGACGAGCACGGCGGGCACCGTACCCGCGCCGCGCCCGCCGGCCGGGCGGGCCGCGCGCCGCGCCGGGCACACTGACGGCGTGGACGACGTGTTCCTCGGTGCCTCGCGGCCCCTCGGGCACGGCTTCTGGCCGCTCCCCGAGGACGCCCCGGACGTCACGCCCGGACGCGAGCCGGTCCGCATCGTGACGCCCGACGGCGCCCTGGTGCGCGGCCTGTTCTGGACGCCGCCGGGCGGGCGCTGGCGCACGGCGGTGATCCTCACCCACCCGCGCGCGGACTTCTCGGTCCACTACGCGTGCCCGCTGCTCGCGGCCGCCGGCTTCGGCGTGCTCGGGTTCGCGACCCGCTACCTGAACAACGACACCGACTGCCTCCACGAGGCCGCGGCGGCCGACGTCGCGGCCGCCGCCGCGTGGGTTCGCGCCCGCGGCGCCGACGCGGTCGCCCTGTTCGGCAACAGCGGCGGCGGCTCGCTCACCGCCCTCGCCCACGTCACCCACGGCGTCGGCGACGCGTGGATCGGCGTCGCCGCGCACCCGGGCGAGGGCGAGTTCATGCTGCAGGCGATCGACCCGTCGGTCGCCGACGAGCACGACCCGTTCTCCGTCGTCCCCGAGCTCGACATGTACGACCCGGCGAACGGGTGGCGGCCGTGGCCCCAGCCCTCCAGCTACGACCCGGCCTGGGTCGCGCGGTACCGGGAGGCCCAGCGGGCCCGGGTCGCCCGCATCGACGCGCGGGCACGGGCCCGGCTCGAGGAGGCGGCCGACGCACGCGAGCGGGCGAAGCGGCTCCCGCGCGGGTCCGACGCGTGGCGCGCGGCCCGCAAGCGCGCCGTGCACCTCGAGTCCCTGACGATCTACCGCACCCTCGCCGACCCGGCGTATCTCGACCCGGCGATCGACCCGGACGACCGCCCGCTCGGATCGCTGTTCGCGTTCCCGGACCCCTTCGACGCGAACTACGGGCGCGCGCGGCCTCGCGCGCACGATGACGGCGCGCGGCTGGCTGTCGACGTGGTCCGGCCTGTCCTCGCGCGCCCGGCTCGCGGACACGATGCCGCAGGTGCGCGTGCCCGTCCTCGTCGTGCACCCGACGGCCGACACCGAGATCCGCATCCGCCAGGCCCGGGCGATCGCCGCCGCGGCCGGCGGCGACGACGTCACCTACGAGGAGGTGCCCCGCGCGCCGCACTACCTCGAGGGTCACCGCCGCGAGGTGATGGCGTTCGTGGCCGAGTGGATCGCGGCGCGGCTGGGCCGCTGAACCGGCTGACGTGCGGGTCGCCGGGCACGAAGAACCGCAGCGGCAGCGCCTCGCCCCGGCCGGGTGCCAGGCCGACGCGCGCGCTCACCCCCGGCCGGGCCGGCGGGGGCACGCCGTCGTCGAGGATGCCGACGGGCCCCCGCACCAGGTCGGCGCCGTCGTGCGCGCGGTCGAACCCGAACGCCTGCCCGAGGCGTCCCGGGCCGCGCAGGAGGTCGCGGTCGGAGCGGGCCTTCGGCCGGCGGGACCGCATCGTGTCGAGACCCCGCAGGGGCGCGGCGGCGCGCAGCAGCACCGCGTGGGGCTGGGAGCCCGGGCCGCACACGACGTTGGCGCACCAGTGCATGCCGTAGGAGAAGTACACGTACAGGCCGCCGGGCGGGCCGAACATCGTCGCGTTGCGGGCGGTGCGCCCCCGGAAGGCATGGCTGCCGGGGTCGTCGGCGCCGCAGTAGGCCTCGACCTCCACGATGCGCGCCGCGAGCCGCCCGTACACGAGCACCTTGTTCAGCAGGTCCGGCGCGACGGCCGGCGCGTCGCGGTCGTAGAACGCGCGCCCGAGCCGGCGGCCCACGTCAGCGGCCGAGCCAGGTCCGCTGGCGGTCGAGGCGCGCACGGGCGGCCTCGAGCTGGCGCGCCACGGGGGCCGGACCGGCGCCCCCGGGGGTGGTACGCCGTCCGCAGGGCACTGCCCGGTTCGAGCAGCGCGAGCGCGTCGGGGCCGAGACGCGGGTCGTTCGCGACGAGCTCGGCGAGCGGCACGCCGCGCTCCACGGTCTGGCGCACGAGGCCGCCCACGATCGCGTGCGCCTCGCGGAACGGTGTGCCGCGCTCGACGAGCAGCTCCGCGAGGTCCGTCGCGGCGTTCGCGGGGCTGTCGGCCGCCTGCGTCATCCGCTCCTCGACGAACTCCACGGTCGCGAGGAGGCCGGTGAGCGCCGACAGCGAGCGGGCACAGGTGTCGAGTGCGTCGAACAGCGGTTCCTTGTCCTCCTGCAGGTCCCGGTTGTAGGCGAGCGGCAGCCCCTTGAGCGTCGCGAGGAACCCCGCGAGGTCGCCGACGAGCCGGCCCGCCTTGCCCCGCGCCAGCTCGGCGATGTCGGGGTTCTTCTTCTGGGGGAGCATCGACGAACCGGTCGCGTAGGCGTCGGCGAGCCGCACGAACCCGAACTCCTCGGTCGACCACAGCACGATCTCCTCGCCGAGGCGCGACAGGTGGACCTGCGTGAGCGCCGCGACGAACAGCGCCTCGGCGACGAAGTCGCGGTCCGACACCGCGTCGAGCGAGTTCTCGAACACGCGGGCGAAGCCGAGGTCGGCCGCCACCGCCGCCGGGTCGAGCGGCAGGCCGGAACCCGCGAGCGCACCGGCGCCCAGCGGCGAGACGTCGGCCCGGTCGAGGCAGTCGCGCCAGCGGTCGACGTCGCGGGCGAACGCCCAGAAGTGCGCGAGGAGGTGGTGGGCGAGCAGCACCGGCTGGGCGCGCTGCAGGTGCGTGTAGCCGGGGACCGCGACGTCGCCGTGCTCGTCCGCGCGCCGCAGCAGCACCTCCTGGAGCGCGTGGATGCGGGCGACGTGGGCGTGCCCCTCCCGCCGGAGGTACAGCCGCAGGTCGAGCGCGACCTGGTCGTTGCGGCTCCGGCCCGTGTGGAGCTTCGCGCCGGTGCACCCGCCAGCTCGGTGACCCGCCGCTCGATCGCGGTGTGGATGTCCTCGTCCGTCTCCGCGAACGCGAAGGTGCCGGTCGCGAGCTCCTCGCCGACGCGGTCCAACGCGGCGAGCACGATGTCGCGCTCCTCGCCGGTCAGCAGCCCGACCTGCGCGAGCATCCGCACGTGGGCCCGGGACCCGGCGAGGTCGTCCGCCGCGAGCCGGCGGTCGAACGGGAGGCTGACCGTGAACGCGAGCAGCTCGTCGGCGGGCGCCTCGCCGAAGCGGCCGTGCCAGAGCGGGCGGGCGCCGGGGGCGCCGGCCCCGTCGCCGGTCACCGCCGCGCCCCGGGGCCCTGGCGGCGCGACCAGGTCTGCGCGGAGAGGCCCCACAGGCGCACGAACCCCTCGGAGTCCTCGTGCCGGAAGGCGTCGTCGGCGCCGTAGGTCGCCAGGTCGTGGTCGTAGAGGCCGCGCGGGGCGCGCCGGCCCACGGGGAAGCAGCGCCCCGGCTCGAGGCGCAGCCGGACCTCGCCGGTGACGTCGCGCTGCGTCTCGCGCACGAACGCGTCGAGCGCCCGCATGAGGGGCGCGTGCCACAGCCCGTCGTAGATCAGCTCGGCCACCCGGATCTCGACGCGCTGCTTCTCCCGGGCGACGTCGCGCTCGAGCGTGATCCCCTCCAGGTCCTGGTGGGCGGTGATCAGGGCGAGCGACGCGGGGCACTCGTAGACCTCGCGGCTCTTGATCCCGACCCGCCGGTTCTCGACCATGTCGATGCGGCCCCACCCGTAGGCGCCCACCGCGTCGCCCACCGCGCCGATCAGACGGACGAGGTCGGTCGCCTCGCCGTCGAGCGCCACCGGTACCCCCGCCTCGAAGCCGACGACGAGCTCCCGGGGCTCGCGCGGCGCGTCGGCCGGCGTGCGCGTGAGCGTGAACGGTTCCTCCGGCGGCGCGGCCCACGGGTTCTCGAGCACGCCGCACTCGATCGCCCGGCCCCACATGTTCTCGTCGATCGAGTAGAGCTTCTCGACGGTCGCCTCGATCGGGATGTCCCACTTGCCGGCCAGGGCGACGCAGTCGGCCCGGGTGAGCCCCCACACGCGCACGGGCGCCAGGACCTCGAGGTCGGGGGCCAGGATCCGCGACGACACCTCGAAGCGCACCTGGTCGTTGCCCTTGCCGGTGCAGCCGTGCGCGACCGCGTCGGCGCGGTGCCGGCGCGCCGACGCCACGAGGTGCTCGACGATCACCGGGCGCGAGAGCGCCGACACCAGCGGATACCGGCCCTCGTACAGCGCGTTCGCCGCGAGCGCGGGCACGATGAAGTCGCGGGCGAACTGCTCGCGCGCGTCGATCACCTCGACCTCCACCGCGCCCGCCGCCCGGGCGCGCGCGGCGATCTCCGCGTCCTCACCGGGCCGGAGCTGGCCCACGTCGACCGCGCAGGCGACGACCTCGACGCCCCACTGTTCGCGCATCCAGCGCACCGCCACCGAGGTGTCGAGTCCACCCGAGTACGCGAGCACGACCCGCTTCGTCACGGCTCCCCTTCCCCGGCGCGCGGCGCCGGCACCCGCGCCGCGCACCCTCCGTCGGACCTACAGACCCGCCAGCTCGGCGAGCTCGGACGCCATCGCCGCCCCGCCCACCGATTCGTTCACGACGACGAGCAGCGTGTCGTCGCCCGCCACCGTACCGAGGATGTGCGCCAGGCCGGCCCGGTCCAACGCCGAACCGACGACGTGCGCGCTGCCCGGCGGCGTCCGCAGCACCACGAGGTTGCCGCTGTGGGCGACCTCGACGACGAACTCACCGAGCACGCGCCGCAGGTGGTCGTCGGAGCCGCTGCGCTCACCGCGCGTGTAGTCGGGGATGGCGTAGGCCATCGTCCCGCCGGGGATCCGCACCTTGACCGCCCCGAGCTCCTCCAGGTCGCGGCTGACGGTCGCCTGCGTGGCGACGATCCCCTCCGCCTCGAGGAGCTGGACGAGCTGCGCCTGGCTCGAGACCGGCTGTTCCTCCAGGATGCGCAGGATGCGGTGCTGGCGCTGCGGCTTGCCGAGCGTCGTCATCGCCCCTCCCCGACGAGCTCCGCGAACAACGACCGGGCCGCGTGCATCCGGTTGGCGGCCTGCTGCCACACGACCGAGCGCGGTCCGTCGATCACCTCGGACGCGACCTCCTCGCCCCGGTGGGCCGGGAGGCAGTGCATGAACACGGCCTGCGGGCCCGCGGCTGCCATCAGCGCGGCGTCGACGGTCCACCCCGCGAACGCCCGGCGCCGCTGCTCGGCCTCGTCCTCCTGGCCCATCGAGGTCCACACGTCGGTGTAGACGACGTCGGCGTCGCGCACGGCGTCGTACGGGTCGGCCGCGAGATCGACCGTGCCGCCGAGGTTGCGGGCCCGCTCGACGACGTCGGGATCGAGCTCGAAGCCCGGTGGGGACGCGACGACCAGCTCGATGCCCGACAGCGCGGCGCCGAACGCGAGCGACGCCGCGACGTTGTTGCCGTCACCGACGTACGCGACGCGCAGCCCCTCGAGCGTGCCGAACCGCTCGCGGATCGTGAGCAGGTCGGCGAGCGCCTGGCACGGGTGCGCGGCGTCCGACAGGAGGTTGACGACCGGCACGTCGACCGCGCCCTGCATGCGCTCGAGCAGACCGTGGGCCCGGACCCGCGCGGCGATGATCCGGCACATCGAGGCGAGGGTGCGGGCGACGTCCTCGGCCGACTCGCGGTCGTCGATCCGGACGTCCTCCTCGCGGATGAAGATGGGGTGCCCGCCCAGGGTCGCGACGGCGACCTCGACCGACACCCGCGTACGCGTCGAAGGCTTCTCGAAGTACGCGGCGACGGCGTGGCCGCCGAGCACGGCGGGCACCGACCCCGGCTCGCGCTTCCAGCGCAGCGCCCGGTCCAGGATGCGCGTGAGCGCGCCCGGCCCGAGGTCGTCGAGCTCGAGGAGCCGGGCGGTCACGACCCCGCCCCCGCGCCGGCACCGGCCAGGACGCCGGTGAGGATGGCGACCGCCTCGTCGATCTCGTCGTCGCGCACCAGCAGCGACGGGGCGAAGCGCAGCGCGCTCGGGGTGACCGCGTTCACGACCAGCCCGGCGGCCAGGCACCGCCCGGCGACGTCCCGCGCGTCGGTCCCCGGCGCCAGCTCTGCCGCCAGGAGGAGCCCGAGGCCCCGCACGCCCGTCACGCCGGGCACGCGTGCGAGCCGCTCGCGCAGCCGTGCGCCCGCCCGCGCCGCGCGCTCGGGCACCCGCTCGCGCTCCATCACGTCGAGCACGGCGAGGGCGGCGCGCGCCGCGAGCGGCTGGCCGCCGAACGTCGTCGCGTGGTCGCCGGGCGCGAACGCCGCCGCCACCTCGGCGCGCGCCCAGCACGCGCCGATCGGGACGCCGTTGCCGAGCGCCTTCGCCATCGTCACGACGTCGGGCCGGACGCCGGCGTGGGCGAACCCGAACCACTCGCCCGTGCGCCCGAAGCCGGTCTGCACCTCGTCGAGCACGAGCAGCACCTCCCGTTCGTCGCACAGCCGCCGGACGCCCTGCAGGTACTCGGGCGGGGCGGCGTGCACGCCGCCCTCCCCCTGCACGGGCTCGAGCAGCACGGCGGCGACGCGCTCGTCGACGGCGGCCTCGAGGGACCGCAGGTCGGCGAACGGCACGTACCGGAATCCCTCCGGCAGCGGCTGGAACGGCTCGTGCTTGGCCGGCTGACCCGTCGCGGCGAGCGTCGTCATCGTGCGGCCGTGGAAGGAGCCGTAGGCGGACACGACGTGGTAGCGGTCGGTCGCACCGTGGGCGCGCGCGTGGCGGCGCGCGAGCTTGAGCGCGCACTCGTTCGCCTCGGCGCCGGAGTTGCAGAAGAAGACACGCCCGCCGCCGCCGACGAGCGCGTCGATGCGCGCCGCGAGCCGGGGCTGGAGGTCGTTGTGGTACAGGTTCGAGACGTGCAGCAGGGTGCGCGCCTGGTCGGCGATCGCGTCGGCGACCTCGGGGTGCGCGTGCCCGAGGGACGTGACCGCGAGGCCGGACAGGAAGTCGAGGTAGCGCCGTCCCTCGGCGTCGTGGAGCACGGTGCCCTCACCGCGGACGAAGGTGACGGGCAGGCGCGCGTAGGTCTGCATCACGTGGCGCGCGTCGAGCGCCTGGGCCGTGTCGGGCGCGTTCACGGGTGCACCATCGTGCCGACACCCTCCCGGGTGAAGAACTCGAGCAGCAGCGCGTGCGGGAGCCGGCCGTCGAGCACGTGCGCGCGCCGGACACCGTTGCGCAGCGCCGAGATGCACGACTCGAGCTTGGGGATCATGCCCTCCGACACCTTGCCCGCCGCGATCAGTCGCTCCAACCCGGCGACGTCGACGCGCGAGATCAGCGACTCCTCGTCGGGCCAGTCCTCGTAGACCCCGGCGACGTCGGTGAGGTACACGAGCTTCTCGGCGTGCAGCGCCTCCGCGACGGCGCCGGCGACCGTGTCCGCGTTGACGTTGTAGGCCTGGCCCGAGTCGTCGACCCCGACGGTCGCGATGACGGGGATCAGCTCCTCGCGCAGCAGCCGCAGGACGATCGTCGGGTCGATCTCGCGCACCTCGCCGACGTAGCCGAGCCGCGGGTCGCGTTGCTCGACGCGCAGGAGGCCGGCGTCCTCGCCCGACAGGCCCACGGCGTAGGAGCCGTGGCGGTTGATCGACGCGACGATCTCCCGGTTCACCTTGCCGACGAGCGCCATGCGGACGATGTCGACGGTCTCGGTGTCGGTGACGCGCCGGCCGTCGACGAACTCCGGCTCCTTGCCGAGGCGCCGCATGAGGTCGGTGATCTGGGGTCCGCCGCCGTGGACCACGACGGGGTTGATGCCGACGAGGCGCATCAGCACGACGTCGGTCGCGAAGAGCTCGGCGAGCTCGGGGCGCTCCATCGCGTGACCGCCGTACTTGACGACGACCGTGCGCCCCGAGAACTCGCGGATGTACGGCAGCGCCTCGGCGAGGATCCGCGCCTTCGCCCCGGCGTCGCGCACGCGCTCGTCCATCGTGGTCACGACGTCCGCCGGTTCTCGTCGACGTACGCGTGCGAGAGGTCGGTCGTGAGCACCGTGGCGGTGCCGTGCGCCACGCCGAGGTCGCACGCGATCGTGATCTCCCGCCCCGCCATCTCCCGGGCGAGCGCGTCGGCGTCGTGCGCGCACGCGACGCCGTCGCGGCAGACGGTGATCCCGTTGTAGGCGATCGCGACCCGCTCGGGGTCGAGGTGCGCGCCGCTCGCACCGAGCTCGGAGAGCACGCGGCCCCAGTACGGGTCGGAGCCGTTGAGGGAGCACTGCACGAGCTGGCTCCCGGCGACCGCCCGGGCCGCGAGGCGCGCGTCCGCGTCGGAGCGCGCGCCCGTGACCGTGACCCGTACGAACTTCGTGGCCCCCTCGGCGTCGCGCGCCATCTGCTCGGCGAGCGAACCGCAGACCTCGGTCAGGGCGTCGGTGAAGGCGTGCGCGTCCACCGGACCGGCGCGGCCGCCGGCGAGGACGAGCACCGAGTCGTTGGTGGAGCGCGCGCCGTCGACACAGAGGCAGTCGAAGGTCGACGAGACGGCCGTCGCGAGGGCCCGCTGCAGCCGCGGCGCGGGCACCTCGGCGTCGGTGACGACGACGGCGAGCATCGTGGCCATCGCCGGCGAGAGCATCGCCGCCCCCTTGGCCATTGCGCCGAGCGTCGCGGCGCCCGCGCGCGCGGTCGCCTCCTTCGGGACGGTGTCGGTCGTCATGATCGCCCGCGCCGCGTCGGAGCCTCCGCTCGCCGAGAGGGCGCCGCACAGGGCGGGGATCCCCGACTCGACCGGCGCCATCGGCATCGGGATGCCGATGAGGCCGGTGGAGCACACGAGCACGTCCTCGGCGCGCACCCCGAGCCCCTCGGCGGTGAGGTCGCACATGCGGCGGGCGTCGGCGCGGCCGGCCGCGCCGGTGGCGGCGTTGGCGTTGCCCGAGTTGAGCACCACGGCGGCGGCGCGCCCGTCGCGCAGGTGCGCGCGGCTGACCTGCACCGGCGCCGCCTGCACGAGGTTCGTCGTGAACACCCCGGCCGCGGCGACCGCCGCGCGGTCCTCGGTCGCGACGATCGCCAGGTCGGGGGCGCCCGAGGGCTTGATGCCGGACGCGATCCCGCCCGCGACGAACCCGCGGACCGCGGTGACGCTCACGGGGCGACCCCGAGCAGCGGCAGCCCGGTCGTCTCCGGCAGGTCGAGCAGCACGTTGCACGCCTGGATCGCCTGGCCCGCGGCGCCCTTCACGAGGTTGTCCTCGGCCGCGATCGCCAGCACCGTCCCGGTGCGGGTGTCGAACCGCACGGTGACGTGGACGGCGTTCGCGCCGTAGGTCGGCCCGCGTGCCCGACGGCTCGTCGACCACCACCACGCACGGGTCCTGCGCGTAGAAGTCGCGGTAGTGCTCGAGCAGCCGTGCCGACGACAGGCCCGGCGACGCCGGGCGCGCGTAGCAGGTGGCGAGGATCCCCCGCGTGATCGGCACGAGGTGCGGGGTGAAGAGCACCTCGACCGGCTGGCGCGCCACCCTCGACAGCGCCTGCTCCATCTCGGCGGTGTGGCGGTGCGTGAGCAGGCCGTAGGCGCTGACGTTCTCGTTCGCCTCGGAGAACAGGCTGGTCGTCCTGAGGGCGCGCCCCGCGCCCGAGACCCCCGAGACCGCGTTCGCGACGATGCCCCGCGGCTCCACGAGCCCCTCGGCGAGGAGCGGGGCGAGCGCGAGGCTCACCGCGGTCGGGTAGCAGCCGGGGACGGCGACGTGGCGGCGGGCGGCGAGCGCGTCGCGGTAGAGCTCGACGAGCCCGTACGCGAACTCGCCGAGCAGCTCGGGCGCGGCGTGGGGCTCGCCGTACCAGCGGCGGTACGTGTCGGCCGGGAGGCGGAAGTCGGCGGCGAGGTCGACGAGGTGCCCCACGCGGCCGACGAGGTCGGGGGCGAGGAGCTGCGACGCGCCGTGCGGCAGCGCACTGAAGACGACGTCGAGGCCGGTGAGGTCGTCGGGCGCGTACGGCGCGTAGCGCGTCGTCCCGTACGCGGGCCGCAGCGCCGGGTACACCTCGCCGATCTCGGCGCCCGCGTTCGTCTCGGCGGTGACGTGGACGACCTCGAGCTCGGGGTGCGCGGCGCACAGCCGCAGCAGCTCGGCACCGGTATACCCTGAACCGCCGAGGATCCCGGCGCGATACGCCATGACGAATAGCATACACCGACCTGAATACACCCCCGGGGACCCCGCCCCGGCCCGGTACGCGTGGTCCGACCTGCGGCCGGGGCTGCGGCTCGGGCCGCTGCGGGTCTCGGTGTCGGCCGCCGCCAACGAGCGGTTCCTGCGCGCCGCGGGCGTGTCCCACCCGGTCTTCGCCGCGGGCGCGTGCTACCCGCCGATCGCGGCCAACCTCACCGTCATGCTGTTCGGGCGCCACTGCGCGGAGCCGGTCGTCCAGACCCGCCAGCGCCTCGTGTGCGACGGCCGGGTCGGGACCGGCACGCCGCTCGTCGTCACCGGCGAGATCGTCGCCCGCTACGAGAAGCGCGGCCGCGGCTACGTCGACCTGCACGCGACCGTCGCGACCGAGGACGACCCGGCGCACGCCCGGTGGACCTCGGAGGTCACCTTCACCCCGGCCGCGACCCTCGGGGCCCGGTGAGCCACCTCGAGCGCACGCTCGTGCTCGACGCGGACGCGATCCGCGCGTACTCGCGGCGGGGCAACTACCACTCCGACCCCGAGGCCGCCGCCGCACTCGGCCTGCCCGGCCTCGTCGCGCAGGGCGTGCACGTGGCCGGCCCGGCCTACGGCGCGCTGGTCGACGCCTGGGGCGAGGGGTTCGTCACCGGCGGCGAGCTCGACGTGCGGTTCGTCGGGCTCGTCCTCGCCGGCGACACCGTCGTCGCGCGCGTCGAGGACCGCGGCGACGCGGCCGCCATCGAGGTCGTCGACGTCACCGCCGGGCAGCACCGCCGTCGTCGGCACCGCCCGCCGGCGCGCCCCGGGGAGCCCGCGGTGACGGTCCCCCGCGCGCCCCACCCCTGGAACGAGTCGTTCACCTGGGCCGACCACCCCGGCCCGTTCTCGACCGTCACCGCCGCCCAGGCCCGCCAGTTCGACGAGCTGGGGTTCTTCGTCGTCGAGGACGCGTTCGACGCCGCGACGGTCGCGGCGCTCGACCGCGAGATCGCGCCCGGCGAGGCCGCCGTGCGGTCGTTCCTCGAACGGCAGGAGTCGGGCCGTTTCGGTGTCGCCGGCGTCGACACCCAGACCGTCGCCCCGCACCTCGTCACCCGCTCCGAGGTGCTCGCCCGGTTCTGCGCGCACCCGCTGCTCACCGGGATCTGCGCCGACCTGGTCGGTCCCGACGTGCGCCTCTACTGGGAACAGGCGGTCTACAAGCAGCCGCACGGCGCCGAGCCGGTGCTGTGGCACCAGGACAACGGCTACACGTTCGTCGAGCCGCAGGCCTACCTGACGTGCTGGGTCGCGATCACCGACGCGACGCCCGAGAACGGCTGCGTCGAGGTGGTGCCCGGCGCGCACCGCGACGGCACGCTCGTGCACCGCGACACACCGATCGGCTTCGAGTGCTGGGGCGACGAGGCCGCGGCGGTGCCGGTGCCGGTGCGGGCCGGGAGCGTCGTCGTGTTCAGCTCCCTCACCCCCCACCGCACCGGCCGCAACCGCACCGACACCGTGCGCAAGGCCTACATCGTCCAGTACGCGCCCGACGGCGCGGTCGCGTACCGGCCCGGGCCGGACGGCGCGCGCGGCCCGGCCGAGCCGCAGGACGACGCGCGCCGCCAGTTCCCGGTGCTGCGCGCCGGGGTGCCGTGCGTGCCGGGCCCGGACGCCCCCGCGCGCCCGGGCCCAGCGTGACGCCCCGGCGCGTCAGCTGTCGCCGCGGGTGGTGGGCGTCGGCACCGACGACGTCGTCGTGCTCGACGCCGGGGCCGTCGTGGTCGTCGTGGTCGGCGGCGCGCTCGTCGACGTGGTCGAGGTGCTGACCGTCGTGGACGTCGACGTGGACGTGGAGGTCGAGGTGGACGTCGACGTCGAGGGCGACGAGGTCGTCGGCGCCCCGGTCGTGGACGTCGCGGGCGCGGTGGTCGTCGAGCCCGGCGGCACGTGGTCGGCGTTCAGGTTGATCCCGCGGTCGCTCACGAAGGAGCGGGCCCACAGCCTGCCGTGCAGGTGGGTGCGGTGCCCGAGCCCCACCTTCGCGTTCGGCGCCCACAGGTGCCCGAAGAACCCGGAGTTGCGCCCGAAGCTCACGGTCGTGCCCTTCACCGTCACCCGGGCCGCCTGCGACGCCTTCGAGCCGAACTGCCCGCTCGGCATCGAGAGGTTCTTCGCGACCTGCACGACCGTGCCCGGCGCGAGGTCGAGGTGGGCGGAGCGGTCGATGTTGAGGTTGCAGAACGTGTAGGTGCCCGGCCGCAGGGTGACGTCGCCGTCGACCCGCACGTCGCCGTACACCCCCGGTGCCGGGTTCGCGACCCCCCGGCCCCCACCGAAGGTGACGGTCGCCGTCCGCTCGTTGCACGAGAACGACGGCTCGCGCTCGAACCCGTGCGCCGCGAGCTGCAGCGCGAGCGGGCCGCCGGGGACGTCGCGGATCAGCTCGGGGGCGAACACCCCGTCGTGGTGGGGCCCGTCGTACCACCGCTTGTACGTGAGGCTCCGGGCCCGCGGGTTGGTGCCGGGGCAGTTGGCCACCGACGGGGACGGGTTCCGCCAGTCGGTCGCGCAGTAGCCGACGATCACGTCCCACAGCACGCACGCCCGCCCGATCGCCGCGGTGTCGGCGACCACCTGGCTGCCCTCGTCCATCTGGATCGCCAGCCCGTCGCCCGGGCCCTGGCACATGCGCAGCCGCGCGTCGCCGCCGATGCGCCCCGGCTCGTTGACGCCGACGTTGCCGCCGCGCACGACGCCGTGATCGTCGTGGTCGTCGCCCTTGAGCTGGATGGAGTCCAGCGCGAACAGCACGTACGACGCCAGGTCGGTGGCGTGGCGGACGGACGGGTCGGGCGGCGCGGGCTGGGAGAGCGCGGGGTGCGACCCGTGAGCAGGTCACCGGTGAACGCCCCGCCCGCGGCGAGGAGCGCGCCGGCGACGGCGGTCGCGAGCAGCCGCCGCCGCAGCCCGAGCCCGGCGGCCGGCCGCGGCGGGCTCGGCGGCCCGGCGGGGGTGTCGAGGTTCGGTGCCGTCATGGTCGGTCTCCTTGGGTGCGTCCTGCAGTGGAGTCGGCGCGCCGCCGTCCCGTCAGCCCCGCACGGGCCGGCGGCGCGCCAGGCCCGCCAGCGCCGCGCCGGTGACGACGAACGCGAACGCCGCCACCCGGGCACCGCCGCCGCCACCCGTCGTCGGCAGCCGCCGGGCCGCGGCGGTCGTGGTCGTCGCCGCCGCCGCGCTGGTCGGCGTCGTGGAGGTCGAGCCGAGCGTGGTCACCGTCGCCCCGGTCGTGGAGGTCGACGCGAGGCTCGAGCTCGACTGCGCGACCGTCGTCGACGACGTGCTCGACGCGGTGGTGGACGAGCTGGTCGACGAGACCGCCGTGCTGGAGGGCGCGACGGTCGTCGTGCTCGTGGACGTGCTCGTGGACGTGGACGTGCTCGGCGACGTGGTGGTCGACGTGGACGTACTGGTGGTCGACGTGGACGTGCTCGTCGACGTGGACGTGGACGTGGACGTACTGGCGGTCGACGTGGACGTGCTCGTCGACGTGGACGTCGACGTGGTGGTGGACGTGGACGTGCTCGAGGACGTCGTGGTCGACGGGTTGTTGAAGTTGAAGTCGCTGTTGAGGTGGCGGGCCCAGAAGTTGCCCTCGAGGCGCGTCCCCCGCCCCAGGTTGATCGTGCCGTTCGGCGCCCAGAACCGCCCCTTCACGGTGCTGTTCTCGCCGAAGGTCGACGTCGTGTCGTTCGCGCTGCCGAGCACCTGGTTGCGCACGAAGAACCGGGTGAGCGGCGACGAGGTCACCTCGCCGCCGTCGCCGACGACGAGGCGCGTCACGATGCGGACCACCGTGTCGGGCTGGGTGACCAGCCGACCGCCGCCGAGGTTCAGCTTGCAGAAGGTGTACGTACCGGCCCCGAGCGTGAGGGTGCCGCCCCCGACGCGCACGTTTCCGTACGAGCCGGGCGCCAGCGTGCCCGTGAGGAGGGTCGAGGTGTTGTCGTCGTAGGCGGGGTCGCCGCACGAGAAGTCCGGGAACGCCGGCAGCTCGCCGACCTCGAGCACGCCGTCGCCGTCGTCGGGGACCAGGATCGGTGCGTCGAACAGCCCGCGCCCGGTGCGCACCGTCGGGGTGCCGGCGCCGACCTGGGCGTTCAGGTAGAGCCGGTCGAGGTCGCAGCCGTCGCCGAGGCGGGCGGTGTCGGCGACGAGCTGCGTGCCCGGGGCGAACCACGCGTCGCGGTTGGTGCACACCTCGAGCACGGCGTCGCCGTCGGACGGGTCGGGGTCGGGGTTGTTGACGCCGACGTCGCCCGGGAACAGCGACGGGTTGCCGCCCCCGCCGCCCTTCACGTCGATGTCGTCGAGCGCGAACAGGAAGTAGGTCGTGATGTCGCGCGAGTGCCCGTTCGCCGGGAGGGTCGGCGGGGGGACCGCGGCCCCGGCCGGCACGACCGCGACGAACAGGCCGGCGACAGCGACCACTGCCGCCGACGCCACCGCCGCCGCCCCGGCGCGTCGGCGCGCCCCCCGCGGCCCGTGGACCCCACCCATTCCGTGCTCCCCGCTCCCCCGGCCCGCCCGGGCCCGTCGGAAGAATGGGGTGATTCAACCAGCCCTGCCGTTTTCCGGTCAATGCGGGCACCACGGAAGAAGGGGTGATCCGGCGAGAAAGGTCCGAACGGCCCAGCCCCGGGCGAGCCGGGCCGGGGCGGCGCCGCGCCTATGCGGTCGGGGCAGCCAGCCGGGCCGCCAGGGCGGCGCGCACCCGCTCGGGGATCGCGACCGAGGTGGTGGTCCCCGGCGTCACCGACACGTAGGTGATCGTGGCCTCGCACGCCGGCCGGCCGGCCACGGCGGCCCGGTACCGCAGGTCGAACGACTTCGTGCCGATCCGCACCGGCTCCACCGCGATCTCGACCCACTCGTCGAAGCGGGCCGACCCCGACCACTCGAGGACCGCCTTCACCAGCATCACGTCGAACTCGCGGATCCAGAAGTCGGGGCCGAAGCCGAGCGACTCCATGAACCGGGTGCACGCGTCGTCGAAGTAGGTGAGCCAGTGGGCGTTGAACACGACGCCCTGGCCGTCGATCTCGGCGAAACGGACGCGGAGCCGGTGGGTGAACGGCGCCGGGGCGGTCATCCGCGCAGCTCCGCGCCGTGGGCGGCCACCACCGCGTCGATCACGGCGCCGCGCAGCGCGCCGACCTCCTCGTCGGTGAGCGTGCGGTCGGCGGCCCGGAAGCGCAGCGAGAACGCGAGGCTCACCCGGCCGGCGCCCAGCGCCTCCGACCGGAAGACGTCGAACAGCCGCACCGACTCGAGCGCGGGGCCGGCGGCCGCCCGGATCGTCCGCTGCACGTCGCCCGCCGCGACCCCCTCGGGCACGACGAACGCGAGGTCGACCGCCGAGGCCGGGAACCGCGAGACCGGCGCGGCCCGCCGCGCCACGCGCGCCGCGCCGAGCAGGGCGTCGAGGCGCAACTCCAGCAGGTGCACGGGGACCGGCAGGTCGAGGGCGCGCACCACGTCCCGGTCGACCTCGCCGACCACCCCCGCCTCGGCCCCGTCGACCAGCACCCGCGCCGCACGCGCCGGGTGCAGGCCGGGCGCGGGGCCGGCCTCGAGCCGCCAGTCGGCCAGCCGCAGCTCCTGCGCGACCGCCTCGAGGACGGCCACGAGATCGTGCACCGAGGCGTCACGGTCGGGCTCGTGCGGCGACCGGCGGACCACGCCGGAGCGGACCGCCGCGACGTGGGTGGCCTCGGTGGGCAGGACCGCGCCGGCGGCGGGCGGCGCGAACACCGTGCCGATCTCGAACAGGGCGACGTCGGGGGTGCCGTGCGCCGCGTTCGTGGCGACGGCCCGCAGGAGGCCCGGCGCCAGCCGCGGCCGCAGCAGCGACTCCTCGGCGCGCAGCGGGTTCTCGACCTCGATCACCCCGTCGAGCGGCAGGCCGGCCCGCTCCAGGTCGGCGGGCGCGAGCAGCGGCAGCGTGTACGCCTCGTCGTGGCCGGCACCGACGAGCACGTCGACCACCGTGCGCCGGTCGCGCTGGGCGGGGGTGAGCCCCCCGATCTTCTCCGGGTTCGACGGCACCGTCCGGGGGATGTGCTGGAGGCCGACGCGGCGCGCGACCTCCTCGACGACGTCGATCTCGCGCTCGAGGTCGGGGCGGAACGTCGGCGCGAGCACCGTGAAGGTGTCGCCGGTGCTCTCGTGCGCGATGCCGAGCGGTGCGAGCAGGGCGCGCACGTCGTCGGCCGAGAGGTCGGTGCCCAGGAGAGCGTTGACCCGCGCGGTGCGCACCTGGATGCGGGGGCGCCCGACCGGCCGGGGGTACTCGTCGATCGCGCGCCGGTCCACCTGCGCGGCGGCGACCTCGCGCAGCAGGTCCATCGCCCGCTGCGCACCCGACGCGGTGCCGTTCGGGTCGACGCCGCGCTCGAAGCGCGCGCTCGCCTCCGAGCGCAGCCCGAGGCGCTTCGCGGTGCGGGCGATGCCCGAGGGTTCGAAGTACGCGGACTCGAGCAGCACCTCGGTGGTGGCCGGGCCGACCTCGGCGCCCGCACCGCCCATCACACCGGCGATGCCCTGCGGCACCGAGTCGGCGTCGCACACGAGGAGGTCGTCGGCGGTGAGGGTGCGCACCACGCCGTCGAGGGTCTCCATCTGCTCGCCGTCGCGCGCGAGGCGCACGACGACGCCGCGCCCGGCGAGCCGGCCGAGGTCGAACGCGTGCAGCGGCCGGCAGCGCTCGAGCATGACGTAGTTGGTGACGTCGACGACGTTGCTGATCGGCCGCATGCCCGCGAGGCGCAGGCGCCGCTGCATCCACTCCGGCGACTCGCCCATCGTGACCCGTGCGACCATCGCGACGAAGCGCGGACAGCGGTCGGGCGCCTCGACGACGACCCGGGTGCCGTCGATCTCGTCGACGAACTCGCCGGGCTCGGGGGCGGACACCTCGAGCGGGAGCCCGAAGTACGCGGCGAGCTCGCGCGCCACGCCCACGACGCCCATCGCGTCGGGACGGTTGGGGGTGATCGACAGGTCGAACACGACGTCGTCGAGTCCGAGCACCTCGCGCACGTCGGCGCCGAGCGGCGCGTCGGGCGCGAGGGCGAGGATGCCCGAGTGGTCGTCGCCGAGCCCGAGCTCGCGCGCCGAGCAGAGCATCCCCTCCGACACGACGCCGCGGATCCTGCGCTTCTCGATCCGCAGGCCGCCGGGGAGCCGTGCCCCGACGGGCGCGAACGGCGCGACCATGCCGGGGTGGATGTTGGGCGCGCCGCACACGACGCGCAGCGTCCCGTCGCCGAAGTCGACGTCCGCGAGGCGGATCCGGTCGGCGTCGGGGTGGGGGACGACGTCCACGATGCGGCCGACCACGACGCCGGCGACGTCGCGGCCGGGCTCCTCGACGGCCTCGACCTCGAGGCCGAGCTGGTCGAGCGCGTCGGCGATCTCGCGCGGCGGCGCCTCGAGCGGCGTGAACTCTCGCAGCCAGGACAGCGGGACGCGCATCGGTGCCTCGTGCAGACCTCAGAATTGCCGGAGGAAGCGGACGTCGCCGTCCCACAGGTGCTTCACGTGGTCGACGCCGTAGAGGAGCTGCACGAGGCGGTCGATCCCGAACCCGAAGGCGAAGCCCGTGTAGCGCTCGGGGTCGACGCCGACCGCCTCGAAGACGTTGGGGTCGACCATCCCCGCGCCGCCGAGCTCCACCCAGCCGGTGCGCGAGCACACCGCGCAGCCGCTCCCCTCGCAGAAGACGCACGTCATCGCGAACTCGCACGACGGCTCCGTGAACGGGAAGAACGACGGGAGGAACCGGGCCCGGACGTCGCGACCGAACAGCGCGTGCACGAAGGACTCGATCGTGCCGAGCAGGTCGCCGAGCGTGATGCCCTCGTCGACGGCGAGGCCCTCGATCTGGTGGAACACGGGCGAGTGGCGCGCGTCGAGCGTGTCACGGCGGAACACCCGGCCGGGGGCGACGACGTAGATCGGCGGCCGCTGCGCCTCCATCACGCGCACCTGCACGGGCGAGGTGTGCGTCCGCAACAGCACCTGTTCGGGCTCGCCGAGGCGGACGTACAGCGTGTCCTGCATCGCCCGGGCGGGGTGGCCGGGCGGGAAGTTGAGCGCCTCGAAGTTGTACCAGTCGAGCTCCACCTCCGGGCCCTCCGCGACGCGGTAGCCGAGGCCGACGAACACGTCCTCGAGCTCGCGCCAGATCCGGGTGACCGGGTGGAGGTGCCCCCGCCGGTAGTCGCGGCCCCCGACGGTGAGGTCGAGGCGCTCGGCGACCAGCGACGCGGCCCGCGCCCGCGCCTCCAGCTCGGTGCGGCGCCCGGCCGCGAGCTCCTCGAGGCGGGCGCGGGCGGCCGACAGCGCCCGGCCGACCTCCGCGCGCGCCGCCGGCTCGACGGTCTTGATCGCCTCGCGCACCTCGTGCAGCGGCGACGAGCGGCCGAGGTAGCGCCGCTCGGCGTCGGCGAGCGCGTCGAGCGAACCGGCCGCCGCGATCGCCTCGGCGCCCTCGCGGGCGACGGACTCCGCGCGCGCGACGAGGTCGGCGGCGCTCACCCCGCCGCCCTGCGCCGGCGCGCGACCTCGAAGCACAGCACCGTGCCCGCCATCGCGGCGTTGAGCGACTCCCCCGCCGCCATCGGGATCGTCACCAGGTCGTCGAGCGGCAGGTGCGGGTCGAGCCCGTGCGCCTCGTGGCCGAGCACGAACGCGACCGGCCCGGCGAGGTCGAGCGCCTCCGGCGGTGCGCCGCCGCGCGCGACCGCGCCGACGCGCCGCACACCGCGCGCGCCGAGCGCCTCGAGCATCTCCACCGCGGGCACGCCCTCCCCGATCCGGATCGCGAAGCACGCGCCGGCCGACGCGCGCACGACCTTCGGATTGTACGCATCGACCGATCCCGCCCCGAGCCCGAGCGCGCCGCCCCCCGCGGCGGCGAGGCTGCGCATCAGCGTGCCCACGTTCCCGGGATCGGTGAGCGGCGCGCCGACGACGGCGAGGTCGGCCCCGGCCAGCGCCTCGGTCCCGGCCCGGCGCAGCTCGACCAGCGCGAACGCGGCCTGCGGCGTCACGGTCGTGCCGACGCGTGCCGCGGCGCCGGGCGGCAGGAGGCGGACCGGGATGCCCCGCGCGCCGGCGCGGGCGGCGAGCGGCCCCGCACCGCCGAGGTACACGCACCGGACCGGTGCGCCGTGGTCGAACGCCGCGGCGACGACGCGCGGCCCCTCGGCGACGAACACCCCCGCCTCGTCGCGGGCGCGTCGGTCGCGCAGCAGCGCCCGCAGTGCCCGCAGTTCGGCCCTGGTCGCGACCGGGGCGCCCGCGCCGGCGGGCTCAGGCGGCGTCGAGGGCCTCGCGGGCGGTCGCGACGAGCGCACCGAACGTCGCCGGCTCGCGCACGGCGAGATCGGCGAGGATCTTGCGGTCGACGTCGATCTGCGCGGCCTTCAGCCCGGCGATGAAGCGCGAGTACGAGATCCCGTTCTCGCGGCACGCGGCGTTGATGCGCACGATCCACAGGCGCCGGAACTCGCCCTTGCGCGCGCGCCGGTCGCGGTAGGCGTACCGGAGCGAGTGCATGACCTGCTCGTTCGCCTTGCGGAAGTGCCGGCTGCGGGCGCCGGTGTACCCCTTGGCCTCCTCCAGCACCGACCGGCGGTGCTTGCGGCCGTTGACGGAGCGCTTCACGCGGGCCATGTCATGACCTCCCCAGCAGCCGCTGGACGCGCCGGCGGTCGCCGCCGGTGACCTCGGCGGTCCGCCCGAGCCGGCGCGTCCGGCGCGTCGACTTCTTCTCCAGCAGATGGGCGCGGAAGGCCTTGCGGCGCCGGATCCGGCCCGTCCCCGTGACGGCGAACCGCTTCGCGGCGCCGCGGTGCGTCTTCGTCTTCGGCATGGTCGGTGTCGCTTCTTCCGGTCGTGGTCGTCGTGGTCGTCGCCGCCGGGCGCGTCCCGCCGGGGCGCACCACCGGCCCCCGGCGCCGCGGCTCAGGCGGTCGCCTCGGCCGTCGCCGGCGCCCCGGCCTCGGCCGGCGCCGGTGCGCCGGCCCCGCCGGAGGGCTCGGCCCCGGCCGCCTTCGGGGCGGCCGGCGGCTTCGCCTTCGGCTTCGGGCGCCGCAGCGGGTTCAGGACCATCGTCATGTTGCGGCCGTCCTGGCGGGGGGCCGACTCCACGGTGGCGAGCGGCGCCACCCGTTCGGCGACCTTCTCGAGGATGCGCCGGCCGAGCTCCGGGTGGGCCATCTCCCGTCCCCGGAACATGATCGTCAGCTTCACCTTCGAGCCCTCCTGGAGGAAGCGCTCGACGTGGCGCATCTTCGTCTCGTAGTCGTGCCCGTCGATCTTCGGGCGGAACTTCATCTCCTTGATGACGACGTTCGACGCCTTGCGCCGTGACTCCTTGCGCCGCTGGTCCTGCTCGTACTTGTACTTGCCGAAGTCCATGATCTTGCAGACCGGCGGGTCGGCCTTGTCGGCGACCTCCACGAGGTCGAGGCCCTGCTCGCGGGCGATCGCGAGCGCTTCGGGCAGGGGCTTCACGCCGAGCTGCGAACCGTCGGCCCCGATGAGGCGGACCTGGCGGGCGCGGATGCGGTCGTTGATGCGGGCGTCGTCCGTGGCCAGTGCGGCATCACTCCTTCGGGTCGGACCGCCGACGCGAAAACGACGGCGGACACGGGAAGTCCGCCGTCGCAACCGGCCGGTGGCCGGTTCCTGGCAACGACCCGGCACGGCGGCGGCGCCCCGGCCGGGTGGGGGCCGCGCCGTGCGGCCCCACTTCCCTCCACAGGTTGTCAGTCGTGCCAGGATACCGGACGTGAGCGGGCTCTGGACACCTCCGGGGTCGGTGCCCGGCGACGGCGGCGACCGCACGGCGGGACCGGCGGGGGCGCCCGGCGCGGCCGGGCCCGGCGACCCGGGCGCGCCCGCGTCCCCCGAGGAGCTCGCGGCGCTGCGGGAGCTGCACGCCCGGCTGGTCGCCACGCCCGTCGCCGACGTCGTCGCGAACCACGCGCTCGGGATCTGGCAGCTCGCGCTCGTGCACCTCGGCGTGGTCACCCCGCCCGACGAGCAGGGCCGGCGGCCGGCCCCGGACCTCCCCGCCGCGGGGCTCGCGATCGACGCGCTCGCCGCGCTCGTCGACGGCCTCGGCCCGCGCCTGGGCGAGCACGAGGCGACCCTGCGCGACGCGCTCGCGCAGGCCCAGCGCCTGTTCGTCGAGGTCGCCGACGCCGCGGGCGGCTGAGGACCCGCGGGCGGCTCAGCGCTTCTCGATCGCGGCGGCCTCCCACCGGCCGAGGTGCCCCGCCACGACCTCGAAGCGCACCGCGGCGCCGGCCTCGATCGAGCGCGAGCCGTCGGCGATGCACGTGGCGTGGAACGGGTACTCGCCGCCGTCCGCGCCCCGGATCGTGCCGAGCCCGCGCCGTTCGTCGAAGGCGACGACCGTGCCGTCCATCGCGGGCCGCCCGGCCACTACTGGACGATCTTCGCGATCGGCAGCTCGAGGATGCCGGTCGCGCCGTTGTCCTTCAGGGCGGGGATGAGCGTGTTGATCTGGTGCTTGGCGACGACCGTCTCGACCGCGTAGGCGTCCTCGCCGTGGAGCTTCGAGACCGTCGGCGACCGCAGCGCCGGCAGCAGGTCGATCACCGCCTGCAGGTTCGCCCCGTCGACGTTGAGCTTCACGAGGACCCGCCCGCGCGCCTCGAGCGCGCCGGTGAGCAGCGTCCGGAGCTGCTCCATCGCCTTGCGCTTGTCGGGGTCGGCGTAGGCGACGGGGTTGGCGATGAGCTCGGTGTACGAGACGAGGATCGTGTCGAGCACCCGCAGGCCCGCCGCCCGCAGCGCGCGGCCCGTCTCGGTGATCTCGACGACCGCGTCGGCGATCTCGGGGATCTTCGCCTCGGTGGCGCCGTAGGAGAGGCTGATCTCCGCGCGCACGCCGTGCTTCTCGAGGAACCGGCGGGTCAGCTCGGGGTACTCGGTGTGGACCCGCACCCCCTCGGGCAGCTCCTCCACGGCGCGCCAGGGCGCGTCCGCGCCGACGGCCAGCACCATGCGGATCGGCCGGGCGGTCGCCTTCGAGTAGTGCAGCTCGCTGATCGTGACGACGTCGGAGCCGGTCTCCTCGATCCAGTCGCGCCCGGTGATCCCGAGGTCGAACAGCCCCTGGGCGACGTAGCGGGGGATCTCCTGCGGGCGCAGGATGCGCACGTCGTCGACGCGCGGGTCGTCGATCGTGGCGCGGTAGTCGACGTCGGAGGCCCGCACGACGGTGAGGTCGGCGTCCTCGAACAGCGCCAGCGTCTGCGCTTCGAGCGATCCCTTCGGCAGCACGAGCCGGAGCACGGCGCCAGGGTACCCGGGGCTCAGGCCAGGTCCCGCAGCAACGAGACCATCTCGATCGCCGCCTCGGCCGCCTCCTCCCCCTTGTGGCCCGCCTCCCCGCCCACGCGCGCCAGCGCCTGCGCCCGGTCATCGACGGTCAGCACGCCGAACACGACGGGGACGCCGGTGTCGAGCGCGGCGCGCGCGATGCCGGATGCGCACTCCCGCGCGACGTGGTCGAAGTGGGCCGTGTCACCGCGGATCACCGCGCCGAGGCACACCACCGCGTCGACCCGGCCCGACGCCGCCAGGTGCTTGGCGACGAGCGGCAGCTCGAACGCCCCGGGCACCCACACGACGTCACCTCCTGTCGCGCCGCGGTCGCGGGCGACGCGCTCGGCGCCCGCGAGGAGCGCCTCGGTGACGTCGCGGTTGTAGCGCGCCACCACCAGCGCGAGCCGCATGCCGGTCGCGTCCAACGTGCCCTCGTACGCCGCGTACTCACCCACCTCGCCGCCGCTCCCGTTGGTCCCGCCGTGCCCCGGCGGGCACGGATCGCCCGGACAGTGCTTCAGACGCCCGACGCGTCGTCGGCGAGGCCGAGGAGGTGGCCGAGCTTCTCCTGCTTCGCCCGCAGGTACGCGATGTTCTCGTCCGTCGGCTCCGTGCGCAGCGGCACGCGCTCGACGATCTCGAGGCCGTACCCCTCGATGCCGCCGTACTTCGCCGGGTTGTTGGTCATCAGCCGCATGGTCGTCACGCCGAGGTCGACGAGGATCTGCGCGCCGATGCCGTACTCGCGCGAGTCGGGCGGGAACCCGAGCTCCAGGTTCGCCTCGACGGTGTCACGGCCCGCGTCCTGCAGGCTGTACGCCCGCAGCTTGTGGCCGAGCCCGATGCCGCGGCCCTCGTGGCCGCGCAGGTACACGACGACCCCCTCCCCGGCGCGCGCGATCGCCTCGAGCGCCGCGTCGAGCTGCCGGCCGCAGTCGCAGCGCGTCGAGCCGAACACGTCGCCCGTCAGGCACTCCGAGTGGACCCGCACGAGCACGTCGGGGCGGCCGGCCACGTCGCCGCGCACGAACGCGAGGTGCTCGGTGCCGTCGAGCAGCGACTCGAACACGTGGGCCGTGAACTCGCCGTGGCGGGTCGGGATGCGGGCCTGCGAAACGTGGCGCACGAGCTTCTCCCGGCGGCGCCGGTAGCGGATGAGGTCCGCGATCGAGACCAGCACCAGGCCGTGGCGGCGCGCGAACGCCTCGAGGTCGGGCAGCCGCTGCATGGTGCCGTCGTCGTTGACGATCTCGGCGAGCGCGCCCGCCGGGTAGCAGCCGGCGAGCCGGGCGAGGTCGACCGCCGCCTCGGTGTGGCCCGCGCGCTTGAGCACGCCCCCCTCCCGGTAGCGCAGCGGGAAGATGTGGCCCGGGCGGGCGAGGTCCTCGGGGCGCGTCGCGGGGTCGACGAGCGCGTGGACGGTCGCGCAGCGGTCGGCCGCCGAGATCCCCGTCGTCGTCCCCGCCCGGGCGTCGACCGAGACGGTGAACGCGGTGCGCTGCTGCTCGGTGTTCTCGGACCCCGACACCATGAGCGGGAGCCGCAGCTCGTCGAGGCGCGCCCCCTCCATCGACAGGCAGATGACGCCGCTCGTGTGGCGGATCATGAACGCCATCTTCTCGGGCGTCATCTTCTCGGCGGCGATGACGAGGTCGCCCTCGTTCTCGCGGTCCTCGTCGTCGACGACCACGACGAACTCGCCGCGGCGCACCGCGTCGATCGCCTGCTCGACGGGCGTGTCGGGCATCGGCGTCAGGCCTCCCCGGTCCGCGACGGCTGGAGGAGCCGCTCCACGTACTTGCCGACGACGTCGGCCTCGAGGTTCACGACGTCGCCCGGCGCGCGCACGCCGAGCGTCGTGCACGCGAGCGTGTGCGGGATCAGCGCGACCGTGAAGCCGTCGTCGTGGAGGTCCGCCACCGTGAGGCTCACGCCGTCGACGGCGACCGACCCCTTGGGCACGACGTGGCGCAGCACGCCCGCCGGCGCGTCGACGCGCAGCCGCACGGACCCGTCGGGCTGCGGCTCCCGTGCCCGCACCGTGCCGGTCGCGTCGACGTGCCCCTGCACGAGGTGGCCGCCGAGGCGGTCGCCGAGCCGCAGCGGGCGCTCGAGGTTCACGGGGTCGCCGGCGCGCAGCCGGCCGAGGTTGGTGCGCGCGAGCGTCTCGCCGACGGCGTCGGCGGCCCACCCGCCCCCGTCGAGCGCGACGACTGTGAGGCAGCAACCGTTGAGGGCGATCGAGTCGCCGACGCGCGCGCCCTCCACGACCCGGCTCGCGTCGATCACCAGGCGCGCCCCGGTCGCCGCCCCCGTGACCGAGCGCACCGCGCCGAGCTCCTCGACGATCCCGGTGAACATCACGCGGCCTCGGGCGCGAGCACGTAGTCGAGCCGGACGTCGGGGCCGAGCGGGCGCACGCCGGCGAGACGGTAGCGGTCGGCGGCCCCCAGCGTCGGCGGCCCGTCGAGGAGGAACCCGGGCAGGCCGCGCGCGCCGAGCAGGAGCGGCGCGACGTACACGACGAGGCGCTGGGCGTGGCCGCCGCCGAGCAGCGCGCCGAGCAGCGTCGCGCCCCCCTCGACGAGCACCTGGACGAACCCCTCGCGCCCGCCGCCGAGCAGGTCGAGCGCGGCCGCGAGGTCGACGCCGCCCCCCGGCCCGGCCGGGACCGTCTCGACCTTCGCGCCCGCCGCGCCCCACGCCGCGACCGCGGCGGCCGGCGCGGCGTCGGTCGTGATCACGAGCGTCGGGCCGCCCGCCGGGTCGAACAGCGGGCCCTCGGCCCCGACCCGCCCGCGCGCGTCGAGCACGACGCGCGTCGGCGGCGACCCGCGGGGCCGCCGCGACCCCGCGGACCGTCAGCGCGGGCCGGTCCGCGACGGCGGTGCCCGCGCCCACGACGATCGCGTCGGAATCCGCGCGCAGCTCGTGCGCGTCCGCGCGTGCCGCCTCGGACGTGATCCAGCGCGACGACCCGTCGGCGGCCGCGGCCCGCCCGTCGATGCTCGTCGCGACCTTCGCGACCACGTAGGGCCGGCCGGTGCGCCGGTGGTGCAGGTACGGCGCGAGCTGCGCCTCCGCCTCGGCCCGGCCGACGCCGACCACCACCTCGACCCCCGCGGCGCGCAACCGCGCGATCCCGCGCCCGGCGACGACCGGGTCGGGGTCCTCGAGCGCGGTCACGACGCGGGCGACGCCGGCCTCGAGGAGCAGGCGGGTGCACGCCGGGGTGTTGCCCTCGTGGTCGCAGGGTTCGAGCGTCACGTAGGCCGTCGCGCCCGCCGCCCGCGGCCCCGCGGCCGCGAGCGCCGCGCCCTCGGCGTGGGGGCCGGCCCGGTAGTGCCCGGTCGCGCCCGCGCCCACGACCTCGCCGTCGCGCACGAGCACGCAGCCGACCCACGGCCACGGGCTCGCATGGCGGCGCGCGCCGGCCGCGAGCCGCAACGCCGCCCGCATCGCCTCGTCGTCGCGCACCGTCGCTCGCTCCGATCGCTCCGCTCCCGCCCGCGGGGGCGCTCGCGGGCGTCACCGCACGGCCGGACGCCGCAGCCCCGGGGCCGGCGCCCGGGGGCCCGGGGGGTCCTGCCGGGTGCCCGAGGGTCCGGGGGCGCCCTCGGTTCGCAGCGTACCAGCGCCGGGAGAAATTGCAACGCGTTTCAATTCCGCCGGGAGGGCAGACTCGCGGCCGTGTACGTCCTCGTGACCGGCCTGCCCGGCAGCGGGAAGACGACGATCGCGGCGCCCCTCGCGGCGGCGCTCGGCCTCCCGCTCCTCGCCCGCGACACGATCAAGGAGGCGTTGTGGGACTCGCTCGGCGCGGGCGACCTGGCGTGGTCGCGGCGGCTGGGCGCCGCGTCGGCCGAGGCGTTCTGGCGGCTGGCGGCCGAGGCCCGGGCCGCGGTGCTCGACAACTTCTTCCACCGCGCGTTCGCGCACCGGCTCGAGGCCCTCGGCGGCCCGCTGCTCGAGGTGCACTGCGCCTGCCCGCCCGCCCTGGCCCGGGACCGCTACGTGCAGCGGCGCCGGCACCCCTGCCACTTCGACCGCACCTACGGCGTCGAGATGTTCGACGAGTGGGTGCGCCACGACGCCGGGCCGCTCGGGCTCGGGCCCGTCCTCGAGGTCGACACGAGCGGGCCGGTCGACGTCCACGCGGTCGCGCGCTGGGTGCGCGAGGCGGGCGGGTCGCCGTGACGGCCGGGCCCGTCAGTGCGGGCGCCCGCCGGCGAGCAGCTCGAGCGCGTGCGGCACGACGGACAGGATCGCCTCGAGGCCCTCGATCGCGCCGCCGGTCGAACCCGGCAGGTTGCAGACCAGCGCCGCGCCCCGCGTGCCCGCGACCCCCCGCGACAGCATCCCGAACCCCCGCCCGCCGCCGTCGCCGACGCGCCGGATCGCCTCCGCGAGGCCCGGCGCCTCCCGCTCCAGGACCGCACGCGTCCCCTCCGGGGTGAGGTCGCGGGGACCGAACCCGGTCCCGCCCGTCGTGACCACGAGGCCGGCGAACCCGTCGGTGAGCTCGCGCAGCGCCGCCGCCACGGCCTCGGCGCCGTCCGGAACGACGGCGTGCCCGACGACCTCGAACCCCGCCTGCGCCAGCCGCTCGACGAGCGCGCGGCCGCTGCGGTCGTCGCGCTCGCCGGCGGCGACGCCGTCGGAGACCGTGAGGACCTTCGCCCGCATCACCGGGCCGCGGCACGCGCCGCCACCGCGACCTCGCGCATCCGCCGGGCGGCGCCCGCCGGGTCGTCCTGGTGGAAGATCCCGGTGCCCGACACGAGGACGTCGGCACCGGCGGCCGCGGCGAGGTGCGCGTTGTCGAGCTTGATGCCGCCGTCGATCTCGATCTCCAGGTCGAGGCCGCGCTCGTCCACGATGCGGCGGGCGGCGCGCACCTTCTCGAGCACCTCGGGGATGAACGCCTGGCCGCCGAACCCCGTCCTGACGCTCATCACGAGCAGCACGCCGACCTCGCCGAGGTACGGCTCCACCGCGTCGAACGGCGTCTCGGGCTCCAGCGTGATGCCGGGCCGCATGCCGAGCGCCCGGATCCCGTCGAGCAGGGGCCGCGGGTCGCCGAGCTCGACGTGCACGGTGACCCCGTCGGCGCCCGCGTCGGCGAAGGCGGGCAGCAGCACCGCCGGGTTGTCGACCATCAGGTGGCAGTCGAGGAAGAGGTCGGTGTGCCGGCGCAGCGCGGCGACGACCGGCGGCCCGATCGTCAGGTTCGGCACGTAGTGGCCGTCCATGCAGTCGACGTGCAGGAGGTCGGCCTCCGGCGCGACGCGCGCGACGTCGGACGCGAGGTTCGCGAAGTCCGCCGCGAGGATCGAGGGCGCGATCTTCATCGAGGGCACGTTACCCAGGGCCGGATGCGGCCCGTTCGAGCACCAGCACGTACATCCCGTCGGTGCCCGCCGCGCAGGGGGCGAGACGGGCGCCGCGGCCCAGCGGCACCCAGGGCGCGGGCGGCGGCGCCAGCGCGACGAAGTCGCCGAGCGCCTCCGCCGCGAACTCGTCGATCGCGACGGTCTCGGCGGCGGTCAGCGTGCACACCGAGTAGACGAGGCGGCCGCCCGGCCGCACCGCGCGCGCGGCCTCCAGCAGCAGCGCGCGCTGCAGGCCGGCGAGCGCCTCGACGTCGCCGGGCCGGACCCGCCAGCGGGCGTCGGGCCGCCGGCGCAGCACCCCGAGCCCGCTGCACGGGGCGTCGAGCAGCACGCGGTCGAACGCGCCCGTGCGCACCGGGAGCTGCCGCCCGTCGGCCACCGCGACCCGCACGCCGCGCAGGCCGAGGCGCGCGACCGCGCGCGCGACGGTGCGGGCCCGGC
The DNA here is from genome assembly GCA_026002935.1 of Acidimicrobiia bacterium. Lineage (GTDB taxonomy): Bacteria > Actinomycetota > Acidimicrobiia > IMCC26256 > PALSA-610 > BPGH01. The sequence continues at coordinate 2,422,561 of BPGH01000001.1, forward strand.
CCGGGTGCCGGTCGGCCGCGAGGACGAGGCCGGTGTCGCCCATGCGCTCGGCCGCGGCGCCCGCCTTGCCGCCCGGCGCCGCCGCGACGTCGAGCACGCGCTCGCCGGGGCGGGGGTCGAGCGCGGCGACGACCGCCTGGCTCGCCTGGTCCTGAGGGGTCGCCCGCCCGTCGCGCACCGCGGGGAGCGCGCCCACGTCGCCGGCGCCGTGCACGACGAGCGCGTCGGGCACGAGCGCACCGCGCCCGACCCGCGCGCCACCGGCCCGCAGCTCCCGCTCCACCTCCTCGACCGACGCGCGCAGCGGGTTGACCCGCAGCGTCACCGGCGGCGGCTGGTCGGCGAGCGCGAGGGTGCGCAGCGCGTCGTCGCGCCCGAGCTCGCGCACGAGCGTCTCGACGATCCAGTCGGGGTGCGAGGTGCGCACGCCGACCGCCTCGACGCCGTCGCCCGCCGGCCACGGCCACGGCGGCCCGCGCCGGGCGAGCGCGCGCAGGACCCCGTTCACGTACCCGCGCGCACGTGCCGGCACCGCCGCCACCGTCTCGGCGACCGCGGCGTGCGGCGCGACCCCCGAGTGGAGCTGGTACGCGCCGAGCCGCAGGGCGGCGCGCACGACCGGGTCGAGGTCGGGGAGGGGCCGCGCCGAGACCTGGGCGAGCTGGTGGTCGAGCGCGCGCTGCATCCTGATCGTCCCGTGCACGAGCTCCGTGACGTGGGCGCGGTCGCGCGCCGACAGGCCGCGCCGGCGCGCGAGCAGCCGCGGCACGAGGACGTGCGCGTACGCCCCGCCCTCGACCCGCACGAGCGCGTCGATCGCGACCTCGCGGCTCGCGCTCACGGCCCGGCCGCGACGGCGACCTCGCCCCGGATCCCGCGCCGCCACGCGTCGCCGGGCAGCGCGCGCCGGCCCTCGGACTGCACCTCGTCGAGCGCGAGGCCGCCGTCGGCCGTCGCGAGCACGGCGTCGGTCGTCGATCGTGCCGACCGGGCCGGGCGCGGACGCGACGGCGTGGGCACGCCACACCTTCACGCGCCGGCCGGCGGCCTCGAACCACGCGCCGGGCCGCGGGTTGCCCGCCCGCACCAGGCGCGCGAGGTCGCGTGCGGGACGGGCCGGGTCGATGCGGAACTCGTCCACCGTGAGCTTCCCGGCGTAGGTCGGCTCGCCCCGCTGCGGCTCGGGCCGCGCGGCCGGCGAGCCGCGGCAGGTGCTCGAGCAGCAGCGCGGTCCCCATCGTGACGAGCCGGGCGCGCAGCTCGCCGGCGGTCTCGTCGGGCCCGATCGGCGTGCGCGCGCACGCGTACACCGGGCCCGGTGTCGAGCCCCTCCTCCACCCGCATCAGGCACACGCCGGTCTCGTCGTCGCCGGCGAGGATCGCCCGCTCCACGGGCGCCGCGCCGCGCCAGCGGGGCAGCAGCGAGAAGTGCACGTTCACGAAGCCGAGCGGCACCGCCTCGAGCAGCGCGACCGGCAGGAGCTGCCCGAACGCGACGACGACCCCCGCGTCGGCGCCGCTCGCGCGGACGTCACCGACCACCTCGCGCGCCCGGGCCGGCACCCGCACCGGCAGCCCCAGCTCCTCGGCGGCCCGCCGCACCGGTGAGGGGTCGGCGCGCCCGCCACGGGAGCGGCGCCGGTCGGGCTGGGTCACGACGAGCGCGACCTCGTGGCCCGCCGCCACGAGCGCGCGCAGCGGCCCGACCGCGTCGTCGGGGGTGCCGAGGTAGACGACCCGCACGTCAGCGGGCCGCCGCGCGCCGGGGGCGCCCGCGGGCCGCGGCGCCGTGGGACCGCACCGCGCTAGAGCGCGTGACGGCGCCCGGCGGGCGTGGGTGCACCCATCCCCTGCTCGCGCAGGAGGCGCATCGCCCGCTTGCGCTCGTCGCGCTCGAGGCGGTCCAGCATGAGCACGCCGTCGAGGTGGTCGATCTCGTGGAGGAACACCCGGCCGAGCAGCTCGTCGCCCTGCACGACGACGTCGTTGCCGTCGAGGTCGAGGCCTCGCACCGTCACGACCTTCGGGCGCACGACCTCGAACGCGAGCCCCGGCAGCGACAGGCAGCCCTCCTCGTAGGTCCACTCCCCCGTGGCCTCGACGACCTCCGGGTTGATCAGCACGGCGGGGCCGTCGCCGACGTCGTAGACGAAGAACCGCTTCTGCACGCCGACCTGCGGCGCGGCGAGCCCGACGCCGGGCGCGTCGTACATCGTGTCGTACATCGCGTCGACGAGCGTCGCGAGCGCGCCGTCGATCTCGGTGACGGGCGCGGCCGGCCGCTTGAGCACGGGGTCGCCGAAGACGCGGATCGTGTGCGTGGGCACCACGCCATGGTACCGGCGGGCGCGCGCCCCTCAGACCCGGGGCGGGTCGACGGCGACCCGCAGCCGCCCGGCGGGCCGCGCGGCGCGCACCGCGGCCGCGAGCGCCCCGGCGAGGGCGTCCGCGCCGGCGGCGAGGGCCAGCGCGCGGCCGTCGCCCGGGCCGAGCACCCGCACGCCGGCGGCGCGCAGCGCGCCGGCCGCGGCGGCGAGGGCGGCGTCGTCGCCCGTCAGCTCGGCGAGCGCGCCGAAGGGCGGGTAGCCGAGCGCGCGCCGCCGCTCCAGCTCGGCCGCGGCGACCGTCGCGGGGTCGCCGTGCGCGACCGCGCGGACCACCTCGTGGTCGGGCGCCCGGGTCTGCAGCAGCAACAGCGTGTCCCGGCGCGGCCGCGCGGCGAGGAGCTGCGCGCCGCGCGCGACGAGCCACAGCGCCTGCACGGCCGCGCGGTACCGGGGCGCGAACAGCTCCTGGTCGAGGTCGAGGTAGGCGACCAGCACCGGCCGGCGGCGGCGCACGTCCGCGCGGTGCAGCACGGCCTCGGTGCCGACGGCCACGTGCGCGCCGTCGGGCAGCGGCCCGGACTCCGCGTCGATGTCGACGACGCGGCGGCCCGGCAGGAGCGCGGCGAGCTCCTCCCCCACGCGGGTCACGCCCGACCGCAGCACGCGCAGCCGGGTCGAACCGCACGCACCGCACAGCGCGGGACGCTCGTCGGCACGGTCCCAGCGCACGAGGCCGTGGCACTCGGCGCACGCCAGCAGCCGGAAGCGCCCGCGCCGGTTGAGCACGCACACCGCGAACCCCTGCGCGGCGCGCAGCGCGCGGGCGAGCGGCTCGGTGAGCAGCCGTGCGCCCGGCGGCTCCTCGCGCCGGTCGACGACGAGCGTGCGCGGCCAGCCGGTCGCCTCGACGTCGGCGGCCGGCGCGTGCACCTGCACGCCCGGCATCGCCAGCGCCTCGACGGTCGGCGCCGCGGACACGACGGTGAACGCGGCGCCCGCGCGGCGCGCCCGCTCGGCGAGCACGTCGCGCGCGTGCCAGGTCGGGACCCGCTCCTCCTGCAGCGCCTCGTCCGCGTCGTCGACGACGACGGCCGCGGCGAGGTCGGGCACGGGTGCGAGCGCGGCGACGCGGCCCCCCACGACGACGCAGCCGCCGGCGGCCGCGCGTCGCCACGCCCGGGTGCGCTGCGCGTCGGTCTCGCCGGAGTGCGCGAGCGCCACCGCGCGGCCGGTGGCCGCCAGCGACCGGGCGAGCACCGACGCGCGGGCGTGGTCCGCCACGCAGACGATCGTCGAGCCGGCCGGCGCCAGCAGCGACTCGACGACGGGGCGGCGGTCCCGCAGCGGCGGCACCCGCACCACCGCGACCCGCCGCGCCCCGGGCGCCTCGGCCGGCAGGCGCCGGCCGCGGCGGCATCGGGCCCGCCCGGGGGGACCACGTTGGGCGGCGAGGCGGAGCGGAGCACCGCGACGAGCGGCCCGCACCAGCGCCACGCGACCCACCGGGCGAGTTCGACGACCGCCGCCGGCGGCCCGGCCGACACGACCGCGGCGAGCGGCAACAACGGGTCCCGGACCTCCGGTTCGACGTCGTCGGCCACGACCCAGCCGCGCACGCGCCGGCCGTGCAGCGGCACCCGCACGATCGACCCGACGCGCACGCGTGCCGCCAGGGCGGCGGGGACCTCGTAGTCGAAGGTCCGTTCGACGGCGGTGACGTCGGGCGCGACGCGACAGACGCGCCCGCCCGGGGTCACCGCGCTACGCGCCGGCGGCGCGCCGCAGCTCGTCGGCGTAGGCGTCGACCTCTTCCCAGGTGAAGCCCTCGCCGTCGCGCCGGCCGAAGTGGCCGTAGGCCGCGGTGCGGCGGAAGATCGGGCGGCGCAGGTCGAGCCGCTCGATGATGCCGCGGGGCGCATGTCGAACACGTCGCGCACCATGCCCTCGAGCCGCTCGGGCGCGATCTCGGAGGTCCCGAACGTCTCGATCATGATCGACACCGGGCGCGCCACGCCGATCGCGTAGGCGACCTGCGCCTCGCAGCGCTTCGCGAGCCCGGCGGCGACGACCGCCTTCGCGATCTGGCGCACCGCGTAGGCCGCCGAGCGGTCGACCTTCGTCGGGTCCTTGCCCGAGAACGCGCCGCCGCCGTGGCGCGCCATGCCGCCGTAGGTGTCGACGATGATCTTGCGGCCCGGTGAGCCCGCAGTCGGCCTGCGGGCCGCCGAGCTCGAACTGGCCGGTCGGGTTGACGAAGACCTCGTAGTCGTCGTCGGCGAACTGCTCGGGGAGCGAGGGGCGGATCACGTGCTCGATCAGGGCCGGCCGCAGGTCGTCCTCGATGCTGATCCCCGGGTCGTGCTGGGTCGAGATCAGCACGGTGTTCAGCCGGCGGGGCACGCCGTCCTCGTAGTCGATCGACACCTGCGTCTTGCCGTCGGGCCGCAGGAAGCCGACCACCCCGGGCGCCGGACCTCGGTGAGGCGTGCCGCGAGCCGGTGCGCGAGCCAGATCGGCATCGGCATCAGGTCGTCGGTCTCGTCGCACGCGTACCCGAACATCATCCCCTGGTCGCCCGCGCCGACCTCGTCGTAGGGGTCGCCGCCGCCGGTGCGCTGCTCCAGCGCCTTGTCGACACCCATCGCGATGTCGGGCGACTGCTCGTCGATCGACACGATGACGCCGCACGTCTTGCCGTCGATGCCGTACTTCGCGTCGGTGTAGCCGATCTCGCAGATCGTGTCGCGGGCCAGGCGCGAGAAGTCGATGTGTGCCTTCGTGCTGATCTCGCCGGCGACCACGACGAGACCCGTCGTGACCATCGTCTCGCAGGCCACCCGTCCGTAGGGATCCTCGGAGAGCACGGCGTCGAGGACGGTGTCGGAGATCTGGTCGGCCATCTTGTCGGGGTGGCCCTCGGTGACCGACTCCGACGTGAACGTGTGCCTGCTCACTCGTCCGGATCCTCCTGCGCGGGTGCGGCGGAATCGTACGACGGACCCGCGCCCGCCGACGAGTGCAACGCCGCGATCCGGTCGCAGATCACCCCGGCGAGGTCGTCCTTGCTCATGAGTGGGAGGGCTTCGGTACCACCGTGCGCATCGAGGAGAACGGCCCGGTTGGTGTCGACTTCGAACCCCGAGTCGGGCGCCGACACGTCGTTCGCGACGATCAGGTCGAGACGCTTGCGCTCGAGCTTGTCCCGCGCGTGCTCCAGCAGGCGCTCGGTCTCCGCCGCGAACCCGACCACCACCTGGTCCCGGCGGCGCCGGCCGGCGACGGCCGCCAGGACGTCCGGGGTCGGCTCGAGCACGACCTCCGGGACGCCCTCGCCCTTCTTGATCTTCTGGCCCGCCGCCGCCTTCGGCCGGAAGTCGGCGACCGCGGCCGCCATCACCAGCACGTCGGTGGCGTCGAGCCGCGCCAGCACCGCGTCGTGCACCTCCTGCGCGGTCTCGACGCGCACGACGTCGACACCGGCGGGCGCGGGGCGGCCCTGGGTCGTCACGAGCGTCACGCGTGCACCGCGCCGCAACGCCGCCGCGGCGACCGCGTAGCCCATCTTCCCCGACGACCGGTTGCCGATGAACCGCACGGGGTCGAGCGGCTCGCGCGTCCCGCCCGCGGTGACCAGCACCCGCACCCCGGCGAGCGGCCCGCCGCGCGCGCCCAGCAGCGCGAGCACCGTGTCGGCGACGTCGGCCGGGTCGGCGAGGCGCCCCGCGCCGACGTCGCCGCCCGCGAGGCGGCCGGTCGCCGGCTCGAGGACGTGGACGCCGCGGCGGCGCAACGTCGCGAGGTTCTCCTGCACCGCCGGGTGCTCCCACATCTCGGTGTGCATCGCCGGGCACACGAGCACCGGCGCGCGGGTCGCGAGGAGCGTCGCCGTCAGCAGGTCGTCGGAGATACCGGCCGCGTACTTCCCGAGCAGCTTCGCCGTCGCGGGCGCGACGACGACCAGGTCGGCCTGCTGGCCGAGACGGGTGTGCGGGATGGGCTCGGGACCGTCGAACAGCGACGTGTGCGCGGGCTCCGACGCGAGCGCGGAGAACGTGACGGCACCGACGAACCGCTGCGCGTCGTCGGTGAGCACGGGCGCGACGTGCACGCCCGCGTCGACGAGACGCCGGCACACCTCGACCGCCTTGTACGCGGCGATCCCGCCGCACACCCCGAGGACGACGCGCGCCATCGCGGCCACCCGGGGGACGGGGCGCTACGCGCTCTCGCCGGGCTCGGGCGATCCGCCGGCCCCGTCGCCGGCGGCCGCCCTCCTCGGCGGCCTCGGCCGGGGCCTCGACCCGCTCGTACTGGATCTTGCCGGCCGCGACCTCCTCCAGCGCGATCGACAGCGGCTTGCGCGACACCGAGGTGACCTGCGGCGGGACGATCCGGCCGAGCCCCTCGCCGAGCTGGTTGTAGTAGTCGTTGATCTCACGCGCGCGCATCGCGGAGAGCGTGACCAGCGTGAACTTCGAGTCGACGCGCTCGAGCAGCCGCTCGATGCGCGGTTCCGTCAACGACGCGCGACGGTCGGACATGCGGGGTGCGGGCCTCCTCGGGTGCGACGGGCTCGGGTGGGCTCGGGTGCGCTCTGGTGGGCTCGGGTGCGAGCGTGCGTCAGCGGACGCCCGCCCGGCGCTGCGCCAGGATAGCAGCGACCTCCTCGACCGCCTGCTCGACGTCGTGGTTCACGACGACGGCGTCGAAGCGCTCGGCGGCGATCCGCTCCTCGGCCTCGGCCCGCGCCAGGCGCCGCTCCAGCTCCTCGGGCGACTCGGTGCCCCGCTCGGCGAGCCGCCGCCGCTGCTCCTCGCGCGAGGGCGCCCGCACGAACACGAGGAGCGCGTCGGGGATCTGCTCCCGCACCGCCAGCGCCCCCTGGACGTCGACCTCGAGCAGCACGTCGTGCCCCGCGGCCAGCTCGTCGAGCACGAACCCGCGGGGCGTGCCCTTCAGGTCGCCGTAGACCTCGAACCACTCGAGGAACCCGCCCTCGTCCCGGAGCCGCTCGAACTCCTCCCGGGTCACGAAGTGGTAATCGACGCCGTCGACCTCACCTTCGCGTCTGGGCCTGGTCGTCCACGACACGGACCAGCGCAGGTCCGGGTCGCGGGCCCGCAGCCGTGCGCCGATCGCACCCTTGCCCGCCCCGGACGTCCCCGCGAGGACGAGCAGGACGCCCTCAGCGATCGCGCGCCTCTTCGTCGCGCCGGCGCTGCTCGTTGAGCAGCTCCCGCCGGTACTCCGCGTCCTCGGCCGCCCGGAGCAGGCGCTCGCGCTGGTTCTGGCCGACGCCGCCGAGCCGGCGGGAGTCGCTGATCCCGAGCGCCCGCATGAGCCGGACCGCGTTCACCTTGCCGATCCCCGGGAGCGACTCGAGCACGCTCACGACCTTCAGCTTCGCGAGCATCGCGGCGGCCTCGTCGCGCCGGTCCGCCTGGTCGAACAGCTCGGCGAGGCTGAGCGAGCCGATCTTGAGCTTGTCCTTCACCTCCGCACGCTGGCGCCGCGCGGCGGCGGCCTTCTCGAGCGCCTGTTGACGCTGCTCGGGGGTGAGCAGAGGCGGGTTCGCCATGGCGGAGTCCTCCGTAGGGGCACGGCAACGCGGCCTGGTGCGGTCTGGTGCGCCCGGGGCCGAGGGCGGCGACGGGCCAGCATAGCGACCGGCCGGCGCGCCGCAACCGGGGGGCCGCTTGCGCCCCGCGCGGCCCCGCGCTATCGCGTCGCGCTACGGCGCCAGGGCGCGCGCGACCGCCTCGTGCACCGCGCGCGCCGCGGCGGCGGGCTCGGCCGCGGCCGTCACCGCACGCCCGATCACGAGCAGGTCCGCGCCCGCGCGCGCGACCTGCTCGGGGGTGCCGACGCGGCGCTGGTCGTGCGCGTCCCCACCCGCGAGCCGCACGCCGGGGACGACGGCGACGAGGTCCGCGCGGGCACGCTTCACCGCCGCGACCTCCTGCACCGAACACACGACCCCTCCGCAACCCGCGTCGATCGCCGCGCGCAGGCGCGTGTCGAACGCCGACGCGTCGGCGTCGCTCGTCAGCACGGTGACCGCGAGCGCGACGGGCGGCGCGTGCCCCGCGTCGCGCGCACCCTCGGCGAGCCCCTCGACGCCCGCGCGCAGCATGTCGACGCCACCGCTCGCGTGGAAGTTCACGTAGGCCGCGCCGAGCCTTCCGAGCACGCGCGCCGCGCGGCCGACCGTCGTCGGGATGTCGTGCAGCTTCAGGTCGGCGAACACCGCGAAGCCCATCCCCCCGAGGTGCTCGACCGCGGCCGGGCCCGCCGCCGAGAACAGCTCGAGGCCGACCTTCGCCACCCCGAACCAGGGCCCCACCCCGGCCGCCAGGCGCCCGGCCGCGGCCAGGTCGGGCACGTCGAGCGCGAGCGCCAGGCGGCGGCGTACCTCCGGGACCGGCCCGGCGCCGGGCCCCCCGCCGGGGCCGGGCGGCGCGGGAGGGACCGCCGCCGGGCTCATCGCATCGCCCCGGTCAGGTCGGCCACCCTCGACACCCCGTGCGACGCGCACCACGCGCGCAGCTCCTCGACGATGCGCAGGGTGGCGCGCGGCTCCGCGAACGTCGCGGTCCCGACACCGACCGCCGACGCGCCGGCGAGCATCATCTCGGCCGCGTCGCGCCCGCACGTCACGCCGCCGGTCCCGATGATCGGCACGCCCGGCAGCGCGCGTGACACCTCCCAGACGGCGCGCAGCGCGATCGGCTTGATCGGCGCGCCGCTCAGGCCGCCGCCGCCCGCACCCAGCACCGGCGCGCGCGCGTCGGCGTCGACGGCGAGGCCCATCACCGTGTTGACGAGCGTGAGGCCGGTCGCTCCCGCGTCGCGTGCCGCGCGCGCGATCACGACGACGTCGGTGACGTTCGGCGAGAGCTTGGCGAACACGGGCAACGCGTCACCGACGGCCTCCACGACGGCCCGCACCGCGGCGCGCGTCGCGTCGGCGGAGTGCGCGAACACGTCGCTGCGGTCCTCGACGTTCGGGCACGACAGGTTGACCTCGACCGCGACGACGCGGCCCGCGGCCGCCTCGAGCGCGCGGGCGCAGGCCGCGTAGTCCTCGACGCTGCGGCCCCAGATCGACGCGATCACCCGGGCGCCGCGCGCGACGAGCGCGGGCAGGTCGTCCGCGATCCAGCGCTCGACGCCCGGGCCGGGCAGGCCGACCGAGTTGAGCATGCCGCCGCCGGGCGCCCCGGTGACCCGCAGCGGGGGGTTGCCCGGCCACGGGTACGGCGCCACCGACTTCGCGGTCACGGCCCCCAGGCCGCGGGGGTCGCACACGCGGGCGACCTCGTCGCCGTGACCGAACGTGCCGGACGCCGCGACGACCGGGTTCGCCAGCACGACCGGGCCGAGCCGCACCGTGAGGTCGACGGCGGCCCGCCGGCGCGCCCGGCGCACTCAGACCTCCAGGCGGAGCTGGCCGTCCCGGTGGTAGTCCTGGAGCGACCGGACCTCCGCGTCCCGGCTGGTCGCCTCGGCGATCCCCGCCGCGGCGGCCAGCGCCGCGGCGACGGTCGTGACGCAGGCCACGCCGTTCGCGAGCGCCGCCTGGCGGATGTGCCGCCCGTCGGCGCGCGGACCCCGGCCGCGGGGCGTGTTGACGACCAGGTCCACCTCGCCCGACGCGATCAGCTCGACCGCGTCGGCGGCGCCCCGGCCCGCCCGCTCCTCCCCCACCTTCGCGACCACCGTCGCGACCGGGATGCCGTCCGCCTCGAGCGCCGCCGCGGTGCCCGACGTCGCCGACGATCGCGAACCCGAGCTCCGCGAAGCGGCGGGCGGCCACGAGCCCGGCCGGCTTGTCGCGGTCGGCGAGCGACATGAACACCGTCCCCGAGCGCGGCAGCGTGTTGCCCGCCGCCGCCTGGCTCTTGGCGAACGCCAGCCCGAACGACGGTCGATGCCCATCACCTCGCCGGTCGAGCGCATCTCGGGGCCGAGCAGCGTGTCGACGTCGGGGAAGCGGTTCGAACGGCAGCACGGCCTCCTTGACCGCGACGTGCCCGCCCTCGCCGGCGGCCGCAGCAGCCCTCGGCGCGCAGCCCGTCCAGCGTCGCCCCGCCATGACGCGGGCCGCGACCTTCGCCAGCGGCACGCCCGGTCGCCTTGCGCGACGAACGGCACCGTGCGGCTCGCCCGCGGGTTCGCCTCGAGCACGTAGACCGTGCCGTCCTGCACCGCGTACTGGACGTTGAGCAGCCCGACGACCTCGAGCGCGTCGGCGAGCGCCCGCGTGTGCGCTCGATCGTCCTGCACGACGGACGCGGGCAGGCTGAGCGGCGGGATCGCGCAGGCCGAGTCGCCCGAGTGGACCCCGGCCTCCTCGATGTGCTCCATCACCCCGCCGATCACGACCGTCGCCCGTGGCGTCGCGGATCGCGTCGACGTCGACCTCCGTCGCGTCCTCGAGGAACCGGTCGATCAGCGACCGGGCGCTCGCCGAGAGCCGCCCTCGCGCCCAGCGATCCGGTCCGAGCTCGCCCTCGCCCGCCGCAGCTCGCTCGTCGTAGACGATCTCCATGGCGCGGCCGCCGAGCACGTACGAGGGCCGCACGAGCACGGGGTACCCGATCCGCGCGCCACCGCGACGGCCTCGTCGGCCGTGGTCGCCGTCCCTCCGGCGGGCTGCGCGATCCCGAGGCGGTCGCACAGCTCGTCGAAGCGCCGGCGGTCCTCGGCCGCGTCGATCGACGCCGGGCTCGTCCCGAGGACCGGGATGCCCGCCGCCTCGAGCGCGTGCGCCAGCTTCAGCGGCGTCTGCCCGCCGAGCGACACGACCACGCCCGCAGCCGGCCCCCGCCCCGCTCGGCGGCGCCCGAGCGCTCGCACACGTTGCACGCCCTCGACCGTCAGCGGCTCGAAGTAGAGGCGGTCGCTCGTGTCGTAGTCGGTCGAGACCGTCTCGGGGTTGCAGTTGACCATGACCGTCTCGAACCCCGCGTCGCGCAGCGCGAACGCGGCGTGGACGCAGCAGTAGTCGAACTCGATGCCCTGGCCGATGCGGTTCGGGCCGCTGCCGAGGATGACGACCTTGCGTCGCGCTCGAGGGGCGCACTCGTCCTCGTCCTCGTAGGTGCCGTAGTGGTACGGCGTGTGCGCCTCGAACTCCGCGGCGCAGGTGTCGACGGTCTTGTAGGTGACGGCGACGCCGGCCCGCAGGCGGGCCGCGCGCACCTCGCTCGCGTCGACGCCCCACAGGTCGGCGAGCTGCGCGTCGCCGAAGCCCATCCGCTTGGCCTGCCGCCAGTCGGCGCGCGGTCATCGCGGCGAACCCGATCTCGCGCAGTCGCTCGCGCTCCTCGACGATCTGGAGCATCTGGTCGAGGAACCACGGGTCGATGCCGGTGACCTCGTGCAACCGGTCGACCGACACGCCCCGGCGCAGCGCCGACTCAGCTGGAACACCCGCTCGGGCGTGGGCACCGCGGCCGCCTGCACCAGCTCCTCCGTGTCGAGCGCGTCGTACGCGGCCTCGCCGGCGTCGCAGTTCAGGCCGTGGCGGCCGTCTCGAGCGACCGGATGGCCTTCTGGAGCGACTCGGGGAAGGTGCGGCCGATCGCCATGACCTCGCCGACCGACTGCATCTGGGTGCCGAGCAGCGGCGCGGCGCCGGGCAGCTTCTCGAACGCCCACCGCGGGAACTTCGTGACCACGTAGTCGATGGTGGGCTCGAAGCGACGCGGGCGTCTCGCGGGTGATGTCGTTGCGGCATCTCGTCGAGCGTGTAGCCGACGGCGAGCTTGGCGGCGATCTTCGCGATCGGGAACCCGGTCGCCTTCGACGCCAGCGCGCTCGAGCGGGACACGCGGGGGTTCATCTCGATGACGACCATCCGGCCGGTGCGCGGCTCGACGGCGAACTGCACGTTGGAGCCGCCCGTCTCGACCCCGATCCGGCGGATGCACGCGAAGCGCCGCGTCGCGCATCGCCTGGTACTCGACGTCGGTGAGCGTCTGGGCCGGGGCGACCGTGATCGAGTCGCCGGTGTGCACGCCCATCGGGTCGAGGTTCTCGATCGAGCAGATCACGACCACGTTGTCCGCGCGGTCGCGCATCACCTCCAGCTCGTACTCCTTCCAGCCGGTCACCGACTCGCTCGATGAGGATCTCCGAGATCGGGCTGGCCGCGATGCCCCGGCCGCGACGCGCTCGAACTCCTCGGCGGTCGTGGGCGATGCCGGTCCCGCCCGCCGCCGAGGATGAACGCCGGGCGGACGATCACCGGGTAGCCGACCGAGTCGGCGACCGCGAGCGCCTCCTCCACGAGTGGGCGATGCCCGAGGCGCGGCACCTGCAGGCCGATCTCGCTCATGGCCGCTTGAAGCGCTGCCGGTCCTCGGCGCGTGCGGATCGCCTCGACGTTCGCGCCGATCAGCTCGACGCCGTACCGGCGAGGACGCCGGCCTCGTGCAGCGCCACCGCGAGGTTGAGCCCCGTCTGGCCGCCGAGCGTGGGCAGCAGCGCGTCGGGCCGCTCGCGCTCGATGATCCGCTCGCAGCCTCGGGCGTCGAGCGGCTCGACGTAGGTGCGCGTCGGCGAAGTCGGGGTCGGTCATGATCGTCGCCGGGTTCGAGTTGACCAGGACGACCCGGTAGCCCTCCTCGCGCAGCACCCGGCAGGCCTGCGTGCCGGAGTAGTCGAACTCGCAGGCCTGCCCGATCACGATCGGGCCGCGCCGATGAGCAGGATCGTCTCGAGGTCCTCGCGGCGCGGCACTCAGCGCCCCCCGTCACTCGTGCGCATCAGGTCGACGAACTCCTCGAACAGGTAGCGGGCGTCGTGCGGGCCCGGCCCGGCCTCGGGGTGGTACTGGACGCTGAACGCCTGCAGGTGCGCGCTGCGCACCCCCTCGACGTCACCGTCGTTGAGGTTGAGGTGGGTCACCTCTGAACCTGCGGGCAAGGTCGAGGGATCGACGGCGTAGTTGTGGTTCTGGCTGGTGATCTCGACCCGCCCCGTCTCGAGCCGCCGGACCGGGTGGTTGGCGCCGTGGTGCCCGAACCGGAGCTTGAAGGTGCGGGCCCCCAGCGCCAGGCTCATGATCTGGTGCCCGAGGCAGATGCCGAACATCGGCACCCGCCCGAGCAGCGCCCGCACGTTCTCCTGCGCGCCGGTCACCGCGGCGGGGTCGCCCGGCCCGTTCGAGCAGAACACGCCGTCGGGCTCGCGCGCGAGCACCTCGGCCGCGGGTGTCGACGCGGGGACGACCTCGACCTTGCAGCCCGCGGCGACCAGCCGGTCGAGGATCGACCGCTTGATGCCGAAGTCGTACGCGACCACGTAGTACCCGGCGTCGTCGCGGCCGACCTCGTAGGGCTCGGCGGTGGTGACCCCCGCGACGAGGTCGCGGCCGTCGGTGCCGCCGTCGGCCTGCGCGGCGGCGAGCAGCACGTCGCGGTCGGCGGTGCCGAACGCCCCCGGCATCGCGCCCGCCTCGCGCAGGTGGCGGGTGAGGCGGCGGGTGTCGATCCCGGCGATGGCCGGCACGCGGTGGCGGCGCAGGAACCCGTCGAGGTCGTCGGTCGCCCGCCAGTTCGACGGGCGGCGCGCGAGGTCGCGCACGATCACCCCGCGGCAGTGCGGGACGCGGGCCTCGTCGTCGCCGGCGTTGACGCCGTAGTTGCCGACGTGCGGGTAGGTGAACGCGACGATCTGCCCCGCGTACGACGGATCGGTGACGATCTCCTGGTAGCCGGCGAGCGCCGTGTTGAACACGACCTCGCCCGCCGCCACGCCGCCCTCGGGCCGGTGGCCCGCCGCCACCCCCTCGAACGTCGTGCCGTCGGCGAGGACGAGCAGCGCCTCGGTGACCTTCATGCGAGCGCCCCGTCGCGGACGGTCGGGCGGCCCCGCAGGATCGTGTGCCTCACCTTGCCGGTCAGCTTCCAACCCTCCCACGGCGTGTTGCGCGACTTGCTGGCGAGCGCGTGCGCGTCGACGACCCAGGAGTGCGCGGGGTCGAACACGCACAGGTTGGCGGGGCGCCCGGGCTCGACGGGGCCGCCGTGCCCGGCGGCGTCGAGGCCGGCGATGCGCGCCGGCGCCCACGACAGCGCCTCGAGGGCGCGGGCGGGGCTCACGACGCCCGGCTCGACGAGCGTCGTCCACACGACGGCCAGCGCGGTCTCGACGCCGAGCATGCCCGGCGGCGCCTCCTCGAAGGGCTGTTCCTTCGTCTCGGGCGCGTGTGGCGCGTGGTCGGTCGCGATGGCGTCGATCGTGCCGTCGGCGAGCGCGCCGCGCAGCGCCTCGACGTCGCGGGCCGTGCGCAGCGGCGGGTTCATCTTGAAGACGGGGTCGAACGTCGCGCAGGCCTCGTCGGTCAGCACCAGGTGCTGGGGGGTGCACTCGGCGGTCACCCGCACGCCCTGGGCGCGCGCCTCGCGCACGAGCTGCGCGGACTGCGCCGACGACAGGTGGAGCACGTGGTAGCGGCCGCCGGTGAGGCGCGCGAGCGCGAGGTCCCGCGCGACGATCGTCGACTCGGCCTCCGCGGGGCGGCCCGGGATGCCGAGCCGGGCCGACCACTCGCCCTCGTTCATGTGGCCGCCCCGCACGAGCGCCGGGTCCTCCGCGTGCTGGGCGAGCACCGCACCCGGGAGCGCGGACGCGTACTCGAACGCGCGCCGCATCACGCCGGCGTCCGCGACGCAGTCGCCGTCGTCGGTGAAGATCCGCACGCCGAGGTCGTACAGCTCGCCGAGGGGCGCGAGCTCGCGGCCGGCGCGTCCCTTCGTGATGCACCCGGCGACGCGCACGTCGCACGCCGACCGCCGGCCGCGCGCCAGCACCGCCTCCACGACCGCGGCGTCGTCGAGCGGGGGTTCCGTGTTCGGCATGCACACGACGGCGGTGCACCCGCCGAGCGCGGCGGCGCGCGCGCCGTGCTCGACGTCCTCGGCGTCCTCGCGGCCGGGCTCCCGGAAGTGGACCTGCAGGTCGACGAGGCCCGGGGTGACGATCGCGCCGGACGCGTCGAGCACGAGCGCGCCCGCGCCGGGGCTCAGGCCGGGCCCGACCTCCACGACCGTCCCGTCGACGACGCGCACGTCGGCGGTGCGCTCCCCCGCCGCGTCGAGCACCCGCCCGCCGGAGACGAGCAGCTCAGACAACGGTCCCTCCCGCGCCGAGCAGCGTCCACAGCACGGCCATGCGGACGGCGACGCCGTTCGCGACCTGCTCGGCGACGAGCGAACGCGCGGAGTCGGCCACCTCGGCCGCGATCTCGATCCCGCGGTTCATCGGACCGGGGTGCATCACGAGCGTGTCGGGCTTGCAGCGCGCCATGCGCGCCGGGGTGAGCCCCCACCGGCTGGCGTACTCGCGCAACGACGGGAAGCAGGCCTGGTCGATCCGTTCCCGCTGGATGCGCAGCATGTAGAGCACGTCCACCTCGCCGCACACCTCGTCGAGGTCGTGGGCCACGGTGACGGGCCAGCCGCCGAGGCGTTCGGGCAGCAGCGTCGGCGGGCCGACGAGCGTGATCTCGCAGCCGAGCGCGTGGAACATCTTCACGTCGCTGCGCGCGACGCGGGAGTTGCGCACGTCGCCCACGATCGCGACGCGGCAGCCGTCGAGCGACGGGCCCCGGTGGGAGCGCAGCGTGTACGCGTCGAGCAGCGCCTGCGTCGGGTGCTCGTGGCGGCCGTCGCCCGCGTTGACCACGCTCGCCCCCGTCCACGAGGCGACCCGGGCCGCCGCGCCCGCCGCCGAGTGGCGCACGACGACCGCGTCGACCCCCATCGCCTCGATGGTGCGCACGGTGTCGAGCAGGCTCTCGCCCTTCTTCACGGACGACGAGGCGACCGAGAAGGTCATCACGTCGGCCGAGAGCCGCTTCGCGGCGGTCTCGAACGACAGGCGGGTGCGGGTCGACTCCTCGAAGAACAGCGACACGACGGTCCGGCCGCGCAGCGCGGGAACCTTGCGGATCTCGCGCCGCGACACCGCCACGAAGCGCTCCGTGAGGTCGAGCATCGCCTCGATCGCGGGCCGGTCCGCGAAGTCGTCGACGGAGAGCAGGTGCTTCACCCCTCACCCCCCTCCGGGCCCCAGATCTCCACCCCGTCGGGACCGTCGTCGGTCTCGGCGAGGCGGACGCGCACGTCCTCGGTGACCTTCGTCGGGAGGTTCTTGCCGACGTAGTCGGCCCGGATCGGCAGCTCGCGGTGCCCGCGGTCGACGAGCACGGCGAGCTGGACCGCGCGCGGACGCCCGAGCTCGAGCAGCGCGTCGAGCGCGGCGCGCGCCGTTCGGCCGGTGAACAGGACGTCGTCGACGAGCACGACGACCCGCCCCGACACGTCGGGGACCTCGGTGGGACCGAGCGGCGCGACCGGGCGCAGGCCGATGTCGTCGCGGTAGAAGGCGACGTCGAGCGCCCCGACGGGCACCTCGACGCCCTCGAAGCCGGCGATGGCGGCCGCGAGCCGGCGGGCGAGCGCGACGCCCCGGGTGTACAGGCCGACGAGGACGACGTGGCCCGCGCCGTGGTTGCGCTCGACGATCTCGTGCGCGATGCGCGCCACCGCGCGCCGCAGCGTGTCCGCGTCGAACACCCGGCTGCGCAGCACCACGGGGCCCGGACGAACAACGCCCCCGGCACCGGGGCCGGGGGGGTCGCTGGTCGGCGCGGGCTGCGGGCGCGCGGTCATCGCTGCTCCTCCGTAGGGACCTCACGGGATCCCCTTCACGGTCCCGCCGACGATACCAGCCGTGCGGGCGCGCGCCCGGCACCACTGCCCGGCACCCGCCGCTCAGCCGCGGGGCGCCGGCCCGGCTCGGGCCGCCGACGCGAGGATCTCCTCCGCGTGGCGCACCTCGTCCGCGCCGGCGCCGCCCGGCGCGAATAGCGCCCGGTCGACGGCGTCGCCGACGACCTCGAGCCGCGGGTCGCCGATGCGCGCCGCGATCGCGCGCGCGTACTCGCGGGGGGTCTCCGCCGGGGCGCGCGGCCGGCCCGCGGACCGGCCGATCCGTTCCAGCCGCGCCAGCGTGCGCGCGGGCCACGACCGGCGGCGGGCCGCCCGGCGGCGGGCCGCCCGCACGAGCCGGGGCGCCGCCGACACGGCCCACGCGGCGACGGCGAGGGCCACCGCGAGCTGCGGCGCGTTCCGGCGCGCGGCGTCGATCCACGAGCCCGCCGGGGCGGCCTCGCCCGCGAGCGGCACCGAGGCGGTCGGGTCGAAGCCCTGCCAGCCGATCCCCGGGAACCAGACCTCGGCCCAGGCGTGCGCGTCGCGCTCGCGCACGACGAACCGACCCGAGAGCGGGTCGAGCTCGCCGGGCACGAAGCCGGTGGCCAGACGGGCGGGGATGCCGACCGCGCGCGCCATCACGACGAGGCTGCTCGCCACCTGCTCGCACCAGCCGAGGCGGCTCTCGAACAGGAAGTGATCGACCACGTCGACGCCCGCGGGCGACAGCGGGGCGTCGAGCGAGTAGCGCGTGTTCGCGCCGAGCCAGGCCTCGAACGCACGGATCGTGTCGTAGGTCGTCGGCGCCCCGGCCGCGATCTCCTCGGCGAGCGCCCGCACCCGCGGCGTCGCGACGGGCGGCTGCGCGTAGCGGTCGAGGACCTCCTCCGGCACCGCGCGCGCGTCGGCGGCCCGCAGGGCCTCCTCGGTCGGCAGGAGGCTCCGGCTCGTGACCGTGTAGACCGAGCCGCGCCCGAAGCCGCCGACGACCCCGGCGGTGCCGTCGGGGCGCCCGACGACCAGCTTGTCGGAGCGCACCGACACCGGGCTCGGCGCCGCGAACACGATCTCGGAGAACCGGGCCTCGACCCGGAAGGTCTGGCGCAGCTCCTCGCCGCCCCGGGCGGCGAGGTCGTACTCGTCGGTCACGAGCGCCACGGCGCCGCCGTCGCGGTCGAGCGCCACCACCTGCGGGTCCGAGCGCGTCCAGGTGCGGCCGTCCCAGCGGTCGAAGGTCTCCCCCCGCCAGAAGTCGGCGCGCGGCGCGTCCACGGTGAACACCACCTCGTCCGACAGGCGGGGCCGGCTCGTCATGTCGATCGCGTCGGAGGCCTTGAGCGAGCCGGGCGCGGCGGCGCTGTCCTCGAAGGTCGGCAGCAGGCCGGGCCAGACGCGGCGGCCGAGCTCCTCCGTCAGCGGCGGCACGGCGACGACCACGACGACCGCGACGACGACCGCGACCGCGGCGGTCGACGCGCGCCACCTCCGGCACCCGTCCCTCCAGGGGGGCCGCGCCGGCGGCCGGCCGGGCGCGCTCGGCGTCGGCGCGGTCGACGAGCACGACCGCGACCAGCGTCGCCGCCGCCCACACCACGAGCAGCCCCGAGTCGGTGGCGGGGACGCGGCGTGGCGCATCGCGCCGAGGCCCGCGATGCCGCAGCAGGAGCACGGTGACCCGCCGGGTCGGCAGCGACGGCAGCGCGAGCACGGCGAGGGCCCCCGCGAGGCCCGCGGCGAGCGCGCCGCCGAGGACGGGCACACCGAGGCGCGGCGCCGCGACCGCCCCGACCGCGCCGAGGGCGCACGCGCACGCGGCGGCGACCGGCCACCACGGCGAGCCCGGCGCGGCCGGGTGCGGGCGCCCGGGCCGGGCGTTCATCCGGCCGCCCCGGGGACCGGGGAGCCCGGCCCGGCGAACGCGCCGGCCCGCACGTGCTCGGCGGCCCAGCCGTCGGGCGGCTCGGCCGGCCGGCCCGCGGTCGCCCGGGCGAGGCGGCGGCCCAGTTCGCGTGCGTCACCCACCGGCGCGCCCACGGGCACGCCGGCCTCGCAGGTGCACAGGTGGAGGCGCCCGCCCCGCCCGAGCAGCGCGCGGCCGATCCCCGCCGCGAGGCTCGCCGCCGCCTCGGCGGCGGCCTCGGGGCCGGTCAGGTCGACGACGAGCGCGAGGCCCTCGCCGGCCGGCGGCTCGTGCTCCCGGACCACGAGCTCGCCGCGGCGCGCGCTCGTCGGCCAGTGCACGAGACGGGCCGGGTCGCCCGGCACGTACGGGCGGACCGTCCGCACCGCGTCCGCGCCCGCCGGGCCCGGCGCCGCGCGCGCGGGCACCTCCGTCGTGGGGGGCACGGGCCGCGCCCGTGCCCCCACGCGCGCCGGGCGGGGGCCGACCGCGCACGGCACCGGGCAGCCGGACCCGCGCCTGGCGGGTGCGCACGAACACGCCGAGCGGGGCCGACGTGCGCACCTGCACGCGCACGTGCGTCCACACGCCCCGGCGCGTCGCGGCGTGCGGGACCGTGACGGTCGCGGGGGCGGCCGTGCGCCACCACTCGCCGGGCGGGTCGAGGAGCCGCAGCTCGAGGCGCGCCGCGCGCCCGGCGACCGTGACGCGGACCGGCACCTCGTCGCCGACGGTCGCGTCGGGCGGCGCGACCGCGTCCAGGCGGACGCGCGCGAGCGTGACGACCGGCCAGACGACGCCGACCGACGACGAGCGTGAACGCGAACACCCCGACGGCGACCGCCCGTTCCTCGCCGCCCGCGCTCCCGGTGGCGACGCCGTAGGCGCCGATCACGAACAGCACGACGGCGGTCATCGTCAGGTCGCCCGGGCCGTGGCCCCGGGCGCGCCGCTGCGCGCGGCGGCGCCGCGGCGCTCACGGCAGGGGGCCGGCGACCGCCCCGACGATCTCGCGCACCAGGCGCGTCCCCGCGTCCGGCTGGACGCCCTGCGCGAGCACGATCCGGTGGCCGAGCGCCGCGGGCGCGACCGCCTTGACGTCGTCGGGGGACACGAAGTCGCGCTGCATCACGGTCGCGTGCGCGCGGGCGGCGTGCAGCAGCGAGCGGCTCGCCCGCGGCGACGCGCCGAGCACGCACGCCGGGTGCGCGCGGGTCGCCTCGACGACGTCGAGCACGTAGTCGACCACCGGCTGGGCGCAGTGCACGTGCCGCACCGCCGCGACGGCGGCGGCGAGCTCCGCCGGGGACGTGACCGGCACGATGCGGTCGAGCGCGTCGACGCCGCCGTGCCCGGTCAGGATCTCCCGCTCGGCGGCACGGCCGGGCAGGCCGAGCAGCGCGACGATCGCGAACCGGTCGAGCTGGCTCTCGGGCAGCGGGAACGTGCCGGCGCTGCCGTAGGGGTTCTGGGTCGCGATGCAGAAGAACGGGACGGGCAGGGGGTGCGTCTCGCCGTCGACGGTCACCTGGTGCTCCTCCATCGGCTCGAGGAGCGCGGCCTGGGTGCGCGGCGACGCGCGGTTGATCTCGTCGACGAGCAGCACGTTCGCGAACACCGGCCCGGGACGGAACTCCCACTCCCCGTGCGCGGCCCGTACACCGACGTGCCGGTCACGTCGGCCGGCAACAGGTCGGGGGTGCACTGCACCCGCCCGAACCGCCCCCCGATCGCGGCCGCGAGCGACTTCGCGAGGAGCGTCTTGCCGGTGCCCGGCACGCCCTCGACGAGCAGGTGGCCGCCCGCGAGCAGCGCGACGAGCGCGAGCCGCACCGTGTCGGGCGCGCCCCGGACCGCCTGCTCGACCGCCGTCCCGCAACGACGCCGCGACCGGCCGGGGGTCTCGCAACGGGGCGCCGGCCACCGGCGCGATCGGGTGCTGCATGCTCGGTTCAGGGTAGGCGAGCCCGGGGAGCCCGCGGCCGCGTTCGTCCGACGCGGGTATCGGCCGCGGCGGCGCTCACCTGTTGCGCGAATCGACGCCGGGGTCGTCGGGCATCTCGGCCAGCAGCAGTTCGACGTGGTCGGCCACGAGGCCGGTGAGCCAGTCGAGCAGCATCCGGGCCTGCTCGCCCTCCGCCGGGGCGGGCGCCGGCGCGCGCCGGGTCCCCGCGGCCCGCCGTGCGGCTCCTCGAGGAGCGCGGCGAGCGCGAGCCGCAGGTCGTTCACCGAGCGCAGGAGCCGGTCCTCCTGCCCGGCGTCGAGCACCAGCTCGACCCGGCCGCGGGCGGGCACGGCCGCGTCGAGCAGCCGCCGGATCTCGTCGAAGGCGGCCACCCGGGCGTCGACCAGCTCGCCGTGCACCAGCTCGCGCCACTGCGCCTCCGCCTCCTCCTCGGTCGGGTCGAGGTAGGCGCGCGGCGCCAGCCGCCGGGCCGCGGCGTTGTCGGCGCCCGGGTCGGCGACGAGCCCGCGGACCTCGGCGAGCAGCATCCCGAGCATCGCGGCCTCGCCCTCGAGCAGGCGGACGCGCAGGCCGCCGTCGCGCGTCCGCTCGAACGTGCGCACGTCAGTCGTCCCGCTGCAGCGTGGCCCACAGGCCGTGCGCGTGCAGGCGCGCGACGTCGGCCTCGCACTTCTCCCGGGTGCCGCTCGCCACGACCGCGCTCCCCTCGTGGTGCACCTGCAGCATGAGCCGTGTCGCCTTCTCGCGCGAGTAGCCGAAGAGCTTCTGGAACACGAACACGACGTAGCTCATCAGGTTGACCGGGTCGTCCCACACGATCACGATCCACGGCCGCTCGCCGCGTTCGGCGCCGGCCCCGAGCAGCTCCTCGACCGTGTCGGGGACGACGATCGTCTCGGTGCCGCTCATCGCCTCACCCGCCCGCGGCCTCCGGCGCGCCCCGGACCGCCTCGGCGATCCGCGACAGCAGGCCGTTCACGAAGCGGCCCGAGTCCTTCGTCGAGTACTGCTTCGCGAGCTCGACGGCCTCCGAGATGACGACCGCCGTCGGCACGTCCGGCACCCAGCCCAGCTCGAAGGTGCCCAGGCGCAGGAGCGTGCGGTCGACGACCGGCATCCGCTCGATCGCCCAGTGCTCCGAGTACTTGCTGATCAGCGCGTCGATCTCCTCCCGGTGCGCCTCGACCCCGAGCACGAGGCGCACGGCGTAGGGGTCGGGAGGGACCGGGAGGTCGGCGAGCAGCTCGCTCGGGGCGAGGTCACGTTGCTCGCACTCGTACGCCAGGCCGAGGGCTCGCTCCCGCGCCTCGCGTCGTGTCGGCACGTCGTCCTCCCCGCCTCCGGCTCACGCCCTCGACAGGTACTCGCCGGTGCGCGTGTCGACCTTGATGCGGTCGCCCGTGTCGACGAACAGCGGGACCTGCACGACCAGGCCGGTCTCGAGCGTCGCGGGCTTGCGCGCGCCCGAGACGCGGTCGCCCTGGATGCCGGGCTCGGTCTCGGTCACGGTGAGCTCGACCGCCGCGGGGAGGTCGACGCCGATCACCTCGCCCTTGTACACCGGCAGGACGGCCGTGTCGCCCTCCTTCAGGTAGTTGACCGCGTCGCCGACCGAGGCGCGCGCGACGTGGAGCTGCTCGTACGTCTCGTTGTCCATGAAGACGTAGTCGTCGCCCTCGCGGTACAGGAACTGCATCTCGCGCTTGTCGATGACGGCGAGCGGCACCTTCTCGTCGGCGCGGAAGGTCTTGTCGAGCACCGCGCCGGTGCGGAAGTTCTTGAGCTTGGTGCGCACGAACGCGCCGCCCTTGCCGGGCTTGACGTGCTGGAACTCGACCACGGTCATCAGCCCTTCGGGCAGGTCGAGCGCCATGCCGTTCTTCAGGTCGTTGGTGGAGACACTCACGGGACGCGTTCCTTCAGGGGGTCGGTCACAGCACGAGCTCCTTGGGGGCGAGCGTCAGCGGCTCGGCGCCGGTCGCGGTGACGACGACGGTGTCCTCGATGCGCACGCCACCGACGCCGGGCACGTAGACGCCCGGCTCGACCGTGACGACGTCGCCGGCGAGCAAGGTATCACGGGCGCTCGACGCGACCCTCGGGGCCTCGTGGATCTCGAGCCCGACGCCGTGGCCCGTCGAGTGCGAGAAGGCGTCGGCGAGGCCGGCCGCGGCGATCACGTCACGCGACGCCTTGTCGACCGCCGCGCACTCGACGTCCGCCGCGACGGCGTCGCGGCCCGCGGCCTGGCTCTCGAGCACGACGGAGAAGAGCCGGCGGGCCTCGGGCCCGGGGTCGCCGACCCACACGGTGCGCGTCATGTCGGAGCAGTAGCCGTCGACGACGCACCCGAAGTCGCAGACCACCAGCTCGCCGCGCCGGATCACCCGGTCGGTCGGGCGCGCGTGCGGCATCGCGCCGTTGGGCCCGGCCGCGACGATCGGGTCGAAGCTGGTGCCCGACGCGCCCCGCTCGCGCATCGCGAACTCGAGCTCCAGGGCGAACTGCCGCTCCGTGACCCCCTCCGCGAGGCGCGTCACCACCGCGGCGAACGCGTCGTCGGCGATCGCGCACGCCCGGCGGATCCGGTCGAGCTCGCCGGCGTCCTTGACGCGCCGCAGGCCCTCGACGGGCGTGCCCGCGGGCACCACCTCGGCGCCGAGGGCGGCGGCGTACTCGCGCTGGTCGGCCCAGGTCACGGAGTGCTCCTCGAGCCCGACGCGGTCGTGTCCGCGCACCGCGGCGGCGAGCAGCTCCCGCTGCGCCGCCGCGGTGAGCCCGATCCCGACGCGGGCGGGCACCCCGCTCGTGCCGAGCTGCTCCTCGGCCTGCGTGGCGTAGCGCCCGTCGGTGACGAGCAGCGCGTCGTCGGCCGTGACCAGCAGCACGCCCGCGGAGCCGGTGAACCCGGTCAGGTAGCGGACGTTCTCGCGCTTGGTCACGAGCAGCGCGGGGAGCCCGGCCGCGGCGAGGCGCTCGCGCAGGCGCGGGAGGCGGCCCGCGACGTCGAGCGGGGCGAGCGGCGCGGCACTCATCGGCCGGCGATCATCTCGGCCGCCGCCTCGACGGCGATCCGGTAACCGGTCGCGCGGAAGCCCACGGCGATCCCGTCGACGACCCCCGAGAGCACGCTGCGGTGACGCCACTCCTCGCGGGCGTACGGGTTGGAGAGGTGCAGCTCGACCTTCACGCCGTCGAAGGCCGCGAGCGCGTCGGCGATCGCGTGGGAGTAGTGCGACAGCGCGCCGGCGTTGATCACGATCGCGGCGCAACGCCCGCGCGCGGCATGGATCGCGTCCACGAGCACGCCCTCGTGGTTCGACTGGAGGTGTTCGAGCTCGTGGCCGTGCTTCGCCGCGGTCTCGCGGGCGAGCGCGACGAGCTCCTCGAGGGTCGTGGTGCCGTAGTGCTGCGGGTCGCGGTCGCCGAGCAGGTTGAGGTTCGGTCCCGACAGGAGCAGGATCGTCGCCATCCCCCTACCCTCCCACGCCCACGGCCGCGAACGCCGCCGCGAGCGCGCCCGCGGGCGGGTCGTCGACCCGCTGGATGCCTTCGGGGCCCGGCAGCACGAAGGTGAGCCCGCCGCCCGACTTCTTGTCGCGCCGCATGAGCGTGACCAGCGCGTCCGCGTCGAGCCCGGCGGGGGCGGTCGTGGGGAGCCCGAGCGCGCGGACCATGCGCTCGACCCGCTCGGCCTCGTCCCGCCCGACGCGCCCGAGCGCGGCCGCGAGGTGCACCGCGAACACGAGCCCCACCGCGACGGCCTCGCCGTGCGCGAGCGCGTGCCCGCCCGCGGTCTCGAGCGCGTGGGCGAGCGTGTGGCCGAGGTTCAGCACCGCCCGCCGGCCGGTGCGCTCCGTCTCGTCGGCCTCGACGACGTCGGCCTTCAGGCCGACGCAACGGTGGACGACCTCGGCGACGGTCACCGGGTCGCGCGCGACGAGCGCCGCGGCGTTCGCCGTGACGAAGTCGTCGCCCATGAGCGCGTACTTCGCGACCTCCCCGAGCCCGCAGCGGTACTCGCGCGCGGGGAGCGTGGACAGGACGGCCGGGTCGGCGAGGACCGCGAGGGGCTGGTGGAACGCGCCGACGAGGTTCTTGCCCTCCGGGAGGTTGACCGCCGTCTTGCCGCCGACGGCGGCGTCGACCATCGCGAGCAGCGTCGTGGGCACCTGCACCACGGCGACGCCGCGGTGGTACACGGCGGCCGCGAACCCGGCGGTGTCGCCGACGACCCCGCCGCCGAGCGCGACGACCGCGTCGTCGCGCCGCAGCCCCCAGCGGGCGAACCGGCCGCAGAGGTCCTCGACGGTCGCGAGGCGCTTGGCGGCCTCGCCGTCACCCATCACGAAGGTCTCGTGGGCGACGCCCGCGCGGTCGAGCGCGTCGCGCACCCGCGCGCCGTGCAGCGAGTCGACGCCGGCCTGGGTCACGAGCGCGACCCGGGCGCGCCCGCGCACGACCTCGCCGAGCCGGTCGTCGATCACGCCGGCCCCGACGAGGACGTCGTAGGAACGCGCCCCCAGCTCGACCCGGCGGCGGCGCAGCGCGACCTTCACGCGACCGCGGCCTCCTCGTACGCGGCGATCACCGCGTCCGCGACCGCGCCCACCGGGCCCGCGCCGTCGACGACCCGGTCGGCCGCGGCCTCGTAGGAGGGCTCGCGCAGCCGCGCCAGACGGGCCAACGCGGCCGCGGGGTCGCCGGCGAGCAGCGGGCGGCCCGACCCGTCGCCGACCCGCCGGGCCAGCACGTCGGCCGGCACGCGCAGCCACACCACGACGCCCGCGGCCCGCAGGCGCCGCCGGGAGTCGGGGTCGTTCACCGCGCCGCCCCCGCACGCGACCACGAGCGGCTCGGGCGCGGCACACGCGTCCGCGACCGCCGCGCGCTCCAGCTCCCGGAACGCGGGCTCGCCGCGGGTCGCGAAGACCTGCGCGACGGGCATCCCGGCAACCGAGGCGACCACCTCGTCGGTGTCGACGAAGGGCCGGCCGAGGCGGCGCGCGCACTCGCGGCCGACGGTCGACTTGCCGGCGCCCATCATGCCGACGAGCACGAGGTGCCGGCCGGTCACGGACGCGCCGGCCGGGCCCGGTCGCCGGCGGTCAGGGGAGGCAGCACACCGGCCAGGATACGGGACCGCCGGTGCGGCCCCGCCCCGCCGCCGGGCGCGGCGGCCGCGCGCCGGCGGGGACCGGGGGCCTCAGCCGGCGGGGTCGAACGGGTTGCGCGCGGGGTCGCCCTCGACGCCGCCGCCCCCGACCGGCGCCGATCCGTCGTCCTCGCCGCCCGCGGGGTCGCCCGCGCCGGGCGCGGTCGCGACGGTGGTGGCCGTCGTGCGCGCCGGCGAACCGCTGCCGCCGCCGTCGCCGCCGCCACCGAGGAACATGCGGCCGACGAACACCACGACGAGGACGCCGAGGATCGCGAGCATCACCTTCATGCGCTTCGTGTCGGCCATCGTGCTCATCCTCCTGCGAGCCGCGCGCCCGGCGCGGGGGCGGCGGCCGTGCCGGCGTCGGCCGGGGCGCCGCCCGAGCCGCCGGTCGACGCGCCGGCGCCGGGGACGGCGGCGGTGACCTCGCCCGTGAACATGCGGGCCGTCAGCGTGGCGCTCACCGGCGGCGGCCCGAGGCCGGTGTCGCCGGCGTCGGCGCTCGCCGTGAGCCCGATCGAGTCGATCACGACGAGCCGCCCGACCGCGTCGACGTCCTCGAGCCGGCGCAGCGCCTCGATGACGTCGAAGTAGTCGCCGTCGATCTGGATCGTCATCTGGATCGTGCCCGTCCCCGACACCACGGTCGGTTCCGCGGGCGCGACCGACATCAGCTGCACGCCGGTCTGGGCGCGGATCGCGTCGACCGACCGGACGAACGACGCCAGCTCGGCCCGGTCGGGCACCGCGAGCTGCAGCCGCTCGAGCCGGGCCTCGAACCGCTCCTTGTCGGCGTCGACCGACCGGAGCTGGCGCACCTGCGCCTCGAGCGCGCTCCGCTCGCCCTCGGCCGTCTCGACCTCGGCCTCGACGTCGCTCGCCTCCTTGCGCAGGCCGGAGTAGAGCGTGAGGTACCACACCGCGACGACGAGCAGGGCGGCCAGCGCGCCGACGACGAACGTCATCGACCGGGTCTTCATCACCGCTCCTCCTGCTCGCCGAACTGCTCGATCCGGTCGCTGCGGGCCGCCTCGGTGAGCGAGCCCGACGAGCTGAACTCGACCGTGGTGCGACCGTCGGTCTCGGCCTGGGACGCGTTCGACACCCACAGGCCGTCGAACGCGGGGAAGGCCTCGGGGTCGCCGAGCCGTTCGAGCCACTCCGCGACGCTCGGGTAGTCGAGCGCGCCGCCCTCGAAGCTGACCGTGCCGGAGAACGCGGGGGTGACCGCCGCGGTCGCCGCCCGGCGCGTCGAGCCGCCGTCCTCGTCGGCGTCCTCGCCCGCGGCCGAGCGGGACGACGACGGCGCGGCGGGCGCCGCGAGCGTCACCTGCCCCTGGAACGACGTCAGCCACACGCCGTCGGGCATGGTGCGGGCGACGTCCTCCATCAGCCCGACCCACGAGACGTCGGTCGCGAGCAGCCCGCCGAGGCCCGCCTCGAGCGCGCTGATCTGCGCCTGGAGCTGCTGCGCGGACGCGAGGTCGGCGATCTCGCGCTGCAGCGCCTGCGTCTCGCGCTCGACGGCGGCGAGGTCGCCCCGCTTGTCGTCCACCTGCTGGCGGGCCACGACCGTCGGGACGGCGAGCACGCCGAGCAGCGCGGCGGCGCCGATCGCGGCGCCGGCCAGCACCCTCGAACGCGACTCCTGCGCGCGCGAGCGCGACTGCCGGGGCAGCAGGTCGACGACGGTGCCGACCCCGGCGCCGCCGAGCGCGAGGCCGACGGCCGCCGGCAGGTACGGGTCGAGGCGCGGGTACTCCGACTCGGGGAAGCGGATGTCGCCGATGCGCAGCGTGTCGCGGGGGTGCGCGACCTCGACGGGGACGCCGACGAGCGTGGCGAGGCGCTCGGGAAGGCCCGGCAGCTGGGAGCCGCCCCCGGTCACGACCACGCGCATGAGCCGCGCGGCACCGGGCTGGTTTCGGTAGTAGTCGACCGAGCTGCGCACCTCGTCGAGCAGCAACGCGAGCGGCCGCTCGATCGCGGCGCGCGCCCGCTCGACGAGCTCGTCGCCGGCGCCGGTCACGAGCTGGCGCTTGACGGCCTCGGCGCTCTCGGGCGGGATCGACAGCTCGGCGGCGATGGCCTCGGTCAGCTCGCGCCCGGCGGTCCCGAGCACGCGCACGAAGCGCGGGACGCCGGCCTCGTGCACCGCGATCGCGGTGACGCCGCCGCCGAACGACACGATGCCCTCGGCGCCGACGTGCTCGTCGGTGAGGGGCCGCGCCAGCGCGCGCACGAGCGCGAGCGGCGAGAGGTCGACCGCGGCGACCGGCAGTCCGGCGGCCTCGACCGCCGCGACGAGCCGCGAGACGCTGGCGCGCTGCGCGGCGGCGAGGAGGACCTTCATGATCTCCTGGCCGTCGTCGTCGGCTTCGGTGCCGAGGATCGCGAAGTCGATGACCGCCTCGTCGACCGGGATCGGGATGAGCTCGCCGGCCTGGAACTCGAGCGCGCTCGCGAGCTCGTCGGGCGTCATGAGCGGCATCTCGACCTGGCGGACGATGACGCGCGGGCTGGCGATGCCGAGCCGCACGTCGACGCGCCGCACGTCGACCTCCTCGCGCAGGCGCACGATCGCCTCGGTGACCGCGGCCTCGTCGACGATCTCGCCCTCGTTCATCGCGTCGCGCGGCAGCGCGACCTGGCCGAACAGCTCCAGCGTGGGCGGGTAGCCCGCGCTGACCTCGGCGATCGTGACGGCGTTGGTGCCTACGTCGAGGCCGACGAGCCGGCGCGAGGTGACGCGCCCCCGCCGACCGTTCGCTCGTCGAGATACGCGTCCAGATCCGCTTCCCGGATACGGAAGTGGTTGCCGACCCGGATCGCGCGCAGCGAGCCCGACCGGATCAGGCGATACACGGTCATGGTCGACACCCGCATCGCCTGCGCGACTTCCTGCACCGTCAGCAACGGGTGCTGCGCCACGCTTCTCACCCCTGCTCTTCGACCACACGAGGCCTCAACCTTCGACGATCGTCACCGGCCACACCAAGGTCTGATATCGGCGGGAGGGGTGCCGCTGTTGAACACGTCACGGTGACTTTTCGCCCGCCGCCGCGTGCGGGCGCGGGCGAAACGGCCACTCGGTGCGCGAACGGTCACCGGCGCGTGCCACGCCGCCGGCCACCGCGGCGCGCTCAGGCGCCGAGGTTCGCGTACCAGTCGACGACGGGCGTGCCGGCCAGCACGAACGTGAGTGCGCCGGCCACGAGGAACGGCCCGAACGGGATCGGCTGGCGGCGGCGGTGCCGCCCGAGCGCCATCAGCGCCAGCCCGACCGCCGCGCCGTAGCAGAAGCCGGCGAGCAGCCCGAAGAACAGGTGCCCCCACCCGAGGTGGGCGAGGAACACCCCGAGCAGGGCCGACAGCCGCACGTCCCCGAACCCCATCGAGCGCGGCGAGACGAAGAACACCGCGAAGAAGAACGCGAAGGCCGCGGCGCCGCCGAGCAGCGCGCGCCCGAACGCGTCGAGGTCGCCGTCGAGCCCTGCCCCGAGGGCGAGCAGCGGCACCGCGGCGAACCCCACCGGGTACAGCACCCGGTTGGGCAGCAGCATCGTGTCGAGGTCGATGAACGCCAGCGCGACCAGCCCGGCCGTGAACACGAGGTACGCGGGCAGCACGAAGGAGTCCGCGAAGCGCGCGCCCATCGCGCCGAACAGCACCGCGGTGAGCGCCTCGACGACCGGGTAGCGGGCCGGGATGCCGGTGCCGCAGTGCCGGCATCGGCCCTTGAGCAGCACCCACGAGGCGACGGGCACGTTGTCACGGGGGGCGATCGCGGTGTCGCACGCCGGGCAGTGCGACGGCGGCCGCACGACCGACTCCCTGCGGGGGACGCGCCAGACGACGACGTTCAGGAACGATCCCACGGCGAGCCCGAGGACCGCGCACGCCCCCACCACGACGCCGGTCACCGGCGCCAGCCTACGCGTGCGGGGCGGCCGGCGCGCCGGGCGCCGGGGCCGGGGGTGCGGTCCACGGGTCCCCCATCGGCGCGCCGGCGTCGCGCTGTAGCGCCCCCGACGCGGGAGGCGGGCCCGCCCCGTTGCGGACCCGCCTCCCGGTGGCCTTGCGGTTGTCGTGTGGATCGGTTCGCCGCGGACCGCCCTCACCAGCCGCCGTTGCACTCGGCGACGGTGTCGACGGCGGCGAGCGACGTCCCCTTGCCCCGGGTGGTGTTCCCCGCGTCGTCGGCGAGGCAGTACCACGTCCCCGACTTGCTCTGGCGGACGAGGACGATGCCGTCGGCGCTGAGGTCGCCGAAGCCCACCGTCTCGGTGTCCGCGTTGGCGAGGACGTCGAAGCGGATCGACGGCTCGATGGCCTCGAGGACCGCCTCGGAGACCGTCGTGAAGTTCCGGGTGTCGACGTAGTGCACCTTGGCGGCGATCAGGCCGTCGCGCAGCTCTTCTTTGGTCTTGGAGTCGTGCGCCCGCTCGCGGGCACCCAGGAAGGTCGGGACGGCGATGGCGATCAGGATCGCAATGATGAGGACCACCACCATCAGCTCGATGAGCGTGAACCCCTCCTCGGTGCGGCGCGCCCGGGCTCGGACGTTGCGCACGCTGGTTCCTTTCGGTTGTCAATCGGGCCAGCCCGTGTGCCCCGTGCCGGGTGTATCGACGGCGCAGCGCGATGGCTTGACCCCGCCAGCACGCCGAAGTGGGTCGCGAACGCGATTGGTCCCGGGCGCTCGCCCGGGACCAATCCGTTGCTCGGTCAGCCCGAGTTCCGACTACCAGGAGTCGTTCGGCAGCGGGATGCTCCCGTCACAATCGGCCTCGGAGCCGTAGGTCGTGCCTTCGTCCAGATCTTCCGCGACGCAGAACATCTTCCCGGACTTGCTCTCCCGCTCGAGGTAGATCGTGGTCTCGGACGGTGCGTCGAAGCCCACCTCCGTGGTCGTGCCAGCGCCGGCCACGTACTCGAGGCTCGGCTCGATGTCCTCGAGGTCGGCGGCGGTGACCGCGGAGTAGTCCTCGGTGTCGGTGTAGAAGACCTTCGCGGCCGCGAGGGCGTTGCGGAGGTCGGACTTGGCCGCACTGTCCTGCGCCCGCTCGCGGGCACCGAGGAAGGTCGGGATGGCGATGGCGATCAGGATGGCAATGATCAGGACCACCACCATGAGCTCGATGAGCGTGAAGCCTTCCTCGCGGTCCCGGCGGGACTGGAGGGAGTGGATGAGACGCACTGGGGGGACCCCTTTCCTGCTGGTCTTCGGGAAGCGAGGGCTCGGGGTCGGAGGCTCCGCCCTCCCTCGCCGAGTTCTCTATCGGCCGCCACGGTGCGTGGCTTGAGGGCGCCGGGGGCCGGCCGCCCCGGCCCGGCCGGGCCCCCGGGCGATCCGGCGCCGGGCCGGGCCCGGCGCGACCATGGGCGCGATGCGCAGGCTCCGGGTGCTCGTGGCGCTCGCGGTCGCCGGGCTCGCCCCGGCCCTCACGGCGGCGCCCGCGCACGCGCACGGGCTCGGCGGCGAGGAGCCGACCAACGTGCGGACGCGCCTGGTCGCGGTCGAACCCCCGGCCGCGGGCGTCGAGGTCGACCTCGTCGGGCTCGGGCGCTCGGTGGAGCTGCGCGTCGCGCGCGGCCACGAGGTGGTGGTGCTCGGCTACGAGGGCGAGCCGTACCTGTGGGTCACCCCCGACGGCGTGCTCCGCAACGCGCGCTCCCCCGCCACCTACCAGAACCGCACGCTCTCGGCACCCGCCGGCGTGCCCGCCCGGTACGACGCGTCCGCGCCGCCGGAGTGGGAGCGGATCGCCGACGGCACCACCGTCCGCTGGCACGACCACCGCGCCCACTACATGGGGACCGGCGCGTTCGCCGGCGTCCGCACGTTCACGATCCCGATGCGGGTCGACGGGCGCGACGTGTCGGTGCGCGGCGAGATGCGCTGGGTCGAGCCGCCGCCGTGGTGGCCGTGGCCGCTGCTGGCCGCGGCGCTCGCGCTCGCGGTCGTGCTCGTCGCCCGCGCCTCCTACCGCGTCGGCGCGGTGCTCGCGCTCACCGCGCTCGTCGCCGGCGAGGCGGTGCACGTGGCGGGGAGCTGGCAGGCCGCGGGCGCATCGCTCGCCGGCGCGCGCGGGCTCGCAGGCGCTGTCGGTCGCCGCGGTCGCCCTCGGCGCGTTCGCGCTCGCCCGCGTGCGCCGCGGGGGGGCCGAGACGGTGGCGCCGTGGGCCCTCGTCGCGGCCGTCGCGCTCGTCGTCACGGGCGGCCTGGGCGACGTCGCGGCGTGGTACCGCTCGCAGCTCCCGTCCGACCTCGCGCCCGGCCTCGTGCGCGTGCTGGTCGCGGTGGCGTTCGGTGCGGGCGCCGGGCTGATCGTCGCGAGCGCGCCGCGGGTCGCGCCGCTCGCGGGCGCCGCCGACGCCGGGCGCGGCCCGGGGGCCGCCGGGCCCGGCGGCGACGCGAACGTTCCCCGTCCCGTCACCCGGCCGTCGCCGACGGCGGCCGCACCCCGGTCGCCGCGGGCCTAGGCTCCCCGGGCGGGCTCCCCGGCCCGGGGCGCCCCTCCCGGACCCGGCACCCACCCCCCGACCCGGAGGTGCCCGTGAAGCAGCTCCTCGCGCTGGTGCTCGCCGAGCTCGCGTTCCTCGCCGTCCAGTGGCTCGTGCGCGCGGTCCTCGCGCCGCGCGCCGCCACCGCCTGAGCCCTCGGGCGCCACCCGCGCCAGCACCGGCGCGCCCGCCCCGAGCACGCAGCCGGCGACCGCGCCCGCCGACGCGATCGACCAGCCGAGCGGCCCGAGCGGGCGGCAGCCGAAGAAGCGGCTGACCCCCGGCGTCTGCACCGCGGCGACGAGCGCGCCGAGCGAGACGAGGTCCGCGGCGACGATCCGCGGCTCGCCCCCGCTCGCGGCGAGCGTCTGGCCGAGCTGGGCGCCCACGAGGGCGACGAGCCCGACGGTGTCGGCGCGCGCGCGGCGCCCGGTCAGGCGGGCCGCGAGCCAGGCCGCGGTCGCGCACGAGCCCGTCACCGCCGCGCGCGACAGGACGTCGCGGGTCAGCGCGCCGCCGACGGCCGCGTCGGGGCCGGCGGCGAGCAGCGCCTCCGGGGAACGTCCCCGTGGCGGGCGCGACGCGATCGCGACGGCGGGGAGCAGGTCGGTGAGCAGGTTGACGAGCAGCGTCTGGCGGGCGTTCAGCGGAAGCCGCCCCGTCAGCCCGCCGACCGCGACCGAGTACCCGAGCTCGCCGAGGTTGCCGCCGAGCAGCAGCGCGAGCGCGTCCCGCACCGAGCCCCACATCGCGCGGCCCTCGACGACGGCGTCGACGATCGTCTCGAGGCGGTCGTCCGCCACGACGACGTCCGCGACCGCCCGGGCCGCCGGCGTCGCTCGCCGCCCGAGCGCGACGCCGACGTGCGCGAGCCGGATCGCGCCCGCGTCGTTGGTGCCGTCGCCGGTCATCGCGACGACCCGGCCCCGGCGGCGGTAGGCCTCGACGATGCGGACCTTGTGCACCGGCGTCACCCGCGCGAACACGGCGACGTCCTCGATGACCGCGGCGAGGGCCTCGTCGTCGTACGCGTCGATCTCCGGGCCCGACAGCACGTCGCGCCCGTCGAGCAGCCCGAGCTCCCCGGCCACGGCGCGGGCCGTGCCGGGGTGGTCGCCCGTCACCATCGCCACCGTGACCCCGGCCCGGGCCAGCGCGCCGACCGCGTCGCGGGCGGTCGCGCGGATCCGGTCGGCGAGTGCGACGAAACCGACGAGCTCGAGGCCGTCGACGTCGTCGTCGTCGAGCTCGGGGCGCGACGAGGCGGGACGCTCGGCCACGGCCAGCACCCGGTAGCCGGCCGCCGCGAGCCGGGCGGCCTCCCGCCCGGCCGCGGCACGCCGCTGCGGGTCGAGCGGTACGGCCCGGCCGCGCACCCGGCGGGTCGCGCACCGGTGGAGGAGCATCTCCGGCGCGCCCTTCACCGCGACGGACCAGCCGTCGGGCGTCACGACCCGGGTCGCGCTGAACGAACGGTGGTGCTCGAACGGCAGGTCCGCGGCGACGACCCAGTCGGTGGTGATCCCGAGCGCGTCGGCCGCGTCCGCGAGCGCCCGGTCGGCCGAGTGGACCGGGACCGCCGGGGCGCGCCCGTCCCCCGCGTCGTCGACCGCCGCGGCCCGCAGCGCGGTCGCGATCAGCGCCCGGCCGTCCGCGTCGAGGCGGTCGACCGGCTGCAGCTCGCCGGCGGTGAGCACCCCCGCGACCCGGACCTCGCCCTCGGTGAGGGTCCCGGTCTTGTCGAAGCACAGCACGTCGACGCGCCCGAGCGCCTCGATCGTCCGCGGGGCGCGCACGATCGCCTCCCGGGCGGAGAGCCGGCGCGCGGCCGCGAGCTGCGCCGTCGTCGCGACGAGCGGCAGGCCCTCCGGCAGCGCGGCCGCGACGAGCCCGACGGCGCCGGCGAGCGTCGGTCGCAGCGGGGCGCCCCGCAGGAGCGCGTTGAGGGAGAGCACGCCGGCCGCACCGAGGGTGACGGGAACCGTGACCCGCGCGATCGCCGCGAGCCGTTCCTCGACGCCGGTGCGGCCCGCCCGGCCCGCGCCGAGCGCGAGCGCACGGGCGGCCTCGGTGCGGTCCCCCACCGCGACCGCGACCGCGGTGGCGCTCCCCGCGACGACGGTGGTGCCCGCGTAGACCATCGAGGTCCGCTCGGCGAGCGGCGCGGCCGCGTCGACGGGACGCACGTCCTTGGGGGGAGCGAACGGCTCGCCGGTCAGGCCCGACTCGTCGACCTCGAGCCCGGCCGCCTCGACCAGCCGGCAGTCGGCGGGCACGACGTCGCCGGGCCGCAGCACCACGAGGTCGCCGGGCACGACCTGCGCGGGCGGCACCTCGACCTGCGCGCCGCCGCGTCGCACGAGCACGGGCGCCTCGCTGGCCGCCTCGAGGGCGCGCACCGCGCGCTCGGCCCGCAACTGCTGTGCCGCGCCCAGCACGGCGTTGCCGAACACGGTCGCGCCGACGAGGAGGGCGTCGACGGCGGAGCCGAGGGCCGCGGACGCGGCCGCCCCCGCGCCGAGCACCGGCGTGAGCGGGTTCGCGAGCTGCGCGGCCAGCGCGTCCCACCAGCCGGGTGCGGACGGCGGGCCCGACCCGGCCGGCGCCGGCCCGGGCGCCCCCGAACCCGGCGGACCGGGGACGAGGCGGGCCAGCACGTCGGGCGCCGCGAGCGCGTGCCACGCGACCGGTTCCGCGGCGGGCTCGGCGCGTGCCGCGCCCGCCGCGACCCGGTGCGCGTCCCAGGTTCCGGCGACCAGGCCGCCGAGCGCCGCGAGGTTCACGACGTCGGCGGCCGCGCGCGCGGCGCCCGGCCCGCGGGCGGTCAGGGCGACGAGCGCGGCGAGCGCGGACCCGCCGGCCGACAGCGCGACGGCGCGACGCGCGGCCTCGCGGGCACCGGCGATCCCGTCGAGCACGAGCGGGAACCACCCGCGCTCCGCGACGAGGTCGGCGTGCCAGTACCGCCCGGCCACCGCGTCGCTCGCGACCGCGACGTCGGCGGCCGCGAGCGCGGCCGCGTCGGCCTCGAACGCGGCGACGACCCGGCCGGCGCGCTGCAACGCGCGCACCGCCTCGGCGGCGCCGCTCGCGTCCTCGACCGGCTCGACGTGCAGGCCGGCCCGCCGGGCGCGCGCCGCCAGGGAAGCGCCCAGGTCGGTGCCGGCGAGGTCGGCGCCGAGCACGACGGCGTCGACCAGCTCGAAGCGGCCGGCGGCGTCGCGGTCGAGGACCACGACGTCGCGGCGGGCGAGCTCCCGGTGCAGGTGCGCGGTGTACGCGGCCCGGGCGGTGGTGACGGCCTTCGAGAGGCCCGCCGTGAACACCGCGCCGGCGGCGCGGCGCGCCCCGACCGCGCCCAGCGCGGCACCGCCGGCGAGACCGGCGCGCCCGGCCCAGCGCGCGTACCGCTCGGCCGGGGGTACCGGGAGGGGCACCGGCCGCGGCGCGGCGGCGACCGGCGCCGCGGCCGCGCGATCGGGCCCGGACGCGATCCGGGGCTCGGCGCGCCGCCACGCCCCGGCGCGCGCGAGGTGCTCGGAGAGCAGGTTCGCCCGCACGAGCGTGTCGTCGACGAGCGCGAGCGGGCCGTGGGCGAGCGCCGACGCGAAGGCGCCGGCGAGCGCGAACGCGAGGTCCGTGACCGGCTCCCCGAGCCGCCGCCGCACCGCGTCGCGCACCGGGGTCTGCGACTCGACGAAGGAGACCGCGGAGGCCACCTCGACCGGGAGCGGCGCCGCGCGCAGGGCCGCGAAGCCGAAGGAGAAGCCGAGCGCGGCGAGGTCGGCGGCGATCTCGGTCACCAGGCGGGCGACCGGGGGGCCGTCGCCCGGGTGCGGGACGCGCGGCGGCGGGCGCTCCCCGGCCGCGCGCTCGGCCGCGTCGACGCGCGCGACGACCGCCTCGGCGACCCGGGCGTCGCCCCCCACCGCGACGACGAGGTGCCCGATCGCCGCGTTCCACACCGCCCACTCGACGCCGTCGAGGGCGCGCACCGCCTCCACGAGGGCGGCGGCCGCGGCCTCGTCGCGCGGTCGCGCCGCCACGTGGACGCGCCCGTCCCCGGCCCAGACGTGGCGGCGGCCGGACGGGCCGGCGGCGTGCGCCCACGCGGCGCGCAACACCCGCCGCGAGGTGTCCGCGGCCGCGACCGGCAGGCGCAGCCCCGCCGCGGCGAGCGACGGCAGGCCGCGGGCGACCGCGCGCGGGTCCGGCACCGTCACCATCGCGGCGGGCGGCGTTCGGACGCGCGGTCGCGCGGCGGGGGGACCACGCCGCCGATTCTGCGCGGCCGGGCGAGCCCGGCGCGAGGGGCGAAGGTCCGCGCGCGCCGGCCGTCGGGCCGGGGCGCGCCCGTGGACCGGGTCATCGGCGCGCGGGTCGGCCTCCCCGGCGGCGGCGCGCCCACAGGTCGGCGAGCCCGTCGGCGGAGCGGGCGACGACGGGGCCGCCCGCCGCGAGCAGCAACACGTACGCGGCGGCGAGGCTCCCGATCTCGGGCTCGACGCCCGCCGCGGTGCCGAGCCCGGCGATGACGATCGAGAACTCGCCGCGGGCGATCAGCGCGGTGCCCGCCCGCATCCGGCCGCGGGGGCCGACGCCGGCGCGGCCGGCCGCCCACGAGCCGACGAGCACCTTCGTCACGGCGGTGACCACCGCGAGCACGACCGCGGCGGGCAGCGACGAGAGGAGGTCCCCGGGGTCGATCTGCAGCCCGAAGAAGAGGAAGAACAGCGCGGCGAACAGGTCGCGCAGCGGCTCGATCAGGGACGACGCGCGCTGCTGGACGGTGCCCGAGAGCGCGATGCCGACGAGGAACGCGCCGACCGCGGCGGACACGTTCATCCGTTGCGCGATGCCGGCGACGAGCAGCGTCACCCCCATGACGCCGAGCAGGAGCGCCTCGTTCGAGCGGGCCGCGAGGAGGCGGCTCAGCACCTGCCCGCGGCGCAACGCGAGGTACAGGACCACGGCGAGCAGCGCGAGCGCGCCGAGCACCGAGCGCAGGGCGCGGTCGGCGCCGCCGCCGGCGAGCACGACCGACGTGATCGGCAGGTACACGGCCATCGCGAGGTCCTCGACGACGAGGAGCGACAGCACGGTCGGCGTCTCCCGGTTGCCGAGCCGGCCGAGGTCGCGCAGCAGCTTCGAGACGATGCCCGACGACGAGATGTAGGTGACGCCGGCGAGCAGCAGCACCCCCTTCGCGTCCCAGCCGAGGAGCACGGCGGCGAGCGCGCCCGGCGTCGCGTTGGCCGCGAGATCGGCGAGGCCGCCCGGGACCCCGCCGCGCAGCGACGTGCGCAGCTCGTCCGCGGTGTACTCGAGCCCGAGGGTCAGCAGGAGCAGGATCACGCCGATCTCCGCTCCGAGCTCGATGAACTCCTCGCTGAAGTCCGGCGCGGCGATCCCGCCCGTGCCGAACAGCAGCCCGGCGAGCAGGTACAGCGGGATCGGGCTGAGCGCGATCCGGTCGGCCAGGCGCGCGAGGACGGCCAGCCCGATGACGACGGCGCCGAGCTCGACGAGGACGCGCTCGACCTCGATGGGGTCGTGTCCCACGCGTCAGGTCCCGGAGAGCTCCTGCGCGAGCTGGGAGAGGCCCTGCGGTGTGCCGACCGCGACGACCCGATCGCCGGGGAGCAGC
This sequence comes from Acidimicrobiia bacterium, assembly GCA_026002935.1. Lineage (GTDB taxonomy): Bacteria > Actinomycetota > Acidimicrobiia > IMCC26256 > PALSA-610 > BPGH01. The sequence continues at coordinate 2,460,792 of BPGH01000001.1, forward strand.
TCGGTGTCGGCCGCGGGCGCCGGCACGGTCTCGTCCGCGCGCATGATCGCGACGATCGACACGCCCGTGCGCGTGTGGACCGCCGCCTCGGCGAGCGTCTTGCCCGCCCAGCGCGACGAGTCGTCGACGTCGATCCAGTCGATCGCGAGGCCCTCGATCTCCTGCTGCACGGCCGTCAGGTGCGCCGTGATCCGCGACCCGCCGAGGATCTCGACGAGCGTGAGCACGTCGGCGTCGGAGAGCGCGAGGACGGTCTGGCACGAGTCGGGGTCGTCGCGGCTGTACAGCAGCAGGTCGCGGCGGCCGGTGCGGTGCACGATGACGCCGACCCGCGCGCCCGACGACGTCTCGAAGTCGAACCGCTTGCCGATGCCGGGGAGGTCGGTCTCCTGCACGTCACCCATGGCGGCCTCCGCGCTCGACGGGTCGCCCGAGCGTACCGGTGGCGCGACCGCACCGGCGGCCCCGGCGCGCCCGTCCCGGCGCGTTGGACGCCGCGGCCCGGGCCACGGGAGCATCGCGGCGTGCGCATCGACGTGAACGGCACCGGCATCGAGGTCGACGAGGGCGGTACGGGCGAGGCCGTGCTGCTCCTCCACGGCTGGCCCGACACGCACGCCCTGTGGGACGCGCAGGTCGGCGCGCTGCGCGCGGCGGGCCACCGGACGATCGCCCCCGACCTGCGGGGCTTCGGCGGGTCCGACAAGCCGGCCGAGGTGGACCGGTACGCGATCCCGTTCCTCGCCGGCGACGTGCTCGGTGTCCTCGACCACTTCGGCGTGCAGCGCGCGCACGTCGTCGGGCACGACTGGGGCGCGGCGATCGCGTGGGCGATCGCCGCGTTCGCGCCCGAGCGGGTCGCGTCGCTCGCGGCACTGTCGGTCGGTCACCCGGGCGCGTTCGTCGCCGCCGGCTACCCGCAGCGCGAGAAGTCCTGGTACATGCTCCTGTTCCAGTTCCGCGACGTCGCCGAGGAGTGGCTCTCGCGTGACGACTTCCGGAACTTCCGCGAGTGGTCGGGCCACCCGGCCGCCGACGAGGTCGCCGCGCGGCTCGCCGACCGCGCCGCGCTCACCGCGAGCCTCGCCCCGTACCGCGCGAACCTCCCGCCCGAGGCGCTGGTCGCGCCGCCCACCGAGTTCCCGCCCGTGTCCGTCCCGACGATGGGCGTGTGGGGCTCGGAGGACTTCGCGCTCACCGAGGCGCAGATGCGCGACTCGGAGCGGTTCGTCACCGGCCCGTTCCGGTACGAGCGGCTCGACGGCGTCGGCCACTGGATGACGCTCGAGGCCCCCGGGCGCGTCAACGAGCTGCTGTGCGACTTCCTCGCCGCGCCGTCCTGAGCGGCGCCGCGCCCGCGCGTCAGCGGGCGGCGCCGCCGCCGTCGGCGACGAAGCGCTCGTGGTAGAACGCGAACCGCTCGCCCAGCTCGCCGGCGTCGATCCCGTAGTCGGCCGCGTCGACCTCGTGTGCCCCGTGGCGGTCCCGCGAGTTGGCGGCCCACCACGCCGCCATCCGGCGCGCGGCGTCGGGTGAGAGCTCCTCGCCGAGCCACGCGTAGAGCCGTTCGACGGTGGGCATCGGGTCGTCGCGCATCTCGGCGAAGCCGACGTCGAAGAAGCGGTGCTCGTTGCCCGCGTCACGGAACGCGACGAGGCGGCGCAACGCCTCCTCCCACACCTCCACGATGTGCCGCCCGAGCGCCCGCGGGTCGTGGCGGTCCGTGAGCGGCCGGGTCAGCGCGGACATGAGCGCCGCGAGCGACGGGATCACGCGCCGGACGTCCCGGTGGGTCATGACGAAGCGGGCGCCCGGGTAGACGCGGTCGAGCGCGTCGATGGTGAGCATGTGGCTGGGCGACTTGAGCCACCAGTTCGTCGGCGGGCAGCGCCACTGGAGGAGCTGGAGGACGCGCCGGTGGTAGCGGTAGGCGAACTCTGCGTCGGCGTCGTGGAGGAGCCACGACACGTAGCCGGGGACGCGCATCATCCCGGCCGGCAGCATCGAACGGAAGTCGAGCGCGAGGAGGACGAGGCACTCCTGCGGGCCGGTCGCCGAGGTGGGCAGCATCCCGACGAAGTCCGGGAAGAGCTCGTGCTGCACGTCGATGCCGGCCTGCGTCGCGGCGATGCGGGGGTCGTCGTGCTCGGTCGCCCGATCCGGCGGCGGGCACGGTCGCTGGGCCTCCCACGTGCGCAGCGAGCGCCGGGCCGGGTCGGCCGCGAGCAGGAAGCTCAGCGCGGTCGACCCCGTGCGCGGCAGCCCGAGGCCGAACAGCGGCGCGGCGAGCGGCTGCTCGGCGATCTCGGGGTGGTCGCGGTGCCAGCGCTCGACCTCGAGGCGGTTGGCGAGCCAGCCGACGACCTGGTCGGTCAGCACGGCGCGACCGAGCTCGTTGAGGTCCGCCTCCGCGCGGGCGGACCCGAGGAGGACCGCCAGCCCCTCCTGCCAGGTGTCCGCGCCGAGGTCGTCGAGCCCGGTCCGCGCGCACGCCGCGTCGACCAGGGCCTGCGGGTCCCACACCGGTGTCACTCCTCGAGCTGCGCGACGGGGATCGAGCGCTCGAGCATCCCGTAGGTGACCTCGCCGTCCCACGCGTAGCGCACGCCGGCCTGCTGCAGCGCGGGTGCGAACTCGTGGTGCGTGCCCCCGGCCATGCACGACGACACGACCGTCGTGCCCTCGATCCGCACGTCGCCCTCGGCGGTGCGCAGCGTGAGCGACACGTCCTCGCCGAACGGTTGCAGCCTCCGCAACCACGGCGCCTCGGCGATCACCGCCGGGATCATCCGCCCGCCGTCGAACAGGTACGCCTCGTTGAAGGTCGGCCCGCCGTCGGGACGCTCCGGGAACGCGAGCCCGCCGAAGCCGCGTCCCGACGGGAACAGCGCGCTCGGCCAGCAGTGCCCCCAGAACCCGGCGGTGTCGCGCCGGCCCTGGCGGTGGATCCGCAGGCCGGTTCCGGTGAAGGCCCACTCGTCGCCGCCGACGCGCACCGAGCCGGCCGCGGTGCACAGCTGCTCGTAGCGCGGGCTGATGAACGCGCCCGCGAAGCCGTGGTGGAACAGCTCGGCCGCCTCCTCGGTGAGGGTGCCCGGCACCCACGGCGGTGCGGCGCAGCGGAGCTCGACGTCGACCTCGAGCCGCACACGCGGCCCGTCGAGGTCGTTGCGGGCGAGCGCGGCGGCGGTCGTGTCGAGCGCGTCGCCGCGGTAGCGCACGGCCAGCGCGGCGAACGGCTCGCGGTGGTGGAACTCGAGGCCGCCGGCCGTGAACCGGCGGCACACGCCGTCGGCGTCGAGCGGCGACGCACCCTCGGCGGCCTCGCGCACGACGACGGCACGCCCGTCGGGGAAGCCGACGTTGACCTGGACCCCGCGCCGCTCCCAGGACGACGCGACCGCCTCGATGCCGAGCCGCGGCAGCCCGATCACCCCGCGGTCGTCGGAGACCCACACCGACACGCTCTCGCGCATCTCGGGGTCGACGGGGCGCGCCGCGAAGAAGTGGTCGCTCGCCGCGTCCATCCCGCCGGTCAGGTCGGTCGCCATCGTCGGTCACCTCGCGTCCCTCGCGGCGTCCCCGCGGGACCCCTCGCGCGTGCGGGCCGTCGCCAGCCTGCCGCAGGCGTTACACTTTTCGCAAGAGTGGAAACTCGCGGCCGGCTCGGCATCGACGACGGCGGCGGGCCCGGTGGGCCCACCGCGGCGCGCCTCGTGGCGGCCGCGCGCCGGGCGATCGCCGCGCGGGGCACCGACCGGCTGACGATGTCGGCGGTGGCGGCGGAGGCGGGCGTCTCCCGCCCGACCCTGTACCGGTGGTTCCCGACCAAGGCGCTGCTGCTGGCCGCGGTCACCGCCGAGGAGGTCGCCGAGTTCGACGCGGGCCTGCGGCGCGCGACCGCGTCCCGGCGGTCGCGCCGGGCGCGCCTCGACGCCGCGATCGGCCACCTCGTCGAGTGGCTCGCGCCGACGAGCCGGGCGATCGGCGCCGACCCCGCGTTCGCGCTGCAGTCACTGGCCGACTCGCTGCCCGCCCACGTCGCGTCGCTCACCGGGCTGCTCGGCGACGCGCTCGACTGCGTGCCGGCCGTGCGCGCCGGCGCGATGTCGCGCGCGCAGGCGGCGGAGGTGCTGCTGCGGCTCGCGCAGTCGTACTACCTCGTCCCGCCCGGGCGTGCCGCCGACATGCTCGGCCTCCTGCGCGCGTTCGCCGGCCTCGACCGCCGCAGTCGCCTTTACACTTTCCAAGGGAATGTATAGCCTCCGGGGCGACCGGGCGGCGCCACGGCCGCGCGTCGCGACCGGGGACGGCAACGTGATCGACTTCGACCCCACGACGACGGGCTTCTACACCGACCCCGCCTACCACGACGTCCTCGCGCGCCTGCGGGCGGAGTCCCCGGTGCACCGCCTCGACGGCGGCATCGTCACCGTCGCCCGCTACGACGACATCCGCGAGGTCTCGGCCGACCCGGCGCGCTTCTGCTCGGGCCGCGGCGCGCTCGTCCACGACCCGATCCGCCAGGGCGCCGACCTCGGCGGCGCGCCGTCGGTGCTGTTCCTCGACCCGCCCGAGCACGCGCGGCACCGCCGTCTCGTGAGCCGCCGGTTCACGCCCCGGGCGGTCGGCGCCCTCGAGGGGCTCGTGCGCAGCCCAGTGCCGCGCGGTGTTCGAACGGCTCCCCGACGCGGCCGGCCCGATCGACGTCGTCGAGCACCTCACGGCGCCGTTCCCGTTGCTCGTCATCGCCGAGCTGCTCGGCATCCCCGACGGCGACCGCCACGACTTCCGCCGGTGGTCCGACGCGACGATCGAGGCCCCCGACCGGCCGCCCGACGAGACGATCGCCGCGCTGACCGAGATGCACGCGTTCCTGAGCGCGCACATCGAAGCGAAGCGCCGCGAGCCCGGCGACGACCTCGTGACGCTGCTCACCCGGGCCGAGCTCGACGGCCGCCCCCTCGGCACGGACGAGGTGTTCTCGTGGCTGCTCACCCTGCTCGTCGCGGGCAACGAGACGACGCGCACGTTGCTGTCGGGCGCGATCGTCGCCCTCGCCGAGCACCCCGACCAGCGGGCCGCGCTCGCCGCGGACCCGTCGGGCATCCCCGCCGCGGTCGAGGAGGCGCTGCGGTGGGTCACGCCGATCCAGACCTTCTGCCGGACGGTCGTCGCCGACACGACGGTCGGCGGGCACCCGGTCCACGCGGGCGAGTACCTGGTGATGCTGTACGCGTCGGGCAACCGGGACGAGTCCGTGTTCGGCCCCACCGCCGCCACCTTCGACGTGACCCGCCGTCCCGACGCGGCCCACCTCGCGTTCGGCTTCGGCGAGCACCTCTGCCTCGGCGCCGCGCTCGCGCGCCTCGAGGCGCGGGTCTTCCTCGAGGAGCTCCTCGCCCGCTTCCCGCACTACGAGCTGGCGGGGCCCGCCGAGCGGGTGCCCTCGACGCTCGTCGCCGCGATCTCGCGCCTGCCGGTCGTGCTGGGCGGCACCGGGCGCGGGCCGGGTGGGCGATGAGCGACACCGTCGCCGCCCTGCTCGCCGCCCGCGCCGGCGACGACTCCGAGGGCCTGCGGTTCGAGGGCGCCACCTGGACCTGGCGCGAGGTCGTCGCGGAGTGCCGCCGGCGCGCGGGCCTGCTCGAGTCCCTCCGGCGCCCGGGCCCGTTCCACGTCGGCGTGCTCATGGAGAACACGCCCGAGCACCTGTTCCTCATCGGCGGCGCGGCCCTCGCGGGCGCGACGGTCGTCGGCGTGAACCCGACCATGCGGGGCGAGGTGCTGGCCGCCAGCGTGCGGCGGACCGACTGCCAGGCGCTCGTCGTCGCGCCCGAGCTCGCCGGGATCCTCGACGGCCTCGACCTCGGCGTGGACGCCGACCGGATCCTCGTGGGCGACGGCGACGCCTACGCCGCCCGGGTCGCGGCGGCGCCGCCCGCGTCGGGCCCGGCGCCCGGCCCGGAGACGCTGCTGATGCTGATCTTCACCTCGGGGTCGACGGGCGCACCGAAGGCCGTCCGCATGACCCAGGGCCGCGCCGCGCGGCTCGCGACCCGCGCCGCGTTCACCTCCGACGACGTCCTGTACTGCGCGATGCCGATGTTCCACGGCCACGCGCTCGCGGCGAGCGTCTTCCCCTCGTTCGCGACCGGCGCGACGCTCGTGCTGCGCCGCCGGTTCTCCGCGTCGGCGTGGCTCGACGACGTCCGCCACCACGGCGCGACGTTCTTCAGCACGGTCGGGCGCGCGCTCGCCTTCGTCCTCGCGACGCCGCCGTCCCCCCACGACCGCGACCACCGGCTGCGCTTCGTGCTCGCACCCGAGTCGAGCGCGGCCGACATCCGGGCCTTCTCCGAGCGGTTCGGCGTGCCGGTGATCGAGGGGTACGGGTCGAGCGAGAACGCCGTCGTGCTCGCACCGTTCCCCGGCACGCCGCCCGGGTCGCTCGGCCTGCCGTTGCCCGGCAGCGACGTCGCCGTGGTCGACCCCGCCACCGGCGAGGAGTGCCCCCGCGCCCGGTTCGACGCCTCGGGCCGGCTCCTCAACGCGAGCGAGTGCATCGGCGAGATCGTCGGCCGCAACTGCGCCGCCAACTTCGAGGGCTACTACGGCGATCCCGAGGCCGACGCCACCCGCGTCCGCGACGGCTGGTACTGGACCGGCGACCTCGCGTACCGCGACGAGGACGGCTACTTCTGGTTCGCCGGACGCGGCGGTGACTGGATCCGCGTCGACAGCGAGAACTTCACGCCCGCGCCGATCGAACGGATCCTCGCCCGCATGCCCGGCGTCGCCGGCGTCGCGGTGTACGGCGTGCCGGACGCGCGCACCGGCGACCAGGTCATGGCCACCCTCGAGATGGAGGAGGGGGTGGAGTTCGACCCCGACGCGTTCGCCGCGTTCCTCGAGGCCCAGCGCGACCTCGGCCCGAAGTGGGTGCCGCGCTACGTGCGGGTCACCGAGCGGCTGCCCCTCACCGGCACCAACAAGGTCCACAAGCCCGTGCTGCGCGCCGCCCGGTGGGAGACGACCGACCCGGTCTGGTGGCGCCCGCCGCGGTCCGGAACCTACCGGCGCTTCACCGCGGCGGACGCCGAGGCGCTGCGCGCCGAGTTCGCCGAGCACGGTCGGCTGGCGCTGCTCGAGGCGCCGTCGTGACCGTCGCGCGCGCGGCACGCGACCCCGAGGCCCTCCGCCGGGGGTTCGAGCGCTGGCTGCAGGCCCGCCACCGGTCGGGGACCGTGCGCGTCGGCCCCCTCGTGCGCCCGACGTCCGGCTACTCGAGCGAGACGTTGCTGATCGACAGCCGCCGCACCGACGGCCGCGCGGAGGTCGAGGAGCGCTTCGTCGCGCGCCTCCCCCCGGCGGGCGGGGGCATCTTCCCCGCCTACGACCTCGACCGGCAGGCCGCGGTGCAGCGCGCCCTGGGGCGCGCGGGGATCCCCGTCGCCGCGGTCGTCGCCGTCGAGCACGACGAGGAGTGGGTCGGCGCCCCGTTCCTGCTGATGGCCCACGTCGAGGGCGTGGTCCTCGACGAGGCGTACGTGGTCGCGGGCCCGCTCCACGCGGCGGACGCCGCCACGCAGCGGCGCGTCCAGCACGGGTTCGTCGACCTGCTCGCCGCGGTGCACCGGCTCGACTGGGAGGCGGCGGGCCTCGGCGCGCTGACGCCGCCCGCCGAGCGGGGGCTCGCGCACGACCTCGCGCGCGCCGGCGCGTACCTCGAGTGGGCCGCCGACGGCGACGTGCCCGCGGTGCTCGCCGACGCGCTGGCGTGGCTGCGCGCCGGGCGGCCCGAACCGGAGCCGCCGCCGTCGCTGTGCTGGGGCGACCCCCGCCTCGGCAACGTCGTGTACCGGGCCGACTTCTCGGTCGCGGCCGCGCTCGACTGGGAGACGGCCGCGATCGGTCCGGCCGAGCTGGACCTCGCGTGGTTCGTCGGCCTGCACGACCTCACCGCCACCGCCGTCGGCGCGGACCTGCCCGGCTTCGCGGGGCGCGACGAGGTCGTCGCGCGGTGGGCCGAGCGGATCGGGCGGTCCGCCGCCGACCTGCGGTGGTTCGAGGTGCTGAGCCTGCTGCGCGCGGACTCGGTCCTGCTGCGCATCCGCCGCCTCGTGACCGCGTCCGGCGAGCCGGACCCGTGGCCGCAGGGCCCGACGCCGGGGCAGGCCCGCATCGCGTCGCTCATCGCCGCGCCCCCGTCGCGGCACCGGGCGGGAGCGGGGCGGTGAGGACCCTCGGGCCGCTGGTGCCGGCCGACGAGCGGCTCGACCACCAGATCACCGACACGTTCGCGACCGTCGCGCAGACCGACCGGGCGTGGACGGAGAAGATCTGCGCGCAGGCCTGCGCGAAGGACGGGTCGCTGCAGATCGCCTTCGGGCTCGGCAAGTACACCAACCGCGGGGTCATGGACGCCTACGCCGGCGTGTCGCGCGGGCCGGAGCTGTGGGTCGTGCGCGCCGCCCGCGAGCTCGCGCCCGACCCCGGGACGCCGAGCGTCGGGCCGATCCACTACGAGGTGCTCGAGCCGCTCCGGCGGGTGCGGTTCGCGCTCGAACCGAACGACGCGCAGCCGATCGCCTTCGAGTGGGTCTTCGAGGGGGTCGTGCCCCCGTTCCTCGAGCACCCCGAGCAGCACCGCAGCCGCGACGGCTACCGCCTCGACGCCGACATCGTCCGGTACCACCACAGCGGGGTCGCCCGCGGGTGGGTCGAGGTCGGCGGGGTGCGGACCGGGTTCGACGAGGGCTCGTGGGTGACGACGCGCGACCACTCCTGGGGCGTCCGCTACGGCGTCGGCGCGCCGGTCGCGGACGTGAAGGCCGCGGAGCTGCCGCCCGGCCTGCAGATGACGGTGAACTGGTGCCCGGTCGTGTGCGAGCGGCCCGACGGCAGCCGCTACGCGTTGCACTGGTACTACCAGCGCCACGCGTTCGCCGGCTGGCAGGCCGTCGAGCTGCAGGGCGGTGTCGAGCACCCCGACGGGCGCAAGGAGCCCTTCGTCGCGCTCGAGCCCGAGTACGTCGTCGACCCGGTCAACCGGCGGCTGCGCCGGGCCCGGCTGCACTTCACGACCGCCGACGGCGCGCCCCGCCCGCTGACCGTGGAGGCGGTCGGCGAGACCGGGTTCCACCTCGGGGCGGGCCTCTACTTCGGCCTCGACGGCCGGTACCACGGCCAGTACCGCGGGCCGCTGGAGGTCGAGGGCGAGTACGTCGCCGACTGCACGACCGCCGAGGCCGCGCGCCGGCTGCACCAGCTGCGCGACGCCGTCGTGCGGGTCGAGGACCCGGTGGGCGGCGGCGTCGGCCACGGCAACCTGCAGAGCATGTTCGTCGGCCCCCACGAGGAGCTCGGGCTCGACGAGCAGGGCTCGTTCATGTGACACCCGCCGCGGCGGGCCGGCGTCACTTGATGAGCTTGATGATGTTGAACATCGGCATGTAGAGCGCGATCACCATGCCGCCCACGCACACGCCCATGACCACGATGAGGAGCGGCTCGATGAGCGACGTGAGGGCGTCGACCGTCGCCTCGACCTCTGCGTCGTAGAAGTCGGCGATCTTGTCGAGCATCTCGTCGAGGGCACCGGTCTCCTCACCGACCGCCATCATCTGCACGACCATCGGCGGGAACACCGGGTGGTCCTCCAGCTTGCGCGCCAGCGGCTCGCCCCGCTTCACCGCGGCCTGCGTGTCGCGTGCCGCCTCGGCGACGACGTGGTTGCCCGAGGTCTCCGCGACGATGTCGAGCGACTCCAGGATCGGCACGCCCGAGCGGACGAGCGCCGACAGCGTGCGGGAGAAGCGGGCGAGCGCAGTCTTGCGCACGAGGCCGCCGAACACGGGGACCCGCAGCTTGATCGCGTCCCAGCGCTTGCGGCCCTCCTCCGAGTTGATCCACCGGCGGAACAGGAACACCGCCGCGATCTCCGCCGCGAAGATCAGGTACCACACCTTGCGCGCGAACGACGAGATGTTGATGAGGATCTGTGTCGGCACCGGGAGGCTCCCCCCGAGCTCGACGTACAGGTCCTCGAACATCGGGATGATGAACAGCAGCATCGCGGTCAGGATGAGCAGCACGAGGACCGCCACGACCGCGGGGTAGGTCATCGCCGACTTGACCTTGCGCCGCAGCTCCACCTGCTTCTCGATGGTGTCCGCGAGCCGCAACAGCACGCTGTCGAGCACACCGCCGACCTCGCCCGCGCGCACCATCGCGACGTAGAGCCGGTTGAAGGCCTTCGGGTGCTTCGACAGTGCGGCCGACAGCGACGAGCCCCGCTCGACGTCCATCCGCACCTGGTTCGCGATCTCGGCGAGCGGCTTGCTCTCGGTCTGCTCGGCGAGGATGTACAGGGAGCGCAGGAGCGAGAGGCCCGCGTTGATCATCGTCGCGAACTGGCGCGAGAAGACCGCGACGTCCTTCAGCTTCACCCGGTCCGACAGGCCGGGGATCTTCAGCTCCTTCGACAGCGTCTGCTTGCCGGCGGCCTGGATCTCGATGGGCACGTAGCCCATCGAGCGGAGCTTGCTGACGACGAGCTGGGCGTTGTCGGCGTCGAGCTGGCCCTCGACGAGCTTGCCCTGCCGGTCCCGGACCTTGTACGTGAACGTCTCGGCCATCGAGCGACTCACCCGTTGAGGAGGCGCCGCAGGTCCTCCTCGTTCGCGCAGCGCTCGAGCGCGGCGTCGAGGGTGATGCGGCGGGTGCGGACGAGGTGGGCGAGCGACATGTCCATCGTGACCATGCCGTACTTCCCGCCGGCCTGGAGCATCGAGTAGATCTGGTGGACCTTGCCCTCCCGGATCAGGTTCCGGATCGCGGGCGTCGCGACCATCACCTCGCAGGCGACCGCCCGGCCCTGGCCGTCGCTCGTCGGGATGAGCTGCTGCGTGCAGATGCCCTGCAGGGCCGCCGCGAGCTGGACCCGCACCTGCTGCTGCTGGTGGGCGGGGAACACGTCGATCACGCGGTCGATCGACTGCGGGGCGTCCTGCGTGTGCAGGGTCGCGAACACGAGGTGACCCGTCTCGGCCGCGGTCAGCGCGGTGGAGATCGTCTCGAGGTCACGCATCTCGCCGACGAGGATGACGTCGGGGTCCTGGCGCAGGACGTGCTTGAGCGCGGACGCGAACGAGTGCGTGTCCTCCCCCACCTCGCGCTGGTTGACGATCGAGCGCTTGTGGTGGTGGAGGAACTCGATCGGGTCCTCCACGGTCATGATGTGGACGGCGCGCTCCCGGTTGACGATGTCGATGAGCGACGCGAGCGTCGTCGACTTCCCGGAGCCCGTCGGGCCGGTCACGAGCACGAGGCCGCGCGGGAGGTGCGCCCACGTCTTCACCGCGGGCGGGATCCCGAGGTCGTCGAAGGGGACGATCTCGTAGGGGATGACCCGCATGACCGCGCCCACCGAGTCGCGCTGCAGGAACACGTTGACGCGGAACCGGCCCTTTCCCGGCAGCGCGTAGCTCGTGTCGAGCTCGAGCTCGTTCTCGAACTTCTCGCGCTGCTTCTGCGAGATGACCGAGTAGATCATCTGGCGGATCTGCGAGCCGTTCAGCACCGGCAGGTGCGTCATCGGCAGCAGCTCGCCGTGGACCCGCACGACCGGCGGAGCGCCCGAGGTGAGGTGCAGGTCGGAGCCGCGGTAGTGCAGCACGAGCTCGAGGAGGTCGTTGACGTGGAGGTCCTCGGCCTCGATCGCCGGGGCCTCACCCGTCACCGACACGTCGGTCCCGGCGCCGTGCGGGTCACCCGCCGCGCCGAAGATCATGTCGAGCGCGCGCACCAGCTCGGCGCGGTCGGCGACCGCCGGGATGATCTCGTAACCGGTCGCGGCCCCGATCGCGGCGACCGCCTGGTCGTCGGCCGGCTCCGCGAACGCGACGACGAGGCGGGTGCCCTCGAAGTCGACCGGGAGCGCGAGGTGCCGGCGCGCGAGGTCGGCGCTCACGAGCGACGGGGCGTCCTGGTGGATCGGCGTGTCGAGGAAGTCGACGAACCGGATGCCGAGGTGCTCGGCGAGCGCCGCCGTCAGGTCCTTCGAACCGACGAGGCCCCGCCGCAGCAGGACCGCCGGCAGCGGTTCGTCGACCCGCTGGGCCTCCTCGAGGGCGTGCTCGAGGTCGTCGCGCGACAGCACGTGCCGCTCGACGAGCGTCTCTCCGAAGCGTCGCGCCTGGCTGGCCAGCATTCGCGCGTGTCTCCCGGGCCGGGGGCGTTCCGAAGGTCGATATCGGCCGGAGGCGCCCACCGCTGAACCCTGGGGTGTGACGAAGTTCTCCCCCGGTGCCGCCCCCGTCCCGGGGCGCTGTCCGAGACGACCGGTTCGCGCCGGGCCGCGCCGCACGCCGCTCACGCGACGACGCGGAAGACCTCCTCGAGGGTCGTGAGGCCCTGGCCCACCTTGCGGAGCCCGTCGTCACGCAGCGTCAACATCCCCTGCATCACCGCGACCTTCTGGATCTCCTCGGTGGAGCGCTGGTCGATCACGAGCCGCTCGATCTCCTCGGTGACGGGCATGACCTCGTGGATCGCGAACCGGCCGCGGAAACCGGTCCGGCCGCACGCGGTGCAGCCCACGGTGCGGTAGAGCGTCGGCCACTCCGAGCCCTCGAGGTCCTCGAGCGGCCACCCGGCCTGCTGCAGCTCCGACTCGGTCGGCTGGTACGGCTCCTTGCACTTGTCGCACAGCCGGCGCGCGAGCCGCTGCGCGACGACGCAGTCGAGCGCGCTCGTCACGAGGAACGGCTCGACACCCATCTCGGTGAGCCGCAACGGCGTCGAGGCGGCGTCGTTGGTGTGGAGGGTCGAGAGCACGAGGTGACCGGTGAGCGCGGCCTCGACGCCGATCACGGCGGTCTCGCGGTCGCGGATCTCGCCGACGAGCACGATGTCGGGGTCGGAGCGCAGGATCGACCGGAGCGCGGACGCGAACGTCAGGCCGGCCTTCGGGTTGATCTGCACCTGGTTGATGCCGGGCAGCCGGTACTCGACCGGGTCCTCGACGGTGATGATGTTGCGGTGCGCCTCGTTGACCTGGTTGAGCGTCGCGTACAGCGTGGTCGACTTGCCCGACCCGGTCGGCCCGGTGACGAGGATGAGCCCGTAGGGCTTGCGGTAGCAGACCTCGTAGCGGCTGAGGGTCTCCGGCAGGAAGCCGAGCTCCTCGAGGCGCAGCAGCGCCTGGCCCTTGTCGAGGATGCGCATCACGACCTTCTCGCCGTACACGGTCGGCAGCGTCGCGACGCGCAGGTCGATCGCGCGTCCGCCGACCTTCATCGAGATGCGGCCGTCCTGGGGGACGCGGCGCTCCGCGATGTTGATGTCGGCCATGACCTTGAGCCGGCTGATCACGCCGGCCTGGATGCTGCGCGGCGACCGCATCACCTCGTGCAGCACGCCGTCGATGCGGAACCGGATGCGCAGGTCGGTCTCGGTCGGCTCGACGTGGATGTCGGAGGCGCGGTCCTGGGCGGCCTGCGTGATGAGCAGGTTCACGAACTTGACGATCGGTGCGTCCTCGACGACCTCGGTGACCCCGGTGATGTCCTCGCCGTCGTCGTGCTCGTCCGCGGCCGCCTGGACCACCGCGTCGACCTCGGAGTCGGCGCGGTAGAGCTGGTCGATCGTCTCGACGATCTGCGTCGCGGTCGCGACGACGGTCTTCACCTCGGCGCCCGCGAGCGCGCGGATGTCGTCGACCGCGAAGACGTTCGACGGGTCCGCCATCGCGACGACGAGGCGGCCGTCCTCCCACCCGATCGGGATCGCCTGGTAGCGCCGGGCGAGCGACTCGCTCACGACGCTCGCGACCGACGGGTCGGCGACCCGTTCGGTGAGGTCCACGAATTCGAGGCCGACCTGGTGGGCGAGCGTCCGCACGAGCTCGGCCTCCGAGATCGTGCCCTGCTCGATCAGCAGGCGGCCCAGGGGCTTGCCGCTGCGCGCCTGCTCCGCGAGCGCGGCGTCGAGCTGCGCTTCGGTGAGCAGGCCCTCCTGGATCAGCAGCGCGCCGAGCGGCGTTCCGTCCGACAGGGTCCCTCCCTCCCACGGCATCCCGACGTGCCGAGTTATCGGCGCTTCGCGCGCTCCGCTGTATTACTTGTCACTCTCCGTGAGATCCTGGGTCCGGCGCGCGGCGCCGGACGTGTGCGGCAGGGGCGCCGGCCGGCGCGCTCGCCCGCGACGGCCGCTCCGGCGCCGCGTCCGGGACGCGGCGCCCGCGTGGCCCGGGGCGACGGAGCCGGCCCGCGGGCCGCGCCGGCCCGGCGGTCGTCGCGGGCACGGGCGCGAGGGTCTGCGGGGGCGCGGCGGCGGTTCGACGGGTGGACCACGGTCCGGGGGGCTCGGTCGGCGGGTCCGCGGGGGCGCGGCGGCGGTCCCGGGCACGGCAGGTCCGCGGCGCCGCGACGTGCGGGCCGGGGCGGGGGCGCGACGGCGGGCGGGCCGGGTTCAGTCCTGCAGGGCCGAGAACACCCGCAGGAGCTCGCCGCGCTCGCGGGGGGCGTGCCCGTTGGCGACGGCGCCCGGGCCCGGGTGCGGCGTCTCGACGCCGGGGCCGTAGGGCGCCTCGAGCTCGACGCCCACGCCCCGGACCGACGGCTTCGGCGCGGGCTCGACCTCGGGCGCGAAGCCGACGGCGCCGGCGCGCGACAGGTCGATCAGCGCGTGGCACAGGTCCAGCACGCTGCGGCGGGTGCGGTGCGCGAGGTCGCGCACCGTGCGGCGGCCGTCGATCCGCACGAGCAGCCGCCACAGCTCCCGGTCCACCTCGAGCGACTCGACCTCGAGCTCGTCCGACAGGACCGGCCGGCACTCGAGCGACGGCACCACGGCCTCGATCTCGCGCCACTGCGCGAGCAGGCCGTCGATCTCGGTCAGGACGTCCCCGACCGCGATCGTCTCGTCGGCGCGCCACGGGGCGGCCTCGTCCGCCGCGAAGCGGAAGGTGCCGCCCCCGCTGCGCACGACCGCGAACCCGATGTCGACGAGCCGCGCGAACAGCTCGTTGCGGTCGGCGGTCGGCTCGACCAGGTCGCCGCCCTCGGCGGCGCCGATCCGGCCGTCGGCGAACCACAGGGTCGCGACCACCCCGGCGTCCACCCGCAGGCCCCCGTCCTTGCGCGACTGCGCGAGCAGGCGCAGGACCTCGGGGAACGACAGGGTGTCGAAGGTTCCTTGGAGCACGGCATCCCTCCACCCGTTGTCTCGACCGGTACGGGGCCCGGTCTTGAGCCCCCCGGCGCGAGCCCGCCGCCGGCGGACCGGCCGGGCGGCGCGGGCGCGGGCCGTCAGCGCGCCGCGAGCGCCCGGGCGGCGGCCTCGCGCATCGGGCCCAGCGGCGCGGCCAGGCCCGTCCAGCGCTCGACCTGCAGCGCCGCCTGGTGCACGAGCATCCCGAGCCCGCCGACCACCTGCGCACCCCCGGCGGCGGCGGCGGCCATCATGGCGGTCTCGGCCGGGTGGTAGATCAACTCGACGTAGACCTGGCCCGCGCCGAGCGAGTCCGGGGGCAGCGGCGTGCCCGGCACCGACATGCCCACCGGCGTCGCGTTCACCACGAACGCCGCCGCCGCGGCGAGGCCCGGGCGCGCGTCCCACGGCGCGTGGTCGACCCCGATCGCCGCCGCCGCGGCGCGCGCCGCGCCGGCGCGGCGGGCCGTGATCGTGACCGCCGCCCCCGCCCGCTCGCACGCGGCCGCGACCGCACGCGCGGCCCCACCCGCGCCGAGCACCAGCACGCGCCCGCCGGCGACGTCGTGGCCGGCCTCCCGCAGCGACCGCAGGAAGCCCTCGCCGTCCGTCGAGTCGCCCTCGAGGCGTCCGCCCGGCAGGACCGTCACCGTGTTGACGCTCGCGAGGCGGTCCGCCTCCGGGGTGAGCACGTCGCAGCGGCGGGCGGCGTCGGCCTTGTGCGGCATCGTCACCGACAGCCCGACCAGGCCGAGCGCGGCCGCCGCGTCCAGCGCCGCGGCCGCGCGGCCGGCGGGCACCTCGAACGCGACGTACACCCAGTCGAGCCCGAGCGCGCGGTAGGCCGCGTTGTGCAGCAGCGGCGACAGGGAGTGCCGCACCGGGTCGCCGATGACGGCGGCGACCCGGGTCGCCGCCGAGATCACAGCAGGCCCCGCTCCCGGGCGAGCGCGATGTTGGCCTGGTGCTCCTCGAACGTCCGGGAGAACGCGTGGCGGCCCTGCTCGTCGGCGATCACGTAGAAGCGGAAGTCGGTCTGGGCGGGTGAGATCGCGGCCCGCAGCGACGCCTCCGAGACGCTGCCGATCGGCGTCGGCGGGAGGCCGGTGACCACGTAGGTGTTGAAGGGCGACTCGGTCCGCAGGTCGGCCGCCGTGATCGTCTGCTTGCCGGGGTCACCGATCGCGTACAGGACCGAGGCGTCGATCTGGAGCGGCATGCCGTCACGGAGCCGGTTGTAGATGACCGACGCGATCAGCGGTCGGTCCTCGTCCACCTTCGCCTCCGCCTCCACGAGCGACGCGACGACGACGATCTGGTAGGGCGTGAGCCCGCCGGTCGTCGCGTCCGCGAGGCCGACGGCGTCCGCGTGCTCCTCGAACTCGCGCGCCATCGCGGCCGCGATGTCGATCTCGTCCTCGGCCTCCGCGACCCGGTAGGTGTCGGGCCACAGCAGCCCCTCGAGCGACGCCTGCCCCTCGGGCTGGTACCTCGACCGCACCGCGCCGTTGCGGGTGGCCTCGAGGAACGCGTCGGCGTCACGGCCCGGCAGGCTGCCGACGCGGTCGGCCACCTCGACGAGCCACAGGCCCGGGGGCACGGCGAGCTCCACGAAGTCGAGGCGCGGCCCGGCCTCGAGGGTCGAGACCGCGTCGCGCACCCCCATGTCGCGCCGTAGCTCGTACGTCCCCGCCTGGAAGTCGGTCGTGCCGGAGAGCCGCGAGTACACGGTGAAGACGAACGACGAGCTGATCACGTCCTGCGCCGCGAGCTCCTCACCGATGCGCGCGACGCTCCACCCCCCGTCGACGCGCACCTCGACGGCCTCGCCCGGGCCGCCGGGCGGGTCGAGCTGCCACCAGAACCACAGCGCCGCCCCGGCGAGCAGGCTCGCCGGGATCGCGACCAGGGCGACCACGAGGACCCAGACCCGCCGACGCGACCTCCCGGCGGGCTCGGGCGCCGTCACCGGCGCCCCGCGTCGAGCCACGACTGCAGCATCACCGCGGCGGCGACCTTGTCGACCACCTCGCGGCGGGCGGGGCCCTTGACGCCCGCCTCCCGCAGCGCACCCTGCGCGGTGACCGTGGTCAGGCGCTCGTCGTGCACGACCACCGCGATCCCCTCGGGCCCGGCCACGGCGCGCAACGCCTCCACCTCGGCGAGGACCCCGCGCGCCGCGGGGCCGAGGGCACCCGAGAGGGACAGGGGCAGCCCGACGACGATCGTGGCGGCGCCGAGCTCGCGTGCGAGCGCGACGATCGCCCGGTGGTCGGCGGCGGGCTCGGCACCCCGGCGCAGCACCGTGTGCGGCGTGGCGACGACCCCGGAGCCGTCCGACAGCGCGACGCCGATGCGGCGGCTCCCGAGGTCGATCCCGAGCGCCCGTCCGGCCACGCGCGCCGTCACGCGCGCCACGCGCCCGCCTGGGACCGCGCGACGCCGAGCGCGCGGTCGACGCCCGAGGTGTCGCCCCCGCCGCCCGCGGCGACCTCGGCGCTGCCGCCCGCCCGGCCGCCGAGCTCGGCCGCGACCGCTCGCGCGAGCGCGTCGGCCGCGGCGCCGCGCGCGACGACGTCCTTGCTCACCGCCGCCGCGACCCCGGCCTTCTGCCCGTCGGCCGCGGTGCCCACGAGCACGACCACGCCCGAACCGAGGCGGCGGACCGTCTCGAGGGCGAGCTGCCGGAGGCCGCCCGTGTCGAGCCCGTCGACCCGGGCGACCACGACGCCCTGCTCGGCGCGCGCCCGCGAGGTCACCCGCGGCGGCCGCCGCCTCCTTCGCCCGCAGGCGCGCGACCTCGTCCTGCAGCGCCCGCACCTGCTCCTGGAGCCGCTCGACCTTGTCGGGCACCTCGCGCGGCGCGGCGCGCAGCAGTTCGCCGGCGCGCCGCAGGAGCTGCTCCTCGAACGCGATGTGTTCCAGCGCGCCGTCGCCGGTCATCGCCTCGATGCGGCGCAGGTTGGAGCCGATCGAGCCCTCCGACACGATCTTGATCGGGCCGATGAACCCGAGCGCGTCGACGTGGGTGCCGCCGCACAGCTCGACCGACGGCCCGGCCTCGAGCACCCGCACCCGGTCCCCGTACTTCTCGCCGAAGAAGGCGATCGCCCCCTTCGCCTCCGCGTCGGCCTTCGAGGTCTCGTAGTGGCGCACCGGCGTGTCGGCGATGACGAGCGCGTTCGCGACCCGCTCGATCTCGAGGAGCTGCTCCGGGGTCACCGGCTCGTGGTGCGAGAAGTCGAAGCGGAGGCGGTCGGGCGCGACCAGCGACCCCGACTGCTGGACGTGCGGGCCGAGCACCTTGCGCAGCGCGTAGTGCAGCAGGTGGGTCGCCGTGTGGTTGCGGCGGATGCCGGTCGCGCCGGACGCCGTCGATCGCGGCGACGACCTCGTCCCCCTCGGCGACCGCGCCGCTCGCCACCTCCAACGGTGGACGACGAGCGCGCCGGCGACCGCGTACTGCGTGTCGAGCACGGCGAGCACCGCCCCGGGGGCGGTCGTGATCGTCCCGGTGTCGCCGACCTGCCCGCCGGACTCGGCGTAGAAGGGCGTGCGGTCGAGCACGACGTCGACGCGCTCGCCCTCCCCGGCGACGGCACGCGGCTCCCGTCGCGGACGAGCGCGAGGACCCGGGCGGTCGAGGTGTACTCGTCGCGCCCGGTGAACTCCGTCGGGCCGTGCACGTCGACGATCTCGCGCCAGACCTCGCTCGCGGCGCCGCCCTCGGCGCCCGCGGCCTCGGCCGCGGCGCGCGCCCGCTCCCGCTGCTCGCGCATGCGGGCGTCGAAGCCCTCGAGGTCGACCGAGCGGCCCCGCTCGGCTGCGATCTCGCGGGTGAGGTCGATCGGGAAGCCGAGCGTGTCGTGCAGGTAGAAGGCGTCCTCGCCGCTCACGTCGCCGCGCGCGACGATCTCGTCGAGGAGGTCGACACCGCGCTGCAGCGTGTGGCGGAAGGCCTCCTCCTCGCGTCGCACGACCTTCTCGACCACCTCCCGCGCGGCGACGATCTCGGGGTAGGCGTCGCCCATCGTGTCGACCGTCGCGGCGACGAGCGCGGGCGTGACGGCGTCACGCGCGCCCAGCAGGTACGCGTGGCGCACCGCGCGCCGGATGATCCGGCGCAGCACGTAGCCGCGCTCCTGGTTCGACGGGCGCACCCCGTCGCTCACCATGAACACCATCGTCCGCGCGTGCTCGGCGAGGATGCGCAGCGACACGTCGCTCGCGTCGGTGGCGCCGTAGGGGACGCCGGTCACCTCCGCGGCCGCGGCGAGCAGCGGCCGGAAGACGTCGATGTCCCAGATCGACGTCTTGCCCTGCACGACCATCAGGTTGCGCTCCAGCCCGGCGCCGGTGTCGATGCTCGGGCTCGGCAGCGGCAGGCGGGTGCCGTCGGCCTGCTGGTCGTACTGCATGAACACGAGGTTCCAGATCTCGATGTAGCGGTCGCTGCCCGTGACGGGCCCGCCGTCGGGACCGTGGTCGGGGCCGAGGTCCCAGAAGATCTCGGACGACGGGCCGCACGGCCCGGTGTCGCCCATGCGCCAGAAGTTGTCGTCGCCGAGGCGCTGGACGCGCCCGGCCGGGAACCCGATCTCGTCCGTCCAGATCTTGCCGGCCTCGTCGTCCTCCTCGTGGACGGTGACCCACAGCCGGTCGGCGTCGAGGCCGAGCACCTGGGTGTAGAAGTCCCAGGCGTACCGGATCGCCTCGGCCTTGAAGTAGTCGCCGAAGCTGAAGTTGCCGAGCATCTCGAAGAACGAGAAGTGGCGGTTGGTGCGCCCGATGTCGTCGAGGTCGTTGTGCTTGCCGCCCGCCCGCACGCACTTCTGCACCGAGACCGCCCGCCGGTAGGGCGCCGGCTCCTCCCCCACGAAGTACGCCTTGAAGGGCACCATGCCCGCCACCGTGAACAGCACGCTGCGGTCGACGGGGATCACGCTCGCCGACGGCACGTGCGGTGTGACCGCGCGCGACGAAGAAGTCGACGAAGGCCCGGCGCAGCTCGTCGGCGGTGGTGGGACGCTCCCGGCATCGGGTTCAGGCTACTGGCCGGTCCCCGGTGGGCAGGCCCGATCGCAGCTCCGCCTCCCGCGACCGCATCGCGTCGCGGCCCTCGGCCGACCGCCGCCCGGACGTTGGTCCCCCACCGTTCGACGACCTCCGCGGGGGCGTAACGGGCGGCGAGCCGGCGCAGCCGCCGCGTCAGCGCCCACGACGAGCCGAGGCCGAGCACGAACCCGACGGCGAGCCACCAGAGCCGCTTGACCAACTACGACGCCTCCCGTGCGGGCGACCGCGACGCGCGCCCGGCGGCGCCTGGCCGCGGCGCGGGGGCCGGTTCGCCCCTCGCGCAGGCGCTTCGCGGCGCGCGACACCCCGCGTCGCCGAACGCCATCGCCTTGACCGACCGGGGACGCGAGCGTGCGGTACGCGAGCCCCGACGCCGCGTCGACGGCGCCGCCTGAGCCGCTCCGCCGAGGTCACGAGGCGGTCGACGCGCTCGACCTCCACCGCCGCCGCGTGCACCGCCGCGGCGGCGTCGTCGAGGAGCGCGATCGTCTCCTCCCGCAGCTCGTCGACCGGCTCCCGCAGCGACCGCAGCGCCCGCGTCAGCGTGACGACGAGCACGAGGACACGCTGCCGACGAGCACCGCGACGACCGTCGCCGCGACGACCGCGATGACGTCAGCCGTCTCCACCGTCCGCTCCCCGTCGTCCCTGCCGTCGTCCCTCCGCGGCCTGCCGTCGTTCCTGCAGCGCCTCGTACCGCGCCGGTTCGGCGCCGTGGCGGCCCGGCACGTAGAACCGCTCGCCCGCCACCTCGGCCGGGAGGTGCTCCTGGGGCACCCAGCCCTCGGGCGCGTCGTGAGGATAGACGTAGCCCTCGCCGTGGCCGAGGACCCGCGCCCCGCGGTAGCTCGCGTCGCGCAGGTGCACCGGCACCGGGCCCGCGCGCCGGTGCCGGACCGCGTCGAACGCCCGGCCGAGCGAGGCCTTCACGCTGTTCGACTTCGGCGCGAGCGCCAGGTGGACGACCGCCTGCGCGAGGTTGAGCTGCGCCTCGGGCATCCCGACGAACTCGACGGCCCGGGCCGCGGCGTCCGCGACGAGCAGCGCGGTGGGTTCGGCCAGCCCCACGTCCTCCGACGCGAGGATCACCAGCCGGCGCGCGACGAACCGCGGGTCCTCGCCCGCATCGAGCATCCGTGCGAGCCAGTAGAGGCCCGCGTCGGGGTCCGAGCCCCGGATCGACTTGATGAACGCCGAGACGACGTCGTAGTGCTCGTCGTCGCCGTAGCGCACGCTGCGCAACGCCAGGGCGCTCTCCGCGTCGGCGAGCGTGATCGTCGCGCGCCCGGCCTCCACGGCCAGCGCGTGCGCGACCTCGAGCACCGTCAGCAGGTGACGCGCGTCGCCCTCGCTGCGGTCCACGAGGTGGCGGCGCGCGTCGGCCTCGATCGTGACCGGCTCCGCGCCCAGCCCGCGCTCCGCGTCCTCCAGCGCCGCCCACGAGCGCGTCGAGCTCCGCGTCGTCGAGCGGCTCCAGGCGGAACAGCGTGCTGCGCGACAGCAGCGGCCCGGTGAGCGAGAAGAAGGGGTTCTCCGTGGTCGCACCGACGAGCACCAGCAGGCCCTCCTCCACGAACGGGAGCAGCACGTCCTGCTGGGCGCGGCTGAAGCGGTGCACCTCGTCGAGGAACAGGATCGTGCGCCGGCCGTGTTCGCCGAGGCGCGCCCGCGCGCGCTCGGCGACGTCGCGCACGTCCTTCACCCCGGCGCTCACGGCCGACAGGCTCTCGAACGCCTGCTCGGTGGCGCCCGCGACGAGCTTCGCGATGGTCGTCTTGCCGGTGCCGGGCGGCCCCCACAGGACGAGCGACGAGAGCCGGTCCGACTCGATCAGCACCCGCAGCGGCCGCCCGGGCCCGAGGAGGTGCGCTGGCCGACGACCTCGTCGAGCGACCGCGGCCGCAGGCGGGCGGCGAGGGGCGCCCGGCGGGCGAGGCGCTCCTCGACGGCCGCCGCGAACAGGTCGGGCCCCTTCGCCATCCCGCCAGCCTACGGCGGCGGCGCCGGCGCACCGGCCGGCCCGGGCGCACCCGCCGCCGCGAGGCGGGTCGCCAGCCACGGGCCCAGCTCGGCGCGCGCGACCTCCACCTGCTCGCCGCTGCGCAGGTCCTTCACGGCGAGCGCCCCCGACGCGAGCTCGCGCTCGCCGACCACGACCGCGAACCGCGCCCCGGAGCGGTCGGCGGCGCCGAACTGCTTGCGCGGCGCCCGGGCGCCGTACGAGCGGTCGGCGGCGAGCCCGCGCTCGCGCAGCTCGTGGAGCAGCCGCGTCACCTCGTGCGTCCCGGCCAGGTCGACCACGAACACGTCGACCCGCGCCGCCGCGCGCGGGCAGCACGCCCTCGGCGTCGCACGCCAGCAGGAGGCGCTCGACCCCGCAACCGAAGCCGATGCCGGGCGTCGGCGGCCCGCCCATCTCCTCGGCGAGGCCGTCGTAGCGGCCCGCCGCCGCCGACGGCGTTCTGCGCGGCGTCGAGCGCGCCGCTCGCGAACTCGAAGACCGTCGACGTGTAGTAGTCGAACCCGCGCACGAGCCGCGGCGCGATCTCGAACGGGATCCCCAGGTCCGCCAGCCCCCGCCGGACCCGCTCGAAGTGCCCGGCCGACGCGTCGGAGAGGAAGTCGGCCAGGCGCGGGGCGGCCTCGATCGCCTCCTGCCAGTCCGGGCCGCTTCGAGTCCAGGATGCGCAGGGGGTTCGCGAGCGCGCGGCCGATCTCGGCGCCCAGCAGCTCCTCGTGCGTCCCGCCAGTGGGCCGTGAGCACCTCGCGGTAGCGCTCCCGGCTCTCCGCGTCCCCCATCGAGTTCACCAGCAGCCGGACGTCGCGCAGGCCCAGGTCCCGGTAGAAGCCGTCGAGCAGCGCGATCACCTCGACGTCGACGTCGGGGTCGTCGACCCCCAGCACCTCGGCGCCGAGCTGCCAGTGCTGGCGGTAGCGGCCCGCCTGCGGCCGCTCGGCGCGGAAGTTCGGGGCGACGTACCACACCTTCCACGGCACCGGGCGGGCGGTGCTCGACGAACGCCCGCACGACCGACGCCGTGCCCTCCGGGCGCAACGCCAGGTGCCGGCCGCCCCGGTCGAAGAACTCGTACATCTCCTTGGTCACGACGTCGGTCGTCTCACCGACGCGCGCGAACACCTCGTAGTGCTCGACGATCGGGCGTGACCACGAGCCCGTAGCCGAACCGGGCCGCGCGCCCGGCGAAGCGCGCGACGAGCTCCGACCACCGCTGCGACGCCGGGGGGAGCACGTCGAGCATCCCCTTCGGCGCGCGGAAGACGTCGCGGCCCGCGACCCGCGCGATCGGCACCCACGGGGCGATGCTACCGACCCGCCCCCGGCAACGGCGGCGCTCAGGTGTGCGAGGCCGGCGTCTTCACCTCGGCCCAGGTCGCGACGCGCCACGCGGCCGAGACCGGGTCGAGGAACTTCGGCGGCGACAGGTACTGGAGCCGCTGGTCGTAGGTGTAGTCCTTCGCGTACCCGGTCACCACGCTGCCGCCCGACGTCGTGCCCACGGGGCCGCGGTAGCGCTGCGCGATCGCGCCGAGGACCTCGAGCTCGGTCATCGCCGAGCCCGCCGCGTACTGCTGGACCCAGAAGGAGTGGTTCACCGACAGGATCGCGGCGTTGAGCGTCGCGGTCGTGTTGCGCGAGGACTTGTTGGACTCGCCCGAGAACAGCGATCCGCTCGGCAGCGAGAAGTTCAGGTTGCAGCTCGAGCTGCTGCTCGAGCAGCTCACCGGGTGGTACATCTCCACGTAGTTGTTGGCGATGAGCCCGAGCAGGTCGTCGCCCGCGACACCGTCCTCGTAGGTGGTGTCCCACGTGACGACGATGTTGTTCTCGGCGGCGATCGTGAGCTGCCCGTCGAGCGTGCCCTCGACGAACACGTCGCCGTTGCGGCAGCCGTACGTGTTGATGTCGTTCGTGATCGGGAACCCGAGCGGGTGGGCGCGCCCGTTCACGCTGTACGGGCAGCCGCTGGTGTAGTTGGGGTCGCCGGCGACCGACGGCACGTTCTGCACGTAGATGACGCCGTTGCTCGGCAGCGCGCCGTTGCCGTTCGTCGGGCACGAGTTGTTCGTCTGCTTCGAGAACGGGCTGCGCACGTCCATCGTGCCGTTGGCACGCAGCCGGATGCGGGTCGGGCCGGTGTAGAGGCATCCCCCGAGGCCCGCGTCCGTCTCCGCCTTGATGACCGAGTTGCTCGGCGGCATGGTCAGCGGCGGTTGCTCGGCCGGGTCGCCCGGGTTCGCGAAGTCGGGGTCGTTGCCCGAGCAGCCCGTGTTCACGCGGTAGCGCAGGCCGCTCTCGCCCGACCAGCTCGTGGACGTGTCGCCGTTGAAGTTCGGGCTGCCGCACACGAGGATCGCGTCGTTGCTGTGGAGCGGCCCGTTGACGTTGTCGGCCGTGATGAAGTTGATGTCGGTGCAGTACGCGCCGCCCGAATCCGAGTCGCCCGGGTAGTCGCTGCGGCCGTTCACGTCCCGGCGCGCCCCGAAGGCGAACCGTAGTAGTAGCGCGCGCAGCGCGTCTGCGCGACCGACGCGCTGAACGGCGTCCCCGTGTACATCGCGGGGTCGCGCGTCTCGTAGTCGGTGAAGTACAGGTAGTCGATGAAGCTCCGGCGGCGCAGCGAGGCCGACACCGTCCGGGTCGTGTCGCGGACCCGGCCGGTCGAGGTGATCCGCAGCCGGCCGTTGGAGCTGAGCGAGCTCGTGTCGACGTCGTAGCGGAACTCGGCCTCGGTGCCCCCGCCGGCCACCGGGACGAACTCCTGGAAGGCGAGGTTCCCGTCGGGCGGCGGGTTGGTCGCGCTGTACTGCCAGTAGTTCGCGTTCTCGTTGAGGCGCAGCAGGTAGTCGTCGATGCCCGCCTCGGCGGCGGCGAGCGCCGCGTTCCAGTCCTGGTCGCGGCGCGAGAGGTTCTGCGAGCCCTCGGCGTACGCCACGATCGCCGTCGCGAGCAACGCGAGGATCGTCGTCGCGATCACGACGGTGATCAGCGCGAGGCCGCGTTCGTCCCTCCGGGGTCGTGTGCTCATCCTGCCACCGCGTTGTAGTCGAGGTTCGGGAGCCGGACCTGGTTCACCACCGTCGTCACGTTGTCGTTGAACGCGGACGTGCGCCGCACCTCGAGCGTGATCCGCACCGACTTGACCGCGAGGCGGTCGGATGCGCTCACCGAGCGGGGTGTACTCGCCAGGACGTTGCCGTCGTCGTCGAGGTACTCGAAGATCGGCGTGTCGACGTCGTTGGCGACGAACCGGCCCACGTACCGGACGCGCGCCGTCCCCGTGTAGGTGTAGTCGGGCGCGACGCTGCCCGCGTCCGCGTCCCAGACCTCCTCGATGAGCTGGTTCTGGCCGTCGACGCGGATGCGCACCTTCTTCGGCGCGTCGGTCGTGTCGAGGTTCGCGTAGAAGATCGCCTCGCGGTCGTCGGCGAGGACGAACGGCGACGTGCCGGCCTCGAGCCGCACCGCGGTGCGGATGTCCTTCGCCGTCACCGCCACGAGGTTGCGGGCCTCCTCGAGGTTGCGCAGGCGCTCGCCCGTCCCGGTGACCGTGTCGCTCGACACGAAGATGCCCGAGTAGATCGGTCGCGAGGACCAGCGACAGCAGCGCCATCGACACGATCACCTCGGGCAGGGAGACGCCCCGCTCGTCCCGGCGGGTCGCCGCCACGGCCCGGCGCGGGCGCCTCACGGGGCCACCCCCGCCGTCACGGCCACCGGCCCCGGGGTCCGCGGGTCGAGCACCGCGTCGGGCCAGGCCCCGGCCGGCACCCGCCCGTCGACCTGCACCTCCCACGTGCCGTACGGGAGCGACGCCCGGACGTGCCCGGTCGCGTCGGTCGTGCCGACGACGTGCTCCTCCCCGCTGCAGGCGTCGTCGGCGCCGTGGACGACCCGGACCGTCGCGCCCGCCACCGGCAGCGACAGCGAGTCGAGCACGACGACGTCGAGCGCCCGCAGCGGCACGCTCACCGAGGTCGTCGACCCGCTCTGGACCGCGAACACCGGCTCGCGGGTCGCGCCCGGCCAGTAGGGGCCGAGCACGACCGGGTTGCCGCCCCCGTCGAGCTCCGACGATCTGGCCCTCGGGATCGGCGTCCGCGCAGCCGCCGGCCCAGGCCTGGTAGCCGTCGAGGAAGGGGAACAGGTCGCCGATCGTGCGGGTCGGTCCCGGTGCCCGTGAAGTTCTTGCGTGCCGTTCGGGACGAGCTGCGGGTTCGCGACCGTCACCGAGAGGTCGGCCGGGATCGGCGCGCCCGCCTCGCCCACGAGCGTCACCGCGAGGGTCGCCGCCCGGTCGTAGTCGAACTGGACCGACGAGACGTTGCCGATGGTCACGCCGACCGTCTGCGACGGCGTCGCGTTGGACTGGCGGTCGACCCAGCCCGGCGTGCCCAGCGCGACCGTGTAGGTGCCCTCGGGCAGGAAGGCGAAGAACGCGCAGCCGTCGGAGTTGGTCGTGAGCGTCGAGCTCGACGGGCCCGAGAGCTGCACCGGCACGTTGAACACCGGCGAGGCGTCGGCGTCGAGCACCTTCACGCCGACGTGCCCGGTGTCGGGGTCGTAGGAGCCGACGGGCGGGGTGAGGGTCGTGTCGGACACGACCGGCTGCACGCCCCGCATGTTCGGCCACTCGACCCGCACCCGGACGCGCAGCACCTCGGGGGTGTCGCCGCTGCCGTCGCAGGGGCCGCTCGTCGCGTCGCGGGCGACCCAGGTGGTCTCGCGGTGGATCGTGTAGGTGATCCCCTCGACGTCCTGCGTCTTGGTCCCGGGGACGATCGTCGCGAACTCCGCGGAGCGGATGGCGTCCATCTCCTGGGCGGCGAGGTTCGCGGCGACGGTCCGGTGGCGGTTGGTGCGCGTGAGCGCGAGGCCGCTGCCGATGGTGAGCGCGAGGCCCAGCATCACGACGCCGAAGATCGTGATCGCGACGACGAGCTCGATCAGCGAGAACCCGCCCTCGCGCCGCGCGGCGGCCCGGGTCCGGTCCACGACCCAACGCGCCATACCCCTGCGGACCCCCTCACGGCACGGCGAACGCCGCCCTGCGTGAGGTTCTCTCGGCAGGCGGGCCCCGTTCCTTGAGGCCGCGGCCACGCAACGTCACCGGCGCCGGCCGCCGGGCGGATCCGCGCCGGCGCGATCGGCCCCGGTCGGGGCCGGGCCGGCCCCCCGTCAGCGGGGATCGCCTGCCCGGCCCCCGGGCAGCACCCGGGTGGCGTCGTAGACCGAGCCGACCCGCTTCACCGCCGACAGGATCGAGTCGAGGTGGCCGGGGTCGGCCAGCTCGAACTCGAAGCGGAACCGGGCGATCCGGTCGGGCTGCGTGTGCGACGAGCACGACAGGATGTTGACGTGGTGGTCGGAGAGCACCTCCGCCACGTCCCGCAGCAGCTTGGAGCGGTCGAGCGCCTCGATCTCGATCGCCACGACGTACGCGCCGGGCGCGTCGTGGTCCCACTCCACGTCGATGACGCGGTCGGACTGGCTGCGCAGGCGCGAGCGCGTTCGCGCAGTCGGTGCGGTGCACCGACACGCCGCGGCCGCGCGTCACGAACCCGAGGATCTCGTCGCCGGGGACCGGGGTGCAGCACCGCGACAGCCGCACCATCACGTCGTCGAGCCCCTCCACGTGCACCCCGACGCCCTGGTTGCGGCGCTTGCGCGCCCGGGGCGGCCGCCGCACCGTGACGGGGAGCTGCTCCTCCCCGCCGCGCAGCTCCCGCTGCACGCGCTGCACCACCGCCTTCGCCGAGACGTGCCCCTCCCCGATCGCGGCGTGGAGCGCGTCGAGGTCGGCGTAGTTGAGCCCCTCGGCGACCTTCGCGATCACCGCCGACGACGCCAGCTTCTGCACCGGGAGGCCCTCGCGCCGCAGCGCCTTCGTCAGCTCCTCCCGGCCGGCGTCGATCGCGTCGTCCCGCCGCTCGCGCGAGAACCACTGCCGGATCTTCGAGCGCGCCCGGGACGTCTGGACGAACTGGAGCCAGTCCCGGCTCGGCCCGCGCCCTCGACCTTGCGAGGTGAAGATCTCGCACGTGTCGCCCGTGTGCAGCGCCGAGTCGAGGGGCACCAGCCGCCCGTTGACGCGCGCGCCGATGCAGCGGTGCCCGACCTCGGTGTGGATCGCGTAGGCGAAGTCGACCGGCGTCGCGCCCGCCGGCAGGGTCGACGGCCCGCCCCTTCGGCGTGAAGACGAAGACCTCGTCCTGGCTCGAGGTCGACTTCAGGGTGGCCAGGAACTCGGCCGGGTCGTTCGTCTCCTGTTGCGTGTCGACCAGCCGGCGCAGCCACACGAGGTCCTCGGCGGGGTTGCTCCCCTCCTTGTACCCCCAGTGCGCGGCGACGCCGAACTCGGCCCGCTGGTGCATCTCCTCGGTGCGGATCTGGAACTCGACCGGCTTGCCCTGCGGACCGATCACCGTCGTGTGCAACGACTGGTAGAGGTTGAACTTGGGCATCGCCACGTAGTCCTTGAACCGCCCCTGCACCGGGCCGCCAGTCGCGTGGATCGAGCCGAGCGCGCCGTAGCAGTCCTTGACGGAGTCGACGATCACGCGCACGCCGACGAGGTCGTTGATCTCGTCGAACTCCTTGCCCTTCACCACCATCTTCTCGTAGATGGAGTAGAGGTGCTTCGGCCGGCCGGTGACCTTCGCCGGGATGTGGAGCTCGGCCAGGCGGGCCGACACCTCGTCGATCACCTGCGCGGAGGTCGATCTCGCGCTCGGGGCGCGGCTCGAGCACCATCTGCTCGATCTCCGCGTAGCGCTTCGGGTGCAGGACGGCGAACGCGAGGTCCTCGAGCTGCTGCTTGATCTCCTGCATCCCGAGGCGGTGCGCCAGCGGCGCGTAGATGTCGAGCGTCTCCTCGGCGATGCGCCGCTGCTTCTCGCTGCGGCATCGACCCGATCGTCCGCATGTTGTGGAGCCGGTCGGCCAGCTTGATGTAGAGGACGCGCGTGTCGTTCGGCCATGGCCACGAGCATCTTGCGGATGGTCGCGGCCTGCTGCGCCTCGCGGGAGTCGAAGTGGAGCCGGTCGAGCTTGGTGACGCCGTCGACGAGGCGGCGACCTCCGGCCCGAACTCGGCGAGGTCGTCGAGCGTGAGCGGGCGTGTCCTCGACCGCGTCGTGCAGCAGCGCCGCGGCCAGGGTCGCGGCGTCGAGGCCGATCTCGGCGAGGATCATCGCCACGCCGAGCGGGTGGGTGATGTAGGGGTCGCCGGACCGCCGCACCTGGCCGCGGTGGGCGTCGCGCGCGACCTCGTAGGCGCGCTCCACGAGCGCGGTGTCGGCCTTGGGGCGGACGGTGCGGACGGTGTCGAGGAGCGGCACCAGGGCGGCGTCGACCTGCGGGCGGTGGCGGCGCGGCAGGACGGTCTTCACGGGGCGCTCCTCACTCGTAGCTCGCGACCGCGTGAACGCGGCGGTCGCCCAGCTTCTTCCGCCCGCCGAGGAACCCGAGCTCGATGGCGAACGCCAGGCCGACGACCCGCCCGCCGAGGCGCTCCACCAGGTGGGCGGCGGCCGCCGCGGTGCCGCCGGTCGCCAGCACGTCGTCGACGATCAGGACCCGCTCCCCCGCGTGCACGGCGTCGCGGTGGATCTCGAGCAGGTCGGTGCCGTACTCGAGCTCGTACTCCTGCGACTCGATGTCCCACGGCAGCTTGCCGGCTTGCGCACCGGGACGAAGCCGGCCCGGTGCCGGTAGGCGACGGGGGCCGCGAAGACGAACCCGCGGGCCTCCACCCCGAGCACCTTGTCGATCTCGAGGGAGTCGAACGGCTCGGCCAGCTCGTCGACCGACCGGGCGAAGGCGTCCGGGTCGGCGAGCAGCGGCGTGATGTCCTTGAACACGACCCCGGGGCTGGGGTGGTCGGGGATGTCCCGGACGTGCGCCTTGAGCCACTCGCCCATGGCGCAATGGTAGTTGCCGGGTTCAGCGCCGCTTCCGACCCCGCTGGCGCCGCGGGCGCGGCCGCACCGTGCGACCGACCGCCGGCGGGCCGGGCACCCCCTCCGCGACGGCCGCGACGCGCGGCTCGTGCGGGTCGGCGACGACGGGCACGCCGGTGGCGGCCGACGCCGCGGCGAGGGTCGCCCGCCGCTGCCGGTCGGCGAGCGCCCGGTACTGGGGCTCGCGCCCCTTCCACCACGCGAGCAGCGGCGCGGCGACGAACAGCGACGAGTACGACCCGATGAACAGGCCCGCCGCGAGCGCGATCGCGAACTCCTCGAGCGCCGTGGCACCCATGATCAGCGAGCCGACCACGAGCAGCGACACGACGGGCAGCAGCGCGACGAGCGTCGTCGACAGCGACCGCATGAGCACGGCGTTGAGGGACCGGTTGACCATCTCACCGTAGGTGGAGCGCCCGTCGCCGTGAGCGTCCGCTCGTTCTCGGCGACCTTGTCGAACACGACGACGGTGTCGTACAGCGAGAAGCCGAGGATGGTCAGGAACGCCGTGACCGTCGCGGGCGTCACCTCGAACTGGAACAGCGCGTACAGGCCGGCCGTCACGACGATGTCGTGGAGCACCGCGAGGATCGCGGCCGCCGCCATCTTCCACTCGAAGCGGAACGACAGGTAGATCGCGAGCAGCACGAAGAAGATGACCATCGCCTGCGCCGCCTTGCGGGTGACGGTCTCACCCCAGGTGGGCCCGACGGTGCTGACGCTCACCGAGGCCGAGGACACGCCGGCGTACCCGGCCAGGGCGTCCGCGACCTGCTGGAGCGGGCTCGCCGGCAGCTCCTCGACCGTCACGGTGACCTCACGGCCGTCGATCGCGACCTCCGGCCCGCGGAGCCCCGCGTCCGCCAGCACGCCCGCGACGGCCTCCTCGGTGGGCTCGGCGTCCTCCGCCGCGGTGAACGTGAACGTGCCACCGCCGCCCTCGGCGGGCGCGAACTGCACGCCCGCCGCTTCGATCCCGGCGAGCGCGGCGAGCCCCGCCTGCGCGCGTCGCGTCGGGTCCTCGACCACCTCGGCCTGCACGCGCACGCTCTGGCCGCCGGCGCCGGTCAACACGGAGATCTTGGAGTCCGCGAACCCGAGCGGCTCCAGCAGCTCCCGCACCTCCGCGACGCTCGCGTCACGGTCCCCCTGCATCTCGACGACCCACGCGGTGCCGCCCTCGAACTCGATCGAGAGGTTGAGCCCGCGGACGGCGAGCGCGACGACGCTCACGAGCAGCAGCGTGCCCGACAGGACCGCCCACCGGCGCGAGTGCGCGACGAACTGGAAGTTCGTGCGCTCGTGGTAGAGGTCGGAGAGGCGGTGCCGGCGCGTGACGCCCGGGATCCCCTCGTCGGCCGGGGGGCGGGTCACCGTCACGCGCGCACCCCCCGCACGTCGAGGCCGGCGGCGATCCCGACGCCGGGCATCCGCACGAGGGCGGGGCGGCGGGCGAGCAGCACGACCAGGGGGTGCATGAAGAAGTACGCGAGCACGAGGTCGATCGCGGTCGACAGCCCGAGGAAGAACGCGAACCCCCGCACGGAACCCGACGCGAGCAGGTAGAGGACCGCGGCGCCGAGCAGCGAGACGAGGTCGGCCGCGACGATCGTCCGGAACGAGCGGCGGAACCCGACGTCGAGCGACGAGCGCACGGTCTTGCCGGTGCGGACCTCGTCCTTCAGGCGCTCGAAGTAGACGACGTAGGAGTCGACGGTGACGCCGACCGACACGATGAGGCCCGTCACCCCGGCCAGCGTCAGCGTGAGGCCCCGGTTCGCGGAGAGCCAGGTGGTGATCGTGAAGAACACCATCCCGGTGAGCCCGAGGCCGATCCACACGACGAGCCCGAGGAGGCGGTAGTAGGCGACCATGTAGAGGGCGACGAGCGCCAGCCCGATGAGGCCCGCGGCGATGCCGGCCCGGAGCTGGTCCCGCCCGAGCGAGGGCGAGACGCTCTGGACGGTCTGCTCGTCGGGGTCGAACTGGACGGGCAGCGCGCCGTAGCGGAGCACGAGTGCGAGGTCGCGCGCCTCGCCCTCGGAGAACGAGCCCTCGATCACGACGTTGCGGCCCGTGATCCCCTCGTTGATCACGGGCGCGGACTGGACGACGCCGTCGAGGTCGATCGCGACCTGACGCCCGACGTTCGGCTGCGCGACCTGCGTCGCGAAGTCGTCGTTGCGGAACTCGACGTCGACGATCCACCCGGCGGTGGTCTCGTCGTAGCGGGCCCGGGCGTCGGCGATCGCCCGGCCGGTGAGGAGGGTCGGGCCGACCAGGTAGCACCCGTCGGGCTCGCCGTCGCCGTCGCCGTCGCGCCCGGCCAGCCACACCGACGCGTCCGCGACGTTCCCGTCGCGGCCGACCACGAGGTCCGCGCACCCCGCGCCCGCCGGGCTCGTGGTGGTCGTGGTGCTCCCCGCCGGTGCCGTGGTGGCCGTGGTGCCCCCCGCCGGCGCCGGGGTGGGTGCGGGGGTCGTGTCGCTCTGCGCGGGCCGGGCCGAGGCGATCGGCACGGCGTCGACGGCCGGCGCGGCGCGCCCTGCGTCGCCGGCCGGCGCGGGCGCGGATCGTGCGTCCCCGCCGGGTGTCGCCGCGGGCGCGGCCGTCGTGGTGGACGTGGCGACCGTGGCGGCCGTGGTGCCGGGGGCCACCGAGGTCGACGACCCGGCGGCCGTGGCGGTCGTCGTCGTGTCGGGGACCGTCCACGGGAGCTGGCTCTCGACGAGGCGGAACCGCAGCTCGGCGGTCTGGCCGACGAGCTCCTCGGCGCGGGCCCGGTCCTTCACGCCCGGCAGGTCGACGACGATCGTGTCGCCCTGACGGTTCACCTCGGGCTCGGCGATGCCGAGCGCGTCGACCCGGTTGCGGATGATGTCGGCCGCGGTGTCGAGCGCGGCGGTGTCGGAGCCCTCGACGGGGAACAGCACGATCGACACGCCGCCCTGGAGGTCGAGACCGAGCACGGGCCGGTCGTCGCCGAGCAGCGTCCACACGAACGTCCCCACGATCACGGTGACGGTGGCGACGAGCTGGACGACGTAGCGCCGGGTCCTCATGAGGGGCCCGCCGGGCTGTCGCCGACCCGGGCGCCGATCGCGCCGCGCGCGACGCGCACCACGGTCCCGGGCGCGATCTCCAGGCGGATCTCCTCGTCGGCGAGCTGGACGATGCGCCCGTAGATGCCGCTGGTCGTCATGACCTCGTCACCCTCGCGCAGCTGGGCCTGCAGTTCGCGCACGGCGGCCATCCGGCGCTGCTGCGGCCGCCACAGCAGCAGGTAGAAGGCGCCGCCCATCAGGACGAGCCACGCGATCGCGAGCTCCACGAACGGGGGACGCTAGCGCAGGGGCCGGCGGCGGCCGGGCGCGGGCGTCACTCGGCGGCGAGGCCGATGTCGAGCACGCGCTCGCGGTCGGCGGCGACGGCCTCCGCGAGCGCGGCGAGGCGGTCGCCCCGGTTCATGCGCACCTGCCCGCGGTACGCCGGCGCGCGGCAGGTCGGCCCACCGGCGGGCCTCGGCGAGCGCCGCGCTTGCGACGTCCGCGGGCTCGACGACCGCGTCGAGGAACCCGGCCTCGGCCGCGCCGTCCGGGTCGTACAGCCGGGCGCCGACGGTCGCCTGCTGGAGGTGCCGCACCGACAGCCGCTCGCGGGCCAGCTCGACCGCCCAGCGCGGCAGCACGAGCCCGATCTGGGTCTCGTTCAGCCCGATGCGGAAGTCGCCCCGCGCGCCGACGCGGAAGTCGGCCGCGAGCAGCAACAGCGCGCCCGCCGCCACCGCGTGTCCGGTGCACGCGACCACGACGGGCACCTCCGAGCCGAACATCCGGCTGAACAGGGCGCCGCCGTCGGTGACGAGCCGGCTGGCGGCCTCCATGCCCGACCGCATCACCTGCAGGTCGAAACCTCCCGACAGCATGCCGGGGCGGCCGCTGACGAGCAGCGCGCCCACCCGTTCGGGCCCCTCGTCCTCGGCACGTCCGAGCGCGTCGCCGAGCGCGGCGACGACCGCCGGTGACAGCGCGTTCGCCTTCCCGTCGTCGAGGGTCACGTGGGCGATCCGGTCGCGGACCTCGTAGTGCACGGGCTCCAAGGACGGCCTTCCTTCGTCGACGCGGGCGGGGTCGCCGGGTCAGAAGAGACCCGGAGCCTCGCCGCGCGCGCCCGGGGTGTGCAAGCCCAGGTGGTCGAACGCCGCCGGGGTCGCGACCCGGCCCCGCGGCGTGCGCTCGAGCAGGCCGCACTGGAGCAGGAACGGCTCGTAGACGTCCTCGACCGTCTCGGGCGCCTCCCCGACGGACACGGCGAGCGTCCCGAGGCCCACCGCCCGGCCGGCGAACGTGCGGCACAGGGCGCCGAGGATCGCGCGGTCGACCTTGTCGAGCCCCAGCTCGTCCACCTCGAACAGCGCGAGCGCGTCGCGGGCCACCGCCGCCGTGACGCGGCCGTCGGCGCGCACCTCCGCGTAGTCGCGCACCCGCTTGAGCAGGCGGTTCGCGATGCGGGGCGTCCCGCGCGACCGCCGGGCGATCTCGGCCGCACCGGCCGCCTCCAGCGCCACCCCGAGGATCTGCGCGGCCCGCACGACGATCGACGCGAGCTCGTCCGCCGAGTAGTAGTCGAGGCGCGCGACGAACCCGAAGCGGTCGCGCAGCGGGCCGGTGATGAGCCCGGTGCGCGTCGTGGCGCCGACGAGCGTGAAGCGGGGCAGGTCGAGGCGGATCGAACGGGCCGACGGGCCCTTGCCGATCACGATGTCGAGCTGGAAGTCCTCCATCGCGGGGTAGAGCACCTCCTCGACCGGTCGCGGCAGCCGGTGCACCTCGTCGATGAACAGCACGTCGCCGTCGTCGAGGTTGGTGAGGATCGCGGCCAGGTCGCCGGCGCGCTCGAGCGCGGGCCCGCTCGTCGGCGCGAGCCTCGCCCCCATCTCGTTGGCGATGATCCCCGCCAGGCTCGTCTTTCCGAGGCCCGGTGGCCCGGCGAGCAGGACGTGGTCGACGGCCTGGCCGCGCCCGCGCGCCGCGGCCAGCATGATCTCGAGGTGCTCGCGCAGGCGCTCCTGGCCGACGAACTCGCCCAGCCGGCGCGGGCGCAGCGTCGTCTCCTCCCCCGCCTCCACGGGATCGGCGGTCGGGCTGAGCAGCTCGTCCCTCATCGGGCCCCGGCCAGCATCCGCAGCGCGTCGCGCAGGAGGTCCTCGACGGTGCCGTCGTCGCCGACCGCGGCGAGGACCTCGCGCACCTCCTCGGGCGAGTACCCGAGCTCGGTCAGCGCGTCGCGCACCTCGGCGCGCACGGTCGCGCCCGTCCCGGCCGTGAGGTCGACGGCGGGCACGTCGAGGCGCGCCTTCAGCTCGACGAGCAGCCGCTGCGCCGTCCGCTTGCCGACGCCGGGGACCATCACGAGCGCCGCGAGGTCGTCGTCCGCGAGGCAGCGCCGGAGCGCGTCGGGCGTGTGCACCGACAGGATCGCGAGCGCCAGCTTCGGGCCGACCCCGCTCGCGGCGAGCAGCGCCTCGAACGTGTCGCGCTCGTCGCGGGTCGTGAACCCGTACAGCACCATCGCGTCCTCGCGCACGTGCAGGTGGGTGTACAGGAACGCGTCGCCGCCGGGCGGCAGCGACGCGACCGCGCCGAGCGGCACGTTGACCCGGTAGCCGACGCCGCCGACCTCGACGAGCACCTCGCCGGCCGCCGTCCGCTCGACCACGCGCCCGCGCAGCGAGCCGATCACCGCGCGGCCTCCACGAGCGCGCGGGCCGGCGCGCGCCACAGGTGGCAGCACGCGAGCGCGAGCGCGTCGGCGGCGTCGGCGGGCCGGGGGACCGCCGGGAGCCGCAGCAGGCGCGCCACCATCGCCTGGACCGCCCGCTTGTCGGCCCGGCCGTCGCCCGTGACCGCCAGCTTCACCTCGTTGGGGCTGTACTCGGCCACGGGGACCCCGGCCCGGGCGGCGGCGACGAGCGCGAGGCCGCTCGCCTGCCCGACCGACATCGCGGTGCGGGCGTTGTGCTGGAACAGCACGCGCTCCACGGCGAGCGCGCTCGGCCGGTACTGCGCGACCAGCGCGCCGAGCTCGTCGGCGAGCCGGGCGAGCCGGCCCGGCAGCGGGTCGCCCGGCGGGGTGCGGATCACGCCGCAGGCGAGGGCCCGCGCCGTGCCCCCGGCGCGCGCGACGACGCCGTAGCCGCACCGGGACACGCCGGGGTCGACGCCGAGCACCGGCCCGCGGGGATCGAA
The DNA here is from genome assembly GCA_026002935.1 of Acidimicrobiia bacterium. Taxonomy (GTDB): domain Bacteria; phylum Actinomycetota; class Acidimicrobiia; order IMCC26256; family PALSA-610; genus BPGH01. The sequence continues at coordinate 2,497,317 of BPGH01000001.1, forward strand.
CACGGGTTCGATCCTAGACAGCCCCCCGGCGGGGGATGCGGATGCCGGCGGGATCAGGGGCAGGATCAGCGGCGGGATCGGCGGCGGCGCCTGCGCCCGGCGCGCCAGAGGAGGAGCAGCACGACCAGCCCGATCCCGAGCGGCACCAGGCGCTTCGCCGCGGGCGCGCCCGCGACGCCGAGCAGGTCGACCGGCTCCGCCTCGGGGTGCTCCACGCGCCGCGGGCCCTGCGCCGCGGCCACCCCGCTCGCGGCGGCGGCTCCGTCGGGACCGAGCGTCGCCGCCTCCCGCTCCTCGTAGGCGCCGAGCGGCACCTCGCCGCCCGCCGGCGGCGGCGCACCCGGGCCCGCGGCCTCGCGCACCTCGCCGTGCACCACCTCCGTGACACCGCCGCCGGTGTCCACGCCGCCCGCGGCGCCCAGCACGTCGCGCTCGAGGTTCTCGACGAACTGCCCCATCAGCTTCGACGACACGTCGGCGAGCACCCCGCGGCCGAACTGCGCGACCTTGCCCGTGATCGACAGGTCGGTCGTGACGTCGACGCGGGTGCCGCCGCCGTCGTCGGCCATCGCCACGAGGATCGTCGCCTTCGCGTTCCCCTGCCCGCGGGTGTCGCGCCCCTGCGCGTCGATCGTGATCCGGCGGTTGGCCTCGTCGACCTCGGCGAGGATCGCCCGGCCCTTGTACTGCGCCGTGATCGGCCCGACCTTCACCTTCACGACACCGCGGTACTCGTCGCCGTCGATCTCCTGCAGCTGCGCGCCCGGCAGGCACGGCGCGATCCGCTCGATGTCGAGCAGCACCTTCCACGTGTCCTCGAGCGGGGTGCTCACTCGGAAGCTGTCGGTGATCTCCATCGGGCCTCCACGGCTGCGAGATCGGCGGGGGTGTCGACGTCGGTGGGCTCGCCGGTGCCGTCGCACGGCACCTCGACCGCGCCGTGGCGGCGCAGGAGCACCCGGGCGCCCTCGTCGCCGGTGAGGCCCATCGCCTCCGGCCAGTGGTCGCGGGCGACGAGCACCGGGTTGCCCCGCACGCCGCCGTAGGTGGCGACCGCGAGCCGAGCGCCGTCATCGTAGGCGGCCGCGACCCGCCGGTACGCAGCCGGGCCGACGAGCGGCTGGTCCCCGAGGCCCACGACCGCGGCGGCCACGTGCCCGCGCGGGCCGAGCGCGCCCAGCGCGGCGCGCAGGCTCGACGAGATCCCCGCACCCGGGTCACGGTTCCAGACGACCTCGACCCCGCCGACGGCGCCCGCGGCCGCGGCGACGGCCGGGTCCGACACCACGGCGAGGACGGGCTCGAGGCCGCTGTCGCGGGCGGCGGCGAGGGCGTGCGCGACGAGCGGCCGCCCGCCGAGGGGCACGAGCGGCTTGGGCACGGGGCCGCCCAGCCGCGTGCCGCGCCCGGCGGCGAGGACGACGGCGGCGACGCTCAGAGCGCCTCGAGCGCCCGCCGCACGAGCACCCGTGCCAGGTGCTCGCGGTACTCGGGCGACGCGTTCAGGTCGTGGGGGGGCTCGGTGCCCTCCGCCGCGAGCGCGGCCGCGTCCGGCACCGACCCGCCCGCCGCGAGCGCCTCCTCCACCGCGGCGGCCCGCAGCGGGACCGGGCCCATGTTGACCAGCGCGACGCGGGTCGTCCCGCCGACCCTCGCGGCGAGCGCCCCGACGATCGCCCAGTCCTGCGCGCGGCGGTTGAACTTCTCGTACGCGTAGCCGTTCGGGCCGCTCTTGGGCACGCGGATCTCGCACAGCAGCTCGTCGGGCCCGAGGGCCGTCTCGAGGAAGCCGCGGAAGAAGTCGGTGGCGGCGACGGTGCGCTCGCCGCCCGGCCCCCGCACCACGAACGTGGCGTCGAGGGCCACGAGCGCGGCGGGCAGGTCGGACGCCGGGTCGCCGTGGGCGACCGAACCGCCGATCGTGCCGCGGTGGCGGACCTGGTTGTCGCCCACCTGCGCGGCGACCGCCCGCAGGACGCCGCAGTCGCGCGCGAGCACGTCGCTCGTCTCGAGGTCGCGGTGGCGGGTGAGCGCGCCGATGGCGAGGTGGTCGCCGGCGTCGCGCACGTACGAGAGATCGCGCACCCGGCCGATGTCGACGATCACCGCGGGCGTCGCGAGGCGCAGCTTCATGAGCGGGATCAGCGACATCCCCCCGGCGAGGAGCTTCGCCTCGTCACCGTGCTCCGCCACGAGCCCGATCGCGGCCTCGGCCGAGTCGGCGCGCACGTAGTCGAAGGCCGCGGGGATCATCGGGCCGCCCGCATGGTCTCGGCCGCGGCCAGCACGGCCTTCACGATGTTGTGGTAGCCGGTGCAGCGGCACAGGTTGCCCTCGAGGCCGAGCCGCACGTCGCGCTCGGTGGGCTCGGGCACCTCGTCGAGCAGGGAGACGGCCGCCATCACCATGCCGGCCGTGCAGTAGCCGCACTGCAGGCCGTGGTGCTCGTGGAACGCCTGCTGCACCGGGTGCCAGCGGTCCCCGTCGGCGAGGCCCTCGATCGTCGTGACCGACGCGCCGTCGGCCTGCGCGGCGAACATCGTGCACGACTTGACCGACTCGCCGTCGACGAGCACCGTGCAGGCGCCGCAGCTGCTCGTGTCGCACCCGACCTTCGTTCCCGTGAGCCCGCAGGCCTCCCGCAGGTACTGCACGAGCAGCGTGCGCGGCTCGACGTCGTGGTCGTGTGCGGTCCCGTTGACGGTCATCGCCACCCTCATGGAGCGGACCCTAGCGCCTGGCGCGCGGCGCGCTCCTGGTCCGTCCCGGGCGGCGGCTACCCGCTCACGTCGGGGCCGGCGGCGGCCACCGCAACGCGGATCAGGCACCGGCGTTCGCGCTCCATGGCGGCGCGGTAGTCGCCCCAGTCGGGGTGCTCGCCGGAGATCCGCCGGTAGTACTCGACGAGCCCCTCCATGGCGTCGGGCAACGAGACCACGTGGGCGGTGCCGTCGAGCTGTACCCATTCGCCGAAGAACGCGTCCGTCAGCACGCACAGGGACACCGATGGGTCGCGCCGGACGTTCCTCGTCTTGATCGCGGTCTCGCGGCTGCTCACGACGACGGTTCGCCCGCCCTCGACGGCGCACAGGACCGGGGACATCTGGGGCCGGCCGTCGCGCCGGCGGGTCGCGAGCACCGCGTGATGGTTCGAACGGACGAATTCGAGGGCGGCGTCGACGTCCACCCCCGCAGTCTGCACGGGCCGGGCGCCCGAGGCGAGCGGAATGGGTAGGGTCGCGCGATGCGCCGCGCCCTGCCGACGCTCGTGGCCGCGCTCCTCGTGTGGGCGGCCGGGGCGGCCGGGGCGAGCGCGGCGGCCGGGGCGCCGGTGCGGCCCGGGCCCGGTGACGACGGTCGGCTCCGGGCGCCCCTCGCCGGCGACCACGAGGACGCCGCGGCGCGCGCCGTCGCGCGCAAGGAGGTACGGCCCACCGCGCCGGCACCCCGTTCGCCGGGTGCCGCACCGCTCGCCGCCGTCGCCGTGCTCGCGGCGGCCGTCACGCGTTCGCGGCACGCGAGGGCCGGAGGAGCGCGGTCGTGGAGGTGCGTGCCGGACCCGGTCCGGCGACGGGGCCCGCCGGGTCCGACGGCACGCACCGTTTCGCCGGCACCCTGAACCCGAGGGAGTGCCGGCCCGCGCCAGGGGGAGGCACCCGTGTCGATCCGGATCCTCGAGACGATGCTGCCCGGAGTCGGGCGGCGCTACGACATGTACCTCCGGGACGACCGCGTGCTCACCGTGGTCGCGCTCGACCGGGGCGGCGTGGAGCTCTCGATGGCCCGCGCCGGGGACGACGAGCCGAGCGCGAGCCTGCCGCTGACCGAGGCGGAAGCGGTCGCCGTCGCCGCCCTCCTCACCGGTGCCGAGTTCTCGGTGCGCCACGACCCGACCGCGCTCACCGTCGAGGCGATCACCATGCCGGAGACCGCGCGTCGGCTGGCGGAGGAGGTCGCCTCCCTCGACGGCGTGTCGGTCGTGGCCGTGATCCGCGAGAACGAGGAGATCCTCGGGGCGCTGGAGGTCGACGAGTTCCGGCCGGGTGACCGCGTGGTGGTCGCGGGGCCCTCCGCCTCGCTCGCGCATCTCCAGCAGCGACTCGGCTGATCGCGCCCGTGTCCGATCTCGAGGCGTGGATGTTCGTCGGCGCCGCGCTCGCGCTCGTCGCGGTGCTCACCAGCAAGCTGGCGGCGCGCCTGGGCGTCCCCGTCGTCGTCCTGTTCCTCGCCGTGGGGATGCTCGCCGGATCCGACGGGCCCGGCGACATCGCGTTCGACGATTACGGGGTGGCGCGTTCCGTCGGGATCGTCGCGCTGGCGTACATCCTGTTCGCGGGCGGTCTCGACACCCGCTGGTCGGACGTGCGCGGCGTGCTCGCGCCCGGACTCTCGCTCGCGACCGTCGGCGTGGTCGTGACGGCCGTCGTCACCGGTGCGTTCGCGAGCTGGGTACTCGACTTCACCTGGGAACAGGGCCTGCTCCTCGGCGCGATCGTCTCGTCGACCGACGCGGCCGCCGTCTTCTCCGTGCTCCGGTCGCGCGGAATCCGGCTGCGCGGCCGGACCCGGCACCTGCTCGAGCTCGAGTCGGGCTCCAACGACCCGATGGCGGTGTTCCTGACGCTCGGCTTCCTCGACCTCGCCACCTCGGAGACGACGTCGGGCGTGTCGATCGCCGCCCGCTTCGTCGCGCAGATGTCGCTCGGCCTCGCGCTCGGCTGGCTCGGCGGCGTCGCGGCCGTGTGGGGACTCAACCGCCTGCGGCTCGAGTACGACGGCCTGTACCCGGCGGTCACCATCACCGCCGCCGCGCTCGTGTACGCATCGACCGCGCTCGTCGGCGGCAGCGGGTTCCTCGCCGTCTACGTCGCCGGCCTCGTGCTGGGGAACGCGAACGTCGTCCACCGCCGCAGCCTCACCCGGTTCCACGACGCGATCGCGTGGCTGATGCAGATCGCGATGTTCCTCGTGCTCGGGCTGCTCGTGTTCCCGAGCGACCTCCCCGAGATCGCACTGCGCGCCCTGGCGGTCACGGCGGTGCTCCTCCTGCTCGCCCGACCGCTGGCGGTGTTCGTCTCGCTGATCGGTACGCGCTTCGAGCTCCGGGAGAAGGTCTTCTTCGCCTGGGTCGGCCTGCGCGGCGCGGTGCCGATCGTCCTCGCGACGTTCCCGGAGGCCGAGGGCCTCCCGGAGGCGCGGACGATCTTCGACGTCGTGTTCTTCGTCGTCCTGACCTCGATCCTCGTCGACGGCACGACGATCGTCCCCCTCGCCCGGGCGCTCCGCCTGGAGGTGCCCGAGACGGCGAGCGGGTCGGAGCTCGAACGGGCGGCCGAGGACGTCATGCGCGAGGTGGTCGTCGCACCCGGGTCACGTGCCGACGGGCGTACGCTGGTCGACCTCGCCCTGCCGCCCGGTGTGCTCGTCGTGCTCGTCGCGCGCGGCGGTGCCCACGAGGTCCCGCAGGGATCGACGGTGCTCCACGCGGGCGACCGTCTGCTGCTGCTCGCGGGCGAGGAGGCGCTCGCCGCGGTGCAGCCCCTGTTCTCGGGGACGTGAACGATCAGGCGCCGACCGCTTCGAGCACGGCGTCGGGGATGTCGAAGTTCGCGTACACGGCCTCGACGTCGTCGTGGTCCTCGAGCGCGTCGACGAGGCGGAGCACCGCCTTCGCCTGGGCCTCGTCGGTGAGCGCCACCGACGTGGTGGGGACCATCGTGAGGTCGGCCGACCGTACCGCGATGCCCGCCTCCTCGATCGCGGTGCGCACCGCGTGCAACTCGGTGGGCGGGGTGGTCACCTGCCAGGTGTCGCCGAGGTCCTCGACGTCCTCGGCGCCCGCGTCCGCGGCCAGCAGCATCAGGTCGTCCTCCGAGACCGCCGCGCGCTCCACCTGCACGATGCCCTTGCGCTCGAACTGCCAGGAGACCGCGCCCGGCTCGGCGAACGAGCCGCCGTTGCGGCTGAACAGGTTCTTCACCTCGGCGCCGGTGCGGTTCCGGTTGTCGGTGAGGCACTGCACGAGCACGGCGACGCCGCCGGGCGCGTACCCCTCGTAGGTGACCGGCTCGTACGCGACCCCCTCCTCCTCCCCCGTGCCGCGGCGGATCGCCCGCTGGATCGTGTCCATCGGCACGGAGTTGTCGCGCGCCTTGCCGATCATCGTCCGCAGCGTCGCGTTGGCGTCGGGGTCGCCACCGCCCTGGCGCGCCGCGACCTCGATCTGGCGGATCAGCACCGCGAAGAGCTTGCCGCGCGCCTTGTCGGCCGCGCCCTTCTTGTGCTTGATCGAGTGCCACTTCGAATGACCGGACATCAGCTCACCTCGTGGAGGAACGCCTCGTGCACGCGGAGGTCGCCCGCGAGCTCGGGATGGAACGACGCGAACCAGGCGGGCCCCTCGCGCCCGAGGACCGGGACGCCCTCGTGGCGGGCCAGCACCTCGACGGCCGGGCCCACCCGTTCGACGACGGGTGCGCGGATGAACACGCCCCGGAACGGGCCGCCCGCGAGCGCGCGCACCTCGAGGTCCGCCTCGAACGACTCGCGCTGGCGCCCGTAGCCGTTGCGCCGCACGGTCGCGTCGATCACGCCCAACGGGCGCTGGTCGGGCCGGCCGTCGACGATCTCGCGGGCACACACGATGAGGCCCGCGCACGTCGCGAGCAACGGCAGCCCGCCGCGCAGCAGCCCGGTGAGCGGCGCGCGCAGCCCCGAGGTGTCGAGCAGCTTGTCGATCGTGGTCGACTCGCCGCCCGGCAGCACGATCGCGTCGAGGCCGCCGAGGTGCTCAGGCCGCCGGACGAGGGCGGCCTCAGCGCCGAGCGCGCCCAGCGCCTCCGCGTGCTCGCGGAACGCGCCCTGCAGGGCGAGCACACCGACCTTCACCTGGCGGCCTCACCGGTGCGGCCCCCGGCCCTCACCAGCCCCGGTCGGCGAGCTTCACGCCGAGCGTCGCGATCTCCTCGCCGCGCATCGGCTCGCCCAGGCCGCGCGAAACCTTCGCGACGATCTCGGGGTCGTCGTGATGGGTGGTCGCCTCGACGATCGCCCGCGCCCGCTTCGCCGGGTCGGAGGACTTGAAGATGCCGCTGCCGACGAACACGGCCTGCGCGCCGAGCTGCATGACGAGCGCCGCGTCGGCCGGCGTCGCGATCCCCCCCGCGCAGAACAACGGCACCGGGAGCTCGCCGCGCTCGGCGACCTCCTGCACCAGCTCGACCGGCGCGCGCAGCTCCTTCGCCCAGGCGTAGTGCTCCTCGGGCCGCGCGACCCGGAGCCGTTCGATGTCACCGAGGATCGACCGGAGGTGCCGGACCGCCTCGACGATGTTGCCCGTGCCCGCCTCGCCCTTCGAGCGGATCATCGCCGCGCCCTCCGCGATGCGCCGCAGCGCCTCGCCGAGGCCGGTCGCGCCACAGACGAACGGGACGGTGAACGCCCACTTGTCGACGTGGTGCGCCTCGTCGGCGGGGGTGAGCACCTCCGACTCGTCGACGTAGTCGACCCCGAGGGCCTGGAGCACCTGGGCCTCGGCGAAGTGCCCGATCCGGCACTTCGCCATCACCGGGATCGTGACGGCCGCCTGGATCCCCTCGATCATCGCGGGGTCGCTCATGCGCGCGACGCCGCCGTCGCGGCGGATGTCGGCCGGGACGCGCTCGAGCGCCATCACCGCGACCGCCCCCGAGTCCTCGGCGATCCTCGCCTGTTCGGGGGTGACGACGTCCATGATCACGCCGCCGCGCAGCATCTCCGCGAGGCCCCGCTTCACCCGTGCGGTCCCGGTCGCGCGCTGCTCGGCCATGGGCACGAGTCTACCGGCGCCCTCCCCCCTGCTCCGGCGGCCGCCGCGCCGGCCGGGCGGGCCGCCCCGCGCCGCGCCTCCGGGGGTGGCGTCAGGGGGTGATCGTGGGCTCCCCCGACGTGACGAGGTGGACCCACGTCCGCCCCGGAGCCAGGCGGATCTCGGCGCCGTCGGCGCCGACCCACTCGGTCCGGGCCTCGAGGGCGGCGCGCCGCCACAGGCCCGCGGTGCACCGGCCCTGGCTGCACACCCACGCGGGCCCCTCGCCGACGAGCACCGACGCGTCGTCGACCCCGGCGATGCGCTGCACGATCACGTTCTGCGGCGCGACCTGCGCGCCCGACTCCGTGAGGTGCGGCACGGGCGCGCCCGAGCCGCCGTTGAGCGCCTCCCGCATCCACGCGCCCGCCGCGGCGTCCCACCGGTACTGCGCGCGTGACAGCGTCGGCACGACCACCAGGCTCGCGGGGTCGCCGCCGAAGGTCGCGCCCTCGTCGAGGTACCGGAACAGCGGCTCGGGCGGCGAGCGGTCCTCGACCCCCTCCCAGGCGAGCAGCGCCTCGGGGAGGACGAACAGGTTGTGCGGCGCCGGCAACCCGGGGTCGCGCTCGCGCGCCCCGGCGGCGACGAGCGCGGTCTCGTCGAGCGTCTGGGCCGGGGAGGCCTCGATCGCGGCGACCTTGTCGGCGGTGCCGCCCGAGTACACGTACAGGCCCCCGAACGGCCACACGATCCCCGGGTCGACGAAGCGCGTCGAGCGGACCGGGCCGATGCGGGCGGGCAGCGTGGAGTGGAACACCGCGAGGAAGCGCGTCGCACCCTCGACCGGCTCCTCGTACACGACGTCGGCGGCCTCGAGGCCCGCCTGCGGCGGGCGGCGCCGGGCGTTCGCGTTGTCGATCTTCACCGACAGCGGCCCGCGCGTCGCCGCCGCGCCGCCCTCGTCGACGAGGCCCGTGAGCGGCGCGACGGCCGGCTCGGTCGTCGTGGTGGTCGCGGGCTCGGGCTCGGCCCCGGGCTCGTCGCCGTCGCCGCCGCCGCACGCGCCCGCGATCGCCAGGGCGGCGAGGAACGCGGCGAGCAGGGAGACGGTGCGGGTCGGGCGCATGGCGGTGCTCCTGGGTCGGGTCACATCGCCTCGAGGGCGGCGATGCGGTCCTCGAGCGGGGGGTGCGTCGCGAAGAGCCGGTTGAACCGGGTCGCGGCGCTCTTGTGCTCGAGCTCCAGCGGCTCCTCGATCCACAGGTGTGCCGTCGCCTTCGAGGCGCTGGCGATGACGGTGCGGTCGTGTTGCAGCTTCCTGAGGGCGGACACGAGGCCGGGCGGGTAGCGGGTCAGCGACACCCCGGACGCGTCCGCGAGGTACTCGCGCCGGCGGCTCACGGCGAACTGCATGAGGCGCGCCACGAGCGGCGCGAGCGCGAGCAGCACGATGCCGAAGATCGCGAGGATCCCGCCCGCCGGGCCGCGGTCGTCGCGCCGGGTCCCGCCCCAGAACGCGAAGCGGAGGAAGAAGTCGGCGAGGAGCGCGACGACGCCGACCATCGTCACGGCCAGCGTCATCACCAGCACGTCGTAGTTCTTGATGTGGCTGAGCTCGTGCGCCAGCACGCCCTCGAGCTCCACGCGGTTCATCTTCTCGAGCAGCCCCGTGGTGACCGCGATCGCCGCGTGCTTCGGGTTGCGGCCCGTCGCGAACGCGTTGGGCGCCGGGTCGTCGACCACGTACAGGCGCGGCTTCGGCAACCCGCTCGCGATGCACAGGCCCTCGACGAGGTTGTGGTAGCGCGCGTACTCGCGCGGATCGGCGGGGCGGGCCCGGCTCATCGCCAGCGCGATCCGGTCGCTGTTGTAGTAGGAGCCGACCGAGAGCGCGACCGCGACGACCAGCGCGACGACGAACCCCACGAGCCCGCCCCCGAACAGGACGTTGATCACGACGACCACCGCCGCGACGAGCAGCGCGAAGCCCAGGATCAGGAGCGCGCTCCGGCGCTTGTTCGCACTGATCTGCTCGTACACGGTCGCGCCGGCCCGGGGTCAGAACTGGACGCGCGGGACGCCCCGCGCCTCGTCGTCCCCCTCGAAGTACTCCCTCGGCGCGAAGCCGAACATGTTGGCGATCAGGTTCGAGGGGACGGACTGGATCCTGTTGTTGTAGTTCAGCACGCTGTCGTTGTAGAACTGCCGCGCGTATGCGACCCGGTCCTCGGTCGACGTCAGCTCCTCCTGGAGGCCCAGGAAGTTCTGGTTCGCCTTCAGGTCGGGGTAGGCCTCGGCGAGCGCGAACAGTTGCCGCAGCGCACCGGTGAGGACGTTCTCGGCCTGCGCCTGCGCCGCCGGCCCCTGCGCCTCGAGCGCGGCGTTGCGCGCCCGCACGACCGCGTCGAGCGTCTCCCGCTCGTGCGCGGCGTACCCCTTCACCGTCTCCACGAGGTTCGGCACGAGGTCGTGGCGCCGCTGGAGCTGGACGTCGATCTGCGACCAGGCGTTGTCGATCCGGTTGCGCAGCCGGACGAGCCCGTTGTACATGACGACGAACGCGATCACGAGCACGACGACGATCGCGACGATGACGATGACGGCGGTCACGGCCGACGAGTCTACGGGTGCGCCGCGCCGGCGCCGGGCACCCCGGGCGCGCCGCGCCCCGGCCCGGCGAGCCAGGCCCGCAGGCGTTCCATGCCGCGCTCCACGGCGTCCAGCAGCAGCTCGTGCAGCGGGCGGGACGCGCTCGCCACGACCGCCAGGCCGTAGCCGTCCCCCGAGCCCACCGCGGGCCGGTCGTCGACCGGGCGGCCGTCGGCCAGCGTCACCACGCCGCCGGCCTCCTGCACCACGAGCGCGGCCGCGGCGACGTCGTAGGGGAAGTTGGTGCACACCGCGCCCTCGCCGACCGCGCGGAACATCTGCTCGGCCTGCGGGACCTCGTCGGCGACCCGCCGGCCGATGTCGACGTACGCGTCGAGCTGGCCCGTGACGATGCGCGTCATGTCGAAGGTCGCCGAACCGAGGTCGAAGAAGCCGCCCCGCATCGACGAGCCGTCGATGAGCTCCGCGAGCGCGACCGCCATCGGCACGGCCGGGCGGCCGCGCAGCCCGGCGGTCCAGAACAGCGCGCGCAGGTCGGTGTTGGCGGACGGCGCCACCGCCACCGTCGAGCCGTCCGGCCGTTCCACGCGGGTGCCCCCGCCGCGCCGGGCGACGAAGCGCGTGCCCTCCTTCAGCTCCTGCACGACGCCGAAGGCCACGTCTCCGAGCGTGGCGTCGGGGTCGGGCGGGACGACCGCGATCGAGACACAGCACGACTCGAGCCCGGCGGCCGCGGGCCGCGTCCCGTCGACGGGGTCGACGACGAGGATCGCGCGCGGGGTGCCGAACGCGACGTACCCCTGGTCCTCCGAGAAGAACGCGACGTCGCCGGCCTCGCGCAGGCTCTCGGTCACCACCCGCTCGGCGACCTCGTCGATCGCCATGGTCGTGTCCCCGCCGGGCGCGACGCCGACGCGCACGCGCGCCCCGGGGTCGCCGAGGCGCGGCACGACCGCCGCGCGCACGCGGTCGGCGGTCTCGACGGCGAGCCGCTCGACGGCACCGGCGTCGCGGATCACGGACGCGGCGCGGCCACGAGCGCCCGCTCGTACAGCTCCAGGTAGCGCGCCGCCAGCCGCGCCATCGAGAACTCCTCGGCCCGGGCCCGCCCGCGCGCCGCGAGGGCCGCGCGCCGGTCGGGCTGGTCGAGCAGCGCACGCAACGCGTCGCGCAGCGCCACCGGGTCGCCCGGCGGGACCAGCACGGCCTCCACGCCGGGGCGGGCGACGTTGCGGTACCCGTCGATCTCGGAGGCGACGACCGGCGCCCCCGCCGCCATCGCCTCGAGCAGCACGACGCCGAACGACTCGCCGCCGAGCGACGGGGCGCAGAACACGGCCGCCCCCCGCATCCGGGCCCGCAGTTCGGCCTCCGGCAAGCGGCCGAGCCACTCGACCCCCGGTACCCGGCGCCCGCGCAGCGCGGCCGTCTGCGGCCCGTCGGACGCGACCCACAGGGTCGCCTCGCGGTCGATGCCGCGCCAGGCGTCGAGGAGGACCGAGAGCCCCTTGCGCGGCTCGTGCCGGCCGACGAAGAACACCGCGGGCCGGTCGGAGGGCGTGACGGGCCCCCGTGCCCACTGCTCGACCTCGATGCCGTTCCAGAGCACGACGTAGTCGCCGTCGCTCCAGTTCGCGCGCGCGGTCGCGAGCGCGGACTCCGACACCGCGACCCGGCACGTGACGCGGTTCATGATCGTGCGCAGTGCGGGGCGGCTCCACTGGTGGAGGAGCTCGCCCGACGCGTGGAACGTCGCGACGATCGGGCCCGCGAAGCCGATGAGCGCGGTGAGGCAGGGCCCCGGGACCGCCGGCTCGTGCAGGTGCACGAGGTGCGGCTCGACCGCGCGGATCGCCTCGGCGGTGCGGCGCGCGGTGGCACGACCCGGCGAGATCGGGGCGATCGAGCCGTTCGAGTCCCACTCGACCGTCGGGCCGACGCAGGTGACGCCGGGCTCGGGCGGCGGGCCGTCGCACGGCGCGAGGACGCGGACGTCGACGTCGAGTCGGCGCAGCTCGCGCGCGAGCCCCAGCACCTGCTTCTGCACGCCGCCGGGGCGCGACAGCGAGTAGGGGCTGACCATCACGACCCGCACCGCGTCACCCCCGGTCGCTCGGCCAGTTCGGCTGCATCAGGTGCCACTGCTCGGGCGCGGCGCGCACGAGCGCCTCGAGCTCGTCGGCGAGCAGTTGCGTGATGCGGGTGATGTCCGCTCGCAATCGGCCCTCGCGTGCGACGGGGATCGGCGGCCGGATCACCGCGTGGTGGTGACGGCCCGCCCGAAAGTAGACCGCGAGCGGCAGGAGCGCCGCCCCGGTGCGCAGCGCGAGCGTCGCGGGTCCCCCCGGCAGCGTCGTCGGCTCCCCGAAGAACCGCACGGGGACGCCGTCCCCCGTGAGGTCGCGGTCGCTCAGCAGGCACACGATCCGGCCCCCGCGCAGCGCCGACGCGACCTGGCGCCCGGTGTCGGCGCCCAGGGGCACCACGTCGAGCCCGAGCAGCCGCCGCTGGCGCACGAACCACTCGAACAGCTCGACCGGCTCGACGGGCTCGACGACCGCGAGCATCCGGTGCCCGCGCCCGGCCATCCAGGCCGCGGCCCACTCCCAGCCGCCGAGGTGCGGCAGCGCCAGGATCACGCCCCGCCCGGCCGCGAGGCCCTCCTCGACGTGCTCGTAGCCGTCGACGGTGAAGTACGCGTCGATCAGCCCGGCGCGCACGTCGGCCGGGAGGCGGAACATCTCGTACCAGTAGCGCGCGTACGAGGCGAACACCGCGGCGACCGCCGCGCGGTCGGCGTGGCCGCGCACCCGCCGCTGGTGGCGGGCCACCATCGCGCGGCGCCCGGGCATGACCCACGGCGCGAGGCGCCCCGCGATGCGGGCGGCGGCGACGCCCACCGGGACGGGCAGGCGCTGGGCGACCGCGGCGGCGCCGCGGTAGGCGGCGGCGGTGGCCCGGTCGCGCGGGCGCGACACGGGTCAGGGGCGGCGGGCGCGCCGGGCGATGCGGTGGCGGGGACGGTCGCGGCCGGCGGTGCGGTCGATCCGGCGCGAGCTCCACCAGTCGCGCAGCGCGGGGCGCCCCGCACGCGGCGCCCGGGGGACGCGCGGGTGCGGGCGCTGCGGGCGGTCCGCGGCCCGGTACACGCGCCGGAACCGGTCGACCACCGTGAACAGGGTGAGCACGAGCATCACCCACAGCACGGGCACGAGGACGCCGAACGCGAGGCCGACCGACAGGAACACGAACCGCTCCGCGCGCTCCATGAGGCCGCCCCGGGCGGCGACGCCGATGGACTCGGCCTTCGCGCGCTCGTAGGAGACGAGCATCGAGGCGGCGCCGACCGCGAACGCGAGCACCGGGAGGTGCGAGCCCTCGCCGGCGAGGTGCCACGCGACGCCGCCGAGCAACAGCGCGTCGGACACGCGGTCGGCGACGGAGTCGAAGAACGCGCCGCGAGGGCTCGCCTGCCCGCTGCCGCGTGCGATCACCCCGTCGAGCAGGTCGCTCACCCCGGCCGTGACCACGGCGACGACCGCCCATCCGAGGTGGCCGGACGCGATGAGGACGGCCGCGACGACCGAGCACAGCAGGCCGAACACGGTCAACGCGTCGGCGCTGACCCCGAGGCGGCGCAGCGCGGCGCCGAGCGGTCCCAGGGTCTGCTCGACACTGCTGCGCCAGCGTCGGTCGAGCATGGGACCTCCACCGGGCCGGCGTCGTGCTCGCGTCCGCGAGCGCGCCGACGAGGGTACCAGCCGCCCCCGCCCCGCCCGGGTCACGGCCGCCGCGCCGCCCGGCGCGGCCTTCCCGCGCCGGCGGCCCCGTCCGTAGAATCGCCGCTCCGAGCCGCTTCCCCGGGGGGTACTGGGTGGAGACGTTCCCGACGGCCAGGATCCGCAACGTCGCCCTCGTCGGTCACGGCGGCGCCGGCAAGACCACGCTGGCCGAGGCCCTGCTGTACGCCTCCGGGGCGCTCGCCCGCATGGGCCGGGTCGAGGACGGCACCACCGTGTGCGACTTCGACCCCGAGGAGCAGCGCCGGGGGATCTCCGTGTCGCTCGCGCTCGCCCCGTTCGTGCTCGACGGGCACAAGGTGAACCTGCTCGACGCCCCCGGGTACGCGGACTTCGTCGGCGACGTCGCCGCGGCGCTGCGGGCCGCCGACCTGGCGCTGTTCGTGGTGTCGGCGGTCGAGGGGGTCGAGGTCCAGACCGAGGTCGCCTGGAAGATGGCCGAGCGCCAGGGCGTCCCGCGCGCGTTCTTCGTCAACAAGCTCGACCGCGAGCGCGCCTCCTACGCGCGCACGCTCGACCAGCTCAAGGACCTGTTCGGCACCGGCGTCGCGCCGCTGCAGCTCCCGATCGGCGAGGAGGCCGGGCTCACCGGCGTGGTCGAGCTGCTCGACGACGTCGCGGTGACCTACTCGGGCGACGTGCACGGCGAGGAGGGCGCCGTCCCCGCCGACATGGAGACCGAGGAGCACGCGGTCCACGACGCGCTCGTCGAGGGGATCGTCGTCGCCGACGACGCGCTCATGGAGCGCTACCTCGCGGACGAGCCGATCGAGACCGCGGAGCTGGCGCGCACCCTCGCGGCCGGCATCGCGTCGGGCACCGTGTTCCCGGTGCTGTGCGGCAGCGCCACGAAGCTCGTCGGCGTCGACCGGCTCGCCCGGTTCCTCGTCGAGGAGGCGCCCGCGCCCGCGGCGGCCGAGGGCCCGCCGGCCGTCGAGGTCTTCAAGACCATGGTGGACCCCTACGTCGGGCACGTGAACCTGTTCAAGGTCCGCCAGGGCCCCCTCGAGCACGACGCCGTGCTCACCAACGCGCGGACCAGGCACGACGAGCGGTTCCACCAGGTGTTCACGCTGCGCGGGAAGGAGCAGGACCCCGTGCAGTCGGTCGCGCCCGGCGACATCGCCGCCGTCGCGAAGCTGAGCGACGTCGCGACCGGCGACGTGCTCGCGGCGAAGGGCACCGACGTCGAGGTCGAGCCGTTCTCCCCGCCGGAGCCGCTGCTGTCGGTCGCGATCCGCGCGAAGTCGAAGAACGACGAGGACAAGCTCGCGAACGCGCTCCACCGCCTCCAGGAGGAGGACCCGGTGCTGCGCGTCGAGCGGGACCCCGAGACCCACCAGACACTGCTGCGGGGCATGGGCGAGACGCACCTGTCGATCGCGATCGAGCGTCTCGCGCGCAAGTTCGGCGTCGAGGTCGAGACCGAGGAGGTGCGCGTCCCCTACCGGGAGACGATCTCCTCGACCGCGGAAGCCGAGGGAAAGATCAAGAAGCAGAGCGGCGGCCACGGGCAGTTCGCGGTCGCGTGGCTGCGCGTCGAGCCGACCGAGCGCGGCAGCGGCATCGAGTTCGTCGACCAGATCGTCGGCGGCGTCATCCCGAAGCAGTACCTGCCCGCGGTCGAGAAGGGCGTCCTCGAGACCGCCGAGTCGGGCGGCCCCCTCGGCTTCCCGATCGTCGACGTGCGGGTCACCTGTTTCGACGGCAAGGCCCACTCCGTCGACAGCTCCGAGATGGCCTTCAAGACCGCGGCGTCACTCGGCCTCAAGGAGGCGATGCAGAAGGCCGGGCCGGTGCTGCTCGAACCGGTGAGCGAGCTCGTCGTGACCGTTCCCGAGGCGAACCAGGGCGACGTGATGGGCGACCTCAACGGCAAGCGCGGCCGGATCCAGGGCAGCGCGTCGGTGGGCGGCGGCGAGGTCGAGATCACCGCGCTCGTCCCGACCTCGGAGCTGCTGCGGTACGCGATCGACCTGCGGTCGATGACCGGCGGGCGGGGCCGGTTCAGCGTCCGCCACTCGCACTACGAGCCGGTCCCCGCGCACCTCGTCGACAGGATCGTCGCCGCGTCGAAGGCCGCCGCGGGCGCCTGAGTCCCGGGCGCGCCGCGGCTAGCGACGGTCCCGCAGCAGGTCGCGGATCTCGGTCAGCAGCTCCTCGCTGCGCGTGAGGGGCTCGGCCTCCTCCTCGGCGCCGGGCCGCCGGCGCAGGTTCTGGAGCGTCTCGAACATCTTCACCGCGACGAACACGCCGAGCGCGACGATCAGGAAGTTGACGAGCGACGTCACGAAGCGGCCGACGTACACCTCGCCGTCGCCGACGTTCCACACCACCGCGTCGAAGTTCGGCTTGCCGAAGATCGCGCCGACGAACGCCATCAGCACGTCGTTGGCGAACGAGTTGACCACCGCCGTGAAGGCGGCGCCGATCACGACCGCGACCGCGAGGTCCAGGACGTTCCCGCGCAACACGAACTTCTTGAAGTCGGCCCACAACGACCGCACCGCTTCCCTCCTCGCATCCGGCCGCGGCGGTCAGGCGCCGTGGTCCGACCAGTCCTCCGGGTTCGCCTCCGTGTAGTCGCCGAGCACGGTGCCGTCAACGGCGTCCAACTCGACCAGCCCGCGGATGCTCGGCGGCTCGTCGGCGCTGTACAGGAGGATCCGCCAGGTCGGCCGGCTGCGCAGCCCGCGCCACGCGAGCTGCGCCGAGGCGTGCCCGACCGGGAAGCCGACGGTGCGGCTCGCGGTCGCGAGCGCCTCGGTCTGGTCGATCCGCAGCGGCCACGCGGCGAGGAAGTGGTAGCCCGCCGTGCCCCCGAGCAGCACGGCGGCGAGCAGGAGGCCGCCGTTGTCGTACGCGAAGCCGGCCCAGGCGCACCCGGCGGCGAGCAACGCGTGGATCGTGCCCGCGATGCGCCGGCGCGCGATGTCGGGGAACGTGTACGGGCCGACGAGGGTGACGTCGAGCTCCTCGGGGAGCTCGTCGCCCTCGGGGTCGCGCCCGTCCTCGTCGCCGGAGCCGCGCATCGTCACCCGACGCTAACGGCGGGTGCCGGCGGGCGGCGAACCGTCGCCGTCACCCCCGGCGGCCACGCCGCCCGGAGCTTGGCGTAGCCGACGGTGAGCGCCTCGGGCAGGACCCGCACCTCGCCGACCGCGGTCATGAAGTTCGTGTCGCCGCTCCAGCGCGGCAGCACGTGCACGTGCAGGTGGCCCGGCACGCCCGCCCCCGCCGCCCGGCCGAGGTTCGCGCCGACGTTCATGCCGTCGGGGGCGTAGGCCGCCCCGATCGCGCGCAGCGCCCGCACCTGCGCGCGTGCCATCGCGAGCGTCTCGTCGTCGTCGAGGTCGACGAAGCTCGCGGCGTGGCGCACGGGCGCGACCATGAGGTGTCCGGAGCCGTAGGGGTAGAGGTTCATGACGGTGATCGTCAGCGGCGTCCGTTCGAGGACCAGCGCCTCCTCGTCGTCGGGGGCGTGCACGAGGGAGCACATGACGCAGCCGGCGTCGTCGCGTCCCGTGTCGGGATGCGACACGTACTCGGCCCGCCAGCCGGCCCAGAGCCGTTCGAGCATCAGCGGTGCTCGGCGACCTCGGCCGCGAGCCGCTCGACGAGCTCGTCGAGCCGGACCCCCCGCTCGGGGTGGTCCTCGCCGCGCCGGTTGACACCGACCGTGCCGTGCTCCACGTCGTCGTCGCCGACCACGAGCACGTACGGCACCTTCTCCAGCTTCGCCCGCCGGATGCGGGCACCCAGCGCGCCCGCGGCGGCGTCGACCGTCTCGGCCCGGAAGCCCTCGGCCCTCAGGCGGTCGCCGACGCGGAACGCGTAGGCGGCGTGGCGGTCGGCGACCGGCAGCACCGTCACCTGGACCGGCGCGAGCCACAACGGGAACGCGCCCGCGTAGTGCTCGACAGGATCGCGAAGAACCGCTCCAGCGACCCGAACAGCGCGCGGTGGATCATGATCGGGCGGTGGCGCTCGTTGTCGGCGCCCACGTAGTGCAGGTCGAAGCGCGCCGGGAGCTGGAAGTCGACCTGGATCGTCGACATCTGCCACGTGCGCCCGATCGCGTCCTTGGCCTGGACGCGAGATCTTCGGGCCGTAGAACGCGCCGCCGCCGGGTCGAGCACGAGGTCGAGGTCGCGGCCCGACGCGACGCGCCGCAGCGCCTCGGTCGCCTCCTCCCACTCCTCGTCGCTGCCCACGGCCTTCTCCTCGCGGCTTCGTCGGAGAGCTCGAGGTAGAAGTCGTCGAGGCCGTAGTCGCGCATCAGGTCGAGCACGAAGTCGAGCAGCTCGTCGAGCTGCGCGTCCATCTGCTCCTTGGTGCAGAAGATGTGCGCGTCGTCCTGCGTGAAGCCCCGCGCGCGCGTCAGCCCGTGCACCACCCCCGACTTCTCGTACCGGTACACCGTGCCGAACTCGAACAGCCGCATCGGCAGCTCGCGGTACGAGCGGATGCGGTGGCGGTAGACGAGGATGTGGAACGGGCAGTTCATCGGCTTCAGGTAGTAGTTGCTGCCCGCGCCGTCGCGTCCGCCCTCCTCGAAGTGCATGGGCGGGAACATGCCCTCCGCGAACCAGTCGAGGTGACCCGAGATGCGGAAGAGGTCCTCCCGGGCGAGGTGGGGCGAGTTCACGAACAGGTAGCCGGCGGCCTCGTGGCGGCGGCGCGAGTACTCCTCCATCACCCGGCGGACGATCCCGCCCTTCGGGTGGAAGACGGCGAGGCCCGAGCCCACCTCGTCGGGGAACGAGAAGAGGTCGAGCTCGACCCCGAGCCGCCGGTGGTCGCGGCGCTCCGCCTCCTCCACCCGCCGCAGGTACTCCTCGAGCGCGGCCTGCGACTCCCACGCGGTGCCGTAGACGCGCTGGAGCATCGGCCCCTTCTCGTCGCCGCGCCAGTACGCGCCGGCGACCTTCGTCAGCTTGAACGCCCGCAGCCGGCCGGTCGACGGTACGTGCGGGCCCCGGCACAGGTCGGTGAACTCGACGCGGCCGTCGACGACGTTGCGGTACACCGAGACGCCGCCGTCGCCGCCGGCCTCCCCGGCGTCCTCGTCCGACGCGTCGCCGGCCCGCACCTTCTCGATGATCTCGACCTTGTAGGGCTGGTCGGCGAACAGCGCGAGCGCGTCGTCGTAGCCGAGCTCCTCGCGCACGAAGCGCTGGTCGGCACGCACGATCGCCCGCATCTCCTCCTCGATCCGGGCGAGGTCCTCGTCGCTGATCGTGCGCCCGCCGGGCAGGTCGAAGTCGTAGTAGAACCCGTCGGCGATCGCCGGGCCGATCGTGTACTTCGCGCCGGGGTACAGGCGCGTCACGGCCTGCGCCAGCACGTGCGCCGCCGAATGGCGCAGCACCTCCCGCCCGGCGTCCGACTCCGGCACCACGATCTCGAGGGCGACGTCGCGCTCGAGCGGCGTCGCGAGGTCGATCCACTCGCCGTCGGCCCGGGCGGCGAGCGCGGCCTTCGCCAACCGCGGCCCGATGGCCGCGGCGACCTCGCCCGGCGTCGTACCGCGCGGGAACTCGCGGGTGGAGGCGTCGGGGAGCGTGACCTTGATCTGCTCGCTCATCGGGCTCTCGGTCGACGGTCGGCGGGGGTTCATGAGCCGTCCGGCGGCCGCACCCGGCGGCCGGACCCGGCGACGCGGGGAGGGTACCCGCTGACCCGCGGCCGGCCGCGGCGCGTGCGCGCCGGCGGCCTCAGCGGTCGGGGCCGACCGCGACCGGGCGCTCGAGGTCGAGTCCGAGGAGGCGACCCAGGTCGCGCAGCGCGGCCGGCGCCGTGGGGTCCGACCCGCCCGACAGGACCGCGCTCGCGAGGTCGTCGAGCGCGTCGAGCGCCCGGGGGGCGTCGAGGTCGTCGTCGAGGGCGTCGCGGACGCGCTGCGCGAACGGGCGCGGGTCGGGGCCGTCGGGCCGGGTGGCGGCGGCGAGCAGCCGGTGGAGCAGCGCGGTCGCGTCCTCGAGGTCGGTGTCGTACCACTCGAACCCGTGCCGGTAGTGGTGCCGCATGAGCGCGAGGCGGATCGTGCGCGGGTCGGCCACCTTGAGCAGGTCGCTCACGAACACGAGGTTCCCGAGCGACTTCGACATCTTCTCGCCCTCGTAGTTGACCATCGCCGAGTGCATCCAGTGCCGGACGAACGGCACGCCGGTGAGCGCCTCGCTCTGGGCGATCTCGCACTCGTGGTGGGGGAAGATCAGGTCGGTGCCGCCGCCGTGCAGGTCGAGGGTGTCGCCGTGCTCGTGCATCGCCATCGCCGAGCACTCGATGTGCCAGCCCGGCCGGCCGACGCCGAAGGGCGCGCGCCACGCGGGCTCGTCGGGCAGCGACGGCTGCCACAGGACGAAGTCGAGCGGGGCCCGCCGGTGCGGGTCGTCGGGGTTGCCGCCGCGCGCGCGGGCGAGCCGCACCATCTGGTCCTCGGAGTAGTGCGAGAGCTTGCCGAACTCGGGGAACGTCGAGACGTCGAAGTAGGCGGTGCCGTGGGTCAGGTACGCGTGGCCCGACTCCAGCAGGCGAGACACCAGCTCGACGATGTGCGGCACGGCCTCGGTGGCGCGGGGTTCGGCGACGGGGGGCCGCATGTCGAGCGCCTCCATGTCCGCGTGGAAGCGCGCGGTCTCCGCCTCGGCGAGCTCGAGGTACGGCACACCCAGCTCGCGCGCCTTCGGCAGGATCGAGTCGTCGACGTCGGTGATGTTGCGCACCATGCGGACCTCGTGCCCGAGGTCCTCGAGGCGGCGGATCAACAGGTCGTACGTGAGGTAGGTCGCGGCGTGCCCCAGGTGCGTCGAGTCGTACGGCGTGATCCCGCACACGTACATGCGCACGACGCGGGGTGGCTCGAACGGCACGACCGCCCGCCGTGCGGTGTCGTACAGGCGAAGGCCCACGGCGGCCACCCTAGACCGCGCCGGGTGCCGGGCGGGCCTCAGACGCTCGTGAGCCGGAGGCTCGCCCGCATCCTGTGGCGCACGTTGATCGTGAGCAGGATCGCCGCGAAGGTCTCCATCCCCACCGCGTTGCGCAGCGAACCGCCGTCCAGCGCGCGCAGGTTGGGGATCCCGGCGGTGATCTCCATCAGCGTCTGCTTCGCCTCGTCCTCGTCGCCGAGCACGACCACGTCGCTCTCCATGTCCCGGTGGAGGTCGGCGAACTCGGCCGCGGGCACGAGGTGGAACGCGGTCACCACGCGCGAGCGCCACAGGAGGGCCTGGATCTCGGCGGCCACCGAGCCGTGCGGGGGCAGCACCGCGTTGAACTCGTCGCCGTGCTTCACGAGGTTGTTGGCCATCGACACGACGATCTTTCCGGGGAGCCGTTCGGCGTGTTCCTGCACGGTCGGGATCGCGGAGTCCGCGTGGACCGCGAGGATCACGACCGGGGCGTCGCACGCCCACGCGTTGTCACACGGGATCAGCCGGCCGGCGACCCGGTCGCCCCAGCGCTTCTCCAGGTCGGTGACCGCGGCGCGCGCCCTGTCGACGGCCCGCGAGCCGAACAGCACCTCGTGGCCGACGCTCGCGAGCCGCGCCCCGAGCCCGCTGCCGGCGGGGCCGGTCGCCCCCAGGATCCCGATCCGCATCCGGCGGATCGTAGTGGGCGGCACACGCGGGCCCGTTGGGGCGCCGGCCGGCCCGGCGCGCGGACGCGCTCAGATGATGCAGTCGGCGCCGAAGCAGACCCTCAGCTCCGCGAACAGGCCGCTCGCGGGGGTGCAGCAGAACTCCTCGCCGAGCTGGAGCACGGTCTCCTTGTCGGCCCCGACGAGGTGGACGAACACGGGGCTGTCGCCGGGGTGCGCGGTGAGGATCTCCTTCAGGCGCGCGACCCGCTGCGGCGTGAGCGCCGCCGACCGGACCCGCAGGCGCACCGGCGGGCCCGAGTCGACGTGGACCTCCGGCCATGTGATCTCCGTCGCGATGAGCTTCGGCGTGTCGTCGCGGCCGTCGAGGCGGCCCTTCACGGTGACGATGGCGTCGGGGGCGAGCAGCTCGCCGTACTGGTGCATCGTCTTGGGGAACACCATGACCTCGATCGACGACGTCAGGTCCTCCAGCACGAACGTCGCCATGAGGTCGCCGCGCTTGGTGTATTTCCGCGCGAGCCCGGTCACGACCCCGCCGACGGTGCGCAGCGCCCCGTCGTCGAGGTCGGCGAGGTCGGCGACGCTGCAGTCGACGAGCCGGCGCAGCGAGCGCTGCGCGCCGATCAGCGGGTGGTCGCTGACGTACAGGCCGAGCATCTCCTTCTCGAGGCGCAGCCGCTCCGACTTGTCGTACTCGAGGTCGGGGATCGGCAGGCGGTCGTCGAACAGCGGTGCCTGGTCGTCGTCGCCGCCGCCCAGGTCGAACAGCGACATCGTGCCGGCCTCGCGCTCGCGCCGGCGGCGCAGCACGACGTCGGTGACCTGCTCGAACACCGTGCACAGCCCGCGCCGCGGGTGGCCGAGGGAGTCGAACGCGCCCCCCTTGACGAGGGACTCGATCGTCCGCTTGTTGAGGACCGCCGCGTCGACCCGCTCGCAGAAGTCGTGGAAGTCGGCGTACGGGCCGTTGCGCTCGCGCTCGGCGATGATCAGCGTCGCGACACCCTCGCCCACGTTGCGCACGGCCGAGAGCCCGAAGCGCACCGCGCCCTTGCCCGTGGCCGGGTCGAACTCGCAGGAGAAGTCGCTCTCGGACGCGTTGACGTCGGGGACGAGCACCGGGATGTCGAGGAGCCGGCACTCGTTGAGGTAGACGGCGGCCTTGTCGAGGTTGGTCTTGACGCTGGTGAGCAGCGCGGCGAGGTACTGGACCGGGTAGTTGGCCTTCAGCCAGGCCGTCTGGTAGGCGACGAGCGCGTAGCCGACCGAGTGGGACTTGTTGAACGAGTAGTCGGCGAAGGGCTCGATCGTGTCGAAGTAGCGCTCCGCGAAGTCCCGCGGGTGGCCGTTGCGCACGCAGCCCTCGACGAACTTCGTCCGCTCCTTCGCGATGAGCTCCCGGATCTTCTTCCCGGTGGCCTTGCGGAGGTTGTCGGCCTCCTCGAGCGTGTAGCCCGCCAGCTTCTGCGACACGCGCATGAGCTGCTCCTGGTAGATCATCAGGCCGAAGGTCGGCGCGAGGATCTCCTCCAGGTCGGGGTGGTCGTAGGTGACGGGCTTGCGGCCGTTCTTGCGGTCGGCGTACTCGTTGTGCCAGTTCTGGGCCATCGGCCCCGGCCGGTAGAGCGCCACGAGCGCCGCGACGTCCTCGAAGGTGGTCGGCGCGAGCGAGCGCATCAGCGCGCGCATCGGGCCGCCCTCGAGCTGGAACACGCCGATCGTGTCGCCCCGCCGCAGCAGCTCGTACGTCTTGGGGTCGTCGAGCGGGACGTCGTCGAGGTCGGGCCGCTCGCCGGTGGTGCGCTCGACCAGGTCGAGCGCGATCTCCATGACGTCGAGGTTGCGCAGGCCGAGGAAGTCCATCTTGAGGAGGCCGAGCTCCTCGACGCCGTGCATCTCGTACTGGGTGACGACGGGGGCGTCCTCGATCGGCGTGCCCGGCTCGGGCTTGCGCTGGACCGGCAGGTACTCGGTCAGCGGCTCCCGGGTGATCACCACCGCCGCCGCGTGGATGCTGTCCTGGCGGCGCAGCCCCTCGAGCCCCCGTGCGACGTCGATCACCCGGCGCGCGTCGGGGTCCTCCTCGTAGAGCTGGCGCAGCTCCGCGGCCATCTTGTAGCCGTCGGCGTAGCGCTCGGTCGGCTCGAAGCACGCCGCGAGCGGCGTGTCGCGGCCCATGATCAGCGGCGGCATGAGCTTCGCGATCTTGTCGCCGACCGCGTACGGGTACCCCAGCACCCGCGCCGCGTCCCGCACGGCGGCCCGGGCCTTGATGGTCGAGAACGTGACGATCTGGGCGACGTGGTCGTGCCCGTACTTCTGCGCCGCGTAGCGGATCAGCTCGCCCCGGAACCGCGAGTCGAAGTCCATGTCGATGTCGGGCATCTGCTTGCGCCCGGGGTTCAGGAAGCGCTCGAACAGCAGGTCGTACCTGATGGGGTCGATGTCGACGATCCGCAGGCAGTACGCGACGCACGACCCGGCCGCGCTCCCCCGCCCGGGCCCGACGCGGATCCCACGCGACTTCGCGTACCGCACGAGGTCCCAGACCACGAGGAAGTAGGCGGGGAAGCCCATCGCCTTGATGACGTCGAGCTCGTACTCGATGCGCTCGAGCACGTGCAGCGGCGGGCTCGGGCCGTACCGCTCCTTCGCCCCCTGCATCGTCAGCTCGCGCAGGTAGGAGTTCTCGTCGTAGCCCTCCGGCACCGGGAAGGCGGGGAGCACCGCCTGGCCGAACTCGATCTGGACGTCGGCGCGCTCCGCGATCAGCAGGGTGTTGTCGCACGCCTCGGGCAGCTCGCGGAACACGTGGCGCATCTCGGCCGCGCTCTTGATGTAGAACTCGTCGCCCTCGAACTTGAACCGCTTCGGGTCGCTCTGCAGCGCGCCGGTCTGCACGCACAGCAGCGCGTCGTGCGCCTCCGCGTCCTCCTTGTGCGTGTAGTGGCTGTCGTTGGTCGCGAGCAACGGTGCGCGCAGCTTGCGGGCGATCTCGAGCAGCGGCCGCAGGGTGCGCGCCTGGTCCTCGATGCCGTGGTCCTGGAGCTCGACGAAGAAGTGCTCCCGCCCGAAGATGTCCTGGAACCGTGCGGCGGCCTCCAGCGCGGCCCGCTCCTCCCCCTGCAGCAGGAGCTGCGAGACGAGGCCGCCGAGGCAGCCGGTCGTGGCCGTGATCCCCGCGTGGTGCCGTTCGAGCAGCTCCCAGTCGCAGCGGGGCTTGTAGTGGTAGCCCTCCAGGTACGCGGCGCTCGTGACCTTGATGAGGTTGCGGTAGCCCTCGTCGGTCTCGGCGAGCATCGTGAGGTGGAAGATCTCGTGATCGGCGCGCCGCGGCCGGTCGAAGCGCGACGTGTTGGTGAAGTAGCCCTCCATCCCGAGGATCGGCTTCACCCCGGCGTCCCGCGCCGCCTTGTACATCTCGAGCGCGCCGTACATGTTCCCGTGGTCGGTGATCCCGACCGCCGGCTGGCCGTCGGCGGCCGCGGCCGCGACCACCTCCGCGACGCGCGAGGCGCCGTCGAGCATCGAGTACTCGGTGTGCAGGTGCAGGTGGACGAACGACTCCGCCACGTTCCCTCGTCTGCGTCCCCTCGTCGGGCCCCGTCAGGCCCGTGCCGCCGGGCCGGCCGGCGACTCCTCCACAGGTGTCCACAGCCTGTGGACGAATCACACGGCTGTCATTCGAGCCTAGGGGCTCGCGCCGTCCCCGACAAGGGCCGGCCGTGACCCCCGCCCGCGGGGCCGGCGCCGCCCGCCCGGGCGGCGCGCGCGGCCGCCGCGGCCCGGGCCCACACCGGGGCGAGACGGCGGCGTTGCCACACGGCCCCGAGCGCGAGGAGCGTCGCGGCCGTGACCGCCGCGCCGGCGCGGTCGACCGCGTCGGGCCGGTACGCGAGGCGCACGGTGTGCTCCCCCGCCGGCACCCGCACGGCCATGAGCGCGTCGGGGGTGCGCGCGATCGCGGCCGGCGCGCCGTCGACGCTCGCGTGCCACTTGGGCGACCACTGCAGCGCGAGCGTCAGGGTCGCCGGCGCCGCCGCGTCGACCGTCCACGCGGGCCGCTCGGGCGCGTCGCCCGCGAACGTCACCTCGGCGGGGACGTCGGTCTGCGCGCCCGGCGGGGCCGGCCCGCCGTCGTCGGCGGTCACCTCGTGGATCGACAGCTCCCCGCGCGCCCACACCGGCGACGCGAGCGACGCCGACCGCAGCGCCTCCCGCACGTCGGGCCGGGTCACGACCACGTGCGACACGCCGAGCCGGCGCAGCTCGCGCAACCACTCGTCGGCCGTCTCACCCTCGCGGGGTCCGTCGGCCGCGAACGCCGCGCTCCCCGCGACGGACGCCTCGGGGTTGAAGCCGTTGAGCACGTCGCGGCCCGACGCCCACGCGAGCCAGCGGGCGGGCTCGATCACGCCGGTGCGCGCGATCTCGGCCGGGTAGTCGCGGGTCACCGCGAAGCGGGCGCCCTCGGGCACGAGCGAGGCGACGCGCTCGGCGGCCTCCCGCATCTCGGGCGCCGGCGGCCCGAGCTCGCCCGCGAGCTCCTCGTGCCCGTTGCGCGCGACGAACGCGACGGCGCACGCCACCGCGGCGAGGGCGAGCGCGGTGCCCGCCCCCCGGCCCGCGAGCCGCCGGCCCGCCGTGCCCAGCAGGTCGCCCGCGACCGCGGCGACCGGCACCAGCGCGAGGACGCCGACGTAGCCGAGCGCCCGGTTCGCGAGCTGGATGGTGAGGTCGCCCGGCCCGGGGTACTCGATCGCCACGTGGGCGGCCACGAGCACGAGCAGCGGGAGCGCGAGCAGCGGCGCGTACCGCCGCCTCCGGGCGACCGAGCACGCGGCGGCCGCGACCCAGCCCGTCATCACCAGCTTCGCGACGGCCGGCGTCCACACGAGGTCGCCGCGCAGGAGCGCGGCGACCCGCCGCTCGAACGGGTCGGTGCCCCAGGTGACGACGGGCCCGCGCAGCTCCTGGCCGGCCGCGAACGGGAACAGCCAGAACGCGCCCAGGCCGACCGCGACCGCGCCCGCCGCCGCCAGGCCCGCCGCGATCTCGCGCCCGCGCGCGAGGTCGTCACGCGTCAGCACGAGCACGACCGCGATCGGCGCGACGAGGGCGAGCAGCACCGTCGAGATCACGTGCGTCACGGCCAGCGCCGCGA
This sequence comes from Acidimicrobiia bacterium, assembly GCA_026002935.1. Taxonomy (GTDB): domain Bacteria; phylum Actinomycetota; class Acidimicrobiia; order IMCC26256; family PALSA-610; genus BPGH01. The sequence goes on from BPGH01000001.1 coordinate 2,524,289, forward strand.
CCGCCACGCCCGCCACCGCGCGCCGGCGCCACGACCGCGGCTCGCGCACCAGGCGGAGCAGCGCGCCGAGCGCGACGAAGAACACCAGCGCGCCGAGCTGGTGCGACACCAGGCCGTTGACGAACGTGCCCTCCATGCCGAGCCCGAAGCCGACCGACACGGTGAGCGACAGGATCCCCGCGAGCGCGGAGGCGCGCCGGTCGAGCCCGAGCGACCGGGCGAGGTAGGCCACCGCGGCGGGCTGGAGCGCGAACGTCGCGATCACGAGGGCCTTCAGCGCGCCGGGGTTCGACGCGACGCCGAACGTCGCGGCGCGCAGCAGCGCGATCGCCCACGTCACCCCGGGCCCGTTGAAGAGGAAGAGCTGGTGACCGAGCATGAACCGCGGCGACCAGCCGTCGAGCCGCCCTCGCGCGACGATCTCGGCGATCCCGAAGTCGGCGCGCACCAGGTGCGCGGTCACGTCACCGCCCGCCACGAGGCCCGGGCCCCACGCGCCGCGCGTCAGCCACAGTCCCGTGAGCGCGCCGGCCACGACGCCGGTGACCGTCCAGGCCACGGCGTCGCCGTCGTCGAGGTCGCCGGCGGTGCGGTCCCGCCCGCCCTCCGTCGGGCGCCCGGCCCGCGTGACCGCGCGCGCCGGGCGCGGCGTGGCGTCCGCCGGGGCGGTCACCGGCGGCCGCGCGCGCCGAGCAGCGGCACGAGCATCTCGTCGGCGGTGAGGCTGCCGTGGCCCGACCGCAGGCGGGTCTCGACGCGCAGCGCCGGGTCGACGAACGCCGTCGGGCCCGACGACGCCAGCACCACGTCGCCCAGGCGGCCGGGCACGCTGCCGGTCGCGCCCACGCCGATCCACCCCTCGTCGAGCACCTCGGCGCGGGACCGCACCCACGCGAGGCGGCCCACCACCTCCTCGGCCGCCTCCCGCAGCTCGCGGGCCGCTCCCGGGCGCGCGTGGAGGTACCGGAACCGCCCGTCGCCGGCCATGCGCTCGACGAGCGGCTCGAGCTCGGGGAGCTCGCGCCAGTCGTCCTCGTCGAGGTGGACCTGCCCGTGGTCGGAGGTCACGAGCAGCGCCGCGTCCTCCGGGAGCACGTCGAGCAGCTCGGCGACGAGCCGGTCCGCGAGCGCGAGCTCGCGCGCGTAGAAGCCGTCGCGCAGCCCGAACTCGTGCGCGACCGAGTCGACCCCCGGGTAGTACGCGTACACGAACCGCTCCCCCGCCCCGACGAGGCGCGCGACGTGCTCCACCAGCACCGCGGTGCTCGACCACCCGTGGAACCGCGCGCCGCGCATGTGCGCCCGGGTGAACCCCGAGTCGCGGAACTCGGACTTCGTGACCACCGGGACGTCGCGGCCGAGGAACGCGGGGTGGCGCTGCACGTCGAACGGGTCGGGCGGGCGGCGGCCGTCGGGGACGGACCACCGCAACACGTTCAGCACCTCGCCGCGGACGACCATCCGGTACCCGAGCACGCCGTGGCGGGCCGGCACGAGACCGGTCGCGATCGAGGTGAGCGCCGTCGAGGTGGTCGACGGCACGACGGTCGTGATCGGCCCGCCCTCCATGGCGTCGAGGGTCGGCATCCGCTCCCGGTGCTCGCGCAGGGACCGCCACCCGAGGCCGTCGAGCACGAACAGCACGACGGCGCGGGCGTCCCGCACCGCGGCGGGCAGCCAGGCGCGGTCGCCGCCGCCGAGCAGCGCCGGCACCAGTGCGGCCACCGACGCGCCCTCGAGGTCCGGCAGCACCGGGCCGACCGCTGGTTCCACCACAGGCGGAATCTACGCGACCATGGGGCGGTGAAGGTGTCGACGCGCGGCGACTACGCGGCGCGGGCGCTGCTGTCGCTCGCGTTGCACGGCAGCGACCAGCCGACGTCGGTGAAGGAGATCGCCGAGCGGACGAACCTCCCCCAGCCGTACCTCGAGCAGATCCTCCTCACCGCGAAGGGCGCGGGCCTGGTGCGCTCGAAGCGCGGGGTCGGCGGCGGCTACGTGCTCGCGCGTGCCCCGGAGGAGATCACGCTCGCCGACATCGTCGGCGCGGTCGAGGGGCCGTCGCTGCCGCTCGCCGAGCACCCCGACCACTGCGAGGGCCACTGCGTCCTGCAGGAGGTCTGGGCGTGCGTGGAGGAGGAGACGCGCCGGCAGCTCGAGAAGGTGACGCTCGCCGACCTCGTGCAGCGGACGCTCATCGGGCACCCGGACGCGCCGACGGCCTGAGCGCGTCGAGCACCGCGCGCAGGTCGGCCGGGAGCGGTTCCTCGAACCGCAGCCTCTCGCCGGTCGCGGGATGGTCGAACGCGAGGACGGCCGCGTGGAGGAACGGGCGCGGGCACGGGATCGGGTCGCGCGCCCCGCCGTAGGGGGCGTCGCCGACGACCGGGTGCCCGATCGCCGCGAGGTGGACGCGGATCTGGTGGGTGCGCCCGGTCCGCAGCCGGCACTCGAGCAGGCTGCAGGCCGGCGCGTCGAACACCTCGCGCACCTCGTACTCGGTGCGGGCCTCCTTGCCCTCGTCGCGCACCGCCATGCGCGTCCGGCGCGCCTGCGAACGCCCGATCGGCGCGTCGACGAGCCCGCGGGCGGCCGGGAGGTGGCCCCACACGAGCGCCACGTAGCGGCGCTCGACCGACCGCCGCGCGAGCTGGCCGACGAGCGACTCGTACGCGCGCGCCGAGCGCGCCACCACGAGGAGCCCGCTCGTGTCGCGGTCGAGGCGGTGCACGATCCCCGGCCGGTACGGGTCGCCCACCCCCGCGATCTCCGGGTGGCGCGCGAGCAGCCCGTTCACGAGCGTGCCGTGCTCGTGGCCGGCGCCGGGGTGCACCACGAGGCCGGCGGGCTTGGCCACCACGACGACGTCGGCGTCCTCGTGGCGCACCGCCACCGGGACCCCCGGCTCGGGGCCGGGGGGCGCCGGGACCGCCGGGGCGGCGCGGACCTCGACCACCTCGCCCGCGCGCAGGCGCCGGCTCCGGGCGACCGGCCGGCCGCCGACGAGCACCTCCCCCGCGTCGACGAGGCGCGCCACGACGGCGCGGCTCCACCCCGTGCCCAGCGCGACGGCCCGGTCGACACGCTCGCCGTCGAGCGGTTCGGGCACGACGAAGGGCTCGACCGGCTCCGGCGGCTCCGGCGGCTCCGGCGGCCCGGCCGCGTCCGGGCGCCCGCGCTCGTTCACGGCGGCGGGCGCAGCGTCCGCAGCACGAGGATCAGCGCGCCGATCGTGATGCAGGAGTCGGCGACGTTGAACACCGGCCACCACCCGACCGCGACGAAGTCCACGACGTGGCCGCGCAGGAAGCCGGGTGCGCGGAACACGCGGTCGGCGAGGTTCCCGAGCGCGCCGCCCAGGAGCAGCACGAGCCCCGCGAGCGTCACGCGGTCGGTCGCGTGCCGGGCCATGCGGACGAGCACGAACGTCACGACGATCGCGCCGACCGCGAGCAGCGGCGTGTACCCCTGGAAGCGGCCGAACGCGCCGCCGGGGTTGCGCGCCAGGCGGAGCTCGACCGTGTCGCCCACGACCGAGACGGGCCCGTCGGCGAGCGCCGACACCGCCCAGGCCTTCGTGAGCTGGTCGACGGCGACGATCGCGGCGACGACCCCGAACACGGCCAGGAGGCGGCGGCGCGGCGCCCGGCGCGGCGCGTCGGGGGGTCCCTCAGCGGCGCCGCTCGCCACGGGCCTTGCACTTCACGCACTGCTCGGCCCACGGGATGACCTCGAGGCGGGCGACGGGGATCCGGTCGCCGCAGGTGACGCACAGCCCGTAGGTGCCGTCGGCCATCCGGGCGAGCGCCCGCTCGATGTCCTCCACGGTCTGGCGCGCGCTGGCCGACAGCGCCAGGTCGCGCTCGCGCTCGACGCTGACCGTGTCGCCCTCGCCCGACTCCTCGTCGAACTGCGTGTCGCCCGGCTCCCGTTCGGACGCGAGGGCCTCCGCCTCGGCGGCGAGCTCCTCGGCCTGGCGCAGGTGGCGGTCGCGCTCCTCGACGAGGCGCTCGCGGAGCTTGTCGAGGGTGCTCGCGGCGAGGGGCGGCGGCAGCTTCCTCGGCTTGGGGGCCGTCGCGGCCTTCGCCGGCGCGGCCTTGGCCGGCGCGGCCTTCGGCGCCCGGGGTGCCTTGGCGGGCTTCGGCCCGCCCGCCGGCTTCGGGGCCGCCTTGGCCGGCTTCGCCGCCGCCTTCGCGGCCGCGCCGCGTGCCGGCGCGCGCCCCGCCCGCCGCGGTGGCCTTCGCCGCCTTCGCGGCCGGCTTGGCCGCGGCCTTCGTCGTCTTCGCCGCCGTCTTCGTCACGGACTTCTTCTCGGCCGGACGGCCCGCGGACTTGGCCTTCGACTTCGCGGCGGGCTCGGCCGGCTTCGCGCCGCCCTTCGCGGCACCCGCCTTCGCCGGCGACTTCTTCGGCTTCGCCACCGTCCGGGCCGTCGCGGCCGGGCGCTTCGCGCCCTGCCTCGCGGCGCCCGTCGCCTTCGTCGACCTGGCCATCTGGTCCTTTCCCGGGGCCCCCGGGCGTCGCCGGGCGCCGAACGTCCGCCGGGGGCGGCTCGGAAGGGGGCGGATTGTATCGCCGGAGTGCGTCGCGGCGGCGCGCCCGCGCGCCCGCCCCGCCGCCCCTCGGTGCCGCCCGCCGGTCCGGCGGGCGGCACGGGGCCGTTCAGTAACGTGACCCCATGCCGTTCGAGCCCGTCGACCCGACCCTGCGCCTGGTCGACCTCGAGCAGCGGGTGCTCGCGCGCTGGCGCGACCAGGACGTGTTCGGGGAGAGCCTGCGCCGGCGCAAGGACGCCCCCGAGTGGGTCTTCTACGAGGGCCCGCCCACGGCGAACGGCAAGCCGGGCATCCACCACGTCTGGGCCCGGCTGTTCAAGGACATCTACCCGCGCTTCCACACGATGCGCGGGAAGCACGTCGCCCGCAAGGGCGGCTGGGACTGCCACGGCCTGCCCGTCGAGGTCGAGGTCGAGAAGGAGCTCGGCTTCTCCGGCAAACAGCAGATCGAGGAGTACGGCATCGAGCGGTTCAACGCCCGCTGCCGCGCCTCGGTGCAGCGGTACGTCGAGGACTGGGAGGCGCTCACCGCCCGCATCGGCATGTGGCTCGACACCGCCGGCGCGTACTGGACGCTGTCGAACGAGTTCATCGAGAGCGTCTGGTGGCAGTTCCGCCGGATGTGGGACGCCGGCCACATCTACGAGGGCTTCAAGGTCGTCCCCTACTGCGGGCGCTGCGGCACGGCGCTGTCGTCGCACGAGCTCGGCCAGCCCGGCGCGTACCGCGACGTCACGGAGCCGTCGGTGTACGTGCGGTTCCCCCTCGTCGAGCGCGACCTCGACCTCCTCGTGTGGACGACGACGCCGTGGACGCTCCCGTCCAACGTCGCGGTCGCCGTGGGCCCCCACGTCGACTACGTCCGCGTCGAGGCCCCCGGCGGGGGCCGCGACCTCGTGATGGCGCGGGCCCGGGTGCACGACGTGCTCGGCGAGCACGCCCGGGTGGTCGGCGAAGTGCCCGTCACCGAGCTCGTCGGGCTCCACTACGAGCGTCCGTTCGACTACGTCGAGCTGCCCCGCGACGGCGACCCGCTGCGCGTCGTCGCCGACGAGTTCGTGACGGTCGAGGACGGCAGCGGGATCGTGCACCTCGCCCCCGCGTTCGGCGAGGTCGACCGGGAGGTCGGCGCCCGCGAGGGCCTGCCGGTCCTCAACCCGGTCGACGGCTCGGCGCGCTTCGGCCCCGCGCTCGGTCCGCACGCGGGCCGGTTCGTGAAGGACGCCGACCCGGCGCTCACCGAGGAGCTCGCGGCCGCCGGTCGCCTCGTCGCCGTCGTCGACTACACGCACTCCTACCCGCACTGCTGGCGCTGCGGCACACCGCTCGTCTACTGGGCGAAGCCGACCTGGTTCGCGCGCACGTCCGCGCAGAAGGACGCGCTGCTGCGCGAGAACGAGACCGTCGACTGGCACCCGGAGCACATCAAGCACGGCCGCTTCGGCGACTGGCTCGAGAACAACGTCGACTGGGCCCTGTCGCGCGACCGCTACTGGGGGACGCCGATCCCGGTGTGGCAGTGCGGCGAGTGCGGCGGGCGCGTCTGCATCGGTTCGGTGGCCGAGCTCTCCGAGCGGTCCGGCCGCGACCTGACCGGGATGGACCTCCACCGTCCGTACGTGGACGAGGTGACCATCGGTTGCGACTGCGGCGGGACGATGACCCGCGTCGAGCCGGTGCTCGACGCCTGGTTCGACTCCGGATCGATGCCGGCCGCGCAGTTCCACTACCCGTTCGAGAACGAGGACACCTTCGGCGACCGCTTCCCCGCCGACTTCGTCTGCGAGGCGATCGACCAGACGCGGGGCTGGTTCTACACGCTGCTCGCCGTCAACACCCTCGTGTTCGGCAAGGCGCCCTACCGCAACGTCGTGTGCCTCGCGCACATCGTCGACGAGGACGGGCAGAAGATGTCGAAGTCCAGGGGCAACATCATCGACCCCTGGACGATCCTCGACACGCGCGGCGCCGAGGCGCTCCGCTGGTACATGTTCTCGTCGGGATCGCCGTGGACGCCCAAGCGCGTGTACGTGCAGGGCATCGACGAGAGCACGCGCCAGTTCCTCCTGACGCTGTGGAACACGTACGCCTTCTTCGTGACGTACGCGAACCTCGACGGCTGGCAGCCCGGCGCGACCCCCGCCGCCGCGACCCACGTGCTCGACCGCTGGATCCGCTCCCGCGTCCACCGGACGCTGCGGACCGTCACCGACGCGCTCGAGCGGTTCGACGCCCTGGCCGGCGCCCACGCGCTCGAGGCGCTCGTCGACGACCTGTCGAACTGGTACGTGCGCCGCTCGCGGCCGCGCTTCTGGCGGTCGTCGGACCCCGGCGCCCACGCGACGCTCCACGAGGCGCTGCTGCGGTGCGCGCAGATGCTCGCCCCGTACCTGCCCTTCCTCGCCGACGAGATGTACCGCAACCTCGCGCGCACCGAGGAGTCGGTGCACCTGACGGACTGGCCGGCCGTCGACGAGTCCGCGATCGACGACGGCCTCGAGGCGGAGACGGCCCTCGCGAGGGAGCTCGTGTCGCTCGGGCGCGCGGCCCGGGCCGACGCGAGGATCGGGGTCCGCCAGCCGCTCCCCCGGGCGTTCGGGTTGGTCGGCGCCGGCGAGTCGCTGCGCGACGAGCTCGTGCGCGAGGTCGCCGACGAGCTCAACGTGAAACGCTTCGAGCTCGTGCGGACCCTCGAGGGGCTGCTGCACTACCGCGTGCAGCCGAACTTCCGGGCCCTCGGCCCGCGCCTCGGGCCACTGCTCCCTCGCGTCAAGGAGCTGCTCACGACTGCGGACGGCGCGCAGGTGCGGCGCACCCTCGAGTCCGACGGCACGCTGCGGCTCGACGTCGACGGCGAGACCGTCGAGCTCGGGCCGGCCGACGTCGAGATCCGCGCGGAGCAGCACGAGGAGCTGGCGCTCGCGCAGGACGGCCCCCGGGCGGTCGCGCTCGACCTGACGCTCGACGACGCGCTGCGCGCCGAGGGGATCGCCCGCGAGGTGGTGCGGCTGTGCAACGACCTGCGCAAGGCGCACGGGTTCGCGCTCTCGGACCGGGTCGTCGTGCGGTTCCACGCCGCCGGTCGGGTGCTCGCCGCGGTCGGCGCCCACCGCGACTGGATCGCGGGCGAGGTGCTGGCGGTCGCATTCGACGCCGTCGAGGGCGCGGTCCCGCCCGGACCGGCGACCGCGACGGTCGACGGCGAGCCCGTCTGGGTGGAGATGCGGAAGGCCTGAGCCGCGTCAGCGGCGGCGGCGGAACACGTCGCGGAACGACGACCGGTCGTCGTCGAGGAAGTCGAGGCGCTGCTCGTCCTCCTGGTCGTCGCGCGGACCGAGCGGCGCGTCGTCGTGGACCGCCTCGCGCAGCGTCGCGAAGAACGCGTCGTCGTCGAGCACCTCGGCCTCGACCGCGTCGCCCTCGCCGAGCAGGTCGATCCCCTGCGGCTCTCCGGGCCGCGGCCCGCCGGCGCCCGGTTCGCCGGGACGCTCGCCGACCGGCGGCTCGGACGCGTACGCGGGGCGCGGCTCGCCCGGGCGCTCCGCCGCCGGCGTGCCCGCGGCCGCGGGCGTGTCGGCGCCGGCGGACGGACCCGGGGCGGTGCCCGCGGCGGGCGGCGCCGTCGTGAACGGCCGCGGTGGCGCGGGCGGCGCCGCCTCGGCGCGCGCGGGCTCGGCGGACTGGTCGAACAGCGCCGCCGCGGGCACCGGTCGCGTCGGCGGCCCGCCGCCACCCGGTCCCTCGGCCGCCGGGGCGGGCCCGGCCGCCGGCGTCTCGCGCCGCTCCGCCCCCGGGAGCTCGACCTCGTGCGGCTCGGGCTGCGGGCCGGGCGCGGCCGACGGGCGCTGGCGCAGCGCCGCGAGGTCCGCCTCCAGCGCGCGGGCGAGCCGGTCGCGGTACTCGTTCTCGAAGCGGGTCAGCGCCTCGACGTCTCCGAGCAGCGCGTCGCGCCGGGCGGCGAGGTCGAGCACCTCCTCCTCGAGACGGCGGCGCTCGGTCTCGCCGCGCCGGCGGGCGTCGGCCTCGGCCTCGGCGAGCATCTTGCGCGACTGGATCTCGGCCTCCTCGACCATCTGGCGCGCGCGCTGCTGCGCCTCGGCGACCGCCTCGTCCGCGGCGCGCTGGGCGAGCAGCAACGTGCGGTGGAGGATGTCCTCGGTCTCGCGCCCGCGCCCGGCCTCCGCCTGGAGCGCCGACAGCCGCTCGCTCAGCTCGCGCACGCGCTGGTTCGCGGCCTCGATCGTCGCCGCGGCCCGCTCGAGGAGGTCGTTCACCACGTCCCGGTGGTACCCCCGCCAGGCCTCGGCGATCTCCACGTCCCGCAGCTCTCGAGGGCTGATCTCCATGCCCGCAGTGTAGGCGTGCCCTCGCGACCCGGCGCGCATTCCCCCGGGTCTCGCGGCCGTCGCGCCGCACGCCCCGCGGCCGGGCGCGGGCGGGTCACCGCACGCGCGCGCTCAGGGGCAGATCGCGGCCCGCAGGATGAACAACCCCATCGTCAGCACGAGGAACGACAGGTCGAACATGCCCGCGGGCGGGATCACGCGCCGCAGCGGTGCGAGCACCGGCTCGGTGAGGTCGCGCAGCAGCATCGAGACCTGCGCGAGCCCCGTGCCCGGACGGACGGGGAACCACGACAGCACCGCGCGCGCGAAGAGCACGACGATGTAGACCGTGATCGCGGCACACAGGATCTGGCGCACGGGTCAGCCGCGCGTGGAGCGGTAGAGGCCGCGCGCCGAGAGGCGCTCCTTCTCCTCCTCCGAGACCTCCACGTTGGAGGGCGTGAGCAGGAAGACCTGGTCGGCCGCCTTCGACATCGTGCCGTTGAGCGCGTAGGCCAGGCCGCTCGAGAAGTCGATGAGCCGCCGCTGCAGGTCGCGCTCGACGCCCTGGAGGTTGAGGATGACCGGCTGGCCCGACTTCAGGCGGTCCCCCACCTCCTGCGCGTCGTTGAAGCCCTTCGGCTCCATCACGTGGACGCGCGTCGCGGGCATCGGCACCGGGCGCACCGGCGCCGGGCGCGGCGCGGCCGTCCTCCTCGTCGTCGGGGTCGCGGCGGCTGCGGATCACCGTGACCGGGCTCGCGTCGCCGTTGGCGGGCGGTGGTGCCGCGCGCGGCGGGCGCGCTGCGGCTGGGGGCGATCGGCCGCGGGCTCGGGTTCCGCGTAGTAGCCGCCGTCGTCGTCGTAGTACTCGTCTTCGTCGTCGACGAGGCCCAGGTAGACCATCGCCCTGCGGAACACCGACATGCTCGCTCGATCTTCTCTCGCTGGCTGCTCTCGGCTGCGCTTCGCGGCGGCCCCGCCGCCCGGGACGACCACGACGTTACGCCCGGAGTCACGCCGTCACGCCGGGACGTCACGCCGGGACGTTACGCCGGGCGGGACGCTCCCGCCCGCCACCCCGCCTCGGGCTCCGGCCCGGCCCCGGCCGGGGGCCCGGCCCCGGGCCTCGCCCGGACCCCCCGGGCACTCCTGCCACTCTAGGCGTCATCGTCGCAGATCGGCCGGATGCGGGCGAGGACCGAACACGGCGGTGCCGACGCGCACGATCGTCGCCCCGTGCGCGACCGCGACCTCGAAGTCGCCGGTCATGCCCATCGACAGCTCGGCGAGGCCCAGGCCCTCGGCGAGCCGGCGGAGCGCGTCGAAGTACGGGGCGGGGTCCCGCGCGGCGGGTGGCACCGTCATGAGGCCGTCGACGGGCACGCCCGCGTCGCGCAGCGCGTCGACGAGCGCGGGCGCGGCCGCCGGGGTGCAGCCGCCCTTGGTCGCCTCCCCGGCGACGTTGACCTGGACGAGTGCGGGCACACCGGGCGCGTGGCGCGCGAGCAGCGGGACGAGCTCGGGCCGGTCGACGGAGTGCCAGCGGGCGACGAGCGGCGCGACCGCGCGCACCTTGTTGGTCTGGAGCCGCCCGACGAAGTGCCACCGGATCCCCTCGCCCGGCGCGCGCCGAGCGCCGCGTGGTGCGCCCGCAGCTCCTGGGCGCGGTTCTCGCCGAGGTCGCGCTGCCCCGCCTCGACGGCGGCCCGGATGCGCGCGGGGTCGACGCCCTTGGTCACCGCGACGAGCGTCACCTCCGACGGGTCACGCCCCGCGGCCCGCGCGGCCGCGTCGACGCGCGCCCGCACCGACGCGAGCGCGGTTGCGACCCCGGCCGCCGGGACGTCGGCGGTCACGTCAGCACCGCCACGGTCACCTGCCGGCCGGTCGGGCCGTCACGGCGGTGCGAGAAGTGGTCGGCCGACCCGGCCGTGCACACGCCGCAGTCGTGCACGGCGTCGACGCCGACGCGCGCGAGCGCGGCCCGCACCGCCGCGGGCACGTCGAGCGCCGGGCGGCCGTCGCGGGTCGTCCCGACGACGTCCTCCCCGAGGCGCGCGGCCACGCGGGCGAGGTCGTCGCGGCCGAACTCGTAGCGGGCGGGCCGGATGCAGGGGCCGAGGAACGCCTCGACCCGCCCCGCGCCGGCGTCGCGCAGTCGCTCGACCGTCGCCTCGAGCACGCCGGCGACGAGCCCCCGGTGGCCGGCGTGCGCGACCGCGACCGCACCCGGGGCCGCGAGCACGACCGGGGCGCAGTCGGCCGTCGTCACCGCCAGCGGGAGCCCCACCCGGGTCGTGACGGCGGCGTCCGCCTCGGGCGGCGTCGCCGCCGGGGTCGGGGCGTCGGCGAGGTGCACGGCCGCGCCGTGCACCTGGCGCAGCCACACCCACGCCGCCGGCGCCGGCAGGCCCGCCGCCGCGGCGACCCGCGCCCGGTTCGCGGCGACCGCCGCCGGGTCGTCGCCGACGTTGTCGGCCACGTTGCAGGTCGCGAACGGCGGCCCCGACACGCCGCCCCACCGGCCACTGCACACGACGCGCACCCGCCCGAGCGAGTGGGTGAGCAGCGGGGGGTGCGCCGGGACGCTCAGCGCAGGAACTCGGGGACGTCGAAGTCGTCGTCGCCGAGGTCGAGCGCGTCCTCGCCCGCGAGCGAGTCCTCGTCGTCGAGGCCCAGGGTCACGTCGCCCGCGGGGCGCGCCGCGCGCTGCTCGCCCTCGAACCGGTCGAACCCGGCGGCGATCACGGTGATGCGGACCTCGTCGCCGAGCGCGTCGTCGACGACGGCGCCGAAGATGATGTTCGCGTCGGGGTGCGCGGCCTGTCCGATGATCTCGGCGGCCTCGTTCAGCTCGAACAGCCCGAGGTCGGACGGGCCGCTGACGTTGAGGAGGATGCCCCGGGCGCCCTCGATGCTCGCCTCGAGCAGCGGGCTCGAGATCGCGGCGCGCGCCGCGGCGACGGCCCGGCCGTCGCCCGAGGCGTAGCCGACGCCCATGAGCGCGGAGCCGGCGCTCGTGAGGATCATCTTCACGTCGGCGAAGTCGGTGTTGATGAGGCCGGGGGTCGTGATCAGGTCGGTGATGCCCTGCACGCCCTGGAGGAGCACCTCGTCGGCCATCTTGAACGCGTTGAGCATCGAGGTGCGCTCGTCGCTCACCTGGAGGAGGCGCTCGTTCGGGATGATGATGATGGTGTCGACCTTCTCCTTCAGCTTCTGGATGCCCTGCTCGGCCTGCACCGAGCGGCGGCGCCCCTCGAAGCCGAAGGGGCGGGTGACGACACCGATGGTGAGGGCGCCGAGCCCCCGCGCGATCTCCGCCACGACGGGCGCGCCGCCGGTGCCGGTGCCGCCGCCCTTGCCCGCGGTGATGAACACCATGTCGGCGCCCTTGAGCACCTCCTCGATCTCCTCGCGGTGCTCCTCGGCGGCCTGCCGCCCGACCTCCGGGTCGGAGCCCGCGCCGAGGCCGCGCGTGAGCTGCCGGCCGATGTCGAGCTTCACGTCGGCGTCCGACAGCAGCAGCGACTGCGCGTCGGTGTTGATCGCGATGAACTCGACCCCCTTCAGGCCGGCGTCGATCATGCGGTTCACCGCGTTGCATCCGCCGCCGCCGACGCCGACGACCTTGATGACCGCGAGGTAGTGCTGCGGAGCGCCGAGCATGGCGACCTTCCTTGTGTCGTTCGCGTCGTGGGCGACGTGCCTTCGTGGTCGGACCGCGGAACCGTTCGAGCATGGCCGCGAGCGCGGCCGGGATCGCGGATCCTGCGCATCCCCGTCCCGGGTCGTGCCGCCCCCAACACTCGACCTCGAGTGCAGGTCGAGGGTTATGTCAACCTGCACCGGGAGTCGAGACTCTACCGGAGGCCGCCGGGGGAAGCAACGCCGCCGCGGCGCGCTCACGCGCCGGCGGGGCGGACGACCGGGTGGGCCGGGTCGCTCACGTCGACGTAGGCCAGCGGCGTGTCGGCGTTGTCCTCCATCACGGCGAGGGCCGCCGCACCCTTCTCGGCCGCGCGTGCGGTGTCGCCGAGGCGCACCTCCGGCCCGTCGGCGAGCAGGAGCGTGACCCCCGCCCCGCCCACGTCGACGCGCGCGACGCGGGCCGCGAGCACACCCGGGAGCTCCCGCACCACCCCGGCCGCGCCGGGCGGCGACACCAGCTCGCCGACGTCGGGCGCGCGCCGGACGCCCACGACCTCCACCGCGCCCGGCGGCGGCTCCGGGGCCGACGCGACCGCGCGCCCGTCGGCCGCGAGCAGCACCACCGTGCCGGCGTCGCGCCGCACGTACGCGGTGACCACCCGCTCGGACACGACCACGCGCACGGTCCCCGGGAACGCGCGCTCGACCCGCGCGTCGGCGACCCACACCAGGTCCTCGACGCGCCGTTCGGCGGCCGCCGTGTCGAGCGTCAGCAGCGGGGCGCCGCGCTCGACGCCGGCGGCGGCGACGACCTGATCCGCCGTGAGGTTGCGCGTGCCCTCGACCCGCACGCGGTCGACGTCGAGCAGCGGTGAGTGCACCACCAGGTACGCGAGCCCGGCCACGACCACCGCCGACGCGACCGCCATCGTCACGCGCAGGCGCCGGCGCGCGGCGGCACGCGCGACCTCGAGCCGCCGGGCGTGGATGCGCGGGTCGATCGCCTCGGTGCTCATCCCCGGTCCTCCTCGGGGAACCCGACCATGTGCACCTCGGGCTCCAGGTGCACCCCCGTGGCCGCCGCGACCCGGCGCTGCACCTCGCGCACGAGGGCCCGCACGTCGGCGGCGCGCGCGCCCGGATCGGCGACGAAGAAGTTCGCGTGCTTCTCGGAGACGCACACGCCACCGATGCGCAGCCCCTTCAGGCCGCACGCGTCGATGAGGCGGCCGGCCGCGTCCCCGGGCGGGTTGGTGAACACGGAGCCGGCGTTCTGGCCGCCCGGCTGGTGCTCACGCCGCCAGCGCACGATCTCCTCGATGCGCCCGCCCGCGTCCGCCGGCTCGGCCGGAACGCCCGCGAAGCGCGCGGCGGTCACCACGTCCCGGGGACCCAGCGCCGAGCGCCGGTAGCCGAGCGCCAGCTCCTCCGGGCCGCGGACGCGCGTCGAGGCGGTGTCGAACGAGAAGACGCACGCGTCCACGAGCACGTCCCTCGTCTCGCGGCCGTGCCCCCCGGCGTTCATCCGCACCGCGCCGCCGACGCTGCCGGGGATGCCCACGAAGAACTCGAGGCCGCCGACGCCGGCGGCCGCCGCCCGCCGGGCGAGCACGGGGAGCGCGACCGCGCCGCCCGCACGAACCTCGGACGCCCCCGCGTCGACGTCGAGCGCGTCGAACCCGCCCTCGAGGACGACGCCGATGCCGTCGAACCCCTCGTCCGCGACGAGGAGGTTGGAGCCGCGGCCGACGACCAGCACCTCCGTCCCGTGCTCGCGCACCGCGTCCGCCACGGCTTCGAGGTCGGCGGGCGAGCCGGCACGGACCAGCACGGCGATCGGCCCACCGCACCGGTAGGTCGTGAGCTGGGCGCTCGGCGCGTCGCGCCACACCCGGCCCGGGAGCGCGGCGGCGAGCGCGTCGGCGGCGGTCGCGGTCGCGCTCACCGGGCGCGCCCCGGGTCGAGCCACACGTCGGGCATCGCGGTGAGGTCGCCGGCGCCGAGGGTGAGGACGAGGTCGCCGGGGCGTGCGAGGCGCTCCGGCAGGTGGACGAGGTCCGCGGGGCCGGGCACGTAGTGCACCGACAGCTCCGGATGGCGCTCGACCACCGCGTCGGCGACCGTCCGGCCCGACACGCCGGGGATCGGCTGCTCGCCCGCCGCGTACACGTCGGTGATCACGACCTCGTCGGCGCCGGTGAACGCGTCCGCGAAGTCCCGCCCGATCGCCGCGGTGCGCGTGTAGCGGTGCGGCTGGAACACGACCACGACCCGCCGCCAGCTCCCCCGGCGCGCGGTCTCGATCGCGGCCGCGACCTCGCTCGGCAGGTGCGCGTAGTCGTCGACGAAGGCGACGCCGTCACGCTCGCCACGGAACTGGAACCGGCGTGCGACGCCCGCGAAGCGACGCAACGCGCGCGCCACCGCGTCGAAGGACACCCCGAGCTCGAGGGCCATCGCCGCGGCGCCCGCCGCGTTCGTCGCGGCCTTCACCCCCACCGGCACCGCCAGCCGGCCGCGCTCGACGCCGTCGACGAGCAGGCCGAACCGGCACACGTCCCCGTCGTGGACGACGTCGACGACCCGGTAGGCCGCGTCGGGGGACTCGCCGTAGGTGCGCGCGCGGGGCCGCTGCGCCGCGATCCGCGCGGCGACGGCGTCGTCGGCGCCGATCACGAGCGGGCCGGGCACCGCGTCCGCGAACCGCTCGAACGCGCCGACCAGCGGCTCGAACCCGCCCCAGTGGTCGAGGTGGTCGGGTTCGACGTTGGTCACGATCGCGGCCTCGGCCGGGATGCGCAGGAAGGTGCCGTCGCTCTCGTCGGCCTCGACGACGAACCACTCCCCCTCGCCGACCGCCGCGTTCGTGCCGACCTCGTTGAGGTCGCCGCCGATGAAGAAGCTCGGGCGCAGCCCCGCCTCCCGCAGCACGAGCGCGAGCATCGACGACGTGGTCGTCTTGCCGTGCGACCCGGCGACCGCGACGGTGCGGCGTGTCCTCGCGATCGCGGCCTGGGCGTAGGAACGGTGCAGCACGGGGATGCCGAGGCGCCGCGCCTCTTCGAGCTCGGGGTTCGTGAGCGGGATCGCGGTCGAGTAGATCACGGCGTCGGCGTGGCGCGGGACGTTGTCGGGGTGGTTGCCGATGTGCACGCGCACGCCCGCCGCCTCGAGGCGCGCGAGCTGCGGGGCGTCCTTCAGGTCGGAGCCGCTCACCCGGTGCCCGAGCCGGGCGAGCAGCAGCGCGATCGCGCTCATCGCGACGCCCGCGACGCCGACCACGTGGATCTCGCGCGGCTGCGAGAGGTCGAGCCCGGGCTCAGCGTCCACGCGCGACCTCCTCGACCAGGTCCGCGAGCCGGGCCGCCGCGTCGGGCCGGGCGAGCGCTCGGGCCCGCGCCGACATCTCCGCGAGCCGACCCGGGTCCGCGAGCAGCGCGCCCAGCTCCTCGTCGAGGCGCGCCGCGTCGCACTCGGCGTCGGGGACGACCACGGCCGCGCCGGCGTCGGCGAGCGCGCGCGCGTTGCGGTGCTGGTGGTCGCCGGGGGCCCCCGGCAGCGGGACGAGCACCGACGGCAGCGCCGCGGCGGTCAGCTCGGCGACGGTCCCCGCCCCGGCACGGCACACCGCGACGGTGGCGCGGGCCATCAGCTCCGGCATCTGCTCCTCGTACCCGACGAGGGTGTAGTCGAGCCGGTCGCCGGGGCGGCGCCGTCGGGCGAGCTCGGCGATGCAGTCGCCCTCGTTGCGCGGCCCGGTGACGTGGTGCACGGCGACGTCGCGCCGGTCCCGCCAGCGGTCGTACAGCCCGAGCACGGCCCGGTTGACGGTCGCCGCGCCGAGCGCGCCGCCGAACGCCGCGACGAGCGGCGGCTCCTGCGGCCGGCGGCGCAGGTCGCGGAACTCCGGTCGCACCGGGTTGCCGGTCAGCGTCGCGCCCGGCGCGTCGACCCCGGGCAGCGAGGCCGCCACCCGCGCGCCGAGGCGGGCACCGATCCGGTTCGCGAGCCCCATCACCGCGTCCTGTTCGTGCACGACGCGGGGGACGCGCAGGCACCACGCGGCGACGACGCACGGGAGCGACGCGTAGCCCCCGAAGCCGACCACGACCCGCGGCCGGCGGCGGGCGACGATCACGAGCGAACGGGCGAACGCGACGACGGCCTGCCACGCGACCGCGACGTTCGCGACGAGGTTGCGCTGGCGCCCCCGGCCGGGGAGCAGGTCGATGGCGAACCCGGCGGCCGGCACCACGCGGCCCTCGGGGCCCCGCCGGCCGCCGACGAAGTGGATCGCGCCGCGCTCGTGCCCGCGGGCGACGAGCTCCTCGGCCAGCGAGACGGCCGGGTAGACGTGGCCGCCGGTCCCGCCCCCGGCGAGGAGGGCGAACGTGCGGGCGCTCATCGCGCCGGGCGGGCACGCGACGGGGCCGGACGGGACGTGCGCCGGGCGGCCGCGGTCGTCGACTGGAGCGCGACGTTCGCGAGCACGCCCGCGGCCGTCATCGTGAACAGCAGCGACGAGCCGCCCGCCGACAGGAACGGCAGCGTGATCCCGGAGACGGGGAGCACCCCGACCACCGCGCCCAGGTTGATCAGGGCCTGCCCGGTGACCCACGCGGTGATGCCGGTCGCGAGCAGCATCCCGAAGCGGTCGGGGGCCGTGCGCGCGACGTGGAGGCCGACGAGCGCGAACCCCGCGAAGAGCCCGAGCACCAGCGTGCAGCCGACCAGCCCCAGCTCCTCGCCGATGATCGCGAAGATGAAGTCGGTGTGCGCGTTCGGCAGGAACAGCCACTTCGCGCGCCCGGCGCCGAGCCCGACACCGTCGAGGCCGCCGCTGCCGAGCGCGATCAGCGACTGCGAGATCTGGTAGCCGGTGTTGGACGTGTCCGACCAGGGATCGAGGAACGTGAGGACGCGGGCCCGCCGGTAGGGCTCGGCCACCGCGAGGACCGCGGCGAGCACCGCCGCCGCGCCGCCGAGCGCGGTGAGGTGCCGGGGCCGGGCCCCCGCCACCGCGAGGATCGCCAGTGCGATCGTCCCGAGCACCACCGTCGAGTCGAGGTCGGGCTCCATCACGACGAGGAACCCGAGCAACGCGGTGACGACGACCAGCGGCCGCCACGCGCGCCAGTCGAGGAGCCGCACGGGGTCGCGCGAGCACAGGTGGGCGCCGAACACGACGATCGCGAGCTTCGCGAGCTCGCTCGGCTGGAACCGCAAGGGGCCCACGCCGAACCACCGCCGGGAACCGTCGACCATGACGCCGACGCCGGGCACCAGCACCGCGGCCAGCAGCCCGGCGGCGGCGAGCAGCAGCCAGGGGGCGAGCCGGCGCCACCACCGGTAGTCGACGCGCGCCGCGACCGCGAACGCGACCGCGCCGCCGACCGCCCACACGACCTGCCGGTTGAAGAAGTGCCAGGAGGACCCGTAGTTGCTGAGCGCCGCCACCGACGACGCGGACAGGATCATCACGAGACCGACGACGTTCAGCACGGCGACCGTCGCGCACAGGACGACGAACGCGGGCGTGCGGACCGGCGCGGTGCGCACCCGGGCGGTGGAGCCGCGCCCGCGCCGGCGCACGGGGACGGAGGGGGCGACGGCGGTCACGGGACCCCGGCCCCCCCGGCGCGCGACGCCAGCGCCCGCACCTCGGCCGCGAAGTCGTCGCCGCGCGCGGCGTACCCGCCGTACGCGTCGAACGACGCGCACGCCGGCGAGAGCAGCACCACGTCGCCCGGGCGGGCGGCCCCCGCCGCGGCGCGCACGGCCTCCCGCATCGTTCGCACGGTCACCACCGGCCGGACGCCCTCGAACGCGGCCGCGACCTCGGCCGCGGCCTCGCCGAACGCGACGACGCTGCGGACGTGGTCCGCTCCGGCGCGCAGCGCCCGCAGGTCGAGCCCCTTGTTGCGGCCGCCGGCGAGGAGGACGACCGAGTCGAACGAGGCCACCGCGCGCACCGTCGCGTGCGGGTTCGTCGCCTTCGAGTCGTCGTAGTAGCGCACACCACCATGCTCCCCCACCAGCGTCACGCGGTGGGGGAGGGTCACGTGCGCACGGAGCGCGGCCCGCACGCCGTCCGGCGTCGCGCCGACGTGGAGGGCCGCCGCCGCGGCCGCGAGCGCGTTGGTGAGGTCGTGCGCGAGCGCGCGCCCCATGTCCGCGACGTCGGCGACGACGGTGCCGCCGGGCGTGCACAGCGCACCGGCGTGCACGTGGAAGGCCCCTCCCCCGGGCGGCGCCGTCGGCGACACCGCGACGCGCGCGGCGGGCGCGTCGAGCGCGAGACGCGACGCCACCGGGTCGTCACCGTCGTAGACGAGCAGGTCGTCGCCGCGCTGTCGCCGGAACACCCGGGCCTTCGACGCGACGTAGTGGTCGAGGTCGCCGTGCCAGTCGAGGTGGTCCTCGGCGACCGCGAGCAGCACCGCGACGCGCGGCCGGAACGTCTCGGCGAACGCGAGCTGGAACGACGAGACCTCGGCGACCAGCACGTCGCAGTCGTCGTCGAGCGCGTCGACGAGCGGACGCCCGATGTTGCCGGCCGCGACCGCGCGGGCCCCGGAGGCGGCGAGCATCCCGGTCACGAGGGTGGTCACGGTGCTCTTGCCGTTGGTGCCGGTCACCGCGACGATGGGGACGCGGGCACGCTCGGCGGCGACGTCGATCTCGGCGCGCACCGGGACGCCGGCCGCGCGGGCGGCGGCGACCGCCGGGTGCGCGGGCGGGACCAGCGGGCTCGGCACGACGAGGGCCGCCTCCCGCACGAGCCGTTCGTACTCGGGCGCGGGCGGGGCCTCGACCACGGTCACGCCCAGGGCGCGCACGGCCGCCGCCCGGCGCGCCCAGCCGGGGCCGCCCGGGTGGTCGTCGGCGACGACGACGGCGCGGCCCTCGGCCCGCAGCCGGCGCGCCACGGCCGTGCCGGTCTCGGCCAGGCCCAGCACGAGCACGCCGCTCATTCGAGCCCGAACCTCAGGAAGTCGGCGTAGAAGATGCCGACGCCGAGCGCGACGCAGATGCCGGCGAAGAGCCAGAAGCGCACGATGATCGTGAACTCCGACCACCCGCCGACCTCGAAGTGGTGATGGATCGGCGCCATCCGCAGCACCCGGCGGCGGAATCCCCGGTACGACACGACCTGCGCGAGCACGGACGCGGCCTCGATCACGGTCAGGCCCGCGAGGATCGGCAGCAGCAGGTTCGTCCGGCTGAGGAGCGCGAGGCCACCGAGCGCGCCGCCGATCGCGAGCGAGCCCGTGTCGCCCATGAAGATGCGTGCGGGTGCCGCGTTCCACCACAGGAACCCGGCGCAGGCGCCCGTCATCGCCGCCGCGATGATCGCGAGGTCGAGGGCCTGGGCCGGCAGGATCTCGTAGATCTCGGGGTGGCGGAACTGGGTGAAGCAGATCACGACGAACGCGGACAGCGACAGGGCCGACGAACCCGCGGCGAGTCCGTCGAGGCCGTCGGTGAAGTTCACCGCGTTCGACATCGCGTAGATCACGAAGACCGCCCACAGCACCCATCCGGCCTCGCCGAGGTCGATCTCGAGCGGCCGGGTGAACGACAGCCTCGTCGACACCTCGACCCAGTCGATCGCGACGAGTGCGAACACGGACGCGACGGCGACGATGCCCACCGTCTTGCCCCGTTTCCGCAGCCCGAGGTTCCGCCGGTGCCGCACCGCGAGGTAGTCGTCGACGAACCCCACGGCGCCGAGGCCGACGATGAGCAACAGCAGCGTCCAGCCGGAGCTCGCGAACGCGACGTTCTCCCGGCGCAGGTGGGCGAACAGGTAGCCGACGACGGTCGCGCCCACGATCGCCACCCCGCCCATCGTCGGCGTCCCGGCCTTCGCGACGTGCGGGTGCTCGAACGGGCCGTCGTCGCGGATCTGCTGGCCCACGCCCCGCGCGCGCAGCCAGCGGATCAGGACCGGGGTCCCGAGGACGGTCACCGCGAACGCGGCGGCCGCCGCCATCAACGTGGCGATCACCGGCCCGCCCTCACGCGCAGGAGGTGCTCCGCGACGGCCTGCAGGCCGAGCGCACGGCTCGCCTTCACGAGCACGGCGTCCCCGCGGGAGGCCGCGGCCGCGACCAGGTCGGCGGCCGCCGTCGCGTCGGCGACGGCCTCCGCCTCGGCACCGGCGGCGCGCGCGGCCTGCACGATCCGCGCGCCGCCCTCGCCCACGCCCACCACCCAGTCGATCCCGAGGGCGGACGCCAGCCGCCCGGCCTCGGCGTGCGCGGCGTCGCCGTGCGCGCCGAGCTCGCGCATGTCGCCCAGCACCGCGATGCGCCGCCCGGGGACGCCGACGTGCGCGAGCGCGTGCAGCGCCGCGGTCATCGAGGCCGGGTTGGCGTTGTAGGCGTCGTTGAGCACGATCACGCCGGTCGCGGACTCCTGCACCTCCATGCGCCAGCGCGCCCCCCGTGCACCCTGCAGGTCGCGCACGACGTCGTCCCAGGGGAGCCCGAGCACGTGATGGGCGACGACGACCGCACAGGCGGCGTTCACCACCTGGTGCGCCCCGCGCAGCGGGACCGGCACGCGGCGGCCGTCGAGCTCGAACGACGGCCGGAGCCGCGCGTCGACCTCGACCCGCGAGATCCGGTGGTCGGCACGCTCCCCGAAGCCCACGGTCCGGACCGTCGCCGCGGTCCGGGACGCGAGCCACCCCGACCACGGGTCGTCCGCGTCGAGGACGGCGACACCGTCGGGGGGCAGCGCCTCCAACAGCTCGCCGAGCACCGCCGCGACGCCCTCCGGGCCGCCGAGGTGCTCCGCGTGGGCGAGCCCCACGTTGGTGACGATCCCGTACCGCGGGCGCGCGATCCGGCACAGGGCCGCGATGTCACCGGGGAACCGCTCCCCCATCTCCGTGACGACGACCGCCGTTCCCGGCGGTGCGTCGAGCAGCGTGATGGGCAGGCCGAACTCGTTGTTGTACGACTCCGGGTTGGCGTGCACCGCCGCCGACGCCAGCGCGGCGGCGAGCAGGTCCTTCGTGGAGGTCTTGCCGGTCGAACCGGTGACCGCGACCACGCGCAGGTCGGCCCGGTCGCGGCGCACCGACGCGGCGACGTCCTGGAGGGCGCGCAGGGCGTCGCCGGTGTGCACGAGCGCACGCGCCGCGAGGTCGAGGTGGGGCACGGCGCGGTCGACGAGTGCGACACGGGCGCCCGCGCGGAACGCGTCCGCGACGAAGTCGTGCCCGTCGCGATGCCCGCGCAGCGCGACGAAGCACGATCCCTCCCGGGCGGCGCGCGAGTCGAAGGTCCACGAGGTGACGAGGGCGCCCGGGTCGCCGACGACCGTGCCGCCCGCGCGCGCGGCGATGTCGGCGGCGGTCAGGTGCACGAACGCGCCTCCAGCTCCTCCCGGGCGACGACGCGGTCGTCGAACTCGACGGTGACCCCGCCGGCGGTCTGCCCGCGCTCGTGGCCCTTCCCGGCGATGACCACGACGTCGCCGGGCCCGGCCTCCGCGAGCGCGCGCCGGATGGCGCCGCGGCGGTCGAGGTCGACGACGGGCTCGCGTCCGGGCGGGACGCCGGCGAGCACCTCCGCGGCGATCGCGCCCGGCTCCTCGGAGCGCGGGTTGTCGGAGGTCAGGTACGCGCGGTCGGCGAGGCGCGCGGCGACCTCGCCCATGCGCGGCCGCTTCGCTCGGTCGCGGTCGCCTCCGCACCCGAACACGACCGCGACGGAACCGCCGGGCCGCACGAACGTCCGAGCGGCGGCGAGCACCCGCTCGAGCGCGTCGGGGGTGTGGGCGTAGTCGACGAGGACGGTGAAGGGCTGGCCCGCCTCGACCCGCTCGAGCCGGCCGGGGACGACCACGGGCGCCCCGAGCCCGGCGGCGATCGCGTCCAGGCCGATGCCGGCGGCACGCGCGGTCGCGGCGGCGGCGAGCGCGTTCGCGACGTTGAACGGGCCGACGAGCGACGTCCGCACCGCGGCCTGCGACCCGTCGCGCCGCGAGACGAGGCGGAACGCCGTCGCCGCCGGCTCGTACCGGACGTCGGCGACCGTCAGGTCGGCGACGTCCGCCCCCGTCGAGTACGACCACACGTCGAGCCCCGCCCGCCGCGCGCGCCCGGCGAGCTCGCGGCCCCACCGGTCGTCGAGCGAGACGGCCGCGCGGTCGGTGAACGCGGTCGTGAACAGGCGCGCCTTCGCCTCGAAGTACGCGGACATCGTCCCGTGGAAGTCGAGGTGGTCGTGCGACAGGTTCGTGAAGCAGGCGGCTGCGAAGCGGGTCGCGTCGACGCGGTGCTGCGCGAGCGCGTGCGAAGAGACCTCCATCGCGACGGTGTGCACGCCGGCGTCGCGCATCCGGGCGAGCAGTGCCTGCAGGTCGGTCGCCTCCGGGGTGGTGTGACCGGAGGGCAGGGCGGTCGCACCGACACGCGCGCCGACGGTTCCGATGAGCCCGGTCGTGTCACCCGCGGCCGCACCGATCGCCTCGAGGAGGTGCGTCGTGGTCGTCTTGCCGTTCGTCCCGGTCACGCCGAGCACCCGCAGCGCGCGCGACGGTTCGCCGTGGAGGCGCGCCGCGACGGGACCGAGCACACGGCGGACCGACGTGACCCGCACCTGCGCGACGTCGAGGGGCAGGAACTCCTCCACGAGCAGGGCGACGGCGCCGGCCGCGACCGCGGCGGGCGCGTGGGCGTGGCCGTCGGTGCGCTCGCCGCGGATGCACGCGAACAGCGCGCCCGGGCGGGCGTCGCGGTGGTCGTGGACGACCGAGCCGATCTCGACGTCGTCGGGACCGCGGCGCTCGACGACGCCCGGCCCGGCGACGAGGTCGCGCAGGCGCGCGGGAGCGTTACGGGGCGTGCTCATCGGACGTGCCGGCGAGGGTACCGCCTGCGGTCCCGGGATCCCCGGTCGTCGCCCCGTCGCCGGTGCCGCCGGCGCCGGCCGGTGCCGCGCGCTCCGCGAGGACCCGCGCCAGGTCCGCGCCGTGCGGCACCGCGCAGTCGACCCCCTCCTCGGCGGCCCGGGCCCGCGCCTCGTCGTACTGGCTCGGCACGGCCGTGTCGTCACGCGGGACGTCCTCGCGGATGAGCGCGTACTGCATGATCTCGGAGAACACCGGCGCGGCCGCGCGCGACCCGTACTGCGTCGTGCCGGGCTCGTCGATCACGACGATCGCGGCGAGCCGCGGATCGCCGGCCGGTGCGAACCCGGCGAAGGACGCCATCGTCGCGCGGTCGCTGTAGCCGCCCTCCGGCAGGGCCTTCTTCGACGTCCCCGTCTTGCCGGCGACGGTGTAGCCGCGCACCGCCGCGCACGTGCCGGTCCCGCTGCGCACGACCTCGGTGAGCATGCGGCCGACGATCTCCGCGGTCCGCTCGGACACGACGCGCTCGCCCTCCGACGGCGCGATCGGCGTGCGCTCACCGTCGGCGTCGATCGTCTCCCGCACGAGGCGCGGGGGCACCGTCGTCCCCCCGTTCGCGATCGTGGCGTACACGCCGACGACGTGCATCGCGGTCACCGCGACGCCGTAGCCGAGCGACGAGGACGCGAGGCCGGTCTCGTAGTACTCGTCCGGGTCGAGGAGGAGACCGGCGGTCGCGCCGGGGAAGTCGATCCCCGGCGGGCTCGCGAGGCCGAAGTCGCGCAGAGCCTGCGCGAAGCGCTCCTTGCCGAGCGCCTCGGCGATCATGATCGTCCCGACGTTCGACGACTCGCGCAGGATGTCGGTCGTCGACCACCGTTCCAGCTCCCGCTCGCGGTGGTCGTCCGAGTACCGCTTCTCCTCACCGACCCACATCGTCGCGGGCACGTCGAACTCCTGGTGCTCGCCCACGACGCCGTGCTCGATCGCGGCCGCGATCGTGATCAGCTTGTTCGTCGAGCCCGGTTCGAACAGGTCGGTGACGGGCCGGTTCCGCTCGGTCGCCCGCGCGGGACGAGCCGGCTCGTCGGCGGTGGCACCCTGGACGGTCGCCATCGCCAGCACGTCGCCGGTCGCGACCTCCACCACGACGGCCATGCCGCCGCGTGCGCCGGTCGCGGTGACCTGGTCGGTGAGGCTGCGCTCGACGAAGTACTGGAGCTTCTGGTCGATCGACAGCACGAGATCGGTCCCGCGGCGGGCCTCGACCCGGCGGCGCTCGGTGTCGGGGATCTCGCGCCCGTGCTGATCGGTCTCCGTCACCACCTCGCCGGGTGTCCCCGCGAGCAGGTCGTCGTAGCGCAGCTCGAGACCGTCGAGCCCCTCGCCCGAGGAGCCCACCCGGCCCACGACCGACGCCGCGACGCTGCCGGCCGGGTACTCGCGCGCCGGCTCCTCGACGATGCCGACGCCCGGGAGCCGGAGCGCGCGCACCTGCTCGGCGACGTCGTCCTCCACGGTGCGCGCCACGTACACGAAGCGCCGGTCGCGCTGTGACAGACGCCGCAGCAGTGTCCCGGGGTCGGTGCCGACGACCGGCGCGAGCTGTGACGCGTACATCGCCGGGTCGGTGACGAGCGTCGGGTCGGCGTACACCGACGGCTTCTCGATCGACATCGCGAAGTCGAGGCCGTCGCGGTCGAAGATGCTCCCGCGTGCCGCGGGGATCGGGACGGTGCGCAGCCGCTGGCCCAGGCCGAGCTCCTCGTAGTGGTCGCCGCTCAGCACCTGCAGCTGCACGACCCGCCCGCCGAGCAGCGCGAACGCGAGGAGGACGACGGCGGTGCACAGGCCGATCCGCCGGCGCGCGTTCGCGGGGCGGGCCGCCGCGCGCGTGCGGGGACGTCTCGCATACGGTCGCGGCGCGCTCCCCCCGGGGGGGCGGCGGACGGTCCGCGCGCGGGACGGGTCCGCCGCCGCACCGGGGCGACGCCCGGCGGCCGGCCGGGCCGGGGGGCGGCGGGTGGTGCGGGACGGCGTGGACGTACCGCTAGGGGCCAAGGCTGCCCTTCGCGTCGTCCCAGCTCTGCGCGAGCGTCGACGCCGCCTCGTCGGCGGGCGGGCCCGACGCGGTCGGGGCCGGTGACGCCGGCTCGTCGAAGGTCTCGACCCGCGACGCGAAGACCATGCCGAGCTCGCTCGCGGCGTCGACGATCGCCTCCGGGGACGTACGCGTGGCGACGTCGCGCCGGAGCCGTTCGTATCGCTGCTCCTCCCGCGCGCGCTCCTGCGCGAGGCGGTCGATCTCGAACGCGTGCTGGACCGCGAAGACGTGGAACGCGACGAGCAGGAACACCGCGGCGACGGAGACGCCCGCGCCCAGCCAGAACCCGAGCCGTCGCCGGCCGCGCGGGGGACTCGGCGCGACGCGCAGGTGCGGCCGGACCGCCTCCCGGGACCGCGCGGGTGCGGGCGCCCGCCGGGGCGCCACCGCGGTCATGGCCGGGCCCCGGTCGCGACGTCGAGGCGTTCGGCCGCGCGCAGCCTGGCGGAGCGCGCCCGCGGGTTCGCGGCGACCTCCTCGGCGCCCGGCCGCCGCGGCCGGCGCGTCAGGACCCGTACGAGGGGCTGGCGGCGTGCGCGCGGCTCGACCGGGAGGCGGCCGGGCGGGGGTTCGTCGTCCTCGCCGGCCCAGCGCGCGAACGCCCGCTTGACCTGCCGGTCCTCCAGCGAGTGGTACGCGAGGACGAGGACGCGCCCGCCGGGCCCGAGGAGGTGCACGCTCTCGTCCAGGCCCGCGGCGAGGTTCGGCAGCTCGCGGTTGACCTCCATGCGGATCGCCTGGAACGTGCGGCGCGCCGGGTGCTTGCCACCGCGCCGGCGCGCGGCGGCCGGGATCGCGTCCCGCACGACCTCGGCGAGCTGCCTCGTGGAGTGGAGCGGGCGGGCGGCCACGACGGCGCGGGCGATGCGGCGGGCGTACCGCTCCTCACCGTGGTGCGCGATGATCCGCGCGAGGTCGGCCTCGTCGTAGGTGTTGACGACGTCGGCGGCGGTCAGCTCCTGGCGGGCGTCCATCCGCATGTCGAGCGGCGCGTCGTGGCGGTAGGAGAACCCGCGGTCGCCCCGGTCGAGCTGCGCGCTGCTCACGCCCAGGTCCATCAGGATCCCCATGACTCGCTCCCCCTCGCCGTGCCGGGCGACCACGTCGCCCAGCTCCTCGAACCGTCCGTGCACCACTCGCGCCCGCGTGCCGTGACCCGCGAGCCGGTCGCGGGCGGCGGCGACGGCGTCGGCGTCACGGTCGATCCCGAGGAGTGACCAGTCGGGACGGGCGTCGAGCAGCGCAGCGGCGTGCCCGCCGCCGCCGACGGTGCAGTCGACGATCAGGCCGGTGGGCACGGGGAGGAGGAGCTCCACCACCTCCCGAACCATCACCGGGAGATGCGAGAACTGCGCCTCCACGTCCACCACCTCCGTTCGCGCCCTCGCGCGTTCGTGGCGCCGGAGCCACCGCTGCCGCCGGCCCCGGCTCCAGCCCCCCGGGAGGCGAGCGCCGCCCGGGATTTCTCCCCGGGTCGGCTCCGGCTGAAAGCGGGCGGAGTAGGGGCCAACAACCGCGCCTTCCGGGGAGCTGGAGTCGGGCCCGGCGGACCGGGCTCCTATGTCAAGGGGTGCGCGTGGCGGCGCGCACCGGGCCGGGCTCAGACGAAGTCGTGGATCCCCTCCCCCTCGGAGATCGCCGCGGTGCCGAGCACGTCGCGCTCGCGGAACGCCTGCGCGTCCCAGATCTCGATGTGGTCGTAGGAGCCCGCGACGATCACGTCGCGCGAGAGCGCCGCGTACTCCCGCAGGTGCTGGGGGATCGCGACCCGCCCCTGGCGGTCGGGGGTGACCTCGCTCGCGCCGGCGAAGAACGTCCGGGCGGCCTGACGCTCCCGCGACCCACGCTCGCGGGCTTCGCGCAAGCCGCTGGGCGAGGCGCTCGAACTCGGCGATCGGGTACACGGCGAGGCAGCCGTCGAGCGCCTTGGCGATCACCGCACCCCCCTCGAGCTGCTCGCGGAACCGGGCCGGCAGGATCACGCGCCCCTTCGCGTCCAGGGAGTGCTGGTGCTCCCCCAGGAACATCGCCGCGCTCCCCCTGCCGTCTGCCGTCTCGGGAGTCTGGGGTTTCCCTCCCCGACCCCCCACTTGGCTCCCGTTGGACCCACAAAGTACCCACGAGCCTCCACGGAGTCAACCCCCAGCCGCCCCACCCGACGCCACCGGCACCATCCGCCACACGCGCGGGCCGGTCGCCGAAGATGGGGCCGTGGCACACCCCGCACCCTCCACCGGGAGCCCGCCCCGGCGCCTGCCCGGGCGCGTGCTCGGCCGGATCCGGGCCATCCGGCCCGGCCGGCGGAACCGCCGGGCGCCGGAGCGGCCGGAAATCGTGCTTGCTTCCGACGCCGAGCGGCCGAATATGCAAGACGTGGTGGAACGCCCCTCGGGTTGGGTGCGCGTGCAACCGGCGCGCGACGGCGGCGGCTGGCGGACGCGCCGCTACGCCCGGGCGGCCGGGACCGCCGACACGCCGGCCGAGCCGCCGGCGCCGGAGCAGGTCTTCGCGCTCCACGACGCGGTCGTCGAGGCGGACCGCGCGTTCAAGGCCGCGCCCCTGTCGGGGGACGCGCGCCAGGCGCTGGCCGCGGCGCTCGACGCCGAGTCCGCCGCCCTGCGCGCGCTCGGCTTCGCCACCTTCGACGAGTTCGCCCGGGCCCACGAACGACCCGAGGGACCCGCCGGCGAGCCCGCGACCGGCCCGGCCGGGGCCCCTGCACCGGCGGCGCCGCCCGCGGACGCGACGGTCGCCGCGCTCGTACGGGCCCTCGGCCTCGAACCCGGCGACGACCCCCGTGCCGCGGCCGTCGCGTTCCTCCGATCGCGGGGCGAGCCGCCCGACGACGTCCCGGGGCGCCTCGTCGCGGCGCTCGACGAGCGGCTCGCCGGCCTGCGCCGCGAGCTCGACACGACCGACGCCGCGCTGCGCGAGGCACGCGCCGGTGCCGAGGCGTTGCGCACCGAGGTCGCGACGCTGCGCGACGGCCTCGCCGACGCCTACGCGGAGCGCGACGACGCGCGTCGCGCCCTGCACGACCACGAGGCACGGCTCGCGGCCCTCCGGGACGAGCTCGCCGCGCGCGAACGCGAGCGCGACGAGCTCCGGCGGCGGGTCGCCGAGCTCGAACCGGTCCTGGCCGACGCGCGCGCCGAGGCCGAGGCCCAGCGCGCCCAGGCCGAGGCCCGGCGGCAGGAGGCCGAGTCCGGACGGCAGGAGGCCGAGCGGGCGCGCGCCGAGGCGGACGAGGCGCGCACCCGGGCCGACGAGGAGCGCGCGGCGCTCGAGCGGCGGGTCGCCGAGCTCGACGAGGAACTGGGCGCCGCACGGGCTCGCGCCGCCGACGTGGAGGACCGCCTGGAGGCCCTGCGCCGGGAGCGCGACGACCTGCAGGCCCGGGCCGCCGGACAGGAGGGCCGCGTCGCCGAGATGCAGCGCCGGATCGACGAGCTGCAGCGGGCGGTCGACGAGCGGGGGGACCGGGCGACGGAGCTCGAGGGGCGGGTCGCCGAGCTCGAGCGCGCGGTGGCGGCCGCCCGCGAGGAGGCCGACGGCGCCGCGTCCGCGCTCGCGCAGGCGCGCGCCGACGCCGAGCGCGAGTCGACCCGGGCCCGGCTGCTCGACGCGCGGCTGGCGGACTCCGAGGCGGGCGCCGACACGATGCGCCGCGACCTCGACGCCGCGCACGAGGAGCTCGAGCACGCCCGCCGCCACCTCGCCGAGCAGACGGCGCGGGTCACCGGGCTCCAGCAGGCGCTCGACGCGCGGACCCGCGCGCTCGCCGACCTCACGGCCGAGCGCGACGCGCTGCGCGCCCGCGTCGCGGAGCTCGAGCTGCAGGCCGAGCGCGACGGCTCGGCGGGCCGCGAGCTCGCCGAGCGCGAGCGCGAGCTGGCCGAACGTGAGCGCGAGCTCGCCGGGCTCCACGCGCAGCTCGCGGCCACCCGCGACGAGCTGGCGGCCGCGACCCGCGACGCCGACACCGCGCGGGACGAGGCCGCCCGGCTCGAGACCCGGGTCGCCGGACTCGAACGCGACCTCGCCGCCACCCGCGACGCGCTCGCGGAGCGCGAGCGCGACCTCGCCGCCGCCCGCGACGAGCGGGAGGCCCTCGCCGCCCGCGCCGAGGAGCTCACCACCCGGATCACCACCCTCGAACACGACCTCGCCGCCACCCGCGACGACCTCACCGCACGCGAACAGGAGCTCGGCGCGCTCCACACCCAGCTCGCCGCCGCCCGCGACGAACTCGCGGCCCGCGACCCGCGACGCCGAGACCGCGCGGGACGAGGCCGCCCGGCTCGAGACCCGGGTCGAAGAGCTGCAGGAGCTGGTGGGCAGGCGCGGCCGGGAGCTCGAGGCGCTCACGGCCGAGCGCGACCGGCTCGCCGCCGAACTCGACGAGCGATCCGCCGAACGCGACCGGCTCGCCGCCGAACTCGACGAGCGATCGGCCGAGCGCGACACGCTGGCGACGGGCATGCGCGACCTGGAGCAGGTGCTCGAGGACACGATGCGCCAGCGCGACCTCGCGCAGGACCGGATCGAGCACCTCCGCGACGACCTCGCGACCCGCGACGAGGAGCTCGCGTCGCTCGTCGTCGAGCGCGAGGAGCTCGCCCGGCGCGTCGAGCAGGTCGAGGCCGCGGCGCGGGCGGCGGACGCGCACCGGGCGGCGCTCGAGGACACGCTGGCCGAGCGCGCCGAACGGCTGCGCACCGTCACCGACGAACGCGACGTCGCGCTGACCCGCCTCGCGGAGCTCGAAGCGGCGCTCGAGGAGGCCGGCGCGCGCGTCGAGGCCGCCGAGGCCGCGGCCGCCGACAGGGGTGCGGCCGGCGGTGCGGCCGTGGCCGAGCTGCAGCAGGTCGTCGCGACGCTGCGCGCCGAGCTGCAGCAGGTGCGCGACGTCGCGCACGCCGACGCCGAGGCGCACCTCCAGCGCGCCGTCATGGAGGTCATGCAGCTGCGCGAGGACGCGGAGCGCGCCGCCCACGAGCTCGTCGAGCAGGCGCGGGCGGACGCCGAACGAATCCGCCGGGAGGCGATGATGGACGCCGAGCAGATCCGCACGATCGCGACCCCGCCCGCACCGGCGGCCCCCGCGGACCTCGAGACCCGGGCCGCGGTGGAACGGCTCGCCGAGCGCCTCGAGGACCTCGAGGACACGGTCGACGAGCTCCAGGACCCGGGTCAAGAAGCTGCGGAACAAGGTGAAGCGCGCCCGCCGGTCCTGACCGCGCCGCCCGGAACCGGGCGGATCCCGACATGGCCCTTCACCCGGGGCCCGAAACGGCCGAGCGTACGGGGGAAGGCCGTTGCCGACGACCGGACGCCGAGGCCGTGACCAACACCCAGCCCATCCCCGAGGACGCCACGATCCGGCCGGCGAACGGCCGCCACGGCCGCATCGGCGAGATGATGCTCGCCCGCGGCCTCATCACCGAGGAACAGCTCGAGATCGCGCTGGAGCACCAGCGCCACACGGGCAAGAAGATGGGCGAGATCCTCGTCGACATCGGGGCGCTCAGCCGCCTCGACCTGACGAAGGTCCTCGCCGAACGGCTCGGCTACCCCTTCCTCGACCTGCGCGGGCGCACGTTCGACCCCGCCGTCACCGCCCTGGTCCCCGAGGACGTCGCCCGCCGCTACAACGCGCTCCCGGTCGAGCTCGACGGCGGCCAGCTCGTCGTCGCGATGACGAGCCCGGACGACGTGTTCGCGCTCGACGACCTGCGCGTCCTCACCGAGATGCCCATCGCGCCCGTGATGGCCGACCGCGACCAGCTCGCGGAGGCGCTGCGCGCGCTGCTACAGCGGCTCGAACGTCGTCGCGATCGCGGCCGACGACGCGGCCGAGGACTACGACGAGGAGTCGTCCGATCTCGCCCGCGTCGCGACCGAGGCCGAGGACGCGCCGATCGTCCGCCTCGTCAACGCGATGCTGGAGCAGGCCGCGACCGAGCGGGCGTCCGACATCCACGTCGAGCCGCTGTCGGACCGGGTGCGCATCCGGTTCCGCACCGACGGCGTCCTGCACGAGGTGTCGGAGGTGCCGATCTCGCTGCTGCGGCCCCTCATCAGCCGCCTGAAGGTCCTCTCCGGGATCGACATCGCGACGCGGCGCATCCCCCAGGACGGCCGGTTCAGCGTCTCGATGAACGGCGCCACGCTCGACATCCGCGTCGCGACGCTGCCGACCGGGCACGGCGAGGCCGCGGTGCTGCGCCTGCTCGACACCGTGCGCGGCCCGCTCGACCTGCGCGACCTCGGGCTCGGGGGTGACGAGCTCGAGCGGTACGAGTGGGCCTACTACGCGCCGCAGGGCTGCATCCTCGTCAGCGGGCCCACCGGGTCGGGCAAGACCTCGACGCTGTACGGCACGCTGCTCGAGCTCAACACCCCCGAGCGCAGCATCGTGTCGGTCGAGGACCCGATCGAGTACCAGATCGACGGGATCAAGCAGATCCAGGTGAACCCGCGCGCCGGCCTGACGTTCGCCTCGGCGCTGCGGGCGATCCTGCGCAGCGACCCCGACGTCGTGATGGTCGGCGAGATCCGCGACACCGAGACGGCGAAGCTGGCGACCGAGGCGTCGATCACCGGGCACCTCGTGCTCTCGACGCTGCACACCACCCGCGCCGCGGCGGTGCCGATGCGGCTCATCGACATGGGCGTCGAGCCGTACCTCGTCGCCTCCGCGCTCACCTGCGTCGTCGCGCAACGGCTCGTACGCCGGGTCTGCGACGAGTGCGCGCAGGAGGACGACGGCGACGTCTCCCTGCTGCGGCGGCTCGGGTGCGGCGACGCGGAGCTGGCCGACGCCCGGGTGCGGCGCGCGGTCGGCTGCCCGGCGTGCGCCAACACCGGCTACCGGGGCCGGATCGGGATCTACGAGGTGATGACGATCACCGAGGAGATCGGCCGCCTCGTGCTCGCGCGGGCCTCGACGCAGGAGATCGAGCGCCGTGCGCTGGCCGACGGCATGAACACCCTGCAGCTCAACGCGGTGCGCCAGGTGCTCGCGGGCCGGCTGACCATCGACGAGATGATGCGCGTCATCGCGTGACGCCCGCCGCCCGGACCGTCCCGGCCCGCCGTGCCGGGCGCGTCCGGTCAGGCGGGGACCGCGTGCAGCCGCGACAGGTACGGCTCCCACACCGGGTCGATCGGCCCGGCGGAGGCGATGAGCGACGTGGTGGCGTGGGGCGCGACCGGCGCGCGCCGCAGCTGCATGCCGCACTCCCACGGGAGGCGGTCCTCCTTGCGCGCGTTGCACGACCGGCAGCTCGCGACGACGTTGTCCCAGGTGTGGCCGCCTCCGCGCGAGCGCGGGACGACGTGGTCGAGGTTCTCGGCGTGGCCGCCGCAGTACTGGCAGCGGTGGCCGTCCCGGGCGAACACCGCCCGCCTCGACAGCGGCGCGTGGGCGCGGAACGGGACCTTCACGAACTGGACGAGGCGGATCACCGCCGGCACCGGCACCGACCGGCGCTCCGACCGGAACTCGGCGCCGTTGCGGTGGACGATCTCGGCCTTCTCCTTCAGCACGAGCACCACGGCCCGGCGGGACGACACGACGCACAGTGGTTCGAAGCTGGCGTTCAGCAGCAACGCCCGAGCCACGACGGTCGTCCACCTCCGTTGCGTGCGCCCAGCGACGGCCCGCACCCGGTGGGCCCGGCGCCCGGTTCGTGCGAGCGAGTGTACCGGCGGCCGGACGGCCGGCCCGGCGCACCGGGGCTCACGCCGGCCGCGCCGCGCGCGCCGCCTGCGCGGCCCGGCACCACTCCAGGTACGCGACCACGTCGCGGGCGCGCACGGGCACCGCGCCCCCGCCGCCGTACGCGGTCTCGACCCGGAAGCGCAGGTACCCCGGATCGGGACGCGGGACGAACGGCGGGCGGCGCCACCAGCCGGGCGGCGCGGCGCCGACGAGAAGCCGGGCCCCGCTCCACACGAGCGCGGGCCGGCGCGCGAGCGCCCGGGCGAGGCGGCGCCCGAAGCCGGGCTCCAGCGTCACCCGAGCCGCGTGCGGTGCCGACACCGGGACCATCCCGGCGGGACGGTAGCGTCTTGTCGGGCCGACGGCGCCCCCCGGACGGAGGTCGATCCCCCTTGCACGCCGCTCCCCGGCCGGACGCGTCCTTCCAGGACGCGTTCGCGGCGATCGCCGCGCAGGTCGAGCGCGTGCTGCGCGGCAAGCGCCGCGCCGTCCACCTGTCGCTCGTGTGCCTGTTCGCCGAGGGCCACCTGCTCATCGAGGACGTGCCCGGGGTCGGCAAGACGTCGCTCGCGAAGGCGATCGCCCGCTCGATCGGCGGCTCGTGGCAGCGCATCCAGTTCACCCCCGACCTGCTGCCCTCCGACGTGACCGGGACGTCCGTGTGGGACCGCGCCCGCGGGGACTTCGAGTTCCGGCCCGGCGGCGTGTTCGCGAACGTCGTGCTGGCCGACGAGATCAACCGCGCCTCCCCGAAGACGCAGTCCGCGCTGCTCGAGGCGATGGAGGAGCGCCAGGTGACGGTCGACGGGCGGACCCACCCGCTGCCCGCGCCGTTCATGGTGATCGCGACGCAGAACCCGATCGAGCTGGAGGGCACCTACCCGCTGCCGGAGGCGCAGCTCGACCGGTTCCTGTTGCGGCTGCGGATCGGCTACCCCGACCGCGACGCCGAGCTCGCGATCCTCGACGCGCACGGCACCACCGAGGTGAGCGCCGAGCACCTCGAGCCCGTCACCGACGCGGCGACGATCGCGTCGTGGTCGCGCGAGCTGACCCGCGTGCACCTCGCGCCCGAGCTGAAGGGCTACGTCGTCGACCTCGTCGACGCGACCCGCCGCCACCGCGACCTGCTCCTCGGCGTCAGCACGCGCGGCGCGCTCGCCCTGCAACGGGCGGCCCGGGCCTTCGCCGCGAGCGTCGGGCGCGCCTACGTCGTGCCCGACGACGTGAAGGCGCTCGCGCCCGCGGTGCTCGAGCACCGGCTCATCCTCTCGCCGGAGGCCCTCATGCGGGGCGTGAGCGCCGCCGACGTGCTCGCGTCGGTGCTCGAGCACGTGCCCGTGCCCGACACGCGTCGGCGGTGAGGCGCCGGTGCTGACCCGGCGCGGGTGGTCGCTCCTCGGCGCCTCGGGCGGCCTGTGGCTGGGCGCGCAGGTGCTCGGGCTCGTGCACCTCGTCGTGCTCGCCGTCGCCGGCCTGCTCCTCCTCGCCGCCGCCGTCGCGTGGGTCCGCCGGCACCCGCTCCGCCTGCGCGCGCGCCGCGCCCTGCGCGAGCGCCTGCAGGTCGGGGGCGAGGGGCGGGTCGACCTCACGGTCGAGCACCCCGCGGGCCGCACCACCCCCACGCTGGCGCTCGACGACGCGTTCGAGGGCGGGCGCCGCGCCGCGCGGTTCCTGCTCGCGCCCGGCGCACCCGGCGAGTCGGCGCGCGCGGCGTACCGGGTCCCCACCGATCGGCGCGGCCGGTTCGAGCTCGGCCCGCTGCGCGCGACGGTCACCGACCCGTTCGGCCTCGCGAGCGCCACCCGGGCGGTGCTCGGGACCGAGGAGTTCATCGTGTACCCGCGGGTGCACGAGATCCTGCCCCTCCCCGAGGTCGGCGGGGACGAGCTCGACCGTGACCAGCCGCGCGCGCACGGCCGCCCCGACGCGGCGGGCGAGTTCCTGACGCTGCGCGACTACGCGCCCGGCGACGACCTGCGGCGCGTGCACTGGCGCTCGACCGCGCGCCGCGACCGCCTCATGGTGCGCCAGCACGAGGCCCGCCGCCGGTCGGCGGTGATCGTCGTCCTCGACGTCCGGCCCGGGGCGCACGACCACGCGTCGTTCGAACGCGCCGTCGAGGCGTGCGCGTCGATCGCGACCGCACTCGACCGGGCCGAGCGCCACTTCGACGTGATGCTGAGCACCGGCGTCGCGCTCGGCAGGCCCGGCCGCCGGCACCTGATCAGCGTGCTCGACGAGCTCGCCGTCGTCGAGCCGCACGGCCCCGAACGGATCGTCGCGGCGACGTCGCGGCGGCGCACCGGCGCGCTCGTGGCGGTGACGGGCCGCGTCGACGCGGGTGACCTCGGCGCGCTGGCGGTGCTCGTGCGCAGCGGCGGCTCGCTCACCCTCGTCGCGACCCGCGACGACGTCGCCGCCGCACCGCCGCCCGGCCGGCGCGTCCGGCCGCTCGTCGTCCACGCGACGCCCGACCGTCCCTTCCGGAAGTCGTGGAACGAAGCCGTCCTCTCGTGGTCCCGTCGAGCAGGGATCCCCGCGTCGCCGTCGCCCGCGCGGGCCTGACCGTCGCGGCCGCCGTCGGCCTCACGGCCGTCTTCGCGGGCCGCGCGTGGCTCGCCGCGGTGCTCGTCGCCGCCGTCTTGCCGCACGCGCTCGTCGCGGTCGGCGACGCGCGGGGGTGGCGCACGCCGCTCGTCGGCGGGCTGCTCGTCGCCGGCGGGCTGCTGTTCACGCTGCTACACCGTCGAGGCGCACCTGCTCGTGTCGGGACTCCCGGGCGACGAGGCCCGCACGCAGTTCCTGCGCGACCTCGCCGACGCGCCCGACACGCTGCGCTCCGCCGTCGTGCCGGTCGCCCCGCGCGGCGCCGCGTTGGCGCTCGCGCTCCTCGCGTGCTGGGCGGCGGGCGCGGCTTGCGAGCTCGTCGCCCGGCGCTCCGACGCGCCGCTGGGCGCCGTCGCGCCGTCACTCGTGCTGTTCGTGGCGATCACCGCGCTCGGCGAGGGCGGCTGGGCCGTGCCGACCGTCCTGTACGGCGTCGCGGTCGGCACGTACCTGCTGCTCCTGCACCACGCGGAGCTGCTCGCCCGGCGCAGCTGGTTCCACGCCGCGTCCACCCGCCGCTCGCGCGTCCTGCCGGGCGGCGCGGCGACGGCGGTGGGCGTCGTGCTCGCCGCCGCGCTCGCCGCCCCCCTCCTGCCCGGATCGCGCGACGACGGCGTGGCTCGACTACCGCAGCATCGGCGACGACGACGGCGGCGGCCTGCTGCGCGCGAGCTCGCCGATCGTCGGGATCCGGTCGAAGCTGCTCGACGACCCCGACCGCGAGGTGTTCACGGTCGACCCGTCGTCCGACGAGGACCTCCCCTACTGGCGGCTCATCGGCCTCGACTCCTACGACGGCGAGTTCTGGTCGCTGCAGGACTCGGGGGTCGACGCCGACGAGCTCGCGCCCCCCGACGAGCCCGCGCGCACCCGCGAGCTGGTGCAGGAGTACCGGATCGTCGACGCCGACCCGCACTGGCTCCCCGCCGCCTACCGGCCCGTCGCGATCGACCTCGACGCCGCGCTGGTCGTCGAGGAATCCGCGACGCTGTACGTCCGCGACGACGCGGTCCTGCGCGACCTGGAGTACACGGTCGTGTCCGCGGTCGCGGACCACGACCCGGCCGACCTGCTGGCCGCGCCCCCGGTCGACCCCGACGACTTCCGCCGCTACCTCGAGCTGCCCGACGGCTTCCCGGACTCGGTGAAGGACCTCGCGGACGGACGTGACCGACGGCATCGAGACGCCATGGGGGCGCGCCGTCGCGTTGCAGGACTACCTCGGGAAGAACCCGGCATTCCGGTACACGCTGTCCGTCGCGCCCGAGCACAGCAGCGAGAGCATCGAGGAGTTCCTGTTCGAGACGCGCGCCGGCTACTGCGAGCAGTTCGCGTCGGCGTTCGCCGCGATGGCCCGCCACGTCGGGCTCCCCACGCGGATCGCGGTCGGGTACACGCGTGGCGAGCGCGACGCGAACGGCGTCTACCACGTGCGCAACGCGGACGCGCACGCCTGGCCGGAGGTCTACTTCCGCGGGTTCGGGTGGGTGCCGCTCGAGCCGACGCCGGGCCGGTTCGAGGACGTGTTCGACAACGGCGAGCCGCCGGCCGGTCCCGGCGGCGCCGTGCCCCCGGGAGCCGGCACCTCGGCGGCCACGACCACCACCGCACCGCCGCCCGCGACGGCGGGCCCACCGACCACGGCGCCGCCCGCGGGCGGGCAGCTCGAGCTCGACGGCGGCAGCGTGCCCGGACCCGGGACGAGCCGGCTGCGCGCCGTGCTGACCACGCTCGCGGTCGTCGCGGGCCTCGCCGCGCTCGCCGTGACCGGCGCGCTCGCGTGGCTCGTCGTGCGCCGGCGACGCCGCACGCGCCGCCGCCGCGCCGCGCCCGACCCGCGCGACCGCGTGATCGGGGCGTGGGAGGAGGCGATGGAGCACCTCGCCGCCGCGGGGATCGAGCGACGCCCGGGCGCGACCGCGCTGGAGTTCGCGCTGCGCCACGCGCCCGCTGCGGGCGCCGGCGCGGCCGGGCCGGCACTGATGGAGCTCGCGCAGCTGCAGACCGTCGCGCGCTACGCCCCCGGCCCGCCGGGCGCCGACGACGCCGCACGCGCCTGGGCGCGCGCCGAGGAGATCGGCGCCGCCGTTCGCCGCCAGGTGCCGCGCACCACCCGCTGGCGGCGGCTCCTCGCGCCGGGCGACGACTGAGCCGCCCCGCCTCAGACCGAACGGCGCAGCCCGTCGACGAACGCCGCGCGCTC
The DNA here is from genome assembly GCA_026002935.1 of Acidimicrobiia bacterium. GTDB lineage: Bacteria > Actinomycetota > Acidimicrobiia > IMCC26256 > PALSA-610 > BPGH01. The sequence continues at coordinate 2,562,336 of BPGH01000001.1, forward strand.
GCGGTCGAACGCGTGCACCTCGGCCTCGACCTCGGCGGCGAGCCGGTCGACCGCGACGAACAGCGCGAGCTGGCCGTGGCGGAGCGCGTCGAGGATCTGCCCGTCGTCGTGGCACGCCCACACGGAACGCCCGTCGGTCACGAGCCGAAGCCGCGCGAGGTCGTGCTCACCCGCCTCGGCGAGCGAGCGCAGCGCGGCGTGCACCCGCGCCGACGGCAGGCCTGCGTCGAGCAGGGACCGCACGAGCCGCAGCGCCACGAGGTCGCGGAAGCGATAGCGGCCGCCGTCGCCGCCGGGCACGACTATCCCGCGCCGGGCCCAGTAGCGCAGCTGCGACGGCGTACAGCCCGCGAGCCGGGCGGCCTGCGCGACGGTGTAGCCCACCGCGCGCCGGTCAGCCGTCGTCGCGGCGGAACCGCTCGCGCCAGGCCCGGCCGCGCTCGCCGAGGAACCCCCGCACGCCGCCGCCGGCGCGCCACCCGCCGGTGAGCGCTTCGAGGCCGGCCCGGCCGAGCTTGCGGACGTTGCGCTCGATGACGAGCAGGCAGCCGAGCATGACCGCGAAGCCGAGCATCCCGGCCCAGAGGTTGCTCGCGAACGTCAGCACGAGGAGCACGAGCCCGCCCACGAACCCGAGCAACGACCAGCGGATCACGCGCGCGGCATGGCGGTACAGCGTCGTGCGCGACACCTGCTCGACGAGATCCGGGTCGGTCGCGTTGAGCTGGGCCTCGATCTCCTTGAGGATCTTCTGCTCTTCCTCGGAGAGCGGCATGGCCGTCCTTGTGGGTCGAGGTCGGTCGATGTGGGTCGAGGGACGCCGGGCGGGCGCGGGGCGCCGGTCCCATTGTCGCGCGGCCCGCGCAGGCCAACAACGCGGTGGCCCGCGCCTCAATCGGCCGTCCGGCAGCGTTCCGGAGCCCCTCCCGCCGCCGCGGAGCGGTACGCCCGGTCCACGACCCGGTGGGCCGCCAGCGCCTCCGCGGCGGACGGATGGCCCGACGCGCCCGGGCGCCCGCCGGCCAGCCCGTCGAGGAACGCCTTGGTGGGCGTCGCGTACGCCGCGACCGCCGACGCCAGCTCCGCCGGGACGCGCAGCTCGGCGGCCCACTCCGGCGGGGCGCCCTCGACGGTGTGGCGGGAGTCGGACGTCTGCACGTGGAGGGGGCCGAGGTAGTCGTCGTCGGCCCACAGGAGCGCCTCCTCGCAGAAGATCTCGATGCGCCGGCTCGACTCCCGCGACAGCACCCGGTGCCAAACGCTCGTGAGCTGCGCGACGCCGCCGTCCGGATAGGTGAGCGTCACGGCCGCGACGTCGTCGATGCCGGGGTACCCGTGGCGCGACGCCGTGCGCGCCGAGACCGTCTCGGGGTCGCCGAGCAGCCACCGCAGCACGTCCACGTCGTGGATCGAGTGCTCGACCAGCGTGCCGCCCCCGGCGAGCGCGACGTCCTTGCGCCAGCTCGACGCGTACCGGCCCTGGATCGGGAAGTACTGGTCGTCGCGCAGCACCGTCGCCTGCGGCCGGCCGTACCGGCCGGAGTGCACGATCTCCGCCGCGTTGGCGAACACGGGCGCCCACCGCAGCACGAGCCCGACCTGGTGCGGCACGGTCGCGAGTGCCGCCGCGACCCGCTCGCTCTCCGCCAGGGTCGGCGCGAGCGGCTTCTCGCAGAACACCGCGAGGCCGCGCGCCGCCGCGGCCTCGACGACCGCGAGGTGGCCCGCCGTCCAGGTGCAGACCCACACGGCGTCGACCCGCGCGAGGAGCTCGTCGAGCGACGGCGCCGCCTCACCCCCGTGGTGCCGGGCGACGCGCTCCGCACGCGCCGGGTCGGCGTCGTGGGTCGCGACGAGCGCGGCGTCGACGAGCCCCGCCTCGGCGAGCTTCTGGAGCACGTACGCGTGCGCGGTGCCGATGAAGCCGCAACCGACCAGCCCGACCCGGATCACCGGCGGCCCCGGCGGGCCGCGGGCACACCCGCACGCGCCTGCACGCGGGCGCGCATCAGGCGGGGTCCGTGCGCACGACGCGCAGGTCGGCGCGGTCCGCGCCGTGGACCTCGTAGGTGAACGAGCGGCCCGTGCCCGCCTCCCAGCGCTCGTCGAGCCACGACGCGAGCGGCTCGCGCACCCACGGCGGGCACGACGCGAGCAGCGGTCCGCACCGCTCGGCGGGCACGAACGCGGCCTCGACGACGATGCCGTCGGGGTCGCAGACGCGCAGCTCGCCCTCGAACGCCAGCGCCAGGTGGACCTCGCAGCGCATCGTCCATCCCATGTCGGGTGCCCGCGCCACGACCTCGTAGAGCGGGCCGCTCCAGGCGGTGACCCGCAGGCCGGTCTCCTCCTCGACCTCACGGGTCAGCCCGGCCACGAGCGACGCGTCGTCGCCGTCGACGACGCCCCCCGGCGTGCTCCAGTCCTCGTGGCCGCCCCGCCGCACGTTGCGCACGAGCAGGACGCCCGCGCTCGTCTCGACGAGGCCCCCGGCGACGGTCCACGTCCGCATCGCGCGACAGTCTCGCGCCCGCGCGGCCGCGGCGGTGACGCGTCACCCCGGCACCGGCCGCGGCCGCGGCTGCCGGGGCGGGCCGCCGGGCGGGCGCGCCGTACCATCGGGCCGTGGCCCTCCCCCCGCACCCGAACGCGCCGCGCCGCCGGCACCTCGTGCTCGCGTTCTGCGGGATCGTCCTCGCCGGGGTGCTCGGCGGGCTCACCGGCCACGGGATCGTCGACTCGTCGTGCAGCGAGACGCCGACGGTCGCGAGCTCGCTGCTCGAGGCGGTCCCGGGCTACGACGTCGAGCCCGCCTCGTGCGCGCCGGCGCTGCTGGCCGGGGCGGCCGCGGGGTCGCTCGCCGCCGCGGCCGGCGCCGGGATCGTGGCGAGCCTGATGCTGCGGGCGCAGTCGGAGTGGCGGCCCCACCCGCCGTCACGCGCCGCCGGGCCGCGGGACCGGCGGGTCAGGCGAGGTGGATCCGGCGGAAACCCTCGGCGTAGGTGACGCCCGCGGCGCGCCCGGCCGCCTCCGCCGACTCGCGCAGGAACTCGCGGAACCACTCCCCCGTCTCGGTGAGCTGGCTCGCGTGGCAGAACAGCGCCTCGACCTTGCGGTCGAGCGTCGTGCCCACGTCGACCCACACGTTGGGCTCGAGGGTGCCGGACAGGTACAGCGCTCGCGGCTGGTGGACGCCGAGCCCCTCGGCGCGCAGCTCCGGGAAGTAGTGCGGGTTCCCGGCGGCCGGGGCCACGGCGTCGATCACGGCGAGGCCCGTGACGCGGTGGTCGCGGTGGTTCACGTACCCGTCACCGAAGAAGAACGCGGTCGGGTCGGGGGCGAGCACGACGTCGGGCCGCAGGGTCCGGATCGTGCGCACGAGCTCGAGCCGCAGGGCACGGTCGTCGGTCAGCTCCCCGTCGGGGTGGTCGAGGTGGTGGGTGCCCGCCAGCCCGAGCACGCGGGCGGCCGCGGCGCTCTCCTCACGGCGCCGGCGCGCGAGCGCCTCGGTGTCGGCGTCGGGATCGCTGCTGCCCTTGTCGCCGCGGGTCGTGACGAGGACGTGCACCTCCGACCCAGCGTCGGCCCACCGTGCGAGCGTGCCGCCCGCGGAGATCTCGGGGTCGTCGGGATGGGCGTAGATCGCGAGCGCGCGCGGCGGGATGTCGGAGTCGAGCACGCTCGCAACGGTACTCAGCAGCACGCGACCGCGTGGTCGATCGCGTCGTCGTCGACGTCCTTGTGCGTCACGAAGCGGATCGTGCGCGGGTCGATCGTGCCGCCGAGGACGCCCTTCCCGGCGAGCGCGCCGAGCCAGCCGACGGGCACCGCGGCCGCGTCGACGCACACGACGTTCGTGTGCACGGCCGACGGGTCGACCGCACCCGGGTACCGCTGCGCGATCGCGTCGGCGAGCCGCTTCGCGCGCGCGTGGTCGTCGGCGAGGCGGTCGACCATGGTCTCCAGGGCGACGATGCCCGCGGCCGCGAGCACCCCGGCCTGGCGCATGCCGCCGCCGAGCCGCTGCCGGTGGGCGCGCGCGGCCTCGATCAGCGCCGACGGCCCGCACAGCAACGACCCGACCGGCGCCGCGAGGCCCTTCGAGAGGCAGAACATGACGGTGTCGGCCGCCGCGGCGAGCCGCGCGGGCGGGACGCCGAGCGCGACCGCCGCATTCCAGATGCGCGCGCCGTCGAGGTGGACCCGCGCGCCGTGGGCGTGGGCGATCGACGCGACCGCCTCGACCTCCTCCGGAGGGAGCGGCCGTCCCGACGCCGGCATGTGGGTGTTCTCGAGGGTCACGAGCGACACCGGTGGGAGGTGGTGGTCGGCACCCGCGAACGCCTCCGCGACGGCCTCCGGCGCGACGGCGCCGCCGGCGTCGGGGAGCGGCCGGCACTGCACGAGCCCGTTCATCGCCGCGGCGGCCGCCTCGTACCGGTAGACGTGGGCCCGGGCCGGGCACACGACCTCGGTGCCGGGCACCGCGAGCGTTCGCAACGCGAGCTGGTTCGCCATCGTCCCCGACGGCACGAACAGCGCGGCCTCCTTGCCCATCAGCGCGGCCGCGAGCGACTGGAGGCGCTCGACGGTCGGGTCCTCGCGGTAGACGTCGTCGCCGACCTCGGCGGCGGCCATGGCGGCGCGCATCTCCGGCGTCGGTGTGGTCACGGTGTCGGAGCGCAGGTCGACCCGCCGGCCCGCACCCGTCACGGCGACTGCCAGTTCGGCTTCACGGGCCGGATCAGCCCCTCCTGGATCACCGTGACCGCGAGCGCGCCGTCGCGCCGGTAGATGAACCCCTCCGCGAGCCCGCGTGCGGCCTGCGCGGACGGGCTCTTCTGGTGGTACAGGAGCCACTCGTCGGCGCGCATCGGCCGGTGGAACCACATCGCGTGGTCGAGGCTGGCGATCATGAAGCGGTCGTCGTCCCACGAGTTCGCGTGGGCCATGACCGCGGTGTCGAGGAGCGTGAGGTCGGACGCGTAGGCCACGACGCACGCGTGCAGCAGCGGGTCGTCGGGCAGCGAACCGTTCGCGCGGATCCACACGAGCTGCTCGGGCTCCCGCGTGCCGGGCTCGGGGTCGAGCCAGCGGGGCAGGGTCGGCGAACGCGTCTCGATCGGGCGCTCGCGGCGCAGCCAGTCGAGCATGTCGGGGGGGAAGCGGTCCTCGTGGCCCGCGAGCCGCTGCGCGACGGTCGGCAGCGTCTCGGGGTCCGGCGCCTCGGGCATCGTGTACTGGTGCTCCGGGCCGGGCTCGCGCACGTGGAACGACGCCGACAGGTTGAAGATCGCGCGCCCGTGCTGGATCGCGACGACGCGCCGGGTGGTGAAGCTGCGGCCGTCGCGGATGCGGTCGACCTCGTAGACGATCGGCACCCGCGGGTCGCCGGGCCGCAGGAAGTACGCGTGCAGCGAGTGGACGTCGCCGTGGTCGACCGTGCGGCCCGCGGCCACGAGGGCCTGGCCGGCCACCTGGCCGCCGAAGACGCGCTGGCGGTTCTCGTCGGGGCTCAGGCCGCGGAAGAGGTTGACCTCGAGCTGTTCGAGCTGCAGCAGCGAGATCAGCTCGTCGAGTGCGGTACCCATCGCGGCCGATGTTAGGGGCGCGCCGCGTCAGCCGAAGAACACCGCCGCCGTGTCGTACAGCTTGCGGTCCACGGTCTTGAGCCGCTCGACCCCCTCCTCGATCGGGACACGGACCACCTCCGTGCCCCGGAGCGCGACCATCACGCCGTAGTCGCCCTCGTGCACCGCGTCGATCGCCTCGACACCGAAACGCGTCGCGATGACCCGGTCGTAGGCGGTCGGGCTGCCGCCCCGCAGCACGTGACCGAGCTGCGTCGTGCGTGCCTCGAACCCGGTGCGCTCCTCGATCTCCTCGGCGAGCCTCGTCCCGATCCCGCCCAGCCGGACGTGGCCGAACTCGTCGCGCTCGCCCGACTGCAGCTCCATCGTGCCCTCGACCGGGACCGCGCCCTCCGCGACGACGACGATCGAGAAGTTCGCGCCCCGCTGGTGCCGGTGCGTGATGCGGTCGCACACCTCCTCGATGTCGAACGGTTCCTCGGGCACGAGGATCACGTCGGCCCCGCCGGCGAGCCCCGCGTACGTCGCGATCCATCCCGCGTGACGGCCCATCACCTCGACGACCATCACGCGGTCGTGCGACTCGGCCGTCGTGTGCAGGCGGTCGATCGCGTCGGTGGCGATCTGGACCGCGGTGTGGAACCCGAAGGTGAAGTCGGTGGCCGACAGGTCGTTGTCGATCGTCTTCGGCACCCCGACGACGTTGACACCGTCGGCGGCGAGCTTGTGCGCGACGCCGAGCGTGTCCTCGCCGCCGATCGCGATCAGCGCCTCGATGCGGTCGCGCGCGAGCGTGCTCTTCACCCGTTGGGGGCCGTCGTCGGACTTGAACGGGTTCGTGCGCGACGTCCCGAGGATCGTCCCGCCGCGCGGCAGCAGCCCGCGCGTGGAACCGACGCTCAGGTCGATCGACTCCCCCTTCATCACGCCGCGCCACCCGTGCCGGTAACCGACGATGTTGTGCCCGTACTGTCCCTCGCCCTTGCGGACGACCGCCCGGATCACCGCGTTCAGGCCGGGGCAGTCACCGCCTCCCGTCAACATGCCGATGCGCACTGCTGCTCCTCCTCACCGGGGCCGGCCTGCCCTATCCTGCCGTGCGGCCGCCGGGCGGACGCGCCGCCACGAGGGTCCCCTCGCCCGTTCCGTCGGCCGGCCGCCGTCCGAGGAGAGCCTCCCGCCCGATGACGAAGCACCCGCCGCCCGCCGCGCCCGACCCGTTCGGCACGCGCCGGGCCGGGCGGAGGCTCCGGCGGGCCGTCGAGCCGCACCTCGACGACGGCGAGGCCGTCGTCGCCTGGACCCGGGCGTGGGTGTCGCGCGACGGGCGGGCCCAGTGGCTCGCGGTGCGCCACCGCGACTACGTCGTGCTCACCGACCGGGCCCTGCGCTGCTGGTCGGCCGCGTTCCTGTCCCGCCGGCCCCGCCGGCAGGTGCTGCTCGACCGCCTCGACCGCTGCGTCGGTGGAGTCGGTCGGCCGGCACCCGGACCGCTCCGTGCGCGTCCGCACGTTCGCCCGCCGGCCGCTGCGGTTCGACCTCCCGCGCCGGGGCGGCGCCGCCTTCGCCCGCCTGCTGGCGTCCCTGGCGGCGGACGTCCGCGCGGGCGACGGGCCCGGCGCGCCGGCGCGCCCGGCGCCGGGGACCGGGGGTCCGCAGGGGACCGCGCAGCGACGCGCGCGACGAGGGCGAGGAGGTGCGATGGCCTGTGTGATCGCGATCGACGCGGGGACGACCGGCGTCCGGTCGATCGCCGTCGACGCCGGCGGCGCGCCGTGGGCGGCGGCCTACCGCGAGTTCCCCCAGCACTTCCCCCGGCCCGGGTGGGTGGAGCACGACCCCGAGGACATCTGGCGGGTCACGCTCGAGACCCTCGACGAGGTGGCGCGGCGGTGCCGGGACGCCGGCCGGCCGGTCGCGGCGATCGGCATCACGAACCAGCGCGAGACGACGGTCGTGTGGGACCGGCGGACCGGGCGCCCGCGCCACCGCGCGATCGTGTGGCAGGACCGCCGCACCGCCGAGGCCTGCGACGCGCTCGCGGCCGCCGGCCACGAGCCGCTGGTGCGGGCCCGCACCGGCCTCGTGCTCGACCCGTACTTCTCCGCGACGAAGCTCGCGTGGCTGCTGGGCGAGGGCGGCGTCGCCGCCGACGGCGGACCTCGCCTTCGGCACCGTCGACACCTGGCTGCTGTGGCGCCTCACCGGGGGCCCGACGGGGGCGTCCACGCCACCGACCCGTCGAACGCGAGCCGCACGCTGCTCTACGACCTCGCGGCGGGCACCTGGTCCGACGAGCTGTGCGAGCTCTTCGGCGTGCCGCGCGCCTGCCTGCCGGACGTGATGCCGTCGAGCGGCCGGTTCGGCGTGACCCGCCCCGGGTGCGCCGCGGGCCTGGCCGTCCCCGTGAGCGGGATCGCGGGCGACCAGCAGGCGGCCCTGTTCGGGCAGGCGTGCGTCGAGCCGGGCATGACGAAGAACACCTACGGCACCGGCTCGTTCGTGCTCACCAACATCGGGCGCGCGGCGTGCCCGCCTCCCGCGAGGGGCTGCTCACCACCGTGGCGTGGCAGATCGGCGACGCGCGCACCTACGCGATGGAGGGCGCGATCTTCGTCACGGGCGCCGCGATCCAGTGGCTGCGCGACGGGCTCGGGATCGTCTCCGCCGCGGCCGAGACCGGCCCGCTCGCCGAGTCGGTCCCCGACAGCGGCGGCTGCTACCTCGTGCCGGCGTTCACCGGCCTCGGCTCGCCGTGGTGGGACCCGTACGCGCGCGGCACGATCGTGGGGATCACCCGGGGCACGACCCGGGCCACCTCGCGCGCGCCGCCGTGGAGGCGATGGCGTACCAGACCGCCGACGTCGTCGACGCGATCGCCGCCGCGAGCGGCACCCCGCCCACCGAGACTGCGGGTCGACGGCGGCGCGTCGGTGATGGACCTGCTGTGCCGGTTCCAGGCCGACCTGCTGGGCATCCCGGTCCGGCGCGCGGCGGTGCAGGAGACCACCGCGCTCGGCGCCGCGTTCCTCGCCGGGCTCGCCGAGGGCGTGTGGGACTCCCCCGCCACGGTGAACGCGACGTGGCGGGCCGACGCGTCGTTCGAGCCCGCGCCGGACCGGTCGCACGGGCGGCGCGCCGCGGAGGAGTGGCGGCGCGCCGTGGAACGCGCCCGCGACTGGGCCCGCGACCCCTGAGCCCGCGTGCCCGACGCCGCGCCTCGGCGGGCGGCCCCGAGCCCGCGACCCCGAGCCGGCGACCCCGACGCCTCAGAGTGCGACCGACCCCGCGCCCGACCGGGCCCGACCGGCGACCCCGAGCGGCGAGCCCGACCCCGCACCGGCGCCTCCCCGGCCGGCGGGTGGAGCCGGGCGGCTGCCGGGGCGCGCGTCAGGAGGCGGCGGCCGCCGGGGTGCGGACCTCGTCGAAGCTGGCCACGTGGGCGGTCTCGGTCGGGATGCCCTCGGCCCGCGTGGTGGCGTACGTGTCGACGTACTCGTAGCCCGCACAGCTCGCGGATCTCGTACATCACCTCGTCGGTCAGCTCGCGCAGCGCCAGCCGGTCGTGTCTCGCCCGGCCGGTACCGGGCGGGTCGATCGGCTGCCCGAACCGGATCGTCACCGGGCGGAACAGCCGCGGCAGGCGCCGGTCGACCGGCTGCACCTCGTCGGTGCCGACGAGCCCGACGGGGACGACCGGGGCGCCCGACCGCAGCGCGAGCCGCGCGACCCCGGTGTGGCCGCGGTGCAGGTACCCGTCGCGGGTGCGCGTGCCCTCCGGGATAGATCCCGAACACGCCGCCGGCCCGCAGCACCTCCATCGCCGCCGCGAGGGCCCGCTCGCTCGCGCTGCCCGCCCTCGCGGCGGATCGGGATCTGGCCGACGCCGCGGAAGAACCACGCCGTCTTCGGGTCGTCGAAGTACTCCGCCTTGGCGACGAAGGTGACCCGCCGGCGCACGACGAGCGGCAGGAAGATCGAGTCGAGGAACGAGCGGTGGTTCGCGGCGAGGATCACCGGCCCCCGACCGGGGCACGCGGTCCCGGCCCTCGACGCGGATGCGGAAGCACGCGTGCAGCAGCGGCGTCAGCACGGCCTTCAGCACCCAGTAGAGCACCCGCGCCCCCCTCGCCGTCGCGTCGCGCGAGCGTACGCGTTCGGGCGCCCGCGGCGGGGTCAGGCGGCGTCGCGGGCGGCCCCGCGCGCGGCCGAGCCGGGCGGCGAGGGCGTCGACGGCCGCGAGCGCCGCCGCGGTGCGGTCGGCGTCGAGCCGGGCGTTCTCGACCGCCCGGCCGTTCCCGACGTGGTGCACGCACCCGGCGCAGCCATCCCGGCATCGTCGTCCACCCCCCGGCTCCGCGTGCCCCATGGTCGTCGCGCGAGGTTTCGGCCGGGTGCCGCCCGGGTCTCCAGCCCGCGACGCCGTCGTGACGGGTTTCACACCGGGGACCGGCCCGGACAGTTGACCGACCGGTCAAGAGTGCGGGTAGCGTGGGCGCGATGCGCCACCGCCTCACCCAACGTGGCCGCGACCGGCGCGACCAGCTCATCGCCGTGCGCGCCGCGCCTGTTCGCCGAGCGCGGGTACCACCCGACGTCGGTGTCCGACATCGTCGAGGCGCTCGGCGTCGGCAAGGGCGTCTTCTACTGGTACTTCTCCTCGAAGGAGGAGCTGCTCGCCGAGCTGCTGAAGGCGTCCAACCACGACCTGCGCCGGCGCCAGCAGCCAGGCGATCGGCGACGAGCCCGACCCGCTGCGCCGCATCGAGCTCGGCATCCGCGCCAGCCTCGCGTGGTTCCACGAGCACCGCGACTACTTCGCGATCATCCAGTTCGCGGCCACCGACGAGACGTTCGCACCGGTGCTGCGCCGCAATCGCGAGATCGGGATCGCGGACACGATCCGTCACCTGAAGGACGGCATCGTCGAGGGCCGCATCGCCGACCAGGACCCGGAGATGCTCGCCCACTCGATCCACGGCGTCGTCGCGGAGCTGACGCGCCACTACCTCGTCGAACGCGACGACCCGGTCGAGCGCGTCGCCGACCTCGCCGTCTCGTTCTGCCTCGACGGCCTCACGCGCTGACCCCGCCGTGGCCGCCGGCGGACGCGTCGGCGGGCGCGTCAGCCGAGCTTCGGGAGGGCCTTGCGGAACTGGCGGACCGCCTGCTGGATGCGCTGCTCGTTCTCGACGAGCGCGAACCGCACGAAGCCCTCACCGCCGGGACCGAACCCGGAGCCCGGCGACACCGCGACCTTCGCCTCCTGCACGCACATCGTCGCGAACTCGATGCTCGACATGTCGGCGTACGCCTCGGGGATGCGCGCCCAGACGAACATCGTCCCCTTCGGCCGCTCGATGTGCCAGCCGATGCGCGCCAGCCCGTCGATCAAGGTGTCGCGGCGGCGCCGGTAGATCTCGTTGACCTCGCGCGGGAAGTCGGGGGCCTCGTTCATCGCGACCGTCGCCGCGATCTGGATGGGCTGGAAGACCCGTAGTCGAGGTACGACTTGAGCTTCGCGAGCGCGGCGACGATCTCGGCGTTGCCGACGAGGAAGCCCATGCGCCAGCCCGCCATCGAGAACGACTTCGTGAGCGTGTAGAGCTCGACCGCGACGTCCTTGCCGCCGGGCACCTGGAGGATCGACGGCGGCTGGTACCCGTCGAACCCGAGGTCGGCGTACGCGAAGTCGTGCACGACCACCATCTCGCGCTCGCGCGCGAAGGCGACGAGCTGCGTCATGAACTCGAGGTCGACGCACGCGGTGGTGGGTTGTGCGGGAACGACGTGACGATGACGCGCGGGCGCGGCCACGCCTGCTCGTACGCGGCCTGCATGTTCGCGAAGAAGTCCTGATCCGGGCCCCATGCGCACGTAGTGGACGCCCGCACCCGCGAGGATCGGCCCCCAGATGTGGATCGGGTACGACGGCGACGGCACGAGCGCCGTGTCGCCCGGCCGACGAGCGTGAGCATGAGGTGCGAGAAGCCCTCCTTCGCGCCGATCGTCGAGCAGACCTCGGTCTCGAAGTCGAGCGTCACGCCGAAGGTGCGCTCGTAGAGGTCGGCGACGGCGAGGCGCAGCTTCGGGATGCCGCGGCTCGTCGAGTAGCGGTGGTTGCGCGGGTTGCGCACCGCCTCGGCGAGCTTGTCGACGGCGACCTGCGGCGACGGCATGTCGGGGTTGCCGAACGCGAGGTCGACGACGTCCTCGCCCGCTCGCCGGAGCTGCACCTTCAGCGCGTCGACCTGGGCGAACGCGTACGGCGGAAGGGCGTTGATCCGGCGGAACTCCATTCGCCCAGGTTACGGGACCGCCGGCCGCCCGCCCGTGACGTTCCCGCGGACCCGGGCGCCGGGGCCGCAGGGACGCCCGCTAGCGTGCACCTCGTGCCCGACCCCAAGGCCGTCCTGCTCGACGTCGGCGGCGTGTTCCTGCTGCCCGCGCACGAACCCATCCGCGCCGCCTTCGCCCGGGCCGGCGTGCAGCCGGCGATCGACGACCTCGACCGCGCGCACTACGTCGGCGCCGCCCGGCTCGGCACGCACCTCGACCTCGGCGACGGGTTCGACGTGCACTGGCGGCGCTACCTCGACGCGTTCGTCACCGAGTGCGGCGTGCCGGACGAGCTGCGCGAGGAGGTGCACCTGCACCTCGACAGCGAGTACGCGACGATCGCGCTCTGGTCGCGCGTGGTCCCGGTTCGCGTCGAGGGCCTGCGCGCGCTCGCCGACACCGGCGTGCGGCTCGGGGTCGTGTCGAACGCCGACGGGACGATCGAGACCCAGCTGCGCGAGCACGAGATCCTGCAGGTCGGCCCGGGGATCGGCGTCGAGGTCGAGTGCGTGATCGACTCGGGCGCGGTCGGGGTCTCCAAGCCCGACCCGCGCATCTTCCGCCTCGCGCTCGACGCCATGGGGATCGACCGTCCGACGCCTGGTACGTGGGCGACATGCCGGGCATCGACGTCGTCGGTGCGCGCGCCGCGGCGGCTCCGCCCGTTCCTGATGGACCCGTACTCGCTGCACCTCGACGCGGACTACGACCGCGTCGGCTCCCTCTCGGAGCTCGCGGAGCTGGTCGCCGGTCAGCGCTAGCGAAAGCTCACGAACCGAGACACCGTTCCCGCGGGCCCACCGATCGTTCGACCGCGCACGATCGGCCGCCCGATCGGGGGCGCGAACGCTGCGTCCTCAGTGGCCGGTGTGCCCGCCCGAGTCCCAGCACGGATCGTCGTGGGAAGCCGGACCACCAGGCAAGAGGCACGGGTGGTGCCCGATGAACACGTCCGGCTGCCATGGCCACCCGGGAACGATCCAGGCGTGCAACATCCAGTAGTTGCCGAGGTAGACCGAGTAGCCGTTCTGGCCCGGCAGGCACTGGCCGTCGCGGATCACGAGACCGGTCACGTTCGAGAAGCAGAGGTACTCGTGCGTGTGCCACCAGTCATTGTCGCCCGGAAACCCTTCGGGGGGCGCGGCCGGGCCGTTGTTCACGTACCAGCTCATGCCGACCAACTTGGCGTCGGGGCCATTGCCGTCGTACTGAAGGAACTTCGGCCGGCTCGGGTCGAAGGAACCCTCCAGTGGGTTGCCACGCACGTGGTGCGTCCCCATTCCCGTCGCGTAGTTCACGACCGGGGTCCAGCCGTCGGCCTCGGCTTCGCCACGCGTCGGCCACTGCAGCGCGTACGCGAGCGCGTCGTCCAGGTAGCCGGAGAGCTCGATGCAGTCGTCCAGTCGAGCATGCCCTTGGTGATTCCGAGGCTCATGTAGTACTCGGACCCGTGCGTGCCCTCGCCGCCCATCGAGTGGCACCACCACGGTCGTGTGTCGGGGTCGGTCTGCTGGTGCCGGATCGCGAGCGGGCGGAAGCACCCACTGACCGCGAGCGCGAACACGGCCACGACCGCGATGCGCAAGCCGGCCCTCCTGGGCGTCACCAACCGTCCGATCCTCATGACGCGGCTCCCTCCTCGACCTGACTGGGAGAGTCTGGAACAGAACCGTCCCGGGGCACGACGGCGACGGACGCGTTGTCGTGGAACCGCGATGTTCCCGCCACCCACCGCGGCTGACATGAGGCTCTGAGCGCGATCGACCGGGCCTCCTCCTCGGTGCGGCTCGGGCCCCACGCCGATCGCGCCCGAGGCCTGGCCGCACGAGGGGCGCGCGGGGAGGCGCGACGCGCTACCCCGCCGGGACCTCGTAGGGCTCGGCGTAGAACTGGCTGTACCACTTGCGGAACTTCATGATCGGGCCGTCGGTGTCGGCGAGCGCCGGCGTCGGGAGGAACCTCTTGTGCTCCCAGATGGGGCGGTCCTCCTGGATCTGCTTGTTGATCTCGCGCACGAACGCGTCCGCGACGGTCGACGTCATGCGCTCGTCGTCGAACTTGCGCACGATGAAGTTGAACCGCACCTGCGTCTTCTCGGCGTCGATCGGTGTCGTCGTCGCGATGTTGATCGCGTCGACGATGCCGCTGAACCAGACCTTCGAGAACCCCGGCCCGTAGTTGTAGACGTCGATGCGCCCGTACGTGACGCCGCGCGGCGTGACGTACGACTGCTTCGACAGCATCACGGAGCACGGCCCGTCGGTGTCGTACGTCTCGACCTCGGCGACCTCGTCGGTGCCGTGCACGTACCGGAAGTGCGCGGGGTCGGCGCCGTTCTCCGACATCTCCTGCGGCACGGTGTGGATCACGTACGACGACGAGTAGAAGTCGGACCAGCCGGGGTCACCGATCTCGGGGATGACCGGGATCTCCCACTGCGGCGGCTCGTCGTAGGGGTGGTACCACGCCAGCACGAACCCGTTGCGCACGATCGTCGGGTACGTGCGCAGGCGCGCCTTCTTGTTGGTGCGCTGGCTGTAGGGGATGTCGGCGCACGAGCCGTCGGCCGCGAACTTCCACCCGTGGAACGGGCAGACGACGTGTTCGCCGTCGACGTGACCACCGACGCCGATGTGCGCACCCAGGTGCGGGCAGAACGCGTCCTGGAGGTGGTACTCCCCCGCCTCGTCGCGCCAGCACACGAGGTCCCGGCCGAAGTAGTGCAGCGCGGTGACCTCGCCCGGTGCGAGGTCGTCGGGGTACGCGACCTGGAACCACCCGAACGGGATCGGGAACGGGAACCGCCGGCGCGGCGCGGTCTCGGTCGTCGTCATGTGCACAATTTAGAACTGGTTCTAATATCCTGCCAGCGGCGCCGGGCCCACCGTGGGCCCGGCCCACCGTGGGCGTGGTCACGAGAACCGACACCGGCGTCGCACCTCGTGACCACGGCAGCGATCGAGACCACCGATGCCCGACGAACCGATCCAGATCGACACCCCCTGGCGGCGTGACCCCGACTCGGTGCGCCCCGCGCTCGAACGGTGGGCGCGCCGAGCGCGTGGCGGCCGACGCGAAGGTGGTCGAGGTCGGTTCGCCCGGCAACGGCATGTCGAGCGAGACGGTGCTGTTCTCCATGCAGCGCGGCGACGGCGTCGAGCGCTACGCGGCGCGGCTCGCGCCGCTGCCCGACGTCTACCCCGTCTTCCCCGAGTACGACCTCGACGCGCAGCGCCGCTGCATGGAGCTCGTGCGGGAGCACACCGACGTGCCCGCACCGGTCGTCGCGTTCCACGAGACGGACCCGGACTGGCTCGGCACACCGTTCGTCGTGATGCACCGCGTCGACGGCGAGGCGCCGCCCGACATCCCGCCGTACCCCTTCGGCGGATGGCTGCGCGACGCGTCACGCGACGACCAGGCACGCGCTGCAGCGCAACGCCGTGTCCGTGCTGGCCCGGCTGCACGAGATCACACCGGAGCGCGTCGACCTCTCGTTCCTCGTGAAGCCCTACGATGGCTCGCCGCTCGACCGCCAGCTCGCGCACGAGCGCGCGTACTACGAGTGGGCACGGGACGGGGTGACCTACCCGCTGATCGAGCGCACGTTCGAATGGCTCGAGGCGAACCGGCCGCCCGAGCCGCCGGCGGTGCTCAACTGGGGCGACGCCCGCATCGGCAACATCCTGTTCCGCGACTTCACCCCGGTCGCGGTGCTCGACTGGGAGATGGCGACCGTCGGGCCGCCGCAGGTCGACCTCGCGTGGATGATCTTCCTGCACGCGTTCTTCCAGGACCTCGCGCACCGCTTCGGCATGGAGGGGATGCCGCACTTCATGCGCCGCGAGGACGTCGTCGCGACCTACGAGGAGCTGTCGGGCACGACCGTCGGCGACCTGTCGTGGTACGAGGTGTTCGCGGCCCTGCGCTTCGCGATCGTGTCGGTGCGCACGAGCACCCGCGGGATCGCGTACGGCCAGCAGGAGCGCCCCGACGACCCCGACGACCTGATCATGTTCCGCGACCTGTTGCGCGCGATGGTGGTCGACGGCACCTACTGGGACTGATCGCCGCCGCCCGGGTCGGGTTGGCGGCAGAGCTCGTCGAGCAGCCGCTCGGGCGGCTCGCCGAGCCGGTACACGGAGAGGTTCGGCCCGGCCCGGTCGTCGGTCCGCGCGAACGCGGCGACGAGGCGGTGCTCGCACGCGAGCGCCGTGTAGAACTCCGCCTCGCCGGGGCTGTCGGGCACCACGATGCCCCCGACCACGCTCGAGCGCGTCCACCACGACCCAGCCGACCCCGTCCCGGACGAGCGCGGCGACCGTGCGTCTCGCCGGGGACGAGCCCGTAGTCGATCGGCGCGGCCCCCGCCGAGCGGCGGGCTCGTCGCGGGCCGGGATGCCGAGAGATCCCCTCGACCTGCGCGACGCGGCCGCCCGCGGGCACGTGCTCGAGCAGCCACTCGCGGGCCTCGAGGCGCGTGCCCGGGCGGGCGGCCCGGCGGGTCTCCCCGACGAGGTCGGCGGCGAGCGGCACCGCCAGCGCGACCGCGCCGGTCGGCGACGAGCCCGAGCGCCACGGGGCGGGCCCGGCCGCGGCGCGCCCCACCGGGCGGCGACGGCCCGGGCGGCGCCGTCGAGCCCGGCGGCGGCGAGCACCGCCACGACGGGCAGCATCGGGATCGGCCAGCGGCGCCAGTGGAGGTCGGACGCGCTGATCACGACGAGGAAGAGCGCCGCGTAGCCGAGCAGGAGGAGCTGCGGCGGCCGCCGGCGCACGAGCACGAACGCGGCGCCGACGAGCGCGAGACACGAACACCGGCCACGTGACGACGTCGGGGATCACCGTCCCGACGTACCAGCGGAGGTTGCCGAGCGGCGAGAAGCCGGTCGCGTTCGGGTTCTCGTTGCCGACCTCGTCGCCCAGCCCGCCGAGCGCGGCGCGCAGGTCGAGCAGGAAGTACGGGCGTCGTCAGCACGAACCCCGCGGCGGCCGCGGCGCGCCGACCGCGGCGGCGCGCACCGCACGGCCCGCGGCGCGCGCGGTGCGGCCACACGACGGCGGCGACGAGCACCGGCACGAGCGTCGCCATCGGGTAGCGCGACGACACCGCGACACCACCGCGAGGCCGCCGGCGCACCCACCACCGCGGCCGCGGCTCCTCCAGCACGCGCAGGCAGCACCACAGCGCGACGAGCCCGAAGAAGACCGCGGCGCTCTCGGTGCGCACCATGCGCCCGTACGCACCGGGAACGGCAGGACGGCCCACAGCGCGGTCCCGACCAGTGCGACCCGCCGGCCGAACGCCCGGCGCGCGACCGCGTACAGCACGGGCAACGCGCGCGACCGCGAGCGTGATCGTCCACAGACCGGCCGATCAGGTAGAAGCGCCGTCGGGTGGCGCTCGAAGCGTCGAGGAGCCGGGGTTCCCGCCGAGCAGCGGCCCGCCGTGCGCGACGACGTCCCACAGCGTGGACCGCCGCGGCGATCGGGTAGATCACCGTCGACCCGGGATGGCCGAACCACCCCGGGTTCGGGTCGCCGGTCGCGGCCATCTCCACCGCGGGCACGACGAACGCGTGCTCGTCGGTGTCGTGGATCGGCAGGTCGCGGCGCAGCGCCGACGAGGTGCACGACCGCCGACAGGCCGACGAGACCGAGCACGGCGGCGGCGCAGACCGCGCGGCGCGCGGCGCGCGGGCGGACGGGCGCGGCGCCGCGCGGCCCTCGCCGGCGGTCGCCGCGCCGCGGTCCCGACGTCGGTCGCCGTCACCTCCTCGCCTCCGCGCGACGAGCCGGCGGAACTCGGCGTAGCTCCGCACGTAGTCGTCGGGGTCGTAGGGATGGGACGCGAGCACGAGCAGCACGGCGTCGGGGGTGTAGTCGAACTGGCTCGCCCAGACGAGCGGCGGGATCACCACGCCCCGGCCCGGGTCGTCGAGCCGCAGCTCGGCCCGCGCCTCGCCGTCGTCGACGTGCACCGTCACCGCGCCGTGGACGCACGTGAGGAACTGCCAGCACCACCGGTGGGCGTGCTCGCCGCGCACGTGACGCGACGGCACGCCGTAGACCACGAAGTACCGCTGCGGCGAGAACGGCAGCAGCTCGGGCAGCTCGCCCGCCGCGAGCTGGCCGCGCAGGTCGGCGTGGCGCGGGACCTCGACGACCTCCACGCCGCGCGGCAGGGTCGCCGGGCGCCGGCGGGCCCGGGACACCGGCGGCGGGCGCAGCGAGGTCGACCCGCACGTCGTCCGCGTAGCCGATGATCCGCGCCGGGTTGCCGACGACCTTGGCGTGGGCGGGCACGTCGGCGGTGACGACGGCGCCCGCGCCGACCATCGCGCCGGTGCCGATGCGCACGCCGGGCAGGAGCGTCGCGTTGGCCCCGATCGACGCGCCGTCCTCCACCACGGTCGTCGCGAACCGCTCCGGGCGGCGCTTGCTGCGCGGGAACCGGTCGTTCGTGAAGGTCGCGTTCGGGCCGATGAAGACGTCGTCACCGATGCGCACGCCGTCCCAGAGCTGCACGCCGCTCTTGATCGTCACCCGGTCGCCGACGACCACGTCGTTCTCGACGAACACGCCGAAGCAGACGTTGCAGTCGGCGCCGATCACCGCCCCCGGCAGGACGTGCGCGAAGGCCCAGACGCGCGTGCCCGGCCCGATCGAGGGCGATTCGCAGATCGCCTGCGGGTGCACGAACGCGCCGTCGGTCACGGGCGCCCCCCGGGGAACTCTCGGACCGCCTGCTCGATGACGAGCGGCCGGCCCTTCGTGTTCTCGAACGTCCGCCACACGTAGGAGCCGACGACCCCGAGGCCGAGGGTGACGATCCCCCCGACCAGGAGCACCGCCAGCATGAGCGGCGTGTACCCGGGCACGTCGATCGCGCCGAGCAGCCACGCGGCGAGGACGACCGCACCGATCACGGGGATCAGCACGGTGCCGAGGGTCCCGACCGCGAGCAGGACCCGGATCGGCAGGTCGGTGAACGAGAACACGCTGTCGGCCATGTAGCGCAACTTCTTGCGGGTCGTCCACGCGCTCCGGCCGCTCGGCCGCGCGAGCCGGCGGTAGGGCACGGTGGCGCGCCGGAACCCGATCCACAGCAGCTGGCCGACGAGCGACGTGTTGCTCTCGTGCATCGCGAGGATCGCGGAGCGCACGGCGTCGTTGCAGGCGAACACGTCGACGCCGCCGGGTGGCATCTCCGGCTGCACGATCCTGCGGTAGATGCCCCAGAAGGCGGCGGCGCCCGCCCGCGCGGCGAGCGGGTCGTCGCGGCCCGTCCGCTCGCCGAGCACCAGGTCCACGTCGCCGCGCTCGAGCAGCTCGACGAACGACACGAGGAGCTCCGGCGGCTCCTGCAGGTCGGCGGCCATGACCGCGAAGTAGTCGCCGCGGGCGCGCGCGAGGCCGGCGCGGATCGCGGCGAACGACCCGAAGTTGCGGGAGAGCACCACGAGCGTGGACGGGACCTCCCAGCCGTCGAGCGCCTTGGCGAGCACCTCCGCGCTGCGGTCGGGACTGCCGTCGACCACGAACACACAGCGCAGCTCCACCGGTAGCGCCGCGGCGAGCGCGCCGAGGCGGTCGAGGAGGTCCGCCAGCGTGTCCTCGTTGCGGTAGACGGGGACGACGACCGAGCAGACGCGCCGCGCGGGACCGTTCACGTGCACCCCCGCACCCCGGCGACGACCGCCGCGACCTCGTCGTCGGTCAGCTCGGGGAAGCACGGGAGGCTGAAGACCTCGCGGCACGCGCGCTCGGTCTGTGTGAGCGCGCCGGCGCGGAACCGGGCGCCGGCGAGCACGGGCTGCGCGTGGTCGGGCACCGGGTAGTGGACGGCGCACTCGACGCCCCGGGCGTGCAGGTCGGCGACGAGCCGGTCTCGCCGGGTGGACCGCGCGACGCACAGGTGCACGACGCCCCGGGCGCCGGCGCGTGACGCGTCGACGAACGGGACGCGGTCGCGCAGCTCCGTCACGTAGTGGTCCCGGATCGCCTCGCGCCGGGCGTTGCGCGCCGCGAGCGACGGCAGCAGCACCCGCAGGACCGCGGCCTGGATCTCGTCCATCGCGCGAGTTGCGGCCGCCGGGCACGGTCGCCTCGTACCGGCGCCCCCACCCGTACTGGCGGAGCGCCCGCGCGCGGCGCTCGGCCCCGGGATCGGCCGTGACCACGGCCCCGGCGTCGCCCATCGCGCCGAGGTTCTTCGTCGGGTAGAAGCTGAACGCCGCGGCGTCCCCGAGCGAGCCGACCGGCCGGCCGCGCAGCGACGCGCCGTGCGCCTGCGCGCAGTCCTCGACGACCGCCACGGTGCCGGGCAGCGACGCCCGCAGCCCGTCGACGTCGACCACCCCGCCGTACAGGTGCGTCGCGACGACGGCGCGCGTCCGCTCCGTCACGAGCGGCCGCGGCCGCTCCCGGCGCGAGGAGCAGGCTCCCGGGTTCGACGTCCGCGAACACGGGGACCGCGCCGATGGCCAGGCACGCGGTCGTCGCGTACATCCCGGCGTTCGCGGCGACGACGACCTCGTCGCCCGCGGCGCACCCGACGCTGCGCAGCGCGAGCTCGAGCGCGTCGGTCCCGTTGCCGACCGCGACGCAGTGCGGCACGCCGCAGGCCGCCGCGAACTCGGCCTCGAAGGCCTCGGTCTCGGGGCCGAGCAGGTACCACCCGCTCCCGACGACGCGCCGCACGGCGGCGCCGACCTCCTCGGCGACCGAGGCCGCGAACCGGCGCAGGTCGTTGAAGGGGACGCGTGCGGGGGGAGCCGGCGCCCGCCGACCCCCCACTCCGACCGCACCGTGCTCCATCGGTCCTCAGCCTCGTCCGTCCGCCGGCAGGCCGCGGCCGCCGGGGCGCGGCGACGGGACGCCCTGCACACGGAGCATCCACGACCGTACTGTCGGCCGCCGCGCACCTGTCAAGCCCTGCCAGCGGCGCGGACGCCGCGAACCGGACGGACGGCGCGGCCGCCGGAGCGCGATGAGCACACGCTCATCCCGGCGTCACCCGGCACTCAGCGCGCGCGCCGACGATCGCGCGGTGCGCTGGCGATGCGACGCGCCCCTGCCGGCCCTGGGCGACGACCCGCGCCTCGCCGCGCCCGTGCTGCTCGGGCCGCGCGCGGTGGAGCCGCTCGCGGCGGCGGTGGCGGCCGCGGGCGCGACGCTGCTCGAGGTGCGGCCGCGCCAGCTGACCCTCGACCCGGGCCGCGGCCTCACCGTCCGCTACGACGCGACGGTGCGCACCGCCGCGGGGACGGCGACCGACATGCTCGTGGCCCGCTCGGGCCCGCCGGTGGCCGGTGCGCTCGTGCTCGCGCGCGGCCCCGACACCGTGTCGGTCTGGCGCGCCGCGAACGACCCGGCGCTCCCCGGGCTCGCGTCCGCGCTCGACCCGGCCGCGCTGGGCCGGCTGCTCGGCGCGCTGGGCGTCGCGGCCGCCCGGCCGCGCGCCCGGCTGCGCTCGTACCGGCCGGGCCGGCGCGCCGTCGTCGAGGTCGCCGCCGGCGGCGCGCGCGTGTACTGCAAGGTCGTCCCGCCGCGCCGGGCGCGCGCGTTGCACGACGTCCACGCACACCTCGCGCCGCACGTCCCCGTGCCGCGCTCGCTCGGCGTCGACCCGTCGCTCGGGGTCGTCGTGCTCGAGGCGCTGCCGGGCCGCACGATGCGCGCCGCGCTCGCGGCGGGCGATCCGCTCCCGCCGGCCGACGTGCTCGTGGCGCTACTCGACGCGCTCCCCGCGACCGGGACACCGGCACCCGCCTGGGACCACCGGCGGTTCGCGGGGATCGTCTCGGCCGCCCTGCCCGACAGCGCGGCGGCGCTCACCCCGCTCCTCGACGCGCTCGACGACGCCGAGGCGCGTGCGGCGGCCGAGCCGCCGGTCCCGGTGCACGGCGACTTCCACGAGGCCCAGCTCCTCGTGTCGGGGACCGCGGTGACCGGCCTGCTCGACGTCGACACCGTCGGGACCGGCCGCCGCGTCGACGACTTCGCGACCCTCCTCGGTCACCTGTCGGTGCTCGCGACGACGGCACCGGGATACGCCGCCGCGAACGGGGCGGCCACGCGCCTGACGGCCGCGTTCGACGCGCTCGGCGACCCCGCGCTCCTCCGGGCGGCGACCGCGGCGGTCGTGCTCGGGCTCGCGACCGGGCCGCTGCGCGTCCTCGAGCGCGACTGGCCCGACCACACCCCGCGCGCGCGTCGCGCTCGCGCGGCACTGGCTCGAGCGCGCGCAGCGGGGGGACGCGGCCGTGCCCTCCACCCGATGAGCGCGAACTCATCGGGGCGTCACGGCGCCCTCAGCGGCGGGTGCGATCGTCGCCGTGGCCCAGTCGCCGGACGAAGGAGCACGACATGGCCATCGGAACCCGTTGGAAGCTCGCCGGGACGGTCGCCGCGCTGGCCGGGCTCGGCCTCGGCGCGGCGGCCGCCGCGGCGGACGGCGGCGACACGAGCGGCAGCTCGCCCGACATCGAGCTGACCGACCCGACGCCGCTCCCGTCGCTGCCGCCCACGACGGCCGCAACGCCGGCCGGCACGGGCGCGGACTCGCCCGACCGGCCGGTCCCGCCCGCCCCGGACCCCGCGAGCGCCGACTCGCCCGACCCGGCGCCGGCACCCGCGCCGGTCCCGCCGCCGCCTCCCCCGCCGCCCGCGCCGGCCGACGACATCGACACGCCCGACGGCTCGGGGTACGACACGCCCGAGCAGTGGAGCACGGACTCGTACTCGTCGCCGGCCGGCGACTCGGCCGACAGCGCCGACTGAGCCCGCGGACCCGCCGCGCGGCGCCCGTGCCGGCACCGACCGCACGGGCGCCGCGCCGCGCGCTCCACCTCACCTCGGCAGCCGGTAGCCCATCCCGCGCACGGTCTCGATGACGTCGTCGCCGAGCTTCTTGCGCAGCGCCCGGACGTACACCTCGCACACGTTCGACCCCGGGTCGAAGTCGTAGCCCCACACGAGCGACAGGAGCTGCTCGCGCGACAGCACCCGATCGGGGTTGCGCATGAACGTCTCGAGCAGCCCGTACTCACGCGCGGTGAGGTCGACCGTGCGCCCCTCCACGCTGGCGCGCCGCGTGCGGATGTCCAGCGTCACGCGGCCGGCGCGCAACACGGTGGGCTCCTCGCCCCGCTCGGTCCGCAGGCGCACCCGGATGCGTGCGAGCAGCTCCTCGAAGCGGAACGGCTTGACGACGTAGTCGTCGGCGCCGGTCTCGAACCCCGCGACGGTCGTGTCGACGCCGTCGCGGGCGGTGAGGATCACCACCGGCATCTGCTCGCCGCGCCGGCGGATCTCGGCGAGCACCTCGAGCCCGTCGAGGTTGGGGAGGCCGAGGTCGAGCACGAGCAGGTCGAAGTCGTCGTCGCGGGCGAGCGCCGCGGCGAGGTGCCCGTCGTCGACCGTCAGCGTGGTGTAGCCGTTCGCGCGCAGGCCCTTCTCGAGGAACTGCGCGATGCGCGCCTCGTCCTCGGCGATCAGGATCCGGGGCACGGTGGGACCTCCGTTCGTCGGGGGGCGGGGGGCGGCCCGGCGGGGGGCGGCCCGGCGGGCGGCCGGCCGGCCGGCAGCTCCAGGGTGAACCGGGCCCCGGCGCCGACCGCGCTCGTGAGCAGGACCCGGCCGCCGTGCGCCTCGGCGATCGCGTGCACGATCGCGAGGCCGAGGCCGGCCCCGTCCGAGCGCCGCCGGGTGCCGCGCGCCCGGGTGAACCGCTCGAACACGCGCTGCTGGTCGGCGGGCGCGATCCCGGGGCCGCGGTCGCGCACCCACAGCGCGACGACCCCGTCCCGCCGGGCGCTCCCGAGGCCGATCTCGTCACCGGGCGCGGTGTGCTCGACCGCGTTGCGGGCGAGGTTGAGCACGGCCTGCGTGACGCGCTGCTCGTCCAGCACGGCCGTGACGTCGGCGACGCCGTCCAGCACCCAGTGCCGCTCCCCGAGCGCCTGCGCCTTCGCGAGGAGCTCGAGGGTGAGCTGCGCGACGTCGGTGGGCGCGGGCCGGAGGAAGTCGGGCTGCTCGGCCTTGGCGAGCAGCAGCAGGTCGTCGACGATCCGCGCCATGCGGTCGAGCTCGTCGCCGACCAGCGCGAGCGTCTCGGCCCGCTCGGCGGGATCGTCGCCCATGAGCTCGAGGTGCCCGCGGATGACCGTGATCGGGGTGCGCAGCTCGTGGCCGGCGTCGTCGACGAACGCCCGCTGCGCGACGAACGCCTCCTCGAGGCGGTCGAGCATCGCGTTGAACGTGTGCGCGAGGTCGGCGATCTCGTCGTCGCCCTCGACCGGGATGCGCCGGGACAGGTCGGACTCGCTGATCGCCTGCGCCGTGTCGCGCACGTCCCGCAGCGGGCGCAGCACGCGTCCCGCCGCGACCCACGCGACTCCCAGGGCCGCGAGGAGCACGACGCCGCCGATCACCGCGGCGACGCGGATGCTGGTCTCGATCTCCTCCCGCTCGCCCCGCACGAAGTTGGCGACGACGAACACGCCGCGGGTCTCGCCGCCGGACTGCAGCGGCACCGCGAGGTAGCGGACCGGCCCGGCCGCGGTGTCGACCCGCCCGCGCTCACCCGTGGTGAGCGCGGTCCAGCGCGCGACGAGGGCCGGGTCGGCGTCGAGACGGACGGGGGCGCGCGTCGCCTTGTACGGCGCGCCGTCGACGAACGTGAGGAACACCTCGCCCTCGCCCGGCACGTTGCGGGCGAGGAACGTGTCGAAGATGGCGCGCACGTCCCCGGCGAACGGCTCGCCGGTCGCGGGGTCGACGCCGCCGACGAGCGCGTCGAGCTCCTCGCGCTCCTGGTCGAGCAGCGCCTCGACGTCGTCGTCGAGCCGCCCCAGCAGCACGGCCCGTTGCGCGACGAGCCCGACGACGAGGGCGCCCGCGAGCAGCGCGGCGGCGAGCCCGAGCACGCGGGTGCGCACGCCGGCACGGAAGCGGCGGCGCTCAGTCGTCGTCACCGTCGTCACCGTCGTCGGGGTCGTCGGGGGCGCCGTCGTCACCGTCGTCGTCGCCCGGCGCGGGCGGGGCCGGGAGCGGCGGCGGCGCGGTCGCGGGCGGGGTCGGGGGCTCGACGGGCGGCGGGACGACCTCGGCGGTCGCGGGGGGCGCGGGGGTCACCGACGGGGCCGTCGCCGGCGGGGCCGTCGCCGGCGGCGGGGGCCGGTCCAGGTCGATGGGCGCGACCGGCGCGGCGGGGTCGCCGGCGAGCGCCCGCGCGCCGGCGTAGCCGACGGCCGCCGCGGCCGCGACGATCGCCGCGACCACGGCCGCGGCCCGGGCTCGCCCCATCCCGGCCAGTCTGCACCGCCGCGGCGGCCGCCGGATGAGCGCGCGATGAGGATTCCCTCATCCCCCGCCGCCGCGGCTCCCCGCTCCCCCGCTGTGCGGCGATCGAGCGCGTCCGGCCCCCGCCGCTCCGGCGGGGTCAGGGGAACCGGCGCCGCGCGAGCGACCCCCGCCCGTCGCTCCGCGACACTGCTTCTCCTGCACGGTGCCGCCGCGTCCGTGGCGGCCGGCCGCGAGCACGTACAGCGGCTCGACCACCGACGCGGCCGCCGTCGCCGCCACCGGGTCGACGCCCCGCGCCGGTGCGGGGCGAGCCCGGCGGCGAGCAGCGCGAGCCGCGCGTTCACCGCGAGCACCGTCGCCACGACGACGGGCGCCGCCGCCCCGGCGTCGATCAGCTCGATCGCGGCCATCGGCGACGAGCCCGCGAAGACCAGCGGCGAGGTCGCCCACCCGGCGAGCGCGGGGACGCCGCGCTCGCTCACGGTCGTGCCGATCGCGCAGCCGAACGGCGCGCCACCGGCGCGGAGCGGCACCATGCCGACGGCGCCCTCGAGCGCCGGGGAGCGGGCGGAGCGGACGCCGGCCTGGATCACGACCGGGTCGTGCACCCCCGGCATTCCGCCGACCTTCCGCCCGGCGGGCGCCTCGCGGTGCGGTCAGCCCGGCGCAGGGACCGTGGTGGCCCCGGGGGGTGCTCTCCGTCCCGGCGGGCACCCCACGGGTACCCGGCGGGCACCGGGATCGCGACGACGGGTCCCGGCGGACGGGGGCACCTCGTCGCCCGCGCGATCGGGTCCCCGCCCGTCAGACGCGGTCGAGCTCCAGCATCCGGATCGCGTTGCCCCGCAGGACCTTGTACGCCACCTCGTCGGGGAGGCCCTCGAGCATCTTCTCCGCGTACTGCTTCGAGGTCGGCCAGGTCGTGTCGGTGTGGGGGTAGTCGGTCTCGAAGCAGATGTTGTCCTCACCCACCTCGTCGAGCGACCGCAGCCCGTGCCGGTCGGCGGTGAAGCACCCGAAGATGCGCCCGTAGTAGTAGGTCGACGGCGGTTCGGGGATGCGCTCCTTCGAGTGCTGCCAGGAGTCGTGGTGCTCCCACACCTGGTCGGCGCGCTCGAGCGCGTACGGGATCCAGCCGATCTGCCCCTCGGAATACGCGAGCTTCAGCTTCGGGAACTGGATCAGCTTCCCGGAGAACAGCCAGTCGGCGAGCGAGGCCATGGAGTTGTTGAACGCGAGCGTGCCGCCCACGCCGCCGGGAGCGTCGGGCGACGCGGCCGGGTTCGTCGACGAGGAGCCGATGTGCATGCACAGCGTGACGCCGTTGTCGTTGCAGACCTGGAACATCGGGTCCCAGGCGCCCGAGTGGATCGTCGGGAGCTTCAGGTGGTGCGGCAGCTCGCTGAAGCAGATCGCGCGGCAGCCCTTGTCGGCGACGCGCTGCACCTCCGCGGCGGCGAGCTGGACGTCCCACAACGGGATCAGGCAGAGCGGGATGTTGATGCCGCCCGAAGGCTCGCACCACTCCTCGATCATCCAGTCGTTGTAGGCCTTCACGCAGGCGAGCCCGAGCTCCTTGTCGTCCGCCTCGTAGAACGTCTGGCCGCAAAAGCGCGGGAACGTCGGGAACGGGAGGGAGCCGTCGACCCAGTTGAGCTCGAAGTCGGCGACGCGCGCGTCGCGGTCGTAGCAGCCGGGGCGCATCTCGTCGTAGGTGACGGCCTCCATGACCATCTTCGTGCGGTCGAAGCGCGTGAGATCGCCGTCGGGCGTCGCCTCGAGCGGGATCGCGACGAACCGCTTGTGCACGTAGATCAGGCGGTCCTCGAAGTACCAGGCGTCACCCCACTGGCCCTCGGGGTCCTCGGTGTTCACGTAGCGCGCACCGGGCTTGTGCACGAACGGCCCCCAGCGCTTGCGCTCGACGCGTGGCCCCTTCTCGCGGTACTTGCGCGGCAGCCACGTCTGCCACACGTGCGGCGGCTCGACGACGTGGTCGTCGACGCTGATGATCTTCGGGAGCTCCTTCGGCCCCGCCTGCTGCCCGGTCACGGCCTGCTGCGCGGTCACGGCACCCTCCGGCCCCTCGCCGAACCTGACGTCCGTGTCAGGTTACCGGACGCGGCGGGCACGCGCCCGGCGGCGCCCCGGGTCACTCCAGCACGACGGGGATCTCGACCAGGCCCGTGCGCGAGCCGTCCTCCGGCGACACCTCGAACACCGCGAGCACGCCCGCCCCGGTCTGCGACGTGCGGTACTCGATGTCGGCGGCGAACGGCGCCCACTCGTCGGCCGTGCCGCCGTTGGTGAACCCCTCGGCGATCACCGCGCCCTGCGGGTCCCGCAACTCGTAGTTGACCGTGGCCTCGAACGTGTTCGAGATCCCGCGCAGCAGCAGCGGCGAGCTCACGATCGTGCCCGGCGGCGGGAGCTCGACGAGGATCTTCGGCAGCACGGCGTCGAACGCCGCCCGGTCCACGCCGTCGGGGCCGACGACGACGCCTTCGGCGCCGATCGTGTCGACGGGCTGGCCGTCGATCGCGAACTTCACCCGGTCGATGTCGGTGAAGACGGTCAGCGTGTACACGACCTGCGCGACGCGCCCGAGCATCGAGGCGCCGCCCCCACCGTCGTCGAACTCGCCCGACAGGTCGACCGTCGCGACCTCGTCCGCGACCGCGAGTCCGAGCAGCCTGGTCCCCGCGGGGATCGCCGTCGTGTAGCCGAGCTCCTGCTCGACGCCCTGCGGCCCGGCGAGCAGGGCCTCCACCGCCCCCTGCGCGTTCGCGACCTGACGGCCCGCGGCCGCGAGCCGCGCGTTCGCGTCGAGGAAGTACACCGTCGTGGCGATCGTCGGCGCAGTCGACGCCTGCGTGCCGCCCGTGGTGCCGCCGGTCGTCGTGGTCGTCGACCCGGACCCGCCGTCGTCGTCACCGTCCCCGCCGCACCCGGCGAGCACGCCCGCCAGCACGAGCACCGTCACCGACGCCGCCAGCGCGCGGCACCCGCGGCGCGACCAGTTCGCGACCAACACCCCCGGCACGGGCGGGCAGCGTACGCCGCCCGCCGTCATTGCGTCGAACGGCGAGGGGGCCGCCGCGCGGCGCGCCGGTCACCGATCGCGGATGCGGCGGCCGGTCACCTGCTCGCTGCGGATGCGCACGAGGCGGTCGCGCTCGCCGGCCGGCCAGTCGTGCCCGAGGCGCGCCCGCGCGCGCACCTGCTCCGCGTGCTCGCGGATCTCGTGCGCGTGCCCGGTGACGAGCACGCTCCACGGCGGGACCGCGCTGTCGACCTCGAACGCGACCTTCGTGCCGAGCACCGCGGCGTCGAGCTTGGTGCCCGGGCCGGTGCGGAACACGACGTCGTCGTCGAGCACCGCGTAGTACACGGGCAGGATGACGAGATCCTCGGCGATCTTCACGCCGACACGACCGAGCGTGCGGTCGCGCAGCAGCAACAGGCACTCGTCGCGCTCGATCGGCTCGAGCCGGTCCGGGGCCATCGGCGCGCTCCCCTCCACCGGCCCCTCCAGGGGCACGGCACGATCATCGCCCGCGGCCGGCCGGAACGGCCAGGGCCGACGGTCCCGAAGGCGGTCCGCGTCACGGCCCCCCCATCCACATCGCGGCGGTCGCGGCCCCGAAGAGCTCGGCGCGCTGCCACGGGTGCAGCTCGCCGAACCGGTCGAGGAGCTCGAGGGCACGGCGGCGGTCGACGAGGTCCCAGACCGGGTTCGCCCGGTCCTCGAACAGCTCCCGCAGCAGCGCCGACCGCTCGGCGAACGCCGATCCCTGGAGGGTGGAGACGAGCTGGTCCTTCGCAGCGGGTGCCGCGGCGCATCGCCGGCCGTGTCGCGTCCGAGCCCGACGAGGTCGCGTGGCGTGCGCCGCCACTTGCCCCCGGCGAACGGGTACCCCGCGAGCGTCGTCGGAGTACCGGCGGATGAGCTCCACGTGGATCCGCTCGGCGAAGCGCGCCTCGGCACCGAGCGCCCACGCGGCGTGCACCGCGGCCGCCGAGGTCAGCGGCTTCACCCGCAGGTCGCGCTCGAGCTCGTCGAGCGGACCGAGCAGGTGGCGCTGGCTCGCCCGGAGGTCGAACGCGTCGAAGCGGTCCATCAGCGAGCCGCCCCCCGGGTCGCCGAGCAGGTCGTCGAGCGCCTCCGCCCGGAGGGCCTCGTGCACGTCCGGCACCAGGAGGCGCGCCCGGCCGAAGCCCATCGCGTCGAACGCGCGCACGAGATCGGCCTCGGTGCGCGCGCCCGGCCCGACGCGGCCCTTCGACCGCAGGAGATACCCGCTGAGCCCGGTGACCCGGACCTCCGGCCACGGCGCGTCGGAGCCCTTCAGGTTCCAGAGGTTGACCATGCCCGCCGTCGCCGCGACGAACCGGTGCGCCTCCCGCGCGTACGGGGCGCCGGCCGACCGGCGTTCGAAGCGGATCTCGTGCCGCAGGCCGAAACGGGCCGCCAGCTCCGTCGCGACCTGCACGTCCGGCAGCGTCGGGGGCCCGAAGGTCTGGAACGTGAACGCGTCCGCCAGGCCCTCGCCCAGGATCACCGCCGCGACCAGACGCGTGTCCTTCCCGCCGGTGAGGTCGCAGCGCGCACCGGGGCCCGGGAGGCCGAGCGCCGCGCGGACCGAGTCCGCGATCTCCTCGCGGACGATCGACAACAGCTCCTCGGGCGCGAGCGCGCGGTACCGGTCGGGGGGCTGCCAGGGCCGCGGGTGCCCCGCGGCCACGACCCCTCCCCCGCGGCGCAACCGGGTGACCTCTCCCGGCGCGCACAGCCGCACCGCCGTGAACCCGGTGCGGAGCCCCGTCCAGTGGCGGCTGTAGGCGAGCCGGCACACGCCGAGCGCGTCGCGCTCGGGGGCCGCCGGCGGGCGCGTCACCGCGTGCGCGCACAGCTCGGCGCGCGACGAGAGCGCGACGGCGTCCGGCGTCTCGGCGCGGAACACGAAGCCGAAGCCGAGCGGGTCGCTCGCGACGGCGCCGGTGCCGTCGGAGGTCAGCTCGACGACGGTGAACACGCCGTGCAGGTCGGCCACGACGGATTCGACCGTCCCGGCCCGCAGGCGTTCGGCGAGCGACGCCGCCCACCGCGCCTCGGGCAGCCACGGCTGCCCGCGCCAGCGCAGGTGGCCCGTCGACGCGACGAAGCCGCGTTCGTCGACGACCCAGCGCTCGCACGGCGCGTCGGGCGGGCCGCCGATCCCGCCCTGCCAGAAGCCGACGGTCGGCGCGCCGGGCCCGGCGGACCACACGACGTGACGCGTCGGGGTGAAGTGCAGGCCCGGCGGGTGGGGCGAGCGGGCGAGCTCGAGCTGCCAGGGCGCGATCGCGCCGCCCTCGGCCGGGGCGAGCACCAGGAACGCGGTGTGCATCGGGCGCGAGTATCCCGCGGGCCGCCGCGGCGCGCCCGGGGCTCAGGCGGCCGGCTTGTCCCGGCCGACGACCCACATCGAGAAGAACTGCGAGCCGCCGCCGTACGCGTGGCCGAGCGCCTTGCCGGTGCGCAGCGGCACCTGGTAGTCGCCCGCACGCTCGCGCACCTGCTGCGCCGCCTCCCCGAAGCGCACCATCCCCGACGCACCGATCGGGTTGGAGCTCAGCACGCCCCCCGAGGGGTTCCACGGGATGTCGCCGTCGGGCGCGGTGGCCCCCGACTCGGTGAGCTTCCACCCGTCGCCCTCGGCGCAGAAGCCCAGGTTCTCGAGCCACATCGGCTCGTACCACGAGAACGGCACGTACACCTCGGCGCAGTCGAGGTCGGCACGGGGGTCGCGGATGCCGGCCTGCGCGTACACGTCCTTCGCGCAGTCGCGGCCGGCCTGGGGGTTGACCTGGTCGCGGCGCGCGAACATCGTCGGCTCGCTGCGCATCGCCATGCCGTGCACCCAGGCGACCGGGCCCGGCAGCTCGTCGGCGACCCGCTCGCTCGCGAGCACCATGGCCATCGCGCCGTCCGACGACGGGCACGTGTCGAGGTACCGCAACGGGTCCCACAGCAGCAGCGACTCCTCGACCGTCTTCAGGTCGATGTCCGGCATGTGCAGGTGCGCCTTCGGGTTGCGCAGCGCGGCGAGGCGGTCCTTGACGGCGACGAGGTGCCCGACGTGGCGCGGCGCCTTCGCCCGCGCGATGTAGGCGCGGATCAACGGCGCGAAGTAGCCGCCGGCGCCCGCGACGAGCGGCGGCGCGAACGGCATCGGCACCGACAGGCCCCAGGTCGCGTTCGACTCCGACTGCTTCTCGAACGCCACGGTCAGCACCCGTTCGTGCACCCCCGCGGCGACGAGCTTCGCGGCGACGATCGACGTGGAGCCGCCGACGCTGCCGGCCGTGTGCACGCGCATCATCGGCTTGCCGGCCGCGCCGAGCGCGTCCGCCAGGTACAGCTCGGGCATCGCCACGCCCTCGAACATGTCGGGGGCCTTGCCGATCACGACCGCGTCGATGTCGGCCCAGGTCATCCCCGCGTCGTCGAGCGCCTCCTTCGCGGCGGTGCGCACGAGGCCCGCGATCGAGACCTCCTTGTTCGCGGCCCGGTGCTTCGTCTGGCCGACGCCGACGACCCCTACGAGCTTCCCGGCCATCAGTCCTGTCCCTCCAAGACGCAGACGAGGTTCTGCTGCAGGCACGGCCCGCTCGACGCGTGCGCGACGCCCCGGGTCGCCTCCCCGGCGGTGATCCGCCGGGCCACCTCGCCGATGCGGACGAGGCCCGTGCTCATCACCGGGTTGGCGGCGAGCGGGCCACCCGACGGGTTGACGGCGGTCGCGCCACCGAGGCCGAGGGCCTCCGCGAGCAGCAGCTCCTCGTGGCTGAACTGCGCGTGCAGCTCGGCGACGTCGACCGGCCCGTCGCCCACGCCCGCCGCCTGCGCGGCGAGGCGCGTCGACTCCGAGCGCGTGAGGTCGCGCACGCCGGGCGAGTGCGGCTCGATCCGGTGCTCGATCGCCCGGATCCACGCCGGCCGCGCGCAGACCGACCGGGCGAGGTCGCCGGCCGCGAGCACGACGGCCGCCGCGCCGTCGGTGATCGGCGCGATGTCGTGGTCGCGCAACGGGTCGTGCGTGACCGGCGCGGCGAGGAGCGCGTCCACGTCGACGTCGCCCCGGCGCACGGCGGCCGGGTTGGCGAGGGCGTTGCGCTGCGAGCGCGCCGCGACCTCCGCGAGGTCCTTCTCGTCGCGCCCGGTCGCGTCCAGGTAGGCACGTGCCTGCAGGGCCGCCAGGTCGACCATCGACGGCCACAGCGGCGCCAGGTAGTACGGGTCGGTCTGCAGCGACATGATCTCGTGCAGGTCGCCGGTCGACGACTTGCCGAACCCGTACACCAGCGCGCTGTCGACCTCGCCGGTCTGCAGTGCGACCCACGCCTCGTACAGCGCCCACGCGGCGTCCATCTCCACGTGGCTCTCGCGGATCGGGGGCCACGCGCCGACCGCGTCGAGGCCCGAGACGAAGGCGAACGGGCCGCCCTGCAGGTAGTCGAGGCTCCCCGAGCAGGTGAACCCGATCTCGGTCCGGTCGATGCCCGAGGCCGCGACCGCCTCGCGCACCACCGGCACGATCATCTCGACCTCGCTGCGCGTCGGCTCCTTGGCCACCGCCTGGTACGCGAACGAGACGACGGCGACGTCCCTCATCACCTGATCCCTTCGATGCGCCGGGCCCGGCCGTGCTCCACGCGCACGGCTAGAGGTAGTCCTTGTAGTGCTCGTAGGGCGCGTCGGGCTCGCCCGTCGGCTCCCACCACTCGATCGACGTGTGGTCGGGCTTCAGCTCGTCGGCCCATTTCGCCCTGACCCGCAGGCCCATGCGGACCTCGTCGACCGGGATGCCCCGGATGAGCCCGAAGAACGTGTTGTCGGCCCCGTCGAGGAGGATCTGCGCGCTGACGTAGGGGATCTCGGGCGCGAGCTCCGACAGGCCCGGGATGTTGACCACGCAGAACGTCGTGACGACCCCCGTGTCGCGCACCTCGACCTCCACGGTGGTCGGCTCGCCCGTACGCGGGTCGGTGCCACGCGACGCCGCGTACACGTCGTCGCTCGACGGCGCGCGCGCCCCGACGATCCGGCCCTCGGCGAGCCCGCGCAGGTAGCGGGTGGTCGCCTCGCCCGCCGTGACGTCGTACTCGAGCCGTACCGGCGACACGATGCCCGTGACCGGGCCCTCGTCCTCGGCGGGGACGCGCAGCGGTGCCGGCTGGGGCTCCTCGCCGTCGGCGAGCGGCACCCACGCCTCGATGTCGGTCACGTGGCCGCGCCGCTCCGCCCGCCAGCGCGGCGCGACGCGCATTCCGACCGTGATCGCGTCGGGCGAACCGCAGTCGACCGCGTGGAGCATCGCCGTGTCGGCGCCGTCGGGCCGGATCAGGGCGAACGCGAACGGTCGGTCGAGCGGGTGCTTGCCCGGCCGCGGCTCCCGCACCCACGTCCACGTCTCGACCCGGCCGGCGGGCCCGAGCGTCACCCAGTGGTCGCCCTCGGGCGCGACGTCCTGGGACGTCACCGGGTCGTACTCGGTCGGCGGCACGAGCACGCGCCCGTCGGCGAGGCGCACGCCCTCGATGCGCCCGTCGCGCAGGGCCGTCAGGAACCGGCCGATCACCGGCCCGACCGAGCGGGTGTAGCCGCCCGGGTACTCGAGCACGTGGTGCGCGGTGAAGGTCTCTGCCACAGGTCGACTCCCCCGGTGCCGGGCACCGCCTCAGATGGCGCGGTCGCGCCCCTCCCAGTACGGGTCACGCAGCTTGCGCTTCAGCAACTTGCCGGTCGGCTCGCGCGGCAGCTCGTCCATGAAGTCGATGCTGCGCGGCCACTTGTACTTGCCGAGCTTGCCGCGGACGTGCTCCATGATCGACTCGCGCAGGGTGTCGTCGCCGGCGACGCCGGGGAGCGGCTGCACGACGGCCTTGATCTGCTCGCCCATGTCGGGGTCGGGGATGCCGAAGACCGCGACGTCGGCCACCTGCGGGTGCTCGTGGATGACGCTCTCGATCTCGGCCGGGTAGATGTTGACGCCGCCGGCGATGATCATGTCGCTCTTGCGGTCGCAGAGGAACAGGTACCCGTCCTCGTTGAGGTAGCCGACGTCGCCGACCGTGAAGAAGCCCTCCGCGTCGTGCGACTTGCGGGTCTTCTCCTGGTCGCCCTTGTACTCGAAGTCGCCCGACCCCATCCGCATCCACACGGTGCCGGGTTCACCGGGCGGCAGCACGTTGCCGTCGTCGTCGGTGATCTTCAGCTCGCTCATCGGCCAGACGCGCCCGACGGTGCCCGGGTACTTCACCCACTCGTCGGGCGGGGCGATGGTGCCACCGCCCTCGGTCGCCGCGTAGTACTCCCAGATCACCGGCCCCCACCACTCGAGCATGCGACGCTTCACGTCGACCGGGCAGGGTGCGGCGGCGTGGATCGCCCAGCGCATCGACGACACGTCGTAGCGCCGCTTCACCTCGTCGGGGAGCTGCAGCATCCGGATGAACTGGGTCGGGACCATGTGCGTGTGGGTGCACCGGTAGCGCTCGATCAACCGCAGCGTCTCCTCGGCGTCCCACTTGTCCATGAACACGACCGTGTGCTTCGAGTGGAGCGCGTTGCCCGCGAAGGTCGTGACCGCGGTGTGGTAGTTGGGCGAGGTGCACAGGTGCACGTTGCCCTCGTCCTGCGGGATCCCGAACAGCCCGAACAGGAACGTGAACATCTCGGCCGTCGTGTCGGGGTCGAGCGGCGACAGCGGCCGCTTCACCCCCTTGGGCTTGCCGGTGGTGCCCGACGTGTAGTGCATCGCCGCGCCGGTCGCACGGTCGGCGGGCTTGGTCGCGGGCTGCGGGTCGACGACCTCACCGAAGGGGCGGAAGCCGGGGATCGCGCCGTGCGCGAGGCGCGCCGCGGACGGGATGCCCGCCTCCTCTGCGGCCGCGGCCGCGAGCTGGGCGAAGCGCTCGTGGCTGACGAAGGCCTTGGCCTCGGAGTCGCGCAGGATGTAGGCGACCTCCGGCGCCGACAGGCGGTAGTTGATCGGCACGTAGTACCACCCGGCCTGCAACGCCGCGAGGTACAGGTGCATCGGGTGGCACCCGTTCGGCAGCACCGCGGCGACGGTGTCGCCGGGGCCGAGCCCGAGGCCGCGCAGCGCGTGCACGACCTGGTTGGCACGCGCGAGGACGTCGCCGGCGGAGTGCTCGGTGCCGTCGGGGTCGACGATCGCGAGGTACGAGGGGTCCTCGTCGGCGTAGTTCCAGAAGCCACCCATGGCGCGCTCCTCGGTGGTCGGCGAGCGCCGAGAGTAGAACACGTTCCACTTCGAGCGGGCAAGGCGCGGGCGCCCGCCACGCAGGTGCCCTCCGGGCGAACGCGCGCGCGGCACCGCGAGCCGGGTCCGCGTCGAGCGCCGCGCACGCGTCGGGACGGGCCGGTCGACCCCGGGGGGGTCGGGTCCGGCGCGTGCCGACGAGCAGCGGCGCCGGCGCCCGAACCCGGCGAACGCGCCGTTTCGACCATTTCCTCCTCGATCGCGAAGCAATCTCCTCGCATCGTGACCCTCGGAGTGGCGAGGAGGACGTTCCGGTGCGACCCGAGACCAGGTACGTGCGGTTCGCCCTCGACCGGAGCGAGCACCGGGGTCGGCGAGCGCCCTGCACCCGGCGCGCATCCACCGCGCTCCACGGCGCCGGTCGGCCGGGCGTTGTTCGCGGCCGTTCTCGAGGAGGTGACCCGGACCCGTGTCGATCGGGCGACGGCGAGACCGCCCGGACCCGAGTGGGGTCGCGCCGAGCATCACCTCGGTAACGGATGGAGCGACCGGAGCTTCGGACACTCGGGCCTCTTCGGCGTCACCTGGTTCGCCGCCGACCCGGCGACCCGCATCGTCATCGCCGTTCACCTGATCGACGTGGTCCACGCCGATGCATCGGTGATGGTCCGGCGCCCGCGTGTGAACGCGGACCTGCTCGCGCTGGCGGCGACGGCCGGCGTGATCCCGGACTTCACGTGGGTGACGTCGGGGAACGCAACGCCCTGGGCCATACGGGTCGCGAAGAGCGCGGCGCGCGGCGACGAGTCGTTCGTCGTCGCCTTCCTCGACGCCAACGACTGCGAGTCGCTGGGCTGACCGGTGCGGGGATCACCGCAGGGGTCGGTCCCGCGTGGTGGGCGCGCCGGCGATGCCCCGGGAGCGGAGGCCGTCGCCCGCGCACCGCCGGGTCGGCCCTCGCGGGGAGACCGCGGTGCGCCGGGCACCCGCGGCCCCGACGCCGAACCTGGAACGTGTTCTACTGTTGCCCCGTGAGCGAGATCCTCGACATCAGCACCGAGCACTGCACGATCGAGCGCGACGGCCCGGTCGTGATCCTGACCATGAACCGGCCGGAGAAGAAGAACGCGCTGTCGTCATCGATGCTCGCCGGACTCGTCCTCGGGTACGAGTACGTCGACGAGACGCCCGACGTGCGGTGCGCGATCCTCACCGGCGCCGGCGGCAACTTCTCCTCGGGCGCCGACCTCGTCGCGATGGGCCAGCAGTCGGACGACCCGAAGGTCCAGGCCGTGATGGCGCGCGGCAACAACCCGCACTGGAAGGCGCTGCTGCGCGACTACCGGCTGAGCAAGCCGCTGATCGCCGCGGTCGAGGGCTACGCGGTCGCCGGCGGCACCGAGATCCTCCAGGGCACCGACATCCGCGTCGCGGGCGAGAGCGCGATCTTCGGCGTGTGGGAGGCGAAGCGGGGCCTGTTCCCGCTCGGCGGGTCGGCCTGCCGCCTGCCGCGCCAGATCCCGTACACGATCGCGATGGACATCCTGCTGCGCTGCCCGCCCGTCTCGGCGCGGGAGGCGAAGGAGATCGGGCTGATCGGTCACGTCGTCCCCGACGGGCAGGCCCTCGCGCGGGCGAAGGAGCTCGCGGCGGAGGTCGCGCAGAACGCACCGCTGTCGCTCATGGCGATCCTGCGCGCCTGGCGCGAGACCGAGCACATGGGCGACGCCGAGGCGATGGCCCACCAGGACCCGATCGGCTGGGAGGTGTTCGCGTCGGAGGACGCGCAGGAGGGGCCGCGCGCGTTCGCGGAGAAGCGGGCGCCGCAGTACAAGGGCCGCTGAGATGAGCGAGGCCGCACCGGGCCTGCCCGACTCTCCCACCTTCGCGACCCCGCGCCGGGCCGCGCTCGCCGCCGCGGTCCGCCGCCTCATCGATGCCGCGATGACCTCCGAGGACGCCGACGACGAGACGCTGGAGCAGGTCACCGCCGAGGCGGAGCGGCTGGCGATGCGCCTCGGCGGCGGGCGCACCGACGGCGCGGGGTACGTGCCGCGCAGCCACGGCGACTACCTGCCGCGCTCGCCGGTCGTGGGCGAGGCGAGCCCGCTGTCGCCGCGGCTCGACTGGGAGGTCGTCGAGCGGCCCGGCGGTGGTGCCGGCGTGGAGGGGCGCGGCGCCTTCGGCGCGCCGTACGAGGGACCGCCCGGCTTCGTGCACGGCGGGTGGGTCGCGTGCGCGTTCGACGAGATGCTCGGCATCGCGAACATCGCCGCGGGCCAGCCGGGGATGACCGCGCGCCTCACGGTCCACTACCGGCGGCCCACGCCGCTGTTCCGCGAGCTGCGGTTCCTGGCGTGGGTCGAGCGGGTGGAGGGCCGCCGGATCATGACGCGCGGCGAGCTGTACGACGGCGACACGCTGACCGCCGAGGCCGACGGCCTGTTCGTGCGGCCCCGCCCCGAGCAGGCCGAGGAGTACTTCGGGCGCCGGGTCGACGCGTCCTGAACGCGCGCCATCGTCCGGTTCGGGCGGCCCGGACGTGACCCCGGTCACGCCGGGAGGTGAAGTTCCGGCCCGCCCCGTGCCGATCATGTCCTCGTGATCCGCTGCCCGGGCTGCTCGTACCTCGTCCCGGAGGCGTGGGAGGCGTGCCGGCGCTGCGGGGCCGTGCTCGCCCCGCGCCCGGCACCGGTCGGCGCGGGGGTGGTGGCCCCCGCGCCGCCGACCGATCCGGCGCCGCCGGGCGCGGCCCCCGCCGCGGCCCTCGCGGCGCCCGGCCGGGTGCGGCCGGCCCGGCCGGCGCCGGTCCCGGCCGGGCCGGCGCGCCCGGCACCGCGCCCGCCGACGTCGCGCGCCGAGCCGGACGCGGCCGCCGCCGCGCCGCCCGTGGCCTTCGACCTCGTGCCGTCCCGCTTCGAGCCGGGGGCCGCGCCCACCGCCGCGCCCGGGCCGGGGGCCGCGCCGGGCGCACCGGGCCCCGCCGCGCCGGCCCCGCGCGGCCCGAACGACCTCCTCCCGATCCCCGATCCGTACCGGCCGCGCCGGCCCGAGCCGCCGCCGCCCCGCGACCTCACCCGCTACCGGAAGCCGGCGCTCGCCGCACTCGCCGCGCTCGTCGTCGCCGCGTGGGCGTACGTGCTGTGGCCACGCGGCGGCACCGGGACGCCCGGCACCGAGGTGCTCTCCGACGCGGGCAGCGGTTCCCCGGTCGCCGACGCGTGGCGCGTCGCGGCCGAGGCGACGCTCGCACGGGCGATCACGACCGTCCAGGCGGCGGCCGCCGAGCAGGGCGACGTGCGGACGCTCACCCCGACCGCCCTCGGGCGCTACGACCCCTCGCTGCGGTACGTGCCGGGCGACCAGCCGTCGCCGTCGACCGAGGTCGTCTCGACCGAGGTCGCGGGCGGGACGGTCACGCTGGCCGTCGCGGGCGAGTCGGGCGTGTGCGCCTTCGGGCGGGTCCTCGCCGACGGCACGGTCTCGAAGGTGACGGTGCGCGGCGACGACCCGTGTGCGGCGGCCGGCGCACCGGCGACCGGCTGGGACGGGTCCGCGGCCACGGACGGGACGCCGGCGGCCCGGGTCGGCGACCTGCCGCTCCCCGCCGGGGCCGGCGTGCCGGGCTGAGGGGTGCCCCTAGGATCCCGTGCGCATGGCGCTGCCCGAGCACGGGATGTCGAAGGAGCAGGTCGTCGCCGCGCTGGAGGCCAAGCGTGCGCGCGACGCCCGCTGGCAGGACGGCCGCACCTTCGGGATGGTGTACGACGGCGGGCCCGGGGTCCACGAGGTCGCCGAGGCCGCCGCGCGCATGTACCTCCACGAGAACGCGCTCAACACGCTCGCGTTCCCGAGCCTCGGCGAGATCCAGTCGGAGGTCGTCGCCGCGTGCGCCGCGCTGTTCCACGGCGACACGGCGGCGGGCTTCATGACCTCGGGCGGCACCGAGAGCATCCTGATGGCCGTCAAGGCGGCACGCGAGCGCGCCCGGGCCGAGCGCGGCGTCACCGAGCCCGAGATGGTCGTCCCCGAGAGCGCGCACGCCGCGTTCCACAAGGCGGCGCACTACTTCGGGCTGCGGGTGCACAAGGTCCCGGTGCGGGACGACTGGCGGGCCGACGTCGACGCGATGGCCGAGCACGTCGGCGAGCGCACGGTGCTCGTCGTCGGCTCCGCGCCGCAGTACCCGCAGGGGGTGATCGACCCGATCCCCGAGCTCGCGCGCCTCGCGGCCGACGTCGGCGCGTCGATGCACGTCGACGCCTGCATGGGCGGCTTCGTCCTCCCGTTCCTGGAGATGGAGGGCGAGGACGTGCCGCCGTGGGACTTCCGGGTCGACGGCGTCACGACCATCTCGGCCGACATCCACAAGCTCGGCTACGCGCCCAAGGGCGCGTCCGTGATCCTGCACCGCACCAAGGAGCTGCGCCGCCACCAGACGTTCGTGTTCGACGACTGGCTGGGCGGCTTCTACGCGTCCCCCAACATGCAGGGCACGCGCCCGGGCCTGCCGATGGCCACCGCCTGGGCGGTGATGCACCACCTCGGCATCGACGGCTACCGCCGCCTCACCCGGGTCGCGGTCGACGCGGCCCGGCGGATCGCGGCCGGGGTGCGCGCCACGCCCGGCCTGACCGTGCTCGGGGAGCCGCAGGCCCACCTCCTCGCGATCGCCGCCGATCCGGAGGCGGCGCGCCCGGTCGACGTGTTCGCGCTCGGGGACGCCCTCGCGCGCCGCGGTTGGTTCCACGACCGGCAGTCCCCGCCGGACTCGCTCCACGCGACGGTCAGTGCGGGCAACGCCCCCGTCGTCGACGAGTACCTCGCCGACCTCGCGGCGTGCGTCGACGAGGTGCTCGGCACGCGCGCCGCCGACCGGCGCACCGACTACGCGACGCTCGAGTGAGCGGCGCCGGCCCCGCGTGCGGCCGCCGGGCGCCGGCGCCGCTCGCCCGGGTCAGCCGTTCAGCCGCTGCAGCCGCTCACTCGCCTCGACGTACTCCTCCACGAGCTGCATGATCACGTCGCGCACCGGACGGACGCTGTTCATCATGCCGACGACCTGCCCGACGGGCATGCTCGCGAGCTCACGGTTCTGCGCGCGGGAGATGCGCGAGTACGCGTCGGACACGAGCATGAACTGGAGCGGCATCGGCAGGAAGCCCGGTGAGTCGGGCCGCTCCCACGCGTCCGTCCAGGCCGACCGCAGGTGCCGGGCGGGCTTCCCCGTCATCACCCGCGACCGCACCGTGCGCGTCGAGTCCGCCTCGAGCAGCTTCTCGACGACGAGCGGGGTCATGTCGCTCTCGGCGACGGTCAGCCAGATCGAGCCGGTCCACACGCCCTGGGCGCCCATCGCGAGCGCGGCGGCGATCTGCGAGCCGTGCGCGATGCCGCCGGCGGCGAGCACGGGTGCCGGCGCGACCGCCTCGATCACCTGCGGCCACAGCACGATGGAGCTGATCTCCCCGGTGTGGCCCCCCGCCTCCGTCCCCTGGGCCACGACGATGTCGACGCCGTTCGCCCGGTGCTTCTCGGCGTGGCGCGGGCTGCTGGCGAGCGCGGCGACCTTGATCCCCCGCGCGTGCGCGGTCTCGACCACGTCGGCGGGAGGCGGGCCGAGCGCGTTGACCAGCAGCGCCGGGGAGTGCTCGAGCGCGACGTCGAGCTGCGGCCGGGCGGTCGCGTCGGTCCACCCCAGCAGGTGGTGGCTGCGCGGCGCGTCCTCGGGCAGCGGCGGCACCCCGTGCTCCGCGAGCACCTTCTCGACGAAGTCACGGTTGGCCTGCGGGATCATCTCCTCGAGCGACTGCTCGAGGTTCGAGGCGTCGACCCCCTCGGGGAGCTCGACCTTGGCCGGCATCACGAGGTCGACGCCGTAGGGCCGGCCGTCGACGTGGTCGTCGATCCACTTGAGCTCCATCTCGAGCTCCTCGGGCGTGAAGTAGAGCGCCCCG
Organism: Acidimicrobiia bacterium; assembly: GCA_026002935.1. Taxonomy (GTDB): domain Bacteria; phylum Actinomycetota; class Acidimicrobiia; order IMCC26256; family PALSA-610; genus BPGH01. The sequence goes on from BPGH01000001.1 coordinate 2,603,805, forward strand.
AGGACGCCCATCCCGCCCGCGCGGCTGACGGCGGCCACGACGTCGCGGCAGTGACTGAACGCGAAGATCGGGAACTCGAGCCCGAACTCGTCGGCGAGCTGCGTGCGCATGACCCGGAGCGTAGGGACCCGCCACCCGAACCTGCAACACGTTCTAGCTTTCCGTTATCGTCACGCCCGTGGGCCGACCGGGCACGCGCGCGGCGCAGACCGAGGCGCGCAAGCGCGCGCTGCTCGACGCGGCGACGACGCTGGCGGCCGAGGGCGGCTACGAGGCCGTCCAGATGCGCGACGTCGCGGCGCGCGCGGGCGTCGCGCTGGGCACCCTCTACCGCCACTACTCCTCGAAGGACCAGCTCCTGCTCGCAGCCCTCGCGCAGCAGGCCCGCACCCTCCGCGACCGGCTCGACCAGCGCCCGCCGCGCGGCGACACGCCGGCCGAGCGCGTCGCCGACGTGCTGCGTCGCGCGTCGCGTGCGCTCGAACGGCAGCCGAACGTGATCCGCGCGACGCTCACCGCGATGTCGTCGTCGGACGCCGGGACGACCGCGGCCAAGGCGGACGTGCACGAGACGCTCCGGTCCATCATCGCCGACGTCGTCGACGGCGAGGACGTGCGCGACCTCGACGACATCGTGCGGGTGCTCGGCGCGGTCTGGTTCGCCGAGCTGACGTTCTGGAGCGGCGGCTACTCCGACTCGACCCGCATGGGTGACGCGCTCGCCCGAGCCGCCCACGTCGTCCTCGACGGGCGGCACTGAACCACCGCGGCCGCGTCAGCGGTCGAGCAGCGGGCGCACGAGCGCACCGAGGACGCGCGCGTTCGCGGGGTCGGACGCGTCGAGCGGCGCGAGCACCGACCACTGCGCGCCGGCGTCCCGGTAGCGGCGCAGGGCCTCGGCGACCGACTCCGGCCCGCCCACCACCACGCCGGGCGACGGCCGCAGCCGCCGCGCCTTCTCCGCCGCCTCCGCGTCGTCGCGGCCGACGAGCACCAGGCCGCCCCAGGTGAGCGTCGCCGCGGGCGCGACCTCCCGGACGCGCGCGGCCTCGCGGGCGAACGCGGCCGCGTCGCCGCCCCAGCCGTTCCACCCGTCGGCGAGGGCGACCACCCGGTGCACGCGGGGGTCGTGACCGCCGACCCAGACGGGATGGCCCTGGCCGCGGCACGCCTCGACCGCCGCGCGCAGGGCGCCGACGCGTTCGGCCACGGTTCCGGCGCCGAGGCCGAACGCCTCGTTCTCGGCGCGGCTCTCGGAGTCGCCGGCGCCGATCCCGGCGACGACCCGGCCGCCGCTGACGCGCCGGAGCGTGGCGAACGACGCCGCGAGCACCGCCGGCGGCCGCAGGGTCGCGCGCGCGACGAGCGTCCCGATCGCGATCCGGTCCGTCTCGGCGGCGACCGCACCCGCGAGCGCGAAGCACTCCAGCGCGGGCCGCCGGGGCGGCGGGTCGTCGCGCCACAGGTGGTCGTAGACGAAGACCCCGTCGAGGCCGGCGTCCTCCGCGGCGCGCGCGACCCGCAGCGGCACGCCGGGGTCGTCGACGAACGACGGGAGCGCGAGCCCGAGCCTCACCGTGCCAGCGATCGCGCGAGCACCGCGGCGCCCACCGCACCGGCCCGCTCGCCCAGCTCGGCCGGCACGATCGGCACGGGCGGCCGGTGGTCGGCCCCCTCGAGCCGCGACCGGAACGCCCCGGCGAGTGGGCCGAACAGCAGGTCGCCCATCGTGACGAGGCCGCCGGCCACGACGATCAGCTCCGGGTCGAGGACGTGCGCGAGGTTCGCGAGACCGAGCGCGACGTTGTCCGCGTAGCGGGCGACGAGGCCGAGCGCCTCGGGGTCGCCGGCGCGTGCGGCCGCGGCGACGTCCTCGCCGCTGACCGCCCCGGGGTCGCCGGCGGCCGCGTCGAGCACCGCCCGCCCGCGCCCGGACGCGACGAGCTCGCGCGCCATGCGGCCGAGGGCGCTGCCCGACGCGATCGCCTCCCAGTGCCCGAGCTCGCCGCACGCGCACCGGGGCCCTTCCGGGTCGACCGTGATGTGCCCGATCTCGCCCGCGAACCCGTGCGCGCCCCGGTAGATCTCGCCGTCGACGATCATCCCGCCGCCGATGCCGGTGCCGAGCGTGACCTGCAGGGCGTGGCGTGCGCCCCGCGACGCGCCGTAGGTGGCCTCGCCCAGCGCCGCGACGTTCGCGTCGTTGTCGACGACGACCGCCGCGCCGGTCGCGCGCGCGATCTCGGTCCGCAGCGGGGCGTCACGGACCCCCGGGATGTTGGGCGCGTAGGTGAGCCGGCCGTCGCGGTCGACGAGGCCGGCGGCGCCGACCCCGATCGGCAGCCCGCGCCCGTCGATCTCCGTCACGAGCCGCGCGCACGCCTCGACGAGCGACGGGAGGTCCAGGACGGGCGACGGGACCCGGTGCTCGTGGAGGACCGAGCCGTCGGCGGCGAGCACGACGCCGAGCACCTTGGTCCCGCCGATGTCGAGGCCGATCGTCGGCCCCGCCGCGCTAGCCGACATCGATGCGCCGGACCCGCGCCGGGCGCTCACCGGCCCCGCGCGCGGTGACCGTGCGGTCGAGCTGCGCCGCGACGATGCCGTCCGCGGCGTCGATCAGCGCGCGCGCCGCGGCCAGCAGCTCGTGCGCGGCGCGCCAGAAGTGCTCGACGGCGTCGCCCGGGCCGTCGGCCGCGCGGTCCTGCCCGCCGGTCCCGCTCACGCGAACTCGACCTCCAGCCGGTCGCCCGCGAGGCGCGCGCCGGTCACCTCGCGGCGCGCCAGGCTGTCCGGCAGCACCAGGGCGCGGCGGTGCGGCCCCACGGCCAGCAGCAGCTCGTCGCCGTTGCAACCCAGCTCGACCTCGTCGCGCGCCGTGAACGGCAGGTGCACCGACAGGACGAGGGAGTCGCCGACCGCGTCGACGCGGAACGGCTCGACGAGCGCGAGCCGCGCGACGGGGTCGAGCGCGCCGTACAGCGACCGGCCGAAGCCGTCGAGGGCGTCGAGCCCGACGAGCTCGCCGCCCGCGAGCTCGGCGGTGAGCACGGGCAGCGGCGCGAACGCCTCCTCGATCCGGTCGAGGTGCGCCGACTGGGTGGCCTTCCAGGCCGTGAAGAACGGGTCCTCGACGCCCGCCGGCAGCATCCGGTTCGCGACGACCGCGTCGACGTGGTAACCGAACAGCGACAGGTAGGTGTAGGTGCGGCGCGCCTCGGCGACCACCATGCGCTCGGGGTTGACGACGAGCCGCGCCGTCGTCACGGCACCGTCGCCGAGGAGTTCCCGCACCCCGTCGAGCCGCTCGTAGAACCGTCGGATGGCGGCGAACACGCCGTCGCCCGCGATCGGCACGTCGGTCAGCCGGTCGAGCACCGGCCGGACGATGCGCGTCAGCCGGCGCTGGGTGTCGAACACACGGTCCATGTACCAGCCGAGGACGTCGGGCAGCGACAGCAGGCGGATCGTCTCGGCGGTGGGCGCGCAGTCGACGACGACCACGTCGTAGTCACCGCTCGTCGCGAACTGCTTGATGTCGGCGAGGGCGAACACCTCGTCGAGCCCGGGGACGACGGCCAGCTCCTCCGCCTCCACGGCCCCGGCGCCCGCCCAGTCGAGCACGTCGACGACGTACGACCGCACGTCGTCCCAGGCCTCCTCGAAGCGGGTGCGCGCGTTGAGCTGCTGCCCCCAGAGGCGGGGCGCGATCTGCGCGGGGGCGTCGCCGAGCGGCACGTCGAACGCGTCGGCGAGCGAGTGCGCGGGATCCGTCGAGCAGACGATCGTGCGCCGCCCCGACGCGGCGGCGACGGCCGCCGTCGCGGCCGCGACGGTCGTCTTGCCGACCCCGCCCTTGCCGGTGAACAGCAGGATCCGCACGGACGGCGAGGCTAGCGGGCGCGCCCGGCCACCGCCGCCGGCCTCAGGCCACGGCCTCGACCCGGCGCTTCAGCTCCTTGAGCGCGCTGCCCATGATGAGGCCCGCGGCGCGGCGCTTGACGAGGCCGGGCAGCGGCACGGCGAGCTCCACCGTCAGGTCGTAGTGCACGCGCGTGGTCGAGGGTCCCTCGGGCTCGAATCGGTAGGTGCCGTCGAGCCGTTTCAGCATGTCCCCCTCGACGAGCCGCCACGAGAACGACGACGGCGCGTCGCGGTAGTCGTAGTCGAGGACGTAGCGGATGCTCTTGCCGAGCGCCGCGGCCCGGTACTCGACCCGGGTGCCCCGCCCCTGCGCGTCGCGCTCGAGCACCTTCGCCTCCCGCACGTCGCGCGCCCACTCGGGGTACGACTCGAAGTCGACCGCGACGTCGAAGCACCGCGCGGCGGGCGCCTCGACCCGGATCCGTTCGCTCGCGCTGTCGGGCATGTGGGCTCCTCCCCGCCGCCGGAGCCGCAGTCTACGGACGGCTCAGCGGCGCGCGCCCCGGCCGCGGCGCGGGGGGAACGTCCCGTGCCGTGCCGCCCAGCAGCCGGCGAGCCCGAGCGGGAGCATCGGCACGAGCACGGCCGCCGGGTTCGCGGCCGCGGTGGCCGCGGCGACCACGACCGACGCGCCGACCGCCCCGAGCAGGTGCCGGCGTTCCCGCGGCGGGGCCGAGCCCGACAGGAAGAAGAGGTTCGCCACCGCGATGTCGTCGCCGCGGGCGGAGCGGACGATCGCGAGGCCGAACGCGTACGCCCACGCCGGCAACGACACGAAGAACGCGCCGGCGCTCACCGCCACCGACGCCGCATCGAACGCGCCCGCGCCGAGGGCGTCGGGGACGGCGACCGCGGCGAACAGCGCGACGCTCGCCCACGACGCGGCGACGACCGCCCGCCCCCTCACGCCGGCAGGGTCCCCGCCGGCGCGCCCCGCGCGAGCGCGAGGAGCGGCTCGACGAGGCGGTCGTAGGAGTGGCCCTCGACCGCGCGGCGGCGGGCCGCCGCGCCCATGCGCGCCCGCAGGTCGCCGTCCTCGACGAGCCCGGCGACGGCCGCGCGCACCGCGTCGACGTCGCGCGGCGGCACGACGCGGCCCGTCACGCCGTCCTCCACGGCCTCGTGGGAGCCGCCGCTGCGCCCGGCGACCGCCGGCACGCCGCACGCGGCGGCCTCGAGGAACACGATGCCGAACCCCTCGGCCTCGAGGCCGCCCCACCGGTCGCGGCAGCACATCGCGAACACGTCCGCGGCCGCGTACAGCGCCGGCAGGTCGTCGTCGGGGACGCGGCCGAGGAAGCGCACCCGGCCCCGGGCGCGCCGTTCGAGCCGGCCGCGGTCGCGGCCGTCGCCGGCGATGGCGAGCTGCACGCCCGCGAGCGGCGCGACCGCGTCGATCACGACGTCGAAGCCCTTGCGCGGCACCAGGCGCGACACCCCGAGCACGAGCGGGGCCGCCGGGTCGAGGCCCCACCGCCGCCGGGTCGCCGCCCGTTCGCCGGGGGCGGCGGGCCGGAAGCGCTCGGGGTCGACGCCGGGCGGCACCACGATCCCGGCGAGCGGCCGGCCGGCGGCGCGCACGGCCTCGCGTGCCGGGTAGCCCCCGGCGGCCACGACCGCCCGCGCGCCGCGCAGCACGCGCCGGGCGAACGGACGCGTGAACGGGACGCGGCCGTACCCGGTGATCTCCGCGCCGTGCGCGACGACGACGTACGGCGCGGCGCGCAGGCGCGGCCCGATCCACCCGGCGGGCAGCATCGGGTCGACGAAGACCACGTCGGCGCCGACCTCCCGGGCGAGCGCGTCGACGTCGCGCGCGAGCCGCGCCGTCGGCACCAGCACCCGCTCGCGGCGGCGCTCGACCCGGAAGGCCTGGCGGGCGTCCCATTCGCGCGCGCCGGGGAAGGCGGTGGTCAGCACCGTCGTCTCGGCCGGGGGGAGCCGCCGCCACAGCTCGTGCAGGTACGTCTGGATGCCCCCGAGCTTCGGCGGGAAGTCGTTCGTCACGAGCAGCGACGGCACGGCCGCCGATGCTACGGGCCGGCCCTCCGCCCGCCGGGTCCCGGGCGGGCGGCGCGCAGCACCGCGAGCCCGGCGGCCGCGCACACGGCGCCGGCCGCGAACGCCCCCCGGTTCCCCGCGACGGCGGCGACGGCGCCGCAGACCAGCGCGCCGAGGCCCTGGCTCAGGTCGAAGAACGACGAGAACGTGCCGACCACCGACGCGCGCTCGGAGTCGGGCACGCCGTGCAGGGCCAGGAGCAGCAGCGCGGGGTACATGAGCGACATGCCCGCCGCGAACACGACCGTGCCGACGACCACGCCGGCGACCGTCGGGACCGCGGCGACGACCGCGATGCCCGCACCCGACAGCGCGAGCGCGCCCGTGCCGGCCCGCCGCCCGCCGAGCGTGTCCGGGAGCCGCGCGCCGACGACGCGCACCGCCAGGACGAGCACGCCGTAGAGCGCGAAGACCGGCCCGGCGTCGAGACCGAGCGTGTCGCCGGCGTACAGGGGCAGGAAGGCGGTGAAGCCCGCGAGCGGGATCAGCCCGAGGAAGAGCACCACCCCGGGCGCGAGCGCGGCCCGGTGCACCAGGTGGCGCGGCGGGTGCCCGGCGGGTGCGCGCGGGACCTCGCGCGTCGCCGTGCCGATCAGCGCCGCGGCGAGCGCGAGGCCGGCGGACACGAGCCACGCGGCGGTGTAGCGGCCGTCGCCCGCCACCGCCTCACCGAGCACGGGGCCGAGCGCGAGGCCGCCGTAGACGGCGACCGACCAGTACGACACGGCCTCGCCACGCCGGTCGGGCGGGGCGAGGTCGGTGACCATCGTCGCCGCCCCGACGAAGAACGCCGCCTCGCCGACCCCCGTGACGACCCGCGCCGCGACGAGCCACCAGAGCGCGCTCACGAGCCCGTAGCCCGCGGTCGACGCGGCGACGATCGCGGCGCCGGCGACGATCAGGACGCGCCGCCCGACCCGGTCGCCGACCCGCCCCGCGACGACGCGCAGCACCACCGCGCCGAGCGCGAGCCCGCCGACGGCCGCGCCGACGGCGACCTTCCCCCGGCCGAGCTCGTCCTCGACGTAGCGCGGGACGACCGGGGCGAGCATGGCCAGCGCCACGAAGTAGGCGAGCCCGCTCGCGACGACGAGCACGAAGGGCCGGGTGACGACGCGCGCCGGCGCGGGCGCGGCCGTCACCGTGGACCGCCGGCCGTCGGCACGCGCCCGCGCGCCGTCACCCGTCGGCCGCCGCGACGGCGTCCGCGAACGACGCCCGCTCGGCGATCATGCGCCGGTACTGCATGACCTGGCGCGCCCGGTTGAAGCCGAGCGCACCGACGAGCCGTCCCGCCCGCCCGAACAGCGCGACGAACCGGTACTCCTCGAGCGTGCCGTGCGCGACGTGCACGTCCGTGGCGTCCGCGAGGTGCCCGACGACCTGGATCTTGCGGTCGTACTGGTCCGACCACACGAACGGCACCGGCGCGAACTCGAGCCCGTGGCCGGCGTCGCCGGCGAGCAGTCGCGTCGCCGCGTGGACCCCCATCTCGACCGCGTTCGTCCAGTGCTCGAGGCGCATCGGCCGGCCGTCGAACAGCGGGTTCGGCCAGCGTGCGACGTCGCCCGCGGCGACGATCCCCGGCGCGACGAGCCCGGTCGCGTCGCACACGACCCCGTCGTCGAGCGGGAGGCCCGAGCCCTCCAGCCACGCGGTCTCCGGCGCCGCGCCGATCCCGACGAGCACGACGTCGGCCGGGACCACGTCGCCGTCGCCGAGCCGCACACCGGTGACCGCGCCGCCGTCGCCCTCGACGGCGTCGACGGTCACACCGGTGCGCAGGTCCACCCCGTGGTCGCGGTGGAGCCGCGCGATCACCTCGCCGAGTCGCGGGCCGAGACCGCGCACCATCGGCTGGGGCAACGCCTCGAGCACCGTGACGTCGAGCCCGCGTCCCCGGCAGGTCGCCGCGACCTCGGCGCCGATGAACCCCGCGCCGATGACCACGACCCTCGGGCCCGAGGCCAGGACCTCGCGCAGCGCGAGCGCGTCGTCGAGCGTCCGCAACGTGAACAGCCCGCCGAGCGCGGGCTGTTCCGGGAGGCGGCGCGCGCTCGAGCCGGTGGCGATCACGAGCCCGTCGTACGCGACGCGCTCGCCGTCGTGCAGCTCGACCCGGCGGCCCGCGACGTCGAGCGCCACGGCGCGCGCGTCGAGGCGCCAGTCGAGGTCGAGGTCGTCGTAGCCCTGCGGCCGCAACGCGAGGTCCTCGGGCTCCGTCGAGCCGGCGAGCAGCTCCTTCGACAGCGGCGGCCGGTCGTACGGCAGGTGCGGTTCGGCGCCGACGGCGACGATACGCCCGTCGTAGCCCTCGCGCCGCAGCGTCTCGGCGGCGCGCAGGCCCGCCAGCGACATGCCCACGATCGCGATCGTCCGCATCCGCCGGAAGCTACCCGCGGCGGCCGGGCCAACTGGCTCCCGATCTGACGGCGGCGTCATACTCTCGCGGCCCACCCGTCCGTCCCGCCGTCCCGTCGCGGAGCCGCCGCATGCCGAACGCCCCCGTCGACGTCTCGGGCCGACCGCTCGCCCTGCGCGACGTCGACCTCGACACGTTCCTCCACCCCCGGACGATCGCCGTCATCGGCGCCTCCGAGCAGTCGGCGAAGCCGAACACCGCGATGACGCGGAAGTTCGACGCGTGGGCGCGCAAGCACGGCGCCACCTTCTACCCGGTGCACCCGAGGTACGAGACCGTGCTCGGTCACCGCTGCTACAAGAGCGTGTTCGACATCCCCGGCGACCTCGACCTCGCCATCATCCTCACGGGCAGCGCCGTCGACACGTTCGAGGAGGTGCTGCAGCGCAAGGCGAAGTTCGCCGTGATCTTCGCCGCCGGGTTCTCCGAGATCGGCGACGAGGGCAAGCGCCTCGAGGACCGGCTGGCCGCGCTCGTGCGCTCCGGCGACGTGCGCCTGCTCGGACCCAACACCAACCTCAACGCGTTCGAGGACTTCCGCGACGACCTCGACGGCCCGTCGATCGCGCTGATCACGCAGTCGGGCCACCAGGGCCGGCCCGTGTTCCAGGGCCAGGAGATCGGCATCCGGCTCACGCACTGGGCACCCACCGGCAACGAGGTCGACCTCGAGTTCGCGGACTTCGCCCGCTACTTCGCCGACCGGCCCGAGGTCGGCGTGATCGCGTGCTACATCGAGGGGTTCAAGGACGGCCGCACGCTGATGCTCGCGGCCGACCACGCGGCCCGCCTGCGCAAACCGATCGTGATGGTCAAGGTCGGCCGCACCGACGCGGGCCGCTCGATGGCGGCGTCGCACACCGGCCACCTCACCGGTTCCGACGCGGTCACCTCCGCCGTGTTCCGCCAGTTCGGCATCACGCGTGTCGACGGCCTCGACGAGCTGCTCGAGGTGTCCGCCGCGCTCGCGCGCACCCGGCCGGAACGGGGCACGCCGCCGGCGTGGGCGAAGGCGGGGCGCACGCCCGGGGTGTGCGTCTACGCGATCTCGGGCGGTACGGGGGCGCACATGGCCGACATGGCCGCGGCCGCCGGCCTGCGGCTCCCCGACCTGACCGCCCGGACGCAACGGCTCCTGCACGACGGCCTGATCCCGTCCTACCTGCGGGTCTCCAACCCGGTCGACTGCGGCGGCCCCCCCGTGGCCGACGAGCGGGGACGCAGGATCCTCGACGCGATCGTCGCCGACCCCAACGTCGACGTCGTCGTCATCCCCATCACCGGGGCCGTCGCGATGTTCTCGGAGCCGTTCACCCGCGACATCGTCGACGTCGCGAGCACCACCGACAAGCCGATCTTCGCGGTGTGGGGCGCGCCCGCCGGCACCGACGACACGTACTACAAGCGGCTGCTCGACGGCGGGCTGCCCACGTTCCGCACGTTCGGGAACTGCATCGCCGCCGTCCGCGCCTACCAGGACTACTGGGCGTTCGCCGCGAGGTACCGCTCGCCGTTCGCCGACGCGCCCACCGAGCCCCTCCCCGCCGCCCGGCGGGCGCGGCGCCTCCTCGCCGACCTCGCGCCCGGCGAGGCGCTGTCGGAGTGGGGTTCGAAGCAGCTCCTCGCGGCGTACGGCATCCGCACCTCCAAGGACGTGCTGTGCGGGTCCGCGTCGGCCGCGGTGAAGGCCGCGGCCGCGATCGGCTACCCGGTCGTCATGAAGGTGTCGTCGCCCGACCTGCTGCACAAGAGCGACGCCGGGCTCGTGCGGGTCGGCGTCGGCAGCGCGAAGGAGGTGCGCGCCGCGTACGACGACCTGCTCGCGAAGGCGCGGCGCGCGGACCGCCGCGCCCGCATCGAGGGCGTGCTCGTGTCGGAGCTGGTGTCGGGCGGCGTCGAGACGCTCGTCGGCGTGTCGCACGACGAGCTGTTCGGCCCGGTCGTCACCGTCGGGCTCGGCGGCGTGTTCGTCGAGGTGTTCGAGGACGTCACGTCCCGGGTGCCGCCGTTCGACGAGGACGAGGCGCGCCGGATGCTGCGGGAGCTGAAGGGCTACCGCCTGCTCGAAGGCGTCCGCGGCGCGAAACCCGCCGACGTCGACGCGCTCGTCAGGACGATCATGAAGGTGCAACGGCTCGCGCTCGACCTCGCCGGCGACGTCGGCGAGATCGACGTGAACCCCCTCGTGGTGCGGCCGCGGGGCGCGGTCGCCCTCGACGCGCTGGTGGTGAAGAAGCGGTGACGACCGACGAAGAGCTGCTGCGGCACACCGAGAACGGCGTGCTGTGGCTGACGATCAACCGGGCCGACAAGGGCAACGCGATCCCCTGGTACCTGCGCGACCAGCTGATCGACGCGTTCCGCAACGCCCACTGGGACCTCGGCACGCGGGCCGTGGTGCTGACGGCGTCCGGCGACCGCCACTTCTGCACCGGCGCCGACCTCTCCGTGCCGCAGCCCCCGCGCGGCGAGAAGCCGCCCGAGGCGCCCGAACGGCCGGTCGGCGGCGCCGTCAACATGATGCGGGCGGGCTTCCAGCAGCTCATGCAGGCCATGCAGGACTGCGAGAAGCCCGTGATCGTCGCGCTCAACGGCACCGCGGCCGGCGGCGGCGCCATGCTGACGCTCGCCGCCGACCTCGTCGTCGCGGCCGACACCGCGAAGATCATCATGGTCTTCGTGCGCCGCGGGCTCGTGCCCGACGCGGGCGTCGCGTACCTCCTGCCGCGCATCGTCGGCATGCACAAGGCCAAGGAGCTGGTCTTCTTCGGCGACGACATCCCCGCCGCCGAGGCGGAGCGGCTGGGGATCGTCAACAAGGTCGTGCCCGCCGCCGACCTGCACGCGACCGCGAAGGAGTGGGCCGAGCGCCTGGCGAGCGGGCCGACCAAGGCGATCGGCTGGTCGAAGAAGCTCCTGCACGACGCGTCGGAGCTCTCGCGGCGCGACCTCCTCGAGGAGGAGGCGATGCTCGTCGAGCTCAACGCGATGACCGAGGACTCCCAGGAGGGCGTGGCGTCGTTCCGCGAGCGCCGGCCGCCCGCCTGGCGGGGCTGGTAGCGGCCGGCCATGGCGGAGACGATCAAGGGGAGGACCGCGGTCGTCGGGATCGGGCAGACCGCGTTCGGCAAGGGCCTTCCCGACACCGAGCTGTCGCTCGCGTGCCAGGCCATCTCCGCCGCCCTCGACGACGCCGGGATCGCGCCGTCGGAGGTCGACGGGCTCGCGTCGTTCAACATGGAGGCCGACCGCGAGGTCGACGTGGCGCGCAGCGTCGGCCTCGGCGACATCACCTTCTTCGCGCAGGTCGGCTACGGCGGCGGCGCCGGCTGCGGGGTGGTCGGCACGGCCGCGATGGCGGTCGCGACCGGCCAGTGCGAGGTCGCCGTGGCCTGGCGGGCCCGCAAGCGCGCCGACAAGGCGAGCCGCCCGTGGGCCCAGGTGTCGCAGCGGATCACCGGCCACTGGCAGTGGACCCGCCCCTTCGGGATCCTGCGCCCCGTCGACGAGGTCGCGATGCTGACCCGCCGGCACATGCACGAGTACGGCACGACGCGTGACCACCTGGCGAACGTCGCGCTCGCGTTCCGCAAGCACGCGAACCGCAACCCGCTCGCGACGATGGGCCACAAGACCCTCACCCGCGACGAGTACATGAACGCGCGCTGGATCTCCGAACCGCTGTGCCTGTACGACAACTGCCTGGAGACCGACGGCGCGCTCGCGGTCGTGATCACGTCCGCCGAGCGCGCACGCGACTGCCGGCAGCCCCCGGCGTACGTCCACGCGTTCGCGCAGGGCCTGCCGCGCCAGCACCAGACCATGACCAACTACTTCACCGACGACCCCCTCCGCGGCCCCGCGTGGGCGGCGGCCCGCCGCCTGTGGGCCAACGCGGACGTCGGGCCGCAGGACGTCAAGGTCGCGCAGCTCTACGACGCGTTCAGCCCGTTGATCATCCTGTCGCTCGAGGGATACGGCTTCTGCGGCCGGGGCGAGGGCGGGCCGTTCACCGACGGCGGCAACATCGAGTGGCCCGACGGGCGGCTCCCGGTCAACACGTCGGGCGGCGGCATGTCGGAGGCGTACGTGCACGGCTTCAACCTCGTCCTCGAAGGGGTGCGCCAGATCCGTGGTACGTCGCCGTGCCAGGTGGACGGCGCCGACGTCTCGCTCGTGACGAGCGGCGAGGGCGTGCCGACCTCCGCGATCGTCTTCACGAAGGACGCGTGACGCCCATGACGGTCAGCGGGCTGCTGCTCCCCGACGTCGACGACCCGACGGCCGCCGGGTTCTGGGCCGGGTGCGCGCGCGGCGAGCTGCTCGTGCAGGCGTGCGGCGCGTGCGGCGCGTGGCGCATGCCGCCGCGGCCGATGTGCCCGCACTGCCGGTCGGTCGAGGTGCGATGGGACCGCACGAGCGGGCGGGGGCGCATCTGGTCGTTCATCGTCCCGCACCCCCCGCTGCTCCCCGCCTACGCCGAGCTCGCGCCGTACAACGCGATCGTCGTGGAGCTCGAGGAGGACCCCGCGATCCGGTACGCCGGCAACCTCGTCACCGGCCCCGAGGGCGCGATCGACGAGATCGACCCGGCGACGATCCGCATCGGGGAGCCGGTACGGGTGGTGTTCGCCACCGTCGGCGACGTGGTGCTCCCCCGCTGGGTCCGCGCCGATGGCTGACGCGCCGGCCGGCGGGTCCGCGCCGGGCGCGCCCCCGGTGCTGCTCGTCCACGGGTTCGCGTCGTCCTTCGAGCACGGCTGGCGCGATCCGGGCTGGGTCGACATCCTCGCGGACGCGGGGCGCGAGGTGATCGGCGTCGACCTGCTCGGCCACGGCGGCGCGCCCAAGCCCCGCGACCCGGCCGCGTACACCGACGGCCTGGCCGACTCGGTACGCGCGGTCCTGCCCCCCGACGGCCGGCCGGTCGACGGCGTCGGCTTCTCGCTGGGCGCCGTGCAGCTGCTGCGCCTCGCCGCACAGGACCCGTCGCGCTTCTCCCGCCTGGTGCTGATCGGCGTCGGCGGCGCCACGTTCGCGGCGCGCGACGCCGCGGACGCCGGCGTCGCGCCCCCGCCGGGCCGCGTGTTCGACCAGCTCATGGACGCGCCGCGCAACGACCGCGCCGCGCTCGAGGCGTGCCTGCGCCGCCCGCACGCGCCGTTCGGCCCCGACGACCTCGGGCGCGTGACCGTGCCGTGCGCCGTGATCGTGAGCGACCGCGACGAGCTCGCCGGCGACCCTCGACCACTCGTCGAGGCGCTGCCCGACGCACGCTGCACCGTGCTGCGCGGCGTCGACCACTTCCAGACCCCGCGCGAGTTCGCCTGCATCGACGCCGCGCTGGCGTTCCTCGGCGTCTGATCCCGGTGCCCGCCGCCGCACGCGGCCGGGCCTCAGCGGGCGAGCGCGCGGCGGAGGAACCGGACGATGCCGGGCATCGCGCCGGGCGGCAGGTCCCGGTGGCCGCCCACGTACAGGTGCATCGAGCACGGGCCGGGGATCGCCTCGAGCACCTCGATCGCGCGGCCGACCGGGAACGACTCGTCGGCCGTCATGTTGACCATCAGCACCTCGCGGTCGCGAAGACGCGGGATCCCCGCGCGGATCAACACGTTCACGCGGTCCGCGTGCGGGCGCGCCTCGGTGACGTAGCCGCCGACCGCGAACACGGCCGCGCGCACCTCCGGCAGGTCCCCGACGACCGACAGCCCGAGGATCGACCCCATCGAGAACCCGGCGTACGCGACGGGCCCGGTCACGCGGGGGACGGCGGCGCGGGCCGCGGCGGTGACGAGCGGCCATTCCGCCGCGACCTGCGCGTGCACCGCCGGGTCGCCGACCGCCGCGAGCACGTCGGCCTCCCACTCGTCGTCCTCACGGCCCGGCGGGCGCCGCTCGCCGTGCAACGGTGCGTCCATGATCGCCACCGCGGCGGGCACCGCGGTGAGCGCGCCGCACAGCATCTGCATCGTCGGCTCGTCCTTGCCGAGGTGCGCGCCGTGCCCGAGCAGCACGAGCGGCAACGACGGCGGCGGGTCGTCGGGCACGAAGACGAGCGCCGGGACCGGCCCCGCGGGGCCCTCGGGCGCGATCCGGACGGACGGCGTGGCCATGCCCGATCCTGGCGCGCGGGGCGCCCCGCGGTCGACCGGGCGCCCGGGCCCGCCCGCCGCCGGGGGAAATCGGTTGTGCGGCGGGACCCGGACCGGGAGACTGCGCCCGTGGGCGACCTCGCGATCGACACCGCCGTGCACGCGAACGGCGACGGCACCTTCCACGCCGAGGTCGGTCGCGACTGGGAGATCTGGGGCCCGATGGGCGGGTACGTCGCCTCGATCGCGCTGCGGGCGGCCGGCGCGGCGCGCGACGACGAGGCGTTGGTGCCGGCCGCGTTCTCCTGCCACTACCTCGCGGTCGCCGGGTTCGGCCCGGTCGACATCGCCGTGAGCACGCGCAAGCAGGGCCGGGCCGCGACCTCCCAGCGCGTCGAGGTCGGCCAGGGCGGCCGCGCCGTGCTCGACGCGATGGTGTGGAGCACGCGCGTGGGCGAGGGGCTCGAGCACGACGAGGCGGAGATGCCGGCGGTCCCCGGGCCGGACGACCTGGCCGACATCCGCGAGCTGGTCCCCGACGACGCGGGACCCCCGTTCCCGTTCTGGGAGAACCTCGACGCCAAGCCCCTCGACTTCGAGGCCCGGTGGCCGCCCGACGGGCCCCGGCCGGCCCGGTGGCGCGAGTGGCTGCGCTTCCGGCCGACCGCCACCTTCGACGACGAGTGGGTCGACGCATGCCGGTCGGTGATCCTGACCGACCTGCCGAGCTGGCCGTCCGCGCACCGGCCCCACGCCTGGGCGCAGCCACCGTTCACCGCGCCGACGCTCGACCTCAACGTCGCCTTCCACCGCCCGGCCCGCGCGCACGAGTGGCTGCTGTGCGACGGCGCCGCGCCGGTCTCGACGCGGGGCCTGTTCGGTTGGACCGCGCGCGTCTGGTCCACCGGCGGCGACCTGCACGCGTCCGGCGGCGGGCAGTGCCTCTACCGCCGCATCCGCCCGCCCGGCTCGCCGTAGGCGCACGTCGTCGGGCCGAGCGCCACCGCGACCACGTTCGGGATTCGAGCGAGCACCGGCGCCGGGTGCTCCACCGTTCAGCCCTTCGCGATCGGTGCGAGCGTCGCGTTCGTCAGCCGCACGAGGTCGCACGGCGCGAGCTCGATCTCGAGGCCGCGCCGTCCGGCGCTCACGAACACGGTCGCGAACCCCGCGAGCGACGCGTCGACCACCGTCGGCAACGCGCGCCGCTGCCCGAGCGGGCTGATCCCGCCGACGACGTACCCGGTGAGGCGCTGCGCGTCCGCCGGGGGCGCGAGCGCGGCCTGCTTCGCACCGACGGCCGCCGCGAGCGCCTTGAGGTCGAGCGTCGCCGGGACCGGCACCACGGCGACGACGTGGCGGCCGTCGCCGGTCAGGGCGAGGAGCGTCTTCGCGACGCGCGCCGGGTCGACCCCGAGGCGCCGCACCGCCTCGGCGCCGTACTCCCGGGTCGCCCGGTCGTGCGCGTACTCGTGGAGGGTGTGGGCGACCCCCGCCCGTCGCGCCGCCACCGTCGCCGGGGTGCCCCTCGCCACGGGCCCCGACGCTAGACCGGCGGCGCGCCCCGGCCGCGCGGACGCCCGCGCGCGCAAGACGACCCCGGCGGGGGGTCCGGGGTCGTCTCGGCACTCGGCCGGCGGGCGCGGGGGGTGGCGCTCGCCGGCGTGGGCGTTCGGGGTGCGGCGGGCGCCCGGGCGTCCGCCGGTTCGTCAGGCCGCCTTGCGGTCCTCGGCGGAGTGCGTGGAGCGCAGCGCCCGCAGGGTGCGCTCCCAGGCGAGCCGCCCGGCCAGCCAGGCGAGCGCGTCGCGCCGGGCGTCGGGCAGCCGGGACACCTTGTAGAAGCTGGACGCCTGCATCGCCGAACCTCCGCCACCTGGTACGTTGACCCGGAGCGTCCGCACTGCGAGCCACCGCTCAGGGAGCCGGGGATCACAGAGCGCTTGCTCAGGTCCAATGACACTGCGAGTATGTACTCTCAGTGTGGACGCTGTCAAGTCGGGGGGTGACATGGCGCCGAGCTGGCGGATCGACGAGATCGCCCACCGGGCGGGCGTGACGGTCGACACGATCCGGTACTACGCGCGCGAGGGTCTGCTCCCCCCGCCCCAACGCAACGGCCGCCACAAGCTGTACGGACCCGACCACCTCGAGCGGCTGGAGCGGATCCGGGAGCTGCAGTCGCAGCGCTTCTCGCTCGCGGCCATCCGGGCGATCCTCGACGCCGACCGGCCCGGCCTCGAGGGCCTGTTCACCGGCGAGGGCAGCCGGGCCTACACGCTCGACGACCTGATCGACCGGTCGGGCGTCGACCGCGGCGTCGTCGAGGGCCTGCGCGCCGTCGGGCTCCTCCCCGACCCGGCCGAGTTCGGGCGCGACGCCTACGACGACAACGACCTCGCGCTCCTGCGCGCGGTCGGCGAGCTCCAGGACGTCGGCATGACCCCCGAGATCCTCGTCGAGCTCGCCGCGATCTACGTCCGCCACTTCCGGGCGCTGCAGCAGGACGTGCACGACATGCTCGCCGGCGTCTCACGCCCCGACTGGGACCCCGACGAGATGGTCGCGATCCAGCGGCGGCTCACCTCCAACGCGTCCCGGATGATCCCGGCCACCGACCGCGTCCTCAACTACGTCCACCAGCGCACGATCCAGCGCCTCACCCTCGAGGCGCTGCGCACCGCGTCGGAGACCGGCACCGGCGTCGGCGGCGTGCGGGTCGCGCCCGGCCCCGCCCGCACCGCGCCCGACGACCCGGCCGGCGGCGACGGGTAGCCGGACCGCCGCGCCGGCGCCCGGGCTCAGTCGTCCAGGCGCCAGATCCGGGCCGCGTTCCCGCCGACGATCTTCGCCCGCTCCGGTGCGGGGATCCCGCCCATCGTCTCCTCGATCACCTTGCGCGAGTACGGCCAGTCGTTGCCGTGGTGCGGGTAGTCGCTCGACCACATGATGTTGTCGACGCCGGCCTGGTGCCGCAGCGCGATGCCCGAGCGATCGGTGATGAACGACGCCGCGTTGTTGCGGTACCAGTAGAACGACGGCGGCTCGGTGAGCGGCAGGTCACCCCACTTGCGGTTGCGCCACCAACGGTCGTCGAGGCACTCGAGGAAGTGCGGCAGCCAGCCGACCCCGGTCTCGATCCAGCACACCTGCAGCTCCGGGAACCGCTCGAACACGCCCGTGAACAGCATCGCGGTCATCGAGTTGGCGGCCATCGAGAACACGTGGCTCATGCCGCCGATCGCCTTGGCGCGGGTCGCCTCGCTGCGCATGTCGTAGAGCACGTTGCCCTTCGCGGCGGCGGCCTTGCGCGACGCGGCGCGCTGGCGGCGGCTGATGATGTTGATGTGGATCGACACGGGCAGGCCCTCGTCGACCGCCGCGGCCCAGAACGGGTCGTCGTCGCGTGAGAGGTTGTCGTTGCCCGACGGCCAGTTCGAGATCAGTACGCCCTTCGCGCCGCGCGCCTTCGCCTTGCGCAGGGCGTCGATCGACTGGTCGATCCCGAGCGACGGGATCTGCGCGAGACCGATCAGCCGCTTCGGGTCGGGTGCGCAGAACTCCTCGAACAGGAAGTTGTTGTAGGCCTCGACGCCGGCGAGCACGAAGTCGTCGTCGTCGTCGCCGAGGAAGTGCGACATCGTCCGCTGCGGCGGGAAGAGGATCTCGGCCCAGACGCCGTCGATGTCCATGTCGGCGAGGCGGGCCTCGCCGTTGTAGCAGCCGGGTCGCGCCTCCTCGTAGGTGACGCCGAACCACCGGAACTTGTCGAACGGCATCCCCGGCGTCGAGACGAGCCCGATCGGGTCGGGGTCGCCGCCCACCGCGGTGAGCCAGGCGTCGCCGCCCTCGGGGTCCTTCACGAGCTTGGGCGCCTTGTCCTGGAACTTGGACGGCAGCCAGTTCTTCCAGATGTCGGGTGGTTCGAGGATGTGGCAGTCGGCGTCGACGATGCGCTGGCCGGTCATTGCGGGACCACCTTCGTGCTGCGGCTTCGGACTGCGTCGGGCGTGTGCCGGGCCGGCGGGACGCGGCCCGGGGCGGGGCGGAATCTGACGTCCGTGTCAGCTTACACTCGCGGCCGTGCCCGAGTCCCTGCTGCACGGTCTGGCCGTCCTCGACCTCGCCGACGACCCCGGCGCCCGGGCCGCCCGCATCCTCGGCGACCTCGGCGCCGCCGTCGTGCGGGTCGTCCCGCCGACCGGCGACCCCCTCCCGCACCGGGACGCCCGGGCCTGGAACGCCGGCAAGGACGTCCGGGCCCTGGCCGCCGACTCCCCCGAGCTCGACGCGCTCCTCGCCGCCGCCGACGTCGTCGTCGACACCCCGCACGCGCGTGGCGTCCACGTGCTCGACCCGGGCCGGGCGCCGCACGCCGTGTGGGTGTCGATCACCCCGTTCGGGCTCGACGGCCCCCGCGCGCACTGGCGGGCCTCCGACCTCGGGGTCATGGCGTCGAGCGCGAACATGTACTGCACCGGCGACCCCGACCGCCCGCCCGTGCGCTGCACCGAGCCGACCGCGTACGCGCACACCGGGCCCGAGGCGGCGTTCGCGGCGCTCACGGCGCTGTGGACCGGCACGCCCCAGCGCGTCGACGTGTCGATGCAGGAGGTGGTGCTCGTCGCCAACATGGCGACACCCGCGCGCTACCCCCAGACCGGCTTCCGGGGCGCGCGCCGGGGCGCCAACATCGGCCGGACGCGCGAGATCTGGCCGACGAAGGACGGGTACGTGTCGTTCGGGTTGCGGGGCGGCAAGGCGCGGGTCCCGAGCCTGCAACGGATCGCCGCGCTCGCCGGGCTGCCCGAACGCGACTGGTCGGAGTTCAACCACAACACCGCCTCCGACGAGGAGCTGCGCGAGATCGAGGAGGCGGTCGCGGCCTACTTCGCGCGCCACACGATGCAGGAGCTGTACGACCTCGCGTGCGAGACGAACCTGATGCTCGCCCCGGCGAACTCGCCGCGGGAGATCTACGCGTCCGCGCAGCTCGCCGCACGCGGGTTCTTCGGCCGCGTCGGTGACGTCGAGCGGTTCCCGAAGGCGTTCGTCACCATCCGCTCGGCCGACGGCGAGGCGGCCCCCGCCGGGCCCGCCGCGCGCCCGTGGCCCGCGCCGCCGGGTGACCGGAGGCCCGCGCCCACCCCCGCGGCCGGGGGTGGGCGGCGCGCGTGGGACGGGCTGCGGATCCTGGAGTTCGGATCGGGTGCGGCCGGCCCGATCGCGACCCGCTACTTCACCGAGCACGGCGCCACCGTGCTGCGCGTCGAGTCCCGCTCGCGTCCCGACTTCCTGCGCGTCTACGCGCTCGGGCCCGGCAACCCCCACGGCCTCGAGGGCGCACCGATGTACGACGGGCTCAACGTCGGCAAGCGGAACGTGACCCTCAACCTCAAGCACCCCGCGGCCGTCGAGATCGTGCGGCGGCTCGTCGTGGAGTGGGCCGACGCCGTCGCCGAGAACTTCGCGCCCCGCGCGATGAAGGGCTTCGGGCTCGACTACGACTCGCTCGCGGCGTCGAGGCCCGACCTCGTGATGGTCAGCGCGTGCCTCAACGGCCAGACCGGACCGCACAAGGACTACCCGGGCTTCGGCGGCCAGGGGGCCGCGCTCTCCGGCTACAACGCGCTCACCGGGTGGCCGGACCGCGAACCCGTCGGGCCGCACGGCACGATCACCGACTCGCTCGCACCGCGCTACGTCGCGACCGCGCTCGCCGCGGGCCTCCACTACCGGCGTCGGACCGGCCGCGGCGTCTACCTCGACGTCTCGCAGGTCGAGACCGCGCTGTACAGCCTGACGCCGTGGCTCCTCGACTACGAGATCGACGGCGTCGTGCGGCTGCGCGCCGGCAACCACCACGAGGGCGCGCGGCTGCACGGGGTGTTCCCGTGCGCCGACGAGGACGGCGTCGGCGACCGCTGGGTCGCGATCGCGTGCTGGGACGACACCGAGCTCGCGCGGTTGGAGGAGATCGCCGGCGGCGACCTCGCCGCGTGGACCTCGGCACGCACACGCGCCGAGGTGGCGCGGACGCTGCAGGACGCCGGGATCGAGGCGGTGCCCGTCCAGGACAACGGCGACCTGCACGACGACCCCCAGCTCGCGCACCGGCGCCACTTCGAGCCGCACACCCATCCCTTCCTCGGCGAGGGGCTGTACGAACGCAACGGGTTCCGCCTGTCGGGCGCCCCCAGCAGCTACGACCGCGCGGGCCCGACGCTCGGGCAGGACAACGACTGGGTGCTGCGCGACCTGCTCGGGTACACCGCCGAGGAGGTCGACGCCCTGGTCGCCGCGGGCGCCCTCGAGTGACCCCGCCCGGCCGCTTCCCCCTCGCGGCGGCCGAGCGGATACGTTCCGCGCCCGCGTGGACCTCCGATTCACCCCCGCCCAGGAGCGCTTCCGCGCCGACGCGCGCGCGTGGCTGACCGACCGGCTCGAGGGCCGGTTCGCGAAGGTCCGCGGGCGCGGCGGCCCCGGCGAGGAGCACGAGCTGTTCGACGAGCGCTGGGAGTGGGAGCAGGAGCTCGGGCGCGAGGGCTGGATCGGGCTCGGGTGGCCCGCGGCGTACGGCGGGCGGGGCGCGACGCTCGTCGAGCAGGTCATCTTCTACGAGGAGTACGCGCGCGCGGGCGGCCCGGGCCGGGTCGGGATCGTCGGCGAGGGGCTGCTCGGGCCGACCATCGTCCACTTCGGCACCGAGGCGCAGAGGCAACGGTTCCTGCCCCCCATCCTGCGCGGCACCGAGCTGTGGTGCCAGGGCTACTCGGAGCCGAACGCCGGCTCCGACCTCGCGAACGTCCAGACCCGCGCCGAGCGCGACGGCGACGAGTGGGTGCTCCACGGCCAGAAGGTCTGGACCTCCCTCGCCCAGTGGGCCCACTGGATCTTCGTGCTCGCCCGCACCAACCGCGACGCCCCGAAGCACAAGGGGATCTCCTACCTCCTCGTCCCGATGGACCAGCCCGGCATCGAGATCCGGCCCATCGTCCAGATCACCGGGCACAGCGAGTTCAACGAGACGTTCTTCGACGGTGCGCGCACCGCGGCCGAGAACGTCGTCGGCGAGGTCGACGGCGGCTGGCGCGTCGCGATGGGGACGCTCGCGTTCGAGCGCGGCGCCTCGACGCTCGGCCAGCAGCTCGCCTTCGAGAACGAGCTGCGCGCCGTCACCGACGTCGCGCGCGAGAACGGCAGCGCCCGCGACCCCGTCGTCCGCCAGCGGCTCGCCGACGCGTGGATCACCCTGCGGGTCATGCGGTACCACGCGCTGCGGACGCTGCCGATCCTGGAGCGCGGCGGCGTCACCCGGGAGACGTCGATCCACAAGCTGTTCTGGGCCGGCTTCCACCGGTCGCTCGGCGAGCTCGCCGCGGACGTGCTCGGCGCCGGCGCGACCGCCGGTGCCGACGAGCGTGCGCAGCGGCTCGTCCGGCTGTTCCTGTGGTCGCGCGCCGACACCATCTACGGCGGGTCGAACCAGATCCAGCGCAACGTGATCGGCGAGCAGGTGCTCGGACTCGCCAAGGAGCCACGATGACCGACCTCCTCGCCGGCAAGACCGTGCTCGTCACCGCGGCGGCGGGCACCGGCATCGGCTCGGCCACCGCCCGCCGCTGCATCGAGGAGGGGGCCCGGGTCGCGATCACCGACCTGCACGAGCGTCGGCTGCGCGAGACGGCCGAGGAGCTCGGTGCGGTCGGGATCGTCGCCGACGTCACGTCGGAGCAGGACGTCCAGCGCACGCTGGCGGAGGCGGTCGACCGGCTCGGGCACCTCGACGTGCTCGTCAACAACGCGGGCCTCGGGGGGACGGCCGAGCTGGTCGAGATGACCGACGAGCAGTGGTCGCGCGTGCTCGACGTGACCCTCACCGGCACGATGCGCATGACCCGGGCGGCCCTGCGCCACATGTACGGGCGGGGGTCGGGCGCGATCGTCAACAACGCGTCCGTGGTGGGCTGGCGCGCGCAGGCCGGGCAGTGCCACTACGCGGCGGCGAAGGCGGGGGTGATGGCGCTGACCCGCTGCGCCGCGATCGAGGCCGCCCGGCACGGCGTGCGCGTCAACGCCGTGGCGCCGTCGCTCGCGATGCACCCCCACCTCGCGAAGGTGACGACCGAGGAGCTGCTCGCCGAGCTCGCGGCCAGGGAGGCGTTCGGGCGCGCGGCGCGCCCCGAGGAGGTCGCCAACGTGATCGTGTTCCTCGCGAGCGACCTCGCCTCGTACATGACCGGCGAGGTCGTCTCGGTCAGCAGCCAGCACCCCTAGGGCCCGAGGGCGCCGCCCCGACCCACCCGCTCCGTGGTCACCCCCGGCGCGACCGGTTGCAACCCGGGTGACCACGGGGCGGTGGACGGCAGCACCGACCCACCGTGGTCACCCCAGGCGCGACCGGTTGCAACCCGGGTGACCACGGGGCGGTGGCGCAGGGGGATGCGACGATGGGGCGCTTCCCCGGACCGTGGACGCGGCCGGCGCGCGCCGGCGGCACCCCCGTGGGAGGCGACCCGTGCGCATCGAGGCACTGCAACGTCACGCCCGTCGCCAGGCGGGCCTGTTCACCCGGGCCCAGGCGATCGCGTCCGGGTGGCCGGCGAGCACGGTCTCGTGGCTCGTCGCCACGCGACGCTGGGAGGAGATCGAGCCCGGCGTCCTGCGCGCCCGTCCGGCCGGCGCGCCCGGCGCCCGCCAACGCCTCGTCGCGCTCGTCCTCTCGACGGGCGGCGTCGCCTACGGCCCGAGCGCGCTCGAGCTGTACGGGCTCGTCCCCGCGCCGGAGGCGCCCGAGGGGCTCGTCGTGCGCGCCCACCGCAACCGGCGGCGCGACGGCGTCCACAGCACCCGTTCGCTCCCGCCGTCGGAGGTGGCGATCGTGGGCGGCGTCCCGGCGACCACACCCGCCCGCTCGCTGTGCGACGCGGCGGGCCGGCTCCCCTTCGAGCACGTCTGCGAGCTGGTCGACGCCGCGGTCGTGCGCGGGTTGGTGCGTCCGTCGCTGCTGGCGCGGCGGGCCCTCGAGTTGCGGAACCCCAGGCGGCCGGGCGGCGCGAAGGTGCTGGCGGCCCTCGCCGAGCAGCACCCCGAGCTGGAACGGGCCCGCAGCGAGTGGGAGGCCGTCGTGCTCCGCCTCGCGCGTCGCCACGGCCTCCCCGACCCGGTACCGAACCATCGCGTCGAGGTCGCCGGCCGCGTCCGACTCCTCGACGCCGCGTGGCCCGAGGCCCGGATCGACCTCGAGTTCGACGGGTTCCGCGTCCACATGGTCCGCGCCGCGTTCGACGAGGACCGGCGCCGCCAGAACGACCTGGTCGAGGCCGGGTGGACGGTGTTCCGGGCGACCTCGAACCTGCTGCGACGCGACCCGGATCGTGTCTTCGGCGCGATCGCGCGCACGCTGCGCTCCCGTGGTCACCCCGACTCCGGCATGCCGCGCTCGGCGTGACCACGGCGGGGGCGGGCGGGTGGGCGGCCAGGCGGTCAGGCGGGCGGCGCGGGGGGTACGGGGGGCGCGGCGTTCGCGGCGCCCAGGTACGCGGGGCGCTCACCCCCGCCGTGGACGAGGACGTTCGCGCCGCTCACGTAGCGGGCGAGCGGCGACGCCAGGAACACGACCACGTCGGCGACGTCGCCCACCTCCGCCATCCGGCCGAGCGGCACCGTCGCGCCCACCGCCGCGATGCCGGCCTCGTCGCCGTAGAAGAGGTGCGACTGCTCCGTGACGACGAGGCCGACGGTCACCGCGTTGACCCGCACCTTCGGCGCGAGCTCGACCGCCAGCGTCTGCGTCAGGTTCAGCAGCCCGGCCTTCGCGGCACCGTAGGCGGCGGTGTTCGGCGACGGGCGAACGCCGCTCACGCTCGCGACGTTCACGATGCACCCGCCGGTGTCCTGGTGCTGCATCACGGCGTTCGCCCGCTGCGCGCACAGCAACGGCGCGGTCAGGTTCAACGCGATGATCGACGCCGTGAACCGGGGCGACGCCGTCGCCGTGTCGGCGGGCGGCGAGCCCCCCGCGTTGTTGACCAGCACGTCGAGGCGCCCGTGGCGGTCGACCACCGTCGTGACGAGCGCGTCCACCTGGTCCGCGTCGCGCACGTCGGCGGCGACGAACTCGACGCCCTCGGGGAGGTCGGCCGGTTCGTTGCGCCCGCAGACCACGACCGTCGCCGCGTCCTGCGCGAACCGCTGCGCGATCCCGCGCCCGATCCCCCGGCCCCCTCCGGTGACGAGCACGACCCGGCCGGCGAAGTCGAACGTGGTCACGGCCGCAGGCGGTTCACGTCGCGCGGGAACAGCGTCGTCTCGCGGATGTTCTGCGCCTCGACGAGCCGCGCCAGCCACCGCTCCCAGCCGATCGCGAACCCGCCGTGCGGCGGCATCCCGAAGCGGAACGCCTCCAGGTACGACTCGTAGGGCTCGAGGTCCTGACCGGCGTCGGTGAGGACCCGCACGTAGTCCTCGTAGCGGTGGAGCCGCTGCCCGCCGGTCACGAGCTCGAGGCCCCGGTACACGAGGTCGAAGCTGTTGGAGAACTCGGGGCGGTCCGGGTCGGGGTGCGTGTAGAAGGGCCGCTTCGCCATCGGGTACCCGACGACGAACAGGAAGTCGGAGCCGTGCTCCCGGCGCGCCCACTCGCCCAGCCACCGCTCGTGCGCGGGCGCCAGGTCGGGCTCGCCCACCACCCCCCGCTCGCCGGTCTCCCGCTCGATCAGCTCCTGGGCGTCGCGGAAGTGCACGTGCGGGATCTCGTCGGGAACCTCGGGCAGCGCGAGGTCGAGCAGCGCCAGCTCCCGCGCGGCCCGCTCGCGCATGCCGTCCACCATGCCGGCGACGACGCGCCGTACCACCCGCATCACGTCGAAGTGGTCTTCGATGAAGCCGAGCTCGACGTCGAGCGACACGTACTCGGCGAGGTGGCGCACCGTGTCGTGGGGCTCGGCCCGGAAGACCGGGCCGATCTCGTACACCCGTTCGAACACCCCGACCATCATCTGCTTGTAGAACTGCGGGCTCTGCGCGAGGTAGCCGGGCCGGCCGAAGTAGTCGATGCGGAACACGTTGGCGCCGGTCTCGGTGGCCGACGCGACGATCTTCGGCGTCTGGATCTCGACGAAGCCGTCCGCGTCGAGCACGGCGCGCATCCCGGCGAGCGACGCCGCACCGAGGCGGAACACGGCCCGCCGGCGCGGGTGGCGCAGCGACACCGCGGCGTGGTCGAGCAGGTACGGGAGCTGCTCGCGCGGCTCGGGGACGCGCAGGTTGACCGGCGGCGGCTCGGGCGAACGGGCGATCTCCCGGAACACGGGGTCGACGAGCTCCACCCCCCCGGGGGCCTGCCGCGACTCCTTGGGCGTGCCCTCCACCTCGAACACCGTCTCGTCGTGCCACTGCGCGACGGCGGCGCGGGTCGCGTCGTCGTTCACGACGACCTGGCAGACGCCCCGGCCGTCGCGCAGGATCACGAAGTCGACCTTCGACAGGGCCCGGTGGTTGAGCATCCACCCGCGCAGGACGACCCGCTCCCCGACGTGCTCGTGCAGCTGCGTCGACCAGATCCGCATCGCCGGAACGCTACCGTCCGCCACCCGGTGGCCCGGCGACCGCCGCCACGGCGCCGGCGGCCGGATCGCCGCCTCCGGAGCGGCTCGCGTACGATCTGACGTTCCGTCAGACCGGGGGGAGCGTGGTACCCGACAAGCGCGTCACGATCGACGAGGTCGTCGCCGAGATCCGCGACGGGATGACCGTCGGCATCGGCGGCTGGGGGTCGCGCCGCAAGCCGATGGCGCTCGTGCGGGCCCTCGCCCGCTCGCCGGTGCGCGACCTGACGCTCGTGTCGTACGGGGGCCCCGACGTCGGCCTGCTGTGCCGGGCCGGCAAGGTGCGCCACGTCGTCTACGCGTTCGTCTCCCTCGACTCGATCGCGCTCGAGCCCCACTTCCGCAACGCCCGCCAGTCGGGCGCGGTGACGACGACCGAGCTCGACGAGGGGATGTTCCTGCTCGGGCTCCAGGCCGCGGCGTGGCGGGTGCCGTTCCTGCCGACGCGCGTCGGGCTCGGCTCCGACGTGCTCGCGTGCAACCCCCGGCTGCGCACGGTGCGCTCCCCCTACGACGACGGCGAGGAGCTCGTCGCGATGCCGGCGCTGCAGCTCGACGTCGCGCTCGTCCACATGCACCGCGGCGACCGGGGTGGCAACGGGCAGTACCTCAACGTCGACCCGTACTTCGACGACCTGTTCTGCATGGCGGCGCGACGGAGGTTCATGTCGGTCGAGCGCCTCGTCGACACCGAGCAGCTCCTGGCGGGCGGGCCGCCGCAGTCGCTCCGCATCAACCGCCTCATGACCGACGGCGTCGTCGAGACGCCGCACGGCGCGCACTTCACCGAGTGCGTACCCGACTACCCGCGCGACGAGGCCTTCCAGCGGGAGTACGCCGAGAGCGCGAGGAGCGACGAGGCGTGGGAGGCCTTCCGCGCCCGCTACGTCGACGTGACCGAGGCCGAGTACCAGTCGGTGGTGTCGCGGTGAGCGCGCCGGCCGGCCCGACCCGCGCCGACGTGTGCGCCGTCGCGATCGCGGAGTGCTTCCGCGACGACGGCGAGATCGTCGCGAACCCGATCGGGACGCTGCCGATGATCGGCGGTCGGCTCGCGAAGGCGACCTTCGCGCCCCAGCTCCTCATGACCGACGGCGAGGCGCTGCTCGTCGAGAACGTGGTGCCGGTCGGCGTCGAGCGCCCCGAGAAGGTCGTCGGCGCGTGGAACCCGTACCGCGCCATGTTCGACGTCGTGTGGTCGGGCCGGCGCCACGTGATGATGGGCGCCAGCCAGATCGACCCCTGGGGCAACCAGAACTTCGCGTTCATCGGCAGCCACGAGCGCCCGCGCGCGCAGCTCCTCGGGATGCGCGGCGCGCCCGGCAACACGATCAACCACCGCACCTCGTACTGGGTCCCGAACCACTCGCCGCGCGTGTTCGTCCCGTCGGTCGACGTCGTCAGCGGCGTCGGGTACGACCGCGCCGCCGCGCTCGGCGACGCCGCCCGGTTCCACGAGCTCGTCTGCGTCGTCACCGACCTGTGCGTGCTCGACTTCCGCACCCCCGACCACCGGATGCGGCTGCGCTCGGTGCACCCGGGCGTCTCGGTCGACGACGTCGTCGCCGCGACCGGCTTCGAGCTCGTCATCGACGCCGACGTCCCGCCGACGCGTCTGCCGGAGCCGGAGGAGCTCGACTGGCTCGCGCGGATCGACCCCAACGGGCTGCGCCACCGCGAGGTGCCCGACCCGTGATCCGCACCCGGATCTGCGACCTCTTCGGGATCGACGTCCCGATCGTGCAGACCGGCATGGGCTGGGTCGCCGGCCCCCGGCTCGTCACCGCCACCGCGCGGGCGGGCGCCCTCGGGATCCTCGCCTCCGCCACGATGACCCTCGACGAGCTCGAGCGGGCGATCGCCGAGGTGCAGGACCGCACGGACCGGCCCTTCGGCGTGAACCTGCGGGCCGACGCCGAGGACGCCGACGCGCGCGTGCAACTCCTCGTGCGCCGCGGCGTCAGGGTCGCGTCGTTCGCGCTCGCGCCGCGCGAGGCCCAGGTGAAGGCGCTCAAGGACGCGGGCGTGGTCGTCGTCCCGTCCGTCGGTGCCCGCCGGCACGCCGAGAAGGTCGCCGCCTGGGGCGCGGACGCGGTGGTCGTGCAGGGCGGCGAGGGCGGCGGCCACACCGGGCCGGTGCCGACGACGCTGCTGCTCCCGCAGGTGGTCGACGCGGTCGGCATCCCCGTCGTCGCGGCGGGCGGCTTCTTCGACGGCCGCGGGCTGGTGGCCGCGCTCGCCTACGGCGCGTGCGGCGTCGCCATGGGCACCCGCTTCCTCCTGACCCGCGAGAGCACGGTCCCCGACCCGGTGAAGCGGTATTACCTCGAGCGCGGGCTGACCGACACGGTCGTGACGACCCGCATCGACGGCGTCCCCCACCGGGTGCTGCGCACCGAGCTCGTCGACGCGCTGGAGCGCACCAACGCCCTCACGGGCCTGCCGCGCGCGCTCCGCAACGCCGTCCGGTTCAAGCGGATGTCGGGCGCCTCGTGGCGCGGCATGGTGCGCGAGGGCCTCGCGATGAAGCGGGAGGCGGGACTCGGCTGGACGCAGGTCGCGCTCGCGGCCAACACCCCGATGCTGCTGCGCGCCGGGCTCGTGGAGGGCCGGCTCGACGCCGGGGTGCTGTCGAGCGGGCAGGTGGTGGGCGTGATCGACGACCTGCCGACGGTCGCCGAGGTGGTGACGCGGATCGTGCAGGAGGCGGAGGAGACGTTGCGGCGACTCGGGGGGACCGGATGAGCAAGGTGCGCGTGCCGGCCGTGGAGGGCTGGTTCACGATGGACGAACGGGAGCCGCACCTGATCGGCGAGCGCGGGACGCGCACCGGCAGCTACTTCTGGCCGAAGGCCGTCGCGGTGTCGGCGAACCCGCTCGCGCCCGACGAGGAGCGCGAGGAGGTCCTCCTGTCGCGCCACGGCCGCCTGTGGTCGTGGACCACCAACCACTACCCGCCCCCCGAGCCGTACGTCGCGCCCGACCCGTTCGTGCCGTACACCGTGTGCGCGGTGGAGCTCGAGCGCGAGCGGATGGTCGTGCTCGGCCAGCTCGCGACCGGCGCCGACCCGGCGGCCCTGGCGGTCGGGATGGAGATGGAGCTCGTGCTCGGGCCGCTCTTCGAGGACGACGCGCACGAGTACGTCGTCTGGCAGTGGGCGCCGCGGGCGGCGACCGCGGCCCGAGGGGAGGCCGGCCGGTGAGCGCGGACCGTTCGATCGCGATCCTCGGGGTGGGCATGCACCCGTGGGGCAAGTGGGGCCGCAACTTCGTCGAGTACGGGCTCGTCGCCGCCCGCGAGGCCCTCGCCGACGCCGGCCTCGCCTGGACCGACATCCAGTTCGTGTCCGGCGGCGAGACCGTGCGCAACGGCTATCCCGGGTACGTCGCCGGCGCCACCTTCGCGCAGGCGCTCGGATGGAACGGCGCGCAGGTCGCGTCGTCGTACGCGGCGTGTGCGTCCGGGGTGACCGCCCTGTCGACCGCACGGGCGCAGATCCTCGCCGGTCTCTGCGACGTCGCGCTCGTCGTCGGTGCCGACACGACCCCGAAGGGGTTCCTCGCCCCCAACAAGGGCGAGCGGGGCGACGACCCCGACTGGCTGCGGTTCCGGCTGCTCGGCGCCACCAACCCGACGTACTTCGGCCTGTACGCACGGCGCCGGATGGAGCTGCACGGGGCGACCCGCGAGGACTTCGCGCTCGTGAAGGTGAAGAACGCGCGGCACGGGATGGCGAACCCGCACGCGCGCTACCGCAAGGAGGTCACGGTCGACGACGTGCTCGCCGCCCCGGTCGTGTCGGACCCGCTCGGGCTGCTCGACATCTGCGCGACGAGCGACGGCGCCGCCGCGCTGGTCGTGTCGAGCGTCGAGTACGCGCGGGCCCGGGGGCGGGCCGACGCGCCCCGCATCCGCGCGATCTCGACCGTGACACCGTCGTACCCGCAGACGACGATCGAGCTGCCGAACTTCGCGACCGACTCGGCCGCGGGTGCCGGCGAACCGCCCGCGCACGGCTTCAAGGAGTCGATCGCGCGGCGGGCCTACGAGGAGGCCGGGGTCGGACCGGAGGACCTCGACTGCGCCGAGGTCTACGACCTGTCGACCGCGATGGAGCTCGACTGGTACGAGCAGATCGGGCTGTGCGCGCCGGGCGATGCCGAACGGCTGCTGCGCGACGGCGCGACGGCGCTCGGCGGGCGGGTGCCCGTGAACCCGAGCGGCGGGCTCGCCTGCTTCGGCGAGGCGGTCCCCGCGCAGGCGATCGCCCAGGTGTGCGAGCTGGCGTGGCAGGTGCGCGGCGTGGCGCACGGGCGCCAGGTCGAGGGTGCGCGCGCCGGACTGTCGGTGAACCAGGGCCTGTTCGGCCACGGCTCGGCCGTGGTCGTGACCGCCTAGCCCGCCGCGCCCACCGGGCCCGCGTCCGGCCCGAAGCCCCGCGCGCGCAGGAGGTCGGTGAAGGCGCCGGGCGTGAGCGGGCGGCCGAGCAGGTAGCCCTGGCCGTACCGGCAGCCGGCACGTTTGAGCGCGTCCACCTGCTCGGGCGTCTCGACGCCCTCGGCGAGCACGTCGAGCCCGAGCGGGCCCGACATCGCCACGATCCCCGCGACGACGGCGGCGGCCGCCGGGTCGTCACGGTCGAGCGCCTCCACGAAGACCCGGTCGATCTTCAGCCACGAGAGCGGGTACTCGCTGAGGTGCCGGAGCGACGTGTGGCCGGTGCCGAAGTCGTCGAGGGCGATCTGCACGCCGACCTTGGCGAGGTCGCGCAGCACCACGAGAGCGCGTGCGGGGTCCTCCACGACCGCGGTCTCGGTGATCTCGAGGCAGATCCGCCCGGGCGCGAGGCCCGCACGCGCGATCACGTCGTCGATCATCGCGACGAGCCCGGGTTCCCCGAGCTGCCGGGCGGACACGTTGACGCACAGCGACGGCAGGTAGAGACCGGCTCCGTCCCACGCCGCGAGCTGGACGCACGCGCGCATGAGGACCATCGCGCCGATCTGCACGATCAGCCCGGTCTCCTCCGCGATCGGCACGAACTCGTCGGGGCGGATCGGGCGCCCGTCGCGCGGCCAGCGCAGGAGCGCCTCGGCGCCGATCAACGCGCCCGACGCGAGGTCGTACTGCGGCTGGTAGACGAGCGCGAACTCCTCGGCCGTGATGGCGCGCCGGAGGTCCTGCTCGACCTCGAGCCGCTGGACCGCCCGTTCGCGCAGGCGGTCGTCGTAGAACACGTAGCGGCGGCCGCCCTCCTCCTTGGCGCGGTACATCGCGATGTCCGCGTTGCGGAGCAGCACGTCCGCGGTCTCGTCGGTCCCGGGCGACCTCACCGCGACCCCGACGCTCGGGACGACGACGATCTCCCGGCCGTCGAGCGGGAACGGGTACGCGAACGCCTCGAGCAGACGGCCCGCGAGCAGGTCCACCTCGCCGGGGTCGCCCAGCCGCTCGCACACCACGACGAACTCGTCGCCGCCGAAGCGGGCGACGGTGTCGCCGGACCGCACCGTGTCCTGCAGACGTTGCGCGACGAGGCGGATCAGCTCGTCACCCGCGGCGTGGCCGAGGGTGTCGTTGACGAGCTTGAACCGGTCGAGGTCGAGGAACAGGACCGCGACGTGGCGGCCGTCGCGGCGCGACCGCTCGATGGCGTGCTCGATGCGGTCGGCGAGCAACGCCCGGTTCGGGAGGCCCGTCAGGCGGTCGTGCAGCGCGTCGTGGAGCAGCGCGTGCTCGGCGCGCTTGCGGTCGGTGATCTCCCAGTGCGAGACGACGGCGCCGCCGCAGGGGAGGTCGAGCGCCTCGACGACGAGCTCGAACCACCGTTCGTCGCCCGCCCGCCGGCAGGCGTAGTCCATCTCGAAGCGGGTCCGTGCGCCGTCGAGCACCGCCCGGACACCCGCCGCGGCCCGGCCGACGTCGCCGGCGTCGGTGTCGGAGACGTGCAGGAGCGCCGCGTGGTAGTCCTCGCCGACCCCGGCGTTCGCGGGCGAGCCGCGCTCGACCGCGGCGGTGGACCAGGCCCGGTTGACCGCGACGACGCGCCCCTCCCCGTCGAGCACCGCGGCGCGCGCGCCGATGGAGTCGAGCACGGAGCGCAGGAGCTGCTCGCGCGCGACGATCCCGTCGAGGTGCTCCTGCTGTTCGGTGACGTCGTGCACGGTGCCGTACACGAGGACCGGCTCCGTCCCCTCGTGCTGCACGTCGGCCCGTACGTCGACGTACCGGACGCAGCCGTCGGGCCGTACGATCCGGTAACGCGCCGCGAAGGGCTCGCCGGTCGCGACGGCGTCGGCGAACGCGCGGTCGGCGTGCGCGCGGTCCTCAAGGAGCATCCGGTCGCGGACCGTGTCGAGCGTGGGGACGAACGCCCCCGGCTCGACGCCGAAGATGCGGTAGGTCTCGTCCGACCACACGACGCCGCGGGTGCGCAGGTCGAGCTGGAAGCTGCCGATGTGCGCGACGGCCTGGGAGCGTGCGAGCAGCGACTGGCTCTCGCGCAGCGACTCCTGCGCCCGGATCTGGTCGGTGTCGTCGACGAGCGTGCCGACGAGCAGGAGCCCGCCCCCGACCTCGATGCGCCGCGCCGCGGCCCGCATGTGCCGCAGCCCGTCGGGCCGGCAGACGCGCAGCGGCAGCTCGTAGGGCTCCCCGTGCAGCGTGGCCCGGCGGTCGTGCAGGGCGACGCCGGCCCGGTCGTCGGGGTGCACCCGGGCGAGGAACCGTTCGAACGACGGCGCCAGCGCCGGGTCGAGCCCCAACAGCGCGTAGACCTCCGGCGACCAGGTGGAACGGCCGGTTCGCAGGTCGCGCTGCCACCACCCGATGTCGGGCACGGCGGCGCCGCCCCGGTCGGCGGGACCGGGGCGCGGCGGGGCCGGCTCCGCGGCGGGGGTCGGCAGGGTGGTCGCCACGACTCCCCTTTCGGCCGGTTCGGGCACCGACCGAAGCCGCGAACGCGTCGCGGGCCCGCGACGCGCGGCGCCGCGAGCCGGCCCGAACCGTGCGATTCCGGGCGTCCCGTCCGAACCGGGGCGCCGCCCGGGCGCTCAGACCCGGCCGGCGTAGCGCGCCGCGAGCCGCTCGACGACGTGGGGTGGCGCCTTGTCGGGCGAACCGGCGTCGAACGGGGGCTGCGGGTCGTACTCGATGGCGAGCTGCACCCCGGCGGCGAAGTCTTCACCGGCGATCCGGGCGGCGAGCACGAGCGCCATGTCGATGCCCGACGACACCCCGGCCGCGGTCACGACCTTGCCGTGCTCGACGACCCGCCTCGCGGTCGGGACGGCGCCGTAGTCGGCCAGGCGGGGCAGGGAGGCCCAGTGGCTGGTCGCCTCCTTGCCCCGCAGCAGCCCGGCGGCGGCGAGGAGCATCGATCCCGTGCAGACCGAGGTGGTCCAGGTCGTGGTCGCGTCCAGCTCCCGGATCCATTCGAGGGTCCGGTCGTCGGACTCGAGTGCCCGGGTCCCGAACCCTCCCGGGACCACGAGCAGGTCCGCGGCGACCACCTCGTCGAAGGAGCGGTCGGCGACGAGCCCGAGGAACCGGTTGTCGGTCCGCACCTCGCCGCGCTCGCGTGCCACGAACTCGACGGTCGCGCCGGGCAGCCGCTGCAGCACCTCGTAGGGCCCGACGACGTCGAGCGCCGTGATCCCGTCGAACAGCATGCAGGCGATGCGCATGGGGCATCTTCGCGCGCGGTCGCTACGATCCGCCGCGCCCATGGACATCGAGTTCGGCCCCGACGAGGAGCGCTTCCGCGCCGAGTGCCGCGCGTGGCTCGAGGCCAACGTGCCGCGGCCGCCGCTGCCCAGCGGCGACACCCGAGAGGGGTTCACCGCGCACCTCGAGTGGGAGCGCACCCTGTACGACGCGCGGTGGGCCGTCGTGTCGTGGCCGCGCGAGTACGGCGGCCGCGAGGCGTCGCTGTGGGAGTGGCTGATCTTCGAGGAGGAGTACTACCGCGCCGGCGCCCCGCAGCGCGTGACGCAGAACGGCATCTTCCTGCTCGCGCCGACCGTGTTCGAGTTCGGGACGCAGGAGCAGAAGGACCGGATCCTGCCGAAGATGGCGTCGGGCGAGCAGACCTGGTGCCAGGGCTGGTCGGAGCCGAACGCCGGGAGCGACCTCGCGGGCATCAGCTCGCGGGCGGTGCGCGACGACGCGGCCGGCGGCTGGCGGCTGACCGGCCAGAAGACCTGGACGACGCGGGGCGCGTTCTGCACCCACCTGTTCGGGCTGTTCCGCACCGACCCGGCCGCCGAGCGCCACCGCGGCCTGACCTACTTCCTCGTCGACCTCTCGTCGCCCGGCGTGACCGTGCGCGGGGTCGAGCGCCTCGACGGCGACGAGGGCTTCGCCGAGGTGTTCCTCGACGACGTGTTCGTGCCCGACGCGGACGTGCTGGGCGAGCCGGGCCGGGGCTGGGAGGTCGCGATGGCGACGACCGGCTCGGAGCGGGGCCTCACGCTGCGCTCCCCCGGCCGGTTCCTGGCGACGGCGCAGCGCCTGGTCGACCTGTACCGCGCCCGCGCGGCCGCCGCCGACGACGCGTGGCGCGACCGGCTGGTCGACGCGTGGATCGACGCCGAGGCCTACCGCTGGCAGACCTTCGCGACGGTCACGGCGCTCGCGCAGGGCGGGCGCACCGGACCGGAGTCGAGCATGGTGAAGCTGTTCTGGTCGGAGCTCGACGTGCGGCTCCACGAGCTCGCGCTCGACCTGCTCGGGCCGGAGGCGGAGCTCGCCGACGGGGAGCTCGCGTCGTGGATGAAGGGCTACCAGTTCGCGCTGGCCGGCCCGATCTACGCCGGCACCAACGAGATCCAGCGCAACGTGGTCGCCGAACGAGTGCTCGGGCTCCCGCGGCGATGAGGTTCGCGTTCACCGCCGACCAGCTCGAGCTGCGCGACGGGCTGCGGGACCTGCTGGCGAAGGAGTGCTCGCCCGCGCACGTACGTGACGCGTGGGCGAACGCGACCGGGCGGGTGCCCGGGCTGTGGGACCGGCTCGTGGAGGTGGGCGTCGTCGGGATGCTCGCGCCGGAGTCCGCGGGCGGGCTGGGCCTCACCTACGCCGACCTCGTGCTGCTGTTGGAGGAGACGGGCCGCCACGCGGTGCCCGAGCCGATCGTCGAGACCGCGGCGTTCGGCGTCCCGCTGCTCGGACGCGCGGACCTCACCGTCGCGGCCGCGCCCGAGCTCGTCCCGTGGGCGGACACGGCCGACGTCGTGGTGACCGCGGCCGGGCGGTTCGACCCGGCGACGATCGAGCTCTCCCCGCGGCCGTCGGTCGACGGCGCCCGCCGTCTGTTCGCCGTGCGCGGCCGGGCCGAGCCGGTCGAGGGTCTGGCCGAGGCGTTCGACCGCGGCACCCTCGGGTTCGCCGCGCAACAGTGCGGGCTCGCCGACCGGATGCTCGAGATGACGGTCGCGTACGTGAAGGAGCGCCGGCAGTTCGGCGTGCCGGTCGGGTCGTTCCAGGCGGTGAAGCACCACCTCGCGAACGCCCGCGTCGCGCTCGAGTTCGCGCGCCCGCTCGTGTACCGCGCGGCCGTCACCCTCGACCCGGTGCACGTGTCGATGGCGAAGGCCAAGGCCGACGGCGCCGCCCTGGCCGCCGCACGCGTCGCGCTCCAGTGCCACGGCGCGATCGGCTACACGACCGAGTACGACCTCCACCTGTACATGAAGCGCGCGTGGGCGCTCGCCCGCAGTTGGGGCGACGCCGCGTGGCACCGCAGGCGGGTCGGGCGGGCGATCCTCTAGCGTGGGGACCGTGCCCGAGGCCTACATCGTCGACGCCGTCCGCACCCCGGTCGGCAAGCGGGGCGGCGGACTGGCCGCCGTCCACCCGGCCGACCTCGGCGCCCACTCGATCCGGGCGCTCGTGGACCGCGTCGGCGTCGACCCCGCGGCCGTCGACGACGTGGTGTTCGGCTGCGTCGACACGATCGGGCCCCAGGCGGGCGACATCGCCCGCACCTGCTGGCTCGTCGCGGGGCTGCCCGACGAGGTGCCGGGCACGACCGTCGACCGCCAGTGCGGCTCGTCGCAGCAGGCCCTGCACTTCGCGGCCCAGGCCGTGATGTCGGGCACGGCCGACCTGGTCGTCGCGGGCGGCGTGCAGCACATGAGCGCGATCCCGATCAGCGCCGCGATGCTCGCCGGGCAGCACTACGGCTTCGAGGACCCGTTCCGCGGGTCGCCGGGGTGGCGCGCGCGCTACGGCACCCAGGAGGTCTCGCAGTTCCGTGCCGCGGAGATGATCGCCGAGAAGTGGGACATCTCCCGCGACGACATGGAGGCGTACGCGGTGGAGTCGCACGAGCGGGCGCTGCGGGCACGCGCGGAGGGCCGCTTCGACCGCGAGATCGTGCCGCTCGCCGGGCTGGACCACGACGAGGGCCCGCGCGAGCCGGACCTCGACAAGATCCGCTCGCTGCCGCCGCTCGTCGAGGGCGGGCGCCTCACCGCGGCCGTGTCGTCGCAGATCTCCGACGCGTCCGCCGCGATGCTCGTCGCCAGCGAGGCCGCGTTGCGGACCCATGGGCTGCGGCCGCGGGCGCGCATCCACCATCTCTCGGTGCGCGGTGCGGACCCCGTGTGGATGCTCACCGCGCCGATCCCCGCCACCGCGCACGCGCTCGCCCGCGCCGGCATGCGGCTCGACGACATCGACCTCGTCGAGATCAACGAGGCGTTCGCGTCGGTCGTGCTCGCCTGGCAGAAGGAGACCGGCGCCGACCTCGCGCGCGTCAACGTCAACGGCGGCGCGATCGCGCTGGGCCACCCGCTCGGGGCGACCGGCGCGCGGCTGATGACGACCCTGCTGCACGAGCTCGAGCGCACGGGCGGCCGGTACGGGCTCCAGACGATGTGCGAGGGCGGCGGCCAGGCGAACGTCACGATCGTCGAGCGCCTGTAGCCCGCACCGCGCCGCGGGCGACGCGCCCCGTCACGCGTACGTGCGGACGAGCTCGAGCACCGCGGCGGCGTCGGGCCCCTCGCCCACCAGCGCGGTCCGCGCCGGGTCGACCCGGCGGGCGGCCACCCGGCACAGCTCGAACGCGTCGCCCCGGATCGTCGTGCGGGCGGGCCCGTCGGGGTGCCACGCCCAACGCTCGCCCCCCGGCCCGGTGAGCTCGAACGCGACCGGTCCGGGCGGCCGGCGGCCCGCGCGGGCGAACGCGTACGGGATGGTGCGCCAGGCGAGGCGGGCGACGTGGTGCAGCCGCCGCGAGGGGGCGAGTGGCCGGCCGAGCGCCTCGGCGACGTCGCACGTGTGGATCCACGTCTCGGCCAGGCGGGTCGTCGCGAGCGTGCGAGCGGTGAGGACGCCCGCGACCCAGCGCACCCGGGCCGCGGGGTCGCGGCCGCGCAGGGCGGCGCGCAGCGCCCCCGCCGCGCGGCGCCACCGGTCGTGGATCGCCGCCGGCCCCGCGGCCCGGTCCCGGGCCACCATCCGCCCGGCGGCCTCGTCCACGTCGCGGACGGCGCCGAGCCCGGCGGTCAGCCGGGCGAGCTCCTCCGGGAACCGGCCACTCGCGCTGGCGGCCGCGAGCTCGTCGGTCTGCGCGAGGTGGAGCACGACGTCGGCGACGGCCCAGCCCGGGCACGGCGTCGGCCGCTCCCACCCGTCGGCACCCAGCCCGGTCACGAGATCGGCGAGCTCGCGCTGTTGCGCCGCGAGGTCGCGCACGATCTCCTCCACGGCCCGACCCTACGCCGTGCGTCGTATCGTGGGCCGCGATGCCGTGGCGCCACGCCGCCGCCGATGCCGCGCTGAAGGCGATGAACGCCGTGCACCGCGCCGTGCTCCGGGTCTCGGGCGGGCGCCTGCTCGCCCGGCCGTTCGGGATGCCGGCCGTGGAGCTGCACACCGTCGGCCGCCGCACCGGGCGGCCCCGGGTGACGATGCTGACCGCGCCGGTCCACGACGCGTCGCGCGTCGTGCTGGTCGCGTCGAAGGGCGGGGACGACCGCCATCCGGAGTGGTACCTGAACCTCGTGGCGAACCCCGATGTGGAGCTCACGATCGACGGCGTACGGCGGCCGATGCGGGCCCGCACCGCGACGGCGCAGGAGAAGGCCGAGCTCTGGCCGCAGGTGACGGCCCGCTACCGGGGCTACGCCGCGTACCAGCGCCGCACCGACCGGGACATCCCGCTGGTCGTCTGCGAGCCGCGCGACCCCCCGGGCCCGAGGTCATCGTGAGAGCAGCTCGACCCGGGCATCATGGCCCGGCGCGGTCGCGAGCTTCCCGTCGAACGTGAGCAGCGGTGCGTCGAGCACCTCCGCGAGCGTCAGATACGCCGCGTCGTAGGCGGTCACGTTCTCCCGCAATTCCCAGATCCGGCCCAGGAACGGCTCGTGGGCGTAATGCGCGATGTCGAGGCCGGCGAGGTCCTCGAGCGCTGCGACCGCGACCTCGGCGGTGACGGATCGGCTGGCGACGTAGCGGCGGAGCACCTGGGCGACCTCGACGGCGAGCAGGTGCGGCGCGTGCAACGACTCGCTCGGGTCCGCGATGCGCGCCCGCACGAGCTCACCCCCCTCGGTGTTCAGCAACAGCTCGAGCGCCGCCGACGCGTCGAGGACGATCACCGCGAATCGCGCTCGGCGCGGATGGCAGCGGCCGGGGTGCGTCGCAGGCGGGGCCTCGGTCGCGCAGCGATCCGGGCGAGGATCTCGTCTCGCGTGGGACGCTCCGCCGCCCGCCGGAGCTCGGCGAGCGCGTACTCGGAGAGCGACATGCCGGCCAGTGCCGCTCGCGCCTTCAACGTCCGGTGGACGTCGTCGGGCACGTTCCTGATCTGGAGCAGCTTCATGCATCGAGTCTAATTGCATGCAACTCACAACTGCTGCGCGATCCGATCGGCCGGACCGGCTCGCAGTCGCGCGAGGCGGCGGGCGCCGAGGGCGAGGAGCACGGGGCCGCCCACGAGCAGCTTGAGCGCGACGATCGCCAGGGTGATGTCGCGCCCGGCGGTCGGCTCGTCGGCGACGACGTCGGTCGGGTCGTCGGGGTCGTAGCGGATCGCGACGGTCCTCGCCGCCGTCCGTGCGCCCGACCGGATCGGGCTCGGGGACGCGTACGCGCCGCCCGTCGGCGGTCGTGAACTCGACCGTGCCCGCCTCGTCGCCCACGCGGGTGGCCACGACCGCGACGGTCGCGGCGCGCGTCGCGGCGGCGTCCACGTGGAGGCGCCACGTCGCGAAGCCCACGGCGACGCCGAGCAGCGTCGTCACGATCCCCGCCGCGACCGACGCGACCGCCCAGCGCCGCGTGAACACGAACGGCCGGGCCGCCGCCCGCGACCGCGCCGGCACGCGCCCGCCGGGACCGGGACGGCGGTCCGTCGCGGGGGCCGGGCCCGCGTCGCGCACGCGGTCGTAGTCGCGACGGGTACGGGGGTCGCCGAGCACCGCGTAGGCCGCGGCCACCTCCTTGAACCGCTCGTCGTCGCCCCCGCCGGCATCGGGGTGCAGCGCCTTCGCGAGGCTGCGGTAGGCGCGGGCGATCTCGTCCGCGGGCGCGCCCGGCGGGACGCCCAGCACCGCGTAGTAGTCCACCTCGGCCCAGTCGCGCACGCGCGCGCTCGACGCCACGGGCAGAAGTTACCGACCGGCGGCAGGTGGTGCTGCTGCTCGCCAGCCGGCCGCACCGCGCCGGGGAGCTCGCGCGCGCGACCGGCGAGTCCCCGCCGGCGATGAGCCGCCACCTGCGGATCCTGCGCGGGTCGGGCATCGTCACCGACGAGCGCGTGCCCGACGACGCGCGGGTCCGGCTCTTCCGGTTGCGCCCCGAGTCGCTGGCCGCCGTGCAGGCGTACCTCGACCAGCTGCAGGCCGAGTGGCGCACCCAACTGCGCTCGTTCGAGCGTCACGTCGAGAGGAGGCAGCGATGAGCCCCACGGAGCCGCACCGCGTGACCGAGTCCGTCGAGGTCCCCGTCGACCCGCCCGGTGCGTTCGCGGCGTTCACCGACGAGTTCGACGAGTGGTGGGGCCACGGCCCGATCGACAGCTACGCGAGCTAGAGGCTCGTCGGGCGCCGCTTCGAGGGGCACGTGGGCGGGCGGCTCCTCGAGGACCACGGGGACGCGGTGCGCGTGATCGGCACCGTCACGGCGTGGGAGCCGGGCGCACGCGTCGCGTGGACGACGCCCGACGGTGTGACGATCGAGGTCGTCTTCGAGCCGCACGGGTCGGGCACGCGCGTCCGCGTGACCGGCACCGTTCCCGCCGGCGTCGAGGGGACCGCGGACCTGTCGGCGGTCCGCATGACGCCGCGCCGGTTCCCGCGGCACCTCGAGCGCCGGGCCCGGGACGTCGGCGTGCCGCCCTACGGCCGGCTGCACCTGGCGCTGCGCTCCCCCACCCCGGCGGCGACGGCGCGCTGGCTGACGGAGGCGTTCGGGCTCGAACCGACCGCCGGCGTCCCGGCCGAGGAGAGCGACCCCGACCACAGCTGGATCGAACTGCGGGCGGGCACGAGCTTCGTGGTGCTGTTGGGGGGCGACGCCACCGTCGGCACCGACTCGCCCTTCGTCTTCGTCGACGACCTCGACGCGCACCTGCGGCGCGCGCGGGCCGCGGGCGCGCAGATCGTCGAGCCGGTGCACGAGCACGGATACCGTGCCTACACGGCCGCCGACTGCGAGGGCCGGCGGTGGGTCTTCGCCCAGAGCGGGCCCCGCATAGGGCGGGAGCCGGATCCGGTCGCGGCCGGCGCCGCCCGCTGAGCTCAGTCGTCCTTGAGCGCGACCGCGTTCGGCGTGACGTTCATCTTCGGTTCGTAGGTGGCGTCGACGGTGCGCGTGGCGCCGCGCACCGTCGCCCGGAGCTCGGCGACGCAGTCGGGGCAGGGCCCCGCGAACCGCACGAGCGCGGGTCGGCCGCACCGCAGGCACGGCATCTCCTGGGCGGGGAAGTCGTCGGGGGTCGATCCGGATGAGTCCGATCGGCATCGGCCGGATGCTAGGCGCCCAGCCCGGGCGCGGTGGCGGACCGTCGGCGCGCGGCCACGCCGCCCGGCGGCGCACCGAACGCCTGCACCAGCCCGGCGTAGCGGTCGAGCACCGGCAGCACCCGCTCGCGGTCCGCGCCGGGCACGCGCAGGACGATCTCCTCGACCCCGAACGACGCGTAGTACTCGACCTTGCCCGCGTCGGGGACCGTGCCGAACGGGACGATCCGCAGCGTCGGCGGCGTCGCGACCCACCTCGTCGCACGCCCGCCGCAGGTCGTCGAGCGCGGCGCGCACCCCGGCGCCGCCGATCGGGATCCAGCCGTCCGCGTACTCGGCGACGTGCCGGAACAGCGTCCGGCCGGGACCGCCGCCGATCAGCACGGGCGGGCCCCCCGGCCGCGCCGGCTTCGGCCACGACCACGACGGGCCGAAGTCGACGAAGCGCCCGTGGAACTCGGCGACCTCGTCGCGCCACAGCGCCCGCATCGCGAGCACGTGCTCACGCGTCCGCTCGCGGCGCGTCGCCATCTCGACGCCGTGGTGCGCCGCCTCGTCCTCGTTCCAGCCGAAGCCGACGCCGAGCACGAAGCGCCCGCCCGAGGCGCGGTCGAGCGTCGCGATCGCCTTGGCCGTCACGATGGGCTCGCGCTGGGCCACGAGGCACACGCCGGTGCCGAGCGTGATCCGCTCGGTGACCGCGGCGGCGGTCGCGAGCGCGACGAGCGGGGTCGAGCGTCCGCTTGTACTCCTCGCGGAGCTCGGCGTCGCCCGTGGGCGGCGGCGTGCGGCGGCTCGTCGGGATGTGCGTGTGCTCGGGCAGGTAGAGGGACACGAGGCCGCGTGCCTCGGCCTCGCGAGCGAGGTCCGCGACGTCCATCGTGAGGTCCGTCGCGAACATCGTGATCCCGAAACGCATCTGGCTAGGGTAACCGCCGTGATCTGCGAGGGACGGGTGGTGATCGTGACCGGCGCGGGGCGCGGCATCGGGCGTGCCCACGCGCTCGCCTTCGCACGTGAGGGCGCGAAGGTCGTCGTCAACGACCTCGGCGTCGCGCGCGACGGGACCGGCGGCGACGCGGGCCCCGCGCAGCAGGTCGTCGAGGAGATCAGGGCGGCCGGGGGCGACGCGGTCGCGAACACCGACGACGTCGCGGACTGGGACGGCGCGCGATCACTCGTGCGCGCGGCGATCGACACCTTCGGCCGGCTCGACGTGCTGGTCAACAACGCCGGCTTCCTGCGCGACCGGATGCTGTTCACGACGTCGGAGGAGGAGTGGGACGCGGTGATCCGCGTCCACCTCAAGGGCCACTTCGCACCCACGCGCCACGCCTCCGAGTACTGGCGCGCGCAGGCCAAGGCCGGTGAGCCGGTCGACGCCCGCATCGTGAACACGTCGTCGGGGGCGGGCCTGATGGGCAGCGTCGGCCAGGGCGCGTACAGCGCCGCGAAGGCCGGGATCGCGGCGCTCACGCTCGTGGAGGCCGCCGAGCTGGCGCGCTACGGCGTCACCGCGAACGCGATCGCGCCCGCCGCCCGCACCCGCATGACCGAGGAGGTCTTCGCCGACCGCATGGCCGCGCCGGGCGAGGGGTTCGACGCCAACGACCCCGCGAACATCTCGCCGCTCGTCGTGTGGCTGGGGAGCGCGGACTCCCGCGACGTCACCGGCCGCGTGTTCGAGGTCGAGGGCGGCGTGATCTCCGTCGCCGACGGCTGGCAGCACGGGCCCGCGGCTCGACAAGGGTGCGCGCTGGGAGCCCGCCGAGGTCGGTGCGGCGGTGCGGGAGCTCCTCGCGAAGGCGCCGCCGCCCGCGCCGGTCTACGGCGCGTAGCCGTGCGCCACCCGGCGCCGCCGGAGGTCCGCGACCGCTGGTGGGCGAGCGGCGCGTGGACGGCGGAGACCCTGCTCGACCGGCTCGCCGCCGCGCCCGGCGACCGCCTCGCCCTCGTCGACGGCGACGTGCGCGTCAGCGTCGAGGGGCTGCGCACGGCCGCGCACGGGTGGGCCGCCCGCCTCGGCGCGCTCGGCGTCGGCCCCGGCGACGTCGTGTGCTGGCAGCTCCCGAATTGGTGGGAGGCCGTGGCGCTGTGTTGGGGCGTGTGGCTCCGGGGGGCCGTGGCCAGCCCGGTGACCCCGACGCTGCGCGCCCGCGAGGTGGGGTTCATCGCGCGCCAGACCGGCGCGGCGGTGATCGCCGTCCCGCGCCGCTTCCGAGGCACCGACCACGTCGCGCTGGTCCGCGACGCGGGGTTCACCGGCGAGGTGGTGGTCGTGCGCGATGACGACGCGCCACCGCCGGCCCCGGCCGGCGCGTCGACGGTGCCGGGCGTGAGCGCAGGTGACCGGGCCGTGGTGCTGTGGACGTCGGGCACCACCGCCGAGCCCAAGGGCGCCGTCCACACCCACCAGAGCCTGCGGTACGAGGCCGACACCATCGCCGCCGCCCACGCCATGCGCCCCGGCGAGTCGCTGCTGCTCCCGATGCCGATCACGCACGTCGCGGGGCTCACCTACGGCGTCCTGCTCCCGGTGACCTCGGGCATCACCGCGGTGCTGATGGACACCTGGGACCCGGGCGAGGCGCTGCGCGTCCTCGAGCGCGAGCGCGTCGCCGTCATGATCTCCACCCCGGTGTTCATGCGGACGATGATCGACCACCCGTCGTTCGGGTCCACCGACACCTCGTCGCTGCGCCTCTTCTCGCTCGGCGGCGCCGGCGTCGCGCCGGCGATGGTGCGCGAGGGCGCCGCGGCCTTCGGCTGCTGGTGCAAGCGGACCTACGGGTCGACGGAGTACCCGACGCTCACCACCGGGTGCCCCGGCGACGACCCGGAGCTCGACGCGACCACCGACGGCCGCCCGATCGCGGACGCCGAACTGCGCGTCGTCGACCCCGACACGCTCGAGGACCGCCCGCCGGGCGAGGCGGGCGAGCTCCTCGCGCGCGGCCCGGAGATGTTCAGCGGCTACCTCGACCCGCGCCTCGACGACGCCGCGTTCGCGCCGGGCGGGTGGTTCCGCACCGGCGACCTCGCCGTGTTCGACGGCGCGCACCTCACGATCGTCGACCGCCTGAAGGACGTGATCATCCGCGGCGGCGAGAACGTCTCGGCGCAGGAGGTCGAGGCGGCGCTCCTGACGCACCCGGCGATCGCCGAGGCCGCGTGCGTCGCCGTGCCCGACCGTGTCATGGGCGAACGGGTGTGTGCCTACGTCATCGCACGGCCCGGCGCGCGCGTCGCGCTGGAGGACGTCCGCGCCCACCTGCTCGCCCTCGGCCTCGCCCGCTACAAGCTGCCCGAGCGGCTCGAGGTCCGCGCCGAGCTGCCGCGCACGGCGAGTGGCAAGGTCCGCAAGGCCGCGCTGCGCGACGAACTGCGCG
The DNA here is from genome assembly GCA_026002935.1 of Acidimicrobiia bacterium. Lineage (GTDB taxonomy): Bacteria > Actinomycetota > Acidimicrobiia > IMCC26256 > PALSA-610 > BPGH01. The sequence continues at coordinate 2,648,275 of BPGH01000001.1, forward strand.
CGGCGCCGCGCCGCGAGGGCGGGCCCGCGGGGCCCGGGGGGGGCCGTGGGGGCACCCGGGCCCGGCCCGGCGGCCGGGAGCGGCCGGGACCTCGCGCGCTAGGGTGACGCCCACGTCAGGTTTCCCGGTTCGGAGGGAGCGCGCGCATGGGCATGCTCGACGGCAAGGTCGCGATCGTCACCGGCGCCGGCAACGGTGTGGGCCGCGGCGAGGCGATCATGCTCGCCGACCACGGCGCCAAGGTCGTGGTCAACGACCTCGGTGGCGGCGTCTCGGGCGACGGCGGCGGCGACAAGCGGGTCGCCGACGAGGTCGTCGAGGTCATCAAGCGGCGCGGCGGCGAGGCCGTCGCCAACTACGACAGCGTCGCCGACTTCGAGGGCGCCCGGAACATCGTCGCCACCGCGATCGAGGCGTTCGGCCGCCTCGACGTGCTCGTCAACAACGCCGGGGTGCTGCGCGACCGCATGATGTTCTCGATGACGCCGGAGGACTTCGACACGGTCGTCAAGGTCCACCTGTACGGCACCTGGAACACGATGCACCACGCGTCGGTGTACTGGCGCAACGAGTCGAAGGAGGGCCGCCAGCCGCGCGCGTCGATCGTCAACACGGTCTCGAGTGCCGGGCTCCAGGGCCAGGCGAGCCAGATCAACTACGGGGCCGCGAAGGCGGGTATCGCCGCGATGACGATCATCGCGAGTCTCGAGCTGAAGCGCTACGGCGTGCGCGCCAACTGCATCGGGCCCGGCGGCTTCACCCGGATGGTCGCCCAGGCCATGAAGGACATCCAGGTCAAGAACCCCGAGGACTACACGGAGTTCGACCCGATGAACCCGGGCAACTCCGCCCCCGCGGTCGTCTGGCTCGCGTCCGACGAGTCGCTGCACGTGACCGGGCAGGTGCTGCGGCTCGTCGGCAACAACCTGTGCGTGTACCGTCCCTGGGAGATGGGCGAGCAGTTCCTGGCGACCGACAAGGACGGGTCGCCCAAGCAGTGGGACCCGGCCGACATCGGCCGCATCCTCAACCGGTACCACTTCCGCAGCGAGAACCCCGGGATCGACGCGCAACGGCGGGCGTGAGGCACGTGTACGTCCAGGCGATCCCCGACTTCGAGACCATCCGTTACGAGGAGGGTGACGACGGCGTCGCCGTCGTCACCCTGAACCGCCCCGAGGTCCACAACGCGTTCAACTCGCTCATGCAGCGCGAGCTGCACTCGCTGTGGCGGGCGCTGCGCCGTCACGACCCGGTCCGGTGCGTCGTCCTCACCGGCGCCGGCGACAAGGCGTTCTGCACCGGCATCGACCGCATGGAGCAGATGGGCGGGCGCCAGGACGACACGACCGATCCCGACGTGGTCGGCTCGGGCAGCACGCCGTTCATGTTCAACGACCCGGGCGACAACCTCGGGCCCAAGTCGTCCGATCTGTGGAAGCCCGTCATCGCCGCGGTCAACGGGATGGCGTGCGGCGGGGCCTTCTACATGCTCGGCGAAGTCGAGTTCATCATCGCGGCCGAGCACGCGACGTTCTTCGACCCGCACGTCACCTACGGCATGTGCGCGGCGTTCGAACCCATCCACATGGCCGGCATCACCCCGTTCCCGGAGATCATGCGGCTGTCGCTCATGGGCAACCACGAGCGCATGTCCGCGGCGCGCGCCCACCAGATCGGCATGGTCTCGGAGGTGGTGCCCGCCGACCGCCTGCTCCCCCGCGCCCGCGAGGTCGCGGCCGTCATCGCCTCGCAGCCGCGCCTCGCCGTCGAGGGGACGGTGCGGGCGCTCTGGTCGACCCGGTCGATGCCCCAGCGGGAGGCGGTGCGGCAGGCGTACGCGTACGTCGCGATGGGCACCAGCCAGGAGTCGATCGCCGAGGGGCAGAAGCTGTTCGAGTCCGGCACGCGCGTGGAGTGGAAGCTGCGGTGAGCAAGCGAGTCGCGATCGTCGGTGCCGCCCTGTCCGACATCGGGCGCGTCGACACGAAGTCCCCGTTCGAGCTCCACCACCAGGCCGCGTCGCGCGCGATCGCCGACGCGGGCCTGACGAAGGACGACGTCGACGGGTTCGGGTCGTGCGGCACCGGGCTGCTCGCCCCCGTTGAGGTCGCCGAGTACCTCGGGCTGCGGCCCACCTGGGCCGATGGCACGGGGGTCGGCGGCTCGACCTGGGAGTTCATGGTCGGGCACGCCACCGCGGCGATCCAGGCCGGTCACGCGAACGTGGTCGTGCTCGTCTACGGTTCGACCGCGCGGGCGGACCTGAAGGCGAGGCGCCGGAGCGCGAACCTCTCGTTCGGCACGCGCGGGCCGGTGCAGTTCGACGCCCCGTTCGGCCACACGCTGATCTCCAAGTACGCGATGACGGCGCGCCGCCACATGCACGAGTTCGGCACGACGATCGAGCAGCTCGCCGAGATCGCGGTTTCGACCCGATACAACGCGTCGCTGAACCCCGAGGCGTTCTACCGCGACCCGATCACGATCGACGACGTGCAGGCCTCGCCGATGATCGCCGACCCGCTCACGAAGCTCCACTGCTGCATCCGCAGCGACGGGGGCGGTGCCGTGGTCCTCACGTCCGAGGACCGGGCCAGGGACCTGGCGAAGGAACCGGTGTGGGTGCTCGGCACCGGCGAGACGACGTCGCACACGACGATGAGCGAGTGGGAGGACTTCACCGAGTCGCCCGCCGTGCGCAGCGGCCGCCTCGCGTTCGAGCGGGCGGGCGTGACCCCCGCCGACATCGACTGCTGCCAGATCTACGACGCGTTCACCCCGATGGTGCTCCTCACGCTCGAGGCGCTCGGCTTCTGCGGCAAGGGCGAGGGCGGCCCGTTCGTCGAGGACGGCAAGCTGCGCGTCGGCGGCGCGCTGCCGACCAACACCGACGGCGGCGGGCTCTCGCACTGCCACCCCGGCATGCGCGGGATGTTCCTGCTCGTCGAGGCGGTCCGCCAGCTCCGGGGCGAGGCCGAGGGCCGCCAGGTCGAGGGCGCGCGGCTGTGCTGCGTCAACGGCACCGGCGGCTGGTTCTCGTCCGCCGCCACGGTGATCCTCGGCGTCGGCTGACCGCCCGCCGGGCCGGCCCGCCCGCCGTCAGCGCGCCGGCGCGGGCGCGCCGAAGAACCCCCGGTGCACCGTGTGGGTGACGGTGGCGAGGAGCTCGCCGGGCGCGAGGTCGAGGCGGCGCGACACCAGGTAGTACGCGAAGCGTTCGAGCATCGCCATCAGCGCCGAGACGGTCGCGCCGTCGGCGACCGCGCCCGCCTCGCGCATCCGCCGGCCGAGCGCGGTCGCGATGTCGGTGAACGCCTGCACGCCGAGCGCCCCGACCTCCCGGTCGTCGACGTGGCCCTCCATCCACGCCCGGATCACCGGCCCGTACCGCCGGTAGGTCCCGAAGAACTCGTCGAGGAACCGCGCCAGCTCCTCGTAGCCGGCGTCGTCCGGCCCGACCGCGCCGAGCCGGGACGCCAGGTCGTCGAGCGTCTCCGCGCACTCGCGTGCGAGCGCGCGCAGCAGGTCTTCCTTGTTCGCGAAGTAGAGGTAGAAGGTGCCGTGTGACGCGCGCGCGGCCCGCACGATGTCGTCGACGCGCGCGGCGTGGAACCCGCGCTCGGCGAACACCCGCATCCCGGCGTCGAGCAGTCGCCGCATGGTCCTGCGGCCCTGCGCCCGCAGCTCCCGGCGTTGCGCGGGGCTCACGGCGGCGGGACGACGCGCGCGGCGCCTGCCACCGCCCCCGTCGCGCGCGCGACCCGCTGTGTAGCCTTCGCTCATGCTCCCCGCCACGATCCGAGAGGCGGCCCGACGATTCGGCGATCGTACCGCCTACGTGGCCGAGGCGGGCTGGCCGATCACGTACGCGGACATCGACCGCGTCTCCGACGAGGTCGCGGCCGGGCTCGCGCGCCGCGGGGTGCGGCCCGGCGACGTCGTCGCGCTCGTGCTGCCGCCCGGCCCGGAGTACCTGCTCGCCTACTGCGGGGCCGCCAAGGCCGGCGCGATCACCGCGGGCGTCAACGACCGCCTCTCCGAGCGCGAGCGCAAGGCCCTCCTCGACCTCGCCGACCCGGCCGTCGTCGTCGACGACCCCGCCGCGGACTCGCTCGACGGCGTCCTCGCGGACTGGCGCGTCCGCGGCGCGCCGCCCGCGGCCCCGCTGCCCGACGACCCGGACCGCCCGGTGGCGATCGTCTTCACCTCGGGTACGACCGGCCTGCCGAAGGGGGCGATCTACTGCGAGCGGCAGCTCGCGTTCATCACCGCCACCGACGTCGGCGACGCCTGGGGCGGGGGCGGCCGCTCCTTCACGGGCACGTCGTTCGCACACCTCGGCTTCATGACGAAGCTGCCGGGGAACCTCCGCCGCGGCGGCACCAACTTCATGATGACCCGCTGGCGCGCGGCCGACGCCCTCGCGCTCGTCGAGCGCGAGCGGATGAGCACGGTCGCCGGCGTGCCGACCCAGATCGCCCTGATGCTGCGGCAGCCCGACTTCGATCGCCACGACCTGTCGAGCGTGCAGTTCGTCGTCGTCGGCGGCGGCCCCGTCACGCCCGGGCTCGCGGCCGAGGCACGCGAGCGGTTCGGCGCGCGCCTCGCGACCCGCTACTCCTGCACGGAGGCCGGCATCGGGCTCGGCACCGCCTTCGACGACCCCGACGAGGACGCCGTCGTGAGCGTCGGCCGGCCCCACGCGAGCGTCGAGCTCGCGCTCCTCGATCCCGACGACCGGCCCGTCGCCCCGGGCGAGGTCGGCCAGGTGTGCCTGCGCTCCCCCGCCGTGATGTCCGGGTACTGGCACGACCCGGACGCGACCGCGGCGGCGTTCACCGCCGACGGCTTCGTGCGCACCGGTGACCTCGGCTGGGTCGACGACCGCGGGCGCCTCCGCCTGGTCGGGCGCGCGAAGGAGATGTACGTGCGCGGCGGCTACAACGTCTACCCGGTGGAGGTCGAGGGCGTGCTGTCGACGCACCCCGACGTCGCGGCCGTCGCGGTCGTCCCGCGGCCCGACCCGGTGATGGGCGAGATCGGCGTGGCCGTCGTCGTCCCGCGCGACCCCGCGCGCCCGCCCGGCCTCGCCGAGCTCCGCCGCTACGGCGAGCCGCACCTGGCCGCGTACAAGCTGCCCGAGGCGCTGCACGTCGTCGACGCGCTGCCGCTGACCGCGGGCGAGAAGGTCGACCGCCGCGCCCTCGCCGACGAGGTCGCCGGCGGCGCCGGTCGGTAGATTCGCCGCCGCATGGAGCTCGACTTCACCCCGGAGCAGGACGAGCTGCGCGACGCGATCCGCGCGGTGCTCGCGAAGGAGTGCCCCGTCTCGGTGGCCCGCCAGGTGCTCGAGCAGGGCACCGTCCCCGGATCGCTGTGGCGCACGTTCGCAGAGCTCGGCTGGCCGGGCCTGACGGTCCCCGAGGCCCACGGCGGGATCGGGCTCGGGATGGTCGAGGCGGCGGTGCTCGCCGAGGAGCTCGGGCGCGTGGTCGCCCCCGGCCCGCTCCTTCCGACCGTCACGCAGTTCGTGCCGGTGCTCCGGGAGTGCGGCACGCCCGACCAGCAGGCCCGCTGGCTCCCCGAGGTCGCGGCGGGCCGGTGCACCGGGACCCTCGCGATCGCCGAGGACACGGGGTCGTTCGACCCGGCCGACACGACGGCGACGTTCCGCCTCGACGGCGATGACGTCGTGTGCGCGGGCCACAAGCGCTACGTGATGGAGGCCGGCGCCGTCGACGAGATCGCCGTGGTCGCGCGCGGCCCCGAGGGGCTCGGAGTCGTCGTCGTGCCCGCGGACGCGACCCGGCGGACCGAGCTGCACACCTTCGACGGCAGCCGACGGATGGCCCACGTCGGGCTCGACGGCGTGCGCGTCGGACGCGAGCGCCTGCTCGGCGGCGGCACGGGCGACGCGACCGCCGCCGTGCGTCGGGCGGCCGAGGAGGCCACGGTCGCGCTGGCGCTCGAGATGGTCGGCACCGCCCAGTCGATCTTCGACGTGACGCTCGACTACGCGAAGCAGCGCGTGCAGTTCGGCGTGCCGATCGGCTCGTTCCAGGCCGTGAAGCACAAGTTCGCGGACATGCTCGTCGCGCTCGAGCGGGCCCGCGCCACCGGTTACTTCGCGGCCCTGACGATCGCCGAGGACGACCCGCGCCGCACGAGCGCGACGTCGGTCGCGAAGGCAGCCGCCGGCGACTGCCAGCGGCTGCTCGCGAAGGAGGGCATCCAGCTCCACGGCGGCATCGGCTACACGTGGGAGCACGACATGCACGTCTACGTCAAGCGGGTGAAGTCGGGCGAGCCGCTGTTCGGCACGAGCGCCTGGCACCGGGCCCGCATCGCCGAGGCGCTCGGCGTCTGAGCGGCGCGCCCGCCCCCGCCGGGGCTCAGGCCCGCAGGACGATCTCGGCGAGCACGTAGAACGCCGCGATGAGCACGAAGCCCGTGTACATCGCGTTCTTGTGCGTCTCGTAGATGACGTTGAGCCCGCCGTTGCCGGTACCGCTGATGCGGCCCAGCGCGTTGAGCTCCAGCACCGCGATGATCGCCACCCCGATCAGGAAGTAGACGAGCCACATCCCGGCCGACAGGTCGAACTGCTCGAAGTGCGTCACGTTGTAGAAGTGCGACGCGCCGACCATGAACACGAGCAGCGGCAGCGAGAAGATCATGTTCTGGCGGGAGGCCATCAGGGCCCGGCGGCCCGCGGCGGCCGCGTCGGGGTTGGCCTCACCCCCCGCCTGAACGTTGCGGGCGTTCGCGATCACGATCTGCTGGTTCGGCCAGATGACCATCCACACGTTGGCCGCCATCACCAGACCCATGATGATGCCGAGCAGCAGCGTCACCCCGGCGGTGCTGCCCCAGTAGTCGCCGTCGTACAGGTCGGGGAACACGGCGATGATCAGCAGCCCGAACACGACGGTCGCCATCGCCGCCCACCGGAACCACCACAGGGCCCGCCACGTCAGCTTGTCGAGCGCGTTGTTGCGCGCCGCCGCCTCCATCTCGGCGAACGCGGGGACCTGCACGAAGTTGAAGAACCACAGCAGGCCCATCCACATGATGCCGACGATGACATGACTGATGCGCAGGGCGTTGTCGAAGCCTTCTTGCTCGAACAGCCACATGAGTCGGAAACCCCCGGGACGGTGCTCGGAACCGGCGGGAACCTAGCACCGGCGCCGCGGGCGCCACGGGGATGGGCGCGGCGCCCCGGCGGTCGCGCCCCGGGGACCGGGCGGGTCAGCGCAGTGGCGCGCCCGCGCGCCACCACTCGTACAGCGCGGCGAGGTCGCCGTCGGCGCGCGTCGCGTGTGCGAGGAGCGCGGTTGCGTCCTCCGTCCACCAGATCTCGGCCCGCCCCGCGACGACGCGGCACGCGTACCGGCCCGCGGTGACGGCCGGGGCGTCGGGCCGCGACCAGGCGCGCTCCTCGGGCCGCCCCGCGGCGCACGCCGGCGGCCCCGTCGCGCGGGTGCCGTCGTCGGGCCCGAGCGCCCGCCGGTACTCCCGTGCCGGGTCGGCCGGCCGCGCGAGCTCGACCGTGCCGTGCTCGATCGGGCAGGTCAGCCGCACGCCACCCTCCTCGACGCGGGTGCGGCACGTCCCGGGGGCGCCCGCGAGCGCCCGCAGCGCCGCGGCCTCCCGCGCCGCCCGTCCCGTGGCGACCCCCGCGGTGCTCGGCGGCGCGAGAGGCCGCGACGGCGCGGCGCCGGCCTCCCCGCCCCCGCGCGGCGCGGGGTCCGGGGGCGGACCGGCGCCCCGGTCGCGCGCCACCGCCACGCACGCGACCGCGAGGGCGGCGACGAGGGCCCCGGCGGCGACCACCCGGCGGCGGGACGGCCGGTGCCGCCCCGGCACCCGGGGCCGGCGGTCGGGGGCGACGCCGCCGCGGCGCGGACGCGCGGCGGCCCGGCGGTCGAGCGGCGGGCGGGGGACGGTTCCGGTCGGCATCACGGTCCGCACTGTATGACCGTTTCACGACGTTGCTCAAGGCTTGACACGTTCTGAGACATCTCGCGACGATTGCCGGATGCCGCTCCCGCCCCCGGCGCGCCCCGCCGCCTCGATCGTCCTCACCGCCGCCGGCGCGGCCGGCGCCGCCGCGCTCGCCCGTCCCGGTCTGGTCCCGCCCGCCGGGGTCCTCGCCGACGGCGAGGCCCTCGCGTGGTACGCCGGGCGCGTCGCCGCCGCCGGGCTCGCGGTCTGGCTCGTGCTCGCCGACGTCGTGTGCCGGGCCGCACGCGCGTGGCCGCGCGTGCGGGCCCTCCGGGCCGCGGCCCGTGGCGCGCCGGCCTTCCTGCGGCGGGCGCACGGGCTCGCGTGCGGCGCGACGGCCGTGCTCGTCACCGTCCCGCCCGCGGCGGTCGCGGCCCCGGCGGCGCCTGCGCCCGTGGTGGCGCCGGCGCCGCCCGAGGCCCCGGTCGTGCGCGCCCCCGACCCCGGCCCCGGCGCGACGACCACCGCGCCCGGCCCTCCCGTCCTGCGCGCGGCACCCCCCCGCGACGCCGGCCACCACCGCATCCCCAGCGGCGCCGCCGATCACCGGAACCACCGCACCCGATCCGCCCGTCGTGCGCGCGACACCGCCCCCACCGGCGGCACCGGCCGCGCCGGGCGGCCGCGCGGCGGAGGTGCCGGGCGCCCCGGCCGGCGGACGCCCGGACGCGGCCCGCCACCACGTCGTCGTCGCGGGCGACAACCTGTGGCGGATCGCCGCGGCCGAGGTCGCGCGGGTCACGGGCGCCGCGCGTGCCCCCGACGCCGCGGTCCTCCCCTACTGGCGCGCGGTCGTCGCGGCCAACCGCGCGACGCTGCGCTCGGGCGACCCGAGCCTCGTGTACCCCGGCGAGGTCGTCACGCTCCCTCCCCACCGCGCCTGACCCGCATTGACCCTGACACGCGTGTCAGGGAAGACTCGCCGCGATGGGGATGCTGGACGGGAAGGTCGCGATCGTCACCGGCGCGGGGCGCGGGCTCGGCCGGGCGCACGCACTCCTGCTCGCGCAGCAGGGCGCGCGCGTCGTCGTCAACGACCTCGGCACGGGCATGGGCGGCGACGGCCGCGACGCGACGGCGGCGCAGGAGGTCGTCGACGAGATCGTCGCGGCCGGCGGCGAGGCGGTCGCGAACACCGACGACGTGGCGAGCTGGGACGGCGCCGGCCGCCTCGTGGGCCACGCGCTCGACGCGTTCGGCGGCCTCGACGTGCTCGTCAACAACGCGGGCGTGCTGCGCGACTCGATGGCGTTCAACATGACCGAGGAGGACTGGGACACCGTCGTCCGCGTCCACCTCAAGGGGCACTTCGCACCCTGCCACCACGCCGTGCGGCACTGGCGGGACCGGGCCAAGGCCGGCGGGCCGGTGTCCGGCCGCATCATCAACACCGCGAGCGAGTCCGGCCTGTTCGGCCAGGCCGGCCAGGCGAACTACGCGGCGGCGAAGGCGGGCATCGTCGCGATGACCCTCGTGCTCGCGCGCGAAGCGAAGAAGTACGGGGTGACGGCGAACGTGATCTGCCCCCGTGCGCTGACCCGGATGACCGGTTCCGTGCCCGGTGCCGCCGACTTCATGAGCGGCCCCGAGTGGGACCCCGCGCAGGTCGCACCCATGGTCGGGTTCCTCGCGAGCGACGCCGCGGCCGACGTCTCCGGGCAGGTCTTCGTCGTCTGGGGAACACGCGTCCACCTCCTGCAGGGGTGGTCGCTGGTCGCGACGCTCGATCGCGGCGAGGGCCGCTGGACCCCCGAGGAGCTCGCCGCGCGCAAGGACGAGCTGTTCGCGACGCGCCCGCCGAAGGTCCCGCCGATGGGGTTCGGGCAGTGAGCCCGCCGGCCGGCCCGGGGGCGCCCGACGCACCCGAGGGGCCGCTGCTCGTCGACCAGCTCCGCTTCATGGCCCGCCGCTGGCCCGACGAGGTCGCGTACCGCGACCTCGACGCCGGCGCGGGCATCACGTTCGCGCAGTGGGACGCGACGTCGAACCGGGCCGCGCGCTGGCTCGCCGCGCACGGCGTGGGCAAGGGCGACCGCGTCGCCGTCTACATGGACAGCGACCACTGCCTGCAGTGGATCTGCGCCTACGCCGCGGTGCACAAGGCGGGCGCGGTCATGGTGCCGGTCAACACGCGCCTCACGCCCGAGGAGGTGCGCACGATCCTCGCGCACGCGCAGCCGCGCGTCGTCGTCACCAACGAACGCCTCGTCGGGACGGCCTGTGAGGTCGCGGACGCGGTCGGCGCCGCGCACGTGCTGTCGGTCGGGACGGGGCCGACCGGCGCACACGAGTGGTCGGAGATCGACGACTGCGACGACGCCCGCTTCCAGGTCCCGGTCGCCCCCGGGGACATGGCCGACATCATGTACACGTCGGGCACGACCGGCCTGCCGAAGGGCGTGCTCGTGCGCCACGGAAACGTCGCCATGATCCCGAACTGCGCGCCCCACTGGAGCGGGGCGGGGTGGCTCCACGGGGCGCCGCTGTTCACCTTCGCCGGCATCAGCTTCGTCTACAACCCGATGAAGATGGGCCTGCGCGGCCTGTACATGCCGCGCTTCGACGTCGACCGGTGGTTCGACGTCGTCGAGCGCGAACGGCCGGGGATGATCTTCATGGTGCCCGCGATGGCGGAGCTCGTCACCGCCCACCCGCGCTTCCCGACGGCCGACCTGTCGTCGCCGTTCGCGGTGTCGATCGGTTCGGCGCCCCTCGCACCCGCGACGCTGAAGAAGCTGCAGGACCGCATGCCCCAGGCGACCGTCTCCAACTCCTACGGGCTCACCGAGGCCGGGCCGGCGTACATCGTGATGCCCAAGGAGGACCTCGATCGCAAGCCCGGATCGGTCGGCAAGCCGATGCCCGGCATGGAGGTGAAGGTCGTCGGGCCCGACGACGACGCGCCCCGCGCCGCGAACGAGGTCGGCGAGCTCCTGGTACGGCTCGGCGACACGCGCCGCGAGTACTACCGCGACGACGCGGCGACGGCCGCGACCTGGACGCCCGACGGGTGGCTGCGCACCGGCGACCTCGCGTACCTCGACGACGAGGGCTTCGTGTACATCGTCGGCCGCATCAAGGACGTCATCATCCGCGGTGGCAACAACGTCTACGCGACCGACGTCGAGGCGGTGCTGCTCGAGCACCCGCAGGTGCAGGAGGCCGCGGTCGTCGGCGTGCCGCACCCGGTGCTCGGGGAGGACGTGGGCGCGTTCGTCGTGGTGCGCCCGGGAGCCGCCTGCGACGAGGAGGAGCTGGCGGCGTTCTGCGGCCGGCACCTCGCCGACTACAAGCGGCCCCGCCGCTTCTGGTTCGTCCCCGAGCTGCCGCGCAACGCGACCGGCAAGGTGATGAAGCACAAGCTGCGCGAGCGCGCCGCCGAGCCCGCGGACCGGCCCACCGGGGCGTGACCTGCGGCACACCGGGTGACGCGCCCTCGAGCCGCGGGGCGGGTCGGGCCGACAACCCCCTCGATGTCGCCGACCGCCCGCACCCCGACGGGACCGGCCGCGCCGCGCCCGGCGCCCGGCGGCGGGGACCACGGCCGCGACGACGGGCGGGTGCGGTTGCGGGCGCCGGTGGAGGTCCTCGCGTCGGCCCGGGGCGGGCCGGTCCTGCTGCCGGGGCTGCTCGCCGACCTGTCGGCGGGGGGCTGTGCCGTGCGGGTCGGGCTGCCGCTCGAGCCCGGCGTGCGGGTGCGGCTCGTGCTGGGCCTCGGGCAGGACCACCTCGCCGTGTTCGGCCAGGTGGTCTGGGCGGCGCCGCGCGACCGGGCCTGGGTCGCGGGCGTCCGGTTCGACCCGTTGGGGCCCGCCAAGCGGGCGGCGATCGAGCGCTACATCTTCTCGGCGCGCCGCCACCGCCCGGGCTGAGCGGCCCGCCGCGCCGCTGGCCCGGCGCGCCCGCGCTTCGCTAACGTGCGCGGCCCGTACCTGACATCGACGTCAGCGACGTCGCACCCGGATCGGAGGCGAGGCACGTGGCGCTCACCGAGCTGAAGGGCCGGCCGCTCGGCACCCAACGCGTCGTCGTCGAGCGGGGCCCGGTGCGGGTCTTCGCACAGGCCCTGATGGACGACGACCCGGTCTACCGCGGCGACGCCGCCCCGGTGCCGCCCACGTTCCCGTTCGTCATGCCGTACTGGGGCTCGCTCGGCGAGGGCGGCGCGGCCGGGCTGCCGATCGAGAACCTGCGCGGCAAGGGCCGCGCGATCCTCCACGGCGAGCAGGAGTTCGTCTACCACGGCGGTCGGTGGCCGCACGTCGGCGACGTGCTCGTGGGCGACGGCGTGATCTCCGACGTGTACGAGAAGGAACGGTCCGACGGCGGCAAGCTCGAGTTCTACGTCACCGAGACCACCTGGAAGGACGAGCGCACGGGCGAGCCGGTGGTGACGTCGAAGTTCACGCTGACCATCGTGTGCCGGCCCGGCGCCGACGAGCCGAAGCCCCTGTCGTCGTGACGCCGTCCGGCCGGTAGCGTCGCGGCCGATGCCCTACACCCCGCAGGAGCTCTCCGACCGCGCCGAGATCCAGGACCTGATCCACCGGTACGCCTGGGCGATCGACACCCGCGACTGGGATCTCCTCGACGCCTGCTTCACCGAGGACGCGCACGTCGACTACTCGTCGAACCCGGGCGGCGTCGCCGGCCCCTACCGCGAGGTTCGGGCCTGGCTGCAGCGGAACCTCGCGGCGTTCGCCGTCATGCAGCACCTGATGGCGAACGTCGACGTGCACCTCGACGGCGACCGCGCGACCGCGCGCACGATGATGGTGAACCCGATGGGTGCGAGGACCCGCGAGGGCCCGCCGCACTTCTTCTGGATCGGCGGCCGCTACGACGACGAGCTGGTCCGCACCGCCTCGGGCTGGCGGATCTCCCGGCGGGTCGAGACGCTGCTGTGGTTCGAGGGCAGCCTGCCCGACGAGCTCCTCACCTGAGCGGCCGGCGCCGGCACCGGCAACGGAACCGGCCCACCGGCCGATCCGCCCACCGGCCGATCCGCCTACCAGCCGATCTCGTCGAGCAGGCCGCGCACGAGGGTCACCGTCGTCTCCGGGTTGTCGCCCGCGGCGTGGTGGCCCGCCGACGAGATCGTCGCGAGGCGCGCGTTCGGGATGAGCTTCGCCGTCTCCTCGGCCCCGGCGTCGGAGAGCACGTCGCTGTGCGCGCCGCGCAGCACGAGCACCGGGCACTCGAGGCGCGTCAGCTCGGCGTCCATGCCCGCGACCAGCTCCCGCCAGCCGCCGGGGCGGAACGCCGGCTGCCCCTGGGCCTGCGCGTCGCGCAGCCGGCGACCGAGCGAGTGCTTCCACTCCCACCGGCCGTCGGCGCGCTGGCGCAGGTTGCGCTTCAGCCGCTCCGGCGCCTGCGGTCCCGACCTGCGGTGCGGCAGGTACTCGGCGACCGCCGCGGCCGCCTCCTCCAGCGACGCGAAGCTCTCGTGCCTCGTCATGAACTCGATGATGCGCGCGACGCCCTCGTCCTCCAGCCTGTGGCCGATGTCGATCAGGGCGATCGCCCGCACCCGCGAGGGGCTCTGCGCCGCGATCGTGAGGCTGGTGATCCCGCCGAGCGACGCGCCGACGAAGACCGCCTCGTCGACGCCGACGTGGTCGAGGAACTCCTCGACGCTCGTCGCGAGCGCCCGCCGGTCGAGCCCGCTGACGGTGCCCGCGACCGCGAGGTCGACGTCGGAGTCGCCGTGGCCGGGCAGGTCGGGGGCGAGCACGAACCAGCGGTCGGCCAGCGCCTCGCCCAGCTCCTCGTACATGTACGCGGTCTGGCCGCCGCCGTGCAGGCAGACGACCGGCGGGGCCGCCCGCCGGCCCCACCACAGGTAGTGGACCTGGCGGCCGTCGACGATCGTGAACGCGCTGTGCCCCCCGGCCGGCACGTCGTGGCGCGGCGGGCCGGCGTCCGCGGCCCCGCCCGCCGGTCCCCCAGGAGGCCCGCTCATCGGTCCCCCAGGAGGAACGCCACGTTGTCGTGGAACAGGCCGGGGGCGTCGCCCGGCGCGACCGGCACGGGCGCGCGGGCGTAGTCCTCGAGCGGCGTCGCCGTGCCCTCGGAGTGGGGGAAGTCGGAGCAGCACATGTAGAGGTCCCCGGTTCGCGCGATGAGCCGCCCGGGCAGTTCGTAGGCGAACGACGAGACGCGCACGCGGGCGCGGAAGTAGTCGCTGGGCCGCTGCGCGAGCGGGGCGATCGGCCGGCCGTTGAGGCGGGTCGTGAAGTCGAACCCGCCGTCCAGCATCATCAGGTACATCGGCACCCAGATCGCGCTCAGCTCGACGATGCCGATCCGCAGGTCCGGGTGGCGTTCGAGCGTCCCGTTGAGGATCAGGTCCGTGCACGCGAGGGCGGCCGGGGTCCACAGGAACACCGACTCGAGCGGCGACACGAACGAGTCGTCGGGCTCGGTGTACCAGGCGTCGTCGAACGGGCGCCGCTGGTCCGCGACGTGGAAGACCGGCGTGACGCCGGCGTCGACGAACGCCCGCCACAGGCGGTCGTGGTCGGGGTGCGAGAGCGGGCGGCCGTCGACGAGCGCCGGTGCGATCATCGCGAGGCGGACGCCGTCACGCGACAGGCGCGCGAGCTCGGCCTCGCACCAGTCGGCGTCGCGCAACGTCAGGTGCGCGACGGGGTGGACGACGCCGCGTGCGTCGGCCACGACCGACGCGCACCACCGGTTCCACGCGGTCATGTTGGCGGTGAGGGCCACCGGGTCGGCGTCGAGCGTGCGTTCCCAGAGCAGGCCGAAGTTCGGGAACGCGACCGCGGCGTCGAACCCCATCGCACCGACGCGCGCGGCCCGGGCCACCGGGTCCCAGTAGTCGCGCGGGAGCACCTCGTCGTAGCGCGCCTCGGCGGGCACACCCGCGCGGATCCGCTCGCGCCGCTCGCCCAGCTCGGCGGTGCGCCCGGGGACCTGCACGTCGACGGGCTGGAGGCGCCGGCCCCGCCAGGTCAGCCACGCGTACCCGAGATCGTCGTCGACGATCCGCAGGGCGTCGTCGCGCCGGTCCGGGTCCACGTGGTCGAGCCAGAGCGTCCGGTGCTCGTAGAGGTGCTGATCGGAGTCGACCGCCGGCACGGACACCATCTTCCCCTAGCCTGACGCCGATGTCATCTCCGTCGCCCGCGCCGGGGTTCGACCGGGCCGCCGACGCGTACCGGCGCCGCATCCGGGTCACCACCGTCGCCCCCGGCGTCGTGCGCTCCGAGCTCGAGGACGACTTCCACCACTTCGTCGTGACCCTGCGCCACCGGGACGGGCTGGTGACGGAGGTGGGCTGCGAGTCGCGCCGCTGGCCCTGGGCGACGTGCCCCGGCGCCGCGGCCGCGCTCGCGGGCCTCGCCGGCATGCCGCTCGCCCGCCGGTTCACCGCGCCCGGCCGCTTCACCGACCCGAAGCTGGCCTGCACGCACCAGTTCGACGCCGCGTGCCACGCCGTCACGCACGCCGCGCGCGGTGGGCGGCGGCGCCAGTACGACGTCGAGGTGCCGGTGCGCGAACCCGCGACCGGCGCGGCCCGGGTCCGGCTGTGGGTCGACGGCGCGCTCGCGCTCGAGTGGTCGCTCACCTGGGACGGGATCGCCGACCCCGAGCCGCCCTACGACGCCGCGCCCTGGCGTGGCGGCTTCATGCGCTGGGCGGACGCGACGCTCCCCGAGGACGAGGCGGAGTGCGCGATCGTGCTGCGGCGGGCGTGCGACATCGGCCTCGGGCGCACGATGGACCTCGACTCGGTCCCGGTCGCCACCGCGCTGCCCGCCGTCATGACCGGGGTCTGCCACACGATGCGGCCCGGGGTGATCGAGCACGCGGTCCGCAACGTCGGGTCGATCCGCGACTTCGCCGCCGAGCCCGAACGCCTGCTCGCCGCCGACTGACCGCACGCGCCGGCCGCACGCGGCGGGCCGGGCGCGCGGGTCACGGGCCGACCGGCTCTCCCCCGGTCACCCATTCGCCGCCCGGGCCGCGGCACCAGCCCGCGGCGGCCCGGTTGCCGCCGTCGACGTGCAACGTCGTGCCGGTCACGAAGCGCGACGCGTCGGACGCGAGGAACACGGCGGCCGCGGCCACGTCGTCGGCGTGGCCCGCGTACGGCAGCGGTGTCCGCACCGGCACGTCACCGATCCCCGGGGTCGGGATGACGTCGGGGGCGATGCAGTTGACGCGGATGCGGCGGTCGCCCAACTCGAGCGCGAGCGACATCGACAGGTTCGCGACCGCGGCCTTCATCGCGCTGTAGACGGCGAAGCCGGGGGCCGCGCGGTGCGCCTCGATCGACGTGACGTTCACGATCGACCCGCCGCCCGTCATCTTCGGCAGGCAGGCCCGGACGAAGTGGGTGACGCTCGTGAAGTTCTCCCGGACGAGCGCGTCCTGGCCCTTGTCGGTCACGTCGGCGAACGCGGCGCGGAACCCGCCGCCGGCGTTGTTCACGAGGACGTCGACGCGGTCGAACGGCTCGACCCACGCCCGCACCGCGTCCCCGTCGCGGACGTCGAGCACGCCGACGACGGCGCGGCGCCCGGCGGCCCGGACCGCCTCGGCCGTCCGCGCGAGGCCGTCGGCGTCGCGGTCGCAGACCGCCACGTCGGCGCCGAAGCGCGCGAACGCCTCCGCGACCGCGGCGCCGATGCCGCGCGCCGCGCCGGTCACGACCGCGAAGCGGCCGGTCAGCTCGAACGCGGACGGGGAGAGCGCCATCGGGCCCGGGTCAGGAGGCGGGGAGGCCGATCGTCTTCGTCTCGAGGTACTCCTCGAACCCCTGCACGCCGTGCTCGCGCCCGAGGCCGCTCTCCTTGTAGCCGCCGAAGGGCGAATCGGGCCCGTACCACTGGCCGCCGTTGACCGAAACCGTGCCCGTCCGGATCCGCCGCGCGACGGCGAGCGCCCGGTCCAGCGACCCGCTGCTCACCGACCCCGACAGCCCGTAGCGCGAGTTGTTGGCGATGCGGACCGCGTCGTCGTCGTCCTCGTAGGGGATGACGGCGAGCACCGGCCCGAAGATCTCCTCCTGCGCGATCGTCGAGTCGGGGTCGACGTCGACGAACAGCGTCGGCTGGACGAAGTAGCCCCGCTCGAACTGGGTCGCCGGGCCGCCGCCGACGAGGCACCGCGCACCCTCCGCCTTGCCCTTTTCGATGTAGCCCAGCACGCGCTCGCGCTGCTTCGCGTTGACGAGCGGCCCGGCCATGTTCGCGAAGTCGGTGGGGTCGCCGTAGGGGAACTGCTCGAACGCCTGCCGGACGATCTCGACGCCCTCGTCGTAGCGCGAGCGCGGCAGCAGCAGGCGCGTCGTGATCGCGCAGCCCTGACCCGAGTGCATGCACACCATCCCGGTGCCGGGGAGGACGGCGGAGAAGTCGGCGTCGTCGAGCACGATGTTGGCCGACTTGCCGCCCAGCTCCAGGAACACGCGCTTGAGCGTGGCGGCCCCGCGCTCCGCGATGCGCTTGCCGACGGCGGTCGACCCCGTGAAGGAGATCATGTCGACCAGCGGGCTGCCGGTGAGCTCCTCCCCCACGGCCGCGGGATCGGCGGACGTGACCACGTTGACGACGCCGGGCGGGATGTCGGTCTCCTGCGCGACGAGCCGGCCGATCCACGTCGCCGAGTACGGCGTGTCGGGGGCGGGCTTGAGCACGACGGTGCACCCGGCCGCGAGCGCGGGGGTGAGCTTCGACAGGTTGAGCATGAACGGGAAGTTCCACGGCGTGATCAGCCCGGCGACCCCGATCGGCTCGCGCACGACGAGGCGGTTGGAGCGGAGCCCGAAGAACTCGTGGACGCCGAGCTCGCGCTCCCACTCGTACCGGTCGATCATGTCGATGTCCCACTGCATGTCCTCGATGCAGGTGTCCTGCTGGATCGCGTACGTGAGCGCGATCGGCGCGCCGACCTCGGCGACGATCTGCGGCCGCAACTCCTCCTTGTGCTTCTCGAGCGCCTCCCGGAGCTGCACGAGGCACGCCTTCCGGAATGCGCGGTCGGTCGCCCAGTCCGTCTCGTCGAACGCACGCCGGGCCGCCCGGATCGCGCGCTGCATGTCGTTCACGCCGGCGTCCGCGACGGGGCCGATCACCTCCTCGGTCGCGGGGTTGACGTTGTCGTACGTCGCACCGCCCTCGGCCTCCACCAGCGCGCCGTCGATCAGCATCCGGGGCTCGAACGTCGACGTCATCTCCGCTCCCTCTCCACGCCCGCACCGGGTCCGTCGTGCCGACGATAGGCGGATATCCTCGCCCTCGGCATGCGCATCGCGGCGCTCGACCTCGGCTCGAACTCGTTCCACCTGCTCGTGGCCGACGTGCACCCCGACGGCACCTTCGAGCCCGTCGCCCGCGAGAAGGAGATGCTGCGCCTCGGCGACGACGTCTCGCGCCACGGCTGCGTCCCGCCCACGGCCGCCGACCGGGCGGTCGCGAGCGCCCGCCGCCTGGTGCGGCTCGCCCATGCCCTCGGCGCGGCCGAGGTGCTCGCCAAGGCGACCAGCGCGATCCGCACGGCGACCAACGGCAGCGAGCTGGTCGACCGCATCGAGCAGGAGACCGGGATCGACGTCGACGTGATCTCGGGCCTGGAGGAGGCCCGCCTGATCTTCGGGGCGGTGCGGGCCAGCGTCGTCCTCGACCCGGCGCCCGCGCTGTGCGTCGACATCGGCGGCGGCAGCGTGGAGTACATGGTGGGCGATCCCGCGGGGCTGCGCTGGGCCGAGAGCGTCCCCATCGGCGTCGGCCGGCTCACCGCCGAGCTGGTGCGCGACGACCCGCCGTCGAAGGGCGACCGCCGCCGGCTCGGCGACCGCATCCGCACGGCCCTCGAACCCCTGGTGGACGCCGTGCGGTCGCGCGCGCCGCGCATGGGGGTCGGGACGTCCGGGACGATCAACGACCTGGCGCGCATCGCGGTCGCGCTGCGCACCGAGATGGTCCCGCCCTCCTCCAACGGGCTGCGCGTCGAGCGTGCCGCGTTCGAGGACCTCGAGGACCGCATCATGCGGATGAAGGCGTCGGAGCGCCGGCGGCTCCCGGGCCTGGAGGAGAAGCGGGCCGACCTGCTGCCCGCGGGGTCGATGCTGCTGACGATCAGCCTCGAGCTGTTCGGCGTCGACGTGCTGACCGTCAGCGACTGGGCCTTGCGCGAGGGGATCGTGCTCGACGCGGTGCGGACCCACGACCCCCGGGAGCTGTCGGACGACCCGCGCGCGCTGCGGCGGGCGGCGGTCACGGGCCTCGCGCGCCGGTGCAATTCCGACGAGCGCCACACCCACACCGTCGCCCGCCTCGCACTCGAGCTGTTCGACCGGACCCGCGCGCTCCACGGCCTCGGCGAGGCCGATCGCGAGATGCTGGAGTACGCGGCGCTGCTCCACGACATCGGCCAGCACGTCTCGCGCCAGGGTCACCACCGCCACGCCGCGTACCTGGTGGAGAACGCGCACCTGCGCGGGTTCGAACCGGCCGAGGTCGCGTTCCTCGCCGCCCTGGTCCGTCACCACCGCAAGGGGGACCCGAAGCCGTCGGAACCGCGGTTCGCCGCGCTCGGTGGCCGGGACCGCGAGCGCCTGCGGGCGCTCGCCGCGATCCTGCGGGTCGCCGACGGCATGGACCGCGGACGGCGCGGGGTCGTCGAGGGCTTCTCCGTCGACGTGGGGGGCGACCTCGTGATGCTGCGGCTCCGCACCACCGGTGACCCCGAACTGTCGCTGTGGGGTGTGCGCAGACGGCGCGATCTGTTCGAGGCGGTCTTCGGTCGGGAGCTCGAGGTGACGGTCGCGACCGCACAGAAGGTCTGAGAAATCTCGGAGGGGCGCCGAGTCCGATCCCGGGGAACCGCGCGCGATGATCGCAAACCTGCCCTTTTTCTGCGACGAGGACGCCGGCGAACACGGAGGACGCTCTTGAGCCCCACACGTCGAGAGCTGGTACGCGCGACCCGCACCCGGATCGTCGACGCCGCCGCCCGGCTGATGCGCGAGCGCGGCGCGAGCGGCTGGAGCATGGACGTCCTCGCGAAGGAGGCGGGGGTCGCCCGCGCGACCGTGTACGAGCACTTCCGCTCCAAGCGCGCGGTGCTCGACGAGCTCGCCGCGACCGCTGCCCGCGAGATCGTGCTCGAGCCGCCGGCGGCGACCGAGGACCCGTTGCGCGCGCTGCGGGACGTGCTCGCCGAGGTCTGCCGCCACTGGGCCGCGCACGGCGAGACGATGCGCGACCTGCGGACCCTGAAGGCGATGACCGGTGCCCCGACCACCTCGGACGCGATCGGCCGGGAGGACCTCGCGCACCTCGTCGAGTCGCTGGCGGCCACCGGCCAGCTCCGCCAGCACTGGACGACCGAGGACGCGGTCGACGCACTCGGCGTGCTGACGTCGTACGCGACCTTCGAGCGGCTGCGCGCGCCCGGCCGGAGCCCGGAGGAGATCGAGGCGGTGCTCGCCCGCCTCGCGGTCGCCGTCGTCGCGCCGAGCGCGAGCACCAGCCCGAACCCGGGCGCGCCCGCGGGCACCGGCTAGTCGCGCGCGTCAGCCGCTCCGCCGGTCGCTCGCGTCGCCGACGACCGTGCGGTGGATGATCCGCGCGGTCGTCTCGACGAGCTCGGTCCGGGTGATCCCGAGCGGTTCGAGGTCGCGGTGGAACGCCGCCATGCGCTCGATCAGCGCGACGAGCGCGGCCGCGGCGGCGAGCGGCGACAGCTCGGCGGGAACCCTGCCCCGGCGGCGCGACCGTTCGATCTTCGCCTCGAACCCGACCAGGAACTCGTGGTTGGCGCGGTTGCGGACCTCCCGGAACCGCTCGTCGCCCTCCTGCGCCGCGAGGTTGCGGCTCCGCAGCACGGCCCGGTGGCGGTCCCAGTGCTCGACGAACCCGTCGACCAGACGGCGCGCGTGGTCGAGGCCCTCCGGGCCGTCCCAGGAGGGCTCCAGCCACGCGACCAACGACCGGCCCTCCTCCCCCACCTCCTCGGCCAGCACGAGCACCGCGTCCTGCGCGTCCCGGAAGTACTGGTAGAAGGTCGCCGGCGACGTGCCGACCTCGCGGGCGATGTCGACCACCCGCAGGTCCCGGATCCCGTGGGTCGCGAGCAGCGCCGCCGTGGCGTCGAGCAGCCGGCGCCGGGTCCGCTGCCCGCGCTGGCCGATCCGGCGGCCGTCGAGCGCCTGGGCGGCCGGCCCGCCCCCCGCGCCGCGCCCGGCGTCCGCGGCCGGCACCGTGTCCACGCGCTGCAGCGTACGCCGCGTCCGCCGCCGCCCGTGGCCGCCTCAGCGGCCGGGGGGCGCCGATCCGTCGCGGCCGGGCTCGAACGGGAAGACCGTCCCCCGGATCTCCCGGATCGTCGCGTCGAGCTCCTCGACCGTCTGGCGGATGCGCTGCGCGACCTCCGGGGCGAGGCCGGCGTCGCGGAGCGCGTCCAACGTCAGCCCGGCCGCGTACAGCCGCTGGATCACGTGGTCGGAGAGGTCGCGCCCGGCGCGCTCGCGGTCCGCGGCGCGGCCCGCGAGCAGCGCGAGCGCCGCCTGCTGCGCGAACGTCTCGACCACCCCGACGTCGCGCGCCGCGAACGGGCGGCCGCCGGGGCCGTTCGCCACGACGAGCGTCCCCTCGTGACGCCCCCGCGCCTCCAGGGGGACGCGCACGTCGGGTCCGAACCCCGCGAGCAGCGAGGCCGGGTCGCCACGGGCGCCGCGCCGCCGGGCGGCGTCGCGGCCGACGGCGGCCGCGACCACCGACTCGGCCGGGTGTTCGCCGGCGACGAGCACGAGCGCCGTGTCGGCCCCCGCCAGCCGGCGCGCGTGCGCGGCGACGAGCTGCAGGACGGCTTCGAGCTGCTCGCCCGACAGGACCGCCCCGGCGATCTCGCGCACCGCCCGCAGCGACATGCGAGGATCGTCCTGCCGGGGCGGGCGCGGCCCCCAGGGCCGAACGTCCTCAGGCCGCGGGGCCGCCGTCCGCGGGCCGGAAGTCCACGAACCCGTACTCGTCGCTCGCGGGCCGGAACGCCGCCACCACCCGCATCCCGATCCGGGCCCGGTCCGGGTCGAGGTCGGGCATCGCGCCGAGCACCCGGGCGCCGCGCTCGTCGAGATCGACGGCGGCCACCACGAACGGGACCCGCTCGGGGAACGGCGGCACGCCGTTCTGGCGGATGACCGTGAAGGAGTAGACGGTGCCGTACCCGCTGGCCGTCACCCACTCGGGGTCGGCGGCGCCGCAGTGGGAGCACGCCAGGCGCGCGTAGTGCTGGTGCAGCCCGCAGGCCCGGCAGCGCTGGACCCGCAACTCGCCGCGCCGGGCGCCGGCCCAGAACTCGCGGTCCTCGGGTGTCGGGCGCGGCACGAGGTGCGCCGGGGTCTGCGCCCAGGACCTCGGCCGGCTCGCCATCGCTCGCCAGCCTCCTTCCCGTCCCCGTCGTCACCGGGGCCGTCCTCCCCGGGGCCGTCCTCCGCCGGGCGTCCGTGGCGCCGCTCGCGTCGCGCCGCGCCCGTGGCCGGGGTCGCCGGCCCGGCCCCCGCCGGGCGCGGCGGTCGCGCAGCGTCAGCCGTCGATCCCGCCGCCGGGCGCCGGCGACCACCCCCGCAGAGTCGTCAGCGAGCGTTTGCCGAGGCGTAACCGGGGGGGTCACCCCGCGCACGGAAAGACCTGCCACTCTGCGTGTGGGGCTCGGGCGACCGACGCCCGGGAGGCAGAGTGGACACCGAGCGCGATCGCTCGGCGCGCGGCACCCGCCGCGCTCAGGCGCGGCCGGAGCACACCGATCGCACCCCGATCGCCCTGCGCGAGCCGTCGACGTGCGCGCCGCGCCCGGCGACGCGCCCCTCCCGATCACCGCGCCCACCACGCGCTGCGCGCACGACGGGTGGGTCCAGCGCGGCCGCGCTGACCCGCGACGCCGGGCTGGCCGCGACCGGGGACTCGAACGGCGAGGTCCGCATCTGGGCCCCGCGCTCGCACACGCCGGCCCGCGCCGCCTACGCCCACGGGTCGTGGGTCCTCGCGATCGCGTTCGCCCCCCGCGGCGACGTCGTCGTGTCGGCCGGGGCGGACGGCGGCATCGTCCGCTACGACCTCGCGACCGGCGAGCGGGCGTGGCTCGGGACCCACGAGGGCTCGGTCCGCGCAATCGCGTTCGCCCCCGACGGCCGATCGTTCGCGACCGGCGGGTCCGACGGCACCGTGCGGATCACCTCGGTCGGCCGGCGCGCCGCTCGCCGTGTGCGACCACGGGGAACCGGTGCGCGCGGTGGGGTTCTCCCCGTGCGGCACGAAGCTCGCCACGGCGGGCGCCGCCGGCGTCACGCGCCTCTGGGACCCGCGACCGGCGCGCCCGTCGGGAAGTCTCGAGCCCCCGGCCGCGTCCGTGCAGGCGCTCGCGTTCTCGCGCGACGGGACGCTGTGCACGACGGCCCACCGGGACGGTTCGCTCACGGTCTGGGACGCCGACCGCGCCACGCTGCTCGGGCGCGTCGAGCCCGACGACCCCGGGCCCCCGGCGTGGTGCGTCACGCTCGGGCCCTACGCGCAACGGTTCGCGACCGGCGGCGCGGACGGCGTCGCCGCGGTGCGCGACGCGTACGGCCGGACGGTCGCGCGCGTCCGGCACGGCGCACCGATCCGCACCGGTGCCTTCTCCGCCAACGGAACGACCCTCGTCACGGGCGGGAACGACGGGTCGGCCCTGCTGTGGTCCCTCCCACCCCGAAGGAGCCCTGGTTGACCGACCGCCGCTCGACCGACCGCCCGATCACGCTGGTCACCGGACCCCCCGCCGCGAGCGCCCCCGTCACCGTCGTCGTCCCCACCCGCAACGAGGCCGGCAACGTTCGCCCCCTCCTCGACCGCTTCGCCGCGCTCCGGCCCGGTGTCGTGGGCGAGGTGCTGTTCGTGGACGACAGCGACGACGACACGCCCCAGGCGGTGCTCGCCAGCACGCAGGCGTACGCGTTCCCGGTGCGGCTGCTCCACCGCAACGCCTCCGAGCGCCGCAGCGGGCTCTCGGGCGCGGTGGCGGCGGGGATCGCCCACGCGCGCTGCGAGTGGGTCTGCGTGATCGACGGCGACCTGCAGCACCCGCCCGAGGTGATCCCCGACCTCGCCACGGCCCTCGCAACCGGCGCCGACGTCGCGGTCGCGACGCGCTACCGCGCGGGCGGGGACCACACCGGCCTCGGTGCGCTGCGCACCGCGGTCTCCCGCGCCTCGACGATCGGCGCCCGCGCGCTGTTCCCCCGCGCGCTCCGCGGCGTCTCCGACCCGATGAGCGGCTTCTTCCTCGTCCGGCGCGAGGTGCTCGACCTCTCGCGCCTGCGCCCGCGCGGATTCAAGATCCTGCTCGAGATCCTCGTCCGCCACCCGCGGCTGCGCCGGGTCGAGGTGCCGTACCGGTTCGAGGAGCGGGCGTGGGGCACGACCAAGGCGTCCGCCCGCCAGGGCGTCGAGTACCTCCGGCAGCTCGCGTCGCTGCGCTGGTCCACCGTCGCGGCGCGCCGGCCGGCGGCCGGCCCGCTCGTCGGGTTCGCGACCGTGGGCGTCGTCGGGCTCGCGGTCAACCAGGCCGTGCTCGTCGCGCTCGTCGAGTCCGGCGCGCTGGGCTACCTCGCCGCCGCGGTCGTCGCGGCACAGGTCGCGATCACCACCAACTTCGCCCTGTGCGACCGCGTCGTGTTCCGGCGGGCGCGCACCGGGTCGGTGCGCGGCCGGTTCACCCGCTTCTGGCTCGCGAGCAACTCGGTGTCGCTGCTCGGGCTCCCGGCCCTGGCGCTCCTCGTGTCCGGCCTCGGCGTGCACTACGCGGCCGCGAACGTCCTGGTCGTCGGCGCGCAGTTCCTCGCCCGGTTCGCCGTGTCGGCCCGGGTCGTCTGGCGGCCGCGGCGCGCCCGCCCGGCCGAGGTGACGTTGCTGCAGCCCCGGACGGCTCCCCACGACGCCGACGGGGTGGGGATCGACGTGCCTGCGGCGGGCGCCCGATGACGATCGCGTTCCTCGTCGCGTACGCGCTGCTGACCGTCGCGCTGCTCGCGGTCGCGGTCGTGAACCTGCGATGGATGCTCGACGCGTGGATCCACCCGGAGGGCGTCGACGAGCGCCGGTTCGCGCACGAGCCCGGCAACCGGCCGGTGCACACGATCTCCCTCGTCGTCCCGGCGCGTCACGAGGAGGCGGTGCTGGCCGAGACGCTCGAGCGCCTCGCGCGCCTCGATCACCCGGCCTACGAGGTGCTCGCCGTGGTCGGCCACGACGACGACGGCACGCGCGCGGTCGCCGAGCGGCTCGCCCGCCTGCACCCCGACCGGATCCACGTCGTCGTCGACCACAACTGGCCGAAGAACAAGCCGAAGGCCCTGAACACCGCCCTGCCGGTGTGCCACGGCGAGATCGTCGGCGTGTTCGACGCCGAGGACGAGGTGGCCCCGGACCTGCTCGCCCGCATCGACGCCGTGTTCCAGAACACCGGGGCCGACGTGGTGCAGGGCGGCGTGCAGCTCATGAACTTCCGGTCGCGCTGGTTCACGCTCAAGAACGTCCTGGAGTACTTCTTCTACTTCCGCAGCCGCCTGCACCTCCACGCGCGCCAGCGCTTCATCCCGCTGGGCGGCAACACGGTCTTCTTCCGGCGCGAGCTGCTCGAGCAGGCCCGGGGCTGGGACCCGGAGTGCCTGGCCGAGGACTGCGAGATCGGCGTGCGGTTGAGCTGCCGCGGCGCGGTCACCGTCGTGGCGTACGAGCCGGCGCTCGTGACGCGTGAGGAGGCCCCGACCCGGCTCTCGGACTTCATGCGCCAGCGGACCCGCTGGAACCAGGGGTTCCTCCAGGTCCTGCGCAAGGGCGAGTGGCGGCGCCTGCCGACCGTCGGGCAGCGGCTCCGCGCGCTCGGGATCCTCGGGATGCCGTTCCTCCAGGCCGTCGCCGCGGTCGCGCTCCCGCTGCAGCTCCTGTCGATCTGGGTGCTCGACGTCCCGGTCGCCCTCGCGCTGTTCAGCTGGGTCCCGCTGTTCGTGACGACGTTGACGCTCGCGGTCGAGCTCGTCGGGCTCCACGAGTTCTGCCGGTCGTTCGGGCTGCGGGCGCGCTGGACCGACTACGTGCGGCTCGCCGCGAGCTGGTACGCGTACTTCCTGCTGCTCGCCGTCGCGGCGGCCCGCGCCACTGCGCGCGAGCTGCGGGGCCAGAAGGGCTGGGAGAAGACGGCCCACGTCGGCGCGCACCGCGTGCCCCTCGACGTGACCGAACGGGTGGCGGCATGAGCCCCGTCGCCCTCGCGCCACCACCGCCGGCGCCCCCCGGCGGCGGGCGCACCGCGGCACCCACCCCCGGTGTCCGCCCGCGAGGGCGCGCCGACCTCGCGGCGGTCGCCACCCGTGTCGCCGTCGTGGCGCTGATCGCCGCCGCCGCGCTCGTGCACGCCTCGGGCATGTGGGACTTCCCGATCCGTGTCGACGACGAGGGGACCTACGTCGCGCAGGCGTGGGCGGTCGAGTCCGGCCTCGGCCTCGCGCACTACACGTACTGGTACGACCACCCGCCCGCGGGATGGCTCCAGCTCGCGGCGTGGACCTACCTGACCGACGCGTTCGACCGCGCACCCAACGCCGTCGGCGCGGGCCGCGAGGCGATGCTCGTCGCGAAGCTCGCCTGCCTCGTGCTCCTGTACGTGCTCGCGCGGCGGCTGCAGCTCCGCCGGCCGACCGCGCTGGCCGCGGTCGCGCTCCTCGCCTTCTCTCCGCTCGCGCTCGAGATGCAGCGGCGCGTCTTCCTCGACAACGTGGCGACGCCCTGGCTGCTCGGCGCGTTCGTCCTCGCACTGTCGCCACGGCGGCGCATCGACGCGGTCGCCGCCGGTGCGGTGTGCTTCGGGATCGCGGTGCTGTCGAAGGAGACCGTGCTGCTGCTGTTCCCGGCGTTCCTGCTGCAGGTGTGGCTGCACGGTGACCCCCGCAACCGCAAGTTCGCGCTCGCGCTGGCGTTCACGGTCACGGCCCTCGTCGTCGGGATCTACCCGCTCTTCGCGCTGCTGCGGGGCGAGCTGGTGCCCGGCCCGGGTCACGTGAGCCTCATCGGCTCCGCGGAGTGGCAGCTCTTCGAGCGGCCCGGCAGCGGCAGCCTCTTCGACCCGGCGAGCGGGGTGCGCGGGCTGATCGCGCACTGGATGGACATCGACCCGTGGCTGCTCGCGGCGGGGGTCGCGTGCGCGCCGGTGGCCGTCTTCGTGCGGCGGCTCCGGGCGATCGCCCTCGCGGTGCTCATCCAGGTCGTCGTGCTCGCGCGGGGCGGCTACGTCCCGTACATGTACGTCATCGGCGTGCTGCCGTTCGGCGCGCTGCTGGTCGCGGGCGCCGGTGAGCACCTGTGGGACCTGCGCCGGCACCTCCGGCCGGCCGCCCTCGTGCGCCGGGTGTGGGTCCCCGCACGGGTCGCGCTCGCCGCCGCGGCCGCCCTCGCCGCGCTGTACGTGGTGCCGGCCTGGGCCCGGGAGGTCGAGGCCGCGACGACCACCGACCACGACGCGCCGATGGAGTCGGCGGAGATGTGGGTCGCCGAGCACGTGCCGCTCGACGCGACGCTCGTCGTCGACGACGCGATCTGGCTCGACCTCGTGCGCGCCGGGCGGCCGCGTGACCAGGTCATCTGGTTCTACAAGCTCGACCTCGACCCGGCGGTCGAGCTGCCCAACGGTTGGAGGTCGATCGACTACCTCGTGCTGACCGCGGTCCAGTACGCGCAGTTCGACGGGATGCCGCGCCTGCGCACGGCCGTCGAGCACTCGGAGGTCGTCGCGTCCTTCGGCGAGGGGGCCGAGCAGGTCACCGTCTACGAGGTGCAGCCATGATCACGCCGTCGCACAAGCGCGTACTCACCGTCGCCGTCGTCGCGGTGCTCGCCGCGATGCAGGTGGCCGCCGTGACGGTCACGGCGGCCGGCGCCGCCCCCGGCGACTGGCAGGCGGAGTACTTCGCGAACACGACGCTCGCCGGCCCGCCCGTGCTGACGCGCACCGAGCCGGCCCTCGACCACGACTGGGGCGCCGGCAGCCCGGACGCATCGGTCCCCGCCGACGGGTTCAGTGCCCGCTGGACCGCGACGATCGACTTCAACGACGCGACCTACCGATTCACCACCTTCACCGACGACGGCGTGCGCCTCTACGTCGACGGCCAGCTCGTCATCGACCGCTTCACCCCGCAGTCCCCCACCGCCTGGCAGGCCGACGTGCCCCTCGCGGCGGGCGCGCACACGGTCGTCATGGAGTACTTCGAGGGCGGCGGCGACGCGGTCGCGCGCCTCACCTACGCGCCGGTCGTGACCGAGGTCCCCGACGGGGCGTGGCTCGCCGAGTTCTTCGGCAACCGCGACCTCGCGGCCCAGCCCGTCGCCTCGCGCGCCGACCTCGCGATCGACTTCGACTGGGGCGCGGGCGCGCCCGAGCTCGGGGTGCCCGCCAACAACTTCTCGGTCCGCTGGACACAGACCATCGACGTCACGACGGCCGGCACCTACCGCCTGCGCACCGAGACCGACGACGGCGTGCGGGTCCGCGTCGACGGCGACCTCGTCATCGACGACTGGACGGAGCACGCGCCCACCGTCAACCAGACGGACGTGGAGCTCACCGCCGGTCCCCACGTGTTCGTCGTCGAGTACTTCGACGCCTACGGCGACGCGGTCGCGCGCTTCAGCTACGGGCTGGTGCAGGTGGAGATCCCCGACGACGGTTGGCTCGCGGAGCTCTACACGAACCCGGCGCTGGGCGGCGACCCGATCGCGACCCGCATCGACCCCGTGCTCGACTTCGAGTGGGGGCTCGGCAGCCCGCAGCCCGGCCTGCCGGTCGACAACTTCTCGGTCCGCTGGACCCGCCGCGTCGACCTCGCCGCCGGCACGTACCGGTTCCAGACCGTCACCGACGACGGCGTGCGCGTGCTGGTCGACGGCGCCCCGGTCATCGACGACTGGGAGGACCAGTCCGGCGCGGTGAACCAGGTCGACGTCGACCTCGCCGCCGGCGAGCACCTGCTCGTGGTGGAGTACTACGAGGCGTACGGCGACGCGACCGCGAAGCTGGTGTGGGGGCGGGTCACCACCGGGGGCCCGCTCCCCCCGGGCTTCGCGGAGGAGACGGTGCTCACCGGGCTCGTCGAGCCGACGACGCTGCGGGTCGCCGCCGACGGCCGGGTGTTCGTCGCGGAGAAGAGCGGCGTCGTGAAGGTGTTCGACGGCTTCGACGACCCCACGCCCACGGTGTTCGCGGACCTCAACGTGAACGTGTACAACTTCTGGGACCGCGGCCTGCTCGGACTCGAGCTGCACCCGCAGTTCCCGACCGTGCCGTACGTGTACGTCGCGTACTCGTACGACCACGAGCTCGGGTCGTCCGCACCCGCGCCCCGCTGGGGCACCCCCGGCGTGTACTCGGACCCGTGCCCGACACCGCCGGGCGCGACCGTCGACGGGTGCGTCACGAGCAGCCGGGTCAGCCGGCTGACCGCGAGCGGCGACGTGATGGTCGGCCCCGAGCACGTGCTCGTCGAGGACTGGTGCGAGCAGTTCCAGACCCACTCCATCGGCGACCTCGCGTTCGGCCCCGACGGCGCGCTCTACGTCAGCGGCGGCGAGGGCGCCAACAGCGATCGCGTCGACTACGGCCAGTACGGCGTCCCCACGAACCCCTGCGGCGACCCGCCGTCGGGGGTCGGCGGCACGCAGGCGCCGCCCGGGGCCGAGGGCGGCGCCCTGCGGGCCCAGGACCTGCTCACCCCGGGCGACCCCGTCAGCCTCGGCGGCACGGTCGTGCGCATCGACCCCGAGACCGGCGAGGGCCTGCCCGACAACCCGCTCGGGTCCGACCCCGACCCCAACGCGCGGCGGATCATCGCCCAGGGCCTGCGGAACCCGTTCCGCATCGCCGTCCGCCCCGGCACGAGCGAGGTCTGGGTCGGCGACGTGGGCTGGGGCTCCTACGAGGAGATCAACCGGGTCCCCGACGCGACCCGCGTGCACAACTTCGGCTGGCCCTGTTACGAGAGCGCGAACCGCCAGGCCACCTGGGACGCGCAGGACCTCACCATGTGCGAGGACCTCTACGCCCAGGGACCCGGCGCGGTGACCCCGCCCGTCTTCTCGTACTCGCACTACCTCCCGATCGTGCCCGGCGAGCAGTGCGTGAACGGCAGCTCCTCCACGTCGGGCCTCGCGTTCTACGCCGGCGGCAACTACCCCGACACCTACGACGGCGCGCTGTTCCTCGCCGACTACTCGCGCAGCTGCATCTGGGTGATGTTCCCCGGTGCCGACGGGGTCCCCGACCCGTCGACGATCATGCCGTTCGCGTCGCCCGCGTCGTTCCCGGTCGACCTGCAGATCGGGCCGGGCGGCGACCTGCTCTACGTCGACATCACCGGTTCGGTGCGCCGCATCACCTACACGGCCGGCACCACGCCCCCGCAGGCCGTCGTGACCGCGGACCCGACGAGCGGGCCGGTGCCCCTCACCGTGTCCTTCGACGCGCGCGCCTCTTACGACCCCGACTTCGGCGACACCATCACCTTCGACTGGGACCTCGACGGCGACGGCACCTTCGGCGACTCGTCGTCGCCCACCCCCACGTTCACCTTCACCGAGGCCGGGCGGTACGCGGTCCGCGTGCGGGTGACCGACGACCACGGAGCCTTCGACGTGGCGTCGGTCACGATCGACGCGGGCAACACACCGCCGGTCGCGTCGATCACCGCGCCGCTCCCGACCACGACGTGGCGGGTGGGCGACACGATCGCCTTCGCGGGCACGGCGGTCGACGAGGAGGACGGGGCGCTCCCGCCGGGCGCGCTGACCTGGAACGTCGTCCTCCACCACTGCGGCACGACGTGCCACACCCACCCCGTGCAGACCTTCTCGGGCACGGCGTCCGGTTCCTTCGTCGCGCCCGACCACGCGTACCCGTCGTGGCTCGAGCTGGTGCTCACCGCCACCGACTCCGGCGGGTTGCAGCACGTGCAGCGCCGGCGCATCGACCCGCAGACCGTCACGCTCACGTTCCTGTCGCAGCCGTCCGGGATGCAGATCGCGGTGGGTGAGACGACCGGCACGACGCCCTTCACGCGGGACGCGATCGTGGGCTCGACCGTGACGGTCGGTGCCCTCTCACCGCAGACCGTCGCCGGGGTGACCCACGACTTCGTGTCGTGGTCGGACGGCGGCGCCGCCGGCCACGACGTCACCGTCGGGACCTCCCCCGCGACCTACACCGCCACCTACGCGGGCCGGCCGCCCGTCGCGGACGCCGGCCCCGATCTGACGGTGGCGAGCGGCGCGTCGTTCACCCTCGACGCGACGGGGTCCTCGCAGCCGGGCGGCGGTCCGGTCACGTTCTCGTGGACCCAGATCGGCGGCCCGCCCGCGGTGATCCGCGACGAGGACCAGGCGACGACGGTCGTCGACGGGGTCGCCGGCCCCGCCACGCTGACGTTCCGGGTCCGGGTGACCGGCCCCACCGGCCTCGACGCGACCGACGACGTCGTCGTCACGGTCCGGCGCCCGAAGTAGTGGTCGCGGTCGGCGGTCAGCGCGCGTAGCGCGTGACCGCCGACCGGACGAGGTCGAACGACGGACCGGTCTCCGGGACGCTCGGCGCGTCCATGAACCCGAACGCGAAGAGCCCGTCGGCGGTCAGCGCGCGCACCGACGAGTCCGTGAACAGGTCGCGGACGTCCGCGTCGAGGTGATCGGGCTTGTAGTGGGCGAGCATCACCGCGCCGTACCTGCCGAGGACCTCCGTCATCGCCCGGACGTCGCCGGGCGCGTCCGGCGAGTGCATCACCTGGAAGCTCTGGAAGTCGGACGCGCGCATCACGTCCTCGAAGTGCCGGAACATCGAGCGGCCGCCTCCGGTGGCCGGCGAGTCCCAGCGGTGCTGCCAGCCGCCCCAGCCGAGCGACACCCGCGCGTTCGGCGCCGTCGAACGGAAGACGTCGACCGCGTCGAGGTACCGGTCCTTCAGCGCGCGCCAGTAGTTGTTCGTGCGCGGGTCGGGGTTCCACTGGTTGTCGGTGCACGCGAACGTCTGGAACTCGGTGAACAGGGTCACGTACAGGGGCGGCCCGCTCGCGGTCCCGGCGAACGTGCGCGCCAGTTCCCGCATGTCCGCGAGGAAGCGGTCCGACAGCGGATAGGCGCGGCCGCACGCGGTGCCGTAGGGGGTCGAGACCGTGCCCTCGGGGTCGCCCGACCACACGATCAGGTGCAGCGCGAACCCGCGGCGGTACGCGTCGGGCACGACGGTCGTGCGCCAGCCCGTCATCCAGGCGAGGTCGCCGGGTCCGTTGTACCAACTCGACAACATCCGCACGGGCGCCTCGCGCACGAGGCGGTGGTCGTCGGCGTCGGAGGCCTCCGGCCCCATGGAGAAGACGAGGCGCGGCTGCGACGGCGGCGGGACCGGTCGCGGCACGGTGCAGGCGGCCGCCACCGCGGCGAGCGCGGCGGCCAGGGCGAGACGGACGGCGGCGTGCTTCACGGCGGGCTCCCCCCTCGCGCGTACTGATCCCCGTCTCCATCGGCCGGCCGGCCCGGTCGCCTGCAGCGAACCCGCCCGGCGAAACCGACTGTTCACCGACCCCGCCGTGTTGCTCCCGAGGGAGGGTACGGGTGCGGGGCGGCGCGATCGACGGGGCGGGGTCGCCCGTCACCGGGAATTCCGCCGCCCGCGGCGGGCGTCGCCGGAGCGTCCCCCGCGCGCCATCGGGCCGTCAGGGTGCCGTCAGGACGGGGGCACGCGCGGCGTCAGCGCGGCGTCGTGCCGAGGACGACGGTGCCGTGGGTCGACAGCCAGCCCCCGGAGCCGTGGGCGACCGCGATCTCGGCACCCTCGACCTGACTGTCGCCGGCCTCGCCGCGCAACTGGCGCGTCGCCTCGCACAGCAGGAACAGGCCGCGCATCCCGGGGTGGGTCGCGCTGAGGCCGCCGCCGTCGGTGTTGGTCGGCAGCCGGCCGCCGAGCCGGAGGTTGCCGTCGGCGGCGAACGCACCGCCCTCGCCCTTGGGCGCGAACCCGAGGTCCTCGAGCACGACGAGGACGGTGTAGGTGAACGAGTCGTACATCGCGAAGACGTCGACGTCGCCGGGGGTGATCCCCGCCTCGGCGAACGCCTTCGGGCCGCTGACCGCCGCCGCGGTGGTCGTCATGTCCGCCATGGCGGTGATCGAGTGGTGTGTCGTCGCGCCCGCCGCCCCCCGCACGTACACCGGCCGGTGCGGGAGGTCGCGGGCACGCTCCTCGGTGGTGAGCACGATGCAGCAGCCGCCGTCGGAGATGACGCAGCAGTCGAGCTTGTGGAGCGGATCGGCGACGAGCTTCGACGCGAGCACGTCGTCGATCGTGATCGGGTCGCGGTACATCGCGGCCGGGTTGCGCGCCGCGTGCTCACGCGTCTGCACCGCGATCGACGCGAGCTGTTCGGGGGTCGTGCCGTACTGGTGCATGTGGCGCTGCGCGGCCATCGCGTACGCGCCCACGAGGGTGAGCCCGACGGGCAGCTCGTACGACATGCCGAGCGGCAGCGCGCCACGCGCCCCGCCGCCCCCGCCGCCGGTGCCGAGCGTGCGGCCCGACGCCGAGAGCTGGTTGTTGCCGTACACGATCGCGACGGTGTCGACGTCGCCGGCCTGGATCGCCCGGTAGGCGTGCAGCGTGTGGAACTCGAAGCTGGAGCCGCCGCACGAGGTCGACTCGAGCCACCGGGCGCGCACCCCGAGGTACTCGGCGAGCTGCACCTCGTGCATCCCCCCGTAGCCGGCGCTCGCCAGGCCCTCGACGTCGTCCTTGCGCAGCCCCGCGTCGGCCAGCGCGCGGCCGAACGCCTGCGCCGCGAGCATCATCGGGGTCATGCCCGGCGCCACCGGGCCGTCGGAGAGCCCGACGCCCACGACGCACACCTGCCGTGTCACGGGCCCGGAACGTACCCGACGGCTCGCGGCGACCGCACACGCGCGCGCGAGCCTGTCGGCGCGACAGAATCCCGGGGTGCCCCGCGACCACGTCCGGCGCAACCGCGCCTTCTGGGACGACGACGCGGACGCGTACCAGGAGGTGCACGGCGGCGCGCTCGCGGCGCGTCCGCTGGCCTGGGGCGTGTGGCGGGTGCCGGAGTCGGAGCTGCAGGTCCTCGGTGACGTGCGCGGCCGCGACGTGCTCGAGCTCGGGTGCGGCGCCGCGCAGTGGTCCGCGGCGCTCGCGGCACAGGGGGCGCGTTGCACCGCGCTCGACCTCTCGGGGGTCCAGCTCGCGCACGCGCGCGAGCACTGCCGCGCGAGCGGCGTGCGCGTGCCCCTCGTCCAGGCGGGCGCCGAGGACCTGCCGTTCACCGCCGGGTCGTTCGACGTCGTCTTCTGCGACCACGGCGCGACGAGCTTCTGTGACCCGGCGCGCCTGCTCCCGGAGGTCGCGCGGGTGCTGCGGCCCCGGGGCCTGCTCGCGTTCTGCACCACCAACCCGCTCGTCTACCTGACCTGGGACGCGACACGGGAGCGCCAGTCGCGGCGCCTGCAGCGTTCCTACGACGAGCTCGGCCGCTGGGACCTCGGCGACGGCACCGTCGACTGGGTCGTGCCGACCGGTGAGTGGGTCCGCCTCCTGCGCGCGAACGGCTTCGGCATCGAGGACCTGATCGAGCTGCGCGCACCCGAGGGTGCGACGACGACCTACACGGAGTTCGTGCCCTACTCCTGGGCCCGCCGCTGGCCCGCCGAGCACGTCTGGCGGGCGCGCCGCGCGCCCTGACCGGCGCGGGCGCTCAGACCGCGCCGCCGTGGACGGCGAACGACGACACGAGCTCGTCGAAGAGCCGGTCCGTCGCACCCTTCGAGTGCACGGCGAGCACGTGGATGCGCCGGCCGTCGTAGATCACTCGGACGCGGGCGGGGTGGTCGTCGCCGACCTCGACCGTGGCGTCGAGCGCCCGGTGCCCGTCGTGCTCCGTCGCGGACTGGTCGGTGACCCGCCCGAGGCCGCCGACCGACGCCAAGCCGGCCGCCCCGCCCGAGAGCACGGTGTCGGCGGTGCGGGGGTCGACCGCCCCGACCTCGGCGCTGCCCACCCCCATCTCCCACTCGTCGCCCGAGGCGTAGGCGGTGTGCACGCTCACGGGCCCGAGGCCCGGCACCGGCACCGTGCCCGTCTCCACGACCGGGTCCGCGGGGAACCGGACCGTGAAGCTCGCGTCCGGCGCGGTGTACGCGACGCCGTCGCCGTCGAGGAACGCGGCGGTCCCCTCCGGCGGCGGGTCGAGGAGCTCGCGCAGGTACGGGCGCCCGGCGTACACGCCGGCGCCGATCACGAGCGCGACGAGGAGGGCGGCGACGCGCCCGAGCCGGCGCCGGGGCTCGGGCGCGCTCGGGGCGCTCCACTGCGAGCCGGCGGTCGGGACGCGCTCGTGCGGCTCGCCGACCGCGGGGCCCGGCACGCCGAGGCGGGCGGGCGCGCAGTAGCTGGCGTCCACCCCGGCGGCCGGCCGGGACCCGGCCGGCCCCGGCGGGCTCGGGGGCGCGCCGGGTGCGCCCGGCGCACCGACGGCCATGCCGGGCTTGAGCGGCGGCGCCGCCAGCCGGGGCCCGCCCAACCCTCCCGGGGCGCCGAGCGGTCCCCCGGCGGGCGCGGGTGGCGCCCCCGGAGGGCCCCCCGGCGGGGCGGACGGCGCCGCCGCGGGGGGCGCGGCCGGCGTCGCGGCCGCGCCGATGGCCCCGAACCACGACGTGAGCTCGCCGCCCGCCGCGCCGGCGCGCCCCCGGCACCGGTCCGGCCCGCGGCGTGGCCCGCGCCGACGGGCTCGCGCACCCGCAGCGCGCCACAGCGCGCGCAGGCCGCCTCGTACCCGGCGAGCGCGCCGCCACAGGTGTCACATCGAGTCACGGACGCGGGTATCGGTCCGCGCGCCCCGTGACGTGAGCGATTCCCGCGCGGGCGGCGTCAGCGGCGCTCGAATGTGACGCCCGCCACCTCGCGGTCCCAGGTCGCGGGCGTGACGCCCTGCTCGCGCAGCTCGTACTTCAGCACGCGGCCGACGGGGTTGCGCGGCAGGTCGTCTCGGAACTCGACGTAGCGGGGGATGGCGAAGAACGGGACGCGCTCGGCGACCCAGCGGCACAGCTCCTCCTCGGTCAGCCGCGCCCCCTCCTGGAGCACCGCGGTGACCTTCACGTCGTCCTCGCCGACCGGGCTCGGCACCGCGTGGACGGCGACGTCGCGGATCGCCGGGTGCGCGAACAGCGTCTTCTCCATCTCGAAGCTCGAGATGTTCTCGCCGCGCCGGCGGAGCGCGTCCTTCTTGCGGTCGACGAAGTACAGGTAGCCGTCCTCGTCGACGCGACCGAGATCGCCGGTGTGGAACCACAGGTTGCGGTACGCCGCGAGCGTGTCGGCCGGACGGTTCCAGTACCCGGCGAACATGAGGTTGGGACCCTTCGGCCGGCAGACGATCTCGCCCACCTCACCGACCGGCACCTCGAGGTCGTCGTCGTCGAAGATGCGCACGTCGAACTCGTGCCGGTTGACGCGTCCCGCCGCACCGGGCTTGTTGCGCTCGCCGGCGTCCAGCATCGACAGCAGCGACGCCTCGGTGAGCCCGTAGCCGCCCGAGAACGTCTCGCAGCCGAAGCGCTCGTGCCAGATCCGGTCCGTGTCGGGCGGCATCGGCGCCGCGGCGCACAGGCGCAGCGTGTGGCCCTCCTGCGCCGGGTGGTCGTCCGCGTTCGCCACGAGCGTCGCGAGCGAGCCGAGCATGCTGGCGACCGTCGCCTGCGTGCGTTGCACCTCGGGCCAGAACCCGCTGACCGAGAACCGGCGCGCGATCGCGGCCCGGCCGCCGACGACCAGCGTGCCGATCACGCACGTGGCGATCGCGTTGAAGTGGAACAGCGGCAGCGGGGTCAGCACGACGTCGTCCGGCCGGCGCTCCCACGCCCGCGCGATCTGGTCGGACAGGCTCACCATGTAGTTGTGCGACAGCATGCAGCCCTTGCTCGGGCCGGTCGTGCCCGCCGTGTAGATGAAGCACGCGAGGTCGTCCGGGCGGACCGGGGTGTCGACCGGCCGGTCGTCGGCGCCGGCGAGCGCGTCCTGCCAGGTCAGCGTGGGCACGGCGTCGATCACCGCGTCGACCGGGTCGACGGTGACGCAGCCGCGCAGGTCGGGCGTCGTCTCCCGGCCGGCGACCTCCACGACCCGTGAGGCGTAGTCGCCCTGCACGACCAGCACCGTGGACCCGGAGTCCGCGAGCTGGTGGCGCAGGAACTCGCCCTTGTAGGCCGTGTTGATCGGCACCTGGATCGCGCCGAGCTTCAGCGCCGCGAAGAAGCTGACGACCTGCTCGGCGCGGTTGTCGAGCAGCGTCGCCACCCGGTCTCCCGGCCCGACGCCCGCGTCGCGCAGCGCGTGGGCGAGGCGGTTCGCCTCGCGGTCCATCTCGCGGGCCGTGTAACCCGCGCCCTCGAAGTCGAGGTACCGCCCGTCGGGGTCGGAGGCGAGCCGCCGGGCGAAGACCTCCGTCACGGTCCTCTGGGGCCTGGTCACGGCGCGAACGATATCGCCGGCCGCGCGCGCCCGGCCCCGGCCGACCCCGGCGCACGCGGCGGCCTGCGACGCTTGACCCGGAGCTGATATAACCCCATGATAACCCCATGCCCAAGGTGAACGTCTACCTGCCCGAGGACCTCGCCGCCGCGGTGCGCGACGCCGGCGTGCCCGTCTCGGCGGTGTGCCAGGCCGCGCTCGAGCGGGCGGTGCGGGAGGTCACCGCCGCGCGCGCCGCCGAGCACCCGCCCGCACCCGGGAGTGAGGGCGACGGCGGCCCGTACTCCCGCTTCACCCCCCGGGCGCGCGAGGCGCTCGCGCGCGCCGAGGCGGTGGCGCGCGGGATCCCCCACGACTTCGTCGGCACCGAGCACCTCCTCGCCGGGATCCTGGAGCAGGGCACGAACCTCGCCGTGCGCGTGCTCGCCGCGTCGGAGATCGACCCCGGCGACGTGCGCGCCGAGCTGCGCGCCTCGATGCCGCCGCCGTCACCCGCGCCGGCGGCCGACCGGCCGCCCTTCACCCCGCTCGCGTCCCTCGCGCTGGAGCGCACGACCCAGGAGGCGCTCGCGCTCGGGCACAACTACGTCGGCTGCGAGCACCTGCTGCTCGGGCTCCTCGCCGTCGAGGACGGACTCGCGAGCCGGGTCCTGCGCCGCATGGGCCTCGAGCTGCGCACCGCGCGGCGGGCTGTCGTGAACGCGATCGCGGGCGTCGCGCACGCGCGCGGCCTGCCACCGGTGCCGCCCGCCGCGCCCGGGCCCGCGGGCGACGAGGTGCTGCGCGCCATCCTCGAGCGGCTCGACCGCATCGAGCGGCGGCTCGGCTGAGCGGCCGGCCGGGCCGCTGCGGCGCCGGGCCCGCGGTCAGCGCCCGGGGGCGGCGAGCGCGTCGGCGACGGCGTCCGCGTGCGCGTCGGCGCTCCCGAAGCACGTGTCGAGCACCCACGCGCGCTTCAGGAACAGGTGGACGTCCACCTCCCAGGTGTAGCCCATGCCGCCGAACACCTGCGTCGCCGCCTTGCCGTTCGCGATCGCGGCCTCACCGGCGAGGAGCTTCGCGACGGCGACCGAGCGGTCGGCACCCCCTTCGGCGGGCGCGTCGAGGTGCGCGCCGGCCGCGTACACGGCCGCGCGCGCGACCTCGGTCCGCACGAGCATGTCGGCGAGCAGGTGCTTGATCGCCTGGAACGACCCGATCGCGCGGTCGAACTGGACGCGCTCCTTCGCGTACTCGACCGCGAGCTCCGTGACCCGGTCCGCGAGGCCGAGCTGGAACGCGGCCGTGAGCGCCGCGCCCGCGCGCCGCACCCCGGCGACGTCGACGTCGAGCGGCTCGCCCGGCGGCAGCTGCGCGACGCGCCCGACCGGCGTGAGGAAGTCGAGCGGCCACGGCGAATGCTCGACCTCCAGCGCGCGCGGGTCGACCAGCGCCGCCGCGGCGCCGTCGAGCACGACGAGGGCGTCGAGCGCGCCGGGGTGCTCGACCCACGCCGGCCCGGCGCGCTCGACGACGCCCGTGACACCGTGGACCTGGAACAGGAGCGACGCGACGAGCGGGCCGGGGACGCACCGGCGGCCGAGCTGCTCGAACACGATCACACAGTCGGACCACGAGAATCCGTCGGCGCGCAGGGTGAAGACGCCGGCCTCGGCGAGCTCGTCGTACACGCCCCGGTCGAAGCCGGCGCGGATCCGCTCCGGACCGAAGCGGGCCGTGAGCACCGCGTCGATGCCGTCGCGCAGCGCGACCTGGTCGGGCGAGAGGTCGAGGTCCATCAGCGCGGCTCCTTCGGGAGGCCGAGTACCCGCTCGCCGATGATGTTGCGCTGGATCTGCGAGCTGCCGGCCGCGATCGTGAGGGCGAGCGTGCGCAGGCGCTCCTCGACGAGCTCGTTGCCGTCGACGTGCAGCGCCTCGCGGTCGAGGACCCGCAGGCACAGCTCGCCGAAGCGCTGACGGGCCTCGGTGTAGGCGAGCTTGATGACGGTCGCGCCCGGGCCGCTCACCCCGCGCGCCGACTGCGAGACGTTCCGTTTCGTCAGCGCCCACAGGCCGTCGAACTCGGCGGCGCAGCGGCCGAGCTCCCGGCGCTGCGCGGGGTCGCGAACGAGTGGCACGAGGTCCTCGCACAGGCGCATCGCGTCCACGAGCTCGCTGACGAAGGCGGTGCCGCGCTCGTACTTGAGCGTCACGTTGGTGACGCGCCAGCCGTCGTTCTCGGCACCCACCCGGTTCGCGACGGGCACCCGCACGTCGGTCAGGAAGACCTCGGAGAACTCCGACGATCCGAGCACCGTCCGCAGCGGCCGCACCTCGATGCCGGGCAGGTCCATGGGCAGGATCAACCAGGAGATGCCCTTGTGCTTGGGCGCGCCCGGATCGGTGCGCACGAGGAACTCCCCGACGTCGGCGACCTGCCCGAACGAGCACCAGATCTTCTGCCCGTTGAGGACATAGTGGTCCCCGTCACGCTCGGCACGCGTGCGCAGCGACGCGAGGTCGGAGCCCGCACCGGGCTCGGAGAAGCCCTGGCACCACACCTCCTCCCCCCGCAGGATCCTCGGCAGGTGCGCGGCCTTCTGCTCCGGCGTGCCCTCCTCGATGAGCGTCGGCCCGGCGTGCAGGAGCCCGACGAAGTTCACCCCGACGTACGGCGCGCGCGCCCGCGCCGTCTCCTCGTAGAAGATGAGCTGCTCGGTCGGCGACGCGCCGCGCCCGCCGTACTCGGCGGGCCAGTGGAGCCCGGCGTACCCGGCGTCGTACAGGCGGCGCTGCCAGTCGGTGTCGTAGGCCCGCCGCGCGGCCCACGCGTCGCGTGGCGGCTCGGGCGGCAGGGTCGGGAGCACGGCGGCCAGCCAGCGCCGCAGCTCGGCGCGGAACGCCTCGTCGGCCTCGTCGTACCGGTACTGCACGGGCGCAGTCTAAGATCTGACGAGGCGTCAGATTCCAGGCGCCGGTCCCGCCCGGCGTGGACCCCGAGCCCGCAGGAGCGCCGATGGCCGCCGAGATCCCGAAGATCGTCAGCGTCGACGACCACGTCGTCGAGCCACCCCACGTCTGGGAGCGCTGGCTCCCCGCGCGCCTGCGCGACCGGGGACCGCGCGTCGAGCGCCGGGGCATCGGGCACATGCGCCACGTCGGCGGCGGGACCTACGAGCAGACCTTCGACGACGACGGCCCGCAGGCCGACTGCTGGGTGTACGAGGACCTGGTCTACGTCCACAAGCGCCACGTCGCCGCCGTCGGGTTCGACCGCGACGACATGACCATGACGCCGATCACCTACGACGAGATGCGCCCGGGCTGCTACGACCCGAAGGCGCGGGTCGAGGACATGGAGCTGAACTGGGTCGAGGCGTCGCTGTCGTTCCCGACCTTCCCCCGCTTCTGCGGCCAGACGTTCCTCGAGGGCAAGGACCGCGAGCTCGCGCACGCCTGCGTGGTCGCCTACAACGACTGGATGGTCGAGGAGTGGTGCGGCGACTCCGGCGGCCGGCTGATCCCGCTCATCATCGTGCCGCTGTGGGACGCGCACCTCGCCGCCGCCGAGGTCCGGCGCAACGCGGCGCGCGGCGTGCACGCCGTGTGCTTCAGCGAGATCCCGCCGAAGCTCGGGCTGCCGTCGATCCACTCCGGCGCCTGGGACCCCTTCTTCGCCGCCTGCCAGGAGACCGACACGGTCGTGTGCATGCACATCGGCTCGTCGTCCCAGATGCCGGCGACCTCGCCCGACGCCCCGGTGGCCGTCGCCGCGACCCTCTCGTTCAACAACGCGATGGCGTCCCTGTCGGACTTCCTGTTCTCGGGCGTGCTCGTGCGCTTCCCGACCCTGAAGCTCGCGTACTCCGAGGGCCAGATCGGCTGGCTGCCGTACGTGCTCGAGCGTGCCGACGACGTGTGGATGGAGCACCGCGCCTGGGCGGGGGTGCGCGACATCGTCCCCGAGCCGCCGTCGACCTACTACTACCGGCAGGTCTTCGGCTGCTTCTTCCGGGACCGACACGGCCTCGAGTCGCTCGAGCGCGTCGGCGTCGACAACATCACGTTCGAGACCGACTACCCGCACACGGACTCGACGTGGCCGCACACGAAGAAGGTCGCCGAGGAGATGATGGGCCACCTCCCCGACGACGTGGTGCGCAAGATCGTGCGCGCCAACGCGATCCGCATGCTCTCGCTCGACCTCGCGCCCTGACGCGGCCGGCGCGGGTCACCGCGCGGGGCAGCGCAACCCCGCCGGCGGGGGCTCGAGGTCGACGAGGTAGGCGTCGACCGCGCGGTCGACGCACTCGTCACCGCGCGCGTACGCGAGGTGCCCCTCGCCCTCGTAGACGACCAGGCG
Source organism: Acidimicrobiia bacterium (assembly GCA_026002935.1). Classification (GTDB taxonomy): domain Bacteria; phylum Actinomycetota; class Acidimicrobiia; order IMCC26256; family PALSA-610; genus BPGH01. The sequence goes on from BPGH01000001.1 coordinate 2,690,203, forward strand.
TGCGGACTCCAGCTGCGCCGCCAGCGCCTCGGCCCACGCGAGCGGTGTCGCCGGGTCGTTCGTCGTCCCGAGGACCACGATCGGCGGCGCGCCCGCGGCCCGCACCGGCGCCGGCGAGCCGTCGGGCGGGACCGGCCACACCGAGCACGGCGCGCCGAGCCACAGGGTGGCCGCACCGAAGTACGGCGCCTCGGCCGCGATCCGCTGCGCCGTCGGGGCGAGCTCCCCGGGCGGCGGCGCGGCGCCGTCGAGACACCCGGTCGCGTAGAAGGCCTCCGTGTCGTTGTCGTACTCGCCGCCCGGGAGCCGGCCGGTGTACGTGTCGGCGAGCGAGGCGAGGATCGACCCGTCGCCGCGCGCGGCGGACGTGAGGGCGCGCGCGAGCAGGTCCCAGCCCTCCTCGCCGGCGTAGAGCGCCGTCGCGACGCCGATGTCGGCCTCGCCCGGCCCGACCAGCCGCCGCTCGCCCGCGACCACCGCGGGCAGGGTCTCGGCGTCGATCTGGGACATCAGGTCCTCGTACGCGGCGCGCGGGTCGCTCCCGCCGAAGCCGCAGTCGACGCGCTCGCAGTGCGCGAAGAAGGCCGCGAGCGCGCCGTCGAACCCCCTCGCCTGGTCGAGCGCGGTCTGCTCGTACGAGCGCGCCGGGTCGACCGCGCCGTCGAGCACGATCGCGCGCACCCGTTGCGGGTGGGCGTCCGCGTAGAGCGCACCGAGGTACGAGCCGTACGAGAAGCCGACGTAGGTGAGCCGGGGCTCGCCCAGCGCCTCACGGATCAGCTCCATGTCGCGGACGGTCGAGCGCGACGACAGGTGCGCGAGCAGCTCGCCCGAACGGCGCTCGCAGCCGGCGGCGAGCCGGCGCGCCTCGGCGAGGTTCGCCTCGACCTCGGCGGCGTCGTCCGGTGAGCGGTCGACGGCGAAGAAGCGGTCGAGGTCGTCGACGCAGTCGACCGGCGTGCTCTCCCCCACGCCGCGCGGGTCCCAGGTGACCACGTCGAACCGTTCGAGGACGGCCGGGGTGAACAGCTCCTCGGCCCGGTCGAGCAGCTCGACGGCGGGCGCGCCGGGGCCGCCGGGGTTGAACAGGAGCGCCCCGATCACGTCGTCCCCGCTCGCGCGGCGCCGGCCGAGCGCGAGCTCGATCGTGCCGGCGCCGGGATCGTCGTGGTCGAGCGGCACCTCGAGGGTCGCGCAGTCGATCCCGCCGCAGTCCTCCCAGTCGATCGATCCCCGCTCCACCCGGGGCTCGCGTCCGCCGTCGCCGCCGCCGCACGCCGCGCCGACGCAGACCGCCACCACCGCGGCGAGGAGCGCGAGCGGGGGCGGCGGGCGCGGCACCATGGCCGGCACCCTAGGCGGCGCCAGTGGCCGCGGCCGCGCACCGGCGCCGACCCGGCTGGCCCCGCCCGCCCGCCGTTGACGAGGATGCGGAGGTGGACGGTGGGCACGACGCGCGCTCCGAGGCACCGCACCCCAACGGCGCGCTGCGCCCGCCGCGCCCGGCGCGCGCGCACCGGGTGCGGCGCCGGCTCCTCGCCGGCGGCGCCGTGGTGTTCGGCCTCGTGTGGGCGTACGCGATCTGGTACTCGGTGACGCGCACGAACCCGGAGGACCTCGACGACGCGACCGTCGCCGCCGTCGAGGCCGAGTGCGACGCCGCGCTCGCGCGGCTGCGCGAGCTCCCCGCCTTCGACCCCGGCGGCGGTGTCGAGGACGACGCGGCGCTCATCGAGGACGAGAACGCCGTGTTCGAGGCGATGATCGAGCGCCTCGCGGCGATCGAGCCCGACGGACCCGACCCCGCCGCGGCACGCGAGGCCTACCGGGAGTGGCTCGGCGACTGGCGCGCCCTCGTCGACCGGCGTGCCGCCGTCGTGCCCGACCTGCTCGCGGACGGCACCGCCCGGCCCGACTTCCGCCGCGAGGGCGAACCCGAGCCGATCGGGACGCGGATGCAGACCTACGTGAACGCGCAGGGCCTCTCGGCGTGCGATCCGTCGCGGTTGCAGATCGAGAACGTCGACCGGCCCCGCGAGTACCCGCGGGAGGGATGACATGGGCCGCCTCGACGGCAGGGTCGCGCTGATCACGGGCGCCGCGAGCGGGATGGGGGCCGCGGCCGCCGAGCTGTTCGCCCGCGAGGGCGCCCGGGTCGTCGCGGTCGACGTCGAGCCCGCGGCCGGCACTGCGCTCGTGGCCCGCCTGCGCGACGCCGGCCACGACGCCTCGTTCGTCACGGCGGACGTGTCGCGTGCGGACGACTGCAACCGGATGGTGGCGGCCGCCCTCGAGCGCTACGGCGCGTTGCACGTCCTCTACAACAACGCGGGCATCTTCCCCGCCGACGACGGGGGCCTCCTCGAGACCCCCGAGCCGACGTGGGACCGGGTCGTGGCCGTGAACCTCAAGGGCGTCTGGCACGGCTGCCGGGCCGCGGTCCCCGCGATGCTCGCGGGGGGCGGGGGCTCCATCGTGAACGTCGCGTCCTTCGTCGCGCTGATGGGCTCGGCCACCGCGCAGGTCGCCTACACCGCGAGCAAGGGCGGGGTCCTGGCGATGACCCGCGAGATCGCCGTCGAGTACGCGCGCCAGGGGATCCGGGCCAACGCCCTGTGCCCGGGCCCGATCGAGACGCCGCTGCTCGCCGGACTCCTTGCGGACCCTCACCAGCGCGCCCGCCGCCTCGTCCACGTCCCGATGGGGCGCCTCGGGCGGGCCGAGGAGCTCGCGAAGGCCGCGCTGTTCCTCGCGTCCGACGACTCGTCGTTCATGACCGGCGCCGCGCTCGTGGTGGACGGGGGCATCACCGCCGCCTACGTCACGCCCGAGGACCCGGCCGGGGCGTGACCCGGTCACCGGACCGCCACCCGGGCGCCCCCTGATCGTCACCGGAAACGCCGACAGTCCGCCTGCGCGCGCGCCGAGGATACGGACGATGACGAAGGGCTCGCGCCCGGCGCGCCCGGCCGACCTGTCCCGCCTCGCGCGCGTGCACGCGGCGTCGACGGCCGCGGACGCCGCGGTCGCCGCGGTGCTGGCCGGCACCTTCTTCTTCGACCTGCCGATCGACCAGGCGCGCGGGCGGGTCGCGCTCTGGCTCGTGTGCACGCTGGCGCCGTTCGCGGTGGTCGCGCCGTCGCTGGGCGGCGCGATGCGTCGGCTCCCGCCGTCGGGTGCGGCGCTCGCCGCCGTCGGCGCGGCCCGGGCGGCCGCGGCGCTCACGCTCGCGTTCGTGCTGCACGGGCCCGCGTGCTACGCGGTCTCGTTCGCGGTGCTGGTGCTCGGTGAGGCGTACGCGACGCTGCGGCGCGCGCTGGTCCCCGTCGCGGTCACGCAGCCGGAGGACCTCGTCGCCGCGAACGCCTTCCTGTCGCGCGTGGGCTCGCTGTCGGGTCCCGTCGGCGGCGGCGCCGGCCTGGCCGCGCTGGCGGCCGGCGGGCCGCTGCTCGCCCTCGCGGTGGCGGCGGGCACGCACGCCGCGGCGGCGCGCGCCGCCCGCGGGGTTCCCGCGCCGGCGGAGCCGGCCGTCACCCCCGCGGCCCCGGAGCCCGCCGGGCCGCCCGCGGCCACGCGCCGGGGCGCCCGCCCCGGCCGGCGGCTCGCCCCGCCCGCGCGGACCGCGCTCGTGACGATGGCGTCGCTGCGGGCGGCGTCGGGGTGCACCTTCCTCGCGGTCGCGTTCGACGCGCGCGGGTCTGCGGGCACGCCGTGGCTGCTCGCGGCCGCCGGCGCCGCGGTGACCGCCGGGAGCCTCGGCGGGACGTTCGTGAGCCCGCGGCTGCGGCGGCGCCTCGGCGACGAGGGGCGCGTCCTCGCCGCGGTCGCCGCCGCGGCCGGCGCCGCCGCGATCGGTGCGTTCGCCGGCGGCGGCCCCGCCGCGGTCGTCGGCCTCGCGCTCGTGCTCGCGCTCGCGTCGAGCGCAGGGCGGCACGCGTACGACGGCGCGGTCCAGCGCACGGTCCCCGGCGGCCGGCGCCGCGCGACGTTCGCGCGCGCCGAGGTGCTGCTCCAGGCGTCGTGGGTCGCGGGCGCCCTCGTGGCGACGGCGGCCTCCCTCGCGCCGCGCGCCGCGGCGGCCGCGGCCGCGGCCGCGATCACGGTGCTCCTGCCCGCCGCCGCGCTCGGAGGGCCGGTCGCCGTCCGGGCACGGGTCACGGGGCGGCGGCCGCGCGTCGCCGCCGGGGTCGCGGTGCTGGCCGGGCGGGCGTGTGCCCCGGACGGCCCGGGGCGGCCCGCGTCCGCCGCGTGACGACACGCGCGGTGACGAAGCGCGCCGAAGTGCACCACGGTGCACGAGTCGCCCGCGGTCGCGGCGCCGCCGGGACCGGGACCGTTGATCGGGCCGCCGCGGCCCCCGCATACTCGCGGCCGTGACGACCACCGCGGTGCGCGCACCGGAGGGGGGCGCGAGCACCGCGAGGGGCCGCCCGCGGCACCCGGCCCGCGGCCGGCTGGCGCTCCTGGCCGCCGCCGTGGTCGCGGCGGTCGGTGTCGCCGTGGCGACCTCGCGCTTCGGCATCGGCCTCACGCCCGACTCGGTCACGTACGTGTCGGGCGCGACGAGCCTCGCGAACGGCGACGGATACACCGACTTCCTCGGGCGCGACATCGGCGTGTTCCCGCCCGGGTACTCCGCGGCGCTCGCCGTCGGCGAGCTCGCCGGTGGCGGGGTGCTCGGGTGGGCGCGCGTCCTGAGCGCGCTGTGCCTGGCCACCGTCGTGGTGCTCGCCAACGTGCTGCTGCGCCGCCACGTCCGCTCGCGCGCCGTCGTCGCCGCCGCGACCGCCGTCGTCGCGTGCTCCGCGGTGCTGCTGGAGATCTACTCGAAGGCGCTGAGCGAGCACCTGTTCGTGCCCGTCGTGCTGGGGTTCGTCCTCGTCGGCGAGCGCCTGATGCGCCGGCCCGCCGACCTCGCGGCCTGCGCCGGGCTCGTGCTCCTCGCGTGGGCCGGGTTCGCGCTGCGGTACGCGGGGATCGTGCTCGTCGGCATCGGCGCCCTCGTCGTGCTCGCGGCCGGATGGCCGGGGAACGGGCGGGCGGCGATCGCCCGGGCCGCGGCGGTCGGCGCCGCTTCGGCGCTGTTCCCCGTCGCGCTCATGGTGCGCAACGAGCGCGTCACCGGCAACCCGATGGGCAGCCGGTCGGAGGCCTCGGCGTCGCTCGTCACCAACGTGCGCCGGGCCGCGAACGAGGTGTCGCAGTGGCTCGCGACGCAACTCGCGCCCCCGGCCGTCCGGGCGCTCGTCGCGGGCGCGGCCGTGCTCGCGGTCGTGGCCGGGGTCGCGCTCGCCCTCCGCCGGGGGCGCCGCGTGCTCCCCGACGACTGGCGGGCGATGGTGCCGCTCGCGCTGTTCACGGCCGTCTACCTGTCGTACCTCGTCGCGTCCGCGTCCGTCGTGGCCTTCGCCGCGATCAACACCCGGTTCATGCTGCCGCTGTACGTCCCGGCCGTCGTGTTCGGCGCGTGGGCGTTCGAGCGGGTCCGCGCCCGCCTCCCCGGCCCGCGCTGGCGGCTCGCCGTCACGGTCGTCGCCGCGGCGTGGGTGGTGGCGAACGTCGCCTGGTTCGCGGGCCGCGCCGTCAACTACGCCCGTGACGGCGCGGGCGGCTACGCGAGCGAGTTCTGGCACGACTCGCAGATCCTCGCCGACGTGGACGGTCTCGACCTGTCGGCCCCCACGTTCAGCAACGACCCGTACGCCATCTCGTTGTTCCTCGGCGAGTCGGTGCGCCAGACCGTCGCCCGCACGGCGTTCGCGTCCGACGCCGAGACCGGCAAGCTCCCCGCGTTCGTGCAGACGGTCGCGTGCGCGGGGCGGGCGCAGCTCGTCTGGTTCGACATCGCCGGCCGGCCCCACCTCTACACCCCCGAGGAGCTGCGCGAGCACCTCGACCTCGTGCCGCTCGTGGAACGTCCCGACGGCACGATCTACGAGCTGCGGCCGCGACCCGGCGTGACGCCGGCGTGCCGGCGCGGCGCGTAGGGCGGCGCCCGCTCCTGCGTAGGCTCGCGCCATGGCCCGGGGGATGCTGACCGTCGAGGAGCTGGACGACGCCGTCGCGGCGGGCACGATCGACACCGTGCTCGTGGTGTTCCCCGACCTGCAGGGCCGGCTGATGGGCAAGCGCGTCACGGGCCGCTACTGGGTCGACCACATGGCCTCCGGCCGCGCCCCGATCCACGCCTGCAACTACCTGCTCGCGGTCGACGTCGACATGACGCCGCTGCCCGGGTACCGGTTCGCGAACTGGGAGCAGGGGTACGGCGACGTGGCGCTCCAGCCGGACCTCGTGACGCTGCGGCGCATCCCGTGGCTCGAGGGCACCGCGCTCGTCGTGTGCGACGTGCTCGACGAGCACACCGGCGCGCCGGTCGAGGTGTCGCCCCGCCGCATCCTGCAGCGCCAGGTCGAGCGCGCGGCGGCCGCCGGGTACACGGTCATGTTCGGGTCGGAGCTGGAGTTCTTCCTCTTCCGCGAGTCCCCCGAGGAGGCCGCCGCGAAGGGCTACTCCGGCCTCACCCCCCACTCGGACGTGATCGAGGACTACCACGTGCTGCAGACCACCCGCGACGAGTACCTCGTGCGGGCCATCCGCAACGGCGTCGACGGCGCGGGGATCCCCGTCGAGTTCTCCAAGGGCGAGGCCGGCCGGGGCCAGCACGAGATCAACCTCGTGTACTCGACACCGGTCGAGATGGCCGACCGCCACGTCATCTACAAGAACGCGGCGAAGGAGATCGCCTCGCAGCACGGGCGTTCGGTCACGTTCATGGCGAAGTACTCGCCCGACGAGGTCGGTTCGTCGTGCCACATCCACTCGAGCCTCTGGGACGCCGACGGCACGACCTCGCTCACCTGGGACGCCGACGCGCCCGACCACCTGACCCCGGTGTTCCGCGCCTGGCTCGCCGGCCAGGTGGAGTGCGGGCGCGAGCTCGCGTGGATGTACGCGCCGACCGTCAACTCGTACAAGCGCTACCAGCCGGAGTCGTGGGCGCCGACGGCGCTCGCGTGGAGCGTCGACAACCGGACGTGCGGGTTCCGTCTCGTCGGGCGCGGCCCGTCGTTCCGCCTGGAGTCCCGCATCCCCGGCGCCGACGTCAACCCGTACCTCGCCTTCGCGGCCACGATCGCGGCCGGGCTGCACGGCATCGAGCACGGCGCCGAGCCCCCGCCGCGCTTCGACGGCAACGCGTACGCGGCCGACGGGCTCGTGCGGGTCCCCACCCACCTCCTCGAGGCGATCGAGGCGTTCGAGCGGTCGAAGGTGGCGGTCGACGCCTTCGGCGAGGAGGTCCACGAGCACCTGCTGAACACGGCTCGCCAGGAGTGGCTCGCGTTCACCCGCGCCGTGACCGACTGGGAGCGGCGCCGGAACTTCGACCAGTGGTGATCGTCGCGCTCACGGGCCGGCGGCTCGGCGCTGCCGCACGCTGGCCCTACACCCGCGCCGCCGCGCTCCCCCGCGCGTACCTCGACGCGGTCGCACGCGCGGGCGGACAGGCCGTCGTGGTCGACGACGTCGCCGACGCGCCCGCCCTGGTGCGCCGGGTCGACGCGCTGGTGCTCACCGGCGGTCCCGACGTCGACCCCGCCTGCTACGGCGGCGCACCCCATCCGGCCGTGTACGGCGCCGACCGGGAGGTCGACGAGTGGGAGTGCGCGCTCGCCCGCGCCGCAGTCGCGCAGGGCGTGCCGACGTTGGCGATCTGCCGCGGGCTCCAGGTGCTCAACGTCGCGTACGGCGGCACGCTGTACGCGCACCTCCCCGAGGACCCCGGTGTCGCCCCGCACGGCGAGCCCGGGGTCGCCGGCGGGGCCCGCCTGCACGACGTCGAGCTCGAGCCGGGATCGCTCGTCGCCGCCGTGATGGGCGGCACGACGGTGCGGGCGTCGTGCCACCACCACCAGGCGGTCGACCGCCCCGGCGAGGGCCTGGCCGTCACCGGCCGGGCCGCCGACGGCGTGGTCGAGGCGCTGGGGCTCGACGGGGCGTTCGTGCTCGCCGTGCAGTGGCACCCCGAGGACACCGCCGGCACGGACCCCGCGCAGCAGCGCCTGTTCGACGCGATCGTGCGCCGGGCGGACCGCTGAGGGCCGGGGCCGGGCGCGCTACGCGGGGACGATGCGGGCGCGCAGCTCGTGCTTGGGCACCTTGCCGCTCGGGTTGCGCGGCATCACGTCGATGATCTCGAGCCGCTCGGGGATCTTCTGGGTCATGAGCCCGACCGACCGGCAGTGCTGGGCGATGTCGTCGAGGGTCGGCGGGTCGGCCGCGTCGGCCGGGACGACGAACGCGACGACCATCTCGCCCCGCTCCTCGTCGGGGATCCCGAGCACGGCGACGTCCGCGACCTTCGCGTGCCCGTACAGGACGTCCTCGACCTCCTTCGCGGACACGTTCTCGCCCTTGCGGATGATGATGTCCTTGATGCGGCCGGTGATCACGACGGTGCCGTCGTCGAGGAAGCGTGCCGTGTCGCCCGTGCGCAACCAGCCGTCGGGGGTGAAGGCCTCCGCGTCGAGCGATGCGTCCACGTAGCCGCGCATCACCTGCGGGCCCTTCACGACGAGCTCGCCGCTGTCGAGCACCCGGAACTCGACGCCCGGGGTCGGCGTCCCCTCGCCCAGGCGCTTCGACTCGTCGGGGGCGTCGACGGCGGTCTGGCTGACGATCGGCGCCTCGGTCATGCCGTACCCCGACGTGATGCCGACGCTGGAGGGCACGGCCGCCTTCAGGTCGTCGTGGAGCTGCGGCGGCTTCGTCGACCCGCCCGAGGGGAACGCTCGGATCGTGCGGTAGGCCTCGGGGTGCGCGCGCGCCTGCGCGAGCAGCGCCGTGTGGATCGCGGGTGCGCCGTTGCCCAGCGTGACCCCGTGCTTCGCGATCAGCTCGGTCGAGGCCTCGGGGGTCCACGCCTCCATCAGCACCGCCGCCGAGCCCGTGAGCAGCGGCGTGAAGACACCGATGATGATCCCGCCGACGTGGGTGAACGGGAACGCGACGAGCGCGATGTCGTCCTCCACGACGCGGGTCTTCTTCGCGTACCCGATCGCGCCGGCGAGCACCGACCGGTCCGTGTGGCGGGCGCCCTTGGGCTCCGCGGTGGTGCCGGAGGTGTAGAAGATCCACCGCACCGGGTCGTCCGCGGGGTCGTCGCACCCGGCCGGGGGCGGCGGCAGCGACGCCGGGTCGCCCTGCGGGACGCGCCGGTCGGCGACGAGCGTGGCCATGCCGTCCACCTCGCCGGCGACCTGGCCGGCGAGGGCGGCGTAGTCGAACCGGTTCCACTCCGACGGCGTGATCAGCAGGCGGCAGCCCGTCTGCTTCGCGATGAACGAGACCTCGCGGTAGCGGTAGATCGGGAGCATCGGGTTCTGCACGGCGCCGAGGCGGCACAGCGCGCCGACGAGCACGGCCGACTCGGTCCACGTCGGGAGCTGCCACGAGACGTTGACGCCGGCCGCGACGCCGAGTGCGTGCAGGCCCGCCGCGGCCCGCTCGACGAGCTCGCGGTACTGCGCGAAGGTCGTCGTGCGGTCGCCGTCGTGGAGCATCACCCGGCCGGGCGACGCCTCGGCACGCCGCTCGATCAGCTCCCAGACCGTGCGAACGTCGTCGAACATCGGCTCCGCCTCCCCCTGTCCTCCCGGCGGCCTCAGACGGTGATGCCGCCGTCGACCGAGACGATCGAGCCGGTCATGTAGCGGCACGCGTCCGACGCCACGAACACCACGATCTCCGCGATCTCCTCGGGCGTCGAGTTGCCGAGCGGCGACATCACCTTGCGCAGCGCCTTCCAGTCGGCACCCTCGGGCAGCTTCATGAACTCCTGCTGCAGCGGGGTCTCGATGCCGCCCGGCGCGACCGCGTTCGCGCGGATCCCGCGCCGCAGGTACTCGTCGGCGATGCAGCGCGTGAGGTGCACCACCCCTGCCTTCGACGCGCAGTAGGCCGCGCTGTACGGCTGCGACTTGATGCCGGCGTTCGACGCGATGTTCACGATCACGCCGCCGCCCTCGAGCATGTGCGGGATGGTCGCCCGGCACATCAGGAACGTGCCGGTGAGGTTCACGTCGACGATCCGCCGCCACTCCTCGGGCGGCTGCTCGTGGGTGTGCGCGAACCTCCCGATCCCCGCACAGTTGACGAGCACCTCGGGCCGGCCGAGGTCGGCGGCGGCCGCCGCGACCGCGTCGGCGACCGACCCGGCGTCGGCCACGTCGACCGCGTACGCACGCGCGGGCGCGCCGGCCGCGTCGGCCGTCGCGCGGGCGGCCTCGGCGGCGACGTCGAGGCACGCCACCGCCGCCCCCGCGCGTGCGAGGGCGAGCGCGGTCGCCCGGCCCAACCCGGAGCCCGCGCCGGTCACGAGGGCGACCCGACCGTCGAAGCGCGCCACCAGCCCCTCCTTGCCCGGCGTCCGCCGCCGGGGCGGCCCCGGAATCTAACGCGGCGTCAGGTCACCGACGAACGCCGCCTGCGGCACGCGCCCGGGCGCCGGGAGACCAACGGCCCGCCGGCGATGACGCCAGCGGGCCGTCGCGCCATCGGCCCCTGGGGGGTGGGGGCCGGGAAGCGGTCAGGCTCAGATCGGCCCGCGGCCCCCCGACCTGAGCCCTCGCCGGATGCGGCCGCGTGGCGGCCCCGGGCCGGACCGGACCGTTAGCGTGGCCGGCGTGCGCCGCCGCCGACCACCACTGCGCGAGGTCGGGACCGAGCCCGACCCCCGCTTCTCGTACGCCAACGAGCGGACCTTCCTCGCGTGGAACCGCACCGCGCTCGCGCTGATCGCGGCCGGCCTCGCCGTCGTCACGCTCCTGCCCGAGCTCGAGGTCGAGTACGGCCGACGGATCATCGGGGTGCCGCTGATCCTGCTCGGCGCGCTGCTCGCGCTCACCTCGTACCGCCGCTGGGAGGACAACGAGCGGGCGATGCGCCGGCGCGAGCCCCTGCCCGCCTCGAACCTCCCGAAGCTGCTCGCCGCCGGGATCGTGGCCGCGGCGGTGCTCGCCGCGGTCGTCGCCGCCTTCGGCTCGACCGGCTCCGGATGATCCCCGAGGACGAGGACACGCCGGGCCTCGCCGGGGAGCGCACCGACCTGGCGTGGTCGCGCAGCGCGCTCGCCGTCCTCGCCGCCGTCGGCGCGATCGTCAAGCGCCTGATCGACACGACGACCGGCCCGCGGGGCGAGTCCGTCGTGGTCGTGCTGCTGGTCGGCGGCCTCGTCGCGTGGGCGCTCGCCGTCGCCCACGCCCGCACGGTCGCGGCGACGACTATCACCGGGCGCGCGCTCGCCGACCCGGGCCGCCTGCGCTGGGTCGCGCGGGGGACGGCCGCCCTCGCGGCCGTCGCCCTCGTGCTGGCGCTCCTCCCCGACTGACGGCCGGGCGCGGCACGGCGCCCGGCGCGGGGCGGCGGCCGGCGGGGCCGGGGGTCACCGGCACGGCTGGGCGCGCAGCGACGGGCAGGGCGGGTACGCGCGCGGGACCCCGACCCCCGGCTCGACGACCGGGAGCACGACCCGCGACGCGTGGCGGCCGCCCTGGGCGACGTACACCCGCGCGTCGCCGGCCGCGGGGAGCGCCTCGAACTTCCAGCGCGGCCGCGTGCCGCCGGGTGCGTCGACCTGGACCCGCACCCGCGACCCGGCCCGGAACACGTGGCCGAACGGGAACAGCTCGACGCGCGCCTCGCTCCACTCGCCCTCCGGCAACGGCGCCGCGTCCTCCTCGGTGTGCGTGTGGAGCGGCCGCAGCTCCGTCGCGTCGTCGTGCAGCGCGCGATGGCTCGCCCGCAGCCACCCGGCCTGGACGAACACCTCCGTGCCGTCGGGCCGTACCTCGCTCAGCGTCACCTGCAGGTCGACGTCGTCCTGGTCGGCGCGGATCCACAGGTCGACGCTGCCGGTGCCCACCATCACGAGGTCCTCCGCGAGCGGCGCGGTCTCGTAGGCGAGCGCGGTGCCCTCCGGGGGCGGCACCCACTGCCAGTCGGGGAGCGCCCGCCAGGGCGCCTCGCTCGAGTCCCCCGCCAGGGTCGTCGTCTGCGCGCGGGACGGGTCGTACCGGTACGACGCCTCCGACTCGTCCTCCGCCGCGGAGTCGGCCAGCACGCCGCCGGGCGCGAGGTACCACGCGCGGGCCTGCGTGCCCGGCACCGGCCACCCCTCGAAACCGGCCTCGAACGTGGGCACCGGCGCGCCGGGCGCGCCGCCGGCGCCGTTCTCGAACAGGACGCGCAGCCGCGGGTCGGACTCGAACACGCGGCGCGCCTCCTCCAGCGAGGCGACCTGCGCGAACCGGTCGGGCGGCAGCTCGACCGGCACGCCGAAGACGGCCGAACCGATCGTCGACGCCACCACCGCCGCGGCGGCGGGCCGGCGCGGCACGTCGCGCGCGACGTAGATCTGCAGGAACTGCAGCCAGCGGTCGAACACCGCCGGCCCGAGCGCGTCCGTGTGCCCGCCGTTGGTGACCGTGAACCACGCCCGGTCCGTGCCCGTGAAGTCGTCGAGCATGTTGGCGAAGTAGCCGCCGGTCTGCTCGTCCTGCCAGGCCCCGGCGAGGAACACCGGCACCTCGATGCGGTCCACGAACAGTTCGGGCGCGAGCGGCGCGGCGACCTCGTCGGTCCAGTACCGGTTCTCGTCGATCATCTCGAGGATGTCGGGCGACTGGTCGCGCAGCGCCTGGTTCGCCCGGCACGTCTCGTCGCCGTTCTCGATGCGCCGGCGCGCCCAGGCCTGGCCGCCCTCGGGCGCGGCCTGCGCGTCCCGCTGGCGCTCCTCGGCCCACGACGTCGCGAAGCCGTTGTTGAGGATCCCGCCCGGCGCGAGCGTGCCGCGGGCGGTGTCGGCGATCACCGACAGCGGGGCGATCGCGGCGAGATGGGGCGGCTGCGTCGCCGCCACGAAGAGCTGGCTGATGCCGGGGTACGACAGGCCGACCATGCCGACCTCGCCGTGCTCGACCCACGGCTGGGCCGCGATCGCCTCGACGACGTCGTAGCCGTCGGTCGACTGGAGCGTCTCGAAGAACTGGAACGCGCCGCCCGAGCAGCCCGTGCCGCGCATGTTGACGCCGACCGTCGCGAAGCCGAGGTTCTGGAGGATCAGCGTCGACGGCTGCGGCGCGTCGGGATCGGCCGGCGAGTACCCGGAGTACTCGATCACCGTCGGGTAGGGGCCCTCGTCGGGCGGCCCGGGGAGCTCCACGTTGAGCGCGAGCAGCGTGCCGTCACGGGTCTCGACGTAGCCGTACCCCTCGCCGATCTCCTGCGACGCGTAGAACGACGGATCGGGGTGGTCGTCGGGCGCGACGACCTCGACGGCGCCCGACACGGTGCCGTCCGAGGCGACGCGGTAGCCCGGGCCCGGCTCGACGTCCCGGAAGATCAGGCTGCCGCGCGCGTCCGCCTCCGCCTCGGCGACCAGCCGGTCGTCGGCGTCGACGAGCCGGAGCGGCGCGCCCGGCTCGGCGCCCGTCAGCCACACCTGCTCGACGCTGCCGTGGACCTCGAAGGCCGCAGGGGCGGCACCCTCCAGGTCGACCACCGGCCGCTGCGGGCCGGAACCGGACCGCGACCCGCCGTCGCCGCCGGAGCAGGCCCCGAGCGCGAGGAGGGTGGCGAGGGTGAACGCGAGGTGACGGGTCGTCCGCACGGCGGCAACCTAACCGGTCGCCGGGGGCGCGGGCCGCCCGCCGCCGGGCGGGGCGCGTCAGGCGCCCCCGCCGATGTCCACGTCGAACGCCTCGTAGACGAGGTCGGCGCCGCGCTGGCGGTGGCGTGCCAGCATGCACAGCACCGCGGTCAACCGCTCCCGCAGCCCGTCGGCGTCGACCGCGTCGGCGCGCATGGCCTCGTCGGCGGCCAGCAGCTCCGACAGGATCTCGCCGTGCTCCTCGCGCAGGCGCTGCACCGGGTTCGCGAGCCGCGGCGCCTCGGCCACGAGCTCGTCGAGGAACGCCCCGGGCGACTCGGTCTCGAGCACGTGGCGGTTCCACACCTCGTGCAGCGAGTCGAGGGCCTCGCGCACGCCGCGCCGCCACTCGTCCTCGCGCCCGCGTGCCGGGGCCGCGAGCGCGAGCTCCAGGCCGCTCATCGCCGCCTTGAGGCCGGCGCGGCGGAGCCGGACGGGCTCCAGGTCGTCGCGCGCGCGGTTCGCGGGCTCGCGCAGGGTGTCGAACCGCCGATAGCGGGCCATGGGGCACCTCCGGTGACGGGTTGCGCGGACCGTACCGGGAGGACCCGCGGCTGCCCAGGGCCTTTCGCGCTTCGTTACGCCTTCGCGACGCGACCGGCGCGTCAACGCAGCCGCGGGAGCACGTTGCGCGCGAACAGCTCGAGGCTCGACCACGCCACGTCGGGGGGCAACCCCCCGGCGAGGGGGTGGAAGTTCAGCGCCGCGCCCGGCGGGAGCTCCTTCGCCCGGGCCACGATGTCGTCGGGGGTGCCGACCCAGATCTGCGGCGCCCGGCGCAGGTCGGCCACGTCGCGCGCGTCGACCCGCGGGGTCGAGTGCTGCCCCGGCGTCTGGAACGACGCGTACGTCTGGGTCTCGTACAGCAGGTAGGGGGCGATCTCCTCCCACGCGCGCTCGGGGTCGTCGCAGACGTGGACGAACGTCGGCCCCTCGGGGACCATGACGAACCCGCCGTCGAAGCCGACCCGGCGCGCCTCGTCGTGATACGCGGCGACGACGGACTCGTCGGTGTTCATCGGGAGCATCGGCAGCCGCAGGCGGGCCGCCCGGCGCGCGGCCGCGGGCACGCCGCCGCCCATCAGCACCGTCGGGTGGGGCTGTGTCACCGGGCGCGGCGTCACCCGGATCGTCCGGCCGCGCCACTCGAAGGGCTCGCCGGTCCACGCGCGCAGCATCACCGCCGTGTACTCCTCGAGCGTGCGCCCGCGTGACCGGTGGTCCGCGCCGGCCATCGCGAACTCCTCTTCGCGGTAGCCCGCGCCCAGCACCGTCCAGAGCCGGCCCGGGTGGGCGTTGTCGATCACCGCGATCTGTTCCGCGAGCCGGACGGGGTCGTGCAGCGGGACGATCGCGGCCGACAGCAGCACGGGCACGCGCTCGGTCGCGCCCAGCAGCGACGCGGCCATCGTGAGCGGCGCCGGCATCCACCCGTCGTCGACCCCGTGGTGCTCCGACAGGACGAGGAAGTCGAACCCCTGCGACGCCGCCCAGCGCATCTGCTCGATCGCGGCCGCGTAGATGTCGCGCGTCGAGGCCGGCCCGAATGCCGGGGCGCGGAAGTCCTGGCGCATCGTGAGGATCGGCACGGCTCCCCTCCTGCCTACGTGAGCGGGACGCGGCGCAGGTGCGGCCCGACCTCCGCGCCGAACGCCGCGATCTGGTCGCACAGCTCCGACGCGCTGCGGCTCGCGAAGCGGACCTGCAGGTGGCTCACCCCCATCCGCCCCAGCTCGTCGAACGACTCGACGATGCGCCCCGGCGGGCCCGACACGGCGTGGCGCGGCAGGTCCCACGACGGCGTGCCGACGTACACGTGCTCGGTGATGTACCCGATCTCGGGCACCGCACCCGGCCGCCGCGCGTCCCGCTCCCGCAGGATGAACTCGATGTCGGCGGGGAGCTGCGCGCGCGGGGTGCCCTGGGGGATCCACCCGTCGCCGCGGGCCGCGACGCGCCGCAGCGCGGGGCGGCCCGAGCCCCCGACCCAGATCGGCGGGCGCGGGCGCTGCACCGGCCGGGGGCGCTGCCCGACGCCGGAGTACGACCACCGGTCGCCGCGGTGGGCCGGCCACTCGTCCGCGAGCGCACCCGCGATCGCGTCGATCGCCTCGTCGGTGATCCGGCCGCGGTCCGCGAACGGCACGCCGAGGGCCTCGAACTCGCCCTCCACGTGCCCGGCGCCGACCCCGAGGATCACGCGACCGCCGGAGAGCGCGTCGAGCGTCGCGACGGCCTTCGCGGTCTGCAGCGGGTGCTGGTACGCGACCACGAACACGTTGGTCATCATGCGCGTCCGGGTGGTGCACGCGGCGAGGTAGCCGAGCGTGGTGAACGGGTCGAACCACTGGGTGCCCATCGTCTCGGCGGGACCGCGCGGCACCGCGACGTGGTGGCAGACCGCCACGTACAGGAACCCGGCCTCGTCGCAGGCCCGCGCGGCCGCGACCATGTCGTCGACGGTCGCGCCGTCGCGCTCCCACGGCGCCGAGGTGCGCACCGACAGCGCCTGCACCGGGAGCTGCAGCCCGTAGGCGAGCACGCCGTCGGGCACGATCGTCACGTTCGGGGTCGTCATCGGGAACCGTCCTGGTGCGGCGCCCGTCAACCGGGCCAGACGACCGACTGCATCTCGGTGTACGCGTGCAGCCCGAACACGCCGCCGTCGCGGCCGACCCCGCTGTACTTCATCCCGCCGAACGGCGCGTGGTGGTTGCGCTGCGTCGTGTTGATCCCGACGTTGCCGGCGCGCAATTGCCGGCTCACGCGGAAGGCCCGGTTCGTGTCCCGGCTGAACACGTAGTCGTACAGGCCGTAGTCGCTGTCGTTGGCGATCGCGATGCCCTCGTCCTCGTCGTCGAACGGGATCGCGACGACGACGGGCCCGAAGATCTCCTCGCGCGCGACCCGCATGTCGGGCCGGCACCCGGCCACCAGCGTCGGCGCGACGTAGAACCCGCGGTCGGGCTTCTCGGGCCGCTCGCCGCCCGCCCGGATCTCGCCGCCCTCCTCGCGCGCCGAGCGCACGTAGCCCTCGATGCGGTCGCGGTGCGCGGCCGTGATCACCGGGCCGACGACCGTGTCGGGCTCGTACGGGTCGCCGACCTTCAGCGCGGCCGCGAGCTTCGCCAGCCCGTCGACGACCTGGTCGTAGACCCCGCGCTGGACGATCGCGCGCGTGGGTGCCGTGCAGATCTGCCCCGAGTGGAACGTCCACACGGAGCCGATCATCGTCACCGCCGTGCGCACGTCGGCGTCGTCGAACACGACCGCCGCGCCCTTGCCGCCCAGCTCGAGCAGCAGGCGCTTCATCGTCCGGCCGCCGACCTCGGCGATGCGCAGGCCCACCGCGGTCGAGCCCGTGAACGACACCATGTCCACGTCGCGGGACTCGACGAGCGCCTCGCCGGTCGCGGGGGTGGATCCGGTGACGACGTTGACGACACCCGGCGGGAACCCCACCTCGTGCAGGATCCGCACCAGCTCGATCACCGCGAGCGGGTTCTGCGACGCGGGCCGCACGACGACGGTGTTGCCGGTCGCGAGCGCCGGCCCGAGCTTGCCGGCCATGTTGACGATCGGGAAGTTGTACGGCGTGATGCACGCGACGACGCCGACCGGCACACGCCGCACGAGCGCGCCCATCAGGCCGCCGGGCGCGAGCGCGGTGGCCGGCATCTCCTGGGGAGGAAGCGGGATGTCCTGCGACTCGACCGCCAGGCGCGCGTACGTCTCGAAGCGGGTCCACGCCGTCGGCACCTGCATCTGCTTGCCGACCGCCGCGGTGCAGCCGGTCTCGGCGATCACGAGCGGCAGCAGCTCGTCGAACCGGGCCCTGATCCGCTCGGCGGCCCGCCCCAGCAGCTCGGCCCGCTCCTCCGGCGCGGTCCGCGACCACGACGCGAACGCGTCGCGCGCCGCCGCGGCGGCGGCGCGCGCCTGTTCGACCGAGGCCTCGGGCGCGAGGCCGACCACCTCCTCGGTCGCCGGGTTCACGACCTCGTACGCGCCGTCGCCCCCGTCGACCCACTCCCCGCCGATGAGCAGCTGCGGTGCCGTGGCCATGCCGCGACTGTAACGCGTTCTATTTTCTCGCGCCCCGCCGGGTCAGTCGGAGCCGCACTCCTCGAAGCCGTACTCCTGCGCGGTGGCCCGCTGCTCGGCGAACGGGTCGAGCTCGCCGCTCAGCGTTCCCTGCGGGTCCTCCTCGACCGCCTGCTCCAGGTCCTCGGTGGCCTCCTCGAGGTCGTCCCAGAGCCGGGCGAGGTCCTCGGCGTCGGCCTCGGGGGCCTCCAGCGCGCGCAGCTCCGCGATCTGCTCGCGGAACAGCGGGAGCCCCTCGTCGAGGAAGAGCCGCGCCACGTCCTCGAGGGTCGCGTCCGCCGCGAGCTCCTCGCCGAGCGCGTCGAGCCGCTCCTCGTACCGCGCGCAGATCGCGTCCGCCGCCTCGATGAACTCCTCCTTGGTGAGCCCGCTCCCGCCGTCGTCGTCGCCGCACGCGGCGCCGACCGTCGCCCCCACGACCACCGCCGCCGCGATCCGCAGCCCGCGCCCGCGCCCGCTGCTCGCGCGCCACCTCCCTGCGACCATGCGTGCCTCCCCGTCTCGTGCACGCGCACGCTAGCCCTCGGTACCGTCGGGACCGTGGACCTCGGCCGCACCGGCGTCTGGACGTTCCAGCTCGACCTCGTCCCGTCGGCACGCGCCCGGGAGCTCGCCGCCGAGCTGGAGGCGCTCGGCTACGGCGCCATCTGGCTGCCCGAGGCCGTGGGGCGCGACGCCCTCGTGGCCTCGACGCTGGCCCTCGGTGCCACCGCGCGCGTGACCGTCGCGACCGGCGTGGTCCCGGTGACGTCGCGCACGGCGATGACCACCAACGCCGCGTGGAGGACGATCGAGGAGGCCTTCCCCGGTCGCTTCGTGCTCGGGCTCGGCGTGAGCCACCGGCCGGCGGTCGAGGGTCTGCACGGTGCCGGCTACGGCCGCCCCCTCGAGACGATGCGCGCCTACCTCGACCGCATGGACGCCTCGCTGTTCCTCGCGCACGGCCCCGCGACGACCCCGGCGCGGGTGCTCGCCGCGCTGGGACCGAGGATGCTCGCGCTCGCGGCCGAGCGCACCGACGGCGCGCTCACCTACAACGTGCCCCCCGAGCACACGCACGCGGCACGCGGGGTCCTCGGCGACGCCGGGGTGCTCGCGGTGGAGCAGAAGGTCGTCCTCGGCGCCGACGCGGACACGGCCCGCCGGGTGGCGCGCGCCGCGTTGCAGGTGTACACGGAGCTGCCGAACTACGTGAACAACTGGCGGCGGCTGGGCTTCACCGACGACGACTTCACCAACGGGGCGTCCGACCGTCTCGTCGACGCGCTGGTCGTGTGGGGCGACGAGGACGCCGTCCGCGCCCGCGTGCAGGCGCACCTCGACGCGGGGGCCGACCACGTGTGCGTGCAGGCGTTGTCGCCGGAGGGCGTGACGGGCCTGCCGCTCGACGCGTGGCGCCGCCTCGCGCCGGCGCTCACCGCCTGACGCGCCCGTCCGGCGCGCGGGGAGGCCTCGTCGCGGCCGGTCCATCTCGGCACCGTGGGCGGTGCCCGGGCGGCCACGCAGCCCACGAGCACCCCCACCGGGCCGACGTCGCCTCCCGCGCTCACGACGCCCAGGCCGCGCCCGGCGAGCGCCGCACCGGACTTCTCGGCCGCCGCGCGGTGGTCGGGTCGCACGCCCGGGTTCGACCCGGCGTGGACGCAGACGCGGCGCACGGCGACGTGAGCCGCGGGGAGGGGCCGGTCAGAGGTCGAGCGACAGCATCCGGATCGCGTTCGTCCGGCAGATCTTGTCGACCGTCTCCTGGTCGAGGTCCTTCATGATCTCCTCGGCCACCTTCTTGGTGTGCGGCCAGGTGGAGTCGCTGTGGGGGTAGTCGGTCTCGAAGGTCACGTTGTCGCGGCCCACGGCGTCGATGTTGCGCAGGCCGTGGGGGTCGTCGAAGAAGCAGCCGTAGACGTGCTCGAAGTAGTACTCCGACGGCGGACGCTTCACCTTGTCGGCGACGCCGCCCCAACCGCGGTTCTCCTCCCAGACCTTGTCCGCGCGCTCGAGCACGTACGGGATCCAGCCGATCTGCCCCTCGCTGTAGGCGATGCGCAGGCGCGGGAACCGCTCGAACAGTCCCGACATCAGCCAGTCGGTGAGCGACATCGCGGCGTTCATGTAGGTGAGCGTCGAGCCCACCGCGGGCGGCGCGTCGCCGGACGTCGACGGCATCTTCGACGACGAGCCGATGTGCATGCACACGACGGTGTCGGTCTCCTCGCACGCCGCGAGGAACGGGTCCCAGAAGCGGTTCTCGTCGTGCACCGAGGGGAGCCCGAGGAACGGGGGGATCTCCGAGAACGTGACCGCGTGGCAGCCCTTCGCGGCGTTGCGCCGCACCTCGGCGGCCGCCTTCTCGGGGTCCCAGAGCTGCACGATGATCAACGGGATGAGGCGGCCGCCCGAGCCCGCGCACCACTCGTCGAGCATCCAGTCGTTGTACGCCTTGACGCACAGGTCCGCGAGCTCCTTGTCGTGGCGCTCGTAGAACGTCTGGCCGCAGAAGCGGGGGAAGCTCGGGAACGACAGCGACGCCTCGACGTGGTTCACGTCCATGTCCTCGAGGCGCGCCTTCGGGTCCCAGCAGCCCGGGCGCATGTCCTCCATCGTGATGGGGCTGACCGTGACCTCGTCACGCGGGTAGCCGGCCGCCGCCGACAGGCGCGTGAGCGGCCACGCGAGGTCCTCGACGAGCCACCAGTCGCACCACGTCCCGTCCTCGTGCTCGCCGGCCTCCTCGTAGGAGAACACGCCGCCGACGAAGCGCATCGCCTTGATCTTGCGCCGCTCGAGCCGCGGCCCCACCGCCTTGAAGCGCTCCGGGAGGCGCTCCTGCCAGACGCCGGGCGGCTCGATGACGTGGTCGTCGACCGAGATGATCTTGGGGATCTGGGGCGCCATGTTCCTCCCCCGTCGCGTCGCGGGGCGCCGCCGGCGGCCGGCGGGCCGTGCGCAGCCTATATCTGACGATCCGTCAGATACAGGGCGGCGGCCGCCCCCGCCCCGGACCCGGGCACCGGGAGCGGCCGGTAGGCTGCGGCCCGTGACGCAGGGCCGGGCGCCTCGGGACGCGGGCGAGCGCCTCTTCTTCGTGCGCGTCATGCGGACCGGCTCGACCACGCTGACCCGCCGCATGAAGCAGCACCTCGGCGACGACGCCGTGTACCCGGCCCGCCGCCACGGCGGCGGGGTCGACGCAGCGGTCTCGGTCCCGGCGTTGCTGTCGCACTGGCGCGCCGAGCGCGGCTCGATCCGGGCGATCGCCGGGCACTTCCCGCTCGCGACGGTCGAGCTGCTCGACGCGCCGTTCACGACGCTGACCATCCTGCGCGACCCGGTCGAGCGGACGCTGTCCCAGCTCCGCCGGTTCCGCGACGTGATCCCGGAGTACGCGGGCGCCGACCTCGAGACCATCTACGAGGACCCGTGGCGCTTCCACCACAACATCCACGACCACATGGTCCGGATGTTCTCGCTGCGCGCCGAGGAGGTGCTCGCCGACGGGATGTGGGCGCGCTTCGAGCACACCCGGGACCGGCTCGAGCGGGCGAAGGAGCGGCTCGAGTCCGTCGACGTCGTCGGGATCCAGGAGCGCTTCGACGACCTGTGCGAGGCCGTCGCGCAGCGGTTCGGCTGGGACCTCGGCGAGCCCCTGCGCGCCGCGACGACCTCCGGCCCGCCCGTCGACGCCGCCTTCCGCGACCGGATCGCGAACGACAACGCGCTCGACATGGAGCTGTACGAGTTCGCGTGCGGCCTCGTCGAGCGGCGCGCGGCGAGCCGCTGAGCGGCGGCCCGCGCCGCCCACCGCCCGGAGGTGCCGTCGAGCCGGCACCGCCCGGGCCGTTCGCCCCTGGGCGCGACCACCGTTCGCCGCGAGCCTCGGACCGTGGCCCGCACCGCCGGATCCGTCCCCGGCCGCCCCTGGTACCGCAGGCCGCGCCGCGTCGGCGCGCTCGTCGCGGCCGCGCTGCTCGCGGGCGCCGCCGTCGCGTTCGCGTTGGCCTGGCGCGGGCGCGGCGCCGAGGAGGCGGACGTCGGCGAGGCGGTCGAGGAGTACCGCCGGCACCGGGAGGAGGGCGACGCGTCGGGCGGCTTCCTCCTCCCCGCGGCCGGCGTCTACGCGTACGCCGCGCAGGGCACCGAGCGCCTGTCGTTCCTCGACACCCGCCAGGAGTGGGGCGCGACCCTGCCGGCCACCGTCACCCACGCGGCGGGCTGCTTCACGCTGCGCATCGACTACTCGACGCACCACTGGCAGGAGTGGGACCTGTGCCCCCGCGGCGCGCGGCTCGAGGAGACCGGCGGGCGCACGTTCCAGCGCTTCGACTTCGTCGCGTTCGAGGAGTCCGTGCTCGTCGAGCTCACCTGCTCGCCGCCGGGCGTCACGATCGACACGACGGCCGAGCCGGGCGACTCGTGGACCCAGACGTGCCGCGGCGTGACCGGCGACGGCACCGAGACGGTGTCGAGCGGCCCCAACACCTTCGTCGGCGTCGAGACCGTGCGCGTCGGGGCGCTCGAGGTCGAGACCTACCGCTACCGGGCCGACCGGACGATCGGCGGCGACCGGGAGGGACGGGAGCGGTTCGAGACCTGGTACTCGACACGCGACGGGATGCTCGTCAAGGGCACCCGCTCGGTCGAGGTGCGGTCGCCGTCACCCATCGGGACCGTCACCTACACCGAGGAGGGCTCGTTCGCCCTCACCTCGCTCGAGCCGCGGCGTTGACCGGCGCGGGCCGCGTCAACGCGCCCAGGCCGCGAGCACCTCGTCGGTCGTCGTGAGCGTCGCGACGAGCGCGAGCGTGTTGTCGAGCACCGCCTGCGCGTACTCGGCGGGCACGCCCGCGACGGCGTCACGCGGCATCACCATCTGGTAGCCGCGGTTGACGGCGTCGAACGCGAAGTTCGTCATGCCGATGTTGACCGACACCCCGACGCCGACGATCGTCGTGACGCCGAGGTTCCGCAGCATCGGGTCGAGCTGCGTGCCGGTCATCGGTCCCAACCCGTGGTGGCGGGGCAACACGACGTCCGACGGCTCCACGCCGATCTCGTCCGGCACGCGCACGGCGTCGCTGCCGGGCGAGAGCCGTACGGCCGACTTCCGGACGCCGGCGAACAGCCGCGCGTTGCGGTTGGCGCCGATGCCGTCGTCGCGCGTCTCGGCGGTGCAGTGGAAGACCGGGATCCGCGCGGCGCGCGCGGCACGCGCCAGGCGGGCACAGTTGCGCACCAGTCCGACGGCGGCCGCGGCCTCCGCCAGCGCGGGCAGGGCCGACGGGCTGCCGACGACGCCGTTCTGCACCTCCTGCAGCACGAGCGCGCTGTGGCGGGGGTCGACGAGCGACGCGAGGTCGGGCGGCACGGGACCGAACGCTACCGGCGCGCGGGCGGCGGCCGCGGGGCTACAGGCGCGGGATCACGGCGTGCAGCAGGTCCGCGATCTCGCGTGCGCAGGCGAGGAACACGTCGAGGTCGCCGCCCGCCGGGTCGGCGACGTCCTCCCACGGCTCGAGCCGCACCTCCTGGAGGCGCATCGCCGCGAGCCGCTCCCACAGTGGCGCGGGCCCCGGCGGCAGGTCGCGGGCGAGGCGCTTGAGCGTCGCGGTGCGCGCCGCGGCGGCGGGGTGGACGCGGCGCATCCACTGGACGTGCTCGCGGGCGAGCGCGATCACGAGATCGGCCGTGTCGAGCTCCCGCGCGGTCGCCTGGTGGCTCCGGTGGTCGGGGACGGGGAGCCCGAGCGACGCGATCGCGTCCCGGGTCCGCCAGCTCATCGGCATCCCCTCGATGACGTGGGTGCCGGAGGTCGTGACGCGCAGGCCGGGCACGTGCTCGCGCAGGATCGCGCCGGCCATGACCGACCGGGCCGCGTTCCCCGTGCACAGCGTGACGACGTGGAGGTCCGGCACCGGCGGGGCAGGCTACGGGACGGACCCGGCTCGCCGGCGGGTCGAGGGGCGCCGGAGGCGCCCGGCGGGCCAGAATGCACGGCCGAGAGGAGCCGCCCGTGCCGTACACGCTCGTCCTGCTCCGCCACGGCCAGAGCGCGTGGAACCTGGAGAACCTGTTCACCGGCTGGGTCGACGTCGACCTGACCGACCAGGGCCGGGACGAGGCGCGCCAGGGGGGCGCCGACCTGCGGGCGCACGGCGTGCTGCCCGACGTGCTCCACACCTCCGTGCAGGTCCGCGCGATCCGCACCGCGGAGCTCGCCCTCGCCGAGTGCGGCCGGAGCTGGCTGCCGGTGCGCCGGTCGTGGCGGCTCAACGAGCGCCACTACGGCGACCTGCAGGGTCGGAACAAGAAGGAGACGGCCGAGCGCTACGGCGTCGAGCAGGTCAAGGTCTGGCGCCGGTCCTACGACGTGCCGCCGCCCCCGCTCGCCGTCGACGACCCGCGCTGGGGCTACGACGCCCGGTACGCGTCGCTCCCGCGTGACGCGCTCCCGGCCTCGGAGTGCCTGGCGGACGTGCTCCACCGCATGCTCCCCTGGTGGTACGACGCGATCGTCCCCGACCTGCGCGCCGGCGCGACCGTCCTCGTCGTCGCGCACGGCAACTCGCTGCGCAGCCTCGTGAAGCACCTCGACGGGATGAGCGCCGAGGCGGTCGTGGAACTGAACCTGCCGACCGGCGAGCCGCTCGTGTACGAGCTCGACGACGACCTGCGGCCGGTCCACGACGTCGGGCCGGGCGGGGTGCGCGGCCGGTACCTCGACCCGGCGCGGGCCCTCGACAAGGCGTCGGCGGTGGCGCGGCAGGCCGGGTGAGGGGTGCCCTCGGCCTGAGCGGCGGGGCCGGCGCCGGGCGCGTCCGCGCGCTCGACGGCCTGCGCGGCCTGGCGGTCGCGGCGGTGATCGTGTTCCACGCGGACGTCGGCGCGCTGCCCGGCGGGTTCCTCGCGGTGAGCGCGTTCTTCACGCTCTCGGGGTTCCTCATCACGACGCTGCTCGTGCGCGAGCACGACGCGGAGGGGACGATCCGTCTCGGCGCGTTCTGGGCCCGACGCGCGCGGCGCCTGCTCCCGGCGGCGTTCGTGACGCTCGCGGCGGTCCTCGCGTTCGGCGGGTTCGCCGCGGACGCGGCACAGGTGCGCGACCTGCGCGGCGACGTGCTCGGCGCGCTCGGCTACGTGGCCAACTGGCGGTTCCTCGCGGACGGGCGCGACTACACGGAGCTGTTCGACACCCCGTCGCCGGTGCTGCACTTCTGGTCGCTCGCCATCGAGGAGCAGTTCTACGTGGTGTTCCCGCCGGCGGTGGCGGCGCTCGCGTGGCTCACGCGCGGCTCGCGGGCCGCGCTCGCGGCGGTGTTCGCCGCCGGCGCCGCCGGGTCGGTGGTGTTGTCGCGCGCGCTGGCCGGCGACCCGAGCCGCGTCTACTTCGGGACCGACACGCGTGCGGCGGAGCTCCTCGTCGGCGCGGTCCTCGCCCTCGCCGTCGCGGGCCGCCCGGCACCGCGGCGGCGCGGCACGCGGCTCGCGCTCACCGCCGCCGGCGCCGCGGCGCTCGCGGCCGTCGCCGTGCTGTGGTGCACCGCCGAGCGCACCGACACCTGGTTGTACCGCGGCGGGTTCGCGCTCCACGCCGTGCTGGTCGCGGTGGTGCTCGCCGCCGTCGTCGCGGGGACCCCGGTCGCCCGGCCCCTCGCCGCCGCGCCGCTCGTTGCGCTCGGACGCGTCTCGTACGGCGCGTACCTCTACCACTGGCCGCTGTTCCTGTGGCTCACGCCCGAGCGCGTCGGCCTGCCGGCCCCCCAGCTCCTCGCCCTCCGGTGCCTGCTGACGCTGTCGGCCGCGGTCGTCTCGTACCTGTTCCTCGAACAGCCGGTCCTCGACGGGCGGCTGTCGCCGGCCGCCGCCCGCCGCCTCGCCCCGGCCGCCGCCGCGGCGATCGCCGGCGCGCTGGTGCTCGTGACCGTGTCGCCCCCGCCGCCGCCGTTCGTGCTCGAACCCGTCGCGGCCCGGCCGCCGGCCACCGCACCCGACCCCGCACCACCGCCCGCCCGCGGGCCGGCCGCGCCGCGGGCGGACGCGGCCGCCCGGGTCGCGGACGCGGCCGGCACGTCGCCGGCGTGGCACCGGCCGCTCGACGCGCCGCGCCCGGTCCGGGTGATGGTCGTCGGCGACTCCGTCGCGATGACCCTCGGCCGGGGCCTCGAGCTCTTCGCGCGCGAGACGGGCCGCGTGGTGGTGCGCAACGAGGCGCGCAAGTGGTGCAGCCTCGCGCGGTACGCGCCTCGCATCGCGGGCTACGGCGAGACGCGCCAGTCGGAGGGCTGCGACGACTGGGCGGGACGCTGGCGCGCCGCGATCGACGAGTTCGACCCCGACGCGGTCGTGGTGCTCTACACGATCTGGGAGCTCGTGCCGCGGCGCGTCCCCGGGCAGGACGCGTTCCTCGAGCCCGGCAGCCCGACGTTCGACCGCTGGCAGCTGCGCGAGTACGAGGCCGCCGCCGACGTGCTCACCGCGCGCGGCGCGGTCGCGACCTGGCTCACGATCCCGTGCTCGCCCGACACGCCCGGCGGGCCGGACACGCCGCTCGCGCGCGTCAACGGCGGCACCATCGCCCGCCTCGACCGCCGCCGCGACGACGTGCGCGTGCTCGACCTCGCGGGCCGGATCTGCCCGGGCGGTGCGTTCGGCCCGTCCCTCGCCACGCCCGGCGCGCTCCCCGACGGCCGACACTTCTCCGACGCCGGCGCGCTCGAGGCGGCGCGCTGGATGATGCCGGTCCTGCTCGGCGACGCGGCCGAGGCGGGCGACGCGCCGGCGGCGAATCCCTGACCCGCCCGGCGCTCAGGCGGGCACGGCGCGCACCAGCGGGACCGGCTCCGCGAACCCGCGCACGTAGACCGGGCCGAGCGGTTCGTACGCGACCCCGGCGAGCGGGCCGACGACCTCGGCCACGGCGCCCGAGCACAGCACCTCGGACGGGCCCGCGAGGTCGACGATGCGGGCGGCGAGGTTCACGTCCCGCCCGATGATGTCGTCGCCGCGGCGCTGCGGCCGCCCCCAGTGCAGCCCGACGCGCAGCCACAGCGGCAGCTCGCCGTCCGACTCCTCGTCGAGCCGCCGCTGGAGCGCGAGGCAGCTGCGCAGCGCCTCGGCCGCGTCGTCGAACCACAGCAGGAGCCCGTCACCCAGCTCCTTGACGATCCGGCCGCACGCGGGCAGCGCGCCGCGCACCGCGCGCTCCTGCCGCTCGAGCAGCGCGAGCGCCAGCTCGTCGCCGTGCGTGTCGGTCAGCTCCGTGAACCCGACGATGTCGGTGAACGCGATCGCCCCGGTCGTCACCGTCACCGGCATCGCACTCGGATCGTCCCGCTCACCGTCTTGACGTCGACCTCGCCGTCCTCGCCGTGCTCGCACTCGGCCCGGACCGACCCGTTCACCGACCGCAGCCTCGCCCGCGGGCTGCACCCGGCGGGCAGCACGACCTCGACCGCGCCCGAGACGCTGCGGGCGACGAACCGGCCCTGCGCACGCGCCCCGATCGAGATCGCCCCGGACACCGTCTTGACGTCGGCGCCGCCCACCTCGTCGGCCTGCACGGAGCCCGACACCGCGGCGACCGCCGCGTGCGCGGCCCGGCCGATGCGCACGCTCCCGCTCCCCACGACCACCCGGCAGGTGCCGTCGCACGCGTGCACCGCGACGCTGCCCGAGGCGGTGCGCGCGTCCAGCTCGGCCGCCCGGGCGACGTCGATGCTGCCGCTGCCGCAGGTCACCCGCACCGCCCCGGGCTCGCCGTGCACCTCGACGGAACCGGTCCTCGACCCGACCACCACGTCGGCGCCGCGCGCGCACCGGACCTCGACGGTGCGGCTCCCGCCGCGCACGAGGACGTCGCCGTCGGGGTGCCGCTCGGCGGCGCCGCCCTCGACCTCGACGCCCTCGTCGAGCACCGCGTGGACGCGGACGAGGCCGCTCCTGCTCTCGACCCGGACGCGCAGGCCGCCTGCCACGGGCCGAGCCTAGGCTCGCGACATGGCGCTCACCGAGGAGGAGCAGGCGGCGTGGCGCGAGCGGATGCGCACGCTGATGGTGCGCACCCGCTTCATCGAGTCGATGGGGACGACCGTGGAGGAGTGGGGCCCCGACGGTGTGCGGCTGCGGGTCCCGTTCTCCGACCACCTGACGAACGACGGCAAGGAGTACCACGGCGGCGCCGTCGCGGCACTCGTCGACACCGCCGGCGCGGCGGCGGTGTGGGCGGGCCACGACTTCGACAAGGGCCTGCGCGCGTCGACGGTCACCATGACCGTCAACTACACCGGCCGGGCCGAGGGCGACCTGGTCGCCACGGCGCGCTGCGTCAAGCGCGGGCGCGACACCCACTTCTCGGAGATCCGCGTCGAGGACTCGCGCGGCCGGCTCGTCGCGACCGGGAGCCTCGTGTACCGGATCGTCCCCTGAGGCCCGGGTCGTCCGCTCCGCGTGCCCTCCGGGACCGGTCTTGCACGCGGTGTGAAGGATTCGTAGGGTGACCGCCCGATGAGCGAGGGCCACGGGGGGACGGCGCGCCACCGGCGACGCCCGGACGCGGCCCGAGCGGGCGGCCCGCGGTGAGCGTGACCCCCGTCAGCGACGGCCGCACCGCCCGCTCGCGGCGCACCCGGGTCGCGGTCGTCGACGCCGTCCTGCGGCTCCTGCGCTCCGGCAAGCTCCGCCCGACCGCGCGCGAGATCGCCAGCGAGGCCGGCGTCTCCGTCCGCTCGGTCTACGTGCACTTCGACGACCTCGACGACCTGTTCGTCGCGGCCGCGGAGCGCCAGTACGAGCTGCTGCGGCCGCTGCTCGTCACGGTGCCGGCCACGGGCCCGCTGCGCGAGCGCGCCCGCGCGCTCGCGCGTGCGCGCGGCACGATCTTCGAGACCGTCGGCGAGGTGCGCCGCGCCGCGCACGTGCACGCCCCGTTCTCCCCCGCGCTGGCCGCGCGGCTGTCGGTCGCGCGCGAGTGGTCCCACGCGGAGCTGCGGCGGGTCTTCGCCGCCGAGCTCGCCGGCCTCGGCGAACCCGCGCGGACCCGCCGCCTGGCCGCGCTGCACGTGCTCACCGGCCCCGACGCGTGGGCCGAGCTGCGGGCGACCCCGCTCGACGAGGAGGCCGCCGCCGACGCGACGGCGTACGCGATCGTCGCCCTGTTGGAGGCACGGCCGTGAGCACGCGCGCCGACGGCGCCGTCGCGGCGACGGCGGCGGCGCTCGCCGCCGGCACCCTGGCCTCGGTGGCGGTCCTCGGGCTCGAGCCGGGCCGGGGGACCGAGCTCGTGCTGTGCGCCGTCGCCGTCGGTGCGCTCGTAGCGTTCGACGTGCGCGCCGACGGTCGCCTGGCCCGGCTCTCGTGGCTCGTCCCCCTCCTCGCGATGCTCGCCGTCGCGGACGTGTTCTGGAGCCCCAGCCGGGGCGTGGTGCTCCAGGGCGCGGTGATCGGCGCGCTGACCGCGCTCATGGCCGTGGGGCTCGCGGTCGTGTACCGCGCGAACCGGATCATCAACTTCGCACAGGGCGACCTCGGCGCGGTCCCCGCGGTGTTCGTGCTCCTGCTCCTCGCCGGCGACGCGCCGGGCGGTGCCCCCCACTGGATGACCGGCCTCCCCTACCCGGTCGCGTTCGCGCTCGGGGTCGCGGCGGCGGCCTTCGTCGGGTTCGTCGTGGAGCGCACGATCATCAACCGCTTCTCCCGCTCGCCGCGGCTCGTGCTCACGGTGGCGACGATCGGGCTCGCGCAGCTCCTCACCGCACTGACGCTCTTCATGCCGGGCTGGTTCGGCCTCGACGCGCTGCAGATCCCCACGCTCGACCCGCCCTTCGACGCGACGATGACGGTCGGCGGCGTCAACTTCGACGAGAACTGGGTCATGGTGATGGTCACCGTGCCGGTCGTGCTGACGCTGCTCGCCCTGTTCCTCCGGTACACGCGCACCGGCATCGCCGTGCGGGCCGTCGCGGAGCGGGCCGACCGCGCGTCCACCCTCGGCGTGCCCATCGGGCGCGTCCAGTCCACGGTGTGGGTGATCGTCGCGGTGTTCGCGTTCGTCACGATCTTCCTGCGCACCGGCGTCGCGAGCTTCCCGGTCGGCAGCGCGCTGGGGACCAGCGTGCTCGTCCCCGCGCTGGCGGCGGCCGTGATCGGCCGCATGGAGCACTTCGCACGCATCACCGCCGCGGCGGTCGGCCTCGGCGTCGTGGAACAGGCGATCGTCATCGACACCGGACGGCGGGTCGAGGTGTTCCCGGTGCTGTTCCTGTTCGTCGTCGCCGGTCTCGCCCTCAACCGCCGCCGGCGCGAGAGCCGCGTCGTGGACCAGGCGGTCTCGACCTGGCAGGCCGCTCCCGAGATGCGGCCGATCCCCAAGCAGCTCCGGCGGCTGCCCGAGGTGCGCTGGCCGCGCCTCGCCCTGTTCGCGGCCGTCGGGGTGTTCGTCGTCACCCTGCCGCTGTGGATGTCGAACGCCCGGCTCACGATCGCGACCGCGACCGCGATCATCGGCCTCGTCGCGGTCAGCCTGGTGGTGCTGACCGGCTGGGCCGGGCACGTGAGCCTCGGCCAGCTGGCGTTCGCCGGGATCGGCGCCGCGACGGCCGTGTACCTCACCCAGGAGGTCCGGCTCGTGTTCTTCTGGGCGCTGGTCGCGGCCGGCGCGGTCGGGGCGCTCGTCGCGGTCGCGGTCGGGCTGCCGGCCGTGCGGGCGGGCGGGCTCACCTATGCCGTCACGACGCTCACGCTCACGCTCCCCGTCGCCTACTGGCTCCTCAACACCGAGTACTTCGAGTGGGTGCCGCGGGGCCGGTTCGAGCACGAGGCGGAGCTGTTCCCGGGCGTCGTGGTCGACTCGCCGCGCGCGTTCTACACGGTGAGCCTGGTCGCGCTCGCGATCGCCGTCGCCGCCGCGGTCGCGATGCGCCGGAGCCGCACGGGGCGCCTGCTGATCGCGCTGCGCGACAACCCGCGCGGCGCCGAGGCGTACGGCGTGAACGCGATCCGGTCGACGCTCGTCGGCTTCGCGTTCTCGGGGTTCCTCGCGGCCGTCGCCGGCGCACTGTTCGTGCACAACCAGCACTTCGTGAACCAGAACTTCGGCTTCGCCAACCCCTTCTCCCCGGAGGAGTCGATTCGCGTGTTCGCGATCGTCGTGATCGGCGGGCTCGGGTCGGTGCCCGGGGCGATCCTCGGCACCGTCTACGTCTTCTTCGTGCAGTACGAGCTGCCGTACGAGTGGCGGTTCCTGGCGACCGGCGTCGGGCTGCTGCTCGTCCTGCTGATCCTCCCGGGCGGCCTCGGCGCCGGCCTGGCCGAGGGCCGCGACGGGCTGTTGCGGTTCGTCGCGCGGCGGCGCGGGATCGTGGTCCCGAGCCTGCTGGCCGACCGCAAGGTCGAGGACGTCCCGGCTTCGGCCGACCTCGCGTCCGCGGTCGCGGACGCGACCGAGCGGCCGGAGATCGAGGAGATCGCGGAGTTGCAGCAGTGACCGCCGCCGGGTACCCGCCGCGCACCGTGCTCTTCCGCCTCGGGCGGATCGAGGTCCACAAGCCGCGCGGGCCGCGCCGGTACTTCGACGAGATCAGCGGCGGGGCGGCGCTCTTCCCCCTGCTCGTGCTGTTCGGGCTCAACGCGGTCGACGAGCTGGACCGCACCGTCTTCGGCATCCTCGGGCCGGAGATCCGCGACCACTTCGGGCTGACCAACCAGGGCTACCTGTCGGTGATCGCCCTCACGCTGCTCGGCGGGCTGCTGCTCGAGATCCCACTGGCGTACTACGCGGACCGCCTGCCGCGGGCGCGCATCGCGGTGCTCGGCGCCGCGGTGTGGGCCGTCTTCGGCCTGATGACGGGCCTCGCGACGTCCATCCTCATGCTCGTCATCGCCCGCTCCGGCGCCGGGATGGGCCGCGCGGTCGTCACCCCCACGCACAACTCCCTGCTGTCCGACTACTACCCGATCGCGGTGCGCGCCGAGGTCTACGGCTTCCACCGCATCGCGAACGCGCTCGGCGCGTTCCTCGGCCCGTTGGTCGGCGGTCTCCTCGCCGAGTACTTCGGCTGGCGCGTGCCGTTCTTCGTGTTCGTCGTGCCGACGGTCGTGCTCGTGATCGTCGGGCTGCGCCTGCGCGAGCCGGGCCGGGGGCACTACGAGCGGGCGGCCGCCGGGGCCGAGGAGGCGGTGGTCGCCACCGACGAGGCGCCGCCGTCGTGGGCGGAGTCGGTGCGGATCCTCTGGCAGGTCCGCACCCTGCGCCGCATCTGGTTCTCGCTGCCGTTCCTCGCGGCGTCGGTGATCGGGCTCGTCAGCCTCACGTCGCTGTACTACGAGGAGATCTTCGCGCTGTCCGAGGCCCAGCGCGGCTACGTCGCGGCGGTGGCCGAGCCCGCGCAGATCCTCGGGATCACGCTCGGCATCCCGCTGGCCTCGCGGCTCATGCTCCGGGATCCCGGCCTCGGCCTGCGCATGCTGTCGCTCGTCGCGATCGGCATCGCGGGCGCGTGGGTCGCGTACGCGCTCGCCCCGGCGATCGGCGTCGCGATCGCCGCGAACATCGTGATCTCCGGGCTCGCCGCGCTGCTCGCCCCCGGCATCTTCGCGTCGCTGTCGCTCGCGATCCCGCCGAAGGTGCGGTCGCTCGGCTTCTCGATGGCCTCGCTGTTCGTGCTCCCCGGCCTGATCATCCTCTACATGGTCGGCGGCATCGCCGACCGGTGGGGCATCCGCCAGGGGATGCTCATCATGGTCCCCGTGTTCCTGGTCGGCGCGTGGATCCTGTCGTCCGCGTCGCTGTTCGTGCGCGCCGACATCAGCCGCGTCTGGACGTCGACCGCCGCGCAGGCGGAGGTGCGGTACCAGCGCAGCCAGGGGCTCGTGAAGCTGCTCCTCGTCCGCAACCTCGACGTCAGCTACGACAACGTCCAGGTGCTGTTCGGCGTGAACTTCGAGATCGACGAGGGCGAGATCGTCGCCCTGCTCGGCACGAACGGCGCGGGCAAGTCGACCCTCCTCAAGGCCATCGCGGGCGTCGTCCCGGCCGACGGCGGCGCGATCGTCTTCGACGGCCGTGACGCCACCTACGCGCCGCCGTACGAGATCGCCGCGCGCGGCATCACGATGGTCCCCGGCGGCCAGGGGGTGTTCCCGTCGCTCACGGTCGCCGAGAACCTGCGCCTCGCCGGCTGGCTGATCACCGACCGGGCCGAGCGCGAGGCAGCGGTCGGGCGCGTGCTCGACCGGTTCCCCGTGCTGCGCTCGCGCCTGGGCGAGCCGGCCGCGAACCTGAGCGGCGGCCAGCAGCAGATGCTCACCCTCGGCATGTCGCTGCTCACGCGACCGCGGCTGCTGATGATCGACGAGCTGTCGCTCGGCCTCGCGCCGAGCATCGTCGCCGAGCTGCTGGAGGCGGTGAAGGCCCTGCGGGAGCAGGGCACGACGGTCATCCTCGTCGAGCAGTCGGTGAACGTCGCGCTCACGGTCGCCGAGACCGCCTACTTCATGGAGAAGGGCGAGATCCGCTTCCACGGGCCGACGGCCGAGCTGCTCGGGCGACCCGACGTGCTGCGCTCGGTCTTCCTCGAGGGCGCGGCGTCGGTCGAGCCGAACGGCGCGCGGGCGGGACGCGTCGAGGTGCGGGAGGCGGAGCCCGCGGCGGCTCCGTCGGGCAACGGCGCGTCGGGCCACCCGCGCCTCGCGCTCGTGGACGTCACGAAGAACTTCGGCGGCATCGCGGCGCTGCGCGACGTCACGCTCGAGGTGCGTGCCGGCGAGGTGCTCGGTTTCCTCGGGCCCAACGGCGCCGGCAAGACGACCCTGTTCGACGTGATCTCGGGGTTCCTGGCCGCCGACCGCGGGGAGGTGCTCCTCGACGGGCGGCCGATCGGCGGGCTCGGCCCCGACGCGCGCGCGCGGCGAGGGCTCGGCCGCTCGTTCCAGGACGGCCGGCTGTTCCCCGCGCTCACCGTGGAGGAGAACATCGCGCTCGCGTGCGGCCACCACGTCGACGGCCGCGGCGGACGCGCCCGCGCGCTGCGGCTCCCGTCGCCCGCCACCCGGCGCGCCGTGCGCGCCCGGGTCGACGAGCTGATCGAGCTCCTCGGGCTCGAGGCCTTCCGCGAGAAGTACGCGCGCGAGCTGTCGACCGGCAGCCGCCGGATCGTCGACCTGGCGTGCGTCCTCGCGCACGAGCCGCGCGTGCTGCTGCTCGACGAGCCGTCCTCGGGCATCGCCCAGAAGGAGGCCGAGGCGCTCGGGCCGCTGCTGCTGCGGATCCGCGCGATGACCGGCGCGAGCCTGCTCGTCATCGAGCACGACGTGCCGCTGCTCACCTCGATCGTCGACCGCATGGTCGCGCTCGACCTGGGCGAGGTCGTCCGCATCGGGACCGCCGAGGAGGTCGTGCACGATCCCCGGGTCGTGGCGTCGTACCTCGGGGATTCGGGCGCTGTCGTCGCGCGCAGTGGCCCGCGCGACACCGGGACACGGGACACCTGACACGGGACACCTGAGACGGGGGGACTGACATGAGGGCAGCGACGGGTCGAGGCCGGGCGCGCGGCGCCGCGGTGCGCGCGCTGGCGATCCTGGCCGTCGCCGCGTTCGCGGCGAGCGGCTGCACCGCGGGCGGCGACGACGAGGACGGTGGGCAGCCCGCGCCCGGCGACGGCGGCGAGGGCGGCGAGCTGCCGCTGATCTACCAGGAGGCCGTCGAGCAGGGCGTCGAGGACGAGATCGACTGGGGCGACACCTGCGACACCGAGCGCGGCCGCCTGAAGGTCCCGATCGTCGGCGCGGCGCCGTGCATCGAGCCGTGGGAGGAGGGCGCCGACAACGGCGGTGCGACCGCGCAGGGCGTGACCGCCGACGAGATCGTGATCGCGCTCTACAAGGGCCAGCCCGACCCGCTCCAGAGCGCGATCGTCGAGGGCGCGGGCGCCGACACCGACCCCGAGCTCGTCCACCAGACGGCGATCGACTACCTGCGGATGTTCGAGGACCTCTACGAGACCTACGGGCGCAAGCTCCGGATCGAGACGATCGAGGCCACGGGCGGGCCGGCCGACTCCACCGCCGCGGTCGCCGACGCCCAGAAGGTGATCGACCTGAAGCCGTTCGCCGCGATCGGCGGGCCCGGCCAGACGCCCGCGTACTGGCAGGCGGTCGTCGACGCCGGGATCCTGTGCGTCGGGGGCTGCTCGGTCGCCGAGCCGTGGGACGCCGTCGAGGACGCCGCCCCCTACCTCTGGCCGACCGCCCACGCGCCCGAGCAGGCCGACGCGCACCTCGTCGAGCTGATCGGCAAGCAGCTCGCCGGCGAGCCCGTGTCGTTCGCCGGCGACGAGTCGCTCAACGGCCAGGAGCGCGTGTTCGGCTGGGTGCAGGCCGAGACCGAGGCCGGCGAGTACGCCGAACGCGTCGAGGCGGCCACGGCCCGCCTCGAGGAGGAGTACGGCGTGGAGTTCGCGACCACGACCAGCTACATCTACGACCCCGCGAACGCCGCCCAGATCGCGACGACGACCGTGCAGCGCCTCAAGCAGGCGGGCGTGACGACCGTCGTCCTGTCGACCGACCCGCTCATCCCGGCCGACATCTCGAAGGAGGCGACGAAGCAGGGCTACTTCCCCGAGTGGGTGCTCGGGCCGAGCGTGCTCATGGACACGACGATCTTCGGGCGCCGCATGGACCAGGAGCAGTGGTCGCACATGATCGGCATCTCGCTGCCGGCCGCCCGTGGCGAGCGCGAGATCGGCGACTCGTACCGCGTCTACGAGTGGTACTACGGCAAGGAGCCGCCGGTGAACAGCCAGGCGGTGATCATCCCCGGCCCCGCGCAGCTGATGCTCGGCATCCACCTCGCCGGGCCGAACCTGACCCCCGAGACGTTCCGCGACGGGCTGTTCCGGTACCCGCCGAACGAGCCCGGCCTCACGTACACCTACGTGTCGTGGGGCGAGGACCTGTGGGACCGCACCGACTACAACGCCGCCGACGACGCCGGGGCGCTGTGGTGGGACCCGCAGGCCGAGGGCGAGGACGAGGCGGGCAACCCCGGGGTGGGGATGCTCCGCTACGTGAACGGCGGGGAGCGGTACCTGCCCGGCGAGTGGCCCGAGGAGCCGCTGCCGTTCTTCGAGGTGGAGGGCTCGGTCACCGTCTACGACGAGCGTCCCGACGCCGCGCCCGACTACCCGGCCTGGCCCGGCTCCCCCGCCGCGTCCGGCTGACCCGCCGCCCGGGCGACCCGCCGTCCGGCCGGCCCGGCGTCCGGCCGGCCCGTCCGTGGTCACTGCGGACGCGACATCTCGCGTTGACGGTGACCACGGGCGCAACAGCGCAGGGCCGAACGGGCCGTGGTCACCGCGGACGCGACATCTCGCGTTCACGGTGACCACGGCGGCGAGTCGCGGCCGCAGCGCGGGGCGTCACGGCGACGACTCGCGGCCGCGCCCCGGACGACCACGCGCCGACGCGCGGGGCCGGGCCGGAGCGGCCGCCGGGCGGTCAGGCGTCCGCGCTCGTCCAGCCCGCGCCGGGCACGTGGCGGCGCACGACGCGCGCGGGCACGCCCGCGACGACCGAGAAGTCGGGCACCTCGAGGCCGGCGACGACCGCGCCGGCGGCGACGACGACGTGGCGGCCGAGCCGGGTCCCGGGCAGGATCACCGCGCCGTGCCCGAGCCACGAGTCGGAGCCGATCACGACCGGTTCGTTCTTCCACATCTGGGTGCCGATCGGCAGGTCGAGGTCCTCGTAGCCGTGGTTCTGGTCGGTGACGTAGACGTAGTGCCCCGTCCACACGTCGTCGCCGATCTCGATCCGCTCGTGGCCGACGATCCCGATCCCCTTGCCGAGCATGCAGCGGTCGCCGATCGTGATGACCGGGTCGCCGCGCCAGCCCGCCTGCGACGGCATCCCGGCGGAGATGCTCGCGAGCGGCCCGATCGTGGAGTGCTCGCCGATCGCGATGCGGCCCTCGCCGAAGATCACGGTCTGCGGGAAGGCGATGAGGCTCCCCTCCCCGAAGGAGTGGAACGACCGCGCCCTGCGGTGGCGCGGGCCGATCGCGCCGTAACGCTGGACGCGCGTCCACAGCGCGTGGATCGCGTCGCCGACGAGGCGCCCCATCTCGTCCCGGAGCATCGGCGCAGGGTAGCGGGCTAGGTTCCCGGCGTGAGCAGCGCGGCGCTCCCGGTCCGCATCGGCGTCCTGTACGACTTCCCGCAGGGGGACGACCTGTTCGAGCACGCGCTGCGGCTCGGGCTCGACACGGTGGTGCGGTCGGACCGCGTCGACCGCGGGTTCGAGCTGCTGCACCGGGAGGTGCGCGGCCTGCCCGCGGGCAGCGAGCACGCGGTCGTGACCGGGTTCCACGAGCTCGCCGACGACGGCGCGGTCGTGGTCGTCGGCCCCTCGATCTCCGACAACGCCCTCGTGGCCGCGCCGCTGGCGGACGCCCACCGCCTGCCGACCGTCAACTACTCGGGCGGTGAACGCACCCGCTCGGCGTGGATGTTCCACTACCAGGTCGGGTCGCTGGAAGAGGAGCCGCCGCTGCTCGTGCGGCGCATGACCGACCGGGGCCTGGGGCGTGCGGCCGTCGTGTACGACCGCTCGCCGGTCGGCCGCGGCTACCTCGACGCGTTCGAGGCCGCCCGGGTGCGCGCCGGCCTCGAGGTCGTCGCGTCGGTCGCCGTCCCCCCGCTGGTGGAGGACGCGGAACCGCTGCTGCACACGCTGCGCGCCGCCGAGCCCGACGTGCTCGTCTACCTCGGTCTCGGCGTCGCGTCACGCGCGGTCGCGCTGGCGCGCGGCCGTCTCGGCTGGGACGTCCCGGTGCTCGCGAACTCGGCGCTGATGTTCGGCTACGCACGTCCCGACTGGCGCGACGGCTACGCGGGCTGGGAGTACGTCGACACGGTCGCCGACGACAACCGGGTCCGCGCCGCGCTGCGGGAGCGCTCGGCGCGCGCGGCGGGCGGGCCGATCGGCTGTGCCGCGTACGACATCGGGCGGCTCGTCGGCGAGGCGGTGGCACGTGCGGACCACCTCACGCGCACCGGCGTCGCCGAGGGGCTGCGGCGCGTGAAGGGCCTGCCGGCGGCGAGCGGCCACGACGGCACCACGATGGGGTTCGGCGTCTACGACCACGGCGCCCTGAAGGGCCCGTTCCTGGTCCT
This sequence comes from Acidimicrobiia bacterium, assembly GCA_026002935.1. GTDB lineage: Bacteria > Actinomycetota > Acidimicrobiia > IMCC26256 > PALSA-610 > BPGH01. Next base: position 2,728,180 of record BPGH01000001.1, read on the forward strand.
GCGCGCGTGGCGCGACGGCCGCACCGTGCAGGTCTGACCGGCCCCGGCCGGCGCGCCGCGCCGTCGGCTCCCACGCCTCGCAGCGCGTGGTGATCGGACCGGGCCCGGCCGGCCCGGCGCGCCGCCGGATCGCCCGGCCGGTGACTGTCACACCCCCCTGCCAGGCTCTCGACGCCGCCGCCTCCCGGGGCGCTCCGGGTGGCGAAGCGGGAGCACGGCACCGACCCGATCGGGGGACGCGATGACGGAGGAGACGACGCTCGTGCGGTTCGAGCCCTGTTGCGGGTTCCGGCCCGAGACGCCGGGCGCGGCCGTGTGCGCCGAGTGCGGATGGCTCGCGGACGACCACCCGCCGGCCGTGGGCGCGCCCGTCGCGGCGGGCCGCGCCGCGCGGCACGGGCGCCGGGCCTCGTGAACCGGCCCCCCGGGGCCCGGACGGCACGGCCGCCGGGCGTCGCCGCTGCGGCACCGGGGCCCGGCGCCGCAGCGCGGGGGCGTCAGGCGCTGCGCCGCTTGGCGGGGGCCTTCTTCGCGGCCTTCTTCGCGGGCTTCGGCGCGCGGGGGGCGGCGGTACCCGCCGCCGCATCTCCGTCGTCGGCCGGCGGCGCGCCCGCGCCGGCCGCGCTGGGGTGCCGTTCCCTCGCCGTCGCCGCCCTCTCGAGCGAGGCCTCCAGCGCGGCGACGAGGTCGAGCACCTTCGCGGGCTCCTCGGGCGCGGCCGGCGTGACGATCTCCTCGCCCGCCGCCTTGCGCTCGATCAGGTCGAGGAGCTGCTCACGGAACTCGTCGTGGTACTTCTCGGGCTCGAACGTCTCGGCCGCGAGCGACTCCACGAGCTGCTTCGCCATCGCCCGTTCGCGCTCGGTCAGCTCGACGTCCCCGTCCGGCGCGGGGACGAGGTCCTCGCGCGGCAGCACCTCGTCCGCGTAGCGCATGGTCTCGATGCACAGCACGCCGTCGACCGGGCGAATCGCGACGAGCCGCTCCTTGGCGCGCAGCACGATCCGGCCGATCGCCACCTTGTTCAGCTCGGTCATCGCGTCGACGAGCAGCTTGTACGGCTTCACCCCGCGCGGATCGGGCGCGAGGTAGTAGGGCTGCTCGAAGTACAGGGGGTCGATGTCGTCGAGGTCGACGAACTCCTCGATCTCGATCGTGTGGGAGCCCTTCGGCCGCAGCGCCTCGATCTCGCCGGGCTCGACGACCACGTAGCGGCCCTTCGAGATCTCGTAGCCGCGCTGGATGCGCTCGGCGGGCACCTCCTCGCCCGATTCCGACGAGACCTTCTTGTACCGGATGCGCGCCCCGGTGCCCTCCTCGAGCTGGTTGAAGTGCACGTCCTTCGAACGCGTCGCGGTGACAAGGCGGACGGGGACCTGCACGAGCCCGAAGCTGATCGCCCCGGTCCAGATGGCGCTGGGCATAACGTGAGTCTACGTATGGCGTCCCGGGTGCGGGTCGAGGTCGGCGGCCGGTTGCTCTGGCTGTCGAACCTCGACAAGGTCCTCTACCCCGCCGCCGGCTTCCGCAAGCGCGACGTGATCGACTACTACCGGCGGGTCGGCCCGGCGATCCTCCCGCACCTGGCCGGCCGGCCGCCGACGCTCGTGCGGGCCCCCGACGGGCCCGACGGCGAGCGCTTCCACGAGAAGCGCTGCCCCCCGCACCGGCCCGAGTGGGTGCCGACCGAGGTGGTGGCCGCCGGCGGGGGTCACCGGGGCTGCCTCGTCACCGAGCCCGCCACGCTGATCTGGCTCGCGAACCTCGCGGCGCTCGAGCTGCACACCCACCAGTGGACGGTCGACGACCCGGTGCACCCGACGGCGGTCGTCGTCGACCTCGACCCGGGCCCCCCGGCGACCGTGGTCGACTGCGCGCGGGTCGCGCTCGCCCTGCGGGCGGTGCTGGAGCGCCTCGGCCTCGTGTCGGTGGTGAAGACCTCCGGCGGCGCCGGCCTGCACCTGTCGGTGCCGCTGAACGGCGCGACCGCGACCCACGAGGACACGAAGCGCTTCGCGCTCGCGCTCGGCCGGCTCCTCGCGACACGGGAGCCCGACCGGGTCACCGTCGACATGGCGAAGGACCGCCGGGTCGGCAAGGTGTTCCTCGACTGGAGCCAGAACGACGCCCACAAGACCACGGTCTGCGCGTACTCGCTGCGGATCCGCCCGCGCCCGACCGCGTCGACGCCCCTCACGTGGGACGAGGTCGACGACGCGCTGCACACGCGCGACCCCGACGCCCTGACGTTCGAGGCCGCCGACGCCGCGGCGCGCGTCGAGCGGCACGGCGACCTCTATGCGGCGACGCTCACCGTGCGCCAGGAGCTGCCCGCGCTCTAGGTTCCGCCGCATGGAGCTCGACGGGAAGGTCGCCATCGTCACGGGTGCGAGCCGCGGGGTCGGCGCCGCCACCGCGGTCGCGCTCGCCGGGCGCGGCTGCCGGGTCGCCTGCGCGGCGCGGGCGACCGAGGCCGCCCCGCTCCCGATCCCCGGGACGATCGACGACACGGTGCGGCGCGTCCGCGAGCTCGGCGGCGAGGCGATCGCGGTGCCGACGAACCTCGCGCGCGACGACGAGATCGAGCGGATGGTCGCCACCACGCTCGACACCTGGGGCCGCGTCGACGTGCTCGTCAACAACGCGGCGATCACGTTCCCCGGTGACCTCGACCTGCCCCCGAAGCGCTTCGACCTGGTGATGCAGGTCGACGTGCGGGCGCCGTTCCTCGCGATGCAGGCGGTGCTCCCGGGGATGAAGGCGCGGGGCACCGGTGCCGTGTGCAACGTCTCGTCGGTCGCGGCGCTCAACTACTTCCCGGGCCTCATGGTGTACGGGATGGCGAAGGCGGCGCTGGAGCACCTCACGATGTCGGCCGCGCACCAGCTCGCGCCCCACGGCATCGCGGTCAACACCTTCCGCATCGACGTGCCCGTCGCCTCCGAGGGGTTCCTCGCGAACCTCCCCGGTGCCGACACCTCGGACTGGGAACCGGCCGAGGTCGCCGCCGAGGGCATCGTGTGGATGCTGGAGCAGCCCCCCGACTACACGGGCCACAACGTCGGCATGGCGGAGCTGCGGGCCCGCCACGGCATCATGCGTTCGCGCGCGCGGCGCCCGCACGTCCAGATGCCGGGCCTCGTCACCGAGACCCACCTGCGGCCGCTCCCCCGCGCCGACGCGGGCTGACGTCGACCGGGGGCGCCCGGGTCACCGGGGTGACCGGCGCCCGTCGCCGGGTGCGTCAGCCGAGGCGCTCGACGATCATCGCCATGCCCTGGCCGCCGCCGACGCACATCGTCTCGAGGCCGTAGCGCTTGTTCTCGGTCTGCAGCCCGTTGATGAGCGTGGTCATGATCCGCGCTCCGGTCATGCCGAACGGGTGACCGAGCGCGATCGCGCCGCCGTGCACGTTGAGCTTCTCGTACGGGATGCCGAGTGCTTCGCCGAAGGGATCACCTGCGCGGCGAACGCCTCGTTGATCTCGAACAGGTCGATGTCGTCGACCGTGAGCCCCGCACGCTTCATCGCCTGGCGGCTCGCCTCGATCGGCCCGAGGCCCATGATCTCCGGGTCGAGCGCGCTGACGCCGCTCGAGACGATGCGCGCGAGGGGCGTGATCCCGAGCTGGCCGGCCTTCGTCTCGCTCATCACGACGACGGCGGCCGCGCCGTCGTTGAGGGGGCAGGCGTTGCCCGGCGGTCACCCTGCCGTCGGGCCGGAACGCCGGCTTGAGCTGCGCGAGCTTCTCGAGCGTGGTGCCGGGCCGCGGCCCGTCGTCGCGGCTCACGACCGTGCCGTCCGCGAGCGTGACCGGGGTGATCTCGCGGTCGAAGAACCCCGTTCTCCTGGGCCGCGACGGCGCGCTCCTGCGAGCGCAGGCCCCACTCGTCCATCTCCTCACGCGTGACGCCCTCGGCCTCGGCGACGTTCTCGGCGGTCTGGCCCATCGCGATGTAGACGTCGGGCAGCCCGGTCGGCGGGGTCCACGCCGGCTGCCCGCCCTCGGCGCGCCGCTTGGTGCGCGCCCGCGCCTCGGCGAAGCGTTCGTTGAGCGGGCCGTCGTCGGCCATGCCGTGCATGAACCGGCTGACCGTCTCGACGCCCCCGGCGACGAACACGTCGCCCTCGCCGGCCTTGATCGCGTGGGCCGCCATTCGGATCGTCTGCAACGAGGAGGAGCAGTACCGGTTGACGGTGACGCCCGGCACGTCGACACCGGCGAGGATCGCGGCGATCCCGCGCCACGTTGAACCCGGCCTCCCCGGCGGGCTGCCCGCAGCCCCAGATCACGTCCTCCACCAGGGCGGGGCTCGAGCTGCGGGACCTTCTCGAGCACGGCGCGCGATGATCAGCGCCGACAGGTCGTCGGGGCGGCACTCGACGAGCGACCCCTTGTTCGCCCGCCCGATCGGGGTGCGGGCGGTCGCGACGATCACGGCTTCGGGCATGACCGGCCTCCGGTACGTGGCGTAGTGCGGTCGTGAGGAGACCGCACGATAGCTTGCGGCCCGTGGCGCACCCCATCGGCGCGGAGCACCACCGCAGCCACCGCTCGGGCTGGTTGCGGGCCGCCGTGCTCGGGGCGAACGACGGCATCGTGTCCACCGCGAGCCTCGTCGTGGGGGTCGCCGCGGCGGGCGCGGACCGCGCGGCGGTCGTGACGGCGGGCGTCGCCGGGCTCGTCGCCGGCGCCATGTCGATGGCCGCGGGCGAGTACGTCTCGGTGAGCTCCCAACGCGACACCGAGCAGGCCGACATGACGATCGAGGCCGCCGCGATCGAGCAGGACCGCATGGCCGAGCTGCGGGAGCTGGCGAGGATCTACGAGGACCGCGGCGTGGAACCCGGCCTCGCGCGTCTCGTCGCCGAGCAGCTCATGGCCAAGGACCCGCTCGGCGCGCACATGCGGGACGAGATCGGCATCACCGAGGTGGCGTCCGCGCGCCCGCTGCAGGCCGCGGGCACGTCGGCGGCCGCGTTCACCGTCGGCGCCGCGCTGCCGGTGCTCGCGATCTCGCTCGCCCCCGCCGCGGTGCGCGTGCCCGTGACGGTGGCCGTCGCGCTGGTCGCGCTCGTCGTGCTCGGCGCGGTCGGCGCCCACCTGGGCGGCGCGCGCTGGCAGCGGGCCTCCCTGCGCGTGGTCGTCTGGTCGTCGCTCGCGATGGGCGCGACGTACCTGATCGGCCGCCTGGTCGGCACCCAGGTCTGAGACGGGCCCGGCCGCCGCGACCCCGCGCGCCGGCGCCGGGGCGCGCCCCGGCGTCGGCGCTCAGTCGATGCGGCGCAGCTCCGCCCGGTACCGCTCCCGGTTTCGGCGGTACTCCCGGGCCGGGTGCTCGACGTGCTCGTCCCGCACCGCGTCGAGCCGCAGTGTCGCCGGCACGCCGAGCGCCATCGCCCGGCTCGGCACCTCCATCCCGCCCGGCACGAGCGCACCGGCGCCCACGAGCGCGTAGCTGCGGACCACGGCGCGGTGCAACACGATCGAGCCGGTCCCGACGAGCGCGTGGTCCTCGACGGTGCAGCCCTCGAGGTGCGCGAGGTGGCCGATGGTGCAGTCGGCGCCCACGCGCGTCTCGAGCTCGCGTGTGCAGTGGACGACGGCACCGTCCTGCACGGAGGTGTGGCGCCCGATCACGATGAGGCTCTGGTCGCCGCGCAACACGGCCTGCGGCCACACGGTCGCGCCGGCCTCCACGACCACGTTGCCGATCACGGTCGCGTCGGGGTGCACGAACGCGTCGGGGTCGATGCGGGGCGTCACGTCCCCCAGGGCGTAGATGGCCATGGGCGTAGTCTGTATCCCGTGGACGTGATGGCGCACGTGGAGGAGATCGCCGAGCAGGGCTACACGATCGTGCACGACGCGATCGAGCCGGAGCTGGTCGACGCGCTGCGCGCCGACCTGGCCCGGCTCGAGGCCTTCTTCGACGTGCAGCCCTCCCCCAACTCGTTCGAGGGCCACCGAACGCTGCGCATCTACAACCTGCTCGCGTTCGGCGAGCTGTACGAGCGGATCCCCGTGCACCCGAGCGTGCTGCCGATCGTCGAACGGGTGCTCGACCCGGGGTGCCTCATCTCCTCGCTGTCGTCGGTCGACATCCTCCCCGGCGAGGTCGCGCAGCCGATCCACGCGGACGACCAGCTGATCCCGATCCCCAAGCCCCACCCGCCGACCGTGTGCAACTCGATGTGGGCGCTCACCGACTTCACGGAGGCGAACGGCGCGACGCGCATCGTCCCCGGGTCGCACCTGTGGGACCACGACCCCGAGTACGGCCGGCACTACGACTCGATCCCGGCCGAGATGCCCGCGGGCTCGGTCCTGATCTGGCACGGCAGCCTCTGGCACGGCGGCGGCGCGAACCGCACCGGCGAGCGCCGCGTCGGGATCGCGATGAACTACTGCGCGGGGTACATCCGCCAGCAGGAGAACCAGCAGCTCGGCCTCGACCGCGAGACGGTCCGCCGGTTCCCGCCGCGCCTGCGCCAGCTCGTCGGCTACGGCGTCTACAACATGCTGATCGGGCACATCAACAAGCGATCGCCCGAGCAGCTCCTGCTCGCCGACGCGCCGGGCGAGAGCCCGATCGTGTGGGACAGGATCTGACCGTGGCGAACCTCGAGATCCGCGACGACGCCGGCGTGCGCGTCCTGACGCTGAACCGGCCCGAGGTCCTGAACGCGTTCGACACGCCCCTGTACGAGGCGTGCGGTGAGGCCCTGCGCGCCGCGGCCGCCGACGACGACGTCCGGTGCGTGGTGCTCACCGGCGCCGGTCGCGCGTTCTCCGCGGGCCAGGACCTCGCGGAGATGGCCGCGATCGATCCTGCGGCCGCGGGCACCCGCCACGGATTCCCGGCCCTGATCGACACCGTCGCGACCTTCGAGAAGCCGTTCCTGTGCGCGGTGAACGGCGTCGGCGTCGGGGTGGGCATGACCGTGCTGCTCCACGCCGACATCGCCCTCGTCGACGAGACGGCGAGGCTGCGCGCGCCGTTCGCGCCGCTGGGTGTCGTCCCCGAGGCCGCCGGGAGCCTCCTCATGCCGGCCGTGATGGGGAACCAGCGCGCCTCGCTCGCGCTCTACACCGGCGACTGGATCACCGCGCAGGAGGCCGTCGACGCCGGCCTCGCGCTGCGCACCGTGCCCGCGGGCCGCGCGCTCGACGAGACGATGGAGATCGCCCGGCGCATCGCGACGATGCCGCTCGCGTCGCTCGTCGAGACCAAGCGGCTCGTCGTCGCGGGCCGGATCGACGCGATCCGCGCCGCCCGGGCCCGGGAGGACGCCGCCTTCGCCCGCCTGCTCGGCGGCGCCGACAACGCGCAGGCGCTGCGGGCGTTCCTGGGCGGCTGACCGGCGCGTGCCGGGGGGATCGACGGGGGGCGGGCCGCGCCCGTAGCCTTGGTGCCCGTGATCGCGGCGACCCGCAGTGGCAAGGTCCAGGGGCTCGAACGGAACGGGGTCCTGGAGTTCCGGGGCATCCCGTACGCGGCGCCGCCGGTCGGTCCGCGGCGCTGGCGCCCGCCGCAGCGGGAGGAGCCGTGGGACGGCGTGCGCGACGCCACCGCCTTCTCGGCCGACGCGCCGCAGGGCCCGTTCGCGATGAACACGCTGACCGGCGCGCCCGAGAGCCCCAAGAGCGAGGACTGCTGCTACCTCAACGTGTGGACGCCCGCGTGCGACGACGCGCGCCGGCCCGTCATGGTGTGGATCCACGGCGGCGCCTTCATGTTCGGCTCGGGCAGCACCCCCTGGTACGACGGCACGAACCTCGCGCGCGGCGGCGACCTCGTGGTCGTCACCGTCAACTACCGCCTCGGGCCGCTCGGCTACCTGCACCTCGCCGACCTGTTCGGCGACGAGTTCGAGGGCTCCGGCAACCTCGGCCTGCTCGACCAGATCGCCGCGCTCGAGTGGGTGCGCGACTCGATCGCCGGGTTCGGCGGCGACCCCGACGACGTCACCGTGTTCGGCGAGTCCGCAGGCGGCGGCAGCGTCGGGACCCTCCTCGGCACGCCCGCCGCGCGCGGCCTGTTCCGCAAGGCCGTCGCGCAGAGCGGCGCCGCGTCGTGGTGGGCGACTCGCGACGGCGCGACCGGGGTCGCCGAGGCGCTCGTGCGGGGCCTCGGCCTCGCGCCCGGCGACGCGGACGCCCTGCGGTCGCTCCCGTGGGAGCGGCTCGTCGAGGCGTCCACGCAGCTCGGCACCGCAGTGGGCAGCGGCATGCTGCCGTTCCAGCCGGTCGTCGACGGGGTGGTGCTCCCCGCGGCCGCCGCTCGACGAGATCGCGGCCGGCAACGCCGCCGGCGTCCACCTCCTCGTCGGGACGAACCGCCACGAGATGACGCTGTTCAACCTGATCGACCCGTCGCTCGCGCAGGCCGACGACGAGGCGATCGCCCGGAGGGTCGAGCGGTTCGCGCCGCGCGACCCCGCGCAGCTCCTGGCCGAGTACCGGTCCCGCCGCCCCGGCGCGACGCCCGCGGAGGTGTGGACCGACCTCGCGTCCGACGCCGTGTTCCGCCTCCCGGCGATCCACCTCGCCGAGCACCAGCTCCCGCACGGCCCCGTCTGGATGTACCTGTTCACCTGGGAGTCGCCGGCGATGGGCGGCCTGCTGCGCTCCACCCACGCGCTCGAGATCCCGTTCGTGTTCGACACCCTCGACCGTCCCGGCGTCGAGCTGTTCACCGGCGGCGGGGCCGAGCGCCGGGAGGTCGCCCGGCACGTGCACACGGCGTGGATCGCGTTCGCGCGCACCGGCGACCCGGGCCACCCCGGGCTGCCGCCGTGGCCCCGCTACGACACCGCCCGCCGCGCCACCATGCGCCTCGACGTCACGTGTGAGGTGCTCGACGACCCCATGGGCGACGACCGCCGGTCGTGGTCACCGCGACCGGCCCCCGACGGCCCTTGAGGCGGCCCCACGGCGTGCCGATGACCCGGAGGTGACCGACATCGTGGCCCTGCTCCTCGACGACGAGATCCCGGCCGCCCGGCTCGGCGGCCTGCTGCGCGAAGCCCGCAAGCGCGCCGGCATGAAGCGGCGCGTCGCGGCGCGGCGCGCCGGCGTGTCCACGGACGAGCTGCGGCGGTTCGAGCGCGGCGACGAGCTCGCCCCGGCGGCCGTGTGTGCGCGCCTCGCGGAGGTGTACGGCGACGACCTCACCGCGCACGTGCCGCTGCGCATCCCGGTCCAGCTCCACGAGCACTGGCTCGTCGCGGCGGGCGCCGTGCAGCCGGTCGGCACCACGCGCCCCGAGGACGTGCTCGCGGGCTACGCGGCCCTGCTGCGCCGCCTGCGCGGCGCGCGGCCCGGCGAGCCGTTGCCGCTGCGGGCCGCCGACCTCGCGGCGCTGTCCGCCGCGCTCGGCGGCACGCCCGAGGACGTCGAGCGCCGCATCTCGGAGCTGCTCGGCTGCTCGCGCGAGGAGGCCTCGGCGCTGCGTGCCGACCTGTTGCGCCGCAAGGTCGTGCTCCCGGTCGCCGGGTTCGCCGCCGGGGTGGCGATGTTCGCGGCCGCGCAGGCGGGGGCCTCGAACGACCGCCCCGCGCCGGCGGCGCCGGCGCCGGGTCCGGCCGACGCGCCCGCGTCCGCCGACGCGCCCGCCGCGCCCGAGCGGGTCGAGCTGGCCCCGCTCGCGTCCGAGCCACCCGTCCCCGCGCCCGTCGCCGTCCCCGCGGCACCTCCGGCCGAGGTCGGGCCGCCGCCCGCACCGGCGCCGGACCCCGTGCCCGCGGACGCGGCGGGCGGCACCGGGGACGGCACCGATGACGGGTTGACCGACGCGACGGTGCCGCCCGAGCTGCGGCCGCCCGACACGCCGCCGGTGACCGACGACCCGCCCGTCGGCATCCTGCCCGGCGAGGACGAGTTCGTCGAGATCGGCGAGCCGCTCGTCGAGCCCTGAGGCACGCGCGGGGCGGCACCCGGCCCGCGCCGCTCAGCCCGGGAACAGGTGCCAGGCCTTCTCGCGCACGAACGTCCGCACGCCGGCGTCCGACATCGACACGCCCGTCCCCGAGTGCCGCCGGCCGGCCCACGGCAGCCGGACGCAGGACCGGTCCGCGGTGTTCCAGTAGGCGTTGCCGACGTCGAGTCGCGCCAGGATGCGTTCCGCCCGGGCACGGTCGCGGGTGAACACCGCGGCGCCGAGGCCGAACTCCGTGTCGCCCATCCGCCGGATCGCCTCCTCGTCGTTGCGCACCGCCGCGACGCCCACGACGGGGCCGAACGACTCGGCGCGCATCAGCTCGGCCCGCTCGTCGACGTCGACGACGACGGTCGGTTCGAACCAGTTGCCGGGCCGGTCGATCCGCCGTCCGCCCGTCAGCACCCGGCCCCCGCGCGCCAGCGCGTCGGCGAGCTGCGCCTCGATCACGCCGACCTGCTCGGCGCGCGCGAGCGGCCCGACGTCGGTCGCGTCGTCCGTCGGGTCGCCGACCCGCAGGCGTTCCGCGGCGGCGACGAGGGCGGCCACGAAGCCGTCGCGAACCGTCTCGTGCACGTACACCCGCTCGATCGCGCTGCACGACTGGCCGCAGTTGTAGAAGGCCCCCTCGGCGACCGACCGGGCGGCCGCCTCGACGTCGACGTCGTCGCACACGTAGGCGGGGTCCTTGCCGCCGAGCTCGAGCTGCACCCGGACCATCCGCCCGGCCGTCGCGACCAGCACCGACCGGCCGGTCGCGTAGGAGCCGGTGAGGGACACGAGATCGACCTCGCTCGCGACGAGCTCCGCGCCGGTCGCACCGCCGCCGACGACCGCCTGCACCACGTCGACCGGCACCCCTGCGCGGTGGAGCAGGTCGACGAGCCGCAGGCCGGTCAGCGTCGCGTGCTCCGACGGCTTGTAGAGCACGGCGTTGCCGGCGAGGAGCGCGGGCACGAGGGCGTTGCAGCCGACGAAGTACGGGTAGTTCCACGCGCTGACGTGCGCGACCACCCCGACGGGTTCGTAGGTGATCCGCTCCTCGAACGACGGCCCCGCGGTGACGGTCCTGGGCGCGACGATCCGCGGCACGTGCTCGACGTACCAGGCGATCCGCTCGGCGACGGCGCGGATCTCGGCGCGCGACTGGCGGATCGGCTTGCCGGTCTCGCACGTCGTGGTCCCGGCGCACTCCTCCGCCTCGGCGTCGAGCAGCCGCGCGAACCCGCGCACGGCCTCCACGCGCTCGGCGACGTCGCGTGCGGCCCAGCGGGGCTGCGCAGCGCGGGCCCGTGCGAGCTTCTGCGCGATCTCGCCCGGCTCGGTGACCGCGACCGACCGCACGAGGGTGCCGTCGGCGGGGTTGCGCACCTCGATCGAGTGCGCCGCGACCGGCTGCGGCGCGCGGCGGCGCTCCCCGTCGGCCTCCGGTGACGGCGGCGGGCCCGGCGCGGGCGCCGGCGCGGGGCCGCCCGCGGCGGCCGGCGCGCCGGCCTCCTCGACGAGCGGGCAGGCCCAGCGCGGCTCCTTCTGCCCCGGCCGGCGCGGGAGCGCCGCGGTCAATCCGCGCCGGGCGAGCCGCCCCAGCACCTCCTCGACGTCGTCGAGGGACCGGAACCGGTGCCAGCGTTCCGTGCGGCCCTTCAGCTCCCCGGAGGTCTGCGCGCCCCGCAGGAGCAGGACACCGAGCACCGCGCACTCGGCGGCGTCGAGCCGCAGCGCGTCCTCGACGACGTGGCGGTGCTTCACGACCCGCTGCCCGGTGGCCTTGACGCGCCGGCCGAGCCCCTTCGCCCGCAGCCCCTCGAGCGCCCGCTCGACCGTCTCCTCCGTGTAGCTGACGACCGGCTCGCGGTTGGTGTGCTGGTTGCAGGCGTTGACCAGCGCGTTCAACGACAGCGGGTACGCGTCGGGCGTCGTGACCGCCTTCTCCATGAGGCAGCCGAGCACGCGGGCCTCCTCGGCGGTGAGCGTGACCGGAGGGGCCGGTGCGTCCGTCATCGATCGCATCCTACGAGCACGCTCGCGCGCACCTCGCCGCCGACGCACAGCCAGCACGCGAACCCGGATTCGGTGTCGGCGGTCAGCATCTCGACCTCGTCACCGGCGTCGAGGCCGGCGCGGAACTCGATCTCGGCACGGGTCACGACCGGCCCGCCCCGGCGCGCGAGCTCCTCCTCGGCCGCGGCCCAGTAGGCCGCGTTGTTGACGTGGCCGAGCACGTCGAGGTCCACCGCGCGCAGCGGCCAGCGCGCGCGCACGGCCGACGCGGGTGGCGGCGGGTGCACCAGGCGGGCCCGCACCCGCCGCCCGCCGGCCGACACCCCCCAACGCTCGTGGAACCCGTCGGGCAGGCCGACCGGCACGCCCCGCTCACGGTCCACGTAGACCCACAACCCGACCGCGCCGACCGCGCGCCGGCCCCCCACCTCGACGTCGGTGCGGCGCTCGGCCCAGCGGGCGCCGACCCCGCTGCACCAGGTCCGCAACGTGAGGTCGGCGCGGAACCGCGGGGTGCGCAGCACGCGGAACGACGAGCGGCGCAGCACCCACACCCCCGCACCGCCCACGTCGGCCGTCGCCGCGTCGTGGTCCGCGACGTCCTGCACGAACCGGGCGAGGGCGTCGAGCCGCAGGCGCCCGTCGGGACGCGTGTCACCCAGCCCGACGTGGCGCGCCAGCGTGACGACGCGACCGACCGACGGCGGCCCGGCGAGATCCGCGTCGTCGCGCACGGACCGCAACGTAGTCTCGGCGCCGATGAGTGCCGCTCCTCCCGAAGGTTTCCGCCAGCACCGGTTCACACCGCCGCCCGGCTCGACCACCGTGCTCCTCGTGCGCCACGGCGAGTCGGCGCCCGCCCATCCCGACCGCCCGTTCCCGCTCCGGGACGGGCACGGCGACCCGCCCCTCGACGCGGTCGGGGTCCGGCAGGCGCAGCTCCTCGCCGACCGGCTCCAGCACGAGCGCGTGGACGCGATCTACGTCACGTCGCTGCAACGCACGCACCAGACCGCGGCGCCCCTCGCCGACCGCCTCGGCCTGCCCCTGCTCGTGGAACCCGACCTGCGCGAGGTGCACCTCGGCGACTGGGAGGGCGGACTGCTGCGGGTGCGGGCGGCCGCGGGCGACCCGCTCTTCGGGGAGATCCAGCGGCAGGAGCGCTGGGACGTGATCCCCAATGCCGAGCCGCTCGAGGCCTTCGACGGCCGGGTCTGGTCCGCGTTCCGGCGCGTCGTCGAGCGGCACCCCGACGGGCGCGTCGTCGTGGTCGCGCACGGCGGCGTCATCGGGCAGCTCCTCCACCGGGTGACCGGCGCGCGCCGTTTCGCGTTCGCCGGGGCCGACAACGCGTCGATCAGCGAGGTGGTCGCGACCCCCGACCGGGTCGTGCTGCGCCGCTACAACGACGTCGCGCACCTCCTCGCGCTGCTCAACGGCTGAGCCCGCGGGCGAACGACGCCAGCGCCTCGACGAGCGTGTCGGCGTCGGGCGCGCGCCGGATGCGCGGCGGCAGCTCGATCTGGACGCCGCCGGCCCGCGTCCCGTTGACCGGGTTGCCCGGGTGGACCCCGCGCAGGTGGCGCGGGATCGCGTCGAGGTCGTCGACCCATCGGTACGCGGGCAGCGAGCGGCGCAACGCGGCCGCGATCGCGCGGGCGAGCACCCGGTCGCGCCCGCCCACGAGGGCGGTCGTCCACCTCCGGTCGGAGGCGCGCAGGCCGCCGTAGCCGTGCACGGAGACGACGACGTCGACGTGGGCGAGGAAGGCGGCGAGCGCCTCGGAGTGCCGCGGGTCGTGACGGTGCGACGGGATGTGCCAGCGGAAGCCGTCCGGCTGCACGATCGCGTACACGGACGCGCCCGACCGTGCGGCCGCGCGCCACGCGATCTCGGCCGTTCCCGCCTCGAGGCCGCCGTGCAGCGCCAGGAACCCGATGCGCGCCCCCAGCTCGCAGTGCTCCAGCACGCCGGGTCGGGCGAGCAGCGCGTCCAGCACGGGCCCAGTCTCGCGGACGTCCGGGGCGCCGGGGCGGACGGGAGCCCGCCCCCGCTACAGCAGGTTCGCGAAGTCCCGTTCGTGCCGCATGAAGAAGAAGGCGCCGCCGACCAGCATGACGGCCGCCCACACGCCCGCCAGGACGACGTAGTCGGGCGACGGCAGGTCCCCGCCGACGATCTGCTGGTAGCTCGCGAAGAGGCCGAAGAGCGGCTGCCAGCGCAGCACGGCCTCGAGCCCGTCCGGGATGAGCCGCAGCGGGAAGATGATCGGGGTGGTGAAGAAGAGGATCCGGGTGATGTAGCTCATCGCGTTCTGGACGTCGCGGAAGTAGATCGTGATGGTCGACATCAGCAGCGCGAGACCGACGCTGAGCACGAGCTGCATCGCGAACAGCGGCGGCATCAGCAGGAGCCCGAGGTGCACCGGCGCGCCGACGAGGACGTGGACGACGACCATCACCCCGATCGTCGGGATGAACCGCAGGAACCCCTTGTAGACGGTCGCGACCGGCAGCAGCGCCCGCGGGAACGTCGAGTTCAGCATCAGGTTCTGCGACCGCTGGATCGACTGGCCGCCCTCGTTCAGCGAGGAGGTGACGAGCTGGAAGCAGAAGATCCCCCACACGAGCACGGGGAGGAACTCGATCGGCCGGCTCCCCCGGCGGATGATCGTGAAGAGCATGAAGTAGATGGCGACCTGGAACATCGGCTCGAGGATGCTCCACAACGCGCCGAGCGCGGTGTTGGCGTGCCGCCGCCGGATGTCGGCGCGCGCCAGCTCCTTCACGAACTCGCGCCGCTGCCAGATGTCGCGGGCGTAGCCGAGGAGCTCGGAGGGGAACTCACGCAGGTGCATCTCCCGCGACCGGCGGGGCTCGAACACGTACTCGACCCCGTCCCACTCCTGGGACGGCGCCCGCCCTCCGACCGTGGAGACCGCTCCCGACGCGGCCGCCTGCGCCGCGCGCGCCTCGCGCTCGGCCCGGAGGCGCTCGGCCCGCTCGGCCCGGGTCTCGCGCCGGAACTCGACGGTCGGCGCGGCACCGAGCTCGTCCGGCTCGGTCCTCCCGTCCCGCTCATCGGCCACGACCGACTCCCCTCCCGACCGGCATCAGAGGTCGTCCGGCATCTGGTCGAGGTTCTGCAGGCGGCAGTACCGGAGGTAGCGGGCGATGGCCTCGTCCGGGTCGCCGAGGAACTCGACCCGCCCCTGGTGCATCCACATCGCCCGGGTCGCCATCGTGCGCACCGAGGTGAGGCCGTGGGTCACGATGAGGATCGTGCGCCCCTCGCCGCACAGCTCGGCCATCTTCAGCTTGCTGCGCTCCGTGAACGCCGCGTCGCCGCCCCCGAGCGCCTCGTCGATCAGCAGGATCTCCGGGTCCAGGTGTGCGGCGACCGCGAAGCCCAGCCGTCCCTTCATCCCCTGCGAGTACGTCCGCATCGGGTAATTGATGTACTCGCCGAGTTGCGCGAAGTCGGCGATGTCGTCGATCAGCGACCGCAGCCGGTCGGGCTCGAGCCCCGCGGCGAGGCCACCGAGCCAGATGTTCTCCCGGCCCGTGAGGTTCCCGTCGAAGCCGAGGCCCGGGGCGAGCAGGTTGAGCTTGCCCCGCACGACGACACAGCCGCGTTCGGGGGCGAGGATGCCGGCGATCACCCGGAGCAGCGTCGACTTCCCGGCGCCGTTGCGACCGATCACCGCGAGCACCTCGCCGCGCGGCAGCGTGAACGACACGTCGCGCACCGCCGGCACGAGCCGGTCGCTCGACGAGCGCGGGCGCAACAGCTTGCGGACCGCGCCCTTCAGCGTCCCCTCGTCGAGCCGGAGGCGGTACGAGACCGACACGTTCATCGCCTCGATCGCGGGCGGGCCCGGGTTCGGGTCCGGGTGATCCGCCGGGAGCGCGTTGCCCATCGCGGCCTCGGTCACGGGCGCGACACCACCCCGGTCCTCACCGGCGCGCGCCGGCGGGCCGCGCCCGCGGGCCACGGCGCGGGCCCGCCATGGCGCGCTCCTCCGTGACCACGGCCGTCGGCATCCGCGTCAGCTCCCCGGCGACGAGCCCTCGGCACCCAGCTCGGCCCGCTCGGCCTCGTAGACGAGCGCGGCGATCTCCGGTTCCATCGACACGATCGGCCGCTCCGTCACCCTGCCGTTGGGCAGCAGCTCGGTCGCCTTGCGGCGGGCGAGCAGCGGGGGCCTCGACGCGGCCTGCGCGAGCTCGTTGAGCTCCTGCAGGATGCCGACCATCTCGCGCCGGCTCAGCTCGATCCGGTCCGAGACCTCGTCCTCCGAGAGCGGCCGGTCCGCGCGCACCGCGTGCGCCACCACCGACAGGAGCATGCGGCCCGGCTCGTCGATGTCGAGGAAGAAGCGCGTGAGCGACTCCTGGTCCCACGGCTGCACCGACGCACGTGCGATCGCCCGCAGGACGAAGTCGAGCACGTCCTCGACGTGCTCCTCGGGCACGGGCACCATCACGTAGGGCATCGATCCAATCCTCCTGGGCCGCGTAGCGTAGCCCCTCGTGCCGGGGGCCGAACCCGGCCCCGGCGGTGACCCGGTGCCCTCCGGGGACGGCCACGACCGCGTCGCCCGGTCGCCGCCGCACCACCGGCACGCGTGCACCCGCACCCGGGCGGCACCCCCGGCGCGCTCACGCCCCCGGGTTCCGCTCGCGATAGAGGCGCTGCGCGAACTCGTACAACTCGACGTCGAGGGCGTTGTCCTCGAGGATGCGATCGATCAGGCGGGGCGGCGCCTCCGCCGGCGTCGTCGCGTTCTTCCGCAACGGGGGCCCGAGATCGAGACCGAAGCGACGTTCGAGCTCGGTGCAGAACTCGTCGAAGCGGGGCTGGATCCCGAACGCGTCGAGGCCGGCCACGGCCTCCTTCGCGCGCTCCAGGCGCTCCCGGGTGTCGGGGACGTCGGTGAGCACGCCGTCACCGGCCCGCATCTCGTCCGCCCCGATCGAGAACATCCTCACCATGTGGTTGCGGATCAGGCCGTTGAACCGGAACGGGTCGTCGTAGATCTCCTCGAGGGAGCGGTCGCGGTCGTCGCGATTGAGCATCTTCTGGTGCCGGAGATACGACAGCGTCCGTTCGACCGGAGGGCGAAGCACGCTCAGGGTGACGAACTCCGCGTCCAGCAGCTCGACGGTCGAGAGCGGGAAGTGGCCGGCGATCAGCCGGATCTCGTGCCGGCGAGCCCGCCAGCGCTCGAGCAGGTGCGAGAGCGAGATCACCGAGTGCCGCTTGTCGCGGCCGTCCGAGGCGTTCGGGTAGATCGCGGCGTCGTCGAACGTCGAGCGGAAGCGGTCCCGGAGCGACGTGCCCGCCGACTTCTGGAGATGCACCATGAAGAAGCGCGTCGGCTCGCCGTCCACTCCCACTCCCGCACTCCCGTCCCACTCCTGCGCACCCGCGCACCGCGGAACCGGCGTCACGTGGTGCCGCAGTTGTAGCACCGCCGGCACCCCGGCGACGACCGCGCGCAGGCCGCGAACGCGACGATCGCAACGATGCGCACGCTCGGGACGCGGGCGACACCGGCGCGTCCACGGGCCGGTACGCTCCGGCCGTGAAACGCCTGACCCGGCGCGTCCGGCGCGCCCGCTCCGCGGCGCGGCTCCCGCACCCCCGCCTGAAGGAGGCCGTGCTCGCCGACCTGCGGTTCGAGTACGGCGCCCGCACCGGCGGCCGCCGGATCCGCACCCGTGCCGGTCTCGTTCGGGCGTTCTGGCGCATGGTGTGGGAGAGCGACGCGTTCGGGGCCCTCGTGTGCTACCGCATCAAGGCGAGCGCGCAGCGCGCGGGCATCCCGGTCGTCCCGCGGATCGCCCACCGCATCGCGATGTCCTGGGCCCAGGTGTCGATCGGCGACCCGGTGCTCGTCCGCCCGGGGGTGCGCCTCCCGCACGGCCAGGTCGTGATCGACGGGTTCGTCGAGATCGAATCGGGCGTGGCGATCCGCCCCTTCGTGACGATCGGGCTGAAGGAAGGGGATCTGCGCGGACCGACGATCCGCGCGAACGCTCGGATCGGGACGGGGGCGAAGATCATCGGCCCCGTCACGATCGGCAGGGCGGCCACCGTCGGGGCCAACGCGGTCGTGCTGCACGACGTGGCCCCCGGCGCGGTCGTCGCGGGCGCGCCCGCGCGACCCGTCGCCGGGACCGACCGGGCGACGACGTAGCCGAGGCTGCGCCGCCGCGTTCCACCATCGTTGCGTTGCCCACGGCGGGTGCGCTCGGGCACCCTATGGGCCCGCCGGCGGTTCCGGACCCCGAGGCTGATCGGTGATCATCAACATCATCTACCCGAGTTCGCACCACCGGACCGGCGGCGTCGTCGTCCTCTACGAGTGGGCGAACGCGCTCGCGCGCCGGGGTCACGAGGTGCACTTCATCCACGGACCGCGCACCGAGTACCGGATCAACGACCTCGGCGAGCTGCCGCCGTTCCGCTTCGAGGACGAGGTGCGCCACCACATCGTCGACGCCCTCGACGACCCCGGCCCCCCCGACGGCGACATCGTGATGTTCGCCCCGGGCGCGCCGCGCCGGCTGGGGCTCGAGGTCGGGGTCGTACAGGGTCACCGCATGTTCACCGAAGAGATCGAGCGCGATCTCTTCCGAGTCCCGGCGCCCAAGGTGTGCGTCGCGAGCTGGCTCGTCGACGTCGGGCTCGGGTACGGCGTGCCGGGCGAGCAGCTGTGGTACGTCCCCCTCGGGATCGACCACGAGGTGTTCGCGCTCCGCACGCCGCTCGACGCCCGGCCGGTCGACGTCGCGATGCTCTTCCACCCGCACCGGGAGAAGGGCTACCGGGTCGGGCTCGCAGCGCTCGAGGAGCTCCTCGCGCGGCGGCCCGGGCTCCAGGCGGTCGTGTTCGGGATGAACCGGCCCGGCAAGCGCCCGCCCGGCGCCGTCCGCTACGTGCAGGGCGCGACGCACCGCGAGCTCGCGGACCAGGTCTACAACGCGACGCGCGTGTTCATGCAGCCGAGCAACCACGAGGGGTTCGGCTACACGGCAGTCGAGGCGATGGCGTGCGGCTGCGCGCTGGTCTCCACCGACAACGGCGGCTCGCGCGACTACGCGCTCCCGGGCGAGACGGCGCTCGTCGTGCCCCCGGGGGACGCAGCCGGCCTCGCCGCCTGCGTCGAGCGCCTGCTCGACGACGACGAGCTGCGGATCCGGCTCGCGACCGCCGGCGAGCGCCACGTCCGCAAGTTCGACTGGGACGTCAGCGCCGAGATGCTCGAGACGTTCTTCGAGCGCTACCTCGCCGATCCCGACCGGTATCGCCGTCCTCCCGGTGACGAGGTGGTCGAGGAGGTCGGGTGAGCGGCGCCGGCGACGACCCGCCGATCGACGAGTCGGCGTTCGTCTTCAACATCGTCTGGACCGGTTCGGTGTTCGGATACCTCCGGTACTTCGTCGCGAGCCAGATCCGCCACAGCGGCGCGCGCTTCCGATTCGTGCTCAACGGTTGCGTGCCGGGCCAGGCCGAGATGATGGAGCGCTTCGCGCGGCGGTTCCCCGACCGCGTCGTGGAGATCTACCACTTCTCGGACGACATGCTCGCCCACGGCGTCGCACTCGACGCGGTGTTCCGGACGCGCGACGACGGCGACTACTTCTGCCTGATCGACTCCGACATCAAGGCCCGGGCACCGTTCGTCGCACCGTTCGCGCAGGCGCTCCGCTCCGGATGCGACGGGGTCACCTCGGGCCGGGGCGTGTGGAACGACGACGTCGTCGTCCCGCGTGGCCACCTCGGCGTACCGGGCGAGTGCTTCTACTCCCCCGACGGCTACCTGTTCGGCAGCCCGCACTTCGGGATGTACCGCCGGGCTGCACTCACCGAGACCATGGATCGCTGGGGGGTCGGCTTCGGCTCGGCGGGGCGCGAGATCCCCGCCGCGGCGGCCGCCGCGATCGAGGCCGCCGGGCATCGCTACTGGATGTACGACACGGGCAAGATCCTCAACATCCTGTTCCAGGAGGGCGGCCACCGGCTCTGCCACTTCGAGCACGACTCGCTCGTGCACGTCGGCGGGATGTCGCACTACCTCTCCCCGCCCGAGCACCACGGCAAGCCGGGTTCGGCGAACGAGGAGCCCGACCAGAAGTGGCCGTGGCCGGCGGCCCGCCTGGAGGTCGCGCGGTACTCCGCCGCGCTGCTGCGGGACCTCTGCGGCCACCGGCCGCCGCCGCCGATGCCGCAGGGGCTCCCGGACGACCTCGCACAGCGCCTGCGCGTCGTGCGCGACGAGCTGATCGACCTCGTGCGCACCTACGACGACGACGTGCGCGAGCCCTCGGACCCGGGGCGGGCCGTCACGTCTGCCTGGGAGCGAACGAGGACCGGAGTAGCTCGCGCAGCCGCTCGGTTGCGTCGTCCAGCTCGGCGAGGTCCCGCCTGAGGTAGACGCACTCGCCCTGGTCGAGCAGCATCGTGCCGACGAAGAGGTCGTGCGTGTCGTCGAGGAGGCGGTTGAGTGCCCGCCGGGAGCCGCGCGAGTCGTACTCGACGTAGAGCACCTTCACGGTCGGCACCAGGTCGCGCAGGCTCTCCAGCACGTCCACCTCGCAGCCCTCGACGTCGACCTTCAGCACGTCGACCCGATCGATGCCGTGCTCCCGTGCCCAGCCGCCCGCGTCGCGCAGGCGGATCGGCTCGTGCTCGTCGAGGTTGCCGGACCGCCGGAAGATCGACGACTGGCCGAGGTCGCGGTCGCCCTTGTAGAGCTTCGCGTCGCGGTCGGCGGAGAAGAGGCCGACGGGATGCACGGTCACGTTGGGGTACCGGGCGACGTTGCGCTCCAGGATCGCCCTCGCCTCGCTCCCCGGCTCGAACGCATGGACCCGTGCGTGCGGGTAGTGCCGCGCGAGGTGCACCGTCGCGGCGCCGCAGTTGGCGCCGACGTCGAACACGACCCGGACATCCTCGACGAACGGGAGGTACGGGTACGTCTTGCCGCGAAGGATCGCCGTGCAGGTCCACCGCGACGCCTCGTTGTCGGCACACTCGAACTCGATCCGCTCGCCGTCCTCGGCGCGCACGGAGATCTGCATCGACTGCCGTCCTGATGTCGACCGGCTGCACACCGAACGTATCGCACCGCGCGCCACGGCTCCCACGCCCCGCGCCCGCGCGCGCCGCACCCGGGGCGGCCGGGCTGCTGGTACCTTCGGCACGGACCCGAGGAGCGCCGATGCCGCCGACCGCCGGAAGACCCGCGGCCCCGCCCGCGTCGAGACCGTCCGGGCCCGCCCCCGCCCGCGGGCCGGACCGCCGCCGATGACCGGGAGCGTCGAGCCGCTCGCCTGGGACAGCGAGTTCTTCGGCTTCCCGATCGGCCGCGTCGCGCTCGACGACGCGACCGAGGAGCGCATGCGCGCGATCGAGCGCGAGGCACGCGACCTCGGTCTGGCCTGCGTCTACGGCTCGCTCGACCCGTCCGCCCCCGAGACCGCGTACCTGGCGCAACGCTTCGGCCACCGGCTGGTCGAGATCTCGATCACGTTCAGCCGCCCCGCGTCGCCGTTCAGCCCGCCGCCGACGCGTTCGGTCGTGCGGCGGGCGACCCCCGACGACCTGCCCCGCCTGGCCGACGCGATCCACACCATGGCGCCCTACAGCCGCTACGCGGCCGACCCCCGCTTCGGGCCCGACGCGGCCCGCCGCATGCACGAGGCCTGGATCGCACGCGCGATCGGCGACACCGAGCACCGGGTCTGCTTCGTCGCCGAGGACGATTCGGGGGTGACCGGCGTGTCGACGTGCGTCCGCGACGGCGTGCCGCGGGTCGACACGACCGGGGTGACGAAGCCCGGCAGCGGCGCCGCCGACGCGCTGATGGCCGCCTTCTTCGAATGGGCCGACGGTGGCGCGACCGAGGCGGGCCCGTGCGCGGCCCGCAACGTCGCGGTGTTGCGATACGTGGAGCGCTGCGGGTTCCGCGCCCACGCGACCCGGTACCTGTTCCACCGCTGGCTCGACGAACCGGGGACGCAGGCATGAGCGTCGGGACCGACGGCGCCCCCGCGGGGGCGGGCGGCGCGGCGCCGCAACGGATCCCGTTCAACCGTCCCACCCTGCAGGGACGCGAGCTCGAGTACGTCCGCAGCGCGGTCGAGCACGGCCACACCTCGGCCGAGGGACCGTTCTCGACGAAGGCGGCCGGGATCCTCCGGGAGGAGTCGGGTGCCCGCGACGTGCTCCTCACCACCTCGTGCACCGCCGCGCTCGAGATGACCGCGCTCCTGCTCGACGTCGGCCCCGACGACACCGTCGTGGTCCCGTCGTTCGGGTTCGTCACGACGGCGCTCGCCTACGCGCGCCAGGGTGCGCGCATCCTGTTCTGCGACATCGAGGAGCAGACGCTGGGGGTCGACCCGGACCGGCTCGCGGACCTCATGGACGACACCGTCCGCGCGGTCGTGCCGATCCACTACGCGGGCGTCGCGTGCGACATCGAGGGCATCCGGGCGGTCCTCGAGCGCTGGCCCCGCGCCGAGCTCGTCGAGGACAACGCCCACGGCCTGTTCGGCCGGTACCGCGGGCGGCCCCTCGGCAGCTTCGGCCGCTTCGCGACGCTCAGCTTCCACGAGACCAAGAACTTCACCTGCGGCGAGGGCGGCGCGTTGCTCCTCAACGACGACGCCGACGTAGCCCGCGCGCACGTCCTCTACCACAAGGGGACGAATCGCCGCGAGTTCCTGCTCGGCCAGGTCGACAAGTACACCTGGCAGGACACCGGCTCGTCGTTCGGCCTGTCCGACATCCTCGCGGCGTACCTCTACGCGCAGCTCGAGGAACGCGACCAGGTGCTCGCGAAGCGCCGGGCCGCGTTCGAGCGCTACTCCCGCGCGCTCGCACCCGAGGCCGACCGGCTCGGGTACCGGCTGCCGTGCGTCCCCGAGGACCGCGAGCCGGGGTACCACATGTTCTACGTCCTGCTCCCCGACCGTGCGACACGGGACCGCGTGCTGGCCGAGATGCACCGCGGCGGCGTCCACGCGACGTTCCACTACGTGCCGCTCCACAGCGCGCCCGCGGGCCGGCGGTTCTCGGCCCGGGAGGTCGCCTGCCCCGTGAGCGACGCGGTGAGCGGCCGCCTGCTGCGGCTCCCCTACTACACCGACATCGGTGAGGCCGAGACCGACCGCGTCGTCGAGTGCTTCCTGAGCGCACTGTCGGCGTAGGCCGGGCGCCGCGTCACCCGGCCCGGGCCCGCACGCCGTAGTGCTCGGGCCGCATCCGGTACCGCTCGAGGAAGTCCTCGAGCGCCGCGGCGCTCGCGTCCCAGTCGAAGCGCCGCGCCCACCGCACCCCCGAGGAGGCGAGCTCGACCCGGCGGGCGTCGTCCGACAGCAGCGAGACGAGGTGGTCCGCGAGCGTCGCGACGTCCCCGGGTGCGGCCACGAGCGCCGTCCGTCCGTGGTGGGCGTAGTCGCGCGACCCGCCGTTGTCGGTCGTCACCAGCGCGGCACCGCACGCCATCGCCTCGAGGCCGGGGAGGCCGAAGCCCTCGACGTCGCTCGTGCAGAGGAAGACGCTGCTGCCGTTGTAGATGTCGTCGACGAGCTCGTCCTGCGAGGGATCGGTCCGGTAGCGCATCCAGCCGGGCAGGGCGTTCCCGGGCGGCGTGGTCCCGAACAGGACGGCCTCCATCGCGGGAACGCGCTCCTTGGCGCGCTCCAGCACCTCGAGGCCGACGGCCGCGCCCTTCTGGCGGTGCAGGTTGTAGCAGAACGCGACCCGCGGCGGCCGCCCGTCGACCGGACGCGTCACGCGGTACTTCTCGTGCCTCAACCCGAGGGGCACGTGCACGAGCTCCGGCTCCGGGACGCCGAGCTCGAGGCCGACCTCCACGAGCCACTTCGACACGCACACCTTCGGGCAGGGCGAGCGGTACGCGCGCCGTTCGTACTCCCGGTCGAGCAGCCGGTAGCCCTGGATGAACACCACCGGCAACCCCGAGATGTAGGGGCCGCCCTCCTCGCCCCGGTGGCCGAAGTAGAAGTCGGCGCGGGCGAGGGTCTGGAAGTCGTACTCGCGCGGCGGCGCGAAGTGGTGGATCACCGGGTCGTCGCCGAAGTCGAACCAGCTGACGTCCTCGAGCCCGGACACGAGGCCGGGCTCGAAGGGCACGTGGTAGACGTGCGACTCGTGACCGCGCCGCGCCATCGCCTTCGCGAACTCGAAGATGACCGCGACCCCCCCGCTCGGGTGGGGAAGGCTCGGTGCGATGAACACGAGGTTCATCGGGGACACGGCGCGTTCAGGCCTCGCCATGGGCGCGGGCGGCCGCGAGGATCGCCTGCGCGACCTGCGCACGCATCACCATCACCTGTTGTCCCCAGTCGAGCGGGCCCGTGCCGACGTCCTCGGGCGGCTTGATCAGCAGCGCGAGCTGGATCCCGGCCTGCGCGGCGAGCACCTGGTTGAGCTCGAACGCGATGCCCGCGATCTGCCGTGCGTCGAGCCCCGAGAGTCGCACCATGTCGAAGACGGTGAGCTGGCGGCGGTCCAGGGTCGCGGTGGCGACGGCCACCAGGATCGACCGGGTGTCCTGGTCGAGGTCGCCCCACAGCCGCGCCAGCGGGTCGTCCGGACGCGCCCGGACCCGCTGCGCCTGGCGGAAGAGCTGGGCGCGGGGCGCGGCGGCCTTCCGGTCGGGGAGCGTCGAGACCCAGCGCACGTACTCGACCACCTGCTCGGCGAGCTCCTCCGGGACGGGGACCATCACGTACTGCACCGGCGCCCTCCGCACGCGCTCCCGGTCACGACGGCTTCACGGTACACGCCGCTCCGCGGCACCGGCGCCGGCCCGGCGCGCCGCGCGATCGCGGGCGGCGCGCCGGCGCACGAGGTGATGAACTTCGCAGATCGCGCGGGCGCCGCGGAATTTCGTTCGTTTCGACGTTGATTCGGCCCGGTCCGCCTGCCAACCTGCGCGCACGGCCCCGGCCGGCAGGCTCCCGACGGGCGAGGGTCCTGCCGGCGGTGTCCGCCACGGGGAGGGCCACCGCATGGACACCCTGGAAGGCAAGCGCATCCTCGTCACGGGGCTCGCGACGCCGAACAGCATCGCGTTCGCCGTCGCGACGCGGGCGCAGAAGTCGGGGGCGCAGGTCGTGCTCGCTGCGTTCCCGCGCGACCTCGAGGGCGCGCGCGCAACAGCGCAGCAGCTCCCCACCCCGGTCGAGGTGCACCCCGTCGACGCGACGAACGAGGACGACCTCGACCGGCTGTGCTCGCTCGTGGAGGAATCACTCGGCGGGCTCGACGGTGCGCTCCACGCGATCGCGTTCGCTTCCCAGAAGGCCCTGGCCCGCCTGGTCGGCGCACCGTTCGAGGCGGTCTCGCTCGCGTTCCACACGAGCACCTACAGCTACGCGGCACTCGGCGGCGTGCTCGCCCGCCTCGCACCGCCGCACGGCGCGGCGCTCGTCGGCCTCGACTTCGACGGTTCACGGGCGTGGCCGATGTACAACTGGATGGGCGTCTGCAAGGCGGGGCTCGAGGCCGTCAACAAGTACCTCGCCCGCGAGCTCGCCCCGCGGCGCATCCGCGCGAACCTCGTCGCCGCGGGCCCGCTGCGCACGCGGGCCGCGCTGGCGATCCCCGACTTCGACCGGGTGCTGCGCGCCTGGGAGGCGCAGGCACCACTCCCGTGGGACCCCGGCGACCCGACGCCCGTGGCGGACGCCGCGTGCTTCCTGCTCTCCGACGCCGCCCGCGCGATCACCGGCGAGGTGCTGCACGTGGACGGCGGCTACCACGCGATGGCGGCGCCGGTCTCCGAGCCGGGTGCTCACCAGCGCACCTGAAGCGTTCGTCCCGTCCCGCAGAGAGAGGCGCCGGCATGGCAGACCGGATCCCCGAGAACCTCGCGCTCCTCTACGGCGCGTTCTCGAAAGAGGCGATCGACCGGATCCTCCCCGGTGACTCCTTCACCGTGGACGGGGTGGAGTTCGTGTGCAAGTACTCGCCGGAGTCGACGCCGACGAAGTTCCACATCGTCAAGCCGATCGACCTCGTCAACCGGTACCGGGCGTTGTGCGCACAGGAGTGGAGGCATGCCGGCATCGTCGAGCTCGGGATCGCCGAGGGCGGGAGCACCGCGCTGCTCGCGCTCCTCGCCCGGCCGGAACACCTCGTCGCCGTGGACATCGAACCGGAGCCGCTCGACGCGCTGGACCGGTTCATCACCGACCGCGGCCTTCAGGACTCCGTGCGGCCGTTCTACGGGCTCGACCAGGGCGACCACGAGCAGCTCGCGGCGGTGGTCGACGGCGCCTTCGCGGGCGCGTCGGTCGACCTCGTCATCGACGACGCGTCGCACCAGTACGAGCTGACGCGGTCGTCGTTCGAGACGCTCTTCCCGCGCCTGCGCCCGGGGGGCATGTACGTCGTCGAGGACTGGAACGCCGCGCACGCCATGCGCATCGCGGTACGCAGGGCGCTCCAGAACAAGGAGGCGCCCGACTACGAGCAGCGCCGGGCCTCCTTCCGGGAGGCCCGGCAGGAGGCCGGCCGGACCGGCCGGCGGGACGGGCTCGAGGCCCCGCTGAGCCGCCTCGCGGTCGAGCTCCTCCTCGCGTGCGCCGGGCTCTCCGACGCGGTCGAGTCGGTGTCCGTCGACCGGCACTGGCTGACGGTGATCCGCGGAGCCGGCGAGCTGGACCGGGACTCGTTCCGCCTCGCCGACGTCTACTGGGACTTCTTCGGGAACCTCCCGCCCCTCGTCGGGTCCTGAGGGGCGGGCCGCACGCGGACGGCGACCGGTCCACCGGCGCCGGGGAGCGGCTCCCCGCGCGGAGCCGTCAAGGTTCCGGGCGCCGCCGCTAAGGAGCCGCTAATCGACACGGGCGCGTGGCCGCGCGTGGTGTTGGGTGTCCCCGTGGACACGGGACGGGACGCACGCCTGGTCGGGCTGGCGATCGGCGGGATCGGTCCGGTGCTGGTCGCCGGGGCGCTCGTGGCCGTACGCGGCGAGCTCGCGAACGCGAACGTCGCGCTCGTCCTCGTCCTGGTCGTCGGCGCCGCGGCCATGACCGGCGACTGGGCCGCCGGGGCCGTCGCCGCCGTCGTGGCGACGCTCGCCTTCGACTTCTTCCACACGAGGCCCTACCTGAGCCTCGAGATCGCCTCCGCGGACGACGTCGAGACGACCGTCCTGCTGCTGGCCGTCGGGATCGGTGTCGGCCTCGTCACGACGCCGCGCGCGGCGCGCCGCCGGGGCCGCACGGGCGAGCGCGACCGGGATCGCCCGGATCCACCGCGTCGCGCGGCTCGTCGCCCGCGGCGCCCCGCCCGAGGAGGTGCTCCGCGCCGCGCACGAGGAGCTGACCGGGTTGCTGGAGCTGCGCGACGCGCGCTTCGAGACGCCGCCGTACCCGCGCGAGCTCCCCACGATCGCGCGCACCGGCGCCGTGACCGGCGTGGCCGAACGCCGCTGCTCGGGGCGCGACCTCGAACTGCCCCGGGACGGCGCGGCACTCGAGGTGCTCGCGCGCGGGCACGGGGTCGGCCGGTTCGTGCTGGTGCCGACGCCCGGGAAGGGGGCATCGCTCGAGCAGCTCGTCGTGGCGGTCGCGATCTCCGACCAGGTCGGCGCGGCCCTGGTCCCGCCGCGGCACGCGGAACCGTGGAGGACGAGGTGAGGCGATGGGTGACGTGGTCTTCGCCGGCGTGACGCTCGCGTTCTTCGCGCTGTGCACCGCGTACGTCGGTGCCTGCGACCGCATCGTGCGGCTCGACGAGGGTCCGCGGCCCGCGACGGACCGGACGCAGCGGCGGAGCGCCCGCGAGGTGACGTCGTGAGCCTCGACAACGTGTTCGGGCTCGTCGTCGCGGTCGCCCTCGTCGCCTACCTCGCCGCCGCGCTCGTCGTCCCGGAGAGGTTCTGAGCCCCGATGACCGCCGCCGCCTGGGCCCAGTTCCTCGCGCTCGTCGCCCTCCTGACGGTGAGTGCGCCACCGCTCGGCCGCTACATGGCCGCCGTGTTCTCCGACGCCCGGCGCGGCGCCCGGCGACCGGTTCTTCCGGCCGTTCGAGCGGGCGGTCTACCGCGTCTGCCGCGTCGACGAGGAGCAGGAACACCGTGGACCGTCTACGCGCGGTCGCTGCTCGCCGCCGGCCTGGTCGGCGTGCTCGCGGTCCACGCGCTGCAACGCCTGCAGGGCTGGCTCCCGGGCAACCCGAACGGCCTGCCCGGTCCCCCGCCCCACCTCGCGTGGAACACGGCGGTCAGCTTCGTGACCAACACCGACTGGCAGTCGTACGCGGGTGAGTCGACCATGAGCCACCTCACCCAGATGGCGGCGCTGACGACGCAGAACTTCGTCTCGGCCGCGGCCGGCATGGCCGTGATGGCCGCCTTCGTCCGCGGGCTCGCGCGGCGTCGTGCGACGACCGTCGGCAACTTCTGGGTCGACGCGACGCGCGCGACGACCCGCGTGCTCCTGCCGCTGTCGGTCGTGTTCACCCTCGTCCTGGTGAGCCAGGGGGTCGTGCAGAACCTCTCGGGCGACCGGGAGGTCACGACCGTCGAGGGCGCCGGCCAGGTGATCCCCGGCGGGCCCGTGGCGAGCCAGGTCGCGATCAAGCAGCTCGGGACCAACGGCGGCGGGTTCTTCAACGCCAACTCGGCGCACCCGTTCGAGAACGGGGACCGTTCAACAACCTCGTCGAGACCTACCTGATCGCGATCATCCCGTTCGCGCTCGCGTTCACGTTCGGCCACATGGTGGCGGACCGCCGTCAGGGACGCGCCGTGTTCGCGATCATGCTCGTGATCTGGGCCGCGGTGTCGCTCGGCACGATGGCGCTCGAGACCCGTGGCAACCCCCTGCTCGACACCCTCGGCGTCGACCAGGAACCCGCGGCGACGCAGCCCGGCGGCAACATGGAGGGCAAGGAGGTCCGGTTCGGGCCCGCCGCCTCCGCGCTCTGGGCCGCCACGACGACCGGCACGTCGAACGGGTCGGTCAACTCGATGCACGACAGCTACACGCCGCTCGGCGGGATGCTGCCACTCGTCCACATGATGCTCGGCGAGGTGAGCCCCGGCGGGGTGGGTGTCGGGCTGAACGGACTGCTCGTCCTCGTGCTGCTCTCGGTGTTCGTCGCCGGGCTCATGGTCGGACGCACGCCCGAGTACCTCGGGAAGAAGATCCAGGCCGCCGAGATGAAGCTCGTCGTGTGCTACCTGCTCGTGGTGCCGACGGTGCTCCTCGGGTTCGCCGCAACGTCGTTGCTCGTCGGATCGGTGCGCGACGTCACCGTCTCCGCCCCCGGGCCGCACGGGCTCACCCAGATCCTCTACGCGTTCACGTCGGCCGCGAACAACAACGGCTCGGCGTTCGCGGGCATCACCGCCGCGACACCGTGGATGGACACGACGCTGGGCCTCGCGATGCTGGTCGGCCGCTTCTTCCTGATCGTCCCGGTGCTCGCGATCGCCGGAATCCCTGGCCCGCAAGGAGCGCGTCCCCGAGACCGCGGGCACGCTCCCCACCCCACACGCCGCTCTTCGGCGGGCTCGTGATCGGCGTCACCGTGGTCGTCGCCCGGGCTGACCTACTTCCCGGCCCTCGCACTCGGGCCCGTCGCCGAACACCTCGGCACCTAGGAGCCGGCCGATGGAGACCGCGACCACCCCCCCGACCACCCACGTCCGGAACGCGTCCCCGGGGCGCGCCCGCTTCGAGCCGGCCGTCGTGCGCCGCGCGGCCGTCGACGCGTTCGTGAAGCTCGACCCGCGCGTCCAGGCCCGCAACCCCGTGATGTTCGTGGTGTTCGTCGGGAGCATCATGACGACGACGCTCTGGGTCCGCGACCTGGGCCGGGCGCCCCGCCGGCGAGGCCGTCTTCGCCGGGCTCGTCGCCGCGTGGTTGTGGTTCACGGTGCTCTTCGCGAACTTCGCGGAGGCCATGGCCGAAGGACGCGGCAAGGCGCAGGCCGCGACCCTCCGGCGGACCCGCGAGGAGACGGTCGCCCGCCGCCGCCGCGCCGACGGCTCCATCGAGGAGGTCCCGAGCAGCCTCCTGCAGGTCGGCGACGAGTGCGTGGTGTCCGCCGGCGAGGTGATCCCGGGTGACGGCGAGGTGGTGCACGGCGTCGCCACGGTCGACGAGTCGGCGATCACGGGCGAGTCGGCGCCGGTCATCCGCGAGGCGGGCGGGGACCGCAGTGCGGTCACGGGCGGCACGCGGGTCCTTTCGGACGAGATCGTCGTGCGCATCACCGCGCGGCCGGGCGAGACGTTCCTCGACCGGATGATCGCCCTCGTCGAGGGGCCGACCGCCAGAAGACACCCAACGAGATCGCATTGGGCATCCTGCTCGCCGGCCTCACCATCGTGTTCCTCGTCGCCGTCGTCACGCTCCAGCCGTTCGCCGTCTACTCGGGAGCCGAACAGGACGTCGTCGTGCTCGTCGCGCTGGTCGTCTGCCTGATCCCCACGACGATCGGCGCGTTGCTCTCCGCGATCGGGATCGCCGGCATGGACCGACTGGTGCAGCGCAACGTGCTCGCGATGTCGGGCCGGGCGGTCGAGGCGGCGGGCGACGTGCAGACGCTCCTGCTCGACAAGACCGGCACGATCACCCACGGGAACCGGCGGGCGACCGAGCTGCTGGCACTGCCCGGGGTCCCGGTCGACTCCCTCGTTCACGGTGCGCACCCTGTCGAGCATCGCGGACGAGACCCCCGAGGGCCGCTCGATCGTGACGCTCGCGCGGTCCCGTGAGGGCGCCCGCAGCCCCGACCTGCGCGACGCGGACCCTGGTGCCGTTCACCGCGCAGACCCGCATGAGCGGGGTGGACCTCGACGGCGAGTCCGTCCGCAAGGGAGCGGCCGACGCGGTGCGGCGCTGGGTCACCGAGTCGGGCGGGGCGTGGCCCGACGCCGTCGACGCGCTGGTGCACCGGGTCGCGGCCGACGGCGCGACGCCGCTCGTCGTCGCCGTCGCGCGCGGCGGCACCCGCGTCCCGCTCGGCGTCGTGCGCCTGGAGGACGTCGTCAAGGACGGCATCCGGGAGCGCTTCGACCGCCTGCGCGGGATGGGGATCCGCACGGTGATGGTGACGGGTGACAACCCCCTCACCGCCCGCGCGATCGCGCGCGTGGCCGGGGTCGACGACCACCTGGCCGAGGCGACCCCCGAGGACAAGATCGCACTGATCCGCCGCGAGCAGGAGGGCGGCCGGTTGGTCGCCATGACCGGCCGACGGCACCAACGACGCTCCGGCCCTCGCGCAGGCGGACGTCGGCGTCCGCGATGAACACCGGCACCCAGGCCGCGAAGGAGGCCGGCAACATGGTCGACCTCGACTCCGATCCGACGAAGCTGATCGAGATCGTCGAGATCGGCAAGCAGCTCCTGATCACGCGCGGCGCGCTGACGACCTTCTCGATCGCCAACGACGTCGCGAAGTACTTCGCGATCATCCCTGCGATGTTCGCGGCCGTGTTCCCGCAGCTCGAGACCCTCGACGTGATGCGGCTCGCGTCCCCGCGCTCCGCGATCCTGTCGGCGGTCGTCTTCAACGCGCTGGTCATCGTCGCGCTGATCCCGCTGGCGCTGCGCGGCGTGCGGTTCCGGGCGGAGCGGGCCGCGGCCCTGTTGCGCCGCAACCTCGGCGGTCTACGGTCTCGGCGGCTTCGTCGCACCGTTCGTCGGTATCAAGCTGATCGACCTCGTGGTCTCGGCCCTGGGGGTGTCCTGATGCGCCGCCAGCTCGTCCCCGCGCTGGGGACTGTGCTCGTCGCGACCGTGCTGCTCGGCCTCGCCTACCCCCTCGCGATGACCGGGGTCGCGCAGCTGCTCTTCGACGGCCGCGCCGACGGGTCCCTCGTGACCCGCGACGGCGAGGTCGTCGGGTCGCGCTGGATCGGCCAACCCTTCTCCGGGCCCGGGGTACCTCCACCCCCGCCCGTCCGCGGCGGGTGACGGCTACGACGGCGCGCGCAGCGGCGGCTCGAACCTCGGGCCGACGGACGACCGGCTGCTCGCGACGGTCTCGGCCCGGGCCGCCCGGTACCGGGCGGAGAACGGGCTGCCGGCGGCCGCGCCCGTGCCGGTCGACGCGGGTGACGGCGTCGGCATCCGGCCTCGACCCCTACATCTCGGTCGCGAACGCCCGGATCCAGGCGCGCCGCGTCGCCCGGCACCGGGGGCTCCCGCTCGAGACGGTCCTCGCGGTGATCGCCGACCACACCGACGGCCGGGCGCTCGGCTTCCTCGGCGAACCCGGGGTGAACGTGCTGCTGGTGAACGTCGCGCTCGACGAGATCCGGTAGGGCAGTCTGGGGCCATGGCGCGCGGCCGGCTGCGGATCTATCTCGGGGCGGCACCCGGGGTCGGCAAGACCTTCGCGATGCTGAACGAGGGGCACCGCCGCCGGGAGCGGGGGCACCGACGTCGTCGTCGCCGTCGTCGAGGCGCACGGCCGCCCGCGCACGCAGGAGCAGGTCCGCGACCTCGAGGTCGTCCCCCGGCAGCACCGTCCGGTACGAGGGGGCCACGCTCACCGAGATGGACCTCGACGCCGTCCTCGCGCGCCGGCCCGCGGTGGCGGCTCGTCGACGAGCTGGCCCACACCAACGCGCCGGGCAGCCGCAACGAGAAGCGCTGGCAGGACGTCCAGGACCTCCTCGACGCCGGGATCGACGTGATCTCGACCCTCAACATCCAGCACCTCGAGTCGGGTCAACGACGTCGTCGAGCGCATCACCGGCGTGCGTCAGCGCGAGACCATCCCCGACGCCGTGGTCCGCGAGGCGGAGCAGATCGAGCTCGTCGACATGACCCCGGAGGCGCTCCGGCGCAGGCTGGCGCACGGCAACGTCTACCCGCCCCGAACGGGTCGACGCCGCGCTCGCCAACTACTTCCGGGTCGGGAACCTCGCGGCGCTGGCGCGAGCTCGCGCTGCTGTGGGTCGCCGACCGGGTCGACGACCGCGCTCGAGGAGTACCGGGCTCGGCACGGGATCACCGAGCCCTGGGAGACCCGCGAGCGGGGTGCTGGTCGCCATCACCGGCGCGCCCGGGACCGAGGCGTTGGTCCGCCGCGCGGCCCGCCATGGCGCAGAGAAGCCACGGCGAGCTCATCGGGTTTGCACGTGAGCCGGGCCGACGGCCTCACGGGACCGGGCGGCGCGGACCTCGACCGCCACCGGCAACTCCTCACGGATCTCGGCGGCCGGTACCACGAGGGTGGTCGCCACCGACGTCGCCGCCGCGCTCACCGACTTCGCGCGCGCCGAGAACTGCACGCAGCTCGTGCTCGGGGCGAGCCGCCGCTCCCGCTGGGACGAGCTGCTGCACGGTTCGGTCGTCAACCGGGTGGTGCGGCGCTCCGGCCCCATCGACGTCCACGTCATCTCCCACGACCCCTCGCCCCCAGAAGACGGGATCCCGGCGCGCCGGCGCGTGCCCTGGCGGTCGTCCCTGCCGCCGCGGGCGGCGGATCGCCGGCTGGGGCCCTGGCCGTCACCGGCCTGCCGCTGCTCACGGCGGCGCTCGTGCCGCTGCGCGCCGACGTCGGCCTGGAGACGGTGCTCCTGCTGTTCCTGGCGCTCGTCATCGCCGTCGGCGTGATCGGCGGCCTGCTGCCCGGGGTCAGTGCCGCGGTCGCCGGGTTTCCTCCTCGCGAACTGGTTCTTCACGCCACCCGTCCACACCTGGACGGTCGCGGGACGGCGAGAACGTCGTCGCGCTCGCCGTCTTCGTGGTCGTGAGCGGGCGTCGTCAGCGGTCTCGTCGACCTCGCGGCGCGCCGGGCGCACGACGCCCGCCGCGCCGCCGTGCCGAGGCCGAGACGCTGGCCCGGCTCGCGGCGGACTCGGGCGGCGACGACCCGCTGCCGGTGATCGCGGCGTCGCTGCGCGACGCGTTCCGGCTCGACGCCGTCGCCGTGCTGAGCCCCGGCGACGACGGATGGGTCCTGGAGGCGGCGGCGGGCGACGCGCCACCGCGCTCGCCGGGCGACGCGGACGCCGCCGAGGAGGCCGGTGACGGGGGTCGTGCTCGCGCTGCGCGGCCCGCGCCTCACCGCCGAGGACCGGCACGTGCTGAAGGCGTTTGCGGCGCACCTGGCCACCGCGCGCGAACGGGCGCGCCTGCGCGAGCAGGCCGCGGCGGCACGCCGGCTCGGCGAGGCCGACGAGCTGCGCGCCGCGCTGCTGCAGGCGGTCTCGCACGACCTGCGTACCCCGATCGCGTCGATCAAGGCGGCCGTGTCGAGCCTCCGCCAGCCCGACGTGACCTGGCGCGACGAGGACGTCGCGGCGTTCCTCGCCGCCGTCGAGGACGAGACCGACCGGCTCGGCGCCCTCGTCGAGAACCTCCTCGACATGAGCCGCCTGCGCGCGGGTGTCGTCGAGCCGATCCTGCGCGCGGTGCACCTCGACGAGGTCGTGCCCGCGGCACTCGCCAGCCTCGGTGAGCGGGCGCGAGCCGTCGAGACCGACGTCCCCGAGGAGCTCCCACCCGTGCGCGCCGACGCGGGGCTGCTCGAGCGCGTCGTCGCCAACCTGGTCGAGAACGCCCGCCGGTGGGCGCCTCCCGACGAACCCGTACGCGTCGAGGCAGGTGCGGTGCACGACTCGGTGTACCTGCGCATCGTCGACCGCGGCCCGGGGATCCCGGCCGGCGAACGCGAGCGCGTGTTCCGGCCGTTCCAGCGGGTCGGCGACGCGGGCCACCGCGGCGGCCTCGGTCTCGGGCTCGCGGTGGCTCGCGGCTTCGTCCTCGCGATGGGGGGCGCGCTGGAGCTGGAGGACACACCGGGCGGCGGCACCACGGCCGTCGTCGGGCTCCCGATGGCGGTCACCGGGACCGGCTCATGACGCGCGTCCTCGTCGTCGACGACGAGCCGCAGATCCTGCGCGCGCTCGTCGCGAACCTGCGCGCCCGCGGGTACGAGGTGGACGCGGCCGCCACCGGCGAGATCGCGTTGCAGCTCGCGGCCCGCCACCGACCCGACCTCGTGATCCTCGACCTCGGGCTGCCCGGAATGTCCGGCGCCGAGGTGATCGACGGCCTTCGCGGCTGGACCGACGTACCGATCCTCGTGCTGTCGGCCCGCGACGCCGAACGCGACAAGATCGCGGCGCTCGATGCCGGCGCCGACGACTACGTGACGAAGCCGTTCGGGATGGGTGAGCTGCTCGCCCGCGTGCGGGCCGCGACGCGCCGCCGGGTCCACGGGTCCCCGGAGCCGGCCGTCGTCGCGACCCCGGCCTTCTCGGTCGACCTCGCGGCCAAGCAGGTGCGCCGGGACGGCCGGGAGGTGCGGCTGACCCCGATCGAGTGGCAGATCGTCGAGGTCCTCGTCCGCAACCCGGGCAAGCTCGTGACGCAGCGCCGCCTCCTCCAGGAGGTGTGGGGGCCGGGGTACGGCACGGAGACCAACTACCTGCGTGTCCACATGGCGCACATCCGCCGCAAGCTCGAACCCGAGCCGTCGCGCCCGCGTCACTTCGTGACCGAGCCGGGGATCGGCTACCGCTTCGAGCCGGGGCCGGCGAGCGACTGATCGCCCGTCCCGCCGGCCGCGGCGAACGCGCCGATCGGCGGTGCCGCGCCCGCCCGGTCGGGCGAGCGCGGGCTCATCACGCCGACGCACAACGGCCCCGGCGCCAGGAGCACCGAGTACCGCGCGCCCCAGAACGCGTCGTGCGGCGCCTTCAGCTCGGTGGCCCCGAGCCCGAGCCCGCGCCGGTGCAGCCGGTCGACCTCCTCGCGTTCGCCGACGTGCACGTTGACGACGACACCGCAGCCCGGTACCGCACCGAGGCCACCCCACCAGCGCGCGAACGCCCGGCCGTCGAGGTCGACCCCGAACGGCGTGCCGGTGCCCCCGGCGGCGGCGCTCCGATGGTGCGCCGCCCAGTCGGCCCACTCGGCCGGGACCGGGTCGAGCGCGACGCCGAGTGCGGTGAGGAAACCGGCGGCCGCCTCGACGTCGTCGACCACGAGGTTGACCGAACCGATGCGCGGCTCCACCGGGCGAGCATGCCCGCGCCCCGACCGCACGGCAAGCGCGACCCCGGGTACCGCCCGGCGGCGGCGCGTGCGCCGCATCCGGGCCACACCCCGGCTACGCGTCGTGGACCCTGATCCGCAGGCGCTTGTTGGCCTTTCCCTTGCTCTCCGTCCGGACCACCTCGACGCGGCCGATCTCGCCCGTCGAGCGCACGTGGGTGCCGCCGTCGGCCTGCCGGTCGAGGCCGACGATGTCGACGACACGGATCTCGCGCACCGTCTCCGGGACGAGGTTGACCTTCGTGCGGATCAGGTCGGCGTCCTCCAGCGCGGTGCCACGCGGCAGGAACGAGACCTCGATCGGGCGGTCGGCGGCGATCTCGGCGTTGACCAGCGCCTCGACCCGCGGCCCGAACCCCTCCGGCAGCGGGTCGAACTCGAAGTCCATGCGCGCCACGAGGGGCTCCATGTTCCCGCCGGTCACCGCCTTGCCCCACTCGTTCCAGATGACCCCGCACAGCACGTGCAGGGCACTGTGGGTGCGCATGAGCGCGTGGCGGCGGTCCCAGTCGAGGGTGCCCGTCACGGTCGCGCCCGGCGCGGGCGGGTCGCCGTCGAGCCTGTGCCACACGTCGTCGCCCTCCTTGCGCACGTCGACGACGCGCACGTCGCCGATCGTGCCGGTGTCGTGGGGCTGTCCCCCGCCGGTCGGGTAGAAGGCGGTGCGGTCGAGGGCGACCCGGCCGCCCGCGACGGCGACGACCCGGGCCTCGAACACCGCGAGGTAGGCGTCGCGCAGGTACAGGGGCTCCGTCACGAACCCGACGTTACGCGCCGGCCCCCGCGGCCGCGCACACGGCCGCTCAGCGGCCGGCGACGAGGTCGGCCGCCCGGTGCAGGTCGTCGAGGTCGGCGGTCGTCGCGACGAGCACGACCTCGTCGGCACCGGCGTCCTCGCACGCCGACAACGCGTCGCGCACCGCGCGCGTGGACGACGCGCGGCAGGCGCGGGCCATGGCGGACGCCACCTCGTCGCCGAACACCGCGAGGTAGCGGTGGGCGTATTCCCGCAGGCGGTCCGGGCCGTCGTCGCCGAGCGCGAACCAGAACGACGTCTGGAGGAACGGCGCGCCCGGGCGCGCGGCGTCGCCCCACGCGGCGCGGAACGCTTCGAAGGTGCGCGCCACACCGGCCGGATCGGGACCGAGGTCGAAGCCGGCGAGCCCGTCGGCCCAGCGCGCCGCGCGCGCGATCGCCCGGGGCCCCATCACGCCCGCGAGGACGGGCGGGCCACCCGGCCGCACCGGCGCCGGGCCGACCGGCGGGACCCCGTCGACGACCGGTTCCCCGGCCCACACCCGCCGGATCGTCGCGACCTGCTCGTCGAGGCGGGCGTGCCGGCGACCGTACCCGGCGCCGAGCGCCCGGTAGTCCTCGTCGCGGCCGCCGACGCCGACGCCGAGCACGAACCGGCCACCCGACAGCACGTCGATCGTCGCCGCCTGCTTCGCGACGTGCACGGCCGGGTGCATCGGCGTGACGCTCACGGTCGCCTCGATCGCGACCCGCTCGGTCACGGTCGCCGCGCCGGCGAGCACCGCCATCATCTCCTGGTTCGGGTACGCGATGCGCTCCCCGCACGCCAGCACCGAGAACGGCCCGTCGTCGACCGCCCGCATCCACGCGAGCAGGTCGTCGCGCCCGACACCGGCGATCATCGTCGGCAGCGCGACGCCGACGTTCACGCGCGCGCCCCCGGCCGGGGCCTGCGGGTCTGCGGGCCGGCGGACACCGGCGTCAGCGGTTGACGAGGAGCTCGCGGAACGGGGTGTCCTTCGCGGGCCCCGGCTCCTTCGGCAGGCCGAGCACGCGCTCGCCCAGGATGTTGCGCTGGATCTGGTCGGTGCCGCCGTAGATCGACGGGCCGGGCGAGAACAGCGTGACCTCCTGCACCATCCCGCCGCCGGGCGTGTCGGGACCCATCACCATCCCGTACGCGCCGATGATCTCGTTGCCGACCTCGCGCTGGAGCCGCAACAGGTCGCTCATCATCAGCTTCGCGATGTTCGGCTCACCGCCCGTGCGCTGCTTCGCGTCCTTGGCGCGCAGGGCCGAGTACCGGCCGATCCGCTGGAGCGTGTAGAGCTTCGCGAGCTTCTGGCGGACGTTCGCGTCCGTGTTGCGGCCGAGCTGCCGGGCGAGCTCGACGAGCCGGTCCGCGGCGGCGGCACCCCCGCCACCGGTGCCGCCCGTGCGCACCTGGCCGACGTGGTCGCCGACGCGGTGGTCGAGCTGGCCCGCGAGCGGACCGGGGAAGGCGTTGCCCGCCGCACCCGTGCCACCGGTCCCGAGGCCGGCGCGCTCGGCCATCAGCGTGGTGTTCGCGACGGCCCAGCCGTTGTTGAGACCGCCGATGATGTCGTCGTCGTGCACCCGGGCACCGTCGATGAAGACCTCGTTGAAGAGGGCGCGCCCGGTCATCTCGCGCAGCGGCCGGATCTCGACGCCCGGCTGCGTCATGTCGAACTTGAAGTAGGTGATCCCCTTGTGCTTCGGCAGGTCGGGATCGGTGCGGGCGATGAGCATCCCGAGGTTGCAGAGCTGCGCGGTGGAGGTCCACACCTTCTGGCCGGTGATGATCCACTCGTCGCCGTCCTTCACGGCCTTGCACTGGAGGCTCGCGAGGTCGGAACCCGCGCCGGGCTCGGAGAAGAGCTGGCACCACGCGTCCTGGCCGTTGAGGATGCGCAGCAGGTCCTCGCGCTTCTGGCGCTCGTTGCCGTGCGCGACGATCGTCGGTGCGGCGAGCAGGTAGCCGAGCCCGGCGGGCGGGCCGACGGCGCCGTGCTCGGCGATCGTCTCGCTGACGACCATCGCGAGGTCGCGCGTCCACCCCTTGCCCCAGCAGTCCTCGGGGAAGGTCGGAGCGGCGTAGCCCGAGCGGGCGAGCCGGTCCCACCACTCGGCGACGGTGAGCTCCGGGTCCCAGTTCTCCTCGAGCCAGGCCTTGACCTCGGCCCGGACGTCCTCGGCGGTCGGCATCGCCATGGGTCTCCTCCCGACGACCGTGCGGCGCGCAGCGTATCGAACGGGCCGCGGCGGCTCCCGCCCCGCGCCGGCGCGCGGCCCGGCCCCGCTCAGCCGAGCAGGTCGAGGACCCGTTCCGGCGGGCGGCCGATCACCGCCCGGTCACCCCTGACCACGACCGGGCGCTGCATCACCTCGGGATGCGCCGCCAGGACCTCGACGACCTGCTCACGCGACGCGACGTCGGCACGGGTGAGGCCGGCGGCCCGGAACTTCGGGTCGTCGGTGCGGACGAGCGCGACCGGTTCGTCGTCGATCGCGTCGAGGATCCGCTCGATCGTGGCCCGGTCGGGCGGCGTGTCCAGGTACCGCACGAC
Organism: Acidimicrobiia bacterium; assembly: GCA_026002935.1. Classification (GTDB taxonomy): domain Bacteria; phylum Actinomycetota; class Acidimicrobiia; order IMCC26256; family PALSA-610; genus BPGH01. The sequence continues at coordinate 2,767,547 of BPGH01000001.1, forward strand.
CTCGGCGTCGATCCCGCGCTCCTCCAGGATCGCCAGCGCGCCCCTCGACTTCGAGCACGCCGGATTGTGGAAGATCGTCACCTCAGCCATCGACGGCCGACGCTAGCAACCGTAGGTACTCGGTGCGGGGGACGTCGACCGCCCCCAGCGACCGGAGGTGCGGCGTCGTCCACTGCACGTCGAACAGCACCGCGCCGTCAGTCCTCAGCAGCTCGACCGCGGCCCACAACGCGACCTTCGACGCGTCGGTGACGCGGTGGAACATGGATTCGCCGGCGAAGAACCGCCCGATGCGGACGCCGTACACGCCGCCCACGAGCTCGCCGTCCCGCCAGGTCTCGACGCTGTGCGCGTGACCGAGGGCGTGCAGCCGCGTGTACGCGCCGACGAACGAATCGTCGATCCAGCCGTGGGGTCGCCGGGGGTCGGCGCACGCACGCACCACCGCCTCGAACGCAGTGTCGACCCGCACCTCGAAGCGCTTCCTCGCGCGCCGCAACGAACGGCTCACGTGGAAGCCGTCGAGCGGCAGGATCCCGCGCGGATCGGGCGACCACCACGCGAGCAGACCGTCGATCCGCATCGGGAACAGCCCCGTCCGGTACGCGAGCAGCAACGTGCCCGGCTCGAGGTCCCCGCCCACCGCCACCACGTCACCGTCGGCGTCCCGCGGGTCGGGGAACACGGAGCGGCTCGGGACGGGCGGACTCGGGTCGACGGGCACCGCGCGGAATGTTGTCAGGCCTCAGGAGCTCCCGGCGGTACGATCGCCCGATGGCTCGCAGCACGCACTACTGACGTCGTGCCGCCGGGAGGTCGGCGCGCAGCCTGGTGCTCGCGCTGCTCGCGGTGCGGCTCGTCGACGAGCTCGCCGGCTTCCTCCCGACCGGTGCGTTCGAGTCGTTCCGTGACGATCTCGGACTGACCTACACGCAGGCGTCGGCAGTTCTCGTCGCCGCGGCGCCGGGCGCGATCGCCGGCAACGTGTTCCCCGGTGCTGGCCGATCGCCGGAGTCGCCGCGTGATCGCGTCGGGAGGCGCCTTCGGATTCGCCGCCGCGCTCGCGACCTTCGGCCTCGCGCCGTCGTTCCCCGTGCTCGTGACGGCTTCGTTCGCGCTCGGGATGGCGTCGACCGCGATGGTGGACGCGGCGGAGGTCGCGCTCGTCGACGTCGCCGGCGACGAGGTGTCGGCGCAGATCTCGCGCTCGTCCCTGGCCGGCGCGGTCGGCGACCTCCTCGGGCCGGCACTCCTCGTGACGGTCGCGGCATCGGGTGCGTCGTGGCGCGTCGCGTTCCTGGCCGGTGCCATGATCACCGCCTCGTACGGCTGCTGGCTCGCGGCGAGCCCGTTGCCGCCGCCTCCCGACCGGCGCGACGGCGAACGGACCGGAGACGGAGTCCGCATCGTGCTGCGCGACCGCCGCGTCCGGTACCTCGGGGCGCTCGCGATGCTGCTCGGCCCGCTCGACGAGGACTTCCTCGCGTTCCTGATCGCATACCTGGAGCGGGGCCGCAACCTCTCCCCCGCGCTCGCGACGACGGCCGCCACCGCGTCGGTGGTCGGCATGCTCGTCGGGTTCGCGTCGACGAGCCGAGCCGGGTACCGCGAGTCCAGATCGACCCTGCGCGACCACGCCGCGGCGACGGCCGTCGCCGCCGTGGTCGCCGCGGCCGTTCCCTCGGTTCCCGTCGTCGCGACCGCCGTGTTCGTGTTCGGGTTCGCCGTCGCGCGCTCCTGGATCGCGCTGAAGACGCGCATCGTCGCGACCCATCCCGGCCGCGTCGGCGCCGTGCACGCCGTCGTGTCGACGATCGAGTTCGGCGGCTTCGTGCTGCCGCTGCTCGCCGGTGCGCTGGCGGACGCCTTCGGCGTCCGCGCCGGTTTCGCCTTCTCCGCCGCGATCGCGGTCGTGATGTTCCTCGTGGTGCTCGCGGGCGGGCGTCAGGCGAGCAGCGAGCGCGCGATCTGACCGATCTGGATCTCGTCGGTGCCGGCGTAGATCTGCAGCACCTTGGCGTCCCGCGCGAGCTGCTCGACCTCGTACTCGGCCATGTAGCCGTTGCCGCCGAACAGCTGCACGGCCTCGAGCGCGACCTCGACCGCCGCCTGCGCCGAGTACAGCTTCATGGCCGAGGCCTCGGCGAGCGTCATCCCCTGCCCGGCCCGGCCGGCCTCGAGCGACCGGAACACGAGGTTCTCGACGTTGAGCCGGGCGACCTCCATCTTGGCCAGCTTGAGCTGGATCAGCTGGAACTCGCCGATCGGCCGGCCGAACTGCACCCGCTCCTTGGCGTAGGGAACGCACAGTTCGAGACAGCGTTCGATGATGCCGAGCGCCATCGCCGCGACCCCCGAACGCTCCATCACGAAGGTCGCCTTCGAGGCCTCGCGGCCGCCGCCGCCTCGGAACGCGTCCTCGCTCTCCCCCAGCAGGCGATCGCGCCCCACGCGCACGTCGTCGAGGAAGAGCATGCCCGTCGGCGACGAGTGGAGCCCCATCTTGCGCAGCGGCTTCGACTGCTCGAGGCCCGGCATGCCCCGGTCGAGCACGAACTGCAGCACGGTCCGATCCTCGGGCGGGTTGCCCTCGTCGAGCTTGCAGATGAACACGATCGTGTCCGCGTACGGACCGTTGGTGATGAAGGTCTTCGAACCGTTGAGGACGTACTCGTCGCCGTCGCGCCGCGCCGTCGACTGCATCGAGCCGAAGGCGTCGCTCCCCGAGTTCGGCTCCGTGATCGCCCACGCGCCGATCTTGTCCATCGTGAGCAGGTCGAGCGCCCACCGCTCCTTCTGCGCGACGGTGCCCTTCGCCATGATCGCCGCGGCGGTGAGACCGACCGACACCCCCATCGCGGTCACCATGCCGGGCGAGCACTTGCACAGCTCGATGATCGGAAGGAGCGTCATCCCCGCTCCCGCACCGCCCCCGCCGGCGCCGCCCCCGCCGCGCTCCTCCCCGTTCTTCTCGGCCTCGATGCGCCGCCGGAAGGAGTCGCGCGCCATCTGGTCCATGCCGAAGGTCCGGTACAGCTTGCGCAGCAGGTCGTACGGCGGCATGTCGCCGTGCTCGAGCGCCTCGCGGTGGGGCCGGATCTCGTTGTCGACGAACTGCCGGACGGCGTCGCGGACCATCTGCAGCTCTTCGGGCCATGCGTACATGCCGGGCATCGTAGGCCGCGACACGGAGCGTGGCGCGAGGGCCCCGGGTGCCGCGTTTCGTGGCGGGAATCGCGTTCAACGTCGGCGGGGTGGGTGTCGATCAACGACAGGTCGGACGACCGCACTGCGGGAGGGGTGGCAGATGGAGCCCGGCAGCATCCTCGTCGAGCGCGAGCTGCCGATCGACGGCGCGCTGGTGGGCCCGTGCCTGCTCCGGCTGCGCCGCGACACCGCCGGGCCCTCCTGCACGTGGACACTCGGCGGGCACGGCGCCGCGGAGCTCGACGTGCACTTCCGCCGCGCCGGCGACCCGGACGGCGGGACCGGCGCGTGGTCGGCGGGCGGGCGGCTCTGGGAGCCGGACCGGCTCGCGGTCGCGACCGTCGTCGTCGAGCTGTGGCCCAGCACGGACCGCTGCGTGCTGCGGATCCTGCTCGGTACCCCCGCCACCGCCGCGCGCGTGGCGCGGGCCCGAGCACCTCGCCATCCTCGCCGGCGCCCTCGCGACCGAGCTCGCCGAGGAGTTGCTCTGGCACGCGAGCCGTCCCGGCCCCGCGCCGACCGGGGCCTGAACCTCCATCGGTTCCCCGGGCTTCACCCGCCCGACGCACGCCCGTGCCGGGGCGGAAACACACCCGCGCGACGATGACCACGGCGCTCGGGCCGCCCGCCGCAACCCCCCGGGGCGGGCGGCCCGGTGACGCCAGTCGGGAGGGGGGCGGCGAGGTGCGGCCGGTGCCGGGCGACGCGGGCCGCCCCGGTCCCAAGACCGACGTGCGTTCGGCGGACCGGCGCGCGCTTCAGCGGATGGGCGCGGCGTCGGGGGTGATCGGCGCCGGCAGCATCGTGTCGCCCGTGAGGTACCGGTCGACCGACGCCGCACAGGAGCGGCCCTCGGCGATCGCCCACACGATGAGGCTCTGCCCCCGGCCCATGTCGCCGCACACGAAGACGCCGGGCAGGTTCGTCGCGTAGTCGTCGCCGCGGGCGACGTTGCCGCGGGCGTCGAGCTCGACGCCGAGCTGCTCCAGCAGTCCGGCACGTTGCGGGCCGACGAACCCCATCGCGAGCAGCACCAGCTCGCACGGCAGCTCGAAGTCGGTGCCCTCGACCTTCTCGAACGTCATGCGACCGTCGACGAACCGCTGCTCCACCCGGTGCGCGCGCAGCGCCCGCACCCGCCCCTCGTCGTCGCCGAGGAAGCACTCCGTGTTGACGGAGTAGACGCGCTCGACCCCCTCCTCGTGCGCGGACGCGACCCGGTAGATCATCGGGTAGGTCGGCCACGGCATCGCGTCGGTGCGCTCGTCGGGGGGCCGCGGCATGATCTCGAACTGGTGCACGCTCAGCGCACCCTGGCGGATCGCCGTCCCGAGGCAGTCGGCGCCGGTGTCGCCGCCGCCGATGATCACGACGTGCTTGCCCCGCGCGGTGATCGGCGGCTCCTCGAGGTCGCCCTCCTGCACGCGGTTCGCCCACGGCAGGTACTCCATCGCCTGGTGGACCCCGTCGAGCTCGCGCCCGGGGACGGGCAGGTCACGCCAGGCCGTCGCGCCGCCGGCGAGCACGACCGCGTCGTACTGCCGCAGGTCCTCGACGGGGACGTTGTCGCCGACGTTCGCGTTCGTGACGAACGTCGTGCCCTCCGCCTCCATCTGGCGCAGCCGCCGGTCCAGGTGGCGCTTCTCCATCTTGAACTCGGGGATGCCGTACCGCAGGAGGCCACCGATCCGGTCGGCCCGCTCGAACACCGTGACGTCGTGGCCGGCGCGCGTGAGCTGCTGCGCCGCGGCGAGCCCGGCGGGGCCCGACCCGACGACGGCGACGCGCTTGCCGGTCTTCTTCGACGGCACGACCGGCTGCACCCATCCCTCGTCGAACCCGCGGTCGATGATCTCGACCTCGATCTGCTTGATGGTCACCGGGGGTTCGTTGATGCCGAGCACGCACGCGGCCTCGCAGGGCGCCGGGCACAGCCGCCCCGTGAACTCGGGGAAGTTGTTCGTCGCGTGGAGGCGCTCGAGCGCCGCGCGCCAGTGGTCGCGGTACACGAGGTCGTTCCACTCGGGGATCAGGTTCCCGAGCGGGCAGCCCATGTGGCAGAACGGGATGCCACAGTCCATGCACCGGGCACCCTGGGTGCGCACCTTCTCGGGCGGGAAGTCCTCGTAGACCTCCTTCCAGTCGCGGATGCGCACCGGCACGGGCCGCCGCTGCGGCAGCTCCCGCGGGGTACTTCATGAATCCGGTCGTCTCACCCATCTCGTCTCCGGCACGCGTCGGTGGCCCCCGCGGGCCCGGTGACCGTTCGGCCCCCTCATCCGCGGGCGGCGGCCATGATCGCCTCGTCGACGTCGACGCCGCGCTCGATCGCGTCGCGCTGCGCCTCGAGGACGCGCTTGAAGTCCTTCGGGAAGATCTTCGTGAACGACTCGACGTTGCGCCACCAGCGGGCCAGGATCCGCTCCGCCACCTCCGAGCCGGTCTCCTCGAGGTGCATCGTCAGGATCCCCCGCAGCCAGTCGGCGTCCTCGTCGTCGAGCGGGTCGATGTCGACCATCTCGTGGTTCATGCGGCGGAACAGCGTCTTGTCGGGGTCCCAGACGAAGGCGAGTCCGCCCGACATGCCGGCCGCGAAGTTGCGGCCCGTCGGGCCGAGGATCACCGCCCGGCCGCCCGTCATGTACTCGCACCCGTGGTCGCCGACACCCTCCACGACGGCGGTCGCGCCCGAGTTGCGCACGCAGAACCGCTCCCCCACCACGCCCCGGATGAACACGTTGCCCCCCGTCGCGCCGTAGAGCACGACGTTGCCGGCGATGATGTTCTCCTCCGCGACGAACCGCGCACGGCGCGGCGGGCGCAGCACGAGCGTGCCCCCCGACAGGCCCTTGCCGAAGTAGTCGTTGGCGTCGCCCTCGAGGCGCAACGTGATCCCGCGGGGGACGAACGCGCCGAAGCTCTGCCCCGCCGAACCGGTGAAGGTGATGTCGATCGTCCCGTCGGGCAGCCCCGCGCCCCCGTACCGGCGCGTCAGCTCGTACCCGAGCATCGTGCCGACGGTGCGGTTCGTGTTGCGGATCCCGTACGAGAGCTTCACCGGCTCCCGCCGCTCGAGCGCCGGCTGCGCGTCGCGGATGAGCTGCTGGTCGAGCGCGTGCTCGAGGCCGTGGTCCTGGGGCCGCGAGCAGTAGAAGGTCTGCCCGTACTTGTTCTGCGGCACCGCGAGGACCGGCGAGAGATCGAGGCCCCGCGCCTTCCAGTGCTCGAGCGCGGGCCGGGTGTCGAGCATCTCGACGTGCCCGATCGCCTCCTGCAGCGACCGGAAGCCGAGCGCCGCGAGGTACTCGCGGACCTCCTGCGCGACGAACTCGAAGAAGTTCACGACGAACTCCGGCTTGCCGGAGAACTTCTTCCGCAGCTCCGGGTTCTGGGTCGCGACGCCGACCGGGCAGGTGTCGAGGTGGCAGACGCGCATCATGATGCAGCCGCTCACGACCAGCGGCGCCGTCGCGAAGCCGTACTCCTCGGCCCCGAGCAGGGCGGCGATCACGACGTCGCGCCCGGTCTTGAGCTGCCCGTCGACCTGGACGACGATGCGGTCGCGCAGGCCGTTGAGCAGCAGCGTCTGCTGGGTCTCGGCCAGCCCCAGCTCCCACGGCGCGCCCGCGTGCTTGATCGACGTGAGCCGCGACGCGCCGGTGCCGCCGTCGTGACCGGAGATCAGCACGACGTCGGCGTGCGCCTTCGAGACGCCCGCGGCGACCGTGCCGACCCCGATCTCGGCGACCAGCTTGACGTGCACCCGCGCCCTGGGGTTGGCGTTCTTCAGGTCGTGGATGAGCTGCTTCAGGTCCTCGATCGAGTAGATGTCGTGGTGCGGCGGCGGGGAGATCAGCCCGACCCCGGGCGTCGAGTGCCGCGTCTTCGCGATCCACGGGTACACCTTGTGGCCGGGCAGCTCACCGCCCTCGCCCGGCTTCGCGCCCTGCGCCATCTTGATCTGCAGGTCGTCGGCGTTGACGAGGTACTCAGCTCGTGACACCGAAGCGGCCCGACGCCACCTGCTTGATCGCGCTGCGGCGGAGGTCGCCGTTGGGGTCGGGCACGAACCGGTCCGGGTCCTCGCCCCCCTCGCCCGTGTTGGAGCGCGCCCCGAGCCGGTTCATCGCGATCGCCAGGGTCTCGTGGGCCTCCTTCGAGATGGACCCGTAGCTCATCGCGCCGGTCGAGAACCGCTTCACGATCTCCGAGACCGGCTCGACCTCCTCGATCGGCACCGGCGGGCGCGCGCCGACCCGCAGCTCGAGCAGCCCCCGCAGGGTCGCGAGGCGGCGCGACTGGTCGTCGACGAGGCGCGAGTACTGCTTGAAGATCTCGTAGCGGCCCGTGCGGGTCGCGTGCTGGAGCTTGAAGACGGTCTCGGGGTTGAAGAGGTGGTACTCGCCCTCGCGCCGCCACTGGTACTCGCCGCCCACGGGCAGCTCGCGGTGCGCGAGCTCCTCCGGACGGTCCGGGTGGGCGAGCCGGTGACGCGCGATCACCTCCTCGGCGATCACCTCGAGGTCGATCGCCCTCGATGCGCGACGCGTAGCCGGTGAAGTACTCGTCGACGAGCTCCTTCTTCAGCCCGACGGCCTCGAAGATCTGCGCGCCGGTGTAGGACGCGACCGTCGAGATGCCCATCTTCGACATCACCTTGAGGATGCCCTTGCCGGCCGCCTTCACGTAGTTCTTGACGGCCTTGCGCTCGCTCAGACCCGTGAGCACGCCTTCCCGGATCAGGTCGCGGATCGTGTCGAAGGCGAGGTACGGGTTGATGGCGCCCGCGCCGAAGCCGAGCAGCAGGCAGAAGTGGTGCACCTCGCGCGCCTCGCCCGTCTCGACCACGAGGCCGACGCGGGTGCGCGTCTTCTCGCGGACGAGGTGGTGGTGCACCGCGCTCGTCACGAGCAGCGCGGGGATCGGCGCGTTCTCCTCGTCCGCGTAGCGGTCGGAGAGGATGATGATGTTGGCGCCGTTCGCGATCGCCTCGCTCGCCTGGGTGCGGACGTTGTCGATCGCCATCCGCAGCCCCTCACCGCCCTCGGCGACGGGGAAGTGGCAGTAGATCGTGACCGGCACGAAGCCCGGCACCGGGTGGTCGCCGTCGTCGATGTAGCGGAGCTTCGCGAGCTCCTCGTTGGTGAGGATCGGCGTCGCGCACACGATCTGGCGGCACGAGTCCGGGCCGGGGTCGAGCAGGTTGCCCTCCGGCCCGATCGTCGAGTTGAGCGACGTGACGAGCGCCTCGAAGTTGGCGTCGAGCGGCGGGTTCGTGACCTGCGCGAAGAGCTGCTTGAAGTACTCGTACAGCATCCGCGGCCGGTCGGAGATCACCGGCGACCGGCGTGTCGGTGCCCATCGAGCCGAGCGACTCGATCGCGTTGCGCGCCATCGGGGCGATGATCAGGCGCAGGTCCTCGTGCGTGTACCCGAACATCCGCTGTCGCTGCACGGCGGAGTGGTGCTGCGGGACGAGCGGGAACTGCGGGGGCAGGTCGTCGAGGTGCACGAGCCCGCGGTCGAGCCACTCCTGGTACGGGTGCTCGGCGGCGAGCCCGGCCTTGATCTCCTCGTCGGGGATGATCCGGCCCTTCGTCGTGTCGACGAGGAAGCATCTTCCCCGGCTCGAGGCGGCCCTTGCGCACGATCTTCTCGGGCGGCACGTCGAGCACGCCGACCTCGGAGGCCATGACGACCAGGTCGTCGTCGGTCACCCAGTAGCGCGACGGGCGGAGCCCGTTGCGGTCGAGCACGGCGCCGATCACGGTGCCGTCGGTGAACGCGATCGACGCGGGACCGTCCCACGGCTCCATGAGCGACGCGTGGTAGCGGTAGAAGGCCTTGCGCGCCGGATCCATCGACTCGTGGTTCTCCCACGCCTCGGGGATCATCATGAGGATCGCGTGGTGCAGCGGCCGGCCCGCCATGTACAGGAGCTCGAGCGCCTCGTCGAAGCGCGCCGTGTCGGACGCCCCGGGCGTGCAGATCGGGAACATGCGCTCGAGGTCCCCCGGGAGCAGGTCGCTCGCCATGACCCCCTCGCGGGCGCGCATCCAGTTCTCGTTGCCCTGCACGGTGTTGATCTCGCCGTTGTGGGCGAGCATCCGGTACGGGTGGGCGAGCGGCCACGACGGGAACGTGTTCGTGGAGAAGCGCGAGTGCACGAGGCACAGCGCCGACTCGAGCCGCTCGTCGCGCAGGTCCGCGTAGAACCGCGGGAGCTGGTCGGGCGTGAGCATCCCCTTGTACACGAGGACGCGCGTCGACAGCGACGGGAAGTACGCCTCGGTCTGGTGCTCGGCACGCTTGCGGGCCACGTAGACGTGACGCTCGAGCGTCGTCGCCCGAGCACCCCGGCTTCGCGAGGAAGACCTGGCGGAAGGCGGGCATCACCTCGCGTGCCGAGGCCCCCGGCACGGTGCCGTCGACCGGCACCTCGCGCCAGCCGAGCACCGTGAACCCCTCCTCCACGAGGACCCGCTCGACCTCCTTCACCGTGACGTCGGCCGCGTCCGCGGGCACGAACGCGATCCCGCGTCGCGTAGTGCCCGGCCGGCGGCAGCTCGAACGGCACGACCGCGCGCAGCAGACGGTCCGGCATCTGGACGAGGATCCCCGCCCCGTCGCCGGTGTCGGGCTCGGCACCGGCCGCGCCCCGGTGGTTCAGGTTGCACAGGCTCGAGAGCGCCTGGTCGACGATCTCGCGGCGCTTGCGGCCCCGCATGTCGACGACGAAGCCGACGCCGCAGCTGTCGTGCTCGAAGCGGGGGTCGTACAGGCCCTGGGCGGGCGGCAGGTCGCGGTCGCGGAACGCCATGTCGAGCTCGTCCTGGTAGTGGCGGTCAGTTCCGTGGGGAGCTGGCCACCGCGGGACGACGTTGGCCCGACGGCGGGAGCGCCCCGTCAGTGTACCGCCGGCGCGGGAGCGACCCCGCCCCGGGCGGCGCGCCGCCGGGGCCGCCGCCCCGTCACGGGCGCAGCCGCTCGAGCGCCCGGTTGCGGCAGTGCGGGCCCGTGTTGACCGGGTTGCAGCGGGCGGGGCTGCCGTCGGGCACCTGCACGACGTAGCCGGTGCCGAACGCCGCGGACCGCCCCGGGACCGGGTAGTCGGTGCTCACCCACTGGGCGCCGCTCGCGAGCGCGGCGTCCCGCATGGTCGTGTCACCCGTTCGCGCCTGCACCGTGTCCGCGTCGGCGCGCGTGCGCACCAGGTAGCCCCGCCGGACCAGGTCCTGGATCTCGGCGAGGTTCGCGCCCGTCGGGTCGTTGCGCTTGACGAAGGCGGCGTCGGGGTCGCCGGGCGACGCGTTCGTGAACAGCACCCGGCCCCGCAACGACGGGTGGCCCGCCAGGTAGTCGCTGCGGTAGCGGCCCCCGTTGTCCATGAGGAACATCACCTTGCCGCGGGCCTCGCCGAGCGTCGGCCAGCCGCCGGCGAGCACCGCCTCCTCGAGCGTCGCGCGGCGGCCCCGCACGTCGTCGGGGGTGATGAGCCGCGACTCGTCGAACACCGAGCGGATCTCGGCGTCGAGCGCGTCGAGCTCCGCCGGGCCGATCGGGTGCGGGCGGACGAACCCGACACCGAGCGGGTCGGGGATCGGACCGTCCTTCAGCTCGACGAGGACGGCGATCGGCAGGTGCCGCGGGTTCGCGTCCGACCAGGCGCGCACCTGCCGGAGGCACTCGACGAGGGTCCAGCAGGTGGACTCGAAGTCGACCTCCTGCACGTGCAGCACCTTGAACCCCGGCTCCTCGAGCGCGGGGATGCCGGAGTCGGCCGGCAGGCCGAGCAGCGGCAGCAGGTGGCGCTGGTCGTAGAGCCCACCCTGCGGGTCGGCGAACACGTCGAGCTCGATCTGGCGGACCCCCTCGTGGGCGAACTGCACACCGAGCGGCGTGTGCGAGTACTCGAACCCGGCCGCGAGCGCCGGGTCGAACGCCCGCAGCGCCGAGAACAGCGGCTCCCGGGGTTGCAGGTGGTACGAGTTGTGCGTCCCCACCACCTGCACGTTGTTGACGCGCAGGCACCGGTCGGCGAGGAACGTCGCGGCGCTCGCCGGCCGCGGCGCCGCGGCCGGGGCGACGTAGCCGGGGTTCCACCGCGCGCACACGGCGGCGAAGGGGTCGCGCCCGGGCCCGCGGGGCGGGACCGGGCCGAGGCACCCCGCCCCGAGGAGCACCGCGAAGACCAGGAGAACGGCACGCGAACGCACGGTTGCATCCTGGCACCCGGCGCCGGCACCGGCGAGGGCGCGAACCGCCCGGGGCCCGGCCATCCCGGCGCGTTCGCGGCGCCGCCGGCCGGCCCGCCGCGGCTCAGCGCCGCCGGGCGACGTGGAACGCGACGGCCGCCGCGCTGGCGACGTTGAGCGAGTCGACGTCGTCGCGGATCGGGATCCGCACGCGCAGGTCCGCGGCCGCCAGGGTCGAGGCGGCCAGACCCGGGCCCTCCGCGCCGAGCATCAGCGCCGTGCGTGCCGGCCAGTCGACCTCGTCGATCGCGGTCGCGCCGCGGTCGGGCGTGAGCGCGACCAGCGCGAAGCCCGCGTCACGCAGCTCCCCGAGGTGCGCGTAGCGCGTCCACGGCACCGTGCACACGTGGCCGATCGAGACGCGCACGCAACGCCGGTAGCACGGGGTCGGCGGTGTGCGGGTCGAGCAAGACGCCGTCGAGACCGAACGCCGCCGCGTTGCGGAACAGCACGCCGAGGTTCTCGTGGTCGTTCAGGCCCTCGACGGCGGCGACGAGCGACGCGCCGCGCAGCACCTCCGACGGCGGCGGCAGCGGCCACCGGTCGACCGCCGCGACCCGCGCCCCGGTGCAGGTCGAACCCGACCACCCGGCGCAGCACGGCCGGGTCGGCGACGAACACGGGCGCGTCGACGCCCGCGAGCACCGGGGCGAGACCGGCGTACCGGTGCGGTGTGACCAGCACGGCGCGGATCCGGCGCCCCGACCGCACGACCGTCTCGATCACCCGGGGGCTCTCGGCCACGAAGAAGCCGCCGGCCGCCTCGACGCGCACCCGGAGGTCGGGGTCGCGCAGCGCGACGAAGTCCGCGATGCGGGGGTCGTCGGCCCGCTCGACCCGGATCACGCGCGCCGCCGCCTCGGGCACGGCGGGATGGTGGCACACCGCCGCCGCGCCGCCGCCCGGGCGGGCCCCCACCGGCGGAGCCGCCCGCGCCCCCGGCGGCCCGACGGCACCCCACGCGGGCCGGTGGGGCGGGGCGGGGGCCGGCCGGGCCGGGCGCGACCACGGGCAGGGGGTCCGGAACCGCTCAACAGGTACGGGCGACCCGCCGATGGGCACGAGAGTCGAGTGGCGAGGAGGGCGATGGGCCGGCACGTCGCGCCCCGGCGCGACCACCCCCGGGGATCCGGGGCCGACGACGAGGTGCGCGCGGGACCGCCCAGGTCGGTCGAGCAGGCGCTGCGCACGGTGCGCACGATCGCGGCGTTGCTCGTCGCGGTGCGGCTCCTCGCCGCGGCGTCGCTCCCCTGGCCCGTCGCGCTCGGCATCGCCTCGGGGTTCCTCGGCGTCAACCTCGTCTCGGTGATCGCCGAGCGCAACGGCGGCCGCGTGCGCACCGCCCTCGGCGTGGTGCAGCTCCTCGCGGACGCGCTGCTGGCCCTCGCGGTGCTGTGGGTGCGCCAGGACGACCCGTCCTCCGCCGACTGGGTGATCCTCGTCCTGCCGGTGCTCGAGGGCGCGATCCGCTTCCAGGTCCCCGGCGCCGTCGTCAGCGGCGTCGTCGTCGCGGGCAGCTACTTCGCCTGGAACGCGTTCGACGACGGCACCGCCGAGCTGTCCGACGTCGCGCAGCACGTCCTGGTCGTGTTCCTCGTCGCGCTCCCCGTCGGCATCCTGTCGGCGCACCTCGTCAAGGAGATCGCCGACCACCGCGCCCGGCGCGACGAGGCGGAGCACCGGGGCGCGCTCCTGCGGGCCGCGGCCCTCGGCGGGCGGCGCAGCACGAGCCTCGACGTCGACGAGATCCTCACCGTGCTGCGCGAGACGGTCGGGCAGATGGGCTTCGCCGACACCACCGTGTTCGAGGTCGAGGGTCACGCCGGGACGCCGAACCTCGTGGCCCGGCCGGTGCGCCACTCGTCCGACGTGCTCGCGATCCCGCCCGGCGACGCCCGCCTCACCGCCGGCGCGCTCGCCCGCGACCGCCGGACCGCCGTCGTGTGGCCCCCGCAGGACGCGGCCGCGCCCGCCACCCGCTACTCGGTGCTCGTCGGCGTCCCCGTGTCGGTCACCCCCGACACGGCCGTCGTCCTCACGGCGCGCTGGCCCGAGCCCGGCGCACCGCCCGACCCCCAGCGCGAGAGCATCGAGCTGTTCGCCTCGCAGGCGGGCGCCGCGCTGCGCAACGCGCAGGTGCACACCGAGCTGCAGGGCCTGAAGGACCGCCTCGCGCACGAGGCGGCACACGACTCGCTGACCGATCTCCCGAACCGCCGGCGGTTCCACGAGCAGCTCGAGCGGGTCTGCGGCCGCGGCCGCGCGAGCGACCTCGTCGCGGTGCTGTTCCTCGACCTCGACGGCTTCAAGGAGGTCAACGACCGGTTCGGTCACGACCAGGGCAACGCCCTGCTCGTGGCGGTCGCGAAGCGCCTCCGGAGCTGCGTGCGCCCGGGCGACGTCGTCGCCCGCATGGGCGGCGACGAGTTCACCGTCATGCTCACCCGCCTCCAGAGCCCCGCGCCCGCGATCGAGGTGGCCGAGCGCATCTGCACGATGCTCACCGAGCCGTTCGAGCTCGGTCCCGACGTCGTGCGCGTCTCGACGAGCATCGGGATCGCCCTCTCGCCCGCCGACCGGGCCGACTCCGGCGACCTCGTGCGGCGCGCCGACGTCGCGATGTACCGGGCGAAGAGCCAGGGCAAGGCCGGATGGGCGCTCGACCCGGGCTCGCTCGGGTCGGGGGCGAAGGGGCCGGTGACGCCCTCGGCCGACCCGGGGCCCACCCCCTGAGCGCGCCGATCCCCCGGAATTCCTGCGCAGAATCCACCTCCGCGGCGCCCCGAAGTGCCACGATGCGTGCCGCACTGCTGCCAGCCGGGTTGATGGAGGACATGTGAATCGGAGCCAGCTGCTCAACGCGCTCGCCGAGCGCAACGACATGAGCCGCAAGGAAGCAGACGCCGTCTTGACGTCGCTCGTGGACCTCATCACGGAGACCGTGGCCCGCGGCGAGGACGTGGCGATCTCGGGCTTCGCGAAGTTCCGGCGCATCGACCGGCCGGCGCGCATGGCCCGCAACCCCGCCACCGGCGAGACGGTCAAGGTGCCGGCCAAGCGCGTCGCGCGGATCACGCCGCTCAAGGCGTTCAAGGACGCGGTCCTGTCCGGCAAGGTCGCCAAGCGCGCGCCCGCCAAGAAGAAGGCGACGGCGAAGAAGACCACCGCCAGGAAGGCCGCCCCGCGCACGGCCGCCAGGACGGCGCCCGCCAAGAAGAAGGCGACGGCGAAGAAGACGACCCGGCGCCGCTGAGCGCGTCGCCGGTGGAGCGCGCAGGGGCCCGGGCGGATCCGCCCGGGCCCCTGCGCGCGCTCGAGTTGGTGCGGGTCCGCCTGCCGCTCGTGCGCCCGTTCCGCAGGCGCGACGGGCACGCTGTCGGTGCGCGACGCGCTGCTCGTGCGCGCGGTGGCCGACGGGGCCGAGGGCTGGGGCGAGTGCGGCGCCCAGCCCGAGCCGACCTACGCCGGCGAGACCGTCGACTCGCGCGCGCCTGGCGATCAGGGACCACCTCGCGCCCCGGGTGTTCGCGGGCGCGTCCCTGGCCGACGTGCGCGGGAACCACTTCGCCCGCGCGGCGGTCGAGACCGCGCTCCTCGACGCGCGGCTGCGCGCCGAGGGCCGCTCGCTCGCGTCGCACCTGGGCGCCGTCCGTGACCGGGTCGACGCCGGGGTCGCGATCGGCACGCACGAGGACCTCGGCGCGCTGCGCGAGCTCGCGGCCGCGTACGTGGACCAGGGGTACCGGCGCCTGAAGCTGAAGATCGCGCCGGGCGCGGACCGGGTGCCGCTCGCGGCGGTCCGCGACGCCGTGGGTACCGGGGTCGCGCTGCAGGCCGACGCGAACGGCTCGTACCGGCCCGAGGACGCCGACGCACTCGCCGCGCTCGACGACCTCGGCCTCCAGTGCATCGAGCAGCCCGCTCCCCCCGGACGCACTCGTCGCGCACGCCGGCCTGGCGCGCCGCGTGCGCACCCCCTTGTGCCTCGACGAGACCGTCACGTCCGCGCGCGTCGCGGCGGACGCGATCGACCTCGGGGCGTGCCGCGTCGTCAACGTCAAGCCGGGCCGCGTCGGCGGGCTCGCGGAGGCCGTCGCGGTGCACGACGCCTGCCGGGCCCGGGGCGCCGACGCGCTGGTCGGCGGCATGCTCGAGACGGGCGTCGGCCGGGCCGTGAACGTCGCGCTCGCCGCGCTGGCCGGGTTCACGCTCACCGGCGACCTCTCGGCCTCCGACCGGTACTTCGCCACCGACCTCACCGAGCCGTTCCGCCTCGACCCCGACGGCACGATCCGGGTGCCCGACGGGCCGGGGATCGGCGTGACCCCGCTCCCCGAGGTGCTCGCGGCCCACACGGTCGCGCGCGAGGTGCTGCGGCCGGCGGCCCGGACGACCCCGTAAGGTCACGCCGATGGAACGGGTCCGCGTGGGGATCGTCGGGGCGGGCTTCGCCGCGCGGCTCCACCTCGACGGCTGGCGGCGGGTGCACGGCGTCCGGGCCGAGGTCGTGGCCGTGACCTGCGCGCACCCCGACCGGGCGGAGGCGTTCGCTCGCGAGCACGGCATCGACGCCGCGGTCGCGTCGCTCGACGCCCTCCTCGACCTGCCGGTCGACGTGGTCGACGTCTGCGTCCCCAACCACCTGCACTCGGACCACGCGCGGCGTGCGCTGGCCGCCGGCAAGCACGTGGTCGTCGAGAAGCCGCTCACCGGCTGCTTCGTCGCACGGCGGGACGCGACCGCCGAGCGGATGCTGCACGACGCGCTCGCCGACGCCGACGCGCTCGTCGCCGCGGCCGACGCCGCCGGGCGCTGGTGCTGCTACGCCGAGAACTGGGTGTACGCGCCGCCGGTGGCGAAGGCCGACGCACTGCTGGCCGAGGCCGGCGGCACGATCCTGCGCATCCAGGGCGAGGAGTCGCACAGCGGCACCCACTCCGAGCCCAACAAGCACTGGGTGACCGCGGGCGGCGGGGCGCTCCTCGGCAAGGGCTGCCACCCGCTCGGCGCGGCGCTGCACCTGAAGGCACAGGAGGGCCGCCGGCGCGACGGGCGGCCGATCGTCCCGCGGTCGGTGATCGCGCAGACGGCCTCGCTCACGCGCGTCGAGGCGTTCGCCGCCGAGGCCCACAAGTACCTGCGCACCGGCTACGAGGACGTCGAGGACTGGGGCCTGCTCGTGTGCACGTTCTCCGACGGCACGGTCGCGGAGGTCGTCGGCGGCGACGTGACGCTCGGCGGCGTCCGCAACCGGATGACCGTCTACGGCTCACGGGTCGTCGTCGAGGCCAACCTCAACCCCAACAGCGCGGGTGCGCGCGTACGCGCCCGACGCGGACGTGCTCGCCGGCGCGTACCTCAGCGAGAAGCTCGAGACCCACGGCGGCTGGTCGTCACCCGCGCCCGACGAGGACTGGATGCAGGGCTACCCGCAGGAGATGCAGGACTTCGCCGAGGCCGTCGCGTTCGGCCGCCCGCCGCGTAGCGACGCCCGGCTGGGACGCGACGTGCTGGCCGTGGTCTACGGGGCGTACCTCGCGGCCGAGGAGGGACGGCGGGTCGACCTCAGCCCGTGGTTCGACGGACGATGACGACGGAGTCGCGCGGGTCGTCGGGGTCGAGGCGGATGAGCAGCGGGCCGGCGAAGGGCGGGTCGCCGGTGTCGTCGTCGACGACGATCGACACCACCTCCTTCGGCCGCCGCTCGATCGCGTCGGCGAGGCCGATCAGGCCCGCCGCGAGCAGCGTGCCGGGCGTGGTGCGCGCGAACCGGTGGATCCCCCGGGGCCGTCGGCCCCGCCGGGCCCGGGCGGCGTCCCCTCGGCGTACGTGCTCACGGCGACCAGCGTACCGGCGCCCCGGGCACGAAGCGCCCGCGCGCGATGGTGACGTCGCCGGCGTCGACCGCGAGGTGCGCCACCGCGCCGGGCCCGGCGTCGAGCGGGGGCGATCGTCCAGCCGGGCGGGGCCGCCGGCACGGCCCGCAGCGGGCGGGTGATCCCGACCCCGATCGCCTTCAGGTAGGCCTCCTTGGCGGTCCACTCCTCGTAGAAGGCGCGCAGGCGATCCGCCTCGGCGAGCGCGCGCCAGCGCGCGTGGGCGCCGTCGTCGAGGACGCGCGCGGCGAGCGCCTCGAGGCGCGCCCGGGGGCGGACCACCTCGACGTCGACGCCGATCCGCACCGGTGCCCGCGCGACCGCGACGAGGGCCCGGTCGCCCGAGTGGGCGACGCCGAACGCCACGTCCGGCCGCCCGGCGAGGAACGGCTTGCCGTGCTCGGCGTGGCCGCAGTGCGCGCAGCGGCGGGAGATCGGCAGGGCCGCCGGGTCGTCGGCGCCGGCGGCCGCCGCGACCAGCGCGCGGGTCGCGGCCGCCGCCACGACGCGGCGGGCGCGCGCCCGCGGGTCCGCGAGGCGGTCCACCCGCGCCGCCTCGCCCGCGTCGAGCAGGCCGGCGAGGCGTGCGACGACGGGGCCGGGCTGGTCGAGCGCCACTTCGTGGACGACGACGGCGACGCTCGCCACGCCCGGAGGGTACCGGGCGGCGGGTGCGACGGTCCCCCGCCCGGTGGCCCACACTGCGGGGATGCGGTGCTTCGACTCCGACGCCCACCGGGCCCACCACCCGCGCGACCCGATCCCGGACGCCGGCCGCCTCGTCCCGCCGCCGGAGGTGCCGGAGCGGGCCGAACGCATCCGCGCCGCGCTGGACGACGCGGGGTTCGAGGTGACCGGTCCCACCCGGCGCGACGCCCCCGGGTTGCGGCGCGTCCACACCGGGGCGTACCTGCGCTTCCTCGAGGGCGCCCACGCCGCGTGGCGTGCCGCGACCGGCATGCCCGCGACGGCCGAGGCGGTGCCGTACGTACGCCCGCTGCGCGGCCAACCCGCCCCGGCACCCCGGCACGTGATCGCGCGCCTCGGCTGGTACTCGCACGACAGCGACCCCGTCCTCGCGGGGACGTGGTCGGCGGCCCGGGCCGCCGTCGACCTCGCGGCGAGCGCGTGGGACGCGGTCGCCGCCGGGCGCTGCGCCGCCGCGTACGCGCTGTGCCGGCCGCCCGGCCACCATGCGGCCGCGGACTCGTACGCCGGGTACTGCTACCTGAACAACGCGGCGGTCGTCGCGCAGGCGTGGTGCGACCAGGGCGCGCGGGTCGCCGTCCTGGACGTCGACTACCACCACGGCAACGGCACCCAGCAGATCTTCTACGACCGCGACGACGTGCTGTTCGTCTCGCTGCACGCCGATCCCGCCCACGAGTACCCGTACTTCCTCGGGTTCGCCGGCGAGCGCGGCCGCGGCGCGGGCGAGGGCTGCACACGCAACCTGCCGCTCGCGCCGGGGAGCGACTGGTCGGCCTACGGACCGGCGCTCGCGGCCGCGCTCGGCGAGGTGCGCGCGTACGCGCCCGACGGGCTCGTCGTGTCGCTCGGGGTCGACACGGCGCTCGAGGACGGGGACTCGTTCCGGCTCGTCGCCGACGACTTCCTGCGCATCGGGGAGGCCGTGGGCGGCCTCGGCCGGCCGACCGTGTACGTGCAGGAGGGCGGTTACGACCTCGACGTGCTCGGCCGCAACGTCACGAACGTGCTCCTGGCCGACGGCCGGTGAGCCCTCGGGCGCGCCCGGGCCGGGAGTCCGCGCGCGTCACTCGCCGAGCGGCTCGTCGCGCATCGTGAAGATCGGCGCGGCGAGCAGCAGCTCCGGGGCGGGCCGCGGGTCCCACCCGAATCCGGCGATCTCGGACGCGCTGCGGCGGCCGGAGACGGCGCGCAGCAGGTCGAACCTCGGCGCCCGCACGGTCGCGACGGGCGCACCCGCCCCCGACACGGCCTCGCCGGCCTCGGTCACGAACCGCAGTGCCGGCGCGCCGCCGCGGGTGCGCGCGGCGACGATCCAGTCCCACGCGATCACGACGGCCGCGCTGTCGCGCGCCCCCGGCCGGCCCAGCGCGCAGCGCAGGTCGTGCTCGTGGGTGACGGCGTCGAAGACGGCCTGGCCGCTCACCGCCGGCGGCACGGCGTCCATCAGCGCCTCGAACCGAGGGCCGTAGTCGTCCCACTCGGCGAGCAGCTCCCCCACCGTCCGCCCGCGCCGCCGGTCGACCTGCGCCTGCGTCCACGCGTCGGTCGCGACGCCGTCGAGGCGCCCCTCCACCGCGTCGGCCGTCACGCCCACGAGGTGCGCGAGCACGTCGTGGACCGTCCAGCGCGGGGTGGCCGGTGACGGCCGGTCGAGCCGGTCGTCGCGAGTCTCCCGGACGACCGCGCGCACGCGCTCGCGCAGCTGCCGGTACGCGTCGCCGAACTCACCCATCGGTCGCCCCCTTCCTCCGCAGGCGCGCCGCGCCCGACCATGCGGCGAGCACGAGCGCCCACGCGCAGCCCGCCAGCGCGACGTGCCGGATCGTCGCCGCGGTGTGCTCCTCGACCCAACCGCCCACCAGCACCCCGACGGGCACCGTGCCGCCGAACCCCATGATCCACAGGGCCATCACCCGGCCGCGCTCGTCGTCGCGCAGGTGCTGCTGGAGCACCGTCGACATCGACGTGATCACGATGAAGTACGCGTACCCGAGGACCGCCCCGACCGCGTAGGCCGGACCGGGCCGGTCGAGCGCGACGAACCAGCCGAGCACCGCGGCGAACGCCACGAAGCCCGGCCGGATCAGGCGGACCTTCGAGCGGTTCGCGAGCACCGTCCCCACCGTCGTCGCACCCAGCGCCGCGCCGAGCCCGAAGCAGGCGTAGAGCACACCGTAGGGGTCGCCCTTCGGGTCCATCCCGAAGAGGTCCTGGGCGATGACGGGCATCAGGCCGACGAAGGCGAGGGAGAAGAACGAGAACGAGAAGAGCGTGACGAGGAGCTGGGAGAGCAGCGGGTCGCGCCGCACGATGCCGACGCCCGACAGGAGCCGGCGCAGGCCGCGTGCGTCGACGACGGCGTCGGTGCGGCGCGGGTAGCTCGCACGCGTCAGCCCGACGACCGCGAACACGTAGGTGAGCGCGTTGACCGCGAACACGGGCGCCGCATCGAGCCGCGCGTAGAGCGCGGCACCGATCGCGGGGCCGATCACCCGCGACAGGTTCATCTGCACCGATCCGAGCGCAACGGCGCCAGTGAGGTCCTCGCGGGGCACGAGGGTGGGGAGGATCGCGGACAGCGCGGGCGCGCCGAGCGCGTTCACGACTCCGATGGCGAACACGACCGCCGCCACGGCGGCCGGCGGTGGCCGCTCGGCGAGCGCGAGCGCGGCGAGCCCGAGCGAGAGCGCGAGCTGCACGACCTGTGACCACACGAGCAGCTTCCTGCGGTCGACCGTGTCCGCGAGCAGGCCACCGGTGGTCGACAGGAAGAGCAGCGGCCCGAGCTGGCAGAAGTAGACGAGGCCGACGAACCCGGCGCTGCCGGTCAGCTTCAGCGCGTACGCGCCGAGGATGACGTTCTGCATCCACGTGCCGATGTTGGACGCGAACGTGCCGAGGTAGACGATGCGGAAGTCGCGGTGGCGCAACGCGGCCTGCGCGGTGCCCCGCTGGTACGCGACGTCGCCGTCGACGAGCGCGTCCTCGACCCGCTCGACGTCGGCACCGTCACGGTCGCGCAGCACGGGGGCACGATACGGGACGCGCCCGCGCCCCCGGCCGGGCGGCCCCCGCGGCTCAGCCGGGCGGGCGCGGAACCGTCCCGATCACGTGCTCGCGGCGGAGCCGTTCGAGCTCGTCGTCGCCGACGCCGAGCAGGTCGCGCAGCACGTCCTCGGTGTGCTGGCCGAGCGTCGGCGCCGGCCCGGTCCAGTAGCGCGCCGGACCGGCCGAGAACCGCATCGGCCACGTCGGGTACTCGTGGGTACCGACCAGCGGGTGCTCGACCGGCTCGAAGAAGCCGCGGGCGCGCAGCTGCGGGTCCTCCCCGGTGCGGTGCGCGGGGACCATCGCGGCGGCCGGGACGCCCTGCGCGAGCAGCTCGGCGGCCGCGTCGCGCGCGGTGCGGGCCGAGCACCAGGCGGCCCGCTCGGCGGGGTCGAGCGGGTCGTGCGCCCGCGACACGGCGACCCACTCGTCGTCGCCCGCGCAGCGGTACACGCCCCCGGCCCCCCGCCGGCCGAGGAGCGTGCCGTCGGCCGAGTACCGGATGACCTGCTCGGCGGTGACCGCGGTCGCGACCTCGACGAGGGGGACCTCGACGAGCCGGCCCTCACCGGTGCGCGACCGGTGCTCGAGCGCGGCGACGAGCGCGAGCGCCGCGTGCGTGCCCGCGAGCGGGTCGACGACGCCGCCGGGGATGATCGGGGGGCCGTCCTCGTAGCCGGTCACCCAGGCCATGCCGGACAGCTGCTCCATCGTCTGCGCGAACCCCGGCCGGTCCCGCCACGGCCCGGTCAGCCCGAACGCGGGGATGCGGAGCATCACGGCGTCGGGCCGCAGGGCGCGGACGCGCTCGTAGCCGAGCCCGAACCCTTCGAGGACGCGGGGCGTGAAGTTCTCGGCCACGACGTCGCAGTGCTCGACGAGCCGTTCGGCGATCGCGAGCCCGTCGGGGTGACCGAGGTCGAGCGTGATGCCGCGCTTGGCGAGGTTGGACGCGTGGAACAGCGCGCTCTTCTCGTAGAACAGCGGGTCGTCGCGCGGGCGGACGGCGGCGCTGAACCGGATCCCGTCGGGTCGCTGCACCGCCTCGACCTTGATGACGTCCGCACCCATCGCGCACAGCCACGCGGTCGCGAAGGGGCCGGCCCAGAACGCGGTGAAGTCGAGCACACGGATCCCGGCGAACGGGCGCTCCCCCGCGCCGCCCCCGGCGGGCGCAGGCCCGGGCCGGGCGCGCGCCGGCCACGGCTCCCCGGCGGCGCGGGGCGCCTCGAGCGCCCGGTCGCGGATCCCGTGCAGCCGGAAGGGCGCACGCGGGCGGATCCACGACTCGCCGGGCTGGCGCACGAACACCTCCCGTTCGACGAGGTGCGGGAACCGGGGCAGCTCCCGCCCGTTGCCGAGCACCGTGGCGGGGACGCGCGCCTCGACGCACCGGGCCTCGATCTCCTCGGCGGTGTGCCGGGTCGTCCAGTCGCGCAGGAAGCCGTTGACCTCGGCCGCCCGCCGGCCGCGGCCCATCATGGTCGCGAGCTCCTCGTCGCCCAGGAGGTCCTCGCGCCCGATGACGCGCAGCAGCGAGTACCACTGCTGCGCGGTGACGGTCGTGATCCCCACGTACCGCCCGTCCGCGGCCGGTTCGTTGCCGGGGATCATCACCCACCGCACGGTCGCGGCGCGCCCGCCGGGGAACCGCGCCATCAGCGTCGGGGCCGTGACCAGCGTCATCTGCATCGCCTCGAGCATCGACACGTCGACGTGCTCGGCGACGCCCGAGCGCGACGCGCGCCACCAGGCGGTCACGGCGCCGAGCGCGGCGAACGCCCCGGTGACGTACTCGCCGAGGCGCCCCCCGACGGTCAGCGGCTCCCGGTCCGCGTGCCCGTGGTTCGACAGGCTCCCGCTGCGGGCCTGGAGCACCTCCTCGGGCAGCCGGAGGCCGTCGTCGGGGCCACCGTGGCCGAGCGGGCTGATCGAGACGGTGACGAGCGGCCCCGCGACCGGTCCCGGCCCGCCGACGATCGCGACGTCGGCGCGCGCGAGCCAGTCGTCGGCCGGCGGGTCCGTGTGCCGCTGCGACGTGCGCAGGTAGGTGCCGAGGTCGTCGGTGACGGGCTCCGTGAAGACCACGTCCGCCCCCAGGTCGGTGAGCAGCTTGGCGCAGTAGGCGCCGGCCACACCGGTCGTGAGGTCGGCGACGCGCAACCCCTCGAGGATCACCGCGGCCCCCCGCCCGCGCCGGTGGGCGCGTCGAGCGGCCGGAACACCGGCACGACGACCTCGCGGCCGGGGACGGTCGGGAACGCCAGCGGCCGGAAGTCCGCGACGACCGGCATCCCCGCGTACAGGGAGCCGGGCTCGGCGTCGACGACGTACGAGACGACCCGCACCGACGGGTCCTCGTCGATCGCGACGAGCCCGCTCACGAACGGCACCATGGCCTCGAAGGCCGGCAGGAAGGCCCGGCGCACCACCGCCCAGGAGAACAGGGCGCCCCGGCCCGACACGGTCACCCAGCCGGGTACGTCGCCGCAGCGCGGGCACGCGGGCTGCGGGTACCAGACGAACGCCGCGCACCGGTCGCAGCGCGGGATGCGCAGCTCGCGGCGGGCGGCGGCCGCGAAGAACGGCGCCGTCAGCGGCTCGTCGAGGTCGGGGAGCGGGAAGTCGGCGCGCCGGATCGCCACGTCAACGGTCCTTCACGAGGACGAGGGTGCTCGCCATGTGGCCCGTGTACCCGCCGTACACCGCGACCTCGCAGCCCGGCACCTGTGCGGCGGCGGTTCCCCGGATCTGCTTCACGCACTCGACCACGTGCGCGATGCCGAGCACGTACGCGTGCGAGAGCAGCCCCCCGTGCGTGTTGAACGGCAGGACCCCGCCGTCGTGGTGCAGCGTCGCGCCCTCGACGAAGGCGCCCGCTTCGCCCTTCGGGCAGAACCCCATGTCCTCGATCTGCATGAGGCTCACGACCGTGAACGGGTCGTAGACGGTCAGGACGTCGACGTCGGCCGGGGCGATGCCGGCCATCGAGAACGCGCGCGGCGCGCTGAACACCTGCGGGGTGCTCGTGAACGCGCGCTGCTGGGCCCAGTTCGTGCCGGTGCCCGAGTAGCCCTCGCCGACGCCCGCGACGACGGCCGGCGGCCGGGGGAGGTCGCGCGCGCGGTCGATCCCGGTCGTCACGTACGCGGCGCCGCCGTCGGAGATCAGGCACGAGTCGAGCAGCCGCAACGGGTCGGCGAGCACCGGGGAGGCGAGGTAGTCGTCGATCGTCATCGGCCGCCCGTGCATCACCGCGTCGGGGTTGAGGTTCGCGTGACGGCGGGCCGCGACCGCGACGGCGCCGAACTGCTCCGGCGTCGTGCCGAACTCGATCATGTGGCGGCGCATGATCGTGGCGAAGTAGACGGGCTGGGGGAACCACCCGAACGGCACCTCGAGGTTCTGCTTCGCCGCCTGCGCGGCGTGCACCTCGCCGGGGCCGCCCGTCATCGACGCGCGCTGCGTGGCCCACGCGACGGGGAACACGTTCAGCACGTGGCGGGCCCGGCCCTCGCGGATCGCGAGCGCCGCGAGGTGGGGCGCGGTCCCCGCCCAGGCCATGCCGCCGCCCCACGGCGACGTCCACAGGTCGTGCGAGGTGCCGAAGTGCTCGTGGAACGCGGCGGCGTCGAAGTCCGCGAACGCCCCCGACCACGTGAGCCCGTCGATGTCGCGGGGCTCGAGGCCGGCGTCCGCGATCGCCCGTTCGGCCGCCTCGGCGCCGATCTCGCGCGCCGTGCGGCCCGACGCCTTCGTGTACGCGGTCTCGCCGATGCCGACGATCGCGACCTCGCCCGCGACGTCCTCGAGGTCGGGCGCGTGACCCCAGTCGTCCACGGGCCGAACCGTAACGTGCGCCGTCGCCGGCCGTGAACCGGCGCGGGGCCCGGGCCGGCCGGGTCAGGTCGCGAGCTCGGGACGCTCGTGCGCGGCGAACACGACGCACGCGGGCGTGGCGTCGGCGAGCCGGACGATCCCGCCGTGCAGGTCGACCCGGCGCCGCACCCGCGGGACCGTCGCGACGAGCGAGCAGTAGTCGAGCTCCCCCGCGAGCATCCGGTCGAAGACCGCGGGAAGCGCCGGGTCGCGCAGGAAGCACTTCGCCAGGTCGGCACCGTCGAGGTCGGCGACGCTCGTCTCGAGGAGCGTCGCGAACCCCTTGCTGGCCGCCCGCACGAGGCGGTCGGGGCCGACCACGACCGCGGCCTCGTCGTCGGCGACCGACGCGACCAGCGCCTCGCCCCGGGCCCCGAGCGTGCCGCCCGCGGCACGCTCACGGAGCGAGCGGACCAGGTCGGCCCGGGTGGCCCAGGACGCGCGTCCCTGCTCGGCCCGGCGCGCGGCGAGCGCGATCCGCGCGACGACCTGCTCGACGAGCGCGAGGTCGTCGAGCGTGTAGGGGCGGCCCGGCGCGTCGCGCGCCGCGAACACGAGCCCCGCGTGCCCGTCGCGCAGCGGGAGCGGCACCGAGATCGCGCTGTAGAACCCGAGCACCGTGAGGAACTGGTGGAACTCGGGGCGCAGCCCCTTGCGCACGTCGCGCTGCGCGACCTGCGGCACCAGCAACGGGCCGTCGCGCGGCGAACGCGGCGCGAACGACGGCTCCCCCTCGATCGCCTGGCGCACCATGGTGCCGAGCACGACCGCGCGGGCGGGGTCGGCGTGGTCGAAGGCGACGGCCTCGGGCCCCGCGGCGCCGGGCAGGTAGACGGCGACGGCGTCGCCGAGCACGGAGGCGGTGACCGAGGCGGCACGTTGCAGCACCGCACGCTCGTCGGTGGTGACCTGCTCGCACATCGCGTCGAGCAGGTCGAGCGCCGCCTGCCGGTCGGCGGGCGCGGCGGCGACCGGTGCGGGCGACTCCTCGGGGACGCGCTCGAGCGCGGCACGCTGGGCCTGGAACCGCTGCAGCGCGGCCTCGCTGATCTCGTACCCGGCGCCGACCTTCACCGCGACGAGCTGACCGCTGCGCACCCACCGGTACGCGGTCTGGTAGTGCACGCCGAGGCGACGCGCCGCGGTCTTGAGGTTCACCCCCACCTCCGACCTTCGCCCGAGGGCCGCCGGGCGCACGTTCGCCGGCGAGCGGTGCGACCATGCCACCACACGGCCGGGCGGGCCGGGGCATCGCGGCGGCCACGCGGCGCCGTCATCGGTGCATCACGGGGCAAACCGGCCGCAGCCGCGTCATGCGCACCCGGCCGGGTACCGTCCTGCGCCGGCCGGTGCGGGAGCGGCACGGCCGGTGGCGCGGCACGCAGAGGAGCACGGGAGCGGATGGGCAGCGCGTTCGAGGAGGCACGGGCGGGCGGGGTCGTCGACCTCATGATCGGCGTCCCCGCACCGAGCGGCGAGATGGCCGAGAAGTACCGCCGGTACATGTCCCAGGTGCGCGACGCGGAGAGCCGCGACGTGTTCAAGATGCCCGCGCAGTACATGTTCAAGGACGTGCCCGAGTTCGCGGAGATGGACGACCCGGTGCAGGTGCTCGTCGACGAGATGGACCGCCACGGCATCCGCATCGCGCTGCTGAACATCTCGCGCGACACCGACGCACGACGCGCGGTCCGCGACCACCCGCACCGCTTCGTCCCGTCGTGGGACTGCGACCCGAACCGCGGCATGGACGCGGTCCGGGAGGCGGAGCGCGCGGTGTCCGAGCTCGGGGTGCGGGCGTTGCAGGTGTTCCCCGCCGGCCTCGACCCCCAGGTGCCGATCGACGACAAGAAGCTGTTCCCGCTCTACGCGAAGTGCGTCGAGCTCGACGTCCCGATCTTCGTGAACGCCGGCGTACCCGGCCCGCGTGTCCCGATGGCGTGCCAGCACGTCGAGCGGATCGACGAGGTCTGCTGGTTCTTCCCGGAACTGAAGTTCGTCACGCGTCACGGGTGCGAACCGTGGACGGACCTCGCCGTGAAGCTGATGCTCAAGTGGCCGAACCTCTACTACTCGACGAGCGCGTTCGCGCCGAAGTACTACCCGGCCGACGTCGTCGAGTACGCGAACACACGCGGTGCGGACAAGGTCATGTACGCGGGCTACTACCCAGCGGGACTGACGCTGGAGCGGATCTTCTCGGAGCTCCCGAACGTGCCGTTCCGCGACCACGTGTGGCCGAAGTTCCTGCGCGAGAACGCGTTGCGGGTGCTCGGCATCGCGTCGGTCGACGACGCGCGGAGCCGGGTGTGAGCGCGCGGCGCACGGGCCCCCTCGCAGGCATCCGCGTGGTCGAGCTGCCGAACATCGGGCCGGTCCAGCACGCGGGGATGATCCTCTCCGACCTCGGCGCGGAGGTGCTGCGCCTCGACCGTGCCGACCACGTGCGCGCCGGCACCGGGATGCAGGGACCGGTCGGCGCGCACTCCGTGCTCGACCGGGGCCGGCGCTCCGTGGGCGTCGACCTCAAGCACCCCGACGGCGCCGGCGTCGTCCTGCGGCTGTGCGAGCGCGCGGACGTCCTCGTCGAGGGCTTCCGCCCCGGTGTGGCCGAGCGGCTCGGCGTGGGGCCCGACGCGTGCCGCGCCCGCAACCGGCGGCTGGTGTACGCCCGCATGACCGGCTGGGGCCAGGACGGGCCGCTCGCGCACGAGGTCGGCCACGACATCAACTACATCTCCCTCGCCGGCGTGCTCGCGCACATCGGACCCGCGGGCGGTCCGCCCGTCCCGCCGATCAACCTCGTCGGCGACTTCGGCGGCGGTTCGATGCTGCTCGTAGTCGGCGTGCTCGCCGCGCTGGTCGAGCGTTCCCTGTCGGGCGAGGGCCAGGTCGTCGACGCGGCGATGGTCGACGGCTCGGCGCTGCTCATGAGCGTGTTCCACGCCGTCGACCAGCTCGGGGCGTGGGGACCCCGCGGCACGAACCTGCTCGACGGGGGCGCGCACTGGTACGGCGTCTACGAGACGGCCGACGGGGCTCACGTGTCGGTCGCCGCGTTCGAGCCCCGGTTCTACGCCGAGTTCCTGCGCGTGCTCGGCCTCGACGACCTCGACCCGGCGCAGCAGATGGACCGGGACCAGTGGCCGGCGCTCAAGGAGCGCGTCGCCGCGATCTTCCGCACCAGGACGCGCGACGAGTGGATCGAGGTGATGCGCGGCCACGAGGTGTGCTTCGCCCCGGTGCTCACGATGGCCGAGGCGCGCGCCCACCCGCACAACGTCGCCCGGGGCACGTTCGTCGAGGTCGACGGCGTGCACCAGCCGGGCCCCGCGCCGCGCTTCTCGCGGACGCCGGGCGCGGTGCAGCGCCCGCCCGTCCCGACCGGGAGCGACACGGACGCGGCGCTGCAGGAGTGGGGGTTCGAGCCGGCGGAGATCGACGCGCTGGTCGCGTCCGGGGCGCTCGCTCGCGCCCGCTGAGGCTCAGCGGGTGCGGACCCCGTCCAACAGGACGTGCGCCCAGCGGTTCGCGCCCGCGGAGAACCCGTCGTCGCCGGGGGCGTCCCAGTGCACGCCGTCGGGATGGCGCACGGCGATCGTCCCGCCCGCGCAGCCCCGCTCGGGCGTCTCGCCCAGGTCCTCCCGGCACGGGAGCCGTTCCGCGTACCCGCCCGGCGACAGCAGCGGGCGCGCGTCCACGTAGGTCACCCCCGGCAGCTCCGCGGCGACGCGCTCGAAGCGCTCGCGCAGCATGGCCGCGTTCTCGCGGTAGAGCGGATCGGCCATGTCGGGCGGTCCGACCAGCACCACCGGCACGCCCTCGGCGTGGCCGGCCGCCGCGACCCGGCGCGCGTCGGCCTCGTACAGGTCGCCGAGCGCCGCGCCGGAACGCCCGCCCACGCAGTCGGTGACCTGGTTGCCGGCGAACGCGAGGACGACCGCGACCGGGTCCCGGCCGATCTCGCCGAGGGCGTCCTCCACCCAGTCGCACAGCGCGGTGCCGAAGTACCACTTGCCGGTCAGGTCGAGCCCGCGCCGGCCGGCGAGATCCTCCAGGTACGTCGCGGCCTCGACGGTGAGCGAGTCGCCGTACACCGCCACCTCGTCGCGTGCGCCGCGCCCGCACGCGCCGAGCAGGCCGGCCACCGGCGCGACCAGCGCCAGGCACCCGAGCGCCCGGGCGGCGAGGGCGGCGCGGCCGGGGCGCGCCGCCCTCCAGGGGGCCGGGCCGCGCCGGGTCCGGCTCACCCGGGCACCTGCGTGTCGACGACCCGCCAGCACCACCACGCCACGAGCGACCGGTAGGGACGGAAGCGCTCACCCTCGGGCCCGAGCTCCCTCGGCGTCGGGGCGGTGGCGAGTCCGAACATGCGTGCGTAGCCCGTGCGCACCCCGAGGTCGAGCGTGGGCCACACGTCGAGCCGCCCGAGCTGGAACATCAGGAACATCTGTGCCGTCCACTCCCCGATGCCCCGCACCGCGGTCAGCTCGCGCACGACCTCGTCGTCGTCGAGGCGCGCGACCCGGTCGAGCCGGACCAGCCCCTGGTCGACCTTCCGCGCGAGATCGAGGACCGACGCGGCCTTCGCGGCCGACAGCCCGGCCGCGCGCAGCACCTCGGGCGGCGTGGCCGCCACCGCCGCCGGCGTGGGGGCACCGTCGTAGAGCGCCGCGAACCGGCCGTGGATCGCGCGGGCGGCACTCCCCGCGAGCTGCTGGTAGCAGATCATGCGGGCGAGCTGCGCGAAGTGCCCGCGGCGCGGGCGGCCCCGCCCGAGGTCGGGGGGGCCGTGCCGCGCGAGCATGCGCCGCAGCACCCGGTCGCGTCGCGCGAGCTCGCGCGCGCCGTCGGCGACCTCCCTCCGGACTGCGGCCACGGGCGGGACGCTAGGCGACGGGTGGGCCGGTCACGGCGCGAGCGCCGCGAGCACCTCGCGCTTGCAGGCGACGAGCGCCGGCTCGGTCAGGTGGCGGGTCGTGCGCGGGCGCGCCAGGGGGACCGGGAGGTCGAGGACGATCCGGCCCGGGCGCGCCGACATGACGAGCACACGGTCGGCGAGGAACAACGCCTCGTCGACGTCGTGCGTGACGAGCAGGACCGTGCGACCGTCGTCGGCCCACACCTCCTGGAGCCACGCCTGCATGTCGCGCCGGGTGATCGCGTCCAGGGCGCCGAACGGCTCGTCGAGGAGCAGCACCGGCCTCGGGACGAGGAACGTGCGGAGCAGGGCGAGCCGCTGCCGCATGCCGCCGGACAGGCTCGACGGCCACGCCCGCTCGAAGCCGGCGAGGCCGAACCGGCCGAGGAGGCCCTGCGCCCGGCGGCGGGCCTCCTCACGGGGCACCCCGGCGACCCGGGCCCCGAGGGTCGCGTTCGCGAGGACGCGCCGCCAGGGCATCAGCAGGTCGCGTTGGGGCTGGAGCGCGACGTGACCCGGCCGGCCCCGCACGTCGGTGCCGCCGACCGTGACGACCCCTCCGGTCGGCCGCAGGAGGCCGGCGGTCGCGAGCAGGAGCGTCGACTTCCCGCACCCGCTCGGCCCGACGATCGCGCAGAGCTGACCGGCGGGGATCTCGGCGTCGACCCGCTCGAGGGCGCGCACCGCGGGCGGCCCCGCGTACTCGTGCGCGAGCCCGTCGAAGAGGACCGGCGCGCCGGCGCTCACCGCGGCAGGAACTCGTTCGTGAACGCCTCGTCCACGTCGATCTCCCGCTCGACCAGGCCCGCCTCGACGAGGAAGCGGGTGAACGCCTCCCAGGTGGCCCGGTCCTGCTCACCGAAGCGGCCGCCGTCGGGCGCGAATCGCGGCGCGTAGTAGTCGGCGGCGGCCCGCAGGAGCTCCTCGTCGGTCTCGGGCACCTGGTCGGCCATGAGCCGCGTCGCCTCGGCCGGGTCCTCGATCGCGAGGGCGTACCCCCGCGCGGTCGCGGCGAGGAAGTCGCGCACGAGCCCCGGGTCCTCCTCGATCGTCTCCTCGTTCGTCACGATCAACGGCGTGTACCAGTTCGGGATGCAGTCGAAGTGGTCGGCGAAGCGGACGAGCGAGACGTCCACCCCCTCGATCCGGGAGGCCCGCAGCGCGTCCCACCCCTCGAAGACCCAGACGAAGTCGAAGCGGTCGGCCTGCAGCCCCGCGAGGTAGTCGACGTTGCCGACCTCGACCCGCGGCACGTCGGCCGGATCGACGCCCCCGCAGCGCGCGAGCCGGTCGATCAGCTCCGTCTCGAGCGAGCCGCCGAAGCCGCCGTAGCGCTTCCCGGCCAGCGCCTCCGGCCCCGTGATGCCCTCGCTCGCGAGCGCCATGAGGACCGAGTCGTTGACCGGGAGCAGCGTGGCGATCGACACGATCGGCACGCCCTCGGCGCGCGCGGGGACCACGGACTCCGCCTGGGAGACGCCGAAGCGGGCCTCGCCGGTACCGACCGCCTGCTCCGCCGCGCCGGACTGGGCGGGCTCGACGATCTCGAGGTCGATGCCCGCGTCGGCGTACCAGCCGCGCGCCTTCGCCGCGTAGAAGCCGAGGTGGTGCGCGTTCGGCGTCCAGTTGAGGATCAGCGTCACCTCGCGGCGGGAGCCGCCGGGCCCGTCCGCGGCGTCGTCGTCGCCGCCCCCGCACGCGGCCGTCAGCGACAGCACGAGCGCGAGGAGCGCGGGCACGACACGTCGGGTCATCGTTCCTCCTTGTCATCCCAGGGCGTCGCCACGCGGGCGAGCAGGCCGACGAGTGCGAAGAGGGCGAGGCTCACGGCCGCGACCACGACGATCGCGGCGAAGACGCGGTCGGTTCGGAAGGCGCGCTGCGCGCGGGTCATCACGAGGCCGAGGCCCGCCTCGGCGCCCATCCACTCCGCGATCACGGCGCCGATGACCGCGTAGGTCGCGGCGATCTTCGTGCCGGCGAAGAACGAGGGGATCGCGGAGGGGACCTGCACGAGCCGCAGCACCTGGAACCGCGACGCCCCGAAGCTGCGGACGAGGTCGATGCGCTCACGGTCGGCGCCCAGGAGCCCGTCGACGGTCGCGACGACCACCGGGAAGAAGCCGACGAGCGCGACGAGCACGATCTTGGGTGCCAGGCCGAATCCGAGCCACACGACCAGGATCGGGGCGAGCACGATGGCCGGGACCGTCTGCGACACGACGAGGACCGGGTAGACGGCGCGCCGGGCGAACGGCCACAACGCGATCGCCAGCGCCAGGAGCGCGCCACCGGCCGCCGCGATCGCGAGGCCGGCGAGGGCCTCGGAAACGGTGACCCGCACGTCGTGGCCCAGCTCCGGCACCATGTCGACCAGCGCGAGCCAGACCTGCGACGGCGCCGGGAGCACGTAGTCGGCGATGCCGCGGGCACGCACGTAGGCCTCCCAGGCGGCGAGCACCGCCACCGCGAACGCGACCGGCGGTCCGCTCCGGGCGAGGGCGCGCCTCACGGCCGGAACTTCGCGGTGAGCCCGTCGATCGTCGGCCCGTCGCCGCCCGCGGCCTCGGCGAACTTCACGACCGTGACGACGCTGCCCGCGCCGGAACGCAGGCACGCCTCGTGCATGCGGCGCACGACCGGCCACACCTCGTCCGGCGGGCCCTCCACCGTCGTGCCGAGCGCGTGCACCTCGTGGCGGAGCCCGCTGCGGCGCGCCACCGCGATGGCGGCCTCGACGTGCTCGTAGGGGTTCGCCGCCGTCCCGAGCGGCTGGGGCAGCACCTCGACGTCGACGATCACGACGTGCCTCCCGTCCCCCCGTCGGGCTGCACGACCAGCAGCGTGCCCGCGTCGAGCGCCACCGACGCCGCACGCCCGACCATGACGTTGCTCAGGCCGCGGGTGGTCCCGGGCCGCAGGTCCTCCGACCGCAGGGGGTAGGCGAGGCCGTCGGTGACGACGCCGCGCGCGGCACCCCCGACCGGCAACAGGGTCACCAGGCTTCCGGGCTCGCCCCGGAGCCGGGCCGCCGGGGCCCCGCCGTGCACGACCGTCACGTGCGCGTCGGCGACGACGGCCTCGACGCGCATCGTGGCGAAGCGCGGCGACGCGAGCAGCAGCACGTTGCCGAGCAGGTGGTCGAGCCGGCCGCCGGCGCCGCCGAGCACGAGGACCTGCCGCACCCCCTCGCGCGCGGCGTGCTCGAGCGCGAGCTCGAGGTCGGTGAAGTCCTTCGCCTCGGGATGGCGCTCGACCGTCGCCCCGGCGGCGACCGCGCGCTCGATCGCGTCCGCGTCGGCCGAGTCGAGGTCGCCCACCACGTGGTCGACCCGCAACCCGAGCGCCTCCGCCTGGTGCACACCCGAGTCGGCCGCGATCACCAGCGCGTCGCCGGGCAGCGTGGGGGGTCTCGACGCGTCGATCGCGTCACCGCCCGCCAGGACCACCGCGGTCCGCATCCGTCCTCCCTCCGCCGGCATTACCCGGAGCAGGTTCGAGGGGTCGGTGGCGGTGCCGCGCGGCGTAGCCACCCTCTCAGCCCGGTTCGCCCGAGCTCCCCGTGGATCGCCGTGATCTTACGCGCTCACGCGCGCGCCGCGCCTCACGGCGCCGGCATCAGCGCGACGGGGATCCCGGCGATCTGCGGCGGGAAGCCCATCCGCCGGGCGTCACCGAAGGGGATGACCGCTCCCGACGACGTCACGATCCAGTAGCCGTTGCCGGTGGGCGTCGCCAGCAGGCGCATCGCGTAGCCGTAGTTGGGGCAGCCCTCGATGCCGCCGAGGGAGGGGGCGTCGCCGAAGGCGTACACCTTCCCGTCGGCGCCGAGCATCCAGTAGCCGTTCCCCGACTTCGTCCGCTGCATCGCCATGATGGGCGCCGAGATCGCACGGCCGCCGAGCGAACCGAAGAAGCGCGCGTCGCCGAACGAGAAGACGCCGCCGTCGCCGGCGAACAGCCAGTAGCCGTTCCCGGACTTCGTGCGTTCCATGCCGCGCACGGGCTGGCGCAGCGGGACCCCGCCCATCGAACCGTGGAACCGCGCGTTCCCGAAGGAGAAGACGCCGCCGTCGTAGGCGACGAGCCAGTAGCCGCGGTCGTCGACGGTCCGTTCGAGCCCGTTGACCGGCTGGTTGAGCGGGACGCCTCCCATCGAACCGTAGAACCGCGCGTTCCCGTAGGCGAAGATCCCGCCGTCCTCGCCCATCAGCCAGTACCCGCCGCCGTCGGAGGTCGGCTCGCCGTTGACGAGCGGCTTGGCGAGCGCCAGGTTCGCGGGCCCGCCGTGGAACCGGGCGCTGCCGAACGAGTAGACGCCCGACTGGTTGGTCACGATCCAGTAGCCGTTGCCCGACTTGGCGGCGTTGGAGCCCGGTGAGTACGGCAGGCACGCCGCGCGCGCGCCGTTGAGGACGAGCGCCTCCGAGTAGAGCTGGATGATGCGCAGGCCGTAGTCGGGGGCCGAGGCCCAGATCAACTTGCCGGTCGGGCTGTTGCCGCCGAAGTACTCCCAGATCGGCGCGATCCCGCGCCGATCGGCAGGGGGCATGCGGACGCGGTCGGTGAGGCCGGCCGCGAGCGGGTCGGCGTAGCCGCGCAGCAGGTGGATGTTGGCCCGCACGCCGATCCGCGGGGTCGGGAAGCAGCGCGACTGGAGTGGGAGGTCGAGCACCTCCTCCGCGCACGTGGTGCCCTTGCGGCGGCCGTCGTTCGCGTTGATGCCGCCGTAGTTGTTGAACTCCGGCCGGATCTGGCCGGAGTCGGGGTACGAGAAGCCGCCGGTCTCGAGGACGGCCTGCACGAACGCCATGTCGCCGCGCACGCCCTCGATCGCGCCCTCGTCGATGAACAGCTGTGCGAGCGCGCGCACGTCGTTGCCCAGGGCGGGCAGGCGCGCGGGCCCGTACCCGCGGTGCTGGTACCACCGTACGAGCTGGTCGGCGTTCAGCAGGCTCGGCCCCATCACCGGCGTCTGGGTCGTCGTCGCGGCGCCCGCGGCGCGCGCCCCGGCGCCGGTGAGCGCGGGGGCGGTGAGCGACGCCAGGGCGACCAGTGCGCCGACCAGTGCGGCGCCGAGCCGGGAGGGTCGCGTCGTGTGGGGCATCGTCTCGCGCGATCGGCCGGCGCTCCGTCCAATTGAGCCGCTCGGAGCCGCCCCCGCGTCACCCGGCCGTCCGGGCCGGCCGGGCGCGCGCCGTCCCGGCGCCGACCCTACCCGATTCCGCGCGCGCCGCCAACCACGGAACGTGGCTACAGCCGGACGGACGCGGGCGCGCCCGTGCGCCCGCGCGACGCGACCCGGGCCGGCCGGACTAGGCGTCCGCGAGCTGCCGGGCGCGCGCCTTGGCGGTCCGGTAGTCCGGCTTGCCGTTGGGCAGGCGGGGCACCTCGTCCACCAGCACGAGCTGTCGGGGGACCTTGTAGCCCGCGATCTGCGCCCGGCAGTGCGCCTGGAGCTCCTCGAGCGTCGGGGTGCGCCCCGGGCGCGGCGCGAGGAGCGCCGTCACGCGCTCGCCCCAGCGCTCGTCCGGGACCCCGACGACGAGCACGTCGAACACGTCGGGGTGCGACTTCAGCACGCCCTCGACCTCCTCGGGGTACACCTTCTCCCCCCCGCTGTTGATCGAGACCGAGCCCCGCCCGAGCAGGGTGATCCGCCCGTCCGCCTCGACCGTCGCGTAGTCGCCGGGGATCGACCAGCGCTTCCCGTGCCGGTCCGTGACGAACACCTCCGCGGTCTTGACCGGGTCGTTGTAGTAGCCGATCGGGATGTTGCCACCCCGCGCGACGCGCCCGACCTTCCCCGATCCCGGCTCCACCGGGTCCAGGTTCTCGTCGAGCACCGCGCTGTCGGCCGCCGCCTGCACGGTGGTGATGCCCTCCTTCGGGGCGTCGCCCTGTTGCACCACCCGGATGCCGTTCATGCCGGTCTCGGTCGACCCGATCGAATCGGTCATCACGACGTAGTCGGGCAGCAGGCGCTGCAGCTGCTCCTTCACGGCCTGGGAGAAGATCGCCGCGGTGCTGCCGAACGACACGATCGACGAGACGTCGACCTCGCCCTGCAGCCGCTCCAGCGCGTCCGCGAGCGGGCGGGCCATCGCGTCGCCAGTGACCGACAGCACGTTGACGCGCTCGCGCTCGACGGTGCGCCACACCTGCTCGGCGTCGAACTTGTCGACGAGCACCGCGGTCCCGCCCTCGAACAGCGCGCGCAGCGTGCCGATCTGGCCGGCGCCGTGCATGAGCGGCGGCACGGGCATCATGACGAGGCCCGCCGGCTGGGACGCGTCGATCCGGTCGCTCGCCTCGGTGGGCGACTTGACGCGCTCCCCCGTGAACACGTCGATGCCGCCGGCGAGCGCGAAGTAGACGTCCTCGTGGCGCCACATCACGCCCTTGGGCATCCCGGTGGTGCCGCCCGTGTAGAGCAGGTAGATGTCGTCGTCGGAGCGCTCCCCGAAGTCGCGCGCGGGCGAGTGGGCGGCGAGGAGCGCCTCGTACTCCAGCGGCTCGAGCGCACCGTCGTCGGCGTCGGAGCCCCCCCACTCGACCCGGACGAAGGTCTGCAGCTTCGGTTGCGCGGCGCGCGCCGCGGCGACCAGCGGCCCGTACTCCCGCTGGTAGACGATCGCGACCATGTCGGAATTGTCGAAGAGGTAACGCAGCTCCTCCTCGACGTAGCGGAAGTTCACGTTCACGACCGAGCCGCGGATCTTGTAGACCGCGAGCATCGTCTCGACCCACTCGACGCAGTTCGTCGCGAGGATGCCGACGTGCCGGCCGGGGCCGACCCCCCTCGCCTGGAGCGCGTGCGCGAGCCGGTTGGCGCGCTCCTCGAGCTCCCGGTAGGTCACCCGTCGCCGGGTGTCCACCACGGCCGTCCGATCGGGGACCTTGTCGGCGACGAGCTCGAACAGGTCGGCGAAGTTGTAGTGACGCGTCACCGGGGGCATCGGGTTCACGCTCCTTCCGTCGTCTCCGGTACGGCCCCTTCGGGGAGCAGCAGGCGGGCCGCGGCCTCGAGGTCCTCGTCGACGCGCTCGTACGGGTCGACGCCGCACACCCAGCCGTTGAGGGACGAGAGCCAGACCTGCATGAGGATGCGCGCGACGCGCAGCTCCCGTTCGGTCGGGGCCCTCCGCTCCCCGCCCTGCATCGCGCCGGTGATCACCGCGGTCATGATCTCGGTCACCCGCCGCACGATGTCCGCGTTCTCCGGCTGGGCGGACCCCATGGACCGGACCATCGCGGCCGTGACGTCGGGATACCGGCGCAGCGCGCGGTTGGCGCGGCGCAGCACCGCCGCGACCCGGTCGGCCGCGGTCGGCCCCTCGGGCGGGTGGCGTTCGAGGTACGCGCGCAGGTCGGCCTGCTGCTCGGCCATCGCCTCCAGCAGCAGCCGCTCCTTCGACGAGAAGTAGCGGTACACGGTCCCGAGCGCGACGTCGGCCGCGGCGGCGACGTCGCGCATCTGCACGGCGTCGAACCCGCCCTCGGCGGCCAGCCGCAGCGTGGCGTCGAGGACGCGCCGGCGCCGCGCGGCCTGGCTCCTGGCGAGCGCGCCCTCGACCTGCGGCATCGCGGCGACTTTAGAACACGTTCCTATTTTCTGCCACGACCCTCCCGCGCGGGAGACTCGGGCCGTGGACCTCCTCGACCTCGCCGACAAGCTGTTCACGGGCGAAGCCCCGATCGAGTCGCACCATCCCTTCGAGTCGAGCGGCCGGCTCGCCGAGGTGCAGCCCGGGCTCGCGTTCGTCGACGCGTTCGCGAACTCCGCGGCGGTCGACACCGACGACGGGCTGGTCGTCGTCGACACCAGCGGCGTGTTCCACGCCAAGGGCGTGCACGAGACGCTGCGGCGGTGGTCGTCGAAGCGCCTCGACACCGCGGTGTTCACCCACGGCCACATCGACCACGTCTTCGGCGTGGACCTCTACGAGGAGGAGGCCCGGGCGAACGGATGGCGCCCGCCGCGCGTCGTCGCCCACGAGCTCGTCCCCGAGCGGTTCGAACGGTACAAGTTGACGGCCGGGTACAACGCCGTGATCAACCGGCGCCAGTTCAAGGCGCCGGGGCTGGTGTGGCCGGTCGAGTACCGCTACCCGGACGAGACCTACCGCACCCGCCTCGACCTCGACGTCGGCGGGGAGCGCTTCGAGCTCCACCACGCCCGGGGCGAGACCGACGACGGGACCTGGGTCTGGTGCTCGCGCCGGCGGGTGCTGTTCACGGGCGACCTGTTCATCTGGGCGTCACCCAACTGCGGCAACCCGCAGAAGGTGCAGCGCTACGCACGCGACTGGGCCATTGCGTTCCGCACGATGGCCGCGCTCGACGCGGACGTGCTGCTGCCGGGCCACGGCCTGCCGATCGTGGGCGCCGACCGCGTGCGCCAGGCCCTCACCGACGGGGCCGAGCTGCTCGAGTCGCTGCTCGACCAGACGCTGGCGCTCATGAACCAGGGCGCGCGCCTCGACGACGTCGTGCACGCCGTACGGGCGCCGCGCCACCTGCTGGAACGCCCGTACCTGCGGCCCGTCTACGACGAGCCGGAGTTCGTGGTGCGCAACATCTGGCGATACTACGGCGGCTGGTACGACGGCGACCCGTCCCACCTGAAGCCGGCGCCCGCCGCCGCGCTCGCCGCCGAGCTCGCCGACCTCGCGGGCGGCGCGCACCGCCTCGCCGGCCGGGCCCAGGAGCTCGCGGCCGCGGGCGACCTCCGGCTCGCCGGTCACCTCGCGGAGCTCGCGGCGCAGGCCGCGCCCGACGATCCGGGCGTGCACGCGGTGCGGGCGGAGGTGTTCGGTGCCCGGGCCCGCGAGGAGGCGTCCACCATGTCGCGCGGCATCTTCAGCTGGGCCGAGCACGAGTCACGGGAGCGGGCGGGACGATGAGGATCGAGGGTTCCAACATCCTGGTCACCGGCGCGTCGTCGGGGATCGGCGCCGAGCTCGCGCCCCTCCTCGCGCAGCGGGGCGCGACGGTCGGGATCGTCGCCCGGCGGGAGGACCGCCTGCGCGAGGTGCTCGACCGGTGCCGTGCGCACGCGCCCGGTTCGCGGATGTGGGTGGCGGACCTCGCCGACCTCGACCGCGCGGCCGGGGTCGCGCTCGAGGCCTGGGACGCCTTCGGGCACCTCGACGCCCTCGTCAACAACGCGGCGATCCCGAAGCGCACCCGCGTGACCGAGCTGACCCCCGCAGACGTCACCCACCTGATGGACGTCGACTTCCACTCGCCGGTCCGCATGAGCCTCGCCGTGCTGGGGCGGATGCTCGCCCGCGGCTCCGGCACGATCGTGTTCGTGTCGAGCACCGGCGGGAGGATCCCGATCCCCAACGAGGCGGCCTACAACGCGGCGAAGTACGCGCTGTGCGGGTTCGCCGAGGCGATGGCGGTCGACCTCGGTGGCACAGGGGTCGACGTCAAGCTCGTGCTCCCCGGCCCCATCGCGACCGAGATCTGGGACCAGCCCGGCAACGAGCCGGCGCTGTTCGACGTCGAGAAGGTCCCCGCGGCCGAGTGCGCGGCGGGGATCGCGGACGCCCTCGCGGGCGACGGCTTCGAGCACTACGTACCGGCGGTGTTCCCCGGCGGCGCCGACGTGAAGGAGATGGTCGTCGGCAAGACGCAGGACTGCGACGCCTACGTCCGGATGATGGCCGACGTCGCGCGGTCCCTGCGCGGCCGTTAGCCGCCCGCCACCGGGGCCGGACCGGCGGCCGGTACGGCCGGCTCGACCGTCACCGGGATGCCGTTGAGGACCGCGTTCCCCGACAGGGGGTCGAACATGTCGGCCGGGGCGAGCACGTTGCTGTTGACACCGGCGTGGGCGCGTGCGACGGCCAGGCGCACGCCGTCGAGGTCGTGCCCCCAACCGTGCGGCAAGCTCACGACGCCGGGCATGACCGTGTCGGTGACCTCGGCACCGACGACGACCTCCCCGGCCTCGCTGCGCACGCGCACCGGCGCGCCGTCGGCGACGCCCAGGCGCGCCGCGTCGTGCGGGTGGACCTGGAGCGTGCAGCGCGGCCGGCCCTTCACGAGCACCGGCAGGTTGTGCATCCACGAGTTGTTGGAGCGCAGGTCACGCCGGCCGACCAGCACGAGCGCGCCGTCGGCGGGCCGGTCGAGCGCCGGCCGCAGCCGCTGCCGCACGTCCTCGACGATCTCGGGCGGCGCGAGCTCGATCATGCCCGACGCCGTGCGCAACACCTCGGGGACGCGTGGTTGCAGCGGCCCGAGGTCGACCCCGTGGGGGTTCGCCTCGAGGGTGGCGAGCGAGATGCCGTCCGGGTTCGTCCCGTACCCGTCGCCGTAGGGGCCGGTGCGCAGCATCAGGTCGAGGACCCGTTCGGGCCCGCGCCGGGACGCCAGCTCCTTCGTGATCTCCTCCGGGTCGCGGCCCTCGGCCGGACCGCGCGCGACCGCACGCTGCACGAGGCCCGCGACGACGAAGTCGTCGAGCGCGTCGACGTCCGCGTGCGGGCCCTGGCCCGACAGGCTCCCGGCGAGGCGCAGGAGGATCTGCCACTCGGGCAGCTCCCCCGGCTCGAGCCCGACGACCGGCGGGGAGTAGTTCGCGACGTTGCGGACCGCGAGGTTGTACAGGGCGAGGTCGTAGTGACCCCGCGCGAGCTCGCGCTCGGGCGGCAGGATCACGTCCGCGTGGCGGGTCGTCTCGTTCACGTAGATGTCGACGCTCACCATGAAGTCCAAGGAGGCGAGCGCGCGGTCGAGGCGACGGGAGTCGGGGGTCGAGACGACCGGGTTGCCGGCCACCGTGAGCAGGGCGCGCACCTGCCCCTCCCCCGGCGTCTCGATCTCCTCCGCGAGGCACACCACCGGCAGTTCCCCGAACCGCGCGGGCAGGCCGCGCACCCGGGACCGCCGCGCCCCGAACCGCACGCCGCGGCCCTTCCCCGGGGTGCCCGCCGTGTTGGCGCTGCCCGCCGCGGGTCTGGCGAACATCGCGCCGCCCGGCCGGTCGAGGTTGCCGGTGCAGACGTTCACGACGTCGACGAGCCACGACGCGAGCGTCCCGAACTCCTGCGTGCACGTCCCGATCCGGCCGTAGACCGCCGCGCTCGGCGCCGCGGCGAGCTCGCGCGCCGTCCGGCGGATCGTCGCGGCGTCGATCCCGCACACGGGCGCGACCCGCTCGGGCGTGAAGTCCGCGGCCAGCCGCCGGACCTCGTCCAGGCCGGCGACGTGGGGTGCGACGGCGCCGGGGTCCGCGAGCCCGTCCGCGAACAGCACCTCGACGAGCGCCATGAGGAAGAAGGCGTCGGTCCCGGGCCGGATCGCCAGGTGCTCGTCGGCCTCCTGTGCGGTGCGGGTCCGGCGGGGGTCGACGACGACCAGCTTGCCGCCACGCGCCCGCAGCGCGCGCAGGCGTCCCGGCAGGTCCGGGGCGGTCAGCAGGCTGCCGTTGGACTCGAACGGGTTCGCGCCGAGGACGAGCAGGTGGTGGGTGCGGTCGACATCGGGCACCGGGACCGACAGGGCGGTGCCGAACATCAGCCCGGCCGACACCTGCTTCGGCATCTGGTCGACGGTGCTCGCGCTGTACACGTTCGCGGTGTGCGCCGCCTGCAGCAGGACCCGGTTGTAGACGAGCGCCCCGAGGTTGTGTGCGCTCGGGTTGCCGAGGTACACGGCGAGGGCGTCGTTGCCGTGGCGGGCGCGGATCTCGCCCAGCCGCCGGTCGACCTCGGCGAACGCGTCGTCCCAACCGACCTCGGTGAACACACCGTCGCGCTTGACGAGGGGGCGCCGCACCCGGTCGGGATCCGCCTCGAGGTGCTTGAGCGCGCTGCCCTTCGGGCACAGGTACCCGCGGCTGAACACGTCGTCACGATCGCCGCGCACGAGCGCGATCGCGCCGCCGTCGAGGTGGAGCTCCAGGCCGCACGTCGCCTCGCAGAGGTGGCAGGTGCGGTACGCGACCGTGCGCACGGGCCGAGGATAGGCCGCGGCGGCCCTCGGCGCGCCGGTGCGACGGCGAGGGTCCCACCCGCCCGGCGCCGGCGCGCGACCGCGCCGGGCCGCGTCCCCTCCGCGGCACCCGCCGCCGGTTGGTTACGCTCCGCGACGATGCGTGCGCTCGTGTTCGGAGTCGACCCCGACGTCCCCGGGGAGCCGCCGCCCGCCGACGCGGGCCGGCTGGAGCAGCACCTGCGCGTCACCCCCATGGGCCTGCGGGAGGTGGACGACCCGCGGCTCCCCGGTGACGACTGGGTGGTGCTGCGCACGCGCCTGTGCGGGATCTGCGGTTCGGACTCGAAGCAGGTGTTCATGGACACGGGCGGCGACTGGGCCGACGCGTCGATGACGGCGTTCATCTCCTTCCCGCAGGTGCTCGGGCACGAGGTGGTGGGCGACGTCGTGCGGGTCGGCCCCGCGGCGCGCGGGGTCGAGCCGGGCCAGCGCGTGCTCCTGCAGTGCTGGCTGTCGTGCGGGCCGCGCGGCATCACGCCCGTGTGCCCGGCGTGCGAGGCGGGCGACTACTCGCTGTGCTGGAACTTCCTCGACGGCCGCCTCGCTCCGGGCATCCACGTGGGCAACTCCGCCGACGCCCCGGGCGGCTTCGGCGAGCTGCTCCCCGCCCACGACTCGATGGCGATCCCGGTGCCCGACGACGTCACCGACGAGGTCGCGGTGCTCGCCGACCCGTTCGCGGTGTCGCTCCACTCGGTCACGCGCACGCCCCCCGCCGTCCGGCGGGCGTGCCGTCGTGTGGGGTGCCGGCGCGCTCGGCACCGCGGCGGTGGCGATCCTGCGGGCCCTGCACCCGACCGTGGAGGTCGCGGTCGTGGCGCGCACCGACGCGCAGCAACGCCTCGCGCGCGAGCTGGGGGCGTCACTGGTGCTCGCGTCCGAGCAGGAGGCGGAGGCGATCGTCGTCGCGCTCGCCGAGTGGTCGGGGGGCGTGCTGCGCAAGCCGTGGGACGGGCTCCCGGTCGCGCACCCCGGCTTCGTCGACAACGTGTACGACACGATCGGCACGCCGCAGACGCTCGAGGCCGCGCTGCGGGTGATGCGGCCGCGCGGCACGATCTCGGTGACCGGCGTGAGCGCACCGGGCCGCTTCGAGTGGTCCCCCTGGTACTTCAAGGAGGTGCGGATCGTCGGCTCGAACGCGTTCGGCGTCGAGGAGGTCGACGGCGTCCGCAAGCACGCGATCGAGCACTACCTCGACATGGTCCGCGACGGCCGGGTCGACATCTCCCCGATGCTGACGCACACGTTCCGCCTCGACGAATGGCGCGCCGCGTTCACCACGATCGCCCGCCAGGACCGCACCGGCGCGATCAAGGTGGCCTTCGACTACCGCTGAGCCGTCCCGGCGCCGCCGGGCGCGGCGCGTCCCCACCGGCCTACCCTCGGGCCCCGATGGACGACCGCCTCTACTTCCGCCAGCTCCTCGCCGGGCGCGACTTCGCACGCCGGGACCCCGTCGCCCGCCAGATGGTGAACTTCGTGTACCTCGTCGGCGACCGCGCCACCGGCGAGGCGGTCGTCGTCGACCCCGCCTACGGCGTGGACGAGCTCGTCGAGATCGCGGGCTCCGACGGCATGCGGATCACCGGCGTCCTCGCCACCCACTACCACCCCGACCACGTCGGCGGCGACCTCATGGGGTGGGGCGTCGAGGGCGTCGCGCAGCTGCTCGG
Source organism: Acidimicrobiia bacterium (assembly GCA_026002935.1). GTDB lineage: Bacteria > Actinomycetota > Acidimicrobiia > IMCC26256 > PALSA-610 > BPGH01. The sequence continues at coordinate 2,811,132 of BPGH01000001.1, forward strand.
GCGCGCCGACGTCGCCGCGAAGGTGCACGTGCAGGCACCCGAGGCGTTCGGCGTGAAGCGGGTCACCGGGATCTCGGACTCCGACCTCGTCGAGCACACCTCCGGCGACGTCGTGCAGGTCGGCGCGGTCGGCATCACGCTGATCCACACCCCGGGGCACACCCCCGGTTCACAGTGCTTCCTGGTCGACGGGCGGCTCGTGTCGGGCGACACCCTGTTCCTCGACGGCTGCGGGCGGACCGACCTCCCCGGCGGCGACCCCGAGCAGCTCTACGAGAGCCTCACGACGAAGCTCGCCGCGATCCCCGACGACACGGTCCTCTACCCCGGCCACCTGTACTCGCCGGAGCCGAGCGCGCCGCTCGGCGACGTGCGGCGGCGCAACGTCGTGTTCCGGCCGCGCACGCGCGAGCAGTGGCTCATGATGTTCGGCCACTGAGCACGAGCCCGCGGGGCCGGGCGCCCCGCAGGACGGCCGGGACGGCCCGCGCCCGCGACCGCGGCCGCGAGCCCCTCGAGCACGGTCGCCAGGGGCGAACGGGTCCGGCGCCAGTCCCGGGGGTCGCGAGCACTGCGCATGCCGACTGTGTCGGCGCGCCGCCGGGCGAGTTGAGCGCACCTCAGGCGGGGTCGAACAGGACCGGGAGCGTGTTCGGGCCACGGAACGCGTACCCCTCGATGCGGGCGCCGGCCGCCCGGTCCGGGTCGAGGCGCAGCCCGGGGAGCCGGTCGAGGATCACCCCCAGGCCGACCCGGAGCTCGAGGCGCGCGAGGTGCATCCCGAGGCACTGGTGCTGCCCGGTGCCGAACGCGAGATGGTGCCGGGGCGGCCGCCCGAGCCGCCACTCCTCGGGGTCCTCGAAGCGGGCCTCGTCGTGGTTCGCCGAGCCGGTCAGGACGTTGATCGGCGTGCCGGCCGCGACCGGGCAGCCCGCCACCTCGGTGTCGCGGGTCGCGACCCGCGACACCATCGTGACCGACGACTCCCAGCGCAGCGTCTCCTCGATCACGTCGGGCAGCAGCGACCGGTCCTCCCGCACGCGAGCGAGCACGTCGGGGTGCGTCAGCAGCGCGAACAGGCAGTTGCCCATGACGCGGAAGGTCGTCTCGGCCCCCGCGGGCAGGAGCAGGCGCAGGAACCCGTAGAGCTTGCCCTCGGAGAGCCGCTCGCCGTCGACCTCGGCGTGCACGAGGTCGGAGAGGAAGTCGTCGCGGGGCGCGGCACGCCGTTCCTCCACCAGCGGGCGCAGGTACTCGACCATCGCCCGTGACGCGGCGTGCCCCCGGGGCGGGTCGATCGGCCCCGTGTTGATCTCGTTCGCCCACTCGTGGAACCGCGCGGCGTCCTCGAGGGGTACGCCGACGATGCCGCAGATCACCTCGACCGGGTAACGGGCGGTCACGTCCGCGACGAGGTCGGCGCGGCCGAGCGGGGCGATCGCGTCCACGAGCCGCTCGATGCAGGGCCGGATCAGGGTGTGCTCCCACCGCTCGAGCTGCGACGCCCGGAACGCCTTCGCGACGAGGTTCCGGTACTGGCGGTGCTCCTGGCCGTCCATCGCGAGGATGAGGTCGCCCATGAACTGCCCGATGTGCTCGGCGTTGATGCTCGACGAGAACGTCTCGCCGTCGCGCAGCACCGCCTCGGCGTCCGCGTAGCGCGTCACCTGGTACGTCCCGCCCTGGACGAGCACCGGGCACTCGAGCCGGCGCGCCGCCGCCCAGTCCGGGTAGGGCTGGGCGTGGAAGAAGTCGACGGCGGGGGCGGGCGTCGGCCCGCGCCCCGCCCCGGTCGCGGTGTCGGCTGCGTCTCGCGCCACGTCGCCCCCCTCGGACCGCGTCCCTGACACGGTAGTCAGGTTCAAGCCGGCGCCGCGGCGCGCCGATCCGTGGACGTGGCCCGGGGCAAGGACGGCAAGGGCGGGGACGGCGGGGGCAGGGCGCCGAAGGCGCTCGGGCCCGCGACGGTGGCGAAGCCCGCGCTCGCGGGCGCGCTCGTGCTCGCCGCGCTCGACGCCGCCCTGCGCCTGGTGCGCTGAGCCCGCGGGCTCAGCCCTCCTCCTCGAGCACCGTCCCGACCGCCGCGATGGTCTCCGGGTACTCGGGCGCCGCGCCGATCGGCTGCACGGCGTCGCGCCAGCGCAGGGCGTGGGCCGAGAAGGCGCCGCAACACGCCCCCGCACCGACGAGCACCGCCGGGATGCCCACCGCGTCCGCGAGGACCCCGCTCGCGAGCGACACGAGCGGCACGAAGCCGATCAGCCCGGCCATGTGGATGGCCATCACCCGGCCCCGCATCACCTCGGGCACGCGGTGCTGCACGAGGCTGATCGCGAGGGTCATGTTGGCGAACTGCGCCGCGCCCATCACGAAGCACAGCACGAGCGCGGCCCCGAACGACGCGACCGTCCCGAGCCCCACGAGCGCGGCGGAGAACACGAGGGCGCTGCCGGTGAGCATCGCCCCGGGCCGGCGGCGCCCGGTGCCCGCGAGCCCGAGGATGCCCACCGCGGCGCCGGTCCCGATCGCCGCCTGGAGCCACCCGGCCCGGTCGGTCCCGAGCGCGGTGTCGCCACCCGACAGCACCTCCGTCGCGAACGGGATGATCTGCGGCTGGTACACGATCCCGACCGAGGCGATGAAGGTCGACACGGCGACCGGGACCCACACCGCGGCGTCGCCGCGCACGTAACGGACCGCGGCCCGGATCGCGTCGAGGCTCCCGCGCTCGGCGGGGCGCGGGTGGTCGGGAACCCGGGTGAGCAGCCAGGCCGCGACCACCGCGAGGAACGACGCCGCGTTGACCCAGAAGATCCACTCGTACCCGACCCGCCCGGCGAGCAGCGCGGCCAGCACCGGTCCGAGGACCCGGGTCACCGAGTTCGACGCGGTCGTGATGGTGATCGCCTCGGGCAGCAGCGGCCTCGGCACGACCGACGGGACGAGCGCCTGGGCGGCCGGGATGTTGAGCATGAACGCGATGCCGTTCAGGAACGACAGCACGGAGACGCCGAGCAGGGTCGCCGAGCCGGTCGCGACGAGCGCGCCGAGGGCGACCGCGCAGGCGAGCTGCGCCACCTGGCAGGCGAGCAGGAGCCGCCGGCGGTCGAAGCGGTCGGCGAGCACCCCGCCGTAGAGGCTGAACAGGAGCTGGGGCAGGTAGGACGCGAAGTAGATCACGCCGACCGACGACGGGTTCCCGGTCAGCTCGTAGGCGAGCGCGGCGCGGGCGAAGATCTGCATCCAGTCCCCGAGCTGCGAGACGAACCCGGCCGCCCAGACCCGCCGCCACGGGGCGACGCGGAACGGCGCGAGGACGGACGGTGCCACGGCGTGCATGCTGGCACACCTGACGTGCGTGTCAGGGTGCCGGGCTAACCTCGTGCCCGTGGTCGGAGCGCACGGGGCGAACCCCTTCGCGGACACCGAGGACCAGGCCGCGCTGCGGGCGCTGGCGCGCGACGTCGCCGAGCGCGAGCTCGCGCCGATGGCGCGCCACGGCGACGAGACCGAGGAGTTCCCGCAGTGGGCCTGGGACGCGATCCGCAAGGCGGAGCTGTTCGGCATCACCGTCGGTGAGCGCTGGGGCGGCGCCGGGCTCGGCGACGTCGAGGCCGCGATCGTGCTCGAGGAGCTGGCCCGCGCCGACGTGTCCAGCGCGATCCTGGCCCAGCTCGTGTTCAACGGGCCGCCCCGGGCGATCGAGCACCTCGGCAACGACGCCCTGAAGGACCGCTGGCTCCCCCTCGCCGCGTCGGGCGAGGCGCTGTTCTGCATCGGCATCAGCGAGACGGAGGCGGGCAGCGCGGTCGGCAACATGCGGGCGCGGCTCACGCCCGACGGCGACGGGTTCCGCCTCGACGCGTACAAGAACTACGTGACCGGCGGGCACAAGGCGAAGTGCTGCCTCGTGTGGTGCCGGTTCCCCGGCAGCGAGGGCACCAAGGGCATCGGCGCGGTGGTCGTCGACCTCGACTCGCCCGGCGTGACCGTCACCGGCACCCACGTGAAGATGGGACTGCGGGCCACGAGCGAGGCCGAGCTCGCGTTCGACGGCGTGCGCGTGGAGCCCGAGGACGTGCTCGTGTGGGGCGACCCGTCCTCCAGCGAGTCGTTCAAGACCCTCATCGCCCACATCAACCACGAGCGGTGCGGCAACGCGGCGATGTGCATCGGGGCCGCGCAGGGCGCGCTGGAGTACGCCGTCCGGTACATGAACGAGCGGATGATCGGCTCGCGCCCGCTCGCCGACTTCCAGGGCCTCCAGTGGAAGGTCGCCGACATGGCGACCCAGCTCGAGGGCGCCCGCCTGCTGTTGCAGCGCGCGGTGCACATGGCCGGCCCCGGCGGCACGCCGCCCGCGCTCGAGACCGCGATGGCGAAGACCGCCGCGAACCTCGCGGCCAAGTTCGTGTGCGACGAGGCGATCCAGCTGCTCGGCGGCTACGGCTTCAGCCGCGAGTACCCGGTGGAGCGCGTCTACCGTGACATCCGGGGCCTGTGCATCGGCGCCGGCACCGTCGAGATCCAGCGCAACTTCATCGGCGGGGCGGTGCTGCGCGGCGCCACACCGGCGAGCGACGGCTGGAAGCACCGCCGCTGACGGCCGTGCTGCGCGCGACGTTCCGCAGCCCCCGGGCCGGCGAGTACGCGCGGCCGGGCGGCCCGTGGGACCGGCCGACCCTCGACGAGCTGCTGACCGACGCGGCGCCCGCGCCGCTGCGGGGGCGGGTCGCACGGGTCGCGGGGGGCCTGCGCCGCCTCGGCGTCGGGCCGGGCGACGTCGTCGCGTGGCAGTCGCCGAACCGCGACGAGGTCGTGCTCGCCTACCGCGCGTGCTGGCGGCTCGGCGCGATCGCCGCGCCCGTGCACCACCTCGCCGGGCCGGCCGAGCGCGACCGGCTGCTCGCGGCGCTCGCGCCGAAGGTCGTGCTCGATCTCGACGCGCTGCCCGACGGCCCGCCCGTCGACGGCACGTGGACGGAGCCCGGGCAGCTCGCGGCGGTCCTGTGGACCTCCGGCTCCAGCGGCGCGCCCAAGGGGGTCCTGCACACGCAGGCCACCCTCGCGTACAAGGCGGTCGGGATGGCCGCGGCGCACGGGATGCGGCCCGACGACTGCGTGCTGATGCCCGCGCCCTGCGCGCACATCTCCGGGCTCCTCAACGGCGTGACCCTGCCGGGCGTGGTGCCCTTCCGCGCGGTGTTCATGGCCCGCTGGGACCCCGAGGAGGCGCTCGGGATCATCGAGCGGGAACGGGTGACGTTCATGGTCGGCCCGCCGACGTTCTTCGTCTCGCTGATGCGCACGCCCGGCTTCCGGCCGGGGCGCGTCGCGTCGTTGCGGCTCGTGTCGAGCGGCGGCGCCGGGGTGACCAGCGCGTTCGTCGACGAGGCTTCCCGCGTGCTCGGCGCACGGGTGAAGCGCACCTACGGGTCGACGGAGGCGCCGTCGGTCGTCACCGACGGCGCGGCGGTCGGCGCGGTCGAGCTGCGGCTCGGCGAGGGTGGGGAGCTGCTCGTGCGCGGCCCGGAGGTGTGCGTGGGCTATCTCGACCCGGCGCAGACCGAGGCCGCGTTCACCGACGACGGGTGGTTCCGCACCGGTGACCTCGCGACGCTCGATCCCGTCGAGATCGTCGGTCGCATCAAGGACGTGATCATCCGGGGCGGCGAGAACGTGAGCGCGGCCGAGGTGGAGGCGGTGCTCGAGGCGCACCCCGCCGTCCACCAGGCCGTGGCGGTCGGGGTCCCCGACGAGCTGATGGGCGAGCGCGTCGCCGCGTTCGTGATCGCCTCGGCGCCGCTGGGCCTCGACGACGTGCGGGCGTGGTTCGAGCGGCGCGGCGTCGCGCGCTTCAAGACCCCCGAGCGCGTCGAGGTCGTCGACGCGCTGCCGCTCCTGCCGACCGGCAAGCCCGACCGCGCCGCCCTGCGGCGCCTACTCGCCCCAGGGTGAGGTGTCGACGCCCATCATCCGGAAGCCCTTGATCACCGCACGCGGGTTCAGCACCCCGGGCTTCCAGTGGAAGTTCCACATGCGCTCGTTCGCCACGTTCTGCACGAACATCTTCGTCTGTTCGAGGGTGAGCAGCACCCCGCGCGTCGCCGTCTGGTGCTCGTAGCGCCGCGCGTGCTCGGCGTCGGCGACGAAGTTCATCGCGTCGCACATGCGGATCATGTCGACGTTGTTCCAGTCGTAGGGCGACAGGGAGATGTGCAGCAGCACCCCCGGGGGATCGACCGACTGCAGCTCGAAGTTCCTCGACACGAGCGTGACCGGTTCCAGGCAGCACGCGCAGTGCGACTCCAGCCGCACCGTCCGGTCCCTGAACGGCGGCATGTGCGAGAAGGCGACGGCCTCCGACGCGCACCCGGCGAACGAGTGGAACCGGTCGTCGACGTAGGCCCGGACCTGGGTCGGGAAGGAGGAGAACGGCGGTGCCTTCAGCAGGTTGCAGTTCTGCGTGTCCTCCTGGACCGTCACGACGATCCCGAGCTGCAGCTCCTTGTACGCCGCGACGATCTCGCGCCGCGACAGCCCGGTCCGCTCGTGCACCTCGCGCAGGGTCGGCCCCCGGCCGTGCTCGCACCAGTGCTCGAAGACGAACGCGCGCACGTTCAGCGCGTGCTCGGAGAACTCGAAGGGCGGGACGTTCTGCGGCATGGGCGGAGACTAACGACACGCCGCCGGGCCGCGTCGCCGCGCGGACCGGCTCACCACGACCCCGCGCCGTCCCACGCGTCGATCGCCCACGCGAGCCGCTGCGCCGGATCCTCGATCGCGAGCCGCAGCACCCAGCCGCGCGACCGGTCGGGCGCGCTCCACGCGACGAACCCCAGCCGGCCGACCGCTCCCGGGGGCACGGGCTCGTCGGGGTCGAGCCCGAGCACCGCGCGCAGCAACGCCCACGCCAGGTCACGCCCGGCGGCGGCGCCCCGCCGGCGACCGGGCGGCCCCCCGAGGCCCCCGCCCAGGCGACGAGCGCGAGCGCCTCCCCGGGGTCGAGCCACGCGCCCCGCGCGTCGGCGACCCCCAGCCCGCCGATCGCCGCGATCGCGTCGCCCTCCACGGCGGCGACGCGCGCCCGGCCCTCGGAGGAGGCCGTCCAGGCGCGCACGAGGTCGCGGACCGCGGCGGTGACCTCCGGGTCGTCGACCGGCTCGCCCGCGCCCCCGCGCAGCGCGCGGCCGCGCGGGAGGTCGGGGGCGGGCGCGTCGACGCGGTCGGGCCGGTAGGTCGCGACCGGGTAGGCCGGCTCCCAGGGCTCGAGGTGCAGGGGCACCGCGAGCACGTCGGCGGCGGGCACCGAGGACGGGGCGACCGCCTCGCCGCGCACCACGCGCTCGTGCGCCGCGAGCGCGGCCGCCGGCCCGGGGACGACGTGCGGGGCGAGGTCGCCCCAGCGGTGCGTGGACGCCGCGACCTCGGCGAGGGGGCCGAGCGCGAACCGCCCGGCGTCCTCGACGAGCACCGAGGCCGCGTACGGGGCGGGGGCGTCCAGGGCGAGCCGGTACTCGGCGTAGCTCGCGGCCGGCCAGAGCTGGCGGCCCCGCTCGAGCGCGGCGCGCGCCCGGTACCGGAGGTCGACGAGCGCGTCCCAGTCCCCGGCGGAGCAGCACGCGTCGGCGATCCGCAGCAGCTCGTCGAGGTCGTTCGCGTCGACGGCCGCGCCGATGCGGTCACGCATCGCGCCGCCGGTCAGACGACGCTCTCACCCGCCTCGACGCGCGGCCGCAGCAGCGACGCGAGCCGGGCCCGGTGGAACGCGGCGTCGCCGAAGTGGACCTGGTCGAGCTGGGCGCGCTTCAGGAAGAAGTGCAGGTCGTGCTCCCAAGTGAAGCCGATGCCCCCGTGCACCTGCAGCGCGGAGGCCATCACCCGCTTCGACGCGTCCGCACACCAGGTCTTCGCGGCCGACGCCGCGACCGGCGCCTCGGCGTCGCCGGACCCGAGGCACCACGCGGCCCAGTACACGGTCGACCGCATCCCCTCCACGTCGACCAGCATGTCGGCGCACCGGTGCTTCACGGCCTGGAACGAGCCGATCGGCCGGTCGAACTGGACGCGGTCCTTCGCGTAGGCGACCGCCATGTCGAGCGCGCGCGACGCGCTCCCGAGCAGGTCGGCGGCGGTGAGCACGGCGCCGCGGTCCAGCAGGCGGTCGGCCTCGTCCGGCCCGCCCACGACGCGAGCGCGCCCGGCGTCGAAGGGGAGCCACCCGAGCTCACGCGTCAGGTCCATCGCCGGCTGGCGGGCCGGGCGTTCGGGGAGCTCGAGGAGGTGGACCCGCTCGCCGTCGCGCACGATCGCGACGTCGGCCGACGGCGCGTAGGGCACCGGGTGGCGGGGGTCCCACGCGACGCAGGCGAGCGCGGCGCCCGACACGATCCGCTCCAGCCATCCGTCCTCCCCGGCGCGAGCGAGCACGTCGGCGGCGAGCAGTGCGGGGACGAGGGGCGCGGGCGCGGCGTGGCGCCCGAGCTGTTCGACGAGCACGGCGGCCTCGACGGTGCCGAGCCCGACGCCGCCGCGCGCCTCGGGCACCTCGATCGCGGGCCAACCCTGCTCGCACATGGCCCGCCAGAGGCGCTCGTCGAACCCGTCGCCGCTCGCGGTGTGCGACCGGACGCGCTCGGGGGACGCGAGGTCGCCGAGGAGGGCGGCGGCGCCGTCGGCCAGCGCGACCTGGTCGTCGGAGAGGTCGAAGTCCATGGGAACGCCGAGTCTCGCGCGCCCGTCGGATCGGGGCCACGTCGCGCGCTGACGACGGGACGACCGGCACGCGGCGGCGCGCCGCGCGCGGGGGTCACCGGCCGCGGGCGGCCCGCGCGCCGAGGACCGTCACCGCGCCCGGCGCGTCGCCGGAGCAGCGCGCGACGGTCGCGGGCCGCGTCACCGGGTCCGGCCCGCCGTCGGTAGATTGCGGTGCCGAACCGACCGGATCAGAGGAGCCCAGATGGCCGAGCCCCCCGCAGTCCTGCGCTGGAAGGACACGGAGATCGAGCTCCCGGTGGTCCGCGGCACCGAGGGCGAGGTCGGGATCGACATCTCGAGGCTGCGGGCGCAGACGGGCCTGATCACGCTCGATTACGGCTACGTGAACACCGGGGCGACCGAGTCGGCGATCACGTTCATCGACGGGGACGCCGGCATCCTCCGCTACCGCGGGTACGACATCCAGGACCTCGCCGACCAGGAGCACCCCTCGTTCCTCGAGACGGCGTGGCTGCTGATCTACGGCGAGCTCCCCACGATGGAGGAGCGCGAGAACTTCAGCCGCCTGATCCGCAAGCACACGCTGCTGCACGAGGACGTGAAGCGCTTCTACGACGGGTTCCCGCGCGACGCGCACCCGATGGCGATCCTGTCGGCCGTGGTGAGCGCGCTGTCGACCTTCTACCAGTCGACCGACGATCCCCGGGACCCCGAGCAGCTCCAGCTCACGATCGTCCGCCTCATCGCGAAGCTCCCGACGATCGCGGCCTACTCGTACAAGAAGTCGATCGGGCAGCCCTTCCTCTACCCCGACAACTCGCTCGACCTGATCGAGAACTTCCTGCGCATGATGTTCGCGGTCCCGTCGGAGCCGTACGAGGTCTCCCCGACGGTCGTGCACGCGCTGAAGCAGCTCCTGATCCTGCACGCGGACCACGAGCAGAACTGCTCGACGTCGACGGTCCGGCTCGTCGGGTCGTCGGACGCGAACCTCTACGCCTCGATCGCGGCCGGCATCAACGCGCTGTGGGGTCCGCTGCACGGGGGCGCCAACCAGGCGGTCGTCGAGATGTTGGAGGCCATCCGGGACTCGGGCCGCGACCTGCAGCACTGGGTGAACCGCGCGAAGGACCGCAACGACGACTTCCGCCTGTCCGGCTTCGGTCACCGCGTCTACAAAAACTACGACCCGCGGGCGAAGATCATCAAGGAGGCCGCCGACCGCGTCCTGAAGGAGCTCGGCGTGCGCGACGAGCTGTTCGACATCGCGCTCGAACTCGAGCAGGTCGCGCTCACCGACGAGTTCTTCATCGAGCACAAGCTGTACCCGAACGTCGACTTCTACTCGGGGCTCATCTACCGCGCGATGGGCTTCCCGACGAACATGTTCCCCGTCCTGTTCGCGCTCGGGCGGCTGCCGGGCTGGATCGCGCACTGGATGGAGCTGCACGAGAACCCGCGGACGAAGATCGGGCGGCCCCGCCAGATCTACACGGGCGCGACGGCGCGCACCTACGTCCCGATCGACCGGCGCTGACCGGCCGGGCCCGGCGGTTGCCTCCCGCCGGCTCCCGGGGCACAATGTGGAGAATGACGTTCTCCGAACTCCCGGCCCGCCGGGGTGCGGGCGGGGGCGTCCCCGCGCCGGCCACGCGCCCGGCGGGACCGGCGGGCGGGACGACCGTCCGCGCCGCGCTCGACGACCGTGCCGCCCGGCTGGTCGCCGCGGCGCGGGAGCTCGCGAACGAGACGGGGAGCGCCGCGTTCACGGTCGCCCAGGTCGCGCGGCGGGCCGGACTGTCGCTCAAGTCGTTCTACCGGTGCTTCCGCGGCAAGGACGACCTGCTGCTCGCCCTGCTGCGCGACGACAGCGGGCTCGGCGCGCAGATCCTGCGCGACCGTGCCGCCCGGTCCGACGACCCGCTCGCGGCCGTCGTCGACGCCCTGTTCGAGATGGCGACCGACCCGGCCTCGACCGGCTACGCGGGCATCCTCGTGCGCGAGCACCGGCGGCTGAGCGAGATCGACCCCATCGGGCTCGACCACGCGCTCGCACCGCTCACCGACGTGCTCGCCGAGCTGATCGGGACCGAGGACGCGCGGCGCGACGCCCACACGATGCTCGGGGTGCTCGTGGCGGGCATCCACGACGTGCTCTCCGGACGCGTCACCGACGCGCCCGGCCACGCGCGCTACCTGCACCGGTTCTGCACCCGAGGCCTGACCGGAGGGAGCTGATGGCGGTCTCCGACTCCGTCCTGCGACGACTGCAGCCCCCCGGAGGCGACCGGCCGCAAGGCGCCGCGACGCTGCTCCCCGATCCGGAGCCGCGCGAACGCCACTACACGATCATCTCCGTCGACGACCACCTGATCGAGCCGGCCGACCTCTTCGAGGGACGCGTGCCGGCGCGGCTCGCCGACCGTGCGCCGCGCGTCGTGGAGCTCGACGGCGGGCGCGAGACGTGGGTGTTCGAGGGCGACATGTACCCCCAGGTCGGGCTCAACGCCGTCGCCGGGCGCCCGAAGGACGAGTGGAGCATGGACCCGGCGCGCTTCGACGAGATGCGGCGCGGCTGCTGGGACGTCCACGCGCGCATCCGCGACATGGATCTCGACGGCGTCCACGCCACCGTGTGCTTCCCGTCGCTCATCGCCGGATTCGCCGGGACGATCTTCTCGCGCGCGAAGGACCCCGAGCTCGGGCTCGCCTGCCTGCGCGCCTGGAACGACTGGCACATCGAGGAGTGGGCGGGCGCCTACCCCGACCGGATCATCCCGCTGCAGCTCGCCTGGCTGCCCGACCCGCACCTCGCGGCCGACGACGTCCACCGGAACGCCGAGCGCGGGTTCAAGGCCCTCAGCTTCCCCGAGAACCCGGTCGACCTCGGGCTCCCGTCGCTGCACACCGACCACTGGGACCCGCTGCTGCGGGCGTGCGAGGAGACCCAGACGGTCGTGTGCCTGCACAACGGGTCGTCGTCGTGGACCGCCGCCCGCTCCCCCGGCGCGCCGCTCGAGCTGTACACCAGCCTGTTCCCCGTCAACGCGCTCGTGACCGCGGCCGACTGGCTGTGGGCACGCATCCCGACGCGCTTCCCCGGGCTGCGCGTCGCGTTCTCCGAGGGAGGGATCTCCTGGGTGCCGATGCTGATCGACCGCATCGAGTACGTGCTCGATCACTCCGCGGTCGGGGCGCACGGCTGGGACGACCCCGACCTCTCGCCCGTCGACGCGCTCCGGCGCAACTTCTGGTTCTGCACCATCGACCTGCCGTCGACGTTCGAGCTGCGCGACCACATCGGCATCGACCACATCTGCCTCGAGAGCGACTACCCGCACGCCGACTCGACGTGGCCCGACACCCAGGCGCGCGCCCACGCGGCGCTCGCCGGGCTGCCGGCCGACGAGGTCCGCAAGGTGACCTGGGAGAACGCCTCCCGGCTGTTCCGCCACCCCGTCCCCGAGGAGTTGCAGATCCCGTGAGCTACGAGACGGACCCGGTCGCGACGATGTTCACGACCGACTTCGCCGACGACCCCATCCCCGGCTACCGCACGCTGCAGGACACCTGCCCCGTCACGCGCGGCCCGAGCCCGTTCGGCGGCCAGGGCGTGGTGATCACCCGCTACGAGGACGTGCTGTGGGCCCTGCGGCACCCCGAGATCTTCTCCTCCGCCGAGGCCGTCCAGGTCGGCAACGAGGTGCCGCTCATCCCCCTGTCGGTCGACCCGCCCGAACACGCCAAGTACCGGCGCCTGCTCGACCCGCAGTTCTCGCCCCGCAAGATGGCGGCCCTCGAACCCGAGATGCGCGCGCTCGTCAACGACGTGATCGACCGGTTCGCCGGACGCGGCGAGTGCGACTTCCACGAGGAGTTCGCGACGCCGATCCCGTCGACCTTCTTCCTCGCGCTCATGGGGCTCCCCCAGGACGACCTGCCGCGGTTCCTGCAGTGGCGGGACAACACGATCCGGCCCGACACCTCGGGCGGCGAGACCCCCGAACAGATCCGGGAGCGGACCGGCCACGAGATCACGGCGTACTTCGAGCGCGCCATCGAGGAGCGCCGCCGCGACCCGGGCGACCGCCTGCTCGGCATGCTCGTGCACGCCGAGGTCGACGGACGGCCCCTGACCCGTGCCGAGCTGCTCGGGACGTGCCACCTGCTGCTGCTGGGCGGGCTCGACACCGTCACGGCGACGCTCGACTGCGCGATCGCCTACCTCGCGCGCCATCCGCAGCGGCGGCGCGCGCTCGTCGACGACCCGTCGCTCGTGCCCGCCGCCGTCGAGGAGCTGCTGCGGCACGAGACGCCGGTGATGATGGTGCCGCGGGTGATCGTGCAGGACGTCGAGATCGGCGGGGTCCAGTGCCGGGCAGGTGACAGCGCGACGCTCCTGCTCGGCGCGGCCGACTGCGATCCCGCCGAGTTCGACGCACCCGAGGAGGTTCGCTTCGACCGGCCGAACAACCGGCACCTCGCGTTCGGGGGCGGCCCGCACCGCTGCCTCGGGTCGCATCTGGCGCGCCTCGAGCTGCGCGTCGCGCTCGAGGAATTCCACCGCCGGATCCCCGAGTACGAGCTCGCCCCCGGGGCCGAGCTGCACTACTCCCCCGGGATCCGCCAGGCCGACCGGATCCCGCTCGTGTTCGCCGCCTCGTGAGGGCCGCCGTCTGGCGGGCCCCGGGCGCGCCGCTCACCGTCGAGTCGCTCGACCTGCGCCCGCCCGGTCCTCGCGACGTCGTCGTGCGGATCGCGGCGAGCGGCGTGTGTCACAGCGACCGCAGCGTCCGCGACGGGACGATCCCGCACCCGCTGCCCGCGGTGCTCGGGCACGAGGGCGCGGGGGTCGTCGAGCGCTGCGGCGCGGCCGTGACCGGGCTCGAGCCCGGCGACCACGTCGTGCTCGCGTGGGTCGCGCCGTGCCGGCGCTGCTTCCAGTGCCTGCACGGACACCCCGAGCTGTGCGAGCACGGGATGGACCACGCCTGGGCCGAGCCGTACGCCCGCGACGCGTCGGGGGCGGGGGTGCTCGCCGCGTTCGGCACCGCGACGTTCGGGGAGCTCACCGTGGCGCCCGAGCACGCGTGCGTGCGCGTCGATCGCGACTTCCCGCTCGAGCTCGCGGCCCTCGTCGGGTGCGCGGTGGTCACCGGGGTCGGCGCGGTGCGCTACAGCGCCCGGGTCGCGCCCGGGGAGAGCGTCGCCGTCGTCGGGTGCGGCGGGGTGGGGCTCGCGGCGATCCAGGGGGCGCGCCTGGCCGGTGCGGCGCCGATCGTCGCCGTCGACCGCGTCGGCGCGAAGCTCGACCTCGCGCGCGCCTGCGGCGCGACCGACGCCCTCCACGCGGACGACGACCCGGTCGAGGCGGTGCGGGAGCTGACGGGCGGGCGCGGGGTCGACCACGCGATCGAGGCGGTCGGGAGCCCCGCGACGATCCGCGCGGCCTACGACATGACCCGCCGCGCGGGTACCGTGACCGTGGTGGGCGCCGGCCGCTTCGACGACGTCGTCGGGTTCGGCGCGATGGAGCTGATGGTCGACGCGAAGACGATGCGCGGTTGCGTGTACGGGGCGACCGATCCCGCACGCGACGTCCCGGAGATGCTGCGGCTCCACCGGGCGGGCCGGCTCGACCTCGGCGCGCTCGTCTCGCGCCGGATCTCGCTCGACGGGATCGACGACGCGTTCGCGGCCATGGACACCGGCGAGGTCGCGCGCAGCGTCGTGGTGTTCTGAACGGCCCACGGACGACGCGAACGAGGGGGGACCGTGGAACCGGGCGAGTTCGAGGGGGTCATCGGCAGGTACCACTGGGAGTCCACGCCCTGGTGGCCCGAACCGCCGCGGCCGCCCGCCGGCGCCCCCAACGTGCTGATGATCGTGCTCGACGACGTCGGCTTCGCCCAGCTCGGCTGCTTCGGGTCCGACATCGACACGCCCGTGTTCGACTCGCTCGCCGCGAACGGCCTGCGCTACCGGAACTTCCACACCACCGCGCTGTGCTCGCCGACGCGCGCCTGCCTGCTCACGGGCCGCAACCACCACTCCAACGGGATGGGCCGCATCGTCGACCTCGCGACCGGGTTCCCCGGCTACGACGCCCGGATCCCGAGGGCCAACCGGCTGCTGCCCGAGATCCTCGTCCCGCACGGCTACGCCGCCTGGGCGGTCGGCAAGTGGCACCTCACCCCCGAGGACGAGTGCAACCTCGCCGCCCGCCGCGACCGCTGGCCGCTCGGGCGGGGTTTCGAGCGCTTCTACGGGTTCTTCCCCGGCGAGACGCACCAGAACGCACCCGCTCTGGTGCACGACAACCACTTCGTCGACCCGCCCGCGTCGGTCCGCGACGGGTACCACCTCACCGAGGACCTCGTCGACCACGCGATCACGTTCCTGTTCGACCTCCGCAACGTCGACGTCGACAAGCCGTTCTTCTGCTACTTCGCGACCGGTGCGTGCCACTCGCCCCACCAGGCGCCGCGCGAGTGGATCGACCGCTACCGCGGCCGGTTCGACGACGGATGGGACGTGTGGCGCGAGCGCGCGCTCGCCCGCCAGATCGAAGCGGGGCTGCTGCCGGCCTCGACGCGCCTGTCGCCCCGCCCGGACTGGGTGCCGGCGTGGGACGACCTCTCCGCGGACGAGCGACGGGTGCACGCCCGCTACATGGAGGCGTTCGCCGGTTTCCTCTCGCACACCGACCACCACGTCGGCCGCCTGCTGCGCGCGCTCGAGGAGACCGGCGACCTGGACGACACGGTGGTCGTCCTCGTGTCCGACAACGGGGCGAGCAGCGAGGGGGGCGTCGAGGGGTCCCTGAACGACGCCCGCGTGTGGAACTTCGCACCCCGGACCGTCGCGGAGGCCCTCGACCACCTCGACGAGATCGGCGGCCCGCGCTGGCACAACAACTACGCCTGGGGCTGGACCGTCGCGGGCAACACCCCGTTCCGGCGCTGGAAGCGCGAGGTGCACGAGGGCGGCGTCGCCGACCCGCTCGTGGTCTCCTGGCCCCGCGGGATCCGGTCCCGCGGGGGGATCCGCCACCAGTACGTCCACGCGATCGACGTCGTCCCCACGCTGCTCGACGTGATCGGCCTCGCGGGCGACCCGGCCGCGGCGGGGATCGAGGGCGTGAGCTTCGCGCACACCTTCGACGACCCGGCCGCGCCGAGCCGCCACACCGTCCAGTACTACGAGATGTTCGGGTGCCGGGCGCTGTACGAGGACGGGTGGAAGGCGGTCGTCTACCACCCCATCCAGTCCGACGAGCCGGGTCTCGACGCGGTCGGCTGGGAGCTGTACGACCTCGAGTCCGACCCGTCGGAGACGGTCGACCTCGCGGCACGAGAGCCCGAGCGGCTGCGCCGGATGATCGACCGGTGGTGGGCCGAGGCCGAGCGCTACCAGGTGCTGCCGCTCGACAACCGTCCCTTCGCCGACTTCGTCTTCTCGCGGCCGGCGACGGTGCCCGAGCGCTCCCGGTACGTCTACCGGCCCGGGACCCAGATGGTGTCGGAGGAGGCCGCGGTCAACGTCCGCAACCGGGACCACACGGTGCGCGCGTACGTCGAGGGGCCCGGCGAGGGCGTGCTCTGCTCGCAGGGGTCCGCGCTGGGCGGCTGGACCCTGTTCGTGCGCGGCGGGACGCTGAGCTACGTGCACAACCTCGCGAGCTGGCGCACGTACCGCGTCGACGGGCCGTGCACGCTCGGCCCCGGGCCCCACACGATCGAGTTCCGGTTCCACCGAACGGGCGAGCACCGCGGGGTCGGCGTGCTCGTGGTGGACGGCACCGAGGTCGGCCGCGGCGAGCTGAAGCGCACGACCCCGATCCGGTTCTCGCTCACCGGCGTCGGCCTGTGGTGCGGGCGCGGCGGCAACCTCGCGGTCTGCGACGACTACGAGGGGCCGTTCCCGTGGACCGGGACGCTGCGGCGCGTCGAGGTCGAGGTGGACGGGCCGGCCCACCGCGACCCCGAGGGCGAGGCCGAGGCGGCCATCCGCAGCCAGTGATCGGCAGTCGGTAGCCTCCGCGGCCGATGGACCTCTCGCCGACGCCCGACGAGGCGCGACTGCGCGAGGAGGTGCGCGAGTGGCTGCGCGCCAACCTCCCGTGGGAGTACGGCAAGGGGCTGCCGCCACGCTTCGACGACCTCGCCGAGGAGGTGCGGTTCGGGCGCGAGTGGCAGGCGCGGCTCGCGTCCGGCCGGTGGGTCGGCGTCGCCTGGCCGCAGGAGTACGGCGGGCGGGGCGCGGGGCCGGTCGAGCACTACCTCGTCACCGAGGAGCTCGCCCGGGCGCGTGCGCCCGAGCTGGTCGGGCGCATCGGCGTCAACCTGGTCGGACCGACGCTGCTCGCCCACGGCACCGAGGACCAGAAACGGCGCTGGCTGCCCCGCATCCTCGACGCGTCGGAGCTGTGGTGCCAGCTCTTCTCCGAGCCGGGCGCGGGCAGCGACCTCACGTCGCTGCGCACCCGCGCGAGGAAGGTCGACGGCGGGTTCGTGCTCGACGGCCAGAAGGTCTGGACGAGCTACGCGCAGTTCGCGGACTGGGGGTGGTGCCTCGCGCGCACCGACCCCGGAGCACCGAAGCACAAGGGGATCTCGGCGCTCGTGGTCGACATGCACGCGCCCGGCGTCGAGGTCCGGCCCTTGCGACAGATCACCGACGAGTCCGAATTCAACGAGGTGTTCTTCGACGCGGTCTTCGTGCCCGACGACCACCTCGTCGGACCGCTGAACGAGGGCTGGCGCGTCGCCAACTCGACCCTCACGCACGAGCGCGGCGTGAACCCGCGCCAGCTCGTGATCCACGCGCAGCTGCTCGACGAGCTGCTGCGGCTCGGCGCGGCGCGCGGCGCGTTCGACGACCCGCGCCTCGCGCCGAGGCTCGCGCAGGCGTTCGTCGAGGTGACCGTCTTCCGGCTGCACAACTGGCGCTCGATCTCGCGCACCGCGAAGGGCGCGGATCCCGGCCCGGTCGGCGCGATCAACAAGCTGTGGTGGAGCGAGATGAGCAAGCGCCTGCACGACACGGCGATGGCCGTCGTCGGGCCGTCGGCGCCGCTGTGGCGCGGCGCCGACGCCAACCCGGGCGGGGGTTCGTGGCAGCGCTCGTGGCTCTACTACCAGGCGTCGTCGATCTGGGCGGGCACCAACGAGATCCAGCGCAACGTGATCGGCGAGCGCACGCTCGGCCTGCCCCGCGAGCCGCGCTGACGGGCCGCGGCGGCCGCCCGGTGCCACCCGCGGGTCGCTCCGTGATCCGCCGCGGGCACCGCCCGCGGATCCGGGGCATGATCACCGGCATGTCCGCCACGTCCTCGGCCCGCCCCCGGGCCCGCCGGGCCCGGGTCGCCGTGGCCCTGATCGCCTCCGCGCTCGCGCTCACGGCGTGCGGCGGCGACGACGGTCCCGCGCCGGGCGGGGACGACGCGGCGTCCGGCGGGGACGGCGTGACGATCGACGGGTTCTCCTTCGCCGCCTCGCCCGTGACCGCGGGCGCGTCGTTCACCGTCGACAACCGCGACTCGGTCGCCCACACGGTCACCGCCGACGACGGCGCGTTCGACGTGCGCGTCGGCGGCGGTTCCACCGCCGACGCGACGGCACCCGACGAGCCGGGCACCTACGCCTTCCACTGCGAGATCCACCCGTCGATGACGGGCGAGCTCGTCGTCCGCTGACCGACCGCGGGCTCAGGCGACGCGGGCGAGGTAGCGGCAGATCGCGGCCGCCTCCTCCACGGGATCGTTGCCGCGCATCTCCGCGCTGCGCCGCGCGCACCACCAGCACGAGGCGATCGCCCCCTCCAGCGCGCACCGCTCCCCGTGCTCGAAGGCGAGATCGGCGAACACCGCCTCGGCGATCGGCGCGAGCGGCGCCGCCTCGACGCGCGCGACCTGCAGGCACTCGGCGCCGACCTTCACGACCTCCGGGTCGGCGAAGCGCCGCCGCGCCGCGTCGAGGTACCCGCCGAGGATCTGCCCGGCGCCGTCCGGCGGCGGCGCGAGGCGCAGGTACACGCGGGCGACGGCGGGCGCGGCCCGCACGGCGGCCGCGGCGACGCCGTCGTCGCAGGCGCCGCCGACGAGCACGCCGAGCCCCTCGTCGTCGCCGCGCAGGCAGGCGACGACCGGCGCCAGCAACGTCCCGACCGCGACGGCCGGGGGCACGGGTTCGGGTGGGGTCGGCATCATCTCCTGTGTCGGCAGAAGCTACCGCCGCGCTGAGCCCCGTGGCGCCCGCGCGGCCCGCTCTGGCACTCGGCGGCGGCGACTGCCAGCCGAGTACGATCCGCGCCACCGTGACGTTCGAGACGATCCGCTACGAGACCGACGGCCCGGTCGCGACGATCACGCTCGCGCGGCCCGAGGCCGCGAACGCCCAGAGCTCGCGGATGATCGTCGAGATCGACGCCGCCTTCGACCGCGCCGACGCCGACGACGCCGTGCGCGTCGTGGTGCTCGCGGCGCAGGGCCGGCACTTCTCGGCCGGGCACGACCTGAAGGAGCTGCTCGCCGGCGAGGAGCACTGGGCGGCCATGCGGGCGACGCCCGAGGGCAAGCTCCGGCACGAGCAGGTCATGTACTTCGACAAGCTCGTGCGCATCCGCGACTTCCGCAAGCCGACGATCGCCGCGGTGCAGGGCGTGTGCTCCGCCGCGGGGCTGATGCTCGCGTCGATGTGCGATCTGATCGTCGCCGCCGACGACGCCCGCTTCTCCAACCCCGTGCTCCGCATGTCGGGGGTCGGCGTCGAGCTGCTCGTCGAGCCGTGGGAGCTCGGCCCGCGCAAGGCGAAGGAGTTCCTGTTCTGCGCGCGGACGTTCGACGCGCACGAGGCCGAACGGCACGGCCTGGTGAACCGCGTCGTCCCCCGCGCGGAGCTGGCCGCGGCCGCCCGCGAGATGGCCGAGCAGGTCGCGCTCGTCCCGCCCCTGACCGCCGAGGCGGTGAAGGCGTCGATCAACCACATGGTCGACCTCATGGGCCAACGCGAGTCGTGGCGCTACCACTTCGCACTGCACCAGTTCGTCTCGAACACGCCGACCGCGCTGGAGCGGGCCGAGGCGCGCCGGCAGGGCGGCATGGACGCCGTGAAGCGGGAACAGCGGGCCGAGTGAGCGGGCCGCTCGCCGGGATCCGGGTCCTCGACCTCGGCACCCGCATCGCGGCGCCGTTCTGCGCGGCGCTGCTCGGCGAACAGGGTGCGGAGGTGGTGAAGATCGAGCAGCCCCGCGGCGGCGACTTCATGCGGGAGATCGGGCCGTTCGTGGACACACCGGAGGGCCCCTACTCGCTGTTCTGGTCGGTCGAGGGGCGGGGGCGCAAGAGCGTCACCATCGACCTGCGCACCCCCGACGGGCAGGCGCTCGCGCGGCGGCTGGCGCGCGGCGCCGACGTCGTCGTCGAGAACTTCCGGCCGGGCACGCTCGAGCAGTGGCACCTCGCGCCCGCCGACCTCCCCGAGCACGTCGTCACCGTCCGCATCTCGATGTTCGGCCAGGACGGGCCGTACGCGCCGCGCCCGGGCCTCGACCGGGTCGGCATCGGCTACGGCGGGCTCCTCCACCTCACCGGCTACCCCGACCGTCCCCCCGTGCGCGTGGGGGTCACGATCTCCGACTACCTCACCGGCGTGTTCGCGGCACACGCCGCGACCGCCGCGCTCTACCACCGGGACGCGCGCGGCGGCAGCGGGGCGGTCATCGACGCGGCGCTGTACGGCTCCGTGCTGCGCATCCTGGAGTGGACCCTCGCCGCCTACGACCGGCTCGGCACCGTGCGCGACCGCGAGGGCAACCGGCTCGCGAATTCCGCACCGCTCGACAACTACCCCACCCGCGACGGCAGGTACGTGTGCATCGTGGCCGGGTCCGACGCGAACTTCGCCCGCCTCTGCAAGGCGATGGACCGTGCCGACCTCCTCGACGACCCGCGCTTCACCCGGCTCGCGGACCGGGCCGCCCACGGCGACGAGATCAACCGGATCGTCGCCGACTGGACGGCGACGCTCGACGCGCGCGAGGTCGAGGAACGCTGCGTCGCGCACGACGTGCCGGTCGCGACGGCGTACACCGCGGCCGACATCTTCGCCGACCCGCACATGGCCGCGCGCGGCGACCTCGTGACCGTCGACGACCCCGTGATCGGGCCCGTCCGCCAGCAGGCGCCGTACCCCCGCCGCGCCGGGGCCCCCGTCGCCGCGCCGGCGGGCGCGCCGCGCCTCGGCGAGCACACGGACGAGGTGCTCACGGCCGCCGGCCTCACCCCCGGCGAGATCGCCGACCTGCGCGCCCGGGGGATCGTGTGACCGCGACGAGCACCGCGAGCCGACGCCCATGAACCGGCCGATCCACGAGGGGCTGTTCGAGCTCGACGACGACGGCGGGATCACCCTGGTCGGCGGGTACTCCCCGACCAGCGGCGCCCACCACTTCCCCCTGCAACCCGTGTGCCCGTACACGGGCGCGGCCGACGTGCAGCGCGTCCACCTGTCGCGTGAGGGCACGCTGTGGGCCTGGACCGCGGTGCTCGCGCCGCCGCCCGGCTACCGCGGCGAGGTGCCCTACGGGTTCGGCGTCGTCGAGCTGACGGCCGAGCGCCTTCGGATCGTGACGCGCCTGAAGGAGGCGGACCCGGCGCGGCTGCGGTTCGGGCAGCCGATGCGCCTCGTCCCCGACGAGCTCGACGGGGTGGTGACGTGGGCGTTCGAGTGACGGTCGCGGGCGTCGGCATCCATCCGTTCGGCCGCCACGAAGGGGTGACGAACACCGACATGGGCGTCCACGCCGTGCGCGCGGCGCTCGCGGAGGCGGGCGACCCGCCGTTCCAGGCGGCGTTCTGCGGCACCGCGTACGGCGGCGTCGCGTCCGGCCACAAGGTGCTCGGCGCGATCGGGCGCACCGGGATGCCCATCGTCGACGTCGAGGCCGGGTGCGCGAGCGGCGGGGCGGCGCTGCAGCTCGCCGCCGGGGCGATCCGGGCCGGCCAGTACGACTGTGTCCTGGTGTTCGGCGTCGAGAAGATGCCCAAGGGCATCATCCGGTCCTCGTTCTTCGAACCGTGGCGCGAGGAGGCGGGCCTCGCCGCCACGCCCGCGTACTTCGCGCTGCGCGCGCAGCGCCTGCTGCGTGAGCACGGCCTCACCAAGCAGGACCTCGCCGACGTCGTCGTGAAGAACCGCCGCCACGGCGTGCACAACCCGGACGCGATGTTCCGCAAGGAGGTCACGGCCGAGGAGGTGCTCGCGTCACGAGTCGTCTGCGAGCCGCTGCACCTGTGGATGCTGTGCTCCCCGAACGAGGGGGCGGCGGCCGTCGTCCTGCGCCGTGCCGAGGGCCGGTCCGGCGACGCGGTCACGCTCGCCGCGGCGCGGCTGCGGTCCCACCTGCCCGGCAGCGTGCTCGGGGAGGCGACCCCGCTGTCCGGGATCGACGACACGGACATCGCCCCGCCGTCCACCCTGGCGGCGCGCGACGCCTACGAGGAGGCCGGGATCGGGCCCGACGACGTCGACGTCGTCGAGTGCCAGGACACCGACGCCGCGCGCGAGCTGCTCGCGTACGCCGAGCTCGGCCTGTGCGCACCGGGGGACCAGCGCCGGGTGCTCGCCGGGCGTCCGCACACGATCAACCCGAGTGGCGGCCTGCTCTCGAAGGGGGAGCCGCTCGGGGCGTCGGCCCTCGGCCAGGTCGTCGAGCTCGTGCGCCAGCTCCGGGGCACGGCCGGCGCCCGGCAGGTCGAGTCCGCCCGCGTGGGCCTCGCGCACACGGTGGGACGGGGGGCCAACGCCTGCTGCGTCGTGCTGACGCGCTGAACCCCTCAGATCCGGGCGTTGTAGGCCTCGATCGCGGCCGTCGCGTCCTCCTGCGCACGCGCGGCCGCCTCCTCCGGCGTCGCCCTGCCGTCGAGCATCGCGGTCATCGCGTTGCGCACGGCGTCGCGCACACCCTGGTAGTCGCCGATGAGCGAGCCCACCGACGCCTCGTCGGCCGGGCCGCTCACGAGCTGGTCGTAGGCGACCCGGAAGATCGGGTCGGTACGCCACTTCTCGACGAGCGCCGGCACCTCGGTCGCGTCCTCGCGGACCGGCGCGTACCCGCCCGCGACGGCGAGCGCGGCCTGCTGCTCCGCCGAGGCGAGGAACTTCACCAGCTGCCAGGCGGCGCCGCGGCGCGGCGCCGCCGCGTCCTGCGGGATCCACAGCGCACCGTCGCCGACCGGCACACCTCCCCCGGGGCGGAGGGCGGGCAGCGGCGCGGCGGCGATCCGCACCCCCGGGTACTGCCCCGACTCCAGCACGTCACGCACGATGCCGAGCACGCCCGACGCCTCGATCGCCATCGCCGCCTCGCCCGTGCCGACCGCGAGCATGTGGTCGAAGTTGCCCGGCGCACCCCCCGTGTCGAGCGCGAGGCCCGACTCGACCATGTCGTACCACCAGCGGAAGATCGCCCGGCCGACGTCGGTGTCGATGGTGGCGGCGGTGGCGCGCGCCTCACGCCCGTTGCCGTTGTCGACGTAGGTGCCGCCCGACTTGGCGTTGAGGAACTCGAAGACGTAGGGCTCGATCCGCAGGGCGATGCCGTGCCGGGCCGCCCCGCGCTCGACGATCCGCTGCGAGTACTCCCGCACCTCGTCGAGCGTCTCGGGCGGATCCGCGGGATCGAGGCCGGCTGCGACGAACCGCGACGCGTCGTACACGAGGATCGGGTTCGACACCGTCCACGGCATCGCGTGCAGCACCCCCTGGTACGAGTAGTAGGCGAGCGCGCGCGGCAGGAACGGCCCCGTGTCGTACCGGTCGGCGTCGACGCAGGCCTGCACCGGCACGGTGCTGCGGCTGTCTATCACCTTCTGCACGGTGGTCTCCTCGAGCTGCACCAGGTCGGGCAGGTCGCCGGTCGACAGGCCGGCCGTGTAGCGGGTGAAGACGTCCTCGTAGCCCGGGAACTGCACGAGCTCGACACGCACGTCCGGCTGCGCCTCGTGGAAGGCGTCGATCGTCGCGCGGAGCCATTCCGCGTTCGTCCGGTTCATCGTGTGCCAGAACGTGATCTCGACCGGTCCGTCAGCGGCCGCGTCCTCGAACTGCGCGAGCCCGCACGCCGCCGGGTCGACCGGGACCGGCCCGTCACCGGGTCCCGCCGGCGTGCCGTCGCCGGCGCCGCCGCACGCGGCGAGGACCGAGGCGGTGACCGCCGCCAGCGCGGCGCGGGCTCGCGTCACGGGACCGACGCTACGCGTGGAGGACGCCGGCCGGTGAGGGCCGAACGTCCTCACCCGCCACCGCCGAGGGATGGGCGCCGGTCAGCCGACCCGGGCGTTGTACTCCTGGATCCGCTCGTCGGCCGTGGCGGCCGCCTCGGCCAGCGCGTCGGACGCCGGGACGTCCCGCACGAACATGGCGTTGAGCCCCTCGACGATCGCGCCGCGCACGCCGTCGTTGCCGCCCGCGCTGCCGTAGGCGCCGATGACCGGGCCGGCCGTCGCCGCGTTGTCGGCGCCGGCGAGGAGCTGGTCGTAGGCGATCCGCAGCTCGGGACGTTGCGCCCACGCCTCCGTGATCGGTTCCAGCTCGGTGGCCGACTCCCGGATCGGGATGTAGCCGGTCGCGGCCGACCACTCGGCCTGGGTCCGGGCCTCGTTCAGGAACTTGGCGTACTCCCACGCCGCGGCCTGCTCGGCCGGCCCGGACCGGTTCACGATGTACAGGGCCGCCCCGCCGACGAGCACGCCGCCGTCGTCGCTCTCGGGTCCCGGCATCGGACCCGCACCGAGCGCGACGTCCGGGTACTGGCCGCTCCCGAGGAGCTGGAAGATCGTCCCGAGCGCGGCCGACGTGTCGATGGTCATCGCGGCCTTCCCCTCCGCGACCGCGAGGTAGTGGTCGATGTCGGCGTCACCGGTGCTCAGCAGCAGCCCGTCGCGGTGCATGCCCTGCAGCCACTCCCACTGTGCGACGCCTTCCTCGTCGTCGAACGCCACCTCGGTGGCACGGTCCTCCCGGCCGTTGCCGTTGTTCACGTACAGCCGGCCCGACATCGCGGTCCAGTGCTCGAAGAACCAGCCGTCGCTCTTGAAGGCGAGGCCGTAGTCGGCGGCGCCGGCGTCGACGATCGCCTGCGACGCCTCCCGCAGCTCGTCGAGGGTCCGCGGCGGCGACTCGGGGTCGAGGCCCGCCGCGCGGAACGCGTTCTTGTTGTAGTACAGGATCGGGTTCGACACGTTGAACGGCATCGGCCACAGCACGCCTTCCACCGTGTAGTAGGCCACGACGCGCTCGATGTGGTCGGACGTGTCGTAGTCGTCGGCCTCGACGCATGCGGCGGCCGGCAGCACCGAGCGGCTGTCGATCATCTGCTGGAGCCCCGTGTCCTCGATCTGCACGAGGTCGGGCAGCTCGCCGGTCGCGAGCGCGGACTTGTAGCGCGTGAAGTTGTCGGCATAGCTCGGCGACTCGGACAGCGTCACCCGCACCTTCGACTGCGACTCGTTGAACTCGCGGGTGAGGCGTTCGAGCTCGTCCTTGTTCGCACGCGTCATGGCGTGCCAGAAGGTGATCTCGACGGGCGCGCTCGCGTCCTCCAGCGCGTCGAGCGGGCACTCCGGGAGGTCGGCGCCGCCGCCCCCGTCGCCCGCCGCGCCGTCGTCGCCGTCACCACCCCCGCAGGCGGCGAGCCCGAACGCGAGCGCGACGGTCGCGGCGATCACGACGGTCCAGCGGCCACGGCTGCGATTCATCGTCATCCCTTCACGGCTCCTGCGGTGAGCCCTCGTACGAGCTGCTTCTGGAACGCCAGCAGCAGGACGAACAACGGGAGTGCCGCCAGCACGGTACCCGCGAACGTGACGTTGATCTGGTCGAGCGCGACGCCCCGGAGCTGGCGCAACCCGACCTGGACGGTGCGCTTGTCGTCGCTCACGACCAGGGGCCACAGGTACTGGTTCCAGGCGGAGAAGAACGAGAACAGGGCGAGCGACGCGATCGCCGGGCGGGACAGGGGCACCGCGACCCGGGTGAGGAAGCGGAAGTGCCCGTAGCCGTCGAGCGCGGCCGCGTCCCGCAGGTCGCGCGGCAGCGACAGGAACGACTGGCGCACGAGGAAGGCACCGAATCCCGTCGCGAGGAACGGGATCGCGAGCGCGCCGTAGGTGTCGAGACCCACGTGGTCGCCCACGACGGGCCAGTCGCCCATCGTCGCGACCGTCTGGAGGTTCGTGAAGAACACCACCTCGAAGGGAACCATCATCGTGGCGAGGAACACGACGAAGATCGTGCGCTTCAGCGGGAACTCCAGGAACGCGAAGGCGTAGGCGGCGAGGATCGACGTGACGAGCTGGCCGGACACGATCAGGACGGTCACCACCGCGGAGTTGAGCAGGTACGACGACACGTCGCCCTGGTCCCACGCCTGCGAGTAACCGCTCCAATCGGCCTCCCACGGCCAGATCGCCAGGGTCGGCGGCCGCCGGATGATCTCGTTCGGCTGCAGCACCGAATTGAGGACCGTGATGTAGATCGGGAACAGGACGATCAGCGCGAGCACGGTCAGCAGCACGTAGCGGTTCGCGGTGCGGAACGCGGCGGCCGGGCGCGGCGGCACGAAGCGACCCGCGACCGCCAGCGCGGCCGACAGCGTCACCACCGCCGCGACCCCGAGCAGGAAGTTGCGGAAGCCGGGCTGGAGCGCCCCGGCCAGCTCAGCGCTCATAGGTCACCCGCCGCTCCAGGAACCGGAGCTGCACGAGGGTCAGCACGAGGGTGATCACGAACAGCGCGATCGCGAGGATCGCGCCCTTGCCCTCGTTGCCCTCCTTGAACACCGCGGTGTAGATCGCGTACACGAGCACGTTGGTGCGGTCCTCCGGACCGCCCTCGGTCAGCAGGTCGATCTGGCCGAACGCCTGGAACGCGAGGATGCTGCCGACCACGATCGCGAACAGCAACGTCGGGCCGAGCAGCGGCAGCGTCACCCGGCGGAAGCGCCGCCACACCCCGGCGCCGTCGACGCGCGCCGCCTCCAGCAGCTCGTCGGGGACGGCCTGCAGCCCCGCCGACATGAGGATGAACGCGAGCCCGAGGTTCTGCCAGATCGTCGTGACCGACACGGCGTAGAGCGCGGTGTCCGGGTCGTCGAGCGGCGAGAGCCCGCCCTCACGCCCGAGCCAGTACGTGAACAGCCCGATCTGCGGGTTGAGGAGCGTGAAGAAGATGACCGACGCGACCGCGACCGAGGTCGCCACCGTCGACGAGAAGATGGTCCGGTAGATGGCGATGCCGCGCAGCCGCTGGTGGGCCAGCACCGCCAGGGCGAGGCCCAGCACGATCCCGGCGGGCACCGTCAGCAGCACGAACCGCACCGTCACCCAGAAGCTGTTCCAGAACTCGTCGGAGCCGAGGACGTCGCGGTACTGGTCGAGCCCGGCGTACTCCCGCGGCAGGCCGGGGAACGGCGGTGTGCGGTAGAGGCCGAGCCAGAAGTTCTTGGCGAACGGGTAGAAGACGAACACGCCGAAGACGACCAGGCTGGGCAGCACGAGCGCGTAGCCGAGCAGCGCCTCCCGCACCTTCCGCTGCACCCGCCGGTGGGGCGGCGCGCCGGCCGCGGACGCCGGCGCGCGCCGCAGCGCGTCGGGTGCGACCGCCGGGGTGCCGGGAACCGCGGTCACGGCGCCCCCACCCGGTCCCCCGAGGCGGCGTCGAAGACGTGCAGGTGCTGCGCGTCGGTCGCGAGGTGCACGGTGCCCGCGACGGACGGGGCCGCCTGGTCGGAGGGCTGGCGGACGATGACGAGCGTGCCGTCGTCCAGCCGGCACGCGACGTGGCGCTCGTGCCCGAGCGACTCGACCACGGTGACGGTCGCGGGCACGATCCCGCCCGCGTCGAGCCGCAGGTGCTCCGGGCGGACCCCGATCACGACCTCCTCGACCCCGGCGTTGCGCACCGCGGCCACGATCCCGTCGGGGAGCGGCACCCGCGCGCCCGGCAGGCCGACCGCGAGCCCGCCGTCGTCGCCGACCACCTTGCCCGCGATCGTGTTCATCGGCGGGTTGCCGATGAACCCGGCGACGAACAGGTTCGCCGGCCGCGCGTACACGTCCTGGGGCGCGCCGACCTGTTGCAACACCCCGTCGCGCAGGATCGCGATGCGGTGGCCCATCGTCATCGCCTCGACCTGGTCGTGGGTCACGTACACCACGGTCGTCTCGAGGCGACGCTGCAGCTCGATCAGCTCGGCGCGGGTCTGCACCCGCAGCTTCGCGTCGAGGTTCGACAGCGGTTCGTCCATCAGGAACACCTGCGGGCGGCGCACGATCGCCCGCGCGAGCGCGACCCGCTGGCGCTGCCCGCCCGAGAGCTGCGACGGCTTGCGGTCGAGAAGGCCCTCGAGACCGAGCGCGGAGGCCGCGGCGTCGACGAGCTCCTTGCGCTGCGCGGCGGGGACCCGCCGGCTCCGCAGGGGGAACTCGATGTTGCCCGCGACGGTCATGTGCGGGTAGAGCGCGTAGCTCTGGAACACCATCGCGATGTCGCGGTCCTTCGGGTCCACGTCGTTGACGACGTGGTCACCGATGACGATCTCGCCCTCGGTCGGCTCCTCCAGCCCCGCGACCATGCGCAGCGCCGTCGACTTGCCGCAGCCCGACGGGCCCAGCAGCACGAGGAATTCGCGGTCCTCCACCTCCAGCGT
The DNA here is from genome assembly GCA_026002935.1 of Acidimicrobiia bacterium. Lineage (GTDB taxonomy): Bacteria > Actinomycetota > Acidimicrobiia > IMCC26256 > PALSA-610 > BPGH01. The sequence goes on from BPGH01000001.1 coordinate 2,839,560, forward strand.
GAGGTCGTCGACCGCGACGACCGTCCCGAACCGCTTCGTGACGTGCTGGAACACCACGCGTGCCATGCGACCTCGATCCTGTCAGGGCACGGGGCGCAGCATACGAGTCCGGGGGCGGCCGGGCGCGGCCGGTCAGCGCGCGCGCAGGAACCAGCCCCGCGGGTCCCACCGCCGCAACGCCGCCACCTCGTCGCCGGTCGGGGGATCGAGGCGCGCGGGCTCGGGCACGGAGCGCAGCGCCCAGCCGCACGCCGCCCGAACCGAGTCGAGGTCCGCGTCCGGCGCCAGCGCGGTGAGCACGAGCTCGCCGTCGATCTTCTCGAACGTGCCGAGGTCGGTGACGAGCGCGCGAACGTTCCGCCCCGGGGAGGTGACGTACCCGCAACGTTCCGGTGTCCGCTGCGGGGTGAGCGTCGCGACGACGACGTTCTCCAGGGCCGTGCTCGCGACGTCGTTGCCACCGCCGGAGCCGACGAGGAATGGGCGCGGCGGGATCCACGTCGAGTTCACGTTCCCCTCCCGGTCGATCTGCGCGCCGCCGAGGCAGCCGATCGTCCGGGTGCCGGCGCCGCCGACGAGCGCGCCGAGCACCGTCTGGGCGTCGGAGAGCATCGTGGCCGTCGGGAAGTTCCGGTGGTTGAGGACGAAGGGGTCGGCCGGCGTCGCGTCGTAGCCCCACAGGCCGATCTCCGCGGTGAGCTGCACGTCGCACCCGCGGTCGCGGGCCTTGCGGACGGCGAGCCACGCCGCGAGGTTCGCGACCCCGGCGCCGGCGAGCACCGCGTGCGCGCCGGTGGCCTCGACGCGGTCCGCGAGGTGGCGCGCGGCCCACACCGCGGCGCGCTCCCACGCGTTGGGCGGCGCCCCGAGGTCGGGGACGTACCGCCGCTCGTCGTCACGCCACGAGTCGGGGCGGGCCTTCGCCCGCAGCGCGGCGACGCGCTCGGCACCGAGCCGCTCGAGCCACTCGTCCTGCGAGGAGACCTCGAGCACCCAGTGCCGGATCCAGTCGTCGTAGCCGTCCGAGCGTGTCGCCGCGCGCGCCTCGACCCAGAAGTCGTAGTCCTCGCCGTAGCCCTCGACGGGGAGCCCGCCCGTGTACAGCCCCCCGGGGTGCGCGCCCATCGGCGCCTCCACCACCGCGAGGACGCGGTGCGCGGGGATCCGCACGAGGTGCGCCCACGGGCGGACGTCGTCGACCACGCGCTCGACGGTCACGATCGCGCCGCGGCGTGCCGCCAGCGCGCCCCACACGCCCTCGAGCAGCGGCGGGTGGAGCGCGACGTTGCCCTCCCGGTCGGCGAGCGGCGCGTGGAGCAGCGCGACGTCGGGCACCAGCGGCGCGAGGAGGCCGACCTCGCCGTCGCCGAAGGGCGACGCGACGCGGGCGTACGCGTCGTTCGACTCCATGGAGCTCCCGGCGATCGACCGCGTCACGATCGCGGGCAGCCCCCGCGCCGCCGCCTCGAGGCGCTGCGCGAACGCGAGGAACGACCAGTGCTCGACCTCCACGTCGCCCCGCTCGTAGGCCTGCGCGAACCACGGGTTGGGGGTGAAGTTCGGGAACGTGTCGCCCGAGTAGCCCGTGACGACCCGGCGCACGAGACCGCCCCGGAAGAACAGCGCCCCCAGGCTCGACAGCGACAGCATGACGAGCGTGAACCCGGGCTCGCGGCCCCACCACTGCCGCACCACCTCGCGGGTCGCCGCGGTCCAGCGGGTGTGCCCGACGACCGGGTGCAGCACGTCGCCGGCGCGCACGTGCGCCGCGACGGCCTCCGCGAGCGTCGTCCGCTTGTCGGCCACGGCGGCACGCTACCGCCCCCGCCCCGGGGTACCCTGCGGCGATGGTCGCCGACCCGCGGCGCGGGGCCGCGGCGCCGGAGCCGCTCGGGCGGATGTACGCGGGCAAGTCCGCGGAGGAGCGGCGCGCCGACCAGCGCCGCCGGATCGTGCGCGCCGCGATCGAGGAGTTCGCGGCCCGCGGCTACCACCGCACGTCGGTCGAGGACATCGTGCGGCGCGCACGCACGAGCCGCTCGGCGTTCTACGCGTTCTTCGACAACCGCGAGGACGCCATGTACGGCGCGCTGCAGACGTCGTTGCGGGCGCTGCTCGACGCCGTGCGGCGCGCGGTGTTCGCGGCCGGGCCGGCCGACGACCCGGTCGCGGTCGGCATCGGCGCGTACGTGCGGCACCTGTGCGAGGACCCGGCGGCGGCCGCCGTGGTGCTCCTCGAGGGGGTCGGCACGTCCCCCGAGGTGAACGCCCTGCGCAGCCGCACGCGCCGCGACCTCGCCGACCTGATCCGCGACGTGTGGGCCGAGCGCGACCCGGAGGCCGCCGCCGCGCCCCAGGCGCGGGCGATCTCGGTGGGCATCATCGGCATCATCACCGAGTCGATGGTGCACCTGGTGGAGACCGGCCGCCTCGCCGAGGGCCCCGACCACGTGCCGGCGCTCGTCGCGGCCGTCGAGCGCGTGCTCTCGCCCCGCTGAGGGCCCGCGGGCCCGTCGCACGCCGGCCGGGGCCGGCCCCGTAGCATCCCGCCGGCGATGAAGCTCGGGATCGTGACCCCGGTCCTCACGCTGCTCCCGCGTGCGCACGCGCGCTGGGAGCGGACGGGGACGTTCGACGACGTCGTGACGGTCGTGCGCGAGGCCGAGCGGCTCGGCTATCACCACTGCACGTGCAGCGAGCACGTCGGCATCCCGGTCGACGTCGCGGCCGTGCGCGGGGCGCGCTACTGGGACCCGCTCGCGACGTTCGGCGCGCTGGCGCAGGCCACGTCGTCGATCCGGCTGGCGACCCACGTGCTCGTGCTCGGCTACCACCACCCGCTCGAGATCGCGAAGCGGTACGGGACGCTCGACGTCGTGTCCGGCGGGCGCCTCGTGCTCGGCGTCGGGGTCGGGTCTCTGGCCGAGGAGTTCGAGCTGCTCGGCGCGCCGTTCGCGGACCGGGGTTCCCGTGCCGACGACGCGCTGCGCGCGCTGCGGGCCGCGCTGTCACGGCGCGAGCCGGCCTACGAGGGCGAGCACTACCGGTTCTCCGGCTTCGTGATCGATCCGTGCGCGGTGCAGGAGCGCGTGCCGCTGTGGGTCGGTGGGCGCACGGCGCGGTCGTTGCGGCGCGCGGTCGAGCTCGGCGACGGCTGGGCGCCGTTCGGACTGCGCACCGACGAGCTCGGCGCGCTGCTGGCGCGGGCACGCGACACCGAGGCCTGGGCCCGGCGCGAGCGGCCGCTCGAGGTCGTGCTGCAGGCCGAGCACCCCCTCGACCCGATCGGCGAACCGCGACGCGTCGCCGAGCAGGTGGAGCGCTTCCGCGCGATCGGTGCGACCGCGCTCAACGTGCGCTTCGTGCACCGTTCGCGGGCGCACTACTGCGAGCAGCTCGCCGCGTTGCGCACCATCCTCTGAGGCGTCCGGGGCCGCGCGAGCCGCTCAGGGCAGCCGTTCGATGACCGTCGCGTTGGCCTGGCCGCCGCCCTCGCACATCGTCTGGAACCCGTAGCGTCCGCCGGTCGCCTCGAGGTGACGGAGCAGGCGCGTCATGAGGGCGACGCCCGACGCCCCGAGCGGGTGCCCGAGCGCGATCGCACCGCCGCGCGGGTTGAAGCGCTCCATCGGGTACCGGAACTCCTTCTGCCACATGAGCGCGATCGAGGCGAACGCCTCGTTGCACTCGACGGCGTCCCAGTCGTCGACGGACATCCCGGTGCGCTCCATCAGCTTGTAGGTGACCGGCACCGGCGCGGACAGCACGAGCACCGGGTCCTCGGCGGCGACGGCGAAGGCACGGAAGCGGGCGCGCACCGGGAGGCCGTGCGCCTCGGCGAAGGACCGCTCCGCGATGATCATCGCGGCCGCGCCGTCGGTCATCTGGGACGAGTTGCCGGCGGTGATGTCGGGCGCCGGCTGCTCGGCCGACTCCCACGCCGGGGGCAGCGCGGCGATGCGCTCCAGCGAGGCGTCGGGACGGATGCCCTCGTCGCGGTCGAGCACGCCGCCCCCGGGCAGCGGCACCGGCACGATCTCGCCCGCGAAGAAGCCGTTCGCCGTGTTCTCCGCGGCGCGCCGGTGCGACTGCAGGGCGTAGGCGTCCATCTCCTCGCGGGTGATCCCCCACTTGTCGGCGAGCACCTGCGCCACCCAGAACTGGATCCCGAGCGTGTTGTTCGTGTTCGCGAGGAACGCCGGTGAGAACGGGCCGGTGCCGCCGCGCGCGTTCGACGACATGGGGCTGCGGGTCATCGACTCGACGCCGCACGCGATGGCCACGTCGTACGCGCCCGCGATCACGCCCTGGGCGACGAAGTGGACGGCCTGCTGCGACGACCCGCACTGGCGGTCGACGCTCGTCGCAGGGACGTTCCACGGCAACCCTGCGGCCACCCACGCGTTGCGGGTGACGTTGCACCCCTGCTCGCCGGATTGCGTCACGCAGCCGCCGACGACGTCGTCGTAGCGGTCGGGCTCCAGCCCGTTGCGCTCGACGATCGTGCGCAGGACGTGACCGAGGAGGTCGGTCGGGTGGACCTCGGCGAGCGCGCCGTTGCGCTTGCCGAACGCGCTCCGGGCGCAGTCGACGATCACCGCTTCACGTGCCATGGGGGCATCGTAGGCACCCGCAACGCCCCCGCCGCACGGCCGCCCGCGACCACCCGCATCCCTCACCGTCTCCCGCCCGGGCGGCGGCGACACCGGGCGACCGCCCGCGACCACCCCCGTCCCCCCACCGTCTCCCGCCCGGACAGGACGCCCGCGCGTGCACGCGGCCCCGGCGTCGGCGGGCGCGGGCACCCCGCCCGCGGTGTCCGGGGGCGCGAAGCGTGCCGTTACGCTGCGCGCCATGCGGATCGCCGTGTTGGTGAAGCAGATCCCGCGCTTCGAGGAGATGGAGCTCGGCCCCGACGGCCGGCTGCGGCGCGACGGCGTCGAGCCCGAGATGAACCCCTACTGCCGGCGCGCCGTGAGCAAGGCCTGCGAGCTCGCCGCGCAACGTCCCGGTTCGTCGGTGCGCGTCGTGACGATGGGGCCGCAGTCCGCCGAGGACACCCTGCGCGAAGCGCTCGCATGGGGCATCGAGCGCGGGGTCGACATCGAGGGCGTCCACGTCACCGATCCCGCGTTCGGCGGTTCGGACACGCTCGCGACCGCGAAGGCGCTCGCCGCGGTGCTCACGCGCGAGGGACCGTTCGACCTGGTCCTCGCCGGACGGAACTCGGTCGACGCGGACACCGGCCAGGTGCCGCCCCAGCTCGCCGAGCTGCTCGACCTCCCGTTCCTCACGGGCGTCCGCCACCTGCACGTGGACGGCGAGGTCGTCGACGCCCGCTGCGAGCACGACGACGGCTGGCTGCAGGCGAGGGTGCGGCTCCCGGCGATCCTCTCGTGCGCGGAGCGGCTGTGCGAGCCGACGAAGGTCGACCCGGAGGGCCGCGCGGCCGTGCCCGCGGGGCGCATCCGCCGCGTCGCCGCCGCCGAGGTCGGCCCGGGCCCGTGGGGCCAGGCGGGCTCGCCGACGTGGGTCGGCCCGGTGAAGGTCCTGGCGGCGGCGCGCGCCCGGCACCGCTGGCCCGGCGTCGCGCTCGCGACGCAGGTCGAGCACGCGGTCGCCGAACTGCGCCGGCGCGGCGCGCTCGACGCGCCCGGCGCCGCGAGCGGCACCGCGCGCGACCGGGTGCCCGACCCGCGCCCCGGCGCCCGGCGCGTCGCGGTCATCTGCGAGCCCGGCCGGGCCCACATGCACCGCGAGCTGCTCGGGAAGGCCGCCCAGCTCACGGGCGACGTCCTCGCGATCACGCTCGACGAGCCCGACGCGCCGGCGATGGCCGGATGGGGCGCCGACGCGGTCGTGCACCTGAGGGGCCCAAACGTCGAGGAGGACGTCGCGCGCGCGGTGGCGGACCTGCTCGCACGCGAACCGGTCTGGGCCGCGATCACCGGCTCGACCGCGTGGGGCCGCGAGGTCGCGTCGCGCGTCGCGGTCCGCCTCGACGCAGGGCTGGTCGGTGACGCGGTCGACCTCGAGGTGGCGGACGACGCGCGGCTCGTCGCGTGGAAGCCCGCCTTCGGCGGCCAGCTCGTCGCCGCGATCGGCTACGACTCCGCGGTGCAGCTCGCGACGGTGCGCGCCGGCGTGCTCCCGCTGCTCGAGCCGCGCGCGGGCACGCCGGTGCCCGCACCCGAGGCCCTCGCGTTCGGGTCGCGGGAACGGGTCCACGTGCTCGCGCGCACGCGCGACGACGACCTCGACGTGCTCGCGGACGCACGTTCGGTGATCGGGGTCGGCCGGGGGGTGCGGCCCGACGAGTACGGGATGCTGGAGCCGCTGCGCGACGTGCTGGGCGCCGAGCTCGGCGCGACCCGGAAGGTCACCGACGAGGGATGGCTGCCACGGGCGCGCCAGATCGGCATCACGGGCCGCTCGATCGCGCCCCGCCTGTTCGTGAGCATCGGCGCGAGCGGGAAGTTCAACCACATGGTCGGTGTGCGCGCCGCCGGGACCGTGCTCGCGATCAACCCGGACCCGGACGCCCCCGTGTTCGACGCGGCGGACGTCGGGATCGTCGGCGACTGGCACGAGGCCGTCCCGCTCCTCGTCGCCGCGCTCACGACCGGCGCGCACCGGTGAGGCCGCCACCCCGCCGCCCGGCGGGCGCGGCGGGGGGCGCTACGCGGCGGCGGGCGACCGGGGGCGCCAGAACACGGCGAGCAGCGAGGCCGCGCCGCCGAGGCCGATCAGCAGCGACCACGCGAGGCCCCACCACCGCCCGTAGGTGATCCCGAGCGCGTCGTCGAGCGACCACTCGCCGGCGCCGAGGCAGCCGAGTGCGACGCACGCGGCCGACAGGTTCATCACGTACTCCCAGCCCTCGGTCGGGCGGCGGAACACGAAGAAGCCCGCGTCGCGGTGGTTGACGATCCAGGCGACGACCAGCACGCCGAGCAGCGCACCGGCGGCGAGGGGGGTGAGGAGGCCGGCGACGAGCAGCGCGCCGGCGGCGAGCTCGGTCAGGCTCGCCAGCCAGGCGTGCAGCGCGCCCGGCCGCATCCCGAGCTGCTCGAACCACCGTGCCGTCCCGGCGATCTTGCCCCCGCCCCAGATGTGGTTGTAGCCGTGGGCGATCATCGTCGCGCCGACGGCGACGCGCAGGACGGCCAGCCCGACGTCGACCTGGTCAGTCATGGCGCCGGACAGTAGTAGCCTGCGAATCTGACGTTCATGTCAGGTCGGCTCGCCGGGCCGGCCGTCACCGCCTCCGTGCGGAGGGGAGCGACCGTGGTGGAGCCGCTGGAGACCGCAGCACCCGAGTACGACCCCTTCGAGGACTTCAACCGCAGCGCGGGCGCAGGGGTGGTCGAGAACCCCTACCCGCTGTTCGCGGCGGTGCGCGCCGAGCACCCGGTGCTGCGCGAGGACGTGCGCGCGATGGTGGGCCTCGACGACGGCGACGGCGGCATCCTCGCCGCCGCCGACCTCCCCGCGGTGTTCACCGCGTTCGGGTTCGACGCCGTGCAACAGATCCTGAAGGACGGCGAGACGTTCTCCTCGCGCGGTTACGAGCAGGTCATGGGCCCCGTCATGGGGCACACGATCCTGGAGATGGACGAGCCCGAGCACCACACCTACCGCGGGCTCGTCCAGCAGGCCTTCTCGCGCAAGGCGATGGAGGTCTGGGAGCGCGAGCTCGTGCGCGGCGTCGTCGACGAGCACATCGACGCGTTCGCCGACGACGGGCGCGCCGACCTCGTGCGACAGCTCACGTTCCCGTTCCCGGTCGTCGTGATCGCCCGGCTCCTCGGGCTGCCCCGCGAGGACCTCCCGCGGTTCCACCGGATGGCGGTCGAGCTGATCAGCGTCGGGTTCGACCACGAGCGCGGGATGCGCGCGTCGCAGGGCCTGTACGAGTACCTGCTGCCGATCATCGCCCAGCGCCGGGCACATCCGGCCGACGACGTGATCAGCGTGCTCGTGCAGGCCGAGCTCGACGGGCAGCGCCTCACGGACGACGAGATCGTCGCGTTCCTGCGCCTGCTGCTCCCGGCGGGCGCGGAGACGACCTACCGGTCGTCGAGCAACCTGCTGTTCGGGCTGCTGACGCACACCGACCAGCTCGACGCGCTGCGCGCCGACCGCTCGCTGGCGACGCAGGCGATCGAGGAGGGCCTGCGGTGGGAGCCCCCGCTGCTCACGATCATGCGCACCGCGACCCGCGACACGGTCGTCGAGGGCGTCGAGATCCCGGCGGGCGCGACCGTCATCGTCAACGTCGGCTCCGCCAACCACGACGAGCGCTACTGGGACCGCCCCGACGAGTTCGACATCTTCCGCCCCCCGCGCCAGCACCTCGCGTTCGCGTGGGGCCCCCACATGTGCCTGGGCATCCACCTCGCGCGCATGGAGACCCGGGTCGTGCTGGACCGGCTCCTCGACCGCCTGCCCGGCATGCGCCTCGACCCCGACGCCGAGGCGCCCTACATCACCGGCATGACGTTCCGGGCGCCGCCGGCGCTGCCCGTGGTGTGGGACCGCTGACGCGGGCGGGGTGCGGCCGGGCCGCCCCCGGCTTAGACTGACGGCGACGTCAGGTTGGCGCGAGGGGGTCGCCGTGCGAGTCGAGGACCTGGTGCTGGTGAGCGTCGACGACCACGTCGTCGAGCCGCCCGACGTGTTCGAGGGCCGCCTGCCGGCGAAGTACGCGGACCGCGCGCCGAAGCTGATCCGCAAGGACACCGGCATCGACGTGTGGTCGTTCGAGGGCGCCGAGCTGCCCAACATCGGGCTCAACGCGGTCGCGGGCCGCCCGCCCGAGGAGTACGCGATGGACCCGACCTCGTTCGAGGAGATGCGGTCGGGCTGTTACGACATCCACGACCGCGTCAAGGACATGAACGCCAACGGCGTGCTGGGGTCGATGTGCTTCCCTTCGTTCCCCCAGTTCTGCGGGCAGCTCTTCGCGCGGACCGCCCAGCACGACCCCGACCTGGCCGAGCACCTCGTGCGCGCCTACAACGACTGGCACATCGAGTCGTGGTGCGGCGCGTACCCGGGCCGCTTCATCCCGCTCGCGATCCCGATGATGTGGGACGTCGAGAAGATGGCGACCGAGGTGCGGCGCGTCGCCGACAAGGGCTGCCACGCGGTCACGTTCTCCGAGAACCCGGTGCACCTCGGGTTCCCGAGCATCCATTCCGGCCACTGGGACCCGTTCTTCGCGGCGTGCCAGGAGGTCGACACGGTCGTGTGCGTCCACATCGGCTCGTCGTCGAAGATGGTGATCACCGCGCCGGACGCGCCGATGGACGTGCTGATCACCCTCACGCCCATGAACATCGTGCAGGCGGCCGCCGACTTCGTGTGGTCCGCGGTGCCGAAGAAGTTCCCGCGCCTGAAGTACGCCCTCAGCGAGGGCGGCATCGGGTGGATCCCGTACTTCCGCGAGCGCATCGACTACACGTACGAACGGCACCGCTTCTGGACCGGCCAGGACATGGGCGACCGCCGGCCGTCGCAGGTGTTCGACGAGCAGTGCGTCATCTGCTGGATCGACGACCCGGTGGGCGTCGAGATGCGGCACAAGATGAACGTCGACATGATCACCTGGGAGTGCGACTACCCCCACTCCGACTCGACGTGGCCGACGTCGCCGGAGCAGTTCATGAAGCAGATGACGGCGGCCGGCTGCACCGACGAGGAGATCGACAAGATCTCGCACGCGAACGCGATGCGGCTGTTCTCCTACGACCCGTTCCCGGCGCTGGGCGGGCGCGACCGCTGCACCGTCGGCGCGCTGCGCGCGCAGGCCGAGGGGTGGGACGTCAGCATCGTGTCCCGCGGCATCAAGGCGTCCGCGACCGGCGCGGCCGACCTGCTGCGGCTCAGCCAGCGCGACTGACCGGCCCGGCCCGGGTGGCCCGGGTGGCCGGCCCGGGTGGCCGGCCCGGGTGGCCGGCCCGGGTGGCCGGCCTGGGTGGCCCGCGGCCGCCATGCCGGCCATGGCGGCCGCGAACCCCGCCCGCGGGACCCCGTCACCCGACCCGCCGCTCGTGCCGCAGGAGCGGCACGAGCCCGCCGTCGGCGAGCGCCCGCAGCGCCCGCTCCTCCGCGGCGTCCACCACCACCGCGTCGCCCGGCTCGCGGCCGACGATGAAGCTGACGACGCAGTCGTCGCAGGCGGCGCTGTGCCGCATCACGCATTCCCGGCAGTCGATCGTGCGGCTGGGGGTCGGTGCCATGGCCGCAGCATCGCAGGCGGGTGTGACAGCGACCACCGGGCGGCCGCCGCGCGCCCGTCAGCGGACCAGCACGGCGACGAACGCCTCCGCGGGCACCACGACGGCGCCCTCGGCCTCGGCGTGCTCCCGCACCCAGGCGTCCGACGACGCGACCACGACCGGGACGCGCTTGGGTCGCGCCTGCACCTCGCGCACGACGACCTCGTCGGCCTCCTCCCCCGCGTCGGAGAAGACGACGCGCACCCCGCCGCGCCGCAGCGGCGGGCGCGGCCCGCTGCCGTCGCCGTCGAAGACGCACAGCACCTCGCAGCCGAGCCGGCGGTGCAGCGCGGTCACCGCGATACCCAAGCGCTCCCGCTGGTCGGCCGCCGTCGCGTCGGGCCAGGCCCGCTTCGTGACGTTGTAACCGTCGACCACCAGCAGCACCCCGGCGCCGCGCAGCATCGCCTCGATCCCCTCCCGGCTCGCCGCGACCATCCCCGCCGGCAGCGCCGGCCGGGCACGCCGGGCGGGCGCCCGCTCCCGGCCCCCGCCCGCCGCCGCACCGGGTCCGCGCGCCGGCTCGGCGGCCACCTCCACCCGCCGGCGGAGCGCGTCGAGGGTCTCGCCGAGCCGCCGCGCCGAGGCGGCCGCGTCGGCGAGGAGCTGGGCGTCGCCGGGCTGCAGGCGCGACGGCGCCTGTTCCGCGCGTTCGACCGCCGCGGTGACCTCGGCCCGCAACCTGCGCACGTCGTCCTCGAGCGCGTGCGCCCGCTGGGACTCGCGCGTCACGCGGGCGCGCTCGGCGTCGAGCGCCGCCTCGAGCTGCGCGACCTGCGCACCGAGCTGCTCGGCCCGCCGTTGCGCGGCGAGCGCCGCGCGCTCGGCCTGCTCCTCCCGGGCCCGGCGGGCCTGGCGCTCCTCCTTCAGCTCGTCCAGCGCGCGGGCGGCGCGCGCCTCGGCGTCGAGGCGCGCCGCGTCGGCCCGGCGCCTCGCCTCCTCGAGCGCCGCGAGCTCCCGCTGGTGGGCGCGCGCCGTGTCGGCGTCGCCGCGCTCGAGCCGCGCCCGCTCGTCGGCGGCGACCACGAGGCCGAGACCGAACTCCGCACCCGGCGGCCGGCACGCGTACAGCACCGAGGCCAGCAGCGGGAGGTCGTGGCGCGTCGCGGCGTCCTCGACCAGCCGGACGGCGTCGCCGACCGACCACGCCGCGAGCGTGGACCCGACCTCCGGGCGCGCCCGCAGCCGCTCCGACACCGCGGCGCGGAAGGCGGCGTCGCCGTCGAAGGCCCGGCGCAGCTGGCGCGGCGCCGGACCGTGGAGCAGCCCGCGCCGGTCGAAGCCCTGGAGGTGCCGCAGCGACGCCGGGACGTCGGCCGGGTCGAGCGAGCGCAGCACGTCCCCCGCGGCCTCCACCAGCGGGAGGAGCAGCGCGTCGGGCACGGGCACCTCGGGGAGCCCGTCGGGTCCGGCGCCGGGCCCGGTCACGCCCGCGGCCCCCCCGCCGCGCCCGCCCCGCCCGCGGCCGGCACGCGCCGCCGTAGGCTCGGGGTGCGGCCGGGCGGACCGGAGGGGACGATGCAGACGTGCCGACGCGAGTTCACGCTCGAGACGCGCGGCGACGGCGACGTGCTCGACCTGACGGCCCGAGCGCAGGAGGCGATCGACGAGTCGGGGTTGCGCGACGGCGTCTGCACGGTCTTCGTCGCGCACTCCACCTGCGGCGTGACCACGATCGAGTACGAGCCCGGCTGCACGCGCGACCTGAACGACGTGCTCGAGGCGATCACCCCGCGGGGGCGCCGCTGGGAGCACAACGTCCGCAACGCCGACACCAACGGACACAGCCACGTGCGCGCCGCGCTGGTGGGCCCCTCGGTCACCGTCCCGTTCTCCGGCTCGCGCCTCGACGTCGGGACGTGGCAGCGGATCGTGTGCATCGACTTCGACGACCGCCCGCGCTCACGGCGCGTGATCGTGCAGGTGCTCGGCGTCTGAGCCGACCGGCACGCGCTCGACGGTGTCGCCCGCCGCGCCGCACCACCGGCACGAGACCCGCTCGACCCGCTCGTCGAGGACCTCCTCCTCCTCGATCTCCAGGTCGCCCCCGATCGTGTAGTGGTGGAACGCGCGGGTGCGCCGCGAGGTGACGACGTCGAAGCGGGTGAGGTTGCCGCACGCCGTGCACCGGTACCGCTCGGCCATGGCCGGAGGATATCGGCGCGCCCCCGGGCGCCCGCCGCCCCGTCACCACGCGGGATCGCCGGTCCGGCCGCCGCGGCACCGCCCCGTGCCGTGCGCGCCGCCCCCCGGCGCGGCGGCGGCCGACGCGGGCGAACATCCTTTCGCCACGAACACCTGTTCGTTACGATCGCCGCCCATGGCGACCACTTCCCCGCGGGCGCCCCTGCCGGCCCCGCACGCCCGCCTCGCCGTGCCGCTCCCCGGCTTCCGGCCGGCGGCCGCCGGCACCCCGCCGCCCCCCCGCCAGCAGTCGCTCGACGACCTCGGCACCCCGCTGTCGCGCGTGACGTTCGTGGTCCTCGACCTCGAGACGACCGGCGGCGCGCCGGGTACGGACGCGATCACCGAGATCGGCGCGCTCCGGCTCCGCGGCGGCGAGCTGCTCGGCCGCTTCGAGACGCTCGTCAACCCGGGCGTGCCGATCCCGCCCTCGATCACCTTCCTCACGGGGATCACCGAGTCGATGGTGCTGCCGGCACCGCGGATCGGGGAGCTGGTGCCGACCCTCGCCGAGTTCATCGGCGATGCCGTGATCGTCGGCCACAACGTCCGGTTCGACTGCGCGTTCCTCGACGCCGCCTTCGCGGCGCACGGGTACCCGCGGCTGGCGAACCGCCGCGTCGACACGCTGCGGCTCGCGCGCCGGCTCGTGCGCGACGAGGTCCCCGATCTTCGCCTGCAGACGCTCGCGCGCCACTTCCGGACGGCGACGGCGCCCGTGCACCGCGCGTACGCCGACGCGGCCGCGACGGCGGAGGTCTTCCACGCCCTGCTCGAACGGGCGGCGGGCTTCGGCGTGCTCGGCCTCGACGACCTGCTCGCACTCCCGACGATGCGGGCGCACCCGTCCGCCGCGAAGCTCGCGTTGACCGCGGGGCTGCCGCGCGCGCCCGGCCTCTACGTGTTCCGCGACCGTGACGGGCGCGCCCTGTACGTCGGCAAGGCGGCGAACCTGCGGGCGCGCGTCCGCTCCTACTTCTCGGGCGACGACCGCCGCAAGGTCCCCCAGCTCCTGCGCGAGACCGTGCGCATCGATCACCGCGTGTGCGCGGGGCCGCTCGAGGCGGCGGTGCGCGAGATCCGGCTGATCCGGGAGCTGCAACCGCGGTTCAACCGCCACGGCAAGGGCACGCGGCGCGACGCCTACGTCAAGCTGACCGCCGAACGCTTCCCGCGCCTCACCGTGGTGCACCGGCTCGGCGCGGGCGACCGCGACGCGCTCGGCCCCTTCCGGTCGGGCGCGTCGGCGCTCCTCGTCCGGGAGGCGATCGAGAGCGCCGTGCCGTTGCGCAGGTGCACCGCGCGCGTCCCGCTGCGCGCGACACCCGAGCCGGGACCGCCCTGCCTGCCGGCACAGCTCGGCGTCGCGACCTGCCCCTGCCGCGCGCAGGTCGACGACGCGCGCTACGACGCGATCGTCGCGCTCGTACGGCGCGGGCTCGACGGCGAGCCGGACCTGCTCCTGCGCCCGCTCGAGGAACGGATGCACCGGCTCGCGCGGGAGGAACGCTACGAAGAGGCCGCGGCGACCCGGGACCGGCTGCGCGCGTTGGCGCACGCGCTGCGCCGGCGTCAGCGCGTGGAGCCCTTGCGGCGGACCGAACGGATCGTGCTCGACTCACCCGAGGGGACCGTCGAGCTCGAACACGGCCGGCTCGTCCTGCCGGACGACCGACCCCCGCCGCCCGACCTGTCCCGGCCGGCCGACGGGGTCGAGACCGACGAGCTCCTCGTCGTCGCGCGCTGGCTGGACCGGTACGCCGCGTCCCTGCGCGTGCGGGCGGTCTCGGGGACGTTCGCGAGCGCGCTGCCGGCGATCGCCGCCTATGACACGGGCCGCGGGGCGTCGCGCCGGGCCGCCGGTCCCGGCTGAGCGGCCGGCGGGGTCGCGAGGCGGACGAGCGCCCGACGTCGACGCCAGCGCGAGATCCCGAGCACCGAGAAGTGGACGACCGCCGCGGTCACGAGCGCCACGAGCGGCAGCAGCCGCACGACGGGCCAGAAGCGGCCCCAGCCGGTCTCGAGGAACACGTCCTCGAGCTGCTTGCTCGTGAGCAGGCCGACGGAACGCGCGGGCGCGAAGACCACGAAGAACCCGACCGGCACCGCCACGAACCAGATCAGCAGCCGCACCGTGAACGGCACGACGCCCTGGCTCGCGCGCTGCGCCCGCCGCGACGGGCCGGCCACCGCGGTCCGCCCGTTGGGGGCGGCCGGCGGGGGCGCGGCCGGCACCCGCGTCGTGACCGGCTGCGGGCCCGGCTGCGGGCCCGGAGCCGCGGCGCGGAACCGTTCCGGCACTTTCAGCACGCGGCCACAGCCGCTGCAGCGGAACGCCGCCGCGCCGCCCGCGATCCCGAGCGGGTGTTTCGTCCCGCAGTCGGGACACTGCAGGACCGGCGCCACGGCTACGACCCCGCCCCGGACGCGCGCGCGTCGGTGCTCACCCGCACGAGCGTCTCGAGCGCCCGGGCCGCGCTCCCGTCGTCGACCGCCTCCGCCGCGCGCGCGACACCGGCGGCGAGGTCGTCGGCGATTCCGGCCACGACGAGGGCCGCGGCCGCGTTGAGGAGCGCGATGTCGCGGTGCGGGCCGCGCGCGCCGGACAGGACCGACCGCACGACCTCGGCGTTGGCGGGCGCGTCGCCGCCGACGAGCGCCGACGGTTCGGCCCGCGCGAGCCCCAGCTCCTCCGGGTCGACGGTGAAGGTCCGCATCTCGCCGCCGGCCAGCTCGTGCACCGTGCTCGTGGTGGTCGTCGTCAGTTCGTCGAGCCCGTCGTCGCCGTGGAAGACGAGCGCGTGCTCCGAGCCGAGCTCGCGCAGCGCGCCGAGCATCGTGCGGGCCATGCCCTCGTCGGACACCCCGACGGCCTGCCGCCGCACCCGGGCCGGGTTCGCGAGCGGCCCGACGAAGTTGAACGTCGTCGGGACGGCGAGCTCCTTGCGCGCGGGGGCGACGAACCGCATCGCGGGGTGGAAGCGCGGTGCGAAGCAGAAGCCGACGCCCGCCTCGGCGACGCAGCGTTCCACACCGCGGGGGCCGAGGTCGATCGCCACACCCAGCGCCTCCAGCACGTCGGCCGAACCGCACCGCGACGACGCGGCGCGGTTGCCGTGCTTCACGACCCGGGCGCCGGCGCCGGCCGCGATCAGCGCGGCCATCGTGGAGACGTTGACCGTGCCCGCGCGGTCGCCGCCCGTCCCGCAGGTGTCGATCGCGCCGTCGGGGACGTCGAGGTGTTCCCCGTACCGGCGCATCGCGCGCACGATCCCGGCGAGCTCCGTCTCGGTCTCGCCCTTGGTCCGCAACGCGACGACGAACCCCGCCACCTGCACGTCGCCGACCCGCCCCTCGAGCAGCTCGCCGAGCGCGGTGTCGATCTCGTCGTCGAGCAGTGGTTCGCCGCGCACGAGCCGGGCGAGGATCGGCACGAGCGCCTCGTTCACCACGTCCACCTGCCGGACCGCGCGGTCACGCCGAGGCCCTCAGTCCCACCACAGGTCCCGGTCCAGCACGCCCCGGGCGATGAGGCCGAGCTGGATCTGCGACGTCCCCTCGACGATCGTGAGCTGGCGGGCGTCCCGGTAGTACAGCTCGGTCATGTGGTCCTTCATGTAGCCGGCGGCGCCGAGCATCTGGAGGGCCTCACCCGAGACCTTCACCGCGACCTCGGTCGCGTAGTACTTCGCCATGGACAGGAACGGGACGTACTCGCGCGTGAACTTGCCCTCGTCGGCCATCGCCGCGGCCCGGTAGGTGAGCAGCCGGGCCGCCTCGATCTCGGTCGCGAGCTCGGCGATCTTCCACTGGATCCCCTGCATGTCGGCGATCGTGCGCCCGAACGCCGCGCGCTCCTTGACGTAGTCGACGGCGTACATGAGCGCGCCCTCGGCGAGCCCGATGCCGCGGGCGGCGACGATCGGGCGCATCGAGTTGAGGCCGAGCATGGCGAGCCGGAAGCCGCCGACGTCACCGACCACGTTCGACGCCGGCACCCGCACCCCGTCCAGGACGAGCTCGCCGGTGTCGACGCCGCGCACTCCCATCTTGTCGTCGGTGCGCCCGACCGAGACCCCGGGCCAGTTGCGCTCCACGATGAAGCACGTGATGTCGTCGTGGGCACGCGACTCGGCCGGGCCCGTCTTGGCGAACACGCAGTACCAGTCGGCCTGCACGACCCCCGACATCCAGCACTTCGTGCCCGTCAGCACCCAGTCGTCGCCGTCGCGCACGGCCTTGGTGCGCATCCCGACCACGTCGCTGCCCGCCTGGGGCTCCGACAGGCCGAACGCCGCGCGCATCGCGCCGGTCGCGACGCCCCGAACGTAGTGGTCCTTCTGCTCCTCGCTCCCGGCGATCAGCACCGGGCCCGTGGGCAGGCGGGTCAGCAGGAGCATGAGCGCGGCGGTGTTGGAGTACTTCGCGACCTCCTCGATCGCGATCGTGAGGCCGAGGATGCCGCCACCCGAGCCGCCGTAGCGCTCCGGGACCACGAGCCCGAGCAGGCCGGTGTCGCGGAACAACTCGAAGAGGTCCTGCGGGTACTCGCCCGTCGTGTCGATCTCGCGTGCCCGGGGGGCGACCTTCTCCTGCGCGAGCTTGCGGACGGTGGCCTGGAGCTCCCCCAGCTCCGGCGGCAGGTCGAACTGCATCGGGGGCAGCCTACCGGCGCGCGCTCGCGACCGACCTTCCGGGACGGGGCCGCCTGCCGCCGTTCGTCAGCCCGCGCGCCGGCGCTGACGGACGAGCCGGCGGCGCTCCTTCGCCGTGTAGCCACCCCACACGCCGTGCTTCTCGCGCAACGCGATCGCGTGCTCGAGGCACGTCTCCCGCACGGGGCACGGCGCGCAGATCGCCTTGGCCTCCAGTGCGGGGTCCTCGTCGTCCTCGGGGTGGAACACCGCGGGGTCGGCGCCCTTGCAGCGGCCCTGGTCACGCCAGGTGGAAACGCCCATCGCCCCCCAATCGGCCGGGGCGCGCCGGGAGTTGAGGAACCCGGGGCCCCGCCCACCGGGGCCCGCGGCGGCGCACCCCGGCCGCCCGCGGGCGTCCCTAGGATCCCGGGGGTGACCGCCGAGCCGACCCGCCCCGACCCCCGAAGCGCCGGACCGGCGGCCCCGGGCCGGTGAGCCGCCGCTCGGCGGCGGTCGCGCGGGGGGCGGGCGCGGGCCTCGCGGTGATCGTGCCGGTGAGCGTGGCCGTCGAGGTCCTCGACCGCGGCGGTCGCGAGGGCTCGCCGTGGCTCCTCGTCCCCTTCGCGGCGGTGCTGGGCGCGTACTTCCTCGCCGGGAGGATCGCCGCCCGGCGCGCGGACGCCGCGCCCGTGCTGCACGGGATCGCCGCGGGGCTCACGGCCTTCGGCGCGTGGCTGGTCCTGCGCGCCGCGGTGCCGGTGGTCCGCGGGGACGAGATCGGCTTCGGCACCCGCGCGGTCCTGACGAACGCGCTGCTCGCGGGCGCCTTCGCCGCGTTCGGCGCGACCACCGGCGCGCCCGCGCGCCGCGACGCGGACCCCCGTCACGCGCCCGGCCGCGGGTGAGTCACGCGGGCGGCGTCACGGTGGCCGTCACGGCGCGACCGTGACCGTGCGGCCCGACCCGCGTCGCGGGGTCACGCAGGCGGTGTCACGGCGCCGCCTGCACCGGGTCGGCCCCCGCGCCGTGGACCGACGGCACCGCCGCCGCGCGCAGGCGCTTCACCAGCCGGTTCGACTCGAGCCAGGGGTACACGTGCTCGTAGCCCCACCGGGCGACGCGGCCGGGCACGAACTCGTAGGTCGGCGGCACCGCCGTGACCTCACGCTCCCAGCCGAGCTTGTAGTCCGACACGAACCGGTCCCCGGCACGCGGCGCGCCCGGCGCGGCGGCCGGGCCGGCCGACGCCGGGTCGACGCCTTCGAGGTCGTAGGAGGCGCAGCCGCGCGCCTTCGCCCAGCGGATGACGTGCCATTCCACCGCCTCGTTCGGCATCAGGTGGCGGTGGCTGCCGTCCCAGGCCGCGACGTGCGCGTACGCGCACCCGCCCGCGACGAGGACGAGGTGCGCCGTGACGGGCACGCCGCCCGCCTCGGCGACGAACACGTGGGCGCGCCCGTCGGCCGCGAAGTGCCGCCACAGCTCCCGGTGGTACTCCAGGGTCGGGATCGAGAAGCCCTTCCGGCGGCTCGCCTCGCGCAGGATGCCGTAGAGCGCGTCGACGTCGGCGCCGTCGCCCTCCCGGACCTCGATCCCCCGGTCCAGTGCCCGCCGCACGTTCGCGCGCGTCGACTTGCGCATCCGCGCGAGCAGCTCCCCGGGGTCGCGTCGCAGGTCGATGCGCACGGTCGCCGTGTACCCGCCGATGCGGGGGTTCGCGCGGAAGCCGCGGACGGGCAGCAGGCCGGCGAGCTCGTCGGCGCCGAGGGGCGGCTGCACCGCCAGGTGGCGGACGCGCTCGCCCCGCGCGACCCGCTCGAGTGCGTCGACCACGAGGTCGGGCGGCGGCGCGCCGGGGCCCGCGGCGAGCAGCGGGCCCCGCGGCACGTAGCCGAGGCTGCCCACCACGGGCAGCGGCCGCAGGAGGAGCTGCGCGCCGCCGACGACCTCGCCCCGGCGCGACACGACGATGCGGCGCGCCCGCCAGCCCGACGTGCCGCGCAGGCGCGCCCAGGCCGAGAGCTGCGCGTAGTGTCCGCCCGGCACCTCGCCGACGAACGCGTCCCACTCGGCGTCGCCGGGCCCCGAGCGGACGGCGACCGACCAGGGGCCGCGCTCGATCACCGGCTCGCCCGCGCGGCGGGTCGCCACGCTCACCCGCGTTCCCCCGACCGGTCGAGCACGCGGGTGACGACCCGGTACAGCGGCGCCACGTAGGGACGGTCGTGGGCGGCCGCGAAGCACACGGTGCTGCCGCCGAAGCCGCGCTTGAACCGGTAGACGCCCCACAACCCGTGGGTGGACCCGTCGGGCAGCAGCTCGCGGCCCTCGGTCGCGGCGATCCCCACCTCGTCGGGGATCCCCCACAGGTCGAACGAGGTGCAACCCCGCGCGCGCGCCCACTGCATCGCGCGCCACATCAGCACCGCGTTGGCCTTCAGCTCGGGATGCACGTCGAGCGACGCGCCGTGGAGGTACGCGGCGTGCGGCCCGAAGGCCGCGGAGACGTTGACCGCGATCGGGCGGCCGTCGTGACTCGCGACGAGGACGTGGACGTGGCCGGCGCGCGTGAGACATTCGAGCTGCTCGCGGTAGTAGCGACGCGACCGGGCGCGGAAACCGGCCCGACGCGCGGTCTCGTGCAGCAGCGCGTGCACCGTGTCGGCGTCGTCGGGTGAGCCGACACGCACCTCGACACCGCGTCGCTCGCCGTAGCGGATGTTGTACCGGGTCTTCTGGTGCATCGCCGCGAGGATCGCGTCGGGCTCCGGGGCGATGTCGACGACGATCGTGGCGCGCGGCTGGTTGGTCGCGGCCGGGATCTCGCAGAAACCGGCGGCGCGCAGCGCGCCGAGCGCAGGGGAACCGTGCACGACCGCGGGCTCGACCCGCAGGAACAGGGCCCGGTGCTCCCGCGCCGCGTCGTCGAGCGTGGGGAACAGCACCGTCGCGACGTCGGGACGCGCCCAGTCCCCGAAGGGCCCCCGGGGCACGTACGCGACGCTCGCCGCGCGCAACGGTGCGGGGCGCACGAGGACCTGCGCGCCGGCGACGAGGCGCCCGCCGTCCTCGACGCCGACGCGGACGGCCCGCCAGCCCGTCGCCTCCTTGAACTCGCCCCACGCCCACGACTGCAGCAGGGAGAACGACGGCGCGGCGGCGACGAGGTCGTCCCATTCCTGCCGCCGACCGGCACCGACGCGCACGGCGCGCACCGCCGTCACCCTCCTGCCGTCCGCCGTGCCGCGGCGGGCCCGTCGGCCCGCTCCCCCGCGGGCGCGGCGGTCGCCCGCGCCGGCTCGCGCCCGGGGAGCCTCCGGTAGGCGCGGTACGCGAGGCGGCCGAGCGACGTGCGCAGGCGTGCGTGGACGCAGGTGTACCGGCCGAAGTCGACGAGGCGGCCGCCGAACTTCGCCTTGAAGTCGCGCACGCCGTACTCCTCGTCGGGGCTGCCGGCCCCGCCGAAGTCGTAGACGCGGCACCCCGAGCGCGACGACCACTCGAGGACGTGCCACATCAGGATCTCGTTGGGCGCGAGGGCGCCGAACGAGCGGTCGGAGCCGCCGTACCAGCCGTAGACGGTGTCCTTGTACCGCAGCTCGGCGGAGCACGCCGCCATGACGCCGCCCACGCGCGCCGCGAAGAAACCGATCATCCCGCGCGGCACGAGCACGTCGAAGGCGGCCGTGAACAACGACAGATCGGGCACGGGCACGCGGGCGTGGCGGTACGTCCCGCACAGGACGCGGTACCACTCGCCGAGCTCGGCCCGGTCGCGGACCTCGGCGACCTGCACGTCGCCGGCGCGCAGCCCCCGCCGGATGCGCTTGCGCGTGCTGCGCGAGATCGTGCCGAGGATCTCCTCGGGGTCGCGGTCGACGGCGACGAGGTAGTTGAGATGGCGTTCGAAGGTGAAGCCCGCGCCGTCGAGGACGGGGCGCAGCCAATCGTGGTCGTCGAGGCACCGCAGCTCGGTGAACAGCGACCGCCGCCCGACGGCGGCGCGGTACCGCTGCAGCACGAGGCGCGCGGCCGACGCGCCACGCTCCGACCGTTCGGCGAGGATGCTGCCGTAGGCGACGGCGCGGCTGGTCATCGACGGGAGCGGCAGGCCGGCCGCCGTGACGTGGACCGGCGTGAACACGGCGGCCACGTCGGGACCGTCGAGCGCCGCCCACAGTTCCGGCCGGTGCCCTGCGGCGCGCCGGAACACCTCGAACATCTCGGGCGTTTGGAACACGTTGCCGGCGGGTTCTCCGTCGACGAAGCGCCGCCATCGGGCCTCGTCGAGGTCCCGGACTACCTGCACGACACGCGGCCCCTTCAACTCGCGCCGCAGCCCGGGGCCAGTATTGCGCGCGGAACGTGGCCGCGGCCAGCGTCCGGGGGTCGAGGGGTGCGCGACGCGCGACAATGGGCCGCGGTGACGAGCCGGCCGGGCGGCCGCGTCCGGGCCCGGGCGCTGCGGCGACCGGTGACCCGGCCGAGGAACGTCCGGACTCCACAGGGCAGGGTGCTGGGTAACGCCCAGTCGGGGTGACCCGCAGGAAAGTGCCACAGAGAACAGACCGCCGATGGCCGGGCAACCGGCACAGGCAAGGGTGAAACGGTGCGGTAAGAGCGCACCAGCGCCCGGGGTGACCCGGGCGGCTCGGCAAACCCCACCCGGAGCAAGGCCGAGCAGGGAGAGGGCTGCCCGTCCGATCACTCCCGGGTAGGCCGCTGGAGCCGGCGGGTGACCGCCGGCCGAGATGGATGGCCGCCACGGACGCCCCGGCGTCCGTACAGAATCCGGCGTACAGGCCGACTCGTCACCGCGCGCCCCCTCTGACCAGGGCTCACGCGCCTCCGGCCGGACCGTCAGGCCGCGGCCAGGCCGCGTGAATCCGACGCCCGCGACGCGCACTACCGGAACTCGACGGTTCGTGCGGTGATGAATAGCACGGCGAGAATGCGCTCCAACGCGTCGGCGGGTACGCCCGGTCGTCACGCATCCAGTGCGCGTACGTCCCGCTGCAACGTCCCCAACGTGTCGCCGAGGTGGCCGACGACCGCCATCGGGTTCACGCCCTCGGCGAGCATCGACGACACCGCAAAGTGCCGGAGCCCACGGAACACGAGCCGGATTCTCGGACCAGGCCCGCGCCGCGTAGCGCCGGCCGCCACGCGGACGCGTAGAACTGGTCGGTGCGCATCGGCTGGCCGGTCCGCCCGCCCGTGAACAGCAGCCCATCCGAGCGGTGGTCGCGCAGCTCGACTGCGACCGCGGACGGAACCCGGATCGTCCGAATCTTCTCGCTCTCGGGGGTCGCGAGTTCCAAGCGGCCGGCGACCCGTTGGAGCTGCCGGTCGGTCCCAACGCCGACGGCCGAACCGGGGTTTGCGACATCACCGGACGGGGCGTACACATGGCATATGCACCCCGCGGGTGCATTCACGCGGGAAACGCCTGTGGCGGCTTGATTGGTGAGGAAGGGCGGCCCGATGGGCGCGAGGACATGGGCGGCAGTCACGGTATCGACGCTGCTGCTGGCGGGCGCCTGCGGCGAAGGCGACACACCCGGCGGTTCGCAATCGACTTCATCACAGTCGACGACCGCGAATGGAGCAGGTCGTGAAGGGTCGACGTCCTCCGGTGTGGCGGCCGAGCCGCTTGACCCCGCAGAGATCGAGTCGCTCCTCGTTCCTATCGAGGACCTACCGTCGGGATACGCAGAGGCACCTCCAGAAACGGAGTCCGACCCGACGAGTGACATGACACTGTGCGGGCAGCCGGACATCGACACGGTGGTGCCGCCGTCCGCAGAGGCGTCCGTGACGTACATGCAGGGTGCGCTCGGCCCGTTCCTCGCGGAGGCAATCGCCGCATACTCGTCGGCGGATGAGGCACGTCGGGCATTCCGAGCGTTCGCCGAGATGGTCGACGGTTGCGAGTCCTTCGAGGAAACCGACGAGGATGGCACCACCATCAAGTACATGGTCACACCGTTGGCGTTCGACGAACTCGCCGAGGATCAGGTCGCGTTGCGGTTGAACTTCCAAGCGGAGGGCGTCACGGGAGCATTCGACCTGGTGTGCGTGCGGATCGGCGCCACGGTGGCGCAAATTGCCGGAGGTTCAGTCCTGACCATTCTCGGAGGCGGCCAGCTCGCGATGGGTGACCTCGAGAGCTTCGCGGCGACGGCGACGGACCGATTGGGGCAAGCCGCGTAGCCGACGCGGAAGCCGTCACACTCCCGGGCGGGGCAGGACCATCGCGCGCTGCAGGTCGAACAGGTAGCGCAGCAGCGCCGCCTCGGTCGCGTTGGGCAGGCGTTCGAAGCGCACGCCGAGCTCGGTGCCGCGCTCGGTCTCGACGGCCCGGACGGCGACGGACCGGAACCGGTACTCGGCCCGCGCGAGCACGAGGGTGAACGCGACCTGCTCGCCGGGTTCGACCGCCCCGGTCGCCGTGAGGCCGGCGCCGCCGACGGACAGGTTGCGCACGCGCGCGGGCAGCACCCGCTCCTGGCCGTCGGTCCCGGTCACCGACAGGGTCGTCTCGAGGAACACGTCGACGCGGAACGCCTTGCGGTTGTGGAGCTCCTCGACGTTGCCGACCACCCGCACGCGCAGGAACCGCGTCGCGTGCGCGAGCACCATCGCCTCGACGCTGCGGCAGTGCGCTCCCCGCTCGACGATCACGCGCAGGCGCCGGTGGGGTGACGGTGCGACCGGGGGCGGGCGGTCGCCGATCAGGCCGAGCGTGCTCTCGGTCCGGTCGATGACGCGCGCGGGCCACAGCGCCGTCCCCGGTGGCCCGCCGAGGTCGACCCGCACGATCTGGCCGATCTCGTCGACGAGCTCCTCCGCGGCGCCGACCCTCGCGTCCGCACGCGCCAGTGCCTGCCGGCCCACGTCATCCGTGTCGGCACCGCCGGCGCGGCGGATGAGCGTGTCGTCACCCGGCGAGGCGATTCGCGACGGAATGCCCGATTCCGCCAGGTTCCGTGCGTCCTCCCCGCTCAAGGACGCGCGGCGCGCACCCGACACGCGTCGGGGAAGACGACGAGGGCGAGCGGAGTCACTGCATGACGGCAGGGACGAACGAGGCGGATGCCGCACCGGTCCAGGACCGGCGTCGCGGCCGGCAGGTGACCGCGGAGCGCCTCCGGCGGCGGGTGATCCACGAGGGCTGGGGCCGTTCCGCGCACATGTCGCGCTACCTCGCGCTCCTCTTCACGGCGGGCGGCGTCATGGGCCACCTCAGCCTGCAGCTGCCGCACTCGGACCAGATCGACGAGGTCGGCATCCGCTTGTCGGCGAGCGCGGCGTTCCCGGTCGCCGCCCTGCTGCTGCTCCTCGGCAAGCGGATGACCCCGTGGATGATCCACCTGCTGCTCGCGGCCGGCGTCGTGGTCGTCTCGCTCGGGATCGCGTACACGGGGAACACGGCCCAGACGAGCATCACGGCGATCTTCTACATCTGGGCGGTCCTCTTCGCGTTCACGTTCTTCACGTCGCTGCAGGCCTGGCCGCACGTCGCGTTCATCGCGCTCGCGTACGGCCTCGTGCTGGCGCGGTTCGGCGACCAGGAGGGGTACGCCCAGTGGTTCACGGTCGTCGGGACCGTGGCCGTCACCGGGTACGTCGTCGGGCGGCTCGCCGAGCACAACACGAGGCTCGCCGTCACCGACGCGCTCTCCGGCCTGCCCAACCGGCGCAGCTTCGACCAGATGCTCTCGCACGAGCTCGAACGCGCCGTACGCGACGGGCGCTCGGTGTGCGTCGGCATCCTCGACCTCGACGGCTTCAAGAGCGTCAACGACACGCTGGGGCACGCGTGCGGCGACGAGCTGCTCCGCATCTGCGCCGAGCGGATCGCCGGCTGCGTGCGCGGGGACGACGTCGTGGCGCGGCTCGGCGGGGACGAGTTCGCGCTGCTCCTCCTCGGCCCCGGCGCCCACCGGCCCGAGGTCGTCGCCCAACGGCTCGTCGAGACCCTGCGGCGCCCCGTGTCGCTCGGCGAAAAGACGGTGAGCGTCTCCGCGTCGATCGGCTTCGCGGTCTCCGACGCGCACTCCTCGCCCGCCGAGCTGATGCGCAACGCCGACCTCGCGATGTACATCGCGAAGGCGTCGCCGCTCGCCCACTACGAGGTCTTCGACGACGAGATGCACGACCGTGCGCTCGAGCGGCTCGAGCTCGAGGTGGAGCTGCGCAACGCGGTCACGAGCGACGCCATCACCGTCGCGTACCAGCCGATCGTCTCGATGGACACCGGCGAGGTGACCGGCGTCGAGGTGCTCGCGCGCTGGGACCACCCGGCGCGCGGCCCGATCCCCCCTGCGCAGTTCATCCCGGTCGCCGAGCGCACCGGGGCGATCGGGAAGGTCGGCGAGAAGGTGTTCACCGAGGCCTGCCGCATGGCGACGCGACTGCAGGCGATCCGGCCGGGCCTCACGACGACCGTCAACCTCTCGCCGGTGCAGCTCGCCGACCCGGAGCTCGCGACCACCTTCCGGCAGATCATCCGCCGCGAGGGTGCCGATCCCGCCACGATCGTCCTCGAGGTCACCGAGAGCGGCCTCATGCAGGACGTCACCGCCGCGGCCGAACGGCTCCGCGAGCTGAAGCAGCTCGGCGTGCGCGTCGCCGTCGACGACTTCGGCGTCGGGCACTCGTCGCTCAGCTACCTGCGCAACTTCCCGGTCGACGTGCTGAAGCTCGACAAGAGCTTCATCGAGGGGATCGCCGACGGCGGTGCGACCCTCGCCCGGGCGGTCATCCAGCTCGGCAGGATGCTCGGCCTCGACGTGATCGCCGAGGGCGTCGAGTCCCGCGAGCAGCTCAACGAGCTGCTCGTGCTCGGCTGCCGCAGCGGCCAGGGCTACCTCTTCGCGCACCCGATGGGCGCCGAGCAGCTCGTCGCGCACGTCGCCCGCCGGGCGGCGGCCGGTGCGCAGGCCGCGGTCGCCGCGGACGCACCCGCCCGGCCCGGCCGCGGCGGGTAGGCGCCCCCGACCCGCGCGGGCCCGCGCCCGCGTCGGCGGGGGGCCGTGCGGGGTCCCGCGGCGCGCGTCAGCGCAGCGCCACGTCCGCCCGGGCGTGGGCGAGCGCCGCGTCGGCCTCGTGCTCGGTCAGCCGCACCTCGGTGACGAGCACGCGCCGCACCGTCGCCTCCGCGAACCCGATCGCCAGCAACCGCCGCGCGCTGTTGACGCCCGGGGGCTCCGCCACGGGGCGCTCGCCTCCGTCCACGCCGTCTGATCGGCCGGCGACGCGGCGTCCGGCGGGTCGCGCGCGCCGCCGTTTCTCATTCGCTCAGCGCGGGGCCGCCATCGGGGCGCCCCGCTCGCCGCGGGCGGGCCCGGCCGGGTGGGCCGCCCGTGCGACGCGGTCGGTACGGTGGGCGCGTGCTCTGGCGGGGCCGCTGGCTCGTCGGCCACCTGCTGGTCGTGGCGTTCGCCGCGCTGTTCGTCGCGCTCGGCCTGTGGCAGCTCGGCCGCCACCGCGAGGCCGAGGATCGGCGGGAGGCGGCGGCCGCGGCCTTCGCGGCCCCGGCGCCCGCGCTCGGCGACCCCGCGGCCGGCCCGGCCCCGGGGACGCGGGTGGAGGCCACCGGCACCTACGACGCCACCGCGCAGTTCCTCCTGCGCAACCGGGTGCGCGACGGCGAGAGCGGCTTCGACGTGCTGACGCCGCTGGTGCTCGGCGACGGCTCCGCCGTCCTGGTCGACCGGGGCTGGGTGCCGCGCCGCGCGGTCGAGTCGGGCGCGCCTGGCCTCGCGCCCCCCGGCGGCGAGGTGGTCGTGCGCGGCACCGTCGCGCGATCACGCCCGCTGTCGCCCGGCGACACGGTCGACGAACGGGGAGGGCTCACGGCACTCCCCCGCGTCGACCTCGAGGTCGGTCTCCGAGTCGCTCGCCGTCGAGCTGCGGCCGGTGTGGATCACCGCGCAGTACCAGGACCCGCCGCCCGCGGCGGGCGAGCCGCGGCTCCCCGAACCGCCCGACCCGAGCCGCGTCGACCACCGTTCGTACGCGTTCCAGTGGTTCGGCCTCGCGCTCGTGCCGCTCGTGGGGTGGCCGATCGTGCTCGCCCGGCACCGCCGCCGCGGCGCCGCGCGGCGGCCGCGCGCCGGTGCCGGCCCCGCCGCCGGTGACGAGCCGGCGCCGCACCCGGACGCGTCGCAACCGGTCGCGCCGGGCGGCCTCGCATAGCATCCGCGCCCATGCCACTGCGCGCCGCCGAGAAGGCCCTGCTCGAGGAAGGTCGCCGCCTCACCCGCGAGGAGGCGCTGGCCGTCGCCCACCTCCCGCTCGACGACCTCCCGTCGCTCGTCGCGCTCGCGCACCGCGTGCGGATGCAGTGGTGCGGCCCCGCGGTCGAGCTCGAGAGCCTCGTCAACGCGAAGTCGGGGGCCTGCCCGGAGGACTGCGCGTTCTGCTCGCAGTCGGTGCGGTACTCCACCGGCGTCGACGTCTACCCCTTCCTCGACGTCGACGAGATCCTCGCCGCCGCGCACGCGACCCGCGAGGCCGGCGCGACCCAGTTCTGCATCGTGGTCGCCGTGCGCGGGCCGGAGGAGCGGCTGCTGCGCCGCGTCCTCGACGCGGTCGACGCGGTGCACCGAGAGACGGGGCTCGAGGTCGCGTGCTCCCTCGGCCTCCTGACCGAGGAGCAGGCCCGGCGCCTCGCGGCGGCGGGCGTCCGTCGCTACAACCACAACCTCGAGACGTGCCGCGCGCGGTTCCCCGAGATCTGCACCACCCACACCTACGACGACCGGGTCGCCACCGCCCGCCTCGCGAAGGCGGCGGGCATGGAGCTGTGCTGCGGCGGCATCCTCGGCATGGGCGAGACACTCGAGGAGCGGGTCGACTTCGCCTTCGAGCTCGCCGCGCTCGAGCCGTGCGAGGTGCCGATCAACCTGCTCGACCCGCGCCCGGGCACACCGCTGCAGGGACGCGCGCCCCTCTCGCCGCGCGAGGCGCTGCAGGCCATTGCGCTGTTCCGCCTGATCCTCCCGGACGCGTGGCTGCGACTCGCCGGGGGGCGCGAGCGCGTGCTCGGCGAGCTGCAGGGCATGGGCCTCCTCGCCGGGGCGAACGCGCTGATCGTCGGCAACTACCTGACCACGTCCGGCCGGTCGGCCGACGAGGACCACGCGCTGCTCGAGGCGCTCGGGATGCCGGTCGCGGAGGGGCCCGGCGAGGGCCGCTTCGTGGTCGACGCGACCGGCGCCCACGCCCGCCCGGCGCGCCCGCCGCGCCGTTCGATCCCGGTCAGCGTGCAGCCGTGAGGTGCGCGGTCTCGTTGTAGGAGGCCAGCACGGCCGCGCCGCCGCGGGCGGCGATCCGCGTGACGCTCGCGAGGTCGAGGTGCATGCGCCAGGTCGCGCGCTCGTCGATGCCGAGCACCCAGCACACGGCCGCCTTGATCGGCGACACGTGACTGACCGCGACGACGAGCTCGTCGCCGAGGACTT
Source organism: Acidimicrobiia bacterium (assembly GCA_026002935.1). GTDB lineage: Bacteria > Actinomycetota > Acidimicrobiia > IMCC26256 > PALSA-610 > BPGH01. Next base: position 2,868,135 of record BPGH01000001.1, read on the forward strand.
CGGTGCAGAACGACGCGACGCGCGCCGCGACGGCGGCCAATGACTCGCCCCCGGGCGGCGCGAACGTCGGGTCGGCCCGCCACCGGCCCCACTCCTCCGCGGTGACGTCCGCCAGGGCGCGCCGGTCCCACTCGCCGTAGTCGAGCTCGACGAGCCGCTCGTCGGCCTCGACGGGGACGCGGTGCACCGCGGCGATCGCCGCGGCCGTGTCGCGGGCGCGCCGCAGCGGGCTCGACACGACGCGCGCGACGGTGCCGGGGGCGAAGCAGTGCGCGACCGCCGCCGCCTGGGAGTGCCCGAGGTCGGTGAGGGGCGCGTCGTGCCGGCCCTGGAGCATGCCGTCGCGGTTGACGGCGGTCTGGCCGTGGCGCACGAACGCGATCATCCTCCCGCCGCCACGTCGAGCCGGCCGGTGCGCGCGAACCGGGCCCGCCGGTGCGCGTCCGCGAGGCCGAACCGCTTCCACGCCCACCACGCGGCGGCGGCGCCGATCGCCTCGAGCACGACGACGACGGCGGCGGGGGGCAGCAGCGGCGCCGATGGCCGGCCGCCGCCGAACAGCGGCCACCAGAACAGCTCGTGGTGGGCCCAGGCACCGCCCAGCACGAGGCCGGCGAACCACCCGATCACGAGCGAGAGGGCGCGGCGGCGGCGCAGCCGGTGGCCGCGTCCGGCCGTCACGGCCATCGCGACGGTGAGCGCCGCGGCCGCCAGGACCAGCGTGTGCCCGTACGACATCACGCCCGAGGGCGCGTCGACCAGGAGCGGGAGCACCGACCCGAGCGCGACGAGCCGGAAGTCGAGGCCCGAGCTCTGGAAGACGTTCCAGACGCCGAACACCGCGCCGAAGACGCGCCACAGGATCACGGCGCCGCTCCGTCGAGCGCGGCGTTGACCAGCGCGTCCGCCTCGGCGTTCGCGTCGCGGGGGACGTGCCGCACGTCGACCTCGTCGAACTGCTCGAGCAGCGCCCGGGCGCGCTCGTGCAGCGGCTGCAGGTGCGGTTGCCGCACCCGGTACTCGCCCCGGAGCTGGCGGACGACGAGCTGCGAGTCGGCGCGCAGGCGCACCGAGCGGGGCCGGAACCGGGCCGCCGCCTCGATGCCCGCGATCACCGCACGCCACTCGGCGACGTTGTTGGTCGTCACGCCGATCCGTTCGCTGACCGTCGCGAGCCGCCGGGGCGGCGAGACGGTCGGGTCCACGACGACGGCGCCGATCGCGGCCGGGCCCGGGTTCCCGCGCGACCCACCGTCGCAGTAGACGATCACCTCGCGCACCTCGCGGCCCCGCGTCACCGGGGACGGGACCGGGCGGGGACGACCCGCTCACGGCACGAGGATCGCGCCGCAGTTGTCGCACGACGCGACCTGCCCGCCGCCGGCCCGGCGGATGCGCTCGGCCTCGGTGGACGGGATCGTCAGGTGGCAGGCCTGGCACGTCGTCCCGACGAGGCGGGCGATCCCGACGCCCTGGTTGCGCGCCCGCCGTTGCTCGTAGTCGCGCAGCAGCGGGTCGTCGACCCGGGCTGCGAGCGCGTCGCGCGCCGCCTGCTCGGCCGCGATCTCGCCGTCGATCCCGGCCTCGGCCGCCGCGATGACCGCCTGCAGCCGCTCGACCTCGCCCGCGAGCTCACCGGCCACGGCCTCGGCGGCCGCGAGCTGCGCGTCGGCCGCCTCGCGCTGCTCCATGCACTCCAGCTCGCGGTCCTCGAGCTCGGAACGCTGGCGCCGCAACATCTCCAGGTCGGCCTGCATCGCCTGCAACTCACGCGGCGAGGTCACGGTGCCCGAGTAGAGGCGCTGGTCGACCTCGGCGATGCGGGCGCCGAGGCGCGCCGCCTCGTCGTCGAGCCGGTGCTCGAGCGCGAGCAGCTCGGCCCGCCGGGCACCGATCTCGGCCGCGGCCCGACGGCGCTCGGCCAGCTCGCCGAGCCGCTGTTCGAGCGCGGCGCGCTCGGGCAGCGTCGCCCGCCGGTGCCGCAGCCGGTCGATGGTGAGGTCGCGGTCCTGGACCTCGAGCAGGGTCTCGAGCGCTTCGGCGGTCACCTCAGGGCCCGCCCCCCGTCGAGGGCGGGGTGGACGGGGTGGGAGGCGGCGGCGCGGTCGACGTCGGTGCCCCGCCCGGCGCCGACGCCGGCGGCGCCGCGGGGTCGGCGGCCGGCGCGGTCGTCGGCGGCGCGGCGCTGCGCGGCCGGTACGACCGCCCCTCTTCGGAGATGTGCTGGGCGCGGGGCCACGCCGAGGTGTCCGGCTCGGTGAAGTCGACCACGGGCAGCCCCTCGTGCGCGGGCTCCATCGTCAGCGCCCAGATCCTCGTCGGCAGGTTGCCGCCCTGCACCCGCACCCCGCCGACGCTCGACATCGGCAGGTTCGTGACCGGGTCTCCCATCCACACGGCCGTCGTGAACTGCGGTGTGTAGCCGACGAACCAGGCGTTCTTGTTGTCGTCGGTGGTGCCGGTCTTGCCGGCCGCGGGCCGGCCGATGTCGCCGAAGCGGCTCGCGGTGCCGCGCTCGATCACGCCCGTGAGCATGTCGGTCTCGGTGCGTGCGATCTCGGCGGACAGGACGCGCTCGCCGATCGGCCGGTGCTCGAAGATCACCTCGCCGTCGGGGCCCGTGATCCGCTGCACGAACACCGGGTACAGGTGGACCCCGTCGCGTGCGAACACCGAGAAGGCCTCGGCCATGTCGAGCGGGGACGTGTCCATCGTGCCGAGCGTGATGCTCGGGCGGGGCTCGAGCCGGGAGGCGTCGATCCCCAACCGGGCCGCCATGTCGATCACGCGCGCCGCACCGTCGGCGCCGTCGTTGCCCGGCCCGAGCGACAGGACCGTCCGCGCGAACGCGCAGTTGTTGGACCGCACGATCGCGTCGGTCAGGGTCATCGTGCCGCCGCTGCAGGTCAGCGGGTTCCAGCTCTCGGGCGAGCGCGGGTTGCGCCAGGAGAACGTGCTGCCGCTCACGGTGTCGCGGGGCGAGTAGCCCGCCTCGAGCGCGGCGGCCAACGTGATCGCCTTGAACGAGGAGCCGGTCTGGCGGCGCCCGTCGGTGACCACGTTGTACTGGAGCTGCTCGAAGTCACGGCCGGCGACCATCGCGCGCACGGCCCCGGTCGCGTTGTCGAGGACGACGACACCGGCCATGAACGGCGAGTCGGCGGGGATCACCTCGTTGACCGCCGCGGTCGCGATCCACTGCAGGCGCGGGTCGTAGGTCGTCTCGATGCGCAGCCCGCCGCGGAACACGCGGTCGTAGCGCGTCGCCTCGTCGGGCCCGAGGTACTCCGACGGCTCACCCGGCACGTCGGGGTCGTCCTTCAGGAGCCGCTGGATCACCTCGTCGACGAAGAAGTCCCGGCGGCGGTCGGGACTGCGCGCGGAGGTCGGCAGCGGCTCGAGGCGCGCCGCCGCGGCCTCCTCCTCCGTGATGGCGCCGATCTCGACCATGGCCTCGAGCACGACCGCGCGCCGGCGCGCCGCGCGGTCGGGGTGCACGATCGGGTCGAGCGACCCCGGCGCCTGGATCAGCCCCGCGAGCAGGGCCGCCTCCCCCACCGTGAGATCCTTGGGGTCGCGCTTGTTGAAGTACCGCTCGGCGGCGGCCTTCACGCCGTACGCGCCGTTGCCGAAGTTGACGACGTTGAGGTACCGCTCGAGGATCTCGTCCTTCGACATCTCCTTCTCGAGCCGGTAGGCGATGATCGCCTCGCGGGCCTTGGCCTTCAGGTCCCGCTCCGGCGACTCGGTCATGGTGTTCTTCACCAGCTGCTGGGTGATCGTCGATCCGCCCTGTTCGACCTCGCCGGCGCTGAGGTTCTCGGTGAGCGCCCGCCCGACACCGTTCCAGTCGATCCCGTGGTGCTCGTAGAACCGCCGGTCCTCGATGGCGAGCACCGCGTCGATGAGGTGGTCGGGCAGGTCGTCGAGGGTGACCGGCTCGCGGTCCTCCTCGGCGAACAGGGTCGAGATGAGCTGGCCGGTGCTGTCGACGAGGTAGGAGCGGCGGGCGGCCTCGCGCATGTCGGCGTCGAGCGGGCCGAACGCCACGGCGCGGGAGAACTCGGCGCCGGCGGGGACGAGGAGCGCGACCGCGCCGGCGAGCGCGGTCGCGCCCACGGCGACGGTCAGGACGAACGGGACGAGGAAGCTGCGGAACCTCACGGGCCGCACCAGCTTGGCACAGCGGCCCGGCGGTTCAGGGTTCGGCCGCCGCCTCGGGCGCGAGGGGTGACGGTGCGTCACGCTCGGCCGCCGCGAGCGACCGGACCCGCGCGATCGCGTCGGCGAGCTCGTCCCCCGCGACCGTCACCTCCCGGGCGCCCGCCGGGTCGCAGAACACGAAGGTGCAGCACGCGACCTCCTCGCCCGCCGCCGCACCGACGGCGAGCGCGTAGGCCGCACCCTGGATCCGGTAGTGGTCGAGGCGGCGCTCGAGCTCGCCGGGGCTGCCGATCGCGTCGGTCTTGTAGTCGACGACGACGAGCGCACGCGTGCGGGGGTCGCGGTAGACGAGGTCGACGTAGCCCTCCAGCGTGAGGCCCTCGACGGGGACACCGACGTACGTCTCGCGCCAGTAGGCGCCCGCGCGCACCGCCGCCTGCACGCTCTCGCTGCCGAGCGCGGCGCGCACCAGCGCCGCGATCGTCGCCTCGTGTCCCAGCACGCCCTCGGCGGCGGCCTGCGCGGCCGCGGCGTCGTCGAGCCCGGCGCCGGTCGCGAGGTCGACCGTCTGCAGCACCGCGTGGACGGCCCGCCCGATCGCGGTGCCGTAGCGGCCCTTGTTCCACGGCGGCAGCTCGAGGTCGCGGGCCTGCTTGGCCAGCCCCGGATCCGGGCCCGCGTCGGGGTCGCCGTGCCGGGCGAGCGTGGTCGCGGCGACGAACCGCCGCCGGGCCGCGCCCGCGAGGACCTGCGCGTGGGCCCGCTCCCAGTCGGCGGGCGGCGGGGCGGCGGCCGCGGCCGCGGCGCGCCCGCCCGCGGCGGCCGCCGGCGCGACCGTGGCGGCCTCGGGGGCCCCCCGCGCCGCCTCCCGGATCAGCTCGGCGTGCGTCCAGGCGGACGCCTCGGCGGGCAGCCCCGAGGCGCGCGCCCGGCGGTGCACCGACACGACGAGGTGGTCGCGCGCCCGCGTGCACGCGACGTACAGCAGGCGCAGCTTCTCGTGGAAGCCCATCTGCTCGTCGACCGGTTGGTGCAGCTCGAACTCGTCCGTCTGGAGCCCCGACGCGAAGCGGATCTCGCACCCGCCCGTCGGCGGGAAGAGCACCTGGACTCCTCGCGGGCGTTGCTGGGCACGCGTGGTCATCCCGGAACAGATCACGATCGGGAACTCGAGGCCCTTGGCCCCGTGCACGGTGAGGATGCGCACCGCGTCGTCGTCCGTCTCGGGCAGCACGGTCTCCACGACCCGCGAGCCCTCGGCCCCCTGGCGGGTCGCCCAGGCGAGGTACTCGCGCAGCGTGCCGCCCGTCGTGTCGGCGAACGCACGCGCCTGGTCCACGACGAAGCGGATCCGGCGCGCGACCTCGCGGAAGCGCCCCGTCGCGTGCCCGACCTCGAGGACGTGGCGGTCGCGCACGACGCGCTCGAGGAGCACGCTCGGCGCCACCCAGGTGCGGGCGTCGTGCAGGGTGCGCAGGTACGCGATCCCCTCGACCACCGGGTGGTCGGCGGGCAGGGTGGCGGGCGGGGGGCGGCGGAGGTCGAAGTGGCCCCGGTGCTCGCGCCGGTACTCGAACAGGTCGTCGTCACCGCAACCGAACAGCGGTGAGCGCAGCGCGGCGACGAGCGCCAGGGCATCGGTCGGGTCGTCGGCCGCCCGGAGCGCGAGGAGCAGGTCGCGCACCTCGCGGCTGCCGTAGACGAGCGAGCTCGTCTCGGCACGGTACGGCACGCCCGCGGCCTCGAGCGCCTGCTCCAGGAACGGCAGCGACGTCCGCGCGGGCAGCAGGATGCAGACGTCGCCCAGGCGTGCGGGCCGCCAGCCGCCCGCGCCGTCGTCGACCGACCACCCCTGGGCGACGGCCGCCTGCACGGCCGCGACGACGTCGGCGGCCTCGCGCTCGCGCAGCGTGTCGGCGTCCGGCCGGTCGTCGTGCTCGTCGAGGCCGAGGAGCGCGACCGGCGGGCCCGACGGCGGTGCGCCGCGCACGGCCTCCAGCGGGACGTACTCCGGCTGCGACGCCGGGTGCGGGCGGATCAGCTCGGAGAAGACGCCGTTGATCCACTCGACGACCGGTCTCGCGGTGCGGAAGTTGCGGGTGAGCCGGACGGGCTCGCCCCCCAGCGCGTCGCGCGCCGCCAGGAACGTCGCGATGTCGGCGCGGCGAAAGCGGTAGATCGACTGCTTCGGGTCGCCGACGAAGAACACGCGTCCCGGCTCGACCTCGACGTCGGTCCACGGCTTCGCCCCCGCGTCGGGGTCGGCGGAGCCGAGCAGGACCGCCAGCTCGACCTGGATCGGATCGGTGTCCTGGAACTCGTCGACGAGGAGCCGCTGGTAGCGGGCGCGCAGCCGCTCGCGCACGCGCCGGCCGTGCCGAGGGTCGCGCAGCAGGGCGCGCGCGAGGACGAGCAGGTCGTGGAAGTCGAGCTCCCCGGCCGCGCGGCGTTCGGCGGCGGCCCCGGCGGTGAAGCCGGCGATGGCGGCGGCGAACCGCCGGATCACCACGTCGGTGACCCGTTCGAGCAACCGCTCCCGCTCCTCGTCGAGCGCGGCGAGCTGCTCGCGCACGGCGGCCACGTCGGGCCAGTTGTCCTTGCGCCCCGCGCGGGTGCGAAGGCGACAGCCGGTGAGCCGTGCGAGGCGTTCGGCGTCGTCGGGCGCCGCCCGCAACGACGCCACGTGTTGCGCGCACCGCGCGAGGTGCTGCGCGAGGAGGTCGTCGCCGTCGCGGCACTCCGCCACCCGCCCGCACGCGGCTTCGAGCGCGCGCACCCACTCGTCGATCGCCGGCCCGACCTCGGGCAGCGGCGGCGCCGCGGGGACCCGGTCGAGTAGGTCCCAGTTGGCGGACAGGACCTCGGCGAGCGTGCGCAGCCGGTCGAGGCGCAGGCCGCACGCCAGCGCGCACAGCACGGTCTCCTCCAGCGCGGGGTCGTCGAGGAGCCGGTCGTGGAAGTCGCGCCAGCGGTCGTCGAAGGCGACGGCGGACGCGATCTCGTCGTTGACCCGGATGCGCGGCGGCAGGCCGGCCTCGACGGGGAACTCGGTGAGCAGCCGCTGTGCGAACGCGTGCAGCGTGCAGATCGCCGCCGCGTCGAGGTCGTCGAGCGCGGCGCGGCACGCGGGGTCGGCGGGCGCGTGCCGCTCCAGCTCGGCGCGGACACGGTGGCGGAGCTCGGCCGCCGCCTTGTCGGTGAAGGTGATCGCGGCGATCGACCGCACCGGCACTCCGTCGCGCACCAGCGCGACGATGCGCGAGACGAGCGCGGCGGTCTTGCCGGACCCCGCGCCCGCCTCGACGAACAGCGTCTCGTCGAGCCGGGTGCGCACGGCCACGCGCGCGTCGTCGTCGCCGCCGACCGGGAACAGCGCCGGCTGCGACGCGCTCACGCCGCCCCCTCGGCGCCGGCCGGGTCGTCGGGCGCGGCCGGGAACAACGCGAGGTAGGGCTCGAGCGCGGGGTCGCCCTGCTTGCGCTCCCACTCCCGCCAGCGGTCGGCGGTGCCGAGGCCGTCGGGATCGCAGTACGGGCAGGCGACGAAGGGGCGCCAGCCGGGCGGTTCGGGGTGCGCGGGGAAGCACCCGGCCTCGATCCCGTCGACGATCCGCTGCAGCACGGCGCCGAAGGCGGCCAGGACCTGCTCGTCGACGGGGTACCCGACCAGCCGGTTCTCACCGCGTCCGACGAACCAGTAATACGCCTCGACGGGCACGTCCGCCCCGCCCCCGTGCCCGGCCCGGGCGGCGAGCGCGTAGACGGGGAGCTGCAGCCGGTCGCCGCCGGCGACCGGGTCGTCGGCCGAGAGCCCCTCGAAGCCCGCCGGCGAACCGGTCTTGTAGTCGAACACGACGAGTGTCCCGTCGGCACGGCGGTCGACCCGGTCGGCCGCGCCCGACAGCCGGATCGGGCGCCCGTCGGGGAGCACGACCTCCAGCTCCTCGAACCCGAACTCGGTCGAGAGCGTCACGTGGCCGTGCGCGTCGCGCAGGCGCGTGTCGGCGTCGAGCCAGGCGTCGAGGTCGGCGTGGAGGACCCGCTGCTCGCGCTCCCACAGCAGGCGCCGGCCCGTGACGCCCCGGGCGGCCGCGCGCGCGAGCTCCTCGTCGGCGATCGCGTGCAGGAGCCGCCGGGCGTCGTCGCCCACCGGTGGCCCCGCCGCGACGAACCGGTCGAGCACCGCGTGCACGATGGAGCCGCGCTCGGTGGGCGACAGGGTCACGACGGCCTCGGGTGCCTCCACCGGCCGGACGTACAGGACGTGGCGCACGAAGTAGGCGTGCGGGCAGCGCGACCACTGCTCGAGCCGGGTCGCGGAGACGACGGTCCCCGGTGCGGTCGGTCCCACGCGCGCGACCCGGTCCGCGAGGTGCGCGAGGTTCCCGTCGAAGCGCGTGAACGCGCCGCTGCGCCGGGCCCGGACGAGCTCGACCGCGCGCCGGTACGGCGCCTCGTCGAGCCGCCGGCCGGACAGCACGGCCCGCACGTCCCGCTCGTGGCGTGTCGCCGGGAACCCGGCCCGCGCGAGCCCGTCGGAGAACGACGCGACCTCCGTGCACCAGGCCTCGCCGGCGGGCAGCTCACGCCGGCCCGTGACGGCCTCGACGGCGTCGAGCAGGAACCGTGAGGGCGCGTGCTCGGTGCTGCGCCGCAGGCTGCCGCGCGGGAAGCACAGCACACGCCGCCCCGTCGTGGACGCGAGCGCGGCGAGCAGGGCGCGCTGGTCGTCGTCGGCCCGCTCGGCGCGCAGCGCGAGCTCACCCCCCACGGCGCGGCGGTCGGTGTCGCCGATGAGCGGGTCGTCCCGGGTCGCCGCCGGGAACGAGCCGTCGGCGAGCCCGCACACGAACAGCCGCTCGAGCGGGACGCCGAGGCAGCCGGCCACCGGCCCGGCGAAGACGCCCTCCCCCATCCGGCCGGCGCGCACGGGAACCGCGTCGAGCTCGAGCCGCAGGGTCCGGCGGAACACGTCGAGCGACGGCGCCTCCTCGACCGTGTCGAGGCCGGCGAGCCGGTCGAGCGTCGCCTCGACGCGCCGGGCGGCCTCCTGCTCGGGCACCGGCCAGCCGGCCCGCCGCCGATCGTCGCCGATCCAGCGGCGCACGAGGCCGAGCGCCCAGCGCGCCTTGCCCGACCAGCGGGCCGGCACGGCGCCGGGCGAGAGGTCCGCGGCGAGCCCCTCGACGAAGGCCCGGAGCCGCCCGACGCGCTCGCGTTCGCGCGCCGACCGGTCGTCGCCGGCCGCGCCGAGCTCGGCGTCGTACCGGTCGAGGCGCGCGCGCCACTCCCCCAGGCCGCCGACGACGCCCGCCGCACGCGAGATCCGCTCCCAGTCGGCCGTCTCGGCCGGCCGTCCGGCGGCGTCGCGCACCGGCGCGCCCGCGAGGAGCGTGAACACGTCCTCCCGGCGGAAGTCACGGTCGGGCAGCGCGAGCATGCGCAGCAGGGCGCGCCCGAGCACGCTGTCGGACAGCGAGCGGGCCGCACCACCGTTGTACGGGATCCCGGCGAGGTCGAGGTGCTCGGCGAGCAGGCGGGCGTACGGGTCCGCGCTCGCGTAGCACACCGCGACGCGCTCGAGCGGGACGCCGTCACGCACCGCGTCGACCACGCCGCGAACGACGGCACGCACCTCGTCGTCGGGGTCGGAGAAGGTCTGCACGACGGTCGCGGGCGGGACGGCGGGCGGGACGGTCGCCGGCGCGGGGGGTGCATCGGGCGCCTCGACGCCCAGGCGACGCGCCGAGGCGCGCACCGCGGCGTCGGCGCGCGGCACCCCCGTGAGGCCCAGCACCACCGACGTCGGCACGCGCTCCGCGAGCGCGACCAGCAGCCTCGCCTGGGGGGCGCCGAGGCGCTGCGGCAGGAAGACGACGAGCGATCCGAGGTCGCCGGGCAGCGGCGCGCCGTCACGCACGAGGTCGGTCGCGACGCGCATCAGGTCGTGCTCCGTGTACCAGCCGCCGCGCAACGCCTCCGCCGCCTCGCGGTGGATGCGCACGACGTCGCGCACGCGGGGGTGCTGCCGGGCGAGCACCTCGAGCACGTCCGCGTCGAGGTCCCCGAGCTCGCGGTGCGCGGCGACGAGCGCCTCCTCGGTCGCGGGGTGCCGGGCGACGGGGGCGAACACCCCGGCGTCGCGCGCGAGCACCGACCGCACGGCGGCCGCGACCACCGGGGTCGAGACGGGGCGGCGGCCGGCGGCCGCGAGGGTGGGGGCCGCGAGCAGTTCGGCGAGCCGGTAGACGGTGAGGAACGACACCCCGACGATGCCGACCCCCCGCGCCGTGACGTCGCCCAGCTCGCCCGAGGCGAGGAGCCGCCGGGTCGCGACGCCGACGGAGTTGGTGGGGACCACGACGGCGACGGGCGCGAGCGGCTCGCCGGCCTTGGCGGCGGCGATCCGCGCGTGCAGCGCCTCCGCCGCGGGCCGCCCGTAGGGCACGAACACCGGGTCGATGGCCACCGCGGGATCGTACGGGCAGGGTGAGACGGCCGCGGGGGACGGGACGCCAGGTCAGTTCACCCGGCGTCCGCGCCCCGCCCAGTACGGCTCGCGCAGGAGGTACTTCTGCAGCTTGCCCGTCGCGGTGCGGGCGAGGGCGTCGCGGAACTCGACGCTGGTCGGGCACTTGTAGTGCGCGAGCCGGGCCCGGCAGTGCTCGATGATCTCCTGCTCGGTCACGCGCGCGCCCGGGGCGACCACGACGAGCGCCTTCACGGTCTCGCCCCAGCGCTCGTCGGGCACACCGATCACCGCGACCTCCGCGACCGCCGGGTGCGAGAAGATGCAGTCCTCGACCTCGATCGACGAGACGTTCTCGCCCCCGGAGATGATCACGTCCTTCTTGCGGTCGAGGATCGAGACGTGGTTGTCGGCGTCGATCACGCCGCCGTCGCCCGTGTGGAACCAGCCGTCACGGATCGCCTCGGCGGTCTCGGCGGGCTGGCGCCAGTACCCCTCCATCACGTGGTTGCCCCGGGCGAGCAGCTCGCCCTCGGCGTCGACACGCAGGCGCACCCCCAGCGCGGGCGCGCCGGCCCGGCCGAGCCTCGCCGCGCGCTCGGCCGGGGTGAGGTGGTCGTACTCCTCGCGGGTGCGGTTCATCGTGAGCAACGGTGTGGTCTCGGTGAGGCCGTAGATCTGCACGAACTCCCAGCCGAGCTCGGTCTCCACGCGCTCGATGGTGCGCGTCGGCGGCGGCGCGCCCGCCACGACGATGCGCGTGCGCCCGCGGCCGGGGACCTCCCCCGGCCAATCGGACGCTGCGTCGAGGATCGCGGCGACGACCGCGGGGGCACCGCACAGCAGCGTGACGCCGTGGTCGCGCACCCGCCGCAGGATCTCGCCGCCGTCCACCTTGCGCGCCACGACGTGGCGGCCGCCCATCCCGGTGACGGCGTAGATCATGCCCCAACCGTTGCAGTGGAACATGGGCAGGGTGTGCAGGTACACGTCGCGGTCGCTCACGCCGGCCTGCCACCCGAACACCGCGGCGTTCAGCCAGATGTTGCGGTGCGTGAGCTGCACCCCCTTGGGCCGCGCGGTCGTACCCGACGTGTAGTTGATCGTCGCGGTCGCGTGCTCGTCGGGGTCGTCCCACGGCTCGGGCGGGTCCTCGCGGTGCAGCACCCCGTCGGAGCCGGCGCCGAGGACGAACCGGTGCGGCGCGTCCACCGATCGCAGCGCGTCGTCCAGCTCCGGGTCGACGAGCAGGACGGACGCACCGCTGTGCGCGACGATGTAGCCGACCTCCTCGGCGTTGAGCCGGAAGTTGATCGGCACGAGCACGCGGCCCCAACCGCTCACCCCGAAGAACGCGGTCAGCAGGCGCGCGGCGTTCTGCGAGACCACCGCGACGCGCTCGCCGCGACCGACGCCGAGGGCGTCGAGCGCGGCCGCCTGCGCGCGCGCCCGCCGGGCGACCTCCCGCCAGGTGAGCGACCCCCAGGGGGGCGCGGGCTGGTGGGGCTCGTCGACGACGCCCACGCGCTCGCCGTACACCAGCTCGGCCCGTTCGAGGAAGTCGGCCACGGTCAGCGGTACGTGCACCGGCCGATCGTCGTCGCACCCGCCGCCCCGGTCAACCCGGCTCCCGAGGGGCGCGGCGCGGGCGGGTTGCGCGCCGGTGCCCGGGAGGGCTCAGTGTGGCACGAGGCCGCCGTCCACGAGCAACACCTGGCCCGTCATGAAGCTCGACGCGTCGGAGGCGAGGAACAGCGCCGGCCCGACCATCTCGTCGGGGCTCGCCGCCCGCCGCATCAGGCTCGCCTCCGCCATCGAGCGCTGCGCCTCCGGCGGGTTGGCCCGCACCATGTCGGTGTCGACCGTGCCCGGCGCGAGCGCGTTCACCCGGATCCCGTCGGGCGCGAACTGCGCGGCCATCGCCCGCGTGAACGCCATGAGGCCGGCCTTGCCCGCCGCGTACATCGCGACGAAGGACGAGAAGAGGAACGCGCCCGCGGAGATGACGTTGACCACCGCCGCGTGGCCGCTCGCCCGCAGGTGCGGCAGCGCCTCCTGCACGAGGAACACCGGGCCGCGCAGGTTGACGTCGAACGACTTCTGCCACGCCTCGGGCGTGAAGGCGCCGAGCGGCTGCGTGAGCGCGTTGGCGGCATTGTTGACGACGACGTCGAGCCGGCCGAAGCGCTCGACCGTCTGGCCGACGAGCCTCCGCAGGTCGCCGAGCTCCCCCATGTGCGCCGGGACGCCGAGCGCCTCGCCCCCCAGGGCGCGCAGGTGCGACTCGGTCTCGGCGCACGCGTCGGCCTTGCGGCTCGCCACGACCACCGACGCCCCCGCGCACACGAGGCCCTCGGCGACGGCCCGGCCGATGCCGCGGGTGCCGCCGGTGACGATCGCGACGCGTCCCGACAGGTCGAACAACGACTGGAGGTGCGCTCGGTCCATGGCGGGTTACCTTACGGCCGTGGCGACGATCGTGATCACGGGGTCGGAGGGCGGCATCGGCAGGGCGACGCGCGCCCGCCTCGAACGCCACGGCCACCGGGTGATCGGCGTCGACGTCGCGGGCGCCGAGGTGGTCGCCGACCTCTCGACGGCGGAGGGGCGGGAGGCGATGGTCCGGGAGGTCGCGGAGCTCTGCGGCGGCGCCCTCGACGGGGTCGTGGCGGGCGCGGGCGTGATGGACGACCGGCTCGCGGTGCCCGTCAACTACTTCGGCGCGGTCGCGACGCTCGAGGGCCTGCGGCCGCTGCTCGCCCGCGGCACCGATCCCAGTGCGGTGGCGATCAGCTCGAACTCGACGACGACGCATCCCGGCCTGCCCGCCGAGATCGTCGACGCGTGCCTCGCGGGCGACGAGGCGCGTGCGCAGGAGCTCGCCGGCGGCGGGTACGGGGTCGCGTACGCGGGGTCGAAGCTGGCGCTCGCCCGGTGGGTCCGGCGGCGGGCCGTGACCGAGGACTGGATCGGGGCCGGCATCCGCCTCAACGCGATCGCCCCGGGCGTGGTCGAGACGCCGATGACGCGGGACCAGCTCGACTTCATCCTCGGCATGCCCGACGTGTTCCCGGTGCCGATCGGCCGGCCCGGCCGGCCCGAGGAGATCGCGGCCCTGATCGCGTTCCTGCTGTCGCCCGACGCGGGCTTCTTCTGCGGGTCGGTCGTGTTCGCCGACGGCGGCACCGACGCGGCGACCCGCGCCGACGACTGGCCCGCCCGCCGGGGCGCCTGAGCCCGCGGCCCACCCGCGACGCGGCGGCCGCGGCGCCCGGGCCCGCGCTACGACAGCTCGCGTGGGCCGGGCGGGAACGCGACGTTCATGTGCTTGATCCCGGCGATGAAGTTGGAGCGCAGCGGGGCCGGCTCGTCCACCAGCTCGATCGTGGGGATGCGCCGCGCCATCTCCTCCAGCAGCACCGTGATCTCCATGCGGGCCAGGTTCGCGCCCAGGCAGTGGTGCGGGCCGCCGCCCCCGAACCCCACGTGCTCGTTCGGGTGCCGGGTGATGTCGAACCGGAACGGGTCGTCGAAGACCTCCTCGTCGCGGTTCGCCGAGATGTACCAGATGCTGACCTTGTCGCCCGCCCGGATGCGCTGGCCCCGCAGCTCGGTGTCGCGCGTGACGTTGCGCCGGAAGTACATGACGGGCGAGGCCCAGCGGACGACCTCCTCGGTCGCGGACTTCGCGAGCGAGGGGTCGGCGACGAGCTTGCGGTACTGGTCGGGGTGCTCGCAGAACGCGCGCACACCGTGCGAGATGGAGTTGCGGGTGGTCTCGTTGCCGGCGACCGCGAGCAACAGGAAGAACAGGTTGAAGTCCATCTCCGACAGGCGGTCGCCGTCGACCTCCGCGTTCAGCAGCGCGGTCACGATGTCGTCGCGCGGGTTCTCGCGCCGCTCCTTCGCGAGCTCGTTGGCGTACATGAACATCTCGACCTGCGCGGCCTGCACCTCCTCGGCCGAGACCGAGTACTCAGGGTCCTCGCTGCCGATCATCCGGTTGCTCCACTCGAAGACCTTGTGGCGGTCCTCGTGCGGGACGCCGAGCATCTCGGCGATGACCTGGAGCGGCAGCTCGGCCGCGACGTCGACGACGAAGTCGCACTCCCCGCGCTCGATGACGTCGTCGAGGATCCGGTTGGTGAGCTCGCGGATGTGCGGCTCGAGCATCCGCATCTGCCGGGGCGTGAAGCCGCGGTTGACGAGCTTGCGGTAGCGGGTGTGCTCGGGGGCGTCCATCGTGAGCATCAGGTTGCCGCCCTGCTCGAACTGGTAGTCCTCCGGACGCCCCTCGAGCATCACGACGCCGCCGCGCTTCTGGTCGGACGAGTACGTGGCGGCGTCACGCCCCACCGCGACGACGTCGGCGTACTTCGTGATCACCCAGAACCCGGGACCGTCCGGCTCCGGATGGAACCAGACGGGCGCGTGCTCGCGCAGGTAGGTGAACCACTCGTGCGGGACGCCCTTCGTGAAGACGTCCCGGTCGAGCAGGTTGATGTCCTCGAGCTGCATCGTTCCCCCTGCGGCGCCGTCGCCGTGTCGCGTTCCCCCGAGCCTAACGAGCACCGGCCGCCTTGAGGAGCGCCTCGTTCGGCTCGTCCGGGAGGCGGTCGAGCGGGCGGGAGAGCTCCTCGACGGTCGGGCCGACCTTCTCGGCCAGCGGGGCGAGCGCGTCCAGGTCGAAGCCGTACACCTTCGCGGCGTTGCCGGCGAGGATGTCCTGGAGCTCCGCGGGGTCGGTGTCCCAGAAGAGCTGGCGCAGGTGCTCGCGCGTGTAGGGCCACGTCCCCTCGTCGTGGGGGTAGTCGCTCCCCCACATGAACTTGCCCGCGCCGATCGCGTGGCGCGCCGCCGCGTCGGCCGGGCCCGGCTGGCTCACGCCCATGAAGCAGTTCTGGGCGAAGTACTCGCTCGCCGAGCGCGGAAGCTTGTGCTCGTCGCCGTACGCGAGCTCGCCGGTGCGGCCGGTGCGCCGGATCTGGTCGAGCACCTGGTCGAGCCGCTCGAGCAGCGGGGGCACCCATGCGCAGCCCTGCTCGGTCATGACGAACTTGAGACGCGGGAAGCGCTCGAACACCCCCGACAGGAGGAGCTGCACGAAGGGCCGCTGTGAGTAGAACGACACCTCGGTGATGAACAACAGCGCCGCGGCCGGGTACTTCCCGTAGTTGGGGGCGCCGGTGCCGCCGTGCGCGTTGACGGGGAGCTCGAGGTCCTGCAGGACCGCCCACAGCCGGTCGTACTCCGGGTCGTAGAGCGGGCGCACGTAGTCGACGTCGGGCGGGAGCGCGGAGATCAGCACGCCGCCGCGCAGGCCGTGCTCCTTGATCCAGTGGGCGTCCGCGATCGCGTCGTCGATGTCGTTCAGGAAGATCTGGCCGATGCCCGCGCGCCGCTCCGGGAACCGCGCGCACCAGTCCGCGAGCCAGCGGTTGTGGGCACGGATGCCGGCGAGCCGGTGCTCGTACTCGTCGGGCCGCGGCGGGCGCGCGAACAGCACGAAGCTCGGGAAGAAGGGTGGCACCGTGTTGGGGAAGACGACCTCGGCGACGATCCCGTCCTGCTCCAGGTCGGAGATGCGCCGGTCGTCGTCCCAATTGCGCACGCGGCCGCCACCCTGCAGGTCCCGGTAGGGGTTCTTGTACTTCGCGCGCCAGGCGTCGAAGTCGTCGAGGTACTTCTTCTCCAGGTACTCGCGGTACATGTCGTGACTGCCGCCGGCGTGGCAGTCGGAGGAGATCACGACGTAGTGGCCGTTCGCGGGTGCGGTCATGGCATCCCCTTCGCTCGTTCCAGGAGGTCGCGGCGGAGCCGCTCGATCAGCTCGGCGAGCACGGCACGGTCGGCCGGGCTCCAGCCCTCGAGCGCGTGCTGGTAGTCCTCGAGCCACGCGCGGGTCGTTCGCTCGATCACCCGCCGGCCCTTCGGCGTGAGCGCGAGCCACACGACTCGCCGGTCGTCACGGTCGCTCGACCGGGCGACGAGGCCCTCCTCCTCCAGGGGCCGGAGCTGGCGGCTGACCGTGGAGAGGTCGAGCCCGAGGCGGCGGGCCAGGTCCGACACGACGACCGGGCCGTGCCGGTGCACGAGCCGCAGCACGCCGAGGCCGGCGCGGGTCATCGGGACGCGGGCCGCGGCGAGGACGCGCTCGCGCTGGCGCTGGCTCTGCACGTTGGCGGCGATGTGCTCGGTGAACTCGTAGAGGGCGTGCAGCGCCGGGTCGGTGAGCAGGTCCCGGCCGTCGGCGGCCGGGCGTGTCGTCGCCACCACGGCGCCGACGCTAGCAGAGTAGTTGTATGCCTACAAGCAACTTCCCCGCCGGCCGGACCATTGCGGCCGGCCGGCCGAGGAGCCCGCGTCCGGGGCCGCTGACGACGCGCTCAGGCGATGCCCGCCATCTCGGCGAACGCGCGCAGCTCGCGCGGCAGGTCGGGACCCATCGGGACGTAGAGGACCTCGGTCGCCCCCGCGGCCTCGAGCGCCTCCAGGCGTCCGCGCAGTTCATCGCGCGTGCCGGTCCAGGTGAACGAGCGGAGCAGGTCGCCGGTCACGAGGGCGCGGTCGCGCTCGGTGACGCGGTGCATGTGGTCCTCGTGGACCGCGAGGTGCCGCTCGCGCTCGGGCAGCGACTCGATGGCGGCCCGCCATCGCGCGCCGCCGGGCAGGGCGTCGACGGCGGCCGGGTCGTTCTCGTAGACGCCGTGGTACACGACGGTCACCCCCGGACCGGCCGCCTCGATCGCGCGCGGTGATCCGGCGTCCTCGCCGTCGTCGAGCACGGTCCCGAAGACGAGGACCGCGCACCAGTCGAACGTCGGGTCCGTCCCCCCGATGGTCATGATCCCGTCCCCGAGCTCGCGCGCGACCGCGGTGCCCTTGGGTCCGTTGGCGGCGACGACGAGCGGCGTCGCGACGGGCCGGGGCGGCGCGAAGGGTTCGGCGTGGAGCATCTGCACGATCGCCCCGTCCACCTCGACCCGTTCGCCGCGCAGCAACGCGCGCACCTGCTCGACGTACCGGCGCGTGTGCTCCCAGGTGAGCGGACGCTGCCCCATCGCCATCCGGCCGGTGAACCCGGTGCCGATCGCGGCCGCGGCGCGCCCGGGCGCGAGCTGCTCGAGCGTCGCGATCGCGCTCGCCTGCGCGAGGGGGTGGCGGAGGTTCGGCACGAGGACCGCCGGGCCGAGGCCGATCCGGTCGGTGCGCAGCGCCGCGATGCCGAGGATCGTCCACACGTCGCCGTAGAGCGCGGGCGAGTCGAACATCCAGGCCCTCGCGTAGCCGAGGCGTTCCGCCTCGACCACGTGCTCGACGTGCCCGGGGGACGGCGGGAACCCGCACGAGATCTGCATGCGGCGGAGCCTAAGCAATCGGCACCGCTACCGTGCACGGCACAGCGATCGGGGGGCGGGTCGTGCCGGGGGTGGAAGGTGACGTGGACGCGGCGCTGACGGGGCGGCGGGTCGCGGCCGTGTTCCTCGGCATGCAGATCGGGATGATCGTCAGCACGGTCGACAGCACGATCGTCGCGACCGCGCTGCCGACCATCGCGGCCGACGTGGGCGCCGGGCACCAGCGATCGTGGGTGCTCACGGCGTACCTGCTCGCGCAGGTCGCCGTGATGCCGCTGTACGGGAAGCTCGGCGATCTCTACGGCCGCAAGCGCCTGTACCTGTTCGCGATCGGCGTCTTCGCGCTCGCGTCGACCGCCTGCGGGGCGGCCCAGGACCTCGGCCAGCTCGTCGCCGCCCGCGCGCTCCAGGGCGTCGGCGGCGGCGGGCTGGGCGTGCTCGCGATGGCGGTGCTCGGCGACGTCGTCCCCGCGCGCTCGCTCGGGCGCTGGCTCGGCTACCAGGGCGCGCTGTTCGCCGCCGCGAGCCTCGTCGGCCCCCTGCTGGGCGGCCTGTTCGTCGACCACCTGAGTTGGCGCTGGGCGTTCTTCGTCAACCTCCCGTTCGCCGCGCTGTCGATCGCGGTCGTCGCGGCGGCGCTGCGCCTGCCCTACCGGCGCGTGCCCCACGCGATCGACTACGCGGGGGCCGCCCTGCTGACCGGTGCGCTCGTCGGCGTGGTGCTCCTGGCGACGCTGGGCGGCGAGTCGGTGCCGTGGTGGTCGGCCACGACCGGGGCGCTCGCGCTGACGGTCGTCGTGCTCGGTGCCGCCTTCGTCCGGCGCGAGCGGCGGGCGACCGAGCCGGTGGTGCCCCTCCACCTCCTCGCCGGGCGCGTCGCGCGCGTCACCGTTGGCCTGAACTTCACGAGCGGCGCGCTGTTCGCGGCCGGGATCTTCTTCCTGCCCGTGTACCTGCAGGAGGTGCGCGGCCTCGAGCCGACGGCATCGGGCCTGCTGCTGATCCCGTTCATGTTCACCACGGCGGCGGCCACCCTGGCGGCGGGCCGCCGGGTCGAGCGCTCGGGCCGCTACCGCGCGTGGCCGATCCGCGGCGGCGTCCTGATGACCGCGGGCGCGGCGCTGCTCGCCACGCTCGGCACCGCGACCCCGGCCGGCCTCGCGGCCGCGTACGCCGCGCTCCTCGGCACCGGGATCGGGTTCGTCATGCAGACATCGCTGCTCGCGCTGCAGAACAGCGTCCCCGCGCGCGACCTCGGCGCGGCCACCTCCACCGCGCTCCTCGGCCGCGTACTCGGCAGCACCCTCGGTGCGGCCCTCCTGAGCGCCGTGCTCGAGGCGGCGCTGCCCGCCGACGGCGGACGCGACGCCGCGGCCCACGCCGCCGGCGTGCGGCACGTGTACCTGGCCGCCGTCCCCGTCGCCGTCGTCGCCACCGTGCTCGCGCTGCGCCTGCCCGAGCGCCCGCTGCGCGAGGAGGCGCGCTTCGCCACCGAGGTGCTCGAGATCGCGCCCTGAACCCGCTCGCGAACGCCGGCCGGGACGGCGTGCGCTGGCGGCGGTCCCGGGGAGGGGGCAGACTCCCCCGCGATCTCAGGGGGAGGGACGGCATGGCCTCGATGGGACGGCGCCTGGCGGCAGAGGCGCTCGGGACGTTCTGGCTCGTGCTCGGGGGGACGGGTGCCGCCGTGCTCGCGGCGAACTTCGAACCGACCACCAACCTCGGCATCGGGTTGACCGGCGTCTCGCTCGCGTTCGGGCTCACGGTCGTCACCGGCGCGTACGCGCTGGGCGCCGTCTCGGGCGGCCACTTCAACCCGGCCGTCACCGTCGGCCTGTTCATCGCGCGGCGCATCGAACCGGCCGCGGTGATCCCGTACGTCGTCGCCCAGGTCGCCGGCGCGGTCGCGGCGTCCGGCGTGCTGCTCGTCATCGCGAACGGCGTCGACACCTACGACATCGACGTGAACGGCCTCGCGCAGAACGGGTGGGCCGACGCCTCGCCCGGCGGGTACGACTTCGGTGCGGCGCTCGTCACCGAGGTCGTGCTCACCGCCGTGTTCCTGCTCGTGATCCTCGGGGCGACCGCGAAGACCGCGCCGGTCGGCTTCGCGCCACTCGCGATCGGCCTGGCGCTCACGCTGATCCACCTGATCTCGATCCCCGTCACGAACACCTCGGTCAACCCCGCGCGCTCCACCGGGCCCGCCGTGTTCGTGGGCGGCGACGCGCTCGAGCAGCTCTGGCTCTTCTGGCTCGCGCCGGTCGCCGGTGCGGTGATCGGCGCGCTCGCGTACGCGATCGTCGACCCCGAGGGCTGGCCGGCCACGCGCGAGGCGCGCACGCCCGCCGACGGGCCCCGGTAGGCGGCCCGCGCCCCGGGACCGGCCGCGCCCCGCGGGGGCGGCCCGCCGGCGCGGCTTAGGATGCCCCGGTGCTGATCATCGCCATCTTGTGCTTCGGCTTCGCGGCCGGTTGGGTCGCGCAGCTCCTCCTCGGGATGGGGTCCCGTCCCGACGGCCGGACGCTCGTCGCGGGGCTCGCCGGTTCGTTCGTGGGCGGTCTCGTCGTCAGCCTCGTCGCCGGTGACGGGCTCGCGCTGCGCCCGAGCGGCATCGTCGGCTCCATCGCCGGCGCCGTGGTGGTGCTGGTGGTCTGGCGGGCCCTCGACCGGTCCCGGCCCGCGCGCTGAGGCGGGCGCCGGCCGCCCCGCTCCCGTGATGGGCGACGACCCCGGCCCCGGCGTCCCCGACCCGGTCGCGGAGGCGATCCGCCGCGAGGCGGAGTCGCCCCGCCGGCGGGTCACGTTCGGGCGCGTGGCCGCCCTCGCGCTCGTCGCGATCTCCTTCTACCTCGTCGCGCCGAGCCTGCTGCGCGTCCTGGAGTCCTGGCCGCGCCTCTCGTCGGTCGCGTGGTGGTGGTTCGTCGTCGTGTTCGCGCTCCAGGCGGCGAGCTTCTGGTGCGTGTTCGTCCTCCAGCGGCTCGCGCTGCGCGTCGACGACTGGTTCGCGATCGCGACGAGCCAGCTCGCCGGCAACGCGCTGAGCCGCGTCGTGCCGGGCGGGCCCGCGGCGGGCGCCGCGCTGCAACTCCGGATGCTCGCGGGCGCGGGCTACGACGCGGCCGGTTCCGTCACGGGCCTGACTGCGTTCTCGCTGCTGCAGACCGCGAGCGTGTTCGCGCTCCCCCTGCTCACGCTGCCGGCCATCGTCGGCGGCACGCCGGTGAGCGCGGGACTCGCCCAGTCCGCGCTGATCGGCGTCGCCGGGTTCGTCGTCGTCGCGCTCCTGAGCCTGGTCGCGATCGGCGCCGACCGCCCGCTGCGGTGGATCGGTCGCGTGCTGCAGGCCGTCCACAACCGCTTCCCGCGGGGGCGTGCGCCGCTGTACGGACTCCCTGAACGGTTGATCGCCGAACGCAACGAGATCCGCGCCGTGCTCGGCCGCGAATGGGGCAAGGCGTCGCTCGCCGTCGCGGGGCGACTCGGTTTCGACTTCCTCTCCCTGCTCGCCGCGCTCACCGCGGTGGACGCACGCCCGAACCCGTCGCTCGTGCTGCTCGCATACAGCGCGACGATGGTGCTGTCGATGGTGCCGATCACACCCGGCGGTCTCGGCGTCGTCGAGGCGGGCCTCAGCGCCACGCTCGCGCTCGCCGGCGTGCCCGGCGGCGCGGCCGTGCTCGCGACGCTGCTGTACCGGCTGGCGTCGTACTGGCTCCCGCTCCTGGCGGGCGCGGTCGCCTACCTCGTGTACCGCCGCCGGTTCGGTGCGGCCGCCGCGGCGTCCCGCTGAAGGACGCCGCGACGCGCCGGACGGAATGGTCCCGTGCGGCGGGAGGGCCGCCTACGCTCGTGCCGAACCGTCCGGCCCCCCGGAGGACCGCCATGATCCGCCTCGTCGCCTCGGCCGTCGTGAGCCTCGTCGCGAGCGCGATCGCGCTGGTCGTCGCCGCGCTCGTCCTCGACGACATGGCGCTCGACGGCGGCGCGTTCGTCATCGCGGCGGTCGTCTTCACGGGCGCGCTCATCCTCGTCGAGCCGCTGCTGCGGCAGATCGCGATCAGGAACGCGCCCGCGCTGTTGGGGAGCAGTGCCCTCGTCGCGACCCTGATCGCGCTCGTGGTCACCGACCTGGTCTCGGACGGCCTCAGCATCTCGGGCGCCGTCACCTGGGTCTCCGCCACGGTGATCGTGTGGCTGGTCGCGCTCGCGGCCCGGTTCCTCCTCCCGTTCGTGATCTTCAGGCGCGTGTTCGCCGAGGCGCGCGACCGGCGCTGAACCCGCGGCGCGCACCGGCGCGCGTCCCCCACCGGTACGCTCTCGCGCCATGGCGGTCGTGAACCGGCGGGCCGCCGCCGCGATCGCCACGGCCGTCGCGGTGGTCGCCGCGGCCACCGGCATCGTGATCCTCGGCGGCGCGCTCGCGCTGGGCCCGCGCGTCCTCGACGAGGACCTCTACGCGGGCGCGCTCGTGCGCGCCGACGCGTACGAGCGGCTGTACACGGAGGTGCTCGCCGACCCGGAGCTCGCCGAGACGGCCGAGCGGCTCGCCGGCGGCCTCGACCTCGGGCGCGTCGACCCCGGACAGGCGCGGATCCTCGTCACGAATTCGCTGCGCCTCGTCCTGCCCCCCGACCACCTGCAGGCGGGCACCGAGCGCGTCCTGGCGGCCCTGCTCGCGTACCTGCGGGGCGACACCCCCCGCCTCGACGCGGACTTCGACCTGTCGGCGGCGCTCGCGGACGTCGAGCGCACCGCGGTCACGCAGGTCCGCGCCGCGCTCGCGCGGGTCCCGACCCGGCCCGCCGCGTCCGCGGCCGAGCTGCGCGCCGGCCTCGACGAGGCGGCGCGGGAGCTTCGGGAGGGCCGGCTGCCCGCTGCGATCCCGGTCCCGGCGGGCGCCGTCGGCGGCGACGACGTGATCGCCGCGCTGCGGGACGTGGTCGGCGGCGACCTCCCCCCCGACCTCGAGGTGACCGTGCGCACGCTCCTCGACGCCGGCGCGGGCGCGGACGCGTCGGCCGCCGCGCTCGCCCCGCTCGTCGGCGGGCACGCCGCGGAGCAGGTCGCGCAGCTGCGCCGGGACCTCGAGGACGGCCGGGAGCTCGACCTCACCGCGGAGGTGGCCGAGCGTGCGGGCACCACGCCGCGGCGCGTCGTCGAGCGGCTCGACTGGGTGCGGGACGCGGTCGGCAGGTACCGCACGCTCGCCGTCGCCGCCGGGGCGGCGCTCCTCGCGTCGGGCTTCGCGGCGATCGCGGCGCTGCACCGCCGTCGCGCGACGCGTGCGCTCGCGCTGATCGCGGCGGCGACGGTGCTCGGCGGGATCGCGCTGTTCGGCGTGTGGCTCGCCGTGCGCCACACGGTCGACCCGCCGCTCGCCGCGGCGACCGGCACCGGCGCCGGGAGCTGGGACCTCCCCGCGGGCACGCGCGCGGTGGTGCGCGACGTCGAGGCGCAGGTGGCCGACGACCTCGAGTCGCTCGCCGCACGCGTCGCGCGCCTCGTCGCCCTCGCCGGGCTCCTCGTCGCCGCGGCCGTCGTCGCGGTCCGGTCCGATCGCCGGAGGGTACGGGCCGTCGCCGTGGCGGCGGGCGCCGCCGCCCTCGTGCTCGCCGTCCTCGCGGCCGCCGACCTCCGGCGGCCGCCGCCCCGCGCGTGCAACGGGCACCCGGCGCTGTGCGACCGCCGGTACGACGAGGTGGTGCAGTTCGCGACGCACAACTCGATGTCGAGCCCCGACGTCGTGCAGGTGTGGCCCGAGCAGGACGGCACGATCACCGAGCAGCTCGACGCCGGGGTGCGCGCACTGCTGATCGACGCGCACTACTGGCCCGACCTCCTGTCCGCACAGCAGCTCGCGGCCGCCGACCCGGCGGTCCCGGCCGCGGTCGCCGAACGGGTCGCGGCCGTCGACCGCGAGCGCCTGCGGGGCCGCGAGGGCGTCTTCATGTGCCACAACCTCTGTGCGTGGGGCGGACGGCCGCTCGTCGACGGGCTCGGGGACGTGCGCGAGTTCCTCGACGCCAACCCGAACGAGGTGGTCACGATCGTGTTGCAGGACGAGGTCGAGCCCGCGGACGCCGTCGCCGCGTTCCGCGACGCGGGGCTCGAGCCCTACGCGTACCGCCACGACCACGAGGGGGAATGGCCGACGCTCGGCGAGATGATCGACCGGGGCGAGCGGCTGGTCGTGTTCGCGGAGAACAGCGGCCCGCCCCCCGGCTGGTACGCGTCGGCGTTCGACGTGATCGCCGACACCCCGTTCGGGTTCGCCGAGCCCGAGGACATGTCGTGCGCACCCAACCGCGGGCCGGCCGACGCGCCGCTGTTCCTGATGAACCACTGGCTGACCCGGGCGGCCCCCGACCGGAAGGCGGCCGCGCTGGTCAACACGCGCGAGGCGGTGGTCGAGCGGGCCCGCCGGTGCGCGGCGGAACGGGGGCGGCTGCCCAACCTCGTCGCCGTCGACTTCTTCACGATCGGTGACGTGCGCGGCGCGGTCGACGTGCTGAACGGCCTGCGCGACTGACCCGGACCCACGGGGATCGAGGCGCGCGGCGGTCGTCATCGCGCCCCCGCGTCGCCGCGACCCGGCGCACGCTCAGCCGGTGGTCACCCGCACGACGACGCCTCCCTCCACCTCGAAATCGAGCCGCTCGGGGACGTAGTCGAGGGTCACCGGCAGATCCTCCCCGTCCTCCTTGACCACGCGCCACGGCCGGCCCTCGGCGTCGGCGCGCGCGCCGGCCTCCTCGACGGCGAGCCCGACGTATGCGTCGAGGTCCCCCGGCGCGTCCTGCGCGCCGCCGTCCACGGTCGAGGGCGTCGAACTCGGACCCGTCGTCGCCTCCTCGCCCCGGTCGGTCGGGTCGTCGTCGCCGCACCCGGCGAGCGCGAGCACCGACACCCCGGCCGCGGCCGCCCGCCGGAACCCGGTCCACGTCGCCACGCCCGCCTCCTCCCGCCGGCCGCACGGCCGCACGGCCGCACGCGGCAGGCTAACCCGACCCCTCCGGGCGCAAGCGGCGGCGCCTCGGGACCGCCACGCGACCGCCCCACGGTGACGGCCACGGCGAACCACACGGCGAGCACCGGGAACCCCAGGCGGAGGTGGTCGCCGAAGCGGTACCCGCCCGGCGCCGTGATCATCGTGGTCGCGGGCGTCTGCACCGGCGTGAGCAACGCAGCCGACGACGCCACGGCGAGCTCGCCGGCGGTGCGTGGGCGCTGGCGGGATCGAACCGCCGACCTCCTGCTTGTAAGGCAGGCGCTCTCCCGGCTGAGCTAAACGCCCCTGGTCGCGCTCAGGGTAGCGGTCGGTCCCCGGCCGCCCGCCGGGACGGCCCGGGCGCGCCCGGGCGCACGACGCGCCCGGGCCCCACGCCGCGGGGGGACCGGCGTGGGGCCCGGATGCCTGCGGTCGGGCGCCGCCTCCGGCGGGCCGGGGCTCGCTGGTCGTCACCCCGGCCCGCCCCTCACCTGCGCCAGGTGGGACGTGCCCGCGCCGCGCCCGCGCGCGCGTGCGCGTCAGGCCGTCTGCGCCTGCGGCGCCCCCTCCTCGGGCCGGATCTTCGGCGGGCGGCCGCGCTTGCGCTTCTGGGCGACGATCCGGCCGTTCACGAACAGCTCACCGCCCCAGACGCCCCACGGCTCGCGCCGCTCCTGCGCGCCGGCCAGGCACGGCTCGCGCGCCGGGCAGTCGCCGCAGAACCCCTTGGCCGCGGCGATGTCGTCGATCTGCTCCGAGAAGAACAGCTCGACGAGCGCGCCCGTACCGTCGTTGCACTTCGCGTCGACCTGCCAGTCGGGCTCCCGACCCGCGATCGCCTCGGCGAGCTCCTGGATGGCGGACATCGCCTCTCACCCCTCGTTTCGTTCCGGTCGTGTCGGTCGTGTCGGTCGTGTCGGTCTCGGTCGTGTCGGTCGGTACCGCGTCGTCGGCCGGCGGTCGGCGCCGGGCCCCGGGCAAACGAAAAGGCCGCCGGGGTCACGCCCCGACGGCCTGGTGGAGTGCCTCTTGGCAGCCTTGGTCGGCTACGGGGACTCCCGGGTCCGTCGGGGCCGGTCGTGCTTGGCGAGCGCGTCCGCGAAGGTCCGGATCTGCGACCACGGCGCGGCGCCCGGCCGGAGCCCACCGCGGACCCGGGCGCACGCGCGCGGCATGCCGGCCATCACGGCGGCTGCGGCGTCGGGGGCGTACGTCGGTGCCATCGGGCGGTCCAGTCGTCGGGCGGTCGGTCGTCGGGCGGTCGGTCGTCGGCGGTCGGTCGTCGGCCGGTTGGTCCGAGGGCCATCCGATCACGGTGGCCCCGCGGCGTCAAGCGATTTATCCGCTTATCCGCCGGCCCCGTCGCCGCGCGGCACCCGCGGCCGGTCCGCCGCCCAGGCGGCCAGCACCGCGTGCACCGGCGCCGGCCCGGCGAGGATCTCACCGGTGTGCAGCCAGGCCGCCCCGTCGCCGTCCCAGTCGGTGACGGTGCCACCCGCCTCGCGGACCAACAGCGCGCCGGCCGCGACGTCCCAGGGGCCGAGGCGCAGCTCGAAGAAGCCGTCGAACACCCCTTCGGCGGTCCAGCACAGGTCGAGGCTCGCGGCACCGACCCGGCGCACGTCCTCGAAGCGGCGGAGCGCGGCGTCGAACACGGCGAGGTACTCGGGCAGCAGGTGCTTGTGCCGGAAGGGGAAGCCGGTCGCGACGATCGCCTGATCGGGCGCGCGCCCGCTCACCTCCAGGCGCCGCCCGTCGCGCCAGGCGCCGCCGCCCGCGGACGCCCAGAACGTGCGGCCGAGCAGCGGCGCGTGCACGACGCCGACGACCGGCGCGCCGTCGCGCACGAGCGCCACCGACACCCCGACCGCGTCGAGGCCGTGGACGAAGTTGGCGGTGCCGTCGAGCGGGTCGACGAGCCACTCCTCCTCGGCGCGCACGCCGCCCGCCTCCTCACCGAAGACGGGGATGCCGGTGCGTTCGAGCACCGACCGGACCGCGGCCTCGCTCGCCAGGTCGGCCTCGCTGACCCAGTCGCCCGGTGCCTTCTCGCGCACGTCCGCGGGGGCACCGAAGTGCGCCGCGACGACCTCGCCGCCGGCGCGCGCGGCGGCGAGGGCGACGTCGAGCAGCCGGTCGAGCCCACCCACTACGCGATCACCGCCAGCGCGTCGGCGAGCGCGCCCGTGCCCGCGGCGACGAGGCGGCGGCGGGCCGCCGGGTCCGCCGTCACGAGCGGCCGCCCGGCCGCCTCGCGCACCACGGCGCCCGCCTCGACGCACGCGAGGTAGCCGCCCAGGTAGTCCCACGGGGCGAGCGCGTGGCCGGTGTCGACGTGCGCGTCGAGGCCGCCCGCGGCGACCTCCACGAGCGACAGCGCCGCGCACGCGAACGCGCGGTACTGCTTCCACGGCAGCCGGCGGTCCGGGAGCGCGCCGAGGCCGACGACGGCCTCCTCGATCCGCGTGGTCGGCGCGGCGCGCAGGCGCACACCGTCGCGGAACGCGCCCGCCCCGCGCACGGCCGTGGTACGCGCGCCGGTCGCCTGGTTGACGACGAGCGCGCAGAGCACGCCGTCGGCGTCGAGCGCGGCGAGCGACGTCGCCCAGTACGCGATGCCGCGCGCACAGTTGGTCGAGCCGTCCACGGGATCGACGACGACGGTGACCGCGGCGCCCGGGCGCTCGTGCACCCCGGACTCCTCGCTCACGACCGTGACCGGGGCGCCCGTGAGCACCGCGCACACCGCCTCGTCGGCCGCGACGTCGAGCGCGTACTGGCCGGGGCGTCCCGTGCGCCCGCGCCGGGCCGCGGGCCCGATCGCGCCGACGGCCGCGCGCACCGCGGCCGCGGCCTCGTCGAACAGCTCGATGAGGTCGTCGGGCGTCACGCGACCGGCACCACCTCGACCACCGCGTTGTAGTCGGGCACGCCCGACTCCGGGTCACGCCGGCCGGGTGCGAGCAGCCCGTTCGCCTCGGGGAAGAACGCCTGCACGTTCCCCGGCCGGATCGGCGCGAGGTGGACCCGGGCGCGCATCTCCCCGTGGTCGGACCGCACCAGCACCGGGTCGCCGTCCGCGAGGCCCAACGCGCGGGCGTCGGCCCCCGAGACGAACAGCGCGTCCCGGGCGGCACCGGTGAGCGGATCGCGGTCGGCCCACACCATGGTGTTGAACTGCTTGCCGCGCCGCGTGGACAGCAGGAAGCGACCGGGGGGCGGCACGGCACCCGACGGCCGCACGGCGCTGAAGCGCGCCCGTCCGTCACGGGTCGGGAACACCCAGCCGTCGCACAGCCGCTCGCCGCCCACCTGGATCGCATCCCCGGTGGCGGACAGGCGCTCGATGCCCGCGTACGACGGCACCACGCGCGCGATCTCGGCGCGGATGCGGGCCGCGTCCTCGCAGCCGAAGCGGTCGGCCCGTCCCGGGTGGACACGGCAGGCGACGTCGCGGAAGATGCGCCATTCGCTGCGCGCCTCGCCGACCCGCGGGCCGTCGATCTCGGGGCTGAACGCGACCCGGCGCTCCGTCGTGGTCGACGTGCCGCCGCCCTCCTGCTCGTAGCGGGTCGCGGCGGGCAGCAGCACCACCAGCTCGCCGGGATCGACGAGCATCTGCTCGGTGACCACGACGTCCTGGTGCACCCGCAACGGGGTCGCGGCGAGGGCCGCGCGCGTCACGTCGGGAGCCGGGAGCACGTCGAGGAAGTTGCCCCCGCTCGACCAGAGCACGTCGATCTCGCCACGGCCGGCCGCCTCGACCATCGCGACCGCGTCGAGCCCCGGCCGGGACGGCACCGGGAACCCCCAGCGGCGCGCGAGGGCCTCCGCGTGCTCCTCGTCGACCGGCAACCCGCCCGGGAACGCGGTCGCGTAGCACCCCATCTCGGCGCCGCCCTGCACGCCGGAGTGACCGCGGATCGGCATCAGCCCGGAGCCGGGCCGCCCGACGTTGCCGCGCGCGAGTGCGAGGTCGACGATCGCCCGCACGTTGTCGGCGCCGGCGCGGTGCTGGGTGATCCCCATCGACCACACGATGACCGCGGCCCGCGCGTCCGCGTACATCCGGGCGAAGCGCTCCATGTCGGCGCGTGTCGCCCCCGATGCCGCCTCGAGCTCCTCGAAGCCGAGCTCCCCGAGCAGGGCGAGCAGCCGGTCGTACCCGGTCGTGTGCCGGGCCACGAAGCCCTCGTCGACGGCTCCCGCCGCGACCAGGGCCTTCAGGACCCCCGCCACGAACGCGGCGTCGCCGCCCGTGTGCACCGGGAAGAACTCGTCGGCGACCCTGGTGCCGAACAGGGCGCTCTCCGCGTTGGACGGCACCCAGTAGCGCTCGAGCCCCGGCTCGCGCAGCGGGTTCACCACCGCGACGCGCGCACCGCGCTTCTTCGCGAGGTACAGGTACTTCATGAACACCGGCTGCGCGTTCGCGACGTCGGAACCGAACAGCACGACCAGGTCGGTCTCGATGACGTCGCGGTAGGAGCAGGTGGTCGCGGCGACCCCGATCGTCTCCTTCAGCGCGGTGGTGGAGGGCGCGTGGCAGACGCGTGCCGCGTTGTCGACGTTGTTGGTGCCGATGAAGCGCGCGGCCTTCTGCGCCACGTAGTACACCTCGTTGGTGATGCCGCGCGCCGTGAGGTAGATCCCGAGTCGGTCGGGCCCCGCGGCCCGGATGCGCCCCGCCACCAGGTCGAGCGCCTCGTCCCAGCCGACCCGGGAGAACCCCCGCTCCCCGCGCCGGCGCACCATCGGGTACGCGAGCCGGCCGAGCTCGCGCAGCTCCCGTCCCGACCGCCGCGCGAGCGCGCCGGCGTCGCCCAGGAGCCGGTGGTCGAGCGCCCGCGCCGTGTTCAGCTTCAGGAGCTCGAGGCGCGTCGTGCACAGGTGCACGCCGCTGATCGTCCAGTCGTGGAACCCCGCGACGCCGAGCGCGCACCCGTCGCAGACGCCGCGGCGGAGGATCCGCCACGCGAACGGCAGGCTGCGCCGGTTGTCCCAGATCGTCCGCGCGATGTCACGGTAGTGGTGCGGCTTCTGCTCGCCGATCCCGTTCGGCTTCCAGCCGACCCACAGGTCGCGGCGGAGCCGCCTTTGCGGTCGGACGGGACCGCGCGCGCGCGTCATGCGACGGCGATCCGGTCCGGGTGGGAGTACACGTTGAACCGCTCGCCCCGCAGGAACCCCACGACCGTCTGCCCGAGGCGTGTCGCGGCGGCCACCGCGAGGTTCGACGGCGCCGATACGGCGCAGATCACCGGGATGCCGGCGACGGCGGCCTTCTGGACGATCTCGAACGACAGCCGCCCCGACACGACGAGGACCTCCGAGGAGCACGGCAGCGCACCGGTCAGCAACGCGTGGCCGACGAGCTTGTCGAGCGCGTTGTGACGGCCGACGTCCTCCCGCACCGCCAGGAGCCTCCCGTCGGGCGTGAAGCGCGCCGCGGCGTGCAACCCGCCCGTGCGCCCGAACAGGTGCTGGTGCCCGGCGAGACGATCCGGCAACGAACGGACGACCTCTGCGTGGACGACCGGGCCGCCGGCGACGGGCGCGCAGCGCGCGGCGAGACCGTCGAGGCTCGCGCGCCCGCACAGCCCGCACGACGAGCTCACGGGGAACGCCCGCACGGGGAGGCCCTCCACGACCGGGTGACGGGTGCGCACCGTGACGACGTTGAACTCCTGCGCGCCGTCGGGGCCCACGCAGTAGGCGATGCGGTCGACGTCGTCCGCGCCGCCCACGATCCCCTCGGTCAGGAGGAAGCCGGCCGCCAGCTCGAAGTCGTCGCCCGGGGTGCGCATCGTGACCGCGAGCGGCGAGGGCGGCTCACCGGGCCCGTGGACGCGGATCTCCATCGGCTCCTCGGTGACGAGCGTGTCGGGCCGCCGGCGGGCCCCGCCGGAACCGACCGCGAGCACCTGCGCCGCGGCCACCGGCCGGCGGACGGGCGCGTCGGTCGACCTCACGGCCCGAGGCTAGCGAGGTCGCCGGGGGTGTCCACGTCCCGGAACACCCCCGGCGCCAGGACGCCGCGCCAGGCCGCCTCGTCGAGCAGTTCGACGTCGTCGCCCATCAACGCGCCCAGCGCGGTGGACGCGGACGCCCGGGCGCGCGTGATCGCCGCCGCCGACCAGCGCGCGCACGCGTACTGGTGCCGGCCCGCGACGACGGGGACCACGCTGTGCGTGCCGGGGCGCCCGGCGAGGAGGCCGACGGCCCGCTCGTCGACGTGCGGGAGGTCGACGGCGAGCAGGAACACCGGGCCGGCGGCCCCGAGCGCGTCGACGCCGGCGAGGAACGCGGCGAGCGGGCCCGCCCCCCGCGGCTCCTCGCGCACCGCCGGCAGGCCGCTCACGCCGTCGCCGACCTCGACGCACGGGGCACACACCGCCCGCAGCACGCGGGCGGCGCGCGCCGCGAGCGTCTCGCCCCGCACCACGATGGTCGCCTTGTCCCGGCCCATCCTGGCGCTGCGCCCGCCGGTGAGCAGCACACCCGGGATCCGCGCGCCGCTCACCCCGCCCCGCGGTCGTCACGGATCGCGTACCGCACGACCACCCACCCGTTCGCGGTCTTCTCGAGCACGACGTCGTTGCAGATGCTGCCCTCCCCGGCGGTCACCCGCGTGACCACGACCGCGGTCTCGTTCGCCGCCACGGTCTCGTCGACCGAGACGTGCGCTCCCACGGGGGCGCGATGGCCGCTGCGCTCGTAGGCGGCGCGCTTCGCGGCGACGAACTCGTCGCGGCGCATCCCGTCCCGCAGCTGCGGGCCCGAAAGGTCGTACAGGAGGTCGAAGTCGAGGAGGTCCCACGCACGCTCGTACGCGATCGCGACGTCGGCCGGCGCCGGCCCGGGATCCTTCGCGAACGCGATCCAGAGCACGAACAGGAGGCCGACGACGACCAGGAGCGCGACGAGCAGCGGCACTCAGGCGATCTCCTCGATCCGGCGCGCGAGGTCCACGTCGAGCGCGGTGAGCCCACCCGCGTCGTGCGTGGTGAGCGCCACGCGCACGCGCCGCCAGCGGACGTCGATGTCGGGGTGGTGGTCGGCCGCCTCGGCGAGGAACCCCACCCGCACCACGAAGGCGATCGCGTCGGCGAACGACGGCCGTTCGAAGACCTTCACGATCTCGTCGCCCGAGCGCTCCCACCCCGCCAGACCGCGCAGTGCGGCCTCGACGTCGGCGTCGCTGAGTCGCCCCGGCCGGGTCACGGCCCCATTCAACCGCGTCCGCGCCGGTGCGTCAGACTCGCGGCGTGCCGATGGACCTGCCCGAGGCGCCGGCGCCCGCCGCCGTCGAGCTCGACCGCGACCGGGGGCTGACGTTGCGCTGGGACGACGGCCACGTCGCCCGCTTCACCCTCGAGGAGCTGCGGGTCAACTGCCCGTGCGCCCGGTGCCGGGAGGTGCGGGAGCGGGGCGATCGGGTGTGGCCCCACCCGGGCGCGCCGGCCCCGCTGCGGGCGTCGGGCGCCGAGCTCGTGGGTGGCTGGGGCATCACGATCCGCTGGAACGACGGTCACGACACCGGCATCTACGCGTGGGGCGTGCTGCGCGCGTGGGACCGGGCGCGCACCGCACGAACGGGCGATCCGGACGGCCCGGACGGCCCGGGCGACGCGTGAGGCTCAGGCCGCGGGGTGGCGCTCGCGCCAGCGGAAGGGGTGGTGCACGAGCGCCCGCACCACCTCGGCGGGTTGCGGCCGCGCGAAGTAGAAGCCCTGCCCGTGGTCGCAGCCGAGCGACCGGACCTCGGAGAGCTGGCGCGGGGTCTCGATGCCCTCCGCGGTCACCGTGAGGCCGCGCGCGTGCGCGTCCCGGACGATCGACCGGGCGTACGCCTCGTCGTCGCGGCCCTCCCCGAGCCGGGCGACCAGCGTCCGGTCGAGCTTGACCGCGTGCACCGGCAGCCCCGCGAGCGCTTCGGCCGTCGACAGGTGCACGCCGAAGTCGTCGACGCTGCAGCGCACCCCGCGCGCCACGAGCTCGCCCAGCACGGCGACGTCGTGCGCGCTCGCGTCGGCCAGGTCGCGCTCGTGCACGTCGACGCACAGCAGCCCGGGATCGAGGCCGAGCCCGTCGATCGCTCGGTCCACCGCCGCGACGAACCGCCCGTCGAGATGGCGCAACGACGCGTTCACGGCCACCGCGGGCGGCGCGACGCCGCGGACCTCCGCGGCCCACCCGGCCGCGGCCCGGCACGCCTCACCCACGACCCAGGCGTCGAGCTGCGCGACCAGGCCGGCCACGCGGGCGGCCGCGAGGATCCGGTCGGGCCCGAGCAGCCCCAGCCGCGGGTGCTCCCAGCGCACCAGGGCCTCGAACCCGACGACCGCCGAGCCGGCGAACCCGACGACCGGCTGGTAGTGCAGGCGGAGGTCCCCGCGCGCGAGGGCGCCGGGGAGCTCCGCCGGGAGGTCGGCCCGCCCGAGCCCGTCCCCGTCGTGGGCCGGCCCGCCGGCCGGCGTCGCGCCGCGACCCGTCATCTGCTTCGCCCTCCTCGCTCGATTCGTTTTCGGCAGGCGGGACGCGCACCTGAACGCCGGGGAGCGGCGGCGGGCGGCGCGGTCCGGCCGCGGACCGCCGGGGCCCCGGTGACCGGCCGGTAACGTTCGCCGCATGACCTGCCCGGCCTGCGGGGCGCTCGCTCCCGAGGGCGCGCGGTTCTGCCCGGACTGCGGACAGCGGCTCGTCGCGCCGCCGGAGGAGCGGCGCCTCGTCACGGTGCTGATGGCCGACCTGGTCGGGTTCACCACGCTGGCCGAGGCGGCCGACCCCGAGCAGGTCAAGCGTCTCGTCGACGACTGCTTCGAACGGCTGCTCGAGGACGTGCGGGCGTTCGGCGGACGGCTCGACAAGATCGTCGGCGACGAGATGGTCGCGGTGTTCGGGACCCCGGTCACCCACGAGGACGACGCCGAGCGTGCGGTGCGGGCGGCGCTGCGGATGCAGGACGCGCTCGCCGCCGGCGCCGGCGGCCTCGACGCGCCGGTGCGGATGCGGGTCGGGATCAACACCGGGGAGGTGCTCGTCGGCGCGATGCGGGCGGGGGGCGACGCGACCGTGACCGGTGACGTCGTGAACATCGCGCAGCGGCTCGAGAAGCTGGCGGGGCCCGGAGAGGTCGTCGTCGGCCCGGCGACCTTCGCGTCCACGCGCGGCGCCATCGAGTACGAGGCCCTCGGCGCGGTGTCGGTGAGGGGGCGGGAGGAGCCCGTCGACGCCTACCGCGCCGTCCGTGCGCTCGCGCCACCGGGCCGGCGCCGGGCACGCGGCCCCACGCCGTTCGTGGGCCGGGCCGCCGAGCTCGGGGTGCTGCGGCAGGTCCTCGCGCTGGCGGCGACCCGGCGCCGGGCCCAGCACGTGCTCGTCGTCGGCGACGCGGGCGTCGGCAAGAGCCGCCTCGCGCGTGAGGCCGTCGCGCACGCGCGCGACGCGCTGGACGCGCGGGTCCTCGTCGGCCAGAGCGTCCCCTACGGCGACACGAACCCCTACGGCGCGCTCGCCGAGGCGCTGCGCCACGCGTGCGGGGTCGACGCGTCGGACGCCCCGGGCGACGCACGAGGGCGCATCCGGCGTGAGGTCGCGAGCGCGCTCGGGGCGACCGACGACGCCGAGGTCGAACGGGTCACCGAGGGCCTGACGCACCTCGTCGAGGGCGTGACGAGGCCGGGGGTCGATCCCGGCCGCGCGCGCGAGGAGGCCGCCCGCGCGGCCGCGGCGTTCCTGGAGGCGCTCGCGGCGCACCGGCCGGTCGTCCTCGTCCTGTCCGACGTCCACTGGGCGCCCGACACGGTGACCGAGCTCACGGAGCGCCTGCTCGCGCGGTTGCGCACGTCGCCGTTCGTCGTGCTCGCGACGGCGCGGCCCGGGCCCGCGCCCGCGTGGCCGCCACGCACCGGCCGCCACGACGCGGTGCTGCTGAACCTCGACCCGCTCGACGAGGCCGCGACGACCGAGCTCGTCGTGGCGCTCCTCGAGGGGTGTGCCTACGAGGCGGTCGTGAACACCCTCCTCGAACGCAGCGGCGGCAACCCGTTGTTCGTGGAGGAGCTCGTCGCGTACGTGCGGGACTCGACCTCGGACGACCCGGTCGCGGGATCCGCCGCGCCCCTGCGCGAGCTCCCCGCGACCTTGCACGGGCTGGTCGCCGCCCGGCTCGACGCGCTGGAACCGTCGGAGCGATCGCTGCTCGAGGACTGCGCGGTCGTCGGCACGGCCGGCCCGGTGTCCGCGGTCGTCGAGCTCGCCGGCCGGCCCGACGCGTCCGGGATCGTTGAGCGGCTCGTCGAGCGTGACCTGCTCGTCCTCGACGGGGACGAGTTCCGCTTCAAGTCCGAACTGATCCGCGACGTCGCCTACGGCCGCCTCACGAAGGCACAGCGGGCGCGCCGTCACGCCGCGCTCGCCCCGCTGTTCGCACGGCGGGGCGAGGCCGCGATCGACCACGTGGCGAACCACCTCGCGACGGCCGCCGAGCTGCTCGACGAGATCGGCGACGCGGCCGAGGACGGTCCCGACGTGCGCCGCGCCGCGGTCGAGGCCCTCGCCCGCGCCGCGCGACGCGCCGAGGAGGCGGAGGCCTGGCTCGCCGTCGAACGCCACAACGACCGGGCGCTGCGCTTCCTCCCCGACGACGCGACCGCACCGCGCTGGCGGGCGCTCCTCGGCCGCGGCCGGGCGCGCATCGCGCAGCGGCGCCTGCAGGAGGGAGAGGACGACGTCGTGCGGGTGCTCGGGGAGGCGCGCGCGGCGGCCGACGGCGCGAGCGAGGCGGCGGCGCTGAACCTCCTCGGCGAACTGCACGTCGCGCGGGGCGAGTACGGCCTCGCCGAGTCGGTGCTCGGCGAGGCCGTCACCATCTGGCGGCGGGTGGGCGAGGTGTCAGGGGTCGCGAACGCGCTGCGCGGTCTCGGGATGTCGCACCTGTTCCGCGGCGAGGACCACGAGGCCGAGCGGCTGTTCTCCGACGCGCTCGCGTCGTACCGCTCGGTCGGGGACCGCCGTGGGGAGGCGTGGGCCCTGCAGAACCTCG
This sequence comes from Acidimicrobiia bacterium, assembly GCA_026002935.1. Taxonomy (GTDB): domain Bacteria; phylum Actinomycetota; class Acidimicrobiia; order IMCC26256; family PALSA-610; genus BPGH01. Next base: position 2,904,163 of record BPGH01000001.1, read on the forward strand.
CGTGGATCGCGTTCTCGCGCGGGGACCCCTCGACCGCCGAGCAGCGCCTACAGCACTCGGCCGAGCTGTTCGGCGACCTGGGCGACTGGGGCGGGCTCGGCTGGGCGTTCGGCCTGCTCGCGTTCGTGCGCTATCAGCAGGGCCGGCTCGCCGAGGCGGCCGAGCTCGCCGTGCAGATCGCGGCCGAGGGCGTCGACGCCGGCAACCGCTGGGCGGTCGGCATGATGCAGGTGCTCCTGGCGAACGTCGCGCTGTGGACCGGCCGGACCGCCGACGCGTTGCGCGACGCCCGGGAGGCGATCACCCTGTTCGAGGAGATCGAGGACCGCTGGGGCGAGACGCAGGCGCGGGCGCCCGCGGCACGCGCGCTCGCGGAGCTCGGGCGCGACGCCGAAGCCATGGAGTGCATCGAACGGATGCGGGCGGTCGCGGTGACGCTGCCCGACGCGGGCATGGCCGACATCCCCGTCGTGGTCGAGGCCGACATCGCGCTCCAGTACGGCGAGCCCGACCGGGCCGAGCGGCTCCTCGGGGCCGTCCGCCGGCAGGACGACGGGTACGGGACGGCCGACCTGCAGGGCGCCGTCGCGCTCGCGCTGCTGCAGCAGGCCCGCGTCGACGAGGCGATCGCGGTGCTGGAGCGGGCGTACGGGGCCGCACGGTACGACGGTGCGGCGATGAGCATGGGGAGCCGGCTCGCGCTCGGCTACGCGGCCGCGGGACGCACCGGCGACGCGCGTCGGGTGCTCGGCGAGCTCGCGCGGCGCGACGGCGGCACGTACCACGACCGCATCGTCGCGCTCTGGGCCGACGCGTGCGTCCGGTTCCGGGACGGCTCGGGCGACGCGCGAGAGCCGGTCGACGCCGCGCACGCGATCGCCGCGGGGACGGACGCGCCGCTCGAGCACGCGATCGCGGCGCACGTGCGCGCGCTCGTCCTCGCCGCGCTCCACACCGACGACGCGGACGCGGCGCGCGCCGACGCGGACCGGCTCCTCGCCGGCGCCGGCGTCGGCGGTGACGGCTGGACGGCGCTGGTGCACGCCGCGCTCGGGGGGCCCGACCGGTAGGGCCGCGTCGCGCGTGGTCAGTAGTCGACCGAGGGCGTCGGGGGGAAGAGCGCGTCCCGCTGCGCGCGCAGGCGCTCGCAGTCCCACGACCGCCCGACGGGCACCAGGACGATGGGGCTCCTGCGCAGGTCGGGATGCTGCACCCACCGGCCCGACGTCTCGAACATCGGGTGCGACGCCCCGATCACGAGCTGCTCGGACCGGTCCCGCACGACCCCGGTCAGCGAACCGTCGGGCTGCTCGAGCACGTCGTAGGCGAAGATCTCGCGCCGCGCGATGTACACCTCCCCCCGCAGTTCCGGCGAGACGACGATCGTCGCGGTGACCCCCGGCTTGCCGTCGCCGTCGTCGTCCGCGATGCGCGGGTCGCTGGGATCGTCCGGGAGCGGGTCACGCGCCGGGTCGGCCAGCCGGATGCCGATGCCGGTCGGCGTCTCGGGCCGCTCCACCCGGCCCCGGCCGTTCTCGGTCGTCACCTCCACGGCGGTCGGGACCGGCCTGATGGCCCGGGTGGCGGCGTCGGAGAAGGAGATCTCGATCGGCTGGTCGGTGCGGGCCTCGGAGAAGCAGAACGAGTCGTGCGCCTGCATGCCGTCACCCGTGCGTTCGAGGTCCGTGAAGCCGTAGGAGATGATCATCGTGTTCATCTCGTCGCCCTCGTAGGCGACCACGTCGTAGTGGGCGTACCGGCCCTCGAGCCGGTCGAGCACCTCGGCCCCGCCGCCGGCGGCCGTCCTGCCCGTCCCGCCCGGGCCGTCGCTTCCGCACGACGCGGCGAGGAGCCCGGCGCAGACCGCGAGCAGGGCGGGGGCCCGGCGCCGGGGGGTCATCCCCCCACCTGCGGGAACCAGTTGGCGTGGAAACCGAACGGCAGGCGCTGCGGGAGGTGCACCGCCGCGACCGGTCCCGCCGCGACGTCACGCGCGTCCAGCACGACGAGGTCCGTCGCGTCGCGATCGTCGTAGTGGACGGCGTTGAGCAGCCACCCGTCGTTCTCCCCGGTGCCCTCCGGATCCGCCGCGAACACGCTCTCCCCCACGTGACCGTGCGGGCCGGCGCTCCACCACACGCGCCCACCGGTCGACGTGTCGTAGGCCACGATCGCGTCGAAGTCACCGAGGTGGCGCCCGGGCACCGTGAACCCCGACATGTAGAGGTGGCGGACCCGGACGCCGTCGAACGCGGGGTTGATCCGGTTGAAGTCGCCCTCGAGGTCGTCCATCGGCTCCCAACCGGCACGTCCGGCCGACAGGTCGACCCAGAACCGCGCCGGGCGGGCGTTCTCGTCCTTCGCCGCGCGCTCGGTCGGTTCGGTCGTGTCGTCGATGCCGAAGTCGGGCGCGTCGTAGCGCGAGCCGAGGAGCTCGATGCGGTCGCCGTCCTCCCATCCCGACCAGAAGTGCTGCACGTGTCCCGGTTCGACGTCGAACCACCGGATGTCGTCCGGCCCGCCGCGGCGGGGCAGGACGCCGATGCGCGCGCCCCGCTCGGGCATCCACCGCACGAGCGGCCCCCGGCCGAGGCCGGCGAGGTCGAACACCAGCGGCGAGTCGAGGAAGACGGCGTGGTGCTCGGTCATGACGAAGTCGTGCATCATCACCGGCGCCGGCAGGTCGAGCTCGACGCTGTGCGACAGCGTGCCGTCCGCGTCGACGACGTGGTAGCGGAGGTAGGGCTCGAACAGCGAGTACCCGAATGCGAGCATCTCCCCCGTGCGGGGGTCGAGGCGGGGGTGCGCCGTCATCGCCCCCTCGAGGCGCCCGCCGAAGTCGTACTCGCCGACCGTCTCGAGGTCGGCGGTGACCTCGGTCGGCCGCCCTCCCTCCCACAGGGCGAGGCGACGACCGGCGTGCTCGATGACGTGCGTGTTCGCGGGGTTCTTCACCGGGCCCGCGTCGCCGGTCAGCGCCGGGTCCGGGAACGACAGCACGCTGCCGAGGCCCGGGTAGATCGCGCGGCCGTGGGCGATCTCGGCGGCGAGGCCGCGGGACATGATCCACCGGTTGCGGTAGCGCACGCCCGAGTCACCGAACGCGACCTCGTGCAGCATGCCGTCGCCGTCGAGCACGTTGTACCGGCCCACGGGTTCGAACATCGGGTTCGGTCCGTTGCGCACGAACGAGCCGCGCAGGCGTGGCGGCAGCGTCCCCGAGACCGGGCAGTCGTGGACGTCGATCTCCCGCGCGACCGGCGCCTTGATGCCGTCGAGGTCGGGCTGGCGCGCGGCGTTCACCACCCGGCCGACGAGGGGAGCCTTCGGGTTGCTCTTCACTCGGCACCTCTCCTCTCCCGGCGCACTGCCGGGACCCAGGTCCCCCGCCGGACGCACCGCGGTGCGGGCGGGCGGGTACGACGTGTTCGTCATGCGGGCTCGACGAGGTCGTCGAGCGCGTCGGACACCGCGAGATCGTCCGGGAGGCGATCGGCGCCGATGGCCCGGTCGAGCGACCGGTGGAAGTGGTGGATGAGCCGCTCGTGCCATCCGATCCGGAGCTCGTCCACGCCTCGTGCCGCGACCGATCGCTGGATCGCGGCCAGGTTCGCGGTGTCCTGTGCCATCACGGTCTCGAACAGAGACATGCGCACCCGGTGCTCCTCGGGCGGGGCGCCGCCGCCCCAGTCGGGTGCGAACCACTGGAGCTCGAGCTCGCTGGTCCGCTCGTCGATCGGCCACGCGCACAGCAGCGGGAACGCGCCGGTGTCGAGCGCGGCCACGACGTTGGGGAACCATCCGAACGAGGTGCTCGTCTCGCGCCACAGCCGCCCGACGCGCGGGTTGTCGGCCTCGGGCGACGGATCCATCACACCGAGCATCTCCGGCCGGACCGCCACGCTCAGGCGGCTGTGCCCGTTGCGCAGCATCGCGACGCTCACGGTCGAGTCGTCGTAGAGCAGCGCCGCGTTGTCGGGGTGCACCGTGCGGATGTGGTACACCTCGAGGAACGCGTCGACCACGACCTTCCAGTTCGCGTCGACGCGGTAGGACTGTGTCCCGAGCTTGCGCAGCGAGGGGCCGCCGACCTCGATCATCTGGTCGCAGAGCGGACCGAGGAACTCGGTGAGCGGCGGCGCGTCCCGGTCCTCGCTGACGAAGACCCAGCCCTCCCAGCTCTCGCAGCGCACCGGGACGAGCCCGAGCGAGGCCCGGTCGAGGTCCACGAACTCGCGTGCGTCGGGCAGCCCCCGCAGCCGGCCCGCGAGGTCGTACGACCACGAGTGGTACGCGCACGTGAGCCGGCGAGCCGTACCGCACCGGTCGCGCACGACGGGCGCGCCCCGGTGCCGGCAACTGTTGTAGAAGGCCGCGAGGGTGCCGTCGGCGCCTCGCACGATCACGATCGGCGCGCCCGTCCGGTCGAAGGTGAGGTAGTCGCCGGGCGTTGCGACCTCCGACTCGTGGGCCGCGAAGAGCCAGCAGCGCCGCCAGACGCGCGCGGCCTCGAGGGCGTGCAGCCGCGGGTCGCCGTAGCGGGCGGCGGGGATCGGCGGGACGGGCCGGGCGCCGGCGGCCGGGCCCCGGCGGCGCCGGTTCGCCTCCAGCTCGCCGCGGATGCGCTGCTCGAGTACCGGGTCCACGTCGCCGTTCCCCCCGTCCCGGGCGCCGGCATCGGGAGCCCGGCCCTGGACTGAACAGTGTTCACCTGCGGCGGCTAGCCTAGTGAACACTGTTCACCTGCGCCAGCGGCCCCCTGCGGCGCCCACCACCAGGACCACCGCCCCATGCCGACGCCCGAATCGCTGACCACCGAGCCGCACCGGGACTTCGACCTCGTCGTCGCGGGCGGCACCTGGCCGTCCGACGTCTCCGGCGAGGTGTTCTTCAGCGCGCCCGCGATCTCCGGCCGGCTCCCCTACGGGATCTTCGACCTCGGCACGATCGCGCGCCTCTCGCTCACCCCGGGTACCCACGGCGCGCCGCCGGACCGCTTCGCGTGGCGGGTCCGCGCGATCGGGAACCCGAGCCGCCGCATCTTCGACGCCGACCCCGCGGCCTTCACACCCGGTCCGCTCGGCTACACGTCGCCGTACGGCGCGCCCAACGCGTCCAACACCGCGCCGTTGCCCTGGGGCGACCGCCTCTTCACGACGTGGGACGCCGGCCGCCCGGTCGAGATCGATCCCCGGACCCTCGAGTTCGTCGCCGAGGTCGGCCACATCGACACCTGGGGTGGTCCGTCGATGTTCGGCGATGCCGTCCTGCCCTTCCTCGTCTCGTGCGCGCACCCGGTCGCCGACCCCGAGCGCGCCGGGCTGTGGACCACCAAGCTCGTGCCCGTCACCACGCCCTCGTTCGGGATGTGCCCGTGCGTCGTGTGGTGGGACCGCGAGGGGACGAGCGTCAGGTGGTGGCCGCTCGAGGGCATCTCCTTCGGTGGTTCGACCCACACGGTGAGCCAGACCCGCGACTGGGTCGTCCTGTGCGACTCGGGGAACTTCAAGGTCGACCCGGCCGAGCTGCTCGGCGGCGCGCGCACCGTGACGGTCGACACGGACGCGCCGGTGTGGCTCGTGCGCAAGGACGAGCTCCTCGCCCTGCCCACCGGGACACCGGTCGCGCCCCGCTGTGCACGCGTGGCGCCGCCGATCGGCCACTTCTACGCGCGCTACGACGACAGCGACGGCATCTCGGTCGTCTGGGAGGGCATGGACCTCATGGACCTCGGCCTGTACCTCCGGGCGGACGACCTCGACGTCACCGGCGCGCCCGTTCACCCCGCCTCGGTCGGCCTGTACAACATGGCGATGGCGCCCGAGTCGATCCTCGAGGTCCAGTTCGAGCCGGAAACCGGGAGGGTCCGCGAGCGCGGGCGGTTCCGTGACGCGTGGACGTTCAACCTCCAGCTCTCGGCGATGGACTGGAGCACCGAGGGCCTGAGCGCGCCCACGCTGCACCACGTCAGCTACCAGGGCTGCCGGCCGGGCCGGATCACGCGACGCGCCGCGGCGCTGTACGAGGGGCGCATCGACGTCGGTGCGGTCTCGGAGGAGACGCCCGGGTACCTCGTGAGCTTCCGACGCCCCGGCATGGAGCCGGTATGCCGGTGGGAGTACCCGGACACGTCCGAGCTCATCACCTCGCCGGCGTTCGTCCCCCGGGCGCCGGGCACCGACCCGGACGCGAGCAGGTACGCGGGCCCCCGACCCGGCGGGCACGACGGCTACGTGGTCCAGCCGGTGCTGAGCGACGCCGGATTCCGCGTCGACCTGTTCGACGCGGGGAACGTGGGCGCCGGGCCGGTCGCGTCGCTGCGGGGCGCCGGCCACGAGCGGGTCCCGCTGCTGCTGCACTCGGCGTGGATGCCGACCGTGGAGCGGCTCGCCGACGCCGACCGCCTCCGGTTCGGTGACGAGCTCGACGACGCGCGGCTCGCGGGGCTCGACGACCGGCAGCGCCGTGTCGTCGCGCGTGTCGCCGCCGAGCTCGACGGCCGGGGTTGAGGGGCATCCCCGTCACGAGGGGCGGTCACCCCGCAGGCGCTCGAGCACCTCGGCGCAGGCCGCGCCGTCCGCGAAGGTCGGCGCCCCGGGCTCGGGGCGGCCCCGCAGCACCGAGTCGCGCACGACCTGCGCGAAGTGCCGCATCGGGAGCGCGTGCCGGTCGCCGCGGCCCTCGGGGCCGTCGCCGGTGCCGGGGACCGGCACCTCCTCGCGCGACCCGTCCGGGCGCCGCAGCGTGATCCGCTCGTCGGCCACGACCTCGATCACGCCCTCGCCGCCCACCACGGTCAGGCGCGGCGGCAGCGCCGCAGTCGACGCGAAGGAGCTGTCGATGGTGACCGTCGCGCCCTGCGCGAGGCGCAGCACCGCGCTCAGCCCGTCCTCGGCCGTGCAGGCGCGCACCACGCCGTCGCGGCCGGGACGCGCGGACACCACGGTGCGGGGGAAGCCCACGGCGTCGGCGATCTCCCCGAACACGAACCGGATCGTGTCCACCGCGTGCGACGCCCAGGCCCCGATCCACCCGCCGCCACGCGCGCGGTCGAACAGCCAGCCGTGGGGCCGCAGCGGGACACGCGCACCCGCGCTGAGGTGCGTCCACGACACGTGCTCGACGGGCCCCACGAGCCCCGCCCCGACTAGCTCGCGCAGCACGCGACGGGCCGGGTGGTACCGGAACTCGAAGTCGACGAGGTGGACCGCACCGGCCGCCTCGGCCTCGGCGAGCAGCGCACGCGCCTCGCGTGCGGTGGTCCCGAAGGGCTTCTCGCACAGCACGGCCTTGCCGTTCGCGAGCGCCGCGCGCACGTGGGCGGCGTGCAGGAACGGGGGCGACTGGATGCTGACGAGGTCGACGTCGTCACGGCGGACGAGACGCGCGACCGCGTCGGCGTCGCGCGCCGAGACGACGTCCGCGACCGCACACCCCTCGGTGCCGGCGAACACGGGCGCGACGACCCGGGCGCCGAACCCGGTGCCGATCACCCCGACGCGGACGGTCACGCGCCCCGGCCCCGTTACTCGCCGAGCACGTCGGGCGCGGCGTCGGAGACGGGCAGGTGGAACCGCCGCAACGCGAGGTGGGTGAGCGGCCCGATCGCGAACGCGATCACGACGGTGCCGACGCCGACGGTGCCACCGAGTGCGAAGCCGACGGCCAGCACGCTCAGCTCCATGACGGTGCGGACCGCCCACACCCGGTGCCCGCGCGCCGCGATCGCGGTCATGAGGCCGTCGCGCGGGCCCGGACCGAGCCCGGCGCCGATGTAGAGCCCGGCGCCGACCCCGAAGCCGACCACCGAGGCGACGAGGAGCGCGATGCGGCCCGCCAGCGGCTCGGGCCGCGGCACGAGCCACAGCCCGAGGTCGGCGACCGCGCCGACCGAGAGCGTGTTCAGGAGCGTGCCGATGCCCGCCCGCTGCCGCAAGGGGATCCACGCCACGAGCACCGCCACGCCGACGAGCACCACCACCGTGCCGAGCGACAGCCCCGTCGCGCGCGCGATGCCCTGGTGGAGGACGTCCCACGGTGAGACGCCCAGGTCGGCGCGCACGGAGAGCGCGACGGAGGTACCCAGCACGACGAGGCCGAGCGCGAGCGGCGGCAGCCGGCGCGCCAGCTCGGCGCGCGACGGGAACGCCAGCACCTCCGAGTAGCGACCGTCGCCGCTCATGCGAACTGCGGGAGCCACGGCGCGGTCGCACGGAGCAGGTCGTCGGTCATCTGCACCAGGCGGTCGAGGTCGAGGCGTCCGGCGAGCGGGTCGAGCAGCATCGCCTCCACCACCCGGTCCCGGTCGCCCGAGAGCGCCGCGTCCACGGTCGCCTCCTGCGAGGCCACCACACGCCGGAGCCACTCGGCCGGTGTGGCGGGCAGTCGCGGCCGGTCGCGGCCGACGAGCGCACGGCCGCGCGTCGTGCACATCGCCTCCACGACGGCACCGGGCGGCACGTCGGGGACCTGCCCCTCGTTCGGTACGTTGCAGGGGAACGTCCTCGCCCGCCCCCGCTCGAACGCGTCGATCAGCGGCGCCACGATCTCGCCCGAGGGCTCGGCCGGCACCGCGTCGAGCGCGCGGAGCCGGTCGAACTCGGCCCGGTGGAAGCGCAGCCAGTCCTCGCGCTCGGCGATCGTCGTCAACCGGACACCCCAGCGATCCCCCCAACCCGACTCCTCGGTGAGGAACCCGGGGAAGAACTCGACCAGGTGGCGGTCGCCGGCGGCGGGAAGGACACCGAAGCGTTCGAAGAGCGCGAGCTTCACCCGGTTCGCGCCGAGCAGGTCCCGCTTGCGCAACCGCGGCCACCCCCGCGCCGTGGGACCCCCGCCGGCCGGGGGCGGCACCGGCTCCTCGCCGGCGCGCGCCGCGTCGGCCAGCAGCGCCCGCAGCAGGTCGAAGCCGTCGGCGCCGCCCGCGTCGATCGCGGTCACGAACGGCAGGTGATTGACCCCCGAGACGGTCAGGTCGATCGCGCGGAAGTCGACCCCGAGGAGCTGTGAGAGCGTGAGGCGCGTCAGCGTCACCTCGTGGCAGAGCCCAACCGTGCGGATCGACGTGCAGCGCGTCAACGCGCGGCACAGCGTCGTCATCGGGTTCGTGATGTTGAGGAGCCACGCGTCGGGGCACAGCTCCTCCATGTCGGCGGCGATCCCCAGCAACACCGGGATGTTGCGCAGCGCGCGCGAGATGCCGCCCGGCCCCACCGTGTCGCCCACGGACTGGCGGATGCCGTGGCGGGCGGGGACCTCCAGGTCGTGGCGCATGCTCGCGAACCCGCCCGTCGAGATCGTGACCACCACGTAGTCGGCGCCGGCGAGCGCGACGCGCTGGTCGGTCGTCGACTCGAACCGCATCCCGGTCCCGGCGAGCGCCGCCAGGCGCCGCCCGAGCGCCTCCATCCCCGGCAGCGGCCCGGGATCGACGTCCTCGAGCACGACCTCCGCGCGCGCGAGCGACGGCGTGTTGACGAGGTCCACCAGCAGCTTCGGGACCCACTGGTAGCTGCCCCCGCCGATCACGACGATCCGAGGTGCCACGGGCGGCGAGCCTACGGGCACCGGGCGTACCCGCCGCGGTCCCGGCGCGGCCCCCGGGTGGGCGCGGCGCGGGGCGCCGGCCGGGCGCCATTGTGCACAATGGCGCGATGCACGCGATGGTCGCGTCCATCGTGGCGTTCTGGTGCGGGGCCGTGCCGTTCGCGCAGATGATGGCGCGGTGGCGGGCCGGGGTGGACCTGCGCCGCGTCGGGACCGGGACCGTCTCGGGGACCGGGCTGTACCGGGTCGCGGGCTTCGGGCCGCTCGCGGTCGCCGGGGTGTGCGACGTCGCGAAGGGGACCGTCGGGCCGCTCGTCGCCGGCGACCGGCCGGCGCTCGCCGCGGTGTGCGGGGGCCTCGCGGTCGCGGGCCACAACTGGTCGCCGTTCCTCCGGGGTGCGGGCGGGCGTGGCATCTCCCCCGCGCTCGGCGCGCTGGGCGTCGTCGCGTGGCCCGGCGCGGCGGTGCTCCTGCTGGGGCTCGCGGTCGGACGCGCCCTGCACGCCACCGCACTGGTCTCGTTCCTCGCCGACCTCGCGCTCGTGCCGGTGACCGCGCTCACGCACGGCGCGGCCGGGGCGCTCGCCGGCGCGTGCGTCGCGGTGCCGATGCTCGTGAAGCGGGTGCTCGGCAACGCGCCGCCCGCGGTGCGGGGGCCCCGGACGTACCTGCACCGCCTCGTGTTCGACCACGACCCGGTCGCCGGATGACCGCGCCCGGCGGGCGGCGGAACGGCAGCAGCTTCGGTGTGCTCCTGCGCCGACGCGGCTTCCGGACGCTGCTCGCCGGCCAGACGATCTCGTCACTCGGCGACTGGACCGGGACCGTCGCGTTCATGGCCCTCGTGCTCGACCGCTCCGGGTCGTCGACCGCCGTCGGCGGCATCCTCGCGCTGCGCCTGCTCCCCGGGGCCGTCGGCGGTCCGCTCGCCGCGCGCGCCGCGTCGCGCTGGGACCGGCGGCGGACGATGGTCTCGATGGACCTCACGCGTGCGGGGATGGTCGCCCTCGTGCCGCTCGTCGAGCAGCTCTGGTGGATCTACCTGTGGGCGTTCTGCCTGGAGGTCGCGAGCCTCGTGTTCCTGCCGGCGCGCGACGCCTCGATCGCCGACCTGGTCGAGCCCGAGGACCTGCCGCTGGCCAACGGCCTGGTGCTCGGCACCTCCTACGGCACGATCCCCCTCGGCGCGGCGCTGTTCGCGACGGTCGCCGCCCTCCCCGCGAGCGACGTCCTCGGGCGCACCTACGCACTGGTGTTCCTCGTCGACGCCGCCTCGTTCCTGTGGTCGGCGGCGCTCGTCGCCCGCCTCACCCACCTCGCGCGCGCGGCAGGGACGCGCGGGGGCGGCGGGGCCGCCGCCGGCGAACTGCGGTTCCGGGCCGCGTTCAGGATCCCGCTCGTGCAGGCCGTGATGCCGGCGACGGTCGCGGTGGCCGGCGGGCTGGGCGCGCTGTTCTCGCTCGGGATCGTGTTCGTCCGCGAGGTGCTCGGCGCGACCGACACCGAGTTCGGGGTCCTGATCGCGCTCTTCGGCATCGGCGCGGTCACCGGCCTGCAGCTCCTGCGCACGGCCGGGGACCTCGACGGCCTCGCCGCGACCCGCGCCGGGCTCGTCGTGCTGGGCGCCGTCGTCGCCGGCTTCAGCCTGGCCCCCGCCGTGTGGATCGCGTACCTCGGTGCGGTGGCGTTCGGCGCGGCCGCGACGTGGACGCTCGCGTCCGGGATGGGGACGCTCCAGTCGCGCCTCGAGGGCGCGGAACGGGTGCTCGCCTTCTCCGCCTTCCACGTCGTCGTGCGCCTCGCGCTCGCCCTCTCGGCCATCGGCGCCGGGCTCGCGGGCGAGCTGCTCGGCGACGTCCGCTGGCCGATCCTCGGGACCCTCGAACCGGCCCGCGTCGTGTTGTTGTGCTCCGGCACACTGGTGGTGCTCAGCGCAGGAAGGGTCCGTGGGCACGAGCCCGCGGCCGGGGAGGAGCCGGCGTGAGCGTCGCCATCGTGACCGACAGCGCCGCGGCGCTCCCCCGCGAGATCGTCGACCGCCACGGCATCACCGTCGTGCCGATGTGGGTGACGGTCGACGGCCGGTCCGTGCACGAGGACGAGATCCCGCTCGCCGAGCTCCTCGCGCACCGGGACGTGAAGACCTCGGGCCCGACGCCGGGCGAGTTCGAGGCCGCGATCACGGCCGCGGCGCGCCGCGGTGCCGACGCCGTGTGCGTGCTCACGATCGCGGCGACGATGAGCAGCACCCACGAGTCGGCGGTGCTCGGCGCGCGCGCGGCCGGCTGCGAGGTACGGGTCGTCGACACGCGGACCGCCGCCGGGGCGCAGGCGCTCGTCGTCCTCGCGGCGGCCCGGGCGGCCGCCGACGGCGCGCCGCTCGACCGGGTCGAGGCGGCGGCACTCGCCGCGGTCGGGCAGGTACGGCTCGTCGCGTCGGTCCCGGACCTCGACCACCTCGTCCGCAGCGGGAGGGTGCCCGGCCTGGCGGGGCGCGCCGGGCGCGCGCTCGGCCTCGCGCCACTGTTCGAGTTCCGCGACGGCGCGGCGCACGTGCTCCGACCCGCGCGGGGCACGACCGCGGCACTGGACCGCATGGTGGCGCGCTGCCGCCGGGACGCGCCCCCCGGCGCCGCGCTGCAGGTCGCCGCGCTCCACGCGCGGGCGCCGGAGCAGGCGGAGGCGCTCCTGACGCGGGTGCGCGCCGTGGCCGAGCCGGAGGTCGCGTTCGTGGCGTCGTTCGGGCTCGTGATGATCGTGCACACCGGTCCGGGACTGGTCGGGCTCGCCTGGCGGTGGGTGCCGGCCGCTGGGGACGGGCGGGCGGCGTGACCCTCAGCGGCTGACCGCACGCGCGGCCAGCACCCACTCCACGGACTCCGCGATCGTGCCGAGCGCGCTCGGACCGAAGGCGTGCCCGAGGTCGGCGACGACGGCGAGCCGCTTCGGCCCGGGCGCCGCGTCGTGCAGCAGCGCCGAGTCGTGCACCGGCACGAAGCGGTCCTGTGCGCCGTGCACGAAGACGGTCGGGACCGCGAGCCGTGGCGCGAGCGCCAGCGGCGGCGGCGGGTTGGTCCAGCGGGCCGCGACGCGCACCCCGGCGAGGTGCTCGACGAGGCGGCGGCCGACCGGGGTGCGCGTCATCGCCGCGGCGAGCACGCCGCGCGGGTTGCGCGGGACGCGCCACCGGGCCGGGCACGACACCGCGACGAGCCCCGCGAGCCCGCTGTCGGTGACGGCGTAGCGGAGCGCGGCGATCGCGCCCATCGACGCGCCGACGATCACGACCCGCGGGGTCCGCTCGCGTGCGTACGCCACCGCCGCCTCGACGTCGTGGCGTTCGTGGTCGCCGAGCGTCGATTCACCGTCCGAGGAGCCGTGACCGCGCGCGTCGTAGGTGAGGACGTCGTACCCGAGGGCGTGGAGCGTCCCGGCCAGCTCGCCGACGTGGGGACAGCTCGCCGACGCCGTGAAGCCGTGCACGACGACGACGGTGGCGACCGGGTCGGCGGCGAGGAGCCCCCGCACCGACAGGCGCAGCCCGTCGCCCGTGACGAGCGTCGTCGCGAACCGCTGCGTCATGCCGGCCCCGGGCGCAGCGACGGCAGGCGGACGTGGATGCCGTGACGGGCCATCGTCCGACGGAACCACAGGGCCGACACGACGACGGCCGTGATCGTGAGGGTCCACGAGAGCGCGACGCGCGCCACGACGAACGTGGCGATCGACTGGGTGAGGAGCAGCCAGATGGTGAGCGCGGCGTTCGCCGCGTAGGCGAAGGCCCACAGCAGCGAGATGCGCCGGAAGAACAGCCGGACGTGCTCGTTGCGGACGACCTCGTCCGGCAACGGGCAGAAGTCGGAGGCGAGCCTGCCCGCGAGCGGGTTGCCGAGCGGGACCGACAGCAGGAATGCGGACGCGACGAGCGCGGTGCCGAGCGACGGCTGCAGGAAGTAGACGAAGGTGCTCCCCGACGCGAGCGACACCGCGGTGCGGGCGGTGAGGGTGGCGGCGCCCAGGAGCAGGATCCCCGGGACCCGCCGCCGCAGGACGAGCCGCACGACGATCGCGCCGTAGACCCAGACGACCCCGGTCAGGATCGCGCCGCGCGGCCCGAGGAGCCGGAGGCCGGCCATCAACAGCACCAGTGGCACGAGGGTCCCCTCGACCACGCGCGGGGCGACGTGCCGCAGGATCGTGCGCAGGTCGGGGATGTCGAGGTGCACCGGGGTCACGTCTCCTCATCGGCGCCGACCGGACGGGGCCGAAGCCCCGATCCCGGGGTGCCGGGTCGACGCCCGCGATGATCGCCGTCGGCCCGGCCCGGTCGCCAACCGGCCGGGGCGGCACGGCCGGGGCACGCGGGAACGGCACGTGGCGGCCCCGACACGGCCCGCTCCCACCGCACGCGTGGCCGGGATCCCCCGAGCCCGACCGGGCGGCACGAGCGCCCGCCGTCGCGGGACAGGAGGCGCCGATCGACGGGCGGTGGACCGTCACCGGCGGGACCGCGCGCCCGTCCACCCGCCGCGGCGGCGCGCCCGTGACGGGCCGGGGCGCGCGCGGTGGGCCCGGGAGGGATCGAACCTCCGACCGAGCGATTATGAGTCGCCTGCTCTGACCACTGAGCTACGGGCCCGGGGCGGCCATTCTGGCCGACGCCCAGGAACCGCCCAGCACGGCGGCCGCGCCGGCGGCCGCGACGTACGGCCCCGGCCCGAGCGCGCCGGTGCCCACGGTCCACACGAACGCGCCGACGACGAGCGTCGTGACCACCGCGGCGACGACGGCGAGCCCGCGGGTCACCCGGCTCCCGGCACCCCACAACCCGCACGCGACCCAGGCGAGCGCACCCGTCAGCGGAACGAGGTACCACAGGACGGTCAGCCGGGCGGCGGTCAGCCCCGGCAGCGTGCCGCCCAGTGCGACCACCGCGTCCACGAGCTCGTGCCCGCGCAGCGTGTGCCCGGGACCCCGCCGCAGCCAGTGCACGAACGCCGACGCGAGCAGCGCGCCGCCCCCGCCGATGCACGCCAGTTCCGAGAGGCGCGCGTGCCGGTCCCGCGCGCTCATCCGTCGGGCGTCGCGTCCGGGCGGGGCGCGACGCATCCCGCGGCCGAACCGGGGTTGCAGCCGCTCGGGGACCAACCGGGGTCGACGACGCCGGCCGGCGCGGCGTCCGCGTCGTACAGCGTGAAGCGGACCCGGAGGTCGCCGTCGGGGCGGACGACGATCCGGTAGCGGCCGTCGGAGGGCAATTCCACCGGGAACCCGGCGAACACTGCCGAGCCACCCGGGACCTCCTCACCGCCCGGATCGAGGATCACGGAGCTCGCGTGCATCGCGCGCCCCGAGCCGGCCGGGGCGCCGACGGCGACCGTCTCGCCGACGACACGCCGGCCGGCGCGCCCCTCGAACTCGTAGACGTAGGTCGACGCAACCCCCGGGGGCAGGGTGACCGAGCGGCCGAGCTCGAGCTCGCCGTCGGGCTCCAGCAGGTGCTCGAGGCCGAGCAGCCCGAACACGTCCTGCTCGTCGATCCCGGCGACCCCGGCGCGGATCACCTCCGTCACCGTCGCCATCGCGCTCACGAACCAGCGGCCGTCGCGCCGCACCACCGTGACCGGCACGCTGCGCACGACGGTGGCCGTGCCGTCGTGGGTGGCGCCGACGGCGAGCCAGGGGCCGTACGGATCGCCGGCGGGGCCCGCGCAACCGGGCGGGGACGCCGGGGCGCCGCCGTCCTGCCACCGCACGCACCGCGGGTCGGCATACCAGCGACCACCGTCGGAGTAGGTCCCCGACGCGGTCACCGACACGCGCGCGACGTCGCCGTCGACGTCCGTGGTCGCCGAGAACGTGTCGACCGTGAACTCGAACCGCTCGTCCGCGAGCAGCTCGCGCAACGCGTCGCGGTAGTCGTACAGCGGCAGCTGGTCGGGAGTCGCGTAGGCCCAGAGGCGGTCCCAGTCGTTGGCCGCGAGGGCGTCGAGCGCGCCGCGCACCGCGCCCTCCGGGGATTCCGCGCCCGGCGCGGCGGCCCTGCCCGACCCGAGATCGGCCGCCGGGAGGTCGTTGAGGACGCGCAGCCACTCGAGCGCGGTGTACGCGGGGCTCACGTACCACCCGCCGCGCTCGCGCACCGCGATCACGAAGGGTTGCACGTCGACGTCGGCTTCGGCGGTGTCGAGCGTCCCGTGCCACACGGCGTCGTCGTCGCCGTGCCACGCCTCGCGGACGAGCTCGGACACGTCCTCGCGCCGCGCCTGCGCGTCGAGCCGGCCGGCGTGCAGCGTCACCTTCGCGAAGCCGGGCGCGAGCTCCTCGCTCGACAGGTCGAGATCGGTGACGGTGACGTCCACCCCGGCGAACGGTGCCGACGCGTCCTCCACCAGCCGCACCTCCTCGGCGCGCCGCGCCGCGTCCCCGACCGCGTCGCGCAGGCCCTGCACCTCGGCCGGGGCGAGCGCGCCGACGGCCGCCAGCGGGTCCTCCGCGGCCACGGCGTCGGCGAGCCGGCGGACCGCCGCCTCGGGCGACGCCGCACCCCCGCCCGACAGCAGCGAGGCGATGCCGAGCGTCCCGACGCCGAGCAGTGCGGCGAGCCCGGCCGCCGCCACCACGCTGCGCCACGGGTGCCGGCCCCGGCGGCCCGGGCCCGGCTCCATCGCGACGCTCGGCACCGGGCCCGCGGCCCCCTCGCCGGGCGCCGGCGTCGCCGGACGGACGGCGGGTGCGCCCGCTCCGGCCCGGCCGCCGGGCGCGTCCGGGCCGCCCGCCCGGCGGCCGGCCTCGGCGAGCGCGGCTGCCAGCACGGCGTCGGCCCCGCGCGGGCGGCCCCGCGTCGCGAGGCGCTCCAGACGTTCCCGGAGATCATCCATCGTCCGCCTCCAACTCCGCGCGCAACGTTCGCCGGGCGCGTACGAGCGCGGCGCGCGCCGCGACATGGGTCATCCCGGTCGCCCGGGCGGCCTCCGCGACGAGCCACCCCTCGACCTCGACGAGGTAGAGCAGCGCACGCGAGCGCGGCGTGAGACGCAGGAGATCCGCGAGCTCACTCGGGTACACGTCGTTCGTCACGTCGGCGAACCCGACGCGCGCGACGAGGTCGTCCCGCCGGCGCGCCCGGCGGCGCTCGTCGGTCGCGGCGTTCACGATCGCCCGGCGCAGGTACGGCCCGAGGTCCCCGATCGCGCCCTCCGGCCGCGCCAGGACGCGCGTGAACGCCTCCTGGACCAGGTCGTCGGGGTCGACGTCGATGCGGCCGACGACGGCCGCGAACCGCCGCAGCGGCCCGTACAGCTCCTTCAGGCGGTCGAGACCGCCCGGGCTCCACCGGTCGACCGTCGCCCCGGCCGTT
The DNA here is from genome assembly GCA_026002935.1 of Acidimicrobiia bacterium. Lineage (GTDB taxonomy): Bacteria > Actinomycetota > Acidimicrobiia > IMCC26256 > PALSA-610 > BPGH01. Next base: position 2,921,069 of record BPGH01000001.1, read on the forward strand.
CCGCCCTCGTCCACCCTCACACCACCAGAGACGGCGGACGGGCGGGCGGTGTGACACGGGACGGCGATCCCGGGGGGCGCCGCCCACGTCGCAGGGGCGACGGGGGCCCCGGCGGCTCCGGGGGAGGGGCTCGAACCCTCAACCTACGGATTAACAGTCCGCCGCGCTGCCAATTGCGCCACCCCGGAAGGATCGGCCGAGGATAGCAGCGCCCGGATCAGGCCCATCATCCCGCGGTGCGTCCGGGTGACGCGGCACCGGCCGGCGGCGCCGTACCTCGATCGGGGCCGTACCTCGATCACGGCCGTACCTCGATCGGGATGGCGCGCACCCGTCGCGACACCGACGATCTCGGGCCGCCCCGCGCGGTCGCGATCCGGGCGACGGTGTCGTCGACCCCGCCGCAACCGGCGTGCCCGCTCCCGGGCCGCGCGCCCACCCCGGTACCCCCCACCGGGTGGATGTGGCTACGACTCCTCGAGGTAGTCGCGCAGTCGCTGCGACCGCGTCGGGTGACGGAGCTTCGCGAGCGTCTTCGACTCGATCTGGCGGATGCGCTCGCGGGTCACGCCGAACTCCCGGCCGACCTCCTCGAGCGTCGCGGACTGCCCGTCGTCGAGGCCGAAGCGCAACCGCACGACCGTCGCGCTCCCGCGTCGTGAGCTCGCTCAGCGCCTCCTCGATCGCCTCCGGAGCATCGCGCGCGCGCGCCGCCGTCGGCGGGCGCGTCCGTTGGGGTCCTCGATGAAGTCGCCGAGGTGCGAGTCCTCCTCCTCGCCGACCGGCGTCTCCAGCGACACCGGCTCCTGCGAGATCCGCTGGATCTCGCGGACCTTGCTCGGGCGCATCTCGACCTTCGCGGCGATCTCCTCCGACCGTCGGCTCGCGCCCGAGCTCCTGCAGCATCTGCCGCTGGATCGCGCAGACCTTGTTCATCGTCTCGACCATGTGGACCGGGATGCGGATCGTGCGCGCCTGGTCGGCGATCGCGCGCGTGATCGCCTGGCGGATCCACCAGGTCGCGTAGGTCGAGAACTTGAAGCCCTTCGTGTAGTCGAACTTCTCGACGGCGCGGATCAGCCCGAGGTTGCCCTCCTGGATCAGGTCCAGCAGCGCCATCCCGCGCCCGACGTAGCGCTTCGCGATCGAGACCACCAAGCCGGAGGTTGGCCTCGGTGAGCTGCCGGCGGGCGAGCTCGCCGTCGCCGCACGTTGGCGAGCAGGCTCGTACGCTGCACCTCGGTGAGCGAGTCGCCCGCGGCGTCGAGCTGCTGCGCGGCGTGCAGCCCGGCCTCGATGCGCCGGGCGAGGTCCACCTCCTGCTGGGCCGTGAGCAGGGGGACCTTGCCGATCTCCTTCAGGTACATGCGGACGGGGTCGAAGCTCCCGCCCTCCGAGTACGCGACGCGCGCGGCCGCGCGGCCCAGCGCGTCGTCGGCGTCGTCGGGCGCGCCGCGCGCGGGCGCACCGCCCGGACGCGACACCACGGCGGGCCGGTGCTCGCGGCCGTCGCCGCGCCGTCGACCGGCGGCCGGATCCGGCGCCACGCCGGTGCGCCGCTGGTCCTCGAGGTGCAGCTCCTCGGCGATCTCGTCGAGCACCTTGATGCCGCGGCCCTCGAACGTCTCGTAGAGGTCGCGCAGCACGTCGGTGTCGGGCTCGAGGTCGGGGAACGCGGCGAAGATCTCGCCGGTCGTGATGAACCCGCGCTCGCGCACGAGGTCGACGACCGAGCCGATGGCGGCGGTGGCGTCGTCGCGGGACGCGGACGCGCCACCGTCGCCCGTGACGGCGCTGTCCGGGCGCGGCGGCGTCGGGCCGGCGGTGGGCGGGTCGAGCGTCGCGTCGTCCGGCGCGCCGTTGGATGCCCCGGGTTCAGCCGTCTCGGTCTCCACCATCGGTGATCCACCCTACCAATCGTTCGGCGATCTCCCCCGCCGCGCTCCAGTGCTCGTCCGCGCGCGCGCTCACGAGCGCGTCGAGCAGCGCCTTCACCTCGACGGACCGGTCGTCACCTCGCCTCAACATCGTCGCCAGCAGGCGCTGACTTGACGCCTCGACCAGGTTCACGAAGACGCGCGCGGCCGCATCGGCGGCATCGGCCACTGCCGGCGGCTCCTCGACCGCGAGGCGTTGGAGCAACGCGGAGGCCTCCGGCGACGCGCGCTCCAGGCACTCGTGCCACGGCCAGCTCACCAACGCGTCGAACGCCTCGCGCGCGACCGGGTCGGCGAAGAGCGCGGTGTCGAGCCGACCGCTCATCGCCTCGGGCGCGAGCAGCGCCCAGCGGAGCGCGTCGAGCTCGCGCCGGTCGACGGCCCCGCGGGCGCGTTGCGTCACCCGCTGCGGCCCGGGACGGGCCGGCTCGCGCGACGACTGCGGCGACGCGAGCGACCGCGCGACCGCACCGCGCAACGAGTCCGGGTCGATCTCGAGGTCGCCCGCGAGCTTCATCACGTACTGGTCGCGGACGAGGTCGCTCGGGTGTTCGGCCACGAGCCGCGCCGCGGCCTCGGCCGCCCGCGCCCGCCCCTCGAGCGTGGAGAGGTCGGACGCCGCGAGGAGCCGGTCGATGCGGAACTCGAGGAACGGCGTCGCGCGCGTCACCGCACGCTCGAGGGCCGCGGGGTCGTCGCGGTACACGTCGGCGGGGTCACGCCCGGCCGGCAGGTCGGCCACCTGGAACTGCACCTCGAACCGCTGCTCCCACTGGTAGCAGCGCTCGGCCGCGGCCTGCCCGGCCGCGTCGGCGTCGTACGCGAGCGTCACCTTGCGCGCGAGGTTCTTGAGGGTGAGGAAGTGGTCGTCGGCCAGCGCGGTGCCGCACGTCGCGACCGCGTTCGGGACCCCGGCGAGCGTGAACGCCATCACGTCGGTGTAGCCCTCGCAGATCACGACCTCGCCGCGCGCGACGATCTCCGCCTTCGCCCAGTTCAGCCCGTACAGCAGGCGCGACTTGTGGTAGATCGCGCTCTCGGCGGAGTTCTTGTACTTCGGGGGCCTGCCGTCGAGGGCGCGCGCACCGAACCCCACCGCGTCGCCACGCGCGTCCCAGATCGGGAACATCAACCGGCCGCGGAACTGGTCCTGCAGCTTCTGTGCACGGTTGACGAACGCGAGGCCGGCCGCCACGACGTCGTCACGGGAGAACTTCTTCGCCTGCAGGTGACGGCTCAGCGCGTCGAAGCCCTCGGGCGCGTACCCGAGCGAGAACCGGCGCGCGGCATCGCCGTCGAACCCCCGGCTGCGCAGGTAGCGCCGAGCCGCGCCGGCCTCGGGGGCGTCGAGCAGCAGCGCGTGGTAGAAGGCGACGGCCTCGGCGACCGCCTCGTGGAGCCGCTCGCGGTGCCGGCGCTCGCGCGAGTACGACGCGTCGTCGTAGCGGAGCGTGATCCCCGCCCGGGCCGCGAGCCGTTCGACCGCCTCGACGAAGTCGAGGTGCTCGATCTCGCGCACGAAGGTGATCGCGTCGCCGCTCTTCTGGCAGCCGAAGCAGTGGAACACCCCGAGCTCGGGGTTGATGGAGAACGACGGCGTCTTCTCGCTGTGGAACGGGCACAGCCCCTGGTACCGCCGCCCCACCCGCTTGAGCGCGATGTGCTCGCTCGCGAGTGCGACGAGATCGGTGGCCTCCCGGACCCTCGCGACGTCCTCGTCGAGGATGCCCATCGGGGCCAGGTTAGGGGTGCGCTCAGACGCCCCGCGGGAGGTCTTCGGGCCGCCAGCCGAGCAGCTCGACGCCGAGCGCGAGCGCGTAGCGGTCGGTCATCCCGCTCACGTAGCGGACGGCGTGCGCGGCCGCCTCGACGGAACCGCGGGCACGCCCGCGCCGCCGACGAGCCGGGCGGGCGCGTCGACGAAGAAGTCGACCAGGCCGCGCAGGAGGGCGACGACCCGCTCGGCCTGGCGCCGGGCGGCGGGCCGCAGGTAGATGCGCTCGAAGTTGAACGCGCGGAACGCCGCGAGCGCGGAGGCCTCCGGCTCCGTCATCCCGACGTGGCCCGTGCGGTCGACCGCACGCAGCACGGCGCGCACGAACGCGCCGAGCTGCTCCCGCCGGGCGGTGCCCACGACGTCGCGGACCTCGGCCGGGAGGTCGGAGGGGGTGAGGATGCGGGCGCGCACGGCGTCCTCGAAGTCGTGGCAGACGTAGGCGATGCGGTCGGCCCACGCGACGACCTCGCCCTCGGGGGTCGCGGGCGCGGGGCGGCGCCACGAGTGGTTCCGCACGCCGTCGAGCGTCTCGTGGCAGAGGTTGAGCGGGGCGAGCGTGACGTCGGCGCCGTAGACCGCGTGGTCGTAGCCCCCCGGCAGGTAGGGCGAGAACGCCTCCTCGGAGGCGTGGCCGGCGGGCCCGTGGCCACAGTCGTGCGCGAGCGCGATCGCCTCGGTGAGCGGGACGCACAGGCCCGCGGCGCGGGCGATGCTGGTCGCGACCTGCGCGACCTCGATCGCGTGCGTCATGCGCGTGCGCAGGTGGTCGTCCTGCGGGGCGACGAACACCTGGCACTTCCCGGCGAGGCGGCGCCACGGCTCGGAGTGCTTCACGCGATCCAGGTCGCGCTCGAAGCACAGCCGGAACGGGTCGGGATCCTCCGGCACGGCCCGGCTCCCGGCCCCGACGGGGCGGGTCGCGCCCGGCGCGAGCTGCGCGTCGAGCTCGGCCTCGCGCTCGGCGCGGGGCCGCACCGCCGCACCGACGTACGCGGCCGCGTGCGCGTGGCGCACGACCGTGTCGCTGGACGATCGCCGCGTCGCGCAGGGAGGTCACGCCCGCAGGGTACCGGCCGGGTGCGACACCGGCCGGGTGCGACACCGGCCGGGTGCGACACCGGCCGGGACGGGCGCCGGGCCGGTCAGGCGGTCGTGCCCGGCCCGGCCGAGCCGAGCGCGGCGTGCGCCGCCGCGAGGCGCGCGAGCGGGACGCGGTAGGGCGAGCACGACACGTAGTCGAGGCCGACCTCGTGGCAGAACGCCACCGACGCGGGGTCACCACCGTGCTCGCCGCAGATGCCGAGCTTCAGCCCCGCGCGCGTCGCACGGCCGCGCTCGACCCCCATCCGCACGAGCTGCCCCACCCCCTCGGCGTCGAGCGTCTCGAACGGGTTGGCCGGCAGCAGCTTCTGTCGAGGTACTCGGCCATGAACCGGCCCTCGATGTCGTCGCGGCTGAACCCGAACGTCATCTGGGTGAGGTCGTTGGTGCCGAACGAGAAGAACTCGGCCACCTCGGCGATCTCGCCCGCGGCGAGCGCGGCGCGCGGCGTCTCCACCATCGTGCCGACGAGGTACTCCACCTCGACGCCGCGCTCGGCCGTGACCGCGGCGGCCTCGTCGCGCACCCACGACTCGATCAGGGCGAGCTCGGCGCGGGTCGACGATCAGCGGGATCATGATCTCGACGATCGGGTTGCCGCCGGCGGCCTTGCGGTCGCACGCCGCCCGCATGAGCGCGCGCACCTGCATCCGGTACAGGCCCGGCTTGATGATGCCGAGCCGGCAGCCGCGCGTGCCGAGCATCGGGTTCGACTCGCGCCACAGCGACGCGGCGTGGAGGAGCTTGCGCTCGTCGTCGGTGATCTCGCCGGTCGCCTCCTTGACGAGCAGCTCCTCGTGTCGGGCAGGAACTCGTGCAGCGGCGGGTCGAGCAGGCGGACGGTGACCGGGAGGCCGTCCATCGCCTCGAGGATCCCGCGGAAGTCCTCCTCCTGCTGGGCGCGCAGCTCCTCGAGCGCGCGCGCCTCCTCCTCGGGCGTCTCCGCGAGGATCATGCGCTGCACGATCGGCAGCCGGTCCGCCGAGGAACATGTGCTCGGTGCGGCACAGGCCGATCCCCTCCGCCCCGAACTCGCGGGCCTTGGTGGCGTCCTCGGGGAGGTCGGCGTTCGTGCGGACCCGCAGCGTGCGGTACCCGTCCGCCCAGCCGAGGATCGTGGCGAAGTGCCCGGTCGGCTCGGGCGTCACGACCGGCACCTCGCCGACGACGATCTCGCCGGTGCTGCCCGAGATCGAGATGACGTCGCCCTCGCGCACGACCGTGCCGTCGACCTCGAACGCCTTCGCCTTCAGGTCGATCTTGAGGGCCTCGGCACCGCAGATCGCGGGCTTGCCCATCCCGCGCGCGACGACCGCGGCGTGCGAGACGAGCCCGCCGCGCGACGGTGAGGATCCCCTGCGCGGCGATCATGCCGTGGAGGTCGTCGGGGCGAGGTCTCGGGCCGGACGAGGATCACCCGCTCCCCCGCGGCCGCGCGGCGCCTCGGCGTCGTCGGCGGTGAAGAGACCTTGCCGACCGCCGCGCCCGGCGACGCGTTGAGGCCCTTCGCGAGCACCGTGTAGGAGGCCTTCGGGTCGAACTGCGGGTGCAGGAGCTGGTCGAGCTGCGCGGGCTGCACGCGCAGCACCGCCTCGCGCCGGTCGATGAGTCCCTCCTCGCTCCATCTCCACCGCCATGCGCAGGGCCGCGGCCGCGGTGCGCTTGCCGACCCGGGTCTGCAGGATGAACAGGCGCCCCTGCTCGATCGTGAACTCGATGTCGCACATGTCGCGGTAGTGCGTTCTCGAGCAGCTTCATGCACGTCGAGCAGCTGCCGGTGGCACTCCGGGAAGTGCGCGCCCATCGCGTCGAGCGGCTCGGTGATGCGGATGCCCGCCACGACGTCCTCGCCCTGCGCGTTGGCGAGGAAGTCGCCGTACGGCACGTTCTCCCCCGTGGAGGGGTTGCGCGTGAAGGCGACGCCCGTGCCGCGAGTCGTCGCCCTTGTTGCCGAACACCATCGTCTGGACGTTGACCGCGGTCCCGAGGTCGTCGGGGATGCCCTCGAGCCTGCGGTAGTCGCGAGCGCGCCGACCGTTCCACGAGCGGAACACGGCCTCGATCGCGTAGCGGAGCTGCTCGGACGGGTCCGTCGGGAAGTCGACGCCGGCCTCCCGCTCACGATGCCCTTGAACGTCTCCACCAGCCCGGCGAGGTCCTCCGCCGAGAGCTCGGTCTCGTTCTTCACGCCCCTGTGCTCGACGAGGTCGTGCAGCGCCTCCTCGAACGCGTCGCCCGGCACGTCGAGGACGATCTTCCCGAACATCTGCACGAAGCGGCGGTACGAGTCGTAGGCGAAGCGCTCGTTGGCGGTCTGCTTCGCGAGGCCCTTCACGGAGTCGTCGTTGAGGCCGAGGTTGAGGACGGTGTCCATCATCCCGGGCATCGAGAACGGGGCGCCCGACCGCACCGACACGAGCAGCGGGTCGACGGCGTCGCCGAGCCGCTTGCCCATCTTCTCCTCGAGCGCCGCGCGGGCCGCGGCCACCTCGTCCATCAGGCCGTCGGGGAGACGGTTGCCGGCCGCCATGTACGCCTTGCACGCGTCGGTCGTGATCGTGAACCCGGGCGGCACCGGCAGCCCGAGGTTGGTCATCTCGGCGAGGTTCGCGCCCTTGCCGCCGAGCAGGTACTTCTGCTCCTTCGAACCTTCCTCGAACGCGTACACGTACTTGGTGGCCATCACGTTCCTCCAACGGCGGTCGCCGGCAGCTTAGGCATCGACGACCAGGGTCTTCGCGGTGCGGTCGTGCAGGCCCTGCTGGTTGGGGTTGCGCATCCAGCCGAGCACCACGACGAGCACGATCGCGGCCGACAGCACCTGCAGGACGAGGTACAGCACGTTCGCGCCGACCACGATCAGGCCGTAGCGCTTGAACGCACCACCCCAGCCGAGCGGCGAACCGTCCAGGCGGACGACGCGCACCTTCATGAGCGCCTTGCCGAGGGTCTGGCCGGTCAGGGCACTCGGCACCACGAGGTACAGGAGGCCCAGGACGAAGAAACCCTCGATGATCGCGAGCCGGGTCCCGAACAGGCCGCTGTTGACGTCGAGGTAGCACTCCTCCAGGCGCTCGCGCACCGTCGGCGCGCCCTCGTCGTCGTCCGGGTCGACCTCGGTGTCGTGGCCCCCGGCGTCGCACTCGTCGACGAGCGCGCCGGCGTCCTCCTCGCGCGCGGTGAGCGCCGCCGCGGCGTCCTCCTCCGCGGCGCGGGCGTCCTCGAGCGCCGCCTCCGCCGCCTCGACGTCGCCGTCGGCCTCCTGCGCGTCCTCGAGCGCCTGCTCGGCGTCACGGCGCTCGTCACGCGCGTCGTCGCGCGCCTGCTCGAGGTCGTCGAGCTCCGCGATCTCGTCGGCGAGCCGCTCGGTGAGGTCGACCTCGTCGGGGCTGGTCGCGTCGAGGATCGCCGGCATCGCGAAGAAGAACGTGCCGACGAACAGCACGAACAGCACCGCGAGGTCGATGATCATCGCGACGAGGCGGCGCCGGGGCTGCGGCCAGCTCGCGCCCGGTGGCAGCTCGACCGTCGGCTGCGGGGGCGGGGCGGTGCGGTCGGGCGGCTGGAACAGGCCCCGGCGGCGCGGCGCCGCCGGCGGCGGGGCGGCCGCGCCGTCGCGTTCGAGCGTGCCGTCGAGCGCGGCCTGCGCGCGCTGCTCGTCGTAGCGGCCCCGCTGGTAGGGGTCGGAGAGCACGTTCCACGCCCGGTTGAGGCGGGCCACCTGCTCCTTGTCACCCGCCGCGTCGAACGCCGCCTTCTTCTCGCGGTACGCGGTGCGGATCTCCTCGGTCTCCGCGTCCGCCTGGACCCCGAGGAGCCCGTAGTAGTCGTCCATTCGCGGCCCTTCAGCAGAGGGAGAGTCGTGCGCGCAGGTCGTCGACGAGCGCGTCGATCGCGATGCGGTCCTGCCCCATCGTGTCGCGGTCGCGCACCGTGACCGCCCCGTCGTCGAGCGAGTCGAAGTCGATCGTCACGCACAGCGGTGTTCCGACCTCGTCCTGACGCCGGTAGCGCTTGCCGATCGAGCCCGCGTCGTCGACGTCGATCTGGAAGTGGGGCCGGAGCATCGCCGCCACCTTTGTCGCGAGCGGCTGCAGCCGCTCGTTGCGCGACAGCGGCAGCACCGCGACCTTGACGGGCGCCAGGCGGCGGTCGAGCCGGAGCACGACCCGCGTCTCCCCGCGCACCTCCTCCTCGTGGTACGCGGCGAGGAGGAACGCGAGCGTCGCCCGGTCGGCGCCGGCCGCCGGTTCGATCACGTGGGGCACGTAGTGCTCGTTGCGGTCCTGGTCGAAATAGGTGAGCTCCTCCCCGGAGTACCGGGCGTGCTGGGTGAGGTCGAAGTCGGTGCGGTTGGCGATGCCCTCGAGCTCACCCCACCCCCAGGGGTACAGGAACTCGACGTCGGCGGTGGCCGCCGAGTAGTGCGACAACTCGTCGGGGTCGTGCGGGCGGATCCGCAGCATCTCCTCGGGGATGCCGTACTCGACGTACCAGCGGAACCGCTCCTGCACCCAGTACTCGAACCACTTCTCGCCCTCGCCCGGCGGCACGAAGTACTCCATCTCCATCTGCTCGAACTCGCGGGTCCGGTACGTGAAGTTGCCGGGCGTGATCTCGTTGCGGAACGACTTGCCGACCTGCGCGATCCCGAACGGGCGGCTTCTTGCGCGAGGTCGTCTGCACGTTCTTGAAGTTGACGAAGATCCCCTGTGCCGTCTCCGGCCGCAGGTAGGCGACCGACGCGTCGTCCTCCACGGGCCCGACGTAGGTCTTGAACATCAGGTTGAACTGGCGCGCCTCGGTGAAGCTGCCGTTCGCGCCGCAGTTCGGGCACGCGCCCGACTCCGGGAGGTGGTCGGCGCGGAAGCGCTCCTTGCAGTTGCGGCAGTCGACCAGCGGGTCGGTGAACGTCGAGAGGTGGCCGCTCGCCTCCCACACCTTCGGCGCCATCAGGATCGCGGCGTCGAGGCCGACGACGTCGTCGCGCAGCTGGACCATCGAGCGCCACCAGGCGTCCTTCACGTTGCGCTTGAGCAGGACGCCGAGCGGCCCGTAGTCCCAGGTCGACCGGAAGCCCCCGTAGATCTCCGACGACGGGAAGACGAACCCGCGCCGCTTGGTCAGGTTGACGACGCGGTCCATCAGCTTCGGGTCGGGAGCAGTCATGGAGTGCCCAAATTACCTAGAGGAGGGCGGCCGACCGGAGCCGACGCTCCACGTGGTGCTCCAGCGCCCGGACCGCGAGCTGCTCGACCTCGTGCACCGCGGGGCCCGGCGGCTCCGCCAACGCGGCGTTCAACCCCCCGCCGAGGATGCGGCCGAGCAGCGCGAGCGCGCCCGGGGAGCACGGGCGGCCACCGCCCCGGGCGCACGACCGGCACACCGTGCCCCCTTCGTCGAGGTCGAACGCGACGAGCGCCCGGGGGTCGGCGCCGTCGTCGGGACCCGGTTCGGGTGCGGGCGTGCCGCAGCGGGCGCACGCGTCGAGCAGCGGGTGGAACCCCTCGAGCGAGCACAGCTTCCAGAAGAACGCGGGGGTCACGACCGGGCTGCGCCGCTGCGCGAGCGTGCGCAGCGCGCCGGTCAGCATCCGGTACAGCGCCGGGGCCGGCTCCCGCTCCGGCGCGACCTGGTCGACCGCCTCCAGCATCGGGACGGCCCGGGTGAGCAGCCCGTAGTCCTCGCGCAGGACGCGGTGCGCCTCGATCGTCTCGACCTGGGTCACGACGTCGAGCTCGCGGCCGCGGTGACACTGCAGCGCGACCCGGCTCGCGGGCTCGAGGCGGGCGCCGAACTTCGAGGTGGTCTTGCGGATGCCCTTCGCGACCGCCCGGACGCGGCCGTGGCCCTGCGTGAGGAGCGTCACGATGCGATCGGCCTCACCGAGCTTGATCGTGCGCAGCACGACCCCCTCGTCCCGGTAGAGGCGCGACATATGACACCAGTGTAATTCCGTCGCCGCGGGCCCGCCCCGGCACCCGGACCGGTCGCCGCGCACCCACCAACGGCGCACGCGGGGACGGCCCCCACGCCGGTACGGCACCGGCGGCCCGGGTCAGACCGCGCCGAAGCGGCGCTCGCGCTTCTGGTACTCGGCGATCGCGTCGAACAGGTGCTCGCGCCGGAAGTCCGGCCACAGCACGTCGGAGAAGACCAGCTCCGAGTAGGCGAGCTGCCACAGCAGGAAGTTCGAGATCCGGTACTCGCCGGACGTGCGCACGAGCAGGTCGGGATCGGGCATGTCGGGGGCGTAGAGGTGTCGGTGCAGCACGCGCTCGTCGACGCGCTCGGGGTCGAGCCGGCCCGCGGCCACCTCGCGCGCGATCGCCCGCGCCGCGTCGGCGAGCTCCGCGCGGCCGCCGTAGTTGAAGGCGAACGCGAGCGTCATCGTCGTGTTGCGGCGCGTGAGCGCCTCGGTCTCCTCGATCCGCCGGCGGACGCGCGCCGGGACCCGCCCGCCGCGCCGGCCGAGGAACCGGACGCGCACGCCGCGCTCGTGCAGCTCGTCGCGCCGGGCCTCCAGCAGCCGCTCGTTGAAGTTCATGAGGAAGCGGACCTCGTCGAGCGGCCGCCGCCAGTTCTCGGTGGAGAACGCGAACACGGTGAGCCATGCGAGGCCGATGTCGAGTGCGCCCTCGACCGTGTCGAACAGCGCCTCCTCGCCGGCCGCGTGGCCCTCGGTGCGCCGCAGCCCGCGCCGCTGCGCCCAACGCCCGTTGCCGTCCATGATCACGGCGACGTGGCGGGGCATCCGGTCGGGGTCGAGATGGACCACGACCGGACCGTACCCCCGCGGCGGGCCGGCGGCGGCTGCCCGCGGCGATCTCCACGGAACCTTCACGGCGCGCGGGCGCGCACTAGCGTTGCCGCCCGTGCCGTGGACCGTGGTGGTGAACCCCGCCGCCGGGCGCGGCCGCACGTCCCGCATGCTCGACGCGATCCGCGCCGCGGCGCACGCCGCCGGGGCCGGCTGCGAGGTGTCGCCCGCCCCCGGCGCGCCGACCGGGCTGGCCCGGTCGGCGGCGGGGGCGGGGCACGACCTCGTGGCCTGCGGCGGCGACGGCCTCGTCGCGGAGGTCGCCGCGGTCGCGGCCGACACGGGCCGGCGGCTCGCGATCGTGCCGACCGGCGCGGGCAACGACTTCGCGCGGACGCTGGGCTACGACGTGCGGCGGCCGCTCCGGGCGTTCGACGTGCTCGCGCGCGGGCGCGACCGGGTCGTCGACCTCGGCCGGGTCGAGGGCCGCTGGTACACGTGCGTGACCGCGTCCGGGTTCGACGCGGAGGCGAACCGGTGGGCGAACACCGTCACACGGCTGTCGGGGACGGGCCTGTACGTCGCCGCCGTGCTGCGCACGCTCGCCGTGTACCGGCCGCACCCGTTCCGGCTGACCGTCGACGGCGAGGCGCACGAGGTGCGCGCGTGGCTCGTCGCCGTCGGCAACGGGCCGGCCTACGCGGGCGGGATGCGCATCACCCCGGCCGCCCGCATGGACGACGGGCTGCTCGACGTCACGGTGGTGGGCGCACTGAACCGGGCCCGGTTCCTGTGGGCGTTCCCCCGGGTGTTCCGCGGCACCCACGTCACCCACCCGGCCGTGCGGACGCTGCGCGGCCGGCGCGTGCGGCTCGAGTCGCTCGACCCGGCGGCCCCCATGGACGTGTACGCCGACGGCGAGCGCGTCGGCCCCCTCCCCGCGACGATGGAGGCGGTGCCCGCCGCGCTGACGGTGCGCGTGCCCTGAGCCGCCGCCCTCGCCCCTACGGCGCCGGGGCCTCGCCGCCGCCCTCGCCCCCCGGCGCCGCCCTCGCCGCCCCCGGCCTCGCCGGCGGCGGCCTCGGCCTCGGCCAGCGTGACCGGGTCACCGGCCGCGGTGACGACGCCCTCCATCCCGGCGGCGCGGTGGCCGGGCACCGAGCAGTAGAAGACGTACTCGCCGGGCTCGCCGAAGAAGGCCCGCGCGGTGTCGGTGTCGCCCGGGTTCTGGACCTCGAGGCCCGCGAACTCGGTGCCCGGCGTCTCGAACACGAAGGTGTGCTGGCCGTTCACGTTGTTCAGCGTGATGCGGACGATGCCGGTCTGCGTCTCGACCGTCGCCGGGTCGAAGAAGAAGTTGTCGGACCGGAACTCGAGCTCGGCCGCGGCCGGGCCCTCGGGCGGCAGGCCCGCACCCACCTCCTCCTCCGGCTCGGCGTGCCCGAGCGAGAGCCACCCGCCCATCAGCACCGCGAAGACGAACGCACCGGTCACGAGCGCGAGCGACGACGAGCGCATCCGCGGCGCGGCGGACAGCACCGTGGCCCCCACGAGGATCACGACGGTGATGAGCGTGCCGACCACCACCGGCACGTTGCCGTGCTCGGCGAGGAAGATCCGCGACACGTTCAGCACGAACATCACCAGGCCGGCCACCACGAGCACCGGCAGCAGCACCGGCACCAGGTAGCGGTCGACGGCGGGACGGTCCCAGAAGCGGACGGGCTCCGGCGCGGGCGGGGCGGCCGCGGCCTCCTCTCCCCCGGCCGCCTCGGGCGCCGCCTCGTCGCGCTCGGTCGTGTCGGTCGTCATCGGTGCGGCAACTCCATCAGCTCACGGTCGAGGGCACGCGGGACCCGGCGCGACGCCGTGCCGACCTCCTCCGCGTTGTACCACCGGAAGAAGACGATAGCGATGATCACCCACAGCACGAAGCCCGCCGCGATCTTCATCACGAGCCCCGCGATCCGCATGTCCTCCAACACGGACACGCCGTCGTACAGGCGCGGCACCCCCTCGTAGAAGCGGTACAGCGGCCGGTCGCCGAACGTCAGGAACGACGCGGGGATCGTCGGCACGATCGCCTGCAGGAACAGGAACAGCATCTGCACCAGCGGCTGGAAGCGCGGCACCTCGGGCAGCGGGCTCGCGAGCGGCATCCACACGATCAGCGACGACACGAGGATCAGGGCGTGGATCGCGAAGTGGACCAGGCCGTTGTTCAGCGCGGCGTCGACGACCGCGGGGACATGGGTGAACACGACGACGGCGTTGAACAGGACGGTCGCGGCGAAGAAGCGCGACGCGAACCGCACGGACCGCAGCAGCGCCGGCGGCCGCAGCAGCGCCCGCGCCATCCAGGTTGGGGTGCCGAGCAGCAGCAGCGGCGCCGCGACGATCGAGTAGACGAGGTGCTGCACCATGTGCACCGAGAACAGGTAGCCCTCGCCGAGGTCGTGGACCGGCCAGTCGGAGGCGACGAGCAGCGCGACCAGGCCCGCCGTGAAGCACGTGACCTGCAGCGGGGTCACCACCGCCGTGCCCGGCGTCGCGAGCCGCGGCCCGACCCGGGCGACGGCGATCCAGTACCCGGCCGCCAGCAGGCCGACGAGCAGCCACACGTCCGGGTGGGGCTCGTAGGCCGGGAACGGGACCGCGGCGGGCATCACGGTCACGGGCTCACGCCAGGACGGTGCTCGCGAAGGTCAGCATCACGACGCCGTAGACGATCATCGCCCCCACGAGACCGACGACGAAGATCCGGCGGAAGAACGGTGCGTCCATCCGCATGTGCATGTACCACGCGGCGACGAGGAAGAACTTCAGCGTCGCGAGCACCGCGAGCAGCACGATGAGCAGGTTGTTGCTCACGTCGCCCTCGAGGTAGTACAGGCCCACCTCCAGCGCGGTGAGGATCGAGAGCACCACCGCGATCACCACGTACTGGCGCGGACCTGGGTGCGCGTGCTCGTCGGCGCGCTCCACCACGTCCGCGGCGGGCACGGCGGGCGTCGCCGGCGTGGCCTCCACGAGGTCGGTGCCGCTTCCCTGATCGCTCATCGTGTCGCCGTCCTCGGTGGTCCTCAGTGCTGCGGGACGAGGTAGATCGCCGTGAAGATGACAATCCACACGATGTCGACGAAGTGCCAGTAGAGCCCCGCGATCTCGACGGCCTCCGCGTGCTCCTGGTGGAGCTTGCCCTGCATCGACCGGCCCCACAGCGTCAGCAGCCAGACGATGCCCACCGTCACGTGCGCGCCGTGCAGCCCGGTGAGCGTGAAGAACGTCGTGCCGAACAGGTTCGTCGACAGGCTGAGCCCTTCCCGGTAGAACTCGGTGAACTCGAACACCTGGCCGCCGATGAACACCATCCCGAACAGCGCGGTGGCCATGAGCCAGATGCGCAGGCGCCGCTCGTCGCCGCGCTGGATCGCGGCCAGCGCGAGCACCATCGACAGCGAGCTCATGAGGAGCACGAACGACGTCACCGACGTGAAGGGGATGTCGAACAGCTCCGACGGGGTCGGCCCGCCCAGGAAGTCGGCGTCGCGGCCCCGGTACAGGAAGTACGTCGCGATGAAGGCACCGAAGAACAGCGCCTCCGACGCGAGGAACGACCCAGATGCCGAGC
Organism: Acidimicrobiia bacterium; assembly: GCA_026002935.1. Classification (GTDB taxonomy): domain Bacteria; phylum Actinomycetota; class Acidimicrobiia; order IMCC26256; family PALSA-610; genus BPGH01. The sequence goes on from BPGH01000001.1 coordinate 2,936,275, forward strand.
TTCGCGTTGCTGACGCCCGTGTTCGTCGCGTGGGCCGCGTGCGCGCCGGCGTGACCGTGCGCGCCCGCCCGCTCGACCGCGCCCGCTCCCCCCGCGGGGACGACCGCCTGCGCCATCAGTGGTGCCCCCCGTCCGCGTGCTCCTCGGTGGGCGGCTCGACCGCCCACGCGTACAACCCGAACATCAACACCGCGACGCCGAGCGCCACCAGCCACCAGTTCTTGAACACGAAGCCGTAGCCGAGCACCGGCATGCCCGCCGCGAGCACCATCGGCCAGTACGACGGCGACGGCATGTGGATCCCGTGGCCCTCGCCGCCGTGCCCCTCGGCGGTGTCGACCGCGCCGCCGGCGGGCAGGCGCAGCAGCCGGCCCTCGTCGTCCTCGGTGTACTTGCGGTGCCACAGCTCGTCGCGGTGCGAGACGACCGGGATCTCGGCGAAGTTGTACTCGGGCGGCGGCGACGCGGTCGACCACTCGAGCGTCCGGCCGTCCCACGGGTCGGCCGGCGCGACCGCGCCGCGGCGCGTGGAGTAGAGGACGTTGACGATGTAGACGAGCACCGCCAACGCGATCACGAACGCGCCGACCGTCGCGAGCAGGTTCATCGTGTCCCAGCCCAGGCCCTCGCCGTAGGTGTAGGTGCGGCGCGGCATCCCCTCGAGGCCGAGGAAGTGCATCGGGAAGAACGTCAGGTTGAACCCGATCACGAGCAGCCAGAACATCAGCTTGCCGAGGCCCTCGTGCAGCATCCGGCCGAAGATCTTCGGGTGCCAGTAGTGCAGGCCGCCGAACACGGCGAAGATCAGCCCGCCGAACAGCACGTAGTGGAAGTGGGCGACGATGAAGTACGTGTCGTGCTGCTGCGTGTCGGCGGGGACGATCGCGTGCATGACGCCGGACAGGCCGCCGATCGTGAACTGCGCGATGAACCCGAGCGCGAACAGCATCGGCGACGCGAGCCGGACCGACCCGCCCCACACGGTGCCGAGCCAGTTGAAGATCTTCACGCCCGTGGGGACCGCGATCAGCATCGTCGCCAGGCCGAACGCCGACTGCGCGACCGGCCCGATGCCCGACGTGAACATGTGGTGCGCCCACACGCCCCAGCCGAGGAAGCCGATGGCGATGCCGGAGAACACGACGATCGCGTACCCGAACAGCGGCTTGCGGCTGAAGACCGGGAGGATCTCGGAGACGATGCCCATGCCCGGGAGGATGAGGATGTACACCTCCGGGTGGCCGAAGATCCAGAACAGGTGCTGGTACAGCAGCGGGTCACCGCCGGCGGCGGCGTTGAAGAAGTTCGCGTCGAAGTTGCGGTCCAGGTAGACCTGGATCAGCGACGCGGTGACCGGCGGCATCGCGAACAACGTGAGGAACGCGATCACGAGGATCATCCACACGAACACCGGCATGCGCATCAGGGTCATGCCCGGCGCGCGCATGTTGAGGATCGTCACGATGAAGTTGACCGACGTCGCGACCGACCCGATGCCGAGCAGGATGATCCCGACCGCCCAGAAGTCGGGGCCGTGCCCCGGCAGGAACCCCTGCGACATCGGGGTGCTGTTGAGCGGTGCGTAGTTGACCCAGCCGCCGTTCGGCGCGTCGCCGAAGAGGAACGACGAGTACAGGAACAGCCCGCCGAACAGGAACACCCAGTACCCGAGCATGTTCATGCGCGGGAACGCGACGTCGCGCGCGCCGATCATCAGCGGCACGAGGTAGTTGCCGAAGGCGGCGGCGATCGGCATGCCGACGAGGAACACCATCGTCGTGCCGTGCATGGTGAAGAGCTGGTTGTAGGCGTCGGCCGACAGGACGGAGCCGTTCGGCTGCGCGAGCTGGAGGCGGATCAGGAGCGCCTCGATGCCGCCGGCGACGAAGAACAGGATCGCCGTCGCCCCGTACATGACGGCGATCTTCTTGTGGTCGACGGTGGTGAACCAGCTCCACACCCCGGTCGTGGCGCGCGGCCGCTGCAGCAGGCGCGCCCGCGGCACGGGCAGGGCGTCTTGGACGGTGCTCACTGCTGCGCCTCCCCGGATCCTCCGAGACAACGCTGCTCGTTCTCGGGATCGGTCGCCGTCGTGCACAGGAACTCCGCGATCTCGCGGGCCTGCTCACGCGTCATGCCCCCCTCCCGGAACGAGGGCATCCGCTTCAGGGGGTCGAGCGGGCCGAACGGCTTGCGGGCGGGTGCGTCGTAGACCCACTCCGTCAGCTCGTCGACGTTGGTGTCGTACAGGCCCGCCCCGAAGCTCGTACGGTCCCCCAGGTGCGTGAGGTTCGGGCCCGTGCGGATGTCGGCCGGCTCCGCGCCCGCGACGTCGACCCGGTGGCAGCCGGTGCAGCCCCAGCTGTCGGTGAGCACCTCCCGCACGAACTGCGCGTCCGACTCGGGCAGCGGCTCCTTCTGGGCGGCGAGCCACGCCTCGAACTCGTCGGCCGGCTGGGCGATCACCCGCAGCCGCATGTCGGCGTGCGAGAGCCCGCAGTACTCGGCGCACTGGCCGAAGTAGGTGCCGGGCTCGCTGGCCTCGATCCGCAGGAAGTGGGTGCGGCCCGGGACGGCGTCCTTCTTGCCGGCCAGGTTCGGGACCCAGAACGAGTGGATGACCCCGTCGGCCGGCGCCGAGATCCGCAGCTCCACCGGGCGGTCGACGGGGATGTGGAGCTCGTTGGCGGTCACGACGCCCTCGCCGACGTACTCGTACTCCCACCACCACTGCTTGCCGACCACCTCGACGGTCAGCGCGCCCTCACCGGGCTTCTCGGCGAGGTCGAAGATGGTCGCGACCGTCGGGACGGCCATGACGACGAGGACGAGCGCCGGGACGATCGTCCACCCGACCTCGAGCGCGGTGTTGCCGTGCACCTGCTTCGGGGCCCGCGGCCGGCCCGGCTTCTCCCGGAACCGCAGCGCCACGTAGATCGTGCCGCCGACGACGCCGACCCCGATGACGACCGCGATCCAGAAGAACGGGCTGAACAGGTCGAGGATCTGCTGGGCGTCCGGCCCCTTCGGGTCGAGCGACGTCTGCTGGTTGTCCTGGTCGGCGCAGCCCGCGAGCACGGCCGCGCCGAGGAGCGTCGTGGCACCGGTGACGGCCCCACGACGGAGCCGGTTGATGCGGTCGGACATCAGCCTTCCTCGACTGGGCGACGTGGCCGGAGACTACAACGGCCCCGCCCCGGGCGACCGAATCCGCCCGGGCGCGCCATCCGGCGCGCCTCGTGAACTCGTGCGACGGCACGCGGCCGCGACCCGCCGGCCGCCCGGCGCGGCGCGGCCTCACAACCCGAGGCGGTCGAGCGCGTGCGGTCGCCGCTGCCAGTGGGGGTCGACGCGCACGTGCGTCTCGAGGTGCACCCGGGTGCCGAGCAACGCCTCCAGCTCGCGGCGCGCCGCGGTGCCGGCGCGCTTGAGCACCTCGCCGCGCCGGCCGATGACCATGCCCTTCTGCGACTCCCGCTCGACGCGCACCACCACGCGCAGCGCGAGCACGGGGCCGGACGCGCCCTCGCGCAGCTCGGCCTCCTCGGTCGTCACCGCGATCGAGTGCGGCAGCTCCTCCCGGGCGATGGCGAGAAGCTGCTCACGCAACAGCTCGGCCGCGAGGAACGACTCGGGTGCGTCGGTGACGACGCCCGGCGGGTAGTAGTGCGGCCCGGCCGGCAACCGGGCCTCGATCTCGCCCACCAGCAGGTCCACGCCGTCGCCGGTGCGGGCCGACAGCGGGACGAAGGCGGCGAAGTCGCCGAGCTCGGCGGCCGCCGCGAGCCGCTGCGCGATCTGTTCGGGGCTCGCGGCGTCGGTCTTGTTCACGACGAGCACCGCGGGGGTGTCGACCGCCGCGACCCGTTCGGCGACGAACCGGTCGCCGGGGCCGATCGGCGCGTCCGCCTCCACGAGGAAGCACACGACGTCGACCTCGGCGAGCGTGGCCAGCGCCCGCGCGTTCGCGCGCTCACCGAGCAGCGTGCGCGGCTTGTGCACGCCGGGGGTGTCGAGCAGCACGATCTGCGACCGGTCCGTGGTGCGTACGCCCCGCACCTGTGTGCGGGTCGTCTGCGGGCGGTCGGAGACGATCGACACCTTCGTGCCCACGAGCGCGTTGACGAGGGTGGACTTGCCGACGTTGGGCCGGCCCACCAGCGAGACGAACCCCGAGCGGAAGACGCCGGGGCCGCCCGGCGGGGCGGCGTCAGGCACCCGCGGGCTCGACCCCACTGCGCGCCGCCTCCTCGCGCGCGCCGGCCGGCGCGGCGCCGTCGGGCGCGGCGGGCCGGATGAGCACCGAGACGATCCGCCGCCCCTGCACCCGCTCCGCGCAGAAGTCGAGCCCCGACAGCGCGCAGCACTCGCCGTCGTGGGGGACGTGCCCGAGCGTGCTGAACACCAGCCCCCCGACGGTGTCCCACTCGTCCTGGGGCAGCTCGACGCCGAGCAGCTCGTTCACCTCGTCGATGGGCGTGCGGCCGGGGACCCGCAACGTCCCGTCCGCGAGCCGCTCCACGGTCGGCTCCTCGACGTCGTACTCGTCGCTGATCTCGCCGACGATCTCCTCCAGCAGGTCCTCCATCGTCACGAGGCCCGCCGTCCCCCCGTACTCGTCGACGACGATCGCCATGTGGAACTTCTCGGTCTGCATCTCGCGCAGCAGCTCGGCGACGCGCTTCGACTCGGGGACGAAGTGGGCGGGGCGCAGGCTCTGCCGCACCGGCGCGTCGCCCTCCCCCGCGGCCGAGCGCGCGACGAGGTCCTTGAGGAACACGAGCCCGACGATGTTGTCGGTCGTGTCGTCGAACGCCGGCAGGCGCGACTTGCCCGCGTCGATCGCGATCGAGATCGCCTCGTCGACGGTCGCGTCGGCCTCGACCGCGACCATGTCGGGCCGGGGGAGCATCACCTCGCGCACGACCGTGTCGCCGAACTCGAAGATCGAGTGGATGAGCTCCCGTTCCTCCGTCTCGATCGACTCCTCCTCGGCGGCGACGTCCGCCATCTGGCGGATCTCCTCCTCGGTCACGAACGGCCCCTTCTTCAGGCCCTTGCCGGGGAGGATCCAGTTCACGAAGCCGAGGAGCGCGCGCACGACCCAGCGGACCGGCGGGAACTCGGTGAGGAACCACAGGAACCGGGTCGTGCGCAGCGCGGCGCGGTCGGTGTGCTGCACCGCCCAGGTCTTCGGCGCGGCCTCGGCGAACACGAAGAAGACGACGACGTTGAGGACGAGGGTCGCCGCCACCCACAGCGGCCCCGATCCGCCGAAGAGGATGCCGAGGAGGTAGGACGTGACGAGTTGGGCGGCGAGCGCCATGAGCGTCACGGCGTTCACGGTGCGCTCGGGGTGCTCGAGCATCGCCGCCAGCCTCCCGGCGCGCTTCTCGCCCTGTTCCTCGAGCGCGAGGGCCTTGACCCGGCTCATCCGCAGGAACGCAGTCTCGGCGATCGCGAGGAGGATCGCCGTCAGGAAGAGCACGACGATCGCGGCGACGGCGAGCCAGTCGGCGGTGCTCACGCCGCGCACCTTCGTGCGGCGGGCTCGAGCGACGGTCGCCCGTGCATCGAGCCGAGGCTATCGGTATCTGGGGGTGCCGACATCGGGCCCTTCATCCCTTCGCGTCGAGGTCGCGGAAGCGGTCGAGCAGCTCCTGCTCGCGCCGGCGCATCGCGGTCGTCTCCTCGGGCTCCGCGTGGTCGTAGTCGAGCAGGTGCAGGACGCCGTGCACCACGAGGAGCGCCAGCTCCTCGTCGACGGGCACGCCGCGAGCGAGCGCCTGGCGGCGGGCGTACACCGGGCACACGACCACGTCGCCGAGCAGCGCCGGCGGGTCGTTCGGGTCGGTGGGCGAGCCCGGGCCGCGGCCCCCCTGGTCCGGCTGGCGGCCGCCGGGCGGCGGCTCCTCGTCGAGCGGGAACGCGAGCACGTCGGTCGGGCCCGAGGACCCGAGGAACCGCTCGTTGAGGTCGGCGATCGTCTCCTCGTCGACGAACAGCAGCGACATCTCGGCGGCCGGGCCGAACCGCTCGGGCACGCGCTCCTGCTCGAGGACGAAGCGCGCGAGCCGGACCCAGTGCGGCACGTCGACCTCGACGTCGCGCTGCTCGTCCGCGCCGAACACACAGGGCGCGGCGTGCACGTCGCTCACCGTTCGTGACGCTCGTAGGCGTCGACGATGTCCTGCACGATGCGGTGCCGCACCACGTCGGGCGAGCCGAGCTCGACGAAGGTCAGGCCCTCGATCCCGTCGAGCACGTCGCGCACGTGCAACAGGCCGGACCGCCCCCGCCCGTCGGGGAGGTCGATCTGCGTCACGTCGCCCGTGATCACCGCGCGCGACCCGAAGCCGAGCCGCGTGAGGAACATCTTCATCTGCTCGGGCGTGGTGTTCTGCGCCTCGTCGAGGATGATGAACGAGTCGTTGAGCGTGCGGCCGCGCATGTACGCGAGGGGTGCGACCTCGATGGTGCCGCGCTCCATCAGCCGCGCGACGCTCTCGGGCTCGAGCATGTCGTACAGGGCGTCGTACAGCGGGCGGAGGTACGGGTCGACCTTCGCCAGCATGTCGCCGGGCAGGAAGCCGAGACGCTCGCCGGCCTCGACGGCGGGGCGGGTGAGGATGATGCGGTTGACCTGCTTCGCCTGGAGCGCCTGCACGGCGAGCGCGACGGCGAGGTAGCTCTTGCCCGTGCCCGCCGGCCCGACGACGAACGTCACGGTGTTGTCGCGCACCGAGTCGACGTAGCGCTTCTGGCCCGCGGTCTTGGGCCGGACGGTCTTGCGCCCCCGCACGACCTCGGTGGTGAGCACCTCGGTCGGGCGCTGGTCGGCCTTCAGCATCGCGATCGACCGGCCGAGGCCCTCGCGGTCGAGCTCGTGGCCCTGCTCGAGCAGCACCACCATCTCCTCGAACAGGCGCCCGACGCGCTCGGCCTCGTGCGCGTCGCCGGTGACGGTGATCTCGTTGCCGCGCACGAGGATCTGCACCGGGAACGCGTCCTCGACCAGGCGCAGCAGCTCGTCGCGCTGGCCGAGCAGCCCCACCATGAGGTGGTTGCCGGGAACCAGGATCTTGACCGAGGTACTCGTGGACGGCGGAGCCAAAGTGCGATCAGGGTAGCGCCGGCACGGCCCCGGCCCGTCCCCGTACCGTGGACCTCAGACGCCGGCGGGGGCCCGCAGGCCGAGCTGCTCGAGGCGCGCGCCCAGCTCCTCGATCTTGCGGCCCATCACCGCGGCGAGCACCCGCAGGTCGGACCGCCGGATCGTGAGCATCCGGCCGTTGAAGTCCTGGCGCTCGAGCTGGATCGAGGAGGCGAACCTGGCGAGGATCTGCGCGTCCGGGTCGTCGAGGTCGTGCAGCCGGACCAGGTCGATCGTGAACCCCGACTCGAGCAGCGAGCCGCCGCTGTCGACCAGGCTGATCTCGCCGTCCACCTCCCGGGGGAGGAGCTGGTCGGAGGGCACCTCGTAGATCTCCGCCAGCCGCAGCAGCCGCGGCACGGAGATGGCGCGCTCGCCCCGCTCGTACGCGCCCAGCACCGACGCCTTGAACTCGAGGTTCGAGCGCGCCTCGACGTCGTGCAGGGACAGACCCTTCTGACGGCGGATCGCTCGCAGGCGTTCGCCGACCCGTGCTCCGGTCGTCGCCAACCTCGCCCCCTCGCCCCCTGGACACGTGCCCCCGGTCGCCGCCCCCGGCTCCCGGGTGGCACCGGAGCGTGCACCCCGGCGCGTCGTTCGATCGTAACAGCACGCTCCGTGAAAGTCATGCTTCGGCGTGAACGCAACAGGAGCAACGGACGCTCACTCGCGCCCAGCCACCCACTCGGGCCACGTCGGCGCGGCGCTCCCGCAGACGCCGGCAGGGGTCAGGGCGGCCGCTCCCGGGCCCGCTCGGCGAGCGCCGCCGCGACCGCCACCGGCGCGGTCTGCGCGCGCAGGACGTGGCGCCCGACCGCGAGCCGCGGCCGGTCCCCGATCACCTCGCGCTCGTGCGCGTCGAGGCCGCCCTCGGGCCCGACGAGCACGGTCCAGGTGCCCGACGCCGGCTCGGCGAGCGCGGACGCCGTGACACCCTCGCGGTCCGCGACCACCAGGTCGCGCCGCGCCGCCAGGTCGGCGAGGTCCGCGACCGGCGCGACCTCGGGGACGCGCGCCCGGCGGCACTGCGCCGCGGCCTCGCGCGCGATCACGCGCAGGCGCGCGACCGCCGCCTGCGCCCGGCGGTCGTCCCAGCGCACCACGCTGCGGGCGGCGCGCACGGGCTCGAAGCGCACGACGCCGAGCTCGGTGCAGCCCGCCACGACCGCGTCGAGGCCCTGCTTCGTGAGGGCGAGCGCCAGCGCGAGCGCGGGCCGCACCTCCGGTTCGGCGCGCACCTCGGCGCGCGCGTCGAGCACGACCCGCCCCGGCGGCACGTCCGCGACGACGTAGCGCCGCCACCGTCCCGTGCCGTCGGCCGCGGTCACCTCCTCGCCCGGCCGGAGCCGGCGCACCCGCTGGAGGTGGTGGCCGTCGGGACCGTCGACCGTGCAGCGGTCGTCGAGCGACGCGACGAACAGGTGCGCGACGGTGCCGCGCTCGGCCGCCGCCCAGCCCGCGCCGGTCACGCCTGGAACGCGGAGCGGATGCGCGAGAACAACCCCTCGCGCGGCGGGTCGACCCGCTCGCCGCGCAGCGCGGCGAAGCGCGCGAGCAGTTCGGCCTCCTCGGCCGAGAGGTTCGTCGGGACCTCGACGACCACCTCGCACACGAGGTCGCCGCGGCGCCCGGTGCGCAGCGACGGCGCGCCGAGGCCGCGGAGCCGGAGCTGCGCGCCCGGCTGCGTGCCCGCGGCGAGCTCGACCTCCCGCGGCCCGTCGAGCGTCTCGACCTCCAGCCGGGCACCGAGCGCCGCCTGCGCGAACGACACCGGCAGGCGCAGGTACAGGTCGTCGCCCCGGCGCTCGAGCGTCGGGTGGGGTGCCACCCGGACCCCCACGTACAGGTCGCCCGCGGGCGCCCCCCGCACCCCGGCGGGACCGCGGCCGGCGAGGCGCAGCCGCTGGCCGTCGCCGATGCCGGCGGGCACGTCGACGTCGAGCCGGCGGGTGCCCGCGACCCGCCCCTCGCCGCCACAGCCGGCGCAGGGTGTCGGGAAGACCTCCCCGGTCGCGTCGCACGCCGGGCACGGGCCCGCCGTGACGAGCTGGCCGAGGAGCGACCGCCGCACCTGGCGGACCTCCCCGGTCCCGTTGCACGTGGTGCACGCGACCGGCTGCGTGCCGGGCGCCGCGCCCCGCCCGCCGCAGGTCTCGCACTCGACGGGCATGCGCGGCTCGAGCGTCTTCTTGGCGCCGAACACCGCGTCGGCGAGGCTCAGCTCCAGCACCACCTCGGCGTCGGGACCGCGCATCGCCTCCGCCGCGGCGGCGCGCCCGCGCCCGCGGCCCCCGAACACGTCGCCGCCGAAGAAGGCGTCGAAGAGGTCGTTGAGACCGAAGGCGCCCGCGCCCCCGCCGAATCCGGCGCCCGCGCGCTCGTCGGTCGTGCCGAACATGTCGTACCGCCGGCGCCGCTCGGGGTCGCGCAGCGTCTCGTAGGCCGCCTGCACCTCCTTGAAGCGCTCCTCGGCGTCGGGGTCGCCGGAGTTCGCGTCGGGGTGGTACCTGCGGGCGAGCGCGCGGTAGGCCTTCTTGATCTCGTCGTCGGTCGCCGAGCGCGCGACGCCGAGCACCTCGTACAGGTCGCGGCTCATCGCGAGAGCTGCCGCCCGAGCTGCTGGGAGACGGCGACCACCGCGGCCTGCGCCTTCCGGTAGTCCATGCGGGTCGGCCCCAGCACCCCGACGGTCCCCGCGGGCTCCCCCTCGACCAGGTAGGGGGCGAGCACCACGGCGCACTCCCGCAGGTCGGCGCGCTCGTTCTCGGAACCGATGCGCACGGTCAACCCGGGGCCGAGCATCTCCCGCAGCACCGAGGCGAGGACGACGTGCTGCTCCAGCAGGTCGATCAGGCGGGCGACGGTCGTCTGGGTGAACGCGTCCTGCTCGGCGGCGAGCCGGCTCGCGCCGCCGACGTACAGCGGCTCGGCGTGGTGCTGGCTGAGGTGCACGCACAGCGCGTCGCACGACGCGCGCACGAGCCGTTCCGGCACCGGCGGCGGGCCCGCGCCGGGCGGGCCGCCGAGGGACGGCAGGTCGCCCAGCCGGCGGCCCGCGAGGCGCTCGGCGAGCAGGGCGCTCGCCGTCGCGACCGACGCCTCGTCGACGTCCTCGTCGAGGTGCACGACCTCCTTCTCGACCGCGCCGTTGGAGAGGATCACGACCGCGAGCAGCAGGCGCGGCTGGAGCTGGGCGAGGTGGGCGCTGCGGATGACGACGGCCTCGGGCTGCGGCCCGACGACCACGGCCGCGTGGGCGCTGATGCGGGCGAGCAGGTGGCTCGTCTGGAACAGCAGCTCGTCCATCGCCATCGTCGCCGAGGTGAAGAACTCGGCGATGCTGCGGCGCTCGGCGGCGGGGAGCATCCCGGCGCCCGCGAGGTGGTCGACGTAGTAGCGGTAGCCGCGGTCGGTGGGGACGCGGCCCGCGGACGTGTGCGGCTGGACGATGTAGCCGTCGCGCTCCAGGGTCGCCATCTCGTTGCGGACGGTGGCCGACGAGACGCCGAGGTCGGTGCTGCGGGCGACCGCGGCCGATCCGACGGGCTGCGCGGACGCGACGTACCGCTCGACGATCGCCCGCAGGATCGCGGCCTTGCGGTCGTCGAGCCGCTCCTCGACGAGGACCTCGCCGCGCCTCGGGTCGTGCTGGTCGGCCTCGCGCATCGGCACCCGCTCTCGGGGCTCTCGGGGTTCTCGGCGCCGGCCCGGCCCGTGCGGGCCGGGTGGGGGCACGGCCGGCCGGCGTCGCCCGGTCTCTCGTTGGCACTCAATGCTAGCGAGTGCCAGGCGCCGCCGGAACCGCCCGCCGCAGCGGCCGGCGCCGCCGGGTCACGGGACCCGCACCCCGGCCCCGCCCGCGCGGGCCGTCCCGGCGGCGAGCGCGAGCGCGAGGCGGGCGGTGACCTCGGACGCGAGCAGGCGGCCGCGGCGGGTGAGCACGGCCGGGCCGGGACCCGGCTCGAGCAGGCCCGCGGCCCGCAGCTCCTCGACCGCCGGCCCGGCGACGCCGGCGCCCCGGCGGGTGCGCAGCGCGAGCTGCAGGGCCTCCTCCGCCCGGGCCGCCCCGTCCAGTCGCTCGTGGCCCGCCTCCGGCGAGCGGCCCGCGGCGACCCGCGCGACGTAGCGCTCGGGGGTCCGCACGTTCCACCAGCGCCGCCCGCCCGTGTGCCCGTGGGCGGCGCAGCCGATCCCCAGGTACTCCCCCTGCTCCCAGTAGCAGCGGTTGTGGCGGCACTGCGCGCCCGGACGGGCGAAGTTGGAGATCTCGTACCACTCGTAGCCGGCGGCGCCGAGCACCTCGTCCGCGAGGAGGTACCCGTCGGCCTGGTCGTCGTCGTCGGGCGCGGGCACGGCGCCCGCCGCGACACGCCGTCCGAGCGGGGTGCCCGGCTCGACGGTGAGCGCGTAGACACTGACGTGGGGCACGCCGAGCCCGACGACCGCGTCGAGCGTGCGGCGCCAGTCGTCGAGCGTCTCCCCCGGCGTGCCGTAGATGCAGTCGACGTTCAGGTCGGTGATCCCGGCGTCGCGGGCGAGCGCGACCGCGCGGGCGACGTTGGCGGGGTCGTGCGTGCGGCCGAGTGCGCGCAGCACGTGCGGCGAGAACGACTGCGCGCCGAACGACAGCCGGTTGACGCCCGCCGCGGCGTACGCGCGCAGCTTCGCGGCGTCGACCGAGTCGGGGTTGCACTCGACGGTCACCTCGGCGCCGGGCGCGCGCTCGATCGCGTCGAGGACGCGTACGAGCTCGCCCGCGGGCAGCAGCGACGGCGTGCCGCCGCCGAAGAACACCGACGTCGCGGGCGGATGGCCCTCGGCGCGACGCGCCGCGAGGTCGCGCACGCACGCGTCGGTGTAGTCGTGCATCAGGTGCGCGCGGTCGGTCCACGTGGCGAAGTCGCAGTAGTCGCAACGGTGCGCGCAGAACGGCACGTGCACGTACACGCCGAAGCCGGCGCCCGCCGGGGGCGGTTCAGGTGAGCTCGCCGCTGGCATACGCCCCCGCTTCGGAGCGCTCGACGCCGCCGGCCGGCTCGACGGTGAGGACGAACGCCTGCACCGGCGCGTCGACCGTGAACGTCGCCGCCCGCGGCGCCGGACCGAGCACGCCCGCCGAGATGAGGAGCGGGGCGTCGCCGTCGCCGACGACCGCCCAGAGCTGGTACGTCCGCGCCGGGTCGAGCGGCTGCAGGTCCTCGGTCACGAGGTAGCCGGTGCCGTCGGGGAGCAGCACCACCCGCGCGACCTCCCGCTCGCCGCCGGCGAGGAGCTCCGCCTCGCGCGCGTCGGCGCGGGCCCGCGCGCGCTCGGCGGCCGCGGCCACGTCCGCGGCCTCGCGGCGGGCGTCGTCGAGCCGGCCGTCGAGCGAGACCACCTGGGCCGCGAGCACCACGGCGGCCACCGACGCCGCGGCCGCCACCGCCCACGCCACGACGAGCGGGCGGCGCGCGGCCCGTGCCGCCCGCCGGGCCGCGAGCGCGTCGCCGGCGACCTCGGACTCGATCCGGTCCCACAACGCGGCGGGGGCGGGCCCGTCCTGGTCGGGGGCGAGGGCGAGCACCCCCCGCGATCTCGCGCAGCTCGTCGGCCTCGGCGCGCAGACGCGGGTCGCGGGCGAGGTGCTCCTCGACCCCGGCCCGCTCGTCGGGATCGAGCGCGTCGAGCGCGTACGCGCCGAGGAGGGACTCGGCCTCGTCGCGCCCGAGCGGCCGGTCGCCGCGGCCGGGGCCGCCGTCACCGCCGAGCGGCGTGCTCATCGGTGCACCCCCGCGTCGATCAGCGCGGCACGCAGCCGCAGCAGTCCCGACCGGATCCTGCTCTTCACCGTGCCCTCGGGCTGTTCGAGCAACACGGCGACCTCCCGGTACGTGTGACCACCGAAGTACGCGAGCTCGATCGCCTGCCGCTCGCCGTCCGACAGGGTGCGCAGCGCGGTCCGGATGGCCTCGCTCTCGGCGAGCTGCACTACCTCGCGCTCGAGGTCGAGCCCGGGGCGGGCGTCGCGGCGCGCGTCCCGTTCCTCGCGGGCGCGGCGGGCGTTCTCGGCGCGCAGCAGGTCGACGGCGCGCCCGTGGACCTGGGCGAGGAGGAACGACCGCAACGACCCGCGCCCGGGGTCGTAGCGCTGCGGTTCGCGCCAGGTGCGGACGAAGACCTCCTGCACGACCTCCTCGGCGAGGGTGCGGTCGCCGAGCACGCGCCGCGCGAGCGACAGGCAGGCGCCGCCGTAGCGGCGGTAGCACTCCGCGAGCGCGTCCTGGTCGCGCCCGGCGATCGCCGAGGCGAGGGCGGCGTCGTCGGCCGCCTCGAGCACGACCCCTGCGGGTCCCACGCCCCGTCTTCGGCGCGGCTCGCCCCGGCGGATGGACATGCGTCTACCTTCGCGCGCGATGCACCCCGCCGAAGAGCTGCGGCGCCTGGTCGCCGAGCACGCGCCCGACGGGCGGTTCCCGCCCGGCTGGCACTCGACGCTGGCGCGTGCCGGATTCGTGGCGCCGCACTGGCCCCGGCCCTGGGGCCTGGACGCGTCGCCGGCCGAGCAGCTCCGGATCGACGAGGTGATGCGGGAGCTGCACGTGCCCCGGCCGCTCAACCCGATCGGGATCGGCTGGGCGGGCCCGACGCTGCTCGTCGCCGGCACCCGCCGCCAGCAGGAGCGGTGGCTGCCCGGGATCCTCGACGGCAGCGAGATCTGGTGCCAGCTCTTCAGCGAGCCGGGCGCCGGGAGCGACCTGGCCTCGTTGCGCACGCGGGCCGTGCGCGACGGCGACGAGTACGTCGTGAACGGCCAGAAGGTGTGGACGACGCTCGCGCACGTCGCGCGATGGGGCATCCTGCTCGCCCGCACCGACCCCGACGCCGAGGCCCACCGCGGGATCACGTACTTCGTGCTCGACATGCGCTCGCCCGGCGTGGAGGTGCGCCCGCTCGTGCAGATGACCGGGACGCACGAGTTCAACGAGGTGTACCTCACGGACGTGCGCGTGCCCGCGGCGAACGTCGTCGGCGCGCCCGGCGACGGCTGGCGGCTCGCGAAGGTGACGCTCGGGAACGAGCGCGTGTCGCTGTCGGGGGAGGGCGCGCTGTGGGGGCGCGGCCCGACGGCGCACGACGTGGTGGAGCTGGTGCGCGCGGGGGGCGGGACGCGCGACCCCGTGCTGCGCCAGCGGGTGGCGCGCCTGTTCGCCGAGGCCGAGGTGCTGCGCCTCATCCGGTTGCGGACGGTCTCCGCGCGCGTGCGCGGCCTCGAACCGGGCCCCGAGGCGTCGGTGCGCAAGGCGCTCGCCGACGAGCACGGCCAGCACGTGATGGAGCTCGCGAAGGACCTCGCGGGCGCGCACGGGATGCTCGCCACCGACGACGTGTGGCACTACGGCTACCTGTACGCGCGGGCGCTGACGATCGGCGGCGGGACGAGCGAGGTGCAGCGCAACATCCTCGGCGAGCGCGTGCTCGGCCTGCCGCGCGACCCGGCGTGAGCGCGCCGGTCACCGTGCCCGGCCCGCTGCGGGACTGGCTCGCGCGCGACCACCCGGCCGCACCCGCCGGCGGCGGCGCCGTCGCCGCGTGGTTCGCCCGGCTGGCCGGCCCGTGCCGGCCCGTGCTGACCGTCGTCGCCGGGTGCCCGGTGGCCCACCACGCCTCGGGCCCGCCGTTCGCGGCGGCCTGCGACGGCCGCGTGCTCGTGCGCGCCGACGCGCCGGCGGCACTCGACCCGCAGCCGCTGCCCGGCCTGCCCGGCTGGGTCGCGGTGGATCCCCGGCCGCCCGACGTCGGCTTCGTGCGGGGCGAGGACGCGCTCGCGCGGCTGCTCGCCGCGGCGGCCGCCGCGGTCGCGTCGCGCGGCTAGCGCCTACTCGTCGAGGCGGAGCGCCGCGACGAACGCCTCCTGGGGCACCTCCACCCGCCCGATCTGCTTCATGCGCTTCTTGCCCTCCTTCTGGCGCTCGAGCAGCTTGCGCTTGCGGGTGATGTCGCCGCCGTAGCACTTGGCGAGCACGTCCTTGCGCGTCGCCTTGACGGTCTCACGGGCGATGATCCGGCTGCCGATGCGCCGCCTGGATCGGCACGTCGAACAGCTGGCGCGGGATGAGCTCGCGCAGCTTCTGCGCCATCTTGCGGCCGTAGTCGTAGGCCTTGTCGCGGTGCACGATCGCGCTGAGACGCGTCGACCGGCTGCCGTTGACCAGCACGTCGACCTTGACCAGGTCGACCGCGGTAGCCGCCGGCTCGTAGTCGAGCGACGCGTAGCCCCGCGTGCGCGACTTCAGCTGGTCGAAGAAGTCGAGCACGATCTCGGCGAGCGGCAGGTCGTAGACGAGCTCGACGCGGTCCTCCGACAGGTACTCCATCTTCTGCAGCTCGCCGCGGCGCGCTGCGCAGAGCTCCATCAGCGCCCGACGTAGTCGGTCGGCGTCATGGATCGTGACCGTGACGTACGGCTCCTCGATCGCTCGAGCTTCTGCGGTGGCGGGCAGTCGCGAGGGTTGTCGACGAGCCTCCGTCCGCCGTCGGTGAGGTGCGCGCGTACTCGACGTTGGGCGCGGTCGCGACGAGCGTCAGGCCGTACTCGCGCTCGAGGCGCTCCGCACGATCTCCATGTGCAGCAGGCCGAGGAAGCCGCAGCGGAAGCCGAAGCCCAGCGCGCCGGAGTCTCCGGCTCGTAGGTGAACGACGCGTCGTTCAGCCGCAGCTTCTCAGCGCCTCGCGCAGGTCGGCGTACTCGTCGCCGTCGACCGGGTAGAGCCCGCAGAACACCATCGGCTTCGGGTCCGGTAGCCGGGGAGCGGCTCGGCGCGCCGGGCCGACTCGGTGACCGTCTCCCCCACCTTCGCCTCGCCGACGTCCTTGATCCCCGCGATCAGGTAGCCGACCTCGCCGGGCCCGAGCTCGGCGACCGGGGTGGGGGCGGGCAGCCGCACGCCGATCTCCTCGGCGTCGTGGTCGGCCCCGGCGTTGAGGTAGCGCAGCCGCGCGCCCGAGCGCAGCACACCGTTGAACACGCGCAGCGAAGAGACGACGCCCCGGTACGGGTCGTAGTACGAGTCGAACAGCAGCGCCTGCAGCGGCGCTTCCGGGTCGCCGCGGGGCGCCGGGATGCGCTCGATCACGGCGTCGAGCAGCTCGGGCACGCCCTCGCCGGTCTTCGCCGAGATGCGCAGCACCTCCCCCGCGGGGATGCCCAGCACCCGCTCGATCTCCTCGGCGCGCCGGTCGGGCTCGGCGGCGGGCAGGTCGATCTTGTTGAGGGCGGCAACGATCGTGAGGTCGTGCTCGAGCGCCTGGTAACAGTTCGCGAGCGTCTGGGCCTCGATGCCCTGCGACGCGTCGACGAGCAGGATCACCCCCTCGCACGCGGCGAGCGACCGGCTGACCTCGTAGCCGAAGTCGACGTGGCCCGGCGTGTCGATGAGGTTGACGACGTAGCCGTGCCACTCGAGGCGGACGTTCTGCGCCTTGATCGTGATGCCGCGCTCGCGCTCGAGCTCCATCGAGTCGAGGTACTGCGCGCGCATCTCGCGCGGGTCGACCGCGCCGGTCAGCTCCAGGAGCCGGTCGGCGAGGGTCGACTTGCCGTGGTCGATGTGGGCGATGATCGACAGGCAGCGGATGCGCTCGAGCGGGGTGGCCAAGGACCCCATTCTCGCGGGCGGCCCGGCCCGGCCCCCGCACCGGCGGGCCGCCGGGGTGCCGTGCCTGCTAGCCTGTCCCGGCTTCCCGGAGGGACCCCACGGCCATGGCGAACATCAAGAGTCAGAAGAAGCGCAACCGGCAGAACGAGAAGCGCCGCCTCCGCAACAAGGCGGTGCGCTCCGAGCTGAAGACGCGGGTGAAGAGGGCGAACGCGGCGATCGCCGCGGGCGAGCCCGCCGACGAGCCGGTCCGCGTCGCGCAGAAGCGGCTCGCGAAGGCCGGCACGAAGGGCATCATCCACAAGAACCAGGCGTCGCGCCGGATCTCGCGCCTCATGCGACGCGCCGCCCGCCAGCCCGCCTGAGCCGGCGTCCCGGCCCCCCGGTCAGCGCCGCGCGCGGCCCGAGCCGGCCGGCATCCGCCGCCGCGTGAGCGCCGCGAGCCGCGCGACGAGCACCTCGAGCACCGTGCGCTCGTCGATCCCGCCCCGGCCGCGCAGGTCGAGCTCGGCGCGTGCGAGCAGCGAGATCGCCTCGCGCAGCCCGTCGGTGCCCAGGCGGCGCGCCGCCTCGAGCGGGAAGCGCGCGCCCTGGGCGCTCTTCATGCCGAGCGCGGCCGCCGCCTGCTCCTTCGTGACGATCGCCGGGTCGTCGAGCCGCGCGAGCCGCAGGTAGTGGCCGGTGAGCATGGCCATGACCTGGAACGGGTGCAGCGGCCGGGGGTCGCGGGCGCTCGTCGCGGTGAGCAGCCGGTGGAGCACCCCGAGCGCGCCCGCGACGTCGCCGCGGTCGACGAGGTTGGTGAGGTCGAAGCGCCCGGCGGTGCCGACCTCGCCCAGGTACCGATCGACGTCGCCGGCGCCGAGCGCGCCGCCCTCCCCGTACGCGGCGCGCAGCACCCCGACCAGCTCGGGCACCCGGCCGGCGTCCTCGCCGAGGTGGGCGAGCACCTGCGCGGTGGCGTCGGCGGTGAGGTCGATGCCCGCCGACCGCAGCTCCGCCGCGAGCACCCCGGCCGTCGACTCGGTCTCGGGGGTGACGACCGTGCCGTGGGCCTTGCACGCCTTCTCCAGTGCGGCGGGCGTGCGGCCGCCGCCGGCGACGAGGACGAGACGCGCGGCATCGCCCGGGTCGGCGATCCACCCCGCCAGCCAGGCGGCCTGCTCCGCGACCAGGTTGCCGACGTCGCGCACGACGACGACCCGGTACGCGCTCGCGAACGGGGGGCAGCGCAACGCGTTCGCGATCGCGGCGAACAGGGGCAGCTCCAGCGCGCCCGCGCCGTCGGGCCCGTCGTCGGGCCCCTCGCGCCGCGGTGCGTCCGCGTCGGCGCCGCGTCGGGGGTTCGGGACGGTGTGGTCCTCGAGCGCGAGGGTGCGGTCCTGGCCGGCGAGGAGCTCCTCGACGACGCGCTGCACCTCGCGGTCGCGCAGGACCGGGTCGGTGCCCTGCACCAGCACGACGTGGTGGTCGGTCACAGGAGTGCCTCGATCACACGGCAGACCCGGACCGTCCCGGCCACGTCGTGCACCCGCACGACCCGGCAGCCCTCGCGCACGCCGTACGCCACCGCCGCGAGCGACTCGGCGCGGCGGTCCTCGACCGGCAGCCCGAGCAGCTCGCCGATGAACCGCTTGTTCGACGCGGAGAGCAGGAACGGGTGGCCGAGCGAAGCGTGCACCGCGGTCTCGCGCAGCAGGACGGCGCTCTGCGCGGGGGTCTTGCCGAGGTCGAGGCCGGCGTCGAGCACCACCTGCTCGGGCGCGAGCCCGCACGCGCGCGCCCGGCCGGCGCGCTCGAGGAGGAACGCGGTGACGTCGGCGACGAGGTCGTCGTAGCGGGGGTCGGGGTCGGGCACGCGCGGCCGCAGCCGGATGTGGGTCGCGACGACCGTCGCGCCGTGGCGCGCCGCGACCGGCAGGTAATCGGGGTCGCCGAAGCCCGAGATGTCGTTGCCGACGACCGCGCCCGCCGCGCAGGCCGCGTCGAGCACCGCGGCGCGCCACGTGTCGACCGACAGCGGCACGTCGAAGCGGGCGCGCAGCGCCTCGATCGCGGGGACGACCCGGTCGAGCTCCTCCGCCTCGCCGACCTCGGGCCCGGGCCCGGCCTTGACGCCGCCGACGTCGAGGAGGTCGGCGCCCTCCGCGACGAGCTGCTCGGCCCGCCGGAGGAACGCGTCGAACGCGAAGGTCGCGCCGCGGTCGTAGAACGAGTCGGGCGTGCGGTTCAGGATCCCCATGACGACGACCCGCCGCCGCACGTCGAGGACCCGCTCACCGAGGCGCAGTCGGGGGAACGGCGCCGCGGGCGCGGGTGCGGTCGCGGGCGGCGGGGGCACGACGGGCACGGCGGGCGAGGGTAGCGACCGCGACCGCCGCCGACACGACCGCGGCGCCGCGGGCGTCGACCACGGGACCGGCGGCCGCGCCGGCGCGGGCGACGAGGCCGACCCACGCCAGCGCGAGCCCGACGACCGGCGTGAGCACCGGCGCGAGGCCGGGGACCACACCCGCCGCGGCCAGCACCGGCAGGCCGGCGGCGCCGAGCAGCGCGGCCGCGGGCGCGGCGAGCAGGTTGGTGAGCGGCGTCACGAGGGGCACCTCCCCGAACGTCGCGAGCAGCACCGGCGCCACGCCGAGCTGGGCCGCGGCCGACACGGCGAGCGCGTCGCGCAGCGGCGCGGGCCCGGCGATGTGCTGCGCGATCGGGCGGGCGAGGCACACGATGCCGGCGCTCGCGGCCGCCGACAGCCGGAATCCGACCGAGTGCACGAGGAACGGGTCGGCGAGGAGCGCCGCGGCGAGCGCGAGCACGAGCGCGCGGACGCGACCCGCGGGCCGGCCGGCGAACGTCGCGAGGATCGTGACGCCCGCGAGGGCGGACGCCCGCACCACCGACGGCTCGAAGCGCGTCGCCGCCGCGAACACGACCACCGTCACCCCGGCCGCCGCCGTGCGCGCCCCGAGCGGGAGGCGGCGCAGCAGCGGGGCGACGAGCGCCAGCACGAACGCGACGTTCTGGCCCGACACGGCGAGCAGGTGCGAGAGGCCCGCGTCGCGGTAGGCGTCGGCCACGTCGTCGGGGACGCCGCGGGTGTCGCCCAGCACGAACCCGCGCGCGAGCGCGCGTTGGGCCGGCGGCAGCGGCTCGGCGCCGCGCCGCACGGCGCCGCGCAGCGCGTTCGCCAGGCGCCACAGCGGCGCGGACGGCGGCGCGAACGCCTCGACCCGCGCGTCCTCGAGGACGGCGACCGCGTGGCGCCACCGGGCCCGCTGCTCGGCGCGGTCGGCCGGGTCGAGCGGCCGGAGCCGTCCGGACAGGGTCACCCGGTCGCCCGCCTCGAGCGCCTGGAGCCGCGCGGCGTCGTCGGGCGCGGCGCGCACGGAGAGGATGCGGCCGGGGCCACCCGCACGCACGGACGCCTCCGCGCGGAACCGCCCCCCGTCCGGGTCGGACGCGAGGGTGCCCGACACGAGCGCGTCGTCGCCGCGCGCGACGGCGGCGGCCCAGCCGTGGTGCTCCTGGCCGTCGAGCGCGCGCTGCATGCTGGCGCACCCGAGGGCGCCGAGCGCGACCGCTGCGCACGCGACGCGCACGGGGCCGGCGGTGCACCACGCCGCGACCAGCCCGACGGCGCCGGCCGCCACCGCGGCGACGGCGGGCGCGGGCCCCAGCCGCTCGCCGGCGAGGAGCCCGGCGACGAGCCCGCCGAGCGCGACCACCGGTCCGGCGCTCACACCGTGACGAGCCCGCGCAGGTCGGCGAAGCGCTGCTCGCCGATGCCGCGCACCGCCCGGAGGTCCTCGACGCGCGCGAAGCCGCCGCGCCGCTCGCGTTCCGCGACGATGGCGGCCGCGAGCGCCGGGCCGATGCCGGGCAGCTCCTCGAGCTGCGCCGCGGTCGCCGTGTTGAGGTTCAGCGGCCCGGGCGCGTCGGCGCCGCCCGCGATGCCGGGCTGCGCCGCGGCCGTGTCGCCCGGTGCCGCGGCGAGGACCTCCCCGACCCGGGGCACGGCGATCCGCTGCCCGTCGGCCAGCGGCGCCGCGAGGTTGAGCCGCGCCAGGTCGGCGTCGGGCGCGGCGCCCCCGGCGGCCGCGATCGCGTCGTGCACCCGGGCGCCGGCGGCGAGCTCCACGACCCCCGCGCGGGTGACCGCGCCGGCCACGTGCACGAGGACGCGCGCCACGGCCGTCGTCGCCGGGGCCGGCGCCGCCGTGCTCGACGCCGACGGGCTCGGCGCCGGCGGCGCCCCGCCCCCCGCCGAGCGGACCCACGCGGCGGCCGCGGCGAGTGCGACGAGCGCGATCGCGGCGGCGGCGAACCGCGGGTCGGAGCGCGCCCGCTCGAGCCACGCGGGCGGACCGTCGGGGGCCTCCACCTCGGACATCGCACCCTCCCCGGGTCGCGGACGGACGCACGTACCGCACGGGGAAGGCGGAGGGGAAGGACGGAGTCGGCCGCCAGCCTACCGGCCGGCGCTGCGGCCCGGCAGGGCCGCGGGGGTGGATCAGACCACGAAATTCACGAGCCGGCCGGGCACGACGACCACCTTGCGGACCGTCGCGCCGTCGAGCAGCGCCGCGACCCGCTCGTCGGCGCGCGCGAGCCGCTCGTGGGTCGCGTCGTCCGCGCCGACGGGCACCCGGACGCGGCCGCGCACCTTGCCCGACACCTGCACCGCCACCTCGACCTCGTCGACGCGCAACCACTGCTCGTCGGCGACCGGGAACGGCTCGTAGGCCAGCGTGTCGTCGTGGCCGAGACGGGCCCACAGCTCCTCGGCGACGTGCGGCGCGAGCGGCGCGACCATCAGCACGAGCGGCACGACGACCTCGCGCGGCGCGCTCCCCCGCCGTTGCACGACCTGCGTCAGGTGGTTGTTGAGCTCGAACAGACGCGCGACGGCGGTGTTGAACGCGAGCGACTCCATGTCGGCGCGCACCGCCGCGATCGTCCGGTGCAGGACACGCCGGGTCTCGTCGTCGGCCGGGTCGTCGGTGACGATCGGCTCGCCCGTGTCCTCGTCGATCACGTTGCGCCACAACCGCTGGAGGAAACGGTGCACGCCGACGATGTCGGAGGTGTTCCAGGGCCGCGACGCGTCGAGCGGCCCCATGAACATCTCGTAGAGCCGCAGCGTGTCGGCGCCGTACTCGCGGTAGAGGTCGTCGGGCGTGATCGCGTTCTTGAGGCTCTTGCCCATCTTCCCGAACTCGCGCGTCACCGGCCGGCCGTGGAAGAAGTACCCGCCGTCGCGGGCCTCGACCTCCGACGCCTCCACGTACACACCGCGCTCGTCGGTGTACGCGGGCGCGAGGATGTAGCCCTGGTTGACGAGCCGCTGGAACGGCTCGGGCGTCGAGACGTGCCCGAGGTCGTACAGCACCTTGTGCCAGAACCGCGCGTAGAGCAGGTGGAGCACGGCGTGCTCCACGCCACCGACGTAGAGGTCGACGAGCCCCACCTTCGGCTCGCCGTTGGCGCGCGTGCCCTCCGCCCACTCGCGCTCGACCGCCGGGTCGACGAGCCGGTCCTCGTTCGTCGGGTCGAGGTAGCGCAGGTAGTACCAGCACGACCCCGCCCACTGCGGCATCGTGTTCGTCTCGCGCAGGTAGACCTTGCGGCCGCCGCCGTGACCGGCCCACGCGGGCCCCTCCAGGTCGAGCTCGACCTCGACCCAGTCGGCCGCGCGCGCGAGCGGCGGCTCGGGCAGCGCGTCGGGGTCGTCGGAGGTGCGCGGCTCGAAGTCGGCGACCTCGGGCAGCGTCACCGGGAGCATCGACTCCGGCAGTGCGACCGGTCCGTGCTCGTCGTAGACGATCGGGAACGGCTCGCCCCAGTACCGCTGGCGGCTGAACAGCCAGTCGCGCAGCTTGTAGGTGACCGCACCCTCGCCGTGGCCGTTCGCCTCGAGCCAGGCGACGATCTCGCGCTTGGCGTCCTCGACGAACAGGCCGTCGAGGAACCCGCTGTTGATCGCGGGCCCGTCTCCCGTGTACGCCTTGCCGTCGAAGCCCTCGGGCGGCCGGACGGTGCGCACGATCGGGAGGCCGAACGCCTCGGCGAACTCCCAGTCGCGTTCGTCCTCGCCCGGCACCGCCATGATGGCCCCGGTGCCGTAGCCCATCAGCACGTAGTCGGCGACGAATACCGGGATCGGCCGCCCGGTCGCCGGGTTCCGCGCGAAGGCCCCGATGAACACGCCGGTCTTCTCGCGGTCCTCCGTCTGGCGTTCGAGCTCGCTCTTCGCCGCCGCGAACTCGCGGTAGCGGGCGACGGCCTCGGCGGGGGTGCCCACCGCGCCGAACACGCCCTTCCACGCGTCGAGCGGGTTGCTCTCCCAGTCGACGAACACGTCGTCGCCCGGCCACTCGTTGGCGGTGATCACGTCGACGAGCGGGTGCTCGGGCGCGAGCACCACGTAGGTCGCGCCGAAGAGCGTGTCGGGGCGCGTGGTGAACACCTCGATCGTCACGCCGGGCCGGCCCTCGACCGGGAACCGGATGCGCGCGCCGGTGCTGCGGCCGATCCAGTTCCGCTGCATCTGCTTGATCGAGTCGGACCAGTCGAGCCGGTCGAGATCGGCGAGCAGGCGGTCGGCGTAGGCCGTGATCCGCAGCATCCACTGCTTGAGCGGCCGGCGGTAGACGGGGAAGTTGCCGCGCTCGCTGCGGCCGTCCGCGGTGACCTCCTCGTTCGCGAGCACGGTGCCGAGGCCGGGGCACCAGTTGACCGGCGCCTCGTCCACGTAGGCGAGACGGTGGGCGTCGACCAGCTCGCGCTGCTCGAGCGGGCCGAGGTCGTCGAAGGGGACGCCCTGGGGCGTCGGCCGCCGCCCGGAACGGAACTCCTCGACCAGCTCCGCGATCGGCCGCGCGCGGTCCGCGTCGTGGTCGTACCAGGCGTTGTAGATCTGCAGGAAGATCCACTGCGTCCAGCGGTAGTACTGCACGTCGGTGGTCGCGGGCCCGCGACGCGGGTCGTGACCGAGCCCGAGCGCGCGCAGCTGGCGCCGCATGTTCGCGATGTTCTGCTCGGTGGTGACGCGCGGGTGCTGGCCGGTCTGCACGGCGTACTGCTCCGCCGGCAGGCCGAACGCGTCGAATCCCATCGCGTGCAGCACGTTGCGGCCGTTCATGCGCTGGAAGCGCGAGTAGACGTCGGTCGCGATGAACCCGAGCGGGTGGCCGACGTGCAGGCCGGCGCCGCTCGGGTACGGGAACATGTCGAGCACGAACAGCCCCGGCCGGGCCGCGAGGCCCCGCGGGTCCTCGGCGAGCAGGCCGCTGCGGTTGGGGGTCCAGAAGACGCGATCGGCCTCCCACCGGTCCTGCCAGCGGCGCTCGATCTCGTTGGCGAGCGCGGCCGTGTAACGGTGGCGCGGCGTCTCCTCGGGCATCGCTGCGAGGTTACAAAAGGGCATCGCCACGAGGTCGCACGACGTGCCCGCCGCGGCCGCGGGATCCGGCCGCGCCGGCTGGTAGGCTGGGCGCCCCACGGGGGCGTAGCTCAGTTGGTAGAGCGCTTGCATGGCATGCAAGAGGTTCGTGGGTTCGATTCCCATCGCCTCCACCGTCCCGCCGGCACCCACCCCGGCACCCCTGCGACCGCGGCGCGAGTCCTCCGATCCGACGGCGACCGGCCGATCTGTCCCGGTGACGGATCTCGGGTGGAGGCACGGATGCGCAAGGCGGCCGCGGTCGCGATCCTCGTGCTGGGCGTCCTGGCGCCCGTGGCCGGCGCGCCCGCACCCGCCGTCGCCGCGCCGCCTCGCGCCCGACGACCTCGTGCTCCGGTCGCGCCCGGCGCCGACCGCGACGTGCGCACCGGCGCGCTCCGGGTGAGCGCGCAGCCCGGCGGCGGGGTGTGGCAGTCGGCGGTCGTGACGAACCGCTCCCCGGTGCGCTTCACCGTGGCGCTCTCCGGCGGCGACGGCTGGGTCCGCCCCGCCCTCGACCGGGTGCTGGTCGACCCGGGCGCCTCGGTGACCGTCGACTTCACGGTGGCGCCGCCGCGCGACGCGCCCGCCGGCGACCACGCGACCCGCCTCGTCGCCGAGGTCCCCGACGCCCCCGGCGTGCGCCAGGAGCTCGCGATCCTCGCGTCGGTCGTCGGCGAACCGGTGCCCGCCCCCGCGCGGCGCCCGGCCGCGCGCCGCGCCGGGCGCGACCGGCGCCGCCCCGCGGACGGCGCGAGCGACTCCTACGCGGTGACGGTGCTGGCGGGCACGGCCGTGCTCGTCGCGCTCGCCTCGTGGTGCCGCCCGTGACCGGCGCGCTGCGGTCCGGCGCCGGCGCCGCGCGAGCGCGCCCCCCGCGCCGCCCGCGGCCCGAGCCGCCGGCCCGCCCGGCCGCGGCGCGACGCGCCCGGGCGGACGCGTGCAGCCGCTCGACGTCGACGCGCTCAACCGCGCGCTCGCGGCCCCGCCGCGACCCGGCGGGGCGAGCGGGGTCAGGACGCGCCGACCTGCTGCCACTCGACGCGCGCCGCGTCGGCCCAGAGGCGCTCGAGCCCGTAGAAGGCCCGGGTCTCCGAGAGGAACACGTGCACCACCAGGTCGCCGTAGTCGAGCAGCACCCACGACGCGTCGTCGAGCCCCTCGACGGCGCGCGGCCGGACCCCGGCCTGCTCCCGTAGCTGCTCCTCGACCTCCTCGACGATCGTGCGGACCTGGCGGGTGTTGGGTGCGCTCGTCACGACGAAGCTGTCGACGATGCCGATGATGTCGCCCACGTCGAGGACGACGATCTCCTCGCCCTTCTTCCCGGCCGCCGCGCGGGCGGCGATCCCGGCCTTGGTCGTCGCGTCCGTGGTCGCTCCTCGTGTCCTCGGGGTCGGGGTCTCGGGGTCGGGCGCGGCGGAGCCTACCGGCCGCCCCGCCGGCCCCGCCGCCGGCCGGCGCCGCCCACCGAGGTGCGGCCGGCCCACCGACGTGGACGGACGCCGGCCGCGGGCCGTCCCGCCCGGCGCGGGGCTCGCCCGCGGTCGCCGCGAGGATCCCGGCCAGCGACGGCGAGCGCGACCACCACGGCCGCGAACACGCCCCGGCGGCCGCGGCGCGCCGGGCGCCGGCGCGCTCACCCGCGCCATCCGTACAACGCGCGCGCGCGGAGGATCCGCGCCGCGGGGGTCGGCACCAGGTAGTCGAACGGCGCGCCGCGCGCGATGCGGTCGCGCAGGTCGGTCGACGACACGTCGAGGCGCGGCATCGTCACGGTGCAGCTGTCCCAGCCGGGGACGGACGCGACCGCCTCCCCCTCCCGGCCGACGACCGCGAGCGTCACGGCGCGCCGCAGCTCGTCGACGCGGTGCCACGTCGGGAGCCCCGCGACGAGGTCCGCGCCGACGACGAGGTACAGCGAGCGCGCGCCGTCGCGGAGGCGCTCGACGGTGTCGATCGTGTAGGTCGGGCCCTCGCGCTCCATCTCGAGCGCGCACGGTTCGAGCGCGTCGACGCCGTCGACGGCGGTCTCGACGAGCGCGTACCGGTCGGCCGCCGGGGCGACCACGCGCCCGTGCTTCTGCCACGGATCCGCGGCGACGACGAGGAGCACCCGGTCGAGCGCGAGCTGGTGGCGCGCCTCGACGGCGGCCACGAGGTGACCGACGTGGACCGGGTCGAACGTCCCGCCGAGGATGCCGAGCCGTTCGGTTCCCGCCGTCGGCCGGCCGCCCTGCCGGGGCCGCGCGCCATCGCCGGAGTCTACGGGCGGGGGCGGCACCGCCCGGCGCCGTGAACGCCGCGTTGCGGTCGCGCGTCGCGCCGTCGACGCGCACCCGCGCCGTCGTAGGGTGCAGGGCGTGCCGGGGGTCGGAGCGCACGACGACGGGGCGGTGGCGGGCTCGTCACCGACGGACGACGTACGGCCGGGGACGCGCATGGTGCTGCGCATCTGGCTGCCCGATCGGCCCGGCGCGCTCGGGCACGTCGCGTCGCGCATCGGCGCGCTCGGGGCCGACATCGTCGGCGTCGACGTGCTCGAGCGCAGCGAGCACGTCGCGGTCGACGAGTTCGACGTCGTGCTGCCCCGGGCCGACCTCGTCGACGCTGCTCGTGCGCGAGATCGAGGAGGTCGACGGCGCGTCGGTCGAGGAGTGGCGCACCGTCGACCGCTTCCCCGACCCGCGGCTCGACGCGCTCGTCTCCGTCGAGTCCGTGATCTCGGCCTCCGGCCTCGGCGACGCTCGCCGCCCATGCTCGTCGCGAGAGCGTCCGCTCGGAGTTCACCGCCGACTGGGCCGCGCTCCTGCGCGGCGACTCGCTCCTCGCCGTCGAGCCGGCGACGGGCTGCCCGGGCTCGTCCGTGCTCCATGCGCTCGCGACCGGCACCGCCGCCTCCCCGGCGGTCGCCTCGGGGCGCGGCCGGCCCCGACGACCTCGCGGTCGCACCCCTCGCGCGGCTCGACGCGTGGCTGCTCGTCGGGCGCGACGGCCACCCCTTCCGCCGGCGCGAGCGCCAGCAGCTCCTCGCGCTCGCCCGCATCGCCGACCGCTTCGGCGACGCTCGTCGGCGGCGCGGGGTTCGACGACGTCGCTAGCGGTCCCGGTAGTACTGGCCGCACGGCCCGGCCCGCGATCCGCGCCTCCTGACGGCGGCGCGACGGCCTCGTCGACCTCCCGGTCGAGCCGCAGGTAGCTCGCGAGGCGCGCCGCGTCGAGCTCGCCGCGCCCCACGGCGGCGCGCACCGCGCAGCCCGGCTCGCTCGCCGTGCGCGCAGTCGGAGAAGCGGCACCCGGCCGCGAGCGCCTCGACGTCGGCGAACGCGCGGCTCAGCCCCTCGTCGGCGTCCCACAGCGCCACCGCGCGCAGCCCGGGCGTGTCGACCAGCACGCCGCCGCCGGGGAGCGGCACGAGCTCGCGCGCGGTCGTCGTGTGCCGGCCGCGCTGGTCGCTGCTCGCGGACCCCGCTCGGTCGCCTGCACCTCGTCGCCGACGAGGAGGTTCACCAGCGTCGACTTCCCGACCCCCGACGCGCCGACGAGCGCGACCGTGCGGCCCTGCGCGTCCCCGCCCGCAGCTCGTCGATCGCCGCGGCCGCCGGGCGCGGCGGTGACGACCACGTCGACCGTCGGGGCGACCCCGCGCACCGCCGTCGACCGCGGCCGCGCACGTCGCGCTCCTCGGGCACCAGGTCCGCCTTGGTCAGCACGACGAGCGGCGTCGCGCCCCCGTCGTAGACCAGCACGAGCTCGCGCTCGAGGCGCCGGAGGTTCGGCCCGTTCGTGCCAGCGACTGCACCACGAGGACCACGTCGACGTTCGCCGCGACGCACCTGCGGGCCCGGCGGGCGACGCCCTCCATCGGGTCGCCGCGCACGAACGCCGACCGGCGCGCCACGCACCTCGACGACCGCCCGCCTCGGTCGCCCTCGCCCGCGACGAGCACCCAGTCCCCCACCGCGACCGGCTCCGCCCCGGGGCCGCGTGTCGCCCGCTCCGTGCCGGCGGTCGTCACGACCGTGACGAGCCCGCGGTCGACGCGCACGACCCGGCCCGGGGCTCGGGTCCCGGGGCGGGCGAGCGCGGCCGACCCGGTCGGTCCCATCCGAGCGGGCGCAGGGCGCCGTACTCGTCCGTCATGACGCGTCCCAGCCT
>BPGH01000002.1 GCA_026002935.1 Acidimicrobiia bacterium
ACCAGCACGCCGCCGCCGGGGAGCGGGAAGAGCTCGCGCGCGGTGGTCGTGTGGCGGCCGCGCTGGTCGCGCTCGCGGACCCCGCCGGTCGCCTGCACGTCGTCGCCGACGAGGAGGTTGACCAGCGTCGACTTCCCGACCCCCGACGCGCCGACGAGCGCGACCGTGCGGCCCGCGGCCCCGCCCGCAGCTCGTCGATCCCGCGGCCGCCGGGCGCGGCGGTGACGACCACGTCGACCGTCGGGGCGACCCCGCGCACCGCCTCGACCGCGGCCGCCACGTCGCGCTCGTCCACCAGGTCCGCCTTGGTCAGCACGACGACGCGGCGTCGCACCCCCGTCGTAGACGAGCACGAGCTCGCGCTCGAGGCGGCGTAGGTTGGGCCCGTTGGCCAGCGACTGCACCACGAGGACCACGTCGACGTTCGCGGCGACGACCTGCGGGCCCCGGGCGACGCCCTCCATCGGGTCGCCGCGCACGAACGACCGACCGGCGCGCCAGCACCTCGACGACCGCCGCCTCGTCGCCCTCGCCGCGCGACGAGGACCCAGTCCCCCACCGCGACCGGCTCCGCCCCGGGGCGCGCGTCGGCGCCCGCCGGGGTCGCCGACGGTGACGAGCCCGCGGTCGACGCGCACGACGCGGCCCGGCCGGGTGCCGGGGCGGACGAGCGCGCCGAGCCGGTCGTCCCATCCGAGCGGGCGCAGGGCGCCGTAGTCGTCCGTCATGTCGCGTCCCAGCCTGCCAGACGCCGAGGTCGCGCTCGCCGTGTTCACCCGCGACCTGCGCGTCCGCGACAACCCGGTGCTCACCGGCGCGCTGGACGGGGCGGGCGCGGTCGTCCCCTGCTTCGTGTTCGACGACGCGATGGGCGCGACCGCGCACGCGGCACCGAACCGCGCCGGGTTCCTCGTCGAGTCGCTCGCGGCGCTCGACCGCGCGCTGCGCGACCGGGGGGCGGCACTCGTCGTGCGGCGCGGCGACTGGGTGGTGGAGGTGCTGCGCCTCGCGCACGCCTGCGGCGCGCGCACCGTGCACGTCGCCCGGGACGTGAGCGGCTACGCGCAGCGCCGCCTCGGCCGGCTGCGCGCCGAGGCGGCCCGGGCGGGCGTGGCGGTGCGCACCCACGAGTCGCTGACGGTCGTGCCGCCCGGCGAACTGCGCGCCGGGGGCGGCGGCCCGTACCTGGTGTTCACGCCGTACTTCCGCCGGTGGTCCGCCCGGCCCTGGCGCCCGGTGCTGCCCGCGCCGCGGCGGGTGCCGATGCCCCCGGGCGTCGCGCCCGGCCGCCTCCCCCCGGTGCCGGGCGGGCGGGCGCCGGGCGCCGTGCCCGGCGGCGAGGACGAGGGGCTCGCCCGGCTCCGGGCGTGGAACCGCGCGCACCTGGCGGACTACGGCGGTTCCGGCCACGACGACCTCGCCGGCGACCGAACGTCGCGCGTGTCGCCGTACCTGCACCTCGGCTGCCTGTCACCGCTCGAGGTCGCGACGCGCCTGCGCGACCGGCCCGGCGGCGCGCCGTTCGTTCGCCAGCTCTGCTGGCGCGACTTCTACGCGCAGCTCCTCGCGGCCCGGCCCGAGGTCGCGCGCGACGACGTGCGCGCGGGCGCGCCCCGCTGGCGCGACGACGACGCGGCGTTCGCGGCGTGGTGCGCGGGGCGCACCGGGTACCCGCTGGTCGACGCCGGGATGCGCCAGCTCCTCGCCGAGGGCTGGATGCACAACCGGGCCCGGATGGTGGTCGCGTCGTTCCTCACCAAGGACCTGATGATCGACTGGCGGCGCGGCGCCGCGCACTTCATGGCGCACCTGCTCGACGGCGACGTCGCGTCGAACCAGCTCAACTGGCAGTGGGTGGCGGGGACCGGCACCGACACGAACCCGCACCGCGTGTACAACCCGACGGTGCAGGCCCGGCGCTTCGACCCCGGCGGCGCGTACGTGCGCCGGTACGTGGACGAGCTGGCGGGCGTGGCCGGCGACGTGCACGACCCGCCGCCGGCGGTGCGGGCCGCGACCGGCTACCCGGACCCGATCGTCGACCACCACGAGGCGATCGAGCGCTGGCGCGCCGCCCGCCGCCGCTGACGCCGCCCGCAGGCCGGCGTCACCCTCGCGCGCCCGCGGCCGCAACGGGTCAGGCCTCGACGACGTCGGCGACGAACCGCTGGAGCTGCCGGAGGTTGCGGCACTCGTACACGCCGTCGCAGTACGGCGCGTACTCGGAGATGATCGAGTCGCCGGTGTCCCAGTAGCCGCGCGGCTCGGGGTCGAGCCAGTAGAGGCGCCGGGCACGCTTGCGGATCTCCGCCAGCGTCCAGGCCTGGGACGCGTGGTAGTTGTTGCGCGCGTCGCCCAGCAGGATGACGGACGACTTCTTCGTGACCTCGCGGATGTGGCGCTCGTGCCACACCTCGAAGGCGTGCCCGTAGTCGGAGTGGCCGTCGACCCACACGACGTCGGCCTCGGTGTTGACCCGGTGGATCGCCTCGGAGATCTCGTCCGCCTCGTCGAAGAAGCGCGTCACCTCGTCGATGCCGTCGATGAAGACCCACGACCGCACCTTCGAGAACTCGCTCTGCATGGCGTAGACGAACTGGAGCGTGAAGCGGGCGAACGAGGCCACCGAACCCGAGATGTCGGCGATCACCATGATCTCCGGCTTCGACGGGCGCGGCCGCTTGAACTTCGGCTCGGCGGGGATCCCCCCGTAGCTGAGCGAGTGGCGGATCGTCTGGCGGAAGTCGAGGGTGCCGCGGTGGCGGTGCCGGCGGCGTTGCGCGAGCCGGGCGGCGAGCGCGCGCGTCAGCGGGTAGATGGCGCGCTGGAGCTGCTGCATCTCCTCACGTGACGCGTGCATGAAGTCGACGTCCTCGGGCAGCGGCTTGCGCAGCGTGCGCGCCATCGCCTCCACGCCGCGGTCGGCGACGAGCCGCCGCCGGATCTCGGCCTCGATCAGCTCCTTGAGGACCTTCAGCCGCCCCTCGAACTCCTCGCCGAGCAGGCGCTCGTCGAACGCGCCCGCGCCGACCTGCTCCTCCTGCCGGGCCCGGGCCATCATCTTCGTGACCAGTCCGTCCGCGTCGAGCTGGCGCAGCGTCCGGTACAGGTAGTAGGCCCCGCCGACCGGCCGGCCCGGCTCCATGCCGGCGTAGCGCGCGACGGCCGCGGCCGCCAGCATCCGCAGCTGCTCGCGGTCCATGTGCACCAGCGCGTCGAGGAGCATCCGGGCGAGCTCCTCGTCGGAGACCGTGCCCATCGCGCCGGCGGCCTCCATGGCGGCGCGCAGCTGCTCGAAGTCGGGCCCCCCGGCGCCGGGCCCGCCCTCACCGTCGCCGTCGGCGGTCCGCACGCCCGGCCCGAACATCGAGAAGTAGACCTCGAAGACGGTCTCGAACACCTTGTGGTGGCCGGCGTGCTTCACGAGCGTCGCGCCGAGCGCGGTCTTGAAGGCCTCACGGTCGTCGAGCGGCACGTGCTCGACCGCGCGCATCGCGTCGAGGTTCTCGGTCATCGACACCGGCAGCCCGGCGGTGCGCAACTCGTGCACGAACCCCTGCAGGACGTCGAGCAGCGTCGGGTCGGCGGGCAGGACGCCCACCTCAGCCGCCCCCGCGGCGGACCGCATCGCGTGGTCGAGCCGGCTCCACTGCACGGGGCGTCATCGGCGCGCCGCGGCCGCCGACGCCGGCGAGGCCGGCGCGTCGACCCCCAGCTCCTTGCGGGCCTTGGCGATGTCGGTCTGGTACTTGAGCAGCACGTGCAGCGTCTCGCCGAGCACCTCGGGCGTGACCTCGTTGCGGCCGAGGTACAGCAGGGTGCGCGCCCAGTCGATCGTCTCCGAGATCGACGGCGCCTTCTTCAGGTCGATGTTGCGGATCGACCCCACGACCTTCGCGATCTGCTGCGCAAGCTCGTCGTCGATGCCGGGTACCCGCACCCGCACGATCTCCTTCTCGCGCTCGACGTCCGGGTAGTCGACGTGGAGGTAGAGGCAGCGGCGCTTGAGCGCCTCCGACAGCTCGCGGGTGTTGTTGGAGGTGAGGAACACGAGCGGGCGCCGCTTGCCGACGATCGTGCCCAGCTCGGGGATCGACACCTGGAAGTCGGAGAGGACCTCGAGCAGCAGCGCCTCGGTCTCGATCTCGACCCGGTCGACCTCGTCGACCAGCAGCACGACCGGCTCGTCGGCCCGGATCGCCTCGAGCAGCGGGCGCGTCAGCAGGAACGGCTCCGAGAAGATGTCTGACTCGACCGTCTCCCAGTCGCGTTCGTGCTCACGGTCGGCCTGGATGCGCAGGAGCTGCTTCTTGTAGTTCCACTCGTAGATCGCCTTCGCCTCGTCGAGGCCCTCGTAGCACTGGAGGCGGATGAGCCGGCTGCCGGTCGTGGCCGCGACGGCCTTGGCGAGCTCGGTCTTGCCGACACCGGCCGGCCCCTCGACCAGCACCGGCTTCTCGAGGCGGTCGGCGAGGAAGACGACCCCGGCGATGCCGGTGTCGGCGAGGTAGGAGACCGAGCGGAGGCGTTCGGTCACGTCGGCGACGGATGCGAAGCGTTCGGCCACGAGGGCTCCCGGTTCTCGAGGGCGTCAGCGGGTCTGGCCGTCGCCCCACACGACGTACTTGTAGGTGGTCAGCTCGCGCAACCCCATCGGGCCGCGCGCGTGCAGCTTCTGCGTCGAGATGCCGATCTCGGCGCCGAAGCCGAACTCCTCGCCGTCGGTGAAGCGCGTCGACGCGTTCACGATCACGGCCGCCGCGTCGACCTCGCTCGCGAACCGCCGCGCGGCGGCGAGGTCGCGCGTGAGGATCGCCTCGGTGTGGCCGCTGCCGTAGCGGTTGACGTGCGCGATCGCGGCGTCGAGGTCGGCGGCGACGGCGACGCTCATCCTCAGGTCGAGGAACTCGGCGCGGAAGTCGTCGTCGGTCGCCGGGCCGATGACCGGCGCGAGCCGGCGTGCCGCGTCGTCGCCCACGAGCTCCACGCCCATGCCGGTGAGGACGTCGGCGATGCGGGGCACGAACGCCCCGGCCGCGTCCGCGTGCACGACGAGCGACTCCGCGGCGTTGCACACGCTCGGCCGCTGCGTCTTCGCGTTGACGACGATCGCGACCGCCTCGTCGAGGTCGGCGGACGCGTCGACGTAGACGTGGCAGTTGCCGTCGCCGTCGATGATCACCGGCACGGTCGCGTGCTCGCGGATGCTGCGGATCAGCGACGGGCCGCCCCGGGGGATGAGGCAGTCGACGTGGCCGGTGAGGCGCATGACCTCGACGGCGGTCTCGTGCGCCGTGTCCTCGACGAGCACCACCGCGTCCTCGGGCAGGCCCTGCTTGGCGAGCGCCTCGCGCAGCACGCCGACGATCGCGACGTTGGAGCGGATCGCGCTCGACGAGCCGCGCAGCAGCGCCGCGTTGCCCGACTTGCAGCACAGGCCGAACGCGTCGCTCGTGACGTTGGGCCGGTTCTCGTAGATGATCGCGACGACGCCGAGCGGGACCCGCACGCGGGTGATCTGCAACCCGTTGGGCCGGGTCCAGCCGTCGAGCACCTCGCCGACCGGGTCGGCGAGCGCGGCGACCGTCCGCAGCCCCCGCGCCATCGCCTCGATGCGGGCGGGGCCGAGGCGGAGCCGGTCGAGCGGCCCGGGCGGGGTGCCGGCCGCCGCCGCGGCCTCCACGTCGGCCTCGTTGGCGGCGAGCACGTCGGCGGCCCGCTCGACGAGCAGGTCGGCGGCGGTGGCCAGGGCGGCGTCCTTGGCGGGCGTCGGCGCGGTCGCGAGCACCCGGCTCGCGGCGCGCGCCCGCCGCCCCAGCTCCTCGACGCTCGTCATGGGTGCCCAGGGTATCCCTTGACCGCCCGGTCAAGTCACGGTGCGCCCGACCGCGAGGGCGCGCACGGCCGCGGCCGCCGCCGTGGCGGCGGCGGTCGCGGCGCGCGCCGCGTCGCGCCCGAGCCGGGCGAGCGCCGGCACCCGAGCCGGGTGACGGGCGACGTACCGGGCGACCGCGGCGGGATCGGGCCGCCCGTCGGGCTTCACGAGGTGGAGGGCGGCCGCGCCGAGCGGGTGGTCGTCGGCCAGGTCGCTGATCGCGCGCACGACCGCCCAGGGCGTGCCCGCCCGCTCGCACACCGCGGCGACCGCCGCGGTCTCCATGTCGAGCGCGACGACGCCGCGGGCCGCGAGCGCGGCGAGGCGGCCGGGGTCGACCGTGAACTCGTCGGAGGTGCGCAGGATCCCGTGCGGCGGCGGCAGGCCCGCGCCGGGCGGCGCGACCGGGGCCGGGCGGTGGACGCCGCCCGCGGCGTCCTCCACCAGCGCCGGCACCACGACGTCGCCGACCGCCACCGCGCTCGCGAGGCCGCCGGCGATCCCCACCACGAGCACGAGGTCGGGCGCGTCGGCGTCGAGCAGCCGCCGCGCCGCGTCGGCCGCGAGCGCGGTGCCGATCCCGGTCGGGACCGCGACCACCTCCACGCCGCCCAGCCGACCCGAACGGCGGTCGTCCCGCGCCGCCGGGTCGCGGGCGAGCCCGAACGCGCCGGCGACCGCCTCGAGCTCCGACGCCATCGGCGCCGCGACCGCGACCCTGCGCACCGTCGCCACGGCCCGATCCTGGCACCCCCCGGGGGCCGGCCGGGGCCGGGGCCTCAGGGCAGGACGACCAGGTCGTCGCGGTGGACGACCTCGTGCGGCAGCCCCTCGGGCAGCTCGGCGGTGCGGCGGCCCGCGACCGCCCGCAGGTCGGCGGCCGAGTAGCGGGTGAGGCCCTTCGCGAACGCCGCGCCGTCCTCGCCGACGATCTCGACGGCCGCCTCGGCGTCGAAGTCGCCCTCCACGGCGCGCACCCCGGCGGGCAGCAGCGACCGCCCGCCCGAGACGAGCGCGGTGCGGGCGCCGTCGTCGACGACGACCCGGCCCGCCGCGCCCTGCGCGAACGCGATCCACAGCTTGCGGCTCGGGAGCCGCTGGCGCCGCGGCGAGACGACGGTGCCGACCGGCTTGCCCTCGAGCGCGTCGAGCACCACGCCGGGCACGCCGGCCGAGGCGATCACGACCCGGACCCCCGACCACGCGGCGATCTTGGCGGCGGCGAGCTTCGACGCCATCCCGCCGCTGCCGCGCGCGGTGCCGGCGCCGCCCGCGACCTGCTCGAGCGCGTCGTCGACCTCGACGATCTCCTCGATCAGCGACGCGCCCTCGTCGAGCCGCGGGTCGGCGGTGAACAGGCCGGCGATGTCGGAGAGGATGACCAGCGCGTCCGCGTGCAGGAGGTGCGACACCAACGCGGCGAGCCGGTCGTTGTCGCCGAAGCGGATCTCGTCGTCGGCGACGGTGTCGTTCTCGTTGACGATCGGCAGCACGCCCAGGTCGAGCAGCCGCCGCATCGTCTCGCGCGCGTGGAGGTACTGGCTGCGGTGGACGAAGTCGTAGGGCGTGAGGAGCACCTGGCCGGCGACGATGCCGTGCGTCGAGAGGATCGCGTTCATCCGCTCCGCGAGCCGCGGCTGGCCGACCGCGGCGAGGGCCTGCAGGGTGCCGACGTCGGTGGGGCGCTCGGTGAGGCCGAGCGCGGGCATCCCCGCCGCGATCGCGCCCGAGAGCACCAGCACGAGCCGGTGGCCGGCGGCGCGCGCGGCGGCGAGGTCGGCGCACAGCTTGAGCAGCGCGGTGTCGACGAGCTCGCCGCGCTCGTCGGTCACCGAGGACGTGCCGACCTTCACGACCGCCAGCGCCGGCGCCGCGGTGCTCACACGCCCTCCTCGTAGGTGAGCTCCAGCGGCGCCGATCCGCACGACGTCGCCGTCGCGCACGCCCGGCGCGCACGAGCGCGCGCTCCACGCCCATGCGCCGCAGCCGCTGCTGCACGTACGCGAGCGCCTCGTCGTCGGTGAGGTCGGCGAGCGCGACCGCCCGCTCGGCGGGCCGGCCCCTTCACCCGCCACTCGTGGTCGCCCTCGCGCACGACCGAGAAGCCCTCCGGCTCGGGGCGCAGCACGACGTACGGCTCCTCGCGCACCTCGGCGGCGCGGGCCTCCTCGACGAGCGCCGCGATCCGCCCGAGGAGCTCGTCGAGGCCGACGCGGGTGACGGCCGAGACGCGCAGGCCGTCGAAGCTCGTGCGTCGCGACGTCGGCCTTGGAGCCGACGACGAGACGCGGCCGCTCGAGGAGCTCGGGGCGGTAGCGCCCCAGCTCGCCGAGCAGCACGCGCTCCTGGTCGGCCGGCGGCCGCCCGTCGGCGGGCGCGAGGTCCACCAGCACGACGAGGACCCGCGCCCGCTCGACGTGGCGCAGGAACTCGTGCCCGAGGCCCTTGCCCTCGGCCGCGCCCTCGATGAGCCCGGGGACGTCGGCGAGCACGAACTCGTGGTCGCGGAACCGCACGACGCCGAGGTTGGGCACGAGCGTGGTGAACGGGTAGTCGGCGATCTTGGGCTTCGCGGCGCTCACGGCGGCGATCAGGGTCGACTTCCCGGCGTTGGGGAACCCGACGAGCGCGGCGTCGGCGAGGAGCTTCAGCTCCAGGCGCAGCCAGCGCTCCTCGCCGTACTCGCCCTGCTCCGCGAACGACGGCGCCCGGCGGGCGTTGGACAGGAAGCGCGCGTTGCCCCGGCCGCCCCGGCCGCCGCGCGCGGCGAGCCAGCGGTCGCCGTCGTGGACGAGGTCGGCGAGCAGGTTGCCGTCGAAGTCGTAGACCGACGTGCCCTCGGGGACCGGCACGACGAGGTCGGCGCCGGCCGCGCCGTGGCGCTTCTTGCCGGACCCGTGCGCGCCCGACGCGGCGCGCCGGTGCGGGTGGTCGCGGAACGCGAGCAGCGAGGCGACGTTGCGGTCGGCGCGCAGCCAGACGTCGCCGCCCTTGCCGCCGTCGCCGCCGTCGGGCCCGCCGCGCGGCACGTGGGCCTCGCGCCGGAACGACACCGCGCCGGCGCCGCCGTCGCCGCCGCGCACGTTCAGTTGGGCGACGTCGACGAACCCGGACATCCCGGCAAGGATACGGAGCGTGACCGGCGACGGGGACCCACAGGACCCCAGGTGGCACCGGTCACGCCGGTGGCCGCGGGCCGGGCGGGCGCGGCGCGGTCAGCCGCGCGCCCGCGGCCCGCGCGCGGCGGCCTTCGCGGGCCGCGCCGCCGACTTCATCGCGCGCTTGGCCTCGCGGATCTCGTGCACGCGCTCGAAGCGGTCGACGTCCGCGATCGACGGCCAGTCGGCCGCGACGCGCTCCCACCCCCGCGGGCGGACGCCGAGGCGCTTGCCGAGCAGCCCGACGAAGATGCGGGCCTTGTCGGCGCCGAAGCCGGGCAGGGCGCGCACCCGCGCGAGCAGCTCCTCACCGGTGGCCACCCCCTCCCACACGGCCTCGGCGCGCCCGCCGTGGTGCTCGACGAGGTGGGCGCACAGCGCGTGCGCCCGCTTGGCCATCGCGCCCGGGTAGCGGTGCAGCGCGGGCTTGGCCCGGAACACCGCCTCCAGCTCCTCGACCGGCATCGCCGCGACCGCCGCCGCGTCGAGGCGGCCGCCGAGGCGCCTTCAGCAGGGCGGGCGCCCGGAACGCCCACTCCATCGGCACCTGCTGGTCGAGCAGCATCCCGAGCAGCACGGCGAGCGGCTCCTGCGCGAGCAGCCGGTTGGCGTCCTCGTCGGGGGTGAAGGGCAATTCGGTCACCATCGCCGCCCGACGCTACCCGGCGGTCGAACCACTAAGCTGGCCCGTCCCCTACCGACGAGGCATGCGAGTGCCGGCACGCCCGACCCAGGACCCCGAGCTCGCCGCGGAGCAGGCGTACGTCGACGCCGCGTACGCGCGGCTGGAGGCGATGCGGGAGGCCGCCGAGCGGGTGCGGGAGGCCTACGCGGACGTGCGGGAGGGCGGCACGCACCAGGCCCGCCTGGAGCGCGACATCGCCTGGGACGTGACCCAGCGGCGGCTCGCCGACCTCGACATCGGCGACGCGCCGCTCGTGTTCGGCCGCCTCGACCTCGACGGCGGCGGCCGCTGGTACATCGGGCGGCTCGCCGTGGAGGACGCCGAGCACACGCCGCTCGTCGTCGACTGGCGGGCGCCGGTCGCCGAGCCGTTCTACCGGGCCACGCCGCTCGCGCCGATGGGCGTCGTCCGCCGCCGCCACCTGCTCACGAAGAAGGGCCGCGAGGTGGTCGGCCTCGACGACGAGGTCTTCGACCACGCGGCCTCCGACGCGGCGGGGCTGCGCGTCGCCGGCGAGGGCGCGCTGCTCGCGGCGCTGGAGCGCAACCGCACCGGCCGGATGGGCGACATCGTCGCGACGATCCAGGCCGAGCAGGACCAGGCGATCCGCGCCGACCTGCCGGGCGTCCTCGTCGTCGCGGGCGGGCCGGGCACCGGCAAGACGGCCGTCGCGCTGCACCGCGCCGCGTACCTGCTGTACACGCACCGCCGCCGGCTCGCCTCCCGGGGCGTGCTGCTGGTCGGCCCGAGCCCGGTCTTCCTCCGCTACATCGACCAGGTGCTCCCCTCGCTCGGCGAGCAGGACGTGCAGCTCACGACGATCGCCGGCCTCAAGCCGCGGCTGCGCCTCGGGACGGTCGAGCCCGCGGAGGTCGCGGCGCTGAAGGGCGACGTGCGCATGGCGGCGGTGATCGAGCGCGCGGTCGCCGACCGCGAGCGGCCGCTGCCCCGCGACCTCGTGGTGGTGCTCGACGGGCTGCGCGTCCGGGTGACGCGCGCCGACACGGCGCGGCTCGTCGAGTCGGCGCGGCGCCGACGCGGCACGCACAACGAGCGCCGTCCGTACGTCGTGCGGCGGTTCCTCGACCTGCTCGTGGCCCGCTACCGGCGCGCGCTCGTACGCGACTACGGCGAGCGCCGCCTCGACGCGCGCGGCGGACCGGGCGGGACCGTGACGAGCCTGTTCGACCGCGACGCCGCGCCCGACCCGACCGTGGCGGGCGCGCTCGCGCGCGGCGAGGCGCCGCCCGAGGGCTGGGAGCACGAGCTGCGCGCCCGCCTGCGCGCCCGGCCCGAGGTGCGCGACGCGCTCGACCGGATGTGGCCCGTGCTGTCGGGCGCGGAGCTCGTGAACGACCTGTTCGGCTTCCGGGCGCTGGTCCGGTCGGCCGCCCGCGGGGTGCTCACCGAGGCGGAGCAGGAGGCGTTGCACCGCCGCCGCGAGCCCGACGTCGCGAAGGTGCGCTGGTCGGAGGCGGACGTCGCGCTCGTCGACGAGGCCGACGCCCGGCTCGGACCGGTCGAGGCCGCGCGCCCGCGCCGCCGCCGGCGCCGCGCCGCCGACGACGTCACCGACACGGCGTCACGGGTGATCGAGAGCCTCGGCCTGCAGGGGTTCACCGACGCCGCGTCGCTCGCGGCCCGCTACGGCGACGGCGGCGGCAACGACGGCGCCGACGCGGCGGAGCCGCGCACGTTCGCGCACGTGCTGGTCGACGAGGCGCAGGACCTCACCGCGATGCAGTGGCGGATGCTCGCCCGCCGCTGCCCGTCCGGGTCGATGACGATCGTCGGCGACCCCGGGCAGGCGAGCCGGCCCGGGGCGGTCGCGTCGTGGGACGACGTGCTCGCGCTGGTGGGCTCCCCCGACCCGCCGCGCTTCGTGACGCTCACGGTCAACTACCGCACGCCGGCGGAGGTGATGGACGTCGCGGCCCGGCTGCTCGCGGTGGCGGCCCCCGCGGTCGAGCCGTCGCGGTCGGTGCGGCGCACCGGCGAGTCGCCCCGGTTCGTCACGGCCGCGCCCGACGCGCTCGTGGCCGAGACGGTCGCGGCGGTGCGCGCGGCGTGGGAGCGCACGGGCACGATCGCGGTGATCGCGCCCGCCGAGCTGCACTCGACGCTCGTGCCCGCGCTCGCCGGCTTCGGCGCGCTGCCCGAGGCGGCCGACTCGCTCGACGCGCCGGTCACGGTGCTCGACGCGACCAGCGCGAAGGGCCTGGAGTTCGACCACGTCGTGGTCGTCGAGCCGCAGCGACTGGTCACGAACGACCGGACCGGCCTGCGGCTCCTGTACGTCACGATCACGCGCGCGACGAAGACGCTGACGGTCGTGCACTCGGAGCCGCTGCCCGAGGGTCTCGCGCCCGAGCCCGCGCCGCTCTGAGGTCCGCCCGCCGCGCGCCGGGCATCGCGGAGGTGCCGGCGGTCAGTCGGTGACGACGTCGACGAGCCTGCGCCCGCCGCGGGTGCCGAAGCGGACGGTGCCGTCGGCCTTCGCGAACAGCGTGTCGTCGCCGCCGCGGCCCACGTTGAACCCCGGGTGCCAGCGGGTGCCGCGCTGGCGGACGATGATCGTGCCGGCGGTGACCGTCTGGCCGCTGAAGCGCTTCACGCCGAGGCGCTGCGCCGCGGAGTCGCGGCCGTTGCGGGAGGACGAGGCGCCCTTCTTCTTCGACATCTCAGCCCCTCACTTCCCCGACGGCGAGATCCCGGTGATCTCGATCGTCGTGTAGCGCTGGCGGTGGCCCCAGCGCCGGCGCTGGTTGCTCTTGTTCTTGTAGGTGAAGCCCTTGACCTTCGGGCCCTTGGCGGCGCCGACGACCCGGGCGGTGACGGTCGCGCCGGCGAGCGCGTCGCGGGTGGCGACGACCGTGTCGCCGTCGACGAGCAGGACCGGCCGCAGGGTCAGCTCCTCGCCGTCGACCCGCTCGACGTCGATCCGGTCGCCCGGCGCCACCCGGTACTGCTTCCCACCCGTCTCGATCACTGCGTACATGCCACAAGCACCTCTTCGCCGGGGCGCGCCCGCCCGCGGACGGCGTCCGGGGAACCGCGGGATTGTAGCGGGGGCGGGCGCGGGGGCTTCCCTCGCGGGAATGCTTGTGATAGCTTTCCTGTTGTCAACAGCAGATTTCTCTGTCACAGGAGGGATGACGATGCTGTTGCGCACCGACCCCTGGCGGGACTTCGACCGTCTCGCCGCCCGCCTCTTCGGCGAGGACACCGCCACCCCGTGGGCGCCGGTGGACGCCTACCGCCACGGCGACGTGTTCACCCTGCTGTTCGACCTCCCCGGCGTCGACCCCGCGTCGCTCGACGTGACCGTCGAGCGCAACGAGCTGCGCGTCGAGGGCGAGCGCAAGTGGCCCGGCCCCGAGGGCGAGGTCCAGGTGCTCATGCGGGAGCGCCCCTACGGCCGGTTCTCGCGGCGGCTGTTCGTGTCCGACAACCTCGACACCGAACACATGACCGCCGACTACGAGAACGGCGTCCTGACGGTCCGCATCCCGATGCGCGAGGCCGCGAAGCCGCGCCGGATCGAGGTGACGACCCACGGCGCGACGCCGGCGATCGACGTCGCCGCGACGGAGTCGTGACGGAGGCGCACGAACGGCGCGGTCGGGTCCCGAGCTGGCAGGAACGGCTCGACGACCCGACCGCGCCCCTGTACACGATCGGGGTGGTCGCGGAGCTGCTCGGCGTCGACCAGCAGGTGATCCGCCGCCTCGACGTCGAGGGCATCATGCGGTGCGCCCGGCCGTCGGGCAACCAGCGCCGTTACTCCCGCGACGACATCGCGCTGCTGTCGTACGCGCTCTCGCTGCAGGCCCAGGGGGTCTCGAAGGCCGGGATCTCGCGGATCCTCGCCCTCGAGCGCGACGTCGCGCGCCTCGCGGCCGCGCAGGGCGACCAGGTGCGCATCGCCGACGGGCGGGCGGCCCGCGGCCGCGCCCGGCCCGGGCGCGGGCCGCGCTGAGCCCCCGCCCCCCTCCCGTCCGTCACGGGTCGGGAGGGCCGGGAAGCCGCGAGCAGCACGCGCCGCGGGACCGACGGGCTGCTCAGCACCGAGCTGTACCTGCTGCTCACCCGGGAGTGCGGCTGGCCCCACGACGAGTGGGAGCGCTGGGCGTTCGAGACGCTGCGCTCCCAGCTCTGCGAACCCGCGGCCGGCTGACCGGCCGGGCGCCGGGCTCAGTCGAACATCGACTCGTCGAGCACGAAGCCCCGGCCGTTGCAGTGCGGGCAGGTGGTCGAGAACGCCTCGACGAGACCCTCGGAGACGCGCTTGCGGGTCATCTCCAGCAGCCCGAGCTCCGAGATCGGGAACACCTGGGTGCGCGTCTTGTCGCGCGCGAGCGCCTGGCGGAAGGCCTCCTCGACCGACTCGCGGTTGGCCTTCGACTCCATGTCGATGAAGTCGATCACGATGATCCCGCCGATGTCGCGCAGGCGCAGCTCGCGCGCGATCACCTCGGCCGCCTCCAGGTTGTTGCGGTAGACGGTCTCCTCGAGGTTCGACGCGCCGACGTTCTTGCCGGTGTTCACGTCGATCACCGTCAGCGCCTCGGTGCGCTCGATGATGATCGACCCGCCCGAGGGCAGCCACACCTTCCGGTCGAGCGCCTTGTGGAGCTGCTCGTGGACGTGGAACTTCTCGAAGATCGGCAGCCGCTCCTCGGCCGGGTCGTAGTACTCGACGCGGTCGGCGAGCTCCGGCGCGATCGCCTCGACGTAGGCGCGCACCTCCTCGTACAGCTCCGGCGAGTCGATGACGACGCCGCGGTACTCCTTCGTGAACTCCTCGCGGATCAGCCGGATCACCAGCGGCGGCTCCTTGTACAGGAGGCTCCCCGGCTTCGCCTTCTTCGCCAGCTCCGAGATCTGCTTCCACTGCGCGTCGAGGCGCAGCATGTCGCGCTCGAGCTCCTCCTCCGTCGCGCCCTCGGCGGCGGTGCGCACGATCAGGCCCGCGTCCGCGGGGCGCAGCCGGTCGAGGATCCGCCGCAGCCGCTTGCGCTCGTCGTCGGGCAGCCGCTTCGAGATGCCGTACGTCTGCGGCTGGCCGGGCACCATCACGACGAAGCGGCCGGCGAGGCTCACCTCCTGCGTGAGGCGCGCGCCCTTGTGCCCGATCGGGTTCTTCGTCACCTGGACGATGATCGACTGGCCGTTGCGCAGCACGCGCTCGATCCGCGGCCGCTCGCCGCCCTCCACGTCGGACGCGTCGTACACGACGTCGCCGCGGTACAGCACGCCGTTCTTCGGCGTGCCGATGTCGACGAACGCGGCCTCCATGCCCGGCAGCACGTTCTGCACCCGGCCGAGGTAGATGTTGCCGTC
The DNA here is from genome assembly GCA_026002935.1 of Acidimicrobiia bacterium. Classification (GTDB taxonomy): domain Bacteria; phylum Actinomycetota; class Acidimicrobiia; order IMCC26256; family PALSA-610; genus BPGH01. The sequence goes on from BPGH01000002.1 coordinate 15,062, forward strand.
GATCGACATCGTCTCGTCGGTGGGCAGGCTCACGTAGTGCTCGACGAGCGTCCGGCCCTCCAGCACCGCGAGGTGCGCGAGGCCGTCGGCGCGCTGGTGCACGACCATCAGGTACCGCCCGGCCGGCCGGCCCTTGCGCCGCGTGCCCCGGCGGCGCTCCAGCGTCTCGGTGTCGAGCGACTCGAGGATCGCGGTGCCGTCCACGTCGACGTCGGCGAGCTGCGCGGCGGCGTCGACGTACGCGCCCGGCGCGCCCGCGTGCCGGGCCCGCCCCGGCACCGGTCCCCTTGCGGCGGCCGCGCCCGCCGCGCCGGCGGCGCCGCTTCTTCGCGCCCTCCTCGCCGGTGGCCTCGCCCGCGGCGGCCCGCCGGGCCGCCCGGCGGGGCGACGACGACCGGGGCCGGGCGGGTGTCGCCGATGCGGGGCCTGCGGGCCGGCTGGCCGTTGCTGCGCGGCGGCAGGCCCGCCTCCTCCCGCGCCTCGTCGGCGAGGTCCTCGGTGGTCAGGCCGCGGTCCGCGGCCGCGTCGGTCTCGTCCTCCCGCGGCGCCGGGGCCGCCGTCCCCGCCGGGCGCGGGGACGGCGCCCGCTCGGCGCGGCGCCGGTGCCGGCGCCCGTCCGGGCTTCTTGCGGCCGCGCCCGCCGCGCGAGCCGCGGCGGCGGCGCTTGCGCGGCGCGGCGGCGCCGGCCCCGTCGTCGCCGGGCGGCGGCGCCGCCCGGCGCGTCAGCCGTGGTGGTCGTGCCGCCCGCCCCGCTCGGCGGCCGGCGCGCTCGGGGGCACCCGGGGCGGCCTCGGGGGCGGCACCGGGCGCGGTCGTGGTGGGTTCGGGCCCCGTCGTCCGCGGGGCGCTGCGTGTCGGACATCGATTCCTTCTCTCATGACGCGCGCGCCTCCGGCGCCCGCGGGCGCGTGTCGGCGTCGAGCGGCTCCAGCCGCGCGCCGTCGCGCTCGATCCATTGGTGGGTCCGCAGCACTCGCACCTCGCTGCAGGCGGCCGATCGCCGCGAGCACCTCCGAGGGCTTGGCGCCGACGGGTCGGGTGTGCAACTCCATCGTGAGGGTGGTGCCGTCGACGGTGAGCGACCGGATGGCCGGCCGCACGTCGGCGAGCTCCTCACGACCCTTGCGCCGTACGCCGGACCGGCAGGGACGCGGCCGCGAGCGCGCCCGCCACCACGGTCGCTCCAGCGCCGGCTGGTCGAGCGGTCCGAACCGTCGGCCCGCGCGACGCCGACCGACCACTCGACCGAGGTGACGGCCTCCTGCAGGGCCGGGGCCCGCTCGGCGAGCGCGGCCGCGCCCGTCACCGAGATCCCCTCGGGGAGCGCCTCGGTGAGCGACCCGGGCAGGGCGTCGAGATCGACCGGGCGGGCGAGCTGCACGTCGAGGTACTCGGCGTCGCTCTCGTACCCGGTCGACAGGGCGAGCCCGAAGCTCACCCGGGGGCGGGGCGAGAACCCCTCGGTGAACGCCAGCGGCAGCTGCGTGACGCGGAACGCCCGCTCGAGCGCCCGCGCGACGTCGCGGTGGCCGAGGAACCGGACCCGGCCGCGCTTCGCGTACCGGAGCCGCACCGGGAACACGGCGCCCCCGCGCACTACGCGACCGCCCCCGGGGCCCGGCCCGGTACGGGCTTCCGGCCGAGGAACCGGACCGGGACCGCCCCGCCGGCCGACAGGTCCTGGCCGGTCCCCTGGCTCCCGCCCGCGGGCGGCACCGGCGACGCCACCACGTGCTCGAGGGCGTAGTCGGTGCACACCCCGCAGTCGTAGCACGGCGTCCACCGGCAGTCGGGGAGCCCGTGCTCGGCGAGGGCGGACTGCCAGTCCTGCCAGAGGAAGTCCTTGTGGAGCCCGGCCGCGATGTGGTCCCACGGCAGCACCTCGTCCTGGGACCGGTGCCGCGTCACGTACCAGTCCGGGTCGAGCCCCTCGGCCGCCATCGCGTCGAGCCAGCGGCCGAGGTCGAACCGCTCGCTCCACTCCTGGAAGGTGCCGCCCGCCCGCCACACCCGCTCGATGACCCGCCCGATCCGCCGGTCGCCGCGGCTCGCGATCCCCTCCGCGAACGACGCCGCCGGGTCGTGCCACTTGCACTGCGCCCGCGTGCCCTCCATCGCGGAGCGGACGAGGCCGATCTTGCGGCGCAGCTCGTCGACGCCGTTCTGGCCGAACCACTGGAACGGCGTGTGCGGCTTCGGCACGAACCCGCCGACCGACACGGTCGCGCTCGCCTGCTTCGTGTACTGGCGGCCGATCCGCACGACGTTGCGGGCGAGCTCCGCGATCGCGCGGGTGTCGTCGTCGGTCTCGGTGGGCAGCCCGGTCAGGAAGTAGAGCTTCACGCGCCGCCAGCCCTGCGAGTAGGCGGCGTCCACGGCGGCGTACAGGTCCTCCTCGAGCACGAGCTTGTTGATGACCTGCCGCAGCCGCCACGAGCCCGCCTCGGGCGCGAACGTCAGGCCCGTGCGGCGCACCTTCTGGATCTCGCCCGCGATCCGCACGCTGAACGCGTCGACCCGCAGGCTCGGCAGGGACACGCTGACGTTGCCGGTCCCCTCCTGGTCCGCGACCAGGTCGGCGACGACACCGTCGATCCCCGAGAAGTCGGCGCTCGACAGCGACGTGAGCGCCACCTCGTCGTAGCCGGTGCGGCGCAGGCCCTCGCGCACCATCGTGCGCACCTGCTCCTCCGGCCGCTCCCGCACCGGCCGGGTGATCATGCCCGCCTGGCAGAACCGGCAGCCGCGGGTGCAGCCCCGGAAGAGCTCCACGTTGAGCCGGTCGTGGACCACCTCGACGAGCGGGACGAGCTGGCGCTCGGGTACGGCCACTCGGCGAGGTCGGCGATCGTGCGCTTGTCGACCACCGCCGGCACGTCGGGATGACGCGGCCGCACCTCGCGGATCGCGGGCCCCTCGTACACCACCTCGTACAGCGACGGGACGTAGACGCCCGGGACGGACGCGAGGTCGCGCAGCACCGCCTCGCGCGACGCGCGCCCGGCGCGCTTCCACGCGCCGACCACCTCGGCGATCTCGCCGATCGCCTCCTCGCCGTCGCCGATCACGAACGCGTCGACGTACTCGGCGAGCGGCTCGGGGTTGTACGCGCAGTGGCCGCCCGCGATCACGAGCGGGTGGTGGGGCCCGCGGTCCTCGCTGCGCACCGGTACGCCCGCGAGGTCGACGCAGTTGAGGACGTTCGTGTAGACGAGCTCGGCCGACAGGTTGAACGCCAGCACGTCGAAGTCGGTCGCGGGCCGGTTCGTCTCGAGGCCGAACAGGGGCACGCCCGCGGCGCGCATCGCGGCCTCCATGTCGACCCACGGCGCGTACGCGCGCTCGGCCAGCGCATCGGGGCGCTCGTTGAGGATCTCGTACAGGATCTGCAGGCCCTGGTTGGGCAGCCCGATCTCGTAGGTGTCGGGGTAGATCAGGAGGAAGGCGGCCTGCCCCGGCGCCCAGTCGGGCCGGACGGCGCCCAGCTCCAGTCCGATGTAGCGAGCGGGCTTCTCAACCCGGGCCAGGAGCGGTTCGATCCGCGGCCACAGGTCTGACATCTCGCCCCATCCTAGCCGCGGTCCCGTTCGTCCCGGTCCCGGGCCCGCCGGCCGCCCCGGGACGCCCTGCCGGCTCAGGAGAACCGGCGCATGTGGACGTTGAGCGCCAGCCCGACCGCCATGAAGGCCGCGATGACCGCCGAGCCGCCGTACGACAGGAACGGCAGCGGGAGCCCGGTGATCGGCATGATCCCGAGCGTCATCCCGACGTTCTCGAACACCTGGAACGCGATCATCGCGAGGACCCCGACGCACGACGAGCGTCCCGAAGAAGTCCGGCGACAGCACCGCGATCCGCCAGAGGCGCCACGCGAGGAGCCCGTAGAGCGCGAGCACCGTGGCCCCGCCGACGAACCCGAGCTCCTCCCCCACCACGGTGAAGATGAAGTCGGTGTGCTGCTCGGGCACGAACGCGTTCTTCGTGAGGGTGCCGTTGAAGAGCCCGGCGCCGTCGAAGCCGCCCGCGACGATCGCCGACTTCGCCTGGTCGAGGTTGTACTCGGCCTGCGACTGCTGCGAGGCCGGCTCGCCGGCCTCCTGGTCGATGAACGACGCGATCCGGTCGATCTTGTAGTCGTCGAGCGTGCCCGTGGCGACCACCGCCGCGATCGCCGACACGCCGAGCAGGAACAGCACGAGCGCGTGGCGGACCTTGATCCCCGCGACCACGAGCACGGCGCCGACGCACACACCCAGCACCGCGGCGGTGCCGAGGTCGTTCTGCAGCAGCACGAGCCCGATCGGCACCGCCGCCATCCCGACCGCGACCGTCAGCCGCCACGCGTCGAGCTCACCGCGGTGCTGGTGGCAGTAGCCGGCGACGGCGACGATCACCGCGATCTTCGCCACCTCCGACGGCTGGAACTGCAGCGGCCCGACGTCGAACCACGCCTGCGCGCCCTTGCGGCGACGCGCCGAGCACGAGCACGCCGGCGAGGAGCGGGAGGATCGCGACGTACACGGCGGCCCACAGGTCGCGCAGGCGCCGGAAGTCGACGGCCATCATCACGACCATCGCGACGACACCGACCGCGATCGCGATGCCCTGGCGCTGCACGTAGTACAGCTCGCTCATCCCGTCCCGCGCGAGGCGCGCCCGCGTCGACGAGTAGATCATCAGCAGGCCGAGCCCGCTGAGCACGAACGGCAGCAACGCGAGCACGACGTCGACGTGGTGCAGCACGGTCGGCTCGCCGGCCCGCCGGCGGGCCGGCGAGCGCGTCGGCGCGGTCAGGGTCGCCATCAGTCGTGCGCCCCCCGCGACGACCTCGATCGGGGCCTCGGGCGCGATCCCCGTCATCGCCTCGATGACGCGCCGCACGATCGGGGCCGCGACCGCCGCGCCCGGCCCGGCCTCCTCGACCACCGCGACGACCACGTACTCGGGGGCGGTCGCCGGGAAGTATGCGGCGAACAGCGACGTGTCGGCCTTCCCCTGCACCTGCGCGGTGCCGGTCTTGCCGGCGACGGGCACCACGTCGAGGGGGAACCCGGCGAACGCGCCGTAGGCGGTGCCCGACTCCGACGCGGTGACCCCCGCGAACCCTTCGAGCATCTGCGCCCGCACGTACGGGTCGAACTCGAGGTGCCGCAGCACCTCGGGCTGCGCACTCGACACGACCTCGCCCTCCTCGTCGATCACCTCACGCGCGAGGTGCGGGCGCCACAGCGTCCCGCCGTTGGCGAACGCCGCGTAGGCGTTCGCGAGCTGCAGCGGGGTCACCGACGTGCCGCCCTGGCCGATGGCCGTGAAGATGTCGTCGGCCGGGTACCACGCGCCGTGCTCGCGCCGCTGGTCCTCGGTCGGCCAGATCTCGTTCGCGAGCTCGCGCTTCCACTCCGGGTTCGGGACGACCCCGGCCGCCTCGTCGAGCTCGATCCCGGTCTTCGCACCGAACCCGAACTCGCGCGCCGTCGTCTCCAGGCCGCGCCCGCGCTCGACGTCGCCCGCGTTCCAGATCTGCCAGAACTCCTCGCCGGCCGTGTAGTAGTAGACGTCGCTCGACTTCGTGAGCGCGAGGCGCAGGTTGACGGGCCCGAGCGCCCGGCTCCCGGCGTTGCGGAAGAGCCGCTGGTCCGCGCCGAGCCGCACCGAGCCGTTGTCGCGGATCCACTCGTCGGGCCCGCGGATCCCGTAGCGGGCCATCGCGACCGACGAGACGAGCTTGAACGTCGAACCGGGCGCGTACTGCCCCTGCGTCGCCCGGTTGACGAGCGGCTGGTGGCGCGCCGGGTCGTCGTTGAGCGCGGCCCACTCCGTGCGGCTGATGCCGTCGGTGAACCGGGACGGGTCGTAGTCGGGATACGAGGCCATCGCGGCGACCGAGCCGTCGCGCACGTCGAGCACGACCACCGCGCCGGCCGGCGCCGCGAAGGTCTCGTAGCGCTCGGTGACGTCGCGGTTGCGCACCCGGCGGGCGGCCAGGATGCCCTCCTCGAGCGCCGCCTCGGCGGCCGCCTGCCAGTTGGCGTCGATCGTGAGCTTCACGTCGTGGCCGACGCGTCCGGGGTCGACGACCTCGGCGGGCCCCACCGGCGTGCCGCGCGGGTCGACCTCCAGGCGCTCGCGCCGCGGCTCGCCGCGCAGGAGCCGCTCGAAGGCACGCTCGGCACCCGCGCGGCCGATCGTGTCGCCCTCCTGGTAGCCGTCGTCGCGGCGCGTCTCGAGCTGCTCCTGCGAGATCTCCCCGACGTAGCCCAGCACGTGCGACGCGAGCTGCCCGTTCGGGTACCGCCGGACCGTGAGCTTCTCGACCCGCACGCCCGGGTAGTCCTCGACGTGCTCGAGCACCGCGACCCGCTGCGCCTCGGTGACCCCGACGGCGACGATCGCGGGCTTGAGCGGCGACTGGCGGACGTCGTCGTAGTTGTCCTGGAGCTGCTCGGCCGGCACCCGCAGGACCTCCGAGAGCTGGCCCAGGACGCGCTCGACGCGTCTCGTCGTCGAGGGTGCGCTCCACGGTGATCGCCCAGGTCGTCGTGTTGTCGACGAGCACGACGCCGTTGCGGTCGAGGATCCGCCCGCGGGGCATCTCGGAGGCCACGATCCGGGTGCTGCGCGACACCGCCTCGACCTTCACCTCCTCGTCGACGCCCATCTGCAGGAACCACAGGCGCGCGAGGAGTGCGCTGAAGAGGGCGACGATGACGACGCCGACGATCGACACCCGGACGCGGCTGTGGTCGCTCATGGGAGGCGGGGACGCGCCGCACCCCGGTGGTCCGGGGCGGCACGCCGACCACGCTAGCGGCCCGCGCGGGCCGGGCCCGGGCGCGCCTCAGGCGCCGGGCCAGCCCGCGCTCGGCGCGTGCGGGCGGTCGAGCACGCGGCGGACCAGCCAGAACACGCCCGGCGCGAGGAGCGCGTCGTAGACCGCGGAGACCACCACGACCTGGAGCGTCCGGTCCGCCCAGATCCCGGCGACCCCGGCGAGCACGCCGACCGCGACGAAAAGCAGCCCGCCGGCGAGGCCGGCGCCGAAGCCGACCGCGACCGGGATCCAGGCCGGCGCGCGCAGCATCCCGGCCTGCAGCACGCCGACGCCGTACGCCGTCAGCGCGTAGGTGATCGCGGCCATCCCGGTCGGCGTCTCGAGGAACAGGTCGTAGGCGAGGCCCGACGCGAACCCGACGACCGCGCCCGCCTCCGGGCCGTGGCGGTACGCCACCGCGGCCGCGAGCACCAGCCCGAGGTCCGGCACGACCCCGCCCACGCGCAGGTGCGGGAACAGCGCGACCTGCAGGATCACGAAGGTCGCGACCACGAGGGCGGTGCGCCCCGGGCGCATCAGCCCGGCTCCGCGTCCGGCTGCGGGGCCGCCGGGGCGGCGGCGGGCGGGGCCGTCGTGGTGGTCGTCGGGGCGACCACCCGGCCCTGGCCCGGCACCCACCGCAGGACCGTGACGAACTCGAGCGCGTCGAAGTCGACGAACGGCGCGACGCGCGCGACCCGGCCCCGCCCGCCGCTCAGGTCCTCCACCTCCGCGACGCGCCCCACCGGCAGGCCGCCGGGGAACACGCTGTTCTCCAGGCCGGACGTGACCACCGTGTTGCCGACGAACACGCGGTCGTCGTCGTCGAGGTCGACGCGCAGCAGGTCGGAGCCGGCGCGGCCCTCGGCGACGCCGGTCGCGCCGTCGGGGTCGACCCGCACCGCGACGTTCGAGTCGGGGTCGACGAGCAGGCGCACCTTCGCGCCGCCGCGCCACGACTCGAGCACCTTGCCGACGAGGCCGTCGACGGCGAGGACCGGCATGTCGGGGGAGATTCCGTGCTCGGAGCCCTTGTCGATGGTGATCGTCCACTCGAAGTTCCCGACCGAACGGTGGACCACCTGCGCCGTGGTGCGCTCGACGTCGTCCAGCACGGGGAGCTCGTGCAGCCGGCGCAGCTCCTCGTTCTCCCGCAGCACCGTCCGCGCGCGGCGCTCGGCGTCCTCGAGCTCGGCGATCCGCTCGCGCAGCTCCTCGTTCTCCCGCTTCAGCGCCCGGCCGTCGGTCACCCCGTCGAACCAGTCGCCGAGCGGGTCGGCGACCGCGTCGACGGCCCGCTCGAAGGGCGCGACGACCACGTGCGCGGCCCGTCCGACCACGCCGAGGGGGCCGCCGTCGTCGCGGCGGCTGTCGAGCGTGACGAGGGTGACCGCGGTGAGCACCAGCAGCAGGAGCAGGTAGCGCCGGCGGCCCTCCCGTCGGTGGACGCTCATGCAGTCGTGCGGCGCCCGGCGCTCACTGGAGCTGGGACGAGATCAGCACCTGCTTCAGCGCGTCGAACTCCTCGAGGCACTGCCCGGAACCGTGCGCGACCGAGCCGAGCGGGTCGTCGGCGATGACGATCGGCATGCCGGTCTCGGCGTTCAGCCGCTCCCGCAGTCCGTGGAGCAGCGCGCCGCCCCCGGTCACGACGATGCCCCTCGTCATGATGTCGGCGGCGAGCTCCGGCGGCGTCTTGTCGAGCGTGACCTTCACGGCGTCGACGATCGCCGCGACCGGCTCCTCGATGGCCTCGCGGACCTCCTGCGTCGACACCACGATCGTCTTGGGCAGGCCGGTCACGAGGTCCCGGCCGCGCACCTCCGCGTAGAGCTCCTCCTGCAGCGGGTACGCGCTGCCGAGCGCGATCTTGATCTCCTCGGCCGTGCGCTCCCCGAGCGCGAGCGAGTACTCCTTCTTGACGTAGTTGATGATCGCCTCGTCGAGCTCGTCGCCCGCGATCCGGATCGACTCGCTCGCGACGATCCCGCCGAGCGAGATGACCGCCACCTCGGTGGTGCCGCCCCCGATGTCGACGATCATGTTGCCGGCCGGCTCGTGCACCGGCAGGCCGGCGCCGATCGCGGCGGCCATGGGCTCCTCGATGATGTACGCGGGCTTGCGCGCGCCGGCCGACTCGGCGGCCTCCTGCACGGCGCGCTGCTCCACACCGGTGATGCCCGACGGCACGCAGATCACCATGCGCGGCCGCGCCCACCGGCGCGGGTGCACGCGCTGGATGAAGTAGCGCAGCATCTTCTCGCAGATGTCGAAGTCCGCGATGACGCCGTCCTTCAGGGGGCGGATCGCCTGGATGTGCCCGGGCGTGCGCCCGATCATCTTCTTCGCCTCGATGCCCACCGCGAGTGGGCGGCCGTCGCGCGCGTTGACCGCGACGACCGACGGCTCGTTGAGCACGACGCCGCGGCCGCGCACGTACACCAGCGTGTTGGCGGTGCCGAGATCGACCGCCATGTCGCGGCCGACGAAGGACGAGTACCAGGGCTCGCTCACCCGAGGCCTCCCGGGCTGACGACGCGGTCCGCCAAGGCTAGGAGCCCGCGCACCCCCGCGCCACCCGGTCGGGCGGTTCATCGCGCGCCTCCGCCGCGCCGGTCACGCTGCGTGGCGCTCAGGCCAGCCCCGGGAAGAACAGCGCGATCTCGCGCGCGGCCGACTCCGGCCCGTCGCTGCCGTGCACGAGGTTCTCGGTGAGCTCGATCGCGAAGTCGCCGCGGATCGTGCCCGGCGCGGCGTCGCGGGGGTTCGTCGCCCCCATCAGCGTGCGCACGACCTTCCAGGCCTCCGGCCCCTCCACCACCATCGCGACCAGCGGCCCGCGCGTGATGAACGCGACGAGGTCGCCGAAGAACGGCTTGCCGTCGTGCTCGGCGTAGTGCTGCTTCGCGGTCGCCGCGTCGAGCGTCCGCATCTCCAGCGCCACGATGCGCAGTCCCTTGCGCTCCAGGCGCGCGACGATCTCGCCGACCAGCCGTCGCTCGACGGCGTCGGGCTTGCACAGGACGAGGGTGCGGTCGTCGGTGGCGGCCATGGCCCCGGGAGCCTACCGGAGAAGGTGATTCTCCCTCAGATCGCGGCCCGGCCCGTCGCGAGGGCCTCGAACACCGCGCGGTACGCACCGCGCGCGAGCGGCAGCTCCACCGTGCGGTCCTCCAGTGCCGACCAGTAGGCCGCGTTGGCGAGCTCGACCGCCCGCGTACCGGCCACCGCGTCGACGAGCGGCGCGTGGCCGCCGGCGACGGCACCGGTGAAGTCGGCGTGGGCCGCGACGAGCATGTCGAGCCACTCCGACGGCGACCGCTCGACCGGCACGTCGTGCCAGCCGAGGTCGAGCACCGGGTACTCGTCGGGGCACCGCTCGCACAGGTCGCGCACGTCGTCGTGGCGGGCCACCCGCACCGAGTACCCGTCCTCGGCGACGACCGCGCCACGGGTGCCGTACACCTCCAGGGCCTCGCGGCCACCGGGGACGTCGAGCGACGCGACGACGACACCACGTGCGCCGGATCCCCACTCGAGCAGCACGTGCGCGTCGTCCTCGACCTCGGCGTCGTGCAACGACCGCGCGACCCGCGCGCGGACGCGCGCGGGCATGCCCGCGAGCGCCACCACCGCGTCGAGCTGGTGGATCGCCTGGTTCATCAGCACGCCACCACCCGCCGCGCGCCACGTCGCCCGCCACGGGCTGCGCCGGAAGTACTCCTGCGGGCGGAACCAGTTCGTCGCGGTCACCTGCACGCGCTCGATCGCGCCGATGCCCTCCACCGCCCGGCGGACCGCCTCGAAGCCCTTGTGGTGGCGGAACTGGAACCCGACCGCGAGCACGCGGCCGGCCGCGCGGGCGTGCTCGGCGAGCTCGTACCCCTCGTCGGCAGTCGGCGCGACGGGCTTCTCGCAGTAGACGTGCAGGCCCGCGTCGAGCGCGTCGCGCACGAGCGCACCGTGGCTGCCCGGAGGCGTCGCGATCACGACCGCGTCGGCGGCGCCCGAACGGTAGAGGTCGCGTGCGTCCGTGAACGCCTCCACCCCGAAGCCGTCGGCCGCGCGCCGCACGGCCTGGGCGTCGACGTCGCACAGCGCCACCAGCCGCTCCCGCGGCGCCTGCCGCGCGGCCCACGCGTGCGCCTGTCCGATGCCGCGCACCCCGACGATCCCGAGCCGCACCTCGTCCACCGCGTCCTCACTCGTGCACGAGCAGCGTGCGTGCGGCCCCCACGACGTACAGGGAACCGGTGACGACGATCTGTCCGCCCTCGGGGGCGTCCACCAACGCGGTCGCGACGGCCTCGCGCACCTCGTCGACCACCGTCACCTGCTCGGTGGGGAACCCGAGCTCGACCGCGGCGCGCGCGACCTCGGACGGGTCGAGCGCACGCGGGCTCGGCGGCCGGCAGCACACGAGCGCCGCCGCGTCGTCGAGGCCGAGCGCCGCGAGCATCTCGTGGGGCTCCTTCTCGCGCAGCAGCCCGACGACGAGCGTGCGCGGCCCGCCGGCGAACTCCTCCGCGAGCGCGCGCCGCAGCGCCTGCGCGCCCGCGACGTTGTGCGCGCCGTCGAGCAGCACCAGGGGGTCGCGTTGCGCGACCTCGAGCCGCCCGGGGGAACGGACCTGCGCGAACGCGGCCGCGACGAGCGACGGGTCGAGCGGCCGGCCCACGAACGCCTCGGCCGCCGCCAGCGCGCACACCGCGTTGTCGGCCTGGTGCGCGCCGTGCAGGGGCACGTAGAGGTCCGGGTGGTGCCCGCCGGGCGTGTAGCAGTCGACGAGCCGGCCCCCGACCGCGAGTGCGTTCGCGTGCACGCCGAAGTCGGCGTCGCGCGTGAGGACCTGCACCGGGCCGCGCGACACGAAGAGCTCCCGCAGGTCGGGGTCGGTCTCGCCGAGCACGAGGACGGACCCCGGCTTGACGATCCCCGCCTTCTCCGACGCGATCTGCTCGCGCGTCGGGCCGAGGTACTCGACGTGGTCGATCGCGACGTTGGTCACGACGGCGACCCGGCCGTCGATCACGTTGGTCGCGTCCCACGTCCCGCCGAGGCCCACCTCCACCACGGCCACGTCGACCGCGACGTCGGCGAACCAGCGCAACCCGGCGGCGGTGACGACCTCGAAGTAGGAGGGCTCGAGGTCGAGCTGCGACTCGGCCAGCGCGACGGTGCGCAACACCTCGTCGAGCTCGGCGTCGCCGATCGGCTGCCCGTCGAGCTCGATGCGCTCGTTGACCCGGGACAGGTCGGGGCTCGTGTACGTGCCGACGCGCAGGCCGACCTCGCGCAGGATCGTCGCCACCATGCGCGCGGTCGAGGTCTTTCCGTTGGTGCCGGTGAGGTGGACGGCGGGGTACTCGCGTTCGGGCGAGCCGAGCAGCGCCAGCAGCGCCCGGATGCGCTCCAGCGTGGGGGCGCCCGCGCGGTCGCGCCCCGCGGGCACGCCCGCGCCCGCCTCGACGTTCCAGTGCCGTTCGAGCCAGGCCCGGACGGTCCGCGAGTCGGTCGTCACGGCCCTCCTGACGCAGTCGCGAAGGGGGCACCGGCGCCCGCCCCCGGGGGCGGGTGAGTCTACGGCCGGGCACGTCCGCACCCGCGGGCGGGCGCGCTGCGGGCAGCTCCGCCGGTCCGCGCGCCCCATGGCGCGTCCCGAACCGCGTGACCTCGTGCAGGAGATCGCCGAGGCCCGCCCGCGCGCCCCATGGCGCGTCCGCACCCGCGGCGAGGCTGGCGGGAACGGGACGATCTCGTCCATACTGGTCCGATCCGGGCCGGGACGGGCCCGCGGAGTCACCGGGGGCGACGGAGTGCCGGGACCGGGGAGCAGGGACGGGCGCCGGGCGGGGCGCGCCACGCGGGCGGTGGTCGCGCGGGTGGCGGTGGCGCTGGCGATCGTCACGGGCGCGGCCGCGGGCCCCGCCGGCGGCGCGCCCGACCGGGCGGCGGCGGAGGTGGTCGGGATCGCGGCGACCCCGAGCGGCGACGGGTACTGGCTCGTCACGGCCGACGGGGAGGTGCGGGCCCACGGCGACGCCCGCGTCCACGGCCGGGTGGCGGCGCCGACGCATCCGGTCGTCGCGGTCGCGGCCAGCGCCACCGGACGCGGCTACTGGCTCGCCGCCGCCGACGGCGGCATCTTCGCCTTCGGCGACGCCCGCTACCTCGGCTCCACCGGCGGCCTGCGCCTCAACCGACCCATCGTCGGCATCGCCCCCACCCCCACCGGACGCGGCTACTGGCTCGCCGCCGCCGACGGCGGCATCTTCGCCTTCGGCGACGCCCGCTACCTCGGCTCCACCGGCGGCCTGCGCCTCAACCGACCCATCGTCGGCATCGCCCCCACCCCCACCGGACGCGGCTACTGGCTCGCCGCCGCCGACGGCGGCATCTTCGCCTTCGGCGACGCCCGCTTCCACGGCTCCACCGGCGGCCTGCGCCTCAACCGACCCATCGTCGGCATCGCCCCCACCCCCACCGGACGCGGCTACTGGCTCGCCGCCGCCGACGGCGGCATCTTCGCCTTCGGCGACGCCCGCTACCTCGGCGCCGCCCCGCCCGCGCTCGCACCCGCGGTCGCGGTCACGGCCGCCGGTGCGAACGGCTACCGGGTGGCGAGCGCGTCGGGCGCCGTCCACACCCCGGGCGCCGCGGTGCGCGGCGCCGACCCCGCCACGGCGGTCGCCGCCGACCTCTTCGAGCGCGTGAACGCCGAGCGGCGCGCCCGCGGCCTGCGCCCCCTCGCCTGGGACGCCGGGCTCGCCGAGCTCGCCCGCGCCTGGGCGCGCCACCTCGCCGCGACGGGCACGCTGCGCCACCAGGATCTCGGCGCGCTGCTCGGCGACCCGCGCCTGCTCGGCCGGTTCCGGGCCGCGAGCGAGAACCTCTACGCGGGGACGGGCGGCTCGGCCGACAGCGGCAGCGCGCACGGGGCGCTCATGGCCTCCGACGGCCACCGGCAGGCGATGCTCGTGCCCGAGCTGCAGTACGCGGGCATCGGCGCCGCGTGCGCCGGCGACCGCCTCGTGGTGGTCGAGGACTTCGCGATCGGGTGGGGCGCGCCGCTGCCGCCCGTGCGCCCGGTGCCGCCACGGCTGCCCGTCGCCGCGGACGACGGCGCCGGCCCCCGCTGCTGACCCGGACCGGCCACCCCGGCGGGCGACGCGCACGCGCCGCGCGATGATCGTCGCGTGACGGCGGCCCTGCGACTCGCGGACGTGTCGCTCGTCGTGGAGGGCCGGCCGCTGCTCAGCGCCGTCGACTGGACCGTCGGACCCGGCGACCGCTGGGTCGTGCTCGGGCCCAACGGCGCCGGCAAGACCTCGCTGTTGCGGGTCGCGGCGTGCCTCGTCCACCCGACGCGCGGCACCGTCGACGTGCTCGGCGCGCGCCTCGGCCGGACCGACGTGCGCGTGCTGCGCGAGCGGGTCGCGTTCTCGTCACCGGCGCTCGCGGCCGCGCTCGCACCCGGGATGACCGCACGCGAGGTCGTGATGACGGCGCGGCACGCGGCGCTCGCACCATGGTGGCACCACTACACCGACGCCGACCGGGCCCGCGCCGGGGCGCTGCTCGACCGGTTCGGCTGTGGTGCCCGCGCGGAGCAGCCGTTCGCGACCCTGTCGGCCGGCGAGCGCCAGCGGGTGCTGCTCGCCCGCGCGCTCATGAACGAGCCCGGCCTCGTCCTGCTCGACGAGCCGACCGCGGGGCTCGACGTCGGCGGGCGTGAGGAGCTGGTCGCCGACCTCGGCGCCTGGGCCGCCGACGGCGCCCGCCCCCCGGTCGTGCTCGTGACCCACCACGTCGAGGAGATCCCGGTCGGGTTCACGCACGCGCTCGTCCTGCGCGACGGGGCGGTGCTCGCCGCGGGCGCGCTGGCCGAGACCGTCACGTCGGAGACGTTGAGCAAGGCGTTCGGCGTCGCGCTCGCCGTGGAGGGGCGCGCCGGGCGCTACACGGCCCGCCGCGCCTGAGACCGGTCCCCGGCGGATGCGCCGCCGCGGGCGTCGCGGCGCCGGCGCGGCGGCCCGGGCGGGACGGTCAGGCGCTGCGCCGGCCCTCCTCGTTGCCCGAGATCAGGCGCGGCGCGACCTTGTGCAGCACGACGTCACGGTCGACCACGCACTTCGTCACGTCGTCGCGCGACGGGAGCTCGTACATCACCTCGAGGAGCACCTCCTCGAGGATGGCCCGCAGGCCGCGCGCGCCCGTCCCGCGCTTGAGGGCCTCCTCGGCGATCGCGTCGAGCGCGTCGTCGGTGAAGGTGAGCTCCACGTCGTCGAAGTGGAAGAACTTCTGGTACTGGCGGACGAGCGCGTTCTTCGGCTCGACGAGGATGCGGATCAGCGCCTCCTTGTCGAGGTTGTGCACCACGCCGGTGACCGGCAGCCGCCCGACGAACTCGGGGATGAGCCCGAACTTCAGCAGGTCCTCCGGCAGCACGCCGGCGAGCAGGTCGCCGAGGTTCTTCTCGTTGGCCCGCCGCACGTCCGCCCCGAAGCCGACCCCGCGGTTGCCGACCCGTGACTCGATGATCTTGTCGAGGCCGGCGAACGCGCCCCCGCAGATGAACAGGATGTTGGTCGTGTCGATCTGGATGAACTCCTGGTGGGGGTGCTTGCGCCCGCCCTGCGGCGGGACCGACGCCGTCGTCCCCTCCAGGATCTTCAGCAGCGCCTGCTGCACGCCCTCGCCCGACACGTCGCGGGTGATCGACGGGTTCTCGGCCTTGCGGGCGATCTTGTCGATCTCGTCGATGTAGATGATCCCGGTCTCGGCCTTCTTCACGTCGTAGTCGGCGGCCTGGATCAGCTTGAGCAGGATGTTCTCGACGTCCTCGCCGACGTAGCCGGCCTCGGTGAGCGCCGTCGCGTCCGCGATCGCGAACGGCACCTTCAGCATGCGTGCGAGGGTCTGCGCGAGCAGCGTCTTGCCGCACCCCGTCGGGCCGATCAGCAAGATGTTGGACTTCTGCAGCTCGACGTCGGGGTCGCCGTACGCGCCGGCCTGCACGCGCTTGTAGTGGTTGTAGACCGCGACCGACAGGATCTTCTTCGCGGTCTCCTGCCCGATGATGTAGTCGTTGAGGTAGTCGTAGATCTCACGCGGCTTGGGGAGGTCGTCGAAGCGGACCTCCGTGTTCTGCGAGAGCTCCTCCTCGATGATCTCGTTGCAGAGATCGATGCACTCGTCGCAGATGTACACGCCGGGACCGGCGATCAGCTTCTTGACCTGCTTCTGGCTCTTGCCGCAGAACGAGCACTTGAGCAGATCCCCGCCGTCCCCGAACTTCGCCACGACAGTCCCCTCTCCCCCGTGCGGGTCGCCGAGCCGGGCTCAGCTCGTCCCCTCGGCCGACGGTACCGCGGCCAGCTCGCGGTTGGTGATCACCTCGTCGACGATCCCGTACTCCTTGGCCTCGTGGCCGCTCATGATGAAGTCGCGGTCGGTGTCCTTGCTGATCCGGTCGAGCGGCTGGCCGGTGTGGTACGCGAGCAGCTCGTCGAGGAGCTGGCGCATCCGGATGATCTCCTTGGCCTGGATCTCGATGTCGACGGCCTGGCCGGAGGCGCCGCCGTGGGGCTGGTGGATCAGGACCCGGGCGTGGGGCAGGATGAAGCGCTTGCCCTTCGTGCCCGACGCGAGCAGCACGGCCGCGGCCGACGCCGCCTGACCGATGCAGATCGTCTGCACGTCGCACTTGATGTACTGCATCGTGTCGTAGATCGCGAAGAGCCCCGTGATCTCGCCACCCGGCGAGTTGATGTACATGACGACGTCCTTGTCGGGGTCGTCGGACTCGAGGATGAGGAGCTGCGCGATCACGAGGTTGGCGACCGTGTCGTCGATCGGCGTGCCGAGGAAGATGATCCGGTCGCTCGCGAGCCGCGAGTAGGGATCCCATTCCATGCGGCCCCGCGGCGTGTCCTGGATGAAGCGGGGGATCGGGACGTACTGGTTGTGGATCGGCTCGATCACGGCCCGGGCCTTTCGTCGGTGTCGTCGTCGGTCTGGGACTCGTCGCCGGCCGGCACCCCGGCACCGCCGGCGTCCGCGGCGGGGGCGACCTCGGCATCGGTGCCGGGGATCGCGAGGTCGATGGTGTCGCCGTTCTCGTCGACCACCGTGGCGTGCTCGACGAGGAATTCGAGGGCCTTCCCGCGTGCGACGTCAGAGCGTACCGCCTCCAGCGCGCCGCTCTTCTCGAGGTCGCGCCGCACCCGCTGGGGCTTCTGCCGCACCCGTTCGGCCAGGCGCGCGATCTCGGCGTCGAGCTCCTCGTCGGACACCTCGATGTGCTCCTGCGCGACGACCGCGCGCAGCGCGAGGTCGGCGAGCACGGCGCGCCGCGCGCCCTGGCGCACCTCGGCGAGGAACGCCTCGGGCTCCTGGCCCGTCGCCGAGAGGTACTGCTCGAGCGTCGCCCCCTGGTGCGAGAGCCGGTGCGCGAGGTCCTCGACGCGCCGCCGGGTCTCCTGCTCGACGAGCGTGGCGGGCGCGTCGACCGGCACGAGGTCGGCCACGGCCTCGAGCACGCGGTCGCGCACGGCCATCTGCGCCTGCAGCTTCTGCATCAGCTCCAGCCGCCGGCGCACGTCGGCGCGCAGCTCCTCGACCGTGTCGAACTCGCTCGCCTCCTGCACCCACTCGTCGGTGACCTCGGGCAGGACCTTGCGCTTCGCCTCCTTCACCACGACGCGGAACGTCGCCGTCGCGCCCGCGTGCTCGCCGAAGCGCTCGGGCAGCGTCGCGTCGAACTGGAGGATCGCGCCCGGGCGGGTGCCGTGGAGCTGCCGGTCGAGCTCCGGCACGACCATGCCGGAGCCGACGCGGTAGAGGAAGTCGGAGGCGGTGAGCCCCTCGACGGGCTCGCCGTCGATCGTGCCGGTGACGTCGATCGTCGCGTAGGAGTCGTCGACGAGCGGGTCGTCGGAGTCGACCAGGTCCGCGAACCGTTCGCGCAGGGCGTCGATCTGCTGGTCGACCGCGGCGTCGTCGACGGGGGCGAACGGCAGCTCGACGCGAAGCTCGTCGTAGCCGACGAGCTTCACCTGCGGGCGCACCTCGACGACGGCCTCGAACTGCACGTCGCCGTCGTCCTGCCCGGCGGTCACCTCGATCTCGGGCGGTGCGATCACGTCGACCGCGTTCTCCTGCACCGCCTCGACGTAGTACTCGGGGAGCGCGTCGCGCAGCGCCTGCTCGCGCGCCGCCTCGGTACCGAAGCGCGCCTCCAGCAACCGGCGCGGCGCCTTGCCGGGACGGAAGCCGGGGATGCGCACCTCGCGTGCGAGCTTGCGGAACGCACCGTCGATCGCTCGCTCGAACTCGGCGGCCGGGACCGTGACGTGGACCTTGACCTTGTTCCCCTCGAGGGCCTCGACCGTGCTGTGCATAAGGAAGACGGAGTGTACCCACGGTCCCGGAGGGCCCCGGCGCCCGCGCCGCACGGCGCTTCGCCACCGGGGCGCGTGACCTTCGCCCCTTCCCGCGCGGCGCGCCGGGGCCGCACGCTCGGCGGCGCGGGTGCGCCCGACGGCCCGGACCGGGCGCGCGCCGCGCGCAGGACGCAGGAGGAGGCGACGGTGGACCTCGACGGGAAGGACCGGGTGCAACGGCTCGTCGCGCGGCCGGCCGTGTACGTGCACGCGAACGACTCGCTGCGCCGGCTCGCGGCGGTGCTGCGCGAGGAGTCGATCGGTGCGGCCCTCGTACGGGGGCCCCACGGCGCCGTCGGGCTCGTGTCGGAGCGCGACCTCGTGCAGGCCGTCGCGGACGGCGCGGACCTCGACACCACCACGGTCGCCGACGTCATGCAGGAGGACCTGGTGACCGTCGACCCGCGCGACGACCTCCTCGACAGCGTCCACCGGATGCTCGACGCCGAGGTCCGCCACCTGCCGGTCGTGGAGGACGGCGTCGCCTACGGGATGGTGAGCGCCCGCGACCTGCTACGGGCACTGGCCGAGGAGATCGAGGCGCCCCGCTAGGGCGGCGCACCCCGGGGAGCCCGCACCCCCCTGGGGAGGCCCGGCGGGGCCACCGCGAACCACCCGAAAAGGGTGTTCGGTCGCGGGCCCCGGGCGCCGATCAGACCTCCGACGGACGCGGCGACCGGAGGGAGTGGATCGTGGGGCGTCGGGGCGGGCGCGGGCGGCCGGGGCCGCGCGTCCTGGTGCGGCCGGTCGCGGTCGGCGGCGGGCTCGCCGCGGCCGCGGGCGCGGCGGTGCTGCGCCAGCAGTTCGGCGCCGCGCCGCTCACCGGGTCGAGCCTGCTCGCCGCGGCCGGCGCCGGCGCGTTGCTCGGGGTCGCGGCGCCGACGATCGCCCACGCGGCCGCCGCCCGGAGGCCCCGCCGGGCGGGCGGGCGGCCGCACCCGGAGGCCGGGCTCGTGCGGGCCGGGGCCGCTACGGCAGCCACCGCGACCGCCGTCGCGATCGCCGTCCTCGCCCTCGCGGCGGCCGGGCGCCCGGCGGGTGCGGCGGTCGCCGGCCCGTGCGTGGCGACCGTCGACGGGGTGGCGGCCGCGGAGGTCCTGGCGACCCCGCACGGCGCGGTGGTCGTCGCACCGGACGGGTCCGTCACCGTGGAGCTGCGCAGCCTCGCCGCGATCGGGGACGCGCGCGCCCGGGTCGGGTACGGCGGCCTGGACCTTGGGGTGCCGGCACGGGTGGAGTCCCCGGGGGCCGGCGTGGCCCGGGTCTCGTTCTCGCCGGGCGACGTCGGTTGGATGGGCGCCGGGCTCTACGAGCTCGCGGTCGCCGCGACCGTCGACGGCGCGGGCGCGTGCGAGGCGCGGGTGATGCTGCGCGTCGACGCCGCGCCCCTCGCGACCACACCGGGCCGGGCGGCGGCCGCCGTGACCGCGCTCGGGCTCGCCGCCCTCGGCGGCTCGACGCTCGGCGCGGCGCGCCGGGCCCGCCGGTCGAACCGGTCCCGCGCGGGCGCGCCCGCCCCGGCGGGTGCCGACGTCGTGCGGTGGCGCGAGGCGCCGGGCGCCACCTCGCGCCTTCCGGGGCCGTCGTGGGCGCCGCCCGCCGCGCCCGCGGTGGGTCAGGGGCGCGGCCCGGCCTGGGCGCGCGACCCCGCGGCCGCGCCCCGGGCGGATCGGGCGGCGGCCCCTCCCGCACCGACCGCGCCGGACCCGGCGCCGGACCCGTTCGGGCCCGCGGACGGCGGGGAGCCGGTCGTGTTCGTGTTCGAGCCCCGGTCGAAGCCGGGCCCGGCGCCCCGCGACGGTGCGGGCGACGGCGATCCCGGCATCGCGGGGGAGGGCGACCTCGTCGTCCCGGGCGACGGCCGTCCCGCCGGCGGGACCGGGGGGCCGGCGGCCGCGCCGAGCGGCCCCGGGGGCGACGGCCCCGACGACGAGCCGCCGTGGTGGTGGTCGGAGGCGGACGAGACGGACCTCCCGCGCTGGCAGCCGCCCCGCTGGGCCGATCTCGACCCCACCCTCAGCCCGCGGGGTCCGGCGGGCCGCGGCGGGGACACCCCGGTTGCGGGCGACGAGCCGGTTGCGGGCGACGAGCCCGCGCCGGCGGCGGGCACCGGGGCGGACCCGGCCGGGGCCGAGCCGGCAGCCGGGGTCGAGTCGCTCCTCGCGTGGTACGGACCGCCCGCCGCGTCGCCCGCGCCCGCCCCGATGCCGCCAAACCCGCACACACCGGCCGCGCCGGAGCTCGTGCCGGCCGCTGAAGCGCCCGCACCACCCGCCCCGGCACCCGATCGCGACCCGCCCGCGCCCACCCGGGTGCCGCCGGACCTGCCCGCGACGGACCCGGCACCCGCGCCGCCGGCGCTCCCCGACCCGCCCGCGTCGGCCCCGGTGCCGCCGGACCGGCCCGCACCGGCCGGGCGCGGCGTGCCGGAGCCCCGGGGTGCCGCCACGACGGTGCCCGCCGACCTCGCCCCGCCCGCGCCGCCGGGCCGCACGGCATCGTCCGCCGCCGTCCAGGCGCCGCCCGCACCCGACGCGGGCCTCGCCCCGCCCGCCCGGACGCCCGGGGGCCCCGCCCTCGTCCCCGCAGGGCCGGGGCCCGCGTCCGCGCCCGGTGCAGCCGCCGCGCCGGCCCCGGCCGCGCCGGACGGCGCCGCGCTCGCCCGCTGGACCGATCCCGTGGCCGAGCCGCCGGTGCCCGACCTCGAGGACCGGGTGCGCCGAACCGCCGAGGCGCTGCGCGACGCGGCGGCTCCCGGCGCCACCCCGCCCGACATCGACCCGCACGCCGTGCGCGCCACCGCCGACGAGTGGATCGGGAGGATCGGGCGCCCGCCCGCGATCCTGCACGAGGGCGCGCGCACCCGGGCCGCGGCCCCCGGCGACGTCGCGGGGCTGCTGCTCGCGCCGAGCGCGTACGCGGCCGCCGTCGCCGCACGCGCGTCCGGGGCGGCGGCGCCCGACGGCGACGACCCCGACGCCGCGGCGGAGGAGGTGCGCTGGCCGTGGGCCTGACCCGCACGCGCCGCCCGCGGCCGCCGCGCCCCGACGGGCGGGGCGGCGAGCTCGACGCCCTCATCGCGCGGGGCCACGAGGCCCTGACGGCGCGCGGCGCGGCGCCGGTGGCCGTCCAGCTCGACACCGCGCTGCGGCTCGCGGGGCTGCACCTGCGGCGTGCCGCCGCGGTCGCCGACGCCGACGCGGACCTGCGCTGGGCCGCGCGCATCGCGCGCTTCGTCGCCGAACGCGTCGCGACGATGAGCCCGGCGGCCGTCGTCGCGCTCGGGTCGCGGGCGGTCGCGACCCTCGAGGCCTGCGCGCCGCGCCTGCCGATCCCCGAGGCGATCGAGCTGCGCGGGGCGATCGCGGCGGCCCGGGCGCGCGTCGAGGAGGCCGAGCGGGCGTGCGCGGCCGCGCTCGACGACGCGGTGGCGGACCACGCGATCGCGCACGCCTTGGCCGCCGGGGCCGACGCGGCCGCCGACCCGGCGACGGCGGCGGCCGTGCGCGACCTGGCGGGACGGGCCGTGCGCGCGGCACGCGCCGCGGGCGCGGCCGACCTCGCGGACGCGGCGGCCGCACTCGCGGCCGCGACCGGCGCGGGCCGCGGTCCGGGCGGCGCGCCGGGGTGAGGGCGGGGTGAGGACGCCACCCCGCCGGTACGCTGGCCCCGTCCGGCCTGCGGCCGTCGCGGCCCGCCGGCCCGGGTGACACGGGCGGGCGGCGGTGCCGCGCCGTGCGGGGAGTGGCGCAGTGGTAGCGCACCAGCTTTGGGTGCTGGCGGTCGGGGGTTCGAATCCCCCCTCCCCGACGCTCCGACGCGGCGCGCCCGGCGCCGGGGCCGGTCACCCGCGTCCCGATGTCGAGATCGCGCCACCGGCTCCGACACACGGGCCGACGGCCGCGGCGACCGCGGCCGAGGAGGAGGAGCCGAGGGCATGAAGTACATGCTGCTGATCTACGGGAACGAGGAGCGCTGGGCATCGGTCGGGCGCGAGGAGTTCGAACGCATCGTCGCCGAGACCGACGCGCTCAACCGTGAGCTGTTCGAGTCGGGTGAGCTCGTGGGCGCGTACGGGGTCGCGGACCAGGTGAACGCGAAGGTCGTCCGGGTCGACGACCGGGGCGTCCCGGTCGTCAGCGACGGCCCGTACGCCGAGGCGAAGGAGTACCTCGGCAGCTTCACGATCGTCGACTGCGAGAACCTCGAGCGCGCCCTGGAGATCGCGGCGCGCAACCCGGCGGCACGGTACGTCGGCGTCGAGGTGCGGCCGCTGATGCACGAGGCCGACGTCGGCTCGTGAACGGCGACGACCCCGGCTGGCGGGAGCTGCGGCTCGCGGCGCCCGTCGTGCTGGGCGCGCTCGTGCGGCGCCACGGCCACTTCGACGAGTGCGAGGACGCGGTGCAGGAGGCGCTCGTCGCCGCGTCCTCGCAGTGGCCGCGCACCGGGCGGCCGGCGAACCCGACGGCCTGGCTGAGGACCGTCGCGACCCGGCGGCTCGTCGACCGGCTCCGCGGCGACGCCGCCCGCCGGCGCCGCGAGGCGCGGGACGCGCACGCGACGCGCGCCGGGGAGGACCGCGGGACCCCGACCGGCGAGGACGACACCCTCACGCTGCTGTTCCTCTGCTGCCACCCGGCGCTCACCCCGCCGTCCCAGGTCGCGCTGACGCTGCGCGCGGTCGCCGGACTGACGACCGCCGAGATCGCCCGCGCGTTCCTGGTGCCCGAACCGACCATGGCGCAGCGGATCAGCCGCGCGAAGCGGCAGGTGAAGGCGGCGGGTGCGGTGTTCGCGATGCCGGGCGAGCACGACCGCCCGGCCCGGGTCGCCGCCGTCAACGCGGTGCTCTACCTGCTGTTCAACGAGGGCCACACCGCCTCCTCGGGCGAGGAGCTGGTCCGCCCGCAGCTCACGGCGGAGGCGATCCGCCTGGCGCGCCTGGCGCACCGTGCACTGCCCGACGACGGCGAGGTCGCCGGGCTGCTCGCGCTGATGCTGCTCACCGAGGCCCGCCGGCCCGCCCGGACCGGCCCGGCCGGCGAGCTCATACCGCTCGCCGAGCAGGACCGGTCCCGCTGGGACGCGCCGATGATCGCGGAGGGCATCGCGCTGATCACCCGCACCCTGGCGCGCGCACCGGTCGGTCCGTACCAGCTGCAGGCGGCGATCGCGGCCGTCCACGACGAGGCCGCGACCGCCGAGGAGACCGACTGGCCGCAGATCCTCGCGTTGTACGGGCTGCTCGAGCGCGTCGCGCCGAACCCGGTGGTGACGCTGAACCGCGCCGTCGCGCTCACGATGGTGCACGGCCCCGACGCGGGGCTCGCGCTCCTCGACACGATCGCGCACGACCCGCGGGTCGCGGCGTCCCACCGGTACGCGTCGGTCCGGGCGCATCTCCTCGAGCTCGCCGGCGACACCGACGGCGCGCTCGCCGCGTACGAGGACGCCGCGCGGCGTACGACGAGCACCCCCGAGCGCCGCCACCTGCTCGGGCGGGCCGCCCGCCTGCGGCAGCGGCACCCGGCAGACGGGCCGTGCGGGGCGCGCTAGCGTCGGCGTCCCCGGTCACCGCGCGGCGCACGGCCGGGGGCCGGACCGCCCGAGCGGCGGCCGCGCCCGCGGGTGTAGCTCAATGGCAGAGCCCCAGCCTTCCAAGCTGGTTATGCGGGTTCGATTCCCGTCACCCGCTCCACGGCCTGACCAGGCGCGACGCGCCGACCGGCCGGTACCCCCACCGGTATCGTGATGGCGCGCGTGATGGCGCCGGCGGTCGCTACGTGAGCTCCGACGCGGACGTCGTCGCGCGCGTGCGCGCGATCGTGCCGCACGGCGCCGCTCGCGGCCGTGGGGTGACGTGCGGGGGTGCTCGCGACCCGCCCGGCCGTCGCGACCACCAGGGTGGGCACCGCGCCGGCGCCGAGCTCCCGGCGCGCCGCCGGGGAGCACCCTGCGACGGAACTCGACCGGATACCTCCTCGGCACTATGACCTCCAGGTCGACGTGCCCGAGATTCAACTACTCGCGACCGCGCGAAACGCGGGAAGACCAGAGCCTGCGCGTTACCCGGGGCGGTTCACTGGATCACACGGCAGTCCCGTCGATAAGGGGCCGTACTCAGCCGCCGCCGGCACACGTCAAACCACAAGAAAGCACGGGAACGTCTCCCCCAATGCAAGGAAGACTGCTGCTTGGTTCAGTCCCCGTCCCAGCCGTCTCGTACCATCCCTGTATGCCGTGGTGGGCGCCGCGTTCCCTGCGAGCACTCCCGCGCATCCTGGACGGCCTCTGCCCGTCGGACCTGCGAGGGCGATGGAAATGATCGACGACGCCTCCAAGCTGCGGCTGCGGACCCGACGACTCTTCGACTACCTCCAAGAGGTCCGCTCCCTGCGCGAGCGACCGATCCGCGACATCGCCGAGTACAACGACCGACTCTGGTGGGCGGGAGACCTACCGTCACATAAGGCATGCCGGGTCAGCCCCGATGGTACCGAGCCCTGGCTCACCGTCTCCAAGGCCACGGTTCCCCCGCAGCCGCCGCTTCCGAGCGAACTCATCGAATTCGTGGAGGGTCCGATCTCCGACCCCGCCCGCGAGCCGCGTCTCGTGGAAGATCTCGCCGAGCGCCTGGAAGAGGACGCTGACCGCTGGATCACGCTCGGACTAGCCTTCGAAAATTACCTCACCGAGCAATGGCGGCCCTGGGCGCTGGAGGCGGGAATAGCGCTCAAGGCTCGAAAGCTTTACGAAGACCTCTACGACCTTCGGCTGCGCCTCCAGCGTGAGGAAGCCTACATCGAGCTCGTCTGGGGTCACGGCGTACTCGGCTGGAAGGTCAACGGCGAACGTGTCCAGCACCCCCTGCTCACGACACGGGTGCAGGTCGACTTCGACACCGAGACCGGCGACATCCGGGTCGTGCCCGCAGACCTCTCAGCCCATCTCGAGATCGAGCTATTGCAGGGCCTCGGCCTGCCCGGCTTCGACCTGCTGGTCGGTATCCGAGACCGGTTTCGTCAGGAGCCCGTCGGGCCGTTCGACCCCGAGACCGGGAACCTCTACGAGCAGCTCCTGAACTCGCTCGGTCTCGACCGGGAACTCAGAGACGACAAGCGCCCACCGGAGCCGATCGAGGCACCGGTGATCACCCGCACCTGGGCGCTGTTTGTGCGACGGCGCTCGACGCTGTACCAGCGCTTCTTCGCCAGCCTGCGCGACGCCCTCGCTGACGACGACTTCCCAGTGCCAGCTCCGCTCGGAGCGATTGTCGCCGAGGAACCGAGCCGCCTCGACGACGAAGCCAGCGAGGATCCTTCCTGGCGGGCGTCGGGCGAACGGCTCATGATGCCGTTGCCTACCAACCCCGAACAGGAACAAATCGCGCTGCGCCTTGCGGAGAACCGAGGCGTCACCGTGCAGGGCCCACCCGGCACCGGGAAAACACACACCATCGCCAACCTCATCTGCCACCTGGTGGCGCACGGCAAGCGCGTCCTGGTCACCAGCCAGAAGGAGCAAGCTCTGTCGGTGCTCCGGGACAAGTTGCCCGACGACATCCGGCCGCTGTGCGTCAGCGTGCTCGGCGCCTCGAGCGCGTCGCTCGCCGAGCTGGACCAATCCGTCCAAGCCATCTACGAGCGTGCGTTGGGCCTCGACAACGCCCAGGCCCAACGAGAGATCCAGAATTACGTTACCGAACTCGATCAAGCGCAGCGCGAGGTTGCCGAACTTCGCAACCGGATCCGGCGCAGCATCGAGCGCGAGCGCGACACCTACCGGCTGGGCGACGAACCACACACGCCGTCCACGCTGGCGCGGTATCTCGCACGCACAGAAAGCCGCCTCGCGTTCATCCCCGACGCCCTCGACGCCGACGACCCTTGCCCGCTCAGCGAAGCCGAGCTGGCAGAGCTCTATCAGCTGGCTGCTGCCCTGGAACCGCACGACTGCGACGCTGCCCGCATGCGCCTCCCCGAGCTCGACGGGTTGCCTTCAGGACCAGAGCTCTCGTCGCTGGCCGCCGACGTTTCCGAAATCAAGGACCGCCTGGCCGACGCCGAAGACCGCATCACCGACCTCAAGGCGATCGATACTCTCGGTGCCGAACTCCTCGGCGAGCTGCGCAAGGACGTGGAACTCGCCGCCGAGCGCATCACCGACCTCGAGCGACCCTGGGTCGCCTCCGTGCGCGACGAGCTCGTCGCCAACCCGGGTTTCGCAGTCACCTGGCAGGAGCACGTCAAGGCCTGCGAGCAGGACATCGAGCAGATCACGGCGTGGAAGCGGCGCGTCGCCGGCCACGACGTCCGCCTGCCGATGGACGGGCTGCCTACCAACGAGCTGATGGACCAGCTCACCGAGCTCCGGGACCGCCTGGCCTCAGGCAAAGGCGTCTCGAGGTTCCGCACGAAGAAGCTCCATCAGTTGCGCAGGAGCTGTACCGTCAACGGTGAGGAACTCCGCATCTCCACTGACGTCGAGCTCTGTGTGACCGAGGCCCGTCTCCGTCGCCAGCGCTACCACATGCTGCGCCGTTGGAACGACGAGGTGGGGCGCGTGGGTGGCCCCACCGTCGAGACGAACCAGGACCACCCTGAGATCGCCATCAGCCGCTACCTCCAGACCCTTGCGTCCGCGCTCGACTGGGAACAGGAGGCCTGGCCGCAGCTGCGTGACCGGCTGCGTACCGCGGGGTTCCGCGTCGGGGACCGGACGAACGCAGCCGAGCTGAAGGCTCTTGCCGCCACCTTGCACGACGCCGCTTTGCGCTTCCGTCAGCGCGAGATCGAAGCCGAGTTCGCTCGGCATCGCGAGTGGCTCACCCGTGGCAGCGCCGCCCCGGAAGCAAGCCCACTATGGGCCCAGCTCGCCGAAGCATTCGACGAGCAGCGCTGGGCAACCTGGGACGAGCTCCGCCGCGAAACCGATCGACTCGTCCGGCTCGCCCCCCGCGTGAAGCGACTCGACGAACTCGTCGACCGCCTGCGCGCGGTGGCGCCATCGTGGGCCTCACGCATCCTCGCCAACCGCGGCGACCCCGAGACGGCCGGGCCACCGGAGCTGGCGACCGATGCTTGGCGCTGGCGCCAGGCCGATACCTGGCTTTCGAAGGTCACCGGCGAAGCGGAACCCTCTGAGCTCCAGCGGCAGCTGGAGTTGAAGATAAACCGGGTAGCCACCCTCACCGCCGACCTCGCCTCGGCCTTGGCGTGGCGCAGACTGTCGGAGAACCTCACCGACCCCCAGCGCCAGGCCCTGACCGCCTGGGTACAGTCGCTCAAGAAAGTCGGCAAAGGCACCGGCAAGTACGCCGCCAAGCACCGCGCCGACGCGCACCGCGCCATG
The DNA here is from genome assembly GCA_026002935.1 of Acidimicrobiia bacterium. GTDB lineage: Bacteria > Actinomycetota > Acidimicrobiia > IMCC26256 > PALSA-610 > BPGH01. The sequence goes on from BPGH01000002.1 coordinate 42,671, forward strand.
CGCAAGGCGCAGGAAGCCGTGCCCGTCTGGGTCATGCCGATGCACCGCGTCGTGGAGTCCTTCGACCCAGCCGCCACCAAGTTCGACGTCGTCATCGTCGACGAGAGCTCCCAGTGCGACATCTTTTCCTTGGCCGCACTCGCCGTGGCACGCAAGGCCGTCGTCGTCGGTGACGACAAGCAGATCAGTCCCCAGCAGGTTGGCATTGATCAGGCCGCAGTGCACGATCTCATCGCGCAACACCTCTCGGAAATCCCACACTCCGACCTGCTAGACATCACCTCAAGCCTCTACGACATCGCGAAGCGCACCTTTCCGGGCGTGATCATGCTGAAGGAGCACTTCCGCTGCCTACCTGAGATCATCGAGTTCTCGAACCAGCTCGCTTACAACGGCGAGATCCTGCCGCTGCGCGAGGAGGCGAACGATCCTCTCTGGACGCCTGTGCTCGACGTGCACGTCGTCGACGGCTACCGCGAGTTGGCCAACGACACGAACCCGCCCGAAGCGAAGTTCATCGTCGAGAAGATCTCCGAGCTCTGCGGTGATCCCCGTTACGACGGTAAGACCTTCGGGGTCATCTCCCTGCTCGGCGACAACCAGGCACACCTCATAGAGCAAATGCTCATCGACGCCCTCGATGAGCGGGAGATCGAGCGCCGTCAGCTGCGGTGTGGCAACGCCTACCACTTCCAGGGCGACGAGCGCGACGTCATGTTCATCTCGCTGGTCGTCGCCGCCGGCGACGGCCGACGCATCGGTGCGATGACCAAGGAGGCCGACCGCCAACGCATCAATGTGGCGGCCAGCCGAGCCCGAGAACAGATGTGGTGCGTGCGGTCCGTCGGAGCCGAGGATCTCCACCCCGATGACGTGCGGGCCCGCTTCGTCCGCTATTGCCAGAACCCCGGCCGCGTCACCGAGACCGTCACTGAGCTCGCCGAACGCTGCGACAGCGACTTCGAGCGGGATGTGCTGCGGGAGCTCGTGAGCCGCGGCTACAACGTGAAGGTCCAGCACAAGGTCGGTCGCTACCGCATCGACATGGTCGTGGAGCACCAGGGACGGCGTCTCGCGGTGGAGTGCGACGGCGACGCCTTCCACGGCCCGGACCGCTGGGAGGCCGATCGCGTACGCCAGGCCGTGCTCGAGCGACTCGGCTGGAAGTTCTTCCGCATTCGCGGCAGCGCCTTCTATCGCAACCCTGAGCTCGCACTCGCTGCCCTTTGGGAGCGCCTCGAGGCCCTCAGCATCCGTCCAGGTAGGGACGACGGCGCGCAGGCCAGGCAGACGAGCGCCGCCGTGGCCGTCACCGGCGCTCACGAACCCGGCGGTCCGCATGCGTCCGACGTCCACGATCGCGGCGGAGCCGACCTCGGTACCACGACCCTCTCGGCCTCGCCTCCCGCCATGGGGGACCAACACCAGCCTGTGGTGGACGGTGAGGCCCGCGGCAACCATGCGTTGGGCTCAGCTGCATCCGGAGCACCCGTGCCGCGTGCTCCCGAGCTGCCGGGCGCTATGCACACGACGCGTGACTGTCACACGACTCCCGCAGCTGCACCGGAGCCGCCGAACCGGACGGTCGTCCGTACGGAAGGGGGCACGAGGGAACTGGCGAGCCGCCTCGGTCCCTTGGCACAGCTCAAGAGGTTTGCGTTGGGCTTCGACACGCCCACCGGCCCCGCGGAACCCCCGCGGTCTGAGGCCCGCGAAGGGGAGGACCGGCGACGCCCCGTCGTCCACCAGCAGCCGAAGATGCCCGTGTCGGCGCGCCTCGCCCCCTACGTGGCCTGGACCGCGCACCCGTTGCCGGATCCCAACAGCGCTTCCCAGAAAGAGCTCATCGCCGGGCTCGCCGAGATCGTCGCCGTCGAGGGACCGATCGTGGCTCGGAGGGCATACGAACTCTATGTACGAGCCGCTGGCGGCCAGCGCGTCGGCAAGCGCATCCGCTCGACGCTCAACCGCGCCGCGGCCGCCGCCGTTCGCACCGGCAGACTCGCCCAGATCCGCGACGCTCAGCCCGGCCAACAAGCCAAGACGCTCTATGTACCGGGTGGCCCCGATGTCTGCGTGCGCGAGCGCGGTCCTCGCGAACTCGAGGACATCCCGCCGACTGAGGTCGCGGCGCTTGCCCGCGTCCTCATCGACGAGGAGCCAACCATCAGCGACGAGGCGCTTAAGCGCCGCCTGCTCGAGCTCTACGAGCGAATCCGGTTGACCGCGAATGCGTCGGCGTACCTCGACGGCTGCATCAAGCTCGCACGCCGCTGAGCACGCCCCTCCGCCACAACTCGGCACGGTGACGCCGTCAGGTCGCCCGCATGCACCGCAGCGTGTTCGAGGACGAGGCAGTGCAGGTACGTTGAGTCGGAGGCGGAAGTCGTTGGACGACGGTTGGTCTTCACCACGTCTTGTGCGGTCGGGGTAGTTCAAGCTCGGGCACGTCGACCTGGAGGTCATCGTGCCGCGTCGTCCGCTCGCGTGACTTCTCCTCGGCGTGCATCCCGCCCGGCGACCGGCCGGGCACTGGCGACGCGGATCCATTCCCGTCACCCGCTCGTGGTGGCCGTGACCCGCTCCGGGGTCAGGCGGCCGACGGCGGGCGGTCGTGCCGGACCGCCCGGCTCGCGCGCTCGCCGACGTCCTCGAGCGCGCGGCGCAGGTGCTCGCGCTCCTCGGCCGGCAGCACGTGCAGGGTCGCGGCGGCCTTGCGCAGGTGCAGGCGCAGCGCGCCGACGTCGAGGTGGCCCTGGCGCAGCCGACGCGCCTGCTTCGCACGCTCGGGCGGCTCGCGCAGGTCACGCACGATCCGGAACCAGCTCAGCACCCGCAGCACCTGGTAGGTGACGTCGATCTCCCACCAGCGGAAGCCCTGCCGCGCGCACGCCGGGTAGTGGTGGTGGTTGTTGTGCCAGCCCTCGCCGAGCGTCACGAGCGCGACGAACACGTTGTTGCGGCTGGTGTCGGGCGTCGCGTAGCGGCGCCGGCCGAACACGTGCGCGGCCGAGTTGACGAGGAACGTGCCGTGCCACAGCAGCACCGTCGAGCCGAAGAACCCGATCACCAGCCCGGGCAGCCCCGCGACGAGGAACGACACGATGCCGAGCGCCCACGGCGCGATCCAGTCGTGCCGGTCGACGAACCGCAGTTCCGGATAGCGCGCGAACTCGGCGATGTCGTCGTGGTCGACGTCCTTGTGCATCGGCGAGAGCACCCACCCGACGTGGCTCCACCAGAAGCCGTGCAGCGGCGAGTGCGGATCGCGATCGGTGTCGGTGTAGCGGTGGTGGAGCCGGTGCGTGCCCGCCCACCACAGCGGACCCTTCTGCGCGGCCGAGCACCCGCCGAAGGCGAGCACGAACTGGAAGAGCCGGCTGGTGCGGAAGGCGCGGTGCGAGAAGTAGCGGTGGTAGCCCGCGGTGATGAAGAAGACGCGCGTGAAGTAGAGGACCGCCGCCAGCACGAGCGCCTTCGCGGTCACGCCGACGAACACGGCGGTGAGCGGGATCAGGTGCGCGGCGAGGAACGGGATCGACGCGCGCCACTGCACGCGCCGGCACTCCGCCGGGGGGCCGCCGGGCGTCGCGGGGGGCTCGGGGCGGGGCGGGGCGTCGAGGACCGTCGTCATCGACGCGACCGTACCCTACCTACCGGTAGGTAGTGGCATCACCCCGCCGGACCCGGGCCGCCGGCCCCCGGCTGCGGCGTGTCGTCGGCCACCAGCACGCAGCGGGTGCGCGTGTAGATCGTCGGCATGCACTTGTTGCAGTGCACGCACAGGGCCTCGTACGCGGCGTCCTTCTCGAACCGGCGCACGAGGTCGGGCTCGCGCAGCAGCGCCCGTCCGACCTGTACGAACGAGAACCCGTCGGCGAGCGCCGTGCGGACCGTGTCGAGGCGGTTCACGCCGCCCAGGTAGACGAGCGGCATCTTCAGCGCGGCGCGGAACTGCCGGGCGTAGGGCAGGAAGAAGCCCTCCTCGAACGGGTACGCCTTGAAGAAGCGGCCGCCGACGAGACGGAACGGCGCGCGCAGCACGGGCGGGAACGCACCGGCCATCTCGGCGACCGGCGCCTCCCCCCGGAACAGGTACATGGGGTTCGAGAACGACGAGCCGCCGGTGAGGGTCAGCGCGTCGAGCGTGCCGTCGGCCTCGAGCATCCGTGCGAACTCGATGCTCTCGTCGAGCCACCAGCCGCCCGGCACACCGTCGGCCATGTTGAGCTTCGCCGTCACGGCGACCCGGTCACCGACCGCGTCGCGCACCGCCTGCACGACCTGGCGCGGGAACCGCGCCCGGTTGGCGAGGCTGCCGCCCCACTCGTCGGTGCGCCGGTTGAGCCGCGGCGACAGGAACGCCGCGAGCAGGTAGTCGTGCCCGAGGTGGATCTCGATCGCGTCGAAGCCGGCGTCGGCGAGCACGCGCGCACCCGACGCGAACAGGTCCGTCACGCGCCGGATGTCGTCCGCGGTGGCGGCCGCGGTCCGGCGCATCCCGAGCGGGCTGAACACGCGCGACGGCGCGAGCGCCGCCTGCTTCGTCCCCGCCGGGTTCGCGACCGGGCCCGAGTGGCCGATCTGCGCCGCGGCCGCGGCCCCCTCGGCGTGGATCGCCGCGGCGAGGCGCTCGAGCCCGGGCGCGACGCCGTCGCCGTCGAGGCAGATCTGGCGCCCGTCGGTGCTGCCCTCGCGCGTCACGGCGCAGTAGGCGACGGTGCTCATGCCCACCCCGCCGGCCGCGATCCGCCGGTGGAACTCGACCAGGTCGTCGGTCACGACGCGCCTCGGCGTCCGGCCCTCGAAGGTCGCCGACTTCACGATGCGGTTGCGCAGGCGGACCGGCCCCAGCTCCGCGGGCGAGAACGGGTCGACGGCACTCGGCGTCATGCGCCGATCGTCGCGCGCCCGGCGGGGTCCCGCTAGCGCCCGCTAGCTTGCGCCGCCATGGCAGACCGTCCCGCGCCGCTCGCCGGCCTGCGCGTCCTCGAGGTGTCGATGCTCGGACCGGGTGCGCTCACGACGCACCTCGCCGACCTCGGCGCCGACGTCGTCAAGATCGAGCCGCCCCAGGGCGACTACGGCCGGAGGATGACCTGGCCGATCGTCGAGGGGGTCTCGCTGCTGTTCCTCCACATCAGCCGCGGCAAGAAGAGCCTCGCGCTCGACCTGCGCACCGACGCGGGCCGGGAGATCTTCCTCGAGCTCGCCCGCGACGCGGACGCGGTGGTCGAGGGGATGCGCCCGGGCGGCCTCGACCGGCGCGGCCTCGGCTTCGAGGAGTTGCGCAAGGTCAACCCGCGCATCGTGTTCGTGACGATCTCCGGCTACGGGGCCACCGGCCCCTACCGCGACCTGCCGAGCCACGGGATCGCGTACGACGCGTGGGCCGGCATCGTGCAGCCGGCCGTCGACGCCGACGGGTTCCCCTACATCCCCGAGCACCCGTCGGTCGGCATCCACGCGGGGCCGCTGTTCGGCGCGCTCGGCCTCCTCGCCGGCGTGCTGCGCGCGCGCGAGACCGGCGAGGGCTGCTGCCTCGAGATCGCGCAGTCCGACGCGGCGGCCGCGATGGACTGGCTGCGCAGCGAGACGTGGAAGGCCTACGAGCGGCCCGAGTCGGAGGTGACCGGTAACGAGGCCGACGGGTTCGAGCGCCGCGCGCCGGGCACGGCGGGCATGGAGGGCGGCGTCCGGTACCAGTTCTACGAGAGCGCGGACGGCCACGTGCTGTTCATGGCCTCCGAGCGGGAGTTCTGGAAGAACTTCTGCGAGGGGGTGGGGCGCCCCGACCTGTTCGAGCGCTGGCCCGGCTCGCAGTACGCCGACCACGCGCGGGGCAACACCGAGCTACGGGCGATCCTGCGCGACATCTTCGCGACGCGCACCACGGCCGAGTGGGTCGCGTTCGGCCTCGAGCACAACACGCCGATCGCACCCGCGAACACACCGAAGACGCTGCCGTCCGACCCGCAGTTCCAGGACCGGCTGCCGTGGCTGCCGGCGTCGCGGCTCGGGGCCGACATGCTCCCGATCCCGATCAAGTTCGCCGGCGAGGAACTGCCCGTCCCCACGCGCGCGCCCGACGTCGGCGCGCACACGGAGGAGGTGTTGCGCCGCCTGCTCGGCTGGGACGACGCGCGGATCGCCGCCGCACGGGAGGCGGGCGCGTTCGGCCGCTGACCGGGCCCGCCGCCGGGCTCATCGCGCGATCTCGAAGCGGACGGTCGTGCCCCGCGGGCCGGTCTCGACGGCGGCGGACCGGCTCAGCTGCTCGACCATCATCAGCCCGCGCCCGCGCGCCCGCTCGGCGCGCGCGGTTGCGGGGCGCGTCCCGCGCCAGCGCCCGCCGTCGCGGACCTCGACCACGACCGCGTCCGGGCGTGCCCGGGCACCGACGTACACGCCCGTGCCCCCGTGCTCGATCCCGTTGACCACGACCTCGTTGACCGCCAGCACGGCGTCGGCGCACACCTCCGGCCCGACCCCCTGCGCGCCGAGCCAGGCCGTCAGGTCGGCGCGCAGGGCGCGCACCCGCGACACGTCGGCCGAGACGCGCCGGTCCCACACGATCCCGCCGTCGGGCCGCTGCACGGCGAGCAGGGCGACGTCGTCCATCGGTGCGTGGCCGCCGGCGAGCTCCCGCACCACGCGGTCGGCGACCGCGTGCAGGTCGCCGGCGGCGCGCCCGAAGACCGCCGCGAGCTCACCGAGCCGCTCGTCGATCCCCGCGTCGCGGCGCTCGACGAGACCGTCGGTCACGAGCAGCAGCGAGCACCCGGGGACAAACGGCACCGTCGCCTGGTGGTAGCCGGGGTCGAGGTATGCCCCGACCGGGGGGCCCGGGCGCGCCGCGAGCACGCGCGCGCGGTCGCCGTGGCGCACGACGGGCGGCAGATGGCCCGCGCTCGCGAACACGAGCGTCTCGGCGACCGGATCGACGACCGCGACGAGCGCGGTCGCCATGACCGGCGGCGAGACGCCGTGCGCCGCGACGTTGAGCTGCTCCAGCACCCGTGCCGGTTCGAGGCCCTCGCGGGCGCACATCTCGATGACGTTGCGCAGCCGCCCCATGCCGGCCGCGGCCGAGACGCCGTGGCCGGCGACGTCGCCGATCGACACGACGACACGCCCGTCGGGGAGCACCAGCGCGTCGTACCAGTCGCCGCCGACCTGCAGCTCCGAAGCGCCCGCGAGGTACCGCACGGCCAGGTCGCAGGTGACGGGCGCGGGCAGCCGCTCCGGGAGGAGCGCGTGCTGCAGCACCTCGGCGGTCAGGCGCTCCCGCTCGTAGCGGATCGCGTCCGACATCCACGCGCCGACGCGCCACGCCACCTCGCGGGCGAGCGCGACGTCCTCGGTGCCGTAACGGCGGCCCGAGGCGGCGAACCCGAGCGCCAGCGCGCCGAAGGGGCCGTCGTCGCCCGCGAGCGGGACGCACAGCAGGGACCGCACCGCGCAGGACCCCGCGACCCGCAGCTCGCCCGGGGCCGGGTCCGCGCCCGGCCGCGTCGGCGCGACCGGGTCGACGAGCACGACCGACCCGGTGCGCACGGCCCGCACCGGCGGCGGGCCGTCTCCGCCGTCGAGCCGGTGGGTCTCGGGCGGCGCGGCCCGCGCCGCGGCGCGCGCGGCGGGATCGGGGTGGTGGAAGACCTCCATGCGCAGCTCGTCGTCGTGCGCGAGGTACACGGCACACACGTCGGCCAGCGCGGGGACGAGCAGGGCGGGGAGCCGGTCGAGGCGCGCCCGCACGTCGAGCTCGACGCCCGCGAGCTCACCGACCGCCGCGAGCATCTCCAGACGCGCGCGCGACCGGTCCGACTCGGCGGTCAGGCGCGCGTGCTCCAGCAACTGCGCGAGCCGCACCGCGAGCTCCTGCGCGAGCAACAGGTCGCGCTGGTCGTAGCGGCGGCCCGACGCGGCCGTGAAGCCGAGCGTGAGGATGCCGAGCGTGCACGGCCCCACGACCAGCGGCGCGACCAGGGCGCTGCGCGCCCCGTGCTCGTGCCACAGCCGCGCCCGGGCTTCGTCACCGACCCACGCCGCGACGGTGGCCGCGTCGACGTGGGGAACGAGGCGGGGACGCCCGGCGAGCCGCTCGAGCACCGCGGCCTCCCGGCCGGTCGGGAACAGGGGCGTCGCGGACGCGCGCAACGCCGCCTCGACCTCCGGTTCGCGGTGGACGAGCACGACCCCGCCCGGGTCGGCCAGCCCGATCGCGCACACGTCGGCGAGGGCGGGCACGAACACGCGCCCGATCCGTTCGAGGGCCGCGTGCAGGTCGTCGCCGGGCCGCGCGAGCACGTCGGTGACCGCCATGAAGAACCGCACCACCTGCACGAGGTTGCGGTGGTCGGTGACCTCCACGATCACCGCACCGACGCCGAACGGGGGCCCGTCCCCCGTCGGGAAGTACGTGCCCTGCCAGTGGCGCGCCCGGCCCCCCGCCGCGAGCGGGCGCGCGGAGTCGGTGCGGGAGACGGTCGCGCCGCGGTCGCGGACCTCGACCAGGGTGGGCTCGAGCCGCGACCACAGGCGCGGCGCCACCTGCGCGACGTGGCGGCCGGCGAAGGTGTCGGGCGGCCGGCCGGTCGCCGCGGCGAGCACGTCGGACACCGCCCGGAACCGCAGGCCCGCGTCGAGGAACACGATCCCGACCGGCGCGTGCCGCAACAGCGACCGCAGCTCGCTCGACCAGTCGGCCGCCATCGGCCGCCACGCTAGGCGGGGAGCGGCGACGCGCCGCGGGACGCCGTCGGCCACCACCGGGACGCCCGCCGGGAACGGGTGCGCGGGTTCCGGGCCACCTGGTCGCCTCCCGCCGCGCGTGCGCGACTCGCGTCGTTCGGTGCGGATCGGTGCGCCGGCGGGGACGCCGGGGCCGGGCGGCATTCCCCGACGCCCCCGTACCGGTGCTCCAGGGGCCCGAGCCGCCGTGCGGGACGGCGTCCCGGGCCCACGCGCCGCGCTACCCGCCGTGTCCCGGCTCCAAACGCGCGCCCGCAGGGCGCGCCGCCGGTGGTGCCCCGGAGCCGCTCGGTACCGTGGCGTGGTGACACGCGCCGGGCCGCCGGAGGGGCTGGCGCCGATGACCGCGACCCTCGGCACCACCCCGCCCCGGGGCGAGGGGTGGGCGTTCGAGCTGAAGTGGGACGGCATCCGCGGCCTCGCGTACGTCGTCGGCGGCGACGTACGCGTCCTCACGCGCAACGGCAACGACGTGACCCGCCGCTACCCGGAGCTCGAGGGTCTCGGGGCCGCCCTCGCCGGCCACGACGCGGTGCTCGACGGCGAGATCGTCGCGTTCGACGAATCGGGCCGCCCCAGCTTCGAGCGGCTGCAACGCCGCATGCACGTCTCCGACCCGGCCGCGATCGGCCGCCTGCGGGTCGAGGTGCCCGTCGTGTACGTCCTGTTCGACCTGCTGTGGCTCGACGGACGCCTCCTCGTGGACGAGCCCTATCGGGAACGGCGCGCGCTCCTCTCGTCGCTCGCGCTCGACGGCCCGTCGTGGCGCACACCGCCGTACGAGGCGGGCGACGGGCACACGACGATCGCGCTGAGCGAGCGGTACGGGCTCGAGGGGTACGTCGCGAAGCGGCTCGACAGCCCCTACGAACCGGGACGCCGGTCGCGCGCCTGGGTCAAGGTCAAGCGCCGGCACCGCCAGGAGCTCGTCGTCGGCGGCTGGCTCCCGGGTGAGGGGGCGCGGCACGGGACCGTCGGCTCGCTGCTCGTCGGCTACCACGAGCCCGACGCCGACGGCGCGGTCCGGCTCCGGTACGCGGGCCGGGTGGGCAGCGGCCTCCGGCAGGCCGACCTGCGCGAGCTGTCGCGGCTGTTCGAACGGTGTGCCCGCGACACGAGCCCGTTCGGCGCCGGCACGCCGCCGAAGGGCGCCCGCTGGGTCGAGCCGGTGCTGGTCGTCGAGGTCGAGTTCGCGCACTGGACCGCGTCGGGCGGCATCCGCGCGCCGGTGTTCGTCGGCTACCGCACCGACAAGCCGCCCGAGGAGGTCGTGCGCGAGGAGCCAGCCTGACCGACCCGGACCTCCGCGGCGGCCGGGACCGCCGACGTGCGCATCCCCGCCCGGGCCGCCGCGTGCGCGAAGCGGATCGCGTCGCGCAGCGCGCACGCCCCGGCGTCGTTGTTGAAGTAGGCGTAACCGTCGGCGCCGGGGCCGTAGAGGTCGCGCAGGCGCTGCGCCCAGGCCGCGAGCGCCCGCCGCCCGTAGCACGACGTGGGCGAACCCGTCCCGTGATGGAAGCGCACGTAGGCCCAGCCCGCCGTGCGCCACAGCGGCGTCACCGGCCGTGAGCCGCGGTCCGCGAGGCACAGTGCGGCGCCGTGTGCGCGGAGCACGGCGTGCACCTCGTCGCACCACCACGACGGGTGCCGCGGCTCGACGGCGACGCGCACCCGGCCCCCGAAGGCGGCGAGCGTCTCGTCGAGCCGGTCGGGCGCGACCCGCAGGTCGGGGGGCAGCTGCAGCAGCACCGGGCCGAGCCGGTCGCCGAGGTGGCGGGCGCGCTCGAGGAGCAGCGCGACGGGGCCGGCCGGGTCGCGCAGGCGCCGCACGTGGGTGAGGAAACGGCTGGCCTTGAGCGCGAACACGAACCCGGGCGGGGTCCGCGCGCGCCAACGCTCGAACGTCACGGCGTCCGGCAGCCGGTAGAACGTGTTGTTCACCTCGACCGTCCCGAAGCGCGACGCGTAGTGGTCGAGCCACCCGGCGAGCGGGACCGCCGGCGGGTAGAAGCGGCGCCGCCAGTGGGCGTACTGCCATCCGGAGGTCCCGACGCGCAGCACCGCTTCACGCCGGACGGGCGCCACCGGGCGGGGCGATCCGGGGGGTCGGGTGCACGGGCGCTCCCTTCGCCGGCGGGCCGGACATCCCGCGGCCGGGACCCGGGCCCGCAGGGCCGCGCGGGGGGACGACGCTAGCGCCGGCGCGTGCCGCCGGGGCGCGGGGAACGGACCGCGCGGCACGGGTAGCGTCCCGGGAGCATGCACGCGCCCCCGCCGGGCCCCGGCACGAAGCCCGTCACGCGGCGACGGCGGCGATGAGCGCGCGCCCGGGACCCGGCCGCGCGGCCCGCCGTGTGCTGCCCGAGGCGCCCGTCGGTTCGCTCGACGGCTACCTCGCGGCCGGCGGCGGCGCCGCGATCCGCCGGGCGCGGTCGATCGGTCCGGACGCCACGATCGACGAGGTGACGGCCGCGGGACTGCGCGGCCGGGGCGGCGGCGGCTTCCCGACCGGCCGCAAGTGGCGGACCGTGCGGGACGCGCCGGGCAGCCGCCGGTTCGTCGTCGTGAACGGCGCGGAGGGCGAGCCCGGCACGTTCAAGGACCGGGCGATCCTGCGCGCGGACGCGTACCAGGTCGTCGAGGGTGCGGCGGTGGCCGCGCTCGCCGTCGGCGCCCGCGACGTGTACGTGGGACTGAAGCGCTCCTTCGTGCGCGAGTGCGACGCGCTGCGCACGGCCGCGCAGGAGATGGCGGCGGCGGGGATGCTCGGCGACCTCGACGTGACCATCGTGCAGGGGCCGCCCGAGTACCTGTTCGGCGAGGAGAAGGCGCTGCTCGAGGTCGTCGAGGGGAAGGACCCGCTGCCGCGCGTCCTGCCCCCGTACCAGCACGGCCTGTTCGCCACCGCGCCCCAGCTTGGGTGGACGTCGAGCGAGCCCGAACCGGGAGAACCCCGCGGCGAGGCCGCGAACCCGACGCTCGTGAACAACGTCGAGACGCTCGCCCACGTCACCTGGCTGCTGTCGCACGGTGTGGACTCGTTCCGGGCGCTCGGCACGAGCGCGTCGCCGGGCACGACGGTGTTCACGGTCTCCGGCGACGTCACCCGGCCCGGGGTCCACGAGCTCCCCCTCGGCACGCCGCTGCGGGCGCTCGTCGAGGTGCACGGGGGCGGCATGCGCCCGGGACGGCGGGTGAAGATGGTGTGCTCGGGCGTCGCGAACCCCGTCCTGCCGGGTGACCGCCTCGACACCCCGATGGACCACGAGTCCCTGGCGGCCGCCGGCAGCGGGCTCGGTTCCGCCGGCTTCGTCGTCTACGACGACGAGGTGTGCGCGCTCGCGGTCGCGCGCCTGTTCTCGCGGTTCCTGTTCGTCGAGTCGTGCGGTCAGTGCCCGCCGTGCAAGCTCCAGTCCGGGGCCGTCACCGAGGCCCTGGAGGAGATCGAGCGCACCGGGGACGCGTCGGGGCTGGCGCGGATCGAGCGGGCGCTGCGGACGGTGACCGACGGCAGCCGCTGCGCCCTCGCCGCCGAGGAGCAGCAGGTCGTGGGCAGCATCCTCCGGCGCTTCCCCGAGGACGTCGTCGCGCACGAGGAGGGCCGGTGCCGGCTGCGCCACGACCTCCAGATCCCGCTGCTCGCGGACCTGACCGACACCGGGTTCGTCCTCGACGCGCGCCAGGGGCACAAGCGGCCCGACTGGACGTACGGGACCTGACCGCCGCCCGTCGCGGCACCCGGCCCGCGCCGTGTCAGCGGCCGACGCGCACCGACTCGACGCCCGCCAGCGCACCCACCCGTTCCGCGACCATCACCACGACCGCCGGCGGCACCTGCGGGTACTCCGCGTAGATCTCGTAGCCCGAGCCGTCGCCCGCCGGGCCCGCGCGCAGCGCCGACGGGGCGGGCAGCCCCTCCCCGCCGTTCAGCACCCGCGCGACCTCGGTGAAGACACCGGGATCCCGCGCGACGACGAAGAGGTCGGTCCCGACGCGTCGCGACGCGCGCCGCACCACGTCACGCACCGGGCGCAGCAGGGCGAGCGAGAGCAACGCCGCGCCCGTCGCCGTGACCGCCGCGACCCACAGGCCGACCCCGGCCGCGAGCCCGGCGGCCGCCGCGACCCACAACGACGCCGCGGTCGTGAGACCCCGGACGCCGCCGGCCTGCTTGAGGATCGCGCCGCCGCCGAGGAACCCGATGCCCGCCGCGACGTACGACGCGACGCGCGTCACGTCGACGCGGAAGTTCGTGTCGGCCGTGCGGCCCGCGAACTCGTCCCACGCCCCCACCGAGACGATGCCGAAGAGCCCGGCGCCCAGGCTCAGCATCAGGTGGGTTCGGAGGCCCGCGTCCTGACCGTCGAGCTCGCGCTCCGCGCCGATGCACGCCCCGAGCGCGGCCGCCAGGAGGAGACGGCCGACGATCTCGAGCGCCGAGAGATCCGCCACGGGGGGATCGTGCCCCGGAACGCGGCACCGGACAACACGGCCGGCCCGATCACCCGACGGTTTCGCGCGCCGCCCCGCCGGGTACGGTGGCCGGGCCCGGTCCGAGAAGGCGGAGGTCGCTGGTGGACGAGCAACCGGTCACCCCGGACCTCGTCGTGACCGCCGGCACCGACGGCGATCACACGGTGCTCGCCCTCCGGGGCGAGCTCGACGCCTACACGGCGCCCGCGCTCGACGAGCGCGTCGCGGACCTCCTCGCGCGGCGACGGCTCGACGTCGTGCTCGACCTCTCGGGGACGACGTTCGTCGACTCGTCGGGGCTGCGCACGATCCTCACCGCGCAGCGGCAGCTGTGCGAATCGGGCGGGAGCCTCGGGTTGCGCCAGCCCAGCGAGCCCGTGCGCCGGCTGCTCGAGATCACGGGGCTCGCCGGGCACTTCGCCGCCGGTTGAGCGCGCACCCGCCCGCGAACCGCCGCGCCCCGCACATCGCGACCTCGGCCCGTGCACGCGGCCGCGGTTTGGTCCCGCCGGCCCGGGGGTAGCGTCGCCCGGGGGCGCAGCGGGCCGGCGCGCGCGCCGGGTGCGCGCCGGGGCCGGGGACCGGCGTCCGGGAGGGACCACATGGAGCCCGAGCAGCGCGACGAGACCGTACGGCTGACGGTCCCCCCGACGCTCGAGCACCTGCGACTGGTGCGGCTCACGACCGCGGGCGTCGCGAGCCGCCTGGGGTTCGACGTCGAGGAGATCGACGACCTGCGCGTCGCGGTGGACGAGCTCGCCGGCCTCGTGCTCGAGCGCGCCCGCGGCCCGCTCGAGGTCACGTTCACCACCGTGCACGGCGCGCTCCGGATCGCCGGGGAGGCCCCGACCGGCGAGCCGGACGCGACGGGTCCGGTGTCCGTCGACACGCTCACCCGCCAGATCCTCGCCGCGGTCGCCGACGACTGGGACGTCGACGCCGGCGGCGGCCGGGCCCGGTTCTGCTGCGTCCGGCGCATCCCGGACCGGCGCTGACGTGGGCCTCACCCCCGAGGAGCGGCAGCGGCTCCGGCGGATGTTCGTCGAGTACCGCGCGACGCGCGACCGCGGTCTGCGCAACGAGCTCATCGAGGCGCACCGGCCCCTCGCCACCCACCTCGCGCGCCGCTTCGCGAACCGGGGCGAACCCCTCGACGATCTGCTCCAGGTCGCGGCGCTCGGGATACTGAAGGCGGTCGAACGCTTCGACCCGGACCGCAACCTCGAGTTCTCGACGTTCGCCACCGCCACGATCGAGGGGGAGCTGAAGCGACACTTCCGCGACCGCACCTGGTCGGTGCGCGTCCCGAGACGCTCCCAGGAGCTCCACCTGCGGCTCGCCGGCGCGGTGAACGACCTGTCGCAGCGCCTCCGGCGGGCGCCCCGGGTCGAGGAGCTCGCCCGGGAGCTGGGGGTGAACGAGGAGGAGGTGCTGCAGGCGATGGAGGTCGGTGGTGCCTACCGGTCGACCTCCCTCGAGTCCGGCACCACCGACGCGCAGGGCGAGTCGATCACCCTCGAGCGGCACCTCGGCACCGAGGACGCCGGGTTCGGCCTCGCCGAGCACCGCGTCGTGCTCGCGCGCCTGCTGGCCGAGCTGCCCGAGCGGGAACGCCGCATCGTGCAGCTCCGCTTCGTCGACGACAGGACCCAGACGGAGATCGCGCGGGAGGTGGGCATCTCGCAGATGCACGTCTCACGCCTGCTCGCCAGGATCCTGGCGCACATGCGCGCCCGGTTGCAGTCGCTCGACGCCTGAGCGGGCGCGCTGGCCGCCACGCGCGGCCGGGGGCGCTCAACGATCGCGGTGGAGGACGTCCTCGATCTTCTCGCGGACCTTGTCGGCCACCTCTCCGGCCTTGCGCTTCACGCCGGCGACGCCCTGGTCGAGCTCGCCCTCCCGGCGCAGCTCGTCGTCGCCCGTGAGGTCGCCCAGCGCCTCCTTCGCGCGGCCCTTCATCTCGTCGGCCCGGTCACCCATGTCGCTCCTCCTCGCGTCGCGTGCAACGGTCGGAGGGTGCCGTTCCCGCCGGGAGGCGCGGCGAAACCGGGTTCGGTGCGTTCAGCGGTGGCCCGCGGTGTGTTCGTCGGCGCACTCGTGACACTCGACCTCGAGGGTCGCGTGCGCGATGCCGAAACGGTCCGCGAGCATCGCCTTGAGCGCGCCCGACCGTTCCTGCGCGTCGTGGAGGCTGAGCGGGCCGGCCAGCACGACGTGGGCCGAGAGGGCCGCGTGGCTCGAACCGACCGACCACACGTGCAGGTCGTGGACGGCCTCGACCCCGTCGGCCCCCTCGAGCGCGCGCCGCACGGCGACGAGGTCGATGCCCTCCGGCACGGCCTCGAGCAGGACGCGGGTGGTGTCGCGCAGCAGGCGCCACGCCCCGACGAGGACCATCACGGCGATCAGGATCGAGGCGAGCGCGTCGACGCGGTACGCGCCGAACGCGAGCGCGGCGAACGCGGCGACGAGGACGGCGACGGAACCGGCCGCGTCGGCGAGCAGGTGCCAGAAGGCGGCCCGCAACCCCAGGTCGCCGTGGCTCACGTGCCCGACCGCGACGGCGCTCACCACGTTCACCGCGAGCCCGAGCGCGCCCACCACGACGACGCCGAACGCGTCGATGCGCGCCGGGTCGTCGAGCCGGCGCAGCGCCTCGACGACGACGGCGCCGGCACCCGCGAGCAGCAGCACCCCGTTGACCTGCGCCCCGAGCACCTCGGCGCGGGCGAGCCCGTAGGTGTGGCGGTCGGTCGGCGGCCGGCGGGCCAGGTTGAGCGCGACGAGCGCGACCGTGAGCGCGAGGACGTCGGAGGCCATGTGCGCCCCGTCGGCCAGCAGCGCGAGCGAGCCGAACACGAACCCGCCGACGAGCTCGGCGACGAGCAGCACCGCGTTCGCGGCGAGCGCGAAGGTGAGGCGGCGGGTCTTCGTACCGTGGTCGATGCGTCAACGTTACGCGCCGGGCCGCGCGAGCCGCGCCGCGCGCGCCGACTCCCGGGCGAACATCTGCTCGACGTCCCGTCGCAGCTTCTCGGGGCCCGGCGGCCAGCCCGCGGGCGACACCGCCGTCTCGATGCCGGACGGGTCGACGGGCCGGCGCTCGTTGGACGCGGCGTAGACGGCGAACGCGAGCTGGAGCGCCTCGAGCGCGGTCCCGGGGGCGAGGTCGACCTCGTGCCCGCCGACCAGCGCGTCGACGAAGTCCGCCGCGGCACGCCGGAACGAGCCGTCGTAGGTCGCGTCGAGGTCGGCGAACGCGCTACGACGGCCGTCCTCCTCGTAGAGCACCAGCGGCGGCAGGTCGTGGAGCTGCCCGCACAGCCGCGTCACCCACAGGAACCCCGACGTGCCCTGGATCTCGAAGAACTCGTCGGCGCCGAAGTGGTCGCTGCGGATGAACATGTCCGGCGCGTAGGACACCTCCATGATGCCGAGGAGGTCGTCGCGGTCGTACTCCCACAGCGCGACGGTCGGCGCCTCGAAGAAGAGCGGCCCGGTGCGCACGACGGCCTGCACGCTGCGGACGTGGGCGTCCACGAGCCACAGGGCCATGGCGTACTTGTGCATGACGTCGTCGAAGAGGTGACCGCCGGGGCTGCGGGCGTCGAACCGCCAGCCGTACCCGGACGGGTCGAGGTTCGCCTGGAACTCCGAGTCGGTCCGGCCGACGACCGTCTTGATGCGCACGACGGTCGGCGTGCCGATCGCGCCGGCCCGCACGAGGTCGCGCGCCTTGCGCAGCGGCGGGTAGTGGCAGCAGTTCTCGGTGACCCGGAAGGTCACGCCGGCGTCGCGTGCCGCCGCGATCATCCGGCGCGCGTCGGCCACGCTGTTGGCGATCGGCTTCTGGCACGACACGTGCTTGCCGGCGGCGACGGCCGCGAGCACGTGCTCGGCGTGCAGCGGCGTCGGGCTCAGCACCTCGACGGCGTCGATCCCGTCGTCGGCCAGCAGGTCCTCGACCCGGGAGTAGCACTTCGCGACCCCCCACTCGCGGGCCCGCCGCTCGAGCACGTCGGGGCGCGGGTCGCACAGCGCCGCGACCTCGGCCCGCTCGTGCGCGAGGTAGCCCGGGACGTTGAGCGTCGCGATGTTGCCCACCCCGACGATGCCGACTCGTACCCTGTCCATCGCGGGTAGCCTCGCACAGGCGGCCGGCGCGCGTCGCGCCGGCCGGGCCCGGGGAACGGAGCGGTGAGGTTCCGGTGAGGGTGACGCGGATCCTGCACGCGAGCGTCAACAGCGCGGCGGCGCCCGAACGCACCGCCGACTTCTACCGGCGGTTGCTCGGGCTGCGCGAGTCGGCCTTCCGGCCCGACATCCCCGGCGTGCCCGGGCAGTGGTTCGACGCCGGCGAGGCGCAGCTCCACCTCGTCGGGCTGCGGTCCGCGGACGGGGGCCTCGACCCGTCCCGCCACCACGTGTGCTTCGGCGTGGCCGACCTCGACGAGGCGGTCGCGGAGCTCGACGCCGCCGGGATCCCGTACGTGAGGGCGAGCCAGCAGCACCCCCACGGGACCGTCGAGCAGGTGTTCCTCACCGACCCGGCGGGCAACGTGGTCGAGCTCCAGGAGGACCCGGCACCGTCGTGACGCCCCGCCCGGCGGCGGGAGCGCCGGCGGGCCGGCCGTGCGTAACCTCCGCCCATGCGCTTCACGATCGGGCTCCCCACCGACCGCGTCGACCGCGCCGACGAGTTCGTCACCGGCGCGGCCGTCACCGAGTGCGCCCGGGCGCTCGAGGGGATGGGGTTCGACGCCTGCTTCGTCACCGACCACCCCGCGCCCGACGCGAAGTGGCTCGCGGCCGGCGGCCACCACGCGCTCGACCCGTTCGTCGCGCTGTCGTTCGCCGCGGCGGCGACGACCCGGCTGCGGCTGCAGACGCACATCCTCGTGCTCGCCTACCGGAACCCGCTGCTCACCGCGAAGTCGGTGCTGAGCCTCGAGGCGCTCTCGGGCGGGCGCACGATCCTCGGGGTCGCCGCCGGCTACCTCAAGCCCGAGTTCGCGGCACTGGGTGTCGACTTCGACGAACGCAACGCGCTCACCGACGAGGCGATCGACGTCGTGCGTGCCACGCTCACGCAGGACGTCGTCGTCCACGAGGGCCGCCACTTCCGGACGCGGGGCACGACGATGGCACCCCGGCGCCCCGCGCCGCCGCCGATCTGGGTCGGTGGCAACAGCACGGCCGCCATCCGCCGCGCGGTCGAGCGCGGCGACGGCTGGGTCCCGTTCCCGAACCCGGCGTCCGCGGCGCGCACCGTCCGCACCGCGAACCTCGCGTCGATCGACGACCTCGCCGAACGCCTCCGGTTCCTGCGCGAGCACGCCGCCGCGGTCGGCCGTACCGAACCGCTCGACGTGTGCATGTCGCCGTTCGCGGACCGCGACCCCTACGACGTGGGACGGCTCAAGGAGGAGATCGCCGCGCTCGCCGAGCTCGGCGTGACCTGGTGCGTGCTCGGCGTCCCCGGTGCCGACACCCGCCGCGAGTACCTCGCACGCGCGCAACGGCTCGCGGACGAGGTGCTCGCCGCGTTCGCCGGCACGGCCTGAGGCGGCGCGGCGAGCGGCGCACCCGGCGGGGCCTCACGCGACGAGGCCGACCGACGGCTCGGCGCGTACCTCGTGGTTCATCACCTCGTCGCACAGGGCGAGCAGGTCGGCGCGCACCGCCGCGTACGCCGGGTCGTCCCACCGGTTCACCAGCTCGCCCGGGTCGAGCTCGAGGTCGTACAGCTCGCCCCAGGGGTGCTCGAGGTACCGGTGCAGCTTGTGGCGGCGTGTGGTGAGCGTGCGCATCGGGAGGCGACCGACGATGTCGAAGTCGTTCTCGGTGAGGCAGTGCTCGCGGGGACCGTCTCGGAGCGGCCGCCCCTCGACCCACTCCGGCACCGGCAGGCCGGCGGCCGCGAGGGCCGTCGGCGCGAGATCGATCGTGCCGACGGGGTCGTCCACCACGGTGCCCGCGGGCACCCCCGGGCCGCGCACCACGAGCGGCACCTTCAGCAGGCTGTC
This sequence comes from Acidimicrobiia bacterium, assembly GCA_026002935.1. Classification (GTDB taxonomy): domain Bacteria; phylum Actinomycetota; class Acidimicrobiia; order IMCC26256; family PALSA-610; genus BPGH01. The sequence goes on from BPGH01000002.1 coordinate 61,924, forward strand.
GTAGCCGAACGGGCCCTTGAAGATCATCTGGTGCTCGCCGAGGAACTCGCCGTGGTCGGACGTGAACACGACGAGCGTGTCGTCGGCGAGCCCTCGCTCGTCGAGCGCGTCGAGCACGCGGCCGATCGCGTGGTCGAGCTGCGCCACCATGCCGTAGTAGCCGGCCGTCATCCGCGCGAGCTCCTCGCGGGTGAGCGTCGCGCCGCCCGGGTTCGCCCACTCCATCGCGCCGCCCCGCAGCCCCGCGGCGAGCGCCGCGTGGATGGGCGGCTTGGTCGCGTGCTCGTCGGGGTGCACCTCGGGGAGCACCTCCAGCACGTCGGCCGGGTCGTACCGTGACGACCAGGGCGCGGGCGGGTCCATCGGGTGGTGCGGGTCGGTGAAGCTCACCCAGGCGAAGAACGGCCCGTCGACGGCGCGCAGCCACTCCACCGCCCGGTCGGCGATCCAGGTGGTCGGGTGGTCCTCCTCGGGGAGCGCGTTCGCCCACGTCTGCGTGTGGTCCCACCGGGCGCCGGCGGCCTCGGGCTGCATCAGCCGGAGGCGCTCGTGGCCGCGCTCGTCGCCGTCGCGGAAGAGGTGGCGCGCGTAGTGCAGGCCGAACGGCGGCGGCCCGAACGCCCAGCTCCAGCGCCCCATCATCTCCGCGATCCGCAGGTTGTGGCCGAACACGATCAGCTCGGCGTGGTCGAAGCCGAAGTACGGCCCGTACCAGTCGGCGGGCACGCGCGCGGAGCCCTCGACCGACTCGATCCTGCCCGTCGGGAAGTACGGGAACGTGGTGGCGAAGTGGGCCTTGCCGAAGATCGCCGTGCGGTACCCGGCGGCGCCGAGGAGGGTGGCGAGCGACCGGTCGGCGGCGTCGGACGGCAGGTCGACGCCGTTGCAGGTGACCCCGTGGGTCGACGGGTAGGTGCCGGTGAGGATCGTGGCCCGGGCCGGCTGGCACAGGGGGTTCTGCGTGCGTGCCGCCGTGTAGCGCGCGCCCTCGCGGGCGAGCGCGTCGATGCGGGGCGTCGCCCCGAGCGGGTTGCCGGCGCAGCCGAGCGTGTCGGCGCGCTGCTGGTCGGTCGTGACGAGCAGGATGTTCACGGGCCCTCCCCCGGCGGCCGCCCGGGCGCCGGTCCGCCCAGCACGGCCGTCACGAGCGCCTCCACCACGCGCCGGGCGGAGGCGACGGAGAGGCGTTGCCCGGTCCGCAGCTGCTCCCAGGCGTCGAACGAGCACACGAGGTCGAGCGCCGCGAGCCGCTCCCGGCGGCCCGGGCCCGCGAGCTCGGCCGCGAAGACCTCCTCGAGCTGGCGGCGGAAGCGGCGCGCCGTGCGCTCCAGCCCGTCCCGCAGCACCGGCGACGACGCGGACGAGCGCAGGCCGGCGCGCCGCACCGGCGCGATGCGCTCGAACACGCGTGCGCGCTGCGCGACGAGCGCACGCACCCGCTCCGCGCGCGGGAGGCTCGCCTCGACCGGCTCCAGCATCGGCGCGATGCGCTCCTGCTGGCGCTCCACGACCGCGGCGTAGAGCGTCTCCATGTCGTCGAAGTGCTGGAACACCGTGCGGACCGAACAGCCGGCGTGCGCCGCGATCGCACGCGCCGACGGCTTCGGGTCGCCGGCCTCGAGCAGCGCGAGCAGGGCGTCCACGATCGCGGCGCGGTTGCGCTCGCCGCGGCGCACCCGGCCGTCGGTCGCCGCACTGCGGTCCGCCGCCCTGCCCGCCACCCTGTTCGCAACGCGCTCGCCGGTTGCGAGGTTCACGGTCCCGATGGTAGAAGTAGTCGCACTTGGAATGCAAGTATTCGCCCGGTCGTCACGGCGGCCGCCCCGACCCGGAGGTCACGCGTGGAGGTCCTGCGCACGCCCGACGACCGTTTCGACGGCCTCCCCGGCTACCCGTTCGCCCCGAACCACGTCGAGATCCGCCACCGCGACGGCACGCCGCTGCGCGTCCACTACGTGGACGAGGGGCCCCGCGACGGGCCCGTCGTGCTCCTGATGCACGGCGAGCCGTCGTGGTCGTACCTGTACCGCACGATGATCCCGGTGCTCGCCGGCGCGGGCCTGCGGTGCGTCGCACCCGACCTCGTCGGGTTCGGCCGCTCCGACAAGCCCGCCTCGCGCGGCGACTACACCTACGCCCACCACGTCGAGTGGATGCGCGCGGCGCTGTTCGACGGCCTCGGCCTGCGGGACGTCACCCTCGTGGGGCAGGACTGGGGCGGGCTGATCGGGCTCCGGCTCGTGGGCGAGCACCCCGACCGGTTCGCCCGCGTCGTGGCCGCCAACACGTTCCTGCCCACCGGGGACCGGCCGCCCGGCGACGCGTTCCTGGCCTGGCAGCGGTTCTCGCAGACCAGCGACGACTTCCCGGTCGGCGCCATCGTGAACACCGGGTGCGTGCGCGACCTGCCGCCCGAGGTCGTCGCCGCGTACGACGCGCCGTTCCCCGACGACCGCTACAAGGCCGGCGCGCGGCAGTTCCCCGTGCTCGTGCCGACGAGCCCGGACGACCCGGCCGCGGCCGCGAACCGCGCGGCATGGGAGGTGCTGCGCGCGTTCGACAAGCCGTTCTTCACCGCCTTCTCGGACCGTGACCCGATCACCGCCGGCGCCGACGCGGTGTTCCGCCGCGAGGTCCCCGGCAGCGCGGGCCAGCCGCACACGACGATCACCGGCGCGGGCCACTTCCTCCAGGAGGACGCGGGCGAGGAGCTGGCGCGGGTCGTCGCGGACTTCGTGACACACTGAGGCCATCGACGTCGTCCGGCTGCTCGACGAGATCCGCGCCATCGCGCGCACCGGCCTGCACTTCACCGAGGGTCCGTTCGACCGTGAGCGCTACGAGCGGCTCCTCGCCCTCGCGGCGCAGGGCTACGCGGACGTGACCGGTGTCGCGCCGGAGCCGCTGCGGCGGCGGTTCCTCGCCGAGACCGGCTACGTGACGGCCAAGGTGGGGGCCGACGCTGCGATCTTCGACGACCGCGACCGGATCCTGCTCGTGCGGCGGGCCGACGACGGGAAGTGGGGCCTCGTGAGCGGGTGGGTCGACCCGAACGAGACCCCCGAACAGACGGTCGTGCGCGAGATCGCCGAGGAGATCGGGGCACGGGGCCGGGTCGTCGGCTTCGTCGGCCTGTTCGCGCGGCCCGCCGGCACCGAGACCCCGCACGGCGTCGTCTCGGCCGTGTACCTGTGCGAGCTCGAGACGCACGACTTCACCGTCCAGCCCCACGAGGTGCTCGAGGTCGGCTGGCACGACGTCGAGCGGGTGCACGACTGGCACCACGCGCACGGCCTCTGGGCGCGCGCCGCGCGGGAGGCCTGGTGGCGCCGCCGCGCCGGGCTGTGAGCCGGCCGGGCCCGCCGCCCGGCCCGGGGGCCGGACACCTGACACCGCCGTCAGGCCCCGCCTAGCCTCGGGTCCGTGACCGCGGACAGGATCACCCTGAACTGGCGCAAGAGCGAGACGCACGGCCTGCTCCCCGACCCGGAGCCCCGCCCGATCCGCTACACGCTGTTCTCCGTCGACGACCACCTCGTCGAGCCGCCGCACATGTTCGAGGGCCGGCTCCCGCGCCACCTGCAGGACCAGGCGCCACGCGTGGTCGAGACCGAGGAGGGCCACGAGGTCTGGGTCTTCGACGGCAAGGTCCACTTCCAGGTCGGGCTGAACGCGGTGGCCGGCCGGCGGCGCGAGGACTGGAAGGTCGAGCCGACGCGCTTCGACGAGATGCGCCCCGGCTGCTACGACATCGACGCCCGCATCCGCGACATGGACATCAACGGCGTGTGGGCGTCGGTCAACTTCCCGTCCCAGATCACCGGCTTCTGCGGCTCCGTCTTCTCGCGCTGCGAGGACCCGGAGCTCGGGCTCGCCGTGACCCGGGCCTGGAACGACTGGTTCCACGACGAGTGGTACTCGACCGCCCCCGACCGCATCGTGCCGATGGGCATCACCTACCTGGGTGACGCGCAGGCCGGCGCGGACGAGATCCGCCGCAACGCCGAACGCGGCTTCACGGCCGTGACGCTCCCGGAGATGCCGCACCGCATCGGCATGGAGCCGATCTTCTCGCCGTGGTGGGACCCGATCATCGCGGCCTGCGTCGAGACCGACACCGTCATCTGCCTGCACGTCGGGTCGAGTGGCGTGATCGACATGATCCCCGGCTCGCCGATGGTGCCGCTCGCGGCGACGCTGTTCGGCCAGCTGTCGCTGTCCGCGTGCGCCGAATGGCTGTGGTCGGGCTACCCGGTCCGCTACCCCGGCCTCAAGATCGTGATGAGCGAGGGCGGCATCGGCTGGGTCGCGATGCTGCACGACCGCCTCGAGAACATCATCGACCGATCCGGCTACGGCCACTACTTCCCCGGCGACCTGCGCCCCGCCGAGGTGCTGCACCGCAACTTCTGGTTCGCGACCCTCGACGACCCCTCGACGCTGTGCACGCGCCACACGATCGGTGTCGACCGCATCACGTTCGAGTCCGACTACCCGCACGGCGACGGCACCTGGCCCGACACGCAGCGGGTCTTCCACGACGTGTTCGGCGGCCTCCCCGCCGACGAGATCGCGATGATCAGCCACGAGAACGCCGCGGCGCTGTTCCGCCACCCGCTGCCCCCGCCCGGCAACCCGCACGCGGTCGGCCTGCGGGCCCGCGCATGAGCCGCCCCGGCGAGGAGCTCGCCGCCACGCTCGAGGAACCGGGCTTCTACTCGGGTGACCCGTTCCCCCACTACGCGCGCCTGCGCACGGAGGCGCCCGTCGCGTGGAACGCGCAGCTCGGCTACTGGGCGGTCAGCCGCCACGCGGACGTGATGACGATCTCGCGCGACCCGGAGACGTTCTGCTCGGGGCGCGGCATCCTCACGTTCGAGATCGGTGTCGAGTACCCGAGCCCGCCGACGATGATGCACACCGATCCGCCCGAGCACACGCGGTACCGCAAGCTGGTGTCGCCGGCGTTCGTGCCGTCGCGGATGCGCGCGCTCGAGCCACGCGTCCGGGCACGCGCGGACGAGCTCGTCGCGAGGATCCCGCCGGGCGAGGCCTACGACGTGGTCGAGCACCTCGCGGTCCCGTTCCCGCTGTGGATCATCGCCGAGCTCCTCGGGATCCCGGAGTCCGACTGGCACGACTTCTACCTGTGGTCGGAGGCGGCGATCCCCGGCGCGCGCCCCGAGTGGAGCGACGAGTACCGCCAGCGGCTCATGTCCGACATGCACGGGTACCTGCTGGCGACCACGCGCCAGCGGCGCGGCGACCCCCGCGACGACCTCATCTCGCTGCTCGCGAACGTGGAGGTCGACGGCGAGCAGCTCACCGACGACGAGCTGGTCATGTTCCTCAACCAGCTGCTCGTCGCGGGCAACGAGACGACCCGCCACTCCGTGTCGGGCGGGATCGCCGCGCTCGCCCACCATCCCGACCAGTGGGACCGCCTGGTCGCCGACCCGGCACTCGTCGCGAGCGCCACGGAGGAGATCCTGCGCTGGACGACGCCGGTGATCTCGTTCATGCGCACCGCGACCCGCGACACCGAGCTGTCGGGCCAGCCCATCGCGGCCGGTGAGCCGGTGCTGATGCTGTACGCGTCGGCGAACCGTGACGAGGACGTGTTCGGACCGTCGGCGGCGCGCTTCGACGTCGCCCGGGACCCCAACCCCCACGTCGCCTTCGGCTTCGGCCACCACTTCTGCCTCGGTGCCGCCCTCGCCCGCCTCGAGATCCGCGCCGTCCTCGGATCGCTGCTCTCCCGCTTCGGCACGGTCGAGGCCGCGGGCCCCGTCGAGCGGTCCGCGTCATTCGTCATCGCAGGGGTGACCCGGGCCGAGGTCCGCTTCACCTGAGCCCGTGCCGGGCGACTCCGCCCGGCGGTTCAAGTTCGGCGCCGTCGGATGCCGAGTCATGTCCCATGGCCGGACTCCCGCGGCACCTCGCCGCCCTCGCCCGCACCCACCGACGCGCCACCGTCGCCGCGACGATCGCCGGTGCCCTCGTGTGCGTCTTCGGGGCGGGCGCGTTCGCGATGCGCGGCGACGGGGGCGGTGGCACCGTGGAGGTGGAGACGGTCAGCCGGCCGGAGCCGGACGTGCCGAAGTCGTCGACCACGAAGTCGACCACGGAGACCACGACGACCACCGCGCCCGCGACCACCACGACGGCCGCACCCGCGACGACGCCCGCGACCGAGGCGACCCCCGAGACGGACCCGCCGGCGCCCGAGCCCGCGCCCGTCGCGACCTACACATTCGAGGCGCCCGGCGCGGGGACGATCACGGTCACGTACGCGGACGGCGTGCTGAACGTCGTCGCGACGCAGGCGTACGCGGGATGGGTCGCGCAGGTGCACACCGCGACCGGCACCGAGTACGTGAAGGTGACGTTCCGCAGCGGCAACGTCGTGAAGTGGGTGAAGGCGCGGGTGCGCGACGGCGAGGTCGTCGCAGAGACCGGCGAGTGGACCGAGTGCGAGACCGCACCGGACCCGGTCACCGCGACGTACGAGCACCCGGGGGTCGGGAGCATCACCGTCACGTGGAACGGGCACGCGTTCTCCCTCGACGCCGTGACGCCGGCCTCGGGGTGGGCGGTCTCGCACCAGGAGGTGACCTCCGACTTCGTGAAGGTGTTCTTCGCCCCGACGAGCTCGACGAGCGCGATGACCGGTGACGGCGGGTCGCGCTGGATCAAGGTGAAGATCCACGACTGCCGCATCGAGCACGTCAACGGGTGAACGCGTGGACGGCCGGCGTCACCGGAACCGCGGCGTCACCCGCCCGGAGCCGGCTCACGCTCCGTCACGGATCGCGCAGGAAGTGACGGAAGATCCGACATCGGGTCCGCGAACGTGTTCACAAGCAAGGTCCGGTCCGCGCGTCACGAGGTCCGCGATGCGCGCGCGAGCGCGTGCATCGTCCGATTCGTGCGCGCGTGACGCGCGCGCCCACCGTTCCGCTATCCGAGAGACGCGCAGTTCGCGCCCGTCCGCACCGGCGAACACGCTGAGAAACCGGTGCTCGGGACTCCGGGCCGCGGATGCCGAAACGACTTGTACGTTCGCTCGCCGCACGGGCGGGTCGGTGTTCACAGGGGGCTGAGATGCATTCGACGACGTACCGAGCGAGCACCGCAGCAGACACCGGGCACGGGCCGCGCACGCGTCGCGGGGCCGGACGCCGGCTCCGCCGGGTCTCGACGGCGATCGCGTTGCTGGTCCTCGCGTTCGCGGGGTCCGGTTGCGTCTCCGACCAGCGGCTCGCCCTCGACCTCGTGAACCTGTCGCGGGGTGCGAACGGCCGCCACCTGCTCGCCGAACACCCGGTCGCGACCGCGAAGGCCCAGGACTGGGCGGCCTACCTCGCGGCGCGCGGCTCACTCGCCCACCAGGACCTCCGCGTGGTGCTCGGCGCGTCGGGCGCCCGTGCCGCCGGGGAGAACGTCGGCTACGCCGGCTCGGTCGAGGACGTGCACCGCGCGCTGTGGAACTCCGCCCCGCACCGCGCCAACATCCTCGGCGACTACTCGCACGTGGGCACCGGCGTGTCGCGATCGGGCAGCCGCGTCTACACCGTGCAGGTGTTCCTGCGCTTCTGACCCCCCGCCGCGGGGCCGGGCGGCGGTCCAGGCGCGCGGCGCCGCCGCGGGGCCGGGCGGCGGCCCAGGCGCGCGGCACGCGAGAATGGGCGAGACGGGCTCACGCGCACCGGCGCGTGACGCGGCGTCGGGCGCCCGTAGCTCAGCCGGACAGAGCGGCGGACTTCTAATCCGCGGGTCGGAGGTTCGAGTCCTCCCGGGCGCGCCCTCGCGAACTGCACGGGCGGCCGAGGCGGTGCGCCGCCCCGCGCTCCGGGCCGCCCGTGCGAGCGGATCGCGCGTCGGCGGCGCGTGAGCGCCCGGACCGGATCGGCCCCCGAGCCGCCGTTCGAGCGCCGCCGTCGCGTCTTGTGGGACGCGACCGGCCGGCGACGTCGTGAACCCGGCCCGAGTACGACCTCGTTCCACCGGGAACGCAGCCCGCGCCCACGATCACGCCCGGCCCGCGATCACCTCTCCACCACGACGCGGGCGTCATCTGCACGGCCGCCGGGGATCCTGCATGATCCTGCGATGACGAGCTCCGTGACCCGGCCGACCGCGAAGGACGTCCTGGGGGTGCCCGCGCTGCCACCGGCACGCGCGACCGTCGCGGTGAACCGGCTGCGCGATCGCCTGCTCCGCCTGCACCGTCGGCTGGCACCACCTCCGGTCCAGGTGCTCGAGTCCCTGTTCGGGTTGCTCGACCACCGCGTGCTCGTCGCGCTGTGCGAAGCAGGTGTGCCCGATGCGCTGGAGCACCGGATGTCGACGGCCGAGCTGGCGCGCCGCACCGGTGCCGACGCCGACACACTCGAGCGCCTGGTGCGCTTCGCCTCGACTCGTGGTTGGCTCCGCGTCGACCGCAGGGGTGGCGTCCGCCCGACGGCGGTGACGGCGTTCCTGCGCCGTGACCATCCGGGGGGCTGGCGTGCGTGGGTCGACTTCGCAGGAGGTGCCGACGTCGTCGGTGCCGTTCAGCTCCTGTCCGCGTCGTCCGACGCCGATCCGTTCGCCACTTCGAACGGCCACGGCTTCTTCGAGTGGATGGCCCTGCACCCCGAACGCGGTGGCGCGTTCGACGGCGCGATGGAGGCGGGTGCCCGCATGCACGGCCTGGTGCTGGCGAAGGCGCTGCGGTGGCATCCGCCGGAGTCGGTGTGCGACGTCGGCGGTGGCACGGGCACGTTGCTCGCGACCCTGCTCGACCTCGTGCCGGGACTGACCGGCACGGTGCTCGACCTCCCGGCCGTCGTCGGGAGAGCCGTCGAGCACGAACGGTTGACCGCAGTGGCGGGCGACGCGTTCGAGGCGGTTCCCTCGGGCTTCCACACCTACCTGCTCGTCAACGTGGTGCACGACTGGGGTGACGACGACGCCGCGCGCATCCTCGCCTCCGTCGCGCTCGCGGCCGACCGCGGAGCGCGGATCGTGATCGTCGAGGCCGAGGCGACGGCGTACGCCCCGTCGCCGGCGTCGGCGTCGCATCGGAGGTCCTCATGGCCGCGCTCACACGCGGCGGTCGTGAGCGCACGACGGACGAGATGAGCGCGCTCGGGGCGCGCGCCGGCCTACGGCTGGAGTCCCGCACCCCGCTCGCGTCGGGCGACTGCGCCTGGGCGTTCAGGCTCCGACCCGCCGACGATCACGCCGTGAGCCGCGTGCGCAGCCCGCGGCGCTCGAGGACCGGGCGCATCAGGTCGACGAAGTTGTCGAAGTAGAAGGCGCGGCGCGCCGCGGGCGGCGTGGCGGCCGCGTCGAGGCTCCGCTCGAAGCGCGCGATCGGGTTCCGGCCCCCCTCGACGTGCGGGTAGTCGGACGAGAACATGCACATCCCGTCGCCGGTGTTGGCGACGATCCACCCCGTGTCCTCGTGCGGGTAGGGGGTGACGCGCACCTGGCGGCGCACGTACTCGCTGGGCTTCAGGTCCATGCGCTGGAGGCGTTCCTCGTTGCGGCGGAACGCCTCGAACGCGGAGTCGAGCATCCGCATCATCCCGGGCACCCACGACGCGCCCAGCTCGATCACCCCGATCCGCAACCCGGGGTGGTCCTGCAGGACGTTGTCGATCACCAGCGCGTGCAGCGTCTGCGCGACCGGCATCGGGATCGACATGTAGTCGAGGCTCTTGAAGTTGGTGTCGCCGCCGTGGAAGTCGGGCACGGGCGGGCGACCGTTCTCGAAGTACTGCTTCGGCATCACGTTCTCGCCCGCGCCGGCGACGTGCAGCAGCACGGGCACGCCCGCCTCCTCGCACATCGACCAGACGCGGTCGAGGCCGACGTGGCTCGGCGAGTGGCCGGGCGGGCAGTACTGCGGGATCTGCAGCGCCGCCGCACCCGCGTCGATCGCCTCTTGCGCCAGCTGTGCGGCGGCGTCCATGTCGCCCAGCGGCAGCACGCACACCGGCAGCAGGCGCGGGTCGACCGAGCACCAGTCGACGACGGCGCGCCGCTGTGCGCGGGCGAGCGCGACGGCGAGGCCGGTCTCGCCGTCGCGGTCGAAGCGGAGCACGGGCGCGCTCGTGAACGTGTCGAACACGAGCTGGCTCTCGAAACCGAGCAGGTCGAGCGCGCGCGGACGGTCCGCGCTGATGAACGACCCGGTCGCGGCGAAGTTCTTGCGCAGGTTGATCTGCGCCTCGTCCTGCGCGCGGTAGGCGGGGTCCGCATGGCGTCGCCGCTCGCGCTCGATCCCCCACCGGCCCGGTTCCTCGGACGCGTGCCAGACGTAGGGGAACCGTTCCCGCACCGCGGGGTCGAGGTAGGGGTGGAGCCAGTCGGGCTCCTCCATGATGTGCGAGTCGGCGTCGTGCATCGGGCGGGTCGCGTACACCACGGCGCGAACGCTACGCGGCGCCGGCCGACCCGTCGACGGCCCGCGCCGTCTCAGGCCGGGGACGCGCGGTCCGCGAACGCGAGGTCGCAGACGACCGGACAGTGGTCGCCGGCGAGCGGGCGGTGCACGCGGGCGGGCCCCACGGCGAGCCCGGCACCGGCGGCGATCCAGTCGATCCGGCGCCGCGGCTCGCGGGCCGGGAACGTCGGGCCGGACGGCGCCGGGGTGAGACCGTGCGCCGCGAGGGCGGGTTCGACGTCGCCGGCCGTCAGGTTGAGGTCGGCGAGCAGCAGCCGCGGCGGCGGGCGGGACGCGAGCCGGTCGAGCACGACCGGGAGCTGCGTGCGGGCGCGCGTCCCGGTGGCGAGGTGGGTGACGGCGACGCTCACCGCACCGGCCGCGAGCCCGACCCGGGCGAGGAGCAGCACGCGCCGCTCGTCGCCCGGCTCCCCCGGGAGCGCCACGACCTCCACGTCGTCGATCACCCCGCGCGCGCACAGGGCGTTGCACTGCCGGCCGAACGAGACGCGCGCCGCCGGGGCGGTGTGGTGACGGAACCCCAGCGCGGCCGCGATCGCGGCCGGCTGGTCCGCGAAGCCGGTCCGCAGCGTGCGGAGGTCGACCTCCTGGAGACCGAGCACGTCGGCGTCGAGGCCGCGGCAGGTGTCGACCAGCGCGCGGGTCGAGGGGAGCCGGCCGGGCCGGGCGCCGTGCTTCGCGTTGAAGGTCGCCACCCGCACGACCGGCGTCTCGGGGCCCGCCACCGGCGTCCTCTCCTCGTCGCCCGTCGCGGTCGCCCGTCGCGGTCGCCCGTCGCGGTGGCCCGTCCGCGTCGCCGGGCGGGGTCGCCGGGGCGGGGTCGCCGGGCCCGGCCGGGACGGGCCGGCGGGCGGACCCTCTAGAATGACCCGGCCGTGCGGCCACGGCCGCGACGCGGTGACTGTAGCTCAGATGGTGAGAGCGTCGGGTTGTGGTCCCGAAGGTCGGGGGTTCGAGTCCCCTCAGTCACCCCACCAGCGCGCGGACGCGCGCGACCAGGCGGTCGCGATCCGCGCCCACGACGACGCGCACCGGTGACCCCGAGGGGTCGCGGCGCATCCGGCCCGCGGCGTCCACCACGACCATGGCGGGCTCGGCCCACACGCACGGCTCACCCGCGCACGCGAGGAGCGCCGCCGGGTCGTGCAGCACGAACGGCACCGGGCCGCGCCGCGACCGCCACCGGTCGAGCGCATCGCGCAGGCCCGGCACGCGCGCGGTGAGCGCCGCCTCCTCCGCGTCCGAGCAGCGCAGCGACGCGGTGACGTCGAGCGGCACGACGAGGAGGTCGACCCCGGCCGCGGCGCGCACCAGGGCCGACGCCGAGGGCGGGTCGGCGCCGACGTTGTGTTCCACCTCGACGACCGCCCCCCGGTGGTGGACCGGCCCGAACGCCCCGCCCATCGCGGCGACCCGACCCGGCAGCGCACCGGCGGCCGCCAGCGCGGCGCCGTGGGTCCAGGGGCCGATGAGCACCAGCGCGTCGGCCGCCGCCACCCGATCCGGCGGTGGCGGCCCGGCGACGACCGGCACCGCCGGCAGCACCGCCCGGGCGAGGCCGGCCCGGCGGGCGGCGTCGCCGGCGTCGCGGCCGACCGTGCTGACCCCCGCGACGTCGAGGCCGGGGTGGGCGGCGGCGCAGGCGAGCGCCACCAGGTCGTCGGGATCGTCACCGACGTCGGTGTCGATCCAGCACCTCACGCCCGCCGCAGCTCCGATCGCAACGCGCCCTCGAGCAGCGGCTGCGCGAACCGGAAGCCCGACGCCTCGAGCCGGCGCGGCAGCACCCGCTGGCTGAACAGGAGCAGCGACTCGACGAGCTCCTTGCCGTAGCGCAGCTCCAGCGGGAACAGCGGCGTCGGCAGGAGCGTCGGGCGGTGCAGCACCTCGCCGAGCGTGCGCGTGAACTCGAGGTTGGTCACCGGGTTCGGCGCGGTCGCGTTGACCGGGCCCGCGAGCGCGTCGGTCTCGATCACGTGGCGGATGGCGCGCACCTCGTCCTCCAGCGCGATCCACGACATCCACTGCCGGCCCGAGCCGATGCGGCCACCCAGCCCGAGCCGGAACGGCCCGAGCATGCGCGCGAGCGCGCCGCCGGAGCGGGCGAGGACGATGCCGGTGCGCAGGAGCACCGTCCGGACGCCCGCGTCGATCGCCGGGCGCGTCTCGGCCTCCCACCGGCGCACGACACCCGCGAGGAAGTCGTCGCCCGGCTCCGACTCCTCCGTGAGCGTCTCGTCACCCCGGTTGCCGTAGATGCCGATCGCCGAGCCCGACACGAACACCCGCGGCTTGCGCTCACGGCTCGCGATCGCCGCGGCGAGCACGGCGGTGCCGCGGGTGCGGCTCTGCTCGATCCGGCGCTTCTGCTCCTCGGTCCAGCGCCGCTCCCCGATCCCCTCCCCGGCGAGGTGGACCACGGCGTCGAGGCCCTCCAGCGCCGGGGCGTCGATGCGGCCCCCCTCGGGATCCCAGCCGATCTCGTCGCCCTCGGTGATCCCGCCCCGCCGCAGCCGCAGCACCCGGTGGCCGTCCCGTGCGAGCGAGGCCGTGAGGGCGGTCCCGATCAGCCCGCTCGCCCCGCTGATCGCGATCTGCATGGGCGCAGACGCTACGCGCCCGGGCCGGGCCGGTGCGGATCCCACGCGCTATCGTGGCGTCTCCTCGCGCCCCTAGCTCAACTGGTCAGAGCGGCAGACTCTTAATCTGCGGGTTCAGGGTTCGAGTCCCTGGGGGCGTACTCGGCTTCGAGCACGAGCGGGGAAAAGGACATGAGTCTGGACAACACCAACATTCCGGGTCCGCTCGGGGAACCGACGCCTGAGGGCGGGCTGCAGGTGCTGATCTCGAGCTACCGCCGGGGCAGCGACGACGTCGAGGCTGCGGGTCGTTCGGTCGACCGATCGACGAATGATGAACCCCGACCCGCCGCCGACGTGCGTACGACCGTCAGCGCCCGAGGACACCGGCTGAACCCGACGAGCGCGCTAAGCGCGAAGCTGAAACCTGGTGCCAAAATTGCCTTGACCGTGCCCGCGCGTATGCCGATACTGGCCAACGTCTAGGCATGCCCGCATGCGAGGCCGCTGGGTCGAACACCCGGAGGGTTCCCGCTATAGGGTGAGCAATTTCGAACGGGGGCCCTGTGGGGGCCCCCGTTCTACTTGCCTCAGCATGCGGAGGGAGGGGGATTCGAACCCCCGGAGCTGCTGTCTAGGCATGCCCTCCGGTTTTTCAGACCGGTGCATTCGGCCGCTCTGCCATCCCTCCGTGCCTCCAACGCGAATGAGCCGCCCGATTGGGGGCGGCTCCAGGGCTACGGGTAGAACTGCTACGGTCAGCAGCAGTCCAATCCCGACCAGCTCGGGGATGCCCCCCGTGTCGGTCAGCTCAGAGGGCGTCCGGTCCCGGGCGCCCTCTTCGCGTTGTGGAGGGGACGGTAGCAGCTGATCACACGCGTGTCACTCGGCCCGGCACGGAGCGCCTCGCGTCCACCGGTGATGGGCTTCAGCCCGCCCGAGGTGCAGCTCCGCAGCGCCGGAACTCAGCCTCCGCGCCGGGCCCGTCTGGATCAGGTCCCGGGTCGAGCACTTCGCCGCGACCTGGGACCGCAAGCCGGGCCGGCCCGTCAGCACCGGTCTCCCGGCGGCACGCTGAACCCCGAACCCCCGGACGCGCGTCACCCCAGGTGATTGCACCTGTGTGATTCGCGCGCTACCTTCTCGTGGTAGGTGACCCGTCGTGCGCCTGCGCGATGGACGACGGCCCCGCAACCAACCGGCGGGGCCGTCGTCACTCCGCCGGAGTATCGAGGTGGCCGATGGCGTGGGAGGGCAGCACCCGATCGCGTCGGCTCCCACCCGACTGGCCGGCACGTCGCCAACGGGTGCTCGCACGCGACCGCGGCATCTGCCACGTCTGCGGACTCCCCGGCGCCGACCAGGTCGATCACCTGACACCCGGCGACGACCACCACGACACGAATTTCGCTGCTATCCACAGCCGCCCCCGCCACAGCGTCAAGAGCGCACGAGAGGGCAACGCAGCCCGCGCCCGCAGCCGTGTCCCGAGACGTCGACCTGCCGAGCCGCATCCCGGGTTGCGCTGACCCCCAGGGGGATGTCCCCGATGTCCGATGTTTCCCCCTCGGGAGGTGCTGCGGAGCGCCCCGTGTGCGGGTTCCGAGTCTTCGGGGTACAAATCGGTCAACTGAATGCACCGCTGGGTGTCCGAGCCGATGCTTACGATGATCGCGACCCGCGTACCAGGAGCCACCCACATGCCGACACGTACCCGTCGCCGATCGGGGGTTCACGTCGTCGACGTGGCCCACAGCGATCTCGTCGCCGAGCTACGCAAGGCGGTCGCGCGGGAAGGGCTTACGGTCGATGAGTTCATCCGGCGCGGACGATCAGACGAGCTTGAGACTGACCGGCTACGCGACTTGTGGCTCCGGATCGGACCGGCCGTGCGGTGACAGCACGGCGGCTGCGACGCGAGGCGACCGCCTTCGCGGAGCGCATGACCGCGCTCCTCAACCGGACCGTTACCAGTGGCGCCGAGGTCACGGTCTTCATGCACGAGGGCAAGCCGGTTGCCACTGTCGCGCCCGGGAACGCGCCGAGTCCGCTCGAAGCGAGAGTCGTCCCGCTGAGCACAAGCAGTGACCCAGAGGAGCGCAACGGCGCGCGACTGTGGCTCAGGGTCTCGTTCAACGTCACGCTTGACCACGAGGGTGAGCACCTGATGGTGCTCACCTCATCGTTCGGCCTCTGCATCGATCCCCGATCGGGTCGTTGCCCTCTCCGCGTTGAGTACGACCGCGAGAAGTCGAAGAAAGCTCCCGCTCACGTGCACATCGCTGGCGAGTCGGGCGGCCTCGCCTACGCGTTCGGTGCAGTAGGCCGTGACCCGAAGCCTCTGCACGAACTGCACTTCCCCGTCGGCGGCCGCCGTTTCCGTCCCACACTTGAGGACTTCATCGAGTTCCTCCATGCCGAACGCTTCATCAAGGTGAAGAGGAACTGGCGCCAAGCCATCGCCGAGGCGCGATCAGATTGGGAACAACGGCAGGTGAGAGCCACAGTCCGCAGGTATCCGGTGTACGCTGCGAGGCAACTTCGTGCCATGGGTTACACGGTCCGCAAGACCAAGTGACGCGTGAACCGCCCCGGGTGATGCGCAGGTTCTGTCCCTTGAGGGGATGGAGCCATGTCAGAGCAACGGCGTCCGGGGAGGTATCCGGTCGGGCTGCGTGATCGTGCGGTGCGGATGGTGTTCGAAGCGGAACGCCATGCGAGTTCGCAGTGGGAAGCGATCTGCTCGGTCGCCGAGAAGTTGGGTCCGACCGCGGAGACGGTCCGTAAGTGGGTGCGCCGGGTGGAGATCGACGAGGGTCAACGGCCCGGGTTGACGACCGATGAGCGGCAGCGGCTCAAGGACCTCGAGCGCGAGAACCGCGAGCTGCGTCGCGCGAACGAGATCCTCAAGACCGCGTCGGCTTTCTTCGCGGCCGAGCTCGGCGGCCCTCGGAGATGATCGCCTACATCGACGCGTATCGGGAGCGGTTCGGGGTCGAGCCGATCTGCAGGGTCTTGCGGTTCGCCCGTCCACCGACTGGTCGGTGAAGCGCCGGCCGCGTTGCGCGCGGTCGGTCCGCGACGAGCAGCTCGCCGGCGAGATCCGCCGGGTGCACCGCGAGAACTTCGGTGTCTACGGCGCGGACAAGGTGTGGGCACAGCTGAACCGGGAAGGTATTCGCGTCGCCCGGTGCACGGTGGAACGGCTGATGCGCCAGGCCGGGCTGCAGGGCGCGGTGCGAGGCAAGACGCGGCGCACGACGGCCCCTGCAGACGCCGCGGCGCGGCCGCGCGATCTGGTCGACCGCCAGTTCAAGGTCGCGGCACCGAACCGGCTGTGGGTGGCAGATCTCACCTACGTGCGGACCTGGTCTGGGTTCGTCTAGGTCGCGTTCGTGACCGACGCGTACAGCCGGATGATCGCCGGTTGGCAGGCATCACGATCGTTGCGCACCGATCTCGCGCTGCACGCGCTCGAGCAGGCGATCTGGACGCGTCAACGCGCCGGTGCAGATCTCGTCGGCCTGGTCCATCACAGCGACAGGGGCGTGCAATACCTCAGGATCCGCTACACGGAACGGCTCGCCGCGAACGGTGTCGTGAACTCGGTCGGCAGCCGCGGCGATTCGTACGACAACGCGCTCGCCGAACGCATCATCGGTCTCTACAAGACCGAGCTCGTCCCCAACCGCGGACCCTGGCGCGGCCTCGACGACCTCGAGCTGGCGACGCTCGAGTGGGTCGACTGGTTCAACCACCGGCGGCTCTTCGAAGACCACGGCTGTTTCCCACCCGCCGAGTTCGAACAGCGCTACCGCCAGAACCTCTCAGCCGACCAGACCGAGACTCGAACCTGCGAGCCTACGCGAAACCCGGGGCGGTTCAAGGCGACTCGCGTCACAACCGACACCGGTCCGATGCGGTCACGCCGCGACCCCAAAGTCTGCGGGTTCAGGGTTCGAGTCCCTGGGGGCGTACCAGGGTCAGACGGACGCCGGTCGCAGGACGCGCCCGGCCCGCTCGCCGGTGTCGGTCCCCTCGTCGAGCAGGACGCGACCGTTGACGACGAGCGCCCGGTAGCCGCGCGACTCGACCACGAAGCGGCCCCCGCCGGCCGGGAAGTCCTCCCGCCAGCGGGTCGGGCCGACGCCGAGCGAGCCGGGGTCCCACACGACCAGGTCCGCCGCCGCACCCGCCCGCACCACGCCCCGGTCGGCGAAGCCGTACATCTGCGCCGGGATCGTCGCGAGCCGCCGGACCGCCTCCTCGAGCGGCAGCACGGAGGGCACGTACTCGGTGAGCAGGCGGGTCGAGTAGTCGACGCCGCAGTAGCTCGTGAGGTGCGCGCCGGCGTCGCTGCTGCCGGGGATGCTCGCCGGGTGCCGCAGCACCTGTTCGGTCGCCTCCCTCGACCTCGCACCCAGCGAGCCGCCGAGCGTGAAGGTCGTCCGCAGCCCCTCCGCGAGCGATGCGTCGAGGAAGGCGTCGAGCGGGTCGACCCCCCGACCGCGTGCGAGATCGGTGACCGGCCGCCCGACCCAGTCGGGGTGCCCGTCGGCGCGCGCGACCTTCACGGCGTCCCAGGTGAACACGAACGCGCGGCCCTCGGTACGGTCGAGCTCGGCCCGCAGGCGGGCGCGCACCTCGGGGTCACCGAGCAGCGTCTCCCTCGCGTCCCCCGCGGTGAGCACCTCCCGCCACGACGGCATCTCGTCGAACAGGAACGTGTCGTGCAACGCGAAGAACACCTGCATCTGCTGGAGCGAGGACTGCGGGTGGACGCGGTATCCGAGCGCGCGCGCCTCGTCGACGAACTCGAGGCCGCGCCTCCAGCCGTCGCCGAGCATCGGGAGTCGCTGGAGCGGGTTCACGTTCATCGGCTTCCCGGACGCCGCGCACATCGCCAGCATCAGCTCGCGGTCGGCGTCGTCGTGACCCTCGAGGTTGGTGCGGCTGATGAACTCGATGACGCCGTGCGGGCGGTCCCCGAGCACCGACGCGAGCGCGACCAGCTCGTCGCGCGACGCGAGGTTCGACGGCACCGGGTCGCCGTGCTGGTCGACGTGCATGTCGAGCTGGCTCGACGTGAAGCCCACCGCGCCGGCGTCGAGCGCCGCGGCGAGCAGCGCACACATCGCCTCGATCTCCTCCGAACGCGCTGCGCGCGTCCCGGCGTCGTCACGCATCACGTAGCGGCGGAGGGCGCAGTGCCCGACCTGCAGCCCGGCGTTGACGCCGAGACGGCCCTCGAGGCCCGCCGCGAACTCCTCGAATCCGCCGCCCGCGAACCCGACACCCGCGGCGAGCGTCTCGGCCAACATGCCCTCGACCCGGCTGAGCATCTCGCACAACCACGCGACGTCGCCGGCGCGCGCCGGGAAGAGCGTGAAGCCGCAGTTCCCGGTGATGACGGTGGTGACGCCGTGCCACGAGGACGGCGACGCGGTCGGTTCGAAGTGGAGCTGCGCGTCGTAGTGCGTGTGGATGTCGACGAACCCGGGGGCGACGACGCACCCGTCGGCGTCGATCACGCGCGCCGCGGAGGCGCTGCGCAGGCGCCCCACCGCCACGACCCTCCCGTCGAGCACCCCGACGTCGGCGGTGTACGCGGGCAGCCCGCTGCCGTCGACGACCGTGCCGCCGCGCAACAGCAGGTCGAGGTCAGGCATCGCCGAGACGCTTCCGGTACAGGTCCTCGATGCCGTAGGCGCGCGCCGCGTTCCCCCCGAGGATCTTCCGTTGCCGCTCCGGCGGCAGGTGCCCGATGTGCTCCACCAGCTCGTCGACGACACCGGGGTACTTCGCGTCGGAGTGCGGGAAGTCGCTCGCCCAGATGAGGTTGTCCTCCCCGGCGAGGTCGGCCATGGCGCCGAAGGTGCGCTCCCCGGGGTCGAAGCTGATGACGCAGTTGCGCCGGAAGTACTCGCCGGGCGTGAGGCGGAGCTTCGCCGGCAGTGCCCACTCGTACGCCTCGAGGAACTCGTCGAAGCGGTCCATCCAGTGCGCGATCCAGCCGCCGCCGCACTCGAGGACCAGCACCCTCAGGTCGGGATGACGGTCGAACACGCCCCCGTACACGAGGCCCGCGAGCGTCAGGTACTGGTCGAAGAACAGGATCAGCGCGTGGTGCGTCCCCATCGCCATGAGGTCGACCATCCGCTTGCTCACGCCGTCGACGTCGAACAGTCCCGCGCCGTGCAGCCCGAGGGGCATGCCGGTGCCGGCCAGCGCCTCGTACATCGGGTCGAAGTGGGGCGACCACAGCGGCACACCGTTGACCGGGTTGGGGCGGATCACCCCCGCGACCAACCCGAGCCCGTGGGCCCGTTCGACCTCCTTCGCGGCGCGGGCGGGGTCGTGGGGCGGGATGACCGCGGTCGGCACGAGGCGGTCGCGGTCCTCCGACGCCCACTGCGCGATCCAGTCGTTCCACACCTCGTGGCACGCGACGGCGAGCTCGGCGTCGCGGAAGCCCCCGAGGGCCTGGCCGAGACCGCAGTAGAGCACCGCGATGTCGATCCCCTCCGCGTCCATGACCCGCAGGCGCTCGGACGGGTCCCACCCGCCGCGGTGCAGGTCGTCCGGGTAGCGGAGCGCGTTGCCGAAGTCCTGGTTGCGGTGCATCCCCGCGTTGCCGAGGCCGGCGAGCCCCATCGGGATGGCGACGTGGTCCTCCACCAGCACCTGCTGGGTGCCGACCTCGTCCGAGTACCGCACCCGCGGCCCGCGCTCGCGCATCGACGGCGGGAGATTGCGCTCCCACAGGTCGACCGGCTCGCAGACGTGGCCGTCGGCGTCGATCACGACGTGTTCACTGCGGGGCGCGAACGGCATGCGTGCCCTCCTCCTCGGCTTCGCGTCGAGGCGTCAAGGAACGCGCCGCCGTGCGCCGCCGTCAACGAGGTGCTAGTTATCGGATGTGAGCG
Organism: Acidimicrobiia bacterium; assembly: GCA_026002935.1. Taxonomy (GTDB): domain Bacteria; phylum Actinomycetota; class Acidimicrobiia; order IMCC26256; family PALSA-610; genus BPGH01. Next base: position 81,885 of record BPGH01000002.1, read on the forward strand.
CCTCGCCGGCGGCACGCGCGTTCTCGGCCAACACCGAGCGCGCCTACCGGGCCGACCTCGACGACTTCGCGGCCTGGTGCTCGGAGCACGGATGCGTCGCGCTGCCCGCGGCGCCGCACGACGTCGCGCGCTACCTGCGGGCGCGGGCCGGCGCGTGCGCCCCGGCGACCGTGGCCCGGCGGCTCGCCGCGATCGTCGCCGTGCACCGCCAGGCGGGCCTGCCCTCACCGCGCGAGCACCCCGCGGTGCGCGAAGCGCTCGCGAGCGTCGAGTGGCACCATCGTGACCGGCGACGGCCCACGGTCCCGCTCGACGTCGAGGCGCTGTCGCGGATGAGCCTGTGCCTGCCGCCCTCCCCCGCCGGGATCCGCGACCGTGCGCTGCTCCTCGTCGGCTACGGCGCCGCGCTCCGCCGTACCGAACTGGTCGGCCTCGACGCCGGTGACCTGGCCGTGCGCCGCGACGGCGCGCTGCGCGTCCGCCTCCCGCGCGGAGTGGTGGCCGTGCCGCCCGGGTCGGCACCGCACCTGTGCGCCGTGCGCGCGTGGACCCGCTGGCGCGATCGGGCCCGGCTGGCATCCGGTCCCGCGTTCCGCCCCGTCGACCGCCACGGCAACGTGCGCGCGTCGCGCCTCTCCGACCGGGCGGTGACGAGCATCGTGCAGCGCGCCGCCCGGCAGGCGGGCCTCGCCGCCGCCTACTCCGGGCGCTCGTTGCGCCTCGGCATGGTGCTCGCGGCGGCGGCACGCGGGGCGCCCGAGACCGGCATCATGGCCCAGACCGGCCACCGCAGCCGCCGCCTCGTGCAGCGCTACACCGCCGGCGTCCGCTGACGCGGCACCGGTCGGGCGGCGGCCGGGGCCCGGCCTCCGCGTCGACGGGCGAGCGGCAGGCCGCCGTCGGCGCGAGCCCCGACACCCTGATCGTCGTGTTCGTCGCCCCCGATGGCCGGGAAGCCCGGCGTGTGACACCCGGGCGCGCGGCGTGCTCGCGCCCGGCCGGTCAGCGGGCGCCGCGCACGAGGCGGCCGGGGCGCTCCCCGCAGTCCTCGCCGTCGCGCAGCACGACCACCCCGCGCTTCACGGTCGCGACGTAACCGTCGGCGCGCTGCACGAACCGCCGGGCATCGCCGGGGAGGTCGTACACCATCTCCGGCCGGGGGAGGCGCAGCGCGTCGTGGTCGATGACGTTGAGGTCGCCCAGGCGGCCCGGCGCGAGCACGCCGCGGTCGCCGAGCCCGTAGAGCGCGGCCGTACGCGACGTCATCTTGCGCACGATCTCCTCGACCGGGAACCGGCCGTGCCCGCGGTCACGCGCCCAGTGCGTCAGCATGAACGTGGGCGTGCTGGCGTCACACGTCGTGCCGCAGTGCGCGCCGCCGTCGCCGAGGCCCCAAGTCGTGGTCGGGTGGTCGAGCATCGTGCGGACGGCGTCGAGCGAGAAGTGCGTGTAGTTGAGCAGCGGCCTCATGACGAGCGCCCGCCCGTCGTCCTCCAGGAGGGCGTCGTAGTAGACCTCCATCGTCGGCCGGCCCTGCGCGGCGGCGATCGCGGCGATGCTGCGCTCACGCGGCGGCTCGTAGTCGGGCACCTCCCCCATCGGGAACGCCCGCTCCGGGTCGAGGAACTGCCGCATCGGGGCGATGGCGGCGTCGACCTCGGCGAGCAACGCGGCACGCACCTGCGGGTCGCGCATGCGCGCAACCTTCTCGGCGAGCGGCGCGGCGCCGAACGGCGCGAACGACGGGCAGTAGGCGAACGGGTGGAAGGTCTGCAGCCCGAGCAGCAGGCACACCGGCCGCCCCGCCACCTGCGGGTGCACCTGCGCGCCCTCCTGCGCGGCGCGCTGCGCGAGCTCGAGCATCCGGGACCACGCGTCGGGGTCGTGGTCGTTCTGGGTGAGCGCGAACGTGACCGGCCGACCGATCGCCGCCGACAGGCGGCGCATCCAGTCCATCTCCCGGTCGGGCGCCGCGAGGTCCTCGCCCAGCGCGCCGGCGGGCGCGAGCTCGAACACGCCGGTGCCGAGCTCGCCGAGCACCCGCCCGATCCCGAACAGCTCGTCCTCCGCCGCGAAGGTGCCCGGCACGGGCTCGCCGTCGATCGCCATGTGCGCGATCGTCCGGCTGGTCGAGAAGCCGAGCGCGCCCGCCTCGATCCCCTCGCGCACGATGCGCGCCATCTGTTCGATGTCGTCGGCGGTCGCGGGCTCGTTGCGCGCCCCGCGCTCGCCCATCACGTAGGCACGCACCGCGCCGTGAGGCACCTGCGTCGCCACGTCGAACAGCTTCGGGCGCCGGTCGACCGCGTCGAGGTACTCGGGGAAGGACTCCCACTCCCACTCGATGCCGGCCGACAGGGCGGCGCCGGGGATGTCCTCGACGCCCTCCATGAGTCCGATCAGCCACTCGTGCCGGTCGGGGCGGGCGGGCGCGAACCCGACCCCGCAGTTGCCCATCACGACGGTCGTCACGCCGTGCCAGCAGGTCGGCGTGAGCAGCGGGTCCCAGGTGACCTGACCGTCGAAATGGGTGTGCACGTCGACGAAGCCGGGCGTGACGAGCAGGCCGTCCGCGTCGATCGTCTCCCGGGCGCGACCGTCGACGCGGCCCACCTCGGTCACGACCCCGCCGTCGATCGCGACGTCCGCCGTGCGCGGCGGCGCCCCCGTGCCGTCGACCAGCGTGCCGCCCCGGACGACCAGATCGTGCATCTCAGCGCACCTCGCGGAAGAAGGCCCGGACGTCTTCGACCAGCAGGTCGGGCTCCTCGAGCGCGGCGAAGTGGCCGCCCCGGTCGAAGCGCGTGTACCGGACGAGGTTGAAGCCGCGCTCGGCGTAACCGCGTGGGATCCGGAAGATCTCGCGCGGGAACACGGCGGCGGCCGTGGGCACCTTCACGTACTCGCTCGTCGGCCCGAAGCGGCCGCTGCGCAGCGACTCGCAGTAGAGGCGGATCGACGAGTTGATCGTCCTGGTCGCCCAGTACACGGTGAGGTTGGTCAGGATCTGCTCGCGGCTGACCGCCTGCTCGACGTCACCGTCGTGGTCGGTCCACGCCCAGAACTTCTCGACGATCCACCCGGCGAGCCCCGCCGGCGAGTCGGTCAGGCCGTAGCCCAGCGTCTGGGGGTTCTTGCCCTGGATCTCCTGGTAGGCGGTGCCCTTCTGCATGAACTCGCCGACGGCGGCGAGATCGGCCATCTCCTGCTCGTCCAGCTCGATGCCGCTCGCGTCGGCCGGGAACGACAGCAGCATGTTGGAGTGCAGGCCGCACACGTGTTCGGGGTCGACGAGCGCGAGCTGCGCCGAGACCATCGCGCCCCAGTCGCCCCCCTGCGCGCCGTAGCGCTCGTAGCCGAGGCGCGCCATGAGCGTGCGCCACGCCTCGGCGACGCGCCGCACGTCCCAGCCCGGCTCGGTGGTCGGGCCCGACCACCCGTAGCCGGGCAGCGACGGGCACACGACGTGGAACGCGTCGCGGGGGTCGCCGCCGTGGCTCGCCGGGTCGCGCAGCGGCTCGATGACGTCGAGGAACTCGCTGACCGACCCGGGCCAGCCGTGCGTGATGACCAGCGGGAGCGCGTCGGGCTCGGGCGAGCGCGCGTGGATGAAGTGCACCTGCTGGCCGTCGATCTCGGTGAGGAAGTGCGGCCACCGGTTGAACCGCTCCTCCTGGGCGCGCCAGTCGAAGTCGTCGCGCCAGGTCGCGCACAGGTCCTGCAGGTAGGCGAGGTCGGTGCCGTAGTCCCAGCCCGACCCGGGGATCTGGTCGGGCCAGCGGGTGCGCGCGAGACGGTCCCGGAGGTCGTCCAGCACGGCGTCGGGCACCTCGACCCGGAACGGCCGGATCTCGTCGCTCATGGACGGCGACGCTAGCCACCCGCACCATCGGTGGTCACCTCTGCGCCAACCCGCCGCGGCCACGGTGACCACCCGGGACCGCGGTCACTCCTCCGACGGCATCTCGCACCGGAGGTGACCACGGGGGCCGGGGCGGCCCGGCCTCCGTCCGCCGCCCTCCCCGTCGGCCCGGCCGTGGTCACCGCCTCGCCGGTATGTTGCCGCCGAGGTGACCACGCAGGGCGGGGAGCCCGCCCGGACCGGGAGGGGTGATGGACCCGCTGGCGCGATTCCGGCTCGACGGGCGCGTCGCGATCGTGACCGGCGCGAGCGCCGGGCTCGGCGCCCGCTTCGCACGGGTGGTCGCGGCCGCCGGCGCCAAGGTGGTGCTCGCCGCCCGGCGGGCGGAGCGGCTGCACGCGCTCGCCGCCGAGCTCCCCGACGCCCACGCGGTGCCCTGCGACCTCGCCGAGGACGGCGCGGCCACGGCCCTGGTGGACGCCACCGTGGCCCGCTACGGGCGGGTCGACGTGCTCGTCAACAACGCCGGGATCAGCGACCCGACGCCGGTGCTCGACGAGACGACCGAGCACTTCGGCCGCACGCTGCGCGTCAACCTCGTGGCCCCCTTCGAGCTCGCACGCGAGACCGCCCGGGCGGTCGTCGCCGCCGGGCACACGGGGTCGATCGTCAACGTCGCGTCGATCTGGGGGCTCGTCGGCGTCGGCCAGATCCCCGAGGCCGGCTACGCGGCGTCGAAGGGCGGGCTCGTGAACCTGACGCGCGAGCTGGCCGCCCAGCTCGCGCGCCGCGGGGTACGGGTGAACTGCCTCGCGCCCGGCTGGTTCCGCTCCGAGATGACCGAGGGCCGGATGTTCGGCGACGAGCGCTCCGAGCGCTGGATCGCGCAGCGCACCCCGATGGGGCGTGGCGGTGACGAGCACGAGCTCGACGGCGCGCTGCTGTTCCTCGCCAGCGACGCCAGCTCGTACGTCACCGGCCAGGTGCTGTGCGTCGACGGCGGCTGGACCGCGGTCTGAGGTCCGGCCCGGCGGGCCCGCTGTAACCCCCGGCGGACGGGGGCGGTCGGAGCCCCGGGCCGTTCACGGCAACGCAGCGCCCCGTCCCGCCGACGACGCCGGGGCGGGGCGCCGCCGCGCCCTGGCCCGCCAGATCGAGCCCGCCGCAGCCGAACCCGCCGCGCCGGGGCCCGCCACATCGAACCCGCCGGAGCCGAACCCGCCGCGCCGGGGCCCGCCACATCGAACCCGTCGCAGCCGGACCCGCCGCGATCGAGCCCGCCCGCGAGCGGCGTCAGGCCGCGCCCTTCTCCAGGATGTGGACGGCGCACGCCGAACCGAGACCGATCACGTGGGTCAACCCCACCTTGGCGCCCTCGATCTGGCGGTCGCCCGCCTCGCCCCGCAGGTGCGTGCTCACCTCGTAGATGTTGGCGATGCCGGTCGCGCCGATCGGGTGGCCCTTCGAGATCAGCCCGCCCGACACGTTCACCGGGATCGCGCCGTCACGCCAGGGGCCGCGCTCGTCGATGAACTTCCCGGCCCCGCCCGGCTCGCACAGCATCAGGTTGTCGTAGTGGATGAGCTCGGCGGTCGCGAAGCAGTCGTGCAGCTCCACGAGGTCGAGGTCCTGCGGGTCGACCCCCGCGGTCTCGTACGCCTGCTTCGCCGCGTTGCGGGTCAGCGTGTTGACGTCGGGCTGCACCTGCGCCCGCTCGGTCCACGGGTCGGTCGTGAGCACCGACGCGCTGATCTTCACCGCCCGGCGCTGCTGGTCGGCCGACAGCGTGCGCAGCTTCTCCTCGCCGACGAGCACGACCGCCGCGGCCCCGTCCGTGTTGGGGCAGCACATGAGCAAGGTGTTGGGGTACGCCATCATCTCGGCGTTCATGATCTCCTCGAGGGAGAACTGCTTCTGGTAGTGCGCGAGCGGGTTGAGCGTCGAGTGGGCGTGGTTCTTCTCGGCGACCTTGGCGAACTGCTCGAAGCCGACACCGTCGTGCTCGTAGGCGTATTCCATGCCGGCCTGGGCGAACACGCCGGGCATCAGGCCCGTGCCGAGCAGCCCCTCGACCTGCATCACCGACCCGTACCGGCCCTTCGGCTCGTACACGGTGCGGCCACGGTCGCCCTTGCCGGCCGCGCCGAGCAGCCCGCCCTTGCCCATCTGCTCGACGCCGACCGCGAGGCCCATGTCGGCCTCACCGGCGCGGATCGACAGGTAGACGGTGCGCAGCGCCGTCGCGCCGGTCGCACACGCGTTCGCGACGTTGTAGACGGGGATGCCGGTCTGGCCGATCTGCTTCTGGAGCTGCTGGCCGACCCCCGCCTGCGCGTTGAACAGGCTCCCGGCGCCGAGCACGTCCATGTCGTGGATCGTGACGCCGCCGTCGCGCAGTGCGCCCATCGCCGCCTCGGCCGCGAGGTCGATGAGGTCGACGTCGTTGTGCCGGCCGAACTTCGTCATGTACGTGCCGAGGATCCAGACGTCCTGACCGCTCATGTCCTACCGCCTCTCGGTTCCGTCAGTTCGCGGGCTCGAAGGCGAACGCGATCGCCTCGGTGCCGTCGTCGTCGGTGCCGGCCGTGAACGTCGTGAGCCGCACCGGCATGCCGAGCTTCACGTGGTCGGGGTCGGGCTCGACGTTCACGAGGTTCGCCTTGACGCTGCCGCCGCCGTCGAGGTCGACGAGGGCCGACACGTACGGGGCGGGGATGCCCGGCACGGTGCGGTGCACGATCGTGAACGACCGGACCACCCCGGTGGTCGCGAGCCTGCGCCGCCGGAACTCGGTCCCCCCGCTCTTGGCGTCGGCGTTGCGGCGGTCGAAGTAGAGCGCGCCGGAGTCGACCGACTCCCAGGCGACCAGGTGCGGTTCGCCGTCGTCGAGCACGAGGTAGTCGACGATCGGGATCTGCTTGCCCATGGGTGCGTCCCTCCCGCGGCCGGTGCCCGGCCGCACCGCCGGACAGTAGCCGGGCACCCACGCACCGGGCCGGGCCCGCCCCGGGCGGGGACTGGCCGGGCCGGCGGGGCGGCCGCGTGCGACACTGGGCCGGCGCGAGCGTGGCGGAATCGGCAGACGCGCCGGGTTTAGGTCCCGGTCCTTCGGGGTGAGGGTTCGACTCCCTCCGCTCGCACGGCGATCATGGAGCACGCCGGCGGAACCGGTTCCGGGCGCGGCGCGCCGCGGCGACCGGATGCGTGTCGGCCCGACGGCGCGGGGGTTCCGGTGCGAACGATCGGCAACATCTTGTGGTTCGTGCTCGCCGGGCTCTGGATGGCCCTCGGCTACCTCCTCGCTGGCGTGATCCAGTGCATCACCCTGATCGGGATCCCGTTCGGGATCCAGAGCTTCAAGCTCGCCGGCCTGGCGCTCTGGCCGTTCGGGCGCACCGTCGTCATCCGAACCGATCGCGACGTCGCGCTCGGTTGCCTGGGCAACGCCGTCTGGCTCCTCCTCTCCGGCCTCTGGCTCGCGCTCGGCCACCTCCTCACCGGCCTGCTGCTGTGCATCACCATCGTCGGGATCCCGTTCGGGGTCGCGTCGTTCAAGCTCGCCGGCCTGGCCCTCGCGCCGTTCGGGAGAACCGTCGTCGCGCGCGGGACCCCGGCGCCGCCCGGCACCCAGGTCGTCATGTCGTTCTGAAGCCACGGGGCCGGGAACGACGACCCGGCGGCCCCGGCACCGGCGATCCCGCGACCGGCTCGGCTAGCGTGCGCCGGGAAGGAGAAGGGGAGTAGCCCCGCGACGGTCGTTCGACACGCTGGTGCCGCGGCACCCGGACGGCCGGCCCGGATCCCGGGTGGGCGAGACCTTCGACCGCACGGACCGTCGCGTCCGGGGTCGGGGGCACGCCTGCGATCCCGGCGCCCGCAAGGCAGCACCCGGAGATCGCATGACCCAGCTCCTCGCCGCCCTCGGGATCGTCTTCGTGGCCGAGCTCGGCGACAAGACCCAGCTCGTCGCACTCGGGCCTCGGCGCGCGCCACCGGCTCGGGCCGGTGCTCGCGGGCGTCGCCCTCGCCTACGCCGCGACGACGCTCCTGTCGGTGGCCGCGGGCGGCCTGGCTCGGCGCGGCGCTGCCGCGAGCGCGCGCTCGGGATCGGCGGCGGCGTCCTGTTCCTCGCGTTCGCGCTGTGGACGCTGCGGCGACCCGGCGGCGGTCGCCGGCGAACCCGGCGAGGACGGCGGGCCCGCCGAGCCCACCGAGGGAGCGAGGACCGCGCGACCGCGGCCGCGTCCGCGCCCGCCGCGGCGCTCGACCGCCGCGCTGGTCGCGTCGCGTCGCGGGCGCGATGTTCGTCGCCGAGCTCGGCGACAAGACGATGCTCGCCACCGCGACCCTGGCGAGCCGCGCGAACCCGGTCATGCGTGTCGGATCGGCGCGGCCGCCGCGATCTTCCTCGCGGGTGCGGCCGGGGTCGTGCTCGGCCACCTGCTCGGCCGGCGGCTGCCCGAACGCGCGACCGCGAGGGCCGCGGCGGCGCTCTTCGCGGTCGTTCGGTGTCGCGTTCATCATGACGTCGTGGTGAGCTCGACCGCCGCCGGATCCCGCGGCGGACCGCGAACGGCGGGCCTCGCGTATCGTCGCGTGGATGCGCACCGTCGAGGTGTTCGGTGACGTCGCCTGCCCGTTCACGTACGCCGGCCTGCGGCGGTTCGTGCAGGCGCTCGGAGCACCGGGCGGCACCCGTCGTCGTGCGGCTGCGGGCGTGGCCCCTCGAGTGGGTGAACGGGCGGCCGCTCGACCCCGCGCACGTCGCCCGCGAGATCGAGGGCCTGCGGGCGTCGGTCGCGCCGCACCTGTTCACCGGATTCGACCCCGCGCGGTTCCCCACCACGTCGATCCCGGCCTTCGGCCTCGTCGCCGCCGCGTACGACCGCGACGACGCGACGGGCCTCGCGGTCGCGCTGGCGGTGCGCACCGCACTGTTCGAGGAGGGCGCGGACGTCGCCGACCCGGAGGTCCTGCGGTCGATCGGCGCACCCCACGGCGTCGCACCGCTCGACGCCGCCGCGGCCGAGGCCCGCACCCGCGCCGACTGGGAGGAGGGCCGACGGCGCGGCGTCGTCGGTTCGCCGCACTACTTCGTCGGTGGCCGCGGCTTCTTCTGCCCGGGGCTGCGGATCGCGCAGCACGACGGGCGCTTCGACGTCGCGCCCGACGAGCAGGCGGCCGACGCGCTTCCTCGCCGAGGTCCTCGGGTGACGGTCACCGACCCCGACACGCTGAAGCAGCGTCGTCGAGTCCTACGTCGACGGCATCGCCGTCGAGCTCGTCGCCGCGTCCCGCGACATCCACGCCCGGCCCGAGCTCGCGTACGAGGAGCGCTACGCGTGCGCCCGGCTCGCGGACCTGATCGAGGCGCACGGCGTCCCCGTCGAGCGCGGCGCGTACGGCGTCGAGACCGCGTTCGTCGCCCGCGCGGGCACCCGCGGGCCGAACGTGATCGTGTGCTGCGAGTACGACGCGCTGCCCGGCATCGGCCACGGTTGCGGCCACAACGTGATCGGCACGGCCGGCGCCGGCGCGGGGCTCGCGCTCGCGGCGCTCGCGGAGGAGGCCGGAGGCCGCGTCACGATCCTCGGCACCCCGGCCGAGGAGCAGGGCGGCGGGGGCAAGAAGCGGCTCCTCGCGGCCGGGGCGTTCGCCGACGGCGACGTCGCGATGATGGTGCACCCCGAGCCGGGCGACGTCGAGTACGTGCCCTACCTCGCGAACGAGCAGCTCTACGTCGCGATGCACGGGAAGGCCGCGCACGCCAGCTCCACGCCGTGGGCGGGCGTCAACGCGCTCGACGCCCTCGTGCTCGGCTACATGGCCGTCGCGGCGCTGCGCCAGCACCTCCGCGACGACGAGAAGGTGCACGGGATCATCCTCGACGGCGGCAAGGCCGACAACATCGTGCCCGACCACGCGTCGGCGCGCTTTCGCGTGCGGGCGCGGACCAAGGAGCGGCTCGAGCCGCTGAAGGCGCGGGTCCTCGCCTGCTTCGAGGGCGCGGCGGCGCAGACCGGCGCCCGGCTCGAGCACCGCTGGCTGGGGGGTTACGCCGACATGCGGTCGAACCGCACGCTCGCCGCCGCCTACCGGCGCAACGGCGAGCGGCTCGGCCGCACGTTCGTCGACCCGTCGCTGATCCCCGCGTCGATCGCCGGCAGCACCGACATGGGCGACGTCTCGTACGCGCTGCCGTCGATCCACCCGGTGATCGGCATGGTCCCCCTCGGGGTCGTCGGCCACACCGAGGAGTTCGCCCGGTGGGCGGGTTCGGAGGCGGGCGACCGTTGCGTGATCGACGGCGCGAAGGCCCTCGCGATGACCGGCGTCGACGTCTGGACCCGTCCCGACCTCCTCGCCGAGGTCAGGGCCGAGTTCGCCACGACCGCGACGCAGCGGCGAGCCGGGCGCGCCGGCCTGAGCCGCCGCGCCGGCCCGCCGCGCCGCACCGCGCCCGCCGTCTCAGGCGGGGTGCGGTGCGGGGACGACGTGCTCGGCGAGGAAGCGCACGACGCGCGGGCGGCTCGAGCGGGCGGGCGAGCAGGAACCCCTGCCCGCTGTCGCAGTCGGCGTGCCGCAGCCGGGCGAACTGGCGCAGCTCCTCGATGCCCTCGGCGACCGTCTCGAGGCCCATCGTCTTGCCGAGCTGCAACAGCGCGTCGATCACCGGCGTCGCGCCGTCGGCGTCCTCCAGCATCTCGCGCACGAACGACCGGTCGATCTTGAGCAGGTCGATCGGGAGCTGCTGCAGCACCGACAGCGACGACCAGCCGGTGCCGAAGTCGTCGATCGCGACCCGCACGCCGAGCGCCTTCAGCGACGACAGGCGGGCGCTCGCCGCGGCCACGTCGCGCATGACGGCCGTCTCGGTGACCTCGAGCACGAGCCGTGGTCGGGTCGAGCCCCGTGGCGTCCAGCACGGCGCGCACGTCGTGGGCGAACGACTCCGAGTCGAGCTGCACCGCGCGACACGTTCACCGAGACGTCGAGCGGGTAGCCCTGCGCGTGCCAGGTCTGCATCTGGCGGCACGCCTCGCGCAGCACCCAGCGGCCGACGTCGACGATCTGCCCGTTGCGCTCGAGGATCGGGATGTAGTGCTCGGGGTCCACGACGCCGCGCTCGGGATGGTGCCACCGCAGCAGGGCCTCGAGCCCGGTGACGGCGCCGGTGCGCAGGTCGAAGATCGGCTGGTAGACCAGCGCGTACTGCTCGCGCTCGAGCGCGATGCGGACGTCGAACTCGAGGGAGCGGCGCTGCTGGGCGACCGCCTGCATCGCCGGCTCGAACACGACGTAGCGGTCCTTGCCGGCGGCCTTCGCCTCGTAGAGGGCGACGTCGGCGTCGCGCAGCAGGTCGTTCGGGTTGTCGCGCAGGCCGTGGGCGATCCCGATGCTGGCGGTGACCCGCACCTCCTTGCCGCCCGCCAGCCGCAGCACGAACGGCTCGCGCAGCGCGGCGAGGATTCGGTGGGCGACGAGCTCGGCGCCGCCGTCGAGCGTGCTGTCCTCGACCAGCACGACGAACTCGTCGCCGCCGAGGCGGCCGAGCGTGTCGCTCTCCCGCAGGATGGCCGAGAGCCGCGCCGGCGACGGAACGCAGCAGCTCGTCGCCGACGTCGTGGCCGAACCCGTCGTTGACGTCCTTGAAGCCGTCGAGGTCGACGAACAGCGCCGCGCAGCGGGACCCGGCGCGGCGGCTGCGCGCGAGGAGTCTGCTCGACCCGGTCGTAGATCAGCCCGCGGTTCGGCAGGTCGGTGAGCGGGTCGTGCAACGCCTGGTGGCGCACCTGGTCGAGCAGGCGGGCGTTGCGCACGGCGGTCGCGGCCTGGGCGGCGAGCCCGCGGAGGCGCTCGCGCAGGTCGGGGTCGCGGCGCAGCCGCTCGGGCCGGTCGAGCACGTCGGCCACGACGAACCCCGCGACCTCGTCGTCGACGACACGGGCACCGTCGCGAAGAGCTGCGATCCGGTGCGCTCCATGATCCGCTCGAGGACACCCGTCACCGACGTGTAGTCGGTGCCCAGGAACATCACGTCGTCGGGCAGCACCGGCGGCACCGGCAGGTCCAGTCGAACGCAGCCACGCCGACACGTCGTCGGGGTAGCCCCAGGTCGACACGATGTGCCCGACGGGCGCGCCCGGGCTCGCGCAGCACGACGAGCGACCGGTCGCAGCCGGTCACCACCGGGATGGCGCGGGCGAGCGTCGCGGCCATCTCGTCGGTCGCGACGACGGTCGCGAGCGCGGTGGACAGCTCGAGCAGCACCCGTGCGGTCGACGCCTGCCGACGCGCCTCCTCGAGCGCCGTCGCGGAGTCGAGCGCGGCCGCGGCGAGCCGGCCGTAGTCCTCGAGCACGGCGCGGTGGAAGCGGAAGAACCGCCCGCCGGGTTGATCGCGGCGAGCCGGCCGTGGTGGGTGTGCCGCGACCGCACGTCCACGACGAGCCAGGTGTCGTCGGTGGCGTCGCCCGACCCGAGCGCACTGCGCGACCCGCTCGGCCTCCTCGTCGGACAGGCCCTGCGCGTACACGGTGCGGCCCGCGCGTGCCGCTCGTCGAGCGCGAGGACGAAGCACGGCGCGTTGACGGTGCGGGCGGCCGATTCGACGATGCGCTCGAGCACCGGCTGGAGCGGGTCGCCCGACACGAGGTCGCCGACCGTCGACTGCAGCGCGGCGAGCTGCGCCTCGAGCACCGCCACCTTCGCCTTGTGGAACTCGGGGCTCGCGTCGGTCGTCTCGTCCCACCACACGCGGTAACGGCAGCGGGCGTCGCCGCGGCCGACGCACTCCTCCTCGACCACCTTGCCGATGAGGCCGAAGACGCGCGGGATGCTGGCGAACAGCCCGCGCGTGAACGCGCAGTACTCGGGGAAGGTCTCGAAGCCGCCCCGCAACGTCGGTTCGAGGAGCCACTCGCCCGGCCGGACCTGCTCGCCCACGACGTGGCTGATCGGGATGATGCTCGCCCCGCCGGCCTCGAGGATCTCGTCGAAGAGCGCGTCGGGCGTGCCGAGCGCCATCACGAGCGCGTGGACGTCGGGCAGCGTCGGCGTCGCGACCGACTCGGGCGCCATGGCCGCGAGCGGCTCGACGCCGCCGAGCACGTCGGCCGCCGCCTCCAGCAGCGCGCGGAACTGCTCGTAGCTGCTCCAGCCGCCCGGGTCGCACAGCTCGTCGACGCGGGCGCGTCTCCCCGGCACGCGCCAGCACCTCGTCGAGCACGCCGGCCGCGGCGAGCGGGCGCACGGCCATGTCGACGATCGCGCCGGCGAAGTGGCGGCCGGGTGTGACTGTCTCCACGTCGAAGGGATCGGACGCTCCGTCGTGGGAGTGGAGCCCGAATCCGCCGGCCGGCCGATCTGCCCCGTTCCGCCCGGCTCAGGCGGGCGGCGCCGGGTCCGGCGTCCGCTCGTCGGCGTGGGCCAGCGCCGGGCTGCGGGCCATCCCCCACAGCGCGCCCACCACCACGGCGGCCCCGACGACCTCGACCGGGCCGAGCCGCTCCCCGAAGCACACCCAGGCGAGCGCGGCGACGAGCAGCGGCTCGGCGAGCAGCAGCGGCGCCGACAGCGAGGCGGGGACGTACCGGTGGGCCCAGACCACGAGCAGGTGCGCGGCGGTGCCGGCGACCATCGTCGCCGCGGCGTAGCCCACGGCGGCCGGCGGGAGGTCGAGGCCGCCCGACGCGGCCCAGGCGACCGGCGTCGTGAGCGCCGCGGCGGCCGCGAGCACCCAGAACATGAACACGAACGGGTCGACGGCGTAGCGGTCGCGCAGCACGCGCCCGTACACGTACCACCCGACGTTGAGGAACAGGCTCGCGACCGCGAGCAGCTCCCCCGACAGGCTCCACGAGCCGCTGCCCGCTCGCGCTGAGCGCGACGAGCGCGGTACCGCCGACCGCGACGAGCGCGCGCACGACGTGCGAGCGCGTCGCCCGCTCGCCGAGGAACGACACGCCGATCGCGATGACGAGCACCGGCTGCAGCGCGCCGATCAGCGTCACGTCGAGCAGCCGCGTCCGGTTGACCGCGGCGAACGCGGTGACGGCCCCCGAGGCGAAGAAGAACCCGGCGCCCCCGACGACCAGCGCCCAGCGCACGCAGCGGCATGCCCGGGCGCGCGCGTCACCACCACCGCGCCTCGGCGGGCGCGCACGGCCGATGACGAGCGCGAGCGGGGGCAGGGCCAGCCACAGGCGGTGCGTCGTGAACACGAGCGCGTCGGCGTGGGCGGCGCGCACGAAGATCGCGGTCGTCGACCACAGGGCCACCGCCGCCCAGACGGCCGCGACCGCGCGCGCGGCCGACGGGGGCGCGGCGCAGCACGACGGGGACGGCGGTCACCCGCCGAAGCTACCGGGCGCCGGGCTGCGACCTCCGCGGAATTCCCGCCCGCGGGCTCAGCGGCGCTTGCGCCGCTTGCGGAACATCCCCTTGCGGGTACGCCTCGCCTCCTCCTGCGCGAAGCGGATCCCGGCCTGGTTGACGATCTCCTCCGCCTCGTCGAGGAGCGCGGCGACGTCGTCGGGCGCGGCCGACACCGGGGCGGGCGGCGGGCCGGCCGGCTCGTGCGCGGCGGCGAGCGACCCGTACTGCCACCCGACGTCGATCATGCGCCGCTCGTACCCGGGGCACTGCTGCGGGGCAGTTCCACGGCGCCTCGGGCGCGAGGTCGATGCGGCACTTGCGCACCACGTCGCCCGACGGGTACGTGCGGCTCTCGTAGTGCTTGCAGTCGGTGCGCATCGCCACGGCGCCAGTCTCGCGGATCGCCGGGAGCGGCCGGGCGCGGCCGGGCGGGGGCCGGGCGCGGCCCGGTCAGCGGGCGGTGAACGAGAAGCCGCGGCCGTCGGCGGCGGTGAGCGTGAGGCGCGTCGCCGTCGACCGATGCGGCGACCTCGCCCCGCAGCACGCACGAGCCCGAGGTCGTCGCACCCGGCGAGCGTGGCCCGCAGCGTCCCGAACGTCACCGTCGCGCCGGCGACCTCCACCGGCCCGGAGAACGAGTTGCACGTGTCGAAGCCCCGGACCTCGGTGCCGGTCAGCTCGATCCAGGCCTCGGTCCCGGGCGGGACGGACGCCGCGGTCCCGTCGGGGCCGCCCTCGAACACGGTGTCGACCACCCAGCGCGTGCCGGTGAGGGGCCGGTCGGGCCGCGCGACCTCGCGGTCGAGCAGCTCCAGCGTGACCGCGCCGGCGGTGAGCGTGAGGGTGTCGCCGTCGAGGGACAGCGACGGCCGGGCCGTCAGCAGCCCGACGAGCCACTCGTCCTGGGCCATCCGGTCCTCGTCGCACCCCATCTCGGTGCCCCCCATCGGCCCGACGACGAGCACGTCGCCGTCGAGCGACCACTCGCCCGACAGGGAGTTGCAGCCGGCGTGCGCGCCGAGCGTGCCGTCGTCGCCGAAGGACAGCACGACCTCGGTGCCGGCGACGAGCTCGTGGCCGCGCACCGCCACCGAGACGAACTCGCGGCCCGCGACCGCGGCGGCCCGTCGCCGCCCCCCGGCGCGCCGTCGCCGGGCGTCCCCGGCCGAGGCGCCGTCGCCGCCGCACGCGCCGGGCACGAGCGACGCGGCCAGGAGGAGCACGAGCGACCCGCGGCCTCACGGCCCGTTCGACGCCGCGACGCCGCCGGGCGGTTCCCGCTCACCCGAGCCAGTCGGCCGCGTGCTCGAGCAGGTAGCGGCTCACCGCCAGGCACCGCTCCAGCGTCTCGCACGGCACCTCCTCGCCGCGGCGGATGCCGAGCAGCGACACCCGCTGGTGGGCGACGATGCGCAGGGTGCGCTCGGGCGCGTCGGTGGCGGACGGGAACGAGTCGGTCGCCGACACCTCGAGCGGCAGGTCGGGGCCGCCGACGCCCGCGAGCTCGGTGGCGAGCACCAACAGGTCCGGCCCGCGCGGCAGCGGCGGCAGCGCCCACGTGAAGCTGAGCGGGAAGTGGAACGTGTCCTCCGGCTCCTCGTCCTCGCCGAGGCCGACCACCGCGTCCTCGAAGCCGAGCAGGACGCGCGGGTCGATCTCCAGCGAGAGGTACAGGTCGACCGGGCCCTCGCAGCCCTCCTCGGGGTGCAGGTCGACCTCCCAGGTCTGGCGCAGGGAGTAGCTCTCCACGAAGTGGCGTTCGTCGTGGACGTGGAAGCCGTGCTCGACCGCGTGGTCCTTCAGGTCGGCCACGAAGCCGGCGACGTCGAGGACCGCCACGTCAGCCGACCGCGCGCCGGATCGCGGCCGCGACCTGCTCGTGTGCGACCCGGGCGTCGTCGAGCAGCGCGGGCAGCGAGAAGAACGGATGGACCATCCCTTCGTAACGCCGGAGCTCGACCGGCACCCCCGCGGCCTGCAGGCGCGCGGCGTACGCCTCGCCCTCGTCGCGCAGCGGGTCGTGCTCGGCGGTGATCACGAGCGCGGGCGCGACCCCCGCGACGTCGGGGGCGCGCAGCGGCGCGATGCGCCAGTCGGACGGGTCGGCACCGCCCGCGCGTGTAGCAGTCGAGGAACCACCGCATCTGCGCCGCCTCGAGCACGTGGCCCTGCGCGTTCTGCGCGTACGACACCGTGTCGAAGGCCGTGTCGGTCACCGGGTACACGAGCACCTGCAACGCGAGGCGCGGACCGCCGCGGTCGCGGGCGAGCAGCGCGCACACCGCCGCGAGGTTGCCGCCCGCGCTGTCGCCCATCACGACCAGGCGCGAGCCGTCGGCCCCGAGGTCGCCGGCGTTGCGTGCCACCCACTCCAACGCGTGCCAGCAGTCGTCGAGCGGCGCGGGGAACGGGTGCTCGGGCGCGAGGCGGTACCCGACCGAGACGACGACCGCGCCCGACGCCGCCGCCACGGCCCGCGCCGTCGGGTCGTACACGTCGACGTCGGCGAGCGTCCAGCCGCCGCCGTGGAAGAACACGACGACCGGCAGGTCCGCCCGTCCGGACGGCCGGTACACGCGCACCGGCACGCCGGCGGCGTCGCGGTCCTCGACCGAGTGCACCGACGCGGGGGTGCCCGCGCCGGCCGCGAAGAGCGCCGCGAGCCCGTCGCGGGCCTGCTGGAGCGTCTCGTCGGACGGCGGCGGCGCGTCCGCGGTGGCCGCGTGCACGAGGTCGCACAGCGCCCGGGCCTGCGGGTGCAGGGTCATCGCCCGTCCGGTCCCAGCGCGCGGGCGAGGAACGCGACGACCCGCTCCCACGGCTCGCGTCCCGGCTCGACGATCGGGTGCAGCCCGAAGAACCCGTGGAAGAGCCCCTCGCCGCGCACGATCTCCGTGTCGACGCCGGCCGCGCGCAGGCGCGCGCCGTACGCCTCGCCCTGGTCGCGCAGCGGGTCGTACTCCGCCGTCACGACGATCGCCGGCGCGACACCCGACAGGTCGGGCGCCCGCAAGCGGCGAGACGCGCCAGTCGTCGGCGTCGGCGGGGGTCGCGGAGGTAGTGCCCGAAGAACCAGCGCATGTGCTCCCGTTCGAGGAAGTAGCCGGTGGCGTTCTCGTGCATCGACGGGCTGTCGAACTCGTGGTCGGTCACCGGGTACACGAGCACCTGGGCGCGCGGGGGCGGGTCGCCGGCGTCACGCCGCGTCAACGCGACCACGGCCGCCAGGTTGCCGCCCGCGCTGTCGCCCCCCACCGCGACCCGGCCCGGGTCGCCCCCCACCTCGGCGGCGTTCGCGGCGACCCACCCGTACGCGGCGACGCAGTCCTCGACGGCGGCCGGGAACGGGTGCTCGGGCGCGAGGCGGTAGTCGACCGACACCACGACGCACCCGGCGTCGTCGCACAGCAACCGGCAGAGGTGGTCGTGCGAGTCGAGACCGCCGATCACCCAGCCGCCCCCGTGGAACCACACGACGACGGGCAGGCCGGCCGCCTCCGAGGGCCGGTAGACGCGCACCGGGATCGCGCCCGCCGGACCGGGCACCGTGCGGTCGTACACCTCGTGCACGGCGTGCGGCTCGAACCAACCGGCGCGCTGCGCGGTGAGTGCGCGCGCCTGCTCGGGGGTGGCGTCGGGCCCGATCCCCAGCCCGGCGTCGTTGAGGAAGTCGACGATCACCTGCGCCGACGGGTGCAACGGCATCGGGTCCTCCCCTCCGGTCCCTTCAGTGCGGTCGTGCGTCCGGTCCACCACGGCGTCGAGGGCGGCGGCGAGCGCGCGGAACGCCCGCCCGCGGTGCGACAGGGAATGCTTCTCGGACGGGGCCATCTCCGCAAACGTCCGGCCGTCGCCCTCGACCGGCACGAAGACCGGGTCGTAGCCGAAGCCGCCCGTGCCCCGCGGCGCGGCCGCGATCTCGCCCTCGACCTCGCCCCGCACCGCGATCTCCCGCCCGTCGGGCCAGCGCGCGACCGCCACGGTCGCGAAGCGCGCCGCGCGCCGGGCTCGCGCCGCGCAGCTCGCCGAGCAGCTTGGCGACGTTCTCGTTCGTAGGTCGCCCGCTCGCCGGCGTACCGGGCCGAACGCACGCCGGGCGCGCCGCCGAGCGCGTCGACCTCGAGCCCGTGTCGTCGGCGACGGCGAGCATCCCGAACGCCCGCGCGAACGCGCCCGGCCTTGAGCCGGGCGTTCCCCTCGAGGCTGTCCGCGGTCTCGGCCACCTCCGGCACCGACGGCAGCGGGCCCAGCCGCTCGACCGTCGCGGCGATGCGGTCGGGGACGTCGACCAGGTACCCGTTGTCGGCGGCGTAGGCGGCGAGCGGCACGCCGGCACGCTCGACGAGCACCTCGACGATCTCGCGCGCCTTGTCGGCGTTGCCGGTCGCGAGCACGAAGGGCACCGGCGGCGTCATCGCGGCGCGGGCGGCTCGGACACCATCTCCTGTTGCGCCGCGACGATCTCCGCGATCCCGGCCTCCGCGAGGCCCAGCATCGCGTCGAGGTCGCCGCGGGTGAACGCGAGCCCCTCGGCGGTGCCCTGCACCTCGACGAAGCGGCCCGACGCGGTCATCACGACGTTCATGTCGACCTCGGCGCGCACGTCCTCGGCGTACTCGAGGTCGAGCACGGCGACGCCGCCGACGACGCCGACCGACACGGCCGCGCACGCCTCCAGCACCGGGTGCTGCGCGACGAGCCCCTGCCGACCAGCGCGTGCACGCGTCGTGCAGGGCGATCCAGCCGCCGCAGATCGACGCGGTGCGCGTGCCGCCGTCGGCCTGCAGCACGTCGCAGTCGACCGTGATCTGCACGTCGGGGAGCCGCCGCAGGTCGGTGACCGCGCGCAGGCTGCGGCCGATGAGGCGCTGGATCTCCTGGGTGCGCCCCGACTGGCGCCCCTTCGCGGCCTCCCGGCTCGACGCGCTCGGGCGAGCGAGCCCGGCAGCATCGAGTACTCGGCGGTCACCCAGCCGCGCCCGCTCCCCTTCAGCCACGGCGGGACCCGGTCCGCGACCGACGCGGTGCACAGCACGCGCGTGCGCCCGAAGTCGACGAGCACCGAGCCCATCGCCATCTCCGTGTAGTCACGCGTGAACGTGACGGTGCGCAGCT
This sequence comes from Acidimicrobiia bacterium, assembly GCA_026002935.1. GTDB lineage: Bacteria > Actinomycetota > Acidimicrobiia > IMCC26256 > PALSA-610 > BPGH01. The sequence goes on from BPGH01000002.1 coordinate 101,238, forward strand.
CGTCGGGGGCGCGCCCCGATGGGCGTGCGGTCATCGGTCCCTTCCCGCTCGTCGTCCGGTCGTCGTCGGCGCCCGGCCGGCCCGCGTCCGCGGGCCGGTCACACGTGCGTGACGAGGTGCGGCGCCGCGAGCACGACCGGACGGCCGAACGCCTCCGATCCCTCCTCGACGGAGGCTACCGGGTCGAGGGTCGGCCACAGGTGGGTCAGCATCAGGTGCCGGGCCCGCGCCGCCGCGGCCATCTCGCCGGCCTGGCGGGCCGACAGGTGGATCGGCGCGCGGATGTCGTCGTGCTGGTAGGTCGCCTCCGACAGCAGCAGGTCGGCGCCGGGGCCGAAGGCCTCGCGGCTCCAGCCCGGCCCCGTGTCGGAGGTGTACACGAGCCGCTTGCCGCCGTGCGCGAGCTCGACCGCGACCGTCGGGGGCGGGTGGTCGGTGCGCGAGAACCGCAGCGCCACGTCGCCGATCGTCGCGCGGTCGCCGTCACCGACGACCATCCAGTCGAAGGTGTCGGTCCACTCGCCGACGAGGCCCTCGAGCTGCTTCTCGACGCCCGCGGGCGCGAACACCGGCAGGCAGTCGCGCTCGAGCCCGTACTTGTTGAGGACGTGGAGCCCGTAGATGTCGACGCAGTGGTCGGGGTGACCGTGCGTGATCACCACCGCGGTGAGCTCCGCGGGATCCGCGTGCTGCTGGAGGTTCGCGAACGAGCCGTTGCCGCAGTCGAGCCACAGCAGCGTCTCCCCCGCGCGCACGAGGTACCCGCTGCACGCGCCGCCCGCGGGCGCGCCGTACGACCCCGAGCAGCCGAGCACCGTCAGCTCCACGACCACGCCTCCACGACCTCGACCTCCGGCCCGAGGAACCGGGCGCCGAGCCGGCGGAAGGTCTCGACGTCGCCGCTCGTCACGAACTCGCGCCGGGCGGGGCGGTCGGGCGGCGCGTGCGCCCCGCGAGGCTGGCGCGCACCTCGAACGCCGTCTCGTCGGCGCTCGACACGAGCACGACGCCGGGGCCCATGACGTCGGAGATCGTGCGGGCGAGCAGCGGGTAGTGGGTGCAGCCGAGCACGAGCGTGTCGACCCCGGCGGCCCGGACCGGCGCGAGCAGGCGTTCGCGCGAGCACGTGTACCTGATCGGAGTCGACGTCGCCCGCCTCGACGAATTCCACGAAACCCGGGCAGGCGGCGCACGGTCAGGCGGACCCCGGGTGCGATCGCCGCCGGCGGCGCGCTGGTAGGCGCCCGAGCGGACCGTGCCGACCGTGCCGATGACGCCCACCCGGCCGGTGCGCGTCACGCGGCTCGCGGCCCGCACACCCGGCTCGATCACGCCCACGACCGGCACGTCGACCCGCTCGCGCAGCGGCTCGAGCGCGGCCGCCGCCGCGCTGTTGCAGGCCACCACCAGCAGCTTCACGTCCCGCTCGAGGAGCAGGTCGGCGATCTCGAACGCGTACTTCGTGACCTCGTCGGCCGGTTTCGGGCCGTAGGGGAACCGGCCGGTGTCGCCGAAGTACACGAGGTGCTCGTCGGGGAGGAGGTCGATGAGGGCGCGCACGACGGTCAGTCCGCCCAACCCGCTGTCGAACACGCCGATCGGACGCTCGTCGCGCGCCATCCCGCGCCGCACGCTACCCGCCGGCCGCCCGCCGCAAGCGGTCCCCCACGGCGGCACCCACGCCGTGCGCGGGCGGGGGGACGGCGACCACGACGTCGAGGCCCATCCGGTCCGCCTCGCGCAGGCGCGCGTACAGGACGCGCGCGTACTCGCCGGGGTCGGACCCGGCGTCGAGCGCGACGGCACCGGGCGGCAGCGTCGCGCCCCCGGCGAGCTCGGCGGCCAGCGCCAGCACCCCGACCCGGCGGCCCGCGCGCACGTGGGCGGCGGCGCGCCGCGCCGCCCGCGCGCCCGATCGCCACGACCTCGACCCGGGCGTCGGGCGCGTAGTGCGCCGCGAGCGTGCCCGGCGCGGGCGTCGTGCCGCCGACCGGGGGGCCTCGCCCAGCACCGCCGCCAGCCGGGCCACGTCGACGGCGCCCTCGCGCAGCACGCGCGGCTCCGCGCCGGTGAGGTCGACGATCGTCGACTCGACGCCGACGGTGCACGGACCGCCGTCGAGCACGACGTCGACGTCGGCGCCGAGGTCGTCGCGCACGTGCGCGGCCGTCGTCGGGCTGACGCGGCCGAACCGGTTCGCGGACGGGGCGGCGACGCCCGCCGCCGAACGCCTCCAGCAGCGCCGAGCGCGACCGGGTGCGCCGGGACGCGCAGGCCCGACGGTCTCGCGCCCCCCGGTCGCCTCGCCCGCGACCCGGTCGCGCCGGCGGCGCAGCACGAGCGTCAGCGGACCCGGCCAGAACGCGCGCGCGAGCGCGCCGCGCGGCGTCGGGCACGTCGCGCGCGTACGTCGCCGAGGTCACGCGGGCGCCGGGGAGGTGCACGATCACGGGATGGTGCGGCGGGCGGCCCTTGACGCGGTACAGGCGGCGCAGCGCCGCGGGGTTCGCGGCGTCGGCGCCGAGGCCGTACACCGTCTCGGTCGGGAACGCGACGAGGCCGCCGCGCCGCAAGACGGCGGCGGCGTCGTCGATCTCGCGCCGCGCCGGCCGCCGGCTCACCAGTAGTTGATGCGCGTCGCGCGCTCGACGACCTCGTCGATCGGGTCGGTCCACGCACCCGACGACAGGTACTTCCACCCACCGTCGGGGAGCAGCACGACGATCGCCCCCGAGTCCATCGTCGCCGCCATCTTGATCGCGCCGGCGACCGCCGCACCCGAGGAGATCCCGGCGAACACGCCGCACTCGTCGAGCAGGCGGCGCGTGCACTCGATCGACTCGCGCGGCCGGACGATGAACTTCCGGTCGAGCACACCCGGATCGAAGATGGGCGGCACGAACCCGTCGTCGAGGTTGCGCAGCCCCTGCACCAGCTCGCCTGCGGGCGGCTCGACCGCGACGACCTTCACGCCGGGCTTGCGCTCCTTCAGGTACCGGCCCGCACCCATCAGCGTGCCGCTCGTGCCGAGGCCGGCGACGAACACGTCGATCTCCGGGCAGTCGCGCAGGATCTCCGGGCCCGTGTGCTCGTAGTGGGCGGCCGGGTTCGCCGGGTTGCCGTACTGGAACAGCATCACGTACGACGGCTCCTCGGCCGCGATCTTCTCGGCGAGGCGGATCGCGCCGTTGCTGCCCTCCTCGCCGGGCGACAGCGTGACCTGCGCGCCGAAGATCTCGAGGAGCTGGCGGCGCTCGACCGACACGTTCTCCGGCATCACGACGCGCAGGCGGTAGCCGCGCAGCTTCGCGACGAGCGCGAGGCCGATGCCCGTGTTGCCCGACGACGGCTCGAGGATCGTCGCGCCGGGTCGCAGGTGCCCGTCGCGCTCGGCCATCTCGACCATCTTCAGGGCGATGCGGTCCTTCGAGGAACCGCCGGGGTTCTGGCCCTCGAGCTTCGCCCAGATGCGGACGTCGGGGTTCGGCGAGAGCGCGTGGACTCCGACGAGCGGGGTGTCGCCGATCAGCCCGAGGACGTCGTCGTGGCGCGCCATCAGCCGCCGGCGACGGCGGGCAGGATCGACAGCGTGTCGCCGTCGGCGAGCTTCGTGTCGAGACCGTCGAGGTACCGGATGTCGTCGTCGTCCTTGTAGACGTTGACGAACTTGTGCAGGCCGCCCGACTCGTCGAGCAGGTTCCCCGCAGCCCCGGGTAGCGCGCGACGAGCGCCTGGAAGACCTCACCGACCGTCCCGCCGTCGAGCGTCACGGCGGTCTGGCCGTCGGCCTGGGCTCGCAGCACGGTGGGGATCTTCACCTCGACGGGCACGGCGGGGCCTTTCGGGTCGCGGGTTCGGACGCGCGTCGCAGGTTACAACCCGACCCCGCAGGGTCGAGATTTCCGGCCGCGGTGCCGATCCTCACCCCGGGACCCGGATCGTGTCCTAGGAACCCCACCCTCACGCGTCCTACCCGTCGCATGGAACCCGACCCCACCTCCCGCCGGGACGCCGTCGTCCGGTGCTACCGGGCACACCACGACCAGCTGGTGCGGCTGGCCCGGCTGCTCGTGCGCGACGACGCCGCCGCCGAGGACCTCGTGCAGGACGCGTTCGTCCGCCTGTACGCACGCTGGAACCGCCTGCGCGACCCGGCGGCCGCGCCCGCCTACCTGCGCGCGACGGTCGTCAACCTCGCACGCGGCCGGGCCCCGGGCGGGCGGCCGTCGCCGCCCGGTTCGTCGCCGAGGCGCGCGCCGAACGCTCCGCGGAGGACGTGGCGGTCCGCAACGCCGAACACCGCGCGGTGCTCGCCGCCCTCGCCCGCCTGTCGGCCCGCCAGCGCGAGTGCCTCGTGCTGCGGCACTTCGCCGGGTGCTCCGAGTCGGAGATCGCCGCGGCCGTCGGCTGCTCCGTCGGGTCCGTGCGCACCCACCTCAAGCGGGGCCTCGCGCAGCTCCAGGCGCTCGTCCCCGCACCCGACCGGGAGGCCCTGTGATGACGATCGAGGACATCCTGCGCGACGCGCTGTGCGAGGCGGACCGCCGGCCCGTCGCGCCGCCCGACGTGGCGGGCCTCACGCGGCGCCTCGCCCGCCACGACCGGATGGTGGTCGCACGCCGCATCGCCGTCGCGGGCGGGGGGCTGGCCGCCGCGGTCGCGGTCGCGGTCGGCACCGTGGGCGACGCCCGCGGCGAGACCGTGGACGTGCGCCCCGCCGACGCGCCCCCGGTGACCGAGGCCGCGCCGGACACGACGACCACGACCACGACCACGGCCGCGCCGACGACCACCGCGCCGCCGGCACCGACCACCACGGCCCCCGCGCCACCGCCGGCCGCGACGCCCGTCACCGCCGAGCCCGCGCCGCCCGCGACCACCGCGCCCGCACCGGCGCCCGAGCCCGCCCCGACCGTCGCCTGGAGCGCACAGGCGACCTGGGGGAGCTGCGACCTCGACCCGCCCTACGACGAGTACCACGGCACCGCCGAGCCGGGCACCGTCGTGTCGGTCACGTCGCCGTACGGCTCGGGGTCCACGACGGCCGGTGCCGACGGGCACTGGTACGTCAAGGTCGAGTTCCCCGGCGCGCCGGTCGGAGAGACGTTCGGCGTCACCGTGTCGAGCGCACAGGGCAGCGCGACCTTCGAGTTCACCCGGACCGCCTGAGCCGCCCCCCGGTGTGCCGGTGGCCCGCGACGACCACCCGCGCGCGGGCTACCGGCGCACCACTTCGACGGGGACCTCGGCGACCTCGCCGCCGCGGATCGTGTAGGCGCGCAGCGCCGGCTCGCCGGCGCGCAACGACACGATCACGTAGCGCCACGCCGGATCGACGGCCTGACGGACGTCGGTGGGCGACGGGTAGGCGTCGGTGTGGGTGTGGCTGTGCCACACGCCGACGATCTCCTCACCGCGCGCCTCGGCCGCGCGCATCGCGGCGAGGAGGTCACGCGAGTCGACCGTGTACGTCACCGCCGACGCGTCGGCGTTGCGGGCCGGGCGGACCTCCGTGACGACGCCGGTCGGCTCGCCGCCGTCCATCGGCCCGATCAGCAGGCCGCACGCCTCGTCGGGCAGCCCGTCGTAGCAGTGGCCCACGATCGTCAGGTACTGCGCCTCGGTGAGGCGCAACGGCGCGGGCGCGCGGCTCACGTCGCGGCCGCACCGGCACCGGCGCGCGCGTCCGCGATCGCCCGCCACACCCGCTCCGCGGTGCACGGCATGTCGAGGTGGCGGACCCCGAGGTGCGACAGGGCGTCCACGATCGCGTTGTGGACCGCGGGCGTCGAGCCGATGGTCGCCGACTCGCCGATGCCCTTCGCGCCGAGCGGGTTGCGCGGGCTCGGGGTCACCGTGTTCGACACCTCGTACGACGGCAGCTCGGCGGCCGACGGGACCGCGTAGTCCATGAGGTTGGCGGTCACCGGGTTGCCGTCCTCGTCGTAGCGCACCGCCTCGAACAGCACCTGCGCGACGCCCTGGGCGATGCCGCCGTGCTGCTGGCCGGCGACGATCAGCGGGTTGATGATCGTGCCGCAGTCGTCGACCGCGACGTGGCGCACCAGCTCGACCCGCCCGGTCTCGGTGTCGACCTCGACGACCGCGACGTGCGAACCGAACGGGAACGACGACCCGTCGGCCTGGAAGTCGAGCTCGTGCTGGAGGCGCTCGCCCACCCCCTCCGGCCGCTTCGCCGGGTCCCGGGCGGCCTGCGCGAGATCCGCCCAGGACAGGCGCGACGCGGGCACCCCCGCCACCTGCAGCCCGCCGCCTTCGGCCACCACCACGTCGTCGGGGCTGGCCTCGAGCAGGTGCGCGGCGAGCCGCTTGGCCTGCGCGAGCACCTCGAGGCTCGCCGACGTGCAGCGCGCTGCCGCCGATCTGCCCCGAGCGCGACCCGCCGGTGCCGCCGCCGCGGGGCACCTCGCCCGTGTCGGAGTGCACGACCCGCACGTCCTCGTAGGGCACGCCCAGCACCGACGCCACGATCTGGGCGAACGCGGTCTCGTGCCCCTGGCCGTGCGGGCTGGTGCCGACCCGGGCGGTGACCGTGCCGTCGTCCTCGACGGTCACCGAGCCGTACTCCTGCGTGAGCACCATCGGCGCGCTGATCTCGAGGTACGACGCGACGCCGATGCCGAGCAGCCGGCGGTCGCCGCGCTCGCGCCGTGCCGCCTGCTCCGCGCGCAGCTCCTCGTAGCCCGCCGCCGCGAGCGCCGCGTCGAGCGCCTTGGCGTACTCGCCGCTGTCGTACGACGCGCCGAGCCCGGTGCGCGGCTCGTACGGGAACGCGTCGGGCGGCACGTAGTTGCGGCGGCGGATCTCCGCCGGGTCGATGCCGAGCTCGTCGGCGGCGACGTCGAGGACGCGCTCGACGAGGTGGATCGCCTCGGGCCGGCCGGCCCCCCGGTACGCCGCGACGGGTGTCGTGTTGGTGACCGCGGCCTGCCAGTTGAACTCGATCTTGGGGATCGCGTACACGTTCGATGCCATCATCTGCGTGAAGAACGGCAGGAACGCGCCGATCGTCGGGTAGGCACCGGCGTCCGCGATCGTGCGTACGCGCAGGCCGGTGATCGTGCCGTCGCGCCGCAGCCCCATGTCGACGTAGTGCACGTGCCCCCGGCCGTGGCCCATCGACAGCATGTTCTCGGTGCGGGTCTCGTGCCACTTCACCGGGCGCCCGAGCAGCTGCGCGGCCTTCGCAACGATCTGGTGCTCGACGTAGACGCCCTGCTTGGGCCCGAACCCGCCGCCGACCGCGGCGCAACGCGCCCGTACCAGCGCCGGGTCGAGGCCGAGCAACGGGGCGATGGCGTCGCGCACGCCGTGCGGCCCCTGCGACGACACCCACAGGGTCATCCCCCCGGCGGGCTCGCCGGGGATCGCGACGATGCCGTTGGGCTCCATCGGCACCGCGGCGAGCCGCTGGTTGACGACACGCTGCGACACCACGACCTCGGCGTCGTCGAGCACACCCTCGAGGGGGCCGGTGCCCATCGCGTTCGCGAGGTTCGACCCCTGCGCCTCGTGGATCACCGGGGCGTCCGGCGCGAGCGCGGCCTCGGCGTCGGCGACGGCCGGGAGCGGGTCGTACTCGACGACGACCGCCTCCGCGGCGTCGGCGGCCCGCGCCCGGGAGTCCGCGACGACGACCGCGACGATGTCGCCGACGAAGCGGACCCGGTCGCGGGCGAGCGGCGGGCGGTTCATCGTCGGCGGGAGCATCACGAACCCGTGGTGGTCGGGCAGGCCGAGGTCGTCGGCCGTGAACACGGCGGCGACGCCCGGCATCCCCCGGGCCTCGTCCGTGTCGATCGACTCGATGCGGGCGTGGGCGATGGTCGAGCGGACGAACGCGACGTGCAGGAGGCCCGGGATCGCCAGGTCGTCGAGGTAGTCGGTCTCCCCGGTGAGGATCCCGGGGTCCTCGCGGCGCGGGACGGGGTTCCCGAGGATCGAGCCGGACGTCGCCATGTCTCCTCCTGGACGGTCGAGGCGGCCGCACACTAACAAGGGGCCCGTGCCGTCCGATGTGACGACGGTGGACGGCATCGCCGGTGTCCGGGCGCGCGTCGCGGAGATCGTCGCGCGGTTCCAGGCACCTCCGGTCGCGGGCGGAGTGCTCGGCCCGGGCGAGGCGGACGCGTCGGCGGGATCCGACTTCGCGGCCGCGCTCGCCCGCGCCGGGGCCCCCACCGCCGGGGCGGGGTCCGCGCCGGAGGCCACGGGCACGCGCAACGCCGCCGGCGTCGACCCGGTGCGGTGGGCGCACGACTTCCTCGAGCGGCTCGGCATGCCCCGTACCGCCGAGAACGTGCGCGCGGTGGTCGCCTGGCAGCAGGCCGAGGGGACCCGGGCCCGGTTCAACCCGCTCGCGACGACCCAGGGGGGCTTCGAGGGGGCGACGCGCTTCAACTCGGTCGGCGTGAAGAACTACGCGAGCTACGAGGACGGCCTCGCGGCGAACGTCCGGGCGATCACCAACGGCCGCTACGGCGCGATCCTCGACGCGCTGCGGCGCGGGGACTCCGCGATGGCGGTCGCGGAGGCGATCCGCAGCTCGCCCTGGGGCTCCGGGGACCTCGTGGTGCGGATCCTGCGGGAGCAGGAGCAGGCGTAGCCGGCGGGCGCCGTGCGCCGTTCAGGCGTAGCGCGCCGCCACCTCCCGCATCACCGCCTCGAACTCGGCCATCGTCTCCGAGATGATCCGGGCGACCGGCTCCACCCGCTCGATCCGGCCGGCGACCTGCCCGCCGAAGGCGAACGACGCCTCGAGGTTGCCGTTGAAGTAGAGGTCGAGCACGTTCTCGAGGCTCGGGATCGCCGGGCGCCCCTCCGCCTCGGCGCGCTCACTGAAAGGGCTGCGCAGCACGCGGAACGCGGGCGGCGTGTCCCGGTTGAGCAGGAAGGTGTCGCCCTCCGTGGCGTCGCAGATCAGCCGCTTCCAGTTGTCGTGCACCGGCGACTCGGCGGCGCTGACCATGCGCGTCCCCATCTGCACGCCCTCCGCGCCGAGCACGAACGCGGCGGCCATCGTCCGGCCGTCGCAGATGCCGCCCGCCGCGATCACGGGCACGTCGACCTTCGAGCACACGAGCGGGAGCAGCACCATCGTCGACGCGCCCGTCGGCGCCTTGAAGCCGCCACCCTCGTTGCCCTCGACGACGAGCCCGTCGACTCCCGCGTCGACGGCCTTGAGCGCGCCGCGCAGCGACGGCACGACGTGGAACACGGTGAGGCCCGCCTCCTTCAGCAGCGCCGTGAACTTCGTCGGGTCGCCGGCCGACGTCGTCACGAACTTCACGCCGTTCTCGACGACGAAGTCCACGATGCCGGGGTCGCGCACGAAGAGCTGGGCGATGTTGACGCCGAACGGCTTGTCGGTGAGGTCGCGCATCTTCAGGATCTCGTCGCGCACCGCGTCGAGCTGGCCGGACGACGTCTCGATGATCCCCATGCCACCGGCGTTCGAGACCGCCGAGGCGAGCTGCGCGCGGGCGATGTAGCCCATGGGCGCCTGCACGATCGGGTGTTCGACGCCGAGCATCTCGGTGATCCGGTTCCGCATACGTGGCACGCTATGCCGCATGGGCACACCCGAGGAGAACAAGGCGCTGGTCCGCAGGTTCCTCGACGCGCTCGGGAGTGGCGACGTCGCGACCGCCGCGTCGTGCTTCGACCCCGAGCGGTACTACTCGCACGCGCACCGCGCCGACCTCGCGGGGACGTGGGAGCTGATGAAGGAGCGGCGGCGGCGGAACGCGTTCAGCGACATGTCGTCGGAGACCGTGGCGCTGGTGGCCGACGGCGATCGCGTCGTGCACCACTCGCGCCTCACCGCGGTGCACACCGGTGAGGTCCTCGGCGTCCCGGCGACGGGCCGGCGGGTGACCGTCGACCACGTGGAGCTCTGGCGGATCGACGGCGACAAGATCGTCGAGCACTGGGGAGGCGCCGCCGAGATGGAGCGGCTGCAGCGCGAGCTGGCGGGAGGCGACGATGGGTGAGCGCGACGGCGCAGTGGTCATCGAGGCCGCGCTCAACGGCGTGACGTCGAAGCACCGCAACGCGCACGTGCCGATCACGCCGGAGGAACAGGCGCAGGACGCGCTCGCGTGCGTCGCCGCGGGCGCGACCGTGATCCACACGCACGCGGCGGACATCGTCGTGTCGCCCGAGGAGGCGGTCGAGCAGTACGCGCCCGCGTTCCAACCGGTCGTCGACGCGCACCCCGGCGTGATCTGCTACCCGACGGCGGGCTGGGGCGAGACGATCGACGTGAAGTACCGGCACGTCGAGCTGCTCGACGACCTCGGGCTCGTGCGCGCGGGCTACGTCGACACCGGCTCGGTCAACCTCGGCGGCACCGGACCCGACGGGCTGCCGCCCGCGAGCGGGTTCGTCTACACGAACACCTACGCGGACGTGCGCCACAAGATGGACGTGTGCGCGAAGCGCGGGCTCGGGCCGAGCATCGCGGTGTTCGAGCCCGGCTTCCTGCGCGTCGTCATGGCCTACCACCGCGCCGGCGCGCTCCCGCCGGGCACGCTCGTGAAGCTCTACTTCTCGGCGGGCGGCTACCTCGGCGGCGGCGAGCCGCTGTGGGGTGCGCCGCCGGTCGTGGAGGCGCTCGACCTGTACTGCGCGATGCTCGGCGACGCACCGATCCCGTGGGCCGTCGCGGTGCTCGGCGGCAGCCTGTTCGACACGCCGCTCGCGCGCCTCGCGCTCGAGCGCGGCGGCCACCTGCGCGTCGGCATCGAGGACTGGGACACCGGCCCGCCGAACGCCGAGCAGGTCGCCGCCGCCGCGGCCCTGTGCGCGCAGGTCGGTCGGCCGGTCGCGACGGTCGCGCAGGCCGAACGCGTCCTCGGCCTGCCGCCCCGCACGCGCCCGCCCGCGTGAGCCGGCCGCCGGCGGCCCGCCGGCCCGACCGGCCCCGGCCCGACCGGCCCCGGCCCGACCGGCCCCGGCCCGACCGGGGCGGCCCGACCGGCGCGACCCGACCGGCCCCGTCCCGGCGGCCCGGCCCGCAGGCGTGAGCCGGCCGTCCCCGCCCGCCGTCCCGGCTCAGGCGCCCCGCCCGGCACCCGGCGCCGGCATGGCGACCGGCTCGGCCTCCCACACGAGCACGTCGAGCCGGCAGTCGTGGAACCAGCAGTCGGCGACCGTGACGCCGCTCGCGCCGCGCTCGACGATGACGCCGCTGTCGCAACGGTCGGCGAACTGGCGCGTCACGGTCGTTCCCGACCCGCCCTCGACGCTGACCGCACGCATCGTCACCTCGGCCCGGTTCCGGTCGAGGTGCGTGCCGTGCGCGCCGAACAGGTGGATGCCGAACCACCGGGTCCGGTAACGGTTGCGCTCGACCCGCGCGCCGGTGGTGCCCGTCAGCCGGATCGCGCACAGGTCGTCCTCGCACTCGTTGTCGCTCACGACGTGCCCGTCGCCACCGTTGACCTCGATGCCGACGCCCCACCGCAACCCGTGCTGGTAGTTGCCGTGGACCGTGGACGCGCGTGTCCCCGCGAGCCACACCTTGCCGCCCGAGACCACGTTGCGCGCGACGACGGCGCCGGAACCGCCCGACAGCAGGAGCGAGGTGAGCGCGCACCGTTCGACGGTGATCCCGTCACCGCCGCCGGTCACGCAGGTGGGCGGGATCATCATGTAGCCGGGCGCGCCGCCGCGCACGGTCACCCCGCGCAACGTCGAGCCCGGGCCGAGCTGCACCGCGGCCGACTTCCCCGAGTCGATCACGACCGCGTCGAGCGGCGTGCCCGCCTCGGCGCACAGCGTCACGCCCTCGGGCACGACGAGCGGAAAGGCCTCGCCGGCCGCGGCGTCGTACACACCCGGCGCCAGCGCGACGACGTCACCCGGGCGCGCCGCGGCCAGCCGGCTCGTGACGGTCGGGGCGCCGGCCGGCCGGGGCGCGGCGTCACGCACGCGGATCGCCCCGGCGGCCGCGACCCGCAGGCGGTAGCGGCTGCCGAACGGGTGGCGCTCCACCGCGCGCGCGTCGACCGCGACGCCCCGGTCCGTCTCGCGGAACGCCAGCGCGGTGCCGTCGGGTGCCGTCACCGACACGACGCCCCCGAGACCCCCGAAGCAGGGTTCCGGCGAGGACGTGAGGTCGAAGGCGTGCACGACGTCGCCGGTGCGCGTGTACCAGTGGGTGCCGTGCTCCCCGCCGCCCGGCGGGTCGTGGCGCTGCGCGCCGTGGATCGCCTCGGCGTGGCGGTTCACCCACTCCCCCGCCTCGCGCAGGACACGCTCCTGCACCTCGGGCAGCGTCCCGTCGGCCCGCGGCCCGACGTCGAGCAGCAGGTTGCCGCCCTTCGCGACGGTCTCCACCAGCAGCGCGACGATCTCACGGGGCTGCAGGTGGTCCTCGTCGCGCTCCACCTGGTTGAAGCAGAACGAGTACGCGAGCCCGCGACACAGCTCCCACGGCCCTTCGGGCGCCTCGGCGGGCACGTCGTACTCGTACACGGCGAAGTCGGCCGCGGACGCGAAGAACCGGTCGTTGACGACGAGCCCCGGTCGCGACGCCTTCGCCTCCGCGACGAGCTCGTCGGCGCGCCAGTGGTCGCCCGGATGGCCCCAGTGGCCGTCGCCCCACAGCACCGCGGGCTCGAAGCGCTCGACGAGCTCGCGGATCTGGGGCCGCATGAACGCGTCGACGTAGCCGGCGCGGTCGGGGTACGCGGGGTGGGCCCAGTCGAGCAGCGAGTAGTAGACGCCGAAGGCGTGACCGCGCCGGCGGACCGCGGCGGCGAGCTCCGCGACGACGTCGCGGCGCGGGCCCTGCCGGACCGCGTTGCGCCCGGTGTGGGTGGCGTCCCACCAGCAGAACCCGTCGTGGTGCTTCGTGACGTGGACGAGGTAGCGCATGCCCGCCGCGTCCATGAGGTCGGCGTAGGCCTCCGCGTCGAAGCGGTCGAAGGTGAGCTGCGGGATGAAGTCGTCGAACGGGCGGCCGCCGTGGTGCTCACGGTGCCACGTGACGACCTCGGGCAGGGGGCAGGTCGGGTGCAGCACGACGTCGGGCTTCGGCTCGAGGAACGCCCAGTACCAGTCGGCGTACTCGTGCAACGGCGCGAACGCCGGGACGGTGGCGATGTTCGCGTGCACGAACATCCCGTAGCGGCGGTCGCCGAGGAAGCTCACCGCGCCTGCCCGCCGGCCGCCGGGTGCAGGAACCCGGCGAGCGCGTGCGCGAGGTACCCGTCGTACACCTCCGACACGCCGCGCCGGGGGCCGAGGTCGAGCGCACCGACCAGCTCGAGGCTCACCAGGCCGTGCACGACGGCCCAGAGCCACCGGGCGAGGTGGTCCGCGTCGGCGCCCGGCCGCAGCAGGCCCGCGTCGGCGAGGCGCGCCACCGCGCCCGCGAGGATGTCGTGCGTGCCGCGCGCCACGGCGAGGTCGTCCTCGTCGGGGGTGAACTCGGGCACCGGCCGCCCGAACATCACGTCGTAGAAGTGCGGGCTCGCGAGCGCGGCCGCCCGGTAGGCGCGCCCGAGCTCGAGCAGGTCGAGCAGCGGGTCGTCCGAACGCGGCACGCGCCGCAGCCGCGCGGCGAGACGCGCGTAGCCCTCCCGGTACATCGCCCGGACGATGCCCTCCTTGCCGCCGAAGCGCGTGTAGATCGCCTGCGTGGTCGTGCCGGCCGCGGCGGAGATCCGCCGGGTCGTGAGCGCGGCCGGGCCCTCGCGTGCGAGCAGCTCCCCGGCCGCGTCGAGCAGCGCGCTCCGCACGTCGACGTCGGGACGCCCCGGGCGGGTGGTGGGCACGACCCGAGTCTCGCGCGGATCCGTGACCTCGCCGTCGCCCGGCCCGCGGTACCGTCCCCGGGATGTCACGGCGCGGTGACCAGCTCGTCATCACGAACCGCCGGGCGCGCCACGACTACCACCTGCTCGACACCTACGAGTGCGGGATCGTGCTCGAGGGCGCCGAGGTGAAGTCGATCCGCAACGGCCGCGCCAACCTGCAGGACGCGTACGCGCGCGTGGAGGGCGGCGAGGTGTGGCTGTACGGCATGCACGTCTCCCCGTACGAGTTCTCGCGCGGCACGCTCGATCCCCTGCGCCGCCGCAAGCTCCTGCTGCACCGCGCCGAGATCGCACGGATCGAGCGAGCGACCGCCGAGAAGGGCGTCACGCTCGTGCCGCTCCGCGTCTACTTCCGCGACGGGCGCGCCAAGGTCGAGATCGCGGTCGCGCGCGGCAAGGCCCGCTACGACAAGCGTCATGCGCTGGCCGAACGCGACGCGCGCCGGGAGGCCGAGCGCGCGCTGAAGGGCGAACGCGACTGACCCGGTGGGGGCGTCGGCCGGACCGCCGCACGGACGAAGGGCCGCGCGGACTATTCCGGCCCGGCGGCCGCGCCGTTACGGTACGCCGAAGGAGGGGGGCGCGTGCTGGTGGGGGCGGCGCCGTCCCGGGTGGTGACCCGGACGGCGCCGTGCACGCAGCTCACACGCCCTGCCGCTGCCCCTGCTCGCGTGCACGGCGCTGCTCGGCGACCGCCGCGTGCACCGCGTCCATGTCGAGGGCGCGCACCTGCGCGATCAGGTCCTCGAGCACCGGCGCCGGCAGCGCGCCCGGCTGCGAGAACACGGCCACCTGCTCCCGGAACACCATGAGCGTCGGGATCGACATGATCCCGAACGCGCCCGCGAGCGCCGGCTGGGCCTCGGTGTCGACCTTCCCGAACACGATGTCCTCGTGCTGGCGGGCCGCGGCCTCGAACACGGGGGCGAACGCCCGGCACGGCCCGCACCACTGCGCCCAGAAGTCGACCAGCACGATGTCGTTGCCGGTGACGACCTCCTCGAAGTTCTCGGCCGTGAGCTCGACGGTTGCCATGGCGTTGCTGCTCCCCGATCGCGGGTGAATACCTACAGGGGTATGCAACCCACCGGCGCCGGGCGTCATTCCCGGGCGGTCGCGGCCGCCGCCGCGGTGCTCACGGCGCTTCCCGTACCCCTCGGCGGGCCGGCCCGGATCACCACCCGCACCGGCCGGTCGTCACGCAGGTAGTACCAGGACCACCTGAGCATCACGAACAGCCGGTTCCCGAAGCCGATCAGGTAGTAGAGGTGGACGACCAGCCAGACGACCCATCCGAGGAAGCCGCGGAAGCGGAGCCGTCCGACCTGGCCGACGGCGGCGGTGCGGCCGATCGTGGCGAGCGTCCCCTTGTCCCGGTAGCGGAACGGGCGGGACGCGCGCCCGAGGATCGCGCGGGCGACGTAGCGACCGGCCTGCATCGCAGGCGGTGACGTCATCGGCAGCGGGTCGCCCTTCCGGTCGGTCGCGTCCGCGGCGTCGCCGATCGCCCACACGCCGGGCGCGCCCGGCACGCGCAGTCGCTCGTCGACCCGGAGCCGCCCGCTCCTGCCGACCGGGAGCCCCGCCGCGGCCGCGAGCGGGGCCGGCCTCACGCCGGCGGTCCAGACCATGGTCGCGGTCGCGATCTCGTCGCCGTCGCGCGTGCGGACGCGGTCGTGGCCGGCGGACGCGACGAGCGTGCCGGTGTGCACGTCGACGCCGCGGCGTTCGAGCTCGCGACGCGCGTAGGCGGACAGCGACGGTGCGAACGTCGAGAGCAGGCGGTCGGCGCCTTCGAGCAGCACGATGCGCACGTCCGACGGTGCGATCTCCGGGTACTCGTGCGGCAGGACGAGCCGGACGAGCTCGGCGAGCGCACCTGCGAACTCGACGCCGGTCGGGCCGCCGCCGACGATGCAGAACGTGAGGAGCCGCTCGCGCTCCCGGGCGTCGGCCGTGGCGGTCGCGCGCTCGAGGCATTCGAGCACGTGGTTGCGGAGCTGCAGCGCCTCGGCGAGGTCCTTCAGGCCGAGCGCGTGCTTCGCGATCTCGTCGTTGCCGAAGAAGTCGGTGGTGCTGCCCGCGGCGAGGACGAGATGGTCGTACGCGATCTCGTCGCCGTCGCCGAGCCGCACGGCGCGGCGGTCGGTGTCGATTGCGACGACCTCACCCATGCGGATGCGGACGTTGGGTGCGCCGCGGAAGACCTTGCGCAGCGGCGCGGTGATCTCCGACGGGCCGAGCAGGCAGCTCGCCACCTGGTAGAGCAGCGGCGTGAAGAGGTGGTAGTTGCGGCGGTCGACGACGAGCACGTCGACGGGCTCGCCGGCGAGGTGCCGCGCGCACTGGAGGCCGCCGAACCCGGCGCCGACGATCACGACCCGCGGGTGCACGGTGCCGGCCACGGCGCGACGGTAGCGAGGGCCGGTGGCGGCGTGGCCGCCCGGGCGGCGGGCCCCGGGGCGGTGCGGGAATGCCCGTCCCTGCGGGCCGTTACAATTCGGGTCCGGCCCGTCGGGCACCCGACACGACCCCGCCCGGCGGCCGATTGACACGGGGGTGCGTGGCTTCGATCCCGGGGATCGAGGTGGGGGAAGCGAGCCGACGTCGCCGGATCGTCGCGAAAGAGCCGGCAACACCAACAGACGCCAACGACAACGACTTGGCTCTCGCTGCCTGAGATCCCTTAGGTGGCACGCCCGCAGCGGGTTCGCCGTTCGCCCGCGCGGTGCGTCATCCAGGACGGCTCACCGTGTCGTTCCGTTCCGGGGCCGCACGGGACATCACACCGGAACTGGTCCGGTCGCAGGGTGCCGATGACCTGCGGCCGGATGACACCCCCCATCGGCTGCGCTCGGAGAAGCCCCACCGAGAGTCCGGGAGACGCGGGTTCGACTCCCGCCACCTCCACCACCGTCGCACCCCGCCCGGCGTGGCGGGCGGCGGGCGCGGCCGGCACGCGACGGTGCGGGCCACCCATCTGCTTCACTGCCGGTCGTGCCGGACGGTGCCCCGCACGCACGCGACGCCGAGGACGCCGAGGAGCTGCCGGGGCGGGCCGAGGTGCTCGACCGGGTCGAGCGCGCGCTGGCCGGCACCGGCACCGGCGCGTTCGTCGCCGGGCCGCCCGGTTCCGGGGTGACCGCGTGCCTGCGCACGGTCGCGACCCGGCTCGCCGCTGCGGGCCACGACGTGCGGCTCGCGGTGGGCGCGCTCGACCCGCGCGATCTCGACGGCCCGGTCGTCGTCGTCGACGACGCCGACGGTCTCGGCGGCCCGGACGCCGACGCGCTCCGCCGCTGGGCGCTGACGAGCGGGCACCGTCTGGTCGCCGGCACCACGCGGCCCGAGCGCTGCCACCCCACGCTGCGGTGGCTGTGGACCTCCGGCGTGCTCGTGCGGGTCGACCTCTCCCCGCTCGGACGCGACGCCGTCACCACGCTGGTCGAGCGCGCCGCCGGCACGCCGCCCGACGGCGCGACGGTCGAGGCGTTCCTCGCCGCGTCGGCGGGGCTGCCGGCGTTGCTCGTCCTCGCCCTCGACGCGGCGATCGCCGCCGGCGTGCTCACGGAGCGCACGGGGTGCGCCCGGCTGTCGGCGTCGCCACCGCTCACCCCGGCACTCACCGCCCGGGTCGGTTCGTTGCTCGGCGCGCTCGACCCGGAGGCGGCGGGCGCGCTCGACCTGGTGTGCACCGCCGGGCGGATCCGCACCCCGCACCACCTCCTGCCGGACGCCGCGCTGCGCCGGCTCGCGGCGCACGCGCTCGTGCGCCTCGAACCGGACGGCGACGCGCGCGTCGCGCGGCCGGCGGCGGGGCTGGTGACCCGCGCCGTGCTCGACGCGCTCGGCCCGGCCGGCCAGGCGGCGCTCGCCACGCGGCTCCTCGGGACCTGCGGCGACCCCGAGCCGGTGCGGACGCGATGGCGGGTGCGGGCCGGGCTCGGGTGCGACGCGCGGGAGCTGCTCGCCGCGGCGTGGGCGTGCCGGGCGGCGGGCGAGACCGACGACGCGGAGGCGCTCGCCCGCCGGGCCCACGACCAGGGCGACGCGGCGGCCGGCATCCTGGTCGCGGAGCTCCTCGCGACCCGCGGCGACCGGCGCGACGCGGCCCGGACCCTCGAGTCGGTCCTCGCGCGCCCCGACACCGAACCGCTCGCGCGCGCGACCGCGACCTTCGAGCTCGCGACCCTGAGATTGTGGAACCTCGCCGACGCCGACGGCGCGCTGACCCTCCTGCGCGAGGCGGCACCGCAGCTCACCCCCGCGATCGGCGCGGAGCCGCTCGTCGGCGCGCAGGCGTCGATCCTCGTGTACGCGGGCCGCGGCGCCGAGGCGCTGGCGCTCGTCGAGGGGCACGTGCGCGCCCACGGCCCGACCGCCGAGCCGCTCGTCGACCACGTGCTCGCGGTCGCCCGCACCCTGCACGGCGCGTGCGAGACGGCCTGTGCCGACGCCCGGCGCGGGCTCGCGCGCTGCCTCGAGCACCCGGGCGTGCCGATCCCCGACCCCGAGATCCACGTCGTCGGCGCGGCCTTCGCCCTCGGCGAGGCGGGGCGCCTCGGCGAGGCCGAGACCCTGGTCCGCGAGTGGTACGAACGCGCGGTGGCCCGGGGCCTGCACCCCGGCTGGCTCGCGCTCGCCCGGGCACGCGTCGCGTTGCAGCGCGGCCGGCTCGACCTCGCGGCGCGCTTCGGGCGCGAGGCCGCCGCCGAGTTCACCGAGCGCGACAACCACGCGCCCCGCCGGTGGGCGGTCGCCGCCCAGCTCGTCGCCGCCGCCGGCGCCGGCGACGCGACCGCGTGCGAGGCCCTGTCGGCCGAACTCGACCGGCTCGGGACCGGCGCGGTCCGCTTCCTCGAACCCGACGTCGAGCGCGCCCGCGCGTGGGCCCTCGACGCCACCGGCTACACGCAACGGGCGTGCGAGGCGCTCGCCGCCACCGCGCGGCGCGCCGAGGACGGCGGCTCGCCGACCCTCGCCGCCGCCGCGTGGCACGACGCGTTGCGCATGGGGTGGCCCGAGGCGGCGGCGCACCTGGTGCGGCTGCGCGACCGCGTCGACGGCGCGTGGGCGGCGCGCCGGGCCGCCCACGCCGAGGCCTTCGTGCACCGCGACGTCGACGGCCTGCTGGCCGCGGCCGACGACTTCGCCGCGATCGGGGCCTCCCTGTGTGCCGCGGACGCCGCGGCGCAGGCGGTCGCGCTCGCCCGCCGGGGTGGGCCGGGCCGGGCGGTGCGGGCGGCGACCGCCCGGGCGCTCGAGCACCGGGCGGCGTGCGGCCCCGCGCCGTCGACGCCCGCGGTGCGGGCGCTCGGCGCCGGCGTGCTGAGCGCCCGCGAGCACGAGGTCGCGCGCCTCGCCGCGGGGGGTCGGACCAGCCGCGAGATCGCGGCCGGGCTGGGCGTTTCGGTCCGGACCGTCGACAACCTGCTCCAGCGCGCCTACACGAAGCTCGGGATCCACCGCCGTGCCGACCTCGCCGAGGCGCTCGCCCGCACCGAGCGGGCGGGACGCGACGCGTGACCGCCCGCCACCCCGGGCCGCCGGCCGACGGCGCCGTGAGCAACCCGCGTCGCGGCGTGAGCAACCGCTGCTCATGACGGCACCCGGCCGTCGTGGTTCCCTGCACCCGGTCGCCCGAGGAGCGGCGCGACCACGGCGGCACACGGGAGGGTGCGACGACATGGGTGTGGGAACGCGACACGGACGTCTCCTGGCGATGCTCGCGGGCACGGCGGCCCTCGCGGCGATCGGCTGGGCCGACCCGGCCGGGGCCGCGGAACCCGTCGTCACCGGCACCCCGGCCGTCGGCGCGACGATCACGGTGAGCAGTGACGACGCGACCTCGTGCGACGCCGGCGAAGCGGACGTCCAGCTCGGCCGCGTGACGGGGCCGGGCACGTCGGTGCCGATCGTCAACGGCTCGACGAACCTCGTGGCCGGCCAGCCGTGGCAGGTCGACCTCACGATCCCGGCCACCGACTTCCAGGGCACCCCGCTGCAGGCGGGCGACGAGCTCGTCGTGAGCTCCGGGGGGATCTGCAACGCCTTCGGCGACCAGTTCGGCTTCGTCCTCGACGACGTCTTCCTGACGCTCGGCAGCCCGGCCTCGCCCTCGACCACCGCGCCGCCCGGCCCGGCGCCGACGACGCCGACCACGGCGGGCGCGGCGCCCACCCCGGCACCCACCGCGGGCGCGGCGGCCACGACGGCGACGGAGGCCGCGTCGGGTACGGAGGCCACGTTGCCCCGCACCGGTGGCGCGGCGCTGCCGCTCGCGGCCACCGGCGCGCTCGCGATCGGCGGCGGCCTGGGCGCCCTCGCGTTCGCGTCGCGTCGGCCCCGGCACCGCACGCGCTGAGCGCAGGGCGACGCGCCCCGCGCCCCCCTGCGGCGCGCGTCGCCCCGTGCGGCACGACGATGACGCCCGACGAGCGGCAGGCCGGCACGCCGGTCGCGACGGCACCCGACCCCCAGTCACCGAGTGCGGCGACGACGACGGCATGCCCGACCGGCGGCGCCGGCCGAGGGACCGTCCCCGGACCGGCGCCGCCGCGCCGACCCGGGGGCGTGCCTTCACACCCGGCCCGGTCCCCGACGCCGGATGCCGAGCGCGCCCGCACGCGAGGAAACGACGTTCTCCCTACACGGTGGCGTCTGACGAGAACGGTGTTGCAAAATCGGGAGTGCGGGATGCTCGACCCGACGGCACCCGCCCCGGCGCCGGCACGCCGTGCCCTGGGAATCATCTAGATCTATCGTTGGCCAGGCATCGGCAAGGGGGGAACCATGGCCAGGACACGGTTGCGGGTGTTCGCCGCGGTCTGCGCGCTGGCACTCCTCGCCGCAGCGTGCGGCGACGACGGCGGCGACGACACGGGCGACGCGACGCCGGGCGACACGGCAGAAGCCGCCGACATCGACTACGAGGCGATCGGCCTGTGGGACGACGGGCCGTGCGACGAGTCGCTCGAACCGCTACGCGTCGGGCTGATGACGGTCTTCGAGTCGCCGGTGCTGTCGCTGAAGGACCAGGCGGACGCACTCGAGGCGGCAGCCGAGGCGTTCAACGCCCGCGGCGGCGCGAACGGCGCGTGCATCGAGGTGCACACCTGCGACGACGGCGCCAACGTCGACCAGGCCGTCGCGTGCGTGCGCGAGCTCGACGAGGCGGGCGTCGTCGTCACCGTCAACGACCAGGGCACCGCGGGCCAGGCCGACGTGTCCGCCGCGATGCAGGAGGCCGGGATCCCGCGCGTCGCCGGCAACGTCGTCTCCGAGGACTGGGGGGACCCCAACGCCTACCCGCTCGACGCCTCCGGCACCGGCGTGACGTTCCTGATGCCGCAGGCACTCGTCGAGCAGGGTGTGACGGAGATCGGCCTCGTACGGGTCGACCTCGCCGCCGCCTCCGCGCTGCTCGGGCTGCTCGGCGACCTGTACGCGGACGAGGGGGTCACCTTCCCGTTCGAGGCGCCGGTTCCCGCGGGCACCACCGACTACAGCCAGTTCATCCTCGGCGCCCAGGACGCCGGCGTCGGCGGCATCGCGCTCGTGCTCGGCGAGCAGGAAGCGGTGCAGGTGGCGCGGGCCGGCCAGCAGCTCGGCACCGACCTCCTCGTGAGCGCGAGCCTCGGCAGCTTCTCGCACTCCTCGGTGACGGAACTCGGTGACTTCGCCGAGCAAATGGTGTTCCTGTGGTCGTTCCCGCCGGCGACCCACGAACTACCGGTGTACGAGGCGTTGCGGGCCGACCTCGCGGCCTCCGGCATCGACTCGCTCCAGCCCGCGAACCTCAAGGCGAGCCCGATGCGCTCGTGGATCGGGCTCTACGCACTGCTGCGGATGATCCGCGACGCGAACATGACCGAGTTCACCCGCGAGGGCATCACCGAGATGCTGCGCACCGCCCAGGACGTGCCGATGCTCGGCATCTTCGGCGACGAGGACTGGACGCCGAACCAGGACCACCCCGGCCTGTTCAAGCGGGCCGGGACCAACCACTGGCAGGTCTGGACCTGGGACCCCGACGCCGACAGCGTCGCAGGCGAGGGCAACTTCGTCCCCGGCGCGGCGTTCAGCTTCGACGACGTGCTGTGCGGCTCGCCGTTCGGCGCGCCCGGTCCCTGCTGATCCGTTGAGCGGGAGCGTGGGGGCCCTCGGGCCCCCACGCTCGCACCCGGTGCGCGAGGAGGGCCGGCGACAGTGCAGTCGTTCCTGCAGTTCCTGATCATCGGGCTGGGCGCCGGGGCCACCTACGCCCTCTTCGCACAGGGCGCGGTGCTCGTGTACCGCGGTTCGGGACTGGTGAACTTCGCGCAGGGGGCGATCGGGACGCTCGCCGCCTACGTCGCGTTCGTCGACCTCGTCGACGAACGCGGATGGGGGCCCTTCCCGGCCCTGGGCGCCTCGGTGGTCGTCGCCGCCGCGGTGTCGCTCCTGTTCCAGGCGTCGGTCCTTCGCGTCCTGCGGGGCGCGGCGCCGATCGTGCGCGTCATCGCGACGATCGCGCTCGTGGGGCTGCTGCAGGCCGTCGTCGCGAAGCGCTACGGCGTCGCGAACCGTCCGGTCGACACGTACCTGCCCGATGACGTGTTCCGATGGGGCGACGTGACCGTTCAGGAGGAGCGCCTCTACCTCGTCGGCATCACCGTCGCGGTCACGGCCGCGCTGTGGGCCTGGACGCGCTACACCCGCATCGGCATGGCGATCAACGCGAGCGCGCAGAACGAGCGCGCCGTCCAGACGCTCGGCTGGTCCCCCGACCGGCTCGCCGCGATCACCTGGGGCCTCGGCGGCGCGATCGCCGGGCTCGCCGCGGGCCTCGCCGCCCCGCTCACCGGGTTGTCGGCGACGACCTTCACCGTCGTCGTGACGGTCGCCGGCCTCGGCGCCGCGCTCCTCGGCGGTTTCCACTCGTTCCCCCTCACGTTGCTCGGCGGGCTGATCATCGGCGTGGGCGAGTCGATGGCGACGCTCTACGGCGGCGACGTGCAGGACCTCCTCAACCAGGACCTCATCACCGGGCTCAACCGGCTCCCCGCGTTCCTCGTCATCTTCTTCGTGGTCGTGATCCGCGGGCACGGACTGCCGCTGCGCTCGCACGTCGCGGAGCGGTTGCCCCGCCTCGGCACCGGCGCGATCAGCGTCCGGGGCCTGCTCCTCGCGAGCGCGCTCGCGTTCGCGCTCCTCTTCGGCGTCATGGACGATGACTGGGCCCAGGCGACCTACATCTCGATCGCGACCGGGATCATGGTGCTGTCGATCGTGGTGCTCACCGGCTACGCGGGGCAGATCTCGCTCGCGCAGTGGGCACTCGCGGGGATCGGCGCGCTCATCGCCGGGCGCTTCGTGCGGGCCGGGGTCCCCACGGAGCTGGCGATCCTGCTCGGCGTCGTGCTCACGATCCCCGTCGGGCTCGTGTTCGCGATCCCGGCGTTGCGCACCCGCGGGGTCAACCTCGCGGTCGTGAGCCTCGGCCTCGGGTTCCTCGTGTCGGAGGTCGTGTTCGCGAACCCCTCGTACCTCGGCAACCGCATCGACGGCGGGACGCGCATCGGCCGTATCGAACTGTTCGGCCTCGAGGTCGACGCCTTCAACCACCCACACGCCTGGGCGGCGGTGAACCTGATCTGCTTCGTCGTGCTCGGGATCGCCGTCGCGAACCTGAGGCGTTCGCGGACCGGCCGGCGGCTCGTCGCGGTGCGCACCAACGAGCGGGCGGCCGCATCGCTCGGCATCTCGGTGTTCGGCGTGAAGCTCTACGCCTTCTCCGTGTCCGCCGCGCTCGCCGCCGTCGCCGGCATCCTCGTCGCGTTCCGGGGCCAGGTCGTCACCTACACCGAGTTCAACGTGTTCGCGTCGATCAACACGTTGGGCAACGCGGTGATCGGCGGCCTCGGGTACGCGCTCGGCGCGGTCTTCGCGGCGCCGAACGCGATCGGCGGCTGGGGTACGCGCGTCATCGAGGACTGGATCGGCCTCGGCGCACAGTGGGACGTCATCATCGGCGCGCTCGTCGTCTTCCTGATCCTGATCGCGCACCAGAACGGCGTCGCCGACGTCGTCGTGCACGGCCGGCGGCTGTGGGAGCGGCTGCGGCTGGTGCCGCGACCGCGCCCGCACCCCCCGCTCCCGGAGGCCGACACGCGGCCGGTCGCCCCGGCGACCCTCTCGGTCTCCGGCCTGACCGTGCGCTTCGGCGCCGTCGTCGCGGTCGACGGCGTGACCTTCGACGTGCGCCCCGGCGAGGTCGTCGGCCTGATCGGGCCGAACGGTGCCGGCAAGACGACCGTCATCGACGCGGTCACCGGGTTCGTCCCCGCCGCGGCAGGCACCATCCTCCTCGACGACCGCCCGCTCGACCGCCTGAACGCCACCCAGCGGGCCCGGCTCGGGCTGCGCCGGTCGTTCCAGTCGCTCGAGCTGTTCGACGACGTCAGCGTCGAGGAGAACATCCGCGCCGGCAGCGACCTGCGTGCCTCCCGCCGCTCCTGGATCACCGACCTGGTGTGGCCCGGGCGCCACGACCTCACCCCCACGGCCGTCGCCGCGGTGCGGCGTTCGAGCTCGAGGACGACCTCGACACCCTCTGCGAGGAGCTGCCCTACGGTCGCCGGCGCCTCGTCGGCATCGCCCGCACCGTCGCGTCCGGCCCGTCGGTCGTGCTGCTCGACGAACCCGCCGCGGGCCTCGACGAGCGCGAGAGCGCCGAGCTCGCCCGCCTCATCCGCGGGCTCGCGGACGACCGCGGCATGGCCGTGCTGCTCGTCGAGCACGACGTCGGCCTCGTGATGTCGACCTGCGACCGGGTCGTCGTCCTCGACTTCGGGCAGGTGATCGCACAGGGCACCCCCGAGGAGATCCGCACCGACCAGGCCGTGCGCGACGCCTATCTCGGCCACGCCGAGCAGGTCGAGGAGGTGCGTTCGTGAACGCGCTCATCCAGGCCGAGAAGGTGTCCGCGGGGTACGGGAAGATGGCGGTGATCCGCGAGGTCGACCTGCACGTCGGGCCCGGCGAGGTCGTCGCGCTGCTCGGTGCCAACGGTGCGGGCAAGACGACCACGCTGCTCACGCTCGCCGGCGAGCTGACCCCGCGCGCGGGTGAGGTCCGATTCCTCGGGCGCCCGACGCGCGCGCCGATGCACGCCCGGTGCCGCGCCGGGCTCGGCTTCCTCACCGAGGGCCGCTCGGTGATCATGAACATGACCGTGGCCGACAACCTCAAGCTCGCCGGGGTCACACCCGCGGCCGCGTGCGCCCACTTCCCCGCGCTCGAACGCATCCTCCGCCGGCGCGCCGGGTTGTGCTCGGGTGGCGAGCAGCAGATGCTCTCGCTGGCGCGCGCGCTCGGCCGCGAGCCGAAGGTGCTGCTGGCCGACGAACTGTCGCTCGGCCTCGCCCCGATCGTGGTCGCGAACCTGTTGCGCGCGGTCCGCTCCGCCGCCGACGAGCGGGGCGTGGGCGTGCTGCTCGTCGAGCAGCACATCAGCCAGGCCCTGTCGATCGCGGACCGCGTGTACGTGATGGAGCGGGGCCGGATCGTCCTCAGCGGTACCGCCGACGAGGTGCGCGGCGAGCTCGCCCGGGTCGAGGCCGCCTACCTCACGGGGAGCTCCTGACCCCCCGACGCCGGACCACCGGGCACGGCGATTGCCCGACGCCATAAACATATATATGTTTAGACGGTCGGAGCCGCCGAGACCGCGGAGCCCGAGATGGCCGTCGACATCCCGTGGATCGTCAGCGTCGACGATCACGTGATCGAGCCCCCGTCCCTGTGGACCTCCCGCCTGCCGGCCCGCCGGCGGGACGCGGGACCGCGGGTCGAGCGGCTGCCCGCCGGCGAGCTGCGCCTCGCCGGGGCGCGCTACGTCGAGCGGCCCGGCACGGACGGACCCCTCGTCGACTACTGGGTCTACGAGGACACCTACCAGTCGCTGAAGCGGGCGGTCGCGGCCTCCGGTCGCCCGCGCGACGACATGACCATGACCGCCACGACGTACGACGAGGTGCGACCCGGCTGCTACGACCCGACCGCGCGCCTCGCGGACATGGACGCGAACTGGACGCAGGCGTCGCTGTGCTTCCCCAACTTCCCCCGCTTCTGCGGCCAGACGTTCCTCGAGGCCCGCGACCGCGAGCTCGCGCTCGAGTGCGTGTACGCCTACAACGACTGGATGGTCGAGGAGTGGTGCGGCGGCAGCGGCGGACGGCTCGTCCCGCTGTGCATCGTCCCCCTGTGGGACCCGCGGCTCGCCGCCGCCGAGGTCGAACGCAACGCGGCGCGGGGCGTGCACGCCGTCGCGTTCTCGGAGATCCCCGCCTACCTCGGGCTGCCCAGCATCCACAGCGGCGATTGGGACCCGTTCCTCGCGGCGTGCGAGGAAACCGGAACCGTCGTGTGCCTGCACATCGGCTCGGCCACGAGGATGCCGACCACGTCCGCGGACGCGCCGCTCGGCGTCACGGTCACGATCGGCTACGGGAACTGCATGAACTCGCTCGCCGACTGGCTCTTCTCCGGAAAGCTCGCCCAATTCCCCGGGCTGCGACTCGTGTACGCGGAGAGCCAGATCGGGTGGATCCCCTACCTGCTCGAACGGGCCGACGACGTGTGGCGGCAACACCGCGCGTGGGTGGCGACCGGCCGCGAGATCGACGAACCCCCCTCCACCTACTACTACCGTCAGGTCTCCGCCTGTTTCTTCCGGGACCACCACGGGGTCGCGTCGCTCGAGTCGTGCGGGGTCGACAACGTCATGTTCGAGGTCGACTACCCCCACTCCGACTCGACATGGCCCGACAGCCGGTCCGTCGCCGCCGAGGTCCTCGACGGCGTCGACCCGCACACCGTCCGCAAGGTGATCCGCGACAACGCCATCGCCCTGTTCGGCCTCGATCTCCCCGACACGCCCGCACCCGCGGCCGAGGACCCCACCGAGACGGGCCGACGATGAGCACGCAGTGGTCGTTCACCGGCCTGCTCGACACCGTCGCCGACGCGGTACCCGACCGCGAGATGCTCGTGTGGGGCGCGGTCCGGCGCACCCACGCCGAGTTCCGGCGACGCACCCGTGCCCTCGCCGCGTACCTCCGAGGGCGCGGCCTCGGCACGGTGCGCGAACGGGCCGGGCTCGAGCGCTGGGAGTGCGGGCAGCAGAAGGTCGCCGTCGTGTGCTCCAACTGCCCCGAGTACCTCGAGGCCATGTTCGGCGCGTTCCGGGCCCGACTCGTGCCCTACAACGTCAACCACCACTACAACGCCGCCGAACTGGCGGCCCTCGTCGAGCAGATCGGCGCCGACGTGATCGTCCACCACCGGCGCTTCGCACCGCTGGTCGAGGAAGTGGCGCGCGACCGCCTGATGATCCACGTCGAGGACGGGTCGCGGACCGCGACCCTCCCCGGCAGCGTCGCGTTCGAGGACGTGATCGATCGCGGCGGCGACGAGGGCGCGCTCCCCGTCCCGTCGCCCGACGACCTCTACCTGATGTGCACCGGTGGTACCACCGGACGCCCGAAGGGTGTGTTGTGGCGACAGGCCGACGCGTACGTCGCGGCCGCGGCCGGCTCACCCGACGCGACGGCCGAGTCGATCGCCCTCACGGCCCGCCGCGGCGGACCCGTGTGGTTCCCGGCCCCGCCCCTGATGCACGCCGCGGCCCAGTGGACGGTGCTCGCCTGCTGGAACCTCGGGGGCACGGTCGTGCTGCACGACGACGCCGGCCCCTTCGACGCACGCGCCATCCTCGAGACCGCCGAGCGCGAGCGCGTGCAGATGCTCACGATCGTCGGCGACGCGTACGCCCGGCCCCTCGTCGAGGAGCTGCGGGCCCGCGCCTACGACCTGTCCGCGCTCCGCCAGATCTCCACCGGCGGCGCGACGACCCGGGCCGACCTCAAGGAGGCGCTCCTCGACCTGCTGCCGCACGTCATCGTCGTCGACGGCTACGGAGCATCCGAGACCGGTGGCATGGCCTTCGGCGCGTCCGCCAAGGACGCGACCGACCGCGGGTTTCGCGGCGCCGGTGGCGCGGTCGTCCTGTCGGAGGATCGGCGCCGGATCCTGGAACCGGGTTCGGTCGAGATCGGCTGGACGGCCCGCACGGGCCACGTGCCGCTCGGCTACCTCGACGACCCCGAGGCGACCGAACGCACCTTCCCGGTCGTCGACGGCGTGCGGTTCGCGGTGCCGGGCGACCGCGCGACGGTGGGGCCCGACGGCAGCATCACCCTGCTGGGGCGCGACTCGACCGTCGTGAACAGTGGCGGCGAGAAGATCTTCGTGGAGGAGGTCGAGCAGGCCATCCGACGCCACCCCGACGTGCTCGACGCGCTGGTCGTCGGCCGTCCCAGCGAACGGTTCGGGGAAGAGGTCGTGGCGCTCGTGCAACTCCGCCCGGGCGCGACGCTCGACGGGCCGTCGCTGCGCGAGTACGCCGCCGGTCTGATCAGCCGGTTCAAGGCGCCGCGCGCGGTGCTGTTCTGCGAGCGTGTCGGCCGGCACCCGTCCGGCAAGCCCGACTACGGGTGGGCCCGGCGGGCCGCCGCCGACGCGGTGGCGGTGGCGGAGTGAGGGCTCGGGCCCCGACGCGTCCGCGGACGCGTCGGGCACCGACATCGGTGTCGCACCGGGTCCGTAGGCTGAGGCCCACAGCTCGTCAGCCCGCTGCGAGGGCAGACCGACAGGGACGACTGCGAGACCCGGGAGCGCACATGTCGGTCGCGCCGATCGTGGGTTCGTTGCGACAAGCGGTGATCGAGGCCGGTGGCCGCTGGTCGTCGAGCCAGTACCGGCTGGTACACCTCGTCGCCGACCTCGACGCGTCGGGCGAGTGGGCGGTCGACGGTGCGCCGACGTGCGCCCACTGGGTCGCAGCGGCGATCGACGTCGAGGTCTGCACGGCGAGGGAGTGGCTGAGGATCGGCGCGGCGCTGCGCCACCTCCCGGAGGTCGACGCCGCGTTCGCGTCCGGCCGGTTGTCGTACAGCAAGGTGCGAGCGCTCACGCGCGTCGCGACCCCGGAGACCGAGGCCGAGCTCTGCGCGATCGCGCAGCGGATACCGGCAGGGCAACTCCGGTGCGCGCTCGCGGCGTGGAGGATGGCGCGCGAGACCCCGGAAGAGACGGAGGCGA
This sequence comes from Acidimicrobiia bacterium, assembly GCA_026002935.1. Lineage (GTDB taxonomy): Bacteria > Actinomycetota > Acidimicrobiia > IMCC26256 > PALSA-610 > BPGH01. The sequence continues at coordinate 130,229 of BPGH01000002.1, forward strand.
GGCAGCACGCGGCACGGGCGCTGACCTGGCGGGTGGACGTCGACGGCACGGTCACCGGCTGGTTCCGGCTGCCGCCGGGCGACGCAGCCGTCCTGCAGGCCGCGATCGACGCGAGGTTGCGCTGCACCCGGCCCCGCGCGTCCGCGGGCGCGCCCGGGGACGCCCCGCGTTGGCCGTCACTCGCGCAGCAGCGCGCCGACGCGCTCGTCGCGCTCGCCCGAGAGGGCCCGGTCGCGACCGAGATCGTCATCCACGTCCGGGGCGACGGGTGCACGCTCGACGACGGCACACCGATCGCCGGCACCGTCGTCGAGCGGCTCGCGCCCGACGCCTTCCTCCGCGCGCTCGTCCACGACGCCCGCGGCCGGCCTGTCGACGCGTCCGGGCGGCGTCGCCATCCGTCGGGACGGCAGCGCCGGCTCGTCCGGGAACGGGACCGGGCCTGCGTCGACTGCGGCACGACCGACCTCTTGGAGTACGACCACGATCCGCCCTTCGACGACTCGCGGCGCACCGTCGTCGACGAACTCGTCCTGCGGTGCGCGAACTGCCACCATCGCCGCCACAGGGAGCCCGGGACCGAGATCGTGCGTCCGTCGTCGCGCGGGTAGTCGCCGTGGACTTCCGGCTCGACGACGACCAGCTCGCCCTCCGGGACGCCACCCGGTCGCTGTGCGCGGCCCGCGGCGTGCCCCCCGGCCGACGACCCCTGGGGCGACCTGGCGGAGCTCGGCGTGTTCGGGCTCCTCGTGCCGGTGCAGGGCGGTGGCCTGGGAGCGGGTCCGGTCGAGGCCGCAGTCGTGCTCGAGCAGCTCGGAGCACACCTCGTTCCCGGGCCGGTCGTGTGGTCCGTGATCACGGCGCCGATCCTGCCCGAGGTGGCCCGCGGCGACGTGCGGGTGACCGGCGCCCTCGCCGAGGAGGCGGGCGTGATCGAACACGCGGCCCGCAGCGACACGGTCGTGATCGCGTACGGGGACCGCGTCGAGGCGTTCCCCGCATCGCGGCTGCGGGACGCGCCTGCCGGCAGCCCGTTCGACCCGCTCACGCCCGCGATCGCGTGCGGGCGGCCGCCGACCGGGGACGTGGTCGGCGGACCCGACGAGGCGCGCCGCCTCCGCCACCTCGGGACGGTGCTGACGGCGGCGATGCTGGTGGGACTCGCCCAGGGTGCGCTCGACGTCGCCGCCGCCTACGCGCTCGAGCGGCGGCAGTTCGGGGTCCCGATCGGCTCGTTCCAGGCGGTGAAGCACATGCTCGCCGACATGTACGTCCGCACCGAGCTCGCGCGCAGCGCGTGCTACGCAGCCGCCGCGGTCGCCGACGACGATCGCGGCGGCGACGCGGCGCGATCGGCGAGCACGGCGAAGCTGCTCGCCGGCGAGGCGGCGATCACGAACGGCCGAACCGCCGTGCAGGTGCTGGGCGGGATGGGATTCACCTGGGCGATGCTCCCCCACTACTACCTGAAGCGGGCCTGGGTCCTCGAGCAGTCCTTCGGGAGCGGCGGCGCGCACGCGCTCGCGCTGGGCGACGGGTTGGAGTCGTGGACCTGAGCCACAGCGCCGACGACGAGCGGTTCCGCGCCGAGCTGCGGGCGTGGCTCGAGGCCGAGGTGCCGCGCTACGGACCACCGCCCCCACCGGACGACTGGGCGGCCCGGCGCGCGTACGACACCGAATGGCAACGCAAGCTGTACGACGCCGGCTACGCGGGCATCCACTGGCCCGTCGAGTTCGGGGGCCGCGGCCTGCCGATGACGCAGCAGCTCGTCTACCTCGAGGAGTACGCCCGGGCCGGCGCACCGTACATCGGTGTGAACTTCGTCGGCCTGATGCACGCGGGCCCAACGTTGATCGCCGAGGGGACCGACGCGCAGCGCGCGTTCCACCTCCCGCCCATCCTGCGCGGTGAGCACGTGTGGTGTCAGGGGTTCTCGGAGCCGGAGGCCGGCTCCGACCTCGCGTCCCTACGGACCCGCGCGGTCCGCCGGGGCGACGAGTACGTCGTCAACGGGCACAAGATCTGGAGCACCCGCGCCCACGTCGCCGACTACTGCGAGCTGCTCGTGCGCACCGACCCCGAAGCACCGAAGCACAAGGGCATCACCTGGCTCATCCTCGACATGCACCAAGCGGGAGTGGAGGTGCGGCCGATGCGGACGATCGACGGTGAGCACCACTTCTGCGAGGTCTTCCTCGACGACGCCCGGGTCCCCGTGGAGAACCGGGTCGGCGCGGAGAACGACGGGTGGCGGGTGACGAACGTGACCCTGCGGTTCGAGCGCGGCACCGCCTTCGCGCAGCACATCATCATGCTGCGGTCCCAGATCCGCGCGCTCGTCGACATCGCACGGCAGATCCCCTCCGGTGGCGATTGCGCCTGGGACGACCCGACGCTGCGCGCGCAGGCCGGACGGCTCGCGGCGCACGTGGAGGGCTTGTGGCGGATGACCCAGATGGGCGTCGCCGAGGCCGAGCGGACCGGGCTCCCACCACCGTCGGGCTCGGCGGTGAAGCTGCGATACAGCGAGCTCGCGCAGGAGATCGCCGACCTGACCCTGCGGGTGATCGGACGGCCGGCGTTGGCAGGCGCCGACCCGCGCGCGCTCGCCGCCGCGCGCGACTACCTGTGGTCGTTGCAGTACACGATCGCGGCGGGGACCTCACAGATCCAGCGGAACCTGATCGCGGAGCGGATCCTCGGGATGCCGCGCTGACCGCGGGAGGCGAACACGGAGATGGAACGGTACTTCGATCTGCTCGACGGCACCTGGTACGCGGGCCAGCCCTACGACGACTGGGCGTGGATGCGCGCTCACGCTCCCGCCTACTGGGACGAGCGCAACCGCGTCTGGGCGCTCACCCGCCACGATGACGTGCTCGCCGTGGAGAAGGACCCCGAGACGTTCTCGAGCCACCGCGCCCCCCGCCCGCACGGGATGCACCTCCCGATGATGATCTCGATGGACCCGCCCGAACACTCACGGCGACGGAAGCTGGTGAGCCGCGGGTTCACGCCCCGGCGGGTCCGCGAGCTCGAGCCGAAGGTACGCGCGATCTGCACGCGCATCATCGACCGGGTCGCACCGAGGGGCGAGTGCGACTTCGTGTGGGACGTCGCAGCGCCGCTACCGCTCCTGGTGATCGCCGACCTGCTCGGCTTCCCGCCCGACGCCTACGACGATCTGCTGCGATGGTCGGACGACCTGATCCGCGCGACGACCGCCGACCCGCCACCCGAGGTCGCGCAGGCGGGGGCGGACGCCATGCTGGCGTTCCGCGAGTTCCAGCTCGGGGTCATCGCCGACCGGCGCTCGCGGCCTCCGCAGGGGGACCTCGTCAGCGTCCTCTGCCACGCGGAGGTCGGCGGTGAGCGGCTCGACGACGAGTCGATCATCAACGAGAGCCTGCTGATCCTGATCGGTGGTGACGAGACGAGCCGTCACGTCCTGACGGACGGAATGCTCGCGCTGTTCGAACACCCGGACCAGCTCGCGATCATGCGTGACGATCCGCGCTCGATCGAGCGGGGTGTCGAGGAGCTGTTGCGCTGGGTGTCGCCCGTGAAGAACATGTCGCGCACCGTCACACGCGACGTCGAGATCCACGGCCGGACGATGCACGCGGGCGACCAGGTGATCCTGATGTATCCCGCCGCGAACCGTGATCCCTCCGTGTTCGCGGACCCGGAACGGCTCGACGTGCGCCGCGACCCGAACCCGCACCTCGCGTTCGGGTTCGGTCCCCACTTCTGCATGGGGGCCTCGCTCGCCCGACTCGAGCTCAACGTGATGTTCGGCGAGCTGTTCCGCCGCCTGCCCGACCTCCACCTCGCGGGCGACCCCGGGCCACGTCGCGTCTCGAACTTCATCTCCGGGCCCGAGGCGATGCCGGTCGCATTCACGCCGGCCTGAGCCGCCGGGGCGGTCGTCAGTCCCGGCGCACGCGAGCGAGCACCTCCCCGTACGGCTCGCCGCGTCCGGGCTGGTCGTCGCGCGGGAGTCCGAGCGCGCGCTCGGCGACGACGTTGCGCTGGATCTCGTCGGTGCCGCCGTAGATGGACGACGCAGGGGAGAACACGAGGGCGTCGGTGTAGCGGCCGCCCTCGGGGGCGTCGTCGCCGGCGAGGCCGACAGCGGGGCCGAGGATCTCGGCGGCGAGGGTGGCCGCGTGCTTGACGATGCGGGTCTGAGCGAGCTTGGCGAGGTTGGGGACGGCGGGGTTCGCGTTCGAGCCCTCGGCGCGGGCTCGCTGCGCGTTCCAGTGGCCGAGGCGTGACCAGGTGTACAGGCGCGCGAGCGACTGCCGTACGATGGGATCGCCGGTGCGGCCCCGAGCGCGCGCGAGGTCGGCGACGTCGGGGTAGCGCAGCACGAGGTTGCCGCCCGGTTCGGGATCGCGGGCCGCGTCGCCGGCGCGCCGCCCGAGCATCCCGCCCTTGGGGCCGGGGACCGGGAAGCCGGCGTGGCCGCCGCCGGCACCGATCCCGGACCGTTCGAAGAACAGCGTGGTCTGGGCGACCGCCCAGCCGTTGCCGGCGCCGCCGACGAGGTCCGCGGCGTCGCAGACGACCTCGTCGAGGAACACCTCGTTGAACACGGACGCCCCGGTCATCTCCCGCAGCGGCCGGATGGTGACGCCGGGCTGGTCGAGCGCGATCGCGAACCAGGAGATCCCGGCGTGCTTGGGGACGCCGAAGTCGGTGCGGGCGAGCAGCATCCCCCAATCGGACTCGTGGGCCATCGAGCTCCAGACCTTCTGGCCGGTCACGACGTACCGGTCGCCGTCCCGTTCGGCACGGGTGGTGAGGCCGGCGAGGTCGGAGCCCGATCCGGGCTCGCTGAAGAGCTGGCACCAGTTGACACGGCCTTCGAGGATCGGGGGAACGTGGCGGGCGATCTGGTCGGACGTGCCGTGGGCGAGGATCGTCGGCGCCGCCATGAGCAGCCCGAGTCCGCCGGGTGGTCGCAGGGCGCCGTACCGGGCGAACTCCGCGCGTACGACGGCTCCCGCCCACCGGGGCAGGCCGCGCCCACCCTGTTCAGGCGGCAGGTGCGGCGCGGTCCAGCCGGCGCGTGCGACGACCCGCCACCAGTCCTCGACGAGCAGCGTCGGGTCCCAATGTTCGTTCGAGCCAGGCGCGGATCTCGTCGCGCAGCGCTTCGCTCATCGCTGATTCCCGAGCAGCGCGAGCACGTTGTCGTGCATGATCCGTCGCACCTCACACTCGTCGAACCCGTGGAGCTCCCCGAGGAACTGCAACGGTTCCGCGAGACCTTCGCCGTGCGGCCAGTCGGAGCCGAACAGCACCCGCTCGACGCCGATCAGCTCCGACGAGCGCGGCGAGGTCCTCCTCGTAGTACGGGGTGACCCACACGTTGACGGCGCAGGACGGCGACCGGGTCGTTCGGCGAACGCCCAGGGGGTCTGGTTCGCCTGCTTCGTCAGCCGCTTGGCCAGCAGCTGCCACCCAGTCGGAACCGTTCTCGATGCTCGCCACGCTTGCAGGCCCGGGGTGCCGGGTCAGGGCCCCGTCCATCGATCGAGCGACGCGATCGCTGTCGTGGATGGCGCGGTCGGCGACCAGCACGCCGGCTCAGGACATCGGTCTTGCGCCCGATACGCCTCGAACCGGGCGGCTGCCGCCCCACAGGCGCGGTGAGGATCCCCTCGTAGCCACTGTCGCCCAGGTGCAAGGCGACCGGGATGCACCGGCCTCGGCCAGCCGGGCCCACACCGGGTCGTGTGCGACTGGTGGCCGAGCGAGCGTGCCCCGTGCCGTTCGGACCGGTGGGGACCGGTGCGGGCCGCACGTGCACGACCCGCGCGCCGCGCCCGATGCACCCGGTCGACCTCGGCGGCGCGCCGCGTCGGGGTCCGCCAGCGAGAGCATCGGCGCCGCCGTATGATGCCGGCCCTCGTGGTCGTAGCCCCAGTCCTCCTCCAGCCACCGGTTGAACGCGTCGAGGCTCGCCATCGTCGCGGCGAACGTCGTAGCTTGCAGCGCCTGCTTCGACCCCACAGCCCAGCGTCGGGAACGAGCATGCACCGCGTCCCGAGGCCCTGCTCGGTCCAGCACGTCGCAGCCGTGCCGCGCGGTCCCGGTACTCGGGGTGGCCGGGCCAGCGGCTCGACCTGCTGGAGCGTGCGCGGGTCGGTGCCCTCCGGGACCTGGCCCCGGAACAACAGGTCGAGGCAGCCGGGGACGATGATCGGGTCGAACGTCGGGTTCGGGACTGAACCGGTTGACGCGTCCCTCCCATGAGCAGCTAGCACGCGCTGTGCCCGTCGCGCGTCGGTGACGCACCTGGACCCCGCGTTGCCCTGTACTTCGTGGTCGAGGTGGCGCGTGAACGCGTCGAGCGGTTCGTAGTAGTGGTTGTCGGCGTCGAAGGGTTGGTAGTCGAGCTGCATCGGCCCTCCCCTGCCGACCGGGACCGTCGGTCCCGGATCGGGTGTGCCAGTTCGTGATCTCTCGACCCACGGGACGGTGTCCTCATGGATCTCGGTGTGCGGGACCGCAACTACGTCGTGTTCGGCGGGACCCGGGGGATCGGGTTCGCGGCGGCGCGGGCGCTCGCCGCCGACGGTGCGGCGGTCGCCCTCGTCGGACGGGACGTGGCGCGCGCGGAGGCGGCGGCGCGTGCGCTGCGGGACGAGGGCGCCGAAGCGGTCGCCGTCACGGCCGACCTCGTGGCCGAGGGCGAGGCGGAGCGGGTGCTCGACGAGGTGCAGGCGCGTCTCGGCGCGGTCCGTGGTGTCGCGGTCACGACCGGGATCGGCGCGCACGGCCACCGGACCCTCTCCGACGCCGCGGACGCGCACTGGCGCCACACGTTCGACGACGTCGTGCTCGCCACGGTGCACGCGTGCCGTGCGGCGGTACCACTGCTCGTCGACAGCGGCGGCGGGGCCATCGTCACGACCGCCGCGTACTCCGTGCGCGCCCCGAAGCCGCATCAGGTGCCCTACGTGTCGTGCAAGGCGGCCGTCGTGACGCTCACGAAGACCATCGCAAAGGCGTTCGGGGGCAACGGTGTGCGGGCGAACTGCGTGTGTCCGGGCGCGACGGAGACCGAGATCCTCGCCTCGATGCGGTCGGTGTACGCACGCGAGCGCGGCTGGCCCGAGCAAGAGTCCCTGGAGCGGGCGATGGCGGAGGATTGGGGGATGCACGTCGCGCTCGGCCGTGTCGGCCGGCCCGAGGAGGTGGGCGACGTGATCGCGTTCCTCCTGTCGGAGCGTGCGTCGTACCTGACGGGCGCGCTCGTCAACGTCGACGGTGGGACGGACTTCTGAGCTGACGCGCATCACTCCGGCTCGGGGACGTCGAAGTGCGCGTCGCGCAGCTCGAAGGCTCGTCGCGTCCCTTCCCGGGCCCGTACCTTGACGAAGTTGAATTCGCCGTCCTCGAACTGGAGGTTGGTACCGAACGCGTGCACGAGGTATCCGAGGACCTCTTCGCCTTGGTACGCCTGGAGCTGTTCGACCAGGCGGAAGGCCCTCCTTGGCCATGACGATCCCGTCGGCGGGCATGCGCGCGATCTTCTGGGCCCACCAGTTCGCCCGGCGCTCCACCTCGGCGTCGTCGACGACTTCCGTGAACACGCCGAGGTGCTCGATCGACCGGGCGGTGATCACGTCACCGGTGAGGAGGAGCCGCCGGGCGAGGACGGGGCCGAGCCGATGGAAGAAGACGTGCAGCGAGCCGAGCGCCGGGCCCAGGAACCGCGTGGCGGGCATCCCGAGTTCGGTGTCGCGCGCGACGACCGCGACGTCGGCCATCAGCGCGAGCTCGAGCCCGCCGCCGAGGGCGTAGCCGCGCACCTCCGCGACGGTCGCCTTCGGGTAGCCGAGGAACTCGTGGTAGAAGCCGAACGCGCGGCGGTCGACCGCGAGCCGACGGCGCTGGCTGGGCCGGCGGCGGCGCCCGTCGCCGGCGGTGCCGGGGGTCTCGTACCACGAGTACGCGTTCGCCATGTCGGCGCCGGTCGTGAACACCCCGCCCTCTCCGCGCAGCAGCACCACCTTGACGGTGTCGTCCGCGGCGAGGTCGTCGAGGTGCCGGCTCAGCGCCTCGCGCATCGCGGGGTCGTAGCAGTTGCGCCGCTGCGGGTCGTTCAGGGTGAGGCGGGCGATCCCGGCGGCGGCGTCACGCTCCAGCACGACGCGCGGGTCGTTCACCGGGCGGCCTCACGTTGCGCCTCCACGGTCCCCACCCTACACTCTTACATCTAGATGTTTCTAGGTCCGGTCGCGTCGGGGCGAGGATGGACTGCGAGACGATCCGCTACGAGGTCCGGGACCGGGTCGCCACGATCACGCTCGACCGGCCCGACCGCCTCAACGCGCTCAGCCCCGCGATGATCCAGGAGTTGCGGCGGGCGTACGCCGCGGCCGAGGCGGACGAGGACGTCTGGGTGCTCGTCGTGACCGGTAGCGGCCGCGCGTTCTGCGCAGGCGCCGACGTCACCGAGATCCCGGCCGACGGCCGGGTCGTGTACCCGGAGCCGTACCTCGCGACGATCGAGCAGTGGGAGGCCCCCCAGGAGGGCACGCCGCCGTTCCGCACGATGACGAAGCCGGTGATCGTCGCGGTCAACGGCCTGTGCTGCGGCGCGGGGCTCGACTGGGTCACCACGGGCGACATCGTGATCGCGTCCGAGCGCGCCGAGTTCTTCGACCCGCACGTCAGCATCGGGCTGGTGTCGGGCCGCGAGATGGTTCGCCTCGCTCGCGTGCTGCCGACGAACGTCGCGATGCGGCTCGCTCTCACTGGCCGTCACGAGCGGGTGGACGCGCGGCGAGCCTACGAGCTCGGACTGGTCTCCGAGGTGGTCGAGCACGACCGGCTCCTCATTCGTGCGCACGAGATCGCCGCGATCGTCAACCGCAACGCCCCGCTCGCGGTGCGCGGCACGCGCCTGGCGATCCGCCGGGGTCTCGACCTGCCGTTGCACGAGGCGGAGATCATGGCCGAGGCGTTCCGGGAGCGGGTGCTGCGCACCGAGGACGCCAAAGAGGGACCACGTGCATTCGTCGAGAAGCGCGACCCGGTCTGGCGGTGCCGTTGATGACGACGTTCGACACGATCCTGTACGAGACGTCGGACGACAACGTCGCGACGATCACGCTCAACCGTCCCGAGGTGCTCAACGCGTTCGACCGCACGATGTGCCACGAGGTGCGTGAGGCGTGGCGGCTCGTGAAGGACGACCCTTCGGTGCACGCCGTGGTGCTCCGTGCTGCGGGCGAGCGGGCGTTCTGCGCGGGCCTCGACACGAAGAAGCCGTATGGCCAGCCCGACGACGTGTGGAACCACGAGGACCCGGGCGAGCTGCTGAGTCCCAAGTGGCAGCAGGTGTGGAAACCGGTCGTGTGCGCGGTTCACGGCATCTGCACCGCGGGCGCGTTCTACTTCGTGAACGAGTCCGACGTCGTGATCTGCTCGCAGGACGCGACGTTCTTCGACTCACACGTCACGTTCGGTCTCGTCTCCGCGCTCGAACCCGTCGGGCTCATGCGCCGCATCGGCCTCGGCGAGACGCTGCGGATGGCCCTGAGCGGCAACGACGAGCGCGTCACTGCGGAGACGGCGTTGCGCATCGGGCTGGTCACCGAGGTCGTCCCCCGGGCGCAGCTGTGGGAGCGTGCCCACGAGATCGCGGCCGGCATCGCGCGCAAGCCCACCGCCGCGACCCAGGGCACGGTCCGGGCGATCTGGGAGTCCCTCGACCGGCCGTACCGGGTCGCGATGCAGCAGGGGCTGATCTACACCCGCCTGGGGAACCCGATCGGTTCCGCGGAGGTCGCCCGCCGGGGTCCCGACCGCACCGAGCCGAGGTACCGGTGAGCGCGGGTGTGCATCCGCTGAGCGACCGCATCGCGCGGGTGCTCGCGCTCGACCCGTCCGCGCCCGCCGTCGAGTTCGAGCGCCACTGGTACTCCTGGGGCGAGCTCGCGGCGACCGCGGACGCGCTCGCGGACGAGGTGCGGCCGCGCGAGCGCGTCGCGGTGCTGTTGCGCAACCGGCCGGCGCACGTGGCGCTCGTGCTCGGGCTCTGGCGGTCGGGGGCCTGTGTGGTCACGGTGAACCCCGAACGTGGCGACGAGCGCGTCCGCGCCGATCTGGTCGCGCTCGGCACCTCCACCGTCGCCGGCGAACCCGACGACCTGGAGGCGTTCGCGCCGCGGGTGCGCCGCCTCGCGAGCGCGAGGCCCGGGGTCGTCGACTCGGACGTGCCGGACGGCACCGTCACGGGAGGACCGGCCTGGAACGGGCCGGCGGGCACGTGCCCGCCGGAACGGCTCGTCGCGGTCGAGATGCTCACGAGTGGTACGACCGGGCCGCCGAAGCGGGTGCCGCTCACCTACGAGACCCTCGACCCGCGTCCTGGCGGGCGCCCGCCACTACGAGCGGCGGGCCGACGACGGGGTCCGCCTGCGCAGCGGTGTCGCCGTGGTCAGCTCACCGCTGGTGCACCTCGGCGGCATCTTCCGGGTGTTGCAGTGCGTGAACGACGGCCGTTCGTTCTGCCTGCTCGAGCGCTTCTCGGTCGAGGAAGTGGGCCGACGCCGTGCGCCGCCACCGGCCCCGGACGGTGAGCCTGGTGCCCGCGGCGCTGCGCATGGTCCTCGAGGCCGACCTGGACCCCGCCGACCTCGCCTCGGTGCGTTCGGTGGTGTGCGGCACCGCGCCGCTGTCGCCGGACGACGCGGACGCGTTCTTCGCGAAGTACGGGGTGCGCGTGTTGATCTCGTATGCCGCGACCGAGTTCGGCGGTGGCGTCGCCGGCTGGAACCTCGCGGACCACGAACGGTACTGGGAGGCGAAGCGGGGGCAGCGTCGGGCGTGCCCACCCGGGCTGCGAGCTGCGCGTCGTCGACCCCGGCACGGGTGTGCCGCTCCCCCCGGGGGAAGAGGGCGTGCTCGAGGTCCGTGCCCGCCAGATGGGCGACGCCGCGGGCTGGACGCGCACGACCGACCTGGCCCGCATCGACGGTGACGGGTTCGTGTGGATCCTCGGGCGCGCCGACGAGGCGATCATCCGCGGGGGGTTCAAGATCCTCCCCGAGGACGTACGGTCGGCGCTCGAGCACGACGAGCGGGTGCGGGGTGCGGCGGTCGTGGGGCGGCCGGACGCCCGGCTCGGTGCGGTGCCGGTCGCCGCGGTCGAGCTGCGGCCCGGTGCCGGTCCCGTGTCTCCCGGCGAGCTGCTGGAGCGCGCCGCGACGCGCCTCGCCCGGTACGAGCTGCCCGTCGAACTCCGCATCGTCGAGTCGCTGCCGCGCACCCCGTCGGGCAAGGTCGACCTGGCCGCGGTGCGAGCGCTCCTGAACGGGTCGTGACCGCGGACCGCTGGACCTTCGGCGTCGAGCCGCTCCCCCGCGCCCGTGAGATCGCGCCGCTGCTGCGGCGCGTCGCCGGGCAGATCCTCGCGATGGAGCGCGACGACGCGGCGCTCGCGGCACTGGCGGAGGACCTCCGGACCGCCGAGCGGGCACTCGCCGCGCTCGTCCCGCGTGATCCCGCACCCCGCGTCGGCGACGCCGCCCCGGACGGCCGGGTCTACGTCGATCACGCGCGCGACGTCGGTGCGTTCAACCCTTGCTTCCCCGAGTACTCGATCCGGGTCGACGGCGACCGCGCGCAGGGCACGGTGACCTTCCCGATCGTGTTCGAGGGCCCTCCGGGGGTCGTGCACGGCGGGGTGCTCGCGACGTTCTTCGACTGCGTGGTGCAGCACCACAATTGCGACGTCGGCGTCGCCGGGAGGACCACCTCGCTGCTGGTCGAGTACCGCCGGCCGGTCCCGCTCGGCGTGGACCTCGGATTCACGGTGGAGCGTGCGGCGGGTGCAGGGCGCATCACGTCACGGGCACGTCTGTTCGACGGGGACCGCGTGCTGTGCGAGGCGACCGTCGCCGCGGTCGCCGGCGACCGCGCCCGACTGCCACCCGTGTCGCCCCGGAGGCCCGCGCCGTGAACACCGCGGTGGACACCCGCGACGGGCTTCCGCTGACCGTCGGCACCCTGCTGCGCGCGCGGGCCGAGGCGCGGGGCGACCACCCGCTGCTCGTGTGCGACGACGCGGTGCTGACCTATGCACAGGCGGCCGACCGATCGGGAACGCTCGCCCGGGGCCTGTACGCGCTGGGCACCGGCCCGGGGACGCACGTCGGGCTGTTGTACCCGAACGGGCCGGACTTCGTCGTCGGGTGGCTCGCCACCGCCCGGCTCGGCGCGGTGACCGTCCCGATCAGCACGTTCTCGACCGGCCCCGAGCTGCGGACGCTGCTGCGCAACGCCGACGTCGCCGTACTGCTCGCGGCGCGACGCGCCCGCGACCGTGACCTCGGCGCCGCCGTGTCCGACGCCGTGCCCGCGCTCGGTCCCGGGCGCGGGCTCGGTGTGGACGACGGCCCGCTGCTCGACCCTGCGCTGCCGGTGCTGCGCCGCGTCGTCTTCGACCCCGACGCCGTGATCGACGCGGGGGACGCGGTCCCGGCCGCTACCGTCGAGGCGATCGAGCGGACCGTCACGCCCGGCGACCGGATGGTGATCGTGCACACGTCGGGTTCGACGAGCGAGCCCAAGGGCGTGATCCACCAGCACGGGCCTCTCATCCGGCACCTCGACGGGCTCAACCGGCTGCGCCGCTACACGGCGCAGGAGGTGCTGTTCTCGAATTCGCCGTTCTTCTGGATCGGTGGGTTCGCCTACAGCCTGCTCGGCACGCTCCTCGCGGGCGCGACACTCGTGTGCTCGAACGCATCCGTCGCGGCCGCGACGCTCGACCTGTTGGAGCGCACCCGCCCGACGATCGTGAACGGGTTCGCGGCGTCCGTCGCGCACCTCGCGCGCGACCCGTCGTTCCCGCGCCGTGACCTGCGCTCGATCCGCCGCGGGAACCTGTGGCCGATCATGCCGGACGACGTGCGCCCGGCCGACCCCGAGCTGCGCCACAACATGCTCGGCATGACCGAGACCGGCAGCGTGTGCCTCGCCTCCGACGACGAGGGTGACCAGCCCGAACGACGCCGGGGGTCGTTCGGGCGCCCGGTGCCGGGCTTCGAGGCCCGTGTCGTCGACCCGGAGAACGGGCGGGACTGCGCGCCGGGCGTCACCGGCGAGCTGTGGTTGCGCGGGCCGTTCCTGATGGAGGGCTACTACGGGCGCGAGCGGCACGAGACGTTCACCGCCGACGGTTGGTTCCGCACCGGCGACCTGGTCCACGTCGACGACGAGGGCTTCCACTACTTCCACGGCCGTCTCGGCGACATGATCAAGACCGCAGGCGCGAACGTGTCGCCCCGCGAGGTGGAAGCGGCGATCGCGGAGGTCTCGGGGATCGTTGCGCACGTCGTCGGCGTCGAGGACCCCGAGCGCGGACAGATCGTCGCGGCGGTCCTGCGGGTGCCCGACGGCGGGTCGCCGCCCGACACCGGGGCGCTGCGCGCCGCGTTGGCTCGCCGCCTCTCGTCGTACAAGGTCCCCCGCCGCTTCGTCGTCGTCGCCGACCGCGACGTCCCGATGCTGTCGAGCGGCAAGGTCGACGCGCAGGCATTGCGGGAGCTGGCTCGTCGTGGCTGAGGAGACGGCGTGCCGCGGCACCGCGTCGGCGCCGGCCCCGACGCTCCCGCTCCTGCTCGCGCACAACACGGCCACTCGGGGCGAAGCCGACGCGGTCGTGACCCCTGACGCCGCGATCTCGCACGGCGGGCTCGACCGCGAGAGCCGGGCGGTCGCGGCGCGGCTGGTCGCCGCCGGGGTCGGCAAGGGGACGCGCCTCGGCCTCCTCGCCCCGAACGGCATCGAGTGGGTGGTCGTGGCCGCGGCCGCGTGGCGCGTCGGCGCCGTGCTCGTCCCGTTGAGCACGCTCGCCCGCCCGCCCGAGCTGGCCGCCCTGCTGCGCGCGGCCGCGGTGACACACCTGGTGTACGCGCCGTCGTTCCGGGGACGCCACTACCCCGACGACGTCGCCGCCGCCGCACGGGAGGCGCCTGCACTGCGGCGGGCCTGGACGATCGACGGCCTGCCCGGCGTCGCGGTCGACGACGCGCTCGTCGACGCGCTCGGCGACGTCGTGCGGCCGGCCGACGACCTCGCCGTCGTGTTCACCTCGGGCAGCCGCGGCACCCCCAAGGGCACGATCCACACGCACGGCTCCGCGCTACGGGCCGTCGCTGCGGGGCTCGCCGACCGCGGCATCGGGCCGGACGACCGGCTCTACCTCCCGATGCCGTTGTTCTGGACCGGTGGCCTCGCGGCCGGGCTGCTCAGCGCGCTCGTCGCGGGAGCGGCGCTGTGCACCGAGGCCGACCCCGAGCCCGGTCGCACGATCGGTTTCCTGGAGCGCGCCCGCGTCACGCTGTTCCGCGGGTGGCCCGACCAGGCCGAGCGGATCGCCGCCCATCCGCGCTTCGCGTCGGCCGACCTGTCGTCCCTGCGGCCCGGGAGCCTGCCCGGCGTGTTGCCACCCTCGGCGCGCCCTGCGCCGGGGACGCGGCCGAACCTGTTCGGGATGACCGAGACGTTCGGCCCGTACTGCGGCGCCCCGCTCGACCGGGACCTCCCGGACGCCGCGCGCGGGAGCTGCGGACGCCCCTTCGCCGGCGTGGAGGTCCGGATCGTCGACGGCGAGATCCGCGTGCGCGGCCCGAACCTCATGCGCGCGATCTGCGGGCGAACGCGCGACGAGACGTTCGACGCCGACGGCTTCTACCCGACCGGTGACCTCGGCCGGTTGGACCCGACCGGCCACCTCTGGTTCCTCGGTCGGGCGGACGACATGTTCAAGGTCCGGGGCGCGACCGTCTACCCCTCCGAGGTGGAGGCCGCGCTGCGGGCCGTGGACGGGGTACGCGAGGCGCACGTCACCGACGTGCCCGCCGCGGGCGGCGAACGCGAGGTCGGGGCGCTCGTCGTGACCGACCGGCCGCTGCGCGACGTCGCCACCGGGGTGCGCACCCGCCTCAGCGCGTTCAAGGTCCCGACGCGGTGGGTCGTCACGGCGTCCGCCGACGACGTCCCGCTGACGCCGACGGCGAAGGTGGACACGGCCGCACTGCGCGACCTCCTGCGAGCGAAGGGCACGACGCCATGACCCGGGTCATCGACTGCCTCGTCAACGTCGACATGGGCGACCGGCCGCCGCCCGACTGGCTGGTGAGGGTGCGCGACGACTACTTCAAGGGGGGCGAGTCGTTCCTGCGGAGTGCCGAGCTCCCCGAGCTGCTCGACGAGATGGACGCGCACGGGGGTCGAACGAGCGGTGCTCCTCACGAACGTCCGCCGGCAGGAGAGCCGGGCGCTGTCGTTCGCTCAGGCGCGGCCCGATCGCTTCTCGCTCGCGGTCGGGGGCTTCGACCTGCTCAAGCCCATGCCGACGGTACGGGCGCTGGAGTCGTTCGTCCGGGACCACCCCGTCGCGTACGCCGTCGTCGGGCCGAGCTTCTGGGGCGACGGGATGTACCCGCCCACCGATCCCGTCTACTACCCCCTGTACGTCAAGTGCTGCGAGCTCGGACTCGCCCTGTGCATGAACACCGGCATCCCGGGCCCGCCCCTACCGGCCGAGCCGCAGGACCCGATCCACCTCGACCGCGTGTGCTACCGGTTCCCCGAGCTGAAGCTCTGCATGATCCACGGCGCGGATCCGTGGTGGGACACCGCGATCCGGCTGATGATGCGGTATCACAACCTGCGGCTCATGACCTCGGCCTGGTCGCCGAAGCGCCTGCCGGCGTCGCTCCTGCACTACATGTCGACCCGCGGCCGGGACCGGATCCTGTTCGCCAGCGACCACCCGGTACTGCCGATCGGGCGGTGCGTCGGCGAGGCCCTCGCTCTCGACCTCGCGGACGACGTGCGGCGGGCATGGTTGTACGACAACGCGGATGCCTTCTTCTTCGGCGGCGGTAATGGCGGGAGGACGTGACGTGACCGACCGGAACCGCGCTGCCCGGGTGCGCGAGAAGCCACAGCGGATCGCCGACGAGCTGCGCGCGCTGATCGTCAGCGGGGAGCTCACCGAGGGCGAGTCCCTCGGGCACGAACCGGACCTGGTCGAGCGGTTCGGCGTGTCGCGCCCGTCGCTGCGGGAGGCGTTGCGGATCCTCGAGGCCGAGGGGCTCGTCACCGTCGTGCGCGGCGTCCGGGGCGGCGTGGTCGTCCACGCGCCGAACGGGAGGATGACCGCCCGCACGGCGGCGCTCGTGCTCGCCGCCCGCAACGTGCCCCTGGCGGACGTGTTCGAGGCGCGCAGCCTCCTCGAACCGATCGCCGCGCGGACCGTCGCGACGGCACGGGGCCGACGCGGCGCGGTCGAGGAGCTGCGCGGCCTCGTGCGCGCGCAGGAAGAGGCGATCGAGGACCCCGAGCGGTTCGGGGCGGCGAACGCCGAGTTCCACCAGCGGCTCGTGGCCCTCGCCGGCAACCAGACGCTCGGCATCGTCGCCGAGATGCTGACCGAGATCGTCGCGCGGGCGGTGACGGCGGTGAGCCGTGCCGACGACGTCGTCGGGTCGGTGTCCGTGCGCCGGCGCGGCATCCGCTCCCAGGAGCGGCTGCTGGCGTTGATCGAGGCCGGTGACGGCCCCGGCGCCGAGGCCCACTGGCGGGCCCACATGCAGGTCGTGGGCCGGGTGATGCTGGGGCAGGAGGCGGCGACGGTCGTCGACCTCCTCCACCACTACTGAGCCGCCGGCCCGCTGCTCACGCCGGGCCGAGCCGCAGCGGGCCCCGCCGGGGTCAGAGGTCGTCGAGGAGCCGCGCGAGGAGCGGCGCGAACATCACGAGCTCGTCGGGGTCGTCCGGCATCGGCATCTGGCCGTAGGCGACGCCACGCAGGTACATGCGCACGAGGATGGTCCCGAAGCGCAGCCCCGCGAGCGCCTCGTACCAGGCGAGGTCGTCGAGCGCGGCCCCGCCGAGGGACTCGTAGGTGCGCGCGGTGCGGTGCCGCTCGAACATCGCGGGCACGGTGACGCCGGCACGGTCGGCCATGTGGGCGAAGAACCGCTGGAAGAACGTCGTCCACGCGACGTCGGCCTCCGGCGGCCCGACGCCCGCCATCTCCCAGTCGAGCACACCGACCGGTTCGAAGTCCCGGTAGAGGATGTTTCCCGGCCGCCCGTCCCCCCACAGCAGCACGGCCCGGTCGTTCGCCGGCATCGTGGCGCCGAGCACGTCGATGGCCCGCTCGAGGACGGGCACCCGCCGGCCCGCGCGTGCCCATTCGTAATACGTGACGTACGAGGCGAGGAGACGTTCCAGCGCGGTGCTGCCCGGCTCGCCGGGGCGCAGGAAGTCGAGGTGGTCGCCGTCCTCGATCCGGTGCAGCTCGACGAAGACGCCGATCGTCGACCGTTCCATCCGCTCCCGGTCCGTGTCGGATCCGCGCAGGAACCACCCGCTCGGGTCCATGAGGTAGGGCGGGTTGTCGGACGCGACCTCGCCGTCGATGGCCCGCACCACCATGAACGGCACGCCGAGCCAGGTGTCGTCCTCCTCGACGTGCACGACCTCGGGAGCGGGCAGCTCGGTCAGCGCGCGCACGAGGTCGATCACCCGCCGCTGGCGCACCAGGTCGAACTCCGGGAAGGTCGGGAAGTGCGATTCGGGCGCCGGTGCGAGGCGCGCCACGAGCCGCTCTCCGTCGAGCCGGAACAGCACCGTGTCGTTGGCCATCCCGCTCCCCGGCTCGGAGACCTCGCCGACCCGCGCGTGCCCGCCGAGCCGGGCGCGCGCCCAGGCCTCCAACCCGGCCGCGACCCGGCCCGGGTCCCGGCGCCACGGCGTGTCGGTCACGGCCACCCCCGAAAGATCTACATGTATGGTAGCGAGTGCGCCCGCGTCGGGGAGCGGCGCACCGCCGGGGGCCGGTACGGTTCGCGGCCCCATGCCCCGCGCGCCGCGAGGCGCCGGGACCGGTGACCGTCACGACCGGGGCGGGGTCGCCCGGGCGCGAGCCCGCCGGCGTCCTGGAGCCGCCCGCAGAGGAACGGAGCCCGTGAACGACCGCGTCTACATCCACGAGTTCATCGACATCATCGGCCACAACCGGGCGCACTACATGCAGCACATGACCGCGAACTGGGGGCCGATCGGCCGGGAGGAGCGCGGACAGCTCTGCTACGGCGTGTGGGCCCTGATCGGGTCGACGGGACCCTGGCCGAAGACCGTGAACATGTGGGAGCACGAGAGCTGGTCGGGGCTCGCCGCGTCGTTCGCGACCGAGGCCGTCGGCAAGGGCGCACAGGACCCGTCGCTCGAGCGGTGGTGGGCACGGGCCGCCGGCTTCCGCAGCGGCGGCTACGACCGCATCATGCG
Organism: Acidimicrobiia bacterium; assembly: GCA_026002935.1. Taxonomy (GTDB): domain Bacteria; phylum Actinomycetota; class Acidimicrobiia; order IMCC26256; family PALSA-610; genus BPGH01. Next base: position 148,565 of record BPGH01000002.1, read on the forward strand.
CCCGGCGCCCTGGGCGCGGGGGATCGAGCAGCTGTGCGCCGACGGCGTGCGCGGCGACGTGTACGCGCACGAGCTGGTGACGGTCGAGCCGGGCACGGCCGCCGACCTCCTCGAGCGCGCCCGCGACGCCGCGGACCTCCACGCCCGGCACGGCTGGGAGCTGTTCGGCGCGTTCACGACCGCGATGGCGAACGACGACGAGGCGCTGCTGCTGTGGGCGATCCCGACGTGGCAGCAGTGGGCCGACGGCGAGGCCGACCCGGCGCTGGGTGCGTGGCGGCGGGGTCTCGCCCCCCGGAGCTGGCACCGGGTGCTCCTGGTCGACGCGCCGCTGTGCCCGTTGCGCATCGGACGCCAGCCCGAGCGCACCGACCGCACCGACTGGCACGACTGAACGCCCGCCCCGGCCGGTCAGCGGTGCAGCGGCGCGACGACCTCCTCGCCGAACTCGGCGAGGGTCGCGGGGCGCGCGAAGTCGCAGAACCAGGCGTAGACGCGCTCGACCCCTCGCTCCTCGAGCCGCCCGAAGTGGTCGCGCAGCTCGGCCCCCGTCCCGATGACCGGCCGTGACCACCCGAAGCGCCGCCGTGCCGACTCCCGTACCGCGTCGGCGTCGCCGCCGCGGGGCACGAGCGCGACCATCTGCTGGATCGACACGCGCGCGTCGCCGGCCTCTCCGCGCAGCTCGTCGAGCAGGTGCAGCTTGCTCACGTCGAGGTTCCACCAGTCGGCGAACTCGCGGACGAGCGCGAGCGTCTTCTTCCCGGCACCACCGATGACGACCGGGATGCGCGACAGCGGCCGTGGCTCCTGGCGCGCGCCCCGGAGCCGGTGGTACTCGCCGTCGTAGTCGACGACTTCGCCGCGCCACAGTGCGCGCAGGACCTCCAGCGTCTCGCGCAGCCGGTCGACGCGGGCGCGCGGCTCGGTGGAGCCGACCCCGTAGGTCGCGAGCTCCTCCGGCACCGATCCCCACCCGATGCCGAGCTCGAAGCGCCCCCCGGACGCGTGGTCGAGCGAGACCGCCTGGCGGGCGAGCACGGCGGGCAGGCGGAACGCGTCGCACAGCACGAGGGAACCGAGCACGAGCCGCTGCGTGTGGGCGGCGAGCCACGCGGTCGTCACGATCGCGTCGTACATCGGCTGGTCCTCGGCGAGCGGCGGCGCCAGGTGGTCCATGCCGGCGATGCCGACGAACCCGGCCTCCTCCGCGGCGCGGGCGCGGGCGACCAGCTCGTCGAACGAGAGGCGCATCTGCGGGAGGAACAGCGAGAACTCCACGGTGCGGGGGGCCTCCCGGGTCAGGGCATGACGCCGACGCGGGCGACGGGCTCGGCAGGTGCCTGCCGGCACGCGAGCGCGCGGTCGAGCGAGTACCACAGGGCGTCGCGGATCTCGCGCGGGTCGATGAGCTCGTCGACGCCGAAGGTCTTCGCGGTGCGGTACGACGCCTGCACCTCGTGGCGGTGCAACATCGCCGCCTCCTCCTCGTCGGAGCCGCGCGAGCGGCTCATGGCGGCCGCGCCCATGGCGCCCATCGTCACGCCCGGGAACGCGAACACGCCCGACTGCCCGTCGAAGGGGATCATGGCCATGACCATCGATCCGAAGCCGTAGGCCTTGCGGAGCGTGACCTCGAACTTCGGCGTCGTCGCCATGGTCTGCGCGGCGTACATCCGTGCGCCCTTGCGCAGGATCGCCTGCTGCTCGGAGCGACGGCCGGGCAGCACGCCGGGGTTGTCGGCGAGGAACACCAGCGGCAGGTGGAACGAGTCGGCCACCGTGATGAAGCGCGCCGCCTTCTCGGCCCCGTCGGCGTCGATCGCCCCCGCCATCACCTGCGGCTGGTTCGCCACGACCGCGACGGGATGGCCGCCCAGGCGGCACAGCGCGCACAGCACCGTGCGGCCGAACTCCGGCTGCACCTCGAGGACCGACCCGGCGTCGAACACGACGTCGAGCACCCGGCGCATGTCGTAGACGCGCCGGCCGTTGCGGGGCACCAGGTCGACGATCTCCGGGACGGGCCGGGGCCCGTCGTCGCCGCCCGGCACGTGCGGCGGGTACGACCACGCCGACGACGGGAAGTACGACAGGTAGCGGCGCACGAGGTCGAGTGCGGCGGCGTCGTCGTCGGCGCCGTTGTGGATCAGGCCGCTGCGCAGCGCGACCTCCGGGCCGCCGAGCTCCTCCTTGGTGACGGTCTCCCCCGTCGACTCGGCCACGACGGGCGGCCCCGCCGTGAAGATCGCCGCGTGGCGGCTCATGACGGTGAAGTCCGACAGCGGCGCGACGAGCGCCCCGTGACCGGCCGATGCGCCGAGGACCGCGGTCACGAGCGGCACGCGGCCCGAGCACCGCGCCTGGGCGAGCATGTCGGTCGGGGTCGGCGCGACGTGGGGCTTGCCGTCGGCCCGGTAGCCGGCCCCCTCGAGGATCATGATGCAGGGGATGCGGTCGCGCAGCGCGAGCTCCGCGACGCGGTAGCGCTTCGCGTTCGCGGCCGCGCTGATGGTCCCGGCCTTCACGGTGAAGTCCTCGGCCGCCACCATCACGGGCCGGCCGTCGATCCGGCCGTGGCCCATCACGATCGCGTCGGCCGGCGCCTCCGAGCCGCCGGTCAGTGTGCCGAGCTCGCGGAACGTCCCTTCGTCGAGGAGGTGCCGGACGCGGGCGCGCGCATCGAGCTTGCCGGCCTCGCGGTGGCGGCGGAGCCGTTCCTCCCCGCCCATGGCGCGCGACCGCGAACGCCGCTGCGCGAGGTCGTCGAGGACCTCCTCCCACCCCTCGGTTCCCGGCTCGCCGGTCCGGGACCGTGCGTCGTCACCCATGCCGCACCTGCCCGTCAACGTCCCTCGAACCGTGGCGGGCGCCGCTCGAACCACGCCAGGAGCGCCTCGCGCATGTCCGCGGTCTGCACGTTGACGCTCTGCGCGAGCGCCTCGACCTCGAGCGCCTGGGCGAGCGCCATCGTGGACGCGTTGTCGAGCTCGCGCTTGGTCGAGGCCAGCGCGATCGGCGGCCCGGCCGCGATCGTCTCCGCGAGCGCGGCGACCGCGTCGTCGAGCTCGTCGGCCGGGACGACCGCGTTGACGAATCCGATCCGCATCGCCTCGGTGGCGTCGACCATGCGCGCGGTGAAGGCGAGCTCCTTCGCCCGGTGCACCCCGATGCGCTGGCGCAGCAGCCACGACGTCCCGAAGTCGAGGCTGAGCCCGCGCCGGGCGAAGATCGCGCAGAACCGCGCACGGTCGGAGCACCAGAGCAGGTCGGCCGCGAGGGCGAGGCCCAGGCCCGCGCCCACGCACAGGCCGTCGACCTTCGCGATCACCGGCACCGGGCAATGGTGGACGGCGAGCACCACGTCGCCGAGCACGCGCATCGCGTCGGTCATCGTCCCGAGCGGCCGGTCGCCGGTGGCGGCCGGGGCGTCGTCACCGCGGCCGCCGCCGAGGTCCGCACCGGTACAGAAGTCGCCGCCGGCGCCGGTGAGCACGACGACCCGCGCGCCGCCGTAGCCGACGTCGCGGAAGATCGCGCCGAGCGCGACCCACATGTCGCCGGTGCACGCGTTCTTGGCCTGCGGTCGGTCGAGCGTGACGGTGACGACGGGCCCGGCGCGTTCGACGCGGATGTCGGGGTGGCTCCGTGCGGAGCCGTCTCCTGCGGGCATGGTGCTCGACTTCTCGTCGCCGACGGTGGCGCAGAGACATCTATAGGTTTTCGGTTCCCGCGGTCAACCCGACCCGTTCAACCATCTGGTTGACAAAGCAGCGGCCCGGTCCTAGCCTTTTCAACCGATCGGTTGAACGAGGGAGCACGAGGGAGAGCGCGTGGTGGCCGCCGATCCCCTGTCGCAGGTGTTCGCGGCGCTCGCCGACCCGACCCGGCGCGACATCGTCGCCCGCCTCGCGGTGCGCGACGCCACCGTGACCGAGCTGGCCGCGCCGTACCCGGTGTCGGTCCAGGCGGTCTCGAAACACCTGAAGGTCCTCGAGGACGCCGGCCTGGTGAGCCGGCGGCGCGAGGCCCAGCGCCGGCCGGTCCACCTCGAGGCCGAGGTACTCGACCTCACGACGAAGTGGCTGGAGCGCCACCGCCGCCGCGCGCAGGCGCGGTACCGGCGCCTCGACGCGCTGCTCGCGTCGATGCCCGACGAGCCGGGCGCGGGCACCGGGACGGCGCCCGGCGCCACGGCAGGATCCACGGACCCGGGAGCAGGACCATGAGCGACGCCAACGAGACCCAGATCACGACCGACCCGCGGGTGCCGCTCGTGCGCATCACCCGCGAGTTCGACGCACCCGTCGGGAAGGTGTTCCGCGCGCACACCGACCCCGCGCTGGTCGCCCGGTGGATGGGACCCCACGGGATGGAGATGGAGATCGAGCACTGGGACTGCCGCACCGGTGGCTCGTGGCGGTTCCGGCACCACCGCGGCGACGAGGAGTACCGGTTCCGCGGCTGCTTCCACGAGGTCCGCCCGCCGGGCCTGATCGTCCAGACCTTCTCGTTCGAGGCCGAGCCCGACTTCGTCGCGCTCGAACGGCTCGTGCTCGCCGATCTCCCCGGTGGCCGCACCCGCCTCGTCGGGACCTCGCTGGTCGAGTCGTTCGAGGCGCGCGACGCGTTCGTCGCGAGCGGCTTCGACCAGGGCGTGCGCGAGGGCCACGAGCGCCTCGCCGCGCTGCTCGCGGGCGCGCCGACCGGCGGCGACGCCGTGAGCGACGAGGTGTACGCACGCTACCGGCGCGTCGCCGACGCGTTCGGTGCGCGAGTCGACGCGGTCCCCGAGTCCGCCTGGGACGACCCGTCGCCGTGTGAAGGGTGGCGGGCCCGCGACGTCGTCGCCCACCTCACCGAGTGGATCCCGTCGTTCTTCGCCGCCCACTGGGGGCTGGCCGCGCCCGCGATCCCGCCGGCCACGGAGGCACCGCGCGAGGCGTGGCACGCGCTCGACGCGTTCGCGAGACGATGCCTCGGCACCCCGGAGATCGCCGGGGCCGAGCGCGACACGCCGATGGGACGGACGACCTTCGCCGCCGCGTTCGACACGATCGCGACGGGTGACGTCCTCGTCCACACGTGGGACCTCGCGCGCGCGACGGGCCTCGACGACCGGCTCGACCCCGACGAGGTGCGCGCGATGCTCGCCGGGATCGAGCCGATGGACGCGGCCCTGCGCGCCTCCGGCCACTTCGCGCCACGCGTCCCGGTGGCCGCCGACGCCGACGACCAGACGCGGTTGATCGCGTTCACCGGGCGCCGGCCGTGACCGGCGGCCGCACCCGGCAGCAGCACCACACCGACTACGAGGACGCCGGCGCGCGCAGCCCCGCGACCGAACCGCCGTCGGCGAGCACGTCGGTGCCCGAGACGAACGACGCGTCCTCGGAGACCAGGAACGCGACGACGGCCGCGATCTCCTCGGGGCGGCCCGTGCGTCGCAACGGCGTGCGGTCGAGGATCACCTGCATCACCGGCTGCGCGGCGAGCTCACGCCGTCCCATCGCGGTCTCGACGATGCCCGGCGACACCGAGTTGACCCGCCCGCCGCGCGGCCCCCACGCGACCGCGGCCCGCGCCACGGCCCGGATCACCCCGCGCTTCGCGTAGGCGTAGGCGAGCCCGCTGTCGGTGATGCGGGCCGAGGCCCGGTCGAGGAACCCGTCGGCGAGCGGATCCTCGACCAGCGCGTCGAGATCCGGGTCGGCACCGGCGAGGGCGACCTGATGGGCCGCGCTCGAGGCGAAGCACACCGCGCTCGACCCCTCCGTGACGAGCGGTTCGAACGCGTCGAGCAGGAGCCGGGTGCCCACGAGGTCGACCGCGAGGATCCGGCGCGGGTCACCCATCGTCGGCGAGATCCCCGCCGCGTGCACCAGCGCCCGGAAGGGGCCGAGCCGGGCCACTTCGGCGGCGAGGCGCGCGACCGCGCCGGGATCCGAGACGTCGCAGGCGAAGCCGTGGGCGCCGTCGATCGCGGGTGCGTCGAGGTCGACCGCGACGAGGTGCCCGGCGACCGGCCGCAGCCGCTCGAGGCACGCACGTCCCATCCCCTGCGCGGCGCCGGTGACGACCACGACCCCGTCCGCCGCCCCGGTCGCGCTCATGGGCGGCCCGCCACGTCGATGACCACCTTGCCGACCGCCGCGCCGTCCGCGACGAGCCGCAACGCCGCCGCGGTGTCCTCCAGTGCGAACCGCGCGCCGACGTGCGGGGACGCGCGACCCGCCGCCAGGTGGTCGAGCAGCTCGCGTTCGTCCCGCGCGAGCTGGCCGGACGCGTGCTTCATGAACCCGGCGAACTCGAAGCCCATGATCCGCACTCCCTTGAGCAGGACGAGGTTGAGCGGGATGCGCGGGATGGTGCCCGACGCGTACCCCACGGTCACGAAGCGCCCGCCCCAGCGCAGCGAGCGCAACGCCGGCTCCGAGCAGTCGCCGCCGACCGGGTCGACCACGACGTCGACCCCTTCGGGCACCGCGGCCCGCAGCGCCTCGCGCAGGTCGCCGGACCGGCGGTCGATCCCCCGCGCCGCGCCGTGTTCGGCCGCGACCGCGAGCTTCTCGGCCGACGACGCGACCGCGGTCACCTCGGCGCCGAGCAGCACGGCGAGCTGCACCGCGGCGAGCCCCACCCCTCCTCCCGCCCCGAGCACGAGGACCCGTTCGCCCGGCTGCACCTGCGCGACCGACCGCAGCACGTGGTAGGCGGTGCGGTGCGCGACCCCGAACGCGGCGGCGATCGGCGCGTCGACGCCCTCGGGGATCGGGGTCACCGCGGCGGCGGGCAGCACGGCCTCCTCGGCGAACGCGCCGATCATGGTGGAGGCGAAGACCCGGTCGCCCACGCGCACGGTCGTCACGTCGCCGGCGGTCTCGGAGACGACGCCCGCGAGCTCGCTGCCGGGCACGAACGGCGGCGGTACGACGACCTGGTACCGGCCCGCCACGAGGAGCACGTCGGGGAAGTTCACCGCGGCCGCCTCCACCCGCACCCGCACCTGGCCGGGCCCGAGCGCGGGCGGGTCCACCTCGACGACCTCCACGACCTCCGGCTCGCCGTGGGCCCGGCACAGTGCGGCCCGCACGGTCAGCCCCGTTGCGCGGTGCCCGTCACCGGCCGTAGTCCGTCGAGGCCGCGAGGTCGGCGGCACCCCGCATCAGGTCGAGCACGATCGGACCGAACGCCTGGAGCTTCGGGTCGTCGCCCGCGCGCTGGTAGCCCTGCTCGAGCACCACCGCGAGCTTCCACTTGGCGAGGATCACGTAGTAGTCGATGTCGTCGACCTGCCGGCCCGACACCTCGGCGTAGTGCGCGAGCACCTGGTCACGCGACGGCATGCCGTACATGTCGACGTACCCGGAGGTCGACGCCGCCGGGTCGTCGGTGTCGTCGGGCCAGCCCTGCACGACCCAGCCCAGGTCGAGCTTCGGGTCGCCGACGGTGCCCATCTCCCAGTCGACGATGGCGGCCAGGCGCGCGGGCGCGCCGTGGTGGTACATCACGTTGGCGAACTGGTAGTCGCCGTGCATGAGCCCCGGCACGTAGTCGATCGGCCGGTGGGTGCGCAGCCACGCGGCCGCCTCGTCGAAGCCCGGGAGCTCGCGGCCCTTGACCCGTTCGAGGAACGCGGTCCAGCGGTCGACCTGGCGTTCGTGGAACCCGTCGGGCCGCCCGAGGTCGTGCAGCCCCTTGGCGCGCCAGTCGACCGCACCGAGCAGTGCGATCCCCTCCACGAGCTGGTACGCGAGGCCCTTGCGCGCGTCGAGGTCGGTGTCGAACGGCGCGGGCCACCGGCGCTCCTCGAGCCCCATCGGGGACCAGCCGTCGACGAACCCCATCAGGTAGAAGGTGCGCCCGAGCACCGACGGGTCCGTGCAGGCGGCGATGGCCGGCGTGTGCGGCACGTCGGTCCCGTCGAGCGCCTCGATGATGCGCCACTCGCGCAGGATCCCGGCGTCGCGCGCCCCGGGCGCGCCCGGCGGCGGGATGCGCAGCGCGGCGTGGAGCTCACCCCGGCGGATCTCGTAGATCTCGTTCTGCGACCCGCCGGCGACGAACCGGTGCGTGATCTCCTCGCCCTTGCCCGGCAGCCCCTGGTCGTCCATCCACGCGCGAGGCGTGCGAGGTCGATGCCGGAGTTCACAGGTTGCCCACCTCGAGCTCGAGGAGGTGCGCGTACTTGCGCTTGGCGGCCTCGATCTTCTCGGGAATCCACTCGCTCGGCCACATGCCCGGCGCCGGCCGGTAGTCGCGCAGCACCTGGCGGGCCACCGTGACCTTGTGGACCTCGGTCGGGCCGTCGGCGAGGCCCATCACGGCCGCACCGTGGATCATCCCGAACAGCGGCATCTCGTTGGTCGTGCCGAGTGCGCCGTGCACCTGCATCGCACGCCAGGCGATGTCGTGCAGCACGGTCGGCATCACGACCTTGGCGGTCGCGATGTCCTTGCGGACGCGCTTGTAGTCGTTGTACTTGTCGATCTCCCAGGCCGTGTAGAGCACGAAGAGCCGGAACTGCATCAGCTGGGCGTACGAGTCGGCGATGTAGCCCTGCACGAACTGCTTGTCCGCGAGCGGCCCGCCCGCGGTCTCCCGGCTCAGGACCCGCTCGCACATCATGTCGAGCGCCTTCTGGGCGAGGCCGATGGTGCGCATCGCGTGATGGATGCGCCCGCCGCCGAGGCGCGTCTGCGCGATGGCGAACGCCTGGCCCTCGCCGCCGAGCAGTGCCGAGGCGGGGACCCGCACGTCGTCGTAGTGGATGAGCGAGTGGAACCCCTCGTTCAGCGGCTCGCCGAAGAGCCCCACGTTGCGCACGATCTCGACACCGGGCGTGTCGGTCGGCACGAGGAACATCGACATGCCCTGGTAGGGGCTCACGTCGGGGTTCGTGACGGCCATGACGATCAGGAACGACGCGGTCTTCGCGTTCGACGAGAAGTACTTCCAGCCGTTGATGACCCACTCGTCGCCGTCCCGGACCGCTCGGGTCCTGAACAACGTCGGGTCCGCGCCGGCGTGCGGTTCGGTCATCGAGTACGACGAGAAGATCTCGCCGTCGAGGAGCGGTTGCAGGTACCGCTCCTTCTGCTCCGGCGTGCCGTAGTGGGCGATGATCTCGGCGTTGCCCGTGTCGGGGGCCTGGCAGCCGAACACGATCGACGCCCACAGCGACCGGCCGAGGATCTCGTTGAGGAGCGCGAGCTTGAGCTGGCCGTACCCCTGGCCGCCGAGCTCCGGGCCGAGGTGCGTCGCCCACAGCCCCTGCGCGCGCACCTCCTCCTTGAGCGGGTCGACGATCCGCCGGCGCGTCTCGTCGAGCGGCACGAACTGCTGGTGCGGGAACAGGTAGTCGAGCGGCTCGACCTTCTCCCGCACGAACTCCGCCGCCCAGTCGAGCTTCTCCTGGTACTCGGGATCGGTCTCGAAGTCCCACGCCATTGCGCCACCCCCCTCGCCACGTGGGAGACTACGGTTCTGGTCAGGAGGAACGCAATTCTGGAACCGACGAACGACGTTGCGGCGGAGATCGCCCGGCGGACGCTCGCCCGCCGGGGCGCGGACTACGCCGGCGAGGTGCGCCGGCTGCTCGACGCCGCCCTGGCGGTGATGCGCGAGGGCGGGACGGCGTCGCGCGCCCGCGTCGCCGACATCGTCGCCGCCGCCGGCCTGTCCAACGAGGCCTTCTACCGCTACTTCCCGTCGAAGGACGCGCTCGTCGACGCGCTGTTGGAGGACGGTGCCGCCCGGCTGCGCAGCTACCTCGCCCACCAGATGGACAAGGAACGCACGCCCGAGGCGAAGGTGCGGCGCTTCGTCGTGGGCGTGCTCTCCCAGGCCGACGACGACATCGCGCGCACGACGCTCGCCGTGCTGTACAACGCGAGCGGCGGCGGCGCCGGGCAGGCGCTCGGCCGCCACTTCGCGAGCGGCCCGCTCGCGACGCTCCTCCACGACCCGTTCGCGGCGCTCGGCGCCGCCCGGCCCCGGCTCGCCGCGTCGTTCGCCGCGCACGCCGTGCTCGGCTCGCTCTCCGACCACCTCTGGCAGCGCACCCGGCCGGGCCGCGACGAGGTCGACCACCTCGTCGCCTGCTGCCTCGCCGTCGCCCAGGGCACGGCGCGCGCCCGCGGCCCGCGGCCCCGCCGGGCCGCGGCCGCCCGCTGAGGCGCGGCCCGGTCCCACCGCCGCCCGGCCCCGGCCGCGGTCCCGACCCGCGACGCGCCGCCCGGCCCCTGCCCGCCCGTTGCGAGAATGTTATTCTCGCATCGTCCGGCTCGGCGACGAGAACGGTGTTCCACGGGAGCGTGGCGATGACCGACTTCGACGCGATCGACTTCTTCCGCGCCCGGCCGCTCTACCAGGACCCGTACCCCTACTACGAGTACCTGCGCGCCCACGGCCCGGTCTGGCGCGAGCCGCACCACGGGGTCGTGATGGTCACCGGCTACGACGAGGCGGTCGCCGTGCTCAACGACACGGAGACGTTCTCCAACTGCAACACGGTCGTCGGTCCGTTCGCGAGGTGGCCCGAGCCACTCGAGGGCGACGACGTGAGCGAGATCATCGAGCGTCACCGCGACTCGCTGCCGTTCAGCGACCAGCTCCCGTCGTTCGACCCGCCGAAGCACACGGCGCACCGCGCACTGCTCATGCGCCTCATCACGCCGAAGCGCCTGCGCGAGAACGAGGAGTTCATGTGGCGCCTCGCCGACCGCCGGCTCGACGAGATCGTCCCGAAGTGCGGCTGTGAGTTCGTCCGCGAGTACGCGAACCCCTTCACGCTCCTCGTCATCGCAGACCTGCTCGGCGTACCCGAGGAGGACCACGACACGTTCCGCGAGGAGCTGCAGGGCGACGGCCACGACCTGCACGGCACCGAGCGGGGCGGCGTCGTCGCGCACAAACCGCTCGAGTTCCTGTACGACCGCTTCACCGCCTACATCGAGGACCGCCGTCGCAACCCGCGTCGTGACGTGATGACCGAGCTCGCGACCGCGACGTTCCCGGACGGTTCGCTGCCCGAGGTGCACGACGTCATGCTGATCGCCGCGAACCTGTTCGCGGCCGGGCAGGAGACCACGGCGCGCATGATGAGCACCGCCCTGCGGTACCTCGGTGAGCGCCCGGAGCTGCAGCAGGCGCTGCGTGACGACCGGTCGCTGATCCCGGCCTTCGTCGAGGAGGTCGTGCGCATCGAGAGCCCGATCCAGGGGAACTTCCGCCTCGCGCGCCGCCACACCACCGTCGGCGGCGTCGAGATCCCCGCGGGCACGACCGTGATGGTGCTCGAGGGCGCGGCGAACCGCGACCCGCGCCGTTTCGAGGACCCGGCCGAGCTGCGCCTCGATCGGGTCAACGGCCGGCACCACATCGGCTTCGGCTTCGGCGTCCACGCGTGCGCCGGCGCGCCGCTCGCGCGGGCGGAGGGCCGGGTCAGCCTCGAGCGGATCCTCGACCGCATGGCCGACATCCGGGTCTCGGAGGCCGAGCACGGCCCGCCCGGCGCGCGCCGGTACCGGTACACGCCCATCTACATGCTGCGCGGGCTCGAGGAGCTGCACCTCGAATTCACGCCGGTCGGCTGAACCGGCGATGTCCGGCGACGTCGAGCCCTTCGAGATCCGGGTCCCCGACGCGGTGCTCGCCGACCTGCGGTCGCGCCTCGCGCACGCCCGCATCCCCGAACAGGTCCCCGGAACCGGCTGGGACGACGGCGTCCCGTCCGGCTACCTCGCCGAACTGGTCGCGTACTGGCGCGACGGCTACGACTGGCGGACGCACGAGGCGCGCCTGAACCGGCTGGCGCAGTTCCACACCCGGATCGACGGTGTGGCGATCCACTTCGTGCACGCGCGCTCGCCCCACCCGGAGGCGTTCCCGCTGCTGCTCACGCACGGCTGGCCGGGCTCCTTCGTCGAGTTCTGCGACGTGATCGGACCCCTGACCCACCCCGACGACCCTGCCGACGCGTTCCACGTCGTCGCGCCGTCACTGCCCGGCTACGGCTTCTCCGAGCCCCCGCGCGAGCGCGGCTGGGACGTCACCCGGATCGCCCGCGCCTTCGCCACGCTGATGGACCGCCTCGGCTACGGGCGCTACGGCGCGCAGGGCGGTGACTGGGGCGCGCAGATCGCGACGGCCCTCGGCGTGCTCGACGCCGGGCACTGCGCGGCGATCCACCTCAACATGCCGCTCGCCGACCCGCCCTCCGAACCCGTCGAGCTCTCCGCCGCCGACGAGGCCGACCTCGCGGCCATGGCGCGGTTCCGGCGCGAGGAGTCCGGGTACGCGGCGGTGCAGTCGACCCGCCCGCAGACGCTCGGCGCCGCGCTCAACGACTCCCCTGCCGGGCTGGCCGCCTGGATCGTCGAGAAGTTCCGCGCGTGGAGCGACTGCGACGGCCACCCGGAGAACGCCTTCACCCGGGACCAACTCCTCACCAACGTGATGGTGTACTGGGTCACGCAGACGATCACGCCGTCGATGCGCCTCTACCGGGAGCACGCGCGCAGCCGGCCCCCCGGCGGACCCGTCGCGGTGCCCACGGGCGTCGCCCGCTACCCCCGGGAGCCGCTGCGCCTCCCCCGCGCGTGGATCGAGCGCCGCTACCGCGTCACGCACTGGGCCGAGATGCCCCGCGGTGGCCACTTCGCCGCGATGGAACAACCGGACCTCTTCGTCGCCGACCTCCGGGCGTTCTTCCGGACCGTCCGCTGAACCGAGCCTCACGCCCGCGCGTCGAGGCACTCCGCGACCAGGCGGCACTCGTCGAGCATCGACTCCGGTACGGCGTGGCCGACGAGGTCGCAGGCCGCGCCCAGGTTCGCCTCCACCAGCTCGGGCGTGAGGCCGCCGGCACCCGGCGCGCACCAGCCCTGCGCCTCGCCCACGAAGACCCGCGCGAAGCGCCCGCAGCCCACAGAGAACACCTGCCGTGTCGGCGCGCACCGCCGGCTCGCCAGGTACCACACGACGGGGGCCACGTTCTCGGGGGTCATGTGCGGCGCGAGCGGAGCGAGGGCTCGCACCGTCGCGCGCAGCTCCTCGGGCGGGAACGCGGCGCCGCCCGCGTCGCCGATCCCGGTCAGCGCCATCGGCATGACCACGTTCGCCTTGATCCCGTGCGGCGCCCCCTCGAGCGCGACGGCGTTGCACAGTCCGACGACGCCCGCCTTCGCTGCGGCGTAGTTCGCCTGCCACACGGCCCCGAACAGCCCGGCGCTCGACGACGTGAACACGATCCGGCCGTACCCGGCGCGCTTCATGTGCACGTACGCGGGCTGCGTCACGTGGAACGCGCCACCGAGATGGGTGCGGACCACCTCCTCGACGTCGTCGGTCGTGAGGTCCTCGAACGCGGCGTTGCGGAGCCGGCCCGCGTTGTTGACGACGATCTCGATCGAGCCGAAGGCGTCGAGCGCCGCCTCGACGACGGCGGCGCCCCCCGACGGGGTCGCGACGGTGCTCGCCTCGGCGACCGCCGCGCCCCCCTCCGCCGTGATCCGTGCGGCGGTCTCCGCCGCCGCACGGGCGTCGACGTCGTTGCACACCACCGCCGCCCCGCGCGCCGCGAGCCCCACCGCGTAGGCACGGCCGAGCCCGCGCCCGGCCCCGGTCACCACCGCGACCTCGCCGTCGAACCGGATCGGGCCCGGCGCAGGCGCCCGGTCCGCGCCGGGCGCGGGTGGGTGACTCACACGACGCCGATGCCGGCGGCCTCGTTGCGCTTGCGCCACTCGGCGCGCGGCATGCGAGCCGTGTCCACGTCGACGGCGAGTGCGCGCAGCGACCCGACGGTCGCCTGCTCCCGCGGCGTGTGCGCGAACGGGTCCCAGTCGAAGAAGCGGCAGGCGTTCTGCCAGGTGATCTTGTGGATCTCGTCGTCGTCGCACCCCGCGGCGCGCAGCTCCTCGAAGGCCCACTCGGGCGATTCGGGCCACGTGGTGTCGGTGTGCGGGTAGTCGCACTCCCAGGCGATGATGTCGATCCCGATCTCCTTGCGCAGCTTCAGACCCGACGGGTCGGTGATGAAGCACGCGAGGAAGTGCTCGCGGAACACGTCGGACGGGAGCTTGCCCTCCCCGAAGCTGTTGCCGATCCACGTCTGGTTCGTGAAGTGGCGGTCGGCCCGGTCGAGGTAGAACGGGATCCAGCCGATCCCGCCCTCGGAGAGCGCGACCCGCAGACCGGGGAATCGGCGCAGCGTCGGGCCGAACAGCAAGTCCTGCGCGGTGAGCATCGTGAGCTGCGACGGCACGACGATCCAGTGGTCGACCGGCGCCTCCGGCGCGAGCTTCACGATGTCCCACGCGCCACCGATGTGCAGGCACAGCACCATGTTGTGGTCGACGAGCGCCTGGAGCATCGGGTCCCAGTGCCCCGACAGGAAGCTCGGGTGGCCCTGCGAGTGCGGCGCCTCGAGGAAGCTGATCGCGCGGGCGCCCTTCTTCGCGATGCGCCGGATCTCCGCCACCGCGAGGTCGACGTCCCACATGGGGACGATGCCGAGCGGGATGAACCGGCCCGGGTAGGAGCCGCACCACTCGTCGATGTGCCAATCGTTGTACGCCTGGAGCATCACGAGCGAGAGCTCCTTGTCGGTCGCCTCGTTGAACGTCCGGGCGTTGAAGCCGGCCATCGTGGGGAAGCACATCGACGCGAGGATCCCGTTCGCGTTCATGTCGCGGACGCGTTCGTGCACGTCGAAGCAACCGGGCCGCAGCTCGGAGAAGGCGCCCGGGTTGAAGCCCCACTCCTCGCGTGGCCATCCGACCGTCGCGGCCATGCCGAAGGGGGTCGACGTCGCCTGCCCCTGGAAGACCCATTCGTCGACGCCGTCCGCGTTCTTGACGACCTTCGGCACCTCGTCGCGCCACTTCGCCGGGACGTGCCGGTCGTACATGTCGGGGGGCTCGATGATGTGGTCGTCGATGCTGACCAGGATCATGTCTTCCTTGCGCATGACGCTCCTCCTCCGTCCGGCTCAGCGCGTCCGCACGGGCAGGCGTTCCCACCCCCGCGCCGTGGACGTGTGGCCGAGCACGGCGTTGTCGTGGTCGATCTCCCAGTCGGTCCAGCGGTTCAGCACCTCGTCGAGCGCGACCCGGCCCTCGAGCCGGGCGAGTGCCGCGCCCAGGCAGAAGTGCAGTCCGTACCCGAAGCTCAGGTGATGCCCGATCACGCGGTGGATGTCGAAGCGGTCGCCGTCGGGGAACTGCCGGTCGTCGCGGTTCGCGGCCCCGTTGAGCAGCAGCATCACGGACCCCTCGGGCACCTTCACCCCGTGGTGCTCGACGTCGCGCGCGACATAGCGGGCCTGTACCGGCGACGGCGCCTCGTAGCGCAGCACCTCCTCGACCGCCTTCGGCACGAGGGTGCGGTCGGCGGCGACCTGGCGCCGCTGGTCGGGGTGCTCGCCGAGCACCTTCCCGATCCAGCCGATCAGCCGGTTTGTCGTCTCGTTGCCCGCGCCGGCGAGCAGGTTGACGTAGGTCAGCGCCTCCTCGCGCGTGAGGCGGCGGACCGTGCCGGTCTCGTCCTCGAATTCGGCCTGGACGAGCTCCGACATCAGGTCGTCGGACGGGTGCTCCATGCGGAAGTCGACGTACTCGGCGAACATCTCGGCCGCGCTGGTGACGACCTCCTGCGTGGAGGGGACCTCGTCACCCTCCTTCAGGCGCAGCCCCTCGTCCAGGACGTCGCGGATCGCCTCCTGGTCCTGTTCGGGGATGCCGAGCAGCATGCCGATGACGCGCATGGGCATCTGCGCGCCGAGGTCGCGCACGAAGTCGAACCCGTCCTCGCCGACGAACGGGTCGAGGGCGCGCGCGCAGAACTCACGCACCTTCGGCTCGAGCGCGTTCATCTTCTTCGGCGTGAACACCCGCGACAGGAGCGCGCGGTGCACGTCGTGGACGGGGGGATCCTCGAAGAGGATGAGGCCCGGCGGCACCTCGAAGTCGGCGCGGATCAGTTCGAGGATCGACCCGCGGCCCGAGCGGTACGTCTCCCAGTCGATCAACCCCCGCTCGACGTCGGCGAACCGGGTGAGCGCGAAGAAGTCGTAGCGCTCGTTGTAGTAGCAGGGCGCCTCGTCCCGCATGCGCTTCCACACGGGATACGGGTCCGAGTCGATCTCGAAGTCGTAGGGGTCGTAGTAGATCTCGGCCTGCTCGGTCGCGCTCACACCGGCTCCGCGTAGGTCTTGAGCTCGAGGAACTCAGCCAGGCCCGCGACACCCATCTCGCGGCCGATGCCCGACTGCTTGTACCCGCCGAAGGGCGCGTCGGGCCCGTACCAGACGCCGCCGTTCACGCTCATCGTCCCGGCCCGGATGCGCCGGGCCACGGCGAGCGCGCGTTCGCGGTCGGCGCTCAGCACCGAGCCCGACAGGCCGTAGATCGAGTTGTTGGCGATGCGCACCGCGTCGTCGTCTCCGTCGTGGGGCAGCACGACGAGCACCGGGCCGAAGAGCTCGTCCTGGGCGATCTCGGAGTCCTCACCGGCCCCGACGATCAGGGTCGGTTCGTAGAAGAAGCCTCTCGGCAGGTGCGCCGGCGCCCGGCCGCCGCACACGGCCTTCGCACCTGCGGCGAGCGCCCGGTCGACGTACCCGGCCACCTTCTCCCGCTGGCGGGCGCTGATGAGCGGCCCCATCGTGTTCGCCGGGTCGGACGGGTCCCCGTACGCGATCCCCTCCAGCACACCGCGGGCCGCGTCGACGGTCTCGTCGTGACGGTCCCGGGGCACGACGAGGCGGGACGTGATCGCGCACCCCTGACCCGAGTGCGACACGACCGCGAACGCGCAGATCATCGCGGCGAGCGAGGGGTCGCCGTCGTCGAGCAGCACGAACGCGGACTTGCCCCCGAGCTCCAGGAACACCCGCTTCACCGTCGCGCTCGCCGCCTCCATGATCCGCCGGCCGACCGGCGTCGAGCCGGTGAACGAGATCAGGTCGACACCGGGGTGCGTCGTCATGCGCTCGCCGACGTCGTTGCGGGACGACGTGACCACGTTGACGACCCCGGGCGGGATGTCGGTCGCCTCGGCCACGATCCGCCCGAGTGCGAGCGCCGACCAAGGGGTGTCGGGCGCGCCCTTCAGCACGACGGTGCACCCCGCGGCGAGCGCGGGGGCGAGCTTCGCGAGCGCGAGCTGGATCGGGTAGTTGTACGCGGTGATCGCGGCGACGACCCCCGCGGGCTCCTTCTCGACCCACCGGCGGCTCCGCATCCCGAACATCTCCCGCTCACCGAGGTCCTCGGTGAACCCGTAGCCCTCGAGGAGGTCCGCGTACCACCGCACGACGTCGGTCGGGCCGTCGAGCTGCGCCCCGTGGGTGCTCTGCACCGGCGCACCCACCTCGCGCACGAGGATCTCGCGCAGCGCGTCGGCGTGCTCGACGAGCGCGGCGTGGAGCTGGCGGAGGCAGCGCAGCCGCAGGTCGCGGTCGCGCGCCCATCCGGTCGTGTCGAACGCGCGCCTGGCCGCCGCGATCGCCCGGTCGGTGTCGCCGACCGACGCGTCGGCCGCGACGCCGAGCACCTCCTCCGTCGCGGGATCGACGGTCTCGTAGGTCGCGCCGCCGCTCGCCGCGACGAGCTCGCCGTCGATCAGCAGCCGTTCCTCGTGCCACATGGTCCGCGCCGACCCCCCGGAGCGCCGCGCGGCCGCGGCCGTGCGCGGGACGCGTCCGACGACAAACGTTCTCCGGGCAAGAGAATGGCACTTCCGGCCCGGGCGCGCAACGACGAGAACGCGCTTGCCGCCCCGCCCGCCGGGCCGCCGGTCACCGGATCTCCGGGCGCCGGCCCGGGCGCGCGCCCGCCCCCGACTGCTCCCCGTCGACGCGGATCGGGACGCCGTTGACGAGCACGTGGCGCACCCCCTCGGGCTCCTCGGCGGTGAGCCGCTCCGCGTCGGCCGGGAAGTCGCGCACCCGCCGCGTCGGTCCCGGGCCGACCGTCTCGGGGTCGAACACGCACACGTCGGCCCAGTACCCGGGGCGCAGGTAGCCGCGGCGGGCGAACCCGAACAGGTCTGCGGGCTCGCCCGTCAGCTTCCGCACCGCGCGCTCGAGGGGCATCACCTCGCGCCCGCGCACCCAGTTGCCGAGCAGGTCGGTGGGGACCGGGCCGTCGCAGAGCTGATCGACGTGCGCCCCCGCGTCCGACAGCCCGAGCGCGACCTGCTCG
Source organism: Acidimicrobiia bacterium (assembly GCA_026002935.1). Classification (GTDB taxonomy): domain Bacteria; phylum Actinomycetota; class Acidimicrobiia; order IMCC26256; family PALSA-610; genus BPGH01. The sequence goes on from BPGH01000002.1 coordinate 166,774, forward strand.
TGCGTGAGCAGCGCCGCGACGGCCTCGGGGTCGTCGTTCGCGATGTACGCCCGGAACCGGGTCGCGAGGTCCTCGGCGAGCGCGAGCTCGCACATCACGTCGAGCGGGCCGGTGCCGCGCTCGCGCGCGATGTCGGTGACCCGCCGTCCCACGAGCTCCGGGAAGCGCGCCGATTCCGACACCTCGAAGGTCTCCCAGCGCGGCCGCATCTTCGAGTGTTCGAGGTCTGCGGCCGCGAGCGCCCGCCACTCGGGGTCGCGGTAGGCGGCGATGCGCACCGCGCGGCTCACCTTCAGCAGCTCGCCGAACACCTGGCCCGTGTTGAGGTTGTACGCGTCGGCCATCGTGAACTGCATCGTGAGCGGCCGGGGCGTGACCTGCGGCCACGCCGCGACGCCGCGGGCGATCCCCTCCTCGTGCAGGGCGACCGGCTCGAGGTGCTTGCCGCCCGGGCTCGCGAACAGCGGGTAGGTGAACGGCCGGCCGACCCGTGGCTGCCAGCGGTAGACGTCCGCGTACGAGCACTGCGGCCCCGGCGTGATCAGCACGACGCCCTTGCCGGCCGAGCCGGCGGCGAGGAAGAGCGCCTCGACCTCGTCCGCCTCGGCGAACCGGCTCGGCACGGGCTTGCCGTCGACTCCGCGGTGGGCGTACGAGAAGCTCGTCGAGAACCCCGCGGCGCCGGCCGCGATCGCCTCGCGCACGAGCGCGCACATCCGTTCGATCTCCTCGGCCGTGGCCGGGCGCTCGTAGGCGGCGTCACCCATCACGTACAGGCGCAGGGCCGAGTGCCCGACGTAGGCGGTGAAGTTCACCACGGTGCCCCGGCGCCGCACGAGGTCGAGGTACTCGGGGAACGTCTCGAACTCCCACACGATGCCGGCCATGAGCGTCGCGGGGTCCATGTCCTCGACGTTCTCCAGGGTGCGCACGATGGTCTCGCGGTGCTCGGGCCGCGTCGGGGCGATCGTGAACCCGCAGTTGCCGGCGACGACGGTCGTCACCCCGTGGTACGACGAGGGGCGCAGCGCGGGGTCCCAGAAGACCTGCGCGTCGTAGTGCGTGTGGATGTCGATGAAGCCGGGCGCCACGACGCAGCCGGTCGCGTCGAGCTCCCGCTCACCGCGCAGGTTCGGCCCGATCTCGCGGATCGTGCCGTCCTCGATCGCGACGTCGGCGGGGAACCCGGGACCCCCGCTGCCGTCGTGGACGGTCCCGCCGCGGATGACGACGTCGGCGGTCATACCCATCCCTCCCCCGGGTACGGGACGGGCACCGCGACGACCTCGTCGCCGCCCGCCGTCACGCCCGGTCCTCCCGGGACGCGGCGCGCAGGTCCCCGACCGGGCGGGGCCGGGGGCCGGCCGTGGTGCCGCCGTCGACGGGCAGCACCACGCCGGTGACCTGCGCGGAGCGGTCGCTCGCGAGGAACAGTGCCGCCTCGGCGACGTCACGGGGGGATCCGAGGCGCTGCAACGGCTGCATCGCGCGGACGATCGACCACTGGTCGAACGACGCGTTGATCGCGGTCGGGATGTGAGCCGGCGCGATACAGTTCACACGGATGGAGTGCTCCGCGAGCTCGACGGCGATCGAGCGCGTGAGGTGGATCACCGCCGCCTTCGTCGCGCGGTAGGCGGTGACGCCCGGCCCGGCGTTGATCCCCCCGATCGAAGTGACGTTGACGATCGAACCACCGCCGTGGCGCGCCATGTGCCGGGCGGCACGCTGGCTGCCCACCATCACCCCGAACAGGTTCACCGCGACCTGCCGGTCGAAGTCCGAGAAGTCGTCGTCGAGGAACCGGGCGAACGACCCGCCGACTCCCGCGTTGTTGCACATCACGTGGAGGCCGCCGAAGCGTTCGACCGCGAGGTCGACCGCCGCCTGCACCTGCTCCGCGTCGGCGACGTCGGTGGGTGCGAAGGCGGCCGCGTCGCCGAGCGCCGCGGCGAGCGCCGTGCCGGCCTCGCGGTCGACGTCGGCGATCACGACGCGCGCCCCCTCTTCGGCGAACAGCTCCACCATGGCGCGCCCGAGCCCGCCCGCGCCGCCGGTCACGACGGCGACCTTGCCGGCGAGCTCCGGCGCGCGCATCAGAGCTCCTCGATCCAGAAGTCGGGGGTCGTGTCGATGCCGTGCCGCTCGAAGACCGCGTCGATCGCCGCGAGGTCCTCGGGCGAGATCTCCCACCCGACGGCGCCGGCGTTGTCGTCGACCTCGGCCCGGCTGCGGCAGCCGACGAGGGCGGTGCTCACCGCCGGGTGGGAGATCGCCCAGCGCAGCGCGAGCTGCGGGAGCGTCTTGCCGTATCGGGCCGCGATCCCCTTCAGCTCCTCGACCGCGCGCACGTTGCGCCCGAAGTTCTCGGGGCCGAACAGCGCGGCGAACATCTTGATCGATCCCATCTTGCCCTGACGCGCCCGCCAGTCGGCCTCGCCGAAGTCCATGTCCTCGGTGAAGGTGCCGGTCAGGAGCCCGAACGCGAGCGATCCGTACGCCATGAAGCCGACGCCGTTGGCCTCGCAGTACGGGAGGATGTCGCGCTGCATGCGCCGGTCGAACATGTTCCACCCGTACTGGACGACGTCCACCCGCCGCACCGCCATGCACGCCTCGATCTCCTCGAGTGTGAAATTCGACAGCCCGACGAAGCGGACCTTGCCGTCACGTACCACGTCGTCGAGCGCCTGCATGGTCTCCTCGAACGGCGTGCGCCGGTCCGGCCAGTGCACGAGGTACACGTCGACGTGGTCGGTACCGAGGTTCTTCAGGCTCTTGTCGATCGACGCGAGCACCCGCTCCCTGCTGCTGTCACGCAGGTCCGGCATCTCCTTGTAGTTCATGCCGAACTTCGTCACGACGATCGCCTCGTCCCGCCGGGAGCCGAGAGCCTTCGCGAGCGCGCGCTCCGAAGCACCCATGCCGTAGCCCTCGGCGGTGTCGAAGCAGTTGATCCCCAGGTCGAGCGCGCGCCCGACGGCCCGGTCGAACTCGCCCGCGTCGATCTCGCCGTACCCGCCGCCGATCTCCCAACAGCCGAAGCCCACGGCGGAGACCTGCAGGCCCGTCCGCCCGAACGGCCGGAGCTCCATCACGTCCTCCTCTCGGTGCCGTCCGCCGGGGGGTGGCAACGGACGGGCAGGTGCTTGATGCTCCCGTTCACCGCGGACCCGAGCCGCTCGACGGGTCCGGTGGTCTCGAAGCGCTCGACGCGTGCGAGCAGGAGGCCGAACATCACCTCCAGCTCCACGCGCGCGAGGTGCGCGCCCATGCAGTAGTGCTCCCCGAACCCGAACGCGAGGTGCGGGTTCGGCCGCCGGTCCACCCGGAAGGCGAACGGCTCGTCGAACACCTCCTCGTCCCGGTTCGCCGAGGCGTAGTAGAGCGCGACCTGCTCGCCGGCGCGCACGGTCACCCCGCGCACCTCGGCGTCCTCGGTGGCCACCCGCGTGAAGTGGCTGATCGGGCTGACCCAGCGCAGGACCTCCTCGACGGCGTCGGGCAGGAGATCGGGACGCGCGCGCAGCCGCTCCCATTCGCCTGGGTGCTCGCAGAACGCGAGGACGCCGCCGCTGATCGCGTTGCGGGTCGTCTCGTTGCCGGCCTCGACCAGCAGCTCGCAGTACGACAGCACCTGGTGGTGCGTCAGCGGCTCGCCGCCGATCTCGGCGCGCAGCAGCTCGGACACGAGGTCGTCTCCCGGGTCGTGACGCCGGCGCTCGATGAGGTCCTCGAGGTACGCGTGCAGCTCCCCCCGCGCCCGGGCGAAGGTCTTCCCCGCGCTCTCGCCCGGTCGCCGGTACTCGGGATCGTCCTTGCCGATGATCTCGTTCGTCCAGCGGAACAGCAGCGGCCAGTCGCCGCGGGGGACCCCGAGACTCCACGCGATCACGGCGAGCGGGAGCGGCGCGGCCACCGACTCGACGAGGTCGAACCCGCCGGCGGGCGCGGCCGCGGCCGCCGAGTCGAGCACGTCGCGGGCGATGCGTTCGATCTCGGGGCGCAGCGCCCGCACCGCGCGGGGGGTGAAGCGCCGCATCAGGACGCGCCGCATCGGGCCGTGACGGGGCGGGTCGAGCAGCACGACCATCTCGGGGACCGGGACCGGCGGCGACCCGGTGCGCGCGAGGGTGATGCCCCGCTCGCTGGAGAAGCGCGTCGGCTGGGTCGACACCTGCACGACGTCGGCGTGCTTGGTGATCGCCCAGAACGGCTCGTACCCGGGCGCCTCGACCCGGGCGACCGGCGCCTCGGCGCGCAGCCGGGCCCACACGTCGTGCGGGTAGCCGCGCCGCGCGAACCGGTCGGGGTCGACGAGGTCGAGCGGGTCGCAGAGGCGGGCCGCGTCCATCTACCGCGGCTCCCGCGGCAACCCGAGGACCCGCTCCCCGAGAATGTTGCGTTGGATCTCGCTCGTTCCGCCCATGATCGAGTTCGCGCGCGTCGCGAGGAGGTCTCGGGCCCAGCGGCCCCCGCCGGGCGCGTCGTCGCCGAGCAGCAGCGCCTGCGGCCCCAGCACGGCGCACGCGGTCTCGTGCAGCCGCCGGCTCGTCTCGGCCCAGAACAGCTTGACCAGGCTGGTCTCCGCGCCGAGCGGCTCGCCGCGTGCGAGCCGGGCGAGCGTCCGCGCGTTGTGGAGCCGGAGGATCTCGGCGTCGATCCAGGCCTGCGCGATCCGCTGGCGGGCCGAGGGGTCGGCCGTGCCGCCCCGGCGCGCGCACTCCCGCGCCAGGCGGCACACCGCGTCGTGCTGGCGCACCTGCTCGCGCCAGATGAACGACGCGCCCCGCTCGTTCGCGAGCGTCGTACCCGCGACGCGCCAGCCGTCGCCCTCCGGCCCGATCAGGTGGTCGGCGGGCACCTCCACGTCGTCGAGGAACACCTCGTCGAACTCGTGCTCACCGGTCATCTGCCGCAACGGCCGGACCTCCACGCCCCGCGCCCGCATCGGGATCGCGAGCATCGAGATGCCCCGGTGACCGGCGCCGCGGTCGTCGCCGGTCGCGGCCAGCCCGGTGCGCACGAGCGCGATGCCGAGATCCGCGAACGTGGCGTACGACGACCAGACCTTCTGCCCGCTGACGCGGTAGGTGTCGCCCTCCCGCACGGCACGCGTCGTGATCGATGCGAGGTCGCTGCCCGCGCCCGGCTCGCTGAAGAGCTGGCACCAGACGTCGTCGGCGGCCAGGATGCGCCCGAGCCAGCGCGCCCGCTGCTCGGCCGAACCGTGGGCGATGAGCGTCGGCCCGACCAGCGTGACGCCGACGCGGCCGAGCAGGGGAGGCGCGCCCGCGCGTGCCAGCTCCTCGTGGTAGGCGGCCACCTGCGCGGGCGAAGCGCCGCGCCCGCCGTGCTCCACGGGCCAGTGCACCCCCACCCAGCCGCCCGCGTGCAGCTCGCGCTGCCAGGCGCGCAGGCGCTCCACCGTGACGGCGCCGGCGGCGGGCGCGGGCGGCGGGTGCGCGGCCAGCCACGCCCGCAGCTCGGCGCGGAAGGCCTCGTCGGTGGCGGCCGCCGCCGGGGTCAGGGTCGTCCCGCCGACCACGACACCGTCTTGAGCTGCGTGTACTCGAGCAGCCCGTAGTCGCCGAACTCGCGCCCGATGCCGGACTGCTTGTAGCCGCCGAAGGGTCCCCACGGATTCGGTCCGCCGCCCCCGCCGTTGATGCTGACGGTGCCCGCCTGCACACGCCGGGCCAGCTCGAAGGCGCGAACCGGGTCGGGGTGCCAGATCGACGCCGCGAGCCCGTAGCGCGTGTCGTTGGCGATCGCGATCGCCTCGTCCTCGTCGTCGAACGCGATCGCGACGCCGACGGGCCCGAAGATCTCGTCCTGCGCGATCGACATCGAGCTGTGCACGTCCGCGAACAGGGTGGGCAGGTAGAAGAACCCGCGCGTGAGGCCCGGCGGCCGCGTCCCGCCGTACGCGACGCGGGCGCCCTGGGCCGTGCCCTCGGCGACGTAGCGCTCGACCCGCTCCCGCTGCGACTCGCGGATGAGGGGGCCCATCGCGACCTTCGGGTCGGTCGGGTCGCCGACCGTGACCTTCCCGAGGTGCGCGGCCATGCGGTCGACGACCTCGTCGTACACGGAGCGCTCGGCGAGGATCCGGGTGGGCAGCGCGCAGCCCTGGCCGGCGTGGATCGTGAACCCGGCGGCCGCCGACGCCGCGAACTTCTCGACGTCCGCGCCCGCGAACACGATGTTGGGCGACTTGCCACCGAGCTCGAGCAGCACCTTCTTCAGGCCTTCGGCGGCCTGGCCCATGATCTTCTTGCCGACGGCGTCGGAGCCGGTGAAGCTGACCATGTCGACGCCCGGGTGCGTGGTGAGGTGCGCGCTCTCGCGCGCGTCACCGGTGACGACGTTGAGAACCCCCGGCGGCAGCTCCGCGGCGTCCGCGATCTCGCCGAGGACGAGCGCCTCGAGCGGGGTGAGCGGCGAGGGCTTGAGCACCACCGCGTTCCCGACGGCGAGGGCCGGTACGACCTTCACGAGGTTGAGGTACAGCGGGAAGTTGAACGGCGTGATCGCGGCGACGACGCCGATCGGCTCCTTCAGGATCACGCCCTGGCCGAGGCCGCGCGGCCCCGCGTTGGGGGGCAGCGGGTCGAGGAACGGGAAGCTCGCGGCCCGCTCGGCGAACCACGCCGCGTAGCGCAGCGGCGTGTCGAACTGCAGCGCCTGCGCGATCGGCCGCGCCGCACCCGCCTCGGTGATGATGAGGTCGACGAGCTCCGGGCGCCGGTCGGCGACGGCCTGCACGAACCGGCCGAGCGCGTCGGACCGCTCACGGGGCGTCATGCGCGGCCAGGGCCCCTCGTCGAAGGCCCGCCGCGCGGCGCCGACCGCGCGGTCGACGTCGGCGGGCGAGGCCTGCGGAACCTCCGCGACGACCTCCTCGGTGGCGGGGTTCACGACGGCGACCGTGCCGTCGCCGGTCGCGTCCTGCCAGGCGCCGCCGATGTACAGGCGTGGCGCGCGGACGACGGTCACGCCGCACCCGTCCCGGACCGCGCCGGCCGCGGGGGCGCCCCACCCCTCGTGCGCCCGGCGTGCCTCCCCGTCCTCGGACCCATCGCGCCACCCCCGAGCCGCCTGACCGACGGCGGCACGGTACGCGAGAACGCCTCTCTCGACAAGGGGGCTCCAAGGTGAGAACATGGTTCTCACGACGCGGCGGGATCGTCACGTCACGCTCCGAGGCCCGGTACGGTCCCCCGAGTGAAAGCAGGGCCCGACATGGCGCGAACCGAAGCCGCAGCCGCGAACGAACCCGCCTGGCGCGAGCGCGCCGTCGCGCGCAGCGTCGACGCGGCCCGCTCGCGGGCCGAGCAGCGCGTCGAGCGCTTCCTCGAGGCGGCGTTCGAGCTCATCGACGAGAAGGGCTCGACCGAGTTCACGATCCAGGAGGTGATCGACCGGTCGAAGCAGTCGTTGCGGAGCTTCTACGAGTACTTCGACGGCAAGGACGAGCTGGTGCTCGCGCTGTTCGAGGAGACGGTGCGCGAGGCCGACGAGGACATCCGCCAGGCGGTCGAGGAGGAGTCCGACCCGCTCGAACGGCTCCGGGCCTACGTGATCCGCCACCACGAGTGGTGCGACCCGAGCGAGGAGCCCCGAAAGCGCGGGTCGCACCACCGGCGGGCGATCTCCGAGTTCTCGATGCACCTCGCCACCAAGCACCCGGACCGGATGCGCGCCGCGCTCGCGCCCGGGTCGCGGTTGCTGCGCGGGCTCATCGAGGACGCGGTGCGCGCCGGCGCCATCCGCGTCGCCGACACGAAGCGCGCCGCCGCGCTCGTGCGCCAGACGGTGATGTACTCGTGGTTCGGCAACCGGCTCGTCGAGGACCCCCGCCAGCGGCTGACGGCCGAGGAGACCTGGGAGTTCTGCCTGCGCGGCCTGCAGGGCTGACGCGCGACACGAAGGGAGACGGGCGTGCGTGCTGTCGTCGTCGGTGCGTCGAGCGGGCTCGGTCGCTGCATCGGGATCGGGCTCGCGAAGCGGGGGGCACGCGTCGCCCTCATGGCCCGCCGACGCGACCGGCTCGAGGGCGCGGCGCGCGAGGCGGGCGACGGGGCGCTCGCGATCGCCTGCGACGTCACCGACGAACAGGGCTGCCGCCGCGCGATCGACGAGGCCGCGTCCGCGCTCGGCGGCATCGACGCCCTCGTCTACGCCCCCGGGATCGGGCCGCTCGCCCACATCGCGGACACCGACGCCGCGACGTGGCGTCGGGTGCTCGACACCAACGTGGTCGGCGCCGCGCTCGTGACGAACGCCGCGATCTCCGCGCTGGAGGAGTCGCACGGCGTCGCGGCCTACCTCTCGTCGGTCAGCGCTTCGCTCACCCCGCCGTGGCCGGGACTCGGCGCGTACGCCGTGAGCAAGGCCGCGCTCGACAAGCTCGTGGAGGCCTGGCGCGCCGAGCACCCCCACGTCGGGTTCACGCGCGTCGTGGTCGGCGACTGCGCCGGCGGGGAGGGCGACGGCCTCACACAGTTCGCGAACGACTGGGACCCGCAGCTCGCCGCCGAGTTCCACCCGATCTGGGCGGCGCGCAACTACATGAGCGGCTCGCTGCTCGACGTGGAGCACCTCGTCGGCGTCGTCGACGGGGTGCTGCGCGCCGGGGCGAGCGTCGCGATCCCCTCGGTCACCGTCGCACCCCGCCCACCCGCCCACCCGTGACCCCCGCCGGACGGACCGGCCCGAGCTGGAGACCGCAGTCGTGCTCCCCGAAGACACCAAGCTGATCTCCGTCGACGACCACGTCGTCGAGCCGCCGCACGTGTTCACCGAGCACATCGCTCCCCGCTTCCGCGACCGGGCGCCGCGGATCGTCGAGCCCGAGCCCGGAGTGCAGGGCTGGGAGTGGGAGGGCCGCTTCTACCCGCTGTCGTTCCAGGGCAACGCGCACACGCGCCGATTCCGGGAGGGCGAGGAGGGCCGCGGAGACGACCTGTACGCCCGCCGTTACGACGACATGATCCCCGCTGCGTACGACGTGCACGAGCGGGTGCGCGCGATGGACACGGACGGCGTCTGGGCGGAGCTGCTCTTCCCGACGTTCCCACGCTTCGGGGGCAACCGCTTCCTGGAGGCGCAGGACCTCGATCTCGCGCTCGCGTGCGTGCAGGCGTGGAACGACTGGCTCCTCGACGAGTGGTGCGCCGCGTACCCCGACCGGTTCATCCCCCAGACCCTGATCCCGTTGTGGGACACGCAACTCGCGGTCCGCGAGATCGAGCGTTGCGCCGCGAAGGGCTCGAAGGGCGTCATCTTCGTCGAGAACCCGCACCCGCTCGGGCTCCCGTCGTTCCCGACCGGCCACTGGGACCCGGTGTTCGCCGCGGCCGCCGACACCGGCCTGCCGCTGTCGATGCACATCGGCACGTCGGCCGGCCTGCTGCGGCCCTCGCCCGACACCACGCCGTCGGTCGGCATCGCGCTGTGCGGCGTCAACTCGATGAGTGCCCTCGCCGACCTGATCTTCTCGGGCGCGCTCGAGGCCCACCCGAACTGCCGCATCGCCCTGTCGGAGGGCGGCGCCGGCTGGGTGCCCTACGTGCTCGAGCGGCTCGACTACACCTGGCACCGGAGCCGCTACGACGGCGTCGCGTGCACGCGGCCGCCGTCGGAGGTGTTCGCCCGGCACTTCTGGGTGTGCATGGTCGCCGACCGCTACGCGATCGTGAACCGCCACCTCATCGGGCTCGACAAGCTCACGTGGGAGTGCGACTTCCCGCACAACGACTCGAACTGGCCCAACAGCCGCAAGGTGCTGGCCGAGGCGCTGCACGACGTACCCGACGAGGAGGCCCGCCAGATCGGCGAGCTCAACGCCCGCCGCCTCTACGACTTCTGGTAGCCGTGCGCTCGGGCCACGACATCGGACGCTCGCCCACGGTCGCCGAGTTCCGGGACCGACTGCACGAGTGGCTGGACGCCCACGCGGCCGAACTCGCGCCGCGCCATCCCCTGCCCGGCACGCTCGACGAGCAGGTCGCGCAGATGCAGCGCGTCAAGGCGATCACCTACGAGGCGGGCTGGATGCGCCATGGCTGGCCGGAGCGCGTCGGCGGCTACGGCGGCTCACCGGTGCTGCGCACCGAGCTCGGCGCCGCGCTCGCCGCCCGCGACCTCGTCGACCCGGGGCTCTTCTCGCTCGTCGAGGTCCTGGCGCCGACCCTGATCGATTTCGCGCGACCGGAGCTCGCCGCGCAGGTCGTGCCGAGGCTCCTGTCGGGGGCCGAGATGTGGTGCCAGGGCTTCTCCGAGCCGGGCACCGGCAGCGACCTCGCCTCGCTGCGCTGCCGGGCCGTACCCGCCGACGGCGACGCCGCCTCCACCACCGCCTGGGTCGTCAACGGCCAGAAGGTCTGGACGAGCCTCGCCCAGTACTCCGACCGCTGCGTCCTGCTGGCCCGCACCGGCGACGCCGGCTCGCGCCACCGCGGCATCACGGCCTTCTTCGTCGACATGGACTCCCCCGGGATCACCGTCGCGCCGATCGAGATGATCAACGGCGTCCGCGAGTTCTGCGAGGTGTTCTTCGACGACGTCGTCGTGCCCGCCGACCGCGTGCTCGGCGAGGTCGACGGGGGCTGGGCGGTCGCGATGAGCATCCTCCCCTACGAGCGCTCGTCGTGCTTCTGGCAGCGCATCGCGTTCCTGTACCGGCGGCTCGAGCAGCTCGTCGGCCTGGTGGCGGGGACGGAGGACGAGCGCATCGCCGGGGTCGTCGGTGACGCCTACGTGCAACTCCACGCGCTCCGCGCGCGCTCGCGCGTGACGCAGCACCGGCTCGCGTCCGGCGAGACGCTCGGTGCCGAGACCTCGATCGACAAGGTGCTCGTCGCCGCGGCCGAGCAGGCGGTCTACGACGCGGTGCGCCGGCTCGCGCCGGCGACCGTCGCGCTCGACGACTCACCGGAGGGCGAACGCTGGCGCGGCGAGTACCTGTACTCGCGCGCCGCGACCATCTACGGGGGCACCGCGGAGATCCAGCGCAACATCATCGCCCGGCGGCTGCTCGGACTCGGGGCCGACGACTGATGGACGCGACCGAGCGATCGATGCTCGAGGCCGCCGCGCACGACGCGTTCGCGGCCGCCGGCGACCGCCCGCTCGACGACGCGCTCGCGACGCTGGGCTGGCCGGAGATGCTCGTCGCCGAGCCCCGGGACTCGATCGACGTGGTCTTCACGGCACTGGGGCGGGCGAACGGTGCCGCCACCGCGCTCGACGACGTCGTCGCCGCCGGGCTGGGGCTGCGGCCGCGGCCCGCACTCGCGGTGCTCCTGCCCGGGTTCTCGCACTGGCGACCGCCGGGCCGCCTCGAGGGCGGGCGCGTCCGGGCGGAGGGGCTCGCGACCGCCCGCGTCACGACGGCCGGCGAGCTGCTCGTGGTCTGCGGTCCGGGCGACGGGAGCGGTGCGGCCCACATGGTGGCCGTGCCCGTTGCGGCGGCCGCGGCCGAGCCGCGGCGCGGCATCGACCCCGGGGCCGGCCTCCACGCCGTCCGCGTGGACCATCCCGCGGAGCCGTCGGGGACGGTGCCCTGGGACGCCGCCGTCGCGCTCGCGCGCCGCGCGCTGGGGCACCAGATCGCGGGCGCGGCCCGCGCCATGCTCGACCTCGCGCGCGCCCACGCGCTCGACCGGGTCCAGTTCGGCCGGCCGATCGCCCGGTTCCAGGCCGTGCGCCACCGCCTCGCGGAGGCGCTGGTGTGGGTCGAGGCCCTGGAGGCGAGCCTCGTCGCCGCCGCCGACGCGCCCGGCCCGGAGACCGCCGCGCTCGCCAAGGCCGTCGCGGGTCGCGCGGCCGCGGCGGTCGCGGCCCACTGCCAGCAGGTGCTCGCGGGGATCGGGTTCACCACCGACCACCCGTTCCACCGGCACCTGCGGCGCGCCCTCGTCCTCGACGGGTTGTTCGGCTCCGCCGACGCGATCGCCCTCGACCTCGGGCGCCGGCTCGTCGCGCGCCGCCGGGTGCCGACCCTCGTCGAGCTCTGACCCCGCCGTTGCGGCGGAAACGTCGCTCTCGTAGAGTGCTAACGAGGTATCCGGAGCCTGCGGCCGGGGCCGGGCCGGCACCCGTCCCGGGCACGCACCACCCGCGCACGACGACGGAGCCCGCCCGTGACCGACTTCGACGCCGTCGACTTCTTCCGCGACGACTCCCTCGTCGCCGATCCCTACCCGTACTTCGAGCACCTCCGGTCGCGCTGCCCGGTCACGCGCGAGCCGCACCACGGTGTCGTGATGGTGACCGGCTACGAGGAGGCGATCGCCGTCTACCACGACACCGCGACCTTCTCGTCGTGCAACTCGGTGACGGGCCCGTTCCCGGGGTTCCCCGTGCCGCTCGAGGGCGACGACGTGAGCGCGCTCATCGAGGAGCACCGCGACGAGCTCCCGATGAGCGACCAGCTCCCCACCTTCGACCCGCCGAAGCACACCGCGCACCGCGCGTTGCTGATGCGCCTCATCACGCCGAAACGGCTGAAGGAGAACGAGGAGTTCATGTGGCGCCTCGCCGATCGGCAGATCGACGAGTTCGCGCTTCGCGGCGAGTGCGAGTTCGTCGGCGACTATGCCCAGCCCTTCGCGATGCTCGTCATCGCCGACCTCCTCGGCGTGCCGGAGTCCGACCATCTGGCGTTCCGGGAGATGCTGCTCGCGCGCCGTCACGACAGCGCGGTGGGCAACACCGATCAGCAGGCGATGGAGCACAGCCCGCTCGAGTACCTGTACGCCCGCTTCACCGAGTACGTCGAGGACCGCCGTCGCGAACCACGCGGTGACGTGCTCACGGGGCTCGCCCTCGCGACGTTCCCCGACGGCTCGACGCCCGAGGTGATCGACGTCGTGCGCATCGCCGCGAACCTGTTCGCCGCCGGCCAGGAGACGACGGTGAGGCTGCTGGCCTCCGCGCTGCAGATGCTCGCGGAGCGTCCCGACCTGCAACGGTTGCTGCGCGCCGAGCGGGACCGGATCCCGGCATTCGTCGAGGAGATGCTCCGCTACGAGAGCCCGATCAAGGGCGACTTCCGCCTCACGCGGGTCCCCGCGACGGTGGGCGGGGTCGAGATCCCGGCCGGGACGACCGTGATGGTGCTGAACGGCGCCGCGAACCGCGACCCGCGCCGCTTCGAGCACCCCGACGAGTTCGACCTCGACCGGCCCGACGCGCGCGCCCACCTCGCGTTCGGCCACGGCGTGCACACCTGCCCGGGCGCACCGCTCGCGCGCGCCGAGGCCCGCGTCAGCATCGAGCGCCTCCTCGACCGCACGAGCGACATCCGGATCTCGGCGGAGCACCACGGCCCGCCCGGGGCCCGCCGCTACCGCTACGCGCCGACCTACATCCTGCGCGGACTCACCCGGCTGCACCTCGAGTTCGACCCGGCGGACGCCCGCTGACGCCGCGCCGGCGGGCGGCGGCACGCCGGGCCCTACCGGAACAGGAGCATGTTCGCGAGCGGTGTCGCGGCGGGGTACGAGCCGGTGATGCCCGAGCTGATGTAGCCGGCGTCGGAGATGAGCGTGATCCCGGTGATCGCCGCCGCCGCGTCGCTGCACAGGAACACGAGCGGGTAGGCCTGCTCGAGCGGCGTGGACGCCTCGATGCCGACCTCGGCCCGGTAGTCGGCGCCGAAGCCGAGCCACATCTCCTTGTTCGCCTGGGCGAGCGGCGTGTCCGTCGGGCCGGGACAGATCGCGTTGATCCGGATGCCCTGCTTGAGGAAGCGGAACGCCTCGCGCGCGACGTACGCGCAGATCGCCTGCTTCGTCGACATGTAGTCGGCCTTGCCGTGCTCCTCGACCCAGCGCACCGCGTCGTCGAAGTCCGTCGTGTCGAGCAGCTCCTGGAGCTCGGCGAAGTTGGCCTCCCATCCGAGTCCGGCGGCCGACGAGATGAACCCGATCGCGCCAGCCCCGGCCGAGCATCCCCTTGGCCAGCAGCCGGTCGATCAGGTACCGGTGCCCGATGAAGTTGATCCGCTCGATCCCGGGCGTGCCGTCGGCCACCCCCGCGCACGCGAACAGCGCGTCGACGCGGCCGCCGCACTCGTCGACCGCGGCGTCGATCGAGTCGCGTTCGGCGAGGCTCATGCGGATCGCCTTGACGCCCGGCTGGGTCACCTCGGCGTAGTCCATGACGACGACCTCGGCCCCGGCGTCCTGCGCGACCTGGGCGGCCGCGGCGCCCATGCCGGTCGCGCCCCCGACGACCAGGACCCGCTTGCCGTCGTACCGGAATGCGTCGAACAGGGCCACGTCGTTCTCCTCGCGTCGGCGGACCCGCGAGTCCTAGCGCCGGACGCCCGCCGTTGTCGAACGCGTCCGCGCCGGGGCTCGCCCGGCGCACGGCGGGAGGACCGGCCGTTATCGTCCCGCCGCATGGACGACCTCGGCACGCCCGCGTTGCGGCTGGAGCGGGACGGCCCGATCGCGTGGTGCGTCATCGACCGGCCCTCGGCCCGCAACGCGCTCACGCCCGCGATGTACTACGGCATCAAGCGGGCGGTGCGGCTCGTCAACCGCGACCCCGACCTCGGTGCGCTCGTGATCACCGGCGTCGGGGACGTGTTCGCCCCCGGCGGCGACCTGGGTGGCCGTTCCGAACCCGGCGAGTCACTCCCCGACGACGTGTACGAGGACGTGCTGCCGTTCCTCGCGATCCGCGACAGCCGGGCGCCCGTCGTCGCCGCGGTGAACGGCATCTGCCAGGCCGGCGGCCTGCTCATCGCCATGATGGCCGACATCGCGGTCGCGAGCGACCGGGCGACGTTCCGGGTGCCGGAGCTCCTGCGCGGGATCCCCGACGCGACGTTCGCGGCCGCGCTGCCCGCCCACGTCGGGATCGCCGCCGCGCGCGACCTGCTCCTGTCGGCGCGCCCATTCGACGCGGCGGAGGCACAGCGGCTCGGTGTGATCTCGCGGGTCGTCCCGCACGACCGGCTCCGGGCCGCGGCGGTGGAGGCGGCGCACCAGATCATGCGCACCGCCCCCGAGGCGCGCGCCCACGTCAAGCGCATGCTCAACGAGCGGTACGGCTTCATCGACTACCAGACGATGTTCGGCGCGCTCGAGCGGTCGGCCGAGATGCGCGAGGGGATGCGCGCCTTCATGGAGAAGCGCCCGCCGTCGTGGGTGCCGCCCGGGGTCGAGTTCTGACGGCGCGTCACCCGCCCGGACGGCCGGCCCCGGGCCGCTCACCGGAGGGGCCCGCCGTCGAGCGCGCGCACCGTGAGCCCGAGCTCCGCGACGAGGTCGAGGCTCACGCAGGTCCGGCCGGTGAGGTCGGCGGGGCAGTCGGCGAGCGCCACGACGGCCTCGACCATCGTCTCCATCGGCTCGACCTGGTCCTCGCGCAGCGTGGCGCCGACGAGCGCGGCCGCCCCCTCGCTCATCACCGCGGCACGCGGCTCGATCGTGTTGACCCGGACCCCGGTGCCGGCGAGCTCCAGCGCCAGGCCCTGCGTGATCCGGTTGAGCGCGGCCTTCGACGCGCCGTACACGCTCATCGTGGGGTCGGCGGCGAGCCGCGCCGAGGCCGACGACACGTTCACGATCCAGCCCTCGCCGCGCTCGACCATCGGGCCCGCCACGGCCTGCGCGAGGTCGAGGGGGGCGTGCACGTTCACCTCGAAGGTGACGCGCCGGCGCCGCAGGGGGAAGCCGCGCAGCGGCGCGTGGATCGCCGCGGCCGCGTTGTTGACCAGCACGTCGATCGGGCCGCCGAGGGCCTCGACCGCCCGCGGGACGACGGTCGCACGCGCCGTCTCGTCGGAGAGGTCGGCCGGGACGGCGGCGACCCGGCCGCCGAAGCGCGCGAGCCGGGCGGCCGTCTCCGCCAGACTGCCCGGCAGGTGGTCGTGGGCGGAGACGGTGCGCGCGACGATCGCGACGTCGGCACCTTCGGCCGCGAGGCGCGTCGCGGTGGCCGCCCCGATCCCGCGGCTCGCGCCCGTCACGAGCACCCGCCGGCCACGGAACCGCTCGCCCGTCACGTCGGCTCGCCGCGCCCGGCGGGGCCCGCCGCCCCGGTCGCGGTTGCGGGCGCCGGTGGCAGCGCCGCCTCGGCCGTCGCCCAGATGTAGTCGACGTCGTCGTCGGTCAACGCGTGGTTCGCGGGGAGCACGAGGCCCTGCTCCATCACCCGGTCGGTGTTGGGCAACCCGCCGTCCGGGGCGCGGTGCGGGATGTCGCGGAAGGCGGGCTGGCGCAGCACGTTGCCGGTCCACACCATGCGCGTGTCGACGCCGTTGCGCTCCATGTGCTCCTGGAACGCGGCGCGCCCGACGCCGGACCCCGGCCGGATGAGCACGGGGAACATGTGCCAGGCGGTGTCCACCTGGGGTGTGGTGCGGGGCAGCACGAACACGTCGGGACGGCGCCCGAAGTGCGCCGAGAGGCGGGCGAAGTTCCGCTTGCGGGCCGCGAGGTTGTCGGGCAGCTTGTCGAGCTGCACGAGCCCGAACGCGGCCGACAGCTCGGAGGGCTCGAAGTTCCAGCCGATCTCGTCGAAGATGAAGAGGTTGTCGTACTCGAGGTCGCCGTCGATCCTCGAGAAGAACCGTCGGTCCACACCGCGCCGCGACCCGTAGAACTGCGGCTCGGAGCGCCGCCCCCACCGCCGCAGCAGGAGGCAGCGGTCGACGAGCTCGTCGTCGTCGAGGAGCACCATCCCGCCCGTGCCCGCCGCGGTGATGATGTGCGAGAGCGCGAACGAGGTCACCGAGATGTCGGAGCGCGTGCCCGTCGGCCTGCCCCGCAGGGTCGAACCCAGCGCGTCGCACGAGTCCTCCACGACGCGCAGCCCGTGGGCGTCCGCGATCGAGCGCAGGCGGTCCCAGTCGGGGACGTTCCCCACGAGGTTGGGAACGAGCATCGCCCGCGTGCGCGGGCCGATCATCGGCTCGACGGCGTCGACGTCCACGTTGTAGGTGTCCGGCTCGACGTCGACGAACACCGGCACCAGGCCGGCCCGGACGATCGGGGCGATGTCGGTGGAGAACGTGAGCGCCGGGGTGAGGACCTCGTCGCCGGGGTCCAGACCGAGCAACTCGATCGCGAGGTAGAGCGCCGACGATCCGGAGTTGCACATCACCCCCCGGCGCTTGCCGAACAGTTCGGCCACGCGCCGCTCGAAGGCCCGCACGTTCCTGCCGATCCGCAGCGCCTGGGGCCCGCCGCGCAGCACGGCGACGACCGCCTCGATCTCGCGCTCGTCGTGGACACTGCCCGCGTAGTCGATCCGACGCGCACTCACCCGCACGTTCCTCGCGTTCGCCGGGCGCCGGTCCCGCGCCCCGCATCCGGTGGACGTGCAGGGAGGCTACGCGCGCCCGCCGCCGGGGCGCCCCTCCCCGCGGCCGAGGAACCGGTCGACGTTCGCGCGCAGCTCGGGAGTGTCGAACGACTCGGTCTCGGCCGCCATCGCGAAGTCGATCGTGGCGAGCACGGCCCGCTCGAGGTGGAGGTTGAGCACCCGCTTCGTCATCTCGACCGCCTGGCGCGGCAGCGCGGCGATCCGGTGCGCCGCGCGCGAGCGCGGCCGGCAGGAGCTCGTCGTCGGGGCAGACCCGGTTCGCGAGCCCGATCTCGGCGGCCCGGCGGGCCGGGATGCGTTCGCCGGTGAAGGCGTACTCCTTGGCGAGCAGCAGGCTCGTGTGCAGCGGCCAGGTGAGCGGCCCGCCGTCGGCCGCGACCAGCCCGACGGTCACGTGCGGGTCCGAGAGGTACGCCGACTCGGCCATGTACACGACGTCGGACAGCGCGACCACGCTGCACCCCAGGCCGACGGCCGGGCCGTTCACCGCCGCGACGACCGGCACGCGGCAGCGCACCATGTTCAGCACCAGCTCGCGGCCCTCGGCGATCACCGCCCGGCGCAGGGCGCGGTCGTTCGCCATGCGGTCGAGCAGGTCGAAGTCGCCGCCCGCCGAGAAGGCGCGTCCCTCCCCCGTGATCACCGCGACGCGCGCGTCCGCGTCGGCGTCGAGCCGGGGGAACACGCGTGCGAGCGCCGAGGTGCAGCTCGTCGTTCACCGCGTTGAGCTGTTCGGGCCGGGCGAGCCGCACGACCCGTACGGGCCCGTCGGCCTCGACGCGGATCGCGGCGGGCAGGTCGTAGTCCATCGGTGTCCTTTCCGGGGCCTCAGGCCGTCGGCAGGCCGAGGATCCGCGTCGCGACGATGTTCTTCTGGATCTGCGACGTGCCGCCCATGACGCTCTGGGCCCGGCTGTAGAGGTACACCTTCAGCCGGACGTCGTCGGCGTCGGTCACGGCCCCGCACCCGACACCGAGAGCGCGGCGTGCCCGACCGACTGCTCCACCCAGGTCATCAGCAGCTTGTCGACCGAGCCCCCCGGCCCGTGGTCGACGCCGTCGAGGCGCTCCGACAGCCGCCGGCACACGTGCAGCCGCAGCATCTCGGCCTGCACGTGCGCCCACGCGACCGCCTCGCGCCTGGTCGGCCCGGTACGCCGCCGGGTCGGAGCGCACGGCTGCTCGAGCTCCTTGACCGCCTTGGCGTAGCGGGCGACGTAGCCGAGCTCGCCGGGCTCGCGCTCGTGGCTCACGACGTCATCGCGAGCCGCCAGCCCTCGCCCGGGCTCCCGATCATGTTCGCGGCCGGGACCCGCGCGCCGTCGAAGCGCACCTGGCCGAACTCGTTCGTGATGCCGTTGATCATCCGCAGCGGCCGCTGCTCGATCCCCGGCTGGTGCATCGGCACCGCGAAGGCGGAGAGCCCCTTGTGCTTCGGCGCGTCCGGGTCGGTGCGCGCGAGCAGCAGGCACCAGTCGGCGACGTCGGAGTAGCTCGTCCAGATCTTGTGGCCGTCGATCACGTACTCGTCGCCGTCGCGCGTCGCCGTGGTCCGCAGCGACGCGAGGTCGGACCCGGCGTCGGGCTCGCTGAAGCCCTGGCACCAGCGCTCCCGGCCGCTGATCAGGCCGGGCAGGAACCGCGTCCTTCACCTCGTCGCTGCCGTGCACCGTGATGCCCTGCACCAGGTAGCCGAGGCTCGGGCCGCGGCGGCGCCCCGCGGCGGCGAGCTCCTCGTCGAGGATGACGTCGTACACGCGGCGGCAGGTCGTGGCCGCCGTAGCGCGACGGCCAGCTCAGCCCGAAGAAGCCGGCGTCGTACAGCGCCGTGTGCCACTCGGCCTGGCGCGCCCAGTACTCGTCGTCGGTCGACGAGGCGGGCAGGCCGGGGTTGTTGTCGGCGAGCCATGCGCGCAGCCGGGCCCGGAACTCCGCCTCGGCGGGCGAGTCACGGAAGTCCAACGGTCCCCTCCGATCCGCTCGTGTGCCAGCGCGCGCAGGTGCTCGCCGTCGTCCCCGAACCACCGTGCGCGAGCACAGCGCGCGCCGCAGGTAGACGTGCGCGATGCACTCCCACGTGTTCCCGATGCCCGCCGTGCACCTGGATCGCGGTCTCGCAGACCGTGCGCGCCGCCCGGGCGCAGTACGCCTTGGCGACACGCCCGGCCGCGCGCGCCTCGCGGGCGGCAGCTCGTCGACGGCCCACGCGGCGTGCTGCGCGACGCTGGCGCGAGCCCTCGAGCAGGCAGTGGGCCTCGGCGAGCAGGTGCTGCACCGCCTGGAAGGAGCCGACGGGCACGCCGAACTGCCGCCGCTGCGCCGCGTACTCGACGGCGACCGCGAGCACGCCGCGCATCACCCCGACGAGGTCGGCGCTCGTCAGCGCGAGTCCGAGCGCGTGCCACGCGCGCGAGGTCGTCGTCGGTGAGGAGCCGCTCGTGCCGCACGGGCTCGCGCGGGCGCGCCGGCGACCACGTCGCGCGCCGCCCGCGTGAGGTCGGAGCCGCGCCGCCTCGGCGCGAGCGGGACGCGGCCGAGCCGGTAGCCGCTCCCGTCGGGGACGACGACGTACGCCGCGTCGCAGCCGTCCGCGTCGAGGGCGAGGCCGGCGGACGGTGGCCCGGACCCGGCCGCCGCGACACCGCCGAGGTCGGGCCGGTGGGCGACCGCGACGCCCGGTTCCGGGGCGCGCGCCCGCCCGGCGCGCGAGGTCGCGGGCGAGCAGCGGCCCCGCGTAGGCGGTGTCGGCGACGCCCGCGCCGAGTGCCTCGGCGACGATCGCGGCCTCGACCCCGCTCGCGAGCGGCGCGCCGCCGCCCGCGTCGTCGCGCAGCCCGGGCCAGCCGGCGTCGCGGACCGCGGCGGCGAGGCGCGCCCGGCGCGCCGGGTCGTCGAGGTCCGCGACCGCCCGCACCCCGTGCGTACGGGCAGCCGCCGTGCCGCGCGGCGCAGCTCGTCCTGTTCGGGGGTGAGCCTCGTGTCCATCGCTCAGCGCGACAGGATCGACACCCCGGCCGTGCCGGGTGCCCCGTAGAGCTGCGTGTAGCCGACGCGTGGTTCGCCGGGAACCTGGCGTTCTCCGGCGCGTCCCCGGAGCTGGAGCACGATCTCGTGCACCTGCCGCAGCCCCGACGCACCGATCGGCTCGCCGTTCGCGATCAGACCCCCGTCGGTGTTGACCGGCAGCCGTCCGCCGATCTCCAGCGCGCCCTGCGCGACGAGCTCCTCCTGCTCGCCGTCGGCGCAGAACCCGTTCTCGGCGAGGTGGATCACCTCCGCGCCGGCGTCGGTGTCCTGGAGCTGGATCGACGTCGACGTCCTCCGGCCCGATCCCGGCCGCCTCGTACGCGGCGCGCGACGCGTCGACCGTCGGGCCCGGGACCTCCTCCACCGGCAGCCACGGGTGGTGCACCTCGAACGCGCCGAGCCGGCGCGTCCGCACCGTGGACGCGCGGAGGTAGACGGGTGTGTCGGTGTAGCGGCGGGCGAGCTCCGCCCGGCACAGCACGACCGCCGCCGCCCCCTCGTCGGGGCTGCAGAACATGTACTGCGTCAGCGGGTGGTTGAGCACCGGCGAGGCGAGGATCTCCTCCTCCGACAGCGGCTTGCGGCGGAACGCGTTGGGGTTCAGCGACCCGTTGCGGTAGTTCTTCGCCGCGACGCGCGCGAGCGTCTCGCGAGAGATGCCGTGGTCGTGCATGTACTTGTTGATCTTCATCCCGAAGAACTTGGTCGTGACGAAGTGGCCGAGCTCGCCGTACCACGACGGGCAGGCGTACAGGCGCGGGTCGGCGCTGAACGCACCGGGGAGGTGCTTGTCCATCCCGATGGCGATGCCGAGGTCGTGGTCGCCGAGCCGGATGGTGTTCGCGGCGAGCGTGAGGGCGCTGGCCGCGGTCGCACAGCCGTTGTAGACGTCCGTGAAGGGGATGCCGGTCAGCCCCAGCAGCGCGACCACCGCGTCGGGGTTGTCGACCTCGTAGCTCCCGGCGAACGCGAACTGGACGTCGCGCCACTCGATCCCTGCGTCCGCGAGCGCGTCGACGCACGGCGACCGCGCCCATCTCGATCGCGGTCACGCCCGGGGAACCGGCCGAACGGGTGCAGCCCGACCCCGACGATCGCGACGTCCATCCTGCTCGACTCCCCTCCTCACGCCGACCGGCCGGAACGCGAACGTCACGACCTCGTTCGCCTGCGAATCGTCGGTCCGGAACGGCACGACGCACCAGCTCCATCTCCGTCCCCGGCGCGAGCACCTCGGGATCCGTGGTCGTGAGGCGCGTGCCTCGACGCTGCACCTCGCCGGCGAGCTCCACGTACCCGACGCCGAACGGCGCGAAGTCGGCGCCGGTCGGCCCCGCGTAGGGCGGCGCGGGCGGCGGGAAGTGCTGCGTGGTCCAGGCCCACAGACGCCCGCGCCGCGACAGCAGCTGCTCGTCCATGTCGGTCGACGCGCATCGCGGGCACGACCGCTGCGCGGGGAACGTCACGATGCGCGCACGCGCGGCAGCGGCTGCCGATCAGGCGCGGCTCGTCGCTCGGCCACGTGAAGATCCCCTCGGCCACCGGGACGCGTGCCATCAAGGGCTCCGATCGTGCGGCGCGCCCGCCTTCGCCCCGCGCCGCCGTCACGACGGCACCGCCTCGGGCGCGCAACTCGTCCTTCACGACCTTGCCGGTCGCGTTCACCGGGAGCGCGTCGAGGAACTCGACCGAGCGCGGCGCCTTGTAGTTGGCCATCTCGCCGCGAGCCCATTCGACGATCTCCCATTCCTCGATCGGGGGGCCGGGGTGCAGCACGACGAATGCCTTCGCGACCTCCCCGAGGCGCTCGTCGGGCACGCCGATCACGGCGACCTGCGCGATGCGCGGGTGACGGAGCATCAGGTTCTCGATCTCGGCCGGGTACGCGTTGAACCCGCCGACGATGAACATGTCCTTGATGCGCCCGACGATGCGGAGGTGCCCGTCGGCGTCGACGGTGCCGACGTCGCCGGTGTGCAGCCACCCGTCGGCGTCGATGGCCGCCGCGTCGCCTCCGGGTCGTCGAGGTAGCCGCGCGTCACGGTCTCGCCGCGCACGAGCACCTCGCCCGGCTCGCCGATCGGCGCATCCGCGACCCGCGTCGGTGACGACCCGCACCTCGAAGCCCGGCCACGGCACGCCGACGGTGGTGGCGACGTGCTCGAAGTCGTCGTCGGGGCGGCTGCCGGTGACCGTGCCCGCCTCCGTGAGCCCGTACCCGGTGAGCAGGCGCTCGAACGGCAACTCCTCGCGGACGCGCCGGACGAGCTCGACGGGGATGTCGGCCGCGCCGGTGACGCCGACGCGCAGGCTCGAGACGTCGCGGCGCGCCCGGTCGGGATGGTCGAGCAGCGAGTGGTAGAGCGTCGGCGGCCCCGGCAGCACGGTGATGCGCTCGCGCTCGACGATCTCGAGCGCCGACGCCGCGTCGAACACCGCGAGCGGATGGATCGTCGCGCCGCGCATCAAGCACGCGAGGCAGCCGGCCTTGTAGCCGAAGATGTGGAAGAACGGGTTGACGATCAGGTAGCGGTCGCCGGGCCGCAGGTCGGCCCAGTCGCACCAGTCGAGGTACGCGCGCAGCGTCTGCCCGTGCGTCATCACCACGCCCTTCGGGCTGCCGGTCGTACCGGACGTGAACACGACGTCGCTCGGGTCGTCGGGACCGATCAGCGCCGGCGCGCGCGTCGAGCTCCGATCGGTCACGCGCGTCCCGCGGGCGACGAAGTCGTCCCACGCCACCGAGCGTGCCGTCCGGGATCGCCGGCGAGCAGGACCGTGTGCTCCAGCGCGGGGAGCCGGACGCCCGCGGCGGCGAGCAGCGCCGGGTAGTCGGTGTCGAGGAACCCCCGCACCGTGAACAGCACGCGGGCGCCGCTGCGCGCCAGCACGTAGCCGGCCTCCGCGCCGCGAAAGCGCGTGTTGACCGGCACGAGCACGCCA
Organism: Acidimicrobiia bacterium; assembly: GCA_026002935.1. Classification (GTDB taxonomy): domain Bacteria; phylum Actinomycetota; class Acidimicrobiia; order IMCC26256; family PALSA-610; genus BPGH01. The sequence goes on from BPGH01000002.1 coordinate 190,093, forward strand.
CCGGCGGTGGTGACGCGCGAGCGCGGCGACGATCCACTCGAGCGAGTTGGGCGCCCACACCGCGACGCGCTCGCCGCGCCCGATCCCGGACGCGACCAGCGCCCGCGCCGCGCCGTCGACCTGCGTGCGCAGCGTCGCGAAGTCGACGCGCCGGTCGCCGTCGACGACCGCCTCGCGTCCGGTGCCCGGCGCGCGGTGTCGCGCACCATCGCCGGGATCGCTCGGCCAGGTGACCTCGCTGCGCCGCACCCGTCTCCCCCGGGTCGCGTCACGAGCAACCCCGCGAACGTAACGGCGAGAGCGTCGTCCCCCACAACCGGGCCGCGGTGCCGGTGCGGCACCGTCCGGTCACCGCGGCACGTCCCCGGCGAGCGTGATCCGGTGCATCCGCCGCGCGTGTAGCCGTGGTAGTCGTTCACGGGGTTGTGCATCGTGCACCGGTTGTCCCACAGCGCGAGCGAGCCCGACCTCCCAGCGGAAGCGGCACGTGTGCTCCGGCCGCACCGAGTGCGCGAAGAGGAACCGCAGCAGCGGCCGGCTCTCCTCCTCGGTCATCCCGGCGAAGCGCGCGGTGTGCGCGACGTTCACGTAGAGCGCCTTGCGGCCGGTCTCGGGGTGCGTGCGCACGACCGGGTGCTCGGCGACGTACTCGCGGTCGTCGCCGTGTCCGCTGTCGCGGATGCGGTCCTCACGGGTCTTCGAGACGTCGGCGAGCGCCGAGCTGTTGACCGCGCGCAACCCCTCGAGCATGCGCTGCATCGCGGGCGACAGCGACTCGAACGCCGCATACATGTTCGCGAACATCGTGTCGCCGCCGGCGGGCGGCACCTCGCGGGCGAGCAGCATCGTCGCCATCGGCGGCCGTTCCAGGTACGCGGTGTCGCTGTGCCAGATGCCGCCGAAGTTCACGGTCTCGTGCGGCAGCTTCGTCACCGCGATGATCTCCGGGTAGCCGTCGAGCCCCTTGACGAACGGGTACTCGACCGGCTCTCCGATGCGGCGCGCGAACGCGAGGAACTCGTCGCAGCGGAGCTGCTGGTCCCGGAAGAACACGACGAGGTGGTCGAGGAAGGCGCGCCGGATCTCGGCGAGGGTCTCGTCGGGGAGCTCGCCCGCGAGGTCGACGCCGGCGATCTCCGCCCCGAGCGCGCCGGCGATCGGCGTGACGCGGATGGTCCGGTACGCGTCGTCGCTCACACCGCCCTCCCTGCGCCGGCTGCGCGCGACCCCGGGGCGAGAACGACACTAGCAAGAATCGAGAGTGTTCTTGCAACTATCGGATACCGGCTTATCATCCCGGGGGAGCCCGCCGGACCCGGACGCCGCCCATGCGCACGAACGACCACGACGAGGGCGCGGGCCCGCCCGGCGCCCCCCCGCCGGACGCCGCGACCGTGCGCGCTGGTGATCCGGCTCGGCCGCCGGCGCCACGAGGTGCGCTACCAGGCGGGCGACACGGTGCTCGAGGCGGCGCGGCGCGCCGGGCTGCGGCCGCCGTTCTCGTGCGAGGCCGGCAACTGCGCGACGTGCATGGCGCACCTCGACGCGGGTTCGGTGCGGATGCGCGCGAACAACGCGCTGTCGCCCGACGAGGTCGCCGAGGGCTGGATCCTGACCTGCCAGTCGGTGCCGACCAGCGCCGAGGTCGTCGTCGACTACGACGCCTGAGCCGCGCCCGGGGCCCCGGCCGCGATCCCGTGCCCGTGGGCGGGTGGGGTCGGTCACAGCTGCGGACACAGCGACGACAGGAATTCGATGGTCCGCGTGCGCGACGCGAGCCGCGCCGACCGGTCCGGCCCGATCGGGAGCACCCGGACCGCGAGGTCGGTCGCGCCCGCGTCCCGGAAGCGCGTGAGGCGGGCGAGCACCGCCGCCTCGTCACCGGCGGCGAGGAGGTCACCGACGTCGCGGGCGTCGCCGTGCTCCAGGAGCCGCTCGTAGTTCGGCGAGTACTCGGCGTGCCCGAGGACGCGGTTCGCCCGCTCGCGCGCCCCGTCCACCTCCGACGACGCGCACACCGTCACCGGCACGCCCGCGACCACGCGCGGCGCCGGCCTCCCGGCGGCCTCGGCCGCGCGGGTGATGCGCGGGACGACGTGGGTCGAGATCGCGCGCTCGTCCGCCATCCACAGGACCGTTCCCGCCGCCAGCTCGCCCGCGACGCGCAGCATCGCGGGTGCGAGCGCGGCGAGCAGCACCGGGATGGGCGCCAGGTCGGTGACGTCGATCGGGTTGTGCACCCGGAAGTCGTCGTTCTCGACGTCGACCCGGCCCGGTCCGGCGAGCGCGGCGTTCAGTACCTCGACGTAGTTGCGCACGAGCCGCGCCGGGCGTTCGTAGGCGAGCCCCAGCATGTCGGAGACGATCCAGTGGTGCGACGGACCGAGCCCGAGGGTGAGCCGGCCGCCGCAGACCGCCTGCGTCGAGAGGGCCTGCAGCGCCATCGCGACCGGATGGCGCGTCTGGATCGGCACGACCGCGGTGCCGAGCTCGATCCGTTCGGTCACGGGCCCCATGCAGGCGATCGCGGTGAGCGCGTCGAAGTCGTCGGGGAGCTGCGGCACCCACACCGACGTGAAGCCCGCCGCCTCCGCGTCCCGCGCGTCGCCGGTGAGCCGCGCGACCTTCTCCCGGTAGCGCCCCCGCTCGGGGCCGACCATCAGCCCGATCCGCACCCTGCCCCCTCGAGTCCGTCGGCGGGCGACCCTACCGGCGGCGCCGGCAGGATGGCAATGGCATTCTCGTATGGCGAGAGTGCGCTTGCACACCCTCGGGGGATCCGCCATACTCGCCCGCGGGCCGGGCCGGAAGGGGGACGCGTTGGGACGGGTGGCCGTCGTCACGGGGGCCGCGTCGGGCATGGGGCTCGCGATCGCGCGGCGGTTCACCCGCTCGGGCCACCGGGTCGCCGTGCTCGACCTCGACGGCGACGCCGCGGCGCGCGCCGCCGACGAGCTCGCCCGCGCCGGCACCCGCCCGCTCGCCCTGCCGGTCGACGTCGCCGACCGGCGCGCCGTCGACGACGCGTTCGCGACGGTTCGGGCCGAGCTCGGCCCGGTCGAGATCCTGGTGACGAGCGCCGGCCTCGACGAGTTCCGGCCGTTCACCGAGATCACCGCGGACGCGTGGGACCGCATGATCGCGGTCAACCTGACCGGGACGTTCCACTGCCTGCAGGCGGCGGTGCCCGACATGCTCGCGGCCGGGTGGGGGCGGATCGTCACGATCTCCTCGTCGAGCGCACAGTCGGGCGCGGTGAACATGGCCCACTACGTCGCGTCGAAGGGTGGCGTCGTCGGCCTCACCAAGGCGCTCGCCCTCGAGCTCGCACCGCACGGCATCACCGTCAACACGATCCCGCCCGGCTTCATCGACACGCCCATGGCGCGCCGGGCCGAGGCCCGCGGCGACATGCCCGCCATCGACGCGATCGCCGCGCGCACCCCGGTACGGCGCGCCGGCACCCCCGAGGACGTCGCGGCGGCCTGCGCCTTCCTCTGCTCCGACGAGGCCGGCTACGTCACGGGCCAGCTCATCGGCGTGAACGGCGGCTGGTACCTGTGAGCCGCGGCACCCCCGAGCGACTGGCACCCCTCCCCCGCGACCGTGGGGCGACGACGCCCGCGCCGCGCTCGCCGGCGCGTTCGGCGCTGAGGCCGCGGCGCGCCTCGCGGCGCCGGACGCGGACGCGCCCCCGGTCGCGAACGTGCTCGGCGTGCTGATGCACCACCCGGCGCTCGCCGGGCCGTTCCTGCGCTACAACGCGGTGCTCCTGCGCGAGCCCGCCCTCGGGCACCGCCTGCGCGAGCTCGCCGTGCTACGGGTCGCGTGGAGGACGCGCTCCGACTACGAGTGGGCGCAGCACGTCCGGATCGCGCGGGAGCTGGGCGTCACCGACGACGAGATCGAAGCGATCGCCGCGGGCGACGCGGCCCGCGCCTGGCCGCCCCCCGAGTCGGACGTGCTCGCGGCGACCGACCAGCTCCTCGACCGGCACCGCGTCGACGACGCGACCTGGGCGCGCCTGGCCGCGCACCTCGACCCGCCCCAGCTCGTCGAGCTCGTGTTCGTCGTCGGTACCTACAGCGGCCTGGCGATGGCCTTCAACAGCTTCGGCCTCCAGCTCGATCCCGACCTCGAGCCCGTCGTGGCGACGACGAGGCTCCCATCATCGCAGGAGTGACGATGGCCCGATTCGAGAAGCCCCCCGAGGGGAGTTGGACGGCGCACTACCCGGAGCTCGGCACCGGACCGATCTCCTACGAGGACTCGATCTCCCCCGAGTTCTTCGAGCTCGAGCGGGAGGCGATCTTCAAGCGGTCGTGGCTCAACGTCGGGCGGGTCGAGCAGCTCCCGCGCCGCGGCAGCTACTTCACCAAGGAGCTCGCCGTCGCGAGGACGTCGGTCGTGGTCGTGCGGGGGATGGACGACCGGATCCGTGCGTTCCACAACATCTGCCGGCACCGCGGCAACAAGCTCGTGTGGACCGACTTCCCGCGCGAGGAGACCAGCGGCACCTGCCGCCAGTTCGTCTGCAAGTACCACGGGTGGAAGTACGAGCTCGACGGCGGGTGCTCGTACGTGCAGCAGGAGGACGAGTTCTTCGGGCTCGACAAGGCCGACTACGGCCTGGTGCCCGTCCACTGCGACGTCTGGTCGGGCTTCGTGTTCGTCCACCTGGGTGACGATCCGGAACCGCTGCGAGAGTTCCTCGGCCCGATGATCACCGCGATCGAGGGGTACCCGTTCGACCGGATGACGGAGCGCTTCGCGTACCGGGCCGAGGTCGGGGCGAACTGGAAGCTCTTCCTCGACGCCTTCCAGGAGTTCTACCACGCGCCCGTCCTGCACGCGCGCCAGTCGCCGTTCGCGGCGCGACCCGAGGTGCAGGCGGCGGGGTTCGAGGGTCTGCACTACGAGATCGACGGCCCCCACCGCATGATCACGACCTACGGGGGTCAGGGTTGGCGGCTGCCGCCGGAGATGCTCAAGCCGATGGAGATCGTGACGCGCAGCGGGCTGTTCGGGCCGTGGGACCCGCCCGACCTCGGCGTGGACTCCCTGCCCGTCCGGTGTCAACCCCGGCGAACAAGTCGCCGTGGGGGCTCGACTCGTTCCAGATCTGGCCGAACTTCGTCATCCTGATCTGGGAGCGCGGCTGGTACCTCACGTACCACTACTGGCCGACCTCCTACGACACGCACGTGTTCGAGGGGAACCTCTACTTCGTGCCCGCGACGACCGCGCGCGAGCGACTGGCGCACGAGATGGCCGCGGTCACGTTCAAGGAGTACGCGCTGCAGGACGCCAACACCCTCGAGGCGACGCAGACGATGCTCGAGTCGCGCGTCGTCACCGAGTTCCCCCTCAACGACCAGGAGGTCCTGTGCCGGCACCTGCACAAGGTCGCGGCCGAATGGGTCGAGCGGTACGCCCGCGAGCGGCGCGGGGGCGGCGCGATGAGCGGGCACCGGCGCCGCCTGCTCCCGCCCCGAGTTCTCGGACCTCGAGCCCTTCGCGCGCCACGTGGTGCCTCGCGACCGAGCGCGAGCGGTACGCGCGGCGCCTCGCCAGCACGATGGACGAGATGCAGGCGTTCTACGACGCCTTCTTCCCGCGGGCGCCCGGAGGCGATCGCGTACTGCGACCGGTTCCCGCTCGACGACATGCCCGCCGGACGCGCAGCGACCTGCTGCAGCTCCTCTACTCGCTGGTCATGGTGTCGTTCCCGGTGGAGGCGTGGCGCCAGCCCCACATCCCCGACTCGGGTGCGGCCTCCCTCGACCTCCTGATCGAGCCGGTCCCGTGAGCGGACCGGTCGTCGTCCGGGCGGACCGCTGGGTGGACGTCGACGCCGGCGAGGTGCGCTCACCGGCGGTCGTCGTCGTCGACGGCGACCGGATCGCCGCGGTGAACCCGCGGGAGGTGCCGGCCACCGGCGACGAGATCGACCTCGGCGACCTCACCCTCCTCCCCGGCCTCATGGACATGGAGCTGAACCTGCTCCTCGGCGGCCCGAGCGGCGGCAACCCGCGCAGCGACGTGCAGGACGACCCGGCGTTCCGCACGCTGCGCGGAACGCTGAACTGCCGCACGACGCTCCTCGCGGGGTTCACGACCGTCCGCAACCTCGGCCTGTTCGTCAAGACCGGCGGCTACCTCCTCGACGTCGCCCTCGCGCGCGCGGTCGACAACGGGTGGATCGACGGCCCGCGCATCGTGCCCGGCCGGCCACGCCATCACGCCCACGGGCGGGCACCTCGACCCGACGATGTTCCAGCGGCTCGGCCCCGGCATCATGCCGCTCAGCGTCGAGGAGGGCATCGCCGAACGGCGTGCCCGAGGTCCGCAAGGCGGTGCGCTACCAGATCAAGTACGGCGCGCGCGTGATCAAGATCTCCGCGTCGGGCGGCGTCATGTCGCACAGCGGCGAGGCCGGCGCGCAGCAGTACTCCGACGAGGAGCTCGAGGCGATCGTCGACGAGGCGCACCGCGCCGGCCTCCGCGTCGCCGCGCACGCCCACGGCGACGCCGGCATCCGCGCGTGCATCCGGGCGGGCGTCGACTGCATCGAGCACGGCTCCCTCGCGAGCGACGACACCATCCGGATGATGGTCGAGCACGGCACGTTCCTCGTCCCGACCAGCTACCTCTCCGAAGGGTCTCGACGTGTCCCGCGCCGCGCCGGAGCTGCAGGCGAAGGCCGCCGAGGTGTTCCCCCGCGCGCGCGCGATGCTCGCCAAGGCCATCGCCGCCGGCGTCAAGATCGCGTGCGGCACCGACGCGCCCGCGATCCCCCACGGCGACAACGCCAAGGAGCTGTGGGCGATGGTCGACCGGGGCATGACGCCCATGCAGGCGCTGCGCGCCGCGACGGTGACCAGCGCCGAGCTGATCGGCGTCGACGACCGCGGCCGCATCGCCCCGGGCCTGCTCGCCGACCTCGTCGCCGTGCCCGGCGACCCGTCGGAGGACGTCACCGACCACCCAGGACGTCCGGTTCGTCATGAAGGGCGGCCGCGTCTACAAGCGCGCCGTGACCCCGTTCTTCGCGAACGTCGTTCTCCGGTGCCCCGACACTGGTACGGTGCGCCGAGTCGAGAGCGAGGACTCTGACATGGCGGAAGGCTGGATCCCGACGAGCACGCACGCGGCAACCGGCCTGGCGCGAGCGGGCGGTGGCGCGCAGCCTCAACGCGGCGCGCTCGCGCGCGGAGCAGCGCGTGCAGCGCTTCCTCGACGCCGCGTTCGCGCTGATCGACGAGAAGGGCTCGACCGAGTTCACGATCCAGGAGGTGATCGACCGGTCGAAGCAGTCGCTGCGCGGCTTCTACCAGTACTTCGACGGCAAGGACGAGCTGCTGCTCGCCCTGTTCGAGGAGACGATCCGCGAGGCGGTCGACGACCTGCGCGCCGTCGTCGACGCCGAGTCGGAGCCGGTCGCCCGGCTCCGCGCCTTCGCGATCCGCCTCCACGAGTGGTGCGACCCCTCCGAGTCACCCCGCAAGCGCGGCGCGCACAACCGCCGCCCGATCATGGACTTCTCGGTGCAGCTCGCCGTCAACCATCCGGCGCGCGTGACCGCCGCGATGGCGCCGATCTCCCGAATGACGCGCGAGCTCGTCGAAGCCGCGAGCCGCCGCGAAGGCGATCAAGGTTCGCGACCCGCGCCGTGCGGCCGCGCTCGTCCAGCAGACGGTGATGTACAGCTGGTTCGGCAACCGCCTGGTCGAGAACCCGAAGCTGCGGCTCACCGCCGAGGAGACGTGGGAGTTCTGCCGGCGCGGTCTCGCCGGCTGACGACCGCCGGGCGGGTCCGGTCAGGTCCGGTCGAGGTCGAGCATCCGGATCGCGTTGCCGCGCAGCACCTTGTAGCGCTGCTCGTCGGTGAGCGGCGCGGTCATGCGCTCCACCTCGTCGCGGACGAACGGCCACGTCGTGTCGGTGTGCGGGTAGTCGGTCTCGAAGCACACGTTGTCCTCGCCGACCTCGGCGATCGACGCGACGCCGTGCACGTCGTTCGTGAAGCAGCCGAAGATCCGACCCCGGTAGTACGTCGACGGCGGCTCGGGGATCGTCTCCTTCGCCCGCGTCCAGTTGGAGTGGTACCTCCACGTGTTGTCGGCGCGCTCGAGCGCGTACGGGATCCAGCCGATCTGGCCCTCCGAGTACGCGAGCTTGAGCTCCGGGAACCGGACCAGCACGCCCGAGAACAGGAAGTCGGCGAGCGACGCCATCGAGTTGTTGAACGAGAGCATGATGTCGGTCGACGGTGGCGCGTCGGGCGAGGCGGCCGGCATCTTCGACGACGACCCGATGTGCATGCACAGCACCGTGCGCGTCTCCTCGCACACCGCGAACAGCGGGTCCCAGTACCCGGTGTGGATGCTCGGCAGACCGAGGTGCGTCGGGATCTCGCTGAAGCAGATCGCGCGGCTCCCCCGCGCCGCGTTCCTCTGCACCTCGGCGACGGCGAGCTCGCACGTCCCACATCGGGACGAGGCACAGCGGGATCAGGTGCCCGCCGGAATCGCCGCACCACTCGTCGATCATCCAGTCGTTGTACGCGCGCACGCACTCGAGCCCGAGCTCGAGATCGTCCCCTCCATGAACGTCTGCCCGCAGAACCGCGGGAACGTCGGGAACGCGAGCGAACCGTCGACACCGCCGAGCCGGAGGTCCTCGACGCGCGCCTTCGGGTCGTAGCAGCCCGGCCGCATCTCGTCGTAGGTGATCGCACCGATGAACATCTTCGTACGGTCGAATCGCTTCACGTCCCCGTCGGGCGTCGCGTCGAGCGGGATCGCGACGTGCCGCTTGTGCACGTAGACGAGACGGTCCTCGTACAGACCAGTAGTCGCCCCACGCGCCGTCCTCGGTCATCTCCTGCTTGTACGACGCGCCCCCGGCGAGGGAGAAGTCGCCCCAGCGCGCGCGCTCGACGCGTGGTCCCCGCTCGCGCATGCGGGACGGCAGCCGGTCCTGCCACACGTGCGGGGGCTCGACGACGTGGTCGTCGACGCTGATGATCGGCGGCAACTCACCCACGGTTCGCTCCTTCACTCCGCCTCGGCGAGCGGATCGTGCTGCCTGCCCGAGTCGAAGCCGCCGTGCTTGCGCATGAACGTGGTGGACCGCTTCCGGATGCGCCAACCGTCGCGGGTCCGCACGTACTCGTCGTCGTACCAACCGAGCCGCATGGCGTGCGTCTGCTGGTCGACGAAGACGAAGTGCTGGACGCCGGTCGCGGCGGTCGCCGTCGATCTCGACGACCGGCATGTTCCCGATGAACTGGCCGCGCGGCGCCGCCGCGAGCAACGCCGGGAAGCGATCGAGCGAGTACGGCGTGCCGAAGGCGCGGTACTCGGCGTCGGGCGTGAAGACGTCGAGCCACCGGTCCTGCACGAAGCGGCTCGTGTACGACATGTACCTCGCGCACAGCGCGTGGATCTCGACGAGGTCGGCGACGCTCGGCGGCCCGTCCGTCGTCCGCCACCACTCCCCCCGGAAGCGACGTAATCCGATCTCGAGAACGACGTTACCACCCGGGAGGGCGGGCGCACACCGGGCGGGACCGGGTCGCGGCCCGGCTACTTCGGGGCGAACCGCTGGCCCGCGTCCAGCCGGATCGTGGTGCCGTTGAGCATCGGGTTCTCCACGATCGCCACCGCGAGGCGCGCGTACTCCTCCGGGCGGCCCATGCGCTTGGGGAACGCGGCGTCGCGCACGAGACCCGCCGCCATCTCGTCGGGGATCAGCGCGGTGATCCCCGTGTGGAACAGGCTCGGCGCGATCGCCACGACGCGGATCCCCAGGCTCCCGAGGTCGCGCGCCATCGTCAGGGTCATGCCGGCGATGCCGGCCTTGGCCGCCGTGTACGCGACCTGGCCGATCTGGCCCTCGAACGCCGCGATCGACGCCGTGTCGATGATGACGCCGCGCTCGCCGTCCTCGGGCTCGTTCCCCGACATGTGGAACGCCTGGAGACGGTTGAGGTTGAACGTCGCGACGAGGTTCAGCTCCACGACCCGGCGGAACTCCGCGAGCGGGTGCGGACCGTTCTTCGTGAGCGTGCGCATGGCCGTGCCGCCGCCCGCGGTGTTGACGGCGATGTGCAGGCCACCGAGTCGCGACACCGCCGCGTCGAGCGCGCGCTCGACGCCCTCGTCGTCGGTGACGTCGACGGGCTCGAAGACCCCGCCGAGCGACGCCGCGACCTCCGCACCCGCCGACGTCGGCAGGTCGAGGATCGCGACCGATGCCCCTCGCTGCACCAGCAGCTCCGCCGACGCCCGGGCCATCCCGGACGCGCCGCCCACGACGACCGCCTTCTTGCCCGCGATCTCCACGTCACCCTCCGTGCTCCCGGCGGGGTGACACTACCGACGCGGCCCGCCGGCGGGCACGCCGGGCGGCGGCTCAGTGGTCGTGCTCGTCGGCCTCGGCGTCGGCCTTCGTCGCGTGCACGGTCCCGTCGGGGTGCTCGGGCGGCGAGTACAGGGAGTACAGCTTCAGGTCCTCGTCGCCGGTGTTGACGACGTTGTGCCAGGTGCCGGCGGGGATGATGATCGCCCAGTCGTCCTCGACCTCGTGCTTCTCGTCGACGCGGTCCTCCTGCGCGCCGAGCTCCAGGCGGCCGCGACCCGACTCGATCCGGATGAACTGGTCGAGGTGCGGAGTGCCGCTCCCACCCGATGTCCTCACCCGGCCGGATCCGCATCAGCGTGAGCTGGGTGTGCGTCCCCGTGAACACGACGGTCCGGAAGTTCGTGTTCCCGAGCGTCAGGGCTTCGATGTCACCGACCCAACCGAGCATCCGATCCTCTCCTCGTCCGGCCCCGCGTGCGGAGCCCCGCGACCGGTCCAACCACCTCCGACGCGGCGATTCTTCCCGTGCCCGCGCCCTGGTACACCCGCGCACCGCCCGCGCGTCACGCGTGCGGGTCCGCCCGGGGACCGGTAGCGTCCGGCGGGTGCCCCTCGCACCCACCCGGGCGACGCGGCTGGTCGTGGTCGCGGCCGTCGTGGCGCTGTTCGCCTCCGCCTGCTGGACGTCCTACGGCGCCGATTGGTCCAACTCCCGCACCGCCCCGTACGAGTCGGCGATCTCGGTGCGGACCGCCCCGGCGCTGCGCGAGCTGTGGCGGGTCCCCGGGACGGTGGGGTCGACGAGCACGCCGGCGGTCGCGGGCGACAGCGTCTACTTCGGCGCGTGGGACGGGACGGTGCGCGCCGTGTCGGCGGCCGACGGCTCGCCGCGCTGGACCCGTGACGTCGGTGCGATCGTGGACGCGTCGCCGCTCGTGTTCCGCGAGAAGGTCTACGTCGGCGACGCGGCGGGCAACCTCCACGCGCTCGACCGGGCCACCGGCGCGCCGCGCTGGACGCGCGAGCTCGATCCGCACCCCGACACCCGCATCTTCTCCTCCCCGGTGGGTGTCGACGACCTCGTGATCGTCGGCGTCGCGTCGATCGAGCTCGCGTTCGTCAAGCCCGACTACACGTTCCGCGGGAGCATCGTCGCCCTCGACGCCGAGACGGGCGCGTTGCGCTGGCGTGTGTACACGACGAGCGACACGGCGGCCTCGGGCGCAGGGGTGTCCGTCTGGTCGTCGGCCGCGATCGACCGGTCGCGCCGGACCCTCTACATCGGCACGGGCAACACCTACGAACACCCGGCCGCGCCGTGGAGCGACGCGCTGATGGCGATCGACTACCGCACGGGCGCGGTGCGCTGGGTGCGCCAGTTCACGGCCGGCGACGTGTACGTGATCTTCCGGCCGCCGCCCCAGGGGCCCGACGCCGACATCGGGGCGTCGCCGAACCTGTTCCGCATCGGCGACCGCGACGTCGTCGGGGTCGGCGACAAGGCCGGTGTCTACGCCGTCCTCGACCGCGACACCGGCGAGACCGTGTGGGCCCGGCAGCTCCCGACGGGGAGCCACCTCGGCGGCATCATGACGACCGCCGCGTACCACGACGGGCGGATCTACGTGTCCTCGAACCGGTGGGCCGACCACGTCGACTTCCACGACCCCGGCAACGTGTCCACGACGTATGCGCTCGACGCCGCGACCGGCGCGATCGTCTGGCAGACCGATCTCCCCTCGGCAACGTTCGGCGCGCTCACCTACGCGAACGGCGTCGTGTTCCAGCCGACGATCACCGGAACGGTGTACGCGTTCGACGCCGCCGACGGCTCGGTCCTGTGGAGCGCGCGCCCGGGCGCGGACCTCGGGGGCGGCGTGTCCGTCGCGGGCGGGAAGGTGTTCGTGCCCTACGGGTTCTGGTTCTTCGCCGCGCCGCCCAACCCGTCCGGCGGCCTCGTCGCGTACGCACCCGACCCGGCCTGACCGGCCCGGCCGCGGCCGGCAGCCCGCGATGACGGGGCGCGACGGGCCGCGCGGTGCCGCGCGTCAGAGCCAGCCGCTGCGGCGGAACGCGCGGTACAGCGCCGCGCACACGGTGGCGGTGAACGCGAGCACCGCGGGGTAGCCCCACGGCTGGTCGAGCTCGGGCATGTGCTCGAAGTTCATGCCGTAGATGCCCGCGATCATCGTCGGGACCGCCGCGATCGCGACCCATGCCGAGATCTTGCGCATGTCCTCGTTCTGGCGGACGCTCACGCGCGTGAGGTTCGCCTGGAGCGCGCTGGTGAGCAGCTCGCTGAACGTCGCGACCTGTTGCACGACCCGCTCCACGTGGTCGTGGACGTCCCGGAAGTAGTGCCGCACCGCGGGGGCGACCGCGGGCAGCTCCTGCGCCGCCAGCGTCTCCAGCGGGCCGAGCAGCGGGACGGTCGCCTGCTGCATCTCGAGCACCTCGCGCTTGAGCTTGTAGATCCGCTCGACCGGGTTCGAGCGGTCGGAGTCGTCCGAGAAGACCTGCAGCTCGACCTCGCGGATGTCGTCGTCGAGACCGTCGATCACCGGCTGGTAGTCGTCGACGACCCGGTCGACCACCCCGTGCAGCACCGCACCGGGGCCCGCGCGCAGGAGGTCGGGGCGTTCCTCGAGGCCGTGGCGCGTGCCCGACAGGGCGCTCGCGGCGCCGTGGCGGACCACGATCGCGAACCGCTCACCGACGAACACCTGGATCTCGCCGAACTCGACGGTCTCGGTGTCCTCCAGGTAGCGGGCGGTCTTCAGGACCACGAACAGCGAGTCCCCGTAGACCTCCAGCTTCGGGCGCTGGTGCGCCTTCACCGCGTCCTCGACCGCCAGCTCGTGCAGCCCGAACTCTCCTGCGACGGTCGCGATCTCCTCCGCGGTCGGCTCGTACAGGCCGAGCCAGACGAACGCCCCCGGCGCGTCGCAGCCCCGGGCCGCCTCGGCGGGCGTCAGGTCGCCCTCGTGGCGGCGGCCCTCCCGGTACAGGGCACAGTCGACGATCACGGCACGATCATCGCGGACCCGGCGCGGGCACACCGGGACCGTCCGGTCCGGCCACCACGCGGGGTCAGCGCGACGTGTCCACCCGCGGCGAGACGGCCGCGATGACCTCACGGGCGACGTCGACGACCTTGCGTCGGGTCGCGCGGCTCTCGGCGCGCAGGCGGTTGAACGCCCCGACGGCGTCGAGGTGCTCGCGGTGCATCACGATCCCGACCGCGCGCTCGATCGTCACCCGGTTGTCGAGCGCGTGCTGCAACTGGTCGATCACCGCGGCGCGCTGCTCGGACAGCAGCGCCGTGGCGACGACGATCTCGATCAGCGCGTCGAACGCCTGGAGCGCCTCGACCTCCGTCTCGTCCCAGTCACGGGGCGCGTCGGAGTACGCGTTGATCGAGCCGATGCTCGACCCGCCGACGCGCACCGGAACGCCCAGCACGGCCCGCACCCCGTGGGGGACGACGGTCGGCGCGATCGCCCCGTACCGGGGATCGGTCGCGACGTCGCGCACGCGCACCACAGAGTCGAGCAGCACGGCGTCGATGCACGGCCCGATCCCCGCCTGCTCCTGCGCGACCTCGAGCACCCGCCCCGTCTCGTCGGAGGACGCGACGTAGCGCAGCACCTGGTTCTCGTCGAGGAGCAGCAGCCCGGTACCCGTGACACCGAACACCGACTGCGCCGCGTCGACGATCCGGCCGAGCGCCACCTCCACCGGCGACGCGGAGGAATCGAGCTCCTTCAGCCCCGCGAGCGCCTTCGCGAGCACCCCGGCCTCGATCGGCATCACCCCTCCTCGTCCCGCGCGCGCGCCTGCGGCCCGTGCCGGCTCCCTCCTCGGGCCGCGTCACCCCCCGGCGGCCGCGGGCCCTCGACGAGTGCGACACGGTCGAGCCCCACGAGCTCGGCGACCTTGCGTACCACACGCGACGCGCCGCGCAGCACCAGGCCCCCTCCCCGCCCGCGCAGCACCCCGGCGAGGTCGCACCACGAGCGCACCGCGCCCGCGTCCACGAAGGTCAGCCGCGAGACGTCGAGCACGAGCTCCACCGCCTCACCGCGCCCGGCGGGCCCGAGGACCGCCTGCATCGCCGGCCGGGTCGCGAGGTCGAGCTCGCCCGCGAGCACGACGACCCACCGGCGGCCGGTCGCGACGACCGTCGCCGAGAACGGCGCGAAGTCGTGGGTGCCGCCGTCTTCCGCCACGTTTGGACCTCCGGAGCCTGGTCGATGCGTGTGCAGGCCCGCGGGGTCAGGGCGGGTGGACCGGGCAGACTAGCGGACCGTGCAGGAGCGTGAGCCCCGCGCGGTCACCGGCGCGGAGCCGGTCGCGGCGAGGAGCGGCCCGGGGCCCGGCGACGCGGGCGTACGCCGGGTCCGGGTGCACGGCGGACGACGATGACGGGGAACGTGTGCAGATCCGTCGACGAGTACGTCGCGTCCCACCCGGAGAACGTTCGGCGCGTCCTTCGGGAGGTTCGGCACACGAAACAGAAGGCGGCTCCCGAGGCGGTCGGGACCGTCGGTCACGGCTTCCCGACCCTCGACCATCGGGGCGGGCGCCTCGTTCGTTCCGCCGCGTTCGAGGGCCACGTGGGGTTCGGCGCTCCGTTCGGGCTGCACGCCCGGTGACCGCGGACGGCGACGCCGCGATCCCCTGCGCCGGGATCGAGGGGACGCCGCCGGCCTCATGCCCCGGGTGACGCCGCTCAGGTCCGCAGCTCGTCCAGGGTGACGACGCGCGCCCGGGGGGTCTCGACGTCGCCCTCGGGGAGGAAGAAGCGCCAGAAGACCATGCCGAACGGCCGGCCCTCGGTGTCGATCCAGTTGGGGACGCCCGGATCCTGCGCCGCGAGGACCATCCGGAAGCTGCCGTCCGGCTCGAGCACGGTGTTCGCGCGGTTGCGCGACACCGGGCGGTGCGCGTAGTCGTAGGTCTGGAGGTAGCGGTTCCACACCGACACGTTCGCGAAGCGGCACCGCGGCCACCGGCCGGTCATGACCAGCGCCTCTCCCGGTGCGAGCGCGTACGGCGCCATCGAGTACGCCGCGTCGGCGGCCGCGAACGCGAAGTCGCCGGGTGGCTCGGGCGGCGGGAACACGTTCGGCGTCGTCGACACCCACGAAGGCTGCTCGCGCTCCCCCGGCCTCGGCTGGTCGAGCGTGCGGCCGCGCAGGAACCGGGCCACCCGCCGGTAGCCGGCGGCGACCGCCGCGTCGTCCCACGGCGGGGGCGGGCCGGGCGGGTCGAGCCGTTCGATCGCCAGGGGGACGTGCCGGTTCGGGTCCGCCGCGACCGGTTCCGGCTCCTCGAAGTAACACCGGACGACGAGCTCCGACGCGCCCTCGGGGAGCGCGAGCCAGTTCCGGGGGCGGGCGGTGCCGCCGAAGAACACCTCGAAGGACCCGTCGGGCCCGGCGTCGAAGTCGGTGTCGCGCAGGACCCCGCCGGTGCGCGTGCTGTACCCCCCCTCGGCCGAGCCGATCTCGACGGTGAACGAGAGGTACGCGGCGCCGGCGAGGTTGCCCGTCACGCGGTAGACGGCGTCCGCGCGGACCGGCGCCGTGTAGTAGAGCGCGTCGGGGTTGTCGCCGAGCATCTTGCGCGTGCGGCTGACGATCGGCCGGAAGAACGGCCGGTCGGGGTCGCAGTCGAACGCGAGGAACAGCGCGCCCTCGAGCGTGTTGGCGACGCTCCGGTAGCCGTCGGCGAGGTCGCCGAACGACGGCGCCATCCACTCGTCGCCGAGGTACCGCTCGTCGATCTCGGTGAGCAGCGCGATCAGCTCGCGCAGCGCGCGCCGGGACTCGCTGTCGGGACCGGGCATCTCGCACCCTCCGTCGTCGTGCCCCGAAGCCTCGCACGGCGCTACCTTCGGCCGCATGCCGATCCGGGAGCTCCACCATCCCGACTGGGTGCGGCGCCTGAACTACTTCGGTCCGGTCGCCGGCGGCGCGCACCGTGTCGTCCCCCTCGACCCCGACGAGCTGCTCGAGACCGCACGCGCGGCCACCGGGCTCGACGACCTCGGCGAGGCCGACTGGCCGGGATGGGAGGAGACCTACCGCCGGTTCGTCGCCTCGGCCGACGCGGAGGCCGACCTGCACCTGCTCGGGCGCGTCGTGACCCGGGCCGAGCTCCTGCGGATCCTCCAGACCTGGCTGCGGCTCCAGGACGCGTGGGCCCGGCAGCCCGAGATCCGCGCCGCGCCCGTCGAGGCGCCGGTCTTCGTCGTCGGCCCGCCCCGCACCGGCACGTCGATCCTCCTCGAGCTGCTCGCCCTCGACCCGGGCCTGCGCGCACCCCTCGCGTGGGAGGCGCTGCACCCGCTCCCCCGCCCCGACGTGCCGATCGAGCGCCGCGTGCTCGCCGAGTGCGAGCAGGAGTTCTGGGCCGACATCCACCCCGAGTTCATGACCATGCACGAGCTGGCGAGCGACCTGCCCTGTGAGTGCGTGCACTTCCTGGCCTACGACTTCGCCGGTCCGTACTGGGGGATGCTGTACGACACGCCGAGCTTCACCGGATGGCAGCTGGAGAACCTCGATGCGCTGGGCCGCGTCTACCGCCTGCACCGAGCGATGCTCCAGACGTTCCAGCACGGAGATCCGCCCCGGCGCTGGCTGCTGAAGTCGCCGGCGCACGTGTCGACGCTCCCCCAGCTCTTCGCGGAGTACCCCGACGCACTGGTGGTGCACACCCACCGTGACCCGGCGCGGTTCGTCGCGTCGCTCGTGAGCATCCTGTCGACGTTGCGGTTCATGCGCAGCGACTCGGTCGACGTCGCGGCGCTCGGCACCACGATGCTCGCGACCTACCAGATGTTCCTCGAGTCCGCGATCGACCAGCGGGTCGGCGGCGTCGTGCCCGACAACCGCATCGCCGACAGCCACTTCCTCGACCTCATGCGCGACCCGGTCGGCACCGTGCGCTCGATCTACGACCGCTTCGGCCTGCCCTGGCCGTCGGGCCACGACGCCGCCATCCGCGGCTACCTCGAGGCGAAGCCGAAGGGGAAGTTCGGCGAGCACCGCTACACGTTCGAGGAGTTCGGGCTCGACGAGGACGCGGTGCGCGCGGCGTTCGAGCGCTACCGCACGCACTACGGGATCGAGGAGGAGCGCGACGGCTGACCGGGCGCCGCGGCACCCCGATCAGCTGCGCGGCGTCTCGCGCCAGGGCCGGCCCTGGTACGGGTTCGGCTCGCGCGGCAGCCCGAGGACGCGCTCGGCGACGTTGTTGCGCTGCACCTCGTTGGTGCCGCCGCCGATCGAGATCGCGAACCGCCCGACCACCTCCGCGTGCAGCCACCGCTGGAAGGGCTCGCCCGCGACCAGCGCGTGCGGCCCGGCGATCGCCGCGGCGAGGTCGCCCGAGAGGCGGCGGCTCTCGGCGACGAACAGCTTGAGCAGCGAGGGGTCGAGCCCGCCCCGCCCGCCGCGGCGCGCGGCGGCCTTGATGCGCTCGCCCATGAGCGAGAGCACCCGCTCGCGGATGTAGTGCGAGGCGACCCGTTGGCGGACCACCGGGTCGCCGGCCGCCCCGAACATCCGGGCGAGCGCGACCAGGCGGGGGTTGACCTGCACCCCGCCGCCCCCGATGAACGCCGACTCGTGCCGCAGCACCGTCCGCGCGGGGGCCCACCCGCCGTCGATCTCGCCGACGACGTCGGAGACCGGCACGCGCACACCGGTCAGGAACACCTCGTTGAACCCCGACGCGCCGGTCGCCTGGACGAGCGGGCGCACCTCGACGCCGGGGCTGCGCATGTCGACCAGCAGGAACGTGATGCCCTCGTGCTTCGGCGCGTCCGGGTTCGTGCGCGCGAGCAGCATGCCGCGGTCGGAGTACTGCGCCCCCGAGTTCCAGACCTTCTGCCCGTCGACGACGAACTCGTCACCGTCGCGCACGGCCCGGCACGCCAGGCTCGCGAGGTCGGAGCCGGCACCCGGCTCGCTGAACAGCTGGCACCACGCGTCCTCGCCGGAGAGCATCCGCGGGAGGTAGTGGCGGCGCTGCTCCTCGGTGCCGTGGGCGAGGAGCGTCGGGGCGAGCATCGCGATGGTGGACGTGATGTAGCCACGGGGCACCGCGTACGCGGCGGCCTCCTCGTTGTAGATCCGCTCGTGCCAGGGCTGCCCGCCCCGGCCGCCGTACTCCTTCGGGTAGGTCAGGCCGGCGAGGCCGGCGTCGAACAGCTTGCGCTGCCAGGCGCGCACGGCCTCGAAGTGACGGCGCGCCTCCTCGTCGGTCGTGTGGAAGTTGACGGCCCACGGGTCGCTCTCCCGGCGAGGCTCGGCGTTCGCCGCGAGGAACGCCCGCACCTCGGCGCGAAAGCGCGCCTGCTCCTCCGGTTCGCCGGCTGCCACGTCGTCGGCTCGCACGGGCGGCGACGATAGTCAGGGACTTCGGCCCGGCCCGGCGCGGACCTCGGGGCGTGGCGCCCGCCGCGACGCCCGGCTATGAACGCCCCCGTGATGCAGCGGTTCTGGTCCGCCCTGGCCGTCGCGGCCGGGCGCCACGCCATCTGGGTGGCGGTCGTCGGGACCGTGGTCACGGCCGCCCTCGCCGCCGGCATCACGAGGCTCGAGTTCCAGACCGACCAGGACAGCTACCTGAACCGCGACGACCAGGTGTACGTCGACAACGTCGAGTACCAGGACCTGTTCGGCGGCCAGGCGATGCTCAGCGCGATCGTGATGGACGAGGGGCACACGGTCGACGAGCTCTTCACCGGGCCCGAGGCGTGCCGAGTTCGAGCGCTTCCACGACGCGCTCGCGGGCGCCGCGGGGTGCACGCGGTGATCACCCCGCTCACCGTCCTCGAGTTCGCGGACGCGTGGTGCGCAGCCGACGAGCGGCTCGCCCACGTCGACAGCATCGCGGGCCGTGCGCTGCAGACGGCGCTCGAGAAGGAGGAGCCGGGATCGGCGGCGGCCGGCCGCGCGGCTCGAGGACGCCGGGTCACCCTCGAGCGGTTCTCGGCGATCCCGCCCGAGCGGCGCACGTCTCGACGACCCCGGCTGGGTCGACTTCCTCCTCTACGACAACCGGGGCGAGATTCGCAAGGCGCTCGCGCCCGTTCTTCCTCGACGACCGCCACGCGCAGATCGTCGTCCGCCTCGACGGCAACCTGTCGATCGAGGACGAGGGCGCCGCCTCCGAGCAGGTCGTCGCGTGAGCGAGCGGCCTCCAGTTCCCGAACGCGCCGGTGATCAACACCGGCGCGCCGGTGCTGCTCAAGGAGATCAACGACTACCTGCGCGGCGGCATGCTGACGCTCGGCGGCATCGCGCTGGCGGTCATGGTCGCTGATCCTCATCTCTTCTTCCGACGTGCGCTGGCGGCTCTTGTCGCTCGGCCGTGGTGCTCGTCGGCGTGATCTGGGCCTTCGGGCTCGCCGGGTACCTGGCATCCCGCTCACCCTCGTGACGATCGCCGGCCTGCCCGTCATGCTGGGCATCGGCATCGACTACGCGATCCAGATGCACGCCCGGGTCGAGGAGGAGGCGATCCTCGACCGCACCCCCCACCCGATCCAGGAGTCGGCCCGCAACCTCGGCACGGCGCTGCTCGTCGTCACCTTCGACGCGGTGTTCGCGTTCCTCGCGCTCCGTTCGCTCGCGGTCCCCGATGATCCGCGACTTCGGCCTGCTGCTCGCCGTGGGCATCGCGGCGATCTGCATCTCGCTCGATCGTGCATGCCGCTCGCCGTGCTCGGCATCCGCGAGCTCAGCTACCCGACGACCGGCCGCGACTGGACCGACGGGCCGCTGGCCCGGCTGTCGTCCGCGCTCGGGTCGCTCCCGGCACGGCTTCGCGCATCGCGCTGGCCGCTCGCCGCTGCGGCGTGTTCGGCTTCGGCGCATCGCGTCGAGGACGACCTTGGAGATCCAGAACGACCCGCCAGCTCTGGGTCAACCAGCGCAGTCGCAGACGATCCGGACCTGCGCGACGTCGAGGAGGCGATCGGGTCGTCGAGCGAGCTCGGGGTGTTCGTGCACGAGACGAGGCACGTCTTCAGCGACGCGTTCGTCGAGTACGTCGCATCGGTTCACGCGCGAGACCGCTCGAGGCCACCCGGAGCGCGCTGCTCACTGCGCTCGAGCATCGAGACCGCCGTCGGCGACCTCACCGTGGTGCCCGGCGCCGCCGACATCGCGCCGACCGGCGCCGACGTCGAGCCGCCTGCGAGGTCGCACCCGAGCGACGTGCCAGGTTCGACGCGTCGAGCGACGGACCGAGCGCTTCAACGTCGTCTTCCGCTCCGGGCCCGTCGTCCCTGGAGGCCGCGGCGGCCGATCGTCGAGGACATCCGCGACGACACCGGACCGCCCGGGGCTGCGAGCTGACGCCCTCGGGCCTCGCCGTCGTCGGGGTCGGGCTCCTCGAGAACCTGGAGGCGAACCGGATCGAGCTCACCTACCTCGCGATGCTGCTTCGTGTTCGCGTTCCTCGCGGTGCGCCTCCGCTCGGTGTGCGGCGCTGCTGTCGCTCGTCCCGGTCGCGATCGCGGTCGGCATGGCGTCGATCGTCGCGTAGGCTTCGGCGTTGAAGCTGAGCCCGATGACCGCCGTCGGCGGGCCGCTCGTGATCGCGGCCTGCACGGAGTTCACGTCGCTGATCCTGCTGCGCTTCGTCGAGGAGCGCGCCGCGGGCTACGAGCCGCGAGCGCGGCGACTGGCCGTCGGTCCCGCACCGGCCGGGCCTTCATCGTGTCCGCGCTGACGACGATCGCGGGCGTGGCCGTGCTGTCGCTCGTCGTCGCTGCCGCTGCTGCGCGACTTCGGCCGCATCGTCGCGATGAACGTCGCCGTCGCGCTCCTGAGTGCGCTCGTGGTGCTGCCGCCGATGCTCGTGTGGGCGGAGCGCCGCAACCTCGTCTCGCGCGGGCTGGTGCGGCCGCACGAGCCGTACGCGCCCGCGCCGGCGGTGGAGTACCCGGGCACCGCGCCGCGTCCGGGGCGGTGACACGCCGGCCACCCCGTCGCTCGCCGCGCCGGGGCCGCTCCCGGTGGGCGGCCCCGGCGCGCCCGCCCCGATCCCCGACCGGGCGCGGGGGCGCCGGCCGGCGGTCCGCCCCGCGCCCACCCCACGCCCCGCACCCCTGATCCGCCCGGCGGGGGGCGCACCGGGGCCGCTGGCACCGGCCGCGCCGACGGTGCATCCTGGGGCCGTGCCGGGGCTGTTCCACGAGGACCATCGGTACTTCCAGGACCGCTTCGACGCCCGCCGGATCGCGGACCGCATCGACGCGCTGCTCGTGTCCGACACGATCGACGCGCACGCGAAGGCGTTCATCGAGTCGCGCGACATGTTCTTCCTCGCGACCTGCGACGCCGACGGGTACCCGCAGTGCTCCTACAAGGGTGGTGACCCCGGGTTCGTGCACGTGCTGGACGAGCACACGGTCGCGTTCCCTTCCTACGACGGCAACGGGATGTTCCTGTCGCTCGGCAACATCCGCCGCCAACCGCGCGTCGCGATGCTCTTCGTCGACTTCCACCAGCCCAACCGCCTCCGACTCAACGGCGTGGCGACCGTCGACGAGCACGACCCGCTGGCCGCCGAGATGCCGGGCGCGCAGCTCGTCGTCCGGGTGCGCGCGACCCACGTGTTCCCCAACTGCGGCCGCTACATCCACCGCATGGAGCTCGTCGAACGCTCCGCCTTCGTGCCCCGGCCGGGCGGGACGCCACCGGTCCCCGACTGGAAGCGGATGGCCTGGGCGCAGGAGCACCTCCCCGCGGACGACCCGGCCCGCGCGGAGCCGACGCTGGGCTGACGCCGCCGACGGGGCGGGGGATCAGGGGGCGGCACCCGCAACCCTCCGCCGCGGCACGATGCGCGCGACCGCGACCCCCGGCACACCAGCACCGCAGCGCGACGAACAGGTCCGCCGCCCGGCGCTCGACGCGCAGCACGCGGCGCACGGTGACGAGGACGCGCCCGCAGGTCGGGCAGTCGGCGTCGATCATGCCCCCAGGGTCCGCCCGTCCCCGGCCCCGAGCGAGTGGCAGGAGTGCCTCTGTTCGATAGGATCCTGCCAATGCCCGGCCCCCGCAGCCGCCCGGTCCCGGCCGCGCCCCACACCGTCGCGGTCGCGGTGCTGCCCGGGAACCACGCGTTCGAGCTCGCGATCGCGTGCGAGGTGTTCGGCCTGGAGCGCCCCGAGCTGGGCGTGCCGTGGTACCGCTTCCGCGTCTGCGCGCAGGACTCACCCGTCGACCTCGGTGCGTTCCGGCTGGAGACCGACCACACCTTCGACGAGCTCGCCCGGGCCGACACCGTGATCGTGCCGGTCGCGCCGGTGGACCGGCCGGTGCCGCCCGCGCTCGTGGACGCGTTGCGGCACGCCCACGCACGCGGTGCGCGCCTGATGTCGTACTGCAGCGGCGCGTTCGCGCTCGCGGAAGCCGGAGTCCTCGACGGCCGGCCCGCGACCACCCACTGGATGTACTCGGGTCTGCTCGCGCGCCGGTACCCGCGGGTCGAGGTACGGCCCGACGTCCTGTACGTCGACGACGGGCAGGTGCTCACCTCGGCGGGGACGTCGGCCGGGATCGACCTGTCGCTCCACGTCGTGCGCCTCGACCACGGCAGCGAGGTGGCCAACGCGGTCGCGCGGCGGATGGTGGTGCCGCCCCACCGCGACGGGGGCCAGTCGCAGTTCGTCGACCGGCCGGTGCCCCTGGGTGACGACGACGTCGCGCTGGCCCCGACGCTCGACTGGGTCGTCACCCGCCTGCACGAGCCCGTCACCGTCGAGGAGATGGCCGCCCACGCGCGCACGAGCCCGCGGACGTTCATGCGCCGCTTCCGTGCCGCGACGGGCACGACCCCGGCGCGATGGCTCACGCTCCGCCGCATCGACCACGCCCGGCGCATGCTGGAGGGCAGCGACGTGCCCGTCGAGCACGTCGCCCGCGAATCGGGGTTCGGGACGGCCGCCAACCTGCGCCTGCACTTCCGGCGCGCCGTCGGCACCACGCCCACGGCGTACCGGCGTGCGTTCCGCGTCAACGGGGCGGCAGCAGCACCCCCGGGTTGAGGATCCCGCGCGGGTCGAGCGCGTCCTTGACCGCGCGGTAGGCGGCGATCTCGGCCTCCGAGCGGACGAGGTGCAGCCACGCGCGCTTGGCGACACCGATCCCGTGCTCGGCGCTGATGGACCCGCGCCGCTGCGCGACCATGCGCAGCACCGTGTCGGTGACGCGCGCGTCGTCGGGAGCGACGCCGGTGACGTTCACGTGCACGTTGCCGTCGCCGGCGTGACCGAACAGCCAGACGCGTGCGCCGGGTGCCACCGTCTCGACCGCGGCCGGGACGGCGGTGACGAACTCCGCGAGCGCCCCGGCCGGGAGCGCGACGTCGAGCTTGTGCGGCGGGCCGAGCCGGTTCACCGCCTCCGTGTGCGCCTCCCGGTAGCGCCACAGGGCGCGCCGCGCCTCCGGATCGGTCGCGACCGCGACGTCCGCCACCGCCGCCAGCGCGTCGACCGCCCCCGCCAGGACCGGCGTCGGGTCGCTCGCGGCGGCCGCCTCGGCCAGCACGTACGCGCGGTGCGCGCCGGTGAACGGCGCGCGCAGGCCGAGCTGCGCGCAGACGAGGTCGAGCCCGTCCTGCAGGAACAGCTCCAGCGCCGACAGGCAGTCGACGTCCCGCCGCAGGTGCCCGACCGCGTCCAGCGCGTCGTCGAGGTCGTCGAACGCGAGCAGGACGACGACGACCTCGCGTGCGGGCGGGACGAGCCGCAGCCGGGCCGCGGTGACGACGCCGAGGGTGCCCTCGCTCCCGCACAGGAGGCCCGCCAGGTCGTAGCCCGTGTTGTCCTTCTCGAGCCCGTCGAGGCGGCCGACCACCGAACCGTCGGCGAGCACCGCCTCGACCCCGACGAGCTGCCGGCGCGTCGGGCCGTGGCGGAGCACGTGCACGCCGCCCGCGTTGGTCGCGACCATCCCCCCGACGGTCGCCGAGTCGCGCGCGGCGAGGTCGACGCCGTAGTCCCAGCCCGCCGCGCGCGCGTGCTCCCGGAGGCGCGCGAGCGTGACGCCCGCCCCGGCGGTCACCTGCCCGGTCCGCAGGTCGACCGCGTCGAGGCGGGTGAGCCGCCGGAGGCTGCACACCACCTCGCCGCCGCGCGGCACCGACCCGCCGACGAGCCCGGTGTTGCCGCCCTGCGGCACCACGCCCACGCCGGCCTGCGCGCACTCGCGCACGACCTGCGCCACCTCCGCCGTCGTGCCGGGGCGCACGACGGCCAGCGCCGGGCCCCGGAACCGGCCGGTCCAGTCCACCGTGTGGCCCGCCGTCGTGTCCGCGTCCGTGAGCACGTGGGCGTCGCCCACGATCCGTGCCAGGCGCGCCAGGAGGTCGGGGGGCACGCCGGTGAGCGTACGGCGGTGCGAAGATCGCGCCGTGACCTCGTGGCCGGACCCGGGGGCGGGTGGTGCCGGGGCGGCCGCCCGGCGGCCGGCACGCGGCCGCCTGCTCGTCGCCACGCCCCTGCTCGACGACCCGAACTTCACGCGCACGGTCGTGCTGCTGCTCGAGCACGGCGAGGACGGCGCGTTCGGCCTCGTCCTCAACCGGCCGACCGAGCTGACCCTCGACGACGCCGTGCCCGACTGGCGGCCCGTCGCGGCCGCGCCGGCGGTGGTGTTCAGCGGCGGGCCCGTGTCACCCGAGGCGGTGATCGCGCTCGGGCGGGGCCCGGCCGACGCGGGCGACGGGTGGATCGCGGTCGCCGGCGACCTCGGGACCGTCGACATCGGGCGCCCGCCGGGCGCCGCGGGCGCACCCGTGCGGGCGCTGCGCGTCTTCGCGGGCTACGCCGGGTGGGCGGGCGGGCAGTTGGAGGCCGAGATCGCCGAGGGCGCCTGGTTCGTCGTCGACGCCGACCCGGACGACGCGTTCACGACCCGGCCCGCCCGGCTGTGGCGCGACGTGCTGCGCCGCCAGCGGGGCCGGATCGCGCTGTTCGCCTCCTATCCCGACGACCCCGACACGAACTGACCCGCGCCGGCGCCCCGCGCCCGGCCGGGGCGCGCACGCGTCTGCGAACATCAGGTGATGGCCTGGATCGACGACGTCACCGCCCACCTCGCGCAGACGTGCGGGCTCGACCCCTCGGCGATCGCGCTCGGTCCCGGCGACGCCGACCTGCTCCTCGACCTGGCGGCCGTCGCCGCGCACCGCAGCGGCGACCGCACGAACGCGCCGCTGCTGTGCCACGTCCTCGGACGGGCCCGCGCCGCCGGCGTCCCGCTCGACGTCCTGGAAGCGGCCGTGCGCGAGTTCGCGACGCGATGACCGCACTCGGACCGGTCGCGCGCGGCTCGTGCGTCGCGATCACCGTCGACGGCGAGGAGTTCGTCGTGTGGCGGGGGGCGGGCGGCGCGCTCGGCAGCGCACCGCGGTGGTGCCCGCACCTCGACTGGGACCTGGCGGAGGCACGCGTCGTCGGCGACGAGCTCGTGTGCCCCGGTCACGGGTGGTCGTTCACGGTGGCGGGCCGCGCGTGCAAGCGCAACGAGCGGGGCCGCCCCGACGACAAGGGCGCGATCCGCACGCTCGTGCTGGGCGACGCCGGCGAGGCGGCCGGGGTGCGGGTGTGCGGGGTCGCCGGCGCCGCCCCGGGGCCGCAGGGCGCCGACCACGGCGTGCCGCCCGGCGGGACCGCCGGGTAGCTTCCCCCGCCGATGACGGCCGCCTACCCCCCCGAGCGGCACCTGCTGCGCGACCTGCGCCTCGCGTTCGAGCACGGCGACGACGGCACCTCCCGGGCGCGGTTCCCGGTCGTGCCCGAGGTCTGCGGCGCGAGCGGCTCGGTCGGGATCGGCGCGGTGGCGGTCCTCGTCGACGTGATCGGCGGCGGCCTCGCCGCCCTGGCGGCGCGGCCCGACTGGATCGCGACGGCCGACCTGACCCTGCACCTGACCCGCGCCGTGCGCGACGGTCACGTCGAGGCCCGCGCCTCGGTGCTGCGCGCCGGGCGCACGACGGTCGTGATCGAAGTCGGCCTGCGCGACGCCCGCGAGCAGGAGGTCGGCGTCGCGACCATGAGCTTCTCGGTGCTGCCGCGGCGCGACTCCAACCTCGACGTCGGCGGCATGCGCGCGAGCGGGTGGACGACGATGGCCGACGCGAGGTCGCGCCTGCACGCCCCGCTGCTCGACGAGCTCGGGCTGACGGTCGTCGACCCGCACGCCGGGGTGGTCGAGGTCCCGATGCTGGACTGGTCGCGCAACTCGATGGGGGCGATGCAGGGCGGCGCGGTGGGAGCCGTCGCCGCGGCCGCCGCCGAGGTCGCGTGCAACGCCCGCGCCGGCGGGGCCCTCGTCGCCACCGACCTGCAGCTCACCTACCTCGCGTTCGGGAAGGTCGGGCCGATCCGCACCCGCGCCGACGTCACCGCGTGCGACGACGGGCGCGCGGTCGCGCAGGTCGAGCTGGTCGACGCGGGCGGCGAGTCCCGCCGCACGGCGGTCGCGCGCGTCGTGGCCACGAGGCCGCTGCCGTGACGGGCCGCGGCTTCTCCCCGGCGCCCGACGGCCGCGACGTGATGCGGTACGTGCGGGTGGAGATGCGCGAGGTGGCGGAGCTGGTCCTCGAGGGCCGCGCCCCGGCCGGTGACCACCTGCGGGGCCCCGACGGCGGCGTGCGCGCGGGCGTGCTGCTGACCCTGCTCGACACGGTGGGCGGGCTGTGCGGCGGCCTGGCCGCCCTCCCCGACGGCTGGGTGATGTCGACCAACCTCGCGGCCCGCACGGTCACCCGCGCGCACACGGGCCCGCTGCGCGTCGGCGCGACGGTCGCGCGCCGGGGCCGCAGCAACGTCGTGACCTCCGTCGAGATCCGGGACGACGGCGCCGGCGGCGCGCTCGTGATGCACGGGGTGCTCACCTCGGCGATCCTCCTGCCCGAGAACGGCCCGCCGCACTGGGAGCGGCCGCTGCACCTCCCCGCACCCGAGCCCACCGGTCCCGCGCCCGGCGTGGAGGAGTGGATCGGCCTGCGGCGCGTCGACGGCCGGACCGTCGAGATCGACGTGACCGACGGGTTGCGCAACCCGTGGGGCGTGCTGCACGGCGGGGTGGTCGCCACGCTCGTCGACGCCGCCGCGGCGCACGGCGCGGGCGGGACGACCACCGACGTGGTGCTCCACTTCCTCGCACCCAACCGCACGGGCCCCGTCCGCGCGCACACGCGCGTCGTGGGCGAGCGCTCCGACGGGCGCGTCGTGCGGGTCGAGCTGCGCGACGAGGGCCACGGCGGCCGGGTGACGGCCGTGGCGGTCGCGACCGTCACGCCGGGGTGAAGACCACCGGCAGGTGCTCGATCGTCGTGACCAGCGAGTTCGGCGCCCGCTCCGGGCCCGCCCCGGGCGCGACACGCAGGTCGGGCAGGCGCGAGAACAGCTCCTCGAGCAGGATCCGGATCTCGGTGCGCGCGAGGTTCGCCCCGAGGCAGAAGTGCGGGCCGGTGCCGAACGCGAGGTGCATGTTGGGTGACCGGTCGACACGGAACGCGTGCGGGTCCTCGAACACGTCCTCGTCGCGGTTGGCCGACGGGTAGACGTTGAGCACCACGTCGCCCGCCTTCAGCTCCCGCCCCCGCAGCTCCGTGTCCTGGGTGACGGTGCGCGAGAAGCTGATCACCGGCGACACGTAGCGCAGGATCTCCTCCGTCGCGCTGTTGACCAGCGAGAGGTCGGCGACGAGCCGCTCGCGCTGGTCGGGGAACCGCGAGAGCGCGTCGATCCCTCCCGACAGCGCGTTGCGCGTGGTCTCGTTGCCCGCGACGAGCAGCAACACGAGGAACATCAGCAGCTCGTCACCGGTGAGGTCGCCGTCGCGGAGCCCGCCCGCCGCGACGCGCTCACGGAGCTCGTCCTCGTGGAACGCCAGCTCGCCGGCGTCGGCCGACTGCAGCAGCACCGAGATCAGGTCGTCGCGCGGCTCGGCACGGCGCTGCTCCATGAGCCCCGCGAGGTAGGTGACGTACTCCGCCCAGGCCTCGGCGGCCGCCTGCAGCCGCGGGTCGTCGTCACCCTCGGCGCCCTCGGCGCTCATCATCGTGTCGGACCAGGCCGCGAGCCGGTCGCGGTCCTCCACCGGGAGCCCGAGCAGCTCGGCGATGACGATGAGCGGCAGGGGCTTGGCGATGTCGTCCACGAAGTCGCACTCGCCCCTGGCCGCGACCCGGTCGACCAGGCCGCGCGCGACCTCGCGGATGTGGTCGACCATCGCGTTGATGCGCGACGGCGTGAATCCCCGGCTCACCAGCCGGCGCTGGCGCGCGTGCTCGGGGTCGTCGAGCGACACGATCGACAGGTCACCCCCGCCGCCGCCCTTCGGCCGCACACCCTGCGCGCTCGAGAAGACGTCGGGCCGGCGCTCGACGTTGACGACGTCCTCGTACTTCGTCACCACCCAGATGCCGTTGCGCTCGTCGCGGTGAACGGGATCGTGCGCGCGCAGCCAGTCGAACACGTCGTGGGCGACGCCGCGCACGAACAGCGTCGGGTCGAGTGCGTCGATCTCGAAGTCGGGGGCGGGTGCGGTCATCGGTCCTCCATCCGTGCGAACACCGAGGCGAGCTCACGCGCGCGCTCGGCGAACAGGCGGCGGTGGTCGGGCTGGGGGAGGTGCTCCACGAGCACGCCGTAGAGGGCGTGGCGGATCGCGCGCACGACGGCCGCGTCGTGGAGGGCCGGCACGTCGGGCAGCAGCTCGCGGATCCACGAGCCGAGCGCCTCCTCGAAGTGCGCGCTCGTCTCGAGCAGCGGGTCGAGGACGTCCTCGTCGCCGTGGATCGCCTCCGAGAGCAGCGCGCGCCACAGGTCGGGCTCGGCCGCGACCTCGCGCAGCACGTGGTCGAACAGCGCGCCCAGCCGCTGCGCGGCGCTCCCCGCGAGCCCCTCGGGGAACGGGTGGCGCAGCAGGTCGTCGACGCGGCGGTGCGCGATCGCGGCGCGCAGCAGGTCGCGCTTGGACGGGAAGTAGTGGTACAGGGTCGCGACGTTGCAGCCGCTCGCCGCCGCGACCGCCCGCATGCTCGTGCCGCCGGCGCCCTCGCGGGCCAGCGCGGCGAGCGCGGCGTCCAGGATCCGGGTCCGCTGGTCGGTCGCCATGCCCCGGTCACCCTATCAAACGTTCGTTTGGGCCCGACTCGCCGGGCCCTATTCCACTCATACTGAGTAGAATGGTGGGGTGGCCGCCGACCGACCTGCCGCCGACGACGACGAGGCGGCGTTCCTCGCGGCCTACGACCCCGGGCGCTACCCGCGCATCGCCGTCACCGTCGACGTCGTGCTGCTGACCGTGCGCCACGGCCGGCTGTCGGTCCTGCTCGTGCGGCGGGGCGCGCACCCCTTCCGCGGGTGCTGGGCGCTGCCGGGGGGGTTCGTCGAGCCCGACGAGGACCTCGAGGACGCGGCCCGCCGCGAGCTCGCCGAGGAGACGGGCGTCCGCCTCGCGAGCGGCGAGGAGGTCGCGGCCCTCGGCCACCTCGAGCAGCTCCGCACCTACGGGACCCCCGGGCGCGACCCGCGGATGCGCGTCGTGTCGGTCGCGTACGTCGGCTTCACCGCACACGTCGAGGTCGCCGCCGCTTCCGACGCGGCCGACGCGCGCTACTGGGCGGTCGACGACCTCGCGATCGGGGGGATCGGCACCGACGACGGCGTCCCGCTCGCCTTCGACCACGCGCGGATCGTCGCCGACGGCGTCGAGCGGGCGCGCGCCAAGCTCGAGTACACGACGCTCGCGACGGCCTTCTGCGACGAGCGGTTCACCCTGGGCGACCTGCGGCGCGTGTACGAGGCCGTGTGGGGCGAGCCGCTGCACGAGGGCAACTTCCGGCGCAAGGTGCTGTCGACGCCCGGGTTCGTGGAGCCGACCGGCGAGACCGCGCCGACCGACGGACGGCCGGCGGCGCTGTACCGGCGCGGCAGCGCGACGCGGCTCCACCCGCCGATCCTGCGCGGCTGACGGGGGCGGGGTGCGGCGCGGCGTCTTCCCCGGCACGTTCGACCCGCCGACGGTCGCGCACGTCGCGATCGCGGAGGCCGCGCGCGCCCACGCGGGCCTCGACCGGCTCGACCTCGCCGTGTCCCGCCGTGCGCTCGGCAAGGAGGACCGGGATCTGCACGACACCCGCCTCGCGGCGCTGCGGCGGCTGCAGGCGGCGAGGCCGTGGCTCGGCGTCGTCGTGACCGACGCGCAGCTCGTCGCGGACATCGCGCACGGCTACGACGTCGTGGTGATGGGCGCCGACAAGTGGGCCCAGGTGCGCGACCCGGCCTGGTACGGGTCGGAGACCGCCCGCGACGCCGCCCTCGCGCGCCTGCCGCGGGTGCTCGTCGCACCGCGTCCGGGCCACGACCTCGCCGGTGCCGAGCCGCTGCCGGTCGACCCCGCGCTCGCGCGCGTGTCGTCGTCCGCGGTGCGGGCCGGCGCCGCGCACTGGCTCGCCCCGGAGCTGCGGCCGCGCGTCGTGGTGGACGGGATGAACGTCATCGGCAGCCGCCCCGACGGCTGGTGGCGCGACCGGGACGGGGCGGTGCGCCGGCTCGTCAGCGCCCTGGCCGGCCGGGCGGCACGCACGGGCGAGCGGATCGCCGTGGTGCTCGACGGGCGGCCGCTGCCCGACCTGCCCGCGGGGGTGCACGGGGGCGTGCTCGTCGCGTACGCCCGCCGGCGGGGCCGCGACGCGGCCGACGACCGCATCGTCGAGGAGGTCGCGCGCGACCCGGATCCCGCGTCGCTCACCGTCGTGACCTCCGACCGCGACCTGCGCCGGCGCGTCGAGGCACTCGGCGCGCGCGTCGCGGGCGCCGCCACGGTCCTCGACGCGCCCTGAGCGCGGCCCGGCGCGGCTCAGCGCGCCGGGAACGGGACCCCCGACACGCCGTCGTCGCGTTCGACCCGGAACGCGTTCAGCGCCATCGACACGAGGTGGTACTGGCCGACGGTGAAGACGAGGTCGAGGAGCTGGCGCTCGTCGTAGCGCGCCGCGAGCGCGGCGTACGTCTCGTCGCGCAACGAGGCGTCCGAGTGGAGCTCGTCGGCCGCGCGCAGCAGCGCGGCGTCGTGGGCGTCCCATGCCGGGTCGTCGGGCCCGCACGCGACGCGGGCGATCTCCTCGTCGGTGATCCCCTCGGCGCGCGCGATCGCGACGTGCTGGCCCCACTCGTACGGGGACCGGCAGTTCCAGCCGGTGCGCAGGATCAGCAGCTCACGGTCGCGCGCCGGCAGGGTGTTCTTCGCGAGCACGTGCGTGCCGAACACCATCCACCGCTTCAGCAACCCCGGGTGCCGGGCGACGGTCGCGATCACGTTGAGGGGGCGGTCACCGGCGAGGTGGCGGATCTCGTCGTCCCAGTCGGGCCCGGGCAGCGGCGTGATCCGAGGCGGGGCGGTCACGGCCGTGAGCGTAGAGTCCGGGGGATGCCCGAGGCCCGAGACCTGCGAGCGGACACCACGCTGACGCCCGACCCGGCCGTCCCCGGGCGCTACCACGCGTCGATCCCCGACGGCTGGCGGGTGGTCTACGTCTTCGGCGGCGTGACCATGTACACCGCCCTGCGGGCGATGCAGGAGACCCTCGCCCGCCCCGACCTGCCCCTCGTCACCGCGAACGCGATCTTCCTCGCGCCGGTGCCGCCGGGGCCGGTCGAGATCGACGTGCAGGTGCTGCGCGACGGGCGGCGGGCGTCGCAGGTCGCGGCCGACCTGCGGGTGCCGGGCGGCCCCGATCCCGTCGCCCTGCGGGTGCACGGCGTCTTCGGCGCCGCGCACGACACCGACCTCGCGTGGCAGGAGGTCCGCTTCCCGGAGGTGCCCGGGCCCGGCGACCTGCCCCGCCGCCCGTCCCGGAGCGCCCCAACCCGTTCGGGCACATCCCGTTCCACGACCAGACGTCGTGGCGCCCGGTCTCGCCGCTCGACGACCCCGGCACGGGCCACTTCCTGTCGTGGGTGCGCCTCGTGAAGGGCGAGGGCGACCTGCTCGACCTCGCGGTGCACGGCGACGTGCTCGGCCCGGCCGTCGGGCGCGCGATCGGCCCGCGGGCACGGCCGTTCATGGTGCTGTCGCTGGAGATCGGCATCCGCTTCGTCACCGCGCCCGCGACGCCCTGGGTCCTCCAGGAGATCGAGGCGTGGCACGTCGGCGACGGGTACGCGACCGGCCCGGCCCGCCTGTGGGACGAGCGCGGGCGGCTGTGCGCGATCGCGACGCAGACCGCCAACGTCCGCGTCGTCGACGCGGGCCGCGGGTAGGTCCGGCGCGCCCACGCGGCGCCCGGGTCACGCCGGGCGTTCGACCTCGAGGACCGTGCGCTCCTCCGGCAGGTGCGCGTAC
The DNA here is from genome assembly GCA_026002935.1 of Acidimicrobiia bacterium. Lineage (GTDB taxonomy): Bacteria > Actinomycetota > Acidimicrobiia > IMCC26256 > PALSA-610 > BPGH01. The sequence continues at coordinate 222,852 of BPGH01000002.1, forward strand.
AGGTCGGCGACCAGGTCGTCGCGCAGCGACCGGCAGGCGGGGTCGTCCCAGCGGTTGACGAACTGGTGGGGATCCGCGTTGACGTCGTAGAGCTCGCCCTCGGTCCCCTCGTACACGACCCGGCTGCGCGGGCCGATCCCGCCGCCGAACAGCCCGGTGCTCGCGAAGTACTTCTCGAGCCCGTTCGGCCGGCCCGCGGTGGACGGCTCGTAGGCCGTGCACAGCCAGCCGTCGCGGTAGATCGAGCGCATGTGCATCCCGTAGCCGGGGAACTGCGAGTCCCACTCGCACAGCACGCGCTCGCGGCCCGACCCGGGCGCGGTGGGCAGCGCGGCGCCCTGCATCCAGTCGGGGACGGGCACCCCGGCGATCCGGCAGAACGTCGGCGCGAGGTCGAGCTGGCCGACCGGCTCGGCGACGACCGCGGGTGCGACGCCGGCCGAGGGCGCGGGGCGCCACACGAGCGGGAGGCGCATCAGCGCGTCGACGTGGAACGGGCCCTTGAACAGGAGCCCGAAGTCGCCCTGCAACTCCCCGTGGTCGGTCGTGAAGAGCACGTCGGTGTCGTCGCCCCAGCCGCGCCGCTCGACGCAGCGCAGCACGCGCCCCAACGCCTCGTCGATCAGCTCGTTCATCACGTGGGTCATCGCGTTGATCTCGCGGATGTTGTCGGGGCCGACGGCCTGCGGCCGGTAGGAGGCGGGGCCTCCTTCCGCGTTGACCCACGTGCCCTCCCAGAGCGCGCGCCAGTGCGCGGGCTTCCCGGCGAGCACCCGCTCGATCGCCTCCGGCGAACCGGGATGGCCGGGCGGGAGGTCGAGGTCGCGCCAGTCGCAGCGGTGCAGCTCCGACGCCGGCGGGTCCCACGGGTGGTGCGGGTCGGGGAACGACATCCACACGAACCAGTCGGCGTCGTCGGGCAGCGAGTCGAGGTACGCGATCGTCCGGTCGGCGACCCAGTCGGTGTGGTACCACTCGCGCGGGATCGGGTTGAGGCGCGTCTCCGGCGCGCCCGTCTCGCCGCCCGGCTCGGCCGACAGCAGCGGCGAGAAGCCCGCCGTCGCCTCCATCCCGTGCGTGTCGACGAGCCACCGGCCGTAGTGCTGCAGCGCCCGGCGGCCGGCGTTCGGGACGTGCACCGCCAGCTCGGCGTGGTCGAACCCGCGGTAGGGGCCGGTGCGGCCCTCCTCGGCCATCGAGTTCTCGGGCCACCGCAGCTCCATGTCGAAGCCGGGCTCGAAGTGCGCCTTGCCGAGCAGCGCGGTGCGGTAGCCCGCCGCGGACGCGAGGTACGCGGCGACGCTCGGCGCGTCCGCCGGGAGCGGCACGCCGTTGGCGACGACACCGTGGGTGCGCACGTACTGGCCCGTGAGCATCGTCGAGCGTGCCGGCATGCACACCGTGTTCTGGTTGTACGCGCGCTCGTAACGGATGCCCTGTGCCGCGAGCGCGTCGACGACCGGGGTGCGCGCGATCGTTCCGCCGTTGCAGCCGAGCGCGTCGTAGCGCTGCTGATCGGTCGTGACGAACAGGATCTTGCGGCCCATCGGGCCTCCCTTCCGCGCCTTTGGCGGCGGCGCGTCCCCGCGCACCGGGCCCGCCGGACCCACCGGCGCCCCCCGGCGCCCGCCCGGCGCGAGTCAACACTGGTTTCACCGGTACTGCAACTATCGCCGGGGGCGGGCGCGCCGGCGCCCGAGGGCGTACCGTCACGGCCGTGACGGCGAGCGACGTGACGGGCCCCGGCGCCCCGGCGGTGATGCTGAACCCGTTCGAGCCGGGCTTCTTCGACGACCCGTACCGGCAGTACGCGACGCTGCGCGAGCACGACCCGGTGCACCGGACCCCGCTCGGGTCGGTCGCACTGTTCCGCTACGACGACGTGGTCCGGGTGCTGCGGGACCCGCACCTCAGCGTCGAGGAACGCCACGCGAAGCTCGAGCTCCCACCCCGGTCGCCCGAGATCCAGGCACTGTTCGACGCGCGTGAGCCGCGCGGCGCCGCCAACATGCTCAACCTCGACCCGCCCGACCACCACCGGCTCCGCCGCCTGGTGTCGAAGGTGTTCACACCGCGCACGGTCGAGGGGCTGCGCCCCCGAGTGCAGGCCCTGGTCGACGCGCACCTCGACGCGGTCGCCCCGGCCGGCGAGATGGACCTCATCGCCGACCTCGCGTTCCCGCTGCCGTTCGTCGTCATCTCCGAGCTGCTCGGCATCCCCGACTCGCCCGACCGGCTCCGCCTGCGCGAGTGGTCGGGCGCGATCGTGAAGCAGTTCGACCCGATCCTCACCGACGACGAGATCCGCGCGGCGTTCGAGGCGGCGGACGGCTTCTGGGAGCTCGCGAACGAGCTCGTCGCATGGAAGCGGTCGCACCCCGGCGACGACCTCCTCACCGGGCTGATCGCGGCGGAGGAGGACGGGGACCGGCTGAGCGCCGACGAGCTCGTCGAGCAGCTCATCCTGCTGTACATCGCGGGACACGAGACGACCACCAACCTGATCGGCAACGGAGTGCTGGCGCTGCTGCGCCACCGCGGCCAGCTCGAACGCCTCCGGGACGACCCGGCGCTCGACGCGAACGCCGTCGACGAGCTGGCGCGCTACGACAGCCCGGTGCAGATGTCACGGCGGATCACCCTGACCGACCTCGAGATCGGCGGCCACCACCTCGAGCCCGGGTCGGTCCTGCTCACGTGCCTCGGCGCCGCGAACCACGACCCCGCGAGGTGGGGGCCCACGGCCGGCGACCTCGACCTGTCGCGGCGCGACGCCGCGCAGCACGTGTCGTTCGGCGGCGGCTTCCACTCGTGCCTCGGCGCGCACCTCGCCCGCCTCGAGGGGCAGGTCGCGATCGGGACGCTCGTGCGCCGCTTCCCCGCCCTCGACCTCGCGACCGACGCTCCCGAGTGGAACGGGCGGATCGTCCTGCGCGGCCTGACTCGACTCCCCCTGCGCCTCGCGTGATTGACTGAACGTGTGACGACGGCTGGCCCCGCCGTCGAGGTGGACGGCTTGGTCCGCCGCTTCGGCGAATTCACCGCAGTGGACGGGATCGGCTTCTCGGTCGAGCCCGGGGAGCTGTTCGGCTTCCTCGGCCCCAACGGCGCGGGGAAGACCACCACGATCTCGATCCTGTGCACCCTGCTCAACCCCACCGCCGGCACGGCGCGCGTCGCCGGCTACGACGTGGTCCGGCAGCGGGACCGGGTCCGGGCGAGCATCGGACTCGTGTTCCAGGAGATCACCCTCGACGACTACCTCACCGCGGCCGAGAACCTCCGCTTCCACGCCGTCATGTACGGCGTGCCCGCGGCCGAGCTGCCCGGGCGGATGGAGCCGCTGCTCGACATGGTCGGCCTGCGCGAGCGCGCCGATCAGCAGGTGCGGTTCTTCTCCGGCGGGATGAAGCGGCGGCTCGAGATCGCACGCGGGCTGCTCCACACGCCGCGAGTGCTGTTCCTCGACGAGCCGACGATCGGCCTCGACCCGCAGACGCGCACCCACATCTGGGACTACGTCGACGAGCTGCGCGGGCGCGAGCAGACCACCATGTTCCTCACGACGCACTACATGGACGAGGCGGAGCGCTGCGACCGCATCGCGATCATCGACCGCGGGCGGATCGTCGCGATCGACACCCCCGACGCGCTCAAGGCCTCGGTGGGTGCCGACACCGTGACCCTCGCGACGAACGACGACGCCCGGGCCGCGGAGGAGCTCCGTTCGGCGTTCTCGGTCGAGGTCGAGCACCGGAAGGGCGCGCTCGAGCTGCGCGTGCCCGACGGCGAGGCGTTCGTGCCGCGCATCTTCGACGTGCTCACGGTCGGCGTCACGAGCATCAACGTGCGCCGGCCGAGCCTCGACGACGTGTTCCTCAAGTACACGGGCCGCGACATCCGCGACGCCGAGGCCGGCGCGAGCGAGCAGTTCGCGTCGAACGCGATGATCCGCGCCTGGAGGAGGGGCTGATGGCCGCACCGACCGTGCCGGCGCCCGCACCCGGCCCGCCGTCGGCCGAGGCGCTGCACGCGGCGGCCGTCGCGCGCAACGTCCGCACCGTGCAGATGGTGTGGCGGCGCGAGCTGATCCGGCTCCAGCGCATGCCGAGCCGCATCATCTCGGGGCTCGCCCAGCCGTTGCTGTTCCTCCTCGTCATGGGCGCCGGGCTCGGCTCGCTGATCGGCGACCAGGGTGCCGGCGGGGTCGACTACCAGGTGTTCCTCTTCCCCGGCATCCTCGCGATGTCCGTCATCACGTCGTCGCTGTTCGGCGCGGTCGGCATCGTCTGGGACCGCGAGTTCGGCTTCCTGCGCGAGATGCTCGTCGCGCCCGTGTCGCGCACGTCCCTCGTGCTCGGCAAGGCGCTCGGCGGCGGGATGGTCAGCGTCGTGCAGGGCGTCGTGCTGATCGTCCTCGCACCGCTCGTCGGCGTCGACCTCACCGTCGGCCGCGTGCTCGCGCTGCTCGGCGCGATGCTGCTGCTCGCGTTCGCGCTCACGTCGTTCGGGATCGTGCTCGCGAGCCGGATGCAGCGGATGGAGTCCTTCCAGATGGTGATGGCGCTCGTGCTGCAGCCGATGATCTTCCTGTCGGGCGCGGTGTTCCCGCTGGAGAACCTCCCCGGCTGGCTCGCGGTCCTCACCCGCCTCAACCCGGCGACCTACGGCGTCGACCTGTGCCGGCGGGCGGTGCTGCCCGAGGCGACACGCCTCACGATCGGCGACTGGGTCGTCCCGGTGTGGTTCGACGCGCTCGTCGTGCTCGGGATGGGCTCACTGTTCCTGGCGGTCGCGGTGCGGGTCTTCAGCCGGACGGAGTAGGCCGGCGCAGGGCGGGCGGCGGCCAGTTGCCGTCGGCCGCGTACGCCCAACGCTCGAACGGGTTGTGGTAGTACGCGTGCCGCTCGACGACCCGGTACAGGTCCGGCTCGCGTCGCACCAACCACACGGCCGTCCCCGTGAGGGCACCTCCGACCGCCCAGAGCACGTAGACCGCGGGGAACACGGGGCCGAACAGGCGCTGCTGCCACACGTGCAGCGTCTCGTGGCGCTCGACGAGCGCCCGGCGGCGCGGTCGCGCCGGGTCCCCCGCGTTCGTGATCACGTTGCCCGCCGCGAACGCGAAGCCGCGGCGCGGCGCCCAGCCCCGCCGGTAGACGTGGCGGCCGCGCCGCTCGCTCAGCTCCGGCAGGTAGCCGCCCGACCGGGCGCTCGCGGCGTGCACGGCGAGCCCCGCGGCGGTGCCGAGGATCCCCCAGGTCGCGTCGAGGGCGGCCCCGGCCCACCCGGTCGCGCGCCGCCAGTCGTAGACGCCCCGCCAGCCGGAGATCACCCCGTTCGCCCCGGCGACGAGCGCCCCGGCACCCGACCACCGCAGCGGCGCCAGGGCGGCCGCGCCGAGCGCGCCGCTCGCGGCGCCGACGGCGACGGCCTCCAGCAGGCGCGTCCCGACCGGCACGGCCGCGCCGCGCCCGGACGCCCCGGCCCCGGCCGGGGGCACGCGCCGCGCTCACGGGCGGCGCGGCCGGTTCGTCCACCCGCCCTCCTCGGTCGGGAACCATCCGCTCGACGCGTAGGTCCCGCCGTCGACGTGCACGGTCGTCCCGGTGACGAACCGCGAGAGGTCCGACGCGAGGAACAGCGCGACCCCGGCGACGTCGTCGGGGGTGCCGAACCGCCCGAGCGGCACCCAGGCCGGGATCATGTGCCGTTCGGCCGGCCCGACCCAACGGGAGTACGGCACCTGGAGCGTCTCCGTGACGTCGGGCGCGATCGCGTTCACCCGGATCCCGCGCCCCGCGTACTCGACCGCGACGCTGCGCGTGAAGCCGGTGATCGCGGACTTGAACGCCGAGTACACGGCGCGGGTGGGGATCGCACGGAACGCCTCGATGGTCGACACGTTCACGATCGAGCCGCCGTCACCGCGTTCGATCATCCCCGGGAGCACGGCCCGGGTGAAGGTGAAGACGTGCGCGAGGTTCACACGGTAGAGGTCGTCCCACTCGTCGTCGGTCTGTTCGTGGAACGCCTTGCGCGCCCCGCCGTGGTGGCCGACGTTGTTGACGAGGACGTCGACGCGCCCGAAGGCGTCGAGCGCCGCCGCCACCACCCGCTCGGCGACCCCGGGTGCCCGGACGTCGTCGACGACCGCGACGCACCCCTCCCCCACCGCGGCCTGCGTCTCGCGTGCCCGGGCCTCGTCGGCCTCCACGAGCACGACGCGGGCGCCCTCCGCGTGGAACCGCTCGACCACGCCGCGGCCGATGCCGCCCCCGCCGCCGGTGACGATCGCGGCCTTCCCGGAGAGCAACCCGGTCACGCCCGGCAGGCTACGCGCATGGCGGCGATCCGCTGCTCGTTCGTCATCCCGGGGAAGTGCACGATGCGCGGTGCCGGAGCCGGGTCGGCGGGGATGCTGTTCCACCGCTTGTCGAGCGCGCCGACGGCGAGGCGCCACGGTGCGAGCGCGCCGCGGACCGGGTGGCCGCCGGGGAGGTGGCCGGTGAGGTCGAGGAGGGCCGCGTTCTCCCACCACCGGTGGTGGGTGAAGGCGCGCCGCGCCCACAGCCGCCGCATCAACGCCCGGGTCGGCGCGTTCCCGCGCGCCACGAACACGCCCAGGTTCGGGATCCTGCCGTCGCGCGTGTCGTGGACGACGAGGTGGAGCGGGCGCCACCCGATCTCGCCGGCCACGTCCACCGAGTCGTCGACGATCACCGCGTCGCTGTCGACCCAGAACACCAGGTCGTGGTCGTGCGCGAGCTCGTGGACGAGCGCGACCTTCGCCCACGAGGCGGGCCGCTGCGGCACGGGGTTGTGCTCGAGGGCGACCAGCTCGTACCCGTGCCGGACGGCGTAGCGCTCGAACGAGGGGCCGGAGACCTCGAGCAGCGCGCGGTGCGGGCCCGCGGCGATCGTGCACAGCACCTTGCGCACGGTTCAGCGCGCCGCCCGCCACGCCCGCGCGCGTGACCGGACCGTCTCGAACTGCGCGGCGGCCTCGTCGTCGCCGAACCGCGCGCTGAGCCGGTCGGGCGCAGCGGTCGCGTAGTAGACCGCGACGGCCGGGATCTCGATCGGGTCGCGATCGGCGGTGAGCCGCAGCAGCAGGTCCCAGTCCGAGTAGAAGTGCAGCGCCTCGTCGAAGCGCACGTCGTCGCGCCGGCGGTGCGCGAGCACGTTCTGGTCGACGAGGTTGCGGTGCGCGAGCTCGTCGGGGTCCCAGGGGAGGAATTGGAGCGCCGGCAGGCCGCCCTCGCCCGCCCCGTGGTGGCGCGCCTCGTCGTCGACGAGGCGGGCGCCGTAGCCGACCGACGCGTCCGGGCGTTCGGTGAACGCCCATGCGACGGCCTTGCACCAGTCCGGATGGAAGCGGCAGTCGTCGTCCAGGTAGACGACCACGTCCCCGGTCGCGTGGTCGAGCGCCAGGTTGCGCGCGGCCGACGCCCCGCGCGCCCGGTCGAGACGGAACGTGACGATGCGGGGGTCGTCGCCCAGGCGGCCCAGCAGCTCGGGGGTGTCGTCCTCCGAACCGTCGTCGACGACGAGGAGCTGCCAGTTGCGGTACGACTGGCCCTGCACCGACTCGATCGCGCGCCCGAGCAGCTCCCGCCGGTTCCGGGTGGGCACGACCACGCTGATCGCGAGCTTCTCGGGGACGTCGAGGTGGCGCAGCCAGGCCGAGACCCGGGCGACGAGCGCGGCCCGTTCCAGCTCGCGTACCCGCGCGCCGAGGTCGGCCGCGTCGGCGCGGGCGGCGTCCGCCTTGGCGTCGACGTGGTGGAGCGTGTCGGCCAGGCCCAGCGCGAACCGCTCGAGCCAGGTGGCATGCGGCACGTCGTGGCGCGCCGACCAGCGGCGCGGCGCCCGCGCGCGCGGTTCGGGCAGCGACCGCGACAGGGTGTGGGCCGCTCGGCGCCGCGCCGTGGGCACCAGGTCGGGCCACGGGGGCGCCTCGTGGTCGGGCACCTCGACGCCGAGCGTGGCGGCGAGCGTCGGGGCGACGTGCAGCACCGGCATCGTGCCGGGCCGGCGGCCCGGCCGGATGCCCGGCCCCCGCACCGCCAGCAGGCCCCCGCGGTGGTGGTCACCCGTGCGCCACTGCTCGTACGGCAGGTGCACGACGCCGGTCGCGGGCGACCAGACCGTGTCGATCGGGGCGCGGCGGTTCCACTCGACGATCAGGTCCCCGTAGGAGTCGCCGTCGGTGCGCAGGTAGTGGTCGTCGGTGAACAGCACGTCGGCCACCGCCGGCTCCCCGGTGTCGACGTTGACGAGCTCCCGCAGCCGGTCGGCGAGCCATCCGAGCACGAGCTCACGGTGCCGCGCCGCGACCCGCCCGAACGGTTCGCGCCCCTCGAGGTTGAGGCGGACCGACCCGCACACGGTGTCGTTGAGCTGGGCCCACCACCGCCGCGTGCCGAGCCACGGGATCGGCTCCTCGAAGCGGCCGTACGGCACCCGGGCCGCGAGCCGGCGGCGGCCCGCCGCCGCGGCGCGCCACGCGCCCGACCGCACGCGCGCCGGCAGCAGTCCGGCGACGGCGGCCGACGCGCGGGTCAGCGGCCCGAGCCCGGCGTCCCCCGACGCGTACCGGTCGAGTCGCCACAGCACGGCGTCGAGCACGTTCGTGCCGTCGAAGTGCGCGCGCATCCCGTGGCTCAGGTGCACGAAGACGGTGCCGTCGGTGCCCATGCGCGCGAGATGGGCCCCGACGGCGGCGTCGAGCGCGCGGTAGACGTCGCGCAGCGGGTCACCGATCTCGGCCCGCACGGCGGCGTCGTGCCGGGGGTGTCCGGTGTCGTGCAGCGCCCAGAACTGGTGGCCGGCGCAGTGGCCCTCGCCCATCACGCCGAAGAAGAGGTCCCACCCCCCTTCCTCCAGCAGCGCGACCGAGCACGCGGTCTTCCGGGCGACGCCCTCCAGCAGGTCGTCGCGCAGCGCGGCGTTCTCCGCCGCGCTACGGTGCGCGCCGGCCCGGTGCAGGTGGTCGCAGGGGGCGTAGTGGACCCGCTCGGGCATGTCGGCGGTGCCGACGGGGTGCGCGCCGAACCGCTCGGCGACCTCCTCCACGAACCGCCGCGGCCACGACCCGGTGGCGCCGTGCCGGTCGTGGCAGCCCCATTCGACGAGCTGGGTGCCGTTCAGGCCCTCCGCGACCGGCGCGTGCGGCGCGTCGAGCACCGCGACGCGCATCCCGAGCCGCGAGAGGTGCTGCCACAGTGCGGGCGGGTCGGTGACCGGTCCGCGCCACTCGGGGACGTACGTCCCGCCGCGGACGCGCCCGCCGCAGAGGTAGCCGTGACGGCTCGACGTCGTGCCCGTGTAGATCGTCGGCCAGTTCGACCCGACGAAGTAGCCGACCGGCGCGACCGTCTCGACCACCGCCGCGGTCGCGAGCAGCTCGGCGAGCGCCGGCATCTCGCCGGCCGCGGCCAGGGACCGGGCGACGTGCAGGTCGGTCGCGTCGAGCCCGAGGTAGCAGGTCCGGGCGGGGGCGGGCACCGGCGCAGGCTAGCGAGCGCCGCGACCTCCGTACCCGGCCCCGGGCGCGGCCGGGTCGCGCGGCGATCGGGCGACAGCGGGATGCCGCGCGAGCGCGCGGGTCGACCCGCGCGAGCGCGCGGCGTGGGGCGTCAGGCCAGGGCGATCGCCAGGGCGTCGCGCACGTCGCGCACGGGGTGCACCCGCACCCGCTCGCGCACCGTCGCGGGCACGTCGTCGAGGTCGGCCTCGTTGTCGGCGGGGATCACCACGTCGGTGAGTCCGGCCCGGTGGGCCGCGAGCAGCTTCTGCTTGACGCCGCCGATCGGCAGCACCCGGCCCTGCAGCGTCACCTCGCCGGTCATCCCGACACCCGGCGCGACGGGCCGCCCGGTGAGCAGGCTCACGAGCGCGGTCGTCATCGTGATGCCGGCCGACGGGCCGTCCTTGGGGACGGCGCCCGCCGGCACGTGGAGGTGGAAGCGGCGCCGGTCGAACGCGCCGGCCGGGACGCCCAGCCCGGCGGCGTTGGCGCGCACGAACGACAGCGCGATGTGCGCGGACTCCGACATCACGTCGCCGAGCTGGCCGGTCACCTGCAGGCCGGGCTCGCCGTCCATGGCCGTGACCTCGATCGTGAGCACGTCGCCGCCCGCGCCGGTCACCGCGAGCCCGGTGGCGAGGCCGGGCACCGGGGCGCGCGTCGCGTCCTCGGGGCGGAACCGCGGCCGGCCGAGGTGCTCGCGCAGGTCCGGCGCGTCGACCACGACCGGCGTGCCGCCGCCCTCGGCGACGCGGCGGGCGGCCTTGCGGGCGACGGTGCCGATCTGGCGCTCCAGCCCCCGCACACCCGCCTCGCGTGTCCACCCGGTCACGATCTCGCGCAGCGCCGCGTCGGTGAGCTCGAGCTCGCCGGCACGCAGGCCCGCCTTCTCGCGCTGGCGCGGGAGCAGGTGGTGGCGCGCGATCGCGACCTTCTCGTCCTCGGTGTACCCGTCGAGCTGCACGACCTCCATGCGGTCGAGCAGCGGCCCGGGGATCGTGTCGAGCACGTTCGCGGTCGCGAGGAACAGCACGTCCGACAGGTCGAGGTCGAGCTCCAGGTAGTGGTCGCGGAAGGTGTGGTTCTGCGCGGGGTCGAGCACCTCCAGCAGCGCCGACGCCGGGTCGCCCGACCAGCCGCCGGCCTGCAATTTGTCGACCTCGTCGATCAGCAGGACCGGGTTCATCGCGCCCGCCTCGGACAGCGCCCGCACGATGCGCCCGGGACGCGCGCCGACGTACGTGCGCCGGTGCCCGCGGATCTCGGCCTCGTCGCGCACGCCGCCGACCGCGACCCGCACGAACGGCCGCCCGAGCGCGCGCGCCACCGACTCGCCCAGCGAGGTCTTGCCGACCCCCGGCGGGCCGACGAGCGCCAGGATCGCCCCCGCGCCGCGCCCGCCCGCCGTCGCGAGCCCGCGCTCGCGCCGCAGCACGCGCACGGCCAGGAAGTCGAGGATGCGCTCCTTCACGGTCTCAAGGCCCTCGTGGTCGGCGTCGAGCACCTCCCGGGCCGCGCCGAGGTCGGCACGCTCGGCCGCGTGTTCGCCCCACGGCAGATCGAACACCGTGTCGAGCCAGGTGCGCACCCACTGGGTCTCGGGGTTCTGCGGCCCCAGCCGTTCCAACCGGTCGATCTCCTTGCCGACCGCCGTGCGCACGGCCTCCGGCAGCGCGCGCTCGCCGAGCTGCCGGCGGTACTGCGCGACCGCGTCGTCGTCGCCCTCGCCCAGCTCCCTGCGGATGGCGTCGAGCTGGCGGCGCAGCAGCATCTCGCGCTGCGACCGGTCGAGGTCGTCGCTCACCTCGGAGCGGATCCGGTCCTTCAGCTCCAGGTCGGCCAGCACCTCGCGCGACCAGGAGATCGCGAGCTCGAGGCGCGCCTCGACGTCGACGGCCTCGAGCAGGCGGACGCGCTGCTCCATCGTCAGGTCGGGGCTGTACGCGGCCGTGTCCGCGAGCTGCCCGGGGTCCTCGACGCCCTGCAGCACGTCCGCGATGCGCCGCGCGCCGCGGTGTTCGAGGATCGCCTCCACGATCGCCCGGTACTCGCGCGCGAGCTCCCGCGCCCGGGGGGTCGCCGGCGCGTCCGAAAGGCGTTCCACCGCGACGTGCAGCGCGCCCTGCGGCCCGGGGACGCCCGCACCGACGCGGCCGCGCTCGACGCCGCGCACGACGAGCGCCCGCCCGCGGCCGCCCGGCAGGTCGCCGGCGGACTCGATCTGCGCGATGGTGCCGACCGACGCGAAGCGGTCGTCGACCCGGGGGACGAGCACGAGGCGGCCGCCCGCGGCCTCGGCGGCGGCGGCGGCCCGCTTCGCCTCCTCGCTCTCGAGGGTGATCGTGACCACCATCTGCGGGAAGACGACGCCGGTCGGGAGCGGCAGCAGCGGCAGCAGGTCGGTGCGGGTCTCGGGCATAGTGCCCGTGCAACAGCCGGTACCCATTGCCGATTCCCGGGGTCGGGTTTGCGGCGACGCCGCCGCCCGCCCGCGACCGCCCTCGCCGCCGTGCCGGGACGCACGCGGCCGCCACCGAGTGGAGCACCCGTGGTGAACGTCCTCTTCGTGACCGCCGACCAGTTCCGGGGCGACTGCCTCGGCGCCGCCGGCCACCCGGTCGTGCGGACCCCGAACCTCGACCGCCTCGCGGCGGGCGGCGTGTCGTTCCGCCGGCACTTCGCGAACGCGACGCCGTGCGCACCGAGCCGCGCCGGCCTCTACACGGGGATGTACCTGTGCAACCACCGGGTCGCGGTCAACGGAACCCCGCTGGACGACCGCTTCACCAACGTCGCCCGCGAGGCGCGCGCGCTCGGCTACGAGCCGGCGCTGTTCGGCTACACGGACACCGGCGTCGACCCCCGCACGGTCCCGGCCGACTCCCCGTGGCTGCGCCGGTACGAGGGGGTGCTGCCGGGCTTCGAGCCGGTGTGCCACCTGCCCGAGTCGGAGCCGGAACCGTGGCTCGCGTGGCTGCGGCGGCGCGGGGTGGACCTGCCCGACGACTGGCGCGCGTTCGTCGACCGCCCCGCGCCCGGCACCCGCCACCGCGCGCGCTACGGCGCGGCGGAGAGCCAGACCGCGTTCCTCACCGACCGGGTGCTCGACCACCTCGACGACGCCGGCGACCGCCCGTGGTTCGTGCACGTGTCGTACCTGCGGCCGCACCCGCCGTACCTCGCGCCCGCGCCGTACGACACGATGTACGACCCGTCGTCGGTCCCCGACCCGGTGCGGGCGCCGACGCGCGACGAGGAGGGGCGCCAGCACCCCCTGCTCGGCCTGATGATCGGCCATCCGTTGCTCCGGTCACCCGACGACCCCGACGAGCAGCGCGCGTGGCAGGCGGCGTACTACGGGATGGTGAGCGAGGTCGACGCGCACGTCGGGCGGCTCCTCGACTGGCTCGACGAGACGGGACGCGCCGCCGACACGATCGTCCTGTTCACCTCGGACCACGGCGAACTGCTCGGCGACCACTGGCTGCGCGAGAAGCTCGGCTGGTTCGACAGCGCGTTCCACGTGCCGATGATCGTGCGCGATCCCCGCCCGGCGTTCGACGCGACGCGCGGCAGGGCGGTCGACGCGTTCACCGAGCACGTCGACGTGTTGCCGACGATCTGCGACCTGCTCGGCGCGCAAGTGCCCCTGCAGTGCGACGGGCGCCCGCTCACCGGGTGGCTGGAGGGGACCCCGCCGAGCCACTGGCGGCGCGAGGCGCACATGGAGCTCGACCTGCGCGACCCCGACTCACCGCTGCTCGAGGAGGCGTTCGGGGTGACGCTCGAGGAGTGCTCGCTCGCGGTGCTGCGCGACGACCACGGCAAGTACGTCCAGTTCGCCGGGCACCACGCGCTCCCGCCCATCTTCTTCGACCTCGACTCGGACCCGGCGCAGGTCGTGAACCGCGCCGCCGACCCGGCGCTCGCCCCGAGGGTGCTCGACTACGCGCAGCGGATGCTCGCCTGGCGCATGCGCCACAACGAGCGGACGCTCGCGGGCACGAAGTTGACGATGCACGCCGGTCCCGTCGAGCGCCGGGCCCCCCGGCTGCGCTGATGCGCCACCGCCGCGCGCGGCGGAGTACGGCGCGCAAGGTCGGGGCAAGGTGGCCGACCCGCGCGGTTCACAGCGGGGCAACCGCGGCGGAACGCGCACCGGGTGGGATGACCCGGCGATGCACAGCACCGCGACGACCTCGGGAGCGCGGGACCACGCACGCGCGCAGGAGCATCACCACGACCCCTCGGCGCCCCGGCCCGTCGTGCCGGCCACCCTCGCGAACGGCCTCCCTCCCGGGGTGCCGGCCGCCGCGGTCGTCTGGGAGGAGGTGCTCGGCCCGGGTGGCGCGACGTCGCGGGAGCTCGCGCGCGGCACGAGGGTCCGCCTGACCGATCTCGACGGCGACGCGTGCGCGTCGATCCTGTGCTTCAACGCGGCCATGCCGTCCGAGCGGCTGTGTGTCGCCGACACGGTGAAGGTGCAGTGGCAGGCGTACCCCCGTGCGGGCACGCTCCTGCTGTCCGACCTGGGCCGCGTGCTCGCGACGATCGTCGAGGACACGAGTGCGCGTCACGACGCCCTGTGCGGGCCGAGCAACCGCGCGGGCAACGACCGCCGCTACGGTGACGGCTCCGTCGCCGGGCCGGCCCCGAACGCGCGGGACCGCTTCCTCGTCGCCGTCGCGAAGCACGGACTGGGCGCGCGCGACGTGCACCCCTGCCTCAACCTGTTCAAGGGCGTGCACGTCGAGCCCGACGGGACGCTGCGCTGGCTCGGTGAGCCGACGGCCCCCGGCCTCCACGTGGAGCTGCGCTGCGAGCTGCCGATCCTCCTCGTCGTCGTCAACGCCCCCCACGTGCTCGACGACCGGCCCCGCTACACGTGCACGCGCCTGCGGATCACCGCATGGCGCGGCGAGCCCGCCGGCGCCGACGACCCGGTCCGGCACGCGACGCCGGAGGCCCGCCGCGCGTTCGAGAACACCGAGGAGTACCTGCGGGCACGGGGGGACGCGTGACGGTCCTGTGCGACGTCGTCGTCCCGGCGCGGAACCCCTGGACGGGCGTCGTGCCCGCGGGCGCGTCGGTCGGGATCGTCGACCTCGCGGGCAACCAGGCGGTCGACTTCCTCGCGTACGACGCGCACGACCACGCGATCCGGTACAGCGCGCAGGCGACGGTCGCCGCCGCCGGGAACGTCTACCTGCGCGCCGGATCGGTGCTGCGCAGCGACGACTCCCTGCCCCTGATGACCGTCGTCGCGACCGACTGCGCCCGTCACGACACGCTGGCGGGCGCCTGCAGCCAGGAGTCGAACTCGCTGCGCTACGGGCACCACACCCGCCCGCAGCACGCGTGCGTCGACAACTTCCTCCTCGCGCTCGCGCCCCACGGCATGGGAAAGCGGGACGTCGTCGCGAACGTCAACTGGTTCATGAACGTCCCGGTCGAGCCCGACGGCACGCTCGGCATCGTCGACGGGATCTCGGCGCCGGGCCTGTCGGTACGGCTGCGGGCCGAGCGCGACCTCCTGCTCGTCGTCTCGAACTGCCCGCAGGTCAACAACCCCTGCAACGGCTTCGACCCCACCCCCGTGCGCGTCGTCGTCGAGGTGCCGTCGTGACCGTCACGGGGACCGCACCCGCGCCCGGACCGGCCACGGTGCGCCCCGCCGGGGGACGAACGGAGCCGGCGCGCGTTCTGGTCGTGCGGGAGGCGGGCTGGCACACCGCCGTGCAGGACCCGTTCGGCCGCAGCGGCTACTGGCACGTCGGCGTGCCGCCGTCGGGCGCGATGGACGACCTCTCGCTGCGGCTCGCGAACCGCGCCGTCGGCAACGTGCCGGGCGCGGCGGGGCTCGAGTGCACCGCCGTGGGCCCCGTGGTGGAGGCCGGCCGCGACGCGGTCGTGTGCGTCGCGGGCGCACCCGCCGACGTGCGCGTCGACGGCGCGCCCGCGCCGATGTGGACGCCCCTGTGCCTGCGCGCCGGCCAGACGCTGCGGGTCGGCCGGATCGGCCCGGTCGGGATGCGCACCTACGTCGCGGTGCGCGGCGGCATCGACGTCCCCGTCGTGCTCGGGAGCCGCTCGACGTTCGTCGCGGGCGCGCTCGGCGGGCTCGACGGCCGGACGCTCGCCGCCGGCGACGTGCTGCCGGTCGGGCGCGACCACGACCCCTCGCTCGTGCCCTCCGCGGTCCCGAGCGCGGCCCGGCCGTCGCTCGGGCACCGCTGGCGCGTCCACGTGCTCGTCGGACCGCACGCCGGGCCCGAGTTCCTGGCGCCCGAGTGGCTCGAGACCCTCTTCGGGACCTGGTACGAGGTGGACACGGCCTCGTCCCGTTCGGGGCTGCGCCTGCGCGGCCCGCGGCCGCACTGGACGCGGCCCCACGGCGGGGAGGCCGGGCTGCACCCGTCGAACATCCACGACACCGGCTACGCGATCGGCGCGCTCAACCTGACCGGCGACGTGCCGGTGCTGCTCGGTCCCGACGGGCCGAGCTGCGGCGGCTTCGTGTGCCCCGCCGTGGTCGCGGCCGCCGAACGCTGGAAGCTCGGCCAGATCGCCCCCGGGGACCGCGTCCGGCTGGTTCCGGTCGTGGCCGAACAGGCCGCCGCACTCGACGCCCGCGCCCGCCACGTGACCTCCCTGCTGCGCGCACCGCGGCGCAGCGGCGGCGTGACCCCCCGCCGCGACCCGGCCGCGGGCCGGCTCTGGGAGCGCGAGGCCGGCGGCGGGGTCCCCGCCGTCGTGCACCGCCGCGCGGGGGACCGCTTCCTGCTCGTGGAGTACGGCCCGATGGTGCTCGACCTCGAGCTGCGGGCGCGCGTCCACGCGCTGGCGCAGTGGGTCGAAGGCCGACGGATCCCCGGGGTCGTCAGCCTCACCCCCGGGGTCCGGTCGTTGCTCGTCGAGATCGACGGCACCGGGCCCGACGTCGACGCGCTCGGCGCGCTGCTCGCGACCGCCGAGGACGAGCTGCCGCCCGCGCGCGACCTCGTCGTCCCGTCTCGCACGGTGCACCTCCCCCTCGCGTTCGACGACCCGTCGGTGCGCGAGGCGATGGAGCGCTACCAGCGCAGCGTGCGCCCCGACGCGCCGTGGTGCCCTTCCAACGTGGAGTTCATCCGGCGCGTCAACGGGCTCGACTCCGTCGACGACGTCGCCGAGATCGTCTTCGCCGCGTCCTACGTGGTCCTGGGTCTCGGCGACGTGTACCTCGGCGCGCCCGTCGCGACGCCCCTCGACCCGCGCCATCGCCTCGTCACGACGAAGTACAACCCGGCACGGACCTGGACACCGGCGAACGCGGTCGGGATCGGCGGCGCGTACCTGTGCATCTACGGCATGGAGGGCCCGGGCGGCTACCAGCTCGTCGGGCGCACCGTCCCGATCTGGACCCTCGCCGAGGGCACGCGCGGCTTCGAGCCGGGGGTGCCGTGGCTGTTGCGCTGCTTCGACCGCATCCGGTTCCACCCGGTGACTCCCGAGCGGCTGGAGGAGCTGCGCGCCGCGCTCCACAGCGGCGCGTGGGGGCCGAGGATCGAGCCCGGCACCCTGTCGATCGAGGAGCACCTGCGCTTCCTCGAGGCCAACTCGGCGTCGATCGCCGCCTTCCGCGAGCGCCAGCGCGCCGCGTTCGAGGCCGAGCGGGCACGCTGGGCCGCCGCGGGCGA
Source organism: Acidimicrobiia bacterium (assembly GCA_026002935.1). Taxonomy (GTDB): domain Bacteria; phylum Actinomycetota; class Acidimicrobiia; order IMCC26256; family PALSA-610; genus BPGH01. The sequence goes on from BPGH01000002.1 coordinate 240,063, forward strand.
GGTCCAGGGGGCCGGCGCGTGAGCGTCCCGGGCGCCGCGCCCGAGCGGGACGAGGCGCGGGTGCGGGCGGTCGAGGAGACGTACGCGCGCATCGCGGCCGCGGACGACCCCGCGATCTTCGTCTCGCTCGCGCCCGTCGGTCACGCGTGCGACCGCGCCGTCGCGGCGACCGGGCCGCTCGCCGGCTGGACGCTCGCCGTGAAGGACAACGTCGACGTCGCGGGGCTCCCCACCACCGCGGCCTGCCCGCCGTTCGCGTACACCCCGGCCGGGTCGGCGTGCGCCGTCGAGCGGCTCGAGCGCGCCGGGGCCGTGGTCGTCGGCAAGGCGAACCTCGACCAGTTCGCGACGGGGCTCGTCGGGACGCGCTCGCCCTACGGCGCGCCGCGCAACCCGGCCGACCCCGCGCTGGTGCCGGGCGGGTCGAGCTCGGGCTCCGCGGTCGCCGTCGCCCGCGGGCTCGTGCGCGTCGCGCTCGGCACCGACACCGCCGGGTCGGGACGCGTCCCGGCCGCGTGCACCGGGATCGTCGGGCTGAAGCCGACGCCGGGGGCGGTCAGTGTCCGGGGCGTCGTCCCGGCGGTCCCCGGCGCCGACTGCGTCTCGGTGTTCGCCCGGACGGTCGCGGACGCGTGGGCCGTGCTCGACGCGTGCCGCGGCCCCGACCCGCTCGACCCGTGGTCGCGCGCGCCACGGGGCAGCGACGCGGCCGCGCCGGCGCGGCCGGACGTCGTGCTGCTCGCGGGCGCCGAGTCGGCGTGCGAACCGTCCGTCCGGAGCGGCTACGAGCTGGCGTGCACGGCGCTGGCGGGCTTCGCCGGTTCGCTCACCGAGGTCGCACCCGACGCGTTCGACGAGGCGGGCGCGTTGCTGTACGACCCGGCGTTCGTCGCGGCGCGCCGTGTGGCCTTCGGCGAGGTGCTCGCCGCGCACCGTTCGACGCCCGGCGCGGTGGACCCGGTCGTCGCGCGGGTCGTGCTCGACGGCCCGGTCGCCCGGGCCACCGACGTGCACCGGGCACGCGTGGCGTTGGCCGAGTGCCGTCGCCGCGCGCGCGAGGCCCTCGGGCACGCCGACGCGCTCGTCGTGCCCACCGTCCCCCGGGTCCCGACCCTCGCCGAGGTCGCGGCCGACCCGGTCGGGGTCAACGCCGGCCTCGGGCGCTTCACCCAATTCGTCAACCTGCTCGGGATGTGCGCGGCCACGGTCCCGGTCCCGGCGCCGGGCGGGCGGCCCGCGAGCGTCACCGTCGTCGGCCGGGCCGGCGACGACGCGCTCGTCGCGACGCTCGCCTTCCGCCTCCAGCGCGCGCTCGGCACCGCGGGGGCGGAGGGACCGCCGGCGGCGGGACCGCCCGAGGTCCGGCTCGCGGTCGTGGGCGCCCACCTGCGCGGCCAGCCCTTGCACGCCGACCTGCTCGCGCTCGGCGCACGGTTCGAGACCCGGACCCGCACCGCGGCGTGCTACCGGCTGTACGCGCTCGCCGGGACGCGGCCGCCCCGGCCCGGCCTCGTGCGCGTCGCGCGGGACGGCGCACCCGTCGAGGTCGAGGTGTACCGGATCGACCCCGCGGGCCTCGGCACCCTCGTCGGCACGGTCCCCGCGCCACTGTGCATCGGGAAGGTCGAGCTCGCCGACGGTGCGACCGTGACCGGGTTCCTGTGCGAGGCCCACGCCACCGCGGGCGCGATCGACATCACCTCGTACGGCGGATGGCGCGCCTACCTCGCGGACGCTCCCGCGGGCGTGCCGCAGTCCGTGGGGGCCGTGCGCCGGTGACCGCCGAGCGCCTCCGGCCCCTGCGCGCGCTGCTCCCACCGGCCGCGTACTGGTCGGACGAGTGGTTCGACACCGAGCAGGAGCGGCTGTTCGGCGCGACGTGGCACCTCGCCGCCACGGCGTGCGAGCTCGGCCGCCCCGGCGACTACGCGACCGTCGACGCGGGCCACGACCCGCTCGTCGTCGTGCGGACGCGCAGCGGCGCGGTGCGGGCGTTCCACAACCGCTGCCCGCACCGCGCCGTCGCGCTCTGCGAGGGCCGTGGCAACACCGGAGAGCGGTTCGTCTGCCCGTACCACGCGTGGAGCTTCGACCTCGACGGGACGCTGCGCCGGGTCCCGCAACGCGCGCAGTTCGCGGGGCTCGACGCCGACGCCCACGGCCTCGACCCCGCGGGGGCCGCCGAGTGGGCCGGCCTCGTCTTCGCCCACCCCGATCCCGGCGCCGGCCTCGCCGCCCATCTCGGCGAGCTCCCGGCCCACATCGGCTCGTTCCGTCCCGAGCTCCTCGTGCCGGTCGACCGGTTCACGATCGAGGCCCGCTGCAACTGGAAGCTCTTCGTCGAGAACCACGTCGACGTGTACCACCTGTGGTACCTGCACGCGCGGACGCTCGCCGACTACGACCACGGGCGGTTCGAGTGGCGCCAGCTCGGACGCAACTGGGCGAGCTACGAGCCGCTGCGCGCCGGCGCGCCGGCCCGCCGGCCGAGCCGCACGGTACCGCCGATCGCGCACCTCGACGCCCGCGACCGCGCCGGGATCGGCGCCCACCTCCTGTTCCCGAACGTCATGATCGCGAGCGAGGCCCAGTCGTTCGTCGTGTACGTCGCACGGCCGGTGCGCCCCGACCTCACCGCCGTCGACGTGCGGATCCTCGCGGAGCCGGGCGCCGACGCGGCGGCGCTCGCCGATGCCGCGCGCGCCTTCATGGCCGAGGACGTCGCCGCCTGCGAGGCGGTGCAACGGACCGTGCGGTCCTCGCGCTTCCGGGTCGGTGCGCTCGCCGGGGACCACGAGCGCCCGGTGGTCGAGTTCCAGCGGAACGTGCTCGACGCGCTCGGGGTGCACCCGTGAGCGTCCCCGACGAGCTCGTCGGCGCGTGGCGCCGGCGCTCGATCTCGCTCGGGGGCGGCGCGCCCCGCGAGACCCGGCACGTGCTGTGGCTGCAGGCCTGCGACGCGTACGCGGACGTGCGGATCCCGCTCGGCGACCGCGACACCGGGTCCTGGCGGGCGTTCGCGGGCCCCGTCACGTGGCACGCCCCGCGCCTGCACTGGCACCACGAGATCGACAGCTGCGTGCGGCCCGCGCCCGACCACGCGGTGCTCTCGTGGGACGGCGCGATCCTCGTCGAGCGCGGCGTCGCGGCCGTCGGCGGCCGGCGGGTCCCCTACGAGGAACGGTGGGCGCGCGTCGACCGGGGTCACGTCACGCTCGTCGCCCGCTCGGACGACGGGCGGTCGTGGCTGGTGCGGGTCGGCCGGTACGCGCTCGCGCTCACGGACGGGCGGGCCGCGGGCGGCGCGTTCTGCGCGCGTCTGGGCGTCCTCGTCGGCGGGCGGTGGCGGGAGCTGTGGCGCGCGCGGTCGGGCGTGCGCGGGCCGGGGCCCGCGACGCCCGTCCTCGCGGGGCCCTGGCGGGTCGTCGAGGCGTCGGTCCCCGCGCGATGAGGCTCCACTGGGACCGGATGACCTCACCCGAGGTCGCGCGGGCGCTCGCCGACTCGCCCGGCGCCGTGGGGCTCGTGCCCGTCGGCGCGACCGAGCAGCACGGCCCGCACCTCCCCCTCGGCACCGACACGTTCGTCGCCGAGGGCATCGCGGCGCTCGCCGCCGAGCGCGCGGGTGCGGCGGTCCTGCCGGCGATCACGGTCGCGTGCAGCTATGGGCACGGGACGGCGTTCCCCGGGACCCTCGCCGTCGCGCCCGAGCTGCTCGCGGCGACGGTGCGGGAGCTCGCGTGGTGGTGCGCCGCGAGCGGGCTGCGCCGGCTCGTGCTCGTCAACGGGCACTTCGGCAACCGGGCCGCGCTCGCGGTCGCGACCGATCACCTGCGCCTGCGGCGCACCGACCTGCAGGTCGGGGTGTTCGAGTGGTGGGCCGCCGCCCCCGACGTCGCCGAGGTCGTCACCGAGGACGGCGAGGACGTGCACGCGAACCGCGCGGAGACCGCCCTGATGCTGGCGCTGGCGCCCGATCTGGTGCGCACCGACCTGCTCGCGCAGGCCGACGACCCGGACCGCACCGGCGGCCTCGTCTTCCGCTACACCGCGGGCGCACTGTCGACGAACGGCGTCACCGGCAGCCCGTCGCGGGCGACCCGCGAGCTGGGCGAGTGGCTCCTCGGACGCGTGGTGGACGAGCTGGCCGAGCGGGTCCGCCGCGCCCGGTCGGAGCGGCCGCCGCTGCGGGGACCCGCCCCGGCGACCGCGCCGGGCAGGCCCTAGGGATCCGTCCGACCGGAAGGAGCGCTGCGTGGACACGGTCACCGCGATCGACCCCGCCCACACCGACCTGGCCCGGGACCTCGCCACGCGGGGCGTCCGCTTCGCGCTCGGCGGGTACATCGACATCTCCGGGCGCGTGAAGTCGAAGGTCGTGCCGATCGGGCTGCTGCCGAACCTGCTCGCCGGATCGGAGCGCTACACCCCGCGCGGCATCGGCGGGCTCGGCGTGATGACGCCGCACGAGGACGAGTGCGTGGCGATCCCCGATCCCGCGTCGATGCGGGTCGTGCCGTGGGACGAGCGCTTCGTGTGGATGGCCGCCGATCTCTCCTACGGCGGCCGCGAGCCGTTCGCCCACTGCTGCCGCTCCGTGCTGCGCCGCCAGGTCGACCGTGCCGCGCGCGCCGGCTACACGATGCACCTCGGTGTCGAGCCCGAGCTCTACGTCTTCCGGCCCGAGACGTTCGGCCGCGACGACGGCTACCTCGTGCCCCCGGCGCGGTCGTCGGCGCTGCGGCCGACCCAGGCCTACGACGTCGAGTCCGCGCTCGACGCGATGGAGTTCCTCGAACCGATGGCGAGGTACCTCGAGGCGAGCGGTTTCGGCCTGTTCAGCTTCGACACCGAGGGCGGCGACGGCCAGTACGAGTTCGACTTCGCGCACGCCCCGGTGCTCGAGGCGGCCGACCGGATGGCCTTCTTCCGGCTGATGGTGAAGCAGGTCGCGAAGCAGACGGGGCTCGTCGCCACGTTCATGCCCAAGCCCTACTCGAACGCGTGGGGATCGGGCCACCACTTCAACATCAGCCTGACCGACGACGCGGGCACCAACCTGTTCCGGGACGACGGCGGTCCCGGCGCCGGCTGGACGAAGACCGCGTACGCCTTCGTCGCGGGCATCCTGCGGCACGCGCCGGCGATCGCCGCGGTGGCGACCCCGACCGTCAACTCCTACAAGCGTCTCGTCCCCCGGCTCGGCGACGGGTCCGTCTCGTGGGCGCCGGTGTGGGCGGCCTACGGCGACAACAACCGCTCCTGCATGATCCGGCTGCCCCGGAACCGCCCCTGCGTCGAGAACCGCGCGGTCGACTCGGCGGCGAACACGTACGTCGCCGCGGCCTTCATGCTCGCCGCCGGATTGGAAGGGATCGAGGAGGGCCTCGACCCGGGCGAGCCGTTCGACGGGCTCGCGTACGACCGGCACGCGCCGCGCGCCGGGACGACACGGCTCCCGCGCACGCTGCTGGAGGCGATCGACGCCTTCGCGGACGACCCGCTGACCCACGAGGTCTTCCCGGAACGGTTCGTCACCGACTACGTCGACATGAAGCGCTCCGAGTGGGACGACTTCCATTCGCACGTGTCCGCCTGGGAGCGCGAGCGGTACCTCCTCGCGTTCTAGGCGGACCGGCGGGCGGCGCCCGCACACGCGCCGTCACATCGCCGGCATGTTCGGGAAACGACGCGTTGCGACACGGGTGACCGCCGCGAAACGCACCGCCCGTAGCGTCACCGGCGAGCCGAGGAGGTCCGTTCGTTGGGGTTCCGCACACTGGTGGTGCCGCTGATCGCCGGTGCCGCGCTGCTGTCCGCGTGTGGTGGTGACGGCGACGACGCCGCGTCGGACACCACGGAGGGCGGGGCGGCCGAGGCGGGAGCCGACCGGCTGACGGTCGGGTACAGCCCGTGGCCCGGGTGGTTCCCGCTCGCGGTCGCGCAGGAGGCCGGGATCTTCGAGGAGGTCGGCCTCGACGTCGAGCTCCGCTACTTCGCCGACTACCTGAGCTCCCTCGACGCGATGGCCGCGGGCGAGCTGGACGTGAACGCGCAGACGCTCAACGACACGATCGCCGCGGTCGCCGCCGGATCGGACCAGGTGGTCGTGGTGATCGGGGACAACTCGACCGGCAACGACCAGATCATCTGCGACGAGTCGATCCGGTCGATCGCCGACCTCGAGGGCAGGACGATCGGTGCGGAAGCCGGTGTCGTCGACCACTTCCTGCTGCTGCAGGGCATGGAGACGGAGGGGTTGACCGAGGACGACATCGACTTCCGGCCGATCCTCACCGCCGACGCGGCGGCGGCCTTCGCGGCCGGCGAGTTCGACTGCGTCGGCGTCTACGCACCGTTCACGCTGCAGGCGATGGAGCGCGAGGGCGCGCACGTCCTGTTCGACTCCGCCGACTTCCCCGGGACGATCCCGGACCTGTTCGTCGCGACGCGCGAGGTCGTCGACGGCTCACCCGAGGCGGTCGCGAAGTTCGTCGAGGGCTGGTACCGCACGCTCGACCACATCGAGGCCAACCCCGAAGAGAGCCTCGCGATCATGGCGGAGCTGGCGGAGCTCTCGGTCGAGGAGTACGAGTCGTTCGCCGCCGGCACGACGATCTTCACCGCCGAGGAGTCGCTCGCGGCGTTCGCCGACGGCGACGACACGACCTCCATCCTCCACACCGCGCGCCTGCTCAACCCGTTCCTCGTGGAGGCGGGGCTCACCGAGCGGGAGGCCGACCTCGACGGGATGTTCGAGCCGTCCTTCACGGCCGCGTACGTCGAGTCCCTCGGGGGGTGACCGGTGACGCCGGAGGCGACGGCGGTCGAGCCCCACGTGCGGGAGCCCTCGGTCGCGCCGGGGCCGGCACCGGTCCCGGCGGCCCGGGGCCGCCGCGAGCACCCGCTCGCCCGGCTCCGCGGCGAGCTCCCGATGGCCGCCCGCGTCGCGCTGGCCGCGGTGGGCGTCGTGTCGCTGCTCGCGTGCTGGCTCCTCGCGTCGACCCTGTGGTCCTCCGGCGCGTTCCGGGTGCCGACCCCGCTCTCGACGCTGCGTGCCGGCGTCGAGCTCTGGACCGACGGCGACCTGGGCCACGACCTGCTCGCGAGCAGCCGCCGCGTCGCCGTGGGGTACGCGATCAGCCTCGCGATCGGCGTCGTCGCCGGGATCGGGATCGGGAGCTTCGCGTCGCTCGAGGCCTACGGCGAGGCGCCGATCGGGCTGGTGCGCTACGTGCCGGCCACGGCGCTGACACCGCTGTTCCTCCTGTGGCTCGGCATCGACGAGGCGCCGAAGGTCGCGCTCGTCGTCGCCGGGACCGTCTTCTACAACGTCCTCATGATCGCCGACGTCGCCCGCGCGGTGCCGCGCGACATGGTGACGTCCGCCTACACCCTGGGCGCGGGCCGCTGGACGGTGCTGCGGCGCGTCGTGTTCCCGCACTCCTGGCCCGGGATCGTGGACGTCGCGCGGGTCAACCTCGCCGGGGCCTGGCTGATGCTGGTCGTCGCGGAGCTCCTCGCGGCGAACGAGGGGTTGGCGTTCCAGCTCACCCGCGCCTACCGGTTCCGGCGCGTCGACACCATGTTCGCGATCCTCGTCGTCTTCGCGGTGATCGGGGTCGCGAGCGACCTCTTCCTGCGCTGGCTGCGCAACCGGACCGCGCCGTGGGCCCGCTCGTGAACGCGGCGACGATCGCCGAGCCGAAGCTCGTCGTCGACGGGCTCGTGAAGGAGTACACGAGCCGCCGCGCACCCGCCGTGCGCGCCCTCGACGGCATCGACCTGAGCGTCGGCGACGGCGAGATCGTCAGCATCGTCGGCGCGTCCGGCTGCGGGAAGTCCACGCTGTTGCGCATCGTCGCCGGGCTCGACCACGCGACGACCGGGCGCGTCGAGATCGAGGGGTGCCCGATCGCCGGCCCGGGCCCCGACCGCGGGATGGTGTCGCAGGGATACTCCCTCTTCCCGTGGCGGACCGTGCGCGCGAACGTCGCATTCGGGCTCGAGTGCGCGAAGGTCCCGTCCCGCGCACGCGCCGAGCGCGTCGACGAGCTCCTCGGGATCGTCGGCCTCGGCGGCTTCGCCGATCGCCTGCCCGGCGAGCTGTCGGGCGGGATGCGCCAGCGGGTCGCGATCGCGCGCGCCCTCGCGCCCGAACCCGACATCCTGCTGCTCGACGAACCGTTCGGCGCGCTCGACGCGCAGACGAGGCGCGCCATGCAGGACTTCCTGCTGCAGGTCTGGGCGCGCACGCGGGCGACGATCCTGCTCGTGACGCACGACATCGACGAGGCGATCTACCTGGGCCGGCGCGTGTACGTGCTCTCGTCCCGCCCGGGCCGGGTCGCGGCGCGCATCGACGTGCCGTTCGGGTCAAACCGGAGCTGGCAGGTGACCCGCGACCCGCGCTTCCTCGACCTGCGCGACGAGATCCGGGACCTCCTCCTGGCGAACGGCTGACCGCCCGGGGGCGGGTGCCCGGCCGCCGCCGCTAGCTTCCGGGGCGGGATGGACGCCGTCACGTTCTTCGGGCTCGAGCGCGTCGACGACCTGCGCTGGCGGATGCCGGTCGTCCGCGGCCTGATCTCGGGCACCGGCGCCCTGTTCGGCGGGTGCGGGCTGGGCGCCGCGATCGAGATCGCCGAGCGGGCCACCGGCCGCCCCTGCGTGTGGGCGACCGCGCAGTACCTCTCGTTCGCGCGGCCGCCGTCGGTGCTGGAGCTCGACGTCACGGAGGTCGTGCGGGGCCACAAGATCAGCCAGGTGCGCGTCACCGCGCACGTCGGGGACGCCGAGATCCTCACCGTGCTCGGAGCGTTCGGCCACCGGCCGGAGGTGCCGCTCGGGGGACAGTGGGCGGTGATGCCCGACGTGCCGCCGCCCGGCGACTGCCCCCCGCGACCGCTGATGCAGCACCAGCGCGGCACGATCGCGGACCGCATCGAGACGCGGCTCGCGCTCGGCCGCCCCCACTGGGAGCTGCCGGGTCCCCCCGGCCCGGGCACCTCGGCGCTGTGGATCCGGCTGCCCGGGCTCCTCGAGACGTCGGCCGCCGCGCTCGCGATCGTCGGCGACTTCGTGCCGTTCGGGATCAGCCAGGCGCTCGGACGGCGGGCCGGCGGGCAGAGCCTCGACAACACCCTGCGGGTCGCGGACCGGGCGCAGACGGAGTGGGTGCTCGCCGACGTGCGCGTCCACGCCGTCCACGACGGCTTCGGCCACGGGCTCGTGCACCTGTGGACGCCCGGCGGCACGCTGCTGGCCACCGCCAGCCAGTCGATCCGCGTGCGAGCATGGCGGGAGCCCGGCGAGGCGCTCACGGAGCTGGAAGGCGAGGTCACACGATGACGGTCCCGCAGCGGTACGGCGTCACGTTCCCCTTCGACGGCATCCCGCTCGCCGAACAGCGTGACCTCGTGCAGGAGATCGCCGACCTCGGCTACACCGACCTGTGGTCGGCCGAGTCGGGTGGTCACGACGCGTTCGTCCCGCTCGCGGTCGCCGCGCAGTGGGCGCCGTCGCTGCGGCTCGGCACCGCGATCGTGCCCGCCTTCACGCGCGGCGCCCACACGCTCGCGTCCACGGTCGCGTCGATGTGCCAGGCCGCCCCCGGCCGGTTCGCACTCGGCATCGGCACGTCCTCCGACGTGATCGTCGAGCGGTGGAACGGCCTGCGGTTCGAGAAGCCCTACCAGCGGGTGCGCGACACGATCCGCTTCCTGCGCTCGGCACTGGCCGGCGAGAAGGTGACCGCCGAGTACGAGACGTTCTCGGTGAACGGGTTCCGCCTCGGCATCCCGGTGCCGGAGCAACCTCCGATCCTGGTCGCCGCGCTGCGCGAGGGGATGTTGCGGCTCGCGGGCCGGGAGGCGGACGGTGCGATCGTCAACTGGCTGTCGGCCGACGACGTCGCGAAGGTCGTGCCGTACGTCGGCGAGGGCAAGGAGATCGTCGCCCGCATCTTCGTGTTCCCGACCGACGACGCCGGCGTGGTGTACGCCGTCGGCAAGCGCGCGATCGCGTCCTACCTGACCGTGCCCGTCTACGCGAGGTTCCACGATTGGCTCGGACGGGGCGACGAGCTCGCGGACCTGTGGCGGCTGTGGCGGGAGGGCGACCGCAGGGCCGCCGCCGAGAGCATCCCGGAACACGTGGTCGACCAGCTCCTCGTGTGGGGGCCGCCCGAGCGCTGCCGCGAGCACATCCAGCGCTACGTCGACAACGGGGTCACGACACCCGCGCCCGCGCTCTTCACCGGCCCCGACACGTTGCGCGACGTGCTGCGCGCGCTCAGGCCCTGACGTGGCGCGCCGCTTCCCCCGCCACCTGCGGCGACGGATCGTCGACCTCCGCGGCGTGTGGGACTTCCGCCTCGACGGGGATCCCCCCGACGTGATGGCCGTGCCCGGGTGTTGGGACGCCACGCCGCGCTACGCGGGCCGCCGCGGCGTCGGGGTCTACCGGCGCGAGCTCCTCCTCACCGACGGCACCCCGCACCGCCTCGTGCTCGACGGCGTGCAGCATGCGTGCCGCGTCCTGCTCGACGGCGAGGAGATCGGTTCGCACGACGGCGGGTTCACCCGCTTCGCCGTCGACGTGCCGCGCAGCGGCGTGCTGGAGGTGCACGTCGACAACCGGGACGGCGCCTCCCCCCTGCACCGGGACTTCTACGACTGGCACCACTACGGCGGGATCGCGCGCGGTGCCGAGCTGCACCGCCTGGGCCCGGCCTGGATCGACGACGTGCGCGTCACGACCGTCGCGGTCGACCCGGTCCCCGTGGTCGACCTCGCGATCGACCTGGGCGGCGGGCCGGCCCCCCTGACGGTTCGCCTGGGCGGCGTCGAGCTCCGCCGCGACCGGGCCGGCGGCACCGTGCGGGAGCGGCTGGAGCTGCCCGGGCTCGCGCGCTGGTCGCTGCGCGAGCCGCACCTCCACGCGCTCGAGGTGCGCTTCGGAGAGGACGACTGGCGCGAGCGCGTCGGGCTGCGGGTCGTCGCGACCGACGGCGACCGCCTCACGATCAACGGTGAGCCGGTCCGCCTGCTCGGCGTCAATCGCCACGACTCGCACCCCGACCACGGGTTCGCGCTCCCCGACGACCACCGCCTGTGCGACCTCCAGCTCGTCGAGCGGCTCGGCGCGAACTTCGTGCGGGGCGGCCACTACCCCCAGGACGAGACCTTCCTGGAGCTGTGCGACGAGCGGGGGATCGCCGTGTGGTCCGAGGCGACCGCGTGGCAGCCCGACGCGAGGCAGCTCGGCGACGAGTCGTGGCTCGGGGCGGCCGAGCGCAACATCGACGAGATGGTCGCGGTCGCCCGCAACCACCCGTCGGTCGTGCTGTGGGGCCTCCTGAACGAGGGCCGCAGCGACGACCCCGCGTGCCGGCCCGGCTACGAACGCCTGATCGGGCGGTTGCGGGCGCTCGACCCGTCACGCCCGGTGACCTACGCGGGGAACCACACGGAGCACGACGTGTGCGAGGACCTCGTCGACGTCGTGGGCGTCAACACCTACCCCGGCTGGTACCACGACGAGATCGCGGACGTGGGTGCGGTGCTCGACCGTCTCGCCGCGCACGTCGACCCCTCGAAGCCGGTGATCGTGTCGGAGATCGGCGCGGAGGGCGTCCGCGGCTGGCGTGACGCGGCGCGCGACCGCTGGAGCGAGGAGCACCAGTCGGACCTGCTCGACGCCGCGATCCGCCACGTGCTCGCCGACGGGTCGCGCTTCACCGGGATCGCGATCTGGGTGTTCGCCGACTTCCGGACCTCGAACGCGATGCCGCGGGTGCTCGGCCGCCCGCGCAACTACAACCAGAAGGGCGTCGTCGACGAGTACCGGCGACCGAAGCTCGCGACCGACACGGTCGCCCGGGCGTTCCGGGCATCCCGGTGACCCGGGCGCGCAACTTCTCGACCTGGGCCTACTGGCGCCTCCGGCTCGAGGCGCTCGAGGCCGCGGACCCGCTCCCCGACGACGACGCCGGCATCGGCCCGTGGCGCGAGCGCGTGCGGCGCAGGCTCGGGGAGCTGGTGGGCCCCTGGCCCGAACGGGTGCCGCCCGACCTGGAGGTCCGCGCCGAGCACCGCCACGAGGGCCACCGCCGCGAAGAGGTCGTCTTCGACAGCGAGCGCTTCATGTCGGTCCCGGCGAACCTGCTCGTGCCCGACGGCCGCGACGCCCCGGGCCCGGCGGTGCTCGCGGTGCACGGGCACGGGCTCGACAAGGACTCGGTGTGCGGCGTCGGCCCCGCACCGGAGGCGCCCCGGGCCGACTACGCCCGCCAGCTCGTGCGGCGGGGCTTCGTGGTGCTCGCCCCCGACCTGCGGGGATTCGGCGAGCGGGCCGACACGATGCTCGGGCGGCTCGACACCGCCGACCTCGCGGCCGACGTCGTGCAACACCACTTCGACTGCGACTGGCCGCTCGTCTGCGCCGTCATGGCCGGCGTCAGCCCCCTCGCCCAGAACCTGCACGACCTGCGTTGCGCGCTGGACGTGCTCGCGGCGCACCCGCTGGTCGACCCGGGGCGCATCGGCGTCGCCGGCTGGTCCTACGGCGGCACGCTCGCGCTCTTCCTCGCCGCCCTCGACGAGCGCGTGCGCGCCGCGGTCGTGTCCTCGTTCTTCTCGTCGTGGCGCGCCGCGCACGCCGTGCCCTGGAACATGTGCGGCAGCCAGGTCCTGTGGGGGATGCTCGGCCGGATCGAGCACCTCGACGTCGCGGCGCTCGTCGCACCCCGCGCGCTCGCGATCGAGAGCAGCGAGGACGACGTGATGTTCCCCGCCGCGGTCGCCCGCGCCGAGGTCGCCCGGCTGCGGCGCGTGTACCGGCACCTCGGCGCGCCGGACGCGCTCGTCCACGACGTCGTGGCGGGCGACCACGCGTGGAACGGCCGCCGGACCCTCGACGCGCTCGCGGCCGCGCTCGGCGGCGGCGCGTCCGGCTGACGGCCCGGCCGGGGCCGGCGCGCGCGCCCGGCCGGCCGCCCTACCCGGGCAGCGGGCTCCAGGACTCCACGACCGGGGCGGCGCCCGCGGCCGGGAACCGAACGCGGGCGCGCAGGTGCGTCACCCCGTCGACGCGCGCCTCGAGGGCCACGACGCGGTCGGCGCCGGCGACGCCGCTGCCCGGCTCGGGACGGCACCACGCCTCGGCCGCCGGCTGGGGCGACGACGCGGGCAGCGTCGCGATCCGACGCGCGTTCGCGGCGTCGCCGCACACGGGCGCGCCGGTCACGCCGGCCGCGGGGTCGCGGCGCAGCACCTGGATGCCCAGGTCGGCGGCGCCGCTCGCGCCGTAGACCAGCTCGCGGCCCGGCCGGATCGCCCGGCTCGTCTGGCGCAGGCTCGCGTCCGCGAACGTCGAGAGGGCGAGCGCGACGATCCCGACCGCCGAGAGCATCACGAGCGCGATGACCAGCGCGCTCGCCCGTTCGTCACGGGCGCGCCGCACGGCGAACGCTCAGTTCACGTTCGGGCACGCGACCGGCGCGCCGGTCTGCGGGCGCAGCTGCGGCTGGTTCGCGCTGTTCCAGCTCGACCAGTTGTAGTAGGTCGACTGCGACGCGAGGAACCCGCCCGACACGAGCTGCGACTCGGTGGGGCGGGTCGTCGAGCCGTTCTTCGCGCGGTACGACTCGATCGCGGTGATGATCGTCTGCGCGTCGGTACGGCAGGCACTCGTCTCGCCCCGGTCGGTGATGCCCCCCACCGCGAACACGACGACCCCGGCGAGGATGCCGAGGATGACGATCACGACGAGTAGCTCGACGAGCGAGAACCCGTGATCCGGCCGGCGCTTCGGCGTGCTACCCATCTCCATCTCCCAGCTCCGGGTGCCAGCCTTTGACATCGGCGCGCTCAGGGGAGGCTTGAGCCCGGTTCGGTCACCCGGCGCGTCGCGCGCAGCGTCGCGGTCAGCCCGGGGGTCTTGTCGTCGCCCGGCTGGACGACCTCGAGGTCGATTCGCGCACATCGCGCAGTACAGGTCGCGCGCGCCGACGAGACGCCGGGCGCGAGCACGGTCTCGGCCGGTGCCGCCGCGGCGGGGGCGCACACGCGGCGCACGAGCGCGGGCGGGCTCCCCGTGAGGGCGTAGGCGACGACGCGGTCGGCGACCGGCGAGGTGAGCTTCACGAGCGCGGGGCCGCCGCACGCCGCGGAGGTGTCGTCGACCACGGCCTGTTCGGCGCCCTGTACGTCGGCGCCGAACCAGTGGGCGGTCAGCTCGAGGGCATTCGACTCGCGCAGCGACGTGTCGCCGCCCTGGGTGTGGCGCAGGCCCGCGATGAGCGCACCCGTCAGCGCGAGGAAGATGGCCCCCATCACCGCGATCGACACGAGCAGCTCGGGCAGCGTGAACCCGGCCTCGGCGCGCCCGCGGCCGCTCACGACGACGCCCGCTTCACGACGACCATCGTCTCGACCACGCCGCGCGAGCGGTTCGTGCCCTCGACGGCGAACCGCACGCGCTGGATCCCGTTGTCGCCCGAGCGCACGCAGCGGGAGCGGCTGGTCGAGAAGCCCGCGGTGGCGCCCCCGTCCCAGTACTCGATCGAGCGCCAGCGGACGCGCAGCGGGCGGCCGGGCGCCGGCTGGAGCGCGACGCGGTAGTCGCGCTGGCGCGCGCAGGGCACATACGGCAGCTCCTGGAGCTGCTCGGCGTAGCGGCGCGCCCAGGCGTCGGCGAGCGCCAGCTCGCGCTTGAGCGAGCTGGCGTTGTGCGTACCACCGATCGCGCCGAGGATCACCGCGAACGCGATGCCCATGATCGCGACCGTCACGAGCAGCTCGACGAGGCTGAGTCCGCTCGCGTCGCCGGGGCGCCGGCCGCCGCGCACCCTCACACCCCCGGGGGCGGTTGCACGATCGGCGCGGTCTCGAACACGCCGTAGATCGCGGAGACCAGCGCGAGCGCGACGAACCCGACGACGACCGCCATCCCGACGATGACCGCCGGCTCGACGAGCGCCGTGAGGCGCTTGATCCGGTGCTCGAGCTCGCGCTCGTAGAAGCGCGCCGCGTTGCGGAGCTGCACGTCGAGCGCGCCCGTCCGCTCCCCGACCGCGAGCATCTGCACCGCGGCGGGCGGGATCGAGCGGGTCGCCGCGAGCGGCCCGGCGAGACCGTGACCCTCGAGCAGCCGCTCCCTGACGGTGCGCAGCTCGCGGGCGACCACCCGGTTGTTCGCGCCCACGGCCGCGGCGGCGAGCGTGTCGGGGAGCCCGATCCCCGCCGAGACCATCGCGCTCATGACCCGGCAGATCCGCTCGACCGCGGCGAAACACACCACGTCTCCCACGAGCGGGGTGCGCATCAACACGGTGTCGCGCACCGCCCGACCCGGCTCCGTCCGGTTGCCCGCGACGACGAGCGCCACCGCGAGCAGGAGCAGCCCCGCCCACACGAACCACCAGTCCTGTGCGAGCCCGGAGACGGTCATCAGCGCGCGCGTCGTCGCCGGCAGCTCGGCGTCGAGCGCCTCGAAGAACCGGGTGAAGCGCGGCAACACCCACGTCGTGAGGATGATCGCCGTGACGATCGACATCAGCATCACGACCACCGGGTAGGTGAGGGCCGATCGCACCTTCGCCCGGGCCTCGATGTCGCGGTCCATGTAGTCGGCGAGCTGGTCGAGCGCGAGGTCGAGCCGCCCGGTGAGCTCGGCCGAGCGCAGCACCCCGAGGTAGTACGGGGGGAAGATCGCGGCGTGGCGGGCGAAGGCGTCGGTGAGCGTCAGCCCGTGGTTGATCTGCTCGTGCGCGTCCCGGAGGATCTCGCGCAACCGCTTGGAGGTCGTCATCTCCGACAGCGTGTCGAGCGAATCGGTCAACGGGATCCCGCTGCGCACGAACTCGCCGAGCTGGCGGGTCACGTGCATGAGGTCGACCCGGGAGACGCGCTCGGGCAGGAGCGTCAGCACCGGGCGCCGGATCTCCACGGTCTGCACCGCGAGGTTCGCCCGCAGCAGCTCGGCGCGCAGGGCGGCCTCGCTGCGGGCCTCGGCCGTCCGCCGGACGGTCCGGCCGTCCTCGGTCGTCGCGACGTAGCGGAACCTCGTCATCGTCAACCCGTCTGCACGGTCCGGGCGACCTCGGCGACCGTCGTCACCTGCTCGGTGACGAGCCGCATCGCCTCCTGCTGGAGGGTGCGCATCCCCTCTGCGATCGCGGCCTCCTTGACCACCTCGTACGGCGCGTCCTGCGCGACGAGCCGCTTGATCGTCGAGGTCATGGTGAGCACCTCGTACACGCCGATCCGGTCGAAGTAGCCCGTGTGGCCGCAGAAGTTGCACCCGGCGCCGCGGACGAGGCGCACGGTGTCGATGTCGCCCCCGCCGAGCACGTAGTACTTCCGCTCCTCCTCGTCGGGGACGTACGGCTCGACACAGTGGGGGCAGACCTTGCGGACGAGGCGCTGGCCGACGACGCCGAGCAGCGACGACGCGACGAGGAAGGGCTCGACCCCCATGTCGAGGAACCGGTGCAGCGCCGCGACCGCGTCCGTCGCGTGCAGCGAGGTCATCACGAAGTGGCCGGTCAGTGCCGCCTGTACCGCGATCCTCGCGGTCTCCACGTCGCGGATCTCACCGACCAGGATCGCGTCGGGATCCTGACGCAGGATCGACCGCAGCGTCGACGCGAAGGTGATGTCGGCCTGCTCGTTGACCTGGATCTGGTTGATCGAGGGGAAGACGTACTCGACGGGGTCCTCGATCGTCGTGACGTTCACCTCGTCGGTCGCGATCTCCATCATCGTCGCGTAGAGCGTGGTCGTCTTGCCCGAGCCGGTGGGGCCGGCGCACACGACCATCCCGTGCGGGGAACGCACGAGCTGCGAGTACCGCTGCGCGACGTCGTCGGGCATGCCGAGCTCGTCGAGGCGCAGCAGCGCACGCGAGCGGTCGAGGAGGCGCAGCACGCACTTCTCACCGAACATCGTCCCGGTGGTCGAGACGCGCACGTCGAGGTCGCGGCCGCCCACCGTCACCGCCATCTGACCGTCCTGCGGGCGGCGGCGCTCGACGATGTTCATGTCGGCCATGACCTTGATGCGGCTGACGAGCGACGGCCCGACCGACTGGGGCAGCGTGAGCACCTCGTGCAGTGCGCCGTCGGTGCGCACCCGGACGCGCACCCGGTCGGGTTGCGGTTCGATGTGCACGTCCGACGCCCGGTCACGCACCGCCTGCTCGAGCAGCATGTTGACGACCTGCACGACGGGTGCGTTCTCGTCGACCACGATCCGGTCGTCGGGTTCGGGGGCGAGCGCCGCGCGCTGCTCCTCGATGCGCGCCTCGAAGTCGCGCAGCGCGTCGTCGATCCTCGCGGTGGACCGGTACACGATGCCGATCGCGCGGTCGATGTCGGAGCGCGCCGCGATGACGAGCCGGACGGGCCGCTCCAGCGCGGTGATGCAGCGATCGGTCAGCGTCTCGTCGAGCGGGTCGGAGACGGCGACGACGACGCGCTCACCCTCCACGGCGATCGGGATCGCGTGCAGCTCGCGGGCGACGTCCTCCGGGAGCAGCGCGAGCACCTGCGGGTCGAGCTGCGCGCTGCGCAGGTCGACGACGTCGACGCCGAGCTGCTCGCCGAGCACGCGTGCGAGCTCGCGCTCGTCGACGAGGCCGAGCGCGACGAGCACGTCGCCGAGGCGCCCGCCGCGCTCGCGCTGGGCGGCGAGCGCGTGCTCGAGCTGCGAGGGGTCGAGCAGCCCCTCGCGCACGAGCAGTTCGCCCAGCCGCACGGTCGAGCGGCCGCGCCCCTCGGCCGGCGCGGGCGCCATCTCGTGGACCGCGGCCTCGATCCGCTCCACCTGGGCGCGGACGTCGGGAGCGGGCGGTCCCGCCTGCTGTCCCGGACGCGGTGCCGGACGCCTGAACCCCAACGCAGTGCTCCTCGTCGCGCGCGACGGCCCCGGTGGCCAACGTGTAGATCGGCACGCGCGGGCGCCGGAGGAGCGCGCGACCCGGACGGCTCTTGCGCGGGAACGGTCCGAACGGCGCGAAACGCCGCGGTCAGGCGACGCGCTTGAGCTTCACGTCCTCGTGGCGCACCTCGGCGAGGTTGCACGCGACGAGCACGCGAACGAGCCACCAGCCGGGGTCGATCTCGCCCCGGTGCAGCGCGAACCGGGCGGAGGTCGGGGCCGCGTGGTGGTTGTTGTGCAGGCCCTCACCCGCCGTGAGCAGCGCCAGCACCCGTCCGTTGGTCGCCGAGTTCTCGTACGGCTGCGTCCCGAAGCGGTGCCCGACCGCGTTGATCGCGCCCGACAGCAGCAGGTACCCGGCCGCGTGCAGGCCCGCCGCCAGGAACCCGACCCACAGCGGGAACCCGAGCGCCCACATCACGACCACCAGGATCGTGATGCCGACGGCGAGCCCGGCGAACGCGTGGTCGAGGAAGAGCCGGTCGAGCCGGTCGGCGGGCAGGTCGCGCGCGTACTTCCGCAGCGTCTCCGGGTCGCGCGCCGCCCGGCGGTACAGGCCGGCGTTGCCGAGCTGCACCCGCCAGAAGCCGAGCACCGCCGGGCTGTGGGGGTCCTCGTCGGTGTCGGTCGCGGCGTGGTGCTTGCGGTGCACGGCGGCCCACTCGCGTGGCCGCATGCCGGTGGTGATCCAGATCACGAGGCGCGACGGCAGCACGAGCGCCGGGTGCAGCGTGAGGGCCCGGTGCGCGAGCGAGCGGTGCAGGTACACGGTGGTCACGGCGGCGGCGATCTGGGTGACGATCGCGGCGGCGACCACGGCGGCGAGCAGGTCGGTCCACGGCATCCGCGCGACGTTACTACCTACCGGTCGGTAGACAGGGTCCGGACACCGGGGCACCCGCCCGCCTACCCTCGGCACCGCATGGCCCTCCCCGCCGACGCCCCCAGCACCAAGGACCTGATCCTCGCCGTCGCCCGCCGGCGCTTCGCGCAGCACGGCTACGCCGGGACCAGCCTCACCGAGATCGCCGACGAGGTCGGGATCCGCCGCCCGAGCCTGCTGTACCACTACCCGTCGAAGGAGGCGCTGTACCGGGCGGTGCTGCTCGAGTCGTTCGCGGAGTGGTCGGCGCTGGTCGAGCAGGCGATCGTCGAGCCCCGCACCGGGTGGCCGCAGGTCGAACGGGTCGTGCGGGCGGCGTTCCGCTTCTTCGAGGAGCGTCCCGAGTTCGTGCGGCTGGTGCGCTGGGAGGCGCTCGACGGCGGCCCGATCCTGCGCGACGAGCTGGCCGTGCTCCTGCGGCCGCTGTTCGAGCGGGGGGCGGCATTCCTCGAGCGCGAGATGGACGCCGGGCGGTTGCGGCGCTACGACGCGCGGCAGCTCCTGCTCACGGGCTACGGCGCGGTGCTGTCGTACCTCTCCGACGCACCGCTCATGACCGGCCTGCTCGACGTCGACCCGATGTCGCCCGAGGCGCTCGAGGCGCGCCGCGAGCACGTCATCGAGGTGCTGCGCAACGCCGTCGCCCCCTGAGACGGGCCGCGTCAGAACCGGGCGAGTTCCTGCCAGCGCGCGAGGAGCGAGGCGTCGCCGAACACCTCGACCCGGTCGGGCGGCACCCGCCCCCACAGGAGCAGCAGCAGGTCGGAGGCCGTGCCGCGCGCGGCGACGTCGCCCTTCGCGTGCTCGCGCGTCACCGCGACCCCCTGCGGGGTCAGGCGGACGAGCCACTCCCCGTCGGTGTCGGTGCAGTGCAGGTGGATCGTCTCGCCGTCGCCCCGGACGCGCTCGTGCCCGGGCCGCGCCGTGAGCAGGTCGAACATCTCCTGGATCCCGTCGACGGCGAGCCGCACGTCGACCGGCTCGGGCGCGCCGGCCGCGGCCTGCGCGTCCCACCGGTGCACCGCCGTCTCGTGGGCGACCCGGCGCGACCAGAAGCCGACCCGGTGGTCGCCGGACCACGACCAGGCCGGCTCGTCGGGGCCGGCGGCGGCGAGCGCGTCGGCGAGCCGGGGCCAGGCCGCCTCGACCAGCCCGTACAGCTCCTCGTCGGCGGGCGCGTCGTGCGTGCTCCAGTGGGACGCCGGCGGCTCGGGGCGCCCCTCGACGACGCCCGCCATCCAGCGGTGGAGCCGCCCGACGTGCGAGCAGAGGTCGGCGACGGTCCAGTCGCCGCAACTCGGCACGGGTGCGTCGAGCCCGGCGGCGCGGGCGGCGGTGGCCAGCGCCGCGGCCTCGCGGCGGAACGCGTCGACGAGCTCGTCGTGGTGCACGCCGTGAGCCTAGGGGGCGCCGGGCGGCGCGTCGCCGGTCGTTTCCGGTGCCAGCAGGTCGGGCCCGTTGTTGCGCGGGCTGTTGACGCGCGTCGACACGGGCCACAGCTCGAAGTCGTCGGGCGGCGCGGGCACGAGCAACGCCCGGAGCGCGTCGACGTCGTGGAACTCCGGGTCGAGCCAGCGGTCCCACGCGTCCTCGGGCAGCACCACCGGCATCCGGTCGTGCACCGGCGCGAGCTTCTCGTTCGCACCGGTCGTCACGATCACGCAACTGCGGATCCGCGGCGCGTCGTCGCCGAGGGCAGGGTCGTGCCACACCTCCCAGAGCCCCGCGAACGCGAGCGGCTCGCCGTCGCGGCGGCGGATGAAGTACGGCTGCTTGCGCTTCGCCCCCGGCACGCGCGCCCACTCGTAGAAGCCGTCGGCCGGCACGATGCAGCGGCGGCGGGCGAACGCGCGCCGGTACGCCGGCTTCGTCGCGATGCCCTCGGCGCGGGCGTTGATCAGGCGGTCGCCGATCGACGGGTCCTTCGCCCACGACGGCACGAGACCCCAGCGCACGACGTCGAGCGTGCGGTGGCCGCGGCTCACCGCGACGACCGGGACCTCGGCCCGGGGGGTGACGTTGTAGTCGGGCTCGCGCTCGCCGATCCGCACCTCCTCGACCCGGAACCGCTCGGCGAGGACCTGCGGGGACGAGACCGCCACGTAGCGGCCGCACATCGGCGCCGACCGTAGCCCCATTGACATCCGACCGATCGGTCGGTATTTTGCGACCGAACGGTCGGTTCCAGACGACGACGGGAGGGCCCGCGTGGCGGCACGGCAAGGGACGCCGACGAAGGGCGAGCAGACCCGGCGCCGGATCATCGAGCTCGCCGCCCCGGTCTTCAACCGCTGCGGCTACGTCGGTGCGTCGATGCGCGACCTGGTCGAGGCCACCGGGCTCGAGAAGGGCGGCATCTACAACCACTTCGCCTCCAAGGAGGAGCTCGCGCTCGCCGCCTACGACCACGCGATGGAGACCGTCACCCGGGGCCTCGCCCGCAGCCAGGAGGGCGCCCGCGACGCCCCCGAGCGGCTGGAGCGGATGATCCGGGGCTTCGCGACCGCGGCCCGCCGGCCCGTCGTCGAGGGGGGCTGCCCGATCATGAACGCCGCGATCGAGGCCGACGACACCAACCCCGCGCTGCGCGACCGGGCGCGCGAGTCGATGACCCGCTGGCACCGCATGATCGGCCGCATCGTGAAGGACGGCGTCGCCGAGGGCACGCTGCGCGCCGGCACCGACCCCTACGACCTCGCCTCCTACCTGACCGCCGCGCTCGAAGGCGGCCTCATGCTCGCGCGCCTCTACGACGACCCGGCCCACATGGACCGGGTCGTCGCCCATCTCGTCGCGCACGTGCAGACGCTGCGCGCCGATCCCCCCGAGGAGGGCCGATGACCGACCCGGCCGCCACCGCCACCCCCGCCGTCCCGGCCGAGGGCGTGCGCACGCGCACCGTCCGCTGGACCGATCCGTCGCGGGCCCGGTTCCGCCTCCGCGGCCGGGACGGGCTCGCCCGGCTGCGCGCGATCGTCCGGGGCGAGGCCGATCCGCCGCCGGCCGCCGCCGTGCTCGGGCTCCGCCTCGCCGAGGTCGAGCGGGGACGCGCCGTGTTCACGCTCGCCGCCGACGAGATGCACGAGAACATGGCGGGCACGGTGCACGGCGGCGTCGTCGCCGCGCTCGTCGACAGCGCGATGGGCTGCGCGGTCGCGTCGATGCTCGACGCGGGCGCCGGCTACACGACGCTCGAGCTGAAGACGAACTTCGTGCGCCCGATCGTACGGACGAGCGGCGTCGTGCACGCCGAGGGTCGCGTCGTGCACCTCGGCAGGAGCACCGCGACGACCGAGGCGCGCGTCGTCGACGCGGCGGGCACGCTGTACGCGCACGCGACGTCGACGGTGCTGGTGCTGCGCGGGCGGGGCGAGCGGTGAACGGCGTCCCCGACATCGTGCTCGGCGACGGGACGGTGCTCGTCGTCCGGCCGATCGGGCCGGACGACGTCGGGCGGCTCGAGCGCATGTTCGGGCGGCTGTCCCCCACCACGGTCCACCGCCGGTTCTTCTCGCCCCTGCCGCGGGTGCCGCGGCGGATGCTCGAGTGGCTCGCGAACGTCGACCACGACCGCCGCGGGGCGCTCGTCGCCCTCCACCGCGACGAGATCGTGGCCGTCGCGCGCTACGACGGCCGGACCGGCTCGGCCGAGGCCGAGATCGCGGTGACGGTCGAGGACGCGTGGCAGCACCGCGGGGTGGGGACGCGTCTCACCCGCCGCCTCGCGCACGCGGCCGCCAACCGCGGCATCGAGCGCTTCGCGGCGACGATGCTGCCCGACAACCGGCCGGCGCTGGGCCTGCTGCGCAAGGTCGCGCCCACCGCGGCGGTCCGGTTCTCGGACGGCTCCTACACGACGAGCGTCCCCCTGCGCCGGGCCGGCCGGCCCGCCCGGCCCCGGTCAGCGCCCCTTCGGCCGGCGGCCGGCGCGCCGCGCGCCGCGCCGGCCGGCGGCCCGGTGGACGAAGCACAGGCCCGACCAGGTCTCGTCGACCGTGCACACCCGGTCGTCCACGAGCCCGTTCGCGAGCCCGACGTCGCGCACCAACCGCTCGGTCAGGTCGGTCGCGACCCCGGAGTTGCGCCGCGGCCACGCGATCCAGAGGCCGCCCGCCGGGTCGACCCCGCGCGCGAGCGACGGGAAGCGGCGCTCGAGCTCCGCCCGGCGCGTCGCGAAGAACAGCACGACGTCGTGCAGTCCGCGCAGCTGCGTGCGCAGGCGCACCCCGTCGGGGAGCGGCTGCAGCGCGCGCTCGAACCCGGCGGGCGCGCGCACCAGCGCCACGCGGCCGCCCGCCTGGATCCCGAGCTTCTGCACGAGCGGCCCGCCTGACTCCCCCGCCACGCAGGGCAGTCAATCGCGCACACGCCGAGTGGTCAATCGCGCCGCGACGCGCACGCGCCGGGAATACCCGACCTCCACACTCGACTTTCCATGGGGCCGGACGTAGCCTGCGCCCGGACCACGAACGCACGACGAGACGAGAGGGAAGCCATGACGCTGCGCCTGGGTGACGACGCCCCCGACTTCACCGCGGAGACGACCGCGGGGACGATCCGCTTCCACGAGTGGCTCGGCGACAGCTGGGGCGTGCTGTTCTCTCACCCGAAGGACTACACGCCCGTGTGCACCACCGAGCTCGGCTACATGGCGCGGATCAAGCCCGAATTCGACAAGCGCAACGTGAAGATCATCGGCCTGTCCGTCGACCCGCTCGACAGCCACCAGGGTTGGCTCGCCGACATCGAGGAGACGCAGGGCGCGAAGGTCGACTACCCGCTGATCGCCGACGCCGACTTCAACGTCGCGAAGCTGTACGGGATGCTGCCGGCGTCGACCACCGGCGATCCCACGAAGCGCACGCCCGCCGACAACATGACGGTCCGCAACGTCTTCGTCATCGGGCCCGACAAGAAGATCAAGCTCATCCTCGTGTACCCCATGTCGACCGGCCGCAACTTCGACGAGGTCCTGCGGGTGATCGACTCGCTCCAGCTCACCGCGAACTACAACGTCTCCACGCCCGTCAACTGGAAGGACGGCGACGACGTCATCATCGCCCCGGCGATCTCCGACGAGGAGGCGAAGGAGAAGTTCCCGAAGGGCTGGAAGGCGCTGAAGCCCTACCTGCGACTGACGCCGCAGCCCGACAAGTGAGCCCGGCGCCGGGCCCGGCCGCGTGCCGCCGCGCCGCGGCCCGGGCCCCGCGCCGACCGAACGCGGTCAGGGAGTGCCCGGCGACCGCAGGTACTCCCAGCCGCGGTCACGCATCACCAGGCGGTGCCGGGGACCGTCGGCGTCGAGCCGGCCGACGTCGTGGTACGCGACGTCCTCCGAGTACAGGCAGATCGCCCCGCCGTCGTCGAGGAAGTGGAACCGCGGGAGGAACTCGACGGCCTCGGCGGCGTCGATCGCGGTGAGCGCGGCCGCGACCGTCGGGTACCCGCGCAGCGTCAGCAGCGTGACGTACTGCGGCGGCGCCAGTTCGATCTCACCCGCGTCGCGGGCCGCGAGCGCCTCTTCGGGCCGGAACCAGCGCAGCGCGTCCGTCTCCTCGCCGTCCGCGACCGCGCTGCCGCCCCGGACCGGCCCGGCGAAGAACCACGTCGCGAACCGCTTCGGCGACAGTTCGGGCGTCGTCCAGTTGGAGAGGTGGACGAGCGCGTCGGGGTCGACGTCGAGGCCGGCCTCCTCCATCGCCTCGCGCGCCGCGGCGCGGCGCGCGGCCGCCGCCTCGTCGGTCGGGTCGTCGCCATAGTCGTCGGGGTCGATGCGCCCGCCCGGGAACACCCACGCGCCGCCGTGGAACGCGAGCTTCGACGACCGCCGGCCCAGCAGCACCTCGAGCCCCGCGTCGCCGTCGCGCAGCAGCACGACCGTCGCCGCCGGCACCGCGTCGACGCCGCTCGCCCCGCCGCGACCGGCCGCGGCCCTGCGCTCATCGATCCAGCGTCTCAACCTGCAGGTCGCCCTTCTCGTGCGCGAGGCGCAACACCTTCTTGTCGAACTTCCCCACCGACGTCTTCGGCACCTCGTCCACGAAGCTCCACCGCTCCGGCACCTGCCACCGGGCGACGCGCCCCGCCAGGAACTCGGCGAGATCGGCGGCCCGCACCGTGGAGCCCGGGCGGCGCACGACGCAGGCGAGCGGGCGTTCCTGCCAGCGCGGGTCGGGGACGCCGATCACGCTCGCCTCCACGACCTCGGGGTGGGCCATGAGGTGGTTCTCGAGCTCGACCGAGCTGATCCACTCCCCTCCCGACTTGATCACGTCCTTCGCCCGGTCGGTGATCTGCACGAACCCGTACCGGTCGACGGTCCCGACGTCGCCCGTGCGCAGCCAACCGTCGTCGAACTTCTCCGGCGCGTCGTCGAGGTGGTAGGAGGCCGTGACCCACGGGCCGCGCACCTCGATCTCGCCCACCGCCTCGCCGTCCCACGGCAGCTCGCGGCCGGCGTCGTCGACGATCCGCAGCTCGACGCCGCCGACGACCCGGCCCGTGCGGGCCCGCCAGTCGAGGTCCTCGTCGGTACCGGGTTCGACGAACGCGGGCGGGTGCGACACCGCCGCGAGCGGCGAGGTCTCGGTCATGCCCCACCCCTGGAGCACCGTGACGCCGTAGCGGTCGCGCAGCCGCTCGATGAGCGCGCGCGGCACGGCCGACCCGCCGCAGATCACCCGTCGCAGCGACGACAGGTCGATCTCGTGCTCCTCTCCGTGGCGCACGATGTCGGCCCAGATCGTCGGCACCGCACCCGCGAGGGTGACCCGCTCCTGCGCGATCATGCGGGTGACGGGCTCGGGCTGCAGGAACCGACCCGGCATCACCAACGACGCGCCCGACAGGAACGCCGCGTAGGGGATCCCCCACGCGTTCGCGTGGAACATCGGCACGATCGGCAGGACGCGCTCCCGGTCCGACAGGCCGAGCGCGCCGGGCGTCGTCGCCGCCAGCGAGTGCAGGAACGTCGAGCGGTGCGAGTACGCGACGCCCTTGGGGTTGCCGGTCGTGCCGGACGTGTAGCACATCGCCGCCGCCTGCCGTTCGTCGAGCTCCGGGTACACGTAGCCCGGCTCGTGGCCGGCGAGGAGCTCGGCGTAGCGCACGACCGGCCGGTCGCCGAGCGGCGACGCGTCGCCGTCACCCACGACGACGAACGTCTCGACCGTCTCGAGCCGGTCGGCGACGCCGCCGAGCAGCGGCACCAACGAGTCGTCGACGACGACGACCCGGTCGCGCGCGTGGTTCACCACGAACGCGACCTGCTCGGGGAACAGGCGGATGTTCACGGTGTGGAGCACCGCACCCGAACACGGCACGGCGAAGTACACCTCGAGGTGCTCCTGCGTGTTCCAGCAGAACGTCCCCACCCGGTCGCCGGCGCGCACGCCCAGCGAGGACAGCGCCGCGGCGAAGCGGTCCGCGTTGGCCGCGACCTCGGCGAACGTCGCCCGGCGCGGTGCGGCCCCGGTCCAGGTGACGCACTCGCTCCCGCCGTGGACGCGCCGGCCGTGGCGGAGGATCGCCGTGACCGTCAGCGGGAAGTCCTGCATGGTGCTGGCGAACATGCGCGGACTGTAACCGCCGGCGTCCGCGGGCGCCCGCGCGCAGGGACGAACGGGCGTCGACGCCCGGGTGGTTCCCGTGGGCGGGGGGTCAGGGGGTCAGGTGGCGCGCACCCACGGCCGCGGGCGTTCCAGCTCGCCGCGGTCGTCCCGCAGGAGATGGTCCGCGACGAGCTGGGGGGCCTCCACGTGCGGCATCCCGACGCCGCGCATGGTGACGTTCGCGCCCGCGCGGATCCACGCGTCGGCCTCGATGTTGGGCGTGAAGCGCTGCCCGCAGGCCCAGATGACGTCGGGCTGCACCTCGCGGACCTCGTCGGGCTCGATGCGCAGCGCGAGCCGGCCGGTCACGAACGCGAGCGCGAGGTGCTTCGCGTTCGTCGCCTGCACTTCGCGGCTGTACGCGTCGACGGCCTCCTCGCTCACGTTGTCGGGGCTGCCGTACGCCCGCCGCCCGAGGAACCAGCGCACCGACGGCCGCGCACCGAGCGCGAGCGTGAACACGTCGCCGAGCGGCGTGTGACGGCCCACCGAGTAGATCGCCTTCGCCCACGGCCGCTCACCCGCCGGCGGGCGCGGGTTGCCCAACCCGGTCGGGGTGATCAACGTCAACCCCGCGACGCGCGCGCCGTGCGCGACCGCCTTCAACGCGTACGCGCCCGTGAGCGAGGACGCGACGACGTGCGTGTTCGGGCCCGCGGCGCGGATCAGCGAGCCGACGGCCGCGAGCACGACCTGCGGCGTGTAGTCGAGGTCGGGGTGGTCGCTGCGGCCGCAACCCAGCAGGTCCGGCACGCGCACGGAGCGGTGCTCGCGCAGCAGCGGCACGAGCGCCGACCACTCGTGGCCGCCCGCGCCCGCGTGGATCGCGTGCAGCAGCAGCACCCGCGGGCCGCGTCCCTCCTCCGTCCACGCCTGCGCGAACGGGCCGACGTAGGTGACACCGCGCGCGGGCGGCGGTACCTGCTCCCCGGTCGCGGGCACGCTGCCCGCGGTCACGTCCGGCGCGGTCGGCGGGGTGCGCTCCGGCACGCGGGGTTCGGCGGCGAGGCTCACGGCGATCAAGACTGCCACGCCGACCACGCCGGCACAGCAGGGATCTTCTGCACGATCGGGCGATTCGGCACCGAACCGGCACCGACCGCCGGGCCGGGGGCTACGGCGGCGACGCCCCCTCGATCAGCTCGACCCGCGGCGGCGTGCGCGACGACGCGAGGACCGCACCGGCCAGCACCGCCGCGCCGCCGAGCACGACCACCCCCTGGAGGTCCTCACCCAGGAAGAGCGCGGCGAGCACCACCGCGGCGACGGCCTCGAGCGCCATCACGATCGCGGTGCGGGTCGGGCCGATGCGCCCGAGCACCACGAAGAACAGGGTGAACGCGGCGGCCGTCGCCGCGCCGTTCGCGAGCAGGGCCGCCAGCGCGCCGCCCGACGGCGCCTCCAGTTCGGCGCGGACCGCGCCCCCGATCGTCACGCCGGACGCCGCGCCGATCGCGGTCCACGCCGCGGCGGTGAGCGGATCGGTGCGCACGAGGAGCCGGTCGCCCGCCAGCACGTAGACGGAGAACGCGACGATCGACCCGACGACGCAGGCGACGCCCGCGCCCGTGATCGCGACGTCGCCACCGCCGAGCGCGACGCACGCGCTGCCGCCGATCGCGAGCGCGAGCGCCGCGACCAGCCGGGGCCCGACGCTCGTACGGCCGAGCGCGGCCTCGACGGCCGCGACGACCGCCGGGTACGCGTAGAAGATCAGCGCGACCGCGGCGGCGGTGCCGCGCTCGAGCGCCAGGTAGAAGAAGGTCGACTCGAGCGCGTAGACGACGCACCCGAGCACCAGCGCCGCGACGCGCTCCCCCCGGGGCGGCAGCACCGGTCGCCCGGTCAGCGCGAGCACCGCGAGCAGCAGGGCGCCCGCGAACGCGAACCGCACGCCGAGGGCGACGCTCGCCGCCAGCCCGTCGCGGGCCACCGCGCGCTGGAACAGGACGGTGCAGCCGAACGCGACCGCGGCGAGCGCCGCGAGGCCGAGGTCGCGTGCGGGCGCCGCGCGCGGCCGCGGCCCGCCCTCACCAGCCGAGGACGGCACCGGCGGCGAGGCCGACGACGAACAGCGCCCCCGCCCGCCGGGTGAAGAGGAACGCGTGCGGCGCGAACCACAGCGGCCAGACCGGGTTCGGCACCGGCGACTCGTCCGGCTTCGGCGCGCCGAACGCCCGCCACGCGCGCGCCGCCACCGGGAGCGACCCGGCGACCAGCAGCGACGCGACGGGCAACACCCGCGCGGCCACGAGCGCCACGATCGAGACGTAGAAGAGCGCGAACATCGCACGCGTCACCGCACGCGCCCGGGCCTCGCCGAGGATCACCGGGAGGGTGCGCGTCCCGTCGGCGGCGTCCCAGGGGATCTTGTCGATGTGCTTCCCCATCAGCACCGTCGTGCACGACAGCGCGTACGGCAGCGAGGCGAGCACGACGGCGCCGGGGATCTCGCCGGTGGCCGCGTAGTAGGTGCCGCCGACCATCAGGGGCCCCCACACGACCAGCACCGTCGGCTCGCCCAGGCCGTGCTTCTTCAGCCGCAGCGGCGGCGCGGTGTACGCGGCCGAGAGCACGAACCCGCCGAGCGCGAACGCGACGATCGGCCACCCGCGCGCGGCCGTCAGCACGGCCATGATCGCGAGGCACACGGCGTTCACGACGAGCGCGTACACGCCGAGCCGGCGGCGGGTGACCACGCCCGACAGGACGGGATGGGGCGAGTAGAGGTTGCGGGGGTAGTCCTCGCGGTCGGTGCCGACCTCGAGGTCGAAGAGGTCGTTCATCAGGTTGTTGGCCATGTGCGCGGCGACGATGCCGGCCGCGGCGAGCGCGAACCAGCCCCAGTGCACGTCGGCGCCGCGGTAGGGCGCGAGGAGCCCTGCGACGGCCGCGGCGACGATCGTCATCGGCAGCACGCCGGCGCGCGTCAGGTAGAGCCACCTGGAGACCGGGTCCATCCGGCCCCTCGGCGGATTGGTGGTCGCCAGCACGTACCGCCAGTTGTGCCAGAGCCGCTCGCGCCCGGTTCCGGGGACCGCCGACGTCGCCATGGCGCGCATGGTACGCGTCGGGCGGTTCAGCCGCCGTAGCTCATGCGCGTGTCCTCCATGCGCAGCACCGGCGTGTCCTCGTCCGCGAGGAAGGCGGCGTTCACGATCTCGCCGAGGAACAGCGTGTGGGTGCCCACCTCGACGGGCCGGCGCACCTCGCACTCCAGGTACCCGACGGATTGCGCCAGCACCGGCGCGCCCGTCACCGGACCGTCGAAGTAGGCGAACCCGTTCAGCGTCCGTGCCCCGAGGTCGACGTCGACGGGCTTCGTGAAGCGGCGGACGATCGCCCGGTCGTCGCGCGCGACGAGGCACAGCGAGAAGACCCCGCCCGCCTCGATCAGCTCGTGCGTGTGGGCCGACCGCTCGACGGCGATCCCGAGCCACTTCGGGTCGGTGGCGACCTGCGTCGCCCAGTTCAGGGTCATCGCGTTCCGCCGCTGCGCCCCGTCGGTCGACCCGACGACGTAGAGACCCGACGGCATCTTCCACAGCACGCGTCGCCGGAGGCGGTCGTAGGACTCGGGATCGGTTCCCGGCGGGAACGGCGGGACGGGACCTTCTCGCACGGGCACGGCCGCGACGCTACGGCGCCGACGGCCCGCGGTGCCCGCGGCCGGCCGCGCGCGGTGTCCGGGGGCGGCCGCGCGCGCTGGTACCCTCGGGTGCGGTTCCGGCCGACGGTCCGGACCCGACATCCGAGCGCGCGTGCCCCGGTGCGGGTGCACGCCCGGCGACGCCGGCGCTGCCCCGTTCCGGCACGGACGCACCACGGCGGTCGCCTCCCGGGGGGCCGTCCCGGCGAAGGGAACCCATCATCGCCACACGACGAGCCACCTTCGAGAAGAACCTGCGCGAGCGCACCAAGAAGGCGAAGGCGGCGGCCAAGCGGGAGCGCAGGCTCGAGCGGTCCGCCACCAAGGCCGAGCCGGGGGCCGAGCCGGCCGCACCGGGCACGGCCGACCACCCCGACGACCTGTTGCGCCAGATCGAGGCCCTGCACGCGGACTTCGCGGCGAACCGGATCGGCTTCGACGACTTCGAGGCCCGCAAGCTGGACCTGTTCGAGCGCCTGTCGGCCCTCGACCTGCCCTGAACCGCCCGGCCTCCGGGGCGGCGCGCCCGGCTACATCTTCGGCAGGCCGAGCTTGCGGTGGTCCCAGGTGACCACCCGGTCGACGTGCAGCTTCACGACGACGCGCTTGCGCAGCATCGTCTCGACGAACGGGCGCATCTCCTCGGTGTACGGCGCGTTGTAGCGCTCGAACACGCTCACGCCGAGCTCCCAGATGCGGTCGGGCTCCTCGACGATCTCGCCCCGCCCGACGAGCGAGACGCCGCGCAGCTCGTCGTAGGTCTCGCCGGCCTCGACGAGGCACGTCATGCGGGGGTCGCGCCGCAGGTTGACGATCTTCTGGGCCTTCGCCTTGCTCTCGATCGCGACGGCGCCCTCGAGGAAGCCGTACCACATCGCCACCGAGTGGATGCTGCCGTCCGCGTTGAGGGTCGACATGGTCATGGAGTGGCGGCCCCGGAGGAACTCGTCGACCTCCTCGGGGGTCATCCGGATCTGCGCGCGCTGGTTGACGCCGTGCCCCATCGCGTTGACGCCGTGCCCCATCGCCGCGCCCGTCGGTTCGGCCATCGGCCGCGCTCCTCCCGATGCTCGTGGACCGGCGCAGCCTACGGCCGCGCCGCGCCCGCCCGCACGGCGCCGCGCTTCACGCGGGCGCGGCCGAGAACGTCACGACGGCGTCGAGCCCGCCCCCGGGCGCGTCACGCAGCTCGACGGTCCCGCCCGACGCCGCGACGAGCCGGGCCACGATCGCGAGGCCGAGACCGGACCCGCCGGGCGGGGCGTCGGGTGCCCGCCAGAACCGGTCGAACGCGCGGCGGCGGTGCTCGGGGGGCATCCCGGGGCCCTGGTCGATCACGTGCACCTCGTGGACGCCGCCGGCCGGGACGACGCGCACCTCGACCACCGATCCCGCCGGCGCGTGCTCGAACGCGTTGGCGAGGAGGTTGTCGAGCACCTGCGCGACCGCACCGTCGGCGACGAGCACGGGCGCGGTCGCGGGCACCTGCGCCCGGACGCGGATCCCCTGCTCCTCCGCGAGCGGCTCCCACGTCGCGACGCGTTCACGGACCGCGGCCGCCAGGTCCTGCTGCCGGCGCGCCGGGGCGGTCGCCTCGGCGCGTGCGAGGTGGAGCAGGGCGTCCACGAGCCGCGTGAGCCGGTCCACCTCGACCGCCGCCGCCCGCACCTCCCCCGCGGTGCGCCCGCTCGCGTCGCGCTCCAGGTTCTCGAGCCGCAGCCGCAGCGCGGTCAGCGGCGCGCGCAGCTCGTGCGACGCGTCGGCGACGAACGCCCGCTGGCCGGTCACCAGCCGTTCGAGCCGGTCGGCCATCACGTTGAACGAGCGCGCGAGCGCGCGGACCTCCGGCGGTCCGGAGCCCGCCGGTGCGCGGGCGCCCAGGTCGCCGCCGGCGAGCGCGTTCGAGGCGGCGGCGAGCGCCCGCACCGGGCGTGTGACCGACCTCGCGAGCAGGGTCCCCACGAGGACGACCGCGAGCACCACGACGCCCGCGAGCGCGCCGAGACGCAACCAGTTGCCGCGGATCCGGTCGTCGAGCTCCGCGCGCGGGTAGGTGACGCGCACGGCGCCCAGGATGCGCCCTCCCGACGCCACCGGCACCGCGACGTACAGGAAGCGCTCGCCCAGGGTCTCCGAGTAGCGGCTGCCCGACGCCGTCTCCCCCTGCAACGCCGTGTCGAACTCCGGACGGGAGGAGAAGTCGCGCCGCTCGCCCGGGCGGTCGGAGTCGGCGAGGCTCGTCCCGGCGGGGTCGACCACGACGACGCGGCCCCCGGTGCGCGCCGCGTACTCGTCGGCGACGAGCTGCGGGTCGATGTCGTCGGTCCCCTCGAGCGTGTCCTCGACGACGGTCGCGATCACGCGGGCGTCGCGCTCGACCGAGGCCGTGAGGCGGTCGAGCTCGCCGCGCGCGAACGAGACCCCGAGCGGCACCTCCAGGACGATCAGCACGAAGACGGTGATCGTCAGGTAGCTGGCGAGGAGCCGTCGCGTCATCCCGGTTCGCGCAGCCGGAAGCCCACCCCGCGCACGGTCTCGATCCAGCGGGGGTCGCCGAGCTTCTTGCGCAGCGAGGCGACGTGCACGTCGAGCGTCTTCGTGGGTCCGTACCAGTGGGGGTCCCAGACGGCCTCGAGGATCGACTGGCGGGTGTGCACCGCGTCCGGCTCGGCGGTGAGGTGCGCGAGGAGGTCGAACTCCTTCGGCGTGAGCACCAGCTCGGTGCCGGCGAGCGTCGCGCGACGGGTCCGGCGGTCGACCTCGAGCGGACCGACACGCAGCGGCGCGCCGGCGTCGGTGCGCGGCGACGCCCGGCGGGCGACCGCGCGGATGCGCGCCACGAGCTCCCGGAACCCGAAGGGCTTGACGACGTAGTCGTCGGCGCCCAGCTCCAGCAGCACGACCCGGTCGATCTCGTCGCCCCGGGCGGTGATCACGATGATCGGCACGCCCGAGCGCGCCCGCAGGGAACGGCACACGTCGGCCCCGTCCCCGTCGGGGAGGCCCAGGTCGAGCAGCACGAAGTCCCCCGGGTCGGCCGCCAGCGCGTCGTGCGCCGTGCGGACGCGGTGGACGTCGAACCCGTCGCGCCGGAGCCCCGCGACGAGCGGCTCGGCGATCGCGTCGTCGTCCTCGACGAGCAGCACCCGCATCGCACCAGGGTGGCACGGGCGGCAGCAGCGGCCGGGATCCTTGGACGTTTCTTTGCCGTCCGCGGGCGGGCCGCTGCAACCCCGGTCCGTACCCTCGACGCCGACCGCTTGCCGCTGCGACACCCAGGAGGACCCATGGACAGGAGGACCGCGATCACCACCGCGGTGGCGATCACCGTCACCACGCTGGCCGGCGGCTCGGCCATCGCCGCGAACGTCGGGATCCTCGGCGCCGACGAGACCGGGAACGTCGGCGAGCTCTCGCCGGTCGCGGTGCGCAGCGAGGACACGACGCCCACCACCGACGCCGGGGTCACGGTCGAGACGGTGTACGTCGACGAGACCGTGCCCGGCCCGGTCGGCGCCACACCGGCGCCCACGGCACCCGCTCCGGCCCCGACCGCTGCGCCCCCGCCCGCGACCCACGACGGCGAGCCCGGGCACGTCTTCGACGACCTCGACGACCTCGACGACCTCGACGACCACCACGACGACGACCACGACGACGACCACGACGACGAGCACGACGGCGACGAGGACGAGCACGAGCACGAGGACGAGCACGAGGACGAGCACGACGACGATGACTGAGCGACGGCGGCGACCGCCGGCCGCTCGCGCGGCACGCATCGGGGTCGCCGGGGCGAGCGTGGCGGGCTTCGCCACCCTCCTCACCGCGATGCCGCTCACGGCCGACACCGGCGCGGCGACGTCCGCGGCCACGACGACCGATCCGCAGGCGCCGACGACCCTGCCCACGGCGGCGCCGCCCACCCGGCGGGTCGTGCGCATCGTCGTGCGCCGCCACGTCGTGAGCGCGCCGGCCCGGCGGCCGTCGGGCGGGGCGAGCCGGACGCCGGGGGGCCCGCCCGCGGCGCCGGCTCCACCCGCGGCCGCGCCGGCGTCCCCGCCGCCGGCGCCGGCCGCGGAGGCCCCACCCCCTCCCGCCCGGACCCATGGGAGCTGACCTCACCTTCCCGGCGATGGGCTCGACCGCCCGCGTCGTGCTCGTCGGCGGCGACGAACGCCTCGCGGAACGCGCCCGGCAGCGGATCGCGGACCTCGAGGCGCGCTGGAGCCGCTTCCTGGCGACGAGCGAGGTGTCGCGCGTCAACGCCCTCGCGGGGACGCCGGCCGTCGTGTCGGCCGAGACGTACCTCCTGTTCGACCTCGCGTGCCGCGGCTGGCGGGAGAGCGGCGGCCGGTTCGACCCGACCGTCGGCGCCGCGGTCGCGCGCCTCGGCTACGACGACGACGTTCGCGCTCGTGCGCGACGACGGTCCCGCCGCCGCGCCGCGCCGCGCCCGCCCCGGGCTGCGCCGGCATCCGGCTCGACCCGGTCGTCCGCGCGGTCACGATCCCGCGCGGGGTGCGCTTCGACCCCGGCGGGATCGGCAAGGGGCTGGCCGCCGACCTCGTCGCGGCCGAGCTCGTCGGCCGCGCGGCGCCGCGGGGGCGCTCGTCTCCCTCGGCGGCGACCTGCGCGTCGCCGGCGAGCCGCCCGCCGGGCGCGACGCCTGGGACGTCGTCGTCGAGGACCCGTTCCGGCCCGACGTGGCCGTCGCGACGCTCGCGGTCCGCGACGCCGGCGTCGCGACGACCGCCCGCACGCGGCGCGTGTGGCGCCGCGGCGGCGTGCCCGTCCACCACCTCGTCGACCCCGCGACGGGCGAGCCCGCCGCCGGCCCGCTGGCGGTCACCGCCGTCGCGCCCGAGGCGTGGCGGGCCGAGGTCGCCGCGAAGGCGCTCGCCGTCGGCGCCCGCGGCCCCCGCGGCCGCGGCCGGGAGCCGCGACCGACGTGAGCGGGGTCGTCGTGCACGCCGGCGGCACGCGTCGAGGCGTTCGGGAGCGCGGCGTGAACCAGCAGCTCTGGTGGCACGTCGCGCGCGCCGGCGGCATCGTCGCGTGGGTCCTCCTCGCGACCGCCGTCGCCTGGGGCCTCCTCCTGAGCACTCGAGCTGCTCGGGCCGCACGCCCGCCGCCGGCCTGGCTCCTCTCGCTGCACCGCATGCTCGGCGCGTCTCGCGGTCGTGTTCACGGCCGTGCACCTCGCCGGGCCTCGTCGCCGACTCCTTCGTGCACTTCGGCGCCGCGGACGTGCTCGTGCCGTTCGCGTCCGGACTGGCGGCCGGGCGCGGTCGCCTGGGGGGTGGTCGGCCTCTACCTCCTCCTCGCGGTCGAGGTGACCTCCCTGCTGATGCGCCGCCTCCCGCGCCGCGTCTGGAGGTGGGTGCACCGGTCGAGCTTCGTGCTCTTCTTCGTCGCGAGCGTGCACGGTGCGACCGCCGGCACCGACGCCTCGAACGCGCTCTACCGCTGGACCTCGGTCGCGCTCGTCACGGCGGCGATGTTCCTCACGTTGGTGCGCGATCCTGACCGCGGCGACGCGCGGTCGCGGGCGCGCAACCGCCCGGTCACGGCCCCTCGGCCGCGCCGCGCCCGACCGGGACGGCGACGACCGCCTGAGCCACCTGCGCTCAGTCGAACGCGGGACGGGAGTCGTGGGCGGTGACGCCGATCTCGCCCGGCCCCCAGTAGGAGATCACGAGGTGGCGCGGGGCGGCGCCGGTCGTCACGTCGAACGAGGCCTCGGCCGCGCCGCGCGCGGAGACCACCGTCACCAGGTGCGCCCCGTCGTCGAGCGCGAAGCCGAACGGCACCCAGGTGTGCTGCGAGCCGACCGCGAAGTCCTGCGCGACCACCGTCACGCCGTCGATCGCGACCTCCAGGTCGACCGGGTCGACCTCGAACGACTGGTTGGACACGTACAGCACGAGGTCGCCGTCCTCCGCCGGCACGACCGGCTCGGGTCCCGGACCCGGCTCGGAGGGAGGCGCGACCGGCTCCGGCGCGACCGGCACCGTCGGTGCGGCCGTCGACGCGGGCGCGGTCGTGGTGGGCGTCGCGACCGCGGCCGGGGCGAGCGCGAGGACCTCGGCCGACCACGGGCCGCCGGCGTCGGAGCTCCCCTCGAACCGGTAGGTGGGCACGACGTAGGCGCCCTCGGCGCCGTCCTCGAACGCCGCCACCAGCGACGCGCCGAGCGTCGCACCGGTGACGGTGACCGTGACGCGCACCGGCTCGGGCGCCGGCCCGGGAACCGGCGCGGGCAGCGGCTCGACCGCCGGCGTCGGCTCGGCCGCGCCGCCGGCGCCGCCGCGCGCGTCGCCGTCGGCCGCCGCGGCCAGCGCCGCGACGTCGCCCGCGAACCCGCGGCCGGCCACGAGGTCGTCGTACGCCTCGGTCACCGGCCGCAGCGGGTAGTCGCCGACCGGCTCGAGCGCGGCCCAGGTGCCGCCCACCGACTGCACGACGCCCCGGTCGCCGACCTCGACGTACCACTCGAGCCCGGACACCGTGCGGCCGCCGGCGAGCGCGCGCAACACCACCGAGCGAGAGGACACCACCGGCTCGGGCGCCGCGCAGCGCGCCTCGGGCGGGCAGTCGGACGCCACCGCGGTCGTCGCCCCGTCGATCACCTCGGCGGTCCACTCCCCGCCCACCCCGATCGTCCGGAGCAGGTCGCGCGCGATGCGCTCCGCCCGCGCGCCGTCGGGCAGGTCGGAGGGCGGCACCGGGACCGGCTCGGGCCCGGGCACCGGGAGCGGCTCCGGCTCGAGACCGCCCTCGCCCGGAGCGGGCGGCAGGGACCGCTCCTTCGCGTCGGCGGCGGCCGGTTCGTCGCCGGCGGCCGGCGCCGAGCCCGCGGCGCCCCCGGTGGCGGCGACCGACGGCGCCGGGTACGCCGACACGTACAGGGCGCCACCGCCCGCGTACACGCTCACCTCGACGCCGCCCCCGGTGAGCGTGGCGACGCCGTCGCGCTCGCGCACCTCGCCGCCCGTCCCGAGCGCGGCCGCGACCCGCCGCGCCGCGTCGGCCGGACCGACCGGCGCCTCGACGCGCCACACCGGCGCCCGGTCGCCCAGGTCGGGCAGGGCGCCCGCGAGGCGGTACTCCACCGCCGCCGCGAGCATCGTGTCGGCGGCCGCGCGCGCCTCGGTTGCCGCGCCGGCCCCCGCCAGGAGCGGCAGCGGCGGCGGCGTGCCGCCCTCCTCCCCGCGCCCGACCGCGACCGCGACCAGGCCGACCGCCAGCACCGCCGCCGCCGTGCCGGCCACGAGGGCCCGGGCCGCGCCCCCTCCTCGCGCCGACCCGGGCCCGACCGTCACCACCGGTTGCTCCACGCCGACCTCCTCCGTCGCCGCTTCGACGGCGGCGGGGCCCGCCCGGTTCCCGAATCGGCGCGCGGTGTTCCGCGGGGCGCCTGCCGGACCGGGCGCGGCGGGCGGGACGCCCTCGGGGCCGGTGCGCGATGATCGTGGCCGGTGACGACCGACCTCGGCGCGATCGACCTCACCGACCTCGACCGCTTCGCGCACGGCTTCCCGCACGAGACGTTCACCGTGCTGCGGCGCGAGGCGCCGGTGTGGTGGCACCCGCCGACCGACCACACGCCCGACGGCGAGGGCTTCTGGTCGGTGCACACGCACGCCGAGTGCCTGGAGGTGCTCCACGACCCGGCCACCTACTCGTCGGTGACCGGCGGCGACCGCCCCTACGGCGGCACGACGATCCCCGACCTGCCGGTCGCGGGCCTGATGCTCAACATGATGGACGACCCGCGCCACCAGCGGGTGCGCCTGCTGGTGAGCAAGGGGCTCACCGCGCGCCGCATCGCCCGCCTCGAGGGCGAGCTGCGGCGGCGGACCGAGCGGCTCGTGGACGCCGCGCTCGAACGGCGCGAGGTCGACTTCGTCGCCGCGGTGGCCGGCGAGCTCCCGATGCAGGCGATCTGCATCCTGCTCGGGATCCCCGAGGACGACCGCCACCGGCTCTTCGGGTGGATCGAGCACTCGTTCGACTTCCGCGGCGACCGCGAGGCGTTCGAGACCGACGAGGCCACGGCGCGCGCCGCGGCCGAGATGTTCGACTACGGCCGCCGGCTCATCGAACACAAGCGTGCGCACCCGGCCGACGACATGCTCTCGGTCGTCTGCTCGGCCCGCCTGCCCGGCCTCGAACCGGACCACCTGCTCGACGACGAGCTGCAGTTCTTCTTCAGCCTGCTGTGGGCCGCCGGCGCCGACACGACGCGCAACGCGATCGCCGGGGCGATGGTCGCGTTCACGCAGTTCCCCGGCGAGCTCGCCCGGCTGCGCGCCGACCGGTCGCTGATGCCGACCGCCGTCGAGGAGATCGTCCGTTGGACCCACCCGGCCGCGTACAACCGGCGCACCGCGACCCGCGACACCGAGCTGCGCGGCTGCCCCATCCGGGCGGGCGACAAGGTCGTCTTCTGGGAGGCGTCGGCGAACCGCGACGAGTCCGTGTTCGCCGACCCGTTCCGCTTCGACGTCGGCCGCGACCCGAACCCGCACCTCGGGTTCGGGCACGGGGTGCACCACTGCCTCGGCGCGAACCTCGCCCGGCTCGAGATCCGGGTCGTGCTCGACGTGCTCCTCGACCGGGTCGCGAGCTTCACGCCCACCGGGCCCGTCGAGTGGACGCGCAGCAACAAGCACACGGGGATCCGCCGGCTGCCCCTGGCGCTCGTCGCCGCGCTGACGCCGGTCACGCGTCGGCGCGCAGCGCCGCGTAGTCGTCGCGCGAGACGGGCTGCGCGGTCACCGAACCGTCCGCGCGCGGCACCGCGACCGGCTGGCCGTCGAGCAGGAACCGCACCTGGCCGACGCCCGGGCGCGCGGTGAGCGTCAGCACGATCTGGCCGACCGCGAGCACCTGGTCGGCGGCGGGGATCTCGCGGAACGTCGGGGCGAGCTCGACCCGCGCGACGCCCGCCCGCAGGTCGGCCGCGGGCACGAGCTCCTCGCCCTGCGGGAGCGCGGACCGGTAGCCCGCGCGCCACATAGGCCTCGTCGGGGCCCTCGAGCAGCGCCCGCAGCACGGCGTCGACCCGCGCCGGGCGCGCCACCTCGCCGAACGCGGGGACGAGCGCGTCGTCCGCGACGTAGTAGAGCTGCACCACCTCCGCGTCGCCACCCGGTGACGACGGTCGCCGTCGTGCTCGGCGCATCGACGAGGCCGGGCGGCAGCTCGTCGGCCGAGATCTCGCGCGGCGAGCCGTCGGTCGGGACACCGCACGCGCCCGCGAGCGCGACGGCGGCCGCGAGCGCCGCCGACCCCGGCCGCCCGTCGCCGGGTCGCCACCTCGCCGCGCGCGTCACGCGGCGGCTCCGCGAGCTCGACGACGAACCGGGCCCCGCCGCCCGGGCCGGTCCTCCACGTAGGCGTCGCCCCCGTGCAGCGCCGCGTGCTCGGCCACCAGCGCCAGTCCGAGCCCGGTGCCGCGCGCGCCGTCGGACGTGGCGTCCCGGAGCCGGTGGAACCGTTCGAACACCGCCGCGCGCTCCTCGGGGGGGATGCCCGGCCCGGCGTCCTCCACCGCGATCCGCAGGCGGTCGCCCGACCCCGAGCACTCGACCCGCACCGCGCCGCCCGCGTAGAGGTCGGCGTTCTCCAGCAGGTTCGCGAGCATCCGCTCGACGCGGCGCTTGTCGAGACGGAAGCTCGCGGGTGTCGTGGGCGCGACGTCGAGCGGCACCCCGCCGCGATCGAGCGACGACAGGATCGACGCGACGAGCGCCGGGGGCGCGACCACCTGGGTCGTGAGCTCCGCCACGCCGACGTCGAAGCGCGAGATCTCGAGCAGGTCGAGCACGAGCTGCTCGAACCGGCGCACCTGGTCGCGCAGCACGTCGAGCGCGGGCTTGGTGCGCTCGTCGGCCCGCCGGTCGAGCACGTCGACCGCGGCCGAGAGCGCGGTCAGCGGGGTCCGCAGCTCGTGCGCGACGTCGGAGGCGAACTGCGCCTCCCGCTCGACCCGGCGTTGGAGCGCCTCGGCCATGTCGTTGAACGACGTGGCGATCGGCGCCAGGTCCTTGTCGCCCGGCGCGCGCAGGCGCGTGTCGAGGTGCCCCTGCGCGATCTCGGCCGCCCCGGCCGCGAACCCGCGCAGCGGGCGCAGCACCTGGCGGCTCGCGTACGCGCCGACGAGCGCGCCCAGCACCGTCGTGATCGACGCGGCCGCGAGCAGCGACCATCCGAGCGTCTCGAGCGTCCGCTCGAGCTCACCGAGGGGGAACAGCTCGAAGTACGTGGCGTCGACCTCGCCGAGCGGGATGCCGACGGCGATCATCGTCTCGTCACCGACGCGGACGCGCTGGCGCGCCGCCTCGCCCCGGTCGGTCTCGTCCTTCAGGTCGGCGGGCAGCGTGTCCTCGTCGAACGCGACCTCGGCCGCGAACCACTCGTCGCCGTTGCGCAGGATCGGGTGGCTCCCCGTGTCGCCCGGCAGCGTCACGAGCAGCGCCGGGACGTCCGGGCTCGGGGGCGCGCAGCACCTCCTTGGCGAGGCGGGCGTTCACCGTCGACTGCCGCAGCGCGAAGCGACTCGCGCTGGTCGAGGAGGTAGCGGCGCGCGATCTGGTACGTCAGCAGGGCGAGCGACGCGGAGAGCACCAGCGCGAGGAGGGCGAACGCCACGGTGCCGCGGGCGCGCAGCCCGAGGACGGGGCGCTCACCGGCGGCCGGCTTCGCCATCCTCGTCGGGCGCGGTCATGCGGTACCCGAGGCCCCGCATCGTGCGCAGCAGCCTCGGGTTCGCGGGGTCGTCCTCGATCTTCGTGCGCAGGCGGCGGACGTGCGCGTCGACGAGGCGGCTGTCGCCCAGGTAGTCGTAGCCCCACACGCGCTCCAGGAGCTGCTCGCGCGACAGGACGATGCCCGTGTTGTGCGCGAACTCGCACAGCAGCCGGAACTCGGTCTTGGTGAGGTGCAGGAGCACGCCGCGCCTTGCGGACCTCACCGGCCGCGGGCCGGATCTCGAGGTCGCCGAACACGTAGCTCGCGCGCCCCTCGTCGGCGCTCACCGTCGCGCGCCGCAGCGCGGCGCGGATGCGCGCGGCGAGCTCCTTGGCGACGAACGGCTTCGTCACGTAGTCGTCGGCGCCCGCCTCGAGCCCGGCGACGACGTCGTGGCTGTCGACCTGCGCGGTGAGGATGATGATCGGCACGTCGCTCGTCTGGCGGATCGCCCGGCACACCTCGAAGCCGTGGACGCCCGGCAGCCGCAGGTCGACCAGCACCAGGTCGGGCGCCTCGGCCGCGAAGCGCGCGAGTCCGGACTCGCCGTCCTCCGCCTCGAGCACCTGGAAGCCCTCGTCCTCGAGCAGCAGGCGGAGCATGTCCCGGACGGGGGCTTCGTCCTCGATCACGAGCAGCCGGGGCATCCGCTCCATGATGCCCGGTCGCGGGGTGCGCCCGGAACGCGTCGCCGACCGTCGCCGAACCGCAACGCTTCCGGCGCGGCGTCGGCGCGGGCGGTGCGTCACACTGCCGTGCGTGTCCCCCACCGCCTCGGCTCCGGGGACCAGGTCCGCCCCCCTCGAGCAACTGCGCAGGAACGGACGAGAGCTCGAGGGGGGCATCCTGGCCGTCGACACCGACGCCTCCACCTGGCTGATCGACGTGCGCCGTTCGCGGTTCCAGCGGCTCGCGCCCGACGCCGACGTCGGGCGCGCGCTCGCGTTCGGGACCTGGTCGGCGTACGCGCGCGTCGAGTGGCACGCGCCGCGCACGCTCGTCGTGGTGCCGGACGGCAACGGCACCCCGGTGCGCGCGCCCGCACGCCCGGCGCCGTCCCCCCTCCGTGGTCACCCGGTGGACGGCATGCCGGACGCTCGGTGACCACGGTCGGCGACCGAGCGCCCGCGCCGGTGGTCACCCGAAACGCGGTGGCTCGAACCCGAGGTGACCACGGTCGGGGTGCGACCGAGCGCCCGCGCCGGTGGTCACCCGCGACGCGGCGGCCCGTACCCGAGGTGACCACGGTCGGGGTGCGGCGGCGCGCCGGCGGCGGCGCCACGCACGCGGCCGTCCGGCACGGCAGCGCCCGCGCGCACGCCGGGACCGTCAGGGCGAGCGCTTGCCCGAGGCGGCGACCATCCTCAGGTACAGGTCGTAGACGCGGATCCCGTAGTCGTGGGCCGTCGCCCACGTCCCGGTGAGGTCCCACCACGACTGCACCTCGCCCCGGAACCCGAGCCGCAAGCGTGCGGGGCATGAGCAGCGGGTCGGGCAGCGAGTCCTCGGTGACCGTCGGGTCGACGTAGACGCGCAGGAGCTGCATCTGGGCGCGCACGCCCGTGCGCGCGTCGGGGAACCGGAAGCCACGCCGGCACGAGTCGCACGCGCCGATCCCGGCGAAGTTGTTGTCCTCCGGCTCGACCATGCTGCCGTGGAAGCCGAAGTAGCCGGTCTCGAGGATCGACTGGGCGAACGCGACGTCGCCCCGGATGCCGAGCTTCTCGCTCTCCTCGATGTAGTACCGCGCGAGCTCCTCGATCGGCACCGTGATCCGCGGCTCGACCGGCCCGGCCTTCACGAAGTTCGCCAGGTCCTCGGCGGTCAGCAGGTTCGGCCCCATGATGGGGCTGCCGGCGGTGTCCGCGAGCTCGTGGAACCGCGCGATCCCCTCCTCCGCCTCGCGCAGCCGCCGGTGCGCGTCGTCGACGGCGGCCTGGATCCCGCGCACGTACGCGTCGGCCTCGTCGACCTCCTCCTGGACGCGGGCGCGCCGGGTGTCGACGACGTCGATCCGCTCGTCGAGCTCGGCGACCTCCTCCTCGAGCTGCGTGACGACGTCGATCTCGTGCTCGCCGTAGGTGGAGATGATGTACAGGTCGCGCCCGGCGTCGAGCGCGTCCTGCGCCCTCGTGACCGCGTCGAGCATCGCGGTGATGCGGCCGCTGCCGGAGTGGACGTACGCCCGCGCGGCGCTCGCCGCGAGCCGGTCCCGCGCGGCCTCGAGCTCGGCCCGGGTCCGGGCGCGCTCGTCGCGCAGCTCCCGGAGCTGCGCGACGAGGCGGTCGACGCGCCCGCGCAGCTCGTCGCGGCGGGCCGTCGCGGTCAGCAGCTGCGGCTCGAGCGACGCGAGGTCGACGATCGCGCGGGCGCGCTCGTCGATGAGCCGCCGGCCCTCGTCGAGCGGGAGCCGGAACCCGGCCGGCGGTGCGACCGACGGCGGCACGGCCGGCGGGGCGGGGGCCGGGTCGGACGCCGCCGCGACCGGCGCCCCCGCGACCGGCGCCCCGAGGACGAGGACCGCCGTGCATGCGACGACGCG
Source organism: Acidimicrobiia bacterium (assembly GCA_026002935.1). GTDB lineage: Bacteria > Actinomycetota > Acidimicrobiia > IMCC26256 > PALSA-610 > BPGH01. The sequence goes on from BPGH01000002.1 coordinate 283,447, forward strand.
CGCGACCGTCCGACCAGCCATCGATGTGACCTTCGGCACACGGGCGCCCGAACTGGAGGGTTGGGCGGCCGATCGGACGAGGTGTCGGGGCCGGGTCGGCGCCGACCCGGCCACGCGTTCGGTCTCGGGCGCGTCCCCGCCGGTGACGCCCGCCACCGTCCCACCCAACCACGCCACGGGGCGCCGGCGCAAGCGCCCGGGCGCCCCGGCGGCTCAGCTGCGCGGCACCCGGCTCCAGGGCACGTCCTTGTCGACGCGCGGCTCGCCCGGCAGGCCGAGCACCCGCTCGCCGAGGATGTTCTTCATGATGTTGGTCGTCCCGCCCTCGATGGAGTTCGCCTGCACCCGGATGAACGCCTTCTGCGGCTTCGTGAGGTCCATCGCCGTGGTCGGCCGGTCCATCGGGTAGCCGCCGGGGTACAGCATCGCCTCGGGACCCATCAGCTCCATGACGAACGACATGAGGCGCTGGTTGAGGCTCGCCATCGCGGCCTTGCCGACCGAGCCCTCGGGCCCCGGCGTCCCCTTCGCGCGCAGCTGCGACGCGCGCAGGTTGGTGAGGCGGTTCACCTCGGCCTCGATCCAGAACCCCGCGAGCCGCTCGCGGGCGACGGCGTCGCCGCGCCGGGGGCTGCGCTCGTAGGCGTTCATCGCGAGCGCGATGATCCCGCTGCCGCGCGGTGCGACCTGACCCCCGATCGAGACGCGCTCGTTCATCAGTGTCGTGAGCGAGACGCGCCACCCGTCGCCCACGTCGCCCAGGCGCTCGGAGTCCGGGATGCGCACGTCAGTCATGTAGACCTCGTTGAACTCCGCCTCGCCGGTCGCCTGCACGAGCGGGCGCACCTCCACGCCCGGCGCGTGCATGTCGATGACGAACATGGTGAGGCCCTTGTGCTTCACCTGCTCCGGGTCGGTGCGCGCGAGCACGATGCCGAAGCGCGAGACGTGCGCCAGGGTGGTCCACACCTTCTGGCCGTTGAGCACCCACTCGTCGCCGTCGCGCACCGCCCGGGTCGCGAGGCTGGCGACGTCGGAGCCCGCGCCCGGCTCGCTGAAGAGCTGGCACCAGATCTCCTCGCCGGTGAAGAGGGGACGCAGGTAGCGCCGCTTCTGCTCCTCGGTCCCGTGCACGACGATCGTGGGCGCGCACATGCCGTAGCCGATGGGGTTGCGGCCGTACGGATGGGGCGCGCCGGCGGCGGCGAGGCGCGCGTTGATCGTCGTCTGGAGCTTCGGCGACAACCCGAGCCCGCCCGCGCCCGGCGGGAAGTGCACCCAGGCGAGGCCCGCGTCGTACTGCGCGCCCAGGAACTCGGTCGCCGGCGTCGACTTCGGGTCGTGCTCGGCGAGCAGCCGGTCGCAGGCCTCGACCACGCGCTGGTCGTCCGTCGTCACCGTCGTCACGCGTCCCCCTCACACCGTCCCGGCCGGCCGTCCACCGTCTTGACCGGACGGTCAAGAAGTGTACGGACCCGCGCCCGGCGCGCTCCAGCGCGGCGCCCGAGGCGCCCGGGACCCGCACCGTTCGCGAGGATCGCGCCCGTGGCGCGCACCCGGCTCCTGCTCGGCGGGGCCGCGGCGGCCGTCGCCGCGGCCGCCCTCGCCGCGCGTGCCGGCCGCCGCCGCCCGCGCGCACCCGTGCGCGCCCGCGGCGTGGCCACCCGGCACGCCCGGCTCGCACTGACCGGCGCGCGCTCGGGCGTGGCCCACGCCGTGCACCGCGCCCGCCGCGCGGCCGCGCCGCCGGAGCGGCGCCGCGAGCTCGACGAGGCCCACCAGCTCCGGACGGCCGCGCAGGTCGCGGAGACGCTCGGGAACATGAAGGGCGCGCTGATGAAGCTGGGCCAGATGGCGGGCTACCTCGACGACGGGCTCCCGGAGGCCTTCCGCGACGCGCTCGCGTCGCTGCAGCACGACGCGCCGCCCATGGCGCCCGAGCTGTGCGCGCAGGTGGTGCGCGAGGAGCTCGGCGCCGAGCCGGAGCGGCTGTTCGCGTCGTGGGACCCGGTCCCGGTCGCCGCGGCGTCGATCGGGCAGGTGCACCGCGCGCGCACGCACGAGGGGTGCGACGTCGCGGTGAAGGTGCAGTACCCGGGGGTCGACGCGGCGATCCGCGCCGACCTCACGACCACCGACGTGCTGTTCCGCGCGCTGGCGTTGCTCTTCCCCGGCCTCGACCCCGCACCGCTCGTCGCCGAGCTGCGCGCCCGGCTCGTCGAGGAGCTCGACTACCGCATCGAGGCCGCGAACCAGCGGCTGTTCGCGTCCTACTACGAAGGACACCCGTTCATCCGCGTGCCGCGGGTGCACGACCACCTCTCCACCGCACGCGTGCTGACCACCGACTTCGCGACCGGCGCCCGCTTCGCCGAGGTCGAGGGGTGGTCGCAGCACGAGCGCGACCTGGCCGCGGAGACGATCTTCCGCTTCGTGTTCCGCAGCCTGTACCGGCTCCACGCGTTCAACGGCGACCCGCACCCCGGCAACTACCTGTTCGCCGGGGACGGCGTCGTCACGTTCCTCGACTTCGGGCTCGTGAAGCGCTACCGGCCCGAGGAGGTCGCGCTGTTCGAGGAGCTCATCCGCCACATGGTGCTCGAGCACGACATCGGGCGGTTCCGGGAGACGCTCGAGGCGCACCGGATCCTGCGCCGCGACCCGGCGATCGGCGACGACGACGTGCGGGCCTACTTCGGGCACTTCTACGAGTTCGTGATGGAGGACCGCGTGGTCACCTTCGACCCCGGGTACGCATCGGAGACGGTGCGCCGGTTCTTCGACGTCTCCGGGCCCTACGCGCACGTCGCCAAGGCGTCGAACGTCCCGCCCGCGTTCGTGATCACGCAGCGGATCAACCTCGGCCTCCACGCGGTGCTCGGTCGACTGCGCGCCACCGCGAACTTCCGCCGCATCGCGGAGGAGCTGTGGCCGATCGTCGACGGCCCGCCGTCGACCCCGATGGGCGAGGCCGAGGCCGCGTGGCTCGCCGCGCGCGGGTGAACGCCGGGTGCCCGCCCCGGCGGTCGGCCGGGCCCGGAGCACCGGCCCGGGCCGGCGCTCAGTCCCGGTCGGGCACCCAGTTGCCGTGGAACCCGTACGGCACCCGGCGGGGCAGGTGCACCGTGGCGACGGGCGGCGCGCCGAAGTCGTGCGCGTCGAGGATCACGAGGTCGCTGCGGTCGCTCGCGGCGTCGTACACGTAGCCCATCAGGTAGCCGTCGTCCTCGCCGGTGGCGTCGGCGGCGGGCACGAAGACCATCTCGCTGGGGTGGTGGCCCGCCCCGAAGTCGTGCACCTCCGTGGTCCCGCGGTCGAAGTCGTGCTTGAGGTACTCCGCGCTGTCGAACGCGTCGACGTTGTTGGAGATGCGCGCCGCGTACCCGTACCGGTGCCGCGACATCAGGACGGACTCGTTGACCCGCGGGAACTCCTGGCCGCGGTCGTCGACCAGCTCGTCGGTCACCTTGCCCGCGGCGCGGTCGATGGTCCAGCGGTGCAGCGACGGCGGCCCGCCGCTCGTCGGGCCCTCGACCAGCTCGGCCGCCGACTCGAACATCGTCGGGTGCCTCGGCACGTCGACGACGATCCGGTCCCCGTCCTCGTAGGCGTTCATCGGGTGGTAGACGTAGCAGCGGTCGACCTCGAACCACTCGACGTCGGCGTCACCACCCGTGCGCGGCATCACACCCACCCTCGGAGTGTGCTCCGTGTCCCAGCGGAACGGGAACGGCTGCACGTTCAGGTCGAACACGACCGGCAGGTCGAAGAAGACGACGTGCTCGCGGGTGACCGCGAAGTCGTGCATCATCACGGCGCGCGGGAGCGTGATGGGTTCGGTGCGCACCAGGCGGCCGGCGGCGTCGACGACGTGATAGATGCAGTACGGCTCGGCGAACCAGTAGGTGAACGCGTGCAGCTCGCCCGTCACGGGGTCGATCTTCGGGTGCGCGGTGAGCCCTCCGGGCAGCGGTCCGCCGAAGTCGGTGCGCCGCAGCGTCTCGAGCGTGGGTGACAGCTCGTACGGGATCGAACCCTCGGTCAGCGCGAGGATGCGCCCGGCGTGGCCGACGACGTTCGTGTTGCTCGAGTCGTACAGCGGCGGCCGCGGCCCCTCGACCGGCGGCTCGCCCATCCGGCGCGCGATCTCGTCGGTGCGCACCCACCGGTTGCGGTACCAGGTCGCGCGCCCGTCGCGCAGCTCGACCCCGTGGACCATGCCGTCACCGAGGAACCAGTGGTACGGGCCCTGCGGCGGCGAGTAGGGGTTCGGGCCGATGCGCAGGTACCGCCCGCGCAGCTCCGCGGGCACCCGACCCTCGACCTCGAGGTCGGTCACCGTCAGCTCGTCGGGGACCGGTCCGTAGTTGCCGGTGAGGAACGGGTTCTCGGTCACGGTCATGGCGCGCTCCCGGTTCGCGGTGACCCGCGCACCATAACAGTGTTATAGGCGCCGGTCAACGCCCGCACGCCGCCCCCGGGGCCGCGCGGGGCGTCCCCGGCACCGTGCGCCCGCGGCGCCGCCGGGCGCGCGGCCGGCGACCCGCCGCGGCCTACGCTGCGCCCGGTGGAGGCCTCGCACGTGCGGCTGGAGCGGTCGGCGCCGGTCGCCCGGCTCGTGCTCGACCGCCCCGACCGCCGCAACGCCCTGTCGTTGCCGGTGATGCGGGCCATGATCGCCGCGCTCGACGCCGTGGCGGCCGACCGGGACGTGCGCGTGGTCGTCGTCGCGGGGGCCGGCCCGGCGTTCTCGGCCGGGCACGACCTCGCGGAGATGGCCGCGACGCGCGACCGCGGCGTTCTACGACGAGCTGTTCTCGACCTGCGTCGGCCGCTGATGTCGCGCCTGCACGAGCTGCCGCAGCCCGTGATCGCGCGCGTCCACGGTGTGGCGACCGCCGCCGGCTGCCAGCTCGTCGCCGCGTGCGACCTCGCGGTCGCGAGCGACGACGCGCCGGTTCGCGACGCCGGGCGTCAGGCATCGGCCTCTTCTGCTCGACCCCGATGGTGCCGCTCTCCCGCGCGATCGGGCGCAAGCGCGGCGCTCGAGATGCTGCTCACCGGCGACATGATCGACGCCGCCACGGCGCTCGAGTGGGGCCTCGTCAACCGGGTCGTCCCGGCCGACCGAGCTCGACGCCGAGGTCGACGCGCTCGCGGCGCGCATCGTCCGTTCGAGCGCGCGCGTGGTCGCGCTCGGGAAGCACGCGTTCTACGCGCAGGAGACCGCGGACGAGGGCCGCCGCCTACCGGCTGGCGTGCGGTGTCATGGTCGACAACGCGCTGCTCGACGACGCCGCCGAGGGGATGCGCGCGTTCCTCGAGAAGCGTCCCCCGACCTGGCCGGCGTGACCGGCGGCGCCACACGAGGACGCCGGCGCGGAATCGCCCGGCCGCGGTCGCTCGCCCCGTTCCGTCATCGCGCGTACGCGCGTCTGTGGTCCGGCGCGTTCGTGTCGAACATCGGGACGTGGATGGAGACCGTCGCGATCGGCGTGTACGTCACGGAGGTGACCGGCCAGGCGGCCTGGACCGGCACGGTCGCGGCCGCCGGCTTCGTGCCGGTCGCGTTGCTCGCGCCGATCGGTGGCGCGCTCGCCGACCGGCTCCCGCGCCGCCGGCTGCTGATCTCCACGTCGCTCGTGCAGGCGGGCCTCGCGGCGCTGCTGACCGCGCTGTTCGTCACGGGCGAGCCGTCGGCGCCCGTCGTCACGCTCATCGTGTTCGGCGGTGGCGTCGCGTCCGCGCTCGGGTTCCCCGCCTACCAGGCGATGCTGCCCGACCTCGTCCCCGAGGAGGACCTGCCGGGCGCGATGGCGCTGTCGTCGGCCCAGTGGAACCTCGGGCGCGTGATCGGCCCGGCACTCGCCGGGCTCGTGGTGGAGCTCGGCGGCTTCTCGTGGGCCCTGGGCCTCAACGCGGCGTCGTTCCTGGCCGTCGTGTTCGTCCTCCTGCCGATGCGGCTCCCCACGCCGGCACCGGGACCCGGCGAGTCGCTGCGCTCCTCGATGCTCGCGGGGATCCGGTTCGCCCGCACCGACCCCGGGTTGCGGGTCAGCTTCGGCGCCATGGCGCTCAACACACTGGTCGCGGCGCCGTTCATCGCGCTCGTGCCCGCGATGGCCGAGAAGGTGTTCGACGCGGGCGCGCGCGGCACGTCGATCCTGGTCACCGCGCAGGGCGTCGGCGCGGTCGCGATGGGCCTCGCGCTCGGCGGCCTGACGCAGCGGTACGGTGCGCGCCGCGTCGTGGTCGCGATGCTCGCGCTCCTGCCGCCGGCGCTCGTGACCTACGCCTGGGCGCCGGGCCTCGCGTCGTCGGCCGCCGCGCTGCTCGTCGTCGGCGCGCTGTACCTCGGGGCGCTGTCGAGCTTCTTCACGATCTCGCAGCTGCGCGCGCCGCCGGCCCTGCGGGGCCGGGTGCTCGCGGTCAACAACGTGATCCTCGGCTCCCTCTACCCGCTCGGATCGGTGGTGCAGGGGGCCATCGCCGACACCGCCGGCCTGCGCGCGACGACTGCGGGCGCGGGGATCGTGATGGCCGCGGTGCTGCTCGCCGTGCGCGTGCTGCGGCCCGGGATCACCCGTGCGATCGAGCAGGCGCCGGCGCCCGCCGGCTGACCGCGGCCGCGACCGTCGAGGACACGACGAAGGAGGCGCCGAGCGCGAGCTGCGCGCCCCACCACAGGCCGTAGGTGTGGTGGCCGCTCACCGGGCACGCGACGATCGCAATCAGAAGCGCCGCGGCCGCGACCGCGATCCCCGTGAAGCCCGCGGCGTTGCGGCGCAGCACCAGCCCGTACGCACCCGCCAGCAACCCGCCGAGGAAGAGGGTGTCGAGCGCCTGCGCGGCGAGCGAGTACCCGCCGGGGTGCACCGGCGGCGGCGTGAAGAACTGGACCGCCGCGACCGTCGCGAGGCCGGTCAGCACGACCGCCGCGAGCAGCCGCCCGTCGGGCGGCCGGCGCGCCTGCACCGCCGCGACCCACTCGGGCACGGCGGGCCACTCGGGCACGGCGGGCCACTCGGGCACGGCGGGCGCCGCCGGCCGCGCGGGCGAGGCGGTCCGGGCCGGTCCGCCCGGCTCGCCGCCGGCGGGGTGCGTCCCTTCGCTCGCGCCGTGCTCCGCGTCGATCGCGCCCATCGTGGTACCCCTCGCTCCCGGGCGGCGTCCGTGCCGCCCGTCCCGCAGAGTTTCGACCCTCCGGCCGGGCGACTCAAGGGCGGGTCCGGATAGGGTCCGGCCCATGGCACTCGTCGAGCACGAACGGCGGGGCGCGGCCGCGCTCCTGACCCTCAACCGGCCCGAGGCCCGCAACGCGATCAGCCCCGAGGTGAGCCGGGAGATGGCGGCGCACCTCGACGCGATCGAGGCCGACGACGACGTCCGCGCGGTCGTGGTGACCGGCGCGGGCGAGGTGTTCTGCGCCGGCGCGGACCTGAAGGTGGTCGCGTCGGGCCGGGCGAACGAGATCGCCGACGTGAAGGGCGGGTTCGCGGGGATCGTCACGCGGGACTTCCCGAAGCCGCTGATCGCGGCCGTGAACGGGCCGGCGCTCGCGGGCGGGTTCGAGATCGTCCTGGCCTGCGACCTGGTGGTCGCCGCAGGGTCGGCCCGCTTCGGGATCCCCGAGGCGAAGCGGGGCCTGCTGGCGGCGGCGGGTGGCCTGATCCGGCTGCCGAAGCGGGTGTCGCTCGCGATCGCGCTGGAGCTGGCGATGACCGGCGACCCGATCGACGCCGCCCGCGCGTACGAGCTCGGCCTGGTGAACCGGGTGGTGCCGGCCGAGCGGGTGGTCGACGAGGCGCTGGCGCTGGCGGGCGCGATCGCCGAGAACTCCCCGATCGCGGTGCGCTGCTCCCGGCGGCTCGTGAAGGAGGCGGTCGACCTCGACGAGGCCGCCGGCTGGCGGCGCACGGCCGAGCTCGCGGTGGAGGTGTTCTCGAGCGGCGACGCCATCGAGGGGGCGACGGCGTTCGCGCAGAAGCGCCCGCCGGTGTGGAAGAGCCGCTGAGCCGCTGAGCCGCTGAGCCGCCGAGCCGCCGCGCCACCGCGCGCCTGCGCCCGAGCCTGCGGTCCGCCGCCCGCCGCCCGTGCGGACCGTGGGAGCGACCGCTCCTACAATGGGTGCATGCCCCGGTGGCGCGTCGAGGACCTCGCCCGGCGGGCCGGCGTCTCGGTCGACACCGTCCGCTTCTACCAGAAGCGGCGACTGCTCCCGCCGCCGGCGCGGGAGGGCCGCGTGGCGTGGTACGGCGCCGAGCACGTCGAGCGGCTGGCCCGCATCCGTGAGCTGCGCGCCCAGGGCCTCACGCTCGCGCTGATCAAGCGGCTCCTCGACGGCGGGATCGACCCCACCGACGTGCCGCTCGCCGCCGCGGTCGCCAACGCGGACGGCGACGCGCCCGAGGAGTTCCTCACGATCGAGGAGGTCGCCGAGCGCTCGGGCGTGCCGCTGCCGCTCCTCGAGGCCGTCGCGCGCGAGGGGGCTGCTGGTCCCGCGCGTCCACGACGGCGAGCCCCGCTACACCGCCGCCGACGTCGAGGTCGTCCGCCACGGGCTCGCGCTCCTCGAGCGCGGGCTGCCCCTGCCCGACCTGCTCGTGCTGGCACGGGAGCACCACGAGGCGACGCGCGCGATCGCGGAGCGGGCCGTCGAGATGTTCGACGCGCACGTCCGCGAACCGCTGCGCGCGTCGGGGCTCCCCGACGACGAGAAGGCGGCCGAGCTCGTGGCCGCCTTCCGCGTGCTGCTCCCCTCGGTCACCGCGCTGGTCGCGCACCACTTCCGGCGGACGCTGCTCGCCGTCGCGCAGGCGCACCTCGAGCGCGTGGGCGAACCGGTCGAGCTCGCCGCGGTCGACGCCGAGTCGCGCCGGCGGGTGGAGGGGGGCGCGTCGTGAGCGCGGCGCCCGCCCCCACCCCGGCCCGGCCGCTCCCCGACGCCGCGGACAAGCCCCGCGCCGTCGAGGCGATGTTCGACCGCATCGCTTCGCGCTACGACCTGCTGAACCGCGTGCTGACGTTCGGGCTGGACGTGTCGTGGCGGCGCCGCACGGTCGCGTCGCTCGGCCTCCCGACCGGGTCGCGCGTGCTCGACGTCGCGTGCGGGACCGGTGACCTGTGCCGCGAGCTCACCCGGGCCGGGCTGCGCGCCGCCGGCGTCGACTTCTCGGCCGGGATGCTGCGGGCGGCCCGCACGACCGCACCGCTGGTGCGGGGGGACGCGCTGCGCATGCCGTTCCCCGACGACGCGTTCGACGGCGTGACGTGCGGGTTCGCGCTGCGCAACTTCGCCGCGCTCGAGCCGGTGCTCGACGAGATGGCCCGCGTCGTGCGGCCCGGCGGGCGGCTCGCGCTCCTGGACGTCGCGGAACCGGCGGGCGGCCTCGCACTCGCCGTCCACCGGACGTGGTTCCGGCGGGTCGTGCCGTTCGTCGGCGGGCTCGTCTCCGACCGCACCGCGTACGCGTACCTGCCCGCCTCCACCGCGTACCTCCCGCCGCCCGCCGCGCTCGTGTCGGCGGTCGGCGCCCACGGGTTCGAGCACGTCGCCCACACGACCCTCGGCCTCGGCGCGGCCCAGCTCGTGACGGGGACCAGGGCGCCGTGACCCCCACCCCGGCGCCCGCCCCGCCGCGCCTGCGCGCCCGCACGGAGCCGGTCGCGGACCCCGGCGACCTGCTCGACCACCTCGGCGCCGGCGGCTTCGCCTGGCTCGCCGGCGACGCGGGCTTCGTGACCTCGGGGGTGGCCGCGGTGGTCACGCCCGCCGAGGCGACCGCCGTGCTCCGCACGGTCGAGCACACCGCCGACCCCGGCGTGCCGGCGTCGGCCGGGCCCCGCGCCGTCGGCGCGCTCGGCTTCGCCGACGCGCGCACCGGGCGGCTGACCGTCCCGGCGGTGATCGTCGGACGCGACCCCGACGGGCGCGCGTGGCGCACGACGGTCGCCGGCGCGCCCGCACCGCTGCACGCGGCGCCCCGTCCGGCGTCACGGTTCACCGTCCGCTCCCTCGTCGACCCCGGCACGTGGGCCGGGTGGGTGTCGGACGCGCTGGCGGCGATCGGGCGCGGACCCCTCGAGAAGGTCGTGCTCGCACGCGCGGTCCGGGTCGAGGCCGACGTGCCCTTCGACGTGGTGTCGGTGCTGCGCGTGCTGCGCGCGACCCAACCCGGGTGCACCGTGTACGCGGACGGGGGGTTCGTCGGCGCGAGCCCCGAGCTGCTGGTGCGCCGGCAGGGGGCGGACGTCGTGTCACGGCCGATGGCCGGCACCGGACGCGACGCCGCGCGGTTGCGCGCGTCCGAGAAGGACGTGCGCGAGCACCGGGTCGTCGTCGACGCCGTCGCCGGCACGCTGGGCGACCTCTGCGACGAGGTGCGCGCCGGCGAGCCGGAACCGGCGCGCTTCGCCACGATCGTGCACCTCGCGACCGACGTGCGGGCGCGGCTCGGGCAGACCGCGGTCTCCGCGCTCGACCTCGCGCTGGCGCTGCACCCCACGCCGGCGGTGAGCGGTTGGCCGGTCGCGGCCGCGCTCGACGCGATCGCGCGGCTCGAGGGACGCGATCGCGGCCGGTACGCCGGGCCGTGCGGGTGGGTCGGCGCCGACGGCGACGGCGAGTTCGTCGTGGCGTTGCGCGGCGCGCAGCTCGACGGCGACTCGGCCGTGCTGCACGCGGGTGCCGGCATCGTCGCCGGCTCCGAGCCGGGCGCGGAGTGGGCCGAGACCCAGGCGAAGCTCGAGCCGATGCTGCGCGCGCTCGTGCGCCCCTGACCCGTCGGCGTTCGTCCCCCGGCGGGGCCGGCGACGGCGGGCACCACCCGGCGGGCCCGGCGACGGCGCGCGGGGTCCCGGCCCCGGGCTCGGGACGCGCCGGGCGCGTAGCATCGCGTCGTGCCCACCTACGAGTACCGCTGCACGACCTGCGGCGAGGTGTTCGAGCGCCGGCGCCCGATGGCCGAGTCGGCCGAGCCGGCGACCTGCCCCGCGGGCCACCCCGGCGCGCGGCGCCTCCTGTCGGTGTTCGCCACCGTCAGCGGCGAGCCCTCCGCGCCCGCGGCCCCGGCCGCGCCGTGCGGCGCGGCGTGCGCCTGCCACCCCGGCTGACCCGCCACCCCCGCACGCGGCGCCGGACCGGCGCGCCACCACACGCGCCGCGCCCGCGCCGCGCGGCGCGCAGTGCGCGCCACCCGGCCGACCCGCCGCCCCGACCCGCCGCCCCGACCCGCCGCGGCGCCGGGTCAGCGCGCGGCGGGGCCCGCCGCGGCCGCCCCGGCGGCCGCGGCGGCCGCGAGCACGGCCCGGTGGTGCCGCACGCTCGCGTCCCGGTCGACCGGCACCACGAGCACCCGGGTCTCGGCCGGCACCCGCGCGTCCGGCCGGTCGCCGCGGGCCGCGGCGACGCCGTGGGCCCGTGCGACCGCGGCGAGGTCGAGACCGTGCGGGGTCGCGAACAGCGCCTCGTGCTCCGGAAGCGCCGCGGGTGGCAGGAACGAGAAGATCCCGCCGCCGTCGTTGTCGATCACGACGAAGCCCACCGGCGGCGCCTCCCGTGCCGCGAGCAGGCCGTTGGTGTCGTGCAGGAAGCACAGGTCGCCGCACAGCGCGTAGGTGGGCCGGCCGGCGTCGGCGGCCGCGATGCCGAACGCGGTCGAGACGAAGCCGTCGATGCCGTTGGCGCCGCGGTTCGCGTGGATCCGGATCCCCGCGCGCGGCGCCATGCACCACTCCAGCGCCCGCACGAGGATGCTCGACGCGACGACCAGGTTCGCGCCGTCGGGCAGCGCGGCCGCGAGGTCGCGGGCGACCCTGCCCTCGACCGCTTCCCCGAGGGCGTCGAGCGCGGCGTCGAGCGCACCGCGCGCGGCGCGCTCCGCCGCGCACCACCCCTCCACCCAGGCCCCCGCCCGCCCGGGGGCGGACTCCGCGACGCGCGCGGCCAGCGCGTCGTCGTCCCCGACCACGCGCACGCCGGCCGCGCGCGCGGGATCGAGCCACCGGTCGTCGGGGTCCACGAGCACCTGGACCGGCGCCCGGTCGAGCCATGCGTTCGCGACCTTGCTCGTCAGCGGGGCACCGAGGCGCAACACCGCGTCGGGCGCCCAGTCGGTGGCGAACCGCTCGTCGCGCAGCAGCGCCTCGTAGGTCGAGATCGCGAGCGGCCCGCAGCGCCGGCCCGAGACCGCGTCCGCGAGCACCGGCCAGCCGGTCGCCCGTGCGAGGCGCCCGAGCGTCTCCTGTGTCACGCCGCTCCCCCACCCGACCGTGATCACGCCGCGGGGGTGCGCGGCGACCACCTCGGCGACGCGCGCGACCGCGTCCGGGTCGGCCCCGGCCCGGCGGGCGAGGGTCGGCACCCACGGCCGCCCGTCCGCCCGCCCGGGCGCGTCCACGAGCGGCGCACCGCTCGGCACCAGCGGCTCCCGCAGCGGCAGGTTGAGGTGCACGGGGCCCGCCGGCGGCCCCGTCGCCGCCGCGTGCGCGCGACACGCGAGCGCGCGCCAGACGGCGCCCACCCCGGGCGCGTCCGCGGGCGGGCCGGGGTCGTGCGCCCAGCGGGTCGCGCGGCCGTACAGGCCGGCCTGCTCGATCGTCTGCCCGGCCCCGACGTCACGCAGCTCGGGCGGCCGGTCGGCCGTGCAGACGATCATCGGGACCCGCGCGTGGTACGCCTCCACGACGGCCGGGTGGAAGTTGACGGCGGCGGTCCCCGACGTGCACACGAGCACGGCCGGCCGGCCCGACGCCTTCCCGAGGCCGAGCGCGAAGAAGGCGGCCGAACGCTCGTCGACGACGACGTGGACGCGCAGCCCACCGTGGCGGGCGAGCGCGATCGCGAGCGGCGCCGACCTCGATCCGGGCGCCACCACGGCGTCGGTGCAGCCGAGGCGCGCCCACTCGTCGGCGAGCGCGCCCGCGAACGAGGTGTTCACGTCCCGCCCGCTCATGGCGCGACCACAATGGGGTCGTGCGCGTCGTCCTCGTCCCGGGCTTCACGCAGACGGCGTCGTCCTGGGACGGGGTCGCGCCGGTGGTCCGCGAGCGGCACGAGGTGGTCGTGGCGCCGATCCGGTTGCGCACCACGTTCGAGGAGACCGCCCGCGCGCTCGGCGACGCCGGCGCCGGCGTGTACGTCGGCTACTCGATGGGGGCACGCCTGTGCCTGCGGCTCGCGCTCGACCGCCCGGAGGTCGTGCGGGGCCTCGTGCTCGTGAGCGGCACGGCCGGGATCACCGACCCGGCCGAGCGCGACGAGCGGATCGCGTCCGACGAGGCCCTGGCCCGTTCGGTCGAGCGCGACGGCGTCGAGGCGTTCCTCCGGCGTTGGCTCGCGCAGCCCATGTTCGCGTCGGTACCGCACGACGCGCCCGGCCTGCGCGACCGCCACCTCCTGCCCGCCGGGTACCTCGCCGGGTGCCTGCGGCGGCTCGGCACCGGCCGCATGGAGCCGCTGTGGGGTCGCCTGCGGGAGCTGCGGATGCCGGTCGCGCTCGTCACCGGGAAGCAGGACGCGAAGTACGAACGGCTCGCCGGGCTGATGCTCGAACGCATGGGCCCGCAGGTCGAGCACGTCCGCCTCGACTGCGGCCACGCGGTCCCCCTGGAGCAACCGGCGGTGCTCGGCGGCTTCGTCCTCGCGTTCGTGGACCGGCACTTCGGCTCCGGTCAGGCGAGGGCGTAGCCAGCGGCGAGCAGCAGGCCGACCACGAGCTGGAAGCGCGCGGTGCCGACGAGCACCCGGATCAGCGCCGGCGGGTCGGCGGGTCCCAGCACGGTGCGCGAGAGCGGCACCGCGAGCGGCGCGGCCAGGAGCGCGACCAGCGCCGGCGGCCGCAGCGCGCCGCACGCGCCGGCGGCGGCGAGCGCACCGACGAGGCACGCCACGTAGCACCGTCGTGCCACGGGGGCGCCGAGGCGCACCGCGAGCGTGCGCTTGCCGGCCTCGCGGTCGGTGTCGACGTCGCGCACGTTGTTCGCGAGCAGGATCGCGCAGGCCGGCAGACCGACCGCGAGCGCGCCGACCCATGCCTCGGGCGGCAACGTCCGGTGCTGCACGTACGCGCTGCCGAGGGTGGCGACGAAGCCGAAGAACACGAGCACGACGACCTCGCCGAGGCCCGCGTAGCCGTACGGCCGCGGGCCGCCCGTGTACGTCACGGCCGCGAGCAGTGCGGCGGCCCCGACCGAGAGGAGCCACGGCTCCACGGTGAGCGACAGCACCGTGCCGGCGGCCGCGGCGACGGCGAACGACACCGCGGCCGCGGCCCGCACCGCGCGCGGCGACGCGAGCCCGCCCGCGACCAGCCGCACCGGGCCGCGCCGGCGGTCGTCGGTGCCGCGCACCCCGTCGGAGTAGTCGTTGGCGTAGTTGACTCCGACCTGGAGGCCCAGCGCGACGACCAGCGCGCCCGCGGCGCGCCACCACCGCAGCGGGCCGTCGAGCGACGCGGCCGCGGTGCCGACCGCGACCGGGGCGACCGCGGCACCGAGGGTCCTCGGCCGCGCCCCCTCGAACCAGCGGCGCGCGGTCACCGCGGCGCCGCGGGCGCCGGGGGTCGCCCATGCGGGAGCGGGCGCCTGCGCGGTCACGGCCGCTTCGGGTACTTCCCGAAGTCGGGGCGGCGCTTGGCGAGGTACGCGTCCTTGCCCTCCTGCGCCTCCTCGGTCATGTAGTACAGGAGCGTCGCGTCGCCCGCGAGCTGCTGGATGCCGGCCAGGCCGTCGTCGGCGGCGTTCATCGACGCCTTGAGCATGCGCAGCGCGAGCGGCGAGTGCTGGAGCATCCGGCGCGCCCACGCGACGGTCTCCACCTCCAGGTCCTCGAGCGGCACGACCTTGTTGACGAGGCCCATGTCGAGCGCCGCCCGCGCGTCGTACTGCTCGCACAGGTACCAGATCTCGCGCGCCTTCTTCTGGCCGACGATGCGCGCGAGGAGCCCCGAGCCGTAGCCGCCGTCGAAGGAGCCGACCTTCGGGCCGGTCTGGCCGAAGCGCGCGTTGTCGGCGCAGATCGTGAGGTCGCACACGACGTGCAGCACGTGGCCGCCGCCGATCGCGTACCCGGCGACCATCGCGATCACCGGCTTGGGGGTGCGGCGGATCTGCACCTGCAGGTCGAGCACGTTGAGCCGGCCGATGCCGCGGTCGTCGCGGTAGCCGTCGTCGCCGCGCACGCGCTGGTCGCCGCCCGAGCAGAACGCCTCGGGCCCCTCGCCGGTCAGCACGATCACGCCGATCGCCGGGTCGTCGCGTGCGGTCTCGAACGCGTCGCGCAGCTCGAACAGCGTGCGGGGCCGGAACGCGTTGCGCACCTCGGGCCGGCAGATCGTGATCTTCGCGATGCCCTCGGCCGTCTCGTAGGTGACGTCGGTCCAGCCGTCCGGCGTGGCGGGCTTCCAGTCGGCGCCCGGGCGGATCGGCGGGGATTCGGGCATGCGGGCCTCCGGGTCCGGGGGGGCGGGCGGTGATCATGGGAGCGATCACTCCAATGGTTAGGGTACCCACCGTGACCACCGGCGCGGGAACCGCCGTCGTCGCGGCGCCCCTGGCGGGCCCGCGCCTGGCCGCGGCCGTGTGGCGGGCCTGGGACCGCGGCGACGCGATCCTGCCGCTCGACCCGGGCGCGCCCGCGTCCGAGCTGCGGCGGCTGCTCGCGCGACTCCGGCCCACGCACCTCGACGACGGCGGCGGGCCGGTCCCGGTGTCGCCCGCCGGGTGGGGGGCGCCGCCCGCCCCGGCCGCGCCCGGCACCGCCGCCGTCGTGGTCACGTCGGGCACGACCGGCACGCCCAAGGGCGTCGAGCTCACGCGCGCGGGCATGGAGGCCATGGGCCGGGCCTACTCGGAGGGCGTCGGCGCGGGCCCCGGCGACCGCTGGCTCGCGTGCCTGCCGCTGCACCACGTCGCGAGCCTCGCCGTGCTCGCACGCTCCTACGTGACCGGCGTGCCGCACGCGGTGCACGAGGGCTTCGACGTCGAGCGCGTCGGGCGCGCCCCGCGCGACGAGGGCGCGACGATCGTCTCGGTCGTGCCGACCGCGCTGCGCCGGCTGCTCGACGCGGAGGTGCCGCTGCACGAGTACCGGCTGGTGATCGTCGGCGGCGCGCCGTGCCCGCCGGCGCTGCGCGCGCGTGCCGAGCGCGCGGGCGTGACGGTCGTGGACGCGTACGGCATGACCGAGACGTGGGGCGGGTTCGCGCTCGACGGTGTGCCCGTCGCGGGCGCGCAGGTGCGCGTCGCGCAGGACGGGGAGCTGCTCGTGCGCGGGCCGATGGTGATGCGCGGCTACCGGCTCGACGACGCGCAGACGGCCGCGGTGCTCGACCGCGACGGCTGGCTGCACACCGGCGACGTCGGCACCTACGACGGCCGGACCGTGCGCGTCGTCGACCGCAAGAAGGACATCGTGATCAGCGGCGGGGTGAACGTGAGCCCCACCGAGGTCGAGGCGGTGCTGTCGGGCCACCCCGCGCTCGACGACGTGTGCGTGGTCGGGGTCCCCGACGAGCGGTGGGGCGAGCGGGTCGTCGCGTACGTGGTGTCGGCGCGCCCGCCCACCGTCGAGGACCTGCGCGCGTTCGCGAGGGAGCGACTGTCGGCCCCGAAGCTGCCCCGGGAGGTGCGCGTCGTCGACGCGATCCCGCGCAGCCCCGGGGGCAAGCCGCTGCGCCGCCTCCTGCGCGGCGGGTGAGCGGCGCGCGCGTCGCCCGCGCGGGGCTCAGCCGACGATCTGGGACTTGAGGCGCGCGAACTCGGCGTCGTCGATCACGCCGCGGTCGCGCAACGACGCGAGCCGCTCGAGCTCCTCGGCGGTGCCCGGCCCGCCCTTGGTGCCCGCGGCGTCGCGGATGTAGGCACGCATCGCGGCCTCGTTCGCCTGCGCGGCCGCGAGGTCGTTCTCCGCCATCTTGTGCCCGCGCGCGACGAGGTAGACGAACACGCCGAGGTACGGGAACACGATCACGAAGACGGTCCACAGCGCCTTCGCCCAGCCCGAGAGGTCGCGGCTGCGGAAGATGTCGACGAAGACGCGGATGACGAGGAAGATCCACAGGACGAAGATCGTGATCCACAGGACCGACCAGAACACCTGGAGCACGGTCCACTCGGCTGCGAGCATCGCCACACCTCTCGGCCCCGGGCTCCGGGCGACCCGCTGGCGGGAACCCTAGACCCCCCGGCGAGTCCGCGCCCGCGCCACCCCGCCCCGGCCACGCGGAGCACCGCGACCGTCGCGAGGAACCGCACCGCGCGTGCCCCCGACCCCGCGAAGAACCCGGCGGTCGACGCGGTCAGCCAACGCCGCACCTCGGCGGCCGGGGCACCGCGCTCGACCGCGTCGACGACGTTGCTGAGCGACATCACGTACTCGACGAGCTGCGGGCCCGTCATCGCCACGTCGTCGGCCCAGACGTCCTCGCCGAGCCGCTCGAACCCGTCCGGGACCGCGCTGCGGGGGTCGCCCACCTGCGGCGAGCGCGGCGGCAGGGGGTGGCGGGCGAACAGCTCGGCGGTCCACGCCGCGAACCGCGGCTCGCCCGGCATCTCGCCGAGGAAGTAGTGGTCGTACAGGATCACGAGCGCGGGCGGGCGCAGCACGCGGCGGCACTCGGCGAAGAACGCGGGCTGGTCGAACCAGTGGACGCCCGAGGCGACCGTGACGGCGTCGAAGGACCCGGGCGCGAAGGGCAGGTGCTCGGCGCCCGCGAGCACGTACCGGGCGTTCGCCAGCGCGGGCGCGTGGGCCAGCATCACCGGGGAGCGGTCGACGCCGACGACCGCGTCCGCGACCTCGCCGAGGGCACGCGTCGACATGCCGGTGCCGCAGGCGACGTCGAGCGCGCGGCCGAAGCGGCCGACACCGCCGAGCGACACGGCGCGCGCCAGCGCCGCGGGGTGGTGGTACGGGCGGCCGCGCACGTACTGCGCGCCCGCGCCGGTCGCCGCGAACGGGTTAGCCGGACGCGTCACGCAACGCCTCCTTCCACGAGCGGAAGCGCGAGTGGGTCGCGCCGTCGGGTGCGGTCCCCTCCCCGGAGCCGTCGGGGTACAGGCGGAACGTCCAGCGCTCGCCGAGGTCGTCGGCGGCGATCGCCATGTAGCGGGCGTCCGCGCCCCGCGCGGGCCCCGCGCGCCACAGGAGGTACCGCCCGATCCGCCGCTTGTAGGCGACGAGCCCGACCCCGAGGTCGCGCCCCAGCGCGAGCAGCTCGTCGGGGGCCTCGAGCCAGCGCTGCGCGGGGATCAGGAAGTCGCGCTGGGGGGTCGCGGGCAGCTCGTCGGTGTGCCAGTCCCGCTCGGAGGGCGGTCGCCGCTCGGCCGGCGTCGGGGCCACGTGTGACAGGATCCCACGCCGTGACCCGCGTCGCCGACCTGCCGACGCCCGCGCTCGTCGTCGACGCCACCGCGCTCGCGCACAACCTCGCCACGATGGCGGCCGCCCTGCCCGGCGGGCGGCTGCGCCCCCACGTGAAGGCCCACAAGTGCACGTCGCTCGCACGCGAGCAGCACGCGCACGGCCACCACGGGTTCACCTGCGCGACGGCGAGCGAGGTGGTCGGCATGGCGAGGGCCGGGCTCGGCGACGACCTCCTGCTCGCGAACGAGATCGTCGACGCGGCACGCATCCGCGCGATGGCGGACTGCGGCGCGCGCGTGACGGTCGCCGTCGACTCCGACGAGACGGTCGACGCGGCGGCCGCGAACGGCATCCGCGAGGTGCTGGTCGACGTCGACGTCGGGCTCCGGTGCGGCTGCGCGCCCGAGGAGGCGGGCCGGCTCGCCGACCGTGCCCGCGCCCGCGGCCTGCACGTGCGCGGCGTCATGGGCTACGAGGGCCACGCCCAGGGCCTGACCGACCGGGCGGCGCGCGCCGAGCGGACCGAGCGGGCGATGGCCCGGCTCGCGCGCGCCCACGAGCTCGTCGGCGGCGAGGTGCGGTCCGGTGGCGGCACCGGCACCCACGACCTGAACGGCTACGTCACGGAGGTCCAGGCCGGCTCGTACGCCCTCATGGACACCGCCTACGCGCGCCTCGGCCTGCCCTTCCGCCACGCCCTGCGCCTGGTGGCGACGGTGGTGTCGGTGCGGCCGCGCTACGCCGTCGCGGACTGCGGGCTGAAGGCGCTCGGCATGGACCACGGGAACCCGACCGTCGAGGGCGCGCAGGACGTCCTGTACTGCTCGGACGAGCACGTCGTGTTCACGGCCGCCCGGCGGCCGCGCGTCGGCGAGCGCGTCCTGGTGCTGCCGGCCCACCTCGACCCGACCGTCGCCTACCACGAGGTGATGGTCGTCGCGGACGGCCCCGGGCTCGACGCGACGGTCGTCGACGAGTGGCCGGTCGACCTGCGCGGGTGGCGCGTCCGGGCCTAGGCGGTCGCGACGGCCGGCGATACGGTTTCGGCCCATGACGACCGACGACCTCGCCCACCTCGACGCGACCGCGCAGGCCGGGCTCGTGCGCGCCGGCGACGTGTCGCCGGCCGAGCTGGTCGACGCCGCCATCGCGCGCGTCGAGAAGCTGAACCACGAGCTCAACGCGGTGATCCACCCGCTCTTCGACCGCGCGCGCGACGTGGTGGCGGGCGACGGCCCGCCCGACGGGCCGTTCCGCGGGGTCCCGATCGTCGTCAAGGACCTCGACGGCACGCTCGCCGGGGCGCCGTACCACGGCGGCAACCGGTTGCTGCAACGGATCGGCCACGTCGCGACGCGCACGAGCCACCTCTTCGCCCGGCTCGAGGCCGCCGGCTTCGTGATCGTCGGCAAGACGAACACGCCCGAGTTCGGGCTCCTCCCGACGGCCGAGCCGCTCGCCTACGGACCCACGCGCAACCCGTGGAACACCGAGCACAGTGCGGGCGGGTCGAGCGGCGGGTCGGCGGCCGCGGTCGCGAGCGGGATGGTGCCCGTGGGCCACGCCGGCGACGGGGGCGGCTCCATCCGGATCCCGGCGAGCATGTGCGGCCTGTTCGGCCTGAAGCCGGCACGCGGGCGCGTGTCGCTCGGCCCCCACGAGGGCGAGTCGTGGGGCGGGTTCGTGTGCCGTCACGTCCTCGCGCGGTCGGTGCGCGACAGCGCGGCGGTCCTCGACGTGCTCCAGGGCTACATGCCCGGCGACCCGTACACCGCGCGGCCGCCCGCCCGGCCCTACGCACAGGAGGTCGGCGCGGACCCCGGGCGGCTGCGGATCGGCCTGCGCACCGAGACGGCCGGCCACCTCGCACCGACCGACCCGGAGTGCGTCGCCGCCGCCGAGGACGCGGCCCGTCTGCTCGAGTCGCTCGGGCACGTGGTCGAGCCCGCGTCGCCCGCCGCGCTCGACGAGGCCGCGCTCATGGAGACGTTCAGCACGATCATGCTCGGTGCGCTCGCCGCCGAGCTCGAGGAGCTGGGCGTGGTCGCGGGGCGGCCGGTCGGCCCGGACGACGTCGAGCCGCTCACGTGGATGTACGCCGAGATGGCGGCGGGCATCACCGCGGGCGCGTACGTGCGGGCGCTCGCCGAGGCGCACCGCTGGGCCCGGCGCGTCGTGTCGTGGTGGTTCGACGGCGGCTTCGACCTGCTGCTGACGCCCACGATGGCGGAGCCCCCGCCGCGGATCGGCGACGTCGCCGCCCGCGCCGACGACCCGTACCGTGCCGCGAGCCGGGCCGTCCCGTTCGCCGCGTACACCGCGCCGTTCAACGTGACCGGGCAACCGGCCGCGTCCGTGCCGACCTACTTCGCCGCGTCCGGCCTCCCGATCGGCGTGCAGCTGGTCGCCGCACCCGACCGCGAGGACGTGCTCGTGCGCGTCGGCGCCCAGCTCGAGCAGGCGAGGCCGTGGGCCGGCCGCCGGCCGCCCGTCCACGCCTGACGGGCGGCCCGGGCACGCGCGGCACATGAAGACGGTCACGGTCGCCGGCGGCCAGGGGTTCTACGGGGACACGCCCGCGGCGGTCGACGGGCTGCTCGCCGAGGGCGTCGACTACCTGTGCCTCGAGGCGCTCGCCGAGCTCACGCTCGCGATCCTGCAGAAGGACCGCCAGCGCGACGAGACCCGCGGCTACACGCGCGACCTCCCCGCGTACCTCGCACGCGCACTCCCGTTCGTCGCGGACGGCCGCACCAAGGTCGTCACGAACGCGGGTGGCATCAATCCGACCGCGGCCGCGCGCGCCGCGGTCGAGACGGCCCGCTCGATGGGCGTCACGGGGATCACCGTCGCGACCGTCGTGGGCGACGACCTGCTCACCCGGCTCGGCGCGCTGCGCGACGCCGGGAACGATCTCGCGCACCTCGACACCGGCGAACCGTTCGACGCGGCGGGCACGCCGCCGCTGTTCGCGTCGGCCTACCTCGGCGCGCGGCCGATCGCCGACGCGCTCGCGCAGGGCGCCGACGTCGTGATCACGGGCCGGGTGGCGGACGCGTCACTGTTCCTGGCGCCGCTCGCGCACGAGCACGGCTGGCGCTGGGACGACTGGGACCGCCTCGCGGCGGGGATCCTGGTCGGCCACCTCCTCGAGTGCTCCGGGCAGGGCCTCGGCGGCAACTACTCGGGCGACTGGTGGGCGGTCCCGCGCCCCTGGGACCTGCCGTACCCGGTCGCGCGCGTCGCCGGCGACGGCACCGCGGTGGTCACCAAGCCGAGGGGGTCGGGCGGGCGCGTCACCACGGACACGCTGCGCCACCAGCTCCTCTACGAGGTCCACGACCCGGCGCGCTACGTGTCGCCCGACGTCGTCGCCGACTTCACCAGCGCGCGCTTCGAGGACCGACCCGGCGACGAGGTCGTCGTGTCCGGCGTGCGGGGCCGGCCCGCGACCGACACCTACAAGCTGCTGCTCGCGCACCACGCCGGCTGGGCCGGCGAGGCGCGCGTCGCCTTCTCGTGGCCCGACGCGTACGACAAGGCGCGGGCGACGGCGGCGATCCTCGTCCGGCGCGTCGCGATGGCCGGGCTCGACGTCGACGAGTGGTGCGTCGAGTACTGGGGGGTGAACGCGCTCGGCGGCCCGACGGTGCCACTCGACGCGCTCGAACGCTGCGAGCCCCCCGAGTGCGTGCTGCGCGTCGCGTGGCGGTGCGCCGACCAGCGCACCGCGGCGCTCGTCGGGCGCGAGCTGGTGCCCCTGACCCTCTCGGCGCCCCCCGCGGGCATGACGGGTGCGGGGCGCGGGGGCGGCGGCCCGACCGAGCTGCTCGGCATCTGGCCGACGCTCGTGCGCAAGGCCGACGTCGACCCGCACGTGCGGGTCACCCTGGAGGAGGTGCGGTGAGGCTCGCGTTGCGGGAGCTGTGCGGGTACCGCTCCGGGGACAAGGGCGACGTCGCGAACGTCGCGATCTTCGCCGACGACGACGAGACCTACGAGCTCCTGGTGCGCGAGGTCACCGCCGAGCGCGTGAAGGAGCACTTCGGGTCGATGGTCACAGGGCGGGTGGAGCGCTACGAGGCGCGCAACGTCCGCGCGCTCAACTTCGTGCTGTACGGCGCGCTCGGCGGCGGCGGCCCGCGGTCGCTGCGCGCCGACAACCTCGGCAAGACCCTCGGCGGGGCGCTCGTGCGCCTCGAGATCGACGTACCCGATTCGTACGCCGGGCGCCGGCGGCCCCGCCCCGACGTCGCCTGGGCGGACGAGATCCTGCGGGGCCTGGCCCGTGGCGGCGCGCCGGTCAGCCGCGGACGGTGAGGAAGCCCGCGAGGTTGTCCTTGTCGCGAGCCACCTCGTCGAGCAGGCCCTGCTTCGACGAGGCGGGCACGTCGAGGGCCTCGAGCGCGACCTCCACCTCGACGTTCTGCTCGGAGGTGATGCCCTCGACCTCGATCGCGACGGCGTCCGCGGCGATCAGCAACCGTCCGAGCGCGCTGGAGACCTGCGCCGGGTCGTCGTGGTGCGAACCGATCGCGTCGACCATGTCGGGCGGGAACCGCATCACACCGAGCGCCGCGGCGCCGACCTCGGCGTGCGTGACACCGAACTCCTCGCGTTCGGCCTCCACGAGCGTCAGCGCCGGGTCGGCCTGCAGCCGCTCGAGGACCGAGTCGTAGCGCCGCGGCGCGCGCCGGAACACGAGCGCGGAGCCGATGTCGTGCAGCAGGCCCGCGCTGAAGGCCTCGTTGCTCTGGACGCCGACACGCCGGGCGAGCGCGGCGGCCGCCGCCGCCGACGTGACCGAGTGCGGCCAGAAGTCGTCGGGCATCGAGCGGCCCTTCTCCGAGAACAGGTCGAACGCCGCGGTCGTGGCGAGCGCCCGCACCGTCGCGAGCCCCAGGACCGTCACGGCGCGCCACGCGCTCGACACCTTGCCCGACAGGCCGTAGAACGCGGTGTTGGCGAGGCGGATGACCTGCGTCGACAGCGAGGGGTCGGACTCGATGAGCCGGCCGAGGTCGGCCGCCGAGGTCCGTGGGTCCTCCAGCATCCACAGGAGGCGCATCGCCGCGCCGGGCTGGACCGGCAGCTGCGTCACCTCGGCGATCAGGTCGTTCGTCTCGGTCGTCATGGTGCTCCCGTCACCGGGCCCCGTGCCTGGCCGTGCACCTTCGTTATCGGTCGGGATCGGCCGAGCCTGAGCGGTGGTCGCCGGCGGGCCGGGCGGGCCGGACACGGCGGACAGCGCGTACGCTGCACGGCTCCATGCCCACCGCCCCCACCCACCGCCTGCCCCGCACCGTGGTGCCGGTGCGCTACGACCTCACCGTGCGGCCCGACCTGCCGGCGAGCCGTTTCGACGGCGAGGTGACGATCGACCTGGACGTCGCCGAGCCCGTCCGCCGGATCGTCCTCAACGCGCACGAGCTCACGGTCGAGCCGGTCCGCCTGCACCAGGACGGCGTCGACCACCCGGTGACCGTCGAGGCCGAGCCGCACGCCGAGCGCGTCGTCGTGCGGGCCGGCGGCGAGCTCGCACCCGGGCGCGCCACGCTGACGCTGCGGTTCGCGGGCCGGCTCGCGCACGGCCTCGTCGGCTTCTACCGCAGCACCTTCACCGGCGACGACGGCACCGAGCACGTGCTCGCGGCGACGCAGTTCGAGGCGCCGCACGCCCGGCGCGCGTTCCCGTGCTTCGACGAGCCCGACTTCAAGGCGGTGTTCTCGGTCACGCTGGTGGTCGACGAGCACGACGTCGCCCTCTCGAACGGTCCGGAGGTGGCCCGCACGCCGGCCGGCGACGGGCGCGTCGCGGTGCGGTTCGCCGACACGATCCCCATGTCGACGTACCTCGTCGCCTTCGTCGTCGGCCCGCTCGAGTGTTCCGATCCGATCGAGGTCGACGGCGTGCCCGTACGGGTCTGCCACGTGCCCGGGCGCGGACGGTTGGCGGGCTTCGCCCGCGAGGTCGCCGCGTTCGCGCTCCGGTACTTCCGCGACTACTACGGGATCCCGTACCCGGGCCGGAAGCTCGACCTCGTCGCGCTCCCCGACTTCGCGTTCGGGGCGATGGAGAACCTCGGGTGCGTCACGTTCCGCGAGTCGCTGCTGCTCGTCGACGAGCGCACCGTCACCCAGGTCGAGGCCGCGAACGTCGCCCTGACGATCGTCCACGAGATCGCGCACATGTGGTTCGGCGACCTCGTGACGATGCGGTGGTGGAACGGCATCTGGCTCAACGAGGCGTTCGCCACCTTCATGGAGCACGCCGGCGTCGACGCCTACCGGCCCCAGTGGCGGACGTGGGACGACTTCGCGCTCTCGCGTGCCGCGGCGATGGACATCGACGCGCTCGCCAACACGCGCGCGATCGAGTACGAGGTGCGAACGCCCGAGGACGCCGACGGCATGTTCGACGTGCTGACGTACCAGAAGGGCGGCTCGGTCGTGCGAATGCTGGAGCAGTGGCTCGGCACCGAGGCGTTCCGGGACGGCGTGCGCCACTACCTCGCCCGCTACGGCTACGCGAACACCGAGACCACCGACCTCTGGGACGCGCTGGAGGAGGCGACGGGCCGGCCGGCGCGCCGCATCATGGACACGTGGATCTTCCAGCCCGGCTTCCCCGAGGTCACGGTCGAGCGCGTCGACGGCGGCGTCCGCCTCGCGCAGCGGCGCTTCACCTACGAGCCCGCCGACAGCGCGGCCCGCTGGGCGATCCCGGTGCTGGTGCGGTCGCACACCGACGCGGGCGAGCACACCGAGGCCGCGCTCCTCGACGGCGACACGGCGACGGTCCCGACCCCTCCGGGCGCGGTGGTGGTCGTCGGCGCGGGCGGCGAGGGCTTCTTCCGGGTCCGGTACCCCGCGGCCTGGCGGGACGAGCTGCTCGCGCGCGCTGTACTGCGGCCCCGTGAGCGCTTCGCGGTCCTCGACGACGCGTGGGCGCTCACGCTGGCGGGCGACGCGGCGGCGGCGGACTTCCTCGCGCTCGCCGAGCGGTTCGGCGCCGAGGACGACCTCGTGGTGTGGCGCCTGCTCACGTCACGGCTGCGCGACGCGGCACGCCTGCTGCACGGCGACGCGCTCGCGGCCTACCGGGCCCGGGTGCGGTCGCTGCTGCGGCCCGCGTTCGACCGCCTCGGCTGGGAGGCGGGGGCCGGCGACGACCCGCGGGCGCGCCAGCTGCGCGGCGTGCTGCTCGACGCGCTCGGCACGCTCGGCCACGACGACGAGGTGGTGGGCCGCGCGCCCGCGCTCCTCGACGGCGGCGCGGATCCCGACGTCGTCGCCGCGGCCGTCGCGGTCGCGGCGCACCACGGCGACGCCGGGCGCTTCGAGCGGTTCCTCGACCGGTTCCGCACCGCCCCGACCCCCCAGGAGCAGCTCCGGTACCTCTTCGCGCTGGCGCAGTTCCCGGACGAGTCGCTCGTCCTGCGGGCCGTGGAGCTCGCGCTCGGCGACGAGGTGCGGGCCCAGAACGCCCCGTTCCTCGTGCAGCGGGCGCTGCGCCACGCCGACCACGGCCGGCGGGCGTGGGAGACGGTCGTCGCGCACTGGCCGCGCGTCGAGGCGAAGGTCGCCCGGACGCTGCTGCCCCGGATGTTCGAGGGCGTCACGTGGCTCGTCGACGACGCGTCCGTCGCCGACGTGCCCGCGTTCGTCGCGGCGCACCCGGTGCCCGAGGGCGAGCGCGTGATCGCGCAGCACCTCGAGCGCCAGCGGGTCCACCGGGCGCTGGTCGGGCGCGAGGCCGGGCGCTTCGCCGCCGCGGTCACCGGGGCGGGCTGACGCGCCCCGGTGCCGGGCGGGGCGGACCGGCCGACCGCGGCCCGCGATCCGGACCGCTCCGGTCACCGTCGGCGGGTACGGTGCCCGCGGTGGTCCTCGACCGCTTCTCCCCCGCCGTGCGCGAGTGGTTCACGACGAGCTTCCGCGCCCCCACCGAAGCGCAGGCACGGGGGTGGCCGGCGATCGCGGCGGGCGACCACACGCTGATCCTCGCGCCCACCGGCTCCGGCAAGACACTGGCCGCGTTCCTGTGGGCGATCGACCGACTCGCCACGTCACCGGAGCCACCGAGGGACCGGCGCTGCCGGGTGCTGTACGTGTCGCCGCTGCGCGCGCTCGCCGTCGACGTCGAGAAGAACCTGCGCGCGCCGATCGCGGGGATCGCGCTCGCGGCCGAGCGCCTCGGGGTCCCCGTGCGCGCCCCGACCGTCGCGCTGCGCACCGGCGACACGCCCGCGAAGGACCGCCGTGCGCTCGTGCGCGACCCGCCCGACGTCCTCGTCACCACCCCCGAGTCGCTCTACCTGATGCTCACCTCCCGGGCACGCGACTCGCTGCGCTCGGTCGAGCACGTCATCGTCGACGAGATCCACGCCCTCGCCCCGACGAAGCGCGGCGCGCACCTCGCGCTCAGCCTGGAGCGGCTCGAGGCGCTCACGGAGCGGCCGCCGCAGCGCATCGCCCTGTCGGCGACGCAACGGCCGCTCGACGAGATGGCGCGGTTCCTCGGCGGGTACACCGGGGCCGGGCCGAGGCCGGTCACCGTGGTCGACGCCGGGTCGCGCAAGCCGCTCGAACTGGAGGTCGTCGTGCCGGTCGACGACCTGGCCGAGCCGGCCGGGCCGCCCGCCGGGTTCGACGGCCCGCTCGACCTGGAGGCCGGGTCGCGTCGCGGCATCTGGCCGCACGTCCACCCGCGTCTCGTCGAGCTGATCCGCGCCCACCGCACGACGATCGTCTTCTGCAACGCCCGCCGGCTCGCGGAGCGGCTCGCCGCGCACCTCAACGACCTCGCGGGCGAGGACCTCGTGCGCGCCCACCACGGGTCGCTGTCGCGCGAGCAACGGCTCGCGGTCGAATCCGACCTGAAGGCCGGCCGGCTCCGGGCGATCGTCGCGACGAGCAGCCTGGAGCTCGGCATCGACATGGGCACCGTCGACCTGGTCGTGCTGGTCGAGTCCCCCGGATCGGTGGCGCGCGGGCTCCAGCGGGTCGGCCGGGCCGGCCACCGGGTCGGCGAGCCGAGCCGCGGGAAGATCTTCCCGAAGTACCGCGGCGACCTCCTGGAGGCGACCGCCGTCGTGCGCCGCATGCGCGACGGGCTGGTCGAGGAGATGCGCTACCCGCGCAACCCGATCGACGTCCTCGCCCAGCAGGTCGTCGCCGCGGTGGCGGTCGACGAGTGGGCCGTCGACGAGCTGTACGCGCTCGTGCGGCGGGCCGCGAACTTCGCCGACCTCTCCGAGGACGTCTTCGGGGAGGTGCTCGACCTCCTGTCGGGCCGGTACCCGTCCGACCGCTTCGCGGGGCTGCGCCCGCGGGTCGTGTGGGACCGGGTCGCGGGCCGGCTGCGCGCCCGGGAGGGCGCCCAGCGCGTCGCGGTCGGCAGCGGCGGCACGATCCCCGACCGCGGGCTGTTCGGCGTGTTCCTGCCCGACGGCGTGCGCGTCGGCGAGCTCGACGAGGAGATGGTCTACGAGTCGCGGGTCGGCGAGTGCTTCGTGCTCGGCGCTTCGACCTGGCGGATCGAGGAGATCGCCTTCGACCGGGTCGTCGTCACGCCGGCGCCGGGCGAACCCGCGAAGACGCCGTTCTGGCGCGGCGACCGCCCGGGCCGGCCGCTCGAGCTCGGGCGGGCGCTCGGCGCGATGGTGCGCGAGCTGCGCGGCCTCGGCGCCGAGGAGGCGGAGGCGCGCCTGCGCGCCGACGGCCTCGACGACCGGGCCGCCACGAACCTGCGCCGCTACCTGGACGAGCAGGCGGAGGCCACCGGTGCCGTCCCCGACGACCGCACGATCGTCGTCGAGCGGTTCCCCGACGAGATCGGCGACTGGCGCGTGTGCGTGCTCACGCCCTTCGGCGCGCGCGTCCACGCGCCGTGGGCGCTGGCGCTCGAGGAGCGCCTCGCGCGCGCCGAGCTGCCGGTGCAGGTCCTGTGGTCGGACGACGGCATCATCCTGCGGCTGCCCGAGGCGGTCGACGACCTCCCGCTCGACCTCCTGCTGTTCGAGCCCGACGAGGTCGAGGAGCTCGTCGTCGCGCGGCTCCCGTCCACGTCGCTGTTCGCGTCCCGTTTCCGCGAGAACGCCGCCCGCGCACTGCTGCTGCCGCGCCGCCGACCGGGCGTGCGCACGCCCCTGTGGCAGCAGCGCCAGCGCGCCGCGGACCTGCTCGAGGTCGCGTCCGACCACCCGACCTTCCCGGTACTGCTCGAGACGACGCGCGAGTGCCTGCGCGACGTGTTCGACCTCCCGGCGCTGCGCGAGGTGCTCTCCGACGTGCGGTCGCGACGCGTCCGGGTCGTGCCGGTCGAGACCCCGAGGGCGTCGCCGTTCGCCCAGTCGCTGCTGTTCGGCTGGATCGCCGTGTACATGTACGAGGGCGACGCACCGCTCGCCGAGCGACGCGCCGCGGCGCTCGCGCTCGACCGCGACCTGCTGCGCGACCTCATGGGCGCCGAGGAGCTGCGCGAGCTGCTCGACCCCGCGGCGCTCGCCCAGCTCGAGCTCGAGCTGCAGCGGCTCGTGCCGGGACGCCGGGCCCGCACCGACGACGACCTGCACGACCTGCTCGCCGACCTCGGACCGCTCGACCCGCAGGAGGTGCGGGCCCGTTGCACGTTCGACCCGGCCGGGCCGCTGCGGCGGCTCGCCGAGCAGCGGCGCGTGATCGAGGTCGGCGGCCGCTGGGCCGCGGCCGAGGACGCGGCGCGGCTCCGTGACGCGCTCGGCCTCGCGATCCCCGTCGGGCTCCCGGCCGCGTTCACCGACCCGGTCGAGCGGCCCCTCGACGACCTCGTCGCGCGCCACGCCCGCACGCACGGCCCGTTCACCGCCGAGGAGGTGGCCACCCGGCTGGGGGTCACCGCCGAGCGGGCGCGGGCGGCGCTCGCGCGGCTCGAGGCCGAGGGGCGCGTCGTGCACGGTGAGTTCCGGCCCGGCGGGATGGAGCGGGAGTGGTGCGACGCGACCGTCCTGCGCACCCTGCGCCGCCGGTCGCTCGCCGCGCTGCGGCGCGAGGTCGAGCCGGTCGACGCCCCGACCTATGCCCGCTTCCTCGCCGCGTGGCAGGGCCTCGCCGCGCCGCGCCGCGGCCTCGACGCGCTCGTCGACGCGATCGAGCAGCTCCAGGGGGTCGCACTCCCCGCCTCGGTCCTCGAGCGCGAGATCCTGCCCGCGCGCGTCGACGGCTACCGCCCGGTGATGCTCGACGAGCTGTGCGCGGCCGGCGAGCTCGTGTGGGTCGGCGCGGGCGCGCTGGGCGCGGACGACGGCCGCGTCCGCCTCTACTTCCGCGACGCGCTGCGCCTCCTCGCGGGCGGCGTCCCCGCCCCCGACGGCGCGCCGGACGGCCCGGTCCACGACGCGCTGCGCGCCCGCCTGGCGGGCGCGGGCGCGTCGTTCTGGCCCGACCTCGTCGCCGCCGCGGGAACCGCCGACGAGGCCGTCGTGCTCGCCGCGCTGTGGGATCTCGTGTGGGCGGGCGAGGTCACCAACGACACGTTCGGGCCACTGCGCGTGCCGCGCCGGGCCGGGCGGCGCGCCGCGCCGCGCGGCCGCCCGCGTCCGGGGCGCCTCGCCCGGCTCGGCCCGCCCGCCGGCGCCGGGCGGTGGTCGCTCGTCGCGCCGCTGCGCGAACCCGCACCGCCGCCGACCGAAGCCGCGCACGCCCAGGCCCGCCAGCTCCTCGCCCGCCACGGCGTGGTGACCCGCGAGGCCGTACGGGCCGAGGGGGTCGCCGGCGGCTTCGCGGCGGTGTACCCGGTGCTGCGCGCGCTCGAGGAGGCCGGCCGGGCCCGCCGCGGCTGGTTCGTCGCGGGCCTGGGCGCCGCGCAGTTCGCGTCGCCGGGCGCGGTCGACCGGCTGCGGTCGTTCCGGCGGACCGACCCCGACGGCCCCGCGGCGCTGGTGCTCGCCGCCACCGACCCCGCGCAGCCCTACGGCGCGGCGCTGGCCTGGCCCGAGACGCGGGCCGCCGCGGGCCGGCGTCTCGCGCGCGCGGCGGGCGCCGTGGTCGTGCTCGTCGACGGCGAGCTCGCCGCCTACGTCGAGCGCGGCGGGCGTGCCGTCCTCACCTTCGGCGACGTGCCCGCCCCCGTGTGGGCGGGCGCGCTCGTCGACGCCCACAAGGCGGGGCGGATCGGCCGCCTCACCGTCGAGCGCGTCGACGACGAGCCGGCGCGCACGTCGCCGGTCGCGGACGCGTTGCGTGTCGCCGGCTTCGCCGACGGGTACAAGGGCCTGACGCTGCGCGCCTGAGCCCGCCCCGGGGCCGCGCGGCGCCGGGCCGGCGGGCGCGAACCCGGTACCCTCGCCGCCACCACCGAAGGAGGTCACGATGGGGTTCCTCGACAAGGTGAAGGACGTCGCCGACAAGGCCGCCGACAAGGCCAAGCAGGCCACCGCGGCCGGCAAGGAGAAGATCGAGGACGTCCGGCTCCAGAAGAAGATCGACGCGATCACCCAGGAGATCGGCAAGCTCGTGGTCGCGCAGCGGCGCGGCAGCGCGGCGCCCGACGCCGACGCGCAGATCGACGCCAAGGTCGCGGAGATCACCGAGCTCGAGCGCCAGATCGAGGAGAACGCCGCGCCGCCCGCCGCGGCGGACGGGGACGGCGCGGGCGCGAGCGCCTGAGGGCGGCCGCCGCGTGCCCGAGGGTGACACGATCGCCCGCGCGGCACGACTGCTGCGCGACGCGATCGTGGGCCGGTGCGTGACCCGCGTCGAGGTCCGGCGCGACCCCCGCGGGCTGCGCCCACCCGCCGCGGGCACCGTCGTCCGTCGCGTCGAGGCGCGGGGCAAGCACCTGCTCGTCCACTTCGGCGACGGCACGACGCTCCACACGCACCTGCGCCTCCACGGTGCCTGGCACGTGTACGGCGCCGGCGAGCGGTGGCGCCGGGCCGCGCACCGCGCGCGCGCGGCGATCCACGTCGACGACGGCCGCGTCGCCGTCTGCTTCGACGCGCCGCTCGTCGAGCTCCGCCGCGCCGTCCCCGGCGGCCGGCCCCCGACGCCGGGGGTCCGCGCGCTCGCGCGGCTCGGCCCCGACCTGTGCACCGCCGGCGTCGACCTCGACGCGGTGCTCGGTCGCCTCGCCCGCCTCGCGCCCACCACCCCGATCGGCGACGCGCTCTTGGACCAGCGGGTCGCCGCGGGCGTCGGCAACGTGTTCCGCTGCGAGGTGTGCTGGGCGCACGGCGTCCACCCGGCGACCCCCCTCGCCGCCCTCGACCCGGCCGACCGGCGCGCCCTCTACGCGACCGCCCACGCGCAGCTGCGCGCGAACGCCGGCCGGGCGCGGCGGGCGACCCACGGCGGCGGCCTCGCGGTGTACGGCCGCGCCCGCCGCCCCTGCCCCCGCTGCCGCACCCCAGTGGTGCGCACGCGGGAGGGCCGCGACCGGCGGGTCACCTACTGGTGCCCGGCGTGCCAGCCCCCTCCGCCCGGGTACGGCCCGGCGGCGCCGGCGCCCGCGTGAGCACCGGCGGTCAGGGCAGCAGGATCTCCGAGACGGTCGCCACCTCGTCGCGGTTGCGGCCCGCCGCCTTCGCCCGGTAGAGCGCCTCGTCCGCGCGCCGCAGCGTGTCGGCCGGGTCCGCGCCCGCCTCGTGCACCGCGATGCCCGCCGAGAACGTCGTCGCCGGCCGCGCCTGCGCCCAGTCCCCGCGCACGCGCCGCAGCGCCGCCCGGGCGCCCTCGGCACCGGCCTCGGGGAGCACGAGCGCGAACTCCTCGCCGCCGTAGCGGGCGACGGTGTCGACCTGGCGCGCCGCGCGGCGCAGGCACCGGGCGAGGTCGCGCAGCGTCCGGTCGCCTGCCGCGTGGCCGAAGCGGTCGTTGACGCGCTTGAAGTGGTCGAGGTCGACGAGCACGACGGCGTCACCCGGCCGGAGGGTCGCGAGCGCGCGGGCGAACGTGCGCCGGTTCGCGAGCTCGGTGAGCGGGTCGGTCTGCGCGTCACGCGCCAGCACCGCGGTCGCGCGCAGCCGCTCGAACATCCGTCCCGCCTCCTGCGACAGCAGCTCGCCCGCCTGGCGCGCCGGCGCGGGCAGGACGCGCCGGCGCGAGCCCCAGAGCGCCAGCACGACGCCGAGCGGCTCGCCGCTCCCGCCCGGCAGCGGCACCAGCGCCGCCGAGCGGACGCGCCCGGGCGACCCGGGTGCCGCGAGCGGCGGCGCCGCCGAGGCGTCGGGGAGGAACCAGGTCGGTCCCGCCGCGCCGAGCGCGGGGACCGCGGACCCGTCGACGACGAGGGGCGCCGTGTCGGCGAGCGCCGGGTGACCGAACCAGGCGCGCTGGCGGAACCGGCTCGACCCCGGGCGGTCCGCGAGCAGCACCGCGACCGCGTCCGCGTCGAGCAGGTCGGCCGCCAGCGACGCGACGAGCTGCGCGCCCCGCTGCTCGTCCTCGACGTGCGCGAGCACGCGCACGGCGCGCAGCAGCCGTTCGACGTGGAGCTCCGCGCGGGCGCGGCGGCGTTGTGCCTGCGCGATCGCCTCGCCGACGAACACCGACATCGGCAGCGCGAACAGGACGGTCGTCACGACCGTGGCGGTGGGCTCGAACCGCGACCCGACGGCGAGCGCGGCCGCCGCGGGCGGTGCGAGCGCGAGCGACCACCCCGGCCGCTGGGTGAACCCCACGTACACGAAGGGCAGGGGGAGCACGGCGAGGAACGGTGTCGCGAGGCCCTCGTCGTGCACACCGGCCACGGCGAGGAGCACGAACGCCGCCACCGGGATCGCGAGCTGCGCCGGACGCGGCCAGTGGTGCCAGGGCGCGAGCAGGAAGCCGAGCCCTGCCACCACCGCACCGCCGGCGACCGGCCCGACCGCCCCGCGCGACCCGGCGGTGCCCAGCGCGCCGACGACCGCGGCGAGCAACCCCGCCACGACGAAGACCGCGCCGGCGATGCGCGGGCCCAGGGTGCCCAGCTCGACGTCGCGCCACGCGAGCCGCGCGTCGCGCGCGGCGGCCCCGGCGGCACGGCGCAGTCGGACGAGCACCCCCAACGACCTCCCAGCGGCGCGGACGGCCCCGCCTCTCATCGGCACGCGGGTGCGCCGCCTTGAGCGCGCCGCGTCCGCCGCCCGCCTCGCCCCGGGAGGTGCCGCTCGCTAACGTCCCCGCCCGTGCCCGCCTCCGAGCTGTTCTCCGTCGCCGGCAAGGTCGCGCTCGTCACCGGCGGCAGCCGCGGCATCGGCCTGATGATCGCCCGCGGCTTCGTGGAGGCGGGCGCGAGGGTCTACATCTCGTCCCGCAAGGCCGAGGTCTGCGACCGGGTGGCCGCCGAGCTGTCCGAGGTGGGCGAGTGCACGAGCCTCCCCGCGGACCTCGCGACCGAGCAGGAGTGCGTCGACCTCGCCCGGCGGGTCGCCGAACGCGAGGACGCGCTGCACGTGCTGGTCAACAACGCCGGTGCCACGTGGGGGGCGCCCATCGAGGAGTTCCCGGCGAGCGCGTTCGACAAGGTGCTCGACCTCAACGTCAAGGCGCCGTTCTTCCTGACCCGCGCGCTGCTGCCGCTGCTGCGGGCCGCCGCGACTCCCGACGACCCGGCCCGGGTGATCAACATCGGCTCGATCGACGGGATCCAGGTGCCGGTGCTCGAGACCTACTCGTACTCGGCGAGCAAGGCGGCGGTGCACCAGCTGACCCGTCACCTCGCGAAGCGGCTCGGCCCCTGGCACATCACGGTGAACGCGGTCGCGCCCGGGCCGTTCGAGTCGAAGATGATGGCCGAGACGCTGCGCGTGGCCGGCGACGCGATCGCGAAGTCGTCGCCGCTCGGACGGATCGGCCGGCCCGACGACATGGCCGGCGTCGCGATCTACCTGGCGAGCCGGGCGGGCGCGTACGTGACGGGCGCGGTGATCCCCGTCGACGGCGGGATCGCCACCACCAAGTGACCCGCCCGCCGGGCGGGCCCGGGCGACCGCGGGAGGACCGATGAGCACGAAGGCGGTCGAGGCGCTGCGGGCCGAGCGCGACGAGATCGTCGCGATCTGCCGGACGTTGCGCGCCGAGGAGTGGGACGCGCCGTCGGCGTGCGCGGGGTGGGCGGTGCGCGACGTGATCGCGCACATGGCGAGCGTCCTGCACGGGGTCGTGGACCCGTCGCAGATGCCCGACATCAGCGGCGGCGCCGAGGCCGCGATGGAGGGACCGGTGGCCGAGCGCCGGTCGTGGCCGGTCGCCGACGTGCTCGACGAGTACGAGACCTACAGCGAGCAGGCGATCGGCGTCGTCGCGATGGCCCAGGAGCCGCCGCTGTCGGAGACGCTGCTGCCGATGGGGGACCTCGGCACGCACCCGATGTCGATGCTCGCGAGCACGTTCACGTTCGACGCCTACTGCCACCTCCGCAACGACCTCCTCGCCCCCCACGGCCCGCTCGACCGGCCCGAGCCGCCCCGCGACGAGCTGCGGCTCGGCGCGACGAGGGAGTGGATGCTCGCCGGGCTGCCGTGGATGTCGCGGGCGCAGCTCGCGTTCGTCGACCGGCCGGTGGTGCTCGTGCTCACCGGGCCGGGGGGCGGCACCTTCTCGATCGCGCCCGGCGGCGCCGAGGGCCGCGTCGCCGTGACCGAGGGCCGCGCACCGGGCGCGGTCGCGACGCTGTCGTCCACGACCCACGACTTCGTGCGCTGGGCGACCCACCGCGCGCCCTGGCACGGGCTCGCCGCGGTCGAGGGCGACACGGCCTACGGCGCCCGGGTCCTCGACGCCGTCCACGTCTTCTGACGGCCCCACGGCCCCGTCGGTTCGGACTTCCAGAATCTTCCAGGCCTTCTGCCTCAGGTCCGGCATCCCGTCCGTTCGGTACGGTTGGGTCCGGATCGGTGGAGTGCTGCAGATTCCGTGCGTCACCGCCGATAACGGACGCAGCGAGCCGCGGCCGCCGGCCGGGCCCACGGAGGGGGGAAGCACATGTCCGCACGACGGGTGGTCGCCGCCTGCGCCCTCGGGCTGGCCACCGTGGTGGCGGCCGGGGCCACGGCCGCGGGCGCCGCGCCCCGGCCGCGGGCCGCCGCCGACGACTGGGGCCGGTCGTTCGTCGACCACGACGACGACGGGGTGCGCGACGCCGCCGACCGCCCCCTCGCCGACGTGCTCGGCCCGCACAACACCTTCCGGCACACCACCGGGGGACGCGTCGGCCTCGTGCTCGACGGCGTCGTCCTCGGCGCGCGGGGCACGTCGGCGCACCTGCTCGTGAACGGCACGGTCCGCATCCGCGACTCGGTGCGCGTGGCGCGGCCCGACGCGAGCGTCAGCGTCGCGTCGCTCGGGGGCGACGTGGAGGTCGCGCCCGGCGCCGTCGTCGAGGGCAACGGCTACCTCGACGTCACGTCCCACGGCGGCCGCCTCACCATCGGCGACGGCGCCCGGCTCTCCGGCCGCGGCGACCACTACGCGACCGACTTCACCGGGTCGCACGTCGTCGTCGGCGCGGGCGTACAGGTGGCCATCGGCAACGGCTACCACTGGTTCTCGATCGCGGGCGACCGCGTCACCGTCGGCGAGCGACTCACGGTCCGGGGCCCGGGGCACGCCCTGTTCGACCTGCGCTCCAGCGCGGACCTCACGCTCGACCGGGCGGACGTGCGCACGGGCTACGTCCTCCTGCGCGCCCACCGGCCGGACGGCGCCGGCCCGGGACGGCGCATCGTGATCCGCGACGCGACGCTGCGCCAGACGTACCGCAACGGCGAGCTGCGCGTCGTGGCCGACGGGCCGGGTGCGGCGGTCCGGCTCGAGCGGGTCGTCCTGTCGCACGCGACCGACATGCCGCTGTTCGCGCCGATGCCGACGTGCGTCGGGACGAGCCACCCGCAGTGCACCTGACACGCGGGCGGCCGCCCGTCACGACACGGGCGACGGCACCAGTTGTGGGGATCCGCCGGTCGGCGGGCACACGGATGAAGGAGAAGCCAAGGATGACGGCACGTATCGTCGCGGCGCTCGCCGCGTTGACCATCGGCGTCGCGGCCGCGGCACCGGCCGCGAGCGCGGGCCCCGTCCCGACGTTCGTCGACATGGACGACGACGGCCGCTACTCGCGCGGTGACCTGCGGATCGACAGGCTCGGCGGCTACCGGCAGCTCGACGGCGGCAAGGTGCTCGTCGGCTCGGTCGGCTCCGGTGAGAACCGCTTCACGCTGCTCTACGTGCTCAACGGGCACGACCTGCACGTGAACGGCCGCCTCACGGGCCACAACCTCGCGATCGTGAACCGCGGCGGCGACATCCACGTCGGCGCGGGGGCGCAGATCGTCGCGAGCGGACCGCAGTTCGCCTTGGCGACCCGCCGGGGTCCGGCCGGCACGACGATCGACGGCGCGCTCCGCATCGGTGCCGCGGCCCGGGTCGAGCACTCGTACCCGGCGGGCCGCGCCCGCCAGGTGCAGATCGAGACCGGCGACCTCACCCTCGCGGCCGGTGTCGACGTCGCGAGCCTGCCGGCGCGCGCCGCCGGCCGGGCCGCCGCTCGCACGCAGGACGGCACCGGCCCCGCCCACGTGATGGTGACCGGGACGCTCGAGCGCCACCCGACGGCCGCGGTCCGCGGGCTGCCGATCGTCGGTCCGCCGCGGCCCTGACCCGGGGCATCGCGGGCGTGAGGAGGACCCTCCGGTGGGGGCGGTGCGCGACCGCCCCCACCGCCGCGCCCGGGGGACGGCTCAGCCGCCCGAGACGTCCTGCACCTTCGCCTTGCCCGCCGAGATCCACGGCATCATCGCCCGCAGGCGCGCACCGACCTCCTCGATCGGGTGCTTCGCGGCCTCCTCGCGCAGGCGGTCGAAGTTGGGGCGGCCCTGCTCGTTCTCGGCGATCCACTCCTTCGCGAACTCGCCCGAGCGGATCTCGGCGAGGATCCGGCGCATCTCGTCCTTCGTCTGCGGCGTGATGATCCGCGGGCCGCGGGTCATCTCGCCGTACTCGGCCGTGTCGGAGATCGAGTAGTTCATCGCCGCGATGCCGCCCTCGTAGATGAGGTCGACGATCAGCTTCACCTCGTGCAGCGTCTCGAAGTATGCCGACTCGGGCTGGTAGCCGGCCTCGACGAGCGTCTCGAAGCCGTTGCGGATCAGCTCGACCAGGCCGCCGCACAGGACGACCTGCTCGCCGAAGAGGTCGGTCTCGGTCTCCTCCTCGAACGTCGTGTCGAGCACGCCGGCACGCGTGCCGCCGATCGCCTTCGCGTAGGCGAGGGCGGTCTGCTTCGCCTTGCCGGTCGCGTCGTTGGCGACCGCGACGAGGCAGGGCACCCCGCCGCCCTCCTCGTAGGTGCGGCGCACGAGGTGACCGGGGCCCTTCGGCGCGATCATCCACACGTCGACGCCCGCGGGCGGCGTGATCTGCCCGAAGTGGATGTTGAAGCCGTGCGCGAAGGCCAGCGAGTTGCCGTCGGCCAGGTTGGGCGCGATGTCGGTCTCGTAGACCTTCTTCTGCTCGGTGTCGGGCAGCAGCACCATGACGATGTCGGCCCCGCGCACCGCCTCGGCGGTGGGGAGCACCCGCAGGCCGGCGGCCTCGGCCTTCGCCCGCGACGCCGAGCCCTCCCGCAGGCCGACGACCACGTCGACCCCCGAGTCGCGCAGGTTCAGCGCGTGGGCGTGGCCCTGCGAGCCGTAACCGAGGATGGCGACCCGCTTGTCGGCGATCAGCGCGGTGTCGGCGTCGTGGTCGTAGTAGACGTTCGCGGGCATCTCGGATCTCTCCCGGGGGCACGAGGGCTCGGCGGCGGACGGCGACGATTCTGGTCGATCGCCGCCCGCCGGTCACGATCAGGCTCGGGCGGTGCGCACCGCCCGCAGGCGCGTGGGCTGGCGCGCGAGGCGCGGCAGCGCGATGCGGCCGGTGCGCTGGATCTCCACGATCCCGAAAGGCTTGACGAGGTCGGAGAACGCGTCGAGCTTCTCCGGCTCGCCGGCGACCATGATCGTCATCGCGTCGAAGCCGACGTCGACGATCTTCGCCTCGAAGATCGCCGTCAGCTCGGTCACCTGGCCGCGCGCCTCGGCGGTCGCCTTCACGGTCACCATCATCAGCTCCCGCTCGACGCCTTCCTCGGGCGGGACCTCGGTGATCTTGATGACGTTGATGAGCTTGTTGAGCTGCTTGACGACCTGCTCGAGCGGCGCCGACTCGGCGTCGACGACGATCGTCATCCGGCTGAACCGCTCGTCGTCGGTCGGGCTGACCGCGAGCGAGAAGATGTTGAAGCCGCGCCGCGAGAACAGGCCGGCCACGCGTGACAGCACGCCGGCCTTGTTCTCGACGAGCACGGTCAGGATGTGGTGCGTGACGCCGTTGGGGACGCTCATCGCCCGCCCTCGCCGAACTCGGGGCCGAGGATGATGTCGTCGTTGGAACCGCCGGCCGGCACCATCGGGTACACCTTCTCGCGGTAGTCGGTGCGGAAGTCGATCACGACGGGCCGGTCGTCGATCTCGTTCGCCTTCTCGATCGTCGGCACGACGTCGTCGGGGTTGTCGACCCGCATCCCGACGCAACCCATCGCCTCAGCCCACTTGACGTAGTCGGGGAGGTCGGGCGACAGGTAGACCTCGCTGTAGCGCTCCTCGTAGAAGAGCTCCTGCCACTGCCGCACCATCCCCAGGTACGCGTTGTTGAGGATCGCGACCTTGATCGGGATCCGCTCCGCGGACGCGGTGACGAGCTCCTGCGCGGTCATCTGGAAGCAGCCGTCGCCGTCGATCGCCCACACCATCCGGTCGGGGCGGCCGACCTTCGCGCCGATCGCGGCGGGGATCGCGTACCCCATCGTGCCGAGCCCGCCGGAGTTGATCCACGTGTTCGGCTGCTTGAACTTCCAGAGCTGGCTCGCCCACATCTGGTGCTGGCCGACGCCCGACGCGAGGATCGTGTCGTCGGGCGTGTTCGCGCGCAGCGCCTCGACGACGTACTGCGGCTTCAGCGGCCCGCCGTCCTCCTG
This sequence comes from Acidimicrobiia bacterium, assembly GCA_026002935.1. GTDB lineage: Bacteria > Actinomycetota > Acidimicrobiia > IMCC26256 > PALSA-610 > BPGH01. The sequence goes on from BPGH01000002.1 coordinate 322,791, forward strand.
CTGGTAGGTGAGCGGGTAGCGCTGCTGCCACTCGCGCAGCGTCGCGTGCCACTCGGACAGGTCGGGCCGGCCGTGCTTCTCCTGCTCGGCGCGCACGGCCTTGACGAGCTCGGCGATGACGACCTTGCAGTCCCCGACGATCGGCACGTCGGGCCGGCGCACCTTGCCGAGCTCGGCCGGGTCGATGTCGACGTGGATCACCTTGGCGTGCGGCGCGAAGGTCGCCGGGTTCCCGGTGACCCGGTCGTCGAAGCGGGCCCCGAGGGTGACGAGCAGATCGGCCTTCTGCATCGAGGTGATCGCCGTGTAGTTGCCGTGCATCCCGGGCATGCCGAGACACAGCTCGTGCTCGTCGGGGATCGCGCCGCGGGCCATGAGCGTCGTCACCACCGGGATCCCGGTGAGCTCGGCGAACTGCAGGAGCTCCGCCGAGGCACCGGCCTTGAGGATCCCGCCCCCCGCGTAGACGACCGGCCGGCGGGCCTCCATGACGAGCCGGGCGGCGTCCTTCACCTGGCGCGGGTGGCCCTTCACGTTGGGCTTGTAGCCGGGGAGGTCGACCTTGTCGGGCCAGTACCACTCCATCGTCTGGTTCGACACGTCCTTCGGGACGTCGACGAGGACGGGGCCGGGCCGTCCGGTCGTCGCGACGTGGAACGCCTCGCGGACGATGCGCGGGATGTCGTTGGCGTCGGAGACGAGCCAGTTGTGCTTGGTGATCGGCATCGTGATGCCGACCGTGTCGGCCTCCTGGAAGGCGTCGGTACCGATCACCTTGTAGGGCACCTGGCCGGTGATGCACACGAACGGCACCGAGTCCATGTAGGCGTCGCACAGCGGCGTGACGATGTTGGTGGCGGCCGGGCCGCTCGTGACCATCGCGACGCCGGGCCGGCCGGTCGCCCACGCGTACCCCGAGGCCATGTGGCCCGCTCCCTGCTCGTGGCGCACCAGGACGTGGCGGATCGACGACTCGATGAGCGGGTCGTAGACCGGCAGGATCGCCCCGCCGGGGAGGCCGAACATCACCTCCACGCCTTCCATCTCGAGGCTCTTGATGAGGGCCTGGGCCCCGGTCAGCTTCATGGGTTCGGCTCCTTCGCCGGGTTCGCAGGTCGGTGCGGGGTGCCCGGCCGGCCGGGGCGGCCCCGACCTCCGGGGGGCGGACACGAAAAACCCCTCGCGTCGGCGAGGGGCGGGGGTGCGCACGGGCGCGCGGGGCGACGCCGTGCGCTACACGATGACTACCAGGAGGAGGGCGGCGGCGGACATCTCGTCGATGGTACCACGGCCGCGGCCTCAGGGTGACCAACGCCCCCGGGGGAGCCGGTACAGGACGTGGCGGCGCAGCGGGTGGCCCTCGGGGAGCCGGGGGTGGTCGAAGTCGTCGGCGGGGTCGTGGGTCATCCCGAGGCGTTCCATGACGGCGCGCGAGCGCCGGTTGGCCGGCACCGTGAACGAGACGACCTCGTCGAGGCCCAGCACGCCGAACGCGAACCCGACGGCGGCCGTCGCGCCCTCGGTCGCGTACCCCTTCCCCCAGTGCTCGCGGGCGAGCCGCCACCCCACCTCGACGCAGGGCGTGAACGGCGCCGCGAACGCGGGGACGCTCAGGCCCACGAACCCCACGAACGGCGCGCCGCCCTCGCCCTCCACCTCCACCGCCCACAGGCCCCACCCGAGCCGGGCGAGGCCGGCCGCGATCGCGTCGGCGGCCGCGTCGCTCTCGGCACGGGTCAGCGGCGCCGGGAAGTGCCGCATCACCTCGGGGTCGGCGTTGAGCGCCGCGAACGGCTCGCGGTCGGCGGGCCGCCAGGCCCGGAGCCGCAGGCGTCCGGTGCGGAGCTCGACCGGGGCGGCCATCGGCTGCGATCGTACGCACCGCCGCGCCCGGGCCGCCGCCCGGCCGCCGGGGCGCGCGCCCGACCACGGTCCCGGTGCGCCCCGGTGCCGCCGCCGCGGCCATCGGGCCCCGGGTCAGCGCTGGTGCGCGGGGCAGGAGTAGGTCGTGCGGCCGGCGACCCGGCGCCGCACCAGCGGCGCGCCGTCACGGGGGCAGGGCGCCCCCGCGACCCGGGGCAGGTCACCGGTGTGGCTGCCGCCGCGGCGGCCGAGGACCACCAGCGTGGCGCGGACCGCCCGGTGCAGGCGGCGGCGCGCGTCCCGGTCGAGGTCGCGGGCCGGGCGGGCCGGGTCGACGCCCGCGCGCCACAGCGCCTCGTCGGCGAGCAGGTTGCCGAGCCCGGCGATGCGCGACTGGTCCATGCACACCGCCTTCACGGGCGCCGCCCGCGACCCCAGCGCCGCGTCGAGCTGGGCGAGCGAGAGGCCGAACGCGTCGGGGCCGAGCCGGTCCTCGTCGGGGTCGAGCTCGACCGCGCCGAGGCGCCGCGGGTCGCGCAGCATCAGCTCGCCGCCGTCGGCGAAGTGCAGGCCGAACCGGTGCCACGCCTCGACGCGCCGGTTGCTCGCGTAGACGAGCGGGTCGCCGGCCTCGACGTCGTCCACCAGCACCCGCCCCGACATGCCGAGGTGCAGCCCGAGGCGCGTCCCGTCCGCGAGGTCGCAGACGATGAGCTTGCCGCGCCGGCGGGCCGCGACGAGCTCGTTGCCCACGAGGGCGTGGGCCAGCGCCTCGGCGGTGGTGCCCCGCTTGAGGAACCAGCCGTCGGGTGCGTGCACCGCCGCGATGCCGCGCCCGAGCGCATGCTCCTCGATCGCGCGACGCGCGGCCTCCGCCTCGAGGATCTCCGGCATCGGGCCGCCGACCCTAGCGGAGCGCCCGGCGACCACTTCGGCGGGAGCGGCAACCCGGCGCGGGTATCGTGCCGCGTCGATGATCACCGGCATGGCGAACATCGCGGTCAAGGTCGCGGACCTGGATGCCGCCTGCGCCTTCTACGAGCGCGCCGGGGCCGAGATCCGCGACCGGATGCCGTGGCGCGACGGAGAGCGCGCCGACGTCCTGCTCGGTCCGGTGACGATCACGCTGTTCACCCGCGCGGTCTACGAGGACGCCGTCGACCTCCCGGCCGAGGGCTTCCTCCACCCCGCCCTGTTCACCGACGACCTCGAGGCCGAGCTCGCCGGTCACGACGTCGTGTGGGGACCCGAGGTGGTCCAGGGCCCGTTCGGCACCCGGCGCATCGCCTTCGTGAACGCGCCGGGGGGCATCCGCCTCGAGTTCATGGAGCAGCTGGGGCCCGCGCCGTCGTCGTGAGGCCCGGGCGCCGCACGGAGCTCAGACGTTCGTGATCGCGCCCTTCTCCGCGCCCTGGGCCAGGCGCGCGTACTTCGCGAGGAAGCCGCTCGTGTAGCGCGGCTCCGGGAGCTTCCAGTCGGCGCGGCGACGCGCGAGCTCCGCGTCGTCGACGAGCAGGTCGATCGTGTGCGACTGCGCGTCGATGACGATACGGTCGCCGTCGCGCACGAACGCGATCGGGCCGCCGTCGACGGCCTCGGGTGCGACGTGCCCCACGCAGAACCCGTGGGTCCCGCCCGAGAACCGGCCGTCGGTGACGAGCGCGGCGTCCGCGCCGCGCCCCGCCCCCTTCATCGCGCCCGTGATCGCGAGCATCTCGCGCATCCCCGGTCCGCCCTTCGGCCCCTCGTACCGGATGACCACGACGTCGCCCGGCTCGATCCTCCCGCCGAGCACCGCCTCCATCGCCGCGTCCTCGCCGTCGAACACCCGGGCGCGGCCCTCGAAGCGCATCTGGTCGATCCCGGCGACCTTCACGACCGCCCCGTCGGGCGCGAGCGACCCCCGGAGCACCGCGATCCCGCCCTGGGCGTGGATGGGCGCCGACAGCGGGTGCACGACCTCGCCGTCGGGGCCGGGCGGCGCGAGGTCGGCGAGGTTCTCGGCGACGGTGCGGCCGGTGACGGTGAGGCAGTCGCCGTGGATCAGGCCCTCGTCGAGCAGCAGCTTCATCACGACCGGCACGCCCCCGACGGCGTCGAGGTCGAACATGTGGTAACGGCCGTGCGGCTTCATGTCGGCGAGGTGCGGCACGCGGGCGCCGACGCGGTTGAAGTCCTCCAGCTCGAGCTCGACGCGCGCCTCGTTGGCGATCGCGAGGAGGTGCAGCACCGCGTTGGTCGAACCCCCGAGCGCCATCACGACCGCGATCGCGTTCTCGAACGCCTCGCGGGTCATGATCTGGCGCGGCCGGAGGTCGAGCTCGAGCAGCCGCATCACCGCGCGTCCCGACTCGTACGCGAAGTCGTCGCGGCGGCGGTCGACCGCGGCCGGCGACGCCGAACCGGGCAGCGACATCCCGATCGCCTCCCCGACCGACGCCATCGTGTTCGCCGTGAACATCCCGGCGCAGGAGCCCTCGGTCGGGCAGGCGCGCTTCTCGATCTCGCCCAGCTCGTTCTCCGTCAGCGTCCCGGCGGCGCACGCGCCCACCGCCTCGAAGACGCTCACGATGTCGAGCGCCTGGTCCTTCCACCGGCCGGGCAGGATCGAGCCGCCGTAGAGGAACACCGACGGGAGGTTGAGCCGCGCGGCCGCCATCAGCATGCCGGGCAGGCTCTTGTCGCAGCCCGCGAACGACACGAGCGCGTCGAGCCGCTCCGCGTGCATCACGCACTCGACCGAGTCGGCGATGATCTCGCGCGACACGAGCGAGCCCCGCATGCCCTCGTGACCCATCGAGATGCCGTCGGAGACGGCGATCGTGACGAACTCGATCGGGAACCCGCCGGCGTCCCGCACACCGGCCTTCGCCCGCTTCGCGAGCCGGTCGAGCGGCAGGTTGCAGGGGGTCACCTCGTTCCAGGAGGACGCGACCCCGACCTGCGCCTTGCCCCAGTCGGCGTCGGTCATCCCGATCGCCCGCAGCATCGCCCGCGCCGGGGCGCGCTCCATGCCGTCGGTGACCTCGTGGCTGCGGGGCTTCATGTCGGCCATGGCCGAGAGGATACGTTCCCGGGCGTGGCCGCCCCGCTGCGAGTCGGGCTCGTCGGCGCCGGGCCGTGGGCCCGCGCCGTCACCGGACCGGTGTTCGCCGCCGGGTCCGGCTCGACGCTGTCGGGGGTGTGGTCGCGCACGGCGAGCCGCGCGCGCGAGTGCGCCGACCACCTCGGCACCACGGCGTTCGACGACCTCGACGCGCTGATCGGCGCGAGCGACGCGGTCGCGATCGCGGTCCCGCCCGCCGCGCAGCCCGATCTCGCGGTCCGCGCGGCGCGCGCCGGCCGGCCGCTGCTCGTCGAGAAGCCCCTCGCGGTCACGGTCGCGGACGCGGCCCGCGTCGTCGACGCGGTCGAGGAGGCGGGCGTCCCCACCCTGGTCACCCTCACGAACCGGTTCCACGCGGACTTCGACCCGTTCGTACGCGAGGCGCGGTCGATGCCCGCGTTGGGCGGGCGGGGCTGTTTCCTGTCGGGCGCGCACCTCCCGGGCAGCCCGTACGCGCAGGGCTGGCGGCTCGAGCACGGTGCGCTGCTCGACGTGGGCCCGCACCTGCTCGACCTGCTCGACGCCGCGCTGGGGCCCGTCACGGAGGTGCGCGCGGCCGGCGACCCGCACGGGTGGATCGCCCTCACCCTCGCCCACGAGTCGGGGGCGACGAGCCAGGCGTCGCTGTGCTGTCGCGCCGCGATCGGAAGCCGCACGGAGGTCGAGGTGTTCGGCCCGCGCGGATCGGTCGCGTTCGACGGACGCACCGGGGAACGGGCCGCGATCGGGCGCGCGCTCGGCGACACGTTCGTCCGCGTCGCACGCGGCGAGCTGCGCCACCCGGCGGACGCGCGCCGCGGGCTCACGCTGCAGCGGTACCTCGACGCCGCGCTCCGGTCGCTGCGCGCCGGGGCGCCCGCGCGGCCCGGCGGGTGATCCCGCCGCGGCACGCGCCGCGTCGGTACGTTTCGCGTGCATGAGGAGGTGCACGAGGATCCGCCGCCACCCGCTCGTCCCGGTCTGCCTGTTCGTCACCGCGGCCCTCGCCGCCGGCGCGTGCGGAGGCGGGTCCGGCGACGACCCGTCCACGGAGGCGTCTGCACCCCGGTCCACGGACACCGAGCCGGACACCTCGACGACCGGCGAACCGACCACGACGACGGGACGCGACGAGACCGACGATTGCGTCGCCGGGAGCTGGGTGATGAAGCGCGACACCCTGGACCTCTTCGCCGCGTCCGCGGTGCCCCTGTCGAACATCCGGGTCTCGAACGGCGGGCTCACCCTCACCCTCGCGCCCGACGGCACCGTCGTCTTCGACGCGAAGTTCACGGCGAGCTTCTCGTTCCCCGGCACGACCGCCGAGGCCGACGTGTTCTGGCGCCACGAGGGGACCTGGCGCACCGAGGACGGCGTGCTGAGGATGGACGTCACCGCCCAGGAGCAGGGGATCACGGAGGTGCGCCAGAACGGCATCTCGATGGCCGGCCCGCCGCTGCCCGCCATCCCGCCGGTCGCCGGCGGGCCGTACCGCTGCCGCGAACACGTCCTGGAGGTCACGACGACCAACGGCGCCCGCGAGCTCGTCATGACCTTCGAGCGCTGACGCGGCGCACCGCCCGCGCGTATCGTCGTCCCCGTGCGGCCACGTGACGTCGACGCGCTGCTCGCCCTGCTCGCGCGGGGCTCGGCACGCTTCGACGAGCCCGACCTCGACGTGCTGGCCCACTCCCTGCAGTGCGCGGCGATCCTCGGGCGCGAGCACCCCGACGACCCCGAGCTGGTCGCCGCCGGGCTCGTCCACGACGTCGCCGACGCGCTCCCCGGCGGCCACGGCGACCACGCCCGCCGCGGCGCCGAGCTGGTCGCCGGCCTGCTCGGGGCACGCGTCGCGCGGCTCGTCGCGGCGCACGTCGACGCGAAGCGGTACCTCGTCGCGACCGAGCGGTCGTACGCGGACGCGCTCAGCGCCCGGAGCGCGCAGACCCTGCGCGACCAGGGCGGGCCGATGACCGCCGCCGAGGCGGCACGGTTCGCCCGCGACCCCGACCTCGACGCGATCCTCGCGTTGCGCCGGGCCGACGAGCGCGCGAAGCGCCCCGGTGCCGTCGTGCCCGGGCTCGACCACTGGCGGGGGGTGCTGGAGGCGTGCTGCGACCGGACCGGCGACTGACCCGGCCGCCGCGGGCGGCCCGCCGATGAGCCCCCGGCGCGACGCGTACGACGTGGTCGTGGTCGGCGGGGGCCACAACGGCCTCGTCGCCGCCGGGCTGCTCGCGAAGGCCGGCGCCCGGGTCGTCGTGTGCGAGGCCCGGCCGGTGGTCGGCGGCGCCGCGGTCACCGAGCAGCCGTGGGGGCCGCGCTACCGGGTCACCGCGCTGTCGTACGTCGTGAGCCTGCTGCCGGCCGCGATCGTCGACGAGCTGCGGCTCCACCGGCACGGGTACCGAGTGTTCCCCCAGCACGGATACTTCGCGCCGCACCGCGACGGCCGCCACCTCCGGCTCACGCCCGAGGGCATCGCCCGCTTCTCGCGCCGCGACGTCGCGGCCTACGCGCGCTGGGACGACTGGCTCTCGGGCGTCGCGTCGGTGCTCGCCCCGCTGCTGCGCACGGCGCCGCCGCGGCTCGGCTCGCTGCACCCGCGCGACGTGGCGGCCCAGGCCGCGCTGGCGTGGCGGCTGCGCCGCCTCGGTGTGCGCGGCGTCGCCGACGTGACCAGGCTGTTCACCACGAGCATCGCCGATCTGCTCGACGAGCACTTCGAGTCGCCGGCCGTGAAGGGCGTGCTCGCGGTGAGCGGGGTGATCGGGACGTGGGCGGGCCCGCGCTCGCCCGGCACCGCGTACGTGATGATGCACCACAAGATCGGTGACGGCGGCGGCCCGCCGGGCCGGTGGGGCTTCCCCGAGGGCGGGATGGGCGCGCTCACCTCGGCGCTGCGTGCCGCGGCCGAGTCGTTCGGCGCGCAGGTGCTGACCGGGTCGCCGGTCGCGCGGGTGATCGTGCGCGGCGGCGCCGTGCGCGGGGTCGTGACGGCCGCGGGCCGGGAGCTGCACGCACCGGCCGTGATCGAGGCGACCCACCCCCGCACCGCGTTCCTGGAGCACGTCGGGCGCGAGCACCTCCCCGGCGAGTTCGCCGACGCGATCGCACGGTGGCGGTCGCGCAGCGGGACGGTGAAGGTGAACGTCGCGGTCGACCGGCTGCCGGAATTCGCGTCGAGCCCGGGCTTCGACCCCGAGGTCCACGGCGGGACGATCGTGTTGGCGGAGTCGCTCGACGACGTCGAGCGGGCGTTCCAGGACGCGGTGGCGGGACGGCCCGCGGCCGAGCCGTTCGCGGACGTCTGCATCCCCAGCGTCTTCGACCGCACGCTCGCGCCCGAGGGGCACCACGTCGTTTCGCTGTTCACCCAGTGGGTGCCGCACTCCTGGGCCACCGAACCCGACCCCCGCGCGCTCGACGAGCACGCCGACCGGGTGATCGGCCGCCTCGACGCGGTCGCTCCGGAGTTCGCGTCCTCCGTGGTGCACCGGCAGGTGATCGGCCCCTACGAGATGGAGCACGAGTACGGGCTCGTCGGCGGGAACATCTTCCACGGCGAGCTCTCGCCCGACCAGCTCTTCCACATGCGGCCGGTGCCGGGGTGGGCCGACGGCCGCACCCCCGTGCGCGGCCTCTACTACGCGGGGAGCGCCGTGCACGGCGGCGGCGGCGTCACCGGGATCCCGGGGCGCAACGCCGCGCGCCTCGTGGCGCGGGACGCGCGCCGGCGGCGGTGGCGCCGGTGAGGCACGCCGTGCGCGCCGGTGCGGTCGTCGTCCTCGCCGCGCTCGCGGGCGGGGCCGTCGCTCCCGCCACGCCCCTGCCGGCGGCGGAACCGCTGCGCATGACGATCGGTGTCGTCGGCGACATCGGCTCGCTCGACCCGCGCGAGGGCACCGGCGCGGTCGCGCGCGAGATCTGGCGGCTCCAGTACCCGGCGCTCACCGACCTCGACGTCGCGACCCTCGCGCCGGTGCCCGGCCTCGCCGCGTCGTGGACGGTGAGCGCCGATCGTCGGCAGGTGACGTACACGATCCGCGACGGCGCGTCGTGGTCCGACGGCAGACCGGTCACCGCGCACGACGTCGTCTTCTCGCTCCGGCACGCGCGCGACGGGCGCTGGCCGTACGCGGCCGGGACCCTGGACGGTCTCGACGCGCGCGCGGCCGACGACCGCACCGTCGTCGTCACCGCGGCCGGCGACCCCGGCCCCCTGCCGGTCCTCGCGGTCCACGTGGTGCCGGAGCACGCGTTCGGGCGGGAACCGGGCCCCGGCAACGTCGGCGCCGGCGACTGGCACGTCACCGGCCGCACCGACCGCGAGGTCCGCCTCGCGGCGGTCGACCGGCCGGGCCGCCCGCCGCTCGACGAGATCGTCTACCGCTCCTATCCCGACGGCGGCGCGCTGCTCGGCGCGCTGCGCGCCGGGGAGGTCGACGTGGCCGCCGGGCTCGCGCCGGGCGACGCGGCGGCGGCGCGGGCCGTGCCCGGCGCGACGGTCGTCCACGCGAACGACGGCGACCAGTGGCTGCTGCGGGCCGGGATCGCCGACCGCGACCTGCGCCGGGCGGTCGCGCGTTCGCTCGACCGCGCCCGCCTCGTGCGCGACGCGCGCGACGGGGTGGGCCGGGCCCAGGTCGTGCCGGTACTGGCACGCGACCACGCGTGGTGGCCCGGGGCCGCGGACGCGGCGGCGGTCACCGGCGACGTCGGGTACCGGCCCTCGGCCCGCGCCGCGCTCGCGGGCCGCCGCCTCGTGATCGGGCTCGACCGCGACGACGGCGCGGCGGCCGCGGTGGCCGGGGCCGTCGCGCGCCAGCTCCGCGAGGCCGGGGCCGAGGTCGTGCTGGCCGGCGCGGGCGACGGGCCCGGCGTGGACCTCGAGCTCGTGCGCCGCGACCCCGGCGACGACCCGGCCCCGGCGCTCGCGCCCTACACGTGCGCGGCCGGCCGGTGGTGCGACGCCGGGATCGAGGCCGCGTACGCCGACCTGCGCGACGGCGACCCGGCGCGCCGTCGCGACGCCGCGCGCGCCGCCGCCGCGCGGCTCGCGACCGAGGCCGTCGAGATCGTGCTGTTCGCGCCCGACGAGCTGCAGGCGTTCCGCAGCGACCACGTGACCGGGCTGCTGCGCGAGCCGCGCGACGAGCGGCTCGTCGCCTTCTGGCCCGCGACCGCGCACTACCGGGAGGTCGTGCGCGCCGCGGCACCTCCCGGCGAGGAGGTGCCGACCGGCCTGTTCGTCGTCCTCGCGGTCACGATCGGGGTGATCGCGACCGCGGGGGCGGTGGTCGTGTCGCGCCGCGTGCGCTCACGCGGGCTTCCGGTAGACCGTGACGTGGAAGGCGCTGTCGGCGGTGAAGGGCTCGCGCCGGAACGACCCCCAGCGTGACTCGGGCTCCAGGCCGGCGAGGCGCGCCATGAGGTCGAGCTCGGGCGGGTAGGCGAAGCGCAGGCGGGTGTGCACGAGGCGGGTGCCGGCCTCGGTGATCCGGATCTGGGTGCTGTCGACCCGCTGGAGGTGCGGGTCGTACCGGCTGGCGTCGAGCCGCACCTCGTCGACGCCGACGGACCGCACGGTCAGCTCCTGGTCGTCGCGGAACCGGGAGACGTCGGGCACGAAGGCATGGAGCAGGAACCGCCCGCCGGGCTCGAGGACCGACGCGACGTTCGCCATGCACCGCACCTGCGCCTCCTGGCTCGGGAGCATGAAGAAGGTGTTGAACACGACGAACACGAGCCGGAACGGCCCTTCGACGCCCACCTCGGTCATGTCGCCGATCGTGACCGGGATGGCGCCGCCGCCGGGCTTGGCACGCAGGCGCTCGACCATCGCCGCGGACGCGTCGATGCCGTGGACCTCCACCCCCCGCGCGGCGAGCGGGAGCGCGACGCGGCCGGTGCCGATCCCGAGCTCGAGGGCGCGGCCGCCGGCCGCCAGCTCGGCGAGCACGGCGACCTCGGCGCCGGCGTCGCCGAGGTCCCCGTACCAGGTGTCGTAGACGTCGGCGACGCGCTCGCCGTAGGTTTCGGGCCCGTACTCGGTCACAGGGGAACGAATGAAAGTCGACGCGGCGCTCGCCTTCAACGCACTGTCCGACGTGCCCGCCGTCGCGCGGCGGCTCGAGGCCGCCGGGTACGACGGCGCGTACACCTTCGAGGGACCCCACGATCCGTTCTTCCCGCTGCTGCTCGCGGGCGAGCACACCGAGCGACTCGAGCTCTACACCGCGGTCGCGATCGGGTTCGCCCGCAACCCCATGACGCTCGCCGGGATCGCGTACGACCTCCACCTGGCCTCCCGGGGCCGGTTCGCGCTCGGGCTCGGCACCCAGATCCGCCCGCACGTCGAGCGCCGGTTCTCGATGCCGTGGTCGAGGCCGGTCGAGCGGATGCGCGAGATGGTGCTCGCGATCCGCGCGATCTGGTCGTGCTGGCACGAGCGCACGAAGCTCGACTTCCGCGGCGAGTTCTACACCCACACGCTCATGACCCCGTTCTTCGACCCCGGGCCGAGCCCCTTCGGGCTCCCCCGCATCCTCCTCGCCGGGGTCGGCCCCCGGATGACCGAGGTCGCGGGCGAGGTCGCCGACGGGTTCCTCGTGCACCCGTTCACCACGCCGAAGTACCTGCGCGAGGCGACCCACCCCGCGCTCGAACGCGGGCTCGCCCGGTCGGGCCGGACGCGCCGCGACCTCGAGATCGCGTTCCCGGTGATGGCGGGTGCGTTCACGAACGACGAGGAGCGGACGCGCGTGCGCGACGCGTTGCGCTCGCGCGTCGCGTTCTACGGCTCGACCCCCGCGTACCGGCCGGTGCTCGAGGCGCACGGGTGGGGCGACCTGCAGCCCGAGCTCAACGCGCTCTCCAAGCGCGGGGAGTGGGCCGCGATGTCGGCGCTGGTGACCGACGAGGTCGTGGACGAGTTCTGCGTCGTCGCGCCGCCCGACGCGCTGCCCGACGCCATCCGCGGGCGCTACGGCGACCTCGTCGACCGCGTGTCCCTCGACGTCGGCGTGGCCGACGTCGCCCCGCTGGTGGCGCGCCTGCGCGGCTGACCGGGCGGCCCGCGCTCAGAGGCGGCCGGCGCCGCCGGCCGTGCGCCCGCGGGACAACGCGCGGTAGGCGAGCAGGAGCAGCACCGCCCCGATCACCGAGCCGATGATCCCGCTCGGCTGGACCGCGCCCTCGTCGAGGTCCTTGCCGAACAGCACCCAGCCGAGGAAGCCGCCGACGAACGAGCCGAGCACGCCGAGGACCAGCGTCGCGCCGACGCTCATCGGGTCGGGACCCGGGACGAGCGCCCGGGCGAGGAAGCCGGCGATCAGGCCGACGATCACGAGGAAGAGGAGGAATCCGATCATGGGCGGACGCTACCCGCCGGCCGCCCGATCCATGCGCCCTACCCGAGCTGCTCGTCGAGCAGCCGGTTCAGCACCTGCGGGTTGCCCTTCCCCTGCAACCGCTTCATCAGCTCGCCCATGAGGAAGCCCCGCTTCTTCTTGCGGGCCTTGTCGTCGCCCCCGCGGTACTCCTCGACCACCCCCCGGTGCTCGTCCAGCACCGAGGCCACGACGGCGGCGAGCTCGCCGGCGTCGCTCACCTGGGCGAGCCCGCGCGCCTCGACGATGTCGCGCGGCCAGCGCTCCTCGCGCAGCGACTCGTCGAGCACGTCCTTCGCCTGGTTGCGCGAGATCGTGCCCGCGGCCACGAGGCCCACCAGCTCGGCGAGCATCTCGGGCGCGAGCACCGAGGGCGACAGGCCGGTCTCGTTCAGGTACGCGAGCACCTCCTGGCGCACCCAGTTGACGACCTCCCTGGGCGTCCCGCCGGCGAGTGCGGCGACCGCCTTCTCCGCGTAGTCGGCGAGACCGGGGGTCGCGACGAGCACCCTCGCGTCGTCGTCCCGGATGCCCCACGCCTCGACGAGGCGCCGGCGACGCGCGGCGGGGAGCTCGGGCAGCGTGCGCCGGACGTGCTCGCGCATGTCAGGGGTGGGCGCGACGGGGACCAGGTCGGGCTCGGGGAAGTACCGGTAGTCGTGGGCCTCCTCCTTCGACCGCCCGGCGACGGTGCGGCCGCGCTGCTCGTCCCAGTGACGCGTCTCCTGGACGATCGCGTCGCCGAACTCGATCGCGGTCACCTGGCGCCGCGCCTCGTGCTCGATCGCCTTGACCAGCGACCGCAGCGAGTTCAGGTTCTTGATCTCGCAGCGCGTGCCGAGCCCGTCGGACCCCGCGGGCCGCACCGAGACGTTCGCGTCGATCCGCAGCGACCCCTCCTCCATCTTCACGTCGGAGACCTGGATCGCGAGGAGCGTCGCCCGCAGTTCCTCGACGTAGCGTTTCGCCTGCTCCGCGGACCGGATGTCGGGCTCGGAGACGATCTCGAGCAGCGGTACGCCCGCCCGGTTGTAGTCGACGAGCGCGTGGTCGGCGTCGTGGATCCGGCCGCCGCCGCCGACGTGCAGCGTCTTGCCCGTGTCCTCCTCGAGGTGCGCGCGGGTGATGCCGATGCGGGCGCCGTCGACGTCGAGCCAACCGTGCACCGTGATCGGCATGTCGTACTGCGAGGTCTGGTAGTTCTTCGGCATGTCCGGGTAGAAGTAGTTCTTCCGGGCGAACACCGACACGGGTGGCACCTCGAGGTGCAGCGCCTCCGCGACCCGCAGCGCGTACTCGACCGCCCGCTCGTTGAGCACCGGAAGGGATCCCGGCAGGCCGAGGCACACCGGGCACACGTTGGTGTTCGGTTCGCCGCCGAACTCGTTGGCGCACCCGCAGAACAGCTTGCTCGCCGTCGACAGCTCGACGTGCACCTCGAGCCCGACGACCGTCTCCCAGTCCTGCGCCGTCACGACCGCCAGCCTAAAGGACCGGCGCGCGCCACCCGGCCCGGTCCCGGGGCTAGCGGCGGGCGACCTCGAGGGCGCGCGCGGCGCGGAACATCACCGGCTCGCCGAGCGCGGGCGCGAGCACCTGCACGCCGACCGGCAGCCCGCCCTCCCCGGTGCCGAACGGGACCGAGATCGCGGGGTGCCCGGCCAGGTTCGTCGGGATCGTGCACACGTCGCTCAGGTACATGGCGAGCGGGTCGGCGGTCTTCGCGCCGAGCGGGAACGCGACCGTCGGCGAGGTCGGTGCGAGGAGCACGTCGAAGCGCTCGTACGCCCGCTCGAAGTCGCGGATGATCAGCGTACGGACGCGCTGCGCCTGGCCGTAGTACGCGTCGTAGTAGCCGGCCGACAGCGCGTACGTGCCGAGCATGATGCGTCGCTTCACCTCGGGGCCGAACCCCGCGTCGCGGGTCGCGGCGTTCATCGCCGCGACGTCGTCGGCGTCGACCCGCAGCCCGTACCGCACCCCGTCGTAGCGCGCGAGGTTCGACGAGGCCTCGGCGGGGGCGATCAGGTAGTACGCGGGCAGCCCGTGCACGACGGTCGGGACCGACACGCGCTCCACCTTCGCGCCCGCGTCCTCGAGGGCACCGGCCGCCCCGTCGACGGCCGCGCGCACCTCCGGCTGGACGCCCTCCACGTCGGTGAGCTCCTCGACGACCCCGACGCGCAGGCCGGAGACGCCGTCGTCGAGGGTGTCGAGCACCGGCGGCAGCGGCGACGCGATCGACGTCGAGTCGCACGGGTCGTGACCCCGGATCGCCTCGAGCGCCAGGGCGGCGTCGTGCACGTCGGCGGCGAACGGGCCGATCTGGTCGAGCGACGACGCGAACGCGACGAGGCCGTACCGGGAGACGGCGCCGTAGGTCGGCTTCACGCCGACGACCCCGCACAGGGCGGCGGGCTGGCGGATCGACCCGCCGGTGTCGGACCCGAGCGCGAGGGGCGCGAAGCCGGCCGCGACCGCGGCGGCCGAGCCGCCCGAGGACCCGCCCGGCACCCGGGTCGGGTCGTGGGGTTGCGCGTCGGCCCGAACGCCGAGTTCTCGGTCGACGAACCCATCGCGAACTCGTCGAGGTTGGTCTTGCCGACGACGACCGCGCCCGCGGCGCGCAGCCGCCGCACGACGGTCGCGTCGTAGGGCGGGCGCCACCCGTCGAGGATGCGCGACGAGCACGTCGTCGGGATGCCGCGGGTGCACAGGTTGTCCTTGATCGCCACCGGTACGCCCGCGAGCGGCCCCGGGTCGTCGCCGCGCGCCGTGGCGGCGTCGACCGCGTCCGCCGCGGCCCGCGCCTCGTCGGCGAGGACCAGGTTGAACGCGTGGATCCCGGGCTCGCGCGCCGCGATCACGTCGAGGTGCTGCTCGACGATCTCGCGGGCCGAGCGCCGCCGGGCCCGCACGTCGGCCGCGATCGCGCGTGCGGTGGTCACGGGGCCTCCCCGAGCACGCGCGGCACGCGGAACCGGCCGTCTTCGGCGGCGGGCGCCGCGGCCAGCACCTCCGCACGGTCGAGACCCGGGCGCGGCTCGTCGGGCCGGAACACGTTGACGAGCGGCAGCGGGTGCGCGGTCGGCGGCACGCCGTCGGTGTCGAGCGCCGAGACCGAGGCGGCGTGGTCGAGGATCGTCGCGAGCTCGGCGGTGAGCGCGTCGACCTCGTCCGGGGTCAGTGCGAGGCGCGCGAGGCGGGCGACGTGCTCCACCTCGGCGCGCGTGATCCTCTCGCGGCGGTCGCTCATCGGCGGCGAGGCTACCGGCACCCGCCGGGCCGGCCGCGCGGGAGGCGGACCGCGCACCGGGCGGCCCGGCCCCCCGGCCTCCCGGCCCGCCGGGGCGCGCCCGGCGCGCGGGTGCGGGGCGCTGGGCGGGCCGCCCCGGCACGACTTACGATGCGCAGCGCTGCGGGAGACCGACGGAGGAGGCTGGAGTGGCCGACAAGTACCCGTTCCTCTCGGACGCCTGGTTCGAGGCGGCCGAGAAGCTCGTCAAGGAGCACGGCACGGCCGCGCCGCCCCACGCCAGCGTGGTCATGAACCTCGAGGTGGAAGGCGGTGGCGGCGAACCGGTGCGGTTCCACATGGGGGCCCGGGACGGCGCGACCCTGTTCGGCAGGGGCCACACCGACGCGGCGGACGTGACCCTGTCGACCGACATG
Organism: Acidimicrobiia bacterium; assembly: GCA_026002935.1. Classification (GTDB taxonomy): domain Bacteria; phylum Actinomycetota; class Acidimicrobiia; order IMCC26256; family PALSA-610; genus BPGH01. The sequence goes on from BPGH01000002.1 coordinate 338,802, forward strand.
GAGACGGCGCGGGCCGTGTTCCTCGACGGCAACCCCCAGGCCGGCATGCAGGCGTTCATGGCCGGCAAGGTCCGGGTGCAGGGGGACATGACCAAGCTGATGATGGCGCAGGGCGGCGGCCCCGGCGCCGGCGGCAGCGCCCTCACCGAGGCGCTCCAGTCGATCACGGAGTGACCGGCCGGCACGCGCCGGCCTGACCCGGTCAGGCGGCGCGGGCGACGCGCGCCGTCGACCGCGCCGCCGACCGGACGAACGTCGCGCCCACGACCCCGGCGGCCGCGAGGGCGGCGCCGACGACGTACGCGAGCGTGTACGGCCCGGGGTCGCGGCTCCCCGCCGCGATCGTCGACATCACCTGGATGCCGACGACGACACCGATCTGCGTGACCATCGACTGCGCGGCGTTCGCGATCCCCAGGTCCCGCTCGTCGACCGCGTTCGCGACGGACGAGACGAGGCTCGGCGACGACGCGCCCAGCCCGAGCCCCGAGCAGACCAGCGCGGCGACGACGAGCCCGACCGACTCCGTCACCGCACCGGCCGCGAACACGAGCATCGAGCACACCACGAGCACGGTGCCGGCGATGGCGGCGCGCCGCTCGCCCACCCGGACGGTCACGTAGCCCGCGACCGGGGCGAACAGGCTGAACGTCAGCGGGCGACAGAGCATCACGAAGCCGGTCGTCTCGAGCGAGTAGCCGAACACCCGCTGCAGCAGCAGCGGCGAGACGATGAAGCCGCCCATGTACGCGAAGTTGGAGCCGAACTGGGCGACGAGCGATGCGCTGAAGTTCCTCCGGCGGAAGAACTCGAGCGGCAGCAGCGGGTGCGGGGCGCGCCGCTCGGCACGGACGAAGGCCGCGAGCGCGAACGACGAGGCGAGCGCGCACACGACGACCGCCGGGCTCGTCCACCCCCACACGTCGCCGCGGTCGAGGGCGAGGAGCGCGGTGACCGTCGCGGTGGCGAGCGACACGGCGCCGGCGACGTCGAGCGGTTCGCGCGGCCGGGTCGGCGTCTCGCGCAGCACGAGCGCGGCGACCACGAGCGCGCCGAGCGCGAGCGGCGCCTGCCCGACGAACAGCCACCGCCACCCGAACGCGTCGACGACGGGCGCGCCGGCGACGACGCCGAAGACGGGGGCGCCGGCGCCGACGAGCGACCACCAGCCCATCGCCTTGACCCGGTCCTCGACCGCGAACGCCTGCATGATCAGCGCCATCGACGTCGGTCCGGTCGCCGCGCCGCCGAGCGCGGCGAGGACGCGCAGCACGACCAGCACCGGCGCGCTCCACGCGAAGGCGCACGCCAGCGTGAAGACCGTGAACGCCGCGAAGCCCGCCAGGTAGACGCGCCGGTGGCCGTGCACGTCGCCGAGCTTCCCGAACAGCGGCATGGCGATCGCGAGCGTCAGCAGCGGCCCGCTGACCACCCAGGTGAGCGCGCTCTCGCTCGCGCCCAGGTCGTCCGCGATCTGCGGGATGGACACGGCGAGCACCGTGATGGTGAACCCGGCCGCGAACATGCCGGTCAGCGCCGCCACGAGCACCCAGGTCGAGTACCGGCGGCTCGCGTGCACCCGCGACGCGAGCCGCTCCCGCCAGATCCTCGGCCAGTCGAGGACCGGTACCTCGTCGGTGCCGGGGAACTCGCCGGGGAACGTCGGGGGCGCGGGCGACCCGGCGGGGTCGCGCCGCGCGTCGTCGCGGCCGGTCACGGGGGGCAGGCTAGGCAGCCGGCGGCGGCGCCCCGCCCGGCGCGCCCGCCCGGCACGCCGCCGGGCACCGGAGCGGTGCCGCGGGGGCGCCCGCGACGCGGGCGTTCAGGAGCGCGCCCGCGCGTCGACGTCGAACGTCAGGTCCACCTCGAGGCGCGGCGCGCCCAACAGCTCCGCCGGGTCTCTCCGGCGCGCGGCCGCGACGAGGTCGTGCTCGCGCCAGCTCGCCGGCGGCCCGGTCCGCACCGGCCGGCCGTACCCGCTCCCCGGCCGCGCGAGCGGCGGCCTGCTCGTCCCGCCGTGCGACAGGCGGCGCATCATCGCCGCACCCCGCGATCCCGCCCTCGTGCCATCGTCCCACCCGCGTTCCGACGGGTGCCCGGACCGGACCCGACCCGGCCGGACACCGAACCTGCCCTGCTCCCGCCGCTCCCGCCGCCGGTCGTCCCCGACCGTCGCCGCGGTCGTCACCTTGCCTCGCGCGACCCGACGGGACGTCAGCGGACAGTACGGCCGCGCCGACCACGCGACAAGGGGCGCGCGACCCATTGCGGCGGCGTCGCGCGTGTGACACGCGCCACGCCGCGCGCGGCGCCGGGCGATCCGTCCCGTTCGCGCGGCAGGCGCGCGCGGCTCGCGTAGGTCGCGCGCCCTATGCGCGCGGTGCGAGCTCCGACGCGCGGGCGGCGAGCTCCGCGACGGTCCACCGGTCGCCCTTGTCGATCGTCTCGGCGAACTCCCACGAGCGGACGCGTTGCACCTTGCCGCCCTGCACGAAGAACGTCTCGCCGGTGAACGGGCAGTCCTCGGTCGCGAGGTACGCGACGAACGGCGACACGTTCGCCGGGTCCCACACGTCGAAGCCCTCCGCGGGCGGCTTCACGACCTCACCGAGCCCGGGGGTCGCCTCGGTGAGGCGCGTGCGCGCCGCCGGCGCGATCGCGTTGGACCGCACGCCGTATCGGCCGAGCTCCTTCGCGCAGATCTGCGAGAACGTCGCGATGCCCGACTTCGCCGCGCCGTAGTTCGCCTGCCCGGGGTTCGAGAACAGCCCGGAGGTCGACGTGGTGTGGACGATCGACGCCTTCACCTCGGCGCCCGCCTTCGCGCGCTCCCGCCAGTACGCGGCCGCGTGGCGGGTCGGGCAGAAGTGACCCTTGAGGTGCACGTTGACGACGGCGTCCCATTCCGCCTCGGTCATGTTGACGATCACGCGGTCGCGCAGGATCCCTGCGTTGTTGACCAGCACGTGCAGGTCGCCGAACGTCTCGACCGCCTGGTCGACGAGGCGGCGCGCACCCTCCCAGTCGGCGACGTTGTCGCCGTTGACAACGGCCTCACCGCCGAAGGCCTCGATCTCGGCGACCACCTCCATCGCGGGGCTCGGGTCGCCACCCTCGCCGTGCATGTCGCCGCCGAGGTCGTTGACGACGACCTTGGCGCCCTCCCTCGCGAAGAGGAGCGCGTGCTCGCGGCCGAGCCCGCGTCCCGCGCCCGTGATGATCGCGACCCGTCCCTCGAGTGCTCCCACCTCGACCCCCTTGCCGACCGGGCGCGCATGGTAGGCACCCCCGGCGGACGCGGACCGAACCGCGGGGCCCGGCTCCCGGCGGATCCCGGCGTCCGGCGTGCGTCAGTCGTCCGCGGGGCCGGCGACGAGCGTGACCGTCGATCCGCGGCGCACCCGCGAGCCCGGCTCGGGGTCCTGCACGCGCACGATCCGGCCCGGCCGGAAGCCGTACACCTCGACCTCCAGGCCCGCGTCGGCGAGCGCCTCCGACGCCTGCTCGACGGTCGCGCCCTCGACGTCGGGCACCGTGACGAGGTCGGGTCCCTTGGAGAGCACGAGCGCCACCTGCGACTGGTACGGCGCCTCGGTGCCGATCCCGGGGCTCGTGCCGACGACCCGGCCCTCCTCGATCTCGTCGGAGAAGACCGGCTCGCCGTCGACGACCGTGAATCCGAGCTCCTCGAGGCGCGCCCGCGCCTCGTCGGCGGGGAGGCCCTGCACGTCGGGGATCTCCACGGGCGCGTGCCCGAGGCTCACGACGAGCTTCACGGTCGACTCGGGCGGGAGCTTCGTGCCCGGCCCGGGCTCGACCGACGCGACCACGTCCGCGGGGATGTCGTCGAAGTGCCGGTCCTCGCGCGCGACCACGAACCCGGCCGCCTCGAGCTGCGCGATCGCGTCGGCGACGTTCGCGTCGGTGATCTCCGGGACCGCGACGGGGGCGGGGCCCTTCGAGACCACGACCGCGAACGCGTCGCCGTCGGTGAACCCGCCCGCGCCCGGACGTTGCTCGATCACGGTGCCCGCCGGGTCGGGCGCGTTCTCCTCGCCGACCACCTCGACCTCGAGGCCGGCCTCCCGGGCGGCGCGCTCGGCCTCCTCGAGGGAGAGCCCGACCACACCCGGCACCGCGACCGACGACCCGCCGACCCGGGAGAAGGCGAGCGCGGCGAGCGCCGCCATGACCACGCTGGCCGCGGCGACGACGTACGGCACCCACCGGCGCTCACCGGGCCGGCGCGCCGGCGGCGCCGGGGGCGCGGGCAGCACCTCGATCGCGTCCTGGTCGAACAGGACGGCCGCGGCCGCCGGCTGCGCCCGCGTCGGGTGCGGGTCGGGCACGTCGGCCGTCCCGGCCAGCTTCAGGGGTCCCGGGGGCGGCAGCGACTCGGCGACGTCGGCGAGGGCGCTGCGCATCGTCGCCGCGTCCGGGTAGCGCTCGTCGCGGTCGATCCGCCCCGCCCGCTCGACCACCACCGACAGGGCGCCGAGCTCCTCGGGCGCGATCAGGTTCGACTGCGTGCGTGCCGTGAGCATCCCGACGACGCTGTCGCTCGCGAACGGCACCGTCCCGGTGACGGCCTCGACCAGCACCAGCGCCAGCGCGTAGAGGTCGGAGCGGCCGTCGAGCTCGGCCGCCGACGCCTGCTCCGGCGACGCGTACCGCGCCGTGCCGAACACCGCACCCGCCGGCTCCGTCGGGCTCCCCTGCGCGAGCGCGCGCGCGAGACCGAAGTCGGCGACCCGGACGACGCCGTGCTCGTCGAACAGGAGGTTCGCCGGCTTCACGTCCCGGTGGAGGATCCCGCGTGCGTGCGCGTACTCGAGCGCGGCGGCGACGTCGCGCCCCACGCGCGCGGCCTGCGCGACGCTGAGGCGTGTCCCGGCGTCGAGCATGGCGCGCAGGCTGCCGCCGGTGAGCAGCTCGAGCACCAGGAACGGGACCTCGTCCTCCCCCGAGTCGAAGACGGTGACGATGTTCGGGTGTTGCAGCTTCGCCGCCACCCGCGCCTCCGCCCGGAACCGGCGCAGGAAGGCCGCGTCCTCGGCGAGCGCCGCGTGCAGCACCTTGACGGCGACGCGCCGGTCCATTCTCAGGTCGTGCGCGACGTACACGCGCCCGCTCGCGCCGGTCCCGATCGCGCCGTGCAGGAGGTACCGGCCCGCCAGGACGCGGCCCGCGAGGTCGCTGACCACACTTCGGGCCATCGCGCACACGCTACCGGGCGGCCCCGCCGCCGCCGCGGCACCCGAGCGGAGCGGGCGGCCCCGGGGCCGGTACCGTGCGGTGCATGGCGAGCGGGACCAGCAGGCCGCGCACCGCACGGGTGCTCGTCGTCGCCGTCGGCGTGCTCGCCGCCGCCAACCTCCTGGTGCTCGCCGCGGTCTCGCAGGACACGTCGACCAGCACCGCGGGCCGGCCCCCGTCGGTCGAGGTGGTGTTCCCCGCCGAGGGCGCGGTGGTCCGGCCGCAGGAGGTCGTCGGCGCCGACCTCGCGGACGGGATGCAGGGGATCCTCGTGATCAACGACGTGCGCGTCCCGAGGACCAGTACGAGGGGGACTCGTCGCTCGGCCAGGTGTTCTTCCGCCCGGGCGAGGGCCGGCAGTGGGAGGTGCTCCCGGAGGGCGCGGCGACGGCGACCGTCGAGTACTGGGAGCGGACCCTCACCGAGTCCGAGGCGCGCGCGCAGCAGAAGGTCTACACGTACACCTGGCGCTTCACCGTCGGCTGAGCCCGCTCCGGCCGCGCCGGGGCGCCGGTCACGAACCCGCGGGCGGGCCCTCGGCGAGCAGGCGTTCGAACGCGTCGGGGTCGAGCACCGGCACGCCGAGCTGCTCGGCCCGCGCGAGCTTCGAGCCGGGGCTGTCGCCGGCGACGACGTAGCTCGTCTTCTTCGACACGCTGCCGGTCGACCTTCCCGCCGCGCGCCTCGATCTCGGCGGCGGCCTCCTCGCGGGTGCGGGTGGGCAGCGTGCCGGTCAGCACGAACGTGAGCCCGGCGAGCGTCTGCGGCCGCTCCGGCGTGGCGGCGCGCTCGGGACCGCGGACGTTGAGGCCGGCCGCGCGCAGCCGCTCGACGAGCCGGCGGTTGCGGTCGACCGAGAAGAACGCGCCGGATGCTCTGCGCGATCGTCGGCCCCACGCCGTCGACGGCGGTGAGCGTCTCCTCGTCGGCCGACTGGATCGCGTCGAGGGAGCCGAGGGCGCGTGCGAGCGCCTGCGCGGCGGTCGGACCGACGTGGTTGATGCCGAGGCCGACGAGCAACCGCCACAGCGGCCGGTCCTTCGACGCGGCGATCGCGTCGACGAGGAGCTGCGCGCTGCGCGCGCCCATCCGTTCGAGCGGGACGAGCCGTTCGACGGTGAGGTCGTAGAGGTCGGCCGCGTCCTCGACGAGGCCGGCCGCGACGAACTGGCGGACGCGCTCCTCGCCGAGCCCCTCGATGTCCATCGCCCCGCGGACCGGCCCAGTGCACGATGCGCTGCACGCGCTGCATCGGGCAGTCGACGTTGACGCAGTAGTGGTTCGCCTCGCCCTCGAGGCGCACGAGCGGCTGGCCGCACTCGGGGCATCGTCGTCGGGAACCTCCAGCGGCGCAGGCCCCGGGGGCGCTTGGCGAGCACGGGCCCGACCACCTCGGGGATCACGTCGCCCGGCGCGGCGCACGATCACCGTGTCGCCCGGCCGGACGTCGCGGCGGCGCGACCTCGTCCTCGTTGTGCAGCGTCGCGAGCGAGACGGTCGCGCCGCCGACGAAGACGGGCTCGAGCACCGCGAACGGCGTCGCCCGCCGGTGCGGCCGATGCTCACCATGATGTCGCGCAGGAGCGTCGTCCTCTCCTCGGGCGGGAACTTGAACGCGATCGCCCACCGGGGCGCCCGCGACGTCGCGCCCAGCTCGGTCGCGCTGCGCGAGGTCGTCGACCTTCGACGACGACGCCGTCGATGTCGTACGCCGAGCGAGTGGCGCTTGCGCTCCATCTCCTCGCAGAACGCGGCCACCGCCTCGATGTCGCCGAACGACGCGATGTGCGGGTTGACGGGGAAGCCGAGGCGGCGAGCCAGTCGAGCGTCTCGCGGTGGCGTGCGAAGGCGCGGGCCGCCCTCGCGGGCCCCGAGCTGGTAGCAGAAGATCCGCAGGTCGCGGCCCGCCGTGACCTGCGGGTCCTTCTGCCGCAGGCTGCCCGCCGCCGCGTTGCGGGCGTTCACGAAGAGCCGTTCCCCGGCGTCGGCCTGCCGCCGGTTGAGCTCCTCGAACGAGGCGAGGGGCATGAACACCTCGCCGCGCACCTCGAGCAGCTCCGGCACCTCGGGGCCGCCGAGGCGCTTCGGGATCGCGCGATGGTGCGCGAGGTTCTCGGTGACGTCCTCGCCCGTGACGCCGTCGCCGCGCGTCGCGCCGACCACGAAGCGGCCGTCGCTCGTACTGGAGCGACGACGGCGAGGCCGTCGAGCTTCGGCTCGCAGACGTACACGACGGGCGCACCCGAGCGGCGCTCGACGCGCTCCGCCCAGCGCGACAGCTCGGCGCGGTCGAACGCGTTGTCGAGCGACAGCATCGGCACACGGTGCGCGACCGGCGCGAACGTCGACGCGGGGCGGCCGCCCGGCCGCTGCGTCGGCGAGTCGGGCGACCGAGCTCGGGATGCGCGGCCTCGAGCTCGCGCAGCTCCCGCACGAGCGCGTCGTACTCCGCGTCGCTGATCTCCGGCGCGTCGTGCACGTAGTAGCGCTCGTCGTGGTAGGCGATCTGCTCGCGCAGCTCGGCCACCCGGTCGACGACCTCGGCGGGCGCGGCTTCGGCAGGCACCGCGGCGATGCTACCGACGGGTCGGCGGCCGGGCCGGGCCCGTGACCGGCGCGGCGGCCGCTCAGGCGCCGACCGCGAGCTTGGTCGCGGCGGCCTGGTCGTGCACGCGGTTGCCGAGCTCGCGCGCGAGCAGCATCGCCCGCTCGGCCTGGCTCGCGCCGTGGCCCGGCGAGCCCGCACGCGGGTGCCACGATCCCCTGCGTGCGCAGGCGCACCGGATCGCACCCGCGGCGCGTCAGCTCGCACCAGACGTCGAGCAGGGCCTTCCACAGCGGCGCCGGGTGCTCACCGATCGGCCCGTGCGTCGGGACCGCGCCCCACGCGACCCATCCGCCGCCGTCGAGGAACCGGCCGAGCGCGACCGCGTCGTCGAACGACAGCGACTGCACGTCGAGGTGGACGACGTCGGGACCGGCCGCGAGCGCGAGGCGCAGGTCGCCGGGCCCGCACACGTGCACGCCCGCGGCGCACCCCGTCGATGCCAGCGCGCCCGAGAGGACGTCGGTGGCGACCTCGCGGTCGAGCGGCGCCTCGCCGCGGCGCCACAGCACGAGCGCGGGCTCGTCGTAGAAGAGCACGAGCGCGCTGCCCGGGAGCGCCGCCGCGATCGCGCGCTCGACCGCCCGCGCCCGCGCGCGCACGACGTGCGCACCGATCGCGAACGCGTCGCCGGCCGGCACGCCGGCGCGCGCGAGGGCCGTGCCGACCGTCAGCGGGCCCGCGAGCTGCGCCTTGACGCGCGCGGGCGGGCGCGCGGCCCGGCGCGCCTGCTCGCAGAACGCGTGCAGGCCCCCGAACGCGTCGGCGTCGAGCGCCTCCGGCACCGCGGGGGCCGCGCCGAGGGAGCGCGCCACCGTGACGCTGCCGTCGGCGGCGACCTCGACGCCCTCGATCCCGTGCAGCGGCTGCGCGACGAGCCGCTCGTGGGGGCTGCGCGCCGGGAGCTGCGGCACCGCCGGGAGCTCGGGGAGGCAGCGCAGCACCGACGCCGCGGCCGCGGCCGCGTCGCGGTGCGGGAGGCTCCCGACCCCGGTTGCGATGCCTGCGGCGAGCACGGTCGACGCCATGAAGGCCCGTAGTATACGGACGCCGTCCGGGTTGCCTGCGAAGCGGAGCGCGCGGTGATCTTCGTCTGGTGCGCGCGTGTCGCGTGGGTGTCGTTGCCGCTGACGACCGGTGACGCGCTCGCGGACGCGATCGGCTCGTGGTCCGACGACACCCGCGTTCGTCGCCGCGTGTGCTCGCGTGGTCCGCGTGGGCGATCGGCCTGGTCGCGCTGCTCGCACCGCGCCCCTGGGGCGTGACGTTCCTGCGCGTCGCCGCGCCGGCGGCCGTCGCGTGCGCCGTCGCCGCGATCGGGCCGGCCGGCACCGCGAGCGCGGCGCTCGCGGTGTCGTCGGCCGTCGTCGCCGCGTCGTTCGCCCTGTCGGCGCCGGTGTCGATGGCGGCCGCGGGCGCGCTCGCCTACGGGGACGAGGTGCGCTTCCCGCTGCGCGTGCCGCCGCCGCTGCTCGCGACGGTCGTCCCGGTGGCCGTGGTCGTCGTCGCCGCCGGGGTGACGGCCGGGCCGCTCCTGCTCGCCGACGGTCGCTGGGCCGCGGGCGCGCTCGCGGTCGTGGTCGGCCTGCCGGGCGCGGCGTTCGCGTCGCGGTCGCTGCACTCGCTGGCGCGGCGGTGGTTCGTACTCGTGCCCGCGGGCTTCGTCGTGGTCGATCCCCTGCTGCTCCTCGACCCGGTGCTCGTGCGCCGCGAGCAGGTCGCCCGCCTCGGGCGGGCGTCGGGCGCGGGGCCGGCCGGGGAGGTGCTCGACGTCCGCCTCGGCGCGGGGCCCGGGATCCGGGCGGTGCTGCGCGAGCCCGTGACGGCCGGCCGCCGCGTCGGGCCGGCGCGACGGCGTGCTCGTCACCGCCCGCACGCTGCTGGTCGCCCCCGTGCGCGCCCGCCGGGCCCTCGCCGAGGCGGCCCGCCGCCGCCTCCCCGTCGAGCCGGACGACGAGCCCGCCCGCCCCGCCCGCCGCTGAGCCGGGCTCCGGGCGCGGGGTGCCCGCCTCTCGGCGGGCCCGTCACGCGCGCGCAGGCGCCGCGACGCCCCCGCCGAGGAGCACGTCGCCCTCGTAGCACGCGACCACCTGGCCGGGGGCCACGCGCGGCTGCGGCTCGGCGAAGCGCACCACGTCGCCGTCGACGAAGTCGCCGGCACCGGCGCTCGCGTGCGCGCGCCACTGCACGAGCACCGGCCCCGCGGGCGGTTCGGCCCGCGGCTCCACACCGGCGTCCGCGACGCCGCACGGCTCCCGGCCGCCAGCTCCGGCGGCCGTCCCGATCGTGACCGTCGCCGTCGGCGGCGTCGACGTCGACGACGTAACGCCGCTCCCCCGCCGCGACCCGCGAGCCCGCGCCGCTGCCCGACGGTGAACGCGTCGACGCCGTCGTGGCGGCCCGACCGGCGTGCACCGCGCGTCGTCACGATCGCTCCCGGGCCGCCGCGCGATCCGCGCGCCGAGGAACGCCTCGGCGCCCGCCCCGCGTGACGAAGCACACGTCCATGCTCTCGGGCTTCGACGCGGTCCGCAGCCCGAGCGACCGCGTGCCCGCCGCCGAACCTCCGCCTTCGTCAGCTCGCCGACGGGCAGCAGCGTGCGCGCGAGCTCGCGCTGCCCGAGCATGTAGAGGACGTACGACTGGTCCTTGCCGCGGTCGGCGCCCGCGCGCGACGGCGGAACCGCGGCCGGTCCGCACGACGCGCGCGTGATGGCCGGTCGCCACCGCGTCGAACCCCAGCTGCCCGCCGCGGGCGAGCAGCTTGCCGAACTTCATCGTGCGGTTGCAGTCGACACACGGGTTCGGCGTGCGACCCGCCCGCGTACGCAGCCGTGTACGGACCGACGACCTCGCGCTCGCGAAGTCGTCGGTGAAGTCGAACACGTAGTGCGGGACGCCGAGCTGCGCGGCGACGCGCCGCGCGTCCTCGACGTCCGAGACGCTGCAGCAGCCCGAGTCGCTCTCGCCGCCCCACAGCTTGAGCGTGACGCCGGTGACCTCGTGACCCTGCTCGACGCAGCAGCGCCGACGGCGACCGACGAGTCGACGCCGCCGCTCATCATCGCCATCACCCGCACGGCGCCCCCGCCAGCCTCGCGACCGCCTCGGGGACCACGGCTGCGAGCGCGCGCTCGACGTCGGCCCCGCGTCGACGCCCAGCCGAGGCTGAACCGCACGCACGAGCGCGCCCGCTGCGCGCGTTCGAGCCCCATCGCCAGCAGCACGTGGGACGGGCTCGACCGCCCCGCTGCTGCACGCCGACCCCGACGCGGCGTACACACCCGCGGCGTCGAGCGCGACCAGGAGCGTCTCGGCCTCGACGCCCGGCGAACGACGCCGTGGAGCACCCCCGCGACGCGTGCTCGCCGGGTCGCCCGTCGGCTCGAAGCCCTCGACCGTCGGCCACGAGCGCCGCGCTCGAGCGCGTCGCGCAGCGCGCGCGATCCGCGCGCCCTCCTCGTCGCGCCGCGCGTCGGTCACCTCCAGCGCGGTCGCCAGCGCGACGGTCCCCGGCGACGTTCTGCGTCCCCGCCCGCCGGTCCCGCTCGTGGCCCCCGCCCTCGACCAGCGGCACCAGCGGCACGTCGCCGCGCACGACGAGCGCCCCCACGCCCTTCGGCCCGCCGAACTTGTGCCCCGAGATCGCGACGAGGTCCGCGCCTCGCCGGTGTGGCGCGCAGGTCGAGCCACTGCGGCGCCTGCACCGCGTCGGTGTGCAGCACCGCCCGCGGCGCCCGCTCGCGCACGAGCCGCGCCACCTCGCCGAGCGGCTGCACGATCCCGGTCTCGTTGTTGACGAGCATCACCGACACGACGGCCGTGCGCTCGTCGAGCGCGCCCGCGAGCCGGTCGCAGGTCGACGACGCCGCCGACGCGTGCGCATCGACGCGCCGCACCGTCGACGCCCTCGGCCTCGAGCCGCGGCGGCCGCGCCGAGCACCGCCTTGTGCTCGATCCCGGTCGTGACGACGGTGCCGCCGGCGCCGCGCGCACGCGCCGCCCACAGCAGCGCCCTTGACCGCGAGGTTGTCGGCCTCGCTCCCGCTGCCGGTGAACACGACCTCGCCGCGGCCGTGCGCCCACGCAGCGCGGCGACGCGCTCGCGCGCCTCCTCGAGCGCGGTCTTCGCCGCCCGCGACGCGGCGTGCGCGCCCGACGGGTTGCCGCACACCTCGGCCAGGAACGGCTGCATCGCGGCGATCGGCCTCGGGCCGCATCGGCGTCGACGCGGCGTGGTCGAGGTACGCGGCCATGCCCGCATGGTACGGGGGGCGGGCACGCCCGCCCCCGTCCTCGCGGTCGGGCCCCGGGGCTACTCGGTCACGACCCGGAACGACTGCACGATCCGGTCGAGCGCCTCGAGGTCGGCCTCGGTGAGCGCCTGCACGACCACCCGCACGCTGAACTCGCCCGGTCGGCGGCCCCGCCGCGATCACGGCGAGCACCGCGCCCGTGCCGCCGCAGTCGGTACCAGACCTGCAGCGTGCCCGTGTACAGGCCGTCGTCGTACGGCCTCGGTCCCGGTCGCTCGGTGCACGCCGACGAGTAGTCGCTCGCCGCCGAGCCAGTCGTCGACCGTGCAGCTCGCGCGGCGAGGTCGATCGCGAAGCTCATGCCCGGCACGTCGAACGTCTCGAGGAACTGCTGCACGTCGGGCGCGGCGAGGATCTGCGCGTACTCGCCCGTGCCTCGTCGCTCACGGTCTCGGTCCGCACGTCGCCCCATGCCGTCGGCACGTCGACGACCAGCAGCCCGGTGTCGTCCGTGCACCGTCGTGTACTCGTACGCCTCGACCGGGCGCGAGCGGCGTGCCGCCCGAGCCTGCGACTCCACCTCGCCGACGAGCGACTCGACCGGCTCGAGCGCGTCGCCGTTCAGCTCGCCGCGGTAGCGGGCCCCGTCGGCGAACCGCAGCACCTGCACCGAGAGCTGGTCGGTGGCGTCGTGCGAGCGGAGGATGTCGCAGTAGTCCTTCATCGTGCCGTCGGTCCCGACGCGGCAGGCCCTCGACCTTCTCGACGATGTCGCCGGGCTCGATGCCGGCCTCCTCGGCCGGCCCGCCCGACTCGACGCCGCCGACCCAGATGCCGACCGCGCCGGTCTGCTCGTCGGAGATCGCCTGGCCGTTGACGCCGATCGAGAGCACGTCCTCGCCCTCGCGCAGCCGTCTCGACGACGTCGCGCGCGTCGGCGGCGCTGATCGCGAAGAACTGGCTCTGCCCGGTGCCCGGGTCGCCGCCCGCGTAGTTGACCGCGACGACGCTCGCGTCCTGCGCGTCGACGAGCGGGCCGCCCGAGTTGCCCGGCTGGATCGCGGCGTCGTGCTCGATCACCGCGCTCGGACCGACGCCCACGGCGTGTCGCCGTCGGCCTCGGCCTTCGGCGACGATGCCGCTCGTCACGGTGAACTCCGGGTCGCCGAGCGGGAAGCCGAGCGCCCGCACCTCGCGGTTCACCTTCGGCTCGCCCTCGGCCCACCGCAGGAACGGGTACCCGTCGCCCTCGAGGTCGATGACCGCGAGGTCGTTGCACTCCGAGACGCCGAGCACCTTCGCGCTGACGGGCTCGTCCGTCCCTCGCCGACGTACACCTTCAGCGCTCGCCGCGCCCGCGACGACGTGGTTGTTGGTGACCACCGTGCCCTCGGCGTCGATGATGAAGCCCGACCCGACCCGATGCCGGTGACCTCCTCGAAGCTCACCGCGCCCTCGGGGCCGGGCTCGACGAAGCTGCCGGCCGCCTCGATGCGCACGACCGCCTGCTGCGCGTCCTCGACGGACGTGATCGCACCCTCGGCGTCGCCCCCGCCGCCGCTCGTGGTGCCGCTCGAGCCCCCCTCGTCGTCGCCCCCCGCACGCGGCGAGCACGACCGAGGCCACGACGGCGACGGCGAACAGGCGGACGAGATGACGGCGACGGGACATCGGGGGCTTCCTCTCGCCGGGTTGGCACGCCGGCCGGGCCGGCTGCGGGGAGTCTGCCACCGCCGGGCCGCCGCGGCGCGGAACCGTGCGACACGCGTGCGACGGGGTCGGGCGAGGTGACGATCGGCCCGGCGGGTCGGGACGCCTGCCGCGGGTCGCTGTCACACCCGCGGGGGATACTCGCACCATGGAGGAACGGTCCCCCGACCTGCCCGGCCGGACCGACCCGCCCGGCCGGACCCCCGACCGGCGCCGCGACGCGGTGGCGCGCCGCGGGGCGGGTACGGCCCGGAGCGTGCAGCTGCGCCTCCTCCCCGGGCACGCCGGTGCGCCGCGGCCCGAGTGGGTGCTCGACGAGCGCACCCGCGCGATCGGGCGCCAAGGGGTCGCGCAGCTGCGCGAGACGCTGCGCCGCGCCCGCCCGCCGCGGCCCACCGAGCAGCGCTACGGCAAGGCGAGCTGAGCGGTCCGGCCGGGTGGGAGGGCCCGGGCCCCGGCGGCGCGTGCCGCCGGGGCTCAGAGCCGGCCGCAGCACGCGCTGTGCGGGCCGCCGCCGCCGGCGAGACGCGCCCCGCGGCCACGTCCGATCCTCGAGCCGTGCTCGAGCTCGGCCCGCACGGCCGGGATCCGCGCGGAGCCGCTCCGCCAGCGTCTCGGTCACGTCGGCCCACATCCACTCGCGAGCGCCTGCGCGGCCCGCCGCCGCGCGAGCGCCCTCGAGCTCGCGGTCGGCGGCCACGCGCCGCCGCGACCGCGTCCCACACCCCGTCGATGCCCGTGCCCTCTCGAGCGCCGAGCACGTCAGCACCGGGACCACGTCGGCGGGGCGCACGAGGTGCAGCGCGTTCGCGTAGGCCGACGGCCGTCTGCGCGGCCGCCGGTGCGAGCGCGCCGTCGGCCTTGTTGACGACGACGACGTCCGCGAGCTCGACGATCCCGCGCTTGACCCCCTGCAGCTCGTCGCCGCGCGGCGGGCGCGAGCAGCAGGAGGAACACGTCGACCATGCCCGGCGACCGCGACCTCCGACTGGCCGACCCCGACCGTCTCGACGAGCACGACGTCGAAGCCGGCGGCCTCGCAGACGAGCATCGCCTCGCGGGTGCGGCGCGCCACCCCGCCGAGCGTCCCGCCCGACGGCGACGGCCGGATGAACGCGCCGGGCGCGCGCGACAGCCGCTCCATGCGCGTCTTGTCGCCGAGGATCGACCCGCCGCGTGCGCGTGCTCGACGGGTCGACGGCCAGCACCGCGACGCGCGTGCCCCCGTTCGCACGAGGTGCAGCCCGAGCGCCTCGATGAACGTCGACTTGCCCGCGCCCGGGCGCGCCGCTGATGCCGACGCGCGCCGCCCGCCCGGTCGCCGGGCAGAGCGCGTCGAGCAGCGCCACGCGCCTCGTCGCGGTGGTCGGCGCCGGGTCGACTCGACCAGCGTGATCGCCCGGGCGAGCGCCCGGCGGTCGCCGGCACGCACGCGCCGGCGAGGCGCACCGCGCCCGCGGCGCCCGGCGCGCCCGGCGCGGGACCGCTCACGCGGCCCGGCGGGCCCGGACGAGCGCCAGGATCTCGGACGCCGGCGCGCGGGATGTTGCTGCCCGGCCCGAAGATGGCGCTCACGCCCGCGGCCTTCAGGGCGTCGTAGTCGCTCGCGCGGGATCACGCCGCCCACGACCACGACGACGTCGCGCGCCCCCTGCGCTCGCAGCTCCTCGACGAGCTGCGGCACGAGCGTCGATGTGCCCGGCGGCCTGGCTGGAGACGCCGACGACGTGCACGTCGTTCTCGACGGCGTCGCGCGCCGCCTCCTCGGGCGTCTGGAACAGCGGCCCGATGTCGACGTCGAAGCCGAGGTCGGCGAACGCGGTCGCGATCACCTTCGCGCCCCGGTCGTGGCCGTCCTGGCCGAGCTTGGCGACGAGGATGCGCGGCCGGCGCCCCTCCTCGCGGGCGAAGGCCTCGACCTCCGGCGGATGCGGCGGAACTCCTCGTCGGCTCGTACGCGGCGCCGTAGACCCCGAGATCGTGCGGATCACCGCGCGGTGGCGCCCGAACACCGTCTCCATCGCGTCGGAGATCTCGCCGACCGTCGCACGCGCCCGCGTCGCCTCGATCGCGAGCTCGAGGAGGTTCGCGTCGCCGGCCGCGCCCTCGGTGATCGCGTCGAGGGCGCGGCGGCACGCGGTCGGGGTCGCGCTCGGCGCGGATGCGTTCGAGCCGTTCGATCTGCCGGCGCCGGACCTCGCGTGTTGTCGATCTGGCGGACCTCGACGGGCGGCTCGTTCTCGAGGCGGTACTTGTTGACGCCGACGATCGTCTCCTCGCCGCGGTCGATCGCGGCCTGGCGGCGCGCGGCCGACTCCTCGATGCGCAGCTTCGGCATGCCGGCCTCGACGGCCTTGGTCATGCCGCCGAGCGCCTCGACCTCCTCGATCAGCGCCCACGCCTCGTCGGCGAGCCGCTGGGTGAGCGCCTCCACGTAGTAGGAGCCGCCGAGCGGGTCGACGACGTGGGTGACGCCGGTCTCCTCCGCCAGGATGAGCTGCGTGTTGCGCGCGATGCGCGCCGAGAACTCGGTGGGGAGCGCGATCGCCTCGTCGAACGAGTTCGTGTGCAGGCTCTGGGTGCCGCCGAGCACCGCGGCGAGCGCCTCGTAGGCGGTGCGCACGATGTTGTTGTACGGGTCCTGCTCGGTGAGCGACACGCCCGACGTCTGGCAGTGGGTGCGCAGCATCAGCGACGCGGGCTGCTGCGCGCCCTGCGCCTCCATGATGCGGGCCCAGAGCAGGCGGGCGGCGCGGAGCTTCGCGACCTCCATGAAGAAGTTCATGCCGATCGCGAAGAAGAACGACAGCCGGCCCGCGAACTCGTCGACGTCGAGGCCCGCGAGCGCGTCGCGTACCGCACGTACTCGAGCCCGTCGGCGAGGGTGAAGCCGAGCTCCTGCACCGCGGTCGCCCCGCCTCCTGCATGTGGTAGCCGGAGATCGAGATCGAGTTGAAGCGCGGCATGTGCTTCGCCGTGTACTCGATGATGTCGGCGACGATCCGCATGCTCGGGCCCGGGCGGGTAGATGTAGGTGTTGCGGACCATGAACTCCTTGAGGATGTCGTTCTGGATGGTCCCGCTGAGCTTCTCCGGCCCGACGCCCTGCTCCTCGGCCGCGACGACGTAGCCGGCGAGCACCGGCAGCACCGCGCCGTTCATCGTCATCGACACCGACATGCGATCGAGCGGGATGCCGTCGAAGAGGATCTTCATGTCCTCGACCGAGTCGATGGCGACGCCCGCCTTCCCCACGTCGCCGACGACGCGCGGGTGGTCGCTGTCGTAGCCGCGGTGGGTCGCGAGGTCGAACGCGACCGACAGCCCCATCTGGCCGGCGGCGAGGTTCTGGCGGTAGAAGGCGTTCGACTCCTCGGCGGTGGAGAACCCGGCGTACTGGCGGATCGTCCACGGCCGGTTGGCGTACATCGTCGCCCGGACGCCCCGCACGAAGGGGGCGAAGCCGGGGAGGTTGCCGACGGTCTCGAGGCCCTCCAGGTCCGCGGCGGTGTAGAGCGGCTTGACGGCGATGCCCTCGGGCGTCGACCACACGAGGGTGTCGGGGTCGGCACCCTTGAGCTCCGAGGACGCCAGCGCCCTCCAGTCGTCGATCGTCGGCTCGCCGCTCATGGCCCGCAGCGTACTGAGCGATCCCTCAACCGGACCCCCCGGCGGACCGACACGAAGGGGATGGACGCGCCGGCCCGCACCGCACCCGCGCCCGAGGCGGTCGCCGCGCGCCCGGGCCCGGCCGACCAGCTCCGGGCGGCCCTCGACCGCGGCGAGCTGTACCTGCGCTACCAGCCGCAGGTGGAGGTCGCGACCCGCCGGGTCGTGCGCGTCGAGGCGTTCCTCGCCTGGCACCACCCGACCGCCGGGCCGCTCACCTTCCGGCAGTTCGCGCCCGCGGCACAGGAGCCGGGCCTGCTCGGCGCGATCGGCGAGTGGGCGATCCGCGAGGCCTGCCGCGAGGCGGCGCGCTGGATGGGCACCTACGGCGGCCGGCTGGCGGTGTCGGTGAACGTGGCCGGCGCCCAGATCGTGCACTCGGGCTTCCAGTACGTCGTGCGGGGCGCGCTCACCGAGGCCGGCCTGCCGGCCGAGCTGCTGTGCCTGGAGGTGTCCGACGCCGCGTGACGGGCGCCGACCCGCAGACGCTGCACGGCCTGCACGAGCTGCACGCGCAGGGCGTGCGCTTCGCGATCGACGACTTCGGGACGGGCGCCACCGCGCACATGCGCCTGGTGCGCTTCCCGGTCGACCAGCTCAAGGTCGACGAGCGGTTCGTCGCGCGCCTCGGCGAGGACGAGCGGGCCGAGCAGGTGCTCGCGGCGGTCGTCGGGCTCGCGCACTCGATGGGCGCGGTGGCCGTCGCCGAGTGCGTCGAGACCGAGGCCCAGCACGAGGTGCTGCGCGCGCACGACTGCGACCTCGCGCAGGGGAACCTCTACTGCGAGCCGGGCGACGCGGCCGCGCTCGCCGCGTACCTGCGCCGGATCCGCTTCTGAGCCCGCGGCGGGCGGCCGCCCGGTCGGCGCCCCGGCCGGTCCCGCCGCGCCCGGGTCGCGCAATCGGGCCAAATCGCCGGTGCATCCTTGGCGCCATTAAGGGCCCGAGCACTTGGCGAGAGGAAGCGACATGTCGCTGCGGTGGCGATCGTCAGCCAGTGGTTCGCTGGCTCCCCGGAGTTGTCCCGGCGGCGCCACGCGGGACCACTCCGGGGGCTAGCTAGAGCGAAGCGTTTCGCTCTACGTCAACAACTCGGCACTTGGCGCCCTCGACCCACTCCTCACTAGGCGTGTCGGTGAGGGCCTCCCAGATCGCACGTTGTCCTGGCTCGACGTTCTCGGCAAACGCCGTCCCAGTGCCAATCTGAGTGCCATCCGAAGTCTCTACGGCGACCTCGATTAGGTAGTCGCTGCGCTTGGAAGACGTGTTCTCGGCTGTCCCTTTTACGTAAACAGCACCAATCACGTCCGGCGGCCCGCACTCCGTAATGGCGACCTCTTCGACCTGAGTCTTGTCGGCGTCACCCTCCTTCGTCGCTCCTTGTTCGTCGTCATCCCCTCCGCCCCCGGCAATAGCGGCGATGATCGCGATGACTATCACGAGGACGGCGGCACCTCCGATCCATGTGAGGCACCCCCGACCTCGGCTCCGCTTGCTCGCAGGCGGGGTCTCGTCCGTCATGCTCTCCCCCTCTACAGTCCCGAAGGCGGAGAGCGTACGCGACGCGGACCACGTGCGCGCGGATGAGGGCGAGGGGATGAGAAGGAACGGTATGCCGCTCCTCATGAGGCAGAGGCCGTGAGTCGGATGGAGCGGCCGGGTCTGCGCCAAGCGGTGGAGATCTTCACGAGCACTGTTTCCGCGCCAGCCGGACCCAATCCCAGGACGGCGATCGTGCTTCAGCGAAGTCGGCACCGCGAGATTCGCAGCGCGGCACCGGGAAACCGCTCAAGATCTCGATGAGTCGCCGCTCGGACATCGCAATGGCTTTCAGCGGAAGACATCCCGGCGACGAACTGGTCCTGACGCGCCATCGCGCATGGCGATCCAGGCTTGTGGTTGCGGACGATCGATCCACTGCCCAGAAGCAGCAGCGCCCTTGGTGACTCCGAAACGTCACACGCAGATCAACACTTGTGACGAGCACGTCTCTTCTCCTAGGGGAAGACCGTAAGGCCACGACTTCCGCGATTCCACTCCGACTCGGATCCACGCCGTCACTCCCCTGGGGAAGCAACGCCGAGCAGCTCGGCTGGCATCTGTCGCCGGCCAGGGGCAGCCGACGCCGCAGCCGGGCCGCGCCCTGCGCACAGTCGCGGCGGGCGCCCACCACACCCCACCCTTCCCGGAGGTCGGCGTCCGGGAGCCCGCCCGGGACCCGGGCGGACCGGGCCGGAGCGTCGTGGAGGCCGAGCACGGCCGGGGCCGCACCCCGGTCTCGGCCGGGCGCCCTCGCGCGGGCGGCGCCGGCTTCGACGCCGCAGCGCCGCACCCGGAGACTGCGACGGGCGCCCTCGCGCGGGCGGCGCCGGCGAGGTGCCGGCGCCGCCCGCAGGGACCGCGCAGTGGGGCCCGGCTCGGGTCACCCGGGCCCGACCCGGATGCGCCGGATGCGTCCGTCCGGTGGGGTCGTCCCGGGCGGACCGACCGCAGGTGCGGGTCGAGGAGTGGTTCGGCCGCGGACCGGACCGTCTTGAGCGATTTCTCCCTCCCATCCCTTGCGTTCCCTCATGAGCCCGTATTAGACACTCTGGCACATTCTCAGATGCCATCGTGTGAGGGAGGCGACGTGGCCGAGACCGTCCGAGTGCTGCCCTGGGCCGACCCGGTGATCGACGTGCTGGGCCACGACCCCCGGTCGTGGTACGTCGAGACGTTCTGGTTGCCGACGCTCGGCCCCACGGCCGTGCTGCTGCTGCGCCACCTGGCCGACCGGTTCGAGCGGTCGCCCGCAGGGCTGCACCCTGCCCGTCGCCGACACCGCCGCGGCGCTCGGCCTCGGCGCGAAGGAGGGGCCGCAGCTCGCCGCTCGCTGCGCACCCTCCAGCGCCTCGAGCAGTTCGACCTCGCCCGTCACGACGACCCGGCGTCGTCGCCGTCCGCCGCACGCTGCCGCCCGTGCACCGCCGCCACGTCCGGCGGCTCCCCGCCGATCTCCAGGCCCGCCACGCCGAGTGGGTCGAGCGCCAGCGCGTCGACGGCCCGGCCGAGCTCGCGCGCCGGCGCGCCCGGCGCGTCGCGCTCACGCTGCTCGCGCAGGGCGAGCGCCTCGACGCCGATCGAGCGCACGCTGCACGCCGCGGGCTTCCACCCCGCGCGTCGCCCACGAGGCGGTCCGCTGGACCCGCGAGCAGCACGAGGCGCTGGAACGCGAGGACGCGCCGGCGAGCGCCTGAGCCCGCCGCGCACCAGCCGTCGGGGCGCGCCGCCTCTCCCCCCGCGGCGCGCCCCGGCCGCGCCCGCCCTCAGCCCTCGGCACCCTCGCTCGCCGCGCGCAGCTCCTGTTCGAGCGCGGCCCGCTCGGCGCGCAGCGCCCGCAGGCGCGCGCCGAGCACGTCGGCCGGCCCGCCCTCCTCGATCGCGCCGACCAGCCGGCCGATGCGGGTGTCCAGCGCCGCGAGCCGCCCCGCCGGCCCGGGCGGGACCCCCGGCGGACCGGACGCCGCGGCCGCGGCCCGCACGCCGAGCACGGCGGCGACCCCGTCGGCGACGGCCCGGGCCGCATCGGGCGCGGCGAGGCCCTGCTCGTCGCGCAGCAGCTCCCAGCTCTCGCCCGACAGGATCGTGTCGACGAGCGCGACGCGCCGGGCCCGCTCGTCGGCCGGCAGTGCCCCGAGCTCGGCGGCGAACACCCGCTCGACCTGGTCGCGCGACGCCGCGCGCATCCGCTGCCGCTGGCGGCGCAGCGCGGGCGAGTACGGGAGCTGGCGGGCCGCCGCGCGCCGCAGCGGCCCGAGCGCCTCGTTGACCCGTGCCCGCTGCGCGACCAGCTCGTCGAGCCTCCGGGCGAACGGGGCCTGCGGGTCGACCGGCGCCAGCATCGAGACGACCCGGCGGGTCGCCCGCTCCGCGAGCGCGCGGTGCAGCTCCTCCACCGAGGCGAAGTGGCCGTGGACGGTGCGGGGGGACACCCCGGCGCGCCGGGCGATGGCACCGACCCGGGGCTGCGGGTCGCCCTCCTCCACGAGCTGCTCCAGCGCGTCGAGGATCGCGGCCCGGGTGCGCCGGGACCGCAGCGCGCGCCCGTCCTGCGCGGCGAGGCTCGTCACGGGCACCATCGTACCAATTTTCGCAGTGATCATGCACACATCAGCGTCGCCGTTCGGCCCGATGAGAAACCGTTCAGACGATCTTCTTGCGCATTGACTGTAGATATTGCAGACTCTCCGCAG
This sequence comes from Acidimicrobiia bacterium, assembly GCA_026002935.1. Taxonomy (GTDB): domain Bacteria; phylum Actinomycetota; class Acidimicrobiia; order IMCC26256; family PALSA-610; genus BPGH01. Next base: position 360,530 of record BPGH01000002.1, read on the forward strand.
CATCTGGGGCGGCCGGGAACCGGGGAGACGCGGTGAGGGGATCCAGGCGGACGGCGGCGCTGGCGCTCGCGGCGGGCGTGCTGGCGGCGGGCTGCAACGTGTACGCGCCCTCGTGGTCGGCCGTGCACGCCGACGGGGCGAACAGCGACTACGCACCGGTCGAGGGCGCGCGCGACGTGGAGCGCGCGTGGACCGCGAGCTTCGAGGGGACGATCAACCTCGGGCCGACCATCGACCCGCGAGGCCAGGTGTACGTCACGAACTCCGGCGGCGACTGCCACCTGCACGCGCTCGACGCGCGCACCGGCGAGACCCGCTGGTGCTCCACGGAGGTCGACACGTTCGCCGTCGCGTCGTCGCCGCTGATCGACCGCGACGGCCGCCTGTTCCTCGCCGACGGCGAGGCGATGCACGCGTTCTCCCGCGACGGGACGCTGCTGTGGGAGACGCCGATCGAGGGCGTCCCGCTCTCGGCCCAGTTCACGCCCAACGGCCGCGTCGTGTTCGTCACCCACATCGGGCGCGTCTACGTGCTGTACCGCGAGAACGGCAGGCACGTGCTCCCGCCCGTCGAGCTCGTCCCCGGCGCGACGTGGGACCCCTCGCAGGGGATGCGGGCGTGCGCGCAGGGCACCAGCGACTGCCCCAGCGCGAACACGCCCGCCATCGACCTGCGCACCGGCCGGCTGATCTTCACCTTCTGGACGCCCGGCGCGCCCGCCGCCGGCGTACGGGCCATGCGCATCACCGAGGACCCGCGGCCCGCGCTCGTCCCGCTGTGGACCAACGACGCGCTGCCCGGCGGGAGCGCGTCGAGCCCGGACCTGTCGCCCGACGGCAGCCGCGTCTACGTCAACGACAACGCCGGCAACGTGCACGCGCTCGACGCCGCGACCGGCGAGGAGATCTGGAGCTTCCCGATCGGCTGCGCGTCCGGCGGCAGTGCGTCGCTGTCGCCCGACGGCCTGCTCATGCCGGCCGGGGGCGGCGCGAGCCCGCTGCTCGCCCTGCAGGACGAGGGCGACCACGCGACGCTCGCCTGGCGCAACGACGCACTGCTCAACCGCGGCATCGCGACGCAGGCCGACGGCGACGTCGCGTACGTGACCGCCGCGACCGGCCAGCAGTGGGTCAACGACCTCGTGGTCGTCGACACCCGCACGGGCGCAGAGGTCGACCGCGAGCCCCTGCCCGGCATCTCGGTGTTCACCGTCGGCACCACCGTGGGCCCCGACCGGCGCGTCTACGTCCCGACGCTCGCCGGCGAGGTGCACGCGTTCGAGCCCGCGTAGGGTACGGGGGATGCGCCTCGCGCCCGCCCGCACGGCGGCCGTCCTCGCCCTCGCGGGCGCCCTCGTGGCGGCGGCCTGCTCCGACGGGATCCGGCCGGGCGACGCCGCGCCCACCACCGGCGCGCGCGCCACGACGTCCGCGCCGGCCCCGACGACCTCCCTCGCCGTACCCGGCCGACGACTGGGAGACGGTCGACCCGGCCGCCGCCGGGTTCGACGCCGCCGCGCTCGACGCGCTCGCCGGGCAGGCGGAGGCGGCCGGGTCGAGCTGCCTCGTCGTCACCCGCGACGGCCGCCTCGTCACCGAGCGGTACTGGGGCGGCGCGACGCCCGAGACCGAGCGCGAGGCGTTCTCGGTCACGAAGTCGGTCACGAGCGTCCTCGTCGGCATCGCGAGCGACGAGGGCGCGCTCGCGCTCGACGACCCCGCCGCCCGCTACGTGCCCGAGTGGGAGGGCACCGCCGCCGAGGCCGTCACCGTCGAGGACCTGCTCGCAACGACTCGGGCCGGCACTGGGACTTCGAGACCGACTACGGGCAGATGGCGATCCGCGAGCGCGACAAGACCGCGTTCGCGATCGGCCTCGCGCAGGACCACGCGCCCGGCGAGGTGTGGGCCTACAACAACTCGGCCATCCAGACGCTCGACGCGGTGCTCGAGGCCGCGACCGGCGAGGACCCGGTCGAGTACGCCGCGACGCACCTGTTCGAGCCGATCGGGATGCGCCACTCGCGCCTCACCCGCGACGCGGCGGGCAACGCGCTGATGTTCATGGGGTTGCGCACCACCTGCCGTGACCTCGCGCGCTTCGGGCTGCTGATGCTGCGCGGCGGCGAGTGGGACGGCGAACAGGTCGTGTCGCGCGAGTACGTCGAGGCGGCCACGGGTGCGCCGTCCACCCCGCTCAACGCGGCGTACGGGTACCTGTTCTGGCTCAACCGCGAGGGCCGGATCGGCTCGCCCCGCCTCGCGACCACCGGCCGCGACGACGGGTCGTCGTTCGACGGGCAGCTCGTGGCGGGTGCACCGGAGGACACCTTCTTCGCGCTCGGCTTCCGCAACCAGGTCGTCGCGGTCATGCCGTCCGCCGGCGTCGTCGCCGTGCGCATGGGCGACGCGCCGCCCCCCGGCGCGCCCTTCGACCAGTCGACGCTCACCCTGGGCGTCCTGGCCGCGCTGACGGGCCGGTGAGCGGGCCGACCCCGGCCGGCGCCACCCCGCCGGCGGACGACGACGCCGCCGATCCCGTCGCGGACGACCTCGCGGACGCGTACGTGTGGGGCTTCCCCCTCCTCGCGATCCACCGCACCCGGGCCGGGCACGGCCCGGCCGGGGTGATGCACCACCGTCGGCGCCTCAGCACCGCGGCCGACCGCACCGTCGTCGCGCCGAACAACGACACGCTCTACTCGTCGGGGTTCTTCGACCTGCGCCGCGGCGACCTCGTCATCGACGTCCCGCCCCTCGACCCGGCGCGCTACTGGTCGGTGATGCTGCTCGACGCGTACACGAACGTGCAGTACGTGTGCCGGCGGCTGCACGGCTCGGCGGGGGCAACGGTGCGGGTGCGGCTGGACCCGCACACCCCACCCGACCCCGACCGCCCGCACGAGGTCGTGCCCGTCGCGACCCCGACCGTCTGGGTGCTCGCACGGGTCGTGGTCGACGGCCCCGACGACCTCGACGCCGCGGCCGCCGTACAGGCGGCGCTGCGCGTCGAGCAGGACCCGCGACCGGCACCGGCGCCCGCCGCACGGGCCGGATCGCCGGCGCCGCGCGGCGGCGACGACGGCGACTGGCTCGCGGCGCTCGCCGACGCGCTGGCCGAGGACCCGCCCGCGCCGTGGGACGTGCCGCCGCCGGCCGCGCTCGGCACGCTGCTCGCCGGACCGCCCGCCGATCCCGACGCCGTCGCCGAGGGCCGCCGCCGCGGCGCCCGCCGCATCCGCCGCCACGGGCTCGGGGCCGACGTGCACGGCAACGGCTGGGGCACGCGCCGGCGCGGCGCCGACTACGGCGGCGACCCCCTCGTGCGCGCGGCGGTCGCCCGCTTCGCGCTCGCCGCGCACCTCCCGGCCGAGAACCGCACCTACACCCGACCCCACGACGGGCGCCAGGGCGCGACGCTGCGGTTCGGCCCCGGCGACGCCCCACCGGTGCACGGCTTCTGGTCGCTGTGCTGCTACGGCACCGACGGGTTCTTCGTCCCCAACGAGCTCGGCCGCCACAGCGTCGGCAACCGCACCGCGGGCCTGCGGCGCGACCCCGACGGCGGCCTCACGATCGACCTCGGGCCGCGCCCGCCCGCGGACCCGGCGAACTGGCTGCCGACCCCCGAGGGGCCGTGCGTCCTCGCGCTGCGCGCGTACGAGGGCGGCCCCGAGGTCGTCGCGGCGCGGTGGTTCCCGCCCGACCTCGGCCCGGCCCGCTGACCCCGCCCGGGCCCGCCGGCCCCGCCGCCCCGTCTCCCCGCGGCCGGTACCCTCGGCCGCGCCATGACCGCCGACCTCGACACGATCGCGGGCTGGTTGCGCGACGCCCGCCACGTGGTGGCACTCACCGGCGCGGGCATCTCGACCGAGTCCGGCATCCCCGACTTCCGCGGTCCCGAGGGGGTGTGGACGAAGAACCCCGAGGCCGAGAAGACCGCGACGCTGCAGTACTACCTGGCCGATCCCGAGGTGCGGCGCCGGGCCTGGCAGAACCGGCTGCGCTCGGAGATGTGGACCGCGGCGCCCAACCCCGCCCACGAGGCCCTCGTCGCCCTGGAGCGCAAGGGCCGGCTGCACGCGCTCGTCACCCAGAACGTCGACGGCCTCCACCACCGGGCCGGGCAGGACCCCGGCATCGTCGTGGAGATCCACGGCAACGTGCGGGAGGCGAAGTGCGTCGCGTGCGGCTGGCGGGGCCCGATGGACGCGGTCCTCGCACGCGTCGAGGCCGGCGAGGACGACCCGCCGTGCGAACGCTGCGGCGGCATCCTCAAGTCGGCGACGATCAGCTTCGGCGAGAACCTGGTGCCGGAGGACCTCGAGCGGTCGCAGCGGGCGGCGGCCGACGCGGACGTGTTCCTGGCGATCGGGACGTCGCTCACGGTCTACCCGGCCGCCGGGCTCCCCGAGATCGCGCTGCGCGGCCGGCGCCCGCCTGGTCGTCATGAACGCCCAGGAGACCCCCTTCGACCCCGTCGCCGACGCCGTGGTGCGCGACCGGCTCGGCACCGTGCTCCCCGCGCTCGTCGCCCGGGTGTGAGCGGCGGGGCACGCCGGACCCGGGCGCGGCGCCCCGGGCCCCCGGCCGGGAACACGGCCGGGCCCCCGCCCGTTGGTGAAACCCGACCGCTGAGGTAGGATTTCGAGGTCCCGACCCCCGGAGTGGCGAACGATGGCCGGCTTCCGCGAGCTGCTGCAGCAGACCAAGGCCCAGATCCGCGAGATCGACCCGGCCGCGGCCGAGGAACGCCTGGCGCAGGCGACGTTCCTCGACGTGCGCGAACAGGACGAGTTCGAGCAGGGGATGATCCCCGGCGCCGTCTTCATCCCCCGCGGCCACCTCGAGAGCCAGGTCGAGAACCGCATCCCCGACCGCGACACCCCGATCGTCGTCTACTGCGCGGGCGGGGTGCGCTCGGCGTTCGCCGCCAAGACGCTCGCCGAGCTCGGCTACCGCGACGTCGTGTCGATGGCCGGCGGCTTCGGCCGGTGGAAGAACGAGGGGCGGCCGTGGGTCACCCCGGCGGTGCTCAACCCCGAGCAGCGCAACCGCTACCACCGCCACATCCTGCTGCCGGAGGTGGGCGAGGAGGGCCAGCAGAAGCTGCTCGGCGCGCGCGTGCTCCTCCTCGGCGCCGGCGGCCTCGGCTCCCCGGCCGCGCTCTACCTGGCGGCCGCGGGCGTGGGCACGCTCGGCATCGTCGACATGGACGTCGTCGACCAGTCGAACCTGCAGCGCCAGATCCTCCACAACGTCGAGCGGGTCGGCGAGCGGAAGGTCGACAGCGCGAAGAAGACCCTCACGGCGCTCAACCCCGACGTCGACGTCGTCACCTACGACGTCCGCTTCGGCGCCGACAACATCCTCGACATCCTCGACGGCTACGACGTCGTGGTCGACGGCACCGACAACTTCCCCACCCGCTACCTGCTCAACGACGCCTCGCTGATCAAGCGGATCCCGGTCGTGCACGGCTCGATCTTCCGCTTCGAGGGCCAGGTGACGGTCTTCGACCCGTACAACGGGCCGTGCTACCGGTGCCTGCTGCCGGAGCCGCCGCCGCCCGAGCTCGCCCCGTCGTGCGCCGAGGCCGGCGTGCTCGGCGTGCTGCCCGGCATCGTCGGGTCGATCCAGGCGCTGGAGGCGATCAAGCTGATCCTCGGCCTCGGCGACCCGCTGCGCGGCCGGCTCCTCGCCTACGACGCGCTGGAGCAGTCGTTCCGCACGTTCAAGGTGCGGCGCGACCCCCGGTGCCCGGCCTGCGGGGAGGGCGCGCAGATCGTGATCGCCGAGTACGACGAGCACTGCCTCCCGCACGCCGTCCTCGCCGACGGGTCCACCACCGGCCACTGACGCCGCCGGGTCGCCGCGGCCCGGATCGCCCGCGGACCGGGTTTCGCGGGCCCGAGCGCGCATGCGTGCGGGCCGCTGACCGATGATGGGGGCATGAAGCTGCTCCGCCCCCTGCTCGCCGCGGCGCTCGCGGCCGCCGCGCTGGCCGTGGCGGCCCCGCCGGCCGGCGCCGGCCCCAGCGTCGACGTGCGCGCGTTCGGCCCCGCCCCCGCGCTCGGCGCGCCCGACGTCCCGCTCAACGGCCGGATCGTCGACGTCGCCGCCCACCCGACCCGCAACGGGTACTGGCTGCTCGGCCGGGACGGCGGCGTGTTCTCCTACGGCGTGCCGTTCCACGGCTCGACCGGCGGGATGCGCCTGAACTCGCCGGTGAACGCGATGGCGCCCACGCCGACCGGCAACGGCTACTGGTTCAGCGCCGACGACGGCGGCGTGTTCAGCTTCGGCGACGCGCGCTTCTTCGGCTCGATGGGCGGCCTCCCCCTCAACTCGCCGGTCGTCGGCATGGCCGCGCGGCCCCAGGGCGACGGGTACTGGCTCGTCGCGCGCGACGGTGGCGTGTTCAGCTTCGGCAACGCGCGCTTCCACGGTTCCCTCGCCGGCGTGTGGACCGGCACGCACGTGGTCGGCATCGCCGCGTCGCGCACCGGCAACGGCTACGTGCTGCTCGGCGCCAACGGCGCGATGTTCTCGTTCGGCGACGCGCCGCGCCTCACCGCCGCCCCGATGCCGCAGGGCGCGGCCGACATCACGCTGACGCGCAGCGGCAACGGCGCCTGGGTGGTCGGCACCGACGGCGCGGTCTACGCGTACGGCGACGCGCCGTTCCGCGGCGGCGCGAACGACGCCGGCCGCGTCGGGGCGGGCATCGCGGCGTCGGCGTCCGCCGGCGGGTACTGGGTGGCGCTCGTCCCGCGCCCGCCGGCCGCGGGCCCGCCGCTGCCGCCCGGCTCCGGCGAGGGGCGGCGCATCGTCTACTCCAACTCGATGCAGCGCGTCTGGCTGGTCGAGGCCGACGGTGTCCCGTCCCACTCGTTCCTCGTGTCGGGCAAGCGCGGGGTCCCCGCGCCGGGCACCTACCGGGTGTTCTCCAAGTCGACCATGTCGAGCGCGAAGGGCGGCACGCTCCGCCTGCCGTACATGACGCGCTTCGCGTGGGGGAAGTCGCTCGCCATCGGGTTCCACGGCATCCCGCTGCGGGGCGACGGCACGCCGATCCAGTCCGACTCGGAGCTCGGCCAGTTCCGCAGCGCCGGGTGCGTGCGCATGAACCAGCAGGACGTCAAGACGCTGTTCTTCTGGGCGCCGGTCGGCACCACGGTGGTCGTGACGCCCTGACGCGCGCGGCGTCCCGGGCCGGCCGCGCCCGGGGCGTCAGGGCTTCTCGAAGGTGCGGGCGAGCTCGAGCAGCGTCCGGACGCCGAAGCCGGTGCCGCCCTTGGCGACGTAGCCGTCGTCGGCACCCGCGCGCGCCGGGCCCGCGATGTCGAGGTGCGCCCAGGGCACGTCGCCGACGAACTCCTTCAGGAACAGCCCGGCGGTGAGCGCGCCGCCGTAGCTGCCGGTGCCGATGTTGCGCACGTCCGCGACCTCGGAGTCGAGCAGCTTGCGGTACTCGTCGGGCAGCGGAAGCGGCCACACCGACTCCCCCGCCCGGGCCGCGGCGTCGCGCACCTGCGCGACCCAGCCCTCGTGGTTTCCCATCAACCCCGCGACCTTGTCGCCGAGCGCGACCATGCACGCGCCGGTCAGGGTCGCGAGGTCGACGATCGCCGCGGGTTTCGCCTCCACGGCCATCGACAGCGCGTCGGCGAGGATCAGCCGGCCCTCCGCGTCGGTGTTGAGCACCTCGACCGTCTTGCCGTTGCGGATCCGCAGCACGTCGCCGGGGCGGATCGCGGTGCCGCTCGGCATGTTCTCGACGAGGGGCACGTAGCCGAGCACGCGGACCCGGACCCCGAGGTCGCGCAGCGCCGACATCGCGGCGAGCACCGCGGCGGCGCCCGACATGTCGGTCTTCATCGTCTCCATGCCCGACGCCGTCTTGATGGACAGGCCGCCCGAGTCGAACACGACCCCCTTGCCGACGAACGCGACCGTGCCGGACGGGCGCGGCGGCTCGTACGCGAGACGCACGAAGCGGGGCGGGCGCGCGGACCCCTGCCCGACGCCGAGGACGCCGCCGAGGCGCTCGCGCGCGAGCTGCTCGCCGGCCAGCACGGTGACCCGCAGCCCCGACGCCCGCGCGAGCCGGCGCGCGAGCTTCGCGACGTCGTCGGGCGACTTCGCGGCGGCCGGCTCGTTGACGAGGTCGCGCGCCCACGCGACCGCCTCGGCGATCCGCGCGCCGCGGGCGAGCGCCTCGCGCACCCGGGCGTCGGCGCGGCCGAGCAGGACGGTCACCTTCGCGAGCCTCGACGGCGTCGCGTCCGACTTGTAGGTGAGGAACTGGTAGGCGCCGAGCCGCACGCCCTCGGCGAGCGCCTGCGCCGCGGCGTCGGCCGGGAGCGACGCGGGTGCGGCGGCGAGCATCGTGGTGGCGGCCCGGGTCACCTTCGCCGCCCGCTTGGCGAGGGCGGCGCCGGCCCGCCGCATCGCCTCGGCGTCGATGCGGTCCTGGTCGCCGAGGCCGACGAGCACGACGGCCTTGGCGCCGAGGCGCCCGCGGGTCGGCACCGGCAGCGTCTCGCCCCGCTTGCCCTCGAAGCCGGTCTCGGCCATGAACTCGCCCAGCGCGCCGTCGAGCGCACGGTCGACGACATCCGCGCCCGGACCGAGGCGGCGGTCGGTGAACACCGGCACCGCGAGGAGGTCGACCCGCACCCGGTCGACGGCGGCCGTGGACGTCTCCAGCGTGAGCGGCACGGGGCGGGAGTCTACGGGCGGGCCGCACCGCCGCCGCGCCGGAGCGAACCGGACAGCCGCGACCGCGGCGCGCGCAACGCCCGCGAATCGGCTCCTGCGGGTGCGCCGCGGCCGCGTACCCTTGCGCGATGGCCGATCCCCGGGGAACCAGCCGTCCCGTCGGCAGCGGCGCGGACCACCCGTTCCTCGACGCGCTGCGCGAGCGGGTGCTCGTGTTCGACGGTGCGTTCGGGACGTGGATGCAGGCCCACGACCTCGGTCCCGACGACTTCGGCGGGCCCGCGCTCGAGGGGTGCAACGAGATGCTCGTCCTCACGCGCCCCGACCTCGTGGCGCAGATGCACTCCGAGTACTTCGACGCCGGGGTCGACGCCGTCGAGACGGCCACGTTCGGCGCGTTCCCGCTGGTGCTCGGCGAGTACCAGATCCCCGAGAAGACGTTCGAGATCAACGAGCGGGCGGCCGCGATCGCCAAGGAGGTGGCGACCGCGCACTCGACGCCCGACCGGCCCCGGTTCGTGATCGGCTCGATCGGCCCGGGCACGAAGCTGCCGTCGCTCGGGCACATCCGCTACACGGAACTGCGCGACGGCTACGAGGCGCAGGTCGACGGGCTGATCGCGGGCGGTGTCGACGTCCTGCTGGTCGAGACGGTGTACGACCTGCTGCAGGCGAAGGCCGCGATCAACGGCGCACGGCGCGCGATGGCCAGGGCGGGCGTGCTCGCTCCCGATCATGTGCCAGGTCACGATCGAGACCACCGGGCGGATGCTCGTCGGCACCGAGATCGGCGCCGCCCTCACGGCGCTCGAGGCGATGCAGGTCGACGTGATCGGCATGAACTGCGCCACCGGGCCCGACGAGATGACCGAGCACCTGCGCTACCTCGCGCAGCACGCCCGCACCTTCCTGTCGTGCCTGCCCAACGCGGGCCTGCCGTCGGTCGTCGACGGCAGGACGCACTACGACCTCACCCCGAGCTGCTCGCCGACGCGCACGAACGGTTCGTCACCGAGTTCGGCCTCAACGTCGTCGGCGGCTGCTGCGGGACGACACCGGTGCACCTGCGGGCGGTCACCGAGCGCCTCGGCGTGCGCGCCCCCGTCGCGCGCGCCCCGGAGTTCGAGCCCGGGTGCTCGTCGATCTACTCGCACGTCCCGTTCCGCCAGGAGCTCGCCTACCTCGCGATCGGCGAGCGCACCAACGCGAACGGGTCGAAGAAGTTCCGCGAGGCGATGCTCGCCGGCGACTGGGACACGTGCGTCCAGATGGCGCGCGAGCAGGTGAAGGAGGGCGCGCACGTCCTCGACGTCTGCGTCGACTACGTCGGCCGCGACGGCACCGCCGACATGGACGAGATCGCCGGCCGCTTCGCGACGCAGGCGTCGCTGCCGCTGGTGTTCGACTCGACCGAACCGCAGGTGATGGAGGTCGGGCTCCAGCACCACGGCGGCAAGGCGATCCTCAACTCCGCGAACCTCGAGGAGGGCGAGGGCGAGGGCAAGCGCATGGACCGCGTGTTCAGGCTCGCCCGCGAGTACGGCGCGGCCGTGATCTGCCTCACGATCGACGAGGAGGGCCAGGCGCGCGACGCGGACTGGAAGCTGCGGGTCGCCCGCCGGCTCTACGACATCGCGACCCGCCGTTACGGGATCGACCCGACCGACCTGATCTTCGACCCGTTGACGTTCCCCCTGACGACCGGCGACGACGACCTGCGCCGCGACGCCCTGGAGACGATCGAGGCGATCCGGCGGATCAAGGAGGAGCTCCCCGGCGCATCGACGGTCCTCGGCCTGTCGAACGTGTCGTTCGGGCTCAAGCCCGCGGCCCGGCACGTGCTCAACAGCGTGTTCCTCGACGAGTGCCGCAAGGCGGGCCTCGACGCCGCGATCGTGCACGCCGCCCGCATCGTGCCGATGCACAGGATCGACGAGCGCCAGCGGGAGGTGGCGCTCGACCTGATCCACGACCGGCGCCGCGACGGCTACGACCCGCTGACCGAGTTCATGGCGCTGTTCGAGGGCGTGGAGGCCTCGGCGGTGGAGCGCGAGGACCGGTCCGGCTGGCCGGTCGCGCGAGCGCCTCAAGCACCGCATCATCGACGGCGACCGCGACGGCCTCGAGGCCGACCTCGACGAGCAGCTGCGCACCATGCCCGCGCTCGCGATCATCAACGACGTGCTCCTCGAGGGCATGAAGGTCGTCGGCGAGCTGTTCGGCCGCGGCGAGATGCAGCTCCCGTTCGTGCTCCAGTCGGCGGAGACGATGAAGGCGGCCGTCACCTACCTCGAACCGCACATGGAGCGGTCCGAGGGAGCCGGCAAGGGCAAGGTCGTGCTCGCGACCGTGAAGGGCGACGTCCACGACATCGGCAAGAACCTCGTCGACATCATCCTCACCAACAACGGCTACACGGTGCACAACCTCGGGATCAAGGTGCCGATCAGCGAGATGGTCGAGAAGGCGCTCGAGGTCGACGCCGACGCGATCGGCATGAGCGGCCTGCTGGTGAAGAGCACCCTCATCATGCGCGAGAACCTCGAGGAGCTGAACGCACGGGGCCTCGCCGAGCGCATCCCGGTGCTGCTCGGGGGCGCGGCGCTCACCCGCAGCTACGTCGAGGTCGACCTGCGCCAGACCTACGAGGGACGCGTCTTCTACGGCAAGGACGCCTTCGAGGGCCTGCGCACCATGGACGCGCTCATGGAGGGCAAGCGGACCGGCACGCTCGACCCGTCGTTCGGGCGCGAGGTCGGCGGCCGCAAGCTGCCGCCCCGCCGCAGCGAGCAGGTCGACGAGCCCGCCGAGGTCCCGGCGCGCTCCGCCGTCGCGAGCGACGTGGTGGTGTTCGAGCCGCCGTTCATCGGCTCGCGGGTCGCCAAGGGCATCTCGATCGACGAGATCGCGTCGTACGTGAACGAGACCGCGCTGTTCCGCAACCAGTGGCAGTTCCGGCCCGACAAGTCGGCCGGGGAGACCGACGAGGAGTTCAAGGCGCGCATCCGCGCCGTGTTCCGGGCGCAGCTCGACGCCGCCAAGCAGGAGGGGCTCCTCGTCCCGAGCGTCGTGTGGGGCTACTTCCCGGTCAACTCGGAGGGCGACTCGCTCGTCGTGTGGAAGGACGACTCGCGCACCCAGGAGTGGCTGCGGTTCGAGTTCCCGCGCCAGCGCAAGGCGCCGTTCCTGTGCATCGCCGACTTCTTCCGGCTCGGTCGACTCGGGCGACGCGGACTACGCGGCGTTCCACGTCGTGACGATGGGCCCGCGCGCGACCGAGCGCGAGCGGGAGCTGTTCGCCGCGAACCGGTACCAGGACTACCTGCTGCTGCACGGCCTCTCGGTCGAGATGACCGAGGCGCTCGCCGAGCTCTGGCACCGCCGCATCCGCGAGGAGTGGGGGTTCGCCGACGAGGACGGCCCGACGCTGGCCGGCCTCTTCCGCCAGCAGTACCGCGGGTCGCGGTACTCGTGGGGCTACCCCGCCTGCCCCGACCTCGAGGAGCAGGCGAAGCTCGCGGAGCTGCTCGAGATCGAGCGCATCGGCGTGAGCCTCACCGAGGAGTGCCACCTCGTGCCCGAGCAGAGCACGTCCGCGATCATCGTCCCGCACCCCGAGGCGAAGTACTTCGTCGTGTGACGCGCGGGCCGGGCCCGGCCCGCGTGCGCCTCAGGGCCGCTGCGTCCTCGGCGAGGTCGAGGAGGCGCAGCTCCTGGTCGCCGATCGAGCCCGGTCGCGCGGATCCGGTCCCAGAGCCCGTGCAGCGCCGACCGCATCGACTCGGCCGCGTCGCGGTCGTCGAAGACGAGGTCGACGGTGACGAGGCGCGGGTCGTCGACGCCCCGCATGACGCGGTACGAGCGCACGCCCGAACCCTTGCGGTCGAGCGGGTCGCCGTCGAACGCGCGCTTCCACGCCTCGTAGTCGTCGACGGGGTGTTCGATCCTCAGCACGAGCATGTCGCGGGCGTCTCCCGGGTCGGGTACGGCGCCTCCGGCGGGCGCCGGGCGCCAGGCTCCCACGGCGCGCCCCGTGCCCGCACCTCTGCGGGCCCGCCGGGCGCGGGCACGGGCGCCGCCACCGGGCGTACCGTCGGCGGCGTGCGGACGCAGGGCCTGCGCTTCGAGCCGTACGGGAACACCTCCGGGGAGCCGAACGTCGTCGTCGACGGCGCCCCGAACGACGCGACCGTGCTGACGCTCTCCCACTGGCCGGGCGTACCCGCGCCACCCGGGTGCGCCGCCGACACGTCGACGCAGATGGTGCTGCGCTACCTCGACCGCGGGGCGGACCTCCACGGGGCCGCGCGCGTCGTCACGAACAACCACTACGACGAGGACGGTGTCGCGGGCGTCTTCGCGCTGGTGGACCCGCAGGCCGCGCTCGCACGCCGGGCGCAGCTCGAGGACCTCGCGTCCGCCGGCGACTTCGCGGTGTGCGCCGAGCGGTCGTCGGCCCGGGTCGCGATCGCGCTCTCGTCGCTCGCCGACCCGGACCGTTCGCCGCTCGGGCCGCCGGTCGGCGGCGACGCGACCGGCGCGCTGTACCGGGCCGCGCTCGACCTGCTGCCGTCGTGGCTCGACGACCCCGGCCGCTGCCGCGACCTGTGGGCGGACGAGGACGCCGCGATCGAGGCGGGGATCCGCGCCCTCGCTTCGGGGGTGGTGACGGTCGAGGAGCACGCCGCGCTCGACCTCGCCGTCGTCACGCTGCCGGCCGGCGGTGCGCCCGGCCTCCACCCGTTCGCGCTGCACGCCGCGACGGCGATGACGACGACCCTCGTGCTCGACCCGGCGACCGGGCGCCACGTGGCGACGTGCCGGTACGAGGGCTGGGTCCAGTACCGGTCGCGGCCGGTCCGGCCGCGGCGCGACCTGCGCCCGCTCGCGGACGCGCTGAGCGCGGCGGAGCCCGGCGGCGCCCGCTGGGTGGCGGGCCCACCCTCCGAGCTGACCCCCGAACTGCGCACCGGACCGGGCGGGCCGCCCTCCGCGCTCGACCCGGCCGAGGTGGCGCGGCTCGTCGCGCGCCACCTGGCGGACGCGCCCCCGGCCTGGGACCCGTTCGCGGCGCGCCGCGCGCGGGGCGCCGGGTGAGCCCGGGTCCGCGCCCGGGGCCTACGCCGACTCGACCTCGGCCTTGATGCGCTCCAGCGTCGTGCGCATGCCCTCGCGGTTCGTACGGCCGCGCCAGCGGCCGAACAGCGCCCAGTACGCACGGATCAGGAAGTGGTCGGCGAGCCGGAACGACTCGGTCACGTCGGTGCCGTCGCCCGCGGGCACGAGCTCGTAGCGCCACGTGTTGATCGCGCGCCCGCGCGGGCCGACCGCGAACTCGAAGACGCGGTTCGGCTCGCACGCGGTGACGGTGCACTCCGTCCAGTAGACGGGGCCGCGCCCGTTGCGGCGCACGTGGCCCCGGAACCGCGCGCCGACCGCCGGACCGGTCGCGCCGTCGAGCCACTCGGCCTCGAAGGTCTCGGGGCTGTAGCGGCCGATCTTCGTCACGTCGCTCACGAGGTCCCAGATCTTCTCCGGGGGCGCGGCCATGTGGACGGTCACCGAGTCGTGCACGGGCCCACGATAGGCGGACGCGACCGCGCCCATCCCGGGACCGGGCGGGACCTTGTGCCCTGCCCGCCCGGCCGGCGCGCCCGTACGGTCGGCCGAGCGCGACCGAGGAGGATCGCCATGGCACCCGAGTCCCGGCCGTGAGGCCCTTCGCCCGCCTGACCGCCGCCGGGCTCGCGGCTGCGGCGCTCGCCGGGCCGCCGGGTGCCGTCGGGGCCGGGGCCGCGACCGTCGCCACCGGCGAGACCGTGTTCACCGCCGCCGGCATCGGCGGCGCGGTCGCGACCTACGAGGACGTGGTGCTCGCGGGCGGCGCGAACGCCACCGAGGTCTACGAGCGCGACGCGAGCGGGTGGCGGCACACCGCCACGCTCACGCCGTCGCCCGGGGCGCCGGGTGACGGGTTCGGCGCCGCGGTCGCGCTGAGCGGGCAGTTCGCCGTCGTCGGCGCGCCGGGCACCGACGTGGCCGGCCGGGCCGACGCGGGCGCGGCGTACGTGTTCCAGCGCGTCGGCACCGGCGACTGGGTGCCACGGGCACGCCTCGTCGCGCCCGTGCCGGCCGCGGGTGCCCGCTTCGGCGCCGCGGTCGACGCGTCCGCGGAGCTCTGGATCGTGGTCGGCGCGCCCGGCGCGGGGGTGCATGGGTGTTCGAGCCGGGCGAGCCCGGCGCGACGTGGCAGGTGACCGGCGCGCTCGCCCCGGCCGGTGCCGCCGCCCCCGCCGGTGCCGGGACGGCGGTCGCGATCGAGGTCTCGTTCGGGTTCCGGCTCGTCGCCGTCGGGGCCCCCGGGCGCCGACGGCGCGGGGGCCGCGGACCTCTACCTCGGTTCGACTGCCGGCTGGGTGCACTGGCGTCGGGTCGTCGAGCAGCCACGCGTGCCGGGCGGCCGGTTCGGGGACGCGCTCGACCTCGAGTCGACCGGCTTGGTGGTCGGCGCGCCCGGCAGCGCGTCGGTGTCGGGGTTCCTCGTGGACCCCGACGCCGGTGCGGTCGCCCCGCTCGGACGGGAGGTCGGCGGCGCACGCTTCGGGGACACGGTCGCGGCCGGGGCGGCCCGCGCGATCGCAGGCGACCCGGCGGTGCGGGCCGCCTACCTGTACGGACGGGGTGCGACCGGCGCGGTCCTGCAGGGGACGCTGCTTCCCGCGTCGGGGACGCCCGGTGACGGCTTCGGCGCGAGCGTCGCGGTGCAGCAGGCCGCGGTGGTCGGGGCACCTGGCGCCCAGGCGGTCCACGTGTTCGATCTCGGCACCTCCGGGGTGCTCGACCGGGCGTCGGTCACGATCACGGGTCGGGCGCCGTACGCGGCGGACGGCGACGTGTACGGCGACGTGGCCGTGCGCGGCACGGGGGCACGCGTCCTGTCGGTCGTGGGCCGCGGACGCCTCGTCCCGGCCGCCGCGACGACCACGCCGCCGCCGTACGTCGCGTTCGACCTCCGCCGGGTCCCCGGTACCGCCCACGTGGCGGGCTCGATCGTGATCCGGGACACGACGACCGGCGCGCTCCGCCGGCTCCTCGTCGCCTCGACGGCGGAGCGGTCCGGGCCGCGCGCCGCGGCCGGCACCGGGTTCGGGCTCGACGTGACGGCGCGACCGCCGCAGCTCGTCGCGGTGCGCTGGGCCGTCGCGGACCGCGCACCGTGACCCCGCCCGCGGTGCGCGGTCAGGGGGCGAGGACCGCGCGGGGGACCAGGTCCATGCCGAACGCCGTGAGGATCCCCAGGTAGAGCAACCCGGTCGCGGCCATCACCGCCGAGTAGGCGCGCTCCTTGAGCGCGAGCCACGTGAGCCCGACCAGGGCGATCGTCGTGACGGCGCACACCAGCCAGACCCAGCCGAGCAGGCCGCCGTACCCGTCGTCGACCGCGCCCGTGAACACCTGCAGGATGCCCGTGGGCCACACGAACACGGCGACCTCGGCGGGCCACAGCGCCGCCGTCCACACGACGACCTCCCGCACGGGTCGCGCCGCAGCCCGGGCTGCACGAGGTACCAGTGGCCGAGCAGCATCGCGTCGGTGATCGCGCCGAGGAACGCGGCGCCGACGAGCAGGCGCGCGGCCGCGAGCGCGTACGGGCCGCCCGCGAACCCGGCGGCCGCGAGCACGTGGCGAGGCCGAGCACCGCGGCCGCGAGGTCGAGCACCGGCGGGAACTCGCGCCCCGCGCCCGCCGGGCGGTCCGGGGTCGCCACCGCCCCGGCCCACCATCGCGGCGACGCGCGCCCGGCGCTGCGCCCGCAGCGCCTCGCGTCCGCTGACGCCCGCGGCGCGCCGGGCGACCGAGACCCACAGCGCGACCGCGATCGCGACGACCGTCGCGGAGGCGAGCACCGCCGCGACGTGGTGACCGCCGCCGAACAGGAGCGCCGCGCCGCCGGCCGCGAGCAGCCCGTGGACGATGCGCAGCATCCAGCCGTACCCGAGGCTCACCTCGCGCCGGCGCGTCGTCACCCAGCAGACAGCATCCCGCCGGCCGCGAGCTGCACGAGGAAGGTCCCGGCGTCGAGCTCCACGCGGCCCCTACCCGACGACCGCGAGGTCGCGTGGCGCCTCGTTGCACCGCACGCGGCCCGTCGCCGGTGGCGACGACGATGTCCTCGAGGCGCATCCCGAACCGGCCCGGCAGGTAGATGCCCGGGCTCGACGCTGAACACGTTGCCGGCGACGAGCGGGGCGCGGTTGCCCGCGACCATGTAGGGGTCCTCGTGGGCCTCGGTGCCGATCCCGTGCCCGACGCGGTGCACGAAGTGCTCGCCGTGGCCCGCCTTCGCGATCACGCGACGCGCGGCGGCGTCGACCTCCTCGCACGGCGTGCCGACCGTCGCCGCGCGCACGGCCGCCTCCTGCGCCTCGACGAGCACCGCGTACACGTCGCGTCACCTCGGCGCCGGGTTCGCCGACGTGGAACATCCGGGTGATGTCGGAGCAGTACCCGCGCATCGTCCCGCCGAAGTCGCACAGCACGACGTCGCCCTCGCGCACGACACGCGCCGCCGACGGCTCGTGGTGCGGGCTCGCCGCGTGCTCGCCGGCGGCGACGATCGCGAAGTTCGCGCGCTCGTGGCCCGCGGCGAGCATCCGCTCGACCAGCTCCCGGTGCAGGTCGAGCTCGGTGCGCCCCGCGAACGCGCGCGTCGCGCAGCTCGACGGCGATGCGCGTCGACCGCCGCCGCGGCGGCCCGCAGGGCCTCGATCTCGTCCTCGTCCTTCACGGCCCGCAGCGGGCCGAGGACCTCCGACGCGGGGGAGAACACCGTCGCCGGCATGGCGTCCTCGAGCGCGAGCAGGAAGCGCGCCCAGGTGCGGTCGCCGATCGCCGCCCGGGCGGGACGGTTCGCGATCCGGGCGACGATCGCGACCGGGTCGTCGGTCTCCTCCCACGGCGACGATCTCGAACACGCCGTCCGCCCGGCGACGCGCGGCGCCTCGAGGCGCGGGACGACGAGCTTCGCGTCGCCCTCGCGCGGCAGCACGAACATGGTGAGGCGCTCCAGCGGCATCGCCTCGTAGCCGGTGAGGTACGGCAGGTCCGCCCCCACCGACAGCAGCAGCACGTCGACGTCGAGCTCCGCCATCCGCTCGCGCGCCCGGGCGATCCGCGCCGCGTACCGCATCAGAGCGCGGGCAGCCCGTCGATGCTCACCGCGTTCTTCGCGGCGCGGTAGTCGGCGCAGCCCGTCCTCGCCCTTCGCGCGGGCCCAGTCGAGCAGGCGGTCGCGGTGCCCGACGAAGTCCATCAACGGGACGCCGTCGCCGCACGACGTCGCGATCCGATCGGCCTCGACCTCGATGATCGACCGGGCGCCGGGCAGCGACGGGAACCGCGGCGCGAGCTCGGCGAAGCGCGGCGAGCCGAGCTCGTGCACCCGGCCCCGCCCGGAGATCCGCACGATCCGCCCCTTGCCCTCGAACGCGCACCACATCAGCGTGATCGCGGCCGTTCTCGCGCACGTGCGCGATCGTCTCGACGCCGCTGCCGGTCAGGTCGAGGTAGGCGACCGTCCGGTCGTCGAGCACGCGGAGCACGTCGTAGCCCTTCGGCGAGACGTTGACGTGCCCGCCCGAGCTCGGGCCGTCGCGACGAAGAACATCGGCTGCGCGCGCAGCCACTCGGCGAGATCCTCGGTGATGGCGGGGAGCACGGCGCCCACGGCGCCATTGTGGCCTACGCCAGGCCGACGGGCTCCACCGCGGCACGCGCGTGATAGCTGGAGCGGACGAGCGGCCCGGCCTCGACGTGGCGGAACCCGAGCGCGAGCGCGTGGTCGCGCACGGCCCCGAACTCCTCGGGTGCCCACCACCGCACGACCGGCAGGTGCGACGCCGACGGCCGGAGGTACTGGCCGACGGTGAGGATCTCGACGCCGACCGAACGCAGGTCGCGGACCGCCTCCATCACCTCGTCGACCGTCTCGCCCATCCCGACGATGATCCCCGACTTCGTCACGAGGCCCGCGTCGGCGGCGCGCGCGAGGACCGCGAGCGAGCGCGCGTATCCCGCCGACGGGCGCACCGCCCGCTGGAGCCGCGCGACGGTCTCGAGGTTGTGGTTCAGCACGTCGGGCCGCGCGCCGAAGATCGTGGCGAGCGCCGACGGGTCGCCCTTGCAGTCGGAGATCAGGAGCTCCACCCCCGTCCCGGGCATCGGCTCCGGATCGCGTCGACGGTCGCCGCGAACACGGACGCACCCCGTCCGGCAGGTCGTCACGCGCCACGCAGGTGATGACCGCGTGCGCGAGGCCGAGCCGCTCCACCGCCTCCGCGACGCGCGCGGCTCGTCGGTGTCGACCGGCAGCGGCTTGCGCGTGTCGACGAGGCAGAACCCGCACGCGCGCGTGCACCGCTCGCCGAGGATCATGAACGTCGCCGTGCGGTCGGCCCAGCACTCGTAGATGTTCGGGCAGCCCGCCTCCTCGCAGACGGTGTGCAGCTCGAGCCCGCGCGCGAGCCGCTTCACCTCCATGTAGCCGTCGTCGAACCTCGCGCGCACCCGCATCCACTCGGGCCGCTCCCGGGAGAGGTCGACCGGCTGCACACCGGCCTCCGCGAGCCGCCCGAGCAGGCGCGCGGGTTGCGACGCGACGACTTCCGGGGCGCGCCATGCGACGTCGGCCCGCGCCACCTCCCCGTAGCCGAAGCACTCGGCGAACCGCGCCACGACGCGGTCGACCACCGCGCGCATCTCCGGCGCCGAGCCGAGCAACCGCGCGAGCGACGTGACCCCCCGGTCGCGGATCCCGCAGGGCACGATGTGCGAGAACATCGAGAGGTCGGGGTCGACGTTGAGCGCGAACCCGTGGCGCGTGCGGCCCTGCGCGACCCGCACGCCGATGGCCGCGATCTTCTCGTCCCCCACCCACACGCCCGTGTAGCCGGGTACGGCCCGCGCGTCGACGCCGAAGTCGGCCAGCACGGCGACGAGCACGGACTCGAGGCGGCGCACGTACGCGAGCACGTCGCGCTGCCCCGCCCGCCACTCCGCCAGGCCGACGATCGGGTAGCCGACGAGCTGGCCCGGACCGTGGTAGGTGACGTCTCCCCCGCGGTCGGCCTCGACCAGCTCGGCACCGACGCTCGCCGGGTCGCGCAGCACGTGCTCCGGCTTCGCGCTCGACCCCAGCGTGTACACGTGCGGGTGCTCGAGGAGCAGCAGGTAGTGGTCGTCGCTGCGCGAGTGCAGCGCCCGCTGCAGGTCGGCCGCCTCCGCGTAGGCGACGGTGCCGAGCCAGCGCGTGCGCAGCGTCGTCATGCGAGCTCGGGCTCCCAGTCGCGCGTCTCGAGGATCTCGCGCATCTCGTTGAGGAAGGAGGCAGCGTACGCGCCGTCGAACGCCCGGTGGTCCCAGGTCAGCGACAGGTACCCCACGTGGTGGATCGCGATCGTGTCCTCACCGTCGGGGCCCTCGACGACCACCGGCTCCTTGCGGATCGCGTCCGTCGCGAGGATCGCGAGCTGCGGCTGGTTGATGATCGGCAAGGTCATCGTCGTGCCGAACGGCCCCATGTTCGTGATCGTGAACGTGCCGCCGACCACCTCGTCGGGGCTGAGCTGCTTCGTCTTCGCCCGCGTCGCGAGATCGCGGATCTCGCGTGCGATCAGGCGGAGGCGCTTGCCGTCCGCGTTCCTGATCACGGGCGCGACGAGGCCCTTGAAGTCGAGGTCGACGGCGATGCCCAGGTGCACGTCGCGGTGCACGACGAGCGCCTCGCCGTCGATGCTCGCGTTCACGTGCGGGTAGTCGTGCACGACGTCACAGAACGCCCGCGCGATGAA
>BPGH01000003.1 GCA_026002935.1 Acidimicrobiia bacterium
TCGAAGTCGACGCGCACCGACGTGTAGACGTGCGCGCTCGTCGCCTTCGACCGCACCATGTGCTCGGCCGTGCGGCGGCGGATGTTGTCGAACGGGATCACCTCGTCGCCGGCCGCGCGGGCGACCGGTGCGACCGCGGCTTCGGCGACCGCACGGGCCTGCGGTGCCGGCGCGGTCGGTGCCGGCGCGGTCGGTGCCGGCGCGGTCGGTGCGCGCCGGCGCGCCGGCGCGCGCCGCGGCGAGCACGTCGTTGCGGGTGATGCGGCCGCCCTCGCCCGTCGGGGTGATGCGGGCCGGGTCGAGACCGTGCTCCGAGATGAGGCGCCGGACGATCGGCGACGCGACCACCCCCGGCGCGACGGGGGCGGGCGCCTCCGGGGCGGGAGCAACCGGCGGCGGTGGCGGCGGCGCGGCGGGGGCCGCAGCGGGCGCAGCGGCCGGCGGGGCGGGCGCGGCCTGCTGTTCGACCGGCGCGGACGGTCCGGGGGATGCGCCGGCCGGCGCGGCCGGCACCGGCTGCGGTTCGGGAGCGGGCGGCGGAGCGGGCGCGGCCGCGGGGGCGGCGGCCGCGGTGGAGGTCCCCTCGCCGTCGCCGATCACGGCGAGCCGGGCACCGACGGGCACGGTCTCGCCCTCGGGCACGAGGATCTCCTGGACCACCCCGCCGGTGGGGGCAGGCACCTCGGAGTCCACCTTGTCGGTCGACACCTCGAACAGGGGCTCGTCGGCCTCGACACGCTCGCCCACCTGCTTGAACCAGCGCGTGATCGTGCCCTCGGTGACCGTCTCGCCCAGCTGCGGCATCGTCACGTCCACGCCCATCACCTCTCCGGAACCCGCTCGTTCCCGATCGGACCCCGCCGGGTCCACGAACCTTCGGACATGTGTCAGCCGTGCAGGGAGCGGCCGGTCAACGCCAGCACCGACTCGCCGAAGAGCTCCGACAGCGTCGGGTGCGCATGGATCAGCATGCCCACGTCGGCGGCCGTCGCCTCCCAGTTGACCGAGAGGTACGCCTCCGCGAGCAGCTCGGTCGCCCACGGGCCCGCGATGTGCACGCCGAGGATCGGGCCGTCCTGCTCGGCGACGATCTTCATCAACCCGTCGGTCTCGCCGATGATCAGCGCCCGGCTGTTGCCGCCCCACCGGTGCACCGAGGTGACCACCTCGTGGCCGCGCTCGCGCGCCTGCGTCTCGGTGAGCCCGCAGAACGCGACCTCCGGGTGGCAGTAGATGCCCCACGGCACCCGGTCGTAGTCGATCGGCAGCGGCGACTCGCCCAGCATCGCCTTGACCGCGACGATCGCCTCGTCGAACGCGACGTGCGCGAGCTGCGGCGTCGCGACCAGGTCGCCGACCGCGTAGACGCCGTCGACCGTCGTGCGCATGGTGCCGTCGACCACCACGAAGCCGCGCTCGTCGACCTTCACGCCCGCTTCCTCGTACCCGACGCCCTCGCTGCGCGGCCGCCGACCCACGCTCACCACGACCCGGTCGACGATGAGCCGCTCCTCGCCGTTCCTGCCCTCGAAGCGCACCGCCACGTCGGAACTGCCGCGGTCGAGCGCGACGACGTTCACGCCCGTGTGCACCTTCATGCCGCGCTTGGTGAACGCGCGCACGACCGTCTGCGCGACCTGCTGGTCGACGCCCGGCAGGATCTGCGGGAGCGCCTCGAGCACGGTCACCTGCGAGCCGACGTCGACGAGGAAGGAGGCGAACTCGCAACCGATCGCCCCGCCGCCGACGACGGCGACCCGATCGGGCACGGCGTCGAGCTGCAGCACCTCGTCGGACGAGAGCACCCGCTCGCCGTCGAGCTCGAAACCCGGCAGCGGCAGGGTCCGCGGCGCCGAACCGGTGGCGAGCAGGACGTTGCGACCCGTGATCTCGCTGCCGTCCGACACCCGGATGGTCCGGCCGTCGGGGGCGAGGGTGCCCGTACCCGGCACGACGGTTACCTTCCGGCCCTTCAGCAGCGACTCGAGCCCGCCGGTCAGGCGGTCGACCACCTGCTGCTTGCGGACCTGCGACACCGCGAGGTCGATCGACGCGGCGCCCGCGTGCACGCCGAACTCGGCAGCACCCGCGACCGTCCGGTACACCTCGGCCGTCTGCAGGAGCTCCTTCGCGGGGACGCAGCCGCGGTGCAGGCACGTGCCGCCGACGCGGCGCTCCTCCACGATCGCGACCTCGAGCCCCGCGGAGGCCCCGTACAGGCCGGCCGCGTAGCCACCGGGCCCGCCGCCCAGCACGACGAGGTCGAAGGTGTCGCCCACGATCCCCCCTTCAATCGGCCGCGAACAGGACCTGCACAGCGAACGCGGCGAGGATCACGAGCCCGGTGAGGGCGGCGAGGATCAACAGCATCCGGGTGCTCACGTCCCTGCACGGTACTGCGCGTCCCACCGCTTCCGGCCCGCAGCCCACGGATCTGGGGCGTGACCTCCGCCGGGCCCTAGAATTCGGCCTCCCGTCGACCGAGGACCTGCTCACGGTGGCTCCACGCGCGCAACGGCTGATCGCGGCCGCCAAGAACAGCCCGCTCCCCGAGGGCACGTGGGCGATCGGCGCCGGCCTCGTCATCGCGGGCGTCACCGCGTACGGCTTCCAGATCCTGGCCGCCCGCCAGCTCACCGACGAGGGCTACGCCGCCCTCAACGGCCTCTGGGCGATCGTGTTCATCGTCGCTCCCGGCTTCTTCCAGCCGCTCGAGCAGGAGGTGAGCCGTGCGCTCGCGCACCGGCGCGCGCTCGGCATCGGCGGAGGGCCGCTCGTCAGACGCGCCGCGTTGCTCGGCGGGCTGCTGGCGGGCGCGGTCGCGCTGGTCGCGCTGGCGGGCGCCCCTCGCCTGGTCGACGAGCTGTTCCACGGCGAGACGCTCCTGCTCGCGGGCCTGCTCGTCGCGCTCGCCTCGTACTACACGGCCCACATCACGCGCGGCACGCTCTCGGGCAACGGGCGATTCGGGCCGTACGGGATGATGCACGGCTCCGAGGGCATCGTCCGCATCACGCTGTGCGCGCTGCTCTTCGTCGCCGGGGTCGGTACGCCAGGCCTCTACGGACTCGCGCTGGCGCTCCCGCCCTTCGCCGCGATGGCGATCTCGCTCCGGGGTCAACGCGACCTCGTGACACCCGGCCCGGCGGCGCCCTACTCGGAGCTGTCGAGCGCGCTCTCGCTGCTCCTCCTCGGATCGGTGCTCGCGCAGGCGCTCTCGTACGGCAGCTTCCTCGCCGCGAGCATCCTCGCGGACTCCGACCAGAAGGACCTCGCCGGGCAAGTTCATCACCGGCCTGTTCATCGCCCGCGTCCCGATCCTGCTCTTCCAGGCCGTGCAGGCGGCGCTGCTCCCGAAGCTCGCGGGTCTCGCCGGCGAGGGCCGGCACGACGACTTCCGGTCGGGGATGCGCCGGCTCGTCGTGATCGTCGTCGGGCTCGGCCTGCTCGGCACGGTCGCCGCGGCGACGATCGGCCCCTTCGTCGGCAAGATCGCGTTCGGCGAGGAGAAGTTCATCCTGGGCAACCGCGACCTCGCGCTGCTCACCGCGGGGGCGGGAGGGTTCATCCTCGCCCTGACCCTCGCGCAGGGCCTGATCGCGCTGCGGGGGTACGCGGGCGCGGCGATCTCGTGGATGGCGGGCATCGCCGCGTTCGTGGTCGTCACCGCGGCGGGCGACGACCTGTTCCTGCGCGTCGAGCTCGGGTTCGTCGCGGGCGCCGGGGTCGCGGCGGTGTGCATGCTCGCCTTCCTCGGTCACGCGGATGCGCCGCGGGGTGCCCGAAGGCGCGGTCGACGACCTCGTCGAGACCATCGGGCACGAGCCGCTGGAGATCTGACGTGGGATCCCGACGCGCGTTCGAGACGTCGCCCGGCGGATCCGCGATCCGGCACCGGTGGAGCGTCACCGCGAGGTCGTCGTGATGCCAGCGGCCCCGGCCCGCTCGCGCGCCGCCGCGTTCGTCCGGCTGGCCCGACCGAAGCAGTGGACCAAGAACGTCCTCGTGGTGGCGGCGCCCGCCGCGGCCGCCGGCGTGCTCACCGAGCGCGAGGCGCTCGTCGACACGGCGATCGCGTTCGTGTGCTTCTGCCTCGCCGCGAGCGGCACCTACTTCGTGAACGACGCGCTCGACGCCGAGGCCGACCGGAGCCACCCGAAGAAGCGGACGCGACCCGTCGCCGCCGGGCGCGGTCACCGTCCGCCAGGCGCTCGCGGGCGGCGCGCTGCTCACCGCGTGCCGCGATCGCGTCTCTCGTTCGCGGCCCGCGCCGCAGCTCGCGCTCGTCGTCGGCGGGTACCTGCTGCTGACCGCCCTGTACAGCACCTGGCTGAAGCACCAGGCGGTGCTCGACCTCGCCGCGGTCGCCGCGGGGTTCGTGCTGCGCACGATCGCGGGTGGCGTCGCGGTCGGCGTCGAGATCTCGACCTGGTTCCTCCTCGTCGCCGCCGCAGGCTCGTTCTTCATGGTCACCGGCAAGCGGCACGCCGAGCTGCTCGAGCTCGGCGACGACGCGACCGACGCACCGGTCGACGTTGGAGAGCTATTCACGCGCGTACCTCGGGTACGTGCGCGGCGTCGCGTCGAGCGTCGCGATCCTCGCGTACTGCCTCTGGGCCTTCGGCGAGCGGTTCGGACAACGCCGACGCGCCCGTCTGGTTCGAGCTGTCGGTCGTCCCGTTCGTGCTCGCGATCCTGCGCTACGCGCTCCTGCTGGAGCAGGGCCGCGGCGGCGCGCCCGAGGAGCTCGTCCTGTCGGACCGGACGCTGCTCGTGCTCGGCGCCGTGTGGTCGGCGATCTTCGCCGTGGCCGTGCACCATGCCTGAGCCGGTCGACGAGCTCCTCTCGGGGTGGGGCCGCACGGCCCCGACGCGCGCGCGCGGCGTGGACGCCGCGCCGGCTCGACGACGTCGTCGCCCGCGTCACCCAGCCGTCGCCGCGCGGCGTCATCGCCCGCGGCCTCGGGCGCTCCTACGGCGACGCCGCGCAGAACGCCGGGCGGCGACGTGCTGCACGTCACCGGCATGGACCGCGTCCTGCGAGGTCGACGTCGAGAAGGGCACCTGCACGGTCGAGGCCGGGGCGAGCCTCGACACCGCTCATGCGCGCGCTCGTGCCGCTCGGCTGGTTCCCGATGGTGGTCGCCGGGCACGCGTCACGTCTCGGTCGGCGGGTCGATCGCGTCCGACATCCACGGCAAGTTCCGGCACGGCTCGTTCTGCGACTACGTGGAGCGCGCTGCAGCTCGTCACCCCCGACCGGGGCGTGGTCGAGCTCCACGCCCGGCGGCGACGCCGACCTGTTCGCCGCGACGGCCGGGCGGCATGGGCCTGACCGGCGTCGTCACCGAGGCGACGCTGCGCCTCCAGCCGGTGGAGACGGCCTACGTGACCGTCGACACCGAGCGCGCCGACCGACGTCGACGACTGCATGGCACGGATGCTCGAGCGCGACGGCGACTACCGCTACTCGGTCGCGTGGATCGACTGCCTCGCGTCGGGCCGTGACCTCGGCCGGTCGGTGCTGACGCGCGGGAACCACACGACCCTCGACGAGCTCCCGCCGCCGCGCCGGCACCGCGCCCGCGAGTTCGCGCCCCGGGAGCTGCTCTCGGCGCCGCCGTGGGTGCCCCGGCGGGCTGCTGAACCCGCTGACCGATCCGCGCCTTCAACGAGCTGTGGTTCCGGCGGCACCCGCGGCACCGGCGGGGCGAGATCCAGACGCTCACCCGCTTCTTCCACCCGCTCGACGCGGTCGAGGGCTGGAGCCGCGTCTACGGCCCGCGCGGGCTTCCTCCAGTACCAGTTCGTCGTGCCGTACGGGCAGGAGCACGTCGTGCGCGCGTCGCTGGAGCGGCTGAGCCGCCGCGCGCTGCGCGTCGTTCCTCGCGGTGCTGAAGCGCTTCGAGCACGAGGGCCGCGGGCTCCTCGGCTTCCCGATGCCCGGCTGGACGCTCGCGCTCGACGTCCCGGTCGGCCCGGGCGGGCTCGGCGACCTCCTCGACGGGCTCGACGAGATGGTCGTCCAGGCGGGCGGGCGCGTGTACCTGACGAAGGACTCGCGCCTGCGCCCCGAGCTGCTGCGCGAGATGTACCCGCGCCTCGACGACTGGCGGGAGATCCGCGCCGGCGTCGACGCCGGCCACCGGATGCGCAGCGACATGGACCGCCGGCTCGGCCTCGTCGCCGGCCGCCGAACACCGAGAGGAGCCCGGAGCCGTGAAGGACGCGCTCGGCAACGTCCAGTCGATCCTCGTGCTCGGCGGCGGGTCCGACATCGCGCTGGCGACGTGCCGCACCCTCGTCCGGGCGCGCGCGGCGCGGGTGCTGCTCGCGGGCCGCTCACCCGACGCGCTCCGCCGCCGCGGCGGACGGCCTGCGCGCCGCGGGAGCCGCCGCGGCCGAGGCGGTCGCCTTCGACGCGACCGACTTCGCGTCCCACGAGGGGTTCGTCGCCGAGGCGTTCGACCGCCTCGGCGAGGTCGACCTGGTCCTCGTCGCGTTCGGTCTGCTCGGCGACCAGGCGCGCTCGGAGACCGACGCCGCCGCGGCGCTCGAGGTCGTGCAGACCAACTACACCGGCGTCGTGTCGGTCACCATCCCGCTCGTGCGCAGGCTGCGCGGGCAGGGGCACGGGACGCTCGTCCTGTTCTCGTCGGTCGCCGCGGAGCGCCCCCGCCGGTCGAACTTCGTGTACGGCTCGTCGAAGGCGGGCGCCGACGCCTTCTACCAGGGCCTCGCGGACAGCCTCGCCGGCAGCGGCGTCGACGTCGTGGTGGTGCGGCCCGGGTTCGTGCGCACGAAGATGACCGAGGGGTTGGAGCCGGCCCCGCTGTCGACGACCCCCGAGGCGGTCGCCGAGGCCGTCGCGCGCGCGCTGCGCCGCGGCGACGGCACGGTCTGGGTCCCGCCCGCGCTCCGGTTCGTCATGGCGGGCGTCCGCCACCTGCCGCGGCCGGTGTTCCGCCGGCTCGACTTCTGAGCCCGTGGGCGGCGACCCGGCCGCGCCGCGCCGCGTCGCGGCCTTCGACTTCGACGGCACGCTGACCCGCCGCGACTCGCTCGCCCCCTTCCTCGCCCGAACCGTGGGGTGGCCGCGGCTCGCGCTCGCCGCGGCCCGCGACGCCGCGGCCGTCCTCGCGGTCGCGTCGGGACGCGGTGACCGTGACGCGGCGAAGGAGCGGCTGCTCGTGCGGCTCCTCGCGGGGATGTCACGCGACCGACTCGAGCGGCTCGGCACCGAGTACGGGGCGATGCTCGCACGGCGCCGCATCCGGCCCGCGATGCGCGAGCGCGTCGCGTGGCACCGCGCCGCCGGCCACGAGCTCGTCATCGTCTCCGCGTCGCTCGACGTGTACCTGCGCGAGGTGGGGCGCCGGCTCGGGTTCGACGCGGTCCTGTGCTCGACGCTGGAATTCGACGAGCACGGGCGCTGCACCGGCCGGCTGCTCGGCGGGAACTGCCGCGCGCAGGCGAAGGCGGAACGCCTGCGCGCGTACCTCGGGGGGGCGGCCGCGGAGCTGTGGGCCTACGGCGACAGCGCCGGCGACGACGCGATGCTCGCGCTCGCCGACCACCCGGTGCGGGTCTGACCGCTCCGGGCGCGCCCGCCCGGCCCACGCGCCCCGGCGGGCGGCTCGCCCGGTGACGCGGCGGTCAGGGCTTCAGCTTGCCGGCCAGGCCGACGGCGGTGAGACCCCATCCGCTCACGCCGCCGTGGTTCGGCGCGTCGCCGAAGGTGTGCACGCCGCCGTCACGGTCGAGCAGCGCGTAGCCGTTGCCGGTCGTCGTCGGCAGGATCGACACGAACGGCGAGCGGGTCCGCCCCACGGCGCTCCCGCGGAACGGCGCGTTGCCGAAGGCGAACACGCCGCCGTCCTCCGCGGCCAGCCAGTACCCGTCGCCCTGCGGTCGCGCCGCCATCGCCACGACGGGCCGGACGAGCGGGAGTCCGCCCGTGGACCCGAAGAAGCGGGCGTCGCCGAAGCTGAAGATGCCGCCGTCGCGCGCGTACAGCCAGTACCCGTTGCCGGACGGGGTCGGGCACAGCCCCAGCACCGGCGCCGCGAGTCGCATCCCTCCGGTCGAGCCGAAGAAGCGGGCGTCGCCGAACGAGAACACCCCGCCGTCGCGGGCCACCATCCAGTACCCGTTGCCGGTGCGGGTGGAGGCGATGTTGATCATCGGCTGGTTCAGGCGGACGCCGCCCATCGACCCGAAGAAGCGCGCGGCGCCGAACGTGAAGACGCCGCCGTCCCGGCCGAGGAGCCAGTACCCGAGGCCGGACGGGTGCGCCGTGATGCCGACGACCGACGCCGGGAGACCGAGGCGGTTCGTGTCGCCCGCGTCGGGCATCTGCCCCTTGGAGAACACCATGCCGTTCGCCGTCGCGATCCAGTAGCCGGTCGAGCCGTCCCGCAGCCGGGCCGCGACCCGGTCGCGCACCCCGGCGAGGCCGCCGATCACGCCCGTGCCGGGGCACAGGGTCCCGTCGCCGATGCGCTGCTTCGTCTCCTGGTGGGTGCAGATGTTCGGGAGCGGGTACGACGCGCCATAGCTGTTCGTGTAGGTGCCGGCGCCGAGCGGGTCGATGCCCCAGCGGGCGCACTTCCAGGCGAGCACGGTCACGAGCGCCTCGACGGCGACCGCGGGCGGGGCGCCGCCCTCGTAGTTGCCCATCAGCGCGACGCCGATGGTGCGCGAGTTGTGGGCGGAGGCGTGGGCGCCGCGCACGTTGGCGCCGTTGCGCTCGCCGGTGTGGGGCTGGCCCGCCGGGTAGTCGGCGGCCCAGCGGCCCTCGAAGATGCGGCCGTCGGGGCTGATCAGCCAGTGGTACGGGACGTCGCTGTAGCCGGTGCTCAGCGCGTGCGCGTACACGCCGCGCGCGTGCGCGGCGGGGTCGCCGACCGGTGCGCCCGTGTGGTGCACGACGATCTTCTCGACGACGCCGTCGTACACCTGGTCGCGCCCGCGCAACGACTCGTCGGCACCCCACTGGGCACGGGTGACGATGGGTGGCACCGGCCAGTCGGGGCGCGGCGCCGCGAGCGCGCGGGCCGCGCGCAGGTCGGCGGCACCCCCGCGCCCGCCGGCGCGCAACAGATGGGTCCCGGCGACCGCGGCGACGCCGGCGCGTGCGGCGAGACCCAGCGCGGCGCGCCGCGAGATCGGCGACCGCCCCGGGCCCGTGCCGGCCGCCCGGCACGCCGGGCAGTACTCGTGACCGTCCGGTTCGCGGGCGTGCGTGTCGTCCACGAGCTCCCCCCGTCCAGCGATTCGCGCGCGTCTTCGATCGGCAGGGCCCACCCGCATCCGAGCGCTACGAGCACACCACGGCGGCACACCGGCGCTCCAACCCGGCGCGTCCGTCACCGGGGCCGCGCGCGCCGTGTGGTACGAACGGGACCGTGGCTCCGAGGGCCCGACCGGCCGTCGCGATCGACGTCACGCCCCTCGTCGGCGTCCGCACCGGCATCGGCAACGCCGTCGCCGAGCTGCTGACCGCGCTCCGTGACCTGGACGCCGCGCCCGATCTCGTTCCCTACACCCTGAGCCTGCGTGCCCGCGAGCACCGGGCGGACCTGCCCGCCGGCACGCGCTTCGTCCCGGTGCCGGCGCGCGTCCTGCTCGCGTCGTGGGCCCGCGTCGACGCCCCGTCGATCGACCGCTGGCTGCGGCCCGCCGCGGTGGTGCACGCGACCAACTACCTCGCGCCACCGTCGCGCCGGCCGACCCTCGTCAGCGTCTACGACTGCTCGTTCGTCCGTCACCCCGAGCTGTGCACCCCCGAGGTGCGCGCGCTCGTCCCGATCGTCCGGCGCGCGATCGCGCGCGGTGCGACCGTGCACACGACCTCGCGGTTCG
Organism: Acidimicrobiia bacterium; assembly: GCA_026002935.1. Lineage (GTDB taxonomy): Bacteria > Actinomycetota > Acidimicrobiia > IMCC26256 > PALSA-610 > BPGH01. Next base: position 9,865 of record BPGH01000003.1, read on the forward strand.
TCGCCGGTGAGATCGAGGAGATCTTCGGTCCGGGCCTCGAACGGTCCGGGCGGCTCGTCGTCGTCCCGCTCGGGGTGCCGTCGATCGGCACCGAGGCGACGATGCCCGCCGACGTCGCCGCGCGCCTCGACGGCGCGCCGTACGTGCTGGCGATCGGCACGCTCGAGCCGCGCAAGAACCACGCGCACCTCGTCGGCGCGTTCGGCGCACTCGCCGGGTCACACCCGGACCTGCGCCTCGTGATCGCCGGGCCCGACGGCCCCGCGCGCCCCGACGTCGACGCCGCGGTCGCGCGCCTGCCGGCCCCGGCCCGCGACCGCGTCGTGCTCGCGGGGGCGGTGACCGACGCCGGGCGCCGGGCCCTCCTCGACGGCGCCGCCCTGCTCGCGTACCCGTCGATCTACGAGGGCTTCGGCTTCCCGGTGCTCGAGGCGATGACCGCGGGCGTCCCCGTCGTGGCCGCCCGGGCCGGCGCGATCCCCGAGGTCGCGGGGGACGCGGCCCTCCTCGTCGAGCCGACCGACGAGGCCCAGCTCGCCGCCGCGATCGCGCGCGTGCTCGACGAGCCCGACACGCGCGCCGAGCTGATCGCACGCGGCACGGACCGCGTGCGCGCGTTCTCGTGGGAGGACACGGCGCTCGCGCTCGCGGAGTGCTACCGGCGCCTGGCGGGCGCCTCGTGAGGGTCGCCGTCCACGCCGGGCAGCTCCTGCAGCCGGTGCCCGGGGGGATCGGGCGGTACGTCGCCGCGCTGCTCGCCGAGCTGCCCGGCGCCGGGGCCGAGGTCGTCGCCTTCGGGGCCGGGGGCCGGCCGGGGTCCGTGCCCGCGCGCGTGCCGTGGATCGACCTGGGTCCGCCCCGCGGCACCGCGCGCTACGAGCTGTGGCACCGGCTGCGGCGACCGCGCGTCCGGATCGACGCCGACGTCTTCCACGCCCCGAGCCTCGCCGTGCCGCCGGTCGTGCCCGCGCCGCTGGTCGTCACGGTCCACGACGTCGCGTTCCTGCGCCTCCCGCACGCGGCGACGCGCCGGGGCGTCGCGTTCCACACACGCGGGCTCGAGCTCGCGCGCGCCGAGGCCGCGGTCGTGCTGTGCCCGTCGGAGTTCACGCGCACCGAGCTCCTCGCCGAGGGCTTCGACCCCGACCGTGTGCTGGTCGTGCCCCACGGGGTCGACCCGCCGGGACCCCGTGACCCGGCCGACATCGACCTGACCCTGCAACGGTGCGGCGTCCGTCCCCCCTACGTGTTGCACGTCGGGACGATCGAGCCGCGCAAGGACGTCCCGACGCTCGTCGCCGCCGTCGAACGGCTGCGGTCGCGGCATCCGGACCTCACGCTCGTGCTCGCCGGCCCCCGCGGCTGGGGTTCCGTCACCGGGGTCGACCGGCCGTGCGTGCGGCTCCTCGGCGACCTCCCGTGGCCGGTCGTGGACGCGCTGTACCGGCGTGCCGCCGCGTGCTGCGTCGCGTCCCGCTACGAGGGGTTCGGCCTGCCCGTCCTCGAGGCGTTCGCCCGGGGGACGCCCGTCGTCGCCGCGGACAACTCGGCGCTGCGCGAGGTGACCGGCGACGCGGGCGTGCCGTTCCCCACGGGCGACGCCGATGCGCTCGCCGACGCACTGGGCGGTGTCCTCGACGACGGTGCACGCCGGGCCGAGCTGCGCCGCCGCGGCCTGGCGCGCGCCGCGGCGGCGACCTGGCGGTCGGCCGCCGCGGCGCACCTCCGTGCCTACGCGCGCGCCGCGGGCCGGGGCCCGGCGGCGTGAACCGATGGGCCGGTCCGTAGACTCGCCCGGCGTGCGGGTCGCCCTCGACGTGTCAGCCGTGCCCTCCCGCCCGGTGGGCGCCGGCGTGTACACCGTCGAGCTGGCACGGCACCTCGCCCGCCGTGGGGACGTCGCGCTCGAGCTGGTCGCGCGCGTCGGCGACGGCGCCCGCTGGCGGACCATCGCGCCGGGCGTCCCCGTCCACGCCGCGGTCCCCGGCCCGCGCCCCGCGCGGCTCGCGTGGGAGCAGGTCGAGGCGACGCGCCTCGCGCGCCGGATCCGCGCCGACGTCTGGCACGGACCGCACTACACGATGCCCGTGCGCGCCCCGGTGCCGGCCGTCGTGACGATCCACGACATGACGTTCTTCGATCACCCGGAGTGGCACGAGCGCGCCAAGGTCCTGTACTTCCGCCAGATGATGCGGGTGAGCGCGCGCCGGGCGGCCGCGCTCGTGTGCGTGAGCCGGCACACCGCGAACCGGCTCCGGGAGGTGCTCGCGCCCGCCGCGGACGTGTTCGTCGCCCACCACGGCGTCGACCACACCCGGTTCCACCCCGCGTCGCCCGACGGCGCGGGCGCCGACGAGGACCTCGCGTTGCTCGCCCGGCACGGCGTCACGCCGCCGTACGTCGCGTTCGTCGGCACGCTCGAGCCGCGCAAGGACGTCCCGACGCTCGTCGCCGCGTTCGCGCGCGTCGCCCGCTCGTACCCCGACCTGCGCCTCGCGCTCGCCGGCGGCGACGGCTGGGGGCTCGCCGAGATCCGCGACGCGATCGAGCGCAGCCGCGCCGCGACGCGCATCGTGCGGACCGGCTACCTCCCCGACGACGTCGTACCCGCGCTGTACCGCCGCGCCGCGGTGGTCGCGTACCCCTCGCGGGAGGAGGGCTTCGGCGTCCCCGCGCTCGAGGCCCTCGCCTGCGGCGCCCCGCTCGTGACGACCACCGGGTCCGCCCTGGAGGAGGTCGTCGGCGGGGCCGCGCTGCTCGTCCCGCCGCACGACGTCGAGGCGCTCGCCCGGGCGCTGCACGAGGTCCTCGACGACCCGGCGCGTGCGGCGGCGCTGCGTGCCGCCGGACCCGAACGCGCCCGGTCGTTCACGTGGGAGGCGTCGGTGGACACGCACGTCGACGTGTACCGGCGGGTCGCACGGGCCGACCGGGCGGCATGAGGGCGCTCGTCACCGGCGCCGGCGGCTTCGTCGGCCGGCACCTGTGCGCGCACCTCCGGTCGTGCGGCGACGAGGTCGTCGCGTGCGACCGCGGGCACCACTGGTTCGACGTCACCGACCGGGAGGCCACGCACGCGGTCATCGCCGAACACCGACCGGAGGTCGTCTACCACCTCGCGGCGCTCACCCACGTGGGCGAGTCGTGGTCCGACCCCGTCCGCTTCGTGCGCGTGAACGTGGAGGGCAGCGTGAACGTGCTCGACGCGTGCCGGGCCGCCGGCGTCGCCCGCGTCCTCGTCGTCGGCAGCGCCGAGGAGTACGGCCTCGTCCGGCCGGAGGACCTGCCGCTGCGGGAGGACGCGCCGCTGCGGCCGTCGACGCCGTACGGCGCGAGCAAGGCCGCGGCATCCCAGTTCGCGTTGCAGGCCCACCTCGGCGGCGGGATCGAGACCGTGCGCGTGCGCCCGTTCAACCACACGGGTCCCGGCCAGTCGGACCGCTTCGTCGTCCCCGCGCTCGCCCGGCGGATGCTCGACGCGGCGCGGGCGGGGCAGGCGACGGTGCGCGTCGGTGCGCTCGACCCCGTGCGCGACGTCTCCGACGTGCGCGACGTCGTGCGGGCCTACCGGCTCCTCGCGCGCCACGGTGCGCCGGGCGAGGTGTACAACGTCTGCTCGGGGCGCGGGGTGTCGATCGCGCAGGTGGCGGAGCTGCTCCTGTCGCTGGTGGGCGCGCCGTTGCGGCTCGAGACCGACGCCGCGCTCGTGCGCCCGACGGAGGTGCCGCGGCTCGTCGGCGACCCCGCGAAGCTGGTCGCGGCCACGGGCTGGCGCCCGGAGTTCACGCTGGAGCAGACGCTGCGGGACGTGCTCGCCGCCGCCACCTGACGGGCCGGCCGCACCCGGCCGGGGGGCGGCGGGGCCGGGTCAGGGCTCCTGGCGGTCGAGCCACCCCAGCAGGGCCGCGAGCGCGCGGGGGTCGTGGCGCAGGCGGTGCGCCCCGTTGGGCACGAGGCGGAGCTCGACGCAGTCCCCGGCGGCCTGCGCGAGGCGGTGCGCGTCGTCCACGGGCACGACCTCGTCCGCCGTGCCGTGCACGAGGAGCCACGGGCGCGGCGGGATGCGGCGCGCGGCCTCCACCACGTCGAGGTTCGCGATCGCCCGGATCCACGCCGCCGGGCTCGGCGGGAAGCCCGCGGTGCGCAGCACGCCGGTGCGGCGCGCGTACTCGAGGAACCAGTCGGGGTCGCGCACCCAGGTGCGCAGGGACGCGGGCGCGGCGAAGGTGGCGATGCCCCGGACCCGCTCGTCGTGCGCCGCGCTGACGATCGCGAGCGTGCCGCCGAGCCGGAACCCGGCGATGCGCACACCGACCACGTCGGTGCGGGCGTCGAGCGCGTCGATCGCCGCGCGGACGTCGGCGAGCCAGCCCTCGATCGAGAAGTCGCCCTCGGAGGTGCCGGTGCCCCGGAAGGTGAACGTGAGCGCGGCCCAGCCGGCCTCGTGCGCGATCCGGTCCACGAGGCTGGCGTAGGTGTTGCCGACGGTCGCGGCGCCGCCCGGGCCGCGCGGGAAGCCGGGCAGCACGAGCAGCCCCGGCACCCGGTTGACGCCCGGGGGGCGCGCGAAGTGCGCGCCGAGCCGCAGCCCCTCGCTGACGATCTCCTCCATCGCCTCGTATCCTGACCGGCGTGACCGGCACCCCGCAGATCGTGACCGCACCCGCGCTGAAGGAGTGGGCCGTGGTCGTGCACGCGCTGCTCGCCGGCGAGCAGGTCGTCGACGTGCGCAAGGGCGGGTTGCGCGAGGAGGGGCGGCACTTCGGGCTCCCCGCCCGCCGGTTCTGGCTGTACCCGACGGCCGAGCACCAGCGGGCGGAGCTGCTGAAGCCCGCGTACCGGCACTGGGTCGACCTCGCCGCCGCGTCGCCCGCGGGCGAGCCGGTCACGGTGCCCGGTTGGGCGGAGGTGACCGACGTCGCGACGGTCACCGAGCCGGAGCACCTCGCCGCGCTCGACGGCAAGGAGATCTGGACGCTCGACTACGCCGCGTCGCGCCTGCGTTGGAAGCGCCGCGACCCGCTGTGGGTCCTCGTCCTGCGCGCGTACCGTCTCGACACGCCCCTCACGGTCGAGTGGGATCCCTCCTACGGCGGCTGCACCTCGTGGGTGACGCTCGCGGGCCTGCCCGCCGACCCGGGCACGCGGGCGTCGCAGCCGGCGCTGAGCGACGTCGCGTTCGAGGGCCGGCGCAAGGGCGTGCGCGACGCGCTGCCCCCCGAGTGCTGGGAGTCGTGAGGGGCGGCCGCCTACAGGCCGAGCAGCCTCCGCGCGTTGGCGAGCAGCACCTTCTCGGTCACGTCGTCGGGCACGTCGAGCGTCGCCCAGGCGTCGAGCCACTGGGCGTGCGTGAGGAACGGGTAGTCGGTCCCGAAGAGCACCCGGTCCTGCAGCGGCCCGCGGATGTTGCGCACGAGGTCGGGGGAGAACCGCCGCGGCGACCATCCCGACAGGTCGATCCACGTGTTCGGCTTGTGGAGCGCCACCGCGAGTTGCTCGTCCTGCCAGGGCCACGCCGGGTGCGCCATCACGATCTGGAGGTCGGGGAACCGGGCGGCGACCGCGTCGAGCAGCATCGGGTTGGACTGGTGCAGCGTGATCCCCCCGCCGCCCGGCAGCCCCGCGCCGAGGCCGGTCGTGCCGGTGTGCACGAGCACCGGGACGCCGAGGTCGCGTGCCGCCTCCCACAGGGGCGCGACCGCGGGGTCGTCGGGCCGGAAGCCCTGGGCGCTCGGGTGCAGCTTCAGGCCGCGCAGGCCGAGCATCCGGACCGCCCGCTCGAGCTCGGTGACGGCCGCTTCGCCCTTCAGGGGGTCGACCGACGCGAACCCGACGAACGCGTCGGGTGGTCGCGCACGCACTGCGCGACGAAGTCGTTCGTGACGGGGGGCAGCCCGGTGTTGGTCTGCGCGTCCCAGGCGAGCAGCACGCCGAGCACGTCGGCGCGCCGGAACACGTCGGCCATCTCGTCGACCCGGTGGCGCGGCAGCCTCGTGCGGAAGTACGCCTCGCACGCCGGGCCGAAGTGGCCCATCGCGCCGTCCACGTACTCGGGCGTGGACGGGTGGACGTGGACGTCGATCGCGCGCGGCACGGCGCCGCGTCAGGCCTCGTCGTCGGGTTCGGCGGCGGCGAGGGCGCGCCGGATCGACCGGTGCGGCCGGTAGCCGCGGTTGCGGGCCTCGGCGAGCGTGTCGGGCCCGAAGGCCAGGAAGGACTCGGCGGCGACGAGGTCGGCGACCGCGGCCGCGACCTCGGGGTCGTCGAGGAGCTCCAGGTCGTACACGACGAGCGTCCGCTTGTCGCCGACGTAGCGCTGGTGCTCGAGCTGGGGCGGGCGCGCCACGGGCCCGGAATGTAGTCAGCGGGCCGCGGTACGGGCAGCCCGGGGCCGTGCTCCACCCGCGGGCGCCGCCGGGGGGCTACCGTCGGCCCCCGTCCTTGCACGGATACTCGACCGGGGGAGCACATGAGACGGAACCGATGGCTGCACCTGCTGGCAGCCCTGACCGCGTTCGCCCTCGTCGCGGCCGCCTGCGGTGACGACGAGGACGACGGCGCGGCCGAGGGCGAGGAGACGACCACCACCGAGGGCGAGGCGGCGGGCGACCGCGGCAACGTCGACGGCACCCTCGTGCTCGGCGCCCTCCTCCCGCAGTCGGGCGACCTGTCCGCCATCTACGGCGCGCTGAGCACGCCGATCGACCTCGCGATCGACGAGATCAACGCGGCCGGCGGCGTCAACGGGCAGCCCGTCGAGCGGCGGGACGGCGACGACGGGACGAACCCCGACGTCGCGACGGGGTCGCTCGACACGCTGCTGGAGTCCGACAAGGTCGACGCGATCGTCGGGCCGGCGTCGTCGGGGACGATGCTCGGCATCATCGACAAGGTCCGCGACGCGGGCGTCGTCACGTGTTCGGGCTCGAACACGTCGGCCGAGCTGACCGACGCGGACGACGGCGGCTTCTACTTCCGCACCGCGCCGCCCGACAAGTTCCAGGGCCCGGCGCTCGCGCAACTCGTGCTGTCCGACAACCGGACGAAGCCCGCGATCCTGACCCGCAACGACTCCTACGGCACCGGGTTCGGTGAGGCGCTCGAGCAGGCGCTCACCGACGCCGGGGCCGACGTCGTGGCCAACAACGCCTACGACCCCGCCGCGGCCGACTTCCAGGCCGACGTGGCGGCCGTGGTGGCGGAGGCGCCCGACTCGGTGATCGTCATCGGGTTCAACGACGACGGCTCCAAGATCATCAGCGAGATGATCGCCCAGGGCGTCGGGCCGGCCGACATCCCGATCTACACGGCCGACGGGATGCAGAGCTCGAGCTTCGGCGAGTCGGTCGACGCGGCGAACCCGGGCGTGGTCGCGGGGATCAAGGGGACCGCGCCCGCCGCGGCGCCCGCCGGCGTGACGCACCCGTTCACCGAGAAGTACGCCGAGACCGGTGAGGACACCATCTTCTCGTCGTACTACTACGACTGCACGCTGCTGATCGCCCTCGCCGCGCAGGCGGCCGGCTCCGACGACTCGGCGGCGATCAGGGACCAGATCCTCGAGGTCAGCCAGGGCGGCGAGAAGTGCCAGACGTACGCCGACTGCCTCGCGCTCCTCGAGGACGGCCAGGACATCGACTACGACGGTGCGTCCGGCGACGTCGACCTGTCGGACGTGGGTGAGCCGACGAGCGGCGTGTACGACGTCTGGGAGTACAAGGCCGACGGCACCTACGCCAACATCGAGGGGGTGGAGCAGATCCGCATCGAGGAGTGACCACCCGCTCCCGGGCACGACGACGGGCCCCGGCCGCGGCCGGGGCCCGTCCGCGTCCGGGCCCGGTCCCTCCGGTCGGCGTCAGTCGGCCGAGGCGAGCGAGCCGAGGTAGAGCTCGACGACCTTCGGGTCGGCGAGCAGCGCCTCGCCCGTGCCCGTGTAGGCGTCGCGTCCCTGGTCGAGCACGTACCCCCGGTGTGCGATCTCGAGGCAGCGGCGCGCGTTCTGCTCGACCATCAGCACCGACACGCCGGTCTCGTTGATCCGGGCGATGCGTTCGAACACGTCGTCCTGCATCATCGGCGACAGGCCGGCCGACGGCTCGTCGAGGAGCAGCACCGACGGCTCCGTCATCAACGCCCTCGCCATCGCGAGCATCTGCCGTTCACCGCCCGACAGCGAGCCGGCGCGTTGGTGCCGCCGCTCCGCGAGCCGCGGCATGATCTGCTCGATCTCGTCCGCCGGGCGCGGAACTGCTTCGGCCGCAGGTACGACCCCATCCGGAGGTTGTCCTCGACGGTGAGCGTGGCGAACACGTTCCGCACCTGGGGCACGTAACCGACCCCCCGCTCGACGAGCTCGTGCGCGCGCCGGCCGGTGATGTCCTCGCCGCGCAGGAGGACGCGTCCCGACCGGATCGGGACGAGCCCGAACACGGCCTTCAGCAGCGTCGACTTGCCCGCGCCGTTCGGCCCGATGATGCCGACGAGCTCGCCCTCCTCCACCACCAGGTCGCACCCGTCGAGGATGTCGATGCCCGGCAGGTAGCCGGCGACGACGGACTCCGCCACGAGCAGGGCCATCAGTCGTCCTCCCGGGCACCGGGGCGCGGCCCGTGTCGGGCACCGAGGTACGCGTCGATGACGGCCTCGTCCCTCACGATCGAGGCGGGTGGCCCCTCGGCGATCACGCGGCCCTCCGCGAGGCAGACGACCCAGTCGCTGACGTTCATCACGACGTCCATGTCGTGCTCGACGAACACGACGGTTCGCCCTTCGTCGCGCAGCTCGCGGATGTGGTCGAGGAGCGACTGCACGAGCGCCGGGTTCACGCCGGCCATCGGCTCGTCGAGCATGACGAGGCGCGGGTCGACCATGAGCGCCCGCGCCATCTCGAGCAGCTTGCGCTGGCCCCCCGAGAGCGTCCCGGCGAGGTCGTCGCGCTTGGCGGCGAGGTTGTAGCGCTCGAGCAGCGCCAGCGCCTTCGTCCGGTTCACCGCCTCCTGGCCGCGCCACACCTGCAGCAGGGCCGGCAGGAACCGCTCACCCGTCTGGCCCGGGGCGGCGAGCAGCATGTTGTCGAGCACGGTCAGGCGCGACAGCGACTTCGTGAGCTGGAAGGTGCGGACCATGCCGCGCCGCGCATGCGGTGCGCGGGCAGGCCGGAGCACTCGAGGCCGTCGAACCGCCACGAGCCGCGGTCCGCACGGTCGAAGCCCGTGAGCAGGTTGAACAGCGTCGTCTTGCCGGCGCCGTTCGGCCCGATCAGGGCGGTGATGGCGTTGCGCTGCATCGACAGTCGCTCCACGTCGACGGCCACCAGCCCCCCGAACGACCGCCGGACGTCGCGGACGACGAGGATCGGGTCGGGCTTGTCGACGCCGGGCACGGGCTCGATCGCCCGCAGGTCACTCACCGAGCATCACCTCGCGGCGGTCGCCGAGGATCCCCTGGGGGCGGAAGATGACGAGGAGCATGATCAGCAGGCCGACCAGCATGAACCGCACCGGCCCGACGTCGTCACGCGTGACGAGGCCGTCGATCCCGAGGAAGCCGTTCTCGATCGCCTCGGTGAGGAACGACTGCGACGCAACGATGAAGAACCACAGGATCATCGAGCCGAGGATCGGGCCGAGGATCCGCGCTACGCCACCGAGGATCAGTGCCGCGTACGCGAGGAACGTGATCGACGACTCGAAGTTGCGCGGCTCGACGAACTGCCGGTCGATCGCGAGCATCACGCCCGCGATCCCGCCGATCACCCCGCCGATCACGAGGCTCTGCATCTTGAACGCGAACACGTTCTTGCCGAGCGCGCGGGCCGCGTCCTCGTCCTCGCGGATCGCCTTCAGCACCCGCCCCCACGGACTGCGGACCAGGAGGTACAGCAGCACGCTGATCACCACGACGAGGGACCACGTGACCGTGATCACCCACAGGTTGCGCGCGCTGTACGCGACGTCGCCGAACAGGGTGAACCGGCCGGTGAACGGGTTGAGGTCGAAGAAGTCGCCGGCGATGCCCTTGATGCCCTGGGGCCCGCCGGTGACGTCCTGGGCCGCGCGGGAGTTCGCGGTGATCCGCAGGATCTCCGCGGCCGAGATCGTGACGATCGCGAGGTAGTCGGCCCGCAGGCGCAGCGTGGGGATCCCGAGCACCAGGCCGAGCAGCACGGCGGCCGCCATCCCGACGAGGAACGCGACCCACAACGGCCAGTCCCAGCGGTCGACGGCGATGGCCGTGCCGTAGGCACCGACGAGCAGGAAGCCGGCCTGCCCGTAGTTGACCAGCCCCGTGTAGCCGAACTGCAGGTTGATGCCGATCGCCGACAGGGCGTAGACGGCGGCCAGCAGCCCGAGCGCGCTGCGGAGGCCGTCCTCGAGGATCCCCGACCAGTCCATGCTCACCCGATCCGTTCGCGCACGCCGAGGATCCCCTGCGGGCGCACCAGCAGGACGAGGACGAGGATCACGAGGGCGATCGCGAACTTGAAGTCGGCGTCGATCCAGTACGTCCCGACCTCCGTCGCGACGCCGACCACGAGCCCGCCCGCCATCGCGCCGTACGCGGAGCCGAGGCCGCCGAGCACCACGGCCGCGAACATCGTGAGCAGCAGCCGGAAGCCCATGTTCCACTGCACCGCCTGCGTGACGCCGAGCATCACACCGCCGAGCGCCGCGAGGCCCGTCGCGCCGACCCACACCGAAGCACCACGCGCCGCACGTCGATGCCCGAGGCCTCGGCGAGGTCGCGCTCGTCGGCCACGGCCCGGATCGCGTGTGCCGAAGCGGGTCCGTTCGAGGACGACACCGACCGCGACGAGCACGAGGAGGCAGACGATCATGACGACCCACGTGCTCGCGGGGAACCTGAGCGGACCGATCTCGAACGGGGGTTGCGTCGCGTACTCGCGGTACGAGCGCGGGTTGCCGCCGAACAGCACCTGGTAGAGGTGCCGGAGGAACAGCGCGAGGCCGATCGACACGAGCATGCGCGCGACCGCGCCGCTGCGGCGGCGCACCATCGGCCGCCACAGCCCGAGCTCGAGCGCGCCGCCGAACGCCCCCGCGAGCACGACGGCGATCACGGCCGCGACCACCAGGGTCACGCCGGGCCCGCCCGCGGACGTGGAGAGGTACCAGGCGAGCAGCCCGCCGAGGGTGACGAGCTCGCCGTGCGCGAAGTTCACCAGCCCGGTCGTGCCGTACACGAGCGACAGCCCGACGGACGCGAGCCCGATGATCAGGCCGAGGCGGACGCCGCTCACGAACAGGTTCGCGAGCCGGTCGAACCGGCCCGGCGGCCCCGGCCGCCCGCCGCCGTCGCCGCTCGTGAGCTCGAACACGGCGGTGCGCACGGTCGCGCCCGGGAACACCGGGAACCGGGGCAGCACCGACCGCTCGGGGTCCGCGAGCGCGAAGCCCTCGGGGATCGTGGCGGGGTCGATCGCGACGCGGTAGGTCCCCGGCCCGGGCACGACGACCGACCACGTCCCGTCGGCGCCCGACTCGGTCCGGGCCGAGAACCCGGGGTCGGCCGCCACGTCCACCGCGTCGACCGTGACCCGCACGCCCGCGACCGGCGTGGTGCCGGCCTGCAGGGTGCCGGCGATGCGCGGGCCCGCCGAGGTGCCCGTGGTGGGCGGGGCCGAGGTGGTCGCCGGGGACTCCTGTGCGGACGCGCCGTGCGCCCCGAACACGCCGTGGGCCCCGGTGGCGAGCAGGACGACGCCGAGCAGGACGACGACGCGTGCGCTGGCCCTCACGCAACCCCCCGGCGTGGTCGGCGAACCGGGGCAGCATACGCACGCACCGCCGGGAGGGGGACACGCGGGACCGGGGGCCGCGCGGGCGGCCCCCGGTCCTTCGACTGTGTCGGACATGCCGGCGCCTGCGTGCCGGAGGGACCAGACCCGGCGGCGTCGGCATCGGTGCAGCGGTGGGATTCCGCTGAGGCGGTCCAGTCGAGCCTTTCGGCACCGGCCTAGCGGCCGCGCACCTCCGGGGTCCCAGATCTATCGTGCATCTTCTGGACCACCTCCTTTCTCCGGTCCCCCCGTTGTACCAGATCGGGGTCGTCAGGGTGCGCCGGAGGCGTCACCGTCGTCGACCGGCGGGCCGACGGCGCCGATCGCCCGCAGGTACGCGAGCTGGGTCTCGAGGACGCCGTGCACCTGCTCGGGGAGGTACGGCTCGCCGGTCTGCGCCGCGCGCGCGCAGATGTACTCGACGGCGTCGGGCGCACCGATCACCACCTCCCGCTGGGTCCGGGGCGCGGTGCCGTTGCCGGCGACGCCCTGGCGCTCGAGGTACTCGACCTGGAGGTCGAGGATGCGGCGCACGTCGGCCGGCGTGAGGGTCGCCGCGACGAGGTCGGGCAGGTGCTCCACCACCCACTCGTAGGCCTCCTCGGTGTCGAACACGGGAGGCGGCGGCTCGGCGGCCAGGCGGGCGGCCTCGCGCGCCACGAACCACGCCGCGACCGCGCACGCGAGCCCGAACGCGACGAGGAGGGAGACCCACAGCACGGCAGCACGCTACCGATCCGGCGGGGCCCGCCCGCGCACCGGGCCCGTCACGGGCTCAGGCGAGCACCTCGCGCACCGCGGTGACGATCCGGTCGAGGTCGGCGTCGCGCAGCGCCGGGTGCACCGGCAGCGACACGACCTCGCGGGCGGCCCGCTCGGCGTTGGGGATGTCGCCGCGGACGATCCCGGGGTGGTCGCGGTAGCAGTCGTGGTCGCACACGACCCGCGGGTAGTAGACGCCGGCGGCGATCCCCCGGCGGGCGAGCGCGGCGACGAGGGCGTCGCGGTCGGCGCGGGCCTCGCCGGTCACCCGGACCGTGTACTGGTGGAACACGTGCCGGCGCCCCGGCGGCTCGGACGGCGTCACGAGCCCCTCGATGTCCGCGAGCCCTTCCGTCAGCCGCGCCGCGTTCGCGCGGCGCCGCTCGGTCGATTCCGCGAGCCGCTCGAGCTGCGGGACGGCGATCGCGGCCTGCAGGTCGGTCATCCGGTAGTTGTGGCCGGGGATCTCGTACTCGTAGCGCGCGCGCATCCCCTGGTTGCGCAGCAGCCGCAGGCGGTCCGCGAGCCGGGCGTCGGAGGTCGTCACGACCCCACCCTCGCCGGAGGTCACGTTCTTCGTCGCGTAGAGGCTGAAGCAGCCGACACCGAACGATCCGACCGGCCGGCCGCCGAACGTCGCGCCGTGGGCCTGCGCGGCGTCCTCGACCAGCGCGAGTCCGTGGCGGCGTGCGAGCTCGTCGAAGGCCGCACAGTCGGCGGGGCAGCCGTAGAGATGGACCGGCACGACGACACGGGAGGCGTCCCCGATCGCCGCGGCCGCCGCGTCCGGGTCGAGGGTGAAGTCGTCGGGCCGGATGTCGGCGAGCCGGACGCGCGCGCCCACCGAGATCGCCGCGTTGACGGTGGCGACGAACGTGAACGGCGTGGTGACCACCTCGTCACCCGGGCCGACACCGAGCGCCTGGAGCGCGGCGACGAGGGCGACGGTCCCGTTGGCCACCGCGACGGCCTCGGTCGTGCCCGCGACCGCGGCGAAGGCGCGCTCGAGCCGCTCGACCATGGGCCCCTGCGCGAGGCGGCCGGAGCGGAGCACCTCCAGGACGAGCCGCTCGACCTCGGGGCCGAGCTCGACCGCCGATATCGGGATGGACGACGCCAAACGGAACCTCGGCCTCCGGAGCCCCCCGGCATTGTAGGCCCGCCCGCGCGGCCCCCCGTCCGGCGGGCGCGCCCGGCGCGGCCGCGTAGCATCCGGCGGATGGCGAGCCCGCCCGAACCGCCGTACGTGCACCCGACGGCGATCGTCGAGCCGGGCGCGTCGATCGGGCCCGGCACGAAGGTCTGGCACCACGCCCACGTCCGGGCCGGCGCGCGCGTCGGAGCGGGCTGCACGCTCGGCAAGAACGTCTTCGTCGACGCGGGCGTCACGATCGGTGACCGCTGCAAGGTCCAGAACAACGTCTCGGTGTACGCGGGCGTGACGCTCGAGGACGAGGTCTTCGTCGGGCCGGCCGCGACCTTCACCAACGACCGCTACCCGCGGGCCGCGAACCCCGACTGGCAGCTGGTCGAGACCTTCGTGCGGCACGGCGCGTCGATCGGCGCCAACGCGACGATCGTGTGCGGCGTCGAGGTCGGGTGTTGGAGCGCGGTCGCCGCCGGCGCGGTGGTCACGCGTCCGGTCGCCCCGCACGAGCTCGTCGCCGGGGTCCCGGCGCGGCGGATCGGCTGGGTGTGCCGCTGCGGCACCGTGGTCGGTCACGACGTGGCGGCCCCTGCGGACGTACCGTGCCCGCGCTGCGGCGAGGTGCTGGTCCCGGCGCCGCCCACGCCACCCCACTGAGCCGAGGGCGCCGGGTGCCCCGCGTCGCGGGCCGGGCCCCACGGCTAGGGTGCCGCCGTGTTCGCCTTCCTGCACCGGCTGCGGGCGCGCCTCGTCGCGACCGTCGACCGGCTCGGCTGGCGGGACCGGGCACTCGCGCTGCAGGGCGCGCTGAACCCGTCGCCACGCGTCCGCCGCGACCGCCGGGACACGCGCCAGCTCCGCGCGCTGCTGCCCGCCGTGGTCGGGCCCGACGACCTCTGCGTCGACGTCGGGGCCAACGTCGGTTCCGTCGCCGCGGAGATCGTGCGGATCGCGCCCCGCGCGGCCCACGTGCTCGTCGAACCGCTCCCCGACCTCCGGCCGGCGCTGACCCGGCGGTTCCCCCACTGCGAGGTCGTCACGGCCGCGCTGACGGACCGCGAGGGGACGGGCACCTTCGTCGCGGTCACCGACCGCCCGACGCGCTCGGGCCTCAGGCCGAACATGCGCACGCGCAGCATGCGCTCCCGCACCATCACCGTGGAGCTCACCACGCTCGACCGCGTCCTCGGGGGGCGCCCGGCGCGCCTGGTGAAGATCGACGTGGAGGGCACCGAGCTCGAGGTACTGCGGGGGTGCGCGGGAGACGCTCGCTCGCCACCGGCCCGTCGTCGTGTTCGAGCACCAGCCGCGTGACGCCCGCGCCCTCGAGGAGAGCCGCGAGATCCACCGACTGCTCACCGCCGCGGGCTACCGGCTGTTCGACATCGACGGGAACGGGCCGTTCGACGAGGCCGCGTTCGTCGCGACCGCCCGGCGCGGCAGGGTGTGGACGTTCGTCGCCCACGCGGAGCGCCCCGGCACCGAGCGGGGCGCAGCGGGCAACGGGCACGGCGCCCGGGCCGCGGTCGCCCCGTGAGCCCCGGCCGACGGCGGCCTCAGGGCGCGCGGTACGGCGCGTACGCGAACGCGAAGTCCGTGCGCACGTAGCGGCTCGGCCGGCGGGTCAGGGTCCGTTCGAGCTCGTGCTCGTTGACGACCACGCCCGTCATCGCCACCGGCACGCCGGGCGCGACGGCGAGCACGTCCTCGGGTGTGGTCGCGACCAGCCACAGCGCGCGTCCGCTCGCGCCGAAGGCGCGGGCGACCGCGCGCACGCTCTCGGCGGCCGGGCGCCCGCGCAGCACCACCACCTCCGCACCGCACCAGCTCCGCAGGGTCTGGGGGACCCACTCGTGCAGCAGGCCGTCGCCCTGGAGCACCGCGACGGCCGCCCCCGGGCCGAACGCGCCGCACGCCGGGTCGATCGCCCGGGTGTACCCGGGCTGCTCGGTCATGCGGGCCACCCCCCACACGCTCGACGCCGGCGCGGCGACGAGGACGGCCGCCGCGACGGGGGCGACGGCCCGCAGGACGCCGCGCCGGGTCGCCGACCAGGCGACGACGGCGGCGGCCAGCAGGGCGAACAGCGGCATGGCGCCGATCAGCAGGCGCCGCATCACCCACACGTGGTCCTGGAACGCCTGCGCGCGCCACAGGTAGAGCGCGGCCGCGGGGGCGAGGACGGCGACCGGGGCCAGCAGGTGCAGTTCCCGTGCCGCGAGGATGCGCCGCGTCACCCAGGCCGCGCCGACGATCGCGAGCGCGACGCCGGCGCGTCCGTGGTACCAGGCCATCCAGTCGAGGGAGTGGTCGTAGTACTGGAGCGTGCCGTCGGGGGGCAGCCCCTCGGCCCGCTGCAGGCCCTCGACGAAGGCCGAGCGCGCACCGTGTACCTCCTCGAGCGCGGGACGCACCCACCAGGCCGCCAGCCCGACCACGACCACCACCCACGGGGCGAACGCCGCGGCCCACCTCGCGCCGCGCGCGACCGCGCCCGGCGCACGGCTCGCGATCACGGCACCCGCGAGGGCGACCGCCACCGAGGCGGCGCCCGCGATCACGAGCGCGCGCAGCTCACCGGAGAGGTCGCGCACGTAGTCGCCGCTGCGCACGACGAGGTCGGTCAGCCCGACCACGAGGCCGATCGACGCGCCGGCGGTGAACGCGCCCGCGGCGCGTGCCACCACCGGGCGCGACTCGCGACCGGCCGCGAGCCACCACGCGGCGAACGCGGGCGGGATGCCCACGAGCAGGATCACGGCGTCGATGCGCACGGCCTGGATCGCACCGGCGAGCAGGCCGGCGACCGCCATGACCCGCGCGTCGGTACGTGCCCGACCGTCCGCGAGGAGCCACACGACCGTGAACGCGAGGAGCTGCGTGGGGATCTCGCTGTAGCTGTCGCGCGAGAACGCGACCTGCGGGATCGTGAGCCCGAGTGCGGCCGTCGCCGCGAGCGCCGCCCACGGCGCGCGCACGACGCGCCAGGCCAGCACGAAGAAGGCGAGCAGCGCCGCCGCGCCCAGCACCGGGGGGACCGCGAACATCAGGCCGTCACCGCCGATCCGGTGCGCCTGCGCCAGGAGCGCCGGGAGCAGGTGGGCGAACTGGAACTCGAGGTGACCGCCGTCGCCGACGTAGACGCCGAACGAGTGCTGGGTGACCCCTTCGACGGCGAGCACCGCGTCGGGCGCCGGCGGGACGCGCAGGTCGCCGTTGCTCGCGATCCAACGCCCCGCATTCGCGTACACCCCGGGATCCCGGTTGATCAGCACGTGCTCGCCGTGGTGCGCGACGTTCCACACGCCGAGCGCGGCACACACGGCGAGACCGGCGGCGGCCCACACGTGCGCGGCGAGGTCGTGGCGCCCCGGCGCCCGCAGCGCGCGGGCGCGCGGCGAACAGGGCCAGCGCGGTGCCCGCGGCGCCGAGCGTGTACGCGATCGACGGCCGGTAGGCGCCGGCCAGCGCGAGGGCGAGTCCGGCGAGGCCGAACGAGGCGGCCGCGACGGCCGGCACGAACGCGACGGCGCGCAACCAGACCGGCTCACGGCCGGGCGGCGCCGCGCCGGGAACGGCCGCACCGGCCCCGTCGCACGCGGGGGCACCGGTCACGGCGTCACGGGCACCGGCACGACGGCGTCGGCCGCGCCGCGATCACGGAACCACGTCACACCCTCGTGCACGAGGCCGAACCGTAGGGCGGCGTCCTCGGCACCCGGCGTCACCGGGAGCTCGACGGTCACGTGCTCGCCGGGGAACAACGTGCGCGGCAGGTCGAACATCTCGGTCGCGACCACGTTGCCGCGGTCGTCGATGTGTTCGGCCGCCAGGCGGACGCGGCCGCACCCGGCGCCCGGGACGGGCGCGCCGGCGACCCACGGCGCCCGCTCCCCGGCGTGGCGGACCTCGACGCGCGCCGCCGCCTGCGCACCGCGCGTCGCCGGGGGTTCGAGCCGGGCGCTGAGCACGGCGCGGTACGCCATCGCGGGGAGCGGCGCGCACATCGGTCCGGGCAGGACCAGTCCCTCGGCGGCGAGCCGCTCGCGGGTCCCGGGATCGAGCCCGTCGGGGGAGACCGTCAGCGCCAGGCCGGCCGCGTGTTCCAGCGCGACCACCAGGCCCTGGCCGGGGACGTCGTCCGGGAGCCGGTCGGCGACGAGCATCGGGCCGCACTCCCGTACGGTCGTGGTGCGCTCCCGCTCGAAGCGGCTGCGCGGGAGCAGGAACCGGTAGTTGTTGACGTGCCACCACTGCGCGCGGACCGACACCCGGATGCACTCCCCCGGCACGCCGGCGCGCTCGACGCGGTCGATTGCGTCCACGAGGGTCGCCTCACCCGACCGCTGCGCCCATCCGGCCTCGAAGAAGTGGCGGTGCACCTCGAAGGACGCGCCGACGAGCAGCGCGAGCGCGATCAGCGCACCCGCCCAGCGGCGCACCGAGCCGGCGGCGTACGCCGCCGCGACGGCCGCGACCCCGACGAGCAGCTCGGTCGTGACCGACGTCCCCCCGAGCAGCCGGCGCAGCGGGAACAGCCCGATCACGTTGGAGACGACGACCGTCGGGCTCGTGTGCGCGCGGGGGCACCAGCACGTGCGCCAGCGCGGTCGACACGACCAGACCGGCGGTGAGCAGGAGGCCGGCGCCCAGCAGCCGGCGCCCGTCACGTGCCCGGTCGAGCAGCCAGCCGGTCCCGATCACCACCGCGGGGAGCGCGACCGCCTCGGTGTACCGCCCGTAGTAGACGTAGTGGATCGGGCGCGGCACGGCACCCGCGTCGAGCGTGACCGCGTCGGCGACGAGCGTGAGGACCACGGCGAGGGCCGCGAAGCCGCCGGCGGCCCGGCGGCCGTCGCCGCCACCGCGGCGGGCGTCCGCGAGCCGGCCCAGGCCCACCGCACACCCGACGACCGCGAGGCCCAGCGTCGTGACCCCGACGTACGAGACGCGCCCGGCGAGCCGCGCGCCGAGCTCGGGCCACAGGGACGGCTCGGTGAGGGCGTCGAGCAGGCCGGTCCGGCGCGCGGACAGGCCGGCCGTGCCCGACCCGTTCGCGACGACGGCGTTGAACGCGTGCCCCGCCGCGACCGAGGCCACGAGCGCGCCGAGCGCCGGCGCGAGGGCGGCCCGACCGAGCCACCCGCGAGCGGCGGCGACGAGCGCGACCGCGAACGCGGCGGCGACGACGACGCCGCGCGGGGACACCCAGTAGGCGAACCCGGCGGCCACACCTGCGGCGGCGAGCCGGCGGCGGTCGTCGGCGTCCGCGACGGACGCGAGCAGCCAGGTGGCCGCCAGCGTCACGGCGAACATGGCGTTCTCCGACATCGCCAGGCCGGCGGCGGTGAACGACGCCGGCTGCGCGAACACGACGACGACCGCGGCGATCACCTGGAGGTGCGTCGCCCCGGGGAACAGCCGCCGGACCACGAGCGCGGCGAGGACGCCGGATGCCGCGAGGAGGAACGCGTTGGTCACGAGCGCGAGGGCGTAGAACCGCGACGGGTCGCCGGTGACCGCCGCGGCCGGGGCGAGCAGGAGGCTGTAGCCCGCGAAGTACCCGTTCCCGGTGCCGCCGGCACCGTCGACGAGCTGGCGCGCGTTGCCGAGGTAGCCCGCCTCGTCGGCGTGCACGAGCGGCACCGGTCCCGGGTCGGCGAGCAGCACCCGCGCCACGAGGACGAGCGCGAGGGCGAGCGCGACACCGGCGGCGGCGGGGACGGCCGCCGCCCCGGCACGCGACCCGGCCCGCGGCCTCGGCACGACCAGGTGCTCCTGTGCGCGAACCATCCGGTGAGCACCGTCCCCGCGGTCGGCCGGTCCAGGGCGGGCGCGCAGCCTAGACGGCCCGTGTCCGGGGACCCCGCACCTGCGGTGGCTCGCGCTCGGCGACCACTAGGCTGCCGCCGTGCACGCCCCATCGGCCGCAGGACCCGGCGATCGGAAGGCCCCCGGGGACGCCGAGCTCGACGTCTCGATCGTGCTCCCGGTCTACAACGAGGCGGGCCACCTGCAGGCGGAGGTCGACCGGATCCGCGCCGCGATGGACGCGTCCGGCTACTCCTACGAGATCATCGTGGTCGACGACGGGTCGACGGACGGGTCGGCGGAGATCGCCCGCTCGCTCCGGGACGTCCGCGTGATCGCGTTCCCCACGAACCGCGGGTCGGGCTCGGCCCGCAAGGCCGGCACCCAGGCCGCGCGCGGGCGGGTCACGGTCTGGACCGACGTCGACATGACCTACCCCAACGACGAGATCCCCCGGCTCGTCAAGGAGCTCGAGGGTCACGACCAGGTGGTCGGCGCGCGCGACACGGAGGCGGGCACGGTCAAGGCGCTGCGTGTCCCCGCGAAGTGGCTCATCCGCCGCCTCGCCAGCTTCCTCACCGGCACCAGGATCCCCGACCTCAATTCGGGGTTCCGCGCCTTCCGCACCGACGTCGCGCGCCAGTACCTCAACCAGCTCCCGGCGGGGTTCTCGTGTGTCACGACGATCACGATGACCTTCCTCGCCAACGGCTACTCGGTGAAGTACGTGCCGATCAGCTACCGCAAGCGCGCCGGGAGGTCGAAGTTCCACTGGTGGTCCGACACGCGCCGGTACGCCACCCAGGTGATCCGGATGGTGATGTCGTACGACCCGCTGCGGATCTTCCTCCCGGTCGGGTTCGTGCTGGCCGCGGTCGGCATCGGGAAGCTCGCCTTCGACCTGCTCACCAAGGACTTCCGCGTCGCCACCAACACCCTGCTGATCCTCTTCGCGTCGTTCCAGGTGTTCGCGATCGGGTTGCTCGCGGATCTCGTCACCCGCGCGACGAGGGATCGGGACGAGGTCCCGCCGACGTCGGCGTGAACGACCCCTCCCCCGCGCCGCGCGCGGCGGGCGCCGACCGGTGGAACGGGGTCGTGGAACGCCTGCTCGGTTGGGCACGTCGGTTGTCCGCGCGGCGGTCGCGGACGGCGGGCCTGCCCGCCCTGCTCGCCGCGCTCGCGCTGTTCGCCGGTTCCACCGCGCTCGCGATCCGCGCGCTGCCCGACCTCGAGGACGGGATCCGCTGGTGGCCGCTCGTGCTCGTCGGCCTGCTCGCCTGGGTCGGCGCGGTCGTCAACGGCGCCGAGTTCGCCGCCTCGGCCCGACTGCTCGGGCGGCGGGTGGGGTTCCCCGACGCCCTGCGCGTGGCGATCGTCGCGACCGCGGCGAACACCCTGCCGATCCCGGGCGCGATCATCGTGCGGACCCGCGCGCTCGCCCGCCTGGGCGAGACCCACCTCGACGCCCTGCGCGCGACCGCGGTCGTCGGACTCGCGATGGTCGGCGCGTCGTTCTCGCTCGCGGGCGGCCTGCAGGCCGGCTTCGGCCCGCGCCGGCTGGCCGGCACCGCGATGCTCGCCTTCGGGGTCGTCGTGCTGGCCGCGGTGCACCGGGTCGTCGGGACCCGCCGCGGCGGGGGTCGAGCCAGGCTCTTCTGGTGGCTCGTGCTCGTCGAACTGGCCTCGGTCGCGCTGAAGGCACTCACGCTGGGCCTCGCGGTCCACGCGATCGGCTTCTCGGCGAGCCCGTCGCAGCTCGCGGCGATGAGCATCTCGTACGTGATCGCCCTCGCGATCGGGGTGTTCCCCGCCGGGCTCGGGATCACCGAACTCCTCGTCGGCCTCATCAGCCCCGGCGTCGGGATCGACGCCGCCGTCGGCGTGCTCGCGACCTCGGTGCGGCGCGTCACCGAACTGGTCGCCTTCTCCGGGTTGGCGATCGTCTTCGCCCTCCGGGAGGGCGCCCGAACGCGGGCCGGCGCCGCTGCGCGCGCCTCCGGCGACGGGCACGGCGCCGGCTGAGCGGGGCGCTCAGCGGGCCGCCACGACGGCGTCGGCGACCGCCTCCCACGACGGCCGGTGGGCGGCGGTGCCGGCCGCGAGCGCCTCGAGCCCGGACCCGGCGCGCTCGACCGCGTCGGCGAGCGCCTCCGGGTCACCCGGGGGGACGAGCACCCCCGACTCGCCGTCCGCGACCGCCTCGGCGAGCCCTCCCACCCGGCTCGCGACCACGGGCCGGCCCGCGGCGAGCGCGATCGGCACGACGCCCGACTGCGTCGCGCTCCGGTACGGCGCGAGGACCAGGTGATGGCGCGCGAGGAGGCCGCCCACCTCGTCGTCGGGCACGTAGCGCGCGTCGAGGCGCACGCGGCCCCGCAGCTTGGGGTCGCGCACCCGCTCCCGCCACACCGCCGCGTCGTGCCACAGCTGGCCCGCGATCGTCAACTCCACGTCGCGCCCGCGCGCGAGCAGCCGGGAGACGGCGTCGACGGCGACGTCGAACCCCTTGTACCCGCGCACGATCCCGAGGCACAGCAGGCGCAACGGTGGGCGGGGCGGCAGCGGCGCCGGCCCGACCGGGATCAGCGGCGGCATCGCGGTGACGGTCACCGGTCTGCCGGGGGCCAGCCGCTCGACCTCCCGTGCGACGCTCCGCGAGTGCGCGACGACCCGGCTCGCCCGCCGGAACACGAGCCGGGCGAGCGGCACGTCGAAGGGCATTCGCTCGTGCGGCAGCGCGTTGTGGGCGACGACCACCAGGGGTCGGCGCGCCGCGAGGTGCACGGCGAGCAGGGCCGGCGCGTGGAACGGCGTGACCCACGGGGCGACGAGGAGGTCGCGGTCGCGGACGGCGCGCCCCGCCCGCACCCACGACAACGGGTCCCACCACCGCAGCAGGAAGCGCGTCCCGGCCCGGTCCCGCGGCGGCACGCGCACCGCCTCGCCCGGGTAGAGGCGGCGCGGGTACTGCGACGCCCACGAGACCACGGTGACGTCGTGCCCCCGGGCGCGCAGCACGCCGACGAGCCGGTCGCCGTGGTGGGCGATCCCGCCCGGGTGGGGCGGGACCGGGCCGACGTACCCGATCCGCATCAGCGCGCCGCGGCGCGCGTGCCGCCCGCGTCCGGCGCGCGGTCGCGCGCCGGGGACCCCGCGACCACCGCCCTGAGGAAGCGCTCGTAGCGCTCGAGCACGACCGGCCACGCGTACTCGGCGTCGACGTAGGCGCGGCCGCGCGCGCCGAGCGCGTCGGCGAGCCCGGGGCGCGTCTCGAGCATCTCGAGCGCGGCCTCGAACTCGGCGTAGCCCGCGTACGGCAGCGCCGCCCCGCTGCGGCGGGCGTGGCCGAGGAGCACCTCACAGCGGCTCTGCACGAGCCCGGGCCGTCCCTGCGCGAACGCCTCGGTGAGCACCATCGAGAACGACTCGAAGTACGAGGGTTGCACCAGTGCGAGCGCGCCCGCGATCGCACTGTCGCGCGTCGCGGTGTCGACGAAGCCGGTGACGACGACGTCGTCGCGCCGGGGCAGCGTCATGACCGGCTGGCCGAGCAGGACCAGCCGCAGCGGCCCGGGATTGCGATCCTTGTAGGTGACGAAGAAGTCGACGAGCTCGGCGGCGCCCTTCGCGGGGTCGACCCGGCCGACGTAGAGGAGGTACGGGTCGTCGCCGACCGCGGCCCGGGCGCGGAAGCGGTCGGCCGTCGCGGGGCGGACCTCGGTACCGATCCCGACCACCTCGACGGGACGCCGGGACCGGAACCGCCGGGCGACCAGGTCACGCTCCTCGGGGGTGAACACGGCGAGCGCGTCGGGCCGGTGCACCACCTCGTCGAAGACCGAGAACCACAGCGGCGGCTCGTCGTGCAGCGCGGGGTGCAGCACCGTCGGCACGCGCCCCGCGACGCACCGCAGGCCCGCCCAGGTCGGCCAGTAGAGATACGTGACGAAGACGACCGCGTCGTAGTCGGTGGCCCGCCGGCGCAGCCACGCGGGCAGCTCCGGCACCCACGGCCCCTGCATCCGGACCCACTCGCGCTGGAGCTCCAGCGGCCGCGGGCGCGCGCCGTGCCGCACCCGCGCGCCGAGCTGGTCGAACAGCGCGTGCGGCCGCCGGTGGGCGACCGGGAGCCGGTGGACGAGCACACCCCACTCCCTCGTGGTGCCCGGCGGGTACGCGTTCGCCCAGTCGGTGTAGGAGTGCGCGCACGTGGTGAGCACCTCGACCCGGTGGCCGCGGCCGCACATCCGGGTGGCGACCTCCCGGCAGAACTGCTCGGCGCCGCCGGCGATGTCGTCGCCGTAGCGTTGCACCACGTAGAGGAGGCGCATCAGGCCACCTCGAGCAGCGCCTGCGCGTAACGCTGCATCGTGTCGTGTGCGTCGAAGCGGCGCAGCCGCGCGCGGCCGCGTTCGATCATCGTGTGCCGGAGCCGGTCGTTCCCCGTCACCTCGCGCAGGGCCTCCGCGAGGACCGCCGGGCCGGCGGCGGGCGGCAGCAGCACCCCGGCGTCACCGACGGTCTCGGGGACCGCCGCGAAGGCACGCGCGACGACGGGCACGCCGAACGCCATCGCCTCCAGCACGGGGACGCAGAACCCCTCGTGCTCGCTCGCGCTCACGAGCACCGCCGCGCGCCGGAAGTACGCGGCGAGCTCCGCGTCGCGCACCGGGCCGACCAGGTGCACGCGGGGCAGGTTCAGCTCCCGGATCTGCTCGCGTACCGCGTGCACGTAGGGTGCGAGGCGCTGCTGCCCGACGAGCAGCAGGTAGGCGGGCTCGTGCAGGTAGGTCGCCGCGACGTGCATCGCGCGCACGAGGAAGTCGGGACGCTTGTGCGGCAGGAGCTGGCCGACGGCCAGCACGATCGGGCCGTCGAACGCGTGGTCGAGGTGGTGGAGCGTCGGGGCGTGGGGTTCGGCCGCGGCGAGGGCCGCCGGGTCGAGGACCGGCGGGATCACGCGGACGTCGCGGTAGCCGAGCGCGTGCAGCTCCCGGGCGTTGAAGCCGGAGGCGGCGATCGCGACCGCGACCCGCGGCCGCAGGCGGCGCAGTTCCACCGATCCGAGCTCGAGGAGGTCCGCGAACGCGGGGTCGTAGCGCTCGAAGTACCGCGACGGCGTGAAGTTGTGGTACACGAGCACGACGGGCTCCCGGCGTGCCATCAGCAGCGCGTGCGTCTCGGGCTCCCCGATCGAGGCGTGGTATACGAGCACGTTGCCGGTGTGTACCGGTGTGTAGTCGGAGAGGCGCAGCACGTCGCCCTGCAGGGGTGCCGCGATGTGCCGCGCGTAGATCTCCGACGGTCCCACGCGCCGCAGCATCCGGCGCAGCCCGAGGGCCAGGTTGGTGATCGCGTCCCCGGGTGAGGCCGTCGCGACGATCTGGTGGACGCCGCGCGACCTCACGGCCGGACGGCGAAGTACGCGTAGTCCTGCGGTGCGAACAGCAGCGCGTTGACGCGCTCGAAGTTCGCGTTCAGCCGCTTGGTCAGCTCGTCGTCGCCGGGCAGGAGCTCGAGCGCCTCGTCGGGCGGGACCGGCGAGCGGTCCTGCCGGCAGCTCGGTGAACCCCGCCTCGTTCAGCAGGAACTCGAGGAACGCCGGGTGCACCGGGCGCACGTGGTCGGGATCGACCCAGAACGCGTGCGCGTAGGTGTACAGGGAGGTCGGGTTCACGGTCTCGACGTAGAGCTTGCCGCCGTGGCGCAGCTTCTCGGAGGCGAGGTGCACGACGTCGATCACGTGCTGCGGGGAGAGGTGCTCGATCACCTGCACCATGACGATGCCGCCGAGGCTCAGGTCGTCGAGGCCGCGCAGGTACTCGACGGCCGTCCCGACCTCCACGTCGAGGCCGCGCCCGCGCGCGGTGGCCACCAGCTCCGGGTCGGGCTCGATCCCGCGCGCGTGCACCCCCGACTCCGCGAGCAGCTCCAGCAGCTCGCCGCGCCCGAACCCGATCTCGAGCACCACGTCGCTGCCCGCGAACCAGGCGGCGACGTCGCGGTAGCGCTCCCGCAGGTCTTCGGCCGGCCCGCGGAAGTGGGCGGTGAAGTGGTCCTCCCGGTAGAAGGGGTCGAGCGTCGCGCCGGGGACGCGCCGGGCGAGCTCCTCCCGCCGGCCGTCGGCGTCGACGATCGCCCGCTCGGCCTCCGCGAGGCGGACCTGGAGGTCGTCGAGCTGCTGCACCACCCGCGTGTCGTACTCCTGCGCGATCGTGGTCGCGAGGTCGCCGACCAGCGCGAGGGCCTCGCGCACGAGCGCGGCGTGCTCCTCGGCCTGCGCGAGCACCCCCGAGACCGGGCGGCTCACGGCCTTGCCGACCAGCCGGTGGACCAGCTCGCCACCCGGCAGGTCGCTCGACGGGTCGATCGCGGCCCGGGTGAAGTGGAACCGTTCCAGCTCGCCGAGCACGCGCCGCAACCGGTCCGCGATCTGCGGCGCGCCGGGGGGTCGGCCGCCGACCAGCCGCTCGAAGTGGGCGTCGAGCGACTCCTCCAGGCCGGGCGGGTAGACGCCCTCGGCCCGGCGCCGCTGGACGCGCGCCCGCAGCTCCGCGATCAGCGCGTCGAGATCGGGGGCCTCATCGCTCGGCGAGGTCACGCCGGAAATGTACCCGCCGCCCCGCGCCCGGAGGTCACGGCCGGACGGCCATGTCGACCGCGTGGCGCCCGAGCGGCAGCCCGGGGAGCGCGCCCTTGTACTTCGCGTCACCGAACGCGTACACGCCACCGTCGATCGACAGCACGTAGTAGCCGCCCCCGGTGAGCGTCGGGCGGAGCTGGACGCCGAGCGGCGTCCGGCACAACCCGGTGCCGGGGAGGCTCCCGTGGAACGGCACCCCGAAGCTGAACACGCCGCCGTCGCGCGCGACCAGCCAGTAGCCGCGGCCCGACGGCGGGACGCCCATCGAGATCACCGGCGCGGCGAGGCGCATCCCGCCGGTCGAACCGTAGAAGCGCGCGTCGCCGAAGCTGAACACGCCCCCGTCGGCGGCGAGCAGCCAGTACCCGCGCCCGGTCGGCGTGGCCGCCATCGCGATCACCGGCGCGACGAGCGGCCTCCCGCCCATCGAGCCGTAGAAGCGCGCGTCGCCGAAGCTGAACACGCCCCCGTCGGAGCCGAGGAGCCAGTACCCACGGTTGCCGGGCGTCGGCGCCATCCCGACGATCGGTCCCGCGAGCGGCACGCCCGCCATCGAGCCGTGCGAGCGCGCGTCACCGAAGGTGAGGACGCGACCCGCGCTCGACAGCACGTAGTAGCCGTTGCCGGTCGGTGACGCCTGCATGGCGACCGCGTGCTCACCGGGGAACAGGCGGCCGGACGCGCTCCCGTGGAACGGCGCGCCGCCGAACGCGAAGACGGCGCCGTCGTAGCCGAGCACCCAGTAGCCGCGCGGCGCCGAGGCGTCCGACGGCGCCGGCCTCGGGTTGGAGCTGCGCGCACACTGACCGGGCGGCAGCGGGTTGCCGCCGCTGGGGGGCGCGCCGTAGTGGCGGGCGTCGAAGCGGAACATCGGCCACGGCGGTGTGCGCCCGGGTGGGGACAGGCGGAAGCCCTGGATGGTGGTCGTGCGGTTCGGCGTGTCGAAGCCCGACACGACGAGCCACCAGCCGTGCGGCCCGAAGTTGCCGACCGCCGCCGCCGCCTCGTAGCTCACCCAGGTGTTGAGCGTCGTGACCGGTGCGCCGTTGCGGCCGTCGACGACGTGGAACGCCCAGTTGTTCCCCACGCCGACGTCGTTGTGCCCGTCGCCGTTCAGGTCGGCCACGATCGGCGACCCGCCGACCGGCCCGCCGAGGTCGCGCTCCCACAGCAGCTGCCCGTTGCCGCGGATGGCCCGTACGCGCCCGTCGTGGCTGCCGATGACGACCTCCGCGATCCCGTCGCCGTTCACGTCGCCGAGCGCCGGTGACGACAGCGTCGTCCCGCCGGTCGTGTACGGGAAGCCGCCCTGGGTCGACCCGTCACCGATGTTGAACGCGTGGACCCGGCGTCCGTCGGCCCGGTTGTAGAAGTTGCCGCCGCCGACGACCACCTCGAGGCCTCCGTCGCCGTCGATGTCACCGATCGCGGGGCTCGAGTGGATCACGTCGTCGACGCGCCGCTTCCACAGCTCGCGCACGGTGCCCCCCGCCCAGTCGAGCGCGCGGAACTCGCCGCCCGACCAGTCGATGAAGCCGCCCGCGAACTGGTCCGACCCGATGAAGATCTCCATCCGGCCGTCGCCGTCGACGTCGTAGAGTGCCGGCGACGACCACGTCGAGTCCTCGACGTTGTACGGGAACCCCGGCAGCTCGCGGCAGTTGCGGTCGAGCGCGTGCACGTGCAGGTCCCAGCCGCCGAACACGATGTCGGGGTACGTGTCGCCGTCGACGTCCCCGAGCGCGGGCGACGAGAAGACCCCGTCGCCGTAGCCGTCCGGGGTCCCGGTGCCGGCCGCCACGTTGCCGTAGTCGCGGGTCTCGAACCGGCAGCGCACGGAGCCGTCGCGGCGGAACACGACGACGCCGCCCGGCTGGTTCGCCTTCCACGTCGTGCCGGCCGGGGCGACGATCTCGGCGGCCCCGTCCCGGTCGAGGTCGCCGACGGCCGGCGACCCGTCGACGGCGACGGCCGTGCCGGGCCGCACCGACACGGGCTGGGGCCAGTGGCCGATGTTCTGGCCGGTGCGGATGTCGAGCACGCGCAGCCACCCGTCCTGGTGCCCGTGCACGACCTCGGGTACACCGTCACCGTTCACGTCGGCGACCGTCGGCGACGAGCTGCGGTTCCACCCGCCGTAGGTGTGGCTCCACTCGAGCTGCGGCGGCGCGGCGGCGGCCGGGTCGGCGCCGGGCACCCCGAGCGCGGCGGCGACCACCGTGACGGCGAGGACGATGCGGGCGGCACGTGAACGCACGGGCGCGACCTTCGGGCGGGGGCGGTGCACCAACGGTATCGGCCCGCGCGGCCCGGCGGTGAAGGCCGGCGTCGGCTCCGGGGCCGGGCACGGGCGGGGATCCCCGACGCCGTGTCGCTAGCCTGCTCGCCGCCGGAGGCGCAGGGAGCCACGTGAGCGACGAGACCGTCGACATCGCCCGGGTACGGGCCGAGATCGCCGCGGAGGTCCGCGCCCGGCGCGCGGCGGGCGAGTACCCGGCGAGCCTCGAGCGCGAGCTCGACGAGCTGTTCGCCCGGTTCGCGCCGAAGGAGGTGTCCGAGTCGCTGGGCGACGCGCTCGAGCGTTCGGAGGAGGCCGCGGCGATCGCCCCGGAGATCCCCGTCGCGTCGAACAACCCGCTGTTCGGGCTCGTCAAGCGCGTCCTCGCCCGGCTCCTCGGCTGGTACCACGTCTTCGTCGCCCAGCAGGTCACCGCGGCGACGGTCGCCGTCAACCACGTGCTGCGCCGCCTCGTCGACAAGGTGACGCGACTCGAGCGCGCGACCGGCGACGCGGCCCGCGCGCGCGAGTCGCTCGCACGCGTCGTCCCGACGCGCGACGACGCCTCCTGGGAGGACGCCGTGACGGCCGCGCTGCGCGGCGTGACCGGTCGGGTGCTCGTCGGCGAGTGCGGCGACGGCCGGCTGCTCGCCGCGCTCTCGGCCGCCGGGCTCGACGCCTACGGCGTCGAGCCGCGCCCCGAGCTCGCCGAGACCGCCCTCGCGCAGGGGCTCGAGGTGCGGCTGGACGACGTGCCGGGACACCTCGGCACCGTCGCACCCGGCGACCTCGCGGGGATCGTGCTGCGCGGCTGCGTGGAACGGATGCCGGCCGGCGAGCTCGTCGCGCTCGCCGACCTCGCCGCCGCGGCGCTCGCCCCCGGCGGCCGGGTCGTCGTCGCGAGCACCGCGCCGCCGGCGTGGGGCCGCGAGCGCACCGAAGTCGAGGCCGACCTCGCCGCGGGGCGCCCGCTGCACGCCGCCACGTGGCAGCACCTGCTCGCCGAGCGCGGCTTCCCGAACTGCGCCGTCACCACGATCGGCGGGCGGCCGCTCGAACCGGTCGCCGCCGGAGCGCCCGACGCGGACGTGCTCAACGCCAACCTCGCACGCATCTCCGACGTGCTGTTCGGGCCCGACGCGTACGTCCTCGTCGCGACCCGCGACCGGTGACCGCCGTCCACCAGTTCGTCCCGACGCTCGCGCCGCACGACGCCGTGAGCACCCATTACCTCGCGGTGCAGGACGCCCTGCGCGCGGCCGGCTACCGGTCGGAGATCTACGCCCACGAGGTCAAGCCCGCGCTGCGGCGCCGGGGCCGGCACTACCGCGCCTACAAGGGGCCGCGAGCGGGGGAACCGACCTGGCTCTGCTACCACTCGTCGGTCGGCTCACCGGTCGGTGACTTCGTCCTCGCGCGCGACGAGCCGCTGCTGCTCGACTACCACAACATCACCCCCGCCGAGCTGTTCCTCCGCTGGGAGCCCGCGGTCGCGGGGCAGCTCTCCCTCGGCCGGCGCCAGCTCGCGCGGCTCGCACCGCGCGCGCGCCTCGGCCTCGCGGACTCCCGCTTCAACGCCACCGAGCTGTCGGCGCTCGGGTGCGAGCGCACGGCCGTCGTCCCGATCATGCTCGACGTCTCGACCCTCGATCGCGACGCCGACGCCGGGACGGCCCGTCGCCTCGACGCGGTCCGCGAGCGGGGCGGGGCCAACTGGCTGTTCGTCGGGCGCATCGCCCCGAACAAGGCCCAGCACGACGTCGTCAAGGCCTTCCACGCCTACCGGCGGTTCTTCGACCCGCGCGCCGAGCTGCACCTCGTCGGCGGATCGTCGTCGCACCGCTACCTCGCCGCGCTGCACGACTTCGTCGGCGCGCTCGGGCTCGCCGGGTGCGTCCACCTCACCGGTCCCGTTCCCGACGCGCAGCTCTGCGCCTACTACCGGCACAGCGACGTGCTGGTCGTGTGCAGCGATCACGAGGGGTTCTGCCTGCCGCTGATCGAGGCCATGCACGCCGGGTTGCCGGTCGTCGCGTACGCGGCCGCGGCCGTGCCCGAGACGCTCGGCGACGGCGGCCTCCTGCTCGACACCAAGGAGCCGTGCACGGTCGCGGCCGCGGTCGCGCGCGTCCTGCGCGACGACCGGCTCCGCGAACAGCTCGTCGCGGCCGGCCGGCGGCGGCTCGGCGCGTTCGACGTCGGGCGATCGCGCGAGCGGCTGCTCGAGGCCGTGGGCGCGACCGTGGGTCCGCCGTGAGCACGCGCGCGATCCACCAGTTCGTACCGGTGGTCGAACCGGGCGCGGTCGCGTCGCACACCCGCGTGGCGCGCGACCTCATCCGCGCCGCAGGGTACGCGTCGGAGATCTTCACGGCCGAGGTGCACCCCGCGTGCCGCGACTGGGGGGCACGCCCCTACCGCGACTACGGCCGCGCGGTGCCCGCGCACCCCGACGACGTGCTCGTCTACCAGATGGCGATCGGCTCGGTCGTCGCCGACTTCCTGCTCGGCCGGCGCGAACGGCTCGTCGTCAACCACCACAACCTCACCCCGCTGCGCTACTTCGACGGCTGGGAACCCGTCGCCGCGGGCGGCGTCGTGTGGGGCCGCCACCAGCTGCGCGCCCTCGCCGGGCGCGCCCGGCTCGGCATCGCCGTGTCGGCCTACAACGAGCGTGACCTCGCCGACGCGGGCTTCCGGACCACCACCGTCGCGCCCTTCCTCGTCGACCCGCGCGCGCTGACCCACGCGCCCGACCCCGACCTCCTCGCAAGGTTGCGGGCGGCGAAGGAGCACGGCGGCGCCGACTGGCTGTTCGTCGGGCGCATCGCCCCCAACAAGGCGCAGCACGACCTGATCAAGGCGCTCGCCGTCGCCCGCCGCCACGACCCCGCGGCGCGCCTGCACCTCGTCGGCGGCGGCGCCGACGGCCGGTACGGGCAGGCGCTGCGCCGGTACGCCGACGCGCTCGGCCTCGCCGGCGCGGTGTCGCTGCCCGGCGGCGTGGACGCCGCGGGGCTCGCCGCCCACTACGAGTGCGCGGACGTGTTCGTGTCGGCCAGCGAACACGAGGGGTTCTGCGTCCCCCTGGTCGAGGCGATGGCCCACGACCTCCCGGTCGTCGCCCACGCCGCCGCGGCGGTGCCCGAGACGCTGGGCGACGCGGGGCTGCTCGTCGACCCCAAGGACCCCTTCACCCTCGCGACCGCCGTGCGGCGGGTGCTCACCGACCCTCGGGTGCGCACCCACCTCGTCGCCCGCGGCCGCGCCCGGCGCGAGCAGCTCGCCCTCGAACGCACCGGCCCGGTGTTCCTCGACGCGCTGCGCACCGTGGTGGTGCCGTGAAGCTCGCCGTCGTGACCCCGCGCTACGGCGCGCAGGTGGCGGGCGGGGCCGAGACCGCGGCCCGCATGCTGGCGTCACGGCTCGCGGCACGCGGGGGCTGGGACGTCGAGGTGCTCACGACCGTCGCGCTCGACGCCGCGACCTGGGCGCCGGCCGCGGACCCGGGGACGACGGTGGAGGACGGGGTCACGGTGCGGCGCTTCGCGGTCAGCGGCACCCGCGCCGCCGACTTCGACCGGCTCACCCGCCGGATCCTCGCGCGGCCGGCCGACGCGACCGCCGACGAGCAGCGCCGCTGGGTCGAGGCGCAGGGCCCGGTCGCCCCCGGTCTGCTCGACGCGGTCGCGAACAGCGACGCGGACGTCGTCGCGTTCCACACCTACCTCTACCACCCGACCGTCGAGGGGCTCCCCCGCGTGGCGGGCCGCGCGGTGCTGCACCCGGCGGCGCACGACGAGGCGCCGATCCGCCTCCCCTGCTACCGCGACCTGTTCGGCGCGGCCGCCGGCCTCGTCTTCTGGAGCGACGCCGAGCGGCGGTTCGCGCAGGCGCGGTTCCCGATCGGCGCCCGCCGCCAGCTCGTGCTCGGCCTCGGCGTCGAGGCCCGGCCCGGCGACGCCGCCGCGGCCCGGGCCGCGACCGGCCTCGGTGACCGTCCATACCTGCTGTGCCTCGGCCGCGTCGACGACGGCAAGGGGGCGCGGCTGCTGTACGAGTGCTTCGCCGCGTACAAGCGCCGCCGGCCGGGGCCGCTCGCGCTCGTGTTCGCCGGGCCCGTCGTGCACCCGCCACCCGGCCATCCCGACGTCGTCGTCACCGGCGCCGTCGACGAGCCGGTGAAGTGGGGCCTGCTGCGCGGCGCGCAGGCGCTCGTGTCGCCCTCCGCGTACGAGTCGTTCTCGATCGTGCTGCTCGAGGCGTGGAGCGTCGGGACCGCCGCGCTCGTCAACGGCCGCTGCGCGGTGACCCGGGACCACGCGCTGCGTTCCGGGGGCGCACTCGCCTTCACGGACTACGCGGAGCTCGAGGTCGCGCTCGACCGTCTGCTCGCGTCGCCCGGCCTGCGCGCCCGTCTCGGGGCCCGCGGCGCCGAGTACGTGCGCACCCACTACCACTGGACGGACCTCCTCGACCGCTACGACGCGTTCCTCAGGGCGGTCGCACGCGCCGCCCGCTGAGGCGGCCGCCCGCGCTCAGGCGTCGGTCGGCTGGGCCGGCTGGCCGAACCGGATGCGCACGGGCAGCGAGATGCGGCCCGTGCCCCGTCCGGGGTTCATCACCTCGAAGCGCCACTGCTGCTCGCGCCAGTCGTAGACGGTGCCCTCGTCGTTGGTCTGGATCGCGAGCGTCACCAGGTAGGTGCCGTCGAGGAGCGGCACGTCGTCGATCTCGAAGACGACCTCGCCGTCGCCCGCGACGGCGGGGACGTCGACGCCCTCGAGCCGGGTGTTCGTGCCGAACAGGTGGTCGCCGTCCTCGCCGTGCACCGCGATCCCGAACATCACGTCGTCGGTCGGCTCCGACGCGTGGTAACGGACCCGGACGGTCAGCGGCTCGTGCGGCAGGAGCCAGGCGCGCCCCGCCGCCGAGCCGGGGTGCTCGATCGTGACGTCGGTGATGCGGACCCGGCCCGTCGCGCGTGCCGCCATGCGGGCGCCGTGGCTCGCGTCCCCCTCGGGACCTCCCTCCGCCTCGCCGGCCGCGTCCGGCGCCCCGAGCCCGGTCCCGCCCTGGTGCAGCGACTCGCGGAACGTGCGCACCGCCTCGCCCGGCGACGCGTCGGTGACCAGGCGGCCGCGGTCGAGCACCAGCGCGCGGTCGCAGATGCGGCGCACGAGGTCGGCGGCGTGCGTGACGAAGAGGATCGTCCGGCCCTCGCGTTGGAACCGCGCGACGCGCTCCAGGCACTTGCGCTGGAAGGCCTCGTCGCCGACCGCGAGCACCTCGTCGACGAGCAGGATGTCGGGATCGACGTTGACCGCGACCGCGAACCCGAGCCGAACGTACATTCCCGAGGAGTAGTGGCGGACCTGGAGGTCGATGAATTTCTCGAGCTCCGAGAAGGCGACGATCTCGTCGAACACCTTCTCGACCTCACGCTTGGACAGTCCCAGGATCGAACCGTTGAGGTAGATGTTCTCCCGGCCCGTGAGCTCGGGGTGGAAGCCGGCGCCGAGCTCGAGCAGCGCCGCCACGCGGCCGCGGGTCACGATCTCGCCCTCGGTCGGCTGCAGGATCCCCGCGACGCACTTGAGCAGCGTCGACTTTCCCGATCCGTTGTGGCCCAGCAGACCGACCGTCGCGCCCTGCTCGACCTCGAAGTCGACCTCGCGCACGGCCCAGAAGTCCTCGTAGGGGACGCGGCCGAAGTGGATCATCCGCTCCTTGAGCGAGTGGTAGCGCTCCTGGTACAGGCGGAACCGCTTCGAGACGTTGCGCACCTCGATGCTCGGCGCCACCGTTCAGAGCTCCTCCGCGAAGTTCGCCTCCAGGCGCCCGAACACCGCGATGCCGACGGCGAGCAGCACCAGGCCGACGGCGAACGTGAGGCCCAGGTAGAGGGCGTACTCACCCCACGTCCAGGGCGGGAGGATCGCGGTCACCCCCTCGCCCGAGAGCGCGCGCGGGGCGCTCGACCCGCCACCCGTGTCGAGCCGCGCGTAGATGGCGCGCTGGAAGACGAGCACGACCGGCGTCACGGGGTTCGCCATGAACAGGGCCTTGCCCGCGCCCTCGCGGCCGCCGATG
Organism: Acidimicrobiia bacterium; assembly: GCA_026002935.1. GTDB lineage: Bacteria > Actinomycetota > Acidimicrobiia > IMCC26256 > PALSA-610 > BPGH01. The sequence continues at coordinate 44,405 of BPGH01000003.1, forward strand.
GTCATGAACCCGTAGACGACCGGGGTCATCCAGAACCACGCGAGCAGCCCGAGCTCCAGGAAGTGCTGGGTGTCGCGCAGGTAGACGTTGACCGCCGACAGGAGGACGCCCAGCGCCGCGGTCAGTACGAGCAGCGCCACGAGCGCGACGGGCAGCAGCGGGACGTACTCCCACGCCACGTCCCAGCGCAGGACGAGCAGCACCGCGCCGAGCACCAGCGCCTGCAGCGCGAAGTGCACGAGCGCGGCGCCGATCGACGCGAGGGGGAGGATCTCGCGCGGGAACGACACCTTGTTGACGATGCCCGCGTTCGCCACGATCGACCCCGTCGCGGCGCCGAGGCCGGTCGAGAACAGGTTCCACACGAGGAGGCCCGACAGCAGGAAGATCTCGAAGTGTTCGATCGCGGAGCCGAGGATCAGGTCGAACGCCACGTAGAAGACGACGAGGTACAGGAGCGGGTTGAGCAGGGACCACGCGAAGCCGAGGACGCTGTTCTTGTACCGGACCTTCAGCTCCTTGCGGACCATGCCCACCAACAGCTCGCGGTACCCGAGGAGGCGGGCGGCCCGTGCGCCCAGACCGAGGCGGGCGCGCACGACCTGGGTATCGGGCGGTTCGCGGCCGGGCATCGTGGTCACGCTACCCCAGCCCCGGCACGGCGCCCGGGCCGGGACCGCGCCGCGCGCGCACCCGGGGCGCGCGCGGGCTCACACGGTCTCACCCGCCGGCAACACGAGGTCGATGCCGTCGAACGCGTGCTCGCCGAGCACCGCGACGACCCGCTCGACGTCCTCGGGGTCGACCGGCCGGGTACCGAGCGACCATCGGCGCTCGAGCGCCGCGACCTCGGCGGGGTCGCGGCGGAAGTCGACCGGCTCGGGGACGCCGGGGTGCCGCAACACGTACAGGTTCCAGTACTTCGTGAGCCCGAAGCGCGCGAGGTGCGGGTGCACCGCGCGCTCGACCGCGTCGCACCGGACGAGGCCGGCGTCGGCGAAGCGGGCGGTCCACCAGTTGAAGGACGCGATGGTGAGGTGGCCCTCGACGGGCTCGCCCTTCTCGTCGCGGTAGAGGTCCTCGTGCGGGACGGGGCCGTCGTAGCCGTCGCCGAGCGCCTTGTAGTGCTCGAGCCGTTCGGGCCGCACCTTCACCTCGAACCAGCCGCCGGGGCCGTTGCGGTTGGTGCCGAACGACGGGATGGTCGCCACGACGTAGCCCGAGGTGCACCGGGCCAGCTCGGCGACCGCGCCCGGCACCGCAGGCGGCGGCAGGTGCTCGAGCGTCTCGAACGCACACACGACGTCGAACGCGCGGTCGGGGAACGGCAGCCCGTGCAGCAGGTTGCCGTAGCGGACGTGGCCGCGCGCGCCGGCGGCCGCGTGATCGAGCGCGAACTTGCTGACGTCGACCCCCTCGGCGTCGATCCCGAGCTCGCGCAGGGCCTCGACGAGGAAGCCGAACGCGCAGCCGACGTCGAGCACGCGACGCGCGGGCAGCCAGCGCCAGACCAGGTAGGCCCCCTCGTTCGCGTGCGACGACTCGCGCGTGAATCGGTCGGTGCCGATCATGTCGGCCGGCTGGTGTGCGACGCCGCCGAAGTACTCGTGCTCGTAGAGGTCGTCACGCAGCGCGACCTCGAGCTCCCGGGCCGACACCTCGAGGAGGCGGCGGAACGCCGCCGACCGGCGCGCGCCGGCCCGCAGCCCCCGGCGCACGGGACCCGCGACGGCGCGCCGCCACGAACGCGCTCCCGACCCGCTCACCACCTCGACGCTACCCGAGCCCCCCGTCACCGGACGCGCAGGCGCGCGACCACCGGCCGGTGGTCGGAGCCGACGTCGTGGAGGACGCGGCCGTCGAGCACCTCGACCCGGTCGTTGACGAGGATGTGGTCGATCTGGCTGTGCGGACGGTTGGCCGGGTACGTGCGGCCGACGACCGCGCGCCGCCAGCCGCGCAGCAACGCGAGCACGCCGGGGCCCCAGAGGTTGCAGTCGCCGGCGACGACGGCCGGGCGGTCGGGCGGCGGCAGCATCGGGCGCAGGCCGCGCAGGTGCACGGCCGGCCCGCCGAACCAGAGCTTCGAGGACAGGTGCACCCCCACCACGTCGACCTCGGCGCCGCCGACGTCGACGGTGCACGAGATCGCGGCGCGCCGTTCGGCGTGGTCGCGGAACACGGGGACGAGCGGGATGTGGCGCACCGCCACGACCGGCAGGCGGCTGCACACCGACAGCTCCCACTCCCCGGCGGGCCGCAGGTCGGTGACCCCGTCGTGGGCCTCGATCCGCCGGAACAGGGTCGAGGTGATCTCGTAGCCGTCGTCGCGCAGCGGATCGAGCACCGCGGAGCCGTCGGGGTCGCGGAAGGCCTCCGGCACGACGACGACGTCCGCGTCGAACGCGCGGATCACGCCGGCGACGTCGAACCGCCGGCCGCGGCGCGCACCGAACCGTCCGACGCCCCAGTGGGCGTTGAACGCGGCGACCGTGAGCTCGCGTGGACCGCTCAGCGCGTCAGATGCCGATGCGCTGCGCCAACAGCTCGCGGTGGTAGGTCGCGTCGCCGAGGAAGATCTCGGAGCTCTTGGCCCGCTTGAAGTACAGGTGCGCCGGGTGCTCCCAGGTGAACCCGATGCCGCCGTGGATCTGGATGTTCTCCGCGGCGGCGTGGAAGTAGGCCTCCGAGCAGTAGGCCTTGGCGAGCGCGGAGACGACCGGCACCTCGTCGTTGTCCTCGGCGGCCGCCCAGGCGGCGTAGTAGGCGGCGGACTTGCCGGACTCGACCTCGAGCAGCATGTCGGCGCACTTGTGCTTGATCGCCTGGAAGGAGCCGATCGGCCGCCCGAACTGCACGCGGTCCTTGGCGTACTGCACCGACATGTCGAGCACGAACTGGGCGCCACCCATCATCTCGTTCGCGAGCGCGATCGCCGCCTGGTCGAGCGTCTTCGAGTAGGCGGGCCAACCGCTCCCCGGTTCGCCGAGGGGCTCCGCGGCGACGCCCGAGAACTCGAGCTTCGCCTGCTTGCGGGTCATGTCCATCGTCGACAGCGGCGTGCGCGTCAGCCCGTCCGCGTCGCCCCGCACGGTGAAGAAGGAGATGCCGTCGGTGCCGCTGGTGCCGGCCGTGCGGGCGACGACGACGATCAGGTCGGCGGTGTGCCCGTCGAGCACGAACATCTTCTCGCCCGACAGCGACCAGCTCCCCCCCTGCTCGGTCGCCTCGAGCGTGATCCCGGTCACGTCCCACTTGCCGTTCGGCTCGGTGAACGCCAGCGTCGCGATCGTGTCACCGCTCGCGATGCCCGGCAGCAGCGCCTGCTTCTGCTCCTCGGTTCCGGCGTTGAGGATGGCGTTCGCGGCGAGCACCACGCTCGAGTAGTACGGCGCGCACAACAGGACGCGCCCCATCTCCTCCAGCACGATGCACAGCTCGATGAACGTGAAGCCCTGGCCGCCGTAGGCCTCCGGGACGGCGATCGACTGGAGGCCGAGCTCCTGGCCCATCTGCTTCCAGACCGACGGGTCGTAGCCCTCGGTCGTCTCCATCAGGCGCCGGACCTCGGTCTCGGGCGACTTGGCCTCGAGGAACTGCCGGACCGTGCGCCGGAGTTCTTCCTGCTCCTCGGAGAAGGCGAAGTTCACGATGTCTCTCCCTGTCGAGGTTCTCTCGGCAACCCGAGCACCCGTTCACCGATGATGTTCTTCTGGATCTCGGACGAGCCCGCGTAGATCGTCTCTGCGCGGCTCGCCATGAAGACCTGCTGCTGCGGACCCGGTTCGTACGTGCCGCCGCCGGCCCGCGCGACCACCAGCGCGTCGGCGCCGAGCACCCGCAGGGCGGTCTCGCCGAACGCGCGGTGCCACGTCGTCCAGTACAGCTTGCCGATGCTCGCCTCGGGCCCGGCGACGCCCCGCTGCACCAGGTTCGTGAGCATCCGCATGCCGTTGTAGCGCATCACCTTGAGGCCGACGTAGCGGGCGGCGAGCTCGTCGCGCACGACGGGGTCGGAGGCCGCCCCCGTCTTGTGGGCGAGGTCGAGGAGGTCGGCGAACTCCCGCTCGAACCCGAGCTGGCTGCTGAGGAAGGCGGTGCCCCGCTCGAAGCCGAGCGTCGCCATCGCGACCTTCCACCCCTGCCCGACCGGCCCGAGCACGTTGTCCCTCGCGGTGCGCGCGCCGTCGAAGAAGACCTCGTTGAACTCCGCGCTGCCGGTCATCTGGCGCAGCGGCCGGATCTCGATGCCGTCCTGGCGCATCGGGCACAGCAGGTACGAGAGGCCGTGGTGACCCCGCGACTCCGGGTCCGTGCGGCAGAGGACGAAGATCCAGTCGGCACGGTGGGCCAGGGTCGTCCACACCTTCTGGCCGCTGATCACCCACTCGTCACCGTCGAGCACCGCGCGCGTCTGGATGTTCGCGAGATCGCTGCCCGCGTTCGGCTCCGAGAAGCCCTGGCACCACAGCTCCTCGACCGCCTGGATCCTCGGGAGGAACCGGCGCTTCTGCTCCTCGGTGCCGAATTGGATCAGCGTCGGCGCGAACAGGCCCTCGCCGAAGAAGGAGATGCGGGCCGGGGCGTTGGCCCGGGCGTACTCCTCGTTGAAGATGATCTGCTCCGGCACGCCCGCACCGCGCCCGCCGTACTCGGCCGGCCACGACAGGCCGACCCAGCGGTCACGGCCCAGCAGCTTCTCCCACTCGACCCGCGTCTCCCAGCCGGTCTCGTCGCTGGGCCCGCCCACGGAGCCCAGCGCCGCGAAGTCGCCGGTGAGGTGCTCGGCGAGCCAGGCGCGCACCTCCTCCCGGAAGGCCGCCTCCGACGGGGTGTCGTGGAAGTCCATGGGCGCGCCGACGGTACTTGACCGCCCGGTCGAGTTTCCAACGCCCCGGGCGGCGCCGGGCGGCCCGCACGCCGCCGCCCGCCGCCGGTACCCTCGGCTCCGATGCCCCGCCCCGCGCACTACGAGACCGCCGACGTCCGGATCGACAAGCTCGTGGTGGGCCCGTTCGAGAACAACGTGTTCGTCGTGCGCTCGAAGGGGACCGGCGAGGCCGTCATCGTCGACGCCGCCAACGAGCACGACCTCCTGCTGGAGGTCTCGCGGGCGACCGGGGTCCGCCGGGTGCTCACCACCCACGGCCACTTCGACCACATCCAGGCGGTCACCCACCTGCGCGACGCCGGGATCGACGTCGGGGTCGCGGCGCAGGACGCGGCGATGCTCCCGTCCTACGACTTCGTCATCCCCGACGACGACGTCGTCGAGGTCGGCGACCTGCGCCTGCGCACGATCCACACCCCCGGGCACACGCCGGGGTCGACGTGCTTCCTCCTCGAGGGCCACCCCGTGCTGTTCAGCGGCGACACGCTGTTCCCCGGCGGCCCCGGGAACACGTCGTTCGAGGGCGGCGACTTCGACACGATCATCCGCTCGATCGACCGCCGGCTGTTCACGCTCCCGGCCGGGACCCTCGTGCTGCCCGGCCACGGGCTCGACACCACGGTCGGCGCCGAGCGCCCGCACCTCCAGGAGTGGGTCGACCGCGGCTGGTGAGCCGCGGCCGACCCGGACCCGTCACCGCCGCACGCGGGCGGCTCAGACGAGCCCCTTCTCCTCCAGCCAGTCGCGCGCGACGTCCTCGGGATCCTCCTTGTCGACGTCGACGCGCTTGTTCAGCTCCGAGAGCTCCTCGGTCGTGAGCTGCGCCGAGACCTCGTCCAGCGCCGCCTCGACGGTGTCGTTCAGCACGTCCTGGCGGACGACCGGGAGGATGTTCTCCGCGGGCTGCAGGTCCAGGTCCTCCTCGAGCACCACCAGGCCGAGGTCGACGAGCTGGCCCTGCGACGAGAACACGAGCGCGACGTCGATGTCGCCGTTCTCCAGCGCCTCGAAGGTGAGCGGCCCGCCGGCGTCGAGCGGCCGGAACTCGGCGAACTGCAGCCCGTAGACCTCCTCGTACCCGGGCAGGCACAGCGGGCGCTCGGGGCACTCGGGCGGGCCGCCGAGCACGAGCTCGCCGGCGACGTCCGCGAGGTCGGAGACCGTCTCGAGGCCGTACCGCTCGGCCGTCTCCTGCGTGACCGCGAGCGCGTTGCGGTCCTGCGCGTCGGACGGTTCGAGCGCGGCCAGGCCCCGCTCCTCCAGGTACCCGCGCAGGATCCCGAGCGACTCCTCGAGGTCGCCGGTCGCCTCGCCGGCACCCTCGTTGAGGAACTCGACCAGGGTCCCGACGTACTCGGCCACGAGGTCGATCTCGCCCTCCTCGAGCGCGGGGAACACGACCTCGCGGGTGCCGAGGTTGGCGCGCACCTCGACGTCGCAACCCTCCGCCTCGAGCTTCTGCGCGTACATGCTCGCGACGATGAACTGCTCGCTGAAGTTCGTCGAGCCGACGACGACCGAGCCGCACTCCTCCCCCGCCGGCGCCTCGCCGGTGTCGTCGGTCGCCGCCTCCTCGTCGTCGTCGTCACCACCGCACCCGACCGCGACGAGCGCGAGCACCACGAGGAACGCGGTGTACACGCGGCCGCGGAACCACCACTTACGGTCCTTGTCCACGATCCCTCCCAGGGGCTTGGTCGGCCGGTCGGAGTTCCGGCTGCGCCGCGCGAGCGGCCCGCCGGACGCTACCGGTGCGGGAGCGCAACGGCGCGGGCACCACGAGACGCTGGATCCCGGCGAGGAACAGCTCGGTCACCATCGCGAGCGCGGCGATGAGGATCGCACCACCGAACGTCTGGGCCTCGTCACGCTGTGCGATCCCGTCGACGACGAACCGCCCGAGCCCACCCCACGCGACCACGGCGGCCAGCGACGCGGTGGCGACGACGGTCACGGCGGCGGTGCGCACGCCGGCCATCAGCACCGGCGACGCGACCGGCAGCTCGACGCGCCACAGCACCTGCCAGGGCGTCAGGCCCATGCCGCGCGCCGCGTCGCGCACCCCGTCGGGGACCCCGGCCACGCCGACGTAGGCGTTCGTGAGCATCGGCGGTACCGCGAGCAGCACGAGCGCGACGAACGTCGGCCCCGCGCCGATGCCGAAGAACTGGATCATGAGGACGAGCACCCCGAACGACGGCACCGCGCGCCCGATGTTCGCGATCACGGCGGCGGTCCCCCCGCCGCGGCGCAGGTGGCCGAGCGTCACGCCCACCGGCACCGCGAGCGCGAACGCGGCCAGGAGCGACACGGCCGAGATCTGGACGTGCTCGAAGGTCCGGTGCGGGATCCCGAACGTCCCCTCCCACTGCTCGGGATCCGTGAACCACTCGACGACGTCGTGTGCGATCGTCATCGTCGCCTGCGCGCCCAAGGGGTGACGACCCGCTCCACGCCCAGCAGCGCGACCTCGGCCGTGACCGCGAGCGCCACCGTGAGGCCGATGCCGACGACGAGCGGCGTACGGAAGTCGCGGTTGAGCCCGTCGAGGATGAGCTGCCCGAGGCTGTCCTGGCCGATGACCGCCGTCACCGTGACGAGCGCGATCGTCGAGACGGTCGCGACCCGCACGCCCGCGAGGATCGTCGGCACCGCGAGCGGCAGGTCGACGCGCAGGAACCGGCCGGTACCCGTGTACCCCATGCCCGCCGCCGACTCCCGCACGTCGCGCGGCACGCCGTCGAGCCCGGTGACGATGTTGCGGACGAGGATCAGCAGCGTGTAGGTGACGAGGGGGATCACCGCGGTCGTGCGGGTCAGGCCGGTGACGGGCACGAGGATCCCGAACAGGGCGAGCGACGGGACCGCGTACATGGCGCCCGCCGCCCACAGGACGGGCAGCGACAGCGCGGGCCACCGGCGCACGGCGAGCGCGAGCGGGAACGAGATCACGAGCCCGATCCCGACGCTCACCGCCGTGAGCAGGACGTGCTCGCGGGTCGAGGCGGCGATGTCGTCGAGGTGGTCGCCGACCCACTCCCACCAGATCCACGAGTCGGGGCCGTTGGCCAGCGCCCTCACCGCAGGCCCTCCGCGATCTGGTCGACGGTCAGCATCCCCAGGTACCGGTGGTCGTCGTCGACGAGCACCGCGACGCGGGTGCGGCTGTTGATCAGCACGTCGAGGGCCTCGCGCAGGGTCGTGTCGGGCCGCAGCGCGGCGTTGAACGGCTGCGCCGGTGCGTCGGCGACCCGGCGGCGGCCGTCGAGGTCGCGATCCGCGACCCAGCCGACGAGCCGCCCGCCGGCGCGCACGCCCACCCAGTCCACCCCGAACCGCCGCATCACGGCGGCGGCCTCGCCCGGCGTGACGTCGCCGTCGACGACCGGGCCCTCGATCGAGGCGACCTGGCCGACGGTCACGAGCGACAGCAGCTTGAGGCCGCGCTCGCTGCCGAGGAAGGCCGCGACGAAGTCGTCGGCCGGGGCGCGCAGCAGCTCGGCCGGCGGCGCGTACTGCGCGAGCACCCCGCCGACGTTCAGGATCGCGACCCGGTCGCCCAGCTTGATCGCCTCGTCCACGTCGTGCGTGACGAGCACGATCGTCTTGTGCAGGCGGCGCTGCAGCGCGAGCAGCTCGTCCTGCAGCCGCGCGCGCACGATCGGGTCGACGGCGCTGTACGGCTCGTCCATCAGCAGGATCGGCGGGTCGGCGGCGAGCGCGCGCGCGACGCCCACCCGCTGCTGCTGGCCGCCCGACAGCTCCGACGGGTACCGCTGCAGGAGGGCGGGGTCGAGGCCGACCAGCTCGACGAGCTCGGCGACGCGATCGCGGATGCGGCGCCGGTCCCAGCCGAGGAGCCGCGGCACGGTCGCCACGTTCGCCTCGACGGTGCGGTGCGGGAAGAGCCCGATCTGCTGGATCACGTAGCCGATCCGGCGGCGCAGCACGGGCGCCGCGACCGACCGCACGTCCTCGCCGAGCACGTGGATCTCGCCGGCGGTGGGCTCGACGAGGCGGTTGACCATCTTGAGGACGGTCGTCTTCCCGCACCCCGACGGCCCGACGAGCACCACGACCTCCCCCTCGGGGACGTCGAGGGACAGGTCGCCGACCGCGGCCTGCGCCGCGCCGGGGTAGTGCTTGCGGACGTGCGCCAGCCGGATGGCGGCGCCACCGTTGGGTCTCAGTGGGGCCTCCCTGCGGTGCACCGCAGCCCCGGCCACGGACGGTGCGCGCGGCGCACCTGGGTCTTCGGTCGTCGCGCAGGCTACCGGCGCCGCCGGCGGGCCGCCGTGCGCGCCCGGGCGCGCCGGGCCGCCCTCAGGCCGAGGGCGAGCGCGGCTCCGCGACGATCTCGAGGTTCGGGGGCACCTCGAGCGCGTGCACCACCTCGCCCTCGAGCTCGATCGTGAGGTGTCCGCCCATCACCGGGATCCGCTCGAGCCGCAGGCGACCGATCCAGGGCGGCACCACGGGCGCGAGATGGAGCTTCGCGTTGCGGAAGTCGGGCTCGAAGCGCAGCATCGTGCGCAGGAGCAGCAGCGGCGACGCGGCCGCCCACGCCTGCGGCGAGCAGGACGTCGGGTAGGGCACCGGGAAGCCGACCTGTGCGCGCGACATCCCGGAGAACAACTCGGGGAGCAGGTCGCCGAAGTACGCCGCGGCGTCGACCAGCCCGCGCATCACGGCGTGCGCCTCGTCGAAGAACCCGTACCGCATGAGGCCGGCGGCCACGATCGCGTTGTCGTGCGGCCAGACGCTGCCGCAGTGGTACGAGAGCGGGTTGTAGCCGTGGACCCGCTCCGACAGCGTGCGCACGCCCCATCCGGTCGCCATGTCGGGGGCCGTGAGCGCGGCGGCCACGAGCGGCGCCTTCTCCTCGTCGACGATGCCGGTCCACAGGCAGTGACCCATGTTCGAGGCGATGCCGTCGATGTGGCGCTTGTCGCGGTCGAGGCCGATCGCGAAGTACCCGCCGCCGGGCGCGTCGACCCAGAAGTCCTCGTTGAAGCGGCGCTTCAGCTCGGCGGCCTCCTTCGCGAGCGAGGCGGCGAGCGCCGGGTCGCCGTGCTCGGTCGCCATGTGCATCCGGGCCCGCAGCGCCGCGTACACGTAGGCCTGGACCTCGCACAGCGCGATCGGGGGTTCGGCGAGGCGGCCGTCCATGAACCGCATCGAGTCCCAGGAGTCCTTCCACCCCTGGTTCTGCAGCCCGCGGTCCGAGGTGCGCCGGTACTCGACGTAGCCGTCGCCGTCCTTGTCACCGTGCTCGCGGATCCACGAGAGTGCCCGGTCGACCGCGGGCAGCAGCGCGTCGACCTCGGGGCGCCGGCTCCCCCACCGGTACAGCTCGCCGACGAGCATGACGAACAGCGGCGTCGCGTCGACCGTCCCGTAGTACACGCTGCCGCCGCCGAGCGCGAGCGAGGCCGTCTCGCCGAAGCGCATCTCGTGCAGGATCCGACCCGGCTCCTCCTCGGTCAGCGGGTCCACGTCGCGGCCCTGGAACCGGGCGAGCGTCTGCAGCGTGCCGAGCGCCAGGTCGGGGTCGACGAGCATCGTCATCCACGACGTGAGCAGCGAGTCCCGCCCGAACAGCGTCATGAACCACGGCGCGCCCGCGGCCACGACCGCCCGGTCGGGGAACTCGGGGTCGAAGATGCGCAACGCCGCGAGGTCGCGCGTGGAGCGTTGCAGCAGCGCCCGGAACCCCTCGTGGTCCGCGCTCACGACGGGCAGGCGGCGGGTCCACTCCTCCAGCCGGGCGACGGGCATCGACCGCTCGACCGGGTGGCCGCACAGGTAGCGGGGGGTGATCTCCTGCCCGTCGATCACGGGCGTCACCTGCACGCACGTCTCCCACTCGCCGCGCGGCGGGATGATGACCTCGTACGCCGCGTGCTCGCCCGCGAGCCGGGGCGGGGTGCTGAACGTGACCTGCGTGGCGCGCCGGAACGGCCCGCGCGCGTAGGAGAACACGACGCGGTCGCCGTCGGAGTCGACCGAGAGCTTCCCGCGCTTCTCGACCCGGCCCTCCTTGACCTCGAACAGGTCCGCGAAGTCGGCGCCGAGCTCGATCTCGATCGAGCAGAAGGCCGGCTCCTCGCCGAAGTTGGTGATCCGCAGGTCCTCGCGCAGGCCGCGGCCCACGTACCGGTGGCGGACGAGGAGGAGGTGGGAGTCGGCCCGCCCGCGGGCGGGCCGCCCGCGGGCGACGAAGACCGCGCTGAACGGGTCGGAGTTGGTGGCGGCGAGCGCCTCGGGCGGGTTGCCGTTGATCCGCATCCGGAAGGCGGACAGGAACCGCGTGTCGCGGAAGAACAGGCCCTGCGGGTGCTCGGGGTCGATCTCGCCGCTCCCCGACGAGATGCAGAAGGCGGACCCCTCGACGAGCGTCACGACGCCGTCGCGGGTGGCCAGGCTCGCGCTGGCGCTCGTCGTCCACGGGTCCGGCACGCGCGAGCACGCTATCCGCTCGCCCGGCCGACCCCGCGGTCCCGGCGGGGGCTGCGTAACCTCGCGCCCGTGCGGATCGGGATCGTCGCGCCGGTGTGGTTCCCGGTCCCGCCGTCCGGTTACGGCGGGATCGAGCTGGTCGTGTCCCTGCTCGCCGACGGCCTCGTCGACGCCGGCCACGACGTGACGCTGTTCGCCTCGGGCGGGTCGAGCACGAAGGCGACGCTGGTGACGCCGATGCAGGAGCCGCCCGAGCCGGCGGAGCTCGGGAACCCGTGGTACGACGCGTTCCACGCGCTGACCGCGTACCAGCACGTCGAGGGCTTCGACGTCGTGCACGACCACGCGGGCGTCATGGGGCCGGTGTGCGGCGCGATGCTCGGCGGCTCGCCCCCGGTCGTCCACACCCTGCACGGGCCGTGGACGGCGCCGTCACGGCTGCTCTACCGCGCGCTGTCGTCGCGGGTCCACCTCGTCGCGATCAGCAACGCCCAGGCGGCCGAGAACACCGAGGTCCACTACGCGGCCACCGTCTACAACGGCATCGACCTCGACGCGTACCCCTACCGGGAGGACAAGGAGGACTACCTCGTCTACATCGGCCGCGCGAACCCCGACAAGGGCCCGGCCGAGGCGATCCGGATCGCGCGCCGCGTCGGCCTGCCGCTCAAGATGATCCTCAAGCGCGGGGAGCCGGCCGAGCGCTACTACTTCGAGCACGAGGTCGAGCCGCTCGTCGCGCACGACGTGGAGCTGTTCGAGAACGTCCCGCACGCGACAAAGGTCGAGCTGCTCGGCCGGGCGCGCGCGATGGTGTTCCCGATCCGGTGGCCGGAGCCGTTCGGGCTCGTCATGGTCGAGGCGATGGCGTGCGGTACGCCGGTCGTCACCACCAACTGGGGGGCGGCGCCCGAGCTGGTGGACCACGGGGTGACGGGGTTCCGCGCCGAGGGGTCCGACGAGCTCGCCGACCTGCTCGGCAAGGTGGACCAGATCGACCCGGCCGCGTGCCGGGCGCGGGTGGAGGAGCACTTCTCGGCCGAGGCGATGGTGCGCGGGTACGAGGCGGTGTACGCACGGGTCGTGGGCGGGTGACCGGCCGGGTCCCGGCGCCCGCGCCGGGATTTCTCCTACGCACGTAGTGTTATTAGACTGGTGCCCCGATGACCGCCCCCGCCGCGCCCGCCCCGCCCGCGCTCGAGATCGACGACCTGCGGGTCGCCGTCGACGGCCGCGAGATCCTGCGCGGGGTGACCCTCGCGGTCGGCGCCGGCGAGCTGCACGCCCTGATGGGCCCCAACGGCTCGGGCAAGTCGACGCTGGCGAACGCCCTGCTCGGCAACCCGGCGTACGAGGTCACCGGCGGCCGCATCCTCCTCGCCGGTGAGGACGTCACCGCCCTGCCCACCGACGAGCGGGCGGCGCGGGGGATGTTCCTCGGCTTCCAGCACCCCGAGGAGATCCCCGGCGTCTCGGTGCTCAACTTCCTGCGCCAGGCGCTGGCCCGCCGCAAGGGCATCGAGGACTACTCGGTGCTGGAGGTGCGGCTGCGCCTGCTGGAGTGGACCAAGCGCCTGGGCATGGACCAGCGCTTCGTCGAGCGCTACCTGAACGAGGGGTTCTCGGGCGGCGAGAAGAAGCGCAACGAGGTGCTCCAGATGGCGCTCATGGAGCCCGACGTCGCGATCCTCGACGAGACGGACTCGGGCCTCGACATCGACGCGCTGCGCGAGGTCGCGGAGGGGATCTCGGAGGTGCGCTCGGACCGGCCCCACCTCGCGATCCTGATGATCACGCACTACCAGCGCATCCTCGGGCACCTCGTGCCCGACGCGGTGCACGTCCTCGTCGACGGGCGCGTCGTCGCCTCGGGCGGTCCCGAGCTCGCCGCCACCGTGGAGGCACGCGGGTTCGACGCGTTCCGCGCCGACCCGGTGGGGTCGGCGTGAGCGCGCTCGACGTCGCCGCCGTCAAGCGCGACTTCCCGATCCTGCGCCGGGAGGTCAACGGCAAGCGGCTCGTGTTCCTCGACTCCGCGGCGTCGTCGCAGAAGCCCACGCCCGTCCTCGACGCGATGGACGCGTGCTACCGCACCTACTACGCGAACGTGCACCGGGGCGTGTACACGATCGCCGAGGAGGCGACCGCCGCGATGGAGGCGGCGCGCCGAAAGGTCGCCCGCTTCGTGAACGCCCGCCGGCCCGAGGAGATCGTCTTCGTCCGCAACGCGACCGAGGCGATCAACCTCGTCGCGTACACCTGGGCGCGCGCCAACCTGCGCGCGGGCGACGCGGTGGTGCTGACCCACATGGAGCACCACGCGAACGTCGTCCCGTGGCAGATGCTCGCGGCGGAGCGCGGCGTCGAGCTGCGGTGGATCCCCCTCACGGACGACTTCCGGCTCGACCTGGGCGGCCTCGACGCGCTGCTCGACGGCGCGCGCCTGCTCGCCGTCACGGCGATGTCGAACGTGCTCGGGACGATCAACGAGGTGCGGCCGCTGGCCGACGCCGCCCACGCGCACGGCGCGCTGGTGCTGGTCGACGCCTGTCAGCACGTCCCGCACGTCGCCACCGACGTACAGCAGATGGACGCCGACTTCGTGGCGTTCTCCGCCCACAAGATGTGCGGGCCGAGCGGGATCGGTGCGCTCTGGGCCCGCTTCGAGCTGCTGGAGGCGATGCCGCCCTTCCTCGGCGGCGGCGAGATGATCCGCGACGTCCGCCTCGACGGCTTCACGACGAACGACGTGCCGTGGAAGTTCGAGGCGGGGACCCCGGCGATCGCCGAGGCGATCGGGTTCGGTGCGGCCGTCGACTACCTCGAGGCGCTGGGGATGGACGCGGTGCGCGCCCACGAGATGCAGCTCACGCGCTACGCGCTCGACGCGCTCACCGAGCGGTTCCCCGCGTCGCTGAGGATCTACGGACCGCGCGACGTCGCGGTACGCGGGGGTGCCGTGTCGTTCCTGTTCGAGGGGATCCACGCGCACGACATCAGCCAGGTGCTCGACGAGGACGCGGTCTGCGTGCGCGCGGGCCACCACTGCGCGAAGCCGCTGATGCGGCACCTCGGGGTGCCGGCCACGAGCCGGGCGTCGTTCTACGTGTACAACGACGAGGCGGACGTCGACGCGCTGGTCGAGGCGTTGGCGAGGGCCGAGAAGTTCTTCGCGATCTAGGATCCCCGACGCGATGGCCGGCCTCGAAGACCTCTACCGCGAGATCATCCTCGACCACTACCGATCACCGCGCAACCGCGGCGAGCTGCCGGTCCCGCCCGCGCACAAGGTCGAGGGGTTCAACCCGCTGTGCGGCGACGAGGTCGTCCTGTACCTCCAGGTCGACCGCAGGCGCGCGTGATCGACGACATCCGGATCGCCGGCCAGGGCTGCTCGATCAGCCAGGCGTCCACGTCGATGATGAGCGCCGCCGTCAAGGGCAAGGACCTCGACGAGGTGGCGCGCCTGACGCGGGCGTTCAAGGCGCTGATGTCGATCCACGAGTCGAAGCTCGAGGGCGAGTCCGACGGCACCGACCTGGAGGCCGAGCTGGAAGGGGTCCGCCTCGGCGACCTCGAGGCGCTGCAGGGCGTCGTGAAGTTCCCGGTCCGGATCAAGTGCGCGACGCTCGCGTGGAACACGCTCCAGCAGGGCCTCGAGGAGATCGCGTCGGCGGACCGCTGATCCGGCGGGCGGGATCGGCCGCCGGATCCCCTGCGCGCCGCGGAAGGAGCCGCCGGGCCGCGACGTTCTATGGTGGAGACGGCACCTAGACTGCCGGGCAACCGGGACACCCCACCGGGCAAAGGAGTCGACATGGACCAGGCCGGGCTCGTCACGCTGATCGACGAGGCGCTCGAGCGGTTCGCCAGCCGCGACCTGGTGTCGTCCGGTGAGGTCGTCGACTTCCTGCTCGACCTGCGCACGGCCGTCGTCTCCGACGCGGCGCTGGCCGCCCTCATCGAGGCCGAGTCGCAGCCGGCCCACTGACCGATCCGGCCGGTCCGGGGCGCGGACCCGTCCGCCGCCTCCGCCGGCCCGCCGGCCGCCCCCGGGTACGATCGACCGCTGGTGCAGTCTCCCGGCTCCCCCCCTGACGAGACGGCCACCGCCCGCACCCCGCGCCGGGGCCGGACGCGGGTGCTGCTCGTCGTGCTCGGCGGCGTCGCGGTCGCCGCGCTCGGCGTCGGCGGCGCGATCGCGTTCGCGGGCGGCGGTGAGACCTCGTCGGCCGCCGAGCCCCCCGCCACCACCGCGCCGTCGACGGCACGGCGTCCGTCGTCGACCTCGAGCACGACCGCCGCGCCGACGACCACCACGCTCCCGCCGCTCGCCCAGCCCGCGCCGGTCGCACTCCCGGCGGTGCCGGGCGGCCCGCTGCGCCAGGGGCACCGGTCGCTCCAGCTCTACACCTACGAGGAGCGCCTGGCGGCGTTGCACTTCGACCCCGGCCCGGTCGACGGTGTGTTCGACGAGCGCACGCGCCACGCCGCCGAGGCGTTCGACAAGCTGATGGGCTGGCCGCGCGACGGCATGATCGACCAGCCGTTCGTCGACGCGCTCGCCACGTTCCGCTACCCCGACCCCCTCGTGCCCCAGGGCGAGGCCGACCGCGTCGAGATCGACCTCGACCGCCAGGTCCTCACCGTCTACAAGGGCTGGCAGGTGGCGCTGATCTCCACGACGTCGACCGGCAACGGCAAGCGGTTCTGCGGCGGCGCCGACGGGTGCCAGTACGCCGTGACGCCGGTCGGGCGCTACCAGTTCACCTGGCACGTGGACGGGTGGCGTGACGGCGACCTCGGCCGGCTCTACAACCCCTGGTACTTCAACGGCGGGATCGCGGTGCACGGGTACCCGTCGGTGCCGACGAAGCCCGCGTCGCACGGCTGCGCGCGGATCCCGATGGCCACCTCCGAGATCTTCGCGACGCTCGTGTACCGCGGCATGGCGGTGTACGTGGTGGGGACCCAGGCGCCCGAGGGCGGCTACCCGCCCGACAGCGTCAACGGCGGCGCGGGGTCGGGCGGCGGCTCGGCCCCCGTCCGGCCCCCGGCGCCGGCGCCCGCACCCACCCCGGCGCCCGCGCCGCCCCCGTCGGTCGAACCGGCACCGCCGCCCCAGCAGGTGGAGACCTCGACGACGACGGCCACGACCGCGACCACGTCCACGACCACGACGCCGCCACCCACGACGACCGCGGGGCCGTGACGGGGCCCGCCGCCCGGCGCGGGCGCTACGCGAACGGGTCGGCGAACGGGTCGGACCCGGCCGTGGGGTCCGCGAAGGGTTCGGGCGGCCGCGGCACCCCGACGGTGAGCTCGTCGACGCCGACCTCGGCGGCGATGCCCTCGTAGCCGCGCTCCTCGAGCCGGTCCGCGAGCTCCGGGCCCCCGCTCAGCACGACGCGGCCGGCGAGCAGCACGTGCACGCGGTCGGGGCGCAGCTCCGACAGCAGCCGCGCGTAGTGCGTGATCGCGAGCACCCCGAGCCCCTGCTCGGCCGCCAGGCGCGCGATCCGGCGGGCGACGTCGCGCAGGGCATCGACGTCGAGGCCGGAGTCGATCTCGTCGAGCACGGCGAACCTCGGCCGCAGCACCGCGAGCTGCACGGTCTCGGCGCGCTTCTGCTCGCCGCCGGAGTACTCGTCGTTGACGCCGCGCCGCAGCAGCTCCTCGCGCAGGCCGAGCGCACGCGCCTCCGCGGCGACCAGCTCCCGGGCGGCCTCGCCGTCGGCCCGCCCGGCCGCCCGCAACGCCGCGCCCACGAGGGCGTCGATCGGGACGCCGGGCACCTCGACCGGGTACTGCATGGCGAGGAACAGCCCCCGGCGCGCCCGCTCCCACGTCGGCAGGCCGAGGAGCTCCTCCCCGTCGATCGTCACCGACCCGCCCGTCACCTCGTAGTCGCCGCGGCCCATCAGCGCGTGCGACAGCGTCGACTTCCCCGAGCCGTTGGGGCCCATCAGCGCGTGCACCTCGCCCGAGCGCACCTCGAGGTCGACGCCCCGCAGGATCTCGGTGCCCGCCACCTTCACGCGCAGGCCGTCGATCCGCAACACGGAGGCGCTCACGGCAGCACCACCTTCACGTCGTCACCCTCGACCACCACCGCGTACACCGGCACGGGCTGGGTCGCCGGCAGGGTCTGCGGCTCGCCGGTGAGGAGCGAGAAGGTCGAACCGTGCTTCGGGCACTCCAGCTCGCGCTCGTCCTCCCACACGTCCCCCTCGCTGAGCGAGAAGTCGGCGTGCGAGCAGCGGTCACCGATCGCGTAGAAGTCGTCGCCGATCCGGACCAGCGCGATGCGGTGGCCGTCCACGTCGAAGCGGCGCGCGGTGCCGGGCTTCAGCTCGTCCCGCCCGCAGAGCCGCACCGGCGCGCCGCTCACCGGGGCCTCCGGTGCTCGAGCTTGTCGACCACGGCCCGCCGCAGGCGGCGGGTCAGCGCGCCGACCGGCAGCCGCGCGAAGACGTCGTCGAAGAATCCCAGCACGATCAGGCGCTCGGCCTCGTCCGGCGGCACGCCGCGCGACTCCAGGTAGTAGCGCTGGTCGTCGTCGATGGGCCCGACGGTCGAGGCGTGCGAGCAGCGCACGTCGTTCGCCTCGATCTCGAGGTTCGGGATCGACTCGGCGCCGGCGCCCTCGGTCAGCACGAGGTTGCGGTTGGTCTGGTGGGCGACGGCCTTCTGCGCCCCGCGGCGGAGCCGCACCAGACCCGAGTACACCGACCGTGCCTCGTCCTCGACCGCGCCCTTGAAGAGCAGGTCGCTGCTCGTCCACGGCGCGTCGTGGTCCTGCAGCGTGCGGAAGTCGAGCATCTGCGTGCCGTCGCCGAAGTAGACGGCGAGCGCGTCGGAGCGTGCGCCCCGGCCGAGCAGGCAGGCCTCGGCGCGCAGGCGGGCGTAGTCGCCCCCCAGCGCGACCGCCGAGGTGTGGAGCGTCGCGTCCCTCCCCACGTGCGCACGCTGGAACCCCAGGTGCCACGTGCGGGGGCCGTGCTCCTGGATCGACAGGTAACGCAACCGCGCCGCGTCGCCGAGCAGCAGCTCGACGACGGCGTCGACGAGGTGCCCGGCGTCCGCCGACCCGAACCGTTCGAGCACGGTGGCCTCCGCGTCCTCGCCGAGCCGGACGACCGTGCGCGGGAACGACGCCTCGCCGTCGCCCTCCGCCCAGTGCAACACGACGATCGGGCGGTCGACCACGACACCGTCGGGGACGTACACGAAGGGGCCACCGGCGACGAACGCGTCGTGCAGGAGCGTGAAGGCGTCGGCGCCCGCGTCGGCCGCCACGCCGACCGACTCGCGCACGACCTCGTCGTCGCACGTGGCGAGGTCGCACACCCGCACACCCTTGGCCTCGAGCGCCGGGTCGAGCTCGTGGTGCACGACCCGGCCGTCGCGCACGACGAGCATCCCCGCCCGCTCGCCCGCCTCGGCGGCCCACGGGCCGCCGCCCGGGGCGCGCTCGTCACCCGGCGCGCCCAGCTCGTCGGCCGTCATCGGGCGGTACCGGGCCAGGTCGAGCTCGTCGATGCGCGAGTAGCGCCAGATCTCCTCCGCGGGGGTCGGCCACGCCACCTGCGCGAGCTGCTCGGCGGCCGCGACGCGCCGCTCGGCCAACCAGGACGGCCCTCCGAGCGACCGCGCGGCGTCGACGGTGAACGCCGCGGCACCGCTCACCCGACCGCGCCCTCCATGTTGAGCTCGATGAGGCGCGACAGCTCGACCGCGTACTCCATCGGCAGCGTCTTGGTGATCGGCTCGATGAACCCGTTGACGATCATCGCCGTCGCCTGCTGCTCGGTGAGACCGCGGCTGCGCAGGTAGAAGAGCTGGTCCTCACCCACCTTCGACACGGTGGCCTCGTGCCCGATCCGGGCGTCCTTCTCCTCGATCTCCATGTACGGGTAGGTGTCGGACCGGGAGTGCTCGTCGAGGATCAGTGCGTCGCAGCGGACGTGCGACCGCACCCCGTGCGCGCCCTCCTCGACGCGTACCAGGCCGCGGTACGTGGTGCGGCCGCCGTCCTTGCTGATCGACTTGGAGTCGATGATCGAGGTCGTCTCGGGTGCGGCGTGCGTCATCTTCGCCCCGGCGTCCTGGTGCTGGCCGCTTCCGGCGTACGCGACCGAGAGCACCTCGCCGTGCGCCTTCGGCCCGACCATCACCACGGCCGGGTACTTCATGGTGAGCTTCGAGCCGAGGTTGCCGTCGATCCACTCGACGGTGGCCTCGGCCTCGGCGCGGGCGCGCTTGGTCACGAGGTTGTAGACGTTCGGCGACCAGTTCTGGATCGTCGTGTAGCGGATCCGGGCGCCGGGCTTCGCGATCAGCTCGACCACCGCCGAGTGCAGCGAGTCGGTGCTGTACACCGGCGCCGAGCACCCCTCCACGTAGTGCACCGACGCACCCTCGTCGGCGATGATGAGCGTGCGCTCGAACTGGCCCGCGTTCTCCGCGTTGATGCGGAAGTACGCCTGCAGCGGCATCTCCACGTGCACGCCCGGCGGGACGTAGATGAACGAGCCGCCCGACCAGACCGCGGAGTTGAGCGCGGCGAACTTGTTGTCGCCGGGAGGGATGACGGTCCCGAAGTACTGCTGCACGATCTCGGGGTGCTCCCGGACCGCCGAGTCCATGTCGGTGAAGATGATCCCCTGCGCCTCGAGGTCCTCCCGGTTCTTGTGGTAGACGACCTCGCTCTCGTACTGGGCCGTGACGCCCGCGAGGAACTTCCGCTCCGCCTCGGGGATGCCGAGCCGCTCGTACGTCCGCTTCATCTCCTCGGGCAGCATGTCCCAGTCGGAGACCTGCTTCTCGGTCGGCTTGATGTAGTAGTAGATGTCGTCGAAGTCGATGTCGGGCATGTTCTTCGCGAACCACTCGAGCATCGGCTTGCGTTCGAAGCGCCGCAGGGCGCCGAGCCGGAACCGGGTCATCCACTCCGGCTCCGACTTGTGCCAGGAGATCTCGCGCACGATCTCCTCGTTGAGACCCTTCTTGGGCTTGAACACGTACTGCTCGGTGTCGTGCCAGCCGAGCTTGTACTTGCCCAGGTCGATGCCGGAGACGGCCATCGGTCACTCCTCGTCGGCGGGACGCGGGTCGGCGCGGGCGGCGGGCGGGCGGGCGCCCGGGTCGCCGGGGGGACGCCTCGCCGCCGCCAATTAACACTACGAGCATAGTAACAATCCCGGCCGGACCCGCACCAGGCCGGGGCCGCCGGCTCAGCCCCCCTCGGGCCGGGCGGGCACGATCTCGACCGACGCGGGCGGCGCGCCCGACCCGTCGCCCGCGGCCGGCGACGACCCGCCCGCCGCGAGCCGCGCGGCCTCGTCGATCCGGCGCCGGGCCTCCTCGACGAGGCGCTGGTACTCGCCGAGGTCCTCGCCCTGCACCTCCTCCGCCC
This sequence comes from Acidimicrobiia bacterium, assembly GCA_026002935.1. Lineage (GTDB taxonomy): Bacteria > Actinomycetota > Acidimicrobiia > IMCC26256 > PALSA-610 > BPGH01. The sequence goes on from BPGH01000003.1 coordinate 65,173, forward strand.
GGGCGAGCAGGTCGGCGGCCTCCGCCAGCAGCTCCTCGACCGTCGCGGGCAACGGCTCCTGGGGTTCGGCCGGCGACGGCTCCTCCGGCTCCGCCGGCTCCTCCTCCACCGGCGTCTCGGGGATGTCGCCGGTGATCAGCGCCTCGATCGCCTCCTCGAGCGTCCGCAGCGAGCTCGTGTCGCCGCGCTCGGGGTTGAAGTTCGTGAGCACGGCCTGGTCGCCGTACGCGACCGCCGCGAAGCGCAGGCGGGGGTAGGCGCCCTCCGTCGAGGTCCGCACGTAGATCGGGCGGATGTACACGATCGAGTCGCCGAGGGGCAGGAGCTGCACCGAGCCGGGCTGCACGTCGGCGTCGCGCCGTTCGAGCAGCGTGAACTGCTCGCCGATCAGCTCGTCCGTGTTGATCGTCGACGCCGCGCGTGCCGGCGAGGGCGCGGTCCTGTCGTCGGGGATCCGGTAGACGACGAGCTCCCCGTAGTGCTCCGGATCCGACCGGGCGACCATGAACGAGGCGAGCTGGTTCGCCTTCCCGCGCGGCACGAACGGCCGGCTGAGCACGAACTCCTGACCGCGCTCGCCCGGGAGCTGCATCGTCAGGTACAGCGGCGCGATGGGGCGGTCGGTCGCCGCGAGCGTCGTGTTGCGCCCGCCCGCGTTGCCCCGCACCGTCGTCGTGGGCGCGGGCTGGACGGTGGCCTCGGCCTCCGGCGCGGGGGCGATGTCCCAGATCCGCAGCTTGCGGAAGAACGTCTCGACGTCCGTCATGTGGTACAGCGCGAAGTGCTCGGTCTGCGCGCGGAACAGGTCCTCGGGGTAGCGCCAGTGCTCCTGGAGGCCCTCGGGCATCTCGTCCTGGTCGGAGAACAGCTCGGGGAAGGCCTTGCGGTAGGCCTCGACGATCGGGTCGTCGACCCCGTCGAGCACGTAGAACCGGATCGTGCCGTCGTACGCGTCGACCGTCGCCTTCACCGAGTTGCGCACGTAGTTGAACTCGGTGTCGAGCCCGCTGCCCTGCGGGAGGTTGTCGGGGCGCAGCGCCTGGGAGTACGGGTAGCGCGTCGACGTCGTGTACGCGTCGACGACCCACAGCAGGCGACCGCCGAGCACCACCGGGTACGGGTCGGCGTCGAACCGCAGGAACGGCGCCGCCGCCTCGACGCGTTCCTTCACGTCGCGCCGGTACAGGATCCGCGACTCGTCGGTGAGCTGCCCCGAGAAGATGAGGTTGGTGTCCCAGAAGTTGACGCCGAGCGCGAGCCGCCGCAGCAGGCCCGAGGTCGCCACGCCGGCGTCACCGGCGTACGCGCCGTCGGACGCGCCCGACCCGTCGCCCGAGCAGTTCTGCTGGTCGGCGACCTTCGTGTTGACGATCGCGTAGCCGTCGAGGCCCTCGCTGAAGTAGACGTCGGGCCGCTCCAGCGCGGACGCCAGCTCGCCGCTCGGCGGGTTGACCCGCAGCAGGTAGGAGGGCTCGCCGCGCTGCTGGCTGTTGCCGGCGGCCACCACGGCCCCGCACCCGTGCGTGTAGCCCAGGTGCCGGTTCGTCCAGGTGCTGTCGGGCAGGCCCTCGGGGTCGAGCACCTGGGGGGAGATGAACGCCGGCAGCCGCTCGTTCGCGCCCGACGCGTACCGGTCGACGTCGACCTCCGCGAACGTGTAGTAGGACGCACGCGGCTGGGTGCGCGAGAACACCTCCTCGAGCTTCGCCGGGTCCCAGAGCCGCACGTTGTCGAGCGTCTCCTCGTTCGCCGCGACGTCGGCCGTCTCGAGGTCGGTGTCGTAGTCGAACTCGCGCTCGTCGACCCGGTCGAGACCGAACGCCGCCCGGGTCGCCTCGATGTTGCGCTCGATGTAGGGCTCCTCGCGCCCGAGCTCGTTGGGCTGGACGACGAAGCGCTGGATGACGGCCGGATAGATCGTGCCGACCACCAGGGAGATGAACCCCCACAGCCCGACGGCGATGATCGGGAACACCCAACCGCGGCGGAAGATGTTGGCGATGAACAGTGCAGCGGCCGCGATCGAGATGACCATGAGGAGGTTGAGCGCCGGCAGCTGGGCGTTCACGTCCGTGTAGCTGGCGCCGTCGACGAACCCCCGCCGCGAGAACGTGAGCTCGAAGCGCGCGAGGTAGTACTGCGCGGTCTTCGTGAGCGCCATGAGCGCGAGGATCACCGACAGGTGCACCTTCACCTGGGGTGTCACGCGCTGCCAGGGGCTCTGGAGGCGGATGCCGCCGTTCAGGTAGTGGAAGACCGCGGTGACGATCAGCACGACGAGCAGCGCCGCGAACGTCCACCCCACCGCGAACTGCAGGAACGGCAGCCGGAAGACGTAGAAGCCGACGTCCCGCCCGAACTGCGGGTCCTCGACGCCGAAGTCGACCGCGTTCGAGAACAGGATCCAGCTCCGCCACTCCGCCGCGACCCCGCCTCCCATCACGAGCGCGAAGAACAGCGCGACGACCACCCGGATCCGCCCCGCGTACGGGGCGACGTAGGTGCGGTACCGCTCGATGATCTCGTCCTCGGGACCGCCGCCGGCGCGCTGGCGGGGGGCGAGCCGGTCGGCGACGATCAGGTTCGCCAGCATCACGACGAAGAACGCCGCCGAGAAGATGAGCGCGGGGACCGCCTTGGCCGACAGCAGCCGGCCCCACGTGTCCTCGAAGCCGACCTCCTGGAACCAGAGGTAGTCGGTGTAGAAGCGCGCGATGCCGCGGACGCTGAGGGCGAGGAGCACGAGGACGACCGCGGCACCGATCAGCCAGCCCCGGGGGCCGAACTGGCGCCGCGGCACGTCTGCCGCGGAGACGCGCATCGCGGCGATGTTAGGGCCGGGCCGGCCCTACGAGGGGGTCGGGCCCGCGGCCACGGCCTCGAGCATCGACGCGGGCGCGAGCAGGCACCGGCACCCCGGGTGGGCGGGCGGGTGCTCCTGACCCGTGGGGAACGGCGCGCCCTTCACCGACGGTTCGAGCGCGTTGTCGTCGCAGTCGGCACACCGCCCCTCGGTGAGCGGCACCCAGTGCAGCACCGCACCCTCGGGCGCGGCGTCGTACACGCCGCGCGACCACGCCGCGACGAGCAGGTCGCCGAGGACGCGCTCGAGCCGCTGGTTCTTCCACTCGCGGTACCGGGCCCCGATCCGCTCGACGATCCCCGACGTGTCCGCGTCGTCGCCGTCGTCGATCGCCTCGGCGAGCCGCTCGCGCAGCGGTTGCACGAGCGCGTCGGCGGCGTCGCCGAGCACGTCGTCGGGTGCCGCCTCCCGCGCGCCGCCACCGGCCTCCCGGCCCGCACCGTAGGCCTCGTCGAGCGCGGCGCGCAGCACGCGCTTCCACCCGTCACGCGCGGCCGCGGGGTCACCGAGCACCTGCTGCGCGGTCGGGCGGCCCTTGTGCCGGCGCACCGCGTCGAGCAACGCGTTCTGGTCGTCCTGCGCGGCGCGCTTCGCGGCCCTCGCGAGCGGCGCGAGGAGCGGGTCGGTCGCGCCCCCGTAGCGCTCGCGCCAGGCGGCCGCGCCGTCCGCCGGCGCCGGCGCGTCGGCCGCGGGTGCGTCCGCCTCCGACTCCTCCTCGGGCAGCGAGATCTCCGTGGGGACGCCGGGCGGCTCCGCGAGCGGCGGGCCCTCGGCGTGGCCCGCCCGCAGGCGCGCGAACAGGGAGTCGACGTCGGTCAGGGCCCGGGCCTCGCCCGCGGCCGCCGGCTCGCCGCCGGGCGCGGCGCCGCCGGGCGCGGCGCCGCCGGGCGCATCCGGCACGTCCTCGCCGGCCGCCGCCTCGCCGGCGTCGCCCGCGGGCCCGCCGCCCGCGACCTCGGCCTCGCCCCCCGCGGCCGGGGTCTCCTCCGCGGCGGCCCCGGCCGGGACCTCCCCGGCGACCCCGGTCGCGGCCGCTTCGGCCTCCGCGGCCGTCCCGGTGGGGACGGGCTCGGGGCCGGTCTCGCCCGGCGCGGCGGGCAGCTCCCCCGCCTCGGGCCCGATCGGGACGCGACCGGTCGCCGCGCGCGCCTCGACCTGGGACAGCGCCTCGGTCGCGTCGAGGAACGTGCGCTTCACGACGCGGTACGCGTCGAGCAGGCGGTCGCGTCCCTGCCGCAGCTCCTCCACCTGCGCCTGCAGGAGCTGGCGCCGGCGCCCGAGGTCCGCGAGGACGCGCTCGCGCGCCGCCCGCGCCTCGTCGAGCATCTCGCGGCCCTGGCGGCGCGCGGCCTCCACGATCGCCTCCGCCTCCTGCTCCGCGCGCTGGCGGCCCTCCTCGGCGCTGCGCTCGGACGCCGACCTGATCTCCGACGCGCGCGCCTGCGCGTCCGCCACGATCCCCGCCGCGTGCGCCTCGGCCTCCTGCGTGCGCACGCCGAGGATCTCGGCGGCCTCCGTGCGCAGCCGGCGCGCCTCCTCCTGCGCCTCCTCGATGACCCGCGCCGCGCGCTCCTCGGCCTTCTTGCGGATGTCGTCGGCGGCCTCCCGGGCCGAGCGGAGCAGGCGCGCCGTCTCCTCGCCGAGCGCCTCGAGGAGCTCCTGCTCGTCGAGCGGTCGGGGGGCGCGCAACCGCTCCTCCAGGTCGTCGACCGCGGCGGTGAGCTGCTGCTCCCGCTCGCGCAGGTGCGCGACCTCCTCGGAGACGCGCCGCAGGAACGACCGGACCTCGCCCTCCGCGTAGCCGCGGAACCCGGTGCCGAACGAGCGGTTCGCGATGTCCTCGGGCGTCAGCCGCGGGGTGCTGCTGATGACCCGCTGCCGCCGTTCGTGTTCGACCATCGGAACCCCCCGGCACGCGCGCAACGACGGGGCCATCGTATCGACGGGGCGCGCGGCCCGGCGCGAGGGCGATCCCGTGCGGATCGGTCAGCGCGCGCCCGGTGCGGGCTCGACCGGGTCGCCGCCCGCGGCCACGAGCACCGCGAGCACCTCGTCGAGCGACGCGACCGCGTGCACCTCCACGCCGTCGCCGGCGCGCTCGCGGGCGCGCGCGAGGTCGTGCTCGCACTGCTCGCGGATCTCCTCGGTCGTGCAGGCCGGTACGAGCATCAGGTCGGCGCCGGCGCGGCGCGCGGCGACCGCCTTCTGGCCGAGACCCCCGATCTCGCCGACCGAACCGTCCTCCTCGATCGTCCCGGTGGCCGCGACGTCGAGCCCGCCGGTCAGGTCACCGGGCGTGAGCTCGTCGAGGATCGTCAACGTCATCGCGAGCCCGGCGGACGGACCGCCCACCGTCGCGGTGTCGATCTCGATGTCGACCGGGAAGTCGTACGCACCCGCCACGTACACGCCGACGACCGGCGTCCCGTCGGGGCCGGCCTCGCTCTCGATCTCGGCGCGGCGGCGCTCGCCGTCGCGCACGTAGTCGATCGTGAACCGCGTGCCGGTGGGCGAGCCGCGGACCGTCTCGCCGAGGTCGTTCGCGTCCTCGAGCGGGGTCCCGTTCACCGCCTCGATCACGTCGCCCGCCTCGAGGACGCCCGCCGCCGGCCGGGAGGGGATCACCGCGAGCACCTGCACGCCGTCGGCGAGCGGCACCTCGTAGCCCGCGGCCTCCAGCGCGGCACGCTTCGCCGCGGTCTGCGACGCGGTCATCTGCGCGTCCGACTCGACGTCGAGCTCCTCCGGCGAGCGGCCGCCCGAGATCTCCTCCTCGCGGAACAGGTCGACGTCGGGATCGATCGACGCGCGCAGCCACTCCCACACGTTCACGCGCGCCCGCTGGCGCACGAACAGCATCCACACCTCGCCGTCGGGCGTGTAGGTGGGCGCCCCCTCGATGTCGATGCGGGAGTGCAGGGCGAACGCGTCGCCCGGCGAGATCGTGTAGTACGGGAGCTCGACCATCGACCCGGCGAACAGGACGGCCGCCGCGCCCAGCAGGAGCGCGGTGAGCACCACCGACCACCGCGGGGGGCGGCGGCGCGGCCCCCGGGTCCCCGGCCCGCCGGGGAGCACCTCCTCGGGCGGCGCCGACGCGACCGGGCCCGGCTGCCCGTCGGGGTCCGTCAGCACGTCTCAGCTCGCTCGTCCGGCCGCCGACGAGAGCGGGGCGCACCGGTACGTGCCGGGGACGCCCCGGGTGCCCGAGGGGGAACGCAACGGAGGTCGCGGCCGGTGCCCATGCCCACCCAGCCTGCCACGCTCGCACCCCGCGCCCCGGTTCGGGCGGGCGCGATCCGCGTCGGCCCCGCACCGGCCGCGAGGCCGGGCGGCGCGCGGCCGGGCGGCACCCGAGGGCGCGCGCTGCGGCGGATCCTGGCGCTCGCGCTCGTCGCCGGGACCGTCCTCGCGCTCGCCGTCGCCGGCGCCGCCGTCGCCGCGCTCCACGCGCTCTCGCGCCTCGGCGGCTGACCCGCGCCCTACCCTCGCGGGCCGTGCCGGCACCGGAGCCGCTCGACCGGGCCGCGCGCGCCGCCGCCGTCGGCGCACGGGGCCGGTGCACCGCCGACGAGGCGTCGGAGCTCGCCGCGCTCGCGACCGCCGACGCCGACCCGCGCGTGCGCGCCGCCGCGCTGGCCGCGCTCGTGCGCAGCGCACCGCGCGCGACCGCGGCGCGCGTGTGGGGGGTGGCCGCCACGGACGCGGTCGCGACGGTCCGGCGCCGCGCGGCGGAGACCGCGCCGGCGCTCGGGCGCGCGGTCCCCGCCGGCGCGCTCACCCGCCTGCTGCACGACGCGGACCCGTGGGTCGCCGAGGCGGCCGCGTTCGCGCTCGGCGAGCACCCCCGCGCCGGCGCCCGGGCGATCGACGCGCTCGTCGCGGCGGCCCGCACCCACCCCGACCCGCTCGTACGCGAGGCGGCGGTCGCGGCGCTCGGTGCGCTCGGCGACCCGCGCGGCCTGCCCGCGGTGCTCGACGCCTGCACGGACCGGCCCGCGGTCCGCCGCCGCGCGGTGGTCGCGCTCGCCGCCTTCGACGGCCCCGAGGTGGAAGCCGCGTTGACGGCCGCGCTCACCGACCGCGACCGGCAGGTGCGGGAGGCCGCCGAGATCCTCGCCGGGCGCCGCGACGCCGGCTGAGCGGCGCGGGCCTCAGCGCGCCTGCGAGCGCGCCATGAACATCTCCTTCAGGGAGTCGAAGTTCTCCAGGCAGCGCCCGGCGCCGAGCACGACGCACTCGAGCGGCGCGTCGACGAGGTGGACGGGCAGGTCGGTCTCCTCGGAGATGCGCCGGTCGAGCCCGCGCAGCATCCCGCCGCCGCCCACGAGGTGCACGCCGTTCAGGATGAGGTCCTGTGCCAGCTCCGGCGGGGTGCGGGCGAGGCAGGCGACGACGGCGTCGCAGATCGCGCGGATCTGCTCCTCGATCGCGCCGCGCACCTCCTCGGGGACGAGGAGGATCGTCTTCGGGAGCCCGGTCATCAGGTCGCGGCCGCGGACCTCGGCCTTGTACCCGTCGTCGACGGCGTACGCGGACCCGATCGCGAGCTTGATCTCCTCGGCCGTGCGCTCACCGATCGCGATGCCGTACTCCCGCCGCACGTAGGTCTGGATGGCGGCGTCCACGTCGAACGAGCCGACCCGGACCGCCTCGAGCGACACGACGCCGCCCAGCGAGATGACCGCGACCTCGGTGGTCCCGCCGCCGACGTCGACGACCATGTTCCCCATGGGCTCGTGGATCGGGAGTCCGGCGCCGATCGCCGCCGCCATGGGCTGCTCGATCAGGTACGTCTGCGCGGCACCGGCCCGCCGGGCCGCCTCGAGCACGGCCCGCTGCTCGACGTGCGTGATGGCCGACGGGACGCAGATCAGCACGCGGGCGCGGTACAGGCGGCTCACCCCCGCGCGCTGGAACAGCAGCCGGATCATGCGCTGGGTGATCTCGAAGTCCGTGATCGCGCCGCCGCGCAGCGGCCGGACCGCGACGATGTAGCCGGGCGTCCGCCCGATCATCTGCCACGCCTCGTGCCCCATCGCGAGCACTTCCTGGGTGCGGCTGTTGAGCGCGATGACCGTCGGCTCGTTCAGGATGATCCCGTGACCGCGCGCGTACACGAGCGTGTTCGCGGTACCGAGGTCGATCGCGAGATCCCGGGGCAGGACGGAGGCCTCTCACTCGGGCGGGTGCGCGCGTTGCGCCGGGGCCTCCGGCGCCAGCGCGCGCAGGCCGCGCTCGAACTCGGCGATGCTGTGCTCCGTCGACGTCGGGCGCCGGTTCCGCAGCAGCACGATCGCGATCCCGACCGCGCTGGCGACGACGACGAACAACAGGAACTCCACGCTCGCTACTCCCGGGACGACGGAACCGGATCACCCGCCACCGGCCGGAGCGGGTGCTGGTCGACCGCCCACGACGACCCACCCGACCAGTGCTCCTGCTTCCAGATGGGGACGGCCTCCTTCAGCGTGTCGATGCAGGCACGCGCGGCGTCGAACGCGTCGGCGCGGTGGGGCGCGGACACGACGACCACGACCGACGCCTCGGACAGCCCGAGGCGGCCGAGCCGGTGCAGGATCGCGAGCCGCTCGACGTCGGGCCATCGCGCGCGCACCGCCTCGGCGATCTCGCGCATCCGCCGCGTCGCGGGACCCTCGTACGCCTCGTACGTCATCGCGTGCACGCCGTCGCGCCCGTCGGCGTGGTCGCGCACCACGCCGCAGAACGTGACGACCGCGCCCGAGCGGGCGGTCGTCGCCCACGCGACCGCGGCCTCGGTGGGCAGGGGGGCGTCGGTCAGCGCGACCCAGTCGCGCGTCCCGTCGGGCGGTGGGACGAGCACGGACCACAGTCTACGGAAGGCCCGTCGGGGCGGCCCCGGGCCCGTCCGGAGGGCGCGGTCGCGTCGCCGCGGCGCGTCGTTACACTCGCCCCGATGGGGCCCGCGGGCGACGAGCACGGCGAGGGCCACGACGACCACGTCGGCGACACGGACGACGCGCCGGCCGGGGCGCCCCCCGACCCGATGGACCGCATCTGGCTGCACCCCAGCGAGCTGGGGCCGCCGCGCGCCGGGCCGGCCGCTGCGCGGACCGGCCGGCCGTGGGCCGTCGCGCTCGGTGCCGCGCTCGCGTCGTCGGTGGCGACCGTCGCCCTCCTCGGGACGCTCGGCACCTTCGACGACGACCCGGACGCGGCCCCGGCCACGAGCGCCCCCGGCGCGGCCACGACCACCGAGGCCGGCACGACCGGGCTCATCGGGGCCGCCGCGCGCGCCGGCCCCGGCATCGTGGCCGTCACCGCGACCGGCGGCGGGCAGCCGCGCCGGCGTGGCGCCGGCGTGTGCGTACGCCACGGCGGCGAGATCCTGACGAGCACCCGCGTCGTCGCCGGTGCCGAGAGCGTGCGCGTCACCACGCGTGACGGCGAGACCGTGGCGGCGTCGGTGGTCGGGCACGACCCCGTGACCGACCTGACGCTGCTCGCCGTCGACCGGCCGGTCCCGGCGGTCCCGGTGGCGAGCGACGCGCTGCACGCCGGCCAGTCCGTCTGGGTGGTCGGTGCGGCGCCCGGCGCGGGCGCGGAGCCGTGGCTGAGCCGCGGCGTCGTCACCGCGCGCGACGCCCTCGTCGCCGCCCCGGCCGGCCCCACGTTCGCCGGGTTCGTCGAGACGGACGCGATGCCGTCGGCGTGGGCGGCGGGCGGGGCGCTCGTCGACGACGACGGCACCGTCGCCGGCATCGTCATCGCCCCGGTCGACGGCGCGGGCGCGACCTACGCGCTCCCGATGGCGACGGTGCTGCGCATCGCGAGCGACCTGCGCGACGACGGGATCGCCCACCACGGCGCCCTCGACGCCGCGTGGGTCGACACGCCGGACGGGCCCGCGGCGTCGGCGGTGCCGCGCGCCTCGGCGACGTCCACCGCGGGCCTGCGCGCCGGTGACGTCGTCACCGCGGTCGCCGGTCGTCCGGTGTCGACCGCGGCCGAGCTGGCCGCGGTCGTGCGGACGCTCACCCCCGGCGCCACCGTCCTCGTGAAGGTGGTGCGCGCCGGCGAGCACCTGAAGCTCGACCTCCCGGTCGTCGCCGCCGCATCGGCCGCCGGGGGCGCCTGACCGCCGGGGGCGCCCGGACGCCCGGGCCGACCGGGCTCCCGAGGGGCCGGAGGGCGCCGCGGCGCGCGACGATGGGGACGTGACGGCCCCGAGTCCGGACCTCGACGACCTCGACCGGGAGCTGCTCAACGCGCTCCAGTGGGACTTCCCGCTCGACCCGCAGCCGTTCGCGGTGCTCGCCGGGCGGCTGGGGGTCACCGAGCCGGAGGTGCGGGCCCGGGTCGCCAAGGCGAAGGCGGCCGGCGTGCTGCGCCAGCTCTCCGCGATCTTCGACACCCGCGCGCTCGGCTACACGAGCGCGCTCGTCGCGGCGAAGGTCGAGCCCGACCGGGTCGACGAGGCCGCGGCCGTCGTCAGCGAGCACCCCGGCGTGAGCCACAACTACAAGCGCAACCACGCGTACAACCTCTGGTACACGCTCGCGGTCCCGCCCCCCATCCCCCATTCCCCCATATCGGGGGTCCCCCCCCCCCCCCCCCCCCCCCCCCCCCCCCCCC
>BPGH01000004.1 GCA_026002935.1 Acidimicrobiia bacterium
GGGGTGGTGGCGAACGGGTCCGCTTCCGCCTTCCGGGAACCATCGAGGTGGCCACGGCGACCCGACGCCGGGCAGACCTCGTGACGGTCCGCGTGGGTCACCCGGTCCCGGGGAGCGCCGTCCCGTACACGGTCTCGGCCGGCGTCTCGACCGCCGACGCGGCGAGCGCGTCGAGCGCCGCGGCCAGCTCCCGCGCGACGTCGGCGACCGCGGGGTCGTCGATGCGGTTGACGACCTCGTCGGGATCGCCGACCGAGTCCGCGAGGAAGGCGTCGACGTCGTCGCCCGACGCGGGCGCGCCGTCGACGCGGACGTTGCGGTCGAGTCGCCACCGGCCCCGGCGCACGCACGACCGGCGCGGCCATCCGCGGTCGCCGAACCACCGGCCGACCCCGAGGTTGGGGAACGCGTGGCTCTGGGGTTCGCCGTAGCCGATCGTGGAGAAGACGGTCGGCTCGGCGTCACGGGTCGCGAACACCGAGTGGCCGCCGATCCGGACGTCGACCTCGACGCCGGCCAGGGCGCACATGGTCCGCGGCAGGTCGATCTGCTGGACGAGATCGCTGCGCCGGGCGGGCGCGAGGTCGGGGTGCACGACGACGAGGGGGATCCGCTGCGCGGCGGGCGCGTGCGTGTGCTTGCCGATCGCACCCTGCTCGCCGAGGAGGTGCCCGTGGTCGGCGGTGAAGACGATCGCGGTGCGGTCCGCGACCCCGAGCGCGTCGAGCCCCGCGAGCAGGCGGCCGATCTCGCTGTCGATCCACGCGACCGTGCCGTGGTACGCGGACTGGGCGCGCACGAGGTCGCGGGCGGGCATGGCGGCGGCACCGCAGATCTCCCCGAACCGGCGCTCGAACGCGCAGGCGCCCGGGTCGACGCGGACCTCGTCGGGCCAGGGCGCGTCGTCGTAGCACGAGCTCCACGGCTCCGGCGGTACGACCGGGGCGTGCGGTTGGAGGAACGACGCGCGCACGAGGAACGGTTGCGGCGCGGTCGCGATCCACGCGAGCACGTTGTCGACCACGGCGGTGCCGGGATGGCGCACCGTCGCGGGGAAGCGGCCGGCGACGACCCCGCCCGTGGGCGAGCGCACCAGGTCGAGGACGGAGACGTCCGGCACGGCCCAGAACACCTCGGGCATGAGTGAGCCCGACGGGTCCTGGACCTGCCAGGGGCGCAGCACGCGCGGCACGTGTTCCTTCCCGAAGTCGGCGGTCGCCCATCCGGCGCGTGCGAACAGCTCCGGGAAGGTCACGACCGGCTCCATCGGGTAGCCCGGGGCGTACGCCTCGTTGTGGTAGACGCCGGTCGCCTCGGCGAGCAACCCGGTGTGCATCGAGACGCGCGCGGGCACGCACACCGGCGAGTTCGCGTAGCAGCGTTCGAAGAGGACGCCGCGCCCGGCGAGCGCGTCGATGTGCGGCGTCCGGACGGGGACGGGCGCGCCGCCGTAACAGCCGAGCGCGTCGGTCCGCAGCTCGTCGCAGAGGATCCACAGCACGTTGAGGGTGCCGCGCCGTTCGTGGATGCGGGCACCCACCTCACCCCTCCGGCGGGTTGGTGCCGAACCACGCCGGCAGGCGCGGCGCGAGCCGGTCCCACGGGATCACGCCGGTGCGCAGCGCCCAGTCGTCGTGGAGCGCCTCGAGGCGCCGGACGTCGCGGGGGTACCGGTCGGCGAGGTCGTTCGTCTCCGTGCGGTCGAGGTCCATCCGGTACAGCTCCCACGGCCGGCCGTGGACGGACACGAGCTTCAGGTCGCCGGCCCGGACGGCGCGGTTCCCCTCGTGCTCCCACGCCAGGACGCGCGAGGCGTCCGACGGCAGGCCGCGGAGCACGCGTACGAGGCTCTCGCCCTCGATCTCCCGGGCGGGCACGCCGTCGCGGTCGCGCGGCGCCGCGACGCCCGCCAGCTCGAGGAACGTGGGCACGAGGTCGATGACGTGCGCCGGGTCGTGGGACACGTGGCCCGCGGGGATCACGCCCGGCCAGCACGCGACCAGCGGGGTGGCGATGCCGCCCTCGTGGACCCAGCGCTTGTGGCGCCGGAACGGCGTGTTGCTGACGGTCGCCCACGGGAGCCCGTAGCTCATGAACGAGTCCGGCCCGCCGGGCCAGGTCCCGGGGACGTTCGTCGGCAGGAGCTCCGCGCAGCCGCCGTTGTCGGAGAGGAACACGACGAGCGTCCGCTCCTCGATGCCGAGCTCGCGCAGCTTGGCGACGAGGCGTCCGACGCCGCGGTCGACCGCCGCGATCTGCGCGGCGTAGACCGCCATCCGGCTGTCCTCCCAGGCGGTGTCGGTCACGTCGGACCACGCAGGGAGGCGCTCGTCGCGTGTGCCGGGCTCCCACGTGCGGGCGACGAGCCCGCTCTCGCGCAGCCGGTCGTGGCGCTCGGCGCGCACGGCGTCCCAGCCGCCGAGGTAGCGGCCGAGGTGGGCCTCGACGTCCTCGAGCGGTGCGTGGAGCGGCCAGTGCGGGGCGACGTGGGCGACGTACAGGAAGAAGGGATCGGGGCCGCGGCCCATCTCGTCGACGAACGCCTCGGCACGTTCGGTGATCGCGTCGGTGTAGTAGAAGCCCTCGGGGGCCTCGATCGGCGTCTCGCCGTCGTGGAGGCTCGCCGGCGCGTAGTAGCTGCCGGCCCCGAGCAGGGTCCCGAAGAAGCGCTCGAAGCCGCGGTCGGTCGGCCGGGGGTTCCGGTCGGGGTCGACGCGCCCGCCGCCGCTCGCCGCGAGCGGCCCGCCCACGTGCCACTTGCCGGCCATCCCCGTCCGGTACCCGGCGCCGCGCAGCGCCTCGGCGATCGTCACGGCGTCGGTGGCCAGCCGGCCCTCGTAGCCGGGCAGGTCGGTGCCCGTCTCGGTCATGTGGCCGATGCCCGCCTGGGTGGGGTACAGGCCGGTGAGGAGCGCGGCGCGGCTCGGGCAGCACCGTGCCGCGTTGTACATGTGCGTCATGCGCAGGCCGCGGGCGGCGAGGTCGTCGACGTGCGGTGTCGGGATCTCCGACCCGAAGCAGCCCACGTCGGAGAACCCCATGTCGTCGCACAGGATCAGCACGATGTTCGGCCGGGTGCCGCCCGCGGCGTGTTCGTGGGTGCTCACGGCCACCTCGGACCCGTCACGAGCGCGCCGGCGGTCGCCGGCGGGATCTCGACGCGGACGCGGTCGCGGCGCGCGGTGACCGCGTGGGACGCGAAGCCGAGCACGTCGGGGTGGTCCACGTCGTTGCGGGCGAAGCGGTGGGGGCCGGTGACCGCGCGCCACAGCAGCTCGTCGGAGCCGGTGTCGAGGCCGTGCACGGTGACGAGCGCGGGCTGGTCGCCGCTTCGGTTCGCGAGGAAGACGGTCGTGCCGGTCGCGTCGGTCGTCGCGGACACGTCCAGCGCCGGTGACGAGCGTGCCGTGCGCGCCGACGTCGGTGCGAGCAGCGCCGCGCCGAGCTCGGCCATCGCGGGGACCTCGAGTCGCGGGCACTCGACGTCGGTGGGCACCGACCTCGATCGCGTGTGGTGCCGGTAGAGGAGGCCCACCAGGTAGGCCGCCGTCGTGAAGTGACGGTCGCCCTCGGTCTGGATCGGCGCGAGCACGTTCACGAGGCCGGCGATCATCGCCATCGACAGCCGGGAGGCGTGGCGCAGCATCGCGTTGTAGCAGCCGGCGAAGAACACCGCGTCGGCGAGCCGGTGGTTGGCGGCGAGGTGGTCCTCCATCGCGGCCATCTGCCCCCACTCGTCGAGGGCGAGCGCCGGACGGTGCCCGGGCGCGGCCGCGTCGACCTCGGCCGTCACCTCGACGAGGATCCGCTCGAGGTCGTCGGCGCCGGTCGCGACCTGGAGGTAGTCGGTGTCGTCGTCGCGCAGCGGCCGGCCGATCATGCCGGGGAAGTACCAGTGCAGCGACAGCGCGTCGATCGCATCGCCCGCGGTCCGCAGCACCGTCGTGTTCCAGTCCGCCCACGGTCCGTCCCTCCCGAGCCCGTACTGGTCCGGGCACACGCCGCAGGCGACGAGCCGGACGCCGGGGTCCTCCCGGCGCATCGCCTCGGCGAAGCGGCCGAAGCGCGTGGCGTACTCGGATGCGGAGCAGTGGCCGGGTTCGTGGGCGCCCCAGGTCTCGTTGCCGACCGCCCACCACCGCACCGGGAGCGCGGTCCGGCGTTCCACGTTGCAGTGGCGCACCCACGCCGCGGCGTCCTCGGGGGTCCCGCTGCCCGGCGGGTTCCCGCCGCCGAGGTTCGCGACGAGCAGCGGCTCGCAGGGCACGTCGGCGCAGTACCGCAGGAACTCACCGGTGCCGAATGCGTTCGTCTCGGGGGGCCCCATCTCGCTCGCGAACGCCGGCCCCATGACCGCCGCGAGATCCGTCCACAGTGTGCGCTCGTGGCGCGGTCGTGCCGCCCGGTCGCCGACCCCGTCCTGCCAGCGGTACCACGACGAGAAGCAGCCGCCGGGCCAGCGCAGCATCGAGACGCCGAGGGCGCGGATCGCGGCCAGTACGTCGGCCCGCGGTGTGTCGCGCACCGGGTCCCACACGCCGCCGTAGACGCTGCGCCCGAGGTGCTCGACGAGGCCGCCGAACAGGTGGGGCGAGACGCGCGCGCCGGGGCCGGGCCGGAGCCGGACGTCAGCCTCGTACACCCTCGTCCTCCCGTGCCGGTCGCGGCGCGCCGGCGCGCGCGAGGTGCGCCGCGTACGCCTCGGCGAGCGGGTCGCCGGTGCCCCGCATCCAGGCCCGGAGCCGGGACCGCTTCGCGTCGAGTTCCCCCGCCGCCGCCGGGTCGGCGACGCGGTTGTGGAGGGCGTCGGGGTCCGTCTCGAAGTCGTACAGCTCCTCCGGCTCCCGGTGGAGGTAGAACGCGCACCGGGCCGCGAGCCCGGGGTCGTGTCCGCCGGCCGCGGTCATCGCCCGCCACGTCAGGCCCGTCATGTTGTCGGCGAGGTAGGCCTGCTCGCCGTCGGACCAGGCGTTCCAGATGTAGCCGCCGCCCCGGTCCTGCAGGGCGCGCATCTCGTAGCGGCGGCCGTGGACCGTCTCGTGGAAGACGGTCACGACGTGGTCGCGGGACGGGTCGCGCGCGCCGCGCAGCAGGGGGAGGAAGGAACGCCCGTCGAGCCCGGCCGGTGCGGTGATCCCGACCGCCTCGCAGATCGTGGGGAGCAGGTCGACACCGCCGACGTAGTGCTCGTCGTCGACGGCCCCCGCGGGGGCGCGCCCCGGCCACCGGACGATCAGCGGGGTGCGCGTGCTGTGGAGGTAGCAGTTCGACTTGGCGAACGGGAACGACATCCCGTTGTCGGAGAGGAACAGCACGAGCGTGTCGTCCGCGGCGCCCGCCCGGGAGAGCTCGTCGAGGACGGCGCCGACCACGTCGTCGGCCCGCCGGCTCGAGCTGAGGTACTGCGCGATCTCGGTGCGCACGTCGGGCAGGTCGGGGAGGAACCCGGGTGGGGCCCACTCGCCGGCGGCGAACGTGTACGACGGGTCCGGGATCGAGGCGAGGTCGGCGCGGAAGTGCAGGCGTTCGTCGTCGCTGCCGGCGAACGGCCGGTGGGGGTCGTGGGCGTTGCACATCAGGAACCACGGCCGGCCGGCGCGGCGGGAGTCGGCGAAGAACCGTGCGGCCTCCGCGGCGTAGCGACGCGGGTCCCGGCCCTGCCCGAGCTGGGGCTGGTCGACGAGGAGGTCCCAGCCGAACCGGGCGACCGGCTCGAGGTGCCGCACCTTGCCGAGGATCCCGCACCGGAACCCGGCCGCGTGCAGCAGGTCGGTGAGGACCGGCACGTCGTCGCGGATCGGGCCGAAGCCCTCGGCGCCGTTGCGGTGCGGGTAGCGGCCGGTGAGCATGACCGAGCGGCTGGGCTGGCAGATCGCGACGGTGACGTGCGCGCGGCGGAAGCGGACACCCTGGGCGGCGAGCCCGTCGATCGCGGGTGTCGCCGCGGCCGGGCCGCCGTAGCAGCCGGGGGTGTCGGCGTTCATGTCGTCGGCGGTGAACAGCAGGACGTTCATCGCCCGCTCCCGGCGGGGGCGCCCCGGAACGGCCCGCGCGCACCGGCGACGATGTTGCGGTGGCCGTCGGTCCAGTTCCGCTCGTACCAGGACGACGACTCGAACGTGTCGCCGATCTGCGCCATCTTCGCCTCCATCGCGCCGCGCAGGCGCCGTGCGATCGATCGCGCCGCCGGGTCGTCGACGATGTTGCGGAGCTGGAACGGGTCGGCGAGGTTGTCGAACAGGAGCTCCGAACCGTCGACGCGGTAGGTCGCGTACGTGTACCGGCGGTCGCGCACGGCCCGCCATTCGAATCCGTCGGCGAACACCGCGACGGGACCGGTCCCCTGGAGCAGCGCCAGGTCGGGACCGCCGGTCCCGTCGCGCGCGACGCCGCTCAGGTCGTCGCCCTCCCACTCGTCGGGTGCGGGGAGCCCCAGCAGGCCGGTGAGCGTCGGCGCGATGTCGACGGTCCCCAGGCAGGCGTCGACGGTGAGGCCCGACGGCAGCTCGCCGGGCCACCGCAGGAGGAACGGGACGCGCACCGCCTCCTCGTAGAAGACGTTCTTGGCGCGCCGGCCGTGTGCGCCGAGCATCTCGCCGTGGTCGGAGGAGAAGACGACGAGGGTCCGCTGCGCGATTCCCGCGTGTTCGATCGCGTCGAGCAGGCGGCCCAGGTTCGTGTCGAGGTTGCCGGTCATCGCGTAGTAGTTGCGGCGCCAGCCGGGCAGCTGCGCACGATCCTCGGACGACATGCGGCTCCAGAAGTCCCCGTAGGGATCGTTCTCGGCGCGGTAGTTGGGCGGGTGCGGGAACTCGACGCCGTCGAACCGGCGCCGGTCCGCCTCGGGGACGTTGCCGTCGTCCCAGGGGTCGTGGGGCGGTCCCCACGACAGGAAGAGCGCGAAGGGGGTGCGGGCGGCGGCGCGCCCGCGGATCCATGCGATCGCCAGTTCGGTCTGCCCGTCGGGCTCGTAGACACCCGGCCCGTAGCGGATCTGCTCCGGGGACTCGGTGTGGTACCAGGCGTCGAAGTAGCGGTGGTGGAAGTTGTACGCGGCCCAGTATCCGTCGAAGCCGAGCCGGTACGGACCGCGGGGGACGAAGGAGTTCTTCGGGTCGGCGTGGTTGCCGAGCTCGTTCGCGTAGAGGTGCCACTTGCCGATGTAGGCGGTGTCGTAGCCCCCGTCGCGCAGCACGTGGCCGAGGCAGCGTTGCGCCGGGTGCAGGCGCAGCTCGTTGATCACCATCCCGTTGGTGGTCGGGTAGGTGCCCGTCAGCATCGCCGCCCGCATCCCCGCGCACACGGGCGCGGTCGCCACCGCGTTCGTGAAGTCGACCCCGGTGGCGGCGAACGCGTCGATGTCCGGGGTCCGGGCGAGCGGGTCGCCGGCGTACCCGAGCGACCCGTGGCGCAACTGGTCCGCAAGGACGAAGACGAGGTTCGGACGGTCCAAGACGACGGAGCCTCCCCGGTCCCGACCCGGCGCGTGCCCGCACATACAAGCAGACCTGCACGGAACAGGCAACAAACCATCAGGCTTGACTGTTTGTTGGCCGCTGCCGTAACGTCGGCACACCGGCCGTGACCGACGAGCGACGAGGGGGTCGACCGTGTCCTACGCGTTCCTGTCCGACGAGTGGCTCGAGGCGGTGGCGCGCCTGCGCGAGGAGTCGGGCGGCGGCGACGGGCCCGACGTGACCGTCGACGTCACCGTGACCGGAGGCCCCGACGGCGACCGCGAGCTCCACCTCGGCCGGGGCGGCGTCGGGCCCGGCCACGTCGGGGCGCCGACCAAGCTCGTCCTGCCCTACGACACCGCGCGGCAGATGTTCGTCGAGGGCGACCAGCAGGCGGCCATGCAGGCCTTCATGGCCGGCCGGATCAAGGTCGAGGGCGACATGACCAAGCTGATGCAGCTGCAGGGCTCCGGCGGCGCGGCTGCGGACCCCCAGCTGCTCGAGCGGATCAAGGCGCTCACCGCCTGATCCGCCCTCGCCCGTACGCGCCCGGCCTCGCACGACCGATCCCCGCGCGGCGGCTCCGTCCGCCCGCGCGACGGCCCGGGACGGCGCGAAGCGCCGGCGCCGGCCGTCACCGGGCCGGGACGCCGGAGAGGCCCAGGTGGTGGAAGCCGCGGATCGTCGGGTTGTGGGTCGGCACGACCGGGTCGGCGAGCGCGAGCCGTTCGTAGCGCCGGAGCATCCGCACGAGGACGGCGCGGACCTCGAGCCGGGCGAGGTGCGCGCCGAGGCAGACGTGGACCCCGTGCCCGAACGCGGTGTGGTCGCTGAGCGTGCGGGTCACGTCGAACCGGTCGGGGGACTCGTAGACGCGCTCGTCACGGTTCGCGGACGCCCACAGCAGCAGCACCCGCGTGCCCGCCCTGACGGTCGTGCCGTGGAGCACGACGTCCTCGGTCGCGTCGCGGAAGAAGCCCTGGATCGGGGGGTCGTACCGGAGGGCCTCCTCGGTCGCCATCTCCGGCGTCGCCGCTCCCTCGCGCAGCAGGGCCCACTGTCGCGGGTGCACCGCGAGCGCGTGGAAGAGGTTCGAGAGCAGGTTCGTCGTCGTCTCGTTCCCCGCGACCAGCAGCAGCAGGAAGAAGAAGACGATCTCGTCGTCGGAGAGGCGGTCACCGTCGCGGGGCTCGAGGAGCGTCGACAGCAGGTCGTGGCGCGGGGCCGCCCGGCGCCGGGCGATCAGTTCGTGCGTGTACGCGACGAGTTGCGACACCGCCTCCACCGACGCCGCGTCGAGCTCCGCGAGGTCGGCCACCGCGAAGCCCCGCACGATCTCGTCGGACCACCGCTTGAACATCGGGTAGTCGCTCTCGGGTACGCCGATCACGGTGGCGATCAGGCGGACGGGCAGTGGTGCGGCGACGGCCTCGGCGAAGTCGAACCGGTCGGGGAGCGCCAGCACCAGCTCGTCGGCGAGCGCGTCGATCACCGGCTGCCAGCGCGTCACGGCCCTGGGTGTGAAGTCGCGCCAGACGAAGCGACGCAGGCGTTGGTGGCCCGGGTCGTCCATCGTGAGCATCATCGGGATCCGCATCCGCGCGAACGCGACGCCGTTCGCCGAGGAGAACCGCACGTGATCGCGTGCCGCGGCCCGGACGTCCTCGTGGCGGCTCAGCACCGTCAGGCCCAGGTCCGGATTGTGGTGCACCGGATCCTCGGCCCGCAGTCGCGCGTAGTGCGGGTACGGGTCGCGGATCACGTCGTCGTCGAAGGGGCTGAATCGGATCGCTGCGGACGTCGGCAAGGGTGCCTCCTGTCGGCGGTTCGCACCGGCAGCCGGCGGGCGCCCGGCCGGTGCGCCCGGGAACCCGCCGGCCCGCCGGTCAGGCCCGCGCGGCCGGTTCGTAGACGGTCACGACGGCGGCGCCGCCCAGCCCCAGGTTGTGCTGGAGCGCGACCCGGGCGCCGTCGACCTGGCGCGCGCCCGCCTCGCCGCGGAGCTGCCACACCAGCTCCGCGCACTGCGCGAGGCCGGTCGCGCCGAGCGGGTGGCCCTTGGAGATGAGGCCGCCCGACGGGTTCACGACCCAGTCGCCGCCGTAGGTCACCGCACCGGAGTCGATGAGCTCACCGCCCTTGCCCTCGGGACACAGCATCAGGCCCTCGTAGGTGATGAGCTCGTTGGTGCTGAAGCAGTCGTGGAGCTCGATGACGTCGACGTCCTCGGGGCCCCTGCCCGACTGCTCGTAGGCGCGCTCGGCCGCGGCGCGGGTCATGTCGAAGCCGACCAGCTTCATGTCGCTGTTCTCGAACGTGGACGGCGTGTCGGTCGTCATCGCCATCCCCGTGATCTCGACGGCCCGCGCCCACAGGTCGTGGGCGCGCACGAACCGCTCGCTCGCGAGGATCGCGCACGCTCCTCCGTCGGAGGTGGGGCAGCACTGCAACTTCGTCAGCGGGTCCCACACCATCGGCGCGGCCTTGATCTCGTCGAGCGTGTAGATCTCCTGGAACTGGCTGTAGGGGTTGTTCGCCGAGTGCCGGTGGTTCTTCTCGCCGATGCGGGCGAAGCTGTCGGGGCTCGTGCCGTAGCGTTCCATGTGCTCGCGGCCGGCGTTGCCGAACATCTGGGGTGCCGCCGGCGCCTTGCCGAATCCCCGCCGGTCGACCATGTTCCGCAGGTGCTTGTCCATCGGCGCGGTGCGGTCGGTGTACTTGATGCCGAGGCTGCCGTTCTCCATCTTCTCGAAGCCGAGCGCGAGGGTGCAGTCCGCGACGCCGCCGGCGACCGCGTTGCGGGCCATGAACAACACGCTCGAGCCGGTCGAGCAGTTGTTGTTGACGTTGACGGCCGGGATCCCGGTGAGCCCGAGCTCGTAGAGCCCGCGCTGGCCGGTCGTGGAGTCGCCGTAGCAGTAGCCGACGAAGGCCTGCTCCACCTCCTCGTACGCGATCCCCGCGTCGTTCAACGCGTTGGTACCGGCCTCGCGTGCCATGTCGGGGTAGTCCCAGTCCCGCGAGAAGGGCTTCTCGAACTTGGTCATGCCGACGCCGATCACGAACACTCGCTCGCCCATCCGTTGCCTCCTTGTCGCTTCCCCTTCGGGCGGTCGTTCTCTCCGGGTTGGGTGTCCTCAGCGCACCGTCATCAGCGCGTTGGTGACGACCTTGGTGCCCCGCTCCTTGCAGTCGGTGTGGACGACGATCCCGCGGTCGGTACGCCACATCTTCGTGACCAGGGTCTCGCCCGGGTACGCGACGCCCCCGAAGCGCGCCGCGAAGCCGGCCACCCTCGTCACGTCGCCGTCGAGCGCGTGGTCGACCACCGCCTTGGCGACGATCCCGTACGAGCACAGGCCGTGCAGGATCGGGGTGTCGAAGCCACCGAGCCTCGCCATGTCGGGGTCGACGTGCAGCGGGTTCTTGTCACCCGAGAGCCGGTAGATGAGCGCCTGCTGCGGCAGGGTCGGCGACTCGGCGACGAGGTCGGGATCGCGGTCGGGGGGCTCGTTCGCGGGCGCGGGGCCGGGGTCGCCCCCGAAGCCGCCCTCGCCCCGGATGAACGCGACGAAGCGGTTGGTGCACAGCGGCTCCCCGCGTTCGTCACGGGTCTCGGCGACGACGACGACCGTCGCACCCTTGCCCTTGTCGTAGACGTGCTCGACGCGCCCGGTGTTGGTCACGGTGGCGCGGACCGGCAGTGGCTTGTGGACCGTGATCTCCTGCTCGCCGTGCAGCAGCATCACCGGGTTGAAGTCCATGCCGTCGAGGCCGACGAGCCCGGTCAGCGTCGAGAAGACCGGCAGGACGCCGAACGTGGGGAGGACCTTGAGCCTCCCCTCGTAGCAGTACTCGAGCTCCCCCGGGTCGGTGGGCGGCACGCCCGCTCCGAGGCCGAGGTGGTAGAGGATCACGTCGTCGCGGTCCCAGCTCGCGGTGGTCCGGGGGAGCTCGGCTCCGACGACCTTGGCGACGTCGATGGGCACCTCATGCCCCCTTCAGCAGGCTCATGAACTGCATGAGCTCGTCGGTCACGGACCCGGGGACGACGTAACCCTGCTCGTCGCGGATCCTCTCGATGTTGGCGGCCACGTCGTCGGCCGAGACGTCGGTGTCGTTGCCGGCCCACCACCCCGGGGTGAGGCCGATGAACACGCGGGCGAACCGGCCGCCGCCCACGCTGAAGATCTCGTGCGTGATCGAGCACTGTGGCGAGCACAGGTACGCGACGAGGGGGGACACCTGCTCCGGCCGCACCGAGTCGGCGAGCGGTCCGAGCAGGCTCTCGGTCAGGCGGCTCTTCGCGACCGGGGCGATCACGTTCGACGTGATGTTCGCCTTGGCGCCTTCGATGGCGAGCACGTTGGACAGGCCGATCAGGCCCGTCTTCGCCGCGGCGTAGTTGCCCTGGCCGAAGTTCCCGAAGAGCCCGGCGGCCGAGGTGGTGTGGACGAACCGCCCGAAGCCCTTCTCCTTCATGACCTTGAACGCGGGCTGGCTGACGTGGAACGCACCACGCAGGTGGACGTCGACGAGGACGGCGAAGTCCTCGGGCGGGATCTTGGCGAAGCTCTTGTCGCGCAGGATCCCGGCGTTGTTGACGACGATGTCGACGGTGCCGAACGAGTCGAGCGCCGCCTGGATGATCGCCTCGCCGCCTTCGGGGGTCGCCACCGAGTCGTGGTTGGCGACCGCTTCACCGCCGGCCTCCGCGATTTCCTCGACGACGCGGTCGGCGGCCGATCGTCCCGACCCGGTGCCGTCGGGATTGCCGCCGAGGTCGTTGACCACGACGCGGCAGCCCAGCGACGACAGCAGCAGCGCATGGCTGCGGCCGAGGCCGCCTCCGGCGCCGGTGACGACGGCGACGTGACCGTCGAAGCCGATGTTGCTCATGGTGTGCGCTTCCTTCTCTCGGTGGGTCGGGGTCCGTGGATCAGGACGGATCGCGTGGGAGGCCGAGCACGCGCTCGCCGACGATGTTGCGCTGGATCTCGTCGGTGCCCCCGGCGACGCGCATGCCCGGGGTCGACAGCACGTAGGTGGCCCACGTGAAGAGGTCGGCGTCGGCCTCGGCGACGAGTCGCGGTCCGAGGATGGCGGACACGGTGTCGCCGACGAGCCGCATGTTCTCGGTCGCCGCGAGCTTCCCGATCGACATCTCCGGGCCGGGCACCTGGCCGGCGCGCAGCTTCGCCCGAGCGCGCTGCGCGTTGAGGCGGGCGACGGTGTGATGGATGTGGACCTGCGCGATGCGCTGGCGGATCGCCGGGTCGCGGTCGACGCCGAGGTGACGGGCGAGCGCGACGAGCCGGTCGGTGCTGCTCATCCGGTTGAACTCGCCGCCCGCCATCCGTTCGTTCATCAGGGTGGTGAGCGCGACCGTCCACCCGGCGTCGACGTCGCCGAGCCGGAGCGTGTCGGGGGTGCGCACCCCGTCGAGGAAGACCTCGTTGAACGACGCACCCCCGGTCATCTGGCGCAACGGGCGCACCTCGACGCCCGGGGCCTTCATGTCGATCAGGAACATGGTGAGACCCTTGTGCTTCGGCGCGTCGGGGTTCGTGCGGGTCAGCACCATCCCGATGTCGGCAACGTGCGCGACGGACGTCCACACCTTCTGGCCGGTCACGACCCACTCGTCGCCGTCGTGCACCGCGCGCGTCGAGAGGCCGGCGATGTCGGAACCCGCGCCGGGCTCGGAGAAGAGCTGGCACGCGTTGAGGTCGCCGCGCCACAGGGACCGGAGGTACGTGTGCTTCGCGTGCGGGGAGCCGTGGGCGAGGATCGTCGGGGCGACCATGCCGAGCGCGATGCCGAACAACGTCTGGCGGGGCGTGTCGTAGTCGCGCTCGACGTCGTCGTAGGCCCGCTGGTGTGCACCGGTCAGGCCGCGCCCGCCGTACTCGACCGGGCCGGTGATCCAGCCGAGCCCGGCGTCGAAGAGGGCCTGCCGCCACGCACGCGCGGCCCGCAGCTCCTCCAGGTCCTCGGCGAGAGACTTCTCGGGGAAGACGGTCGCGGCGCGCAACACGTCGACGGCACGCGTCTCGACCTCGGCCTTGGGCTTCGCGTGGGCGTCGAGGAACGCCCGTGCCTCGGCGGCGATGTCGGCAGGAGTGACGTTCACTGCGTGTGCTCCGTGAGGGGCGGCGGGGCGGCGAGCGGGGTGTCGTGCCGGGTCGCCTGCTGGCGACGGCCGTGCTCGATCACCGCGTGGCGGTTCTCGACGAGACGCCGGCGGTCGGACAGTCCGCGCAACCAGGCGGCCCCGCGCGCCCGTTCGAGCACCATGGCCTCTGCGGGCGGGAGCTCGGCGGCCTCGCGGTACGTCTGCTTCAGGTACGCGACCGTCCCCGCGTCGCTCTGCGCGATCGAGGCCGCCAGGCCGAGCGCGGTCGGCAGGAGGTCGGGATGCGGGACGACCAGGTTGACCAGTCCCGCCGCCAGGGCCCGGGCGGCGTCGAGGTACTCGCCCGTGAGGCTCATCTGCACGGCGAGGCGGATCCCCACGGCGGCCGGCAGCAGCGTGGTGAGCCCCCAGGTCGGTTGCACCCCGACCCGGACGTGGGTGTCGGCGAAGCGGGCGCGCTCGGACGCGACGAGGAAGTCGCAGCGCAACGCGACCTCGAGGCCGCCGGTCACCGCGGGACCGTTGACGGCGCCGATCAGCGGCGTGCGCAGCTCCGGGACCGGCGGGCTGAGCCCGGGGCCGTCGTCGGCAGCGGTGTCGGCGAGCTCGGTCAGGTCGACGCCGGCACAGAACGCCGGGTCGGCGCCGGTCAGCACGATGGCGGCCGTGGCGTCGTCGGCGTCGAGCGCGCGCAGCGCCTCCCAGAGGTCGCGCCGCAGGCCCCGGTCGAGCGCGTTGCGCCGTTCCGGCCGGTCGAGGGTGAGCAGCGCGACCCGCCCGTCGGGGTCACGGCGATCGATGCGCAGCGAGGTCATCCGCCGACGACGGTAACGGGATCCGGACTTACATGCAAGACTGACTGTTTGTTGATAGGTTCTCCGCGGTGGCGATGAACCTCTGGCGCCTCTTCGACGGGGTCGCCCGCGCGGTGCCGGCGCGGGAGTGCGTCGTGTGGCGCGGCCGGCGGCTGACCTACGCGCAGGTGCACGACCGTGCGTGCCGGCTCGCCAACGTGTTCGCCGCCGCCGGCCTCGGCGCGCGCCGCCCGCGTGCCGGGCTCGAGCCGTGGGAGTCGGGCCAGGACCTCGTGGGTTGCTACCTCCTCAACGGGCCCGAGTACCTGGAGGCGACGCTCGCGGGGTACGCGGCGCGGGTCGCGCCGTTCAACGTGAACCACCGCTACGTGGCCGACGAGCTCGCGTACCTCCTCGACGACGCCGCCGCCGGCGCCGTCGTGTACCACGAGCGGTTCACGCCGGTCCTCGCCGAGGCCCTCGCGCGGCTCGGGCGGCGGCCCCTCCTCGTGCGCGTGGCGGACGGCTCCGGGCACGCACCGCTCGACGGGGGTCTCGACTACGAGGACGCGATCGCCGGCGCCTCGCCGGTGCCGCCCGATCTCGCGCACGATCCGGACGACCTGTACGTCCTCTACACCGGCGGTACGACCGGCATGCCGAAGGGGACGCTGTGGCGCCAGGACGACATCTGGGAGGCCGCGCTGGCCGCGGGGACCTTCCCGGAGGGCGCAACCGTCGCCGACGTCGTCCCCGCGGCGGCCGGCAAGGACCCGCCGCCGTCGTTCCTGCCGAACGCGCCGTTCATGCACGGGGCGGCGCACTGGCTCGCGCTGCGCGCCGTCCTCACGGGCGAGCGCGTCGTGATCAATTCGGTCGTCGACCGGCTCGACCCGGACGACGTGTGGAGCCTCGTCGAGCGCGAGCGGGTCACGTCGATGCTCCTCGTCGGCGAGGCGTTCGCTCGTCCGCTCCTCGACCGCTTCGAGGCCTCGCCGGTGGACGTGTCGTCGCTGCGGCTCTTCGTGGTCGGTGGCGCGGTCACGAGCCCCGCGACCAAGGCGCGGATCCTGCGGGCCGTGCCCCACGCCCTCGTCCTCGACGCGGCGGGCTCGTCGGAGACGGGCAGCGCGCTCGCCCAGGTCGCCACGGCCGGCACACGGGTCGAGGGCGGTGTCTTCTCCGCGCTCCCGTCCGTCGCGGTGCTCGACGAGGCGCGGTCGCGCCTGCTGCGCCCGGGCGAGGACGCCATCGGCTGGTTCGCGAAGTCGGGTCGCATCCCGCTCGGCTACCTCGGCGACCCGGAGCGGACGGCCCGGTCGTTCCCGGTCGTCGACGGGCGCCGGTGGTCGGTGCCCGGCGACCGGGCGCGCTGGCGTCCCGACGGCACGGTCGAGCTGCTGGGCCGCGACGCGGCGACGATCAACACCGGCGGCGAGAAGGTGTTCGCGGAGGAGGTGGAGGCCGCGCTGCTCGATCACCCCGACGTGCGCGACGTCGTCGTCGTCGGCCGGCCGAGCGAGCGGTGGGGCGAGGAGGTCGTCGCGGTCGTCGCGCTCCGCCCGGGTGCCGTCGTGACGGACGACGTGCTGCGGGCGGCGGTCGGGGCGCGGCTCGCGCGCTACAAGGTGCCGAAGGCGTTCGTGCGCGTCGACGAGGTGCGCCGGGGGCCGGCGGGAAAGGTCGACTACCGGTGGGCGCGCGCGCGGGCGGGTGACCCGCGGTGACCCGGATCGGGCGTCGCCCGTGCCGCGCGGTGATCCGGGGGCCGCACAGATACCGTCACTCTTGACTGTTTTTTGTGACCGGCGGTACGGTGGGACGGTGACGGCTGCGGCACGGTTCCTCGAGTGCGCGGGCCGACCGCCCGAGCAGGCCGGCTTCTACTGGACCGGCGGGCCCGTCGAGGTGGCCGAGCGGACGTGGTTCACGTCGTGGTTCTCGGGCGTCACCGCGTTCGACACCGACGACGGGCTGGTGCTCGTCGACACCGGCTCGGCGCCCGCGGCACCCGGGATCGCCGCAACGATCCGGCGCTGCACCTCGAGCCCGGTGCACACGGCGGTCTTCACCCACGGCCACGTCGATCACGCCTACGGCCTGCCCGAGTTCCTGCTCGACGGCCAGGACCCGCCCGCGGTGGTGGGCCACCCGGACCTGCTCGCACGCGCGTCGCGCTACGAGCGGACGCGTGACCACAACCGGGCGCTGAACCACCGCCAGTTCGGCGGGATCGTGCCCGAGTCGGGGGACCCGCTCGGCGGGATCGACTTCGTGAGCCCGCCGATCCTCCCCGACCGCCTCGTCGCCGCCGACGCGCGCCTCGAGGTCGGGGGTGTCGCGTTCGACGTCCATCACGCGCGCGGCGAGACCGACGACGCCCTGTGGGTCCACTGTCCCGAGCGGGGGGTGCTGTGCCCGGGCGACCTGTTCGTCTGGGCGGTCCCCAACTGCGGCAATCCCCAGAAGGTGCAGCGCTACCCCGCCGACTGGGCGCGTGCGCTCCGGGAGATGGCGGCGCTGCGACCCGTGTCGCTGTGTCCCGGTCACGGGGGCCCGGTGGTCGGCGATCCCGACCGCATCCAGGAGATGCTGATCACCACGGCCGAGTTCCTGGAGGCGATCGTGGACGCCACGATCGACGCGCTCAACGACGGCTCCCCGCCGCACGTCGACATCGTCCATGCGGTCGCGCTGCCGTCGTCCGACCTGCCCTGGCTGCAGCCCACCTACGACGACGCCGAATTCATCGTGCGCAACGTGATCCGCCACCTGGGCGGTTGGTGGACGGGCCGGCCCTCCGAGCTCAAGCCCGCGACGCGCGCGCAGGTGGCGGCGGAGATCGCGGCGTTGGCCGGCGGGGCACCCGTGCTCGCTCGACGCGCGGGTGCGCTCGCCGACGCGGGCGAGCTGCGCCTCGCGTGCCACCTGGCGGACCTCGCGGTCGAGGCCGACCCCGCCGACCCCGAGGTGAGCGGGCTCGCGGCCGCGGTCTACGAGCGCCGGGCCGACGCGGAGACGAGCCTCATGGCCGTGAACCTGTTCCGTTCGGCCGCCGCCTACGCGCGTGCGGGTCGACCGTTCTGCTGACGACCGCGACCGGAGACCGGAGAACGAATGCCCGAACAGCAGCTCGCAGCGATGATGGACCCGTCGATGGACCGCGGCGACCTGGCCCGGGCGATCATGGCCGCGGCGGGCGATCCCCGGACCGGCCTCCACGGCTACGCGACCTGGCCGGTCGACGAGCGTACGTGGATGCTGCAGCTCTTCCCGACCAACGTCGGCGTCTTCGAGACCGACGAGGGGGTCGTGCTCGTCGACACCGGCTGCCCGGGCGACGCGACGACCCTGCTCCACGCGGTGCGTGAGCTGACGTCCGCCCCGCTGCACACCGTCGTCTACACGCACGGCCACCTCGACCACGCGTTCGGCCTGCGCAAGCTGCTCGAGGACGGTGAGCGGCCGCGGATCATCGCCCACGAGAACACGCCTGCGCGCTTCGAGCGGTACATGCGCACCGCCGGGTACAACGCGCGCATCAACAGCGTCCAGTTCCAGCAGGACGTCGAACGGATCTGGTGGCCTCGCACCCGCGAAGACTTCGACTGGCCGACGGAGACGTATCGCGACCGCCTCGAGCTGGAGATCGGCGGCGAGTCGTTCGTGCTGCACCACGGCAAGGGTGAGACGGACGACGCGACCTGGGTGGTGGTGCCGGGCCGCTCCGTCCTGGCGTGCGGCGACTTCTGGTTCGGGGTGGCGCCCAACTGCGGGAACCCGCAGAAGGTGCAGCGGTACCCGGTCGAGTGGGCGGCGGTCGCGGAGGAGATGGCGGCGGTGGGCGCCGAGCACCTGTTCCCGGGCCACAACGCGTACCAGCGGGGCGCCGACGACATCCGCCGGCTCTTCCTCGACCAGGCGGCGTACCTGGGGGCGATCATCGAGCAGACGTTCGAGGCGCTCAACGCCTGCCTCCCGCACGACGAGATCGTCGCGGCGGTCTCGGTGCCGGAGTCGCTGCGCGACAACGTCTTCCTGCAGCCGGTCTACGACCGGCCCGAGTTCATCGCCCGCAACCTCATCCGCCGCTACGGCGGCTGGTGGAGCGGCTACGCGTCGGAGCTGCTGCCCGCGACGATGCGCGAGCAGGCGGAGTTCGTCGCCGGCCTCGCCGGCGGGCCCGCGGCGCTCGCCGGGCGCGCCGCGCAGCTCGCCGCGGACGGGGAGCTCGTGCTCGCGTGCCACGCCGCCGAATGGGCGCTGCTCGCCGGACCCGACGACGCCGAAGCCCGCCGGGTCGCCGCCGACGTGTTCGAGCAGCGGGCGCGCGGCGAGCCCTCGCTGATGGCGAGGAGCATCTTCCGGGCCCTGGCCCGCTCGGCCGGGGCCTGACCGGTCGGTGCGGCCGCGCGGGGCGCACGCTCAGTCGTGCCCGAGATGCTCCCGCAGGAAGCGCTTCCAGAGATCGAGCACGGCGCCGAAGTTGCGCCGGGCGCGCCGGCCGGAGGTCCCGACCAGCCGCTCGAAGGCCATCCCCTGGAGCAGGTAGATGGTCGCCTGGAGCAGCGCCTCGACCCGGCCGTCGGGCAGCTCGACGGCGAAGAGGTCGCTCAGCACCGAGCGGATGGAGCCCCGGAGGCGGACCTCGAGGGGTGCGAGCTCCGCCCGCAGCTCGGGATCGGTGCGCGCCGCGACGGCGAGCTCGACCCAGGCCGCGAACAGCGGCGAGGCGTAGCTCTCCCACAGCGCGTCGACGGCGGCGTCGACGCGCTCGTCGGTGTCCGCGAGCGCCTTGGTCCGCTGGACGAACGCGCGCCCCAGCTCCGCCGCGAGGTGTTCGAGCGCCGCGGCGACGAGCGCGGACTTGGTCGGGTAGTGGTGCAGCTGAGCGCCGCGCGAGACGTTCGCACGCTCGGCGATCACGGTCGTCGTGGTCGACGCGTACCCGAGCTCGACGAGGCAGTCGATCGTCGCCGTGAGCAGCATCGCGCGGGTGGCGGTGCTCCGTTCCTCCTGGGTGCGCCGCTTCCGCAGGGTCGGTACGTCGGTCGCGCCGCGGGAACGCACCGGCTCCGCCGCGCGCCGACGGGTCCCCGCGGCGTTCGCCTCGGTCACGCGGCGGCCCCGCGCGGGGTGAGGCCGTCGCCCGGCCGGTCGGCGACGCGGCTGCACACAGGGGAGGGGCGCAGAAACATGCAGCGCTGATGGTATCGAACCCGTGTGTCGCGGCGTGGCGATCCGCGTCGGGGCGGGCGACGCCCCTGGGACGGTGGGTCGACGAGCCCGACCCCGGCCGCGCGGGATGTGCGACGCGGTTGCAGTTCGTCGCGGCCGTTCGTCTCGGCCCGGCGATCACGTTCCTCTCCTTCGACGCCCGTTCGGTTTGCGCCCATCCCGGGCGCGATCCGGGGTGCCGGCGCCACGGGTGGTCCCCGACGGCGGCCGTGTGTACGACCTCGCAGCGCTCGATCCGATCGATGACGCGTGTCTGCGGCGGGATCCGCGGCGCCGGGCGCGTCGACCGCGCGCGGCGCCGCCTCGCAACGGCCAGCGCGGTACGTTGGGCACCGGTGCCGGTCCGAACCGTTCGCTGGGCCTGTCTCATCGTCGCGGGGCTCGCGGCGTGCGTGCTCGTCCTGGTGCACGGGCTCGGCGGGTTCGCCTGCGACGGTCACCCGTCGGGGCGCGTCGGGCCCGTGGCCGCGGGTGCACCCCACGACCACGGCGAGGCGCCGGATCCCGCCGACCACACCCCGTGTCCCGGTTGCGTCACGGGGCACGTGATGGCGGCCTGCCTCGCGGTCGTCGGCGTGCTCGGGGGTGTCCGGCACCTCCGGCGCCGCGTCGCCCACGCGATCGCGGCGGTACGGGGGCCCGTTGCGCCGGACCCCGGGCGCGTGCTCGCACGGCTCGCGGCCCTCGCGCGCGCGCCGGACCCACCGTGGCTCGGCCTGTCGGTCGTCCGCTGCTGAGACCGCCTTTCCCCCGGATCCCCGGGCGCGTCGCGACGCGGCGCGTCCCGCCACTTCCTCCCGGTCGAAAGGAGCGCGCGCCGTGCGCCGGTCACGTCCCGTCCCCTCAGCCCCGACTCTCCCTGCTCTGCGCCCTCGTGCTCGGTCTCGCGCTCACCGCCTGCGGCGGTGACGACGACACGACGTCCGCCCGGCACCCGATGGGCCCGATGTCGGGCGACCACATGGGTGGCGGCCCGCGAGGCGTCCACCGCCGTTCCACCCCGGTCGCCGAGGGCGCGCGCCGCATCGAGGTCCGCGCGACCTCGTTCTCGTTCGACCCCGACCTCATCCGCGTCGCCGCCGGCGAGGACGTCGCGATCGTCCTGCGGTCCGACGACGTGCTGCACGACCTCACCGTCGCCGGGCTCGACGTGCACGTCGCCGCCGGGCGCGGGGAGGTCGCCGAGGGCGGGCTGCGGGCCGACGAGCCCGGGGAGTACGTCTTCTATTGCTCGGTTCCGGGCCACCGCGCCGCCGGGATGGAGGGGAGGTTGTTCGTCGGCACGCCCTGAGACGGCACCGCCGGTGGTGTCCGACGGCGACCGAGCTCCTGCACACGTGTCGTACGCGAGCCGGTCGGGACCGGAGGGGTGCCGTGCCGGCCGCGCCGCCGCGGGCCGGCGACGCGGTGTGCCGCCGGTGGCTGCGAGCACGCGTGCGCGCC
Source organism: Acidimicrobiia bacterium (assembly GCA_026002935.1). Classification (GTDB taxonomy): domain Bacteria; phylum Actinomycetota; class Acidimicrobiia; order IMCC26256; family PALSA-610; genus BPGH01. The sequence continues at coordinate 21,069 of BPGH01000004.1, forward strand.
CGATCCCGGATCGGGCGTTCGCGTCTGCGCGTTCATCGGCGGTCCTTCTCGTGCGCCGCTTCGGGATGGAGCGCGACGGCCGCGTACTTGTAGGACGGCTGACGTGAATGCGGGTCGAAGCCCGGGAAGGTCAGGCGGTTCGTGTGGGCGTGGTGCATCGGAACGAAGACCTGGCCGGGTGCGACGCTGTTGGTCAGCACCGCCCGGGCCCGCATCGAGCCGCGCGCCGAGACGACCCGCACCCACGCGTTCGGCGCGATTCCCGACGCGCGCGCGTCGCGGGGGTTCACCTCGACGTACGGCGTGTCCGCGGACAGGCCGCGGAGCTGCCCGGACTTGCGCGTGCGGGTTCCCGTGTGCCACTCCGCGGCGTTCCCCCGGCCCGTGAGGAGAACGAACGGGTAGCGGCCGCCGGGTGTCTCCAGCGGTGGCCCGGGCTCGCCGAACACGAAGCGGGCACGTCCGTCGGGCGTGTGGAACCGGCCGTCGCCGAAGAGTCGCCGTTCGGGACGCGGGTCCGGCGCATCCTCGGGATAGGGCCACTGGATCCCGCCGGCGTCGTCCAACGCTGCGTAGTCACGGATTCCGGTGAAGTCGCACGGGCGTCCCCGACTGAGCTCCCGCAGGATCGCGAACGTGGCCTCGGGGGAGGACCAGCGTTCGAACATCGGGCCACAACCCCACGCGTCGGCGATGGCCTTGAAGATCCAGAAGTCTGCGAGCGCGTCGCCCGGCGCTCGGGCCACCTTGCGCACCGTCGCGATGCGTCGCTCGGAGTTCACGAAGGTCCCGTCCTTCTCCCCCCAGCCTGCGGCCGGCAGGACGAGGTGCGCGCGTCGCGCGGTCTCCGTCGTCGCGTACATGTCCTGGACCACGAGGAACTCGAGCCGGTCGAGCAGGTCGTGGCAGTCGGTCTGGTTGATCCACGAGTGCGCCGTGTTCGTCGCGATCACCCACAACCCCCGGATCTCGCCACGGGCGATCCCCTCCATGATCCGGTCGTACGGCCAGCTCGGTTCGTGCGGGATCAGCCCTGCGTCGATGCCGAGGATGCGCGCGACCCGCTCGCGATGCGCCGGATCCCCGAAATCGTGGCCGCCGAGGAGACAGGTCGTGTTGGCGAACAACCGTGATCCCATCGCGTTGCACTGGCCCGTCACCGAGTTCGGCCCCGTGCCCGGACGGCCGATGTTGCCGGTGAGGAGGCAGAGCGCGATCAGGGCCTGTGCCGTCCGGACTCCCTCGTGGCTCTGGTTCACCCCCATCGTCCACCACAGCGAGACCCGCTCACCCCGGCCGATGACCTCTGCGGTGCGCTCGAGGTCGGCCCGGGCGAGGCCGGTCGCGGCGGCAACGTGCTCGGGGGTGAACCGCTCGACGTGTGCGGCGAACGCCTCGAAGCCGTCGGTGTGCCGGGCGACGAAGGCCCGGTCCACGTGCCCGTTGCGGATCAGCAGGTGGGCGAGCCCGTAAGCGAGGACCAGGTCGCTCTTCGGGCGCAGCGCGAGGTGATGGGTGGCGGCCGCCGCCGTCTCCGTGCGCCGCGGGTCGACCACGACGAGGCAGGGTCGGTGGCGGTTGGACCGCAGCCGTCCCCACAGGATGGGGTGGGCGATCGCGAGGTTCGAGCCCCACAGCACGACCACGTCGGACTCCTCGAGGTCCGCGTACGTGTACGGCGGTGCATCGAAACCGAAGGTCTCCCTGTACGCGACGACGGAGGTCGCCATGCACTGACGGGTGTTGCCGTCGCCGTGCATCATGCCCATGCCGAATTTCGCGAGCGCGCCCAGGAGTGCCATCTCCTCGGTCACGATCTGTCCGGTCGACAGGAAGGCCATCGCCTCCGGGCCGTGGGTCTCCTGCACGGCACGCACCCGGTCGACGAACACGCGCAGGGCGGTGCCCCAGTCGATCGGCTCGAACCGCCCGCGTGCGTTGCGGAGCAGGGGCCTCGTCGCCCGGTCCCGGGCCCCGAGGGGCTCGAGTGCCGCCCAGCCCTTGGGGCACGCGTGGCCCCGGTTGACCGGATACGAGGGTGTCGGTGTCAGGTTCACCGCGACGCTGTCGCGCATGTGTGCGTCGAGCGAGCACCCGGTCGAGCAGAACCCGCACGTCAGCGGGACGACCGCTTCGGGAGCGAGGCGGGCAGGAACCTGACCGATACCGCCCCCGACCCTGACCCGTGCGAGCTCAGCGGTCAGCGCCCCCTCCCGGTGCCGGAGCCGGGCGCGTCTCACGGGGCGGCTCCGGGCATGCGCGCGGGCGCGACCGCCACGAAGAACAGCCAGCGACTGATCATCTCGCCGGCCACCAGGGCCAGCCACGCCGGCGCGGCGAACAGCATGGTGCCGGTCCGGGCGGCGAGCGCCGCGAGCGCACCCACGGCGGCAAGGCCGACGCGCCAGCCGAGGAGCGGGCGGAGCTCGCCGAGGAGGAGCCGCGCCGTGCGTTGCAGCTCCGGGTCCCCTCCGGCGTGCCAGTGCAGCAGCACCAGGAGCTCGGAGCCGACGTGAATCGCCGTGGCGATCGCGACCAGCGCGCCGAGGCCCTCCCGCCCGGTCACGGCGAGCACGGTTGCGGCCCCGCACACGACGGCCGTCCCCGAGAACCGTGCCAAGGTGGTGCGCAGGCGCCACCACCGCCTCCCCGTGACCGCGTAGATCATCGCCGAGCAGGTGATGGCGGCGGCGCCGGTCGCCGATGCGGCCGTGCCCAGCGCGTCCGCCACGCGCAGGTCCGACGCGAGCGCGAGCGCGTGGGCCGCGGTCGCGACCGAGAACGCGCCCAGCGCGAGGATCTCGCGCGACAGCCACGACGTCCGCAACCCGAGGACCGCCCTCCAGGCGTGGCGCGGGCGGCCGAGATGGAGGACGGAGGCACCCAGTGCGATCGTTCCGACGAGCAGGACGAGCAGCGCCGTGAGCGCGCGGTTCCCGGTGTGCACCCGTCCACCGGCAGTCCCGATCAACGACGCCCCGATCGCGAGCTGGGTGAGGACGAGCATCACGGTGAGCGGGGGGTGGGGTTTCGCTGGGCGAGGCGGCCAGCGCTCGACGGGGGTGTCGGGGAGCGTGCGCGATGTGCGGTAGACGGTCGTCGGTCGGGTCGTCGCCGATGACGGTGCACCGGGTACGAGAACCCCCTCGCCGGTGATCCCCGTCGTGTCCACGAGGGTGACGCGGATCGCGCCGGTCGGGCACGCCTGCGCGCACGCCGGGGCCTCGCCCTGGGCGAGGCGGCCGCGGCACAGGTCGCACTTGCGCACGATCCCGCGCGCGGGGCTGTAGACCGGCACTTCGTAGGGACACGTGAGCTCGCAGTACCGGCAGCCGATGCACTGGTCGTCCAGGTGGGCGACGATCCCGGTCAGCGGGTCCTTCTCGTAGGCGGCGGCGGGGCAACCCTTCAGGCAGCCCGGGTCGAGGCAGTGATGACACGCCGTGGTCACGTGCTGCGGCGCGACGGGTTCCTCGCTGGCGACGAGCACACCCACGGTGCGCCACGTCTCGGTCGGGTCGAGGCCGTTGAGGTTGTGGCACGCGGTCACACACGCCTTGCAGCCGCTGCAGGCGTCGAGATCCACCTCGAACGCGTACTGCTCGCCGGGTCCCGGGGCACTCAGCGGAACCAGGTCGCGGTAGCGCCTGCCGCGCCCCTCGAGGCGGCCTTCGTCGTGGCGCCGGGCGAACGCGTCGACGACGGTGAGGCTTCGTTGCTCCGCCAGGTACGCGTCGACCGGGGTGACCACCGCCACGCCCGTGAGGCTGGACCGCACGTGTTTCCCGAGCCGATCGCGACCGTTTCGTGGCGTCGTCATCTCGCTCACCGCCGTCCTCTGGGGCCGTGCGTGGAGGTTCACGGTGCCGACCCGCGCCGACGAGTCCGCCGTAACGAACCGGTCCGTACGGTTGCGGCATGCGTACGCTCGTCGTGGTCGGCAACGGCATGGTCGGCCAGCGCCTCGTCGACTGCCTGGTCGACGACGGCGCGGTCGGCGACTCGTGGCGGGTCGTCGTGATCGGCGAGGAGCGGCATCCTGCTTACGACCGGGTCAACCTGAGCCGCTATCTCGGCGGTTGCGCCGCGGAGGACCTCTCGCTCGTCCGTCCGGAGGTCTCGGGTCACCCGCATGTCACGCTGCGCCTCGCGGAGCGGGTGGTGGCCGTCGATCGCGCTCGTGCGTCGGTCGCCACCTGTCGGGGTGATTCGATCCCCTACGACGCCCTCGTCCTCGCGACCGGATCACGCTCGTTCGTCCCGCCGATCGACGGGAGCGGGGCGCGAGGCTGCTTCGTCTACCGAACGCTCGACGACATCGACGCGATCCGCGCCTGGGCGACGGACGTCGGTACGGGCGTGGTGATCGGCGGAGGGCTCCTCGGTCTCGAGGCGGCGAAGGCGCTGCTCGATCTCGGTCTCGAGACCCACGTGGTGGAGGCGGCGCCCCGTCTCATGCCGGCACAGGTCGACGAGGGCGGCGCGATCGCGCTGCGCGGACGCATCGAGGAACTGGGGATCACCGTCCACACGGGTGTGGTCACCGAGGCGGTCGAGCGCAACCGCGACGGGACCGTGACCGGACTCGGGTTCGCCGACGGTGCGCGCCTTGCCTGTGAGCTCGTCGTCTTCGCGGCCGGGATCCGGCCGCGTGACGAGCTCGCGCGCGCCTGCGGGCTCGAGGTCGCCGAGCGGGGTGGAATCGTCGTCGACGACCGTTGCATGACCTCGGACCCGCGCATCCACGCGATCGGGGAGTGCGCATCCCACCGCGGTCGTGTGTACGGACTCGTGTCACCCGGTTACGAGATGGCCCGGGTCGTTGCCGCCCGGCTCACGGGCGCCGACGACCGCTTCACCGGCGCGGCGCCGTCGACGAAGCTCAAGCTGCTCGGTGTCGACGTCGCGAGTTTCGGGGATGTGCACGGCGAGCGCGAGGGCGCCTGCTCGGTGACGGCCGAGGACCCCGTCGACCGCACGTACGCCCGGCTGATCGTCGATCGCGCCGAGCGCCGCCTGCTCGGTGGTGTGCTCGTCGGCGACACCTCGGCCTACGCTCGACTCCACCGGTACTTCGTCTCGCGCGAAGCCCTCCCCGAACGGCCGCTCGACCTCCTGCTCTCCGGCGCGGAAATGCCGCGCGGGAGCTCCGCCGACGAGACGATCTGCACCTGCGTCAACGTCGCACGCTCCGAGGTCCTGAGAGCGGTGGCCGCGGGTGCGACCGACGTGGCCACGGTCGGCCGGCGCACCGGTGCCGGCACCGGCTGTGGGAGCTGCACCGCACTGTTGCGGACGATCGTCGCGGAGGAGCTCGAGCGGGCAGGTGGCGCGGTCGACCGGAGTCTGTGCGAGCACTTCCGGTACACCCGCCAGGAACTGTTCGACATCGTGCGCGTGAAGCGGTTGCGCACCTTCGACGCCCTGCTCTCGGGCTGGGGGCAGGGGATGGGCTGCGAGATCTGCAAACCCGCGGTCGCCTCGATGCTCGCCTCGCTGTGGAACGAGCACATCCTCGAGCCGGAGCACGCCGGGCTGCAGGACACGAACGACCACTTCCTCGCGAATCTTCAACGGGATGGCACCTACTCCGTCGTGCCGAGGGTCCCGGGGGGCGAGATCACCGCGGAGCAGCTCGTCGTGATCGGCGAGGTGGCCAAGGAACACGGCCTGTACACGAAGATCACCGGTGGCCAGCGGATCGACCTGTTCGGTGCCCGCGCCGAGCAACTCCCGGAGATCTGGCGGCGCCTGATCGCGGCCGGATTCGAATCAGGTCATGCGTACGGCAAGGCGTTGAGAACGGTGAAGTCGTGCGTGGGGATCGCGTGGTGTCGTTACGGTGTCCAGGACTCCACCCGCCTCGCCGTCGACCTGGAGCTGCGCTACCGAGGCCTCCGTGCACCGCACAAGATCAAGGCCGCGGTGTCAGGTTGCGCGCGTGAGTGTGCTGAGGCCCAGGGCAAGGACTTCGGCGTCGTCGCCACGGAGCGGGGCTGGAACCTCTACCTGTGCGGCAACGGCGGGATGCGACCCCAACACGGTGTGCTGTTCGCGACGGATCTCGACACGGCGACGCTCGTCCGGTACCTCGATCGATTCCTCATGTTCTACATCCGCACGGCGGACCGTCTCGAGCGCACCGCGACCTGGCTCAACCGCCTGGAGGGCGGCGTCGAGTACCTGCGGCGGGTGATCGTCGACGACGCCCTGGGGATCTGCGATCAGCTCGAGGCCGACATGCAGCGTCACGTCGAGACGTACCGCTGCGAGTGGAAGGCCACACTCGACGATCCCCGGAAGGTGGCCCGGTTCCGCAGCGTCGTGAACCACGGTGTCGAACCCGACGACGACGGCTGGATCGACATCTGCGGGGTCGGCGATCTCATCGCCGAGGTCGGGGTGGCCGCTCGCATCGGCGACGAGCAGGTCGCGGTGTTCCGACTCCGTGACGGCAGCCTGTTCGCGGTCGGGAACCGCGACCCCTTCAGCGGGGCGGACGTGATCGCACGCGGGATCGTCGGTGACCGGGGCGGGGTGGTCACCGTCGCGTCACCCGTCTACAAGCAGCGTTTCGCGCTCGCCACCGGCCAGTGCCTCGACGATCCCGGTGTCTCGATCCCGGTGTTCGACGTGCGCGTCCGTGGCGACCGGGTCGAGGCGCGCCGGCCGTCAGGACCCTGAAACGGGACCGAAACACTGCGACAACCTCCGGCGTGCACGCTCGACCCTCATGAGCGAGCTCGGTCCCCTCTCGGGGTTCACCGTGGCGATCACGGCCGATCGCCGTGCCGAGGAGCAGGCGGAGTTCCTGCGGCGTCGGCAGGCGTCGATCTGGCACGTACCGGTCATCCGGACGCATCCGCTCGGCCCTGACGACGGTCTGCGTGACGCGACGGACGAGCTGATCCGCCGGCCACCCCGGTACCTGGTGCTCACCACCGGCATCGGTACGCGAGCGTGGTTCGAGGCGGCTCGCAGTCTGGGCCTGGAGGAGGAACTCCTCGCGGCGTTGCGCGGCGCCACGGTGCTCGCGCGGGGTCCGAAGGCCGCCGGCGCGGCGATCACGGCCGGCCTCGAGGTGTCCTGGCGGGCACCCCGCGAGACGCTGCGGGACGTGATCGAGCATCTCGAGGAGAGCGGGATCTCCGGCGCGCGGGTCGCGGTGCAGCTCGACGGCGCTTCCGACGCCTCTGCGGTGCGACTGCTCGCAGGACTCGGTGCCGACGTCGTCGGGGTGCCCGTCTACCGCTGGACCCGGCCGGACGACGAAGTGGCGGTGATCAGGCTGGTCGAGGCGATCGAGCAGCAGCGGGTCGACGCGGTCACCTTCACCGCGGCCGCTGCCGTGCACAACCTCGCGGCGATCGCCGCGGAGGCCGGCCGGCTCGAGGCGATGCGGGACGGGTTCCGGACCGGGGTCGTCGCCGCATGTGTCGGTCCGGTCTGCGCCGATGCCGCGGCCCACGTCGGGATCGGTCCGGTCGTGGTCCCGCCGAGGGCCCGGCTCGGCTCCATGATCGGGACCCTCACCGAGGTTCTCGCCGCACGCTGCCGCGAGGTGCGGCTCGCGGGATCTCACGTCGTACTGCGCGGCGCGTTGGTCGTCGTGGACGGACGCCCCGTTCAGCTGTCGGATCGTGAGCGGGGCCTCCTCGCCGTGCTCCTCGAGCGACGCGGCGCGGTCGTGTCCAAGGGTGAGCTGTTGCACCGGGTCTGGCGCTGCCCGGAGACGAATCCACACGCCGTGGAGATGGCGGTCAACCGTCTGCGGCGCAAGCTCGGCCCGTCGGGAGACGCGATCGCCACGGTGAACCGTCGTGGCTATCGCATCGCGGTCGAGAGCGCGCACGAGGATGGTCCGACGGCGTGAGCTCTTGGTCGTCGGCGTGTCACGGCCAGGTCGTCGCCGGGCAACGAGACGGCTCCATCGTGGAAGTCATGGAGGAACGGGCCACTGCAGACCGGATGGCGGATGCGCGTGAGCGGATCCGCTCGCTCTGGAGCTACCGAGGACGCTATCGGGTGCTGCACCTCACCTGGTTCGCGTTCTTCCTCACGTTCGTCGTCTGGTTCAACCTCGCGCCCTTCGCCGCGACGATCGGTGACCAGCTCGGCCTGTCGAAGGGCGAGCTCGTCACCCTCGCGCTGTGCAACGTCGCGCTCACCGTCCCCGCACGCGTCTTCGTGGGCATGGCGCTCGACCGGTTCGGTCCCCGGCGCGTCTACGCGGCGATCCTCCTGTACGCAGCGGTACCGTCCCTCTGCTTCGCGGTCGCACGCAGCTTCCCGGCCCTGGTGGCGAGCCGGCTCGCACTGTCGGTGGTGGGCGCGGGCTTCGTGGTCGGCATCCGGATGGTCTCCGAGTGGTTCCCACCGCGTGAGGTCGGCACCGCGGAGGGCGTCTACGGCGGTTGGGGCAACTTCGGCGCCGGCTTCGCGACGCTGGGGCTGCCGATCGCCGCCGCCCTGCTCGGCGGTGGCGAAGCATGGCGCTGGGTGTGCGCGGCGACGGGCCTCCTGTCGGCGTGCTACGGGCTCTTCTACCTGCGAGCCGTCGAGGACACGCCACCGGGCGTGGCCTACGTCCGGCCGCGACGTCAAGGGGCACTGGAGGTGACGGGTCGCGGTGCCGTGCACGGCCTCGCGCTGCTGACCGCCCCGCTGAGCCTGGCACTCGTCGTGATCGTCTGGCGGATCCACGACACGGGAGTGCTCGCGCTCCCGGCGGCCGCGGTGGCGCTGGCGTTGGTGACGGGTCTCCTCGTGTACCAGACGGTGCAGGTCTACCGCGTGAACCGGCCCGCCCTCCGGGATGCGTACCCACCGGAGGACCGGTACCCGTTCCGATCGGTCGCGGTGTTGTCGTTCGCCTACTTCTGCTCGTTCGGGTCCGAGCTCGCGATCGCTTCGATGCTCCCCGAGTACTTCGCCGACACCTACGGCCTCGGGACGGTCGCCGCGGGCGTCGCGGCGGCGGGGTACACGTTCCTGAACTTCCTGTTCCGCCCGGCCGGCGGCCTGTTGTCCGACGTGCTCGGATCGCGGCGGCGCACGTTGCGGGCCCTCCTCGTGGGCATCGCCGTGGGGGGCGCGGCGATGGCGCTGCTCGGCCCGGCGTGGCCGCTCGCGCTCGCCGTACTCGTCGCGACCGGCTCCTCGTTCTTCGCCCAGGCCTCGAACGGTGCGGTCTACGCGGTCGCGCCGCTCGTGAAGAAGCGAGTCAGTGGGCAGATCGCGGGTCTCGTGGGTGCATACGGCAACGTGGGGGCGATCGCCTTCCTCACGCTCCTGCTCTGGGTCGAACCTTCGACGTTCTTCTTCGTCATCGCGCTCTGCTCGCTCGCGACCGCGCTCGCGGCGAGCTGGCTCGTCGAACCCGGCCACTCGTTCTCGGCGGAGCTGCTCACCGATGCCGGTGCGGGCGAGCGGGTCGCGGAGAGGATGCCGGCGTAGTCGGCCCGCGTCGCCGGGCCGGGACGGGTCGCGGCGGGGCCTCGGGCGCGGCAGGTGCGTCCGGCGGGCTGCCCGAGCTGCCTCAGGGTCGGAAGGCCGCGATCTCGCAAAGGGTGTCGGTGACGAGCCCGGGCTCGGTGATCATCAGGTCGTGGCCCGTGTCGATCACCCAGAGGCGTCCCTCCGCGCGCGCACGCTCGATCAGGTCGCGGTCGCGCGTCGCGAGGGTGTCGGCGCACACGACGTGGAACTGCGGGATCGACCGCAGCGCCTCCTCGTCGCGCAGCACGAGCTGCTGCTCGAAGCACGCCCAGGGGTGACCGGTGAGGCGCGCGTCGGCCCACGCCTGGTCGGCCGGGTCGTCGATCCCGTAGAACGCGGCGGCCCCCGGCCCGGGGAGCAGCACCAGCTCGACCCCGTTCACCACCTCCGACGTCGAGCGCGCGAGCTCCATGTGCGCGCCGGCGATGTCGACGAGCGACTGGCCGTCGCGCGGGGTCGCCGCGTCGAGGTACACGAGCCTGCCGACGCGGTCCGCGGCGCGGTCGGCCGCCCCGGTGATCACCATGCCGCCGTAGCTGTGCCCGACGAGGACCACCTCGCGCAGGTCCTCCCACACGAGCAGGTTCACGACGTCGGTGACGTGGGTGTCGAGGTCGATGCCCGGGTGGACGAAGTGCGACCGGTCGGCGAGCCCGGTGAGGGTGGGTGCGTACACCTCGTGCCCGCGCGCCCGGAGCCGGCGGGCGACGCGCTGGTAGCACCAGCCGCCGTGGCCGCCGCCGTGGACGAGGACGAACGTCGCCATCGCGCGCGACCGTAGCGGCGCCCGGTGCCCGCGCGGTGGTGCAGGCCGCGCTCAGCGGTGCAGCCGGTGCTCCACCGCGAACAGCGCCGCACCGGCACGGCTGCGGACGCCGATCTTGTCGTACACGTGCTGCACGTGGTGCGCGACGGTCTTGACGGTGATGCCGAGGTCGGCCGCGATCTGCTTGTCGCTCGCGCCGCGCGCCAGCAGCCGCAGCACGTCGACCTCGCGGTCGGTGAGCCCCGCGGGCCACGCGGGCGGGGCGAGCGCCGGCTGTGCCACCGCGGCGAGCACGGCGTCGACCGCGCGCCGCG